>NZ_CP150628.1:127500-2633465 GCF_056341105.1 Serpentinimonas sp. SMBJO2
CCATGCAACGCAGCGAAACCGTCTTCAACACCGAAGACTTGCTCACCAGCCTGTGCAACTCGGTCACCAAGGTGCTGGTGGGTGTGGCCACGCAGAGCCCGATCACCTACTCGGGCATGGCTTTGAGCCGCAGGAGGCCCCGGACCCGGACGCGCTGATGGAGCAGGCCAAGAACGGACCCGCGCCGACCCCGGCGGCTGCCGCCAGCGACACCGACGAACTGCTGCGCTCGCTCGGCATGTGAGGCCAGGCGCTGTGCGCGGTCACGCGCAGCGACCGCTGCACCCGCTGGCTGCGTTGGCTCAGTCTGCCCAAGCCCGGCGCGGTTGGTCGCGGCGTGCGTTGTTGGCCACCAACAGCGCCAGCAGCGCCGAAGCGGTGCGCGCCATCGGGCCGTCGGCGCGGCTGGTGAGCGCAATGGGAATGCGCGCCCCGAGCACCAGCCCAGAGCCGGTAGCGCCCGCCAGGTATTCGAGCTGCTTGGCCAGCATGTTGCCGCTTTCCAGGTCCGGCACCATCAGGATGTCGGCCTGGCCCGAGACGGCCGAGTCGATGTGCTTGATCGCCGCCGCCTGCGCCGAGATGGCGTTGTCAAAGGCCAGCGGGCCGTCGAGCACGCCGCCGCGGATCTGGCCGCGCTGCGCCATTTTGCACAGGGCTGCGGCGTCGAGCGTGGACGGGATGGCGGCGTTGACGGTCTCGACCGCCGACAATATGGCCACATGCGGGCGCTCCAGCCCCATGATGCGCGCGAAGTCGATGGCGTTCTGGATGATGTCGACTTTCTCGCTCAAAGCGGGGCGGATGTTGAGCGCGGCGTCGGTGATGAGCAAGGGTTTGCTGTAGAGCGGCACGTCGAAGCGAAACACGTGCGACATGCGCCGCCCGGTGCGCAGTTCGCGCCGCTGCAGCACGGCGGCGATGAGCTCGTCGGTGTGCAGGCTGCCTTTCATGAGCGCTTCGACTTCGCCCGCCGCCGCCAGCGCAGCGGCGCGCTCGGCGGCTTCGTGGCTGTGCGCCACCGGGATGATCTCGACCCCTTGCAGGCTCAGGCCGGCTTCTTCGGCCACTTGGCGCAAGCGCCGCTCGGGCGCGATGAGCACCGGGTGCATGAGGCCGCGCTGCGCTGCTTCGAGCGCGCCGCTGAGCGAACCGGCGTCGCACGGGTGCACGACGGCGCAGCGCATCGGCGCCATGCCGTCAGCCAAGGCCAGCAGCTCGCGAAAGCGGGATTGGGGGTCGAAGAGCTGCAGGTGCGGCAGGTCGGGCCGGCGCAAGCGCAGTTTTTGCGTCGGTGCCAGCACCTTGGCCAGCCCTTGGAGCACCAGCTCGCCGTGCTGATTGTGCGCCACGCAGTCCAGGCTTACGCGCTTTTTCTCGGCATCCAGGCTGGCTACGCTGAGCGTGATGTCGAGCGTGTCGCCCAAATGCAGCGGGCGCATGAAGCTGAGCTGCTGCTCCAGGTAAATCGTGCCTGGGCCAGGAAAGCGCGTGCCGAGCAGGGCCGAGATCAGGGCCGCGCCCCACATGCTGTGCGCGACCACGCCCTGGGTCTGGTCGGCGTGGGCAAAGACCGGGTCCAGGTGCGTTGGGTTGGTGTCGCCCGAAACGGCGGCAAAGGCCTCGATGTCGGCCATGCTCAGGGTGCGCTGCAACTGCGCACGCTGCCCGAGGTGCAATTCGTCGAAAGTGAGGTTTTCGAGCCATTCGGGGGCGTCGGCCAGAAGCGCAGTCGCAGCGGTTGTCATGGGTGCGCAAGCGTCGAGGTCAAGGTGCAAGCTGCAGTCTGCCCGGCGCCGGCGTCAGGACGATGACAGCGGCTCGGAGTGGGCGGCAGCGCCATCCAGTCCAACGTCCCACGGGCGCAAGTCCACGCTGGCCAGCATCTGCATCATGACCTGCGAGCCGAACTGGCTGGCAAAGGCGCTCACCAGCTCGTAGCGCAACACCACCAGACCGCGCAGTTCGTAGTACAGGATGTCCTTGCGCCGCCGTTCGCTGCTGCCGTCGGGCGCGCGCGCGCGCCGCTCCGGGCCGCTGTAACTCGGGCTGGCGTTGCTGGGCGGGGCCGGGATTTTCACTTGGCGGATGAGCCGGTCGATGGTGCCCGGTTGCTGCAAGTCCAGCGCCAGCGCATGCGCCAGGCGGTCGATGCGCTGGTTGAGTTCGCGCACCGAGTCCTCGCGCCGCACAATGAAGGCGGCCTCGGCCCGCAGGTGTTTTTGGTCGTCGTCAGTCTGCATAGCGCTCTTTGACGTAAAGGCCCGGCGCGTCGCCGAGCTGCATCTCGGGCGGGATCGGGGGGGGCGCCTGCCTGGCGCCAGAGTGGGCCTGCAACCAATCCCGGTAGGCCTCCCACCATGAGCCTTCGCGCAGCGGGGCCTGCGCCGCCCAGACTTCGGGCTCGATCCAGCCGTCGGCCGGCACGGTGGTGGCGATCTGGTAACTGCGCCGCGGCCGCCCAGGCTCGGAGACGATGCCGGCGTTGTGCCCGCCCGCAGCCAGCACGAAGGTGATGGGGGTGTCGGTGAGCAGGTGGATTTTGTACACCGAGCGCCACGGCGAGATGTGGTCGCGCACGGTGCCGACCACGAACAGCGGCGCCTGAATATCGACCAGCGCCACACCGCGGCCATCGACCCGGTAGTGGCCGGCCGCCAGCGCGTTGTTCAGGAACAGCGACGACAGGTATTCGGAGTGCATGCGCTCGGGCAGGCGCGTGACGTCGGCGTTCCAGCTCATCATGTCGTTGCCGATTTCGTCCTGCCCGAGCAGGTAGCGGCGCGTGTTGCGCGACCAGATCAGGTCGCGCGAGTTGAGGAACTGGAACGATCCCGCCATCTGCCGCCCCGACAGGTAGCCAGTGCGCGCCATCGTGGTGCGCAGGGTCTGGAGCTGGTCGTCGTCGATGAACACGCCGAGTTCGCCGGGTTCGCTGAAATCGGTCTGAGCCGCCAGCAGCGTCACCGAAGCCAGGGTGGGCAGGTGGTCGTAGAGGGTGTCGGCACGGCGGCGTTGCAGCAACGCCGACAGCTGGCGATCGGCTTGGCGCCGGCCCAGCGCCGCCGCCACCAGCGCCAGGAAGGTGCCCCCCAGGCAGTAACCCAAGGTGTGCACGCGCTCGGCACCGGTGCTGCGCTGCACCACCGCCAACGCCTCCATGACCCCCAGGCGCAGGTAGTCTTGCATCCCGAGCTGGCGGTCGCTGGCGTCCGGGTTGTGCCAGGAAATGATGCACACCGTGTAGCCTTGCGCAACCAGGTAGCGCACCATGGAGTTCTCGGGCGAGAGGTCCAGGATGTAGTACTTCATGATGCACGAAGGCACGATCAGCAGCGGCTCGGGGTGCACGCGCTCGGTGCTGGGCAGGTACTGGATGACCTCGATCAGGCGGTTGCGGTAAATGACCCGGCCCGGCGTGACGGCCACCTGCTCGCCCACGGCGTAGGGCAGAGGATCGAGTTGCTCGGGCGGGGTGTTGTCCTTGGCGCGTTGCTGCGCCGCCACATCCTGTAAAAATTGCTGACCGCCCCTGACCCAGCTCTGTCCTGCCGTCTGCAAGCCCGACTTGAGCACCACCGGGTTGCTCCAGGGCCAGTTGGACGGGGCCATGGCATCGACGCCTTGGCGCGCAAAAAACCCCAGCAGGTGCTGATGGTGCCGGTTCATGCCCTCGACTTGTGCGGCCTCGCGCCACCAGTCATCCAGCGCCCGAAAACCCTCGCGCCACGCCTTGAACGGCCACTGCTGCCAGTCGGGTTCGGTGAAGCGCGGGTCGGGATCGGGTGTGGCGGGTGCCTTGCTGCCGAGGTTGCGCGCGGCCTGTGCCGACAGATCCAGCGCCCTTTGCGCCAGCTCGAGCTGCCTGCCGGGCGCGGCTGCCAGGTGCCAGAGCCAATCGGCCTGCGCCAACGCCAGCGAGATCGGCGACAGACCCATGGCCGCTCGCGACAACTGCGACTGCACCCAGCAGTCGAACTGGCGATGCGGCCTGCTGGGCGGCGGCTGCACGCCAATGGGGGGCGGTGACTGGGTCATGGCTTCCCTCTTGCTTGCTTATGCTGCGACGGTGGGGCGATCAGCCCCCGGCCCACTGCGGTCGGCCCCGGGCTGCAACAAAAACCCCTACGCGCCATCCTACCATTGGACGGTTGCATTCGAACCACATTTGCGGCGCGCAGGCCCGGACTGGCGTCGACCCGCACCGCCGACCCGTGCGGTTGCGCCACCACCGCGCCCAGCTGGGCGAAAATCGCGCCCATGCTGCAATACGAAATCCTCTGCACCGACCCCACCAGCCACGCCCGCCGCGGCCGCCTGACCCTGAACCACGGCACGGTCGAGACGCCAGTGTTCATGCCCGTGGGCACCTACGGCAGCGTCAAGGGGGTGTTGCCGCAGAGCTTGCTGGCCATGGATGCGCAGATCATCCTGGGCAACACCTTTCACTTGTGGCTGCGCCCTGGGCTGGAGGTGTTGCAAGGCTTCGGCGGCCTGCACCGGTTCGAGAACTGGACGCGCCCGATCCTGACCGACTCGGGTGGCTTTCAGGTCTGGAGCCTGGGCGCGATGCGCAAGATCAGCGAGCAGGGGGTGCAGTTTGCCAGCCCGGTCAATGGCGACAAGCTGTTCCTGTCGCCCGAAGTGAGCATGCAAATCCAGACCGTGCTCGACAGCGACATCGCGATGCAGTTCGACGAGTGCACCCCCTACTGGCAAGGCGATGGTGCGGCTGCGGCCAAGGGAGCCAGCGGCCATGTGACGACCGAGGCCGAGGCGCGCGCCAGCATGGAGCTGAGCCTGCGCTGGGCGCGGCGCTCGCAGGCCGAGTTCGAGCGCCTGGGCAACCCGAATGCACTGTTTGGCATCGTGCAAGGCGGCATGTTCGAGCATTTGCGGCTGGAGTCGCTGCAGGCGCTGGTGGAGCTGGATTTGCCCGGCTACGCCATCGGCGGCGTGAGCGTGGGCGAGCCCAAGGAGCTGATGCGCCAGATCATGGCGCACACGCCGCACCGCCTGCCCGCGCACAAGCCGCGCTACCTGATGGGCGTGGGCACGCCCGAAGACCTGGTGCAGGGCGTGGCCGACGGCGTGGATATGTTCGACTGCGTGATGCCGACGCGCAACGCGCGCAACGGCACCCTGTTCACGCGCTACGGCGACCTGAAAATCCGCAACGCCCGGCACCGCCACGACCCGCAGCCGATCGACCCCTCCTGCACCTGCACCGCCTGCGCCGGTGCCGAGGGCGTGAGCTGGGACAACGGCGGGCGCGGCGGCTTCTCGCGCGCCTACCTGCACCACCTGGAGCGCTGCGGTGAGATGCTGGCGCCGATGCTGGCCAGCATCCACAACCTGCACTACTACCTCAACTTGATGCGCGAGCTGCGCGCGGCGCTGGCGGCGGGCGCTTTCGCGGCTTGGCGCGCGCGCTTTGCGGCGGAGCGCTCGCGCGGGGTGTAGCGGCGGCTTCGGACGGTGCCGCCGCAGCGGCCGCTTGGGCGCTGGCCATGGCATCGGTGCCGGCTTGCACGCTGTGCGCCATCTGCTCGGCGGCGCGGCTGGCGTGCGCGGACATGTCGCGCAGCGCCTCGTTGGCGATGGTTTGAAACTGCTCGGTGAGGGCGCCCCACCACTGCATGGGATCGACTGCGGGCGGCATGGTGCCAGTCTGCGCGGGCGCCGCAGGCGCATCAGCGGCTGCGGCCTGTGGTGCGGCCGGTGCTGGATCGCCTTGGGCGCTTTGAGCGCTTTGGGCGGCATGGGCGCTTTGCGGCCAGCCGGCGTTGGCGCGGGCTGCGTCGGGGGCGGCCTGAGCGGCGGGCGCTGGCTTGACCACAAAGGACTCGGCCATTTCCTGCATGCTCACGTTCATGCCTCTGAGCGTGAGCAGCGTCATTTTCTGCAGCTCCAGCGCCTGGATCGTGGCGGCCAAGGCCTTGGTGTTCTGATCGAGCCAGAAATGCACCGCGCGCAAGTCGTGGATGCGTTTGTCGAGCTCATCGGGATCAAACACCGGCGCGATCCAGTGGCTCATGGGCGGCAGACCCGGCAGCGCAGCGGCACCGCCACCCAAGCCGGACGCGCCGTGCTGGCTGAGCTTGCTCAAAAAATCGAAGCCGGGAAGGGTGTGGGCGTGATGCGGGGCATCTTGGGTCGACATGGCGCGCTCCTGTGCTTGCACAGATCATGCCACAGGCTGCGGGCGCTGGGGTGCGGGCCAAGCGGCACGGATGGTGCGGGATGGGGGGCATGGATGGCGCTGTCGCGGCGGCACCCTTGCGTTGCGTCAACACCCGGCGCGGGTTTTTGCCGCACAATGCAGGCACACGCAGTCCCAGGAGCCTTCGCCATGAGCCTGAACATTTCCGACACCTTTGCCTCGCAGTTGCAGCAGATGCGCACCGACCTGATCGTGCAGTTGCGGGCCCAGCGCGGCGGCAAGATCGGCCGCGCCGAGGCGGCGCCCGACCGCCACGACGTGCAAAGCGGCGACCGGGCGCAAAACGAGGCCGAACGCGACCTGGCCATGGCCATCGATGAGCGCGAGACCGAGGCCTTGTCGGCCATCGACGCCGCGCTCAAGCGCATCGCCGCCGGCAGCTACGGGCTGTGCATCGATTGCGGCGTCGACATCCCGACCGCGCGCCTGCACGCCAACCCGACCGCGGCGCGCTGCGTGAGCTGCCAAAGCCAGTTCGAGCGCGCCCGCGCCGAGACCCACCCCTCGATGTAAGCACCATGCATTCCGCCCCTTGGCCCTGCACAGCGCTGCAAGCCAACCGGCGTCAGTGCCTGGCTTGGGCGCTGGCGCTGGGCTTGGCTGGTGGCGGTGCGGCCCAGGCCAACCCGGCTGCGCCGACGAACCCGCGCAAGGGGCCGGCGGCATGGCCCGAGCGGCTGCAGCTGGACTACGACGTCAGTGCGCGCGTGGGCGCAATCCCGCTGCGCGCCAGTGGCCAACTGCAGTGGCTGCTGCAAGGCGACCTGTACGAGGCCAGCCTGTCGATGCGCTTGCCGCTGGTGGGCGCGCGCACCCAGCGCTCGCGCGGGCGACTGCTGCCCGGTGGTCTGCAACCGCTGGCTTTCAGCGACCAAACCCGGCGCCTGCGCCGCTTCGAGCTCGACTGGGCCGCGCAACGCTACCGCCACCAACGCGACAACGAGGCCGAGCAGGTCGGCCCTCTGCAAGCGGGCACCCAAGACCGGCTCAGCCTGTTCTTCGAGCTCGCCCGTCGGCTGCGCCTGCAGCCGTCGGTTGCCGATGCGCTCTGGACCGTGCCTGTGCTTGGCGCAGGCGGGGTGCAGCCTTGGACGCTGCGGCTGCGCGCTCAAGAGCCCACCGAAACCCCGGCGGGCGTCCTGCCGGCTTGGCGGCTGGAGCGCCACCACACGCAGCCCGACGACACGCGCATGAGCCTGTGGCTGGCCGAAGCCGCGCATTTTTTGCCCGTGCGCATCCTGCTGCAAGAGCCCGATGGCGACTGGGCCGACCAGCGCCTGCGGCAACTGCCCACGGCTTGAACAAATGCTGGCGCGCCCCATCTAAGGACCATGCACCTCGCGGCGGCCAGCGCAGCCCAAGCCCTTGCAAGGTTTTCCGTTTCAGCGCACAGTACGACCATGCACACGCTCTACGACTCCGACACCTTCGTGGTGGTCCACATCTTGGCGCCCGCCCCGTCCCTGCCGGCGGGGTTGCCCGGCGTGGCGCAGCTCGGCATCAAAAGCTCGGTGACGACTCCCGCGCCCGACCCGGCGACGCACCAACTGCCCCGACACGGCTTCGAGATCGTGGACAAGCGCTCGGGCAAAGAGGTCTATCTGGACGGCTCCTGGGCCGAGCTGTTCCAGCAGCAGATTCACGCCTGGCAGCGCAACACCCCGACCCAGGAAGAAGTGGAAGACACGCTGGAAGGCTACGCCACGCTGGCGCAGACCCCGGTGGCGGTGCACTGAGGGCACGCCGGGCGCGCCGTCGGCCTGCTGATTGGGGCTTGGCCAACCCGGCTCAGCGCCGCCGCCCGCCGCCGAGCAGGCTGCCGAGCACGCCGCGCATCAGTTGTCGCCCAGCGTGGCTGGCAGCAGCGCGCAGCGCCTGTTGTGCCACGGATTGCAACAAACCGCCGGATGCGCCGGACACGTTGCGCTGGGGCGCGCTCTGGCGCGCGCTGCCGCCAGCGGCCTCTGCCAGCGACCGCGCTTCGGGCTCGGGCTGCGGCGCCAGCGCCGCTTGCGCATGCTGGCGCAAGCGCTCGAAGGCGCTTTCACGGTCCAGCACCTGCTCATAGACCCCGGCCACCAGCGACTGCTGCAGCAGCGCCTGGCGCTGTGCCGTCGTGATGGGCCCGAGCTGGCTGCCCGGTGGCAGCACGTAGGCGCGCTCGGTCTCGTGTGGCCGGCCCTTGGCGTCGAGCAGGCTCACCAACGCCTCGCCCACGGCCAAACCGGTGATGGCGGCCTCGATGTCGAGCCCAGCCTTGGGGCGCATGGTCTGCGCCGTGGCGCGCACCGCTTTCTGGTCGCGCGGCGTGAAAGCGCGCAGCGCGTGCTGAATGCGGTGCCCCAACTGCCCGAGCACGCTGTCGGGGATGTCGAGCGGGTTTTGCGTCACGAAATACACCCCCACGCCCTTGGAGCGCACCAGCCGCACCACCAGTTCGATGCGCTCGACCAGCACCCTGGGCGCGTCCTTGAACAGCAGGTGCGCCTCATCGAAAAAGAACACCAGCTTGGGCTTTTCGGGGTCGCCGATCTCGGGCAACTGCTCGAACAACTCGGACAGCATCCAGAGCAAAAAGGTGGCGTACAGGCGCGGCGCGTTGAGCAGCCGATCGGCGGCCAAAATGTTGACCACGCCCTGCCCGCCCACGGTCTGCATGAAGTCGTTCAGGTCGAGCATCGGCTCGCCAAAGAACTGCTCGCCGCCCTGGCTCTCGATCTGCAGCAGGCCGCGCTGGATCGCGCCCACACTGGCGGCGCTGACGTTGCCGTATTCGAGCGTGAACTGGCGCGCGTTGCTGCCCACGTGCTGCAGCATGGCGCGCAGGTCTTTCAGGTCCAGCAGCAGCAGGCCCTGGTCGTCGGCGATCTTGAACACCAGATCGAGCACGCCGGACTGGGTGTCGTTGAGGTCGAGCATGCGCGCCAGCAGCAGCGGCCCCATGTCGCTGACCGTGGCGCGCACCGGGTGCCCTTGTTCGCCGAACACGTCCCAGAGCGTGGTCGGGCAGGCGCGCGGCTGCGGCGCCGGCAGGCCGCGCTCGGCCAGCACCTGCGCCAGCTTCGGGCTTAGCTGGCCTGGCTGGCTGATGCCGGTCAAGTCGCCCTTGACGTCGGCCATGAACACCGGCACCCCGATGCCAGAAAAGGCCTCGGCCAGGGTTTGCAGCGTCACCGTCTTGCCGGTGCCGGTGGCCCCGGTGATGAGGCCGTGGCGGTTCGCCAGCCCAGGCAGCAAGAAGCATTCGGTGTGCGCGTTGCGCGCGATCAGGAGCGGTGAGGCCATGGCGGTGCTGCAAGAAGGAAAAATTGGGGCGCTCTGTTCACGACAGCTAGTGTGGTGGTGCGCGCTTGATGGGACAAACCGATGGATTTTTGGCCCTGCTTAGGCGCAAACCACAGCCATAGTGCCACTATGGCGCGGATTTGCAACGACAGCAGGGACGAAAAGGCGCGGTTTTATGTTCCAGATAGCGCGCAACACCACACTAGGGTTTGGACCCAAAGGCAGCGCCCGCGCCAGGCAGCGCTACCCCCGGCGCCGCGCTCACTCGATGGCCTTCGCCATGTCTTCCACCACCTTCTTCGCGTCGCCAAACACCATCATGGTTTTGTCCATGTAGAACAAGTCGTTGTCGAGCCCGGCATAACCGGCGGCCATGGAGCGCTTGTTGACGATCACGGTCTTGGCCTTGTAGGCCTCCAGAATGGGCATGCCGTAGATGGTGCTGCCCTTTTGCAGCGCAGCCGGGTTGACGACGTCGTTGGCGCCGAGGATGATGGCCACGTCGGCCTGGGCGAACTCGCTGTTGATGTCCTCCATCTCGAACACCTGGTCGTAGGGCACTTCAGCTTCGGCCAGCAGCACGTTCATGTGCCCCGGCATGCGCCCGGCCACCGGGTGGATGGCGTATTTGACCGTAATGCCCTTGTCGGCCAGCTTGTGCGCCAGCTCCTTGACCGCGTGCTGCGCGCGCGCCACCGCCAGCCCGTAGCCGGGCACGATGATGACCGTCTCGGCGTTGCCCAGGATGAAGGCGGCATCGTCGGCGCTGCCGCTCTTGACGCTGCGCTGCTGCGCCGCTGCCACCTGGCCGCCTTCACCGCCAAAGCCACCCAGGATGACGCTGAAGAAGCTGCGGTTCATGGCCTTGCACATGATGTAGCTCAGGATCGCGCCCGACGAGCCCACCAGCGCCCCGGCAATGATCAACATGCTGTTGTTCAGGCCAAAGCCAATGCCGGCTGCGGCCCAGCCCGAGTAGCTGTTGAGCATGGACACCACCACCGGCATGTCGGCGCCGCCTATGGGGATGATGATCAGCACCCCGATCACGAAGGCCAGCGCCGTGAGCACGATGAACGCGGTCCAGTTGCCGGTGGCGGCAAAATAGGCACCCAGGCCGACGATCACCAACCCCAGCACGAGGTTGAGCTTGTGCTGGCCAGCAAACACCACCGGCGCACCCTGGAACAGGCGCAGCTTGAACTTGCCGCTGAGCTTGCCGTAGGCAATGACCGAGCCGCTGAAGGTGATGGCGCCGATGGCCGAACCCAGGAAGAGTTCGATCTTGTTGCCCAGCGGGATCGGTTCGCCGCGATCGGCGATGCCAAAGGCCCAGGGCTCGGCCACGGCGGCGATGGCGATGAACACCGCCGCCAGGCCGACCATGCTGTGCATGAAGGCGACCATTTCGGGCATCTTGGTCATCTCGATGCGCAGCGCCAGCCAGGTGCCGAAGCTGCCGCCGAGCACCAGCCCGAGCACAATCCAGCCCACGCCCGTCACGGCGTCGAGCTGCAAGTGCTGCGCCATGGTCCAGACCAGGCCAAAGGTGGTGACGATGGCCAGCGCCATGCCGACCATGCCAAACACGCTGCCGCGGATGGAGGAAGTCGGGTGACTGAGCCCCTTGAGCGCCTGGATGAAGCAGACCGAAGCCACCAGGTACAGCAGGACGACGAGGTTGATGCTCATTTGTCGGCTCCTGCAGCGCCAGCCGGTGCGGTTTTGCGCTCTTTCTTCTTGAACATTTCCAACATGCGGCGCGTGACCAGAAAGCCGCCGAACACGTTCACCGCCGCCAGCGTGACGGCCAGCACGCCCATGACCTTGCCCAGCGTGGTTTCGGTCAGGGCCGCCGCCAGCATGGCACCGACGATGATGATGGCCGACACCGCGTTGGTGACGGCAATCAGCGGCGTGTGCAGCGCGGGCGTGACGTTCCAGACCACGTGGTAACCGACGTAGATCGCCAGCACGAAGATGATGAAGTTGAAGACGATGGGTGAAACGGCTTCCATGGCGCAGGTTCCTCGTTGGGGGTGGGATGGGGTGGTGCGCAGCGGCTTTCAGGGCTTGCGCCGCACTTCGCCCTGATGCGTCATCAGGCAGGCGGCGACGATGTCGTCGTCCAGCGGCAGTTGCACCGCGCTGGCGTCTTTGGGCAGCACGAGCTTGAGGAAATCGAGCACGTTGCGCGCGTACAGGGCCGAGCTGTCGGCGGCCACCAGCGCGGGCAGGTTGGTCTCGCCGATCAGGAACACGCCGTGCTTTTGCACCGTGCGATCGGCCTCGGTCAGGGGGCAGTTGCCGCCCACGCCGTCGGGGCCTTTGCCGGCGGCCAGATCGACGATCACCGAACCCGGCTTCATGCTGCGCACCATGTCTTCGGTGATCAGGGTGGGGGCGGCGCGGCCGGGGATCAGGGCCGTCGAAATCACCACGTCGGCCTGGGCCACGCGCTTGGCGACCTCGATCTTTTGGCGCTCGAGCCAGCTCGGGGGCATGGGACGGGCGTAGCCGCCCACGCCTTCAGCGGCTTCCTTTTCTTCTGCGGTTTCGTAGGGCACGTCGATGAACTTGGCCCCGAGCGACTCGACCTGCTCCTTCACGCTGGGGCGCACATCCGAGGCGTTGATCACCGCGCCCAGGCGCTTGGCGGTCGCAATCGCTTGCAAACCCGCCACGCCCACACCCAGCACCACCACGCGCGCGGCCTTGATGGTGCCGGCCGCCGTCATGAGCATGGGAAACAGGCGCTGGTATTGGTTGGCGGCCAGCATCACCGCCTTGTAGCCGGCGATGTTGGCTTGGCTCGAGAGCACGTCGAGGCTCTGCGCGCGCGTGGTGCGCGGCGCGGCTTCGAGCGCAAAGGCGCTCAGGCCCGCGGCGGCCAGGCGCTGCAGGCCCTCGGCATCGAAGGGGTTGAGCATGCCGACCAAGGTGGCGCCGGAGCGCATGAGGGCCAGCTCGGCGGCGCTGGGCGCGCGCACCTTGAGCACCAGCTCGGCCCCAAGGGCGCTGGCGGCATCGACCACCTCGGCCCCGACCGCCTGGTAGGCGGCGTCGGTGGCGCTGGCGGCCAACCCGGCGCCGCTTTGCACGCGCACGCCGTGACCCTGCGCCACCAGCTTTTTGACCGTTTCGGGCGTGGCAGCGACCCGCGTTTCGCCTGCCGCGCTTTCGGCCGGAACACCAATGTACATATGCAACTCCTGCAACTCGATTTGACTATCCGCGCTTGACCGTAGCTTACAGGCATTTTCAGCCCTTTTTGCGCGGGCGCTGCGCCGGTGCGGCTTCAACTTGCGCAAGCGCGTGGGCGCACGGTGCGCCCTGCGTTGCGCGCCGTGGCCCGATAATCGATCGGCACGCACCTGCGCTGAACTCCGCGCCTTGGGGCGGCCGCCTTGAACGCACGCACGGGCGGTCACCTCTGGACAGGAGGAATATACACCAGCCGGTATAACCCCCAAAGCCCATGGCACTCAAATCCACCGTCTTCAAAGCCGCCCTGCACATCGCCGACATCGACCACGGCTACTACGCCGACCACGCCCTGACGCTGGCCCGGCACCCGAGCGAGACCGATGCGCGCCTGATGGCGCGGCTGGTGGCGCTGGTGCTCAACGCGCACCTGATCAAAGACTGGTGTGGCGGCGACGCCACGCTGGCCTTTGGCGCCGGCTTGTCGGACCCGCAAGACCCGGACGTGCACCTGAGCGACTTCACCGGCCGCAAGCGGCTGTGGGTGGAAGTGGGGCAACCCGAGGCCAAGCCCCTGTCCAAGGCCTGCAGCCAGGCCGATGCGGTGCGCGTCTATGCCTACGGGCCGGCGGCCGAGGTCTGGTGGCAGGGGGCACAGGGTGCGCTGGCGCGGCTGGACAGACTGCAGGTCTGGCGCCTGCCCAGCGCCGAGATGCAGGCACTGGCGGCCTTGGCCGAGCGCAGCATGGCCTTGCAGGCCACGCTGCACGACGGCGCGCTGACGCTCTCGAGCCCCAGCGCCACGGTGACGCTGGAGCCGCTGCGCTGGCAGTAAGCCCCCCGCCCGTGCTCAGGCCAGCGCCAGGGCCAAGGCCGCCAAGGCCGCGGTTTCGCTGCGCAGCACCCGCGGCCCCAGGCTGACCGGGGCAAAGCAGTGGGCCTGCAAAGCCTGCTCCTCGGCCGCCGCCAGCCCGCCTTCGGGCCCCAGCACCAGGCACAGCGGCCGCGTGCTTGGCTGCACCTGCGCCAGCGCCGCAGGCCAGGGCTGGCTGCCAGCGGCCAGCGACAACACGGCGCGCCACGGTGCCGTCGCCGCGTCGGATTCGGCCCCCAAGGCCTGCACCCACGGCCGCAGGGCTTGCACCGGGAGGATCGGCGGCACTTGGTTGGCGCCGCACTGCTCGCAGGCGCTGATGGCCACCGCCTGCCAGTGCGCCACTTTTTTCACGGCGCGCTCCCCCTGCAGGCGCAGCACGCTGCGCTCGGTGTGCAGCGGCTGGATGCTGGCCACGCCGAGTTCGGTGGCTTTTTCCACCAGCCAGTCCATGCGCTCGTTGGCCGGCATGCCGATGGCCAGGTGCACCGGCCGCAGCGGCGCAGGCGCGCCGGGGCGCAGCGCCTGCACCAGCACCTGCACCCGGTGGCGCCCCATCTGCAGCACTTCGGCCACGGCCTCACTGCCGTGCGCGCAGCCGCCAAAGAGCGTGAGCGCAGCACCGGGCTGCAGGCGCAGCACCTGCACGTGGCGCGTGGCGGCGGCACCCAGCTCCAGCGTCTGGCCTGGGTGCAGAGGCTCGGGGTGGTGGATGCGCGGCATGGCTGGGGCTGGGGCCGAGCGCCTCAGAGGCGGCCGTAGGCAAAACCGCTGGCCCCTTGCCAGCCTTCGACCTCGTCGATCAGGCGCAGCAACGGCGTGAGCTCGCGGTAGCGCAGCGCCGTGGTGCGGATGTAGTGAATGAAGCGCGGGGCGTCGGCCAGGTACCTGGCTTTGCCGTCGCGCAGCGTCAGGCGCGCAAAAATGCCCGCCACCTTCAGGTGCCGCTGCAGCGCCATCCAATCGACAGCGCGGTAAAAAGCGCCAAAATCGCTGCTCCAGTCTTCGAAGTCGAGCAGCCCGAGGCGGCGCGCCTGCTCCCAGTAGCGCACCGTCACGTCCAGCACCACTTCTTCGTCCCAGCTCAAAAAGGCGTCGCGCATCAGGCTGGCGATGTCGTAGGTCAGCGGGCCATGGACGGCGTCCTGGAAGTCGAGCACGCCCAGGCGCCCCTCGGGCTGGCTGGCGTTGAAGCCGCCGTGGGGCAGCATGAGGTTGCGCGGCATGAAGTCGCGGTGCACGAAGCCCAGCGGGGCCGCGAGGTTGCGCTGCACGATCAGATCGAAGCTTTGCTGCAGGCTGGCCTGCTGCGCCGCGCTCAGTTCGAAAGCCTTGTGGCGCCCCAGATACCAATCGGGGAACAGCTGCAGCTCGCGCCGCAGCAGGGCGGCGTCGTAGGCCGGCAGCAGCCCCGGTTGGCTGGCTTGCTGCCAGGCCAGCAAGGCGGCCAGCGCGTCTTTGAAGTAGGGCAAGGCGGCGCTGGGCTGGGCCGGATCCAGTGCCTCGAGCAGGGTCTGGGCACCAAGGTCGCTCAGCAGCATGAAGCCCTGCTCGGGCTGCCAAGCCAGCACCTCGGGCACGCGCACCCCGGCTTGGCGCAGCAAGGCCGCCACCTGCACGAAGGGCCGACAGTCTTCGCGCTCAGGCGGCGCGTCCATGACGATGCAGCTGCCACCGCCCACGCGGTCGAGGCGCAGGTAGCGCCTGAAGCTGGCGTCGGCCGAGGCCAAGCGCAGGCTGGCAGGCACCAGGGCGTGCGCCGGCGCTTGTGCGGCCAGCCAGGCCTCGAAGGCGGCGGCGCGCACCGGGTCGCTCCAGGTGACGGGCGCGGGCGCAAGCGGGGCGGCAGGGTTCATGGGTGGAGCGGTCGGGCGCAGCGCTGGTGGATAATGGCCGCTGATTCTACGCAGCCCCAAGCGCCTCGATGATCCGGCCGCGTGGCCCTGAACCTGCCTTCCATGCCCACTCTGCTGCGCCCTTGGGGCCGAACCGCCACCCACCCGCCCGCCTTGGCTGGACCGCGCCCGGCTACCGCGCGCCTGCGCGCCTTGGCACGGGCTTGCCTACTGGCCTGCGCGACCGCACCAGCGTGGGGGGCGCAGCCACCGAACCCGGGCGCGTTGGTGCTGCAGCCAAGCGAGCGCTTGCAAGAGGCGCTGCCCACTGCGGCCTTGTCCGAAGCGGCGCTGCTGCTGTCGGCCGAGCGCATGAGCGGGCAAGCCGGGCACGAGGTGCAGCTCGAGGGCCGCGCCGAGCTGCGCCGCCACGACCTCGTGCTGCGCGCCGACACCCTGCGCTACGAGGCGGACACCGACACCGCCCACGCCCAGGGGGCGGTGCGCATCAACCGCTTGGGCGACGTGTTCGAGGGCCCGGCGCTGACGCTGCAACTCGACACCCGCCAAGGCCATTTCGAGTCGCCCCGCTTCAGCCTGTTGCGCCACGGCGGCTACGGCGAAGCGAGCCGGGTGGATTTCGAGGGGCCGGGCCGCAGCGTGGCGCACCAGGTGCGCTACAGCACCTGCCCGCGCCCGCGCACCGCCGACTGGGAGCCCGACTGGTACCTGAGCGCCCACCGGATCGTGTTCGACCAGCAGGCCGACACCGGCACCGCCACCGGTGCCGTGCTCAATTTCAAAGGTCTGCCGATCCTGGCCGCGCCGTGGATCAGTTTTCCGCTCTCGGACCGGCGCAAATCGGGCTTTCTGGCCCCGACTTTCAACCTCGACAACATCAGCGGCGTCGAGCTCACGCTGCCCTACTACTTCAACCTGGCCCCGAACCGCGACGCCACCCTGTTTCCGACCCTGATGAGCGAGCGCGGCATCGATTGGGCGGGCGAATTTCGCTACCTCGAGCCGCGTTACGCCGGCCAGGTGCGCGCCGCCTTCATGCCCGACGACCGCCTGCGCGACGCCGACCGCTGGGGCCTGTCGCTGCAGCACCAGCACGCGCTGCCCGTCTGGGGCGGCCTGGGCGCGCCCAGCCTGCGGCTGGACCTGAACCGCGTCAGCGACGACAACTACTGGCGCGACTTCCCCCGCACCGGCACCTCGCTCACCTCGCGCCTGCTGCGCAACGACGTCGAACTGCTGGCCCAGCGCGGCAACTGGGCCCTGCGCGCCGGCGCCTACACCTGGCAGACACTGCAAGACCGCGACGCCCCCATCGAGGCCCCCTACGACCGCCTGCCGTCGCTGTCGGCCAGCTACCGCAGCGGCCCCTTGGGCTGGGCCGGGAGCGCGGGCTGGAGCGTGTCGCTGCTGACCGACGTGACGCAGTTTCGCACCGACCGCCAGCCCCTGATCGGCGCCTTCAACCAGCGCACCGACGTCAATGGCACGCGCTGGCTGGGCGTGCTCAATGTGGACAAAAGCTGGCAGACCCCCGGCGCCTACCTGCGCCCGGCCTTGCAGCTGCACGCGCGCCAGTACCAGCTCGAGCAGGCCGTGGGGCCGCTGGGGGCGCGCGTGCGCAACCCGAATGTGCTGGTGCCGACCTTCTCCGTCGATACGGGCCTGGTGCTGGAGCGCGACGCGCTCTATTTTGGTCGCGCGGTGCTGCAAACGCTGGAGCCGCGCCTGTTCGTGGCGCACACCCCGTACCGCCGCCAAGGCTATCTGCCGGTCTATGACAGCTCGGCCTTCGACTTCAACCTGAACTCGATTTTTTCTGCCAACCCCTTTGGCGGCCACGACCGCATCGCCGACTTGAGCGCCGTCACCCTGGGGGCCACCACGCGCCTGCTCGACCCGGCCACCGGGGCCGAATGGGCCAACCTGAGCGTGGCGCAGCGGCTGCGGCTGCGCGACCAGGAAGTGGTGCTGCCCGGACAGCAGGCCATACGCGAGGAGCTCAGCGATGTGTTGTTCGCTGCCCACCTGAACTGGAGCCCACAGTGGGCCTTCAACGGCACGCTGCAATACAACCCCGAACTGGGCCAGACCGAGCGCACCACCTTGGCGGCGCGCTACAGCCCGGGCGACTTCCGCGTGTTCAACGTCGCCTACCGCTTGCAGCGCGACACCAGCGAGCAGCTCGACATCGGCTGGCAGTGGCCTCTGAGCGATCTGCTGCGCGGCCCACCGGTGGCGGCGCTGGGGCCGGGGCGCGGCCTGGGACCGGGGCACTGGTTCAGCGTGGGGCGCATCAATTACAGCTTCAGCGAGCGCCGCATCGTGGACCTGATCGCTGGCTTCGAGTACGATGCCGGGTGTTGGATCGCCCGCATCGTGGTCGAGCGGCTGCAACAAAGCCGCACCCAGGCCAACCAGCGCATCCTGTTCCAGCTCGAGTTTGCTGGTTTTTCGCGCATCGGCTCCAACCCCCTGCAGGTGCTGCGCGACCACATTCCACGCTACCAGTTCCTGCGTGAAGAGATCAACCCGCCCAGCCGCTTTCAGCGCCATGAATAAACACCCCTCCAGCCGCCGGGCACGCCCCGCTCCCTTGGCCCTGTTGCTCTGGGCCACCTTGGCCAGCCTCTGGTCGCCCGCCCAGGCACAGCTGCAAAGGCCGTCGCAACCCGCCCCGGCCCTGCAGGCCGTGCCCGCTGCGGCGCCGCAGTCCAGCCCCGTTGCCGCCCCCGCTCCTGCCCGCCCGGCGCTGCCGCCCGCCGCCGCACCAGTGCGCGAGCTCAACCGCATCGTGGCCTTGGTCAACTCGGAGCCGATCACCGAGCGCGAGCTGCGCCAGCGCATCGAACGGGTGCAGGCCACCCAAGCGGCCAACTTGCCGCCGCCGGCGCAACTCGAGGCCCAGGTGCTGGAGCTGCTGATCGTCGAGCGCACCCAGATCCAATGGGCGCGCCAGACGGGCCTGCGCATCGACGCCGCCGCCCTGGCCGAAGCCGAAGCCACGGTGGCGCGCCAAAACGGCGTCACCGTGGCGCAACTGCACCAGCGCCTGCAAGCCGATGGCCTGAGCCTGAGCGGCTTCAGGGCCAACCTGGAAAACGAGCTGCTGCTGCTGCGCGTGCGCGAGCGCGAAGTGGCGGCGCGGGTGCGCATCAGCGAACTCGAGATCGACGCCTACCTGCGCCAGCACGGCGGGGCGGCGGCCTTGGCCCAGACGGCCATGCACCTGGCCCAAATCGCCATCGCCGTGCCCGAGGGCGCCGACGCGGCCACGGTGGCCGAGCGCCTGGCGCTGGCCACCGGCCTGGCGCAGCGCGCCCGCGCCGGCGCCGACTTCGCTGCGCTGGCGCGCCAGTACTCCGAAGGCCCCGAGCGCGCCATGGGCGGCCAGATGGGCTTGCGCAGCGCCGACCGCTACCCGACGCTGTTCGTGGAAGCGGTGCAGGGCAAGCCGCGCGGGGCCGTGGTGGGGCCGCTGCGCAGCGGCGCCGGCTTTCACGTGCTGCAAGTGCTCGAGCAGCGCAACCTCAACCTGCCGCCCACGCACCAGGTGCAAACCCGCGCCCGCCACCTTCTGCTGCGCCCGACCAACGCCGCCGAAGAGGCCGCCGACGTGCAGCGCCTCAACGAATGGCGCGCGCGCCTGGTGGCTGGCACGGCGCGCTTCGAGGACCTGGCGCGCCAGCACAGCGCCGACGGCTCGGCGCCCGATGGCGGCGACTTGGGCTGGGCCAACCCAGGGCAGTTTGTGCCCGAGTTCGAGCAAGTCATGAACCGGCTGGCGCCGGGCGAGGTGTCGCAGCCGCTGCGCTCGCGCTTTGGCCTGCACCTGATCGAGGTGGTGCAGCGGCGCGAGATCGAGACCACGGCGCTGGAGCGGCGCAACTGGGTGCGCGTGCGGCTGCGCGAGCAGCGCAGCGAGCAGGTGTACGAAGAGTGGGCGCGCGAACTGCGCAGCCGCGCTTTCGTCGAGCTGCGTCTCACCGGGCGCTGAGCGCCTGCCACCCCGGTGTCACCACGCCACACGGCCCAAGGCCCATCGGCCAAGCTCGATGGCCACCGGGCGCGCAAGCGCTTCGGCCAGCATTTTTTGTCCGACCCAGCGATCATCGGCGCCTTGGTGGACGCCATTGCACCCCGCCCCGGCCAGCTCATGGTGGAGATCGGGCCCGGCCTGGCGGCCCTGACGCAACCGCTGGTCGAGCGCCTGGGCCACCTGACGGTGATCGAGCTCGACCGCGACCTGGCGCAGCGCCTGCGCGCGCACCCACAGCTGCGCGTGATCGAATCCGACGTGCTGCGGGTCGATTTTGCCACCCTGGTCCCCACACCCCCCGCGCCCGACCCCGCGCCGTGCGCGGTGGACGCACCGGGGGCGGCCCCAGCGCCGCGCCTGCGCATGGTCGGCAACCTGCCCTACAACCTCTCGAGCCCGATTCTGTTTCACCTGCTGCCCTGGGCGCAGTGGGTGCAGGACCAGCACTTCATGCTGCAAAAAGAGGTGATCGAGCGCATGGTGGCCGCCCCGTGCAGCGCCGACTACGGCCGCTTGAGCGTGATGCTGCAATGGCGCTACGCGATGGCCAACGTGCTTGACGTGCCGCCGCACAGCTTCACGCCGCCGCCACGAGTGGACAGCGCGGTGGTGCGCATGGTGCCGTGGGCGCAGCCGGCGGCGCTGCACCTGCCGACACTGGAGCACCTGGTGCGGGTGGCGTTTTCGCAACGGCGCAAGCTGCTGCGCCACAGCCTGGGGCGCTGGCTCGAGGAGCAGGGCCACAGCGGGCACTTCGACGTGCAACGCCGGGCCGAAGAAGTGCCGGTGGCTGAATACGTGGCGCTGGCGCAGGCGCTTGGCAGCGGCCCGGCGCCACCGCCCGGCGCCGTCGCGCCGACGCCTCAAGCCGCCGACAACCAGTAGCCGGCGTTGAAGGGGCTGCTCATGCGCAGCGCCTGCGGGCTCACATCGACCAGTTTGTCGGTGAGCACCTGCTCGACCCCGGCCTGCAGGTCGGCCGCCTTGGGCGCACGGGCCACCGAGAACGAGTAAAAGCAGCGAAACGCCACCTTGCGCTCGCTCCAGTAGTCGGCCACGTCGCGGAAAATGTCGAGCAACTGCTCACGCGCCTCTTTGTCGAACTTGGGCCCGGTGGGGATGTGTTCGAGCACGACGATGAAGCCGGCTTGCGGGCCCGACTTGTGCAGGGCATCGGTGAGCTTGTCGTGCAAGGCATCGAAGTTCTTGGTCGCCTGGGCCGGCAAGCTGGGGTGCTGACCGACGAGGTCGATCACGTCTTGCTTGGTCAGGGCTGCGGCAAGGTCGGCGTACAAAAAGCGGTGTCCGAGTTGCTCGGCCGCGGCTTGCAAGTCTTTGACCGTGTGGGCACGAATCGACTGCACGATGTTGGTTCGCACGTGACGAAGGGGGTTGTCCATCTCGGCGCAAGTCCAGAAAAATATTAAAAAATCAAGGAAAACCGGCTGATGTTCGTGTGCGCTGGGCCTCAGGCCTTGCTAAACCACGCCTTGGCCCACCCAGCCACAGCCCGAGGCGGCATTGCGTCTGCTGTGAAACGAAGACGCGATTTTGCCTCAAGCCCCCCAAAAAAGCAAGCCCAATCGGCTGCGGCGCACGGGCCTCACCCCGGTTCGGCGCCCGCGACGACGGCACGCGGCCCCACATTGGCCTCGGCCACGCACAGCGCCGTCATGTTGACGATGCGCCGCACCGTGGCGCTGGCAGTGAGCACGTGCACCGGCTTGGCCACGCCCAGCAGCATCGGCCCCACGGCGATGCCGCCACCGGCGGCGGTCTTGAGCAGGTTGTAGGCGATGTTGGCCGCGTCCACGTTGGGCAGCACCAGCAGGTTGGCCTCGCCTTCGAGGGCGTTGCGCGGCATCAGGCGCGCCCGCGCTGCGGCGTCCAGCGCCACGTCACCGTGCATTTCGCCCTCGACCTCGAGCCAGGGCGCGTGCTCGCGCAGCAACTCCAGCACACGGCGCATCTTGAGCGCCGAGGGCTGATCCGAAGAACCAAAGTTGGAATGCGACAGCAGCGCCGCCTTGGGCGTGACGCCAAAGCGCAGCATCTTGCGCGCCGCCATCTGCGTGATTTCGGCCAGTTGTTCGGCGCTCGGGTCGTAGTTGATGTGGGTGTCCACCATGAACACCTGGCGCCCCGGCAGCATGAGCGCGTTCATGGCCGCGTAGCAGCTGGCGTGGGGACGCTTGCCGATCACCTGATCGATGTAGTTGAGGTGGATCTGCGGCGTGCCCCAGGTGCCACAGATCAGGCCGTCGGCGTCGCCCCGGCGCAGCAGCATGGCGCCGATCAGGGTCAGGCGGCGGCGCATCTCGATCTTGGCGATCTGCTCGGTCACCCCCCGGCGCTCTTGCAGGCGGTGGTAATCCTGCCACAGCTCGCGGTAGCGCGCGTCGTGCTCGATGTTCACGACATCGAAATCGCGTTCGACTTGCAGGCGCAACCCAAAGCGCTCGATGCGCTGCCCGATCACCGCCGGGCGCCCGATCAGCGTCGGGCGCGCCAGCCCCTCATCGACCAGAATCTGGCAGGCGCGCAGCACGCGCTCCTCTTCGCCCTCGGCAAAGGCGATGCGCTTGTGCTGCGCCTGCTTGGCGATGGCATAGACCGGCTTCATGATGGTGCCGGAGGCAAAGACGAAGCTCTGCAGCCGCTCGCGGTAGGCCTCGAGGTCGGCGATCGGGCGCTGCGCCACGCCCGAGCGCGCCGCGGCCTCGGCCACCGCCGGCGCGATCTTGATCATCAGGCGCGGGTCGAAGGGTTTGGGAATCAGGTACTGCGGCCCAAACGACAGCTGCTCGCCCACGTAGGCCGCTGCCACGACCTCGTTTTGTTCGGCCTCGGCCAACTCGGCGATGGCGTGCACGGCGGCGATCTCCATTTCGTCGCTGATGGTGCGCGCGCCGGCATCGAGCGCACCGCGAAAGATGTAGGGAAAGCACAGGACGTTGTTGACCTGGTTGGGGTAGTCGCTGCGGCCGGTGGCCATGATGGCGTCGCCGCGCACCGCGTGCACTTCGTCGGGCAGAATCTCGGGTGTGGGGTTGGCCAGGGCAAAGATCAGCGGCCGCGCCGCCATGCAGCGCACCATGTCGGGCTTGAGCACGCCACCGGCCGACAGACCCAGAAACACGTCGGCGCCTTCGATCACCTGCGCCAGCGTGCGCAGCGGCGTGTCTTGCGCAAACTGCACCTTGTCGGGGTCCATGAGCTCGGTGCGGCCGCTGTAGACCACCCCGGCCAGGTCGGTGACCCAGATGTTGCTGCGCGGCAGCCCGAGCTTGACCAGCAGCCCCAGGCAGGCCAGCGCCGCCGCCCCGGCGCCCGAGGTCACGAGCTTGATCTGGTCGATGCGCTTGCCCACCACCTTCAGGCCGTTGAGCAGGGCCGCGCCGACGACGATGGCGGTGCCGTGCTGGTCGTCGTGAAAGACCGGGATCTGCATGCGCTCGCGCAGGCGGCGCTCGACGTAGAAGCAGTCCGGGGCCTTGATGTCTTCGAGGTTGATGCCGCCAAAGGTGGGCTCGAGCGCGGCGATGATCTCGACCAGGCGGTCGGGGTTTTTTTCGTTGATTTCGAGGTCGAAGACGTCGATGTCGGCGAACTTCTTGAACAGCACGCCCTTGCCTTCCATCACCGGCTTGGCCGCCAGCGGGCCGATGTCGCCTAAGCCCAGCACCGCCGTGCCGTTGGTGATCACCGCCACCAGGTTGCCGCGGCTGGTGTACTTGAAGGCGTTGACCGGGTCGGCGACGATTTCCTCGCACGGCGCCGCCACGCCGGGCGAGTAGGCCAGCGCCAGATCGTGCTGGTTGGTGAGCTGCTTGGTGGCGCGGATCGCGACCTTGCCCGGGGTCGGGGACTCGTGGTACTTGAGCGCGGCGCGCTTCAATTCGGCGCGCTGGTCGTCGGCATCGGTGGACATGGTGCTGGCCTTGGTCTGGTGTAAGGGTCGAGCGCCAGGGTGGGCGGCGCCAAGGCATTGTAGGGCGAAGCCACGCCACCGCTGCCGGCCTCTTGGCGCTACGGGTTGGCCCTCAGACTTGGGCTGGCGCAGCGGCTGGGTGCGTCAAGGCGTGCATGAGCGATGGCCCCTCAGCCTACGGGCAGGATGTGCAGGGGCAGATCGTGCGCCATGGCCAGCTGCTGCAGCTGCACACAGCTGTGCTGCGCCATGAAGGCGGCCACCGCTCGATGCGCCTGCGCGCTGCCCCAGTCGGGCGCCTCTGGCGCGCTCAAGTCGGCCAGGCCGACCACCCGCGCCAAGGTGGCAGCGAAATGCGGCTCCAGCGCCGCCAACGCCACCCGGCCGTCCAGGCAGGGGTAGATGCGGTACGTGGCCTGCCCACCGCCCAGCAGGGCGCCGGCTGTCGTCAGGCCCCATTGGCGCGGCAGGGCCAGCCAGTGCGCGGCCTCGGTGAGCGAGACTTCGCGCTGCACGCCGCTGCCGCTGCGCTGGCGCTGGGCCAGCACCTGCAGCACCGCCTCGCTGGCCAGCAGGGCCCCGGCCATGTCGGCCAGCAAGCTCACGGGCAGATCGAGCCCTGGCACCAGCCCGGCCTCGGCCTGGTAGCTCAGGTCGTGGCCGGGCGCGTCGGCGCGCGCACCCGCTGCCCCGACGATGGCCACCATGCACAGCCTGGGGTAGCGCGCGCGCAACGCCTCGGCCTCCAGACCGAGGCGGCGCAAGGCCGCTGGCCTGAAGGAGGTGAGCAGCACGTCGGCGCGCCCCAGCAGGGTGTGCAGGCGGCGCTGGCCGGCAGGGCTTTTGAGGTCGAGCGTGGTCTGCCTGATGCCGCGGCACAGCTGCTGCTGCGCCTGCGGGCTGTACTGCGCCATCGGGTCGCCGCTGGGCGGCAGCACTTGGGTGCAGCGCGCGCCCATGGCGTGCAGGCGCTGCAAGGCCGCCGGACCGGGCAGATTCAGCGCCAGACTGAGCAGGCGCGTGCCTTGCAGGGCATGGCTTTTGAGCTTACCAGACGGCACGACCCGGGTTCATTGCGGCTCGTGGCCCGGCTTCCACTTGATGTTGCAGCCCAGACTGGGGCGCTGCTCGGCCGCGGGGGCGCGCCCAGCCAGCACGGCCTCGATGGCGGCGCGCAAGTCCTGCCCCGTCACCGGCACCCCGTTGCCGGGGCGGGCGTCGTCGAACTGGCCGCGATAGACCAGCCGGTGCGCCGCGTCGTGGAGGAAGAAGTCGGGCGTGCAGGCGGCTTGGTAAGCCTGTGCCACCGCCTGCGTTTCGTCGTAGAGGTAGGGGAAGGCAAAGCCGCTGCGCTGCGCCAGCTGCGCCATCCGGTCGGGTGCGTCGTCGGGGTAGCGCGTCACGTCGTTGGCGTTGATCGCCACCACCGCCAGGCCTTGGGCTTGGCAGCGGTTGAGCACCCGCACCAGCTCGTCGAGGATGTGCAGCACGAACGGGCAGTGGTTGCAGGTGAACAGCACCAGCAGCGGCTGGCCGCTGAAGTCCGACCGCCGCACCAAGCGGCCGCTGAGCGGCTCGGGCAAAGAGAAATCGGGTGCGGCGCTGCCCAGCGCACGCATGGTCGAGGGGGTGCGGGCCATCGGTGTGTTGCCTCCAAAGCAGACCAGGCGAGCGTGGGCGCACAAGACCGGCCCCACGCACGCTTGAGCGGTTGGCGTCCATTCTAAACCCACCGATTGGCGCTGGCGTGCTTGGGGTTGATTAGATCAGTTAATTTTATACTTACCTGACTATAAATAATTTGTGACTTTACCTGAATCATGATCATCGGTCTAATCTGCAACTGCCCTCAGCCACCACTGAAAGCGACACCATGCCCGGCTTCGACTTGCTCATCGCCAATTTGATCCAACCCATCATTCTGGCCTTCGTTCTGGGGGCGATTGCGGGTTTTTTGCGCAGCGAGCTCGAACTGCCCGCCGCCGTCATCAGCCTGCTGGCGATCTACCTGCTTTTTTCCATCGGCCTCGAGGGCGGGCGCGAACTGGCACAGGCCGACTTGGGCGGTCTCATGCCCCTGATCGGGCTGACGCTGTTCATGGTCGTGGCCATCCCACTGCTGGTCTATTCGGTGACGCGGCTGCTGGGGCGCTTTGACATCAGCAACGCGGCGGCGCTGGCGGCGCACTACGGCTCGGTTTCGACCGCCACCTTTTTCTCCTCGCTCACCCTGGCCACCGCCATGGGCACCCCGGCGGGGGGCTACATGGTGGCGATGGTGGCGCTGATGGAATTTGCCGTGATCTTCTCGCTGTTGATCGCACGCGTGGCCATGGCGCGCGAAATGGCGGCCAGCAACCAGGCCAGCCGCAACCAGATCCGCATCGGCGAGCTGCTGCTCGACACCCTGCGCGGGCGTGGCATCATCCTGCTCGGCGGCGGCATGATCATCGGCGTTCTCACCTCTGACGCGCAGTGGCAGCAGATCAAGCCCTTTTACGACGACCTGTTCCGCGGCATGTTGATGCTGTTCCTGCTCGAGATGGGCATGACGGCGGCGCGCCACATCCGCGCCTTTCGCGATGTGGGCTGGTTCATGCTCGGCTTTGGCACCCTGATGCCGGTGGTCAACGGCATCGTCGGCGTGACGCTGGCGCAGTTGATCGGGCTCGACATCGGCGGCTCTTTCGTCTTCGGGGCCCTGTGCGCCAGCGCCTCGTTCATCGACGCACCGGCGGCCTGCCGCGCCTCGTTGCCCGAGGCCAATCCGGGCATCTACCTGACCTCGTCGTTGGGCATCACGCTGCCTTTCAACCTGCTGCTGGGTTTGCCGCTGTACTATAGCTACGCGCTTTGGCTGCAGCCGCTCGTTTGAGCCTCGACCTGCACGCGCTCCCCTGCTCGCGCCGCCCCTCGCCCACCCCCGGAGACCCCGACCATGAAACGCCAACTCGAACAAAAAAAGCTGCTCATCCTGATCACCGCCAAGCCGCTGCAGCGCATGGTGATCGAAACCCTGGCTCCACGCGGCATCGGCGGCTACACCATCTCCACCGTCACCGGCGCCGGCACCTCGGGGCTCAACACCGGCGCCCTGCCCAGCGACAGCAACGTGATGATCCACATCATTCTGTCGGAGCGGCGCCTGGTCGGGGTGCTCGAAGACATCGACGCCCTGATGGAGCGCGGCTACCGCATCAAGGCGATCGTGCAAGACATCCAGATCCTGCCGCGCAAGGTCGCCGACACCCCAGCCGGAGCATAAAAAAACCCCCGCTTGGTGAGCGGGGGTCAGTGTGCAGGCTGGGGGTGGCTTCTGCGCTTAGCCGATCAGCGGTTTGAGCTCGCCCTTGTCGTAGCGCTTTTGCATCGCTTCCAACGAGTGGATGGGACCGATCTTGGACGCCATGCCAGCCGAGCCAAAGGCGCGGTAGCGGTCTTCGCAGATCGCTTGCATGGCTTTGGTGGCTTCTTTGAAGAACTTGCGCGGGTCGAAGTTCTTGCGGTCCGTGGCCAGGTGCCGGCGGATGGCGCCGGTGCTGGCCATGCGCAAATCGGTGTCGATGTTGACCTTGCGCACACCGTTCTTGATGCCCTCGACGATTTCCTCCACCGGCACGCCGTAGGTCTGGCCCATGTCGCCGCCGTGCTGGTTGATGATCGCCAGCCAGTCTTCGGGCACGCTCGAGCTGCCGTGCATCACCAGATGCACATTGGGGATGCGCTGGTGGATGGCTTTGACGCGGTCGATGCGCAGCACCTTGCCGGTGGGCTTGCTGCTGAACTTGTAGGCGCCGTGGCTGGTGCCGATGGCAATGGCCAGCGCATCGACTTGCGTTTTCTGCACGAAGTCGGCGGCTTCGTCGGGGTCGGTGAGCAACATCGAGTGATCGAGCTCGCCTTCGGCGCCGTGACCGTCTTCCTCGCCGGCCTTGCCGGTTTCGAGCGAGCCCAGGCAGCCCAGCTCACCCTCGACCGAAACGCCACAGGCGTGCGCGAGCTCGACCACCTTGCGCGTGACCTCGACGTTGTACTCGTAGCTGGCCGGGGTCTTGCCGTCTTCGCGCAGGCTGCCGTCCATCATCACCGAGCTGAAGCCGGACTGGATGGAGCGAAAGCACACGCCCGGTGTGGCGCCGTGGTCCTGGTGCATGCAGACCGGGATCTGCGGGTACATCTCGATCGCAGCGGCGATCAGATGGCGCAAAAAGGGCTCGCCGGCGTAGGAGCGCGCGCCCGCCGAGCCTTGCAGAATCACCGGGCTGTTGACCGCCGCGGCGGCCTGCATGATGGCCTGCACTTGCTCGAGGTTGTTGACGTTGAAGGCGGGCAGACCGTAGCCGTGTTCGGCGGCGTGGTCCAGCAGTTGACGCAGGGAAATCAGGGCCATGGGAAACTCCAGGGGATGGGTTGGGGACGGAAAGCGGGTTGGCAGGTCAACGGTTCAGGAGCAACAGCGGCCTTGCAGCGCAGTTGCAGCGGCGCCTTGCACCGAACTCAGGCCGCCGCACGCCGCGCCAGCACCTCGAACGCCGGCAGCGTCTTGCCCTCGAGCACTTCGAGGAAAGCGCCGCCGCCGGTGGAGATGTAGCCGACTTGCGACTCGATGCCGTATTTGGCGATGGCCGCCAGCGTGTCGCCGCCACCGGCGATGCTGAAGGCCGGGCTGGCGGCGATGGCGCGCGCGATGGCCTCGGTGCCGTGGGCGAAGGCGTCGAACTCGAACACGCCCACTGGGCCGTTCCAGACGATGGTGCCGGCGCGCTCGAGTTTGGCCGCCAGCCGCGCGGCGGTCTCGGGGCCGATATCCAGGATCAGGTCGTCGGCGGCCACGTCGGCCACCGCTTTCACGCAGGCCTCGGCGTCGGCGGCAAAGCGCTTGGCCACCACCACGTCGGTGGGGATGGGCACCTCGGCCCCGCGCGCCTTCATGGCCTCCATCACGCTGCGCGCCTGCTCCACCAAATCGGGCTCGGCCAGGCTGTGGCCGATCGGCAGCCCGGCGGCGAGCATGAAGGTGTTGGCGATGCCGCCGCCCACGATCAGGCCATCGACCTTGTCGGACAGGCTTTGCAAAATGCTGAGCTTGGTGCTGACCTTGGAGCCGGCCACGATCGCCAGCAGCGGGCGCTTGGGGTTGGCCAGCGCCAGGCCGATGGCGTCCATCTCGGCCGCGAGCAGCGGGCCGGCGCAAGCCAACGGCGCGGTCTCGGCGATGCCGTAGGTGCTGGCTTCGGCGCGGTGCGCGGTGCCAAAGGCGTCGTGGACAAAAATGTTGCACAGACGCCCGAGCTTGGCCGCCAGTTGCGGGCTGTTTTTCTTCTCGCCGGGGTTGAGGCGGCAGTTTTCCAGCAGCACCACCTGGCCCGGCTGCACCTCGAAACCGCCCTCGACCCAGTCGGCGATCAGGGGCACCGGGCAGCCCAGCAGCTCGGCCATGCGCGCCGCCACAGGGGCCAGCGAGTCCTCGGGCCGCCACATGCCTTCGCTCGGGCGCCCGAGGTGCGAGGTCACCATCACCGCCGCGCCGGCGTCGAGCGCCATGCGCACCGCCGGCATGCTGGCGCGCACGCGCGTGTCTTCGCTGATCTGGCCGTCCGGGGTGAGCGGCACGTTCAGGTCGGCGCGGATGAACACCCGCTTGCCCGTGGCCTGGCCACTGGCGCACACATCAGAAAACCGCAGGAAGTTCATCGCGCGCCCCTGCTCATTTGGCCGCTTGGCCGACCACGCGCGCCATTTCCAGGCACTTGCACGAGTAGCCCCACTCGTTGTCGTACCAGGCCACCACCTTGACGAAGGTGCTGTCGAGCGCGATGCCGGCATCGGCGTCAAACACGCTGGTGCAGCGCTCGCCACGGAAGTCGCTCGCCACCACCTTGGCTTCGGTGTAGCCGAGCACGCCCTTGAGCGCGCCCTGGCTCTGGGCCTTCATTTCGGCGCAGATCTCGGCGTAGCTGGCCGGGTGGTTGAGCTCGACGGTGAGATCGACCACCGACACGTCGCTGGTGGGCACGCGAAACGCCATGCCGGTGAGCTTGCCCTTGATGGCCGGAATCACCACACCCACCGCCTTGGCGGCGCCGGTGCTGCTGGGGATGATGTTCTCCAGGATGCCGCGGCCGCCGCGCCAGTCTTTGCTGCTCGGGCCGTCGACGGTTTTTTGCGTCGCGGTGGCGGCGTGCACCGTGGTCATGAGGCCGCGCTTGATGCCCCACTTGTCGTTGAGCACCTTGGCCACCGGGGCCAGGCAGTTGGTGGTGCAGCTGGCGTTGCTGACGATGGCCTCGCCGGCGTAGCTGCCGTGGTTGACGCCATAGACGAACATCGGCGTGTCGTCCTTGGACGGGGCCGACATGATGACTTTCTTGGCCCCGGCATCGAGGTGTTTTTGCGCGCCCTCCTTGGTCAGGAAGATGCCGGTGGACTCGATCACCACCTCGGCGCCGACCTCGCCCCATTTGAGGTTGGCCGGGTCTTTTTCGGCCGTCAGGCGGATGCGCTGGCCGTTGACGATCAGGTCCTTGCCCTCGACCGACACCTCACCCTTGAAGCGGCCGTGCACGCTGTCGTACTGCAGCATGTAGGCCAGGTACTCGGGTTCGAGCAAGTCGTTGATGGCAACGATCTGGATGTCCTTGAACTCGGCGATGGCGGCACGAAAAACCATGCGCCCGATGCGGCCAAAACCGTTGATGCCGACTTTGATGCTCATGATGGAATGTCTCCGGGGTTGAAAGCAAAAATTGTAAGGCTTGCCCTGCGGCACTCAACACAGCTCGAGCGCCGTGGGCAGCAAGGCGCTGACGTCGGCGATGACGCGATCGGGCGCGCTGGCGGCTATGGGCTGGCCCATGTTGTAACCGTAGGGCAGCACCCAGACCGCGATGCCGGCGTTGCGCGCCGTGGCCACGTCGATCGACGAGTCGCCCACGAACAGCGCGCGCTCGGGCGGTACGCCAAACTGCTGCAGGCAGGCCTGGATGCCGGCCGGGTTGGGTTTTTTGACCGCCAGCGTGTCGCCGCAGATGACGCGGTCAAAGGCATGGGCCAGCTGGTGCGCCTCGAGCACCGCCTGGGTGTAGCGCGCCTCTTTGTTGGTCACCAGCGCCAGCCGCACACCCTCAGCGCGCAGCGCCGTGAGCGTGCCGCGCACCTGTGGGTAGAGCTGGCTGCGGCTGCCGCAACGGCGCAAATAGTGCTGGCCAAAGGCGGCTTCGATGGTCGCAAACTGCGCCGCGCTGCGCACCGCCTCGGGCGTGGCGTGGCTGGCCTGGGCCAGGGCCTGGATCAGCAGCTCGCGCGTGCCGTGGCCGATCCAGTCGGTGATCTGCTGCTCGCTGGCCGGGGCGTGGCCAAACTGCAGCAGCGTGTCGTTGACGGCGTCGGCGATCTCGGGCGCGGTTTCGATCAAGGTGCCGTCGAGGTCGAACAGGATCAGGTCGTAGGCGCGGTCGTCAGGGGGGGCGGTGTTCACGTCGTGCGGCAAGGGATGTGCTGGGGGCCAGGCGGGAAGGGTGGTCCAGGGGTGGGCGGCAAGGGCTGCGAGCCAAAGCTTCAGACGCTGCGGCGCAGCAGGGCGCGTACCGCTTCGGCGGCGCGCTCGGGCGTGAGGCCAAAGTGGCGGTACAGGTCTTTGGCCGGGGCCGATTCGCCGTAGCTGGCGATGCCCAGCACCTTGCCGGTGCGGCCCACGTACTTGTGCCAGAAGTCGGGCTGCGCGGCCTCCAGCGCCAGCGCCGGCAGCGCCGGCGGCAGCACCTGGTCTTGGTAGGCGGCTGGCTGGCGGTCGAACACATTGGTGCAAGGCATCGAGACCACGCGCACGCTCACGCCCTCGGCGGCCAGCAGGGCCTGGGCCTGCAGGGCGATTTCCACTTCGGAACCGGTGGCCACGATCAGCGCCTGCGCAGCGGCCACTTCGGCCAGCACGTAGCCGCCCTGGCGGATGGCGTCGGCCTGCGCCAGCGTGCTCACGCGCGGCAGGTTCTGGCGCGACAGGCACAAGGCGCTCGGGCCGTCGCGGCGTTGCAGCGCCTGCGCCCAGGCCACCGCCGTCTCCAGCCCGTCGGCCGGGCGCCAGACGTCCAGGTTCGGGATGATGCGCAGGCTCGGCACGTGCTCGATCGACTGGTGCGTGGGGCCGTCTTCGCCCAGGCCGATGGAGTCGTGCGTGAAGACGTGGATCACGCGCTGCTTCATCAGCGCCGCCATGCGGATGGCGTTGCGCGAGTAGTCGCTGAAGGTCAGGAAGGTGCCGCCGTAGGGGATGTAGCCGCCGTGCAGCGCGATGCCGTTCATGATCGCGGCCATGCCGAACTCGCGCACGCCGTAGCTCAGGTGGTTGCCCCAGGTGTCGCGCCCGGCCTTGACGCAGCCCTTGAAGTTGGTCAGGTTCGAGCCAGTGAGGTCGGCGCTGCCGCCAAAGAACTCGGGCAGCAGGGGTGCGAGCGCGTCGAGCGCGTTCTGGCTCGCCTTGCGCGTGGCGATGGCGTCGGGCTTGGCGGCCACGGCGGCAAACATCTCGCCCAGGCGCGCGCCGAAGTCGGCGCGCAGCTCGCCTGCCATGCGGCGCTCGAACTCGGCCGCGAGCTGCGGATGCGCGGCGCGGTAGGCGGCAAAACGCTGCGCCCAATCGGCCTCGGCGCTGGCGCCATGGGCGCGTGCGTCCCAGGCGGCGTACAGCTCGGCCGGCACCTCGAACGGCGCGTGCTCCCAGCCCAGCGCGGCGCGCGTGGCCGCCACTTCGGCTGCGCCCAGCGCCGCGCCGTGGACGTCGTGCGTGCCGGCCTTGTTGGGCGAGCCCTGGCCGATCACGGTCTGGCAGCAGATCAGGGTCGGCTTGCCGTCGGCGGCAGCGGCTTGCTGCTTGGCTTGCCGCAGCGCCGCGTCCACCGCCGCTGGGTCGTGGCCATCGACGCGTGCGATCACGTTCCAGCCGTAGGCCTCGAAGCGCTTGGGCGTGTCGTCGGTGAACCAGCCCTCGACGTGGCCGTCGATGCTGATGCCGTTGTCGTCGTAGAAGGCGATCAGCTTGGGCAGGCGCAGCGTGCCGGCGAGCGAACAGACCTCGTGGCTGATGCCCTCCATCAGGCAGCCGTCACCCAAAAAGACGTAGGTGTGGTGGTCCACCACCGTGTGGCCGTCGCGGTTGAACTCGGCCGCCAGCAGCTTTTCGGCCAGCGCCATGCCGACCGCGTTGGCCAGCCCCTGCCCCAGCGGGCCAGTGGTGGTTTCCACACCGGGGGTGATGCCGACCTCCGGGTGCCCGGCGGTCTTGCTGTGCAGTTGGCGAAAGTTTTGCAGCTCGCTCAGCGGCAGGTCGTAACCGCTCAGGTGCAGCAGCGCGTAGATCAGCATCGAGCCGTGGCCGTTGGAGAGCACGAAGCGGTCCCGGTCCGGCCAATGGGGGTTGGCCGGGTTGTGCCTGAGGTGGCGGTTCCAGAGCACTTCGGCAATCTCGGCCATGCCCATCGGCGCGCCGGGGTGGCCGCTCTTGGCTTTTTCCACGGCATCGACGGCCAGCATGCGGATCGCGTTGGCCATCTGCCGGGCCAGTTCGGGGGTGGGGGTGTTCATGCGTAGGGGTTGAGGTCGGATTCGGGTTCAGGCCAGACCGAGCGCGCGCTTTTTGCGCTCCATCATGCGCCAGATGAAGGGCGTGAAGATGAGCTGCATCGTCAGTTCCATCTTGCCCCCGGGCACCACGATGGTGTTGGCGCGGCTCATCCACGACCCGTTGATCATACTCAGCAAATACTGGAAATCGATGCCCTTGGGCTGGGCAAAACGCACCACGCACACGCTTTCGTCGGCGGTGGGAATGTCGCGCGTGATGAACGGGTTCGAGGTGTCCACCACCGGCACGCGCTGGAAGTTGACGTGCGTGAGACCAAACTGCGGCACGATGTAGTGCACGTAGTCGGGCATGCGACGCAGGATCGTGTCCACCACCGCCTCCTGGCTGTAGCCGCGCTGGGTCTTGTCGCGGATCAGCTTCTGGATCCACTCCAGGTTGATGGAGGGCACGACGCCGATGAGCAGATCGGGGTAGCGCGCCACATCCACGGTATCGGTCTTGACGGCGCCGTGCAGGCCCTCGTAGAACAGCAGGTCGGTGCCGGCGGGCAAGTCGGTCCACGGGGTGAAGGTACCGGGCTCCTGGCCATAGGGTGCGGCCTCGAGCTCGTTGTGCAGGTACAGGCGGCTTTTGCCCTGGCCGCTGGCCGCGTAGTCGCGAAACAGCGCCTCGAGCTGCTCGAACATATTGCCCTCGGCGCCAAAGTGGCTGAAATGCCGGTTGCCATTGGCCTCTTCGTCGGCCATGCGCTGCTTCATGGCCTTGCGCTCAAAGCGGTGGAAGCTGTCGCCTTCGATCACGGCGGCCTTGATGCCCTCGCGCCTGAAGATGTTCTGAAAGGTGCGCGTGACGGTCGAGGTGCCGGCACCAGAGGAGCCGGTGATGGCGATGATGGGGTGGCGTTCGGACATGGCGAGGGTCTCCTGGATGGTGTGTGGCTAAGGTCGGCTCTGCTCGACCTGGTATGGCAGCGGCATCAGTTGCGAAACAGCGAACGCGAAGCAAACAGCGGTTCGCCCTCTTTGGCCTGCGCGGGTTCGCGGTGGTAGCGCTCGATGCGCTCGACTTCGTTCTTGCTGCCAAACACCAAGCCGATGCGCTGGTGCAGCGAGGTCGGCACCACTTCCATCATCGGTTCGCGCCCGGTGCTGGCGCGGCCACCGGCCTGTTCCATGATCATGCCGATCGGGTTCGCCTCGTACAGCAGGCGCAGGCGCCCAGGCTTGCTCGGGTCTTTGTTGTCGCGCGGGTACATGAACACGCCGCCACGCATCAGGATGCGGTGCGCCTCGGCCACCATGGAGGCGATCCAGCGCATGTTGAAGTCCTTGCCGCGCACGCCCGTCTTGCCAGCCAGGCATTCATCGACGTAGCGCTTGATCGGCGCCTCCCAGAAGCGGCTGTTGGAGGCGTTGATGGCGAACTCTTGCGTATCCGGCGGCACCTGCAAATGGGGGTGGGTGAGCATGAACTCGCCCAGGTTCGGGTCCAGTGTGAAGCCGTTGACGCCACGGCCCACGGTCAGGATCAGCATGGTGGTGGGGCCATAGAGGGCGTAGCCAGCCGCCACTTGAGCAGCACCGGGCTGGAAAAAATCGGCCTCGACCACATCGCGGCCGCTGTCGATCACCTCCTTGGGTGCGCGCAACACCGAAAAAATGCTGCCCACCGAGACGTTGACGTCGATGTTGCTCGAGCCGTCGAGCGGGTCGAACACCAGCAGATAGGGGCCGCGCGGGTACTGCGCCGGGATCTGGTGCGGCAAATCCATCTCCTCGGACGCCATGCCCGCCAGGTGGCCCGACCATTCGGTGCGCTGCATGAACAATTCATTGCTCAGCACGTCGAGCTTTTTCTGCGTTTCGCCTTGCACGTTGACGCTGCCGCCGGCCTCGGGCGCGTAGTTGCCCATGGCCCCCCCGAGTTCGCCGTAGGCCACGGTGCGCGCTATCGCTTTGCAGGCCAGGGTCACGTCGAGGATCAGGGCGTTGAAATCGCCACTGGCCTGCGGGAAGCGGCGCCGCTCCTCGATCAGGAACTGGGTCAGCGTGGAACGGTTGGTCTGGAGCATGGTGTGTCTCAGTGGTTTTTATGAACAGTGCGGGGCGGCTTGGGGGCTTCAACGTTTGGCGCTGCCGGGCGGCTTGGCCGCTGCGCGCTGGGTGCCAACGGTGGCCCGAGTGGCCTGGCGCTCGCTCAGCCACTGGCGCAGTTGCCCCAAATCGAGCTGGCTCAGGTCGGGCAGCACGCGCAGCGCGGCGCCAAAATCGTGCTGCGCGGTGTAGCTGGTGGGGGTGATGACGGTCGCCAACCCCGCCGCCGTGGCCGACTGCAGGCCATTGGCCGAGTCCTCAAAGGCCACGCACTGCGCCGGGTCGAGGCGCATATCCGCCAGCACCTTGAGGTACACCTGCGGGTGCGGTTTTTTGAGGGGCGCGTTGCTGGCGTCGCCGATGGCCAGAAAGTGGCTGCGCCAATCCGGCCCGATGGCCGTGCGCAGCAGCGCCGCGATGTTCACCGGCGAGGTGGTGGTGGCGATCGCCAGTTGCAGGCCCTGGTTGAGCGCCGCCTGCATGAGCGTGAGCACGCCTGGGCGCAGCTCCACTGCGCCGGCGCTGATGGCTTGCTCGTACCAGGCGGTCTTGATTTCGTGCAGCCGCGCCACGGTGTCGCGCACGGCGCCGCCATCGACCTCTTTCAGACCCGGCTGCACCATGCGCCAGTAGTGCAGCAGGCGCTCTTTGCCGCCCGAGACTTCGAGCAGCTGGGTGTAGAGCGGCACGTCCCAGTGCCAGTCCAGCCCCTCTTGCGCGAAGGCGTGGTTGAACGCCGCGAGGTGCACGCTCTCGGTGTCGGCCAGGGTGCCATCCACATCGAAGATCAGGGCATTGAGCATGAAAAGCGGCGTGCAAATTTAAGGGGAGTCCGCAATGTAGTTCCAAAGCCAAATAAGGTAAATTTACGTTTTATTCACAACCAATTCAGGATAAGCTGAGTGAAAAACACCACCTTTCGCCAACTCAGGGTTTTCACTGAGGTCGCACGCCACCTCAGCTTTGCCCGCGCCGCCGAAGCCCTGCACCTCACGCCGCCCGCCGTGACCATGCAGATCAAGGAGTTGGAAGACAACGTCGGGCTGCCCCTGTTCGAGCGCAGCGGCCGCAAGGTGTCGCTGACCACCGCCGGCGAGTACATGCTGGTCTATGCGCGAAAAATTCTGGCCACGCTGAAGGACGCGCAAGACGCCGCCGCTCGCCTCAAACGGGTCGAGGTCGGGCAGCTTACGATCGGCATGGTGGGCACGGCGCAGTATTTTTTGCCGCACCTGATCGGCCAGTTCCGGCTCGAACACGCGGGCGTGGAAACGCGCCTGGTGCTGGGCAACCACGACCAGCTGCTGCGCATGCTGCAAGGCGGCGAGGTGGACATCGCCATCATGGGCCAGCCGCCCAAGGAACTGGCCACGCGCACCGAACCCTTTGCCGCCAACCCGCTGGTGTTCGTGGCCTCCACCGATCACCCGCTGCTCAAGATCGGCCACCCCACGGCGCAAGCGCTGGAGCCCTACGGCTTCATCGTGCGCGAGCGCGGCTCGGGCACCCGGGCGGCGATGGAGAAATTTTTACAAGGCACCCGCTTGCAGCCGCGCGTGGTGATGGAGATGTCGAGCAACGAGGCCATCAAACAGGCGGTGATGGCCGGCATGGGCTTGAGCTTTCTGTCGCTGCATACCATCGGGCTGGAGCTGCAGCACGGCCTGATTGCCCGGCTCGAGGTGGAGGCCACGCCGGTGGTGCGGGCGTGGAACCTGGTGCACACCCTGTCGAAGGTGCTCTCGCCGGCGGCCGAGGCTTTTCGCTACTTCATGCTCGAGCGTGGCGAAGGGTTTCTGGCGGCGCGTTTCGGGCAACTGCTGCCCTTTAGCCCACCCGCGAAATCCTGAGCATGTTGGTGCCACCCGGCGTGCCCATGGGCTCGCCACAGGTAATGGCATAGACGTCGCCGGCGGCGACGACGCCGCGCGCCTTGAGGTGCTGCTCGGCCTGGGCCAGCGCGGTGTCGCGGTCGGTGCTGGAATCCACCAGCATCGGGTGCACGTTGCGATAGACCGCCATGCGCCGCTGCGCGCGCAGACGCGGCGTCAGGGCGTAGATGGGAATGTGCACCTTGTGGCGGCTCATCCAGAGCGCGGTCGAACCCGATTCGGTCAGCGCCACGATCGCCTTGGCGCCCAGGTGCGAGGCGGTAAAGAGCGCGCCCATGGCGATCGACTGGTCGATGCGGGTGAAGGCCTTGCCGCTGAAGTCGGACTCGAGGTCGTGCCGGTCGGCACGTTCGGCGGCCTCGCAGATCAAAGCCATTTCGCGCACTGTCTCGAGCGGGAACTTGCCGGCGGCTGTCTCGGCGCTGAGCATCACGGCGTCGGTGCCGTCGAGCACGGCGTTGGCCACGTCGCTGACTTCGGCGCGCGTGGGCATGGGGGCGTGGATCATGCTCTCCATCATCTGCGTGGCGGTGATGACGAAGCGGTCGTGCGCGTGCGCCAGCCGGATCATGCGCTTTTGCAGCGCCGGCACGGCCGCGTTGCCGACCTCGACCGCCAGGTCGCCGCGCGCGACCATGATGCCGTCGCTGGCCAGCACGATGCTCTCGAGCACCGGGATGGCTTCGGCGCGCTCGATCTTGGCGATCAGGGCCGGTTGCGGGCCATCTGGTTGGGCCAGGTGGCACAACTGGCGCGCCAGTTCCATATCGGCCGCGTCTTTGGGAAAGCTCACGGCCACGAAATCGACCTGCAGCGCCATCGCCACCTTCAGGTCTTCCATGTCTTTGCTGGTCAGGGCCGGGGCGGTGAGGCCGCCGCCGCGTTTGTTGATGCCCTTGTGGTTGGAAAGCTCGCCGCCTTGCAGCACCTCGGTGTGCACCGCCGCGCCCTCGAGGCGCAGCACCTGCAGCACGATCAGGCCGTCGTTGAGCAGCAGCACGTCGCCCACCTGCACCTCGTCGGGCAGGCTCTTGTAGTCCAACCCCACGGCGGTTTCGTCGCCCGGCAGGCTGCGCGCAGCGTCGAGCACGAAGGGCTGCCCGGTTTGCAGCAGCACGCGCCCTTGGGCGAACTTGCCGACGCGGATTTTGGGCCCTTGCAAGTCGGCCATGATGGCCACTACGCGCCCGGCTTTTTGCGCGGCGGCGCGCACCATGGCCGCGCGCTGGCGGTGTTCGTCGGCGCTGCCGTGCGAGAAATTGAGCCGCACCACGTTCACGCCCGCCTCGATGATGGCTTGCAAGATCTCGGGCGTGTTGGAAGCCGGCCCGAGGGTGGCGACGATCTTGGTGGCGCGTGGGTTCATGGGGGCTCCGGGCTGCTGCGGTGAAGGATGAAACATTATTCCAGACCGTGAAGTGCGGCGCGTGACGGCGCGGCCCCTGTGGTGCCCTTGCGGCTTGTCCACTCCTTCAATTCTTTTGTGACCCCGCTTAAGCATCGCCTGATGCGGCGCCGGCGCTGCGCTCTGGGTCCGCTCCCGCCCTCTCGGGGCCGCGGTGGGCGAACAGCCAGTCCTTGAAGGCCAGCGCCGCCGCCGACAGGCGCTTGCCCTGCGGATAGACCACGTACCAGCGCCGAATGAGCGGGAAACCCTGCACGTCGAGCTGCACCAGTTCGCCCAGCGCCAGTTCGGCCACCACCGTGTGCGCCGACAGCACCGCCAGCCCCAGGCCACCGGCCACGGTCTGCTTGATGGCCTCGTTGCTGGCGAGCTCGAGCCGGGGTTTGATCGCAATCCCCTGGCTGGCAAAGAAGCGCTCGCTGGTCAGGCGCGTGCCCGAACCCGGTTCGCGCAGCACGAAGGGCAGGCCCTGCAGGCGCTGCGGGTCGATCTGGCGCTGGCCGGCCAAGGGGTGATCGGGTGGCGCCACCAGCACCAGCGGGTTGTCGGCAAAGGGCTCGCTGACCAGCGCCAGTGGCTCGGGTGGCTGGCCCATGATGGTCAGGTCGTCCTGGTTGTGTGCCAGGCGCTGCAGCAGCAGCTCGCGGTTGCCCACCTGCATGCTGACCTCGATACCGGGGTGGGCGGCGCAAAAACGCCCCAGCAGCTTGGGCACGGTGTACTTGACGGTGGTCAGGATCGCCAGCTTGATGCTGCCGCGCTCCACCCCTTGCAGGGCCGACAGGTCGGCGCTCAAGCGCTCCATGCGGCCCTCGATGTCGTGGCAGGCGTCGGCCAGCGTGCGACCGCTGGCGGTGAGAAAAATCTTTTTGCCGATCTGCTCGAACAAGGGCTGCCCCACGGTCTCGGACAGCTGCTTGACCTGCAGCGACAGCGTGGGCGGCGACAGGTGCAGCGCCTCGGCGGCGCGGGCAAAACTGCCGTGGCGCGCCACAGCGTGAAAGATGCGCAGCTGGTGCAGGGTGAGGTGGCGCAGGTTCATGGCGATAAGTTTACCTCAATAAAACATGACAGTCTGAACAATTTACTTGCATCAAACAAAAAAGGAGCCAACAATGAACCACATTGGATCGGCACTCAACACAGCAAGGGTGCAGGTACTCGGTTCCACCCACCTTCAAACAGGAGCAAGCATGGCTGTCAAGTCTTACAGTGCCGGTGTCAAAGAATACCGTCAAACCTATTGGATGCCCGATTACATCCCCCTCGACACCGACTTGTTGGCGGTGTTCAAGATTACCGCACAGGCGGGGGTGGATCGCGAAGAGGCCGCCGCCGCGGTGGCCGCCGAATCGTCCACCGGCACCTGGACCACGGTCTGGACCGACTTGCTCACCGACCTCGACTACTACAAGGGCCGCGCCTACCGCATCGAGGACGTGCCCGGCGACGACAGCTGCTTCTACGCCTTCATCGCCTACCCGATCGATCTGTTCGAAGAAGGCTCGGTGGTCAACGTCTTCACCTCGCTGGTGGGCAACGTGTTCGGCTTCAAGGCCGTGCGTGCGCTGCGTCTCGAAGACGTGCGCTTCCCGATCGCCTACGTGAAAACCTGCGGCGGCCCACCGCACGGCATTCAGGTCGAGCGCGACATTCTGAACAAGTACGGGCGCCCGATGTTGGGTTGCACCATCAAGCCCAAGCTCGGCCTGAGCGCCAAGAACTACGGCCGCGCCGTCTACGAGTGCCTGCGCGGCGGGCTCGATTTCACCAAGGACGACGAAAACGTCAACAGCCAACCGTTCATGCGCTGGCGCCAGCGCTTTGACTTCGTGCAGGAAGCCACGCTCAAGGCCGAGGCCGAGACCGGCGAGCGCAAGGGCCACTACCTCAACGTCACCGCCCCGACGCCCGAGGAAATGTACAAGCGCGCCGAATACGCCAAAGAGATCGGCGCGCCGATCATCATGCACGACTACATCACGGCCGGCTTTTGCGCCAACACCGGGTTGGCCAACTGGTGCCGCGAAAACGGCATGCTGCTGCACATCCACCGCGCCATGCACGCGGTGATCGACCGCAACCCGCACCACGGCATCCACTTCCGCGTGCTGACCAAGATTTTGCGCCTCTCGGGCGGCGACCACCTGCACACCGGCACCGTGGTCGGCAAGCTCGAGGGCGACCGCGAGGCCACGCTGGGCTGGATCGATCTGCTGCGCGAATCGTTCGTGCCCGAAAACCGCGCCCGCGGCATCTTCTTCGACCAGGACTGGGGCTCGATGCCGGGTGTGTTCGCAGTCGCCTCGGGCGGCATCCACGTCTGGCACATGCCGGCGCTGGTGAGCATTTTTGGCGACGACTCGGTGCTGCAATTCGGTGGCGGCACGCTCGGCCACCCCTGGGGCAACGCCGCCGGTGCGCACGCCAACCGCGTCGCGCTCGAAGCCTGTGTGCAAGCGCGCAACGAAGGCCGCCAGCTCGAAAAAGAGGGCAAGGAAATCCTCACCGCCGCCGCCGCCCACAGCCCAGAGCTGAAGATCGCGATGGAAACTTGGAAAGAGATCAAGTTCGAGTTCGACACCGTGGACAAGCTCGACGTGACGCACAAGTGATGCCCGCATCCACACCTTCCAGCAACCCCATCGAGCATTGACAGGAGCCCATCATGGCCGTACAAGCCTACCAACAGACCCAGCGCTACGAGACCTTTTCCTACCTCCCGCAGATGAAGCCCGAGCAGGTGCGGCGCCAGATCGCCTACGCGATTGCGCAAGGCTGGAACCCGGCCATCGAGCACACCGAGCGCGGCACCGCCGCCACCAGCAGCTTTTGGTACATGTGGAAGCTGCCACTGTTTGGCGAGCAAAGCGTGGATGCGGTGCTGACCGAAATCGAAGCCTGCCACCGCGAGTTCCCGAACCACGTGGTGCGCTTCGTGGCCTACGACAACTACTCGCAAAGCCAGGGTCAGGCCTTCGTGGTCTATCGCTGAAAGCGCTGGGCGCTCGACTGCCGCTGCAGCGCCCATTTTTCTGTATCCACAAGCATCGCAAGGGCGGCGCGGTTTTGCCGCGCGCCAGAAAGTATCCAGAGGTGTGCCATGGGGCCTAGCACTGTCAAACACGGCGACGTCACGCTGTCCGGGCGCGAGATGGCGCGCCTGCGCCGCCAGGCCATGGCCACAGCGGGCAAGGTGGCGAGCCGCGCCAGCGCGCAGTCGCTGCTGGCGCAGGTGCAGTCGGGCAGCGGTTCGGGCTTGAATGCCGCGGAGCGGGCAGCAGCCCACACCAGCCAGCGCAGCCTGACCGAACTGCAGCGCCCGGAGGCAACGGCCGAATGCGCCTGCACCGGCGCGGCGGGCGGTTGCGGCTGCAACGACGCGGCGGGCACCGAGGTCCTGAGTGCCGCCCCGGTCATGCAGCGCAGCCTCTACGCCGCCCCCACCGGCCGCACCTTGGCCCGGGCCCGGCGCCAGGCGTTGGCGGCAGTGGGCAAGCCCGGCATCCAGCGCGTGGCCAACGCCACCCGCATCGCCGCCTCGATGCCGGACCGCGCCGATTGGCAGACCGCGCTCGAGCAAGGCGCCACCGGCCGTCAACTGGCGATGCAAAAGCGGCTGGTGGCCTCGCTCACCGGACGCACCGAAGCCAGCAGCCAAACGGGCGCCATGCGCCCCAGCGGTCGCACCCGGCCGGCGCTGCAAAAGGTCGAAGCCGGCCACACCCTGAGCGGCCAAGAAGTCACCGGCACCCAAGTCGAGCGCAGTGGCAAAGTCACCGGCCAGGAGCCCGGCACCTGCCGCAACGTCACCGGCACCGAATACATCGGCCAGGAGCAGTTCGAAGCCTGGTGCGAGGCGCGGCCACAGCCGCGTCCGCCCAAAGTCGGGCAGTCGCTCACCACCGGGCAACAGCAGACCGTGAGCGGCACCATGGCCGACCCCAAACCGTTGGTCACCGGCAACCAGACGGGTGCGTGCCGCGGCATCACCGGCACCCAGTACCTGGCCGCCGAAACGCTGCAACTGTGTCAGCAAGAGGGTCTGCGCGAGGGCCCGCACAAGGTCAGCGTGATGTCCAGCCGCGGCCAGCAGACCGTGACCGGCGTCACGCTGCACAGTGGCGGCAGCGTCACCGGCAGCGAAGCCGGCGCGCAGCGTCCGATCACCGGCACCCAGTATGCCCGCTCCAGCAGCGCCAAAACGCAGGTGCAGCCGGCCAGCTGGCGGCCACAGTCGCTCACCGGCGATCGGCCCGGCGTGGGCGGCGGCGGCGTCACGGGCGACGAGCGCGGCGCCTGCGAGCCGGTCACCGGCACCGCCTACATCGGGCCCGACAACCAGCACGCCTCGTGCCGCATCGACGGCGCTTGGCTCACCCGCCACCCCGAGCTGGCGCTGGAACAGGTGCCAGCGGCGCCGCAGGGCTTCAGCATCGTGCCGCCGGCGCGCCAGCGCGCCCCCGAACGCGTGCGCTCGGTCACCGGCGTGGCCAGCGGCAGCGGCGGCGCCAGCGAGCGCATCACCGGCCCCGGCTTCAAGGCCCAGGGCATGATCACCGGCACGCCCGAATTCCGCCACGGCTGCAGCGCCCGCGCCACCGGGCGCATGGTCGCCAGCGAGCGCACAGCGGCCGCGCCGACTGCCGCCGCCGCCCCGGCCACACCGCCGGCACTGGCGTCGAGCCAAATCTCGGGCGACGGGCGCCAGCAGGGCAGCCGCGTCACCGGCGACGCCTGGAGCGGCAACAGCCGCGTTTCGGGCACCGAAGGCGCTTGGTCCCAAGGGCGCAACCCGACGCTGCGCGGCCAGCCGCGCGGCATGGGCATGGATGCACGGGCAGCGCGCGAGCAGGTGCGCGAACAGGTGCGCCCCGAGATTCCGCCCAGCCCGGTCACCGGCTCCTCGGGCAGCACCGGGCGCGGCGCCACCGTGACGGTATCGGGCGGCGCCCGCGGCTGAGCTGGCAACCACTGAGCTTGCCACCATGAACACCCTGCAACGCCGTCTGGCCCTGAGCGCACGCGCCAGCAGCCAACCTGCGCCCAATGCGCGGGCAGGGGCGTCGGCGCGCACCCGGTCAGCGGAGCTGCCGCTGCCCCAGGAGCGAGCGCAGCATGCGCTGGTGGATGCCGCGCTCAACGACTGCCTGCGCCACTATGAGCTCACGCTGCGCGGCCGCTTTGCTGCCGTCACCGACGTGTTGCGCACGCTCTCCAACCTGCAGCACGAGCGCGACTTTGCGCAACAGGCGCAAGCGCTGGCGCTCGAGCGGCTGGGCTTTGAGTTGCCCGCCGACTGGCTGGCCAGCGCCTGGGTTCAGGGCGTGGACATGTCTGCGCTGTACGCGCACTGCCTGTTCGCGACCATCGCCGCTTCGGTCGACCACGCCGCCACCGACCAGGCCTGCTGGCTGCCGCGCATGACGCTGCAGAGCGCGCACTGGCAGGCTCTGGGTTTTCACACCATCGACATCAGCCCTTGCGCCGATGGCCGCTTGCAGGGCTTGCTGCCCTTTGTGCTGCGCACCGCGCCGGCGCCCTGGGTCTGGGTCAAGGCCTACGCCGGCGCGTTGTTTGACGTCGAGCACGACGTCGCCGACTGGACCCAGCGCGAGCTCGAGCGCCTCACCGGGGCCATCGAAGGCGGCGCCGGGCTCGACTACCTCAAGGTCGCGGCCTACCACTACAGCAGTTCGGCCCCCTGCGAGCAGGGCTGCGCCGCCCACGGCAGCCACGACGCCGCCGCTGTGGCCGCCGCGATCGAGCGCCTGCACGCACTGCAAGTGGCGGTGGACAACACCTATGGCCACGGCGCCGCACCGCAGGTGCTGCTGCTCGGGGTCGACACCGATTGCGACGCGATCCGCATCCACCTGCCCGACGCAAGCGGCCAGTTGCGCGCCGAGCGCTACCTCGACAGCGCGGCGCTGTACCGCGCCACGCTGGGCCTGAGCGCCGCAGCGGCGCAGCAGGCGCTCGATGCCGCGCTGCTGCGCTACGCCGCCGAGCTCGGTGGCGCCGCGCTGTACCCACTGCCACACGGGCTGCTGGGCTTGGCCCGGGCCTGGCTGGTCGGCAACTTCTCGCAGCTCGACTACGTGCAGCAGCACCACGGCGGCCGCTACGCCGTGATCGGCCACGACGAAGCCTTCGTCTGCGCCGGCGAGGCCGTGCCGTCGCTGCAGGTGCGCAACCAGTTTTATTTTGCCCACCTCGACACGGTCGAAGAAGGTGCGGCCGACCTCGACGTGGGCGCGCGCATCTTTCAGGGCCTGAACGTGCAACGCGGCTTGCCGCTGCCGCTGCTGGTGCATTTCACCTACAGCGCACGCGTGCCGGGTTCGCGCGAACGCGCGGTGGCGCGCGGCTTGCGCGTGGCGCAGGCGGCGCGGGAGCGTTTTGCCGACTGGGCCGGGCGCGGTCTGCTGCACTGCCGCGTGGCGGTCAGCGAGCGCCACAGTGGCCAGCGGCTCGAATGGGCCGATGCAGCCGCAGCCGCGGTGGCTGGGCACTGAAGCGCAGGAGCCGAGCCATGAAGATCATGCGCGTGGAAAAAACCCTGGTTTCGACCAACCGGATCGAAGCCTTTGGCCACCGGCCCCTGCTGGTGGTGCAGGAGCGCGCCGGTGGCGCACGCAGCGTGGCGGTCGATGCCATCGGGTGCGTGCCAGGCGACTGGGTGATCTGCGTCGGTTCGTCGGCCGCGCGCGAAGCCGCCGGCAGCCGCGACTTCCCCTCCGACCTGACCATCGTCGGCATCATCGACCGCTGGACGCCAGAGGGGAGCGCCTGATGGAAGTGCTGCAAGTCATGGCCGATCTGGTGTGCACCCGGCGCGTGGAGGGCATGCAAGCGGTGTCGCTGCGCGTGCTGCAAAGCGAGCAGGGAGTGGTTTCGGTCGCGTCTGACCCGGTCGGGGTGCCAGAGGGCAAGTGGGTCTTCGTCACCACCGGCAGCGCGGCCCGGTTTGCCATGCCCGATCCGCTGACGATCACCGATTTGGCGATCTGCGGCATCGTCGATCACTGGGAATGTGCAGGCAACGCACAGGCGGCAGCGCCAGACGCTGCGGCGGCCGATGCGGCGACGCCTGCTGCCGGAGCACGCGCCAATGTGCGCGCTGCACCGTAGGAATGCTGAGTGGGCCGGCCGCTGGCCAGCTCGTGGGAGCATGGGTGAGTCGTTCGCTTGAGCGGACGGCTCGTGGGGTTTAGGTGTTTTTTTTTGGTGTTTTTTTTTGAACTGAAGGAGAAATGAAATGGCAGCAACCACAGGTATTGCCCTGGGCATGATCGAAACCCGCGGCCTGGTGCCGGCCATCGAGGCCGCCGACGCCATGACCAAAGCCGCCGAAGTGCGCCTGATCGGGCGCCAGTTCGTCGGCGGCGGCTACGTCACGGTGCTGGTGCGCGGCGAGACCGGCGCCGTCAATGCCGCTGTGCGCGCCGGTGCCGACGCCTGCGAGCGCGTGGGCGACGGGCTGGTGGCGGCGCACATCATCGCGCGCGTGCACAACGAGGTCGAAGGCATCCTGCCCACGGCCCCGAGCGCTTGAATCCACTCAACTTTGTAAAGATAAAGAGGCAACACGATGGCTACGAGCACAGGAATCGCCCTCGGGATGATTGAAACACGCGGCCTGGTGCCGGCCATCGAGGCCGCCGACGCCATGACCAAAGCCGCCGAAGTGCGCCTGATCGGGCGCCAGTTCGTCGGCGGCGGCTACGTCACGGTGCTGGTGCGCGGCGAGACCGGCGCCGTCAACGCCGCCGTGCGCGCTGGCGCCGACGCCTGCGAGCGCGTGGGCGACGGGCTGGTGGCGGCGCACATCATCGCGCGCGTGCACAACGAGGTCGAGGGCATCCTGCCCGTGCGCCCCGACGCCGACGGCGGTGGCCGCGACCTCGAGATCACTTCGACCCGCAGCTGAGCGGCGCAAAGGCCATCGCATGCAAGCGCTCGACCCAACGCCCAGCGGCACCCCGGCCACGGCCAGTGAGGCCACGGCGTTGGCGCCTGCCGCGCCTCCTGGATGGAGCTGCAGCGAACGCCCGCCGAGCCTGTTTCGGCGTTTCGAGTTCGCCAGCTATGCCCACACGCGGGCCTTTCTGGATCGTCTCGCCGAACTGCAGGAGTCCAGCGGCGTTACGGCTCAGAACATCAACTTTGGCCGCACCTATGTCAACGTGACGCTCAGCGCCACCGGGGCGGCCTTGAGCCCGGCCGAGTACGCGCTGGCGGCTGAACTGGGGCGGCTGGCCACGGCCTGACAGCGCCATGAGCCGCCGTGCCGCACCGTTTCAGTTGGCCCTGATCAACCACAAGGGCGGCACCGGCAAGACCACGCTGGCTGTGAACCTGGCTGCGGCGCTGGCACAGCGCGGCCCCACGCTGTTGGTGGACCTGGACCCGCAGGGCTCGGCCTTGCAATGGGCGGCGCAGAGCGGCGCGGCGGGTTTGCCGATGGCCGTGCATGGCGCCGAGGCGGCCCAGAGGCTGGCTGATGCATCGCAGCCGCGCCCGCACTACGTGGTCTGGGACTGCCCGCCGGCGCTGCAGCAAGACGGCTTGCAGGCCTTGCTGGGCCAGGTCGATCGGGTGCTGGTGCCGGTGCTGCCCTCGGCGCTCGACCTGTGGGCCAGCTGGCATTTGGTGCGTTGGCTCGAGCAGGCCGGCGCTGGGCGCAGCGGGTGGCGCGCCGCTTTTGTGCTCAACCAGGCCGAGCCCGATCGCGCCTGGTCACAGGCCATGAACGAGGCGGTCGCCGAGTTTGGGCTCGAGCTGCTGCCCTCGGTGGTGCGGCGGCGCGCGATCTACCGCAGCGCCGCCCTGCAGGGGCAAACCGTGCACACGCTGGGGCGCCAGGCGGCTGCGGCCCGGGCCGAAATTGAAGCCGTACTCGAGGAGATACTGAAATGACCGCACTCAAAACCCAACTCGCCGCCAGCGTGCGCCGCAGCGCCCAGCCCGAGCGCGGGGCCGAATCGGCCGGCAACGCGCCGCCCACGCCGGCGCCCAAGGCCGCTGCGCCTGCCGGCACCCGGCCGGCACGCGCGCCGCGTGCAGCGCCCAAAGCGCGCGCCAATGGCACCGCCCGGCCTCGGGCCGACGCCAGCGCCCACCTGGCCGCGGCCACCTCGTCTGCAACCTCCTCTGCCACCCCCGCGACCACCGCGCCCATGCCCGCAGCCACACCCAGCGCCGACGGCATGCGCACGTCCAGCCCACGCAGCAGCGCCGGCGAGCTGTTTCCGCAGCGCGTCTGGCCCGACTAGGTCTTAGCCCGAGCACGATCATGAACAGCACCCCCCCACGCAGCTACCCAGAACGCAGCTACCCGGCGCGCCACCTCGACTTGGCCGGCATGCATCCCCCGCCACCCCCCATGCGGCCCGGCGCACCGCAGGCTGGCCGCACCCCGGCCAGCGCCGCCCACAGCGGCCACGCCGCCCTGCGCCCAGGCCTCGATACGCCGCCCCACACCGCCAGCGACAGCGACCCGTTGCGCGGCTACCGCGCCACGCACGAGCCCTTTTACCGCCCCGTGGCCGACGAGGTCGAGCTGTTCGAGGCCGCCTACGGCGCCCGGATGCCGGTCATGGTCAAGGGCCCCACCGGTTGCGGCAAGACGCGTTTCATCGAATACATGGCCTGGCGCCTGCGTCGGCCCTTGGTCACCGTGGCCTGCCACGAGGACATGACGGCCTCCGACCTGGTCGGGCGCTTTTTGCTCGACGCCCAGGGCACGCGCTGGCAAGACGGGCCGCTGACGCTGGCAGCGCGCCACGGCGCGATTTGCTACCTCGACGAAGTGGTCGAGGCGCGCCAGGACACCACGGTCGTGATCCACCCGCTGACCGACGCCCGGCGCCTGCTGCCGCTGGAGAAAAAGGGCGAGCTGCTGCACGCCCACCCCGACTTCGTGCTGGTGATTTCGTACAACCCGGGCTACCAGTCGCTCATGAAGGACCTCAAGCAGTCCACCAAACAGCGCTTTGCGGCGCTCGATTTTGGCTACCCCGAGCACGCGCTCGAAGTCGAGATCGTGGCCCACGAGTCCGGCGTCGATGCCGAAACCGCCGGGCGGCTGGTGCACATCGGCGAGCGCGCACGCAACCTCAAGGGCCACGGCCTGGACGAGGGGCTCTCGACCCGGATGTTGATCTACGCCGGCACCCTGATCGCGCGCGGCGTCGCTCCCGCAGCGGCCTGCCGCATGGCGCTGGTGCGCCCGATCACCGACGACGCCGACATGCGCGACGTGCTCGACGCCGCCGTGGGCACCTACTTCTGACACGCCACCAGCCCGCACCCCTCAGTCTGTAAACGGCCCCCAAGCGCCATGACCATCCACCTGCACGACCAGCACGAGCTGCTCGCCGAACTGCCGCCCAGGGCGCAGGAGCTGCTGCCGGCGGCGTGGCAGGAGGCCGCGCGCGCCATGTCGCCGCGCGGGCTCGACAACTACCTCAAGGGCGCGCGGGCGCTGCACCAACTCGGGCGCGGCGAAGACCTGGTGCTGACCTACCTGCAGCAGATGCCACACCTGGCGCGTGCCGTGGGCGAGGAAGAGCTGCCGGGGCTGGTGCAGTTCCTGCTCGGCATGGCCTCGCGCACCTCGGGCCAGGTGCTGGCCTTGATCGCCGGCACCTCCGGCACGGTGGCCGAGCGCCTGGGCGACGCCAGCCTGTGGCGCCAGTACCTGAGCGTGCTCGAACTGGTGCTGGCGCAAGCCCCGCGCGGTCTGCGCCCGATGCTCGAGCAACTCGACCGCCTGCTGGGCCAGCTCACCCTGGGCGGGCTGCGGCGCTGGGTGATGTGGGGCGCCAACGCCTACCGCAGCGATTTCGAGGGCCAGCAGCGCTACTTTGGCCTCGCCAGCCCCGACGCGCTGGCGGTGCTGCAGCAGGAGCGCAAGGGCACCTTGCTGGTCGATGTGCAGCGCCGGCTGAACATGTATCTGCGTGCCCTCTGGGGCCGCGACTTCGTGCTGCGCCCGACCGCCGGCGACTACGAGCAGCGCCAGGGGCTGCGCCCTTTCATCGACCAGATGGTGATCCACCTCGCCGACGCCTACGACGACGTGCCCGCCAGCAGCGACACGGCCGCCGCCACGGCCGCCCCGGTGAGCGCGCTCGAGCTCTACCGCGCCGCCGCCGCCCACTGCGCCGCGCACTTGGTGTTTGGCCAGACGGCGCTCGACGACCACGGCCTCACGCCCTTGCAGTGTGCCCTGGTCGAAGCGGTCGAAGACGCGCGCGTCGAAGCCTTGGCGAGCGCGCGCTTCCCTGGGCTGGCTGCGCTCTGGCGGCGCCTGCAGCCGCAGCCGGTGGCCGAACCCACCAGCTGCGGCGACCTGCTGCACCGCCTGGTGTGCGCCTGGCTCGAACCCGACCGCGCCGACCCCCACCCCTGGGTGCAGCAGGGTCTGGCCGCCTGGGCCGCCTGGCCCGACCGCGACGACGCCCAGCGCAGCCTGAGCACCGGACTGGAGCTGGCGGCGAGCCTCGAGCACTGGCGCCAGCAACAAGGCTGGGCACCGTTTTCGGCGCGCCAGGATGCCTTGCGCGCCCCCTACCGCGACGACAACCGCTACCTCTGGCAAGCGGCGCGCTACGACGAGGCGCAGGCGTTGCAGGCGGACTGGGACAGCCGCCAGCAGGTGCGGCGCAAAGTCAACATCATGGAGATGGTCAACGAAATCGACGTCGAATACGCCGGCGACGACGCGCAGGAAATCTGGACCCTGCCGACCGAATACTGGCTGGACCAGGAAGGCGTGACCATCAACTCGCTGCTGGGCCGCGCGCCGCTGGCCGACCCGGTGCACTACCCCGAGTGGGACTACCAAATCCAGCTGCACCGGCCCGACTGGGTGACGGTGCAGGAGCGCCACGTCGAACTCGCGGATCCGGCGCCGGTGCAGGCCGTGCTGGATCAGAACAAGCCGGTGATCGCGCACCTCAAATACCTGATCGAGGCGCTGGCGCCGCAGGGCCTGCAGCGCATCCGGCGCATCGAAGACGGCGACGACATCGACCTCGATCCGGCGCTGCAGGCGGTGCTCGACTGGCGCATGGGGCGCCAGCCCGACCCGCGCATCATGCAGCGGCGCCAGCGCCACGAGCGCGATCTGGCCTTGCTGGTGTTGCTCGACCTGTCGGAATCGGCCAACGAAAAAGTGCGCGGCCAGGAGCAGACCGTGCTCGAGCTCACGCGCGCCGCCACCATCTTGCTGGCCGAGACGCTGCGCCGCATCGGCAACCCCTTTGCCCTGCACGGCTTTTGCTCCGACGGCCGCCACGACGTGCACTACTACCGCTTCAAAGGCTTCGACGAGCCCTTTGCCGAGCTGGCGCAGGCGCGGCTGGCGGCGATGAAGGCGCGCTACTCGACCCGCATGGGCGCGGCGCTGCGCCACGCCGGGGCGCAACTGCAGCGCCAGCCGCAGCGCAAACGGCTGGTGCTGGTGATCACCGACGGCGCGCCCGCCGACCGCGACGTCACCGACCCGCAGTACCTGCGCCTCGACGCCCAGCGCGCGGTGCAGGAGCTGCAGCGCGACGGCACCTGGTGCTACGGTCTGTCGCTCGATCCGCAGGCCGACGGCTACGTCGAGCGCATCTTTGGCAGCGGCCACTACAGCGTCATCGACCGCGTCGAGCGCCTGCCCGAACGCCTGCCGCAGCTCTACCTGGGCCTGACCCGATGAAGACCGCCGGCGGCGCGCCGGTGTCGCTGCGCACCTACGTCCTGATCGACTCGCTGCAGCCGCAGCTGGCCTCGTACCTGGCGACCTCGTCGCAGGGCTTTCTGCCGGTGCCGGGCGACGCCTGCCTGTGGGTCGAAGTGGCGCCGGGCATGGCGGTGCACCGCCTGTCCGACATCGCGCTCAAGGGCAGCAACGTGCACATGGGCGAGCAGGTGGTGGAGCGCGCCTTTGGCTCGATGGAAATCCACTACCGCAACCAGAGCGAGGTGGCGCAGGCCGGGCAGCTGATCCTGCAGCAGCTCGGCGCCGCCGAGTCCGAGCGCCTGCCGTGCCGCATCGCCTGGAGCGAAGTCATCTGCGCCCTCACGCCCGACCACGCCACCCTGATCAACCGCCAGTTCCGCAAAGGCTCGATGCTGCTGCCGGGCAAGAGCATGTTCATCTTCGAGGTCGAGCCGGCGGGCTACGTCGTCTATGCCGCCAACCAGGCCGAAAAAGCCGCCAACGTCACCCTGATCGACGTGCGCCCTTTCGGCTCCTTTGGCCGCCTGACGATGATGGGCAGCGAAGCCGAGGCGCAGCAGGCGCTGGAAGCGGCCGAGCGCGCCATCGCCGCCATCAACCAGAATGCCGCCCCTTTCAGCGAGAATTGATCCATGCACGTCGATACCGCCGCCAAACGCCTGCTGTTCCACACCGTGCGCGTCGATACCGTGCTCGCCGACGGCAGCCTGGGTTCGGGCACCGCCTTCGTGATCGAGCACGCGCACGCGCGCGGCCGCAGCCGCTTCGTGGTCACCAACCGGCACCTGGTCGAGGGTGTGCAGCGCGGCGCGCTGGTGTTCACGCGCGCCCACCATGGCCAGCCGCTGATCGGGCAGCGCTTTCAGATCGACATCGAAGACTTCCCGCAGGCCTGGTTTGGCCACCCACAGCCCGAAGTCGATCTGGCGCTGGTGCCGCTGCGGCCCTTGCTCGAGGCCGCTCAGGCCCAGGGCGTGGAGCTGTACGTGCAGCCCATCGACAGCCGCACCATGCCCGACGCGGCCGCCAGCGCCGCCTTCGATGCGCTCGAAGACGTGCTGTTCGTCGGCTACCCGAGTGGGGTCTGGGATCAGGTCAACGCGCTGCCGATACTGCGCCGCGGCAGCACCGCCACGGCGCTGGCGCTGGACTTCGAGGGCCGGGCCGAATTCCTGATCGACGCCGCCGTCTATCCGGGCTCCAGCGGCTCGCCGGTGTTCGTGCGCCGCCGCCGCAGCGACGGCGCGCCGGACGACGCCAGCCAGAGTGCGCCCTGGTTTGCCGGCGTGGTGGCGGCGGTGTTCTTTCGTGAAGAAGCCAGCCGCCTGGTGCCCGTGCCCGTGCCGGCCAGCGTCGGGCCCACGGTGCTGGGCAGCGAGATGATCGACCTCGGGCTGGTGATCAAGGCCAGCGCGGTGCAGGAGCTGCTGGCCGCCTACCTCGGGCGCTGGCTCGACTGAGCCGCTGGGGGCGCAGCGCGCGGGCCGGCGCCGACGCTCCAAACCAGCGATACTTGGGCCCCATGATTCCGCTCGAACAAGCCGTGCGTGCCTCCAGCGTGCTGTCGGCCATCACGCAGCGCGTGGCGCAGTCGCAGCAGCTGCTGCGCCTCGTGCTGCCGCTGCTGCCGCCGCCGCTGCGCGATCAGGTCAGCGCCGGCGCGCTCGACGACGGCGTCTGGTGCCTGCTGGTCAACAACCCCGCCGTGGGCAGCAAGCTGCGCCAGCTCGCCCCGGCTTTGCTGCAGGCGCTGCAGGCCAGCGGGCAACCGGTGAACGCGCTGCGCTTCAAGGTGCGCAAGCCCGTGGCAGACTGAGCTCGAACTCGGCCCCGGCGTGGGCGCTGTTGCGCGCGCGCAACTGGCCGCCGTGTTCCTCCACGATGCCGTAGCTGATCGACAGCCCCAGGCCCGTGCCCTGCCCCACCGGCTTGGTGGTGTAAAAAGGGTCGAAGATGCGCGGCAGGTGCTCGGGCGCAATGCCGGCGCCGGCGTCGAGCACGCACACCCGCACGTGGTTGGCGTCGGCGGTCGCACGAATCTCTACCCAGCGGCGCTCGGGGGGCTGGGTGGCCACGGCGTAGCAGGCGTTTTGCAGCAGGTTCATCAGCACCTGCTGCAACTGGCCCGCGCTGCCGCGCACCGGCAGCGCCATGGCCGGGCGCTGCCAGCGCAGCTGCACCGGTTGCGCCTGCCCCTTTTGCACCCAGGCAATCGCCAGCTCGATCACCGCCGCCAGCTCCAGCGGCAAGTGCTCCTGCGGGTCCATGGCCGAAAAGCGCTTGAGCCCCTGCACGATGTCGGCGGTGCGCTGCGCGCCCTCGAGCGTACCGGCGATCAGTTCGGGCAGGTCGTGGAGCATGCGGTCGATGTGCAGGCGCTGGCGCAACTCGCCCAGCTCGGCATCGGTCCGCCGCTGGTGCACCGCGCTCAGGTAGCTTTGCATGCGGCTGCAATATTTTTGCAGCGCGTGGGTGTTGCCGAGCACGAAACTGATGGGGTTGTTGAGCTCGTGCGCCACCCCGGCCACCAGTTGCCCGAGCGAGGCCATTTTTTCGGAGTGCAGCAGCTGCTGCTGCGCGCTCTTGAGCGCCGCGTGCGCCGCTTGCAGCTCTTGGTAGGCGCGCTTGAGCTCGCCCGTGGGGCGCCCCACCCACACCGTGCCCAAACGGCGCCGCGCGCCGCCGAAGCGCGGGGTGCAACTGGCATCGACCGACAGCGGCTGCCCATGGCGGTCGAGCAGGTTGAGCTCGATCTCCAGCCCCTGCTGGGTGCTGTCTTGCATCGCCCCCTGCGCCCGCTCCTGGCTGCTGGCATCGGCCAGCAAGCGCGCCACCGGCTGGCCCACCAGTTCGGCTTCGCTGCGCCCCACCAGCTCGCACAAGGCGCGGTTGACCTGTTCGATGCGGCCGCTGCGGTCGCACACCACCAGCACGTCAGACATCGAGGCCATCACGCTGGCGATGAACTGCTGCTGCAGCTCGAGTTCGGCGTTTTTCTGCTCCAGCTTGACCTCGTCGTCGATCAACTGGGTATAGACCTGCTCCATTTTCTGGATCACGTCCAGCCAAGCGGTTTCGTCCACGCCCTCGAGCGCGCCCAGAGGGTCGAGGCTGCTGCCGGGCTCAGACGGAAACCGGGCGGGCAAGGCGGGGCGCGCGACCATGTTCAGTGCACCGTGCAGACCATGCAGGGGTCGAAGGAGCGCACCACGTGCTGCACCGCCACCGGCGTGTCCTCGCCGGCGCGCACCGGCGCCCCCACCAGCGCCTGCTCGAGCGCGCCCGGCACACCGGCGGCGTCGCGCGGGGCAAAGTTCCAGCTCGTGGGGGCCACGATCTGGTAGTTGGCGATGCGGCCCTGCTGCACCACCACCCAATGCCCCAGGCTGCCGCGCGCGGCCTCGGCCAGGCCCAGGCCGCGCCCCTCATCCGGCAGCGGCGCCGGCACGCAGAAGGCGTCGCCGGGCTGTATGGCTTGCAGCCAGCGCTCCATCAGCGGCAAGACTTGCGCCAGCTCGAGGGCGCGCGCCAGCACCCGCGTCAGCACGCTGCAGCCCTGCTGCGCCACCGCCTCGCACACCAGGGGCTGCCCGGCCACCAGCTGGCGCGCCAGCGCCCCCGTCTCCACCACCTGCCCGGCCCAGCGCGGCGCCTTGTTCCAGGTGTAGGCGTCGGCCTTGTCGGGGGCCGGGCGGGTCAGGCCGTTCCAGGGGTGCAGCGCCGGCGCAGCGCCCGCCGGGCCCGACTCGAGCCAGCTGCGGCTGGCGTCTTCGCTGATGGCCTCGGGCTGCAGCGCCAGCACCTGCGCGCCATCGGGCTGCTGCTGCCAGACCCCGGCCGGCAGCGCCAGCGTGCCGTCGGGTTGCGGGTAGGTGCCGTAGCTCAGGCAGCGCCCCGGGCCCGCTCCCAAGCCGGCCAGCCCGGTGTCGCGCGCCAGCGTGAGGAAAAAGCGCAAATCGCCGGCCTCGGGCTGCGCAGCGTGCCAGCGCCACAGCGCGGCCAGGCCGTCGAGGGCGTTGACGCGCTCCAGCGTGTCGGCAAACAGGTGCTGCTCCAGAAAGGCGCGCCATTCGCGCAATTTGGCGCGCAGCCGCACCCGCTCGCCGGCGTCGATGGCGCGCGCGCTGCCGCCGGGCTCGATCGATTGCGTGTGCGGCCACTTGCCGCCCAGCGTGCCCAGCAGGGTGAAGGCGCGCTGGCGCGCCGCCAGCGCCTGGCGGGTCTGCACCCCGTGCTCGGGCAGGAAACGGCGCCGGGCTTCGCTGTGCCAGGGTCGGTCGGCGTACACCGGCCGGCAGAAGTCGGGCATGAAGAAGGCGTAAAAATGCGTCAGGTGGTCGGCCAGGTTTTCGGTCGCCAGCATCAGGTTGATGGCGTGCTGGCCGTTGGGCGGCGGCTGCACCCCGGCCAGATCGGCCAAGGCACGCGAGCCGGCCACCGACTGCGACACCGAGCAGATGCCGCAGATGCGGGGCACGAACACCAGCGCATCGTGCGCCAGCTTGCCGTGCAAAATCTGCTCGAAGCCGCGGTACATGGGCGCGTTCACGTGCGCCGCGCGCACCGCGCCGTCGGCCACGTCGAGCGTGACCTCGAGGTCGCCCTCGACGCGGTTGAAGGGCCCGACGATCAGGCGGCTCATGGGCGTGCGTTCATGGTGCGTTCATTTCAGCCGCGTGCGCCGCAGCGCGGGTTTTTGCAGCAGGTGGTCGGCTTCGGCGTTGTCGCGCACGCGCTTGGGCGTGGCGCTCTTGGACAGCGCGGCCAGCGCGATGAACCAGGCCTTGGGCATGTCGGTCGGCAGCCCGATCGGGATGCCCGCCAGCTTGGGCGTCTGGGCAAAGGCGTGGCCCGGCTCCTGGAAACCCGGCTCGGTACAAGCGATGCAGGCGTAGCCGCCGCGGGTGCAGCTGCCCTCGCCGTTCCAGAGCCGGATGTTGCAGTCGGCGTGCACCTGGGTGCCCTTGCAGCCCATGTGCTCCATCAAGCAACCCAGATCGGACGGCTTGACGGCGCTGGCCTTGAACTCGTAATACTCGTTGCGCGTGCAGCCGTGGTGCACCAGCTGGTCGGCGTAGAAGCGCGGCCGCGCCAGCGCGTCGAGGTCGGCGGCGGCCAGGCTGTCGGCCGCCAACGCCGCCAGCGTATCGAGCACCCAATTCGGGTGCGTCGGGCAGCCGGCGACGTTGATCACCGGCAGGCCGCTGGCGCTGCGAAATTCGGCCCCCAGCAGGCCGCCGGGGCGCTCGTCCTCGTATTGCAGGCCGCAGGCGTCGGTCGGGTTCTCGCCCGCTGCGGTGACCCCGCCCCACGCGGCGCAACTGCCCACCGCCAGCACGTGCCGCGCCCGAACGGCCAGGCGGCGCACCCAATCGATCATTGGCACCCCGGTGCCCGCCAGCACATGAAAGCGCCCGGTGCCGTGCGGGCCGCGCAGCAGCGAGCCTTCGATGCACAGCGCGTCGAGCGGCTGGCGGCCGTCGGCGCAGCGCTGCAGCAGCGCCAGCACCTCGGCGCCGCTGGCCAGCGAAAGCGAGGGGTGCCAGAGCAGTTCGATGTCGGCGGCGCGCAACTGGCCGTGCCAGTCGGGGGTGTCGGCGCACAGCAGCGACATGCTGCAACCGCCACAGCCCCCGGCTTGCAACCAGAGCAGGTTCATGCGCCGGGCTCCAGCCCAAAGCGCTGGATTTTGCTGCGCAGCCCCACGCGCGACAAGCCCAGCTCTTGCGCCGCACGGGTTTTGTTCCAGCGCTGGCGCAGCAGCGTTTCGCGCAGCAGCATGGCCTCGATCACCTCGAGCCGCTGCACCAAGGTGCCGCTGCTGGGCACCAGCGCCGCCAGCTGGGCCGCAGCGCTGCCGCTGCCGTGCCCTTGCAGCACGCGCGGCGAGAAGGCCTCGGGCGGCAGCCGCACGCCGTCGTGCAGCGCCAGCGCGCGCGCGATTTCGTTGCGCAGCTCGCGGATGTTGCCCGGCCACGGGTAGGCCAGCAGGCAGGCCAGGGTGCCATCGGGCAGTTCGGGCGCAGGGCGGCGCAGCTCGGTCGCCACCTGGTGCAGCAACTGCTGCGCGATCGGCCCGATGTCGGCCACGCGCTCGCGCAGCGGCGGCATGGTGAGCGTGACCGCAGCCAGGCGGTAGTACAGGTCTTCGCGGAACAGCCCGTCGCGCACGCGCTGCTCGAGCTCGCGGTGCGTGGCGGCCAGCACGCGCACATCGACTGGCAGCGGCCGCGCCGCACCCACAGGCCGCACCTCGCCCTCTTGCAGCACGCGCAGCAGCTTGACCTGAAACGCGGCCGAGGTCTCGCCGATCTCGTCGAGCAGTATGGTGCCGCCGTGGGCACGCTGAAACAGCCCGACGTGGTCTTCGAAAGCACCGGTGAAGGCGCCGCGCTTGTGGCCAAAGAGCTCGGACTCGAGCAGCGTGTCGGTGATGGCGGCGCAGTTTTCGACCACGAACGGGCCGCTCGCGCGCGGCGAGGCGTAGTGGATGGCGCGCGCCAGCAGCTCCTTGCCGGTGCCCGATTCGCCCAGCACCAGCACTGGTAGGTCGTAGCGCGCCACCTGCGCCGCCACGGCGCAGACGCGATCGAGCGGGCTGCCCGCTGCGCGCACGATGCGCTCGAAGCCATACACCTGCTGCACCTGCTGCTGGCGCTGGCTGACGCGCTGGCGCAGCGCCGGGGTGCTGGTGCGCAGTTCCAGATCCAGGCGCGCGGTCTGGCGCTGCAGGGCTTGCGCCTCCACGGCGTTGCGCACCGAGTCGAGCAGGTGCTCGGGGGCCCAGGGTTTGAGGATGTACTGGTAGATGCCGGCTTCGTTGATGCCGGCCACGATGTCGGCGCTCTCGGAGTAGCCCGAGACGATGATGCGCACCACCTCGGGCCAGCGCTGGCGCACCTGCCTGAGAAAAGCCACACCGGTGGTGCCGGGCATGCGCTGGTCGCACAACAGCACCGCCACCGGCTCGCGCTCGAGCCAGGCGCACGCCTGTTCGGCGCTGCCGGCGGTGAGCACGCGAAAGTCTTCCTCCAGGGTGCGCCGGATCGCTTCCTGCGAACGCAGCTCGTCATCGACCACCAGCACGGTGGGCTCTGGGTTGAGGGGCAAGGGGGGCGTGGTCAAAACACTGGACCGATCGGGAAACATGGGTTGCGCGTCTGCCATTGTAGGCAAGCGCCAAGCCACTGGTCGCAGCCGGGTCAACGGTGAAGATCGGTGGGGCCACCGGCTGCAGACTGGGCTGCGACGCCGACCGCCGAACCGAGCCTGAAATGCTGCACAATCCTTCGCATCCCACCCACCATCCCCACACTCAGAGAGGAGCACCCGCGCCATGGCATCCGTCAACAAAGTCATCCTGGTCGGCAACTGCGGCCGCGACGCCGAGATCCGCTACCTGCCCTCGGGCCAGGCAGTGGCCAACGTCACCCTGGCCACCACCAGCCGGCGCAAGGACCGCAACAGCGGCGAAGTGGTCGAAGACACCCAGTGGCACCGCATCACCTTCTACGAGCGGCTGGCCGAGATCGCCGGCGAGTACGTGAAAAAAGGCCGCCCGATCTACGTCGAAGGGCGCCTGAAATACGGCAAGTACACCGATCAGTCCGGCGTCGAGCGCAACACGGTCGACATCGTGGCCTCCGAGCTGCAGCTGCTGGGCAGCCGCGAAGGCCTGGGCGCACCTGCCGCGGACGATGGCGGCGCCGCACCGCGCGCCGCCGCCCCGGCAGCCAGCCGGCCCGCCCCCGGCCGCCCCGCTGCCGCCAAGCCCGCCGCCGCCTCGACCGACTTTGACGGCATGGAAGACGACATTCCGTTCTAGTGTGGTGGTGCGCGCTTGATGGGACAAATAAAACCGATGGATTTTTGGCCCTGCTTAGGCGCAAACCACAGCCATAGTGCCACTATGGCGCGGATTTGCAACGACAGCAGGGACGAAAAGGCGCGGTTTTATGTTCCAGATAGCGCGCAACGCCACACTAGTTTGGTTGCGCCGACCAGGCGGCAAGTGCGCACACCACGCCGTCTGGCCTGACCCCATGCACACCTGCGCCCTCGTGTTGTTCTCTGGTGGCCAAGATTCGGCCACCTGCCTGGCTTGGGCGCTCGAGCGCTATCAACGGGTGGAAACCATCGGTTTCCACTACGGTCAGCGCCATGCGGTCGAGTTGGACTGCCGTGGGGCCCTGCTGCAGGCGCTGCGCCAGAGATACCCCGCCTGGGGTCGCAGGCTGGGCCAGGATCACCTGCTGGACCTGGGGCTGCTCGGTCAGGTTTGCGACACCGCCCTGACGCAGGAAAGGGCGATCGAGTTCGAGCAGACCGGACTGCCCAACACGTTCGTACCCGGTCGCAACCTGCTGTTCATGACCGTCGCCGGCGCCCTCGCCTACCGGCGGGGCCTGACGGTGCTGGTGGGCGGCATGTGTGAGACCGACTACTCGGGCTACCCCGACTGCCGTGACAACACGCTCAAATCGCTGCAGGTCACCCTCAGCCTCGGGCTCGATCAGCGCATGGTGATCGAGACGCCGTTGATGTGGATCGACAAGGCAGCCACCTGGCGCCTGGCCGAGCAACTGGGCGGCAAGGATTTGGTCGCGCTGATTCTGGAACAGACGCATACCTGCTACCTGGGCGACCGCAGTCGGCGTCACGCGTGGGGTTACGGTTGCGGCAAGTGCCCGGCATGCGAATTGCGCCAGGCTGGCTATGAGACCTACCAAAAAGGCCAGGCAGGGGCCATATGACCCTGCCTGACGGATACCCTCGTGGATGAACGACCTCAAGCAGCGCTTCAGCCTCGAGACCGCAGCCCGTGCGCAACCCTCATGCACCGGCTCGTCCGGGGCGTCGCCGTGACTGCAAGGGCGCGCACGCAACCCCCGCGCCGCTTGCCCCTCTGTCAGAGCCGGGTCAGGGACTTGCGCTAGCAAACCCCAGGCCTTGATGCCTGCATAATGGTGGGCCCAGCGCAAGCCTTCAGCTTGGCCTGAAGACTGCGATCACCAAAACAAGCAGGAGCATCCATTGTCCACCCCTCCCACCGCCTCCGACCGCCCTTGGCTGAGCGCCTACCCGGACGGTGTGCCCGCCGACATCGATCTCTCGCCGTACCGCTCGCTGGTGCAATTGCTCGACGAGAGCCTGGCCAAGTACGCCGCGCGCAGCGCCTACCACTACCTGGGCCACGACATGGCTTACGCCGAGGTCGATGCCCAGGCGCGTGCGCTGGCGGCTTATTGGCAGAGCAAGGGCCTGGTCAAGGGCGACCGGGTCGCGGTGATGATGCCCAATGTGTTGCAGTACCCGGTGGCGGTGGCGGCGATCCTGCGCGCCGGGCTGGTGGTGGTCAACGTCAACCCGCTCTACACCGCCCGCGAACTCGAGCACCAGTTGAACGACTCCGGCGCCAAGGCGATCGTGATCATCGAGAACTTTGCCGCCACCCTGGCCGCCTGCCTGGGCAAAACGCCGGTCAGGCACGTCGTGCTGGCCTCGATGGGTGAGCTGCTGCCCTGGCCCAAGCGCTGGCTCGTCAATTACGTCGTGCGCCACGTCAGGAAAGGGGTGCCGCCCTTTGAGCTGCCCAGCGCGGTGCGCTTTGCCGACGCCGTGCACCAGGGCCGGGCGCTGAGCCTGAAGCCGGTGGACATCGGCCCGGACGACATGGCGGTGTTGCAATACACCGGCGGCACCACCGGGGTGAGCAAAGGCGCCGTGCTGCTGCACCGCAACGTGCTGGCCAACGTGCTGCAATCCGAGGCCTGGGACGCGCCGGTGATGCAGCGCATTCCGCCCGGCGAGCAGCCCACCGCCGTGTGCGCGCTGCCGCTCTACCACATCTTCGCCTTCACGGTCAACATGATGCTGAGCCTGCGCAGCGGCGGCAAGAACATCCTGATCCCCAACCCGCGCGACTTGCCGGCGGTGTTCAAAGCCCTCAAGGGCCAGACCTTTCACAGCTTTCCGGCCGTCAACACGCTGTTCAACGGCTTGCTGCACCACCCCGATTTCGGCAGTGTGGACTGGAGCCACCTCAAGGTCTCGATCGGCGGCGGCATGGCGGTGCAGGCGGCGGTGGCCAAGCTCTGGCTCGAGCGCACCGGCTGCCCGATCTGCGAGGGCTACGGCCTGTCTGAAACCAGTCCCTCGGTCAGCTGCAACCCGGTCACGGTCACGGCTTTCAGCGGCAGCATCGGGGTGCCGCTGCCGAGCACGCTCATGAAGTGCATCGACGACGAAGGCCGCGAGGTGCCGCTGGGTCAGCCCGGCGAGATCGTCATCAAGGGCCCGCAGATCATGGCCGGCTATTGGCAGCGCCCAGACGAAACCGCCAAGGTGATGAGCGCCGACGGCTGGCTGCGCAGCGGCGACATCGGCGTGATGGACGAGCGCGGCTACTTTCGCATCGTGGACCGCAAGAAGGACATGATCCTGGTCAGCGGCTTCAACGTCTATCCCAACGAGGTCGAAGACGTGGTCATGGGCATGGACGGGGTGCTCGAGTGCGCGGCGGTGGGCATCCCCGACGAGCACTCGGGCGAGGCGGTCAAGCTGATCGTAGTCAAAAAAGACCCAGGCTTGAGCGAGCAGGCGGTGCGCGACCACTGCCGCGAGCACCTGACCGGCTACAAAATCCCCAAGCTGATCGAGTTCCGCAGCGAACTGCCCAAAACCCCGGTCGGAAAAATTTTGCGCCGACTATTGCGCCAGCCAAACTGAACCGGAGTGTACATGGGTCAACGCATCGCCCTCATCAGCGCCGTCCAAGAAGAACTGGCCGAAATCCTGCAGCTCATGCCCGACGAGCACCAAGTGGCCTTGGGCGGGCGCACGTACTGGCAAGGGCACCTGCAAGGCCACGAGGTGGTGGCGGTGCTCAGCGGCATCGGCAAGGTGGCGGCGGCGACCACGGCCACGCTGCTGCTCGAGCGCTTTGCGCCGCAGCAGGTGATCTTCACCGGCGTCGCCGGCGGCCTGCTGCCGGGGGTGGAGGTGGGCGACATCGTGGTCGGCAGCGCCTTCGTGCAGCACGACTTCGATGCCTCGCCGCTGTACCCGCGCCACGAATTGCCGGGCTATGGCCGCAGCCGCCTGCTGCCGGACCTGGCGCTGGCGCAGGTGCTGCACCTGGCGGCCAAGGACGCCGTGACCTGGCTGCCCAAACTGCTCGACGCCGACGTGCTGCTGGCCATGGGCTTGCATGCGCCCAGCGTGCACCGGGGCGAGATCGCCACCGGCGACCGCTTCATCCACTGCCCCGTGGATGGCGCCGCGCTGCGCGCCGCCGTGCCCGAGGCGCTGGCGGTGGACATGGAAAGCGCTGCCGTGGCGCAAGTGTGCCACGACTACGGCGTGCCCTTTGCCGCCGTGCGCACCATTTCGGACCGCGCCGACAGCCAGGCCCCGCTCGACTTCCCGCGCTTTCTGCAGCAGGTGGCGCGCCACTACAGCGCGCGCATCGTGCGCAAGGCGCTCAACTTGCTCTGAGAGGCCAGACCAGCCTCTGGTCGGCTGCGCGGCTTGGCGGCCCTAGCGCAGCCAGCCGCGCTTGCGGAAGTACAGCATCGGGATCACCGCCGCCAGCACCATCATGCCGATGGCCATCGGGTAGCCGAGCTCCCATTGCAGTTCGGGCATGTACTCGAAGTTCATGCCGTAGCTGCTCGCCACCAGCGTCGGCGGCAGCAGCGAGACCGCGGCCACCGAGAAGATCTTGATGATCTTGTTCTGGTTGATGTTGATGAAGCCGATGGTGGCGTCGAGCAAGAAGTTGATTTTCTCGAACATGAACGCGGTGTGGCTGTCGAGCGAGTCGAGGTCGCGCAGAATCTGGCGTGCGTCCTCGTGCTGCGCCGCGCTCAGCAGCCGGGTGCGGATCATGAAGCTGACCGCGCGCCGGGTGTCCATCATGTTGCGCCGGATGCGGCCCGACATGTCTTCGTGGCGCGCGATCGCCGCCAGCACCTCACTCGCCTTGTGGTCGGTGACGTCGCCGGCCAGCACCTGGCGGCTGACTTTTTCGAGATCGTCGTAAATGTCCTCGACCGTGTCGGCGCAGTATTCGGCGTCGGTGTCAAACAGGCTCAGCAGCACGTCCTTGGCGTCCTCGATCAGGCCCGGCATGCGGCGCGCGCGCAGGCGCAGCAGCCGAAACACGGGTACGTCTTCGTCGTGGATGGAAAACAGCACGCCGTGGCTCTTGAGCGCGGCGTTGTGCTCGTTCAGAATGAAGGCCACGCGCACGGTGCGCGGGTCATCGTCGTCGGCGATCAGGAAGTCGCTGCGCACGTGCAGCTCGCCGTTGTCTTCCTGGAAGAAGCGCGCCGATTCCTCGATGTCCTCGTCCATCGCGTCTTCGGGGATCGACAGGCCGAAGTGCTGGCGCACCCAGCGCCGCTCCTCGGGCGTGGGCGACTCCATGTCGACCCACACCGGCGTGAAGCGGGCCAGGTCTTCGAGCGATTCGATTTCTTCTTGAAACAGGCGGCCGTTGGCCAAGGTGAACACGTTGAGCATGGGGTCGGCTCCTTGGGGCTGAGGGGGGCGGTTCGGGCAGCAGCGGGCGCTGCCCATTGCGGCAAGGTGGGAGGGGAGCGATGCGCTTTCGGTCTCCCATCCCCGCCTGTTGCGCCACACCCCCAACGGGGCTCGACGTCAGCGGAACGCTGCGGAAACCGAAAGCGCGCGACTAGGGGCGCTGTCCATTCGGGGCTTTCAGTGGTTGATTCAGCCCCCCATTATGCCCGCAAAGTGTGACGCCCAAGGGGCCGCCGCCACTGCACCTTGAGCCAGCTCAAAGGCCATGGCACCTGCATTCGTGGCACACTTGCCCCCAGCCACCGAACATGGCATAGTGAATGCGAGGCGGCAGCCCATTTTCGCCGGCTGACCCATTGGGGTCGGCCTTTACCACCCGAGCTTTAGGAGGCTCTCCATGAACCTGTCGATCAACGGTCATCATCTCGAAGTCACCCCGGCAATGCGCTCGTATGTCACGGCCAAACTCGACCGGATTGCTCGGCATTTTGACCAAGTCGTCGATGTCCGCGTGCTGCTGACGGTGGACAACCAGACCGAAAAGGCCCTGCGCCAAAAAGCCGAGTGCAACATCCACATCAAGGGCAAGGACATTTTTGCCGAAAGCAGCCACGCCGACCTTTACGCCGCCGTCGATGAACTGGCCGACAAGCTCGACCGCCAGGTGCTGCGCCACAAAACCAAGCTGAAAGACCACCACCACGAGACGGCCAAACGCGAAACGCACTGACGCCGCCCCCTGAGCCCGCGCAGCTTTTGTGCTGCACTGCAACAAGCCGCCCATTTTGTCAAGCGGCTTGTTTGTTTTCTGCACTTGCCAACGCGTCGCAAAGGCGCATAATTCGCGCCTTGCGAGGTCTTTATGAACCGTCTTTCTGCCATTTTGCCTGCCGAGCAGGTGCTGGTCGCGCTTGATGCCACCAGCAAGAAGCGCGCCTTCGAAGAAGCTGGGCTGCTGTTTGAATCCCTGCACGGGCTCAACCGCGCCCTCATCACCGACAGCCTGTTTGCGCGCGAACGGCTGGGCTCGACCGGGCTCGGGCACGGGGTGGCGATCCCGCACGGGCGCATCAAGGGCCTCAAGCAGCCCTTGGCGGCGGTGTTCCAGCTCGCCGAGCCGATCGGCTTCGACGCCCCCGACGAACAACCGGTGCGGCTGATGTTTTTCTTGCTGGTGCCCGAAGCGGCAACGCAAAAACACCTCGAAATTCTGTCCGATATCGCCGAACTGCTCAGCGATGCGGCCCTGCGCGAGCAGATGAAAAGCAGCGCGGCGGCTGCCGATCTGCACGCCCTGATCCACAACTGGCATTCGGCGCACGCACTGGCCTGAGCGGCTCAGGCGCCAACCCGTCATGGCCGCGCACCGCAGATGAAGCCGGTTGCGATCAACGCCGACGCCTTGTTCGAGGAGCACCGCGAGACCCTCAAGTGGCAGTGGGTGGCCGGACAGAGCGCCTCCGAGCGCCGCTTTCTCGAGCAGGCGGTGAGCGCGGCGCGCTCCGGTGCCGACCTGGTCGGCTACCTCAACTACATCCACCCCTACCGGGTGCAGATTCTGGGGCGGCGCGAGGTCGACTACCTGCTCAACGCCAGCGCCGACGATTGCCTGCGCCGCGTGGCACGCATCGTGGAACTGGAGCCCCCGGCCTTGGTGCTGGCCGACGAGGTGCCCCCGCCGGCCGAACTGGTGGCCATGTGCGAGCGCGCCCAGATTCCGCTCTTTACCACCGCCTGTTCAGCCGCCTTTGTCATCGACGTGCTGCGCGCGCATCTGTCGCGCCTGTTTGCCGACCGCACCACCTTGCACGGCGTGTTCCTGGATATTTTTGGTCTCGGTGTGCTCATCACCGGCGAATCGGGCCTGGGCAAGAGCGAACTGGGGCTGGAACTGATCTCGCGCGGGCACGGCCTGGTGGCCGACGACGCCGTCGATATCGACCGCATCAACCAGACCGTGCTCGAAGGCCGCTGCCCCGAGTTGCTGCAAAACCTGCTCGAGGTGCGCGGCATCGGGCTGCTCGACATCAAGGCCATTTTTGGCGAAACCGCCGTGCGGCGCAAGATGCGGCTGCGCCTGATCGTCTATCTGGTGCGCAAAGAGACGCTGGAACGCGACTTCGAGCGCCTGCCGCACGAGCCGCTGTACCACGACGTGCTCGGGGTGGCGGTGCGCAAGGTGGTGATCCAGGTCGTGGCCGGGCGCAACATGGCGGTGCTGGTCGAAGCCGCGGTGCGCAACACCATCTTGCAGCTGCGCGGCATCGACACCTACCAGGAGTTTGCCCAGCGCCAGCGCGCGGCCATGCTGCGCGGCGGCTGAGGCCGCAGGCCGCAGGCCGCAGGCGGCCAAGCGGGGGGAGGGGGGCGAAGGGCGCCGTCAGCGCCGCCCAGCCGGGGTCGGCCGGTGCGGGCAGTCGGGCTTGGTGCAGTGCGCGTACAGCGACAAGGCGTGCTCTTGCAGCCTAAAACCGCGTTGCTCGGCGATCGCGTGCTGGCGCGACTCGATCTCGGCGTCGTAGAACTCCTCGACCCGGCCGCAGTCCAGGCACACCAGGTGGTCGTGGTGCTGGCCTTCGTTGAGCTCAAACACCGCCTTGCCGGATTCGAAGTTGCTGCGCACCAGCAGCCCGGCCTGCTCAAACTGCGTCAGCACCCGGTACACGGTGGCCAGCCCGATGTCGGCGTGGTCGGCCAGCAGCACCCGGAACACGTCTTCGGCCGTCATGTGGCGCTGGCGGCCGGTCTGAAAGATCTCCAGGATTTTCAGCCGCGGCAGGGTGGCCTTGAGGCCAGTGCTTTTGAGTTCGTCGATGTTGCTCATGCGGATGGTGCGGGTGGCTGCCTGGTGCGGCAAGGGCTACAATGGCCTGCATCATAGTACGGTGCGCCTTGGTGTGCACCGGTGGTTTCCATCATCCGCACCGCCCACATGTTCAAACCTTTGTTGTCGTGCGCTCGCCCGGTCGGTGTGGGCGCACTCGTGGCCGCCGCCTTGGCCCTGTCGGGCTGCGCCAGTTTCCAAAACGCCGGCACCCAAATGAGCACCTTGGGCGGCCTGCTCACGCCACACCGCATCGACATCCAGCAGGGCAACGTGGTGGTGCGCGAGCAACTGCAAGCGCTGCAACCGGGCATGCCACGCGCGCAGGTGCAGGCGATCCTGGGCACGCCGCTGGTGGCCAGCGCCTTTCATGCTGCGCGCTGGGATTACGTGTTCACCTTCAACCGCCAGGGCCAAGAGCCACAGCTGCGCCGCGTGACGGTGTTCTTTGAGGGCAACGCCCTGCAGCGCGTCGAGGCCGACGAACTGCCGACCGAGCAGGAATTCGTGGCCTCGCTGCAAACCGGGCGCGCCGCCGGCCGCATACCGGTGCTGCAAGCCAGCGAGGAGCAGTTGCGCGCCTTCCGCGAACGCCACCCCGCGCCCGAAGCCCGCCCGACCCCGCCCCCCGTGCCCGCCGGCCCGTTCCCGCCGCTCGAAGCGCGCTGAACGCAACGCCTGAACCCCGTGCCAGCCCCCTCATCCCCCCACCGCATCGGCATCGCCGGGGCCAGCGGCCGCATGGGCCGCATGTTGGTCGAAGCGGTGCTGGCCGCCGACGACTGCCGCCTCGGCGCCGCCTTTGACCAGCCCAGCAGCGCCGCGCTGGGCCAGGATGCCGCCGCCTTCTTGGGCCAGCGCAGCGGCGCCGTGATCGGCGCCGACCTGTCGGCCCTGGCCGGCTGCCAGGTGCTGATCGACTTCACGCGCCCCGAAGGCACGCTGACGCACCTGCAAGCCTGCGTGCAGCAGCGGGTGCAGATGGTGATCGGCACCACCGGCTTTGATGCGACGCAAAAGGCGGCGATCGAGGCCGCGGCACAGCACATCGCCATCGTCATGGCGCCCAACATGAGCGTGGGCGTCAACGTCACGCTCAAGCTGCTCGAGCAGGCGGCGCGCGCGCTGGGTCCCGACTACGACATCGAGATCGTCGAGGCGCACCACCGCCACAAGGTCGATGCGCCCAGCGGCACCGCGCTGCACATGGGCGCGGTGATCGCGGCGGCACAGGGGCGCGACCTGGCCGCTTGTGCGGTCTATGAACGATACGGCCACACCGGCGCGCGCGCACCGGGCAGCATCGGCTTTGCCACGGTGCGCGGCGGCGACATCGTGGGCGACCACACGGTGCTGTTTGCCGGCACGGGCGAGCGCATCGAGATCAGCCACCAGTCGAGCAGCCGCGCCACCTACGCCCAGGGCAGCCTGCAAGCCGTGCGCTTTTTGGCCGGGCGCAGCAGCGGCCTCTACGATATGTACGACGTGCTGGGTTTGCGCTGAAGCGCGCTGCTGCCGGGCTGGGCAGTGCATGGGCCGCCGCCACCCTTCGGCCTAAAATAAGGCCCATGCAAGAAAAATACCAGCCCCTGGAGGTCGAACGCGCGGCCCAAGCGCATTGGCAGGCCCGCGACGCCTACCGCGTGCACGCGCACGCCCTCAACGCCCAAGGCGCGCCCAAGCCCAAGTACTACGCCTGCTCGATGCTGCCCTACCCCAGCGGCAAGCTGCACATGGGCCACGTGCGCAACTACACCATCAACGACATGCTGGCGCGCCAGTTGCGCATGCAGGGCTACAACGTGCTCATGCCGATGGGCTGGGACGCCTTTGGCCTGCCGGCCGAGAACGCAGCGATCAAAAACCAAGTGGCGCCGGCACGCTGGACCTACGACAACATCGCCTACATGAAGCGCCAGATGCAGGCGCTGGGGCTGGCGATCGACTGGAGCCGCGAGGTCGCGACCTGCGCGCCCGAGTACTACAAGTGGAACCAGTGGCTGTTCTTGCGCATGCTCGAACGCGGCATCGCCTACCGCAAGACCCAAGTGGTGAACTGGGACCCGGTCGATCAGACCGTGCTCGCCAACGAGCAGGTGATCGACGGCCGCGGCTGGCGCACCGGGGCCCCGGTGGAGCGGCGCGAGATCCCGGGCTACTATCTGAACATCACGGCTTATGCCGACGAGTTGCTGCAGCAGGTGCAACTGGGCAACCCACACGCCACGCTGGAGGGCTGGCCGGACAAGGTGCGGCTGATGCAGGAAAACTGGATCGGCAAGAGCGAAGGGCTGCGCTTTGCCTTCACGCACCGCATCTGCGGCCACGACGGCAACCCGATCCAGGACGGCCGCCTGTACGTGTTCACCACCCGCGCCGACACCATCATGGGCGTGACCTTTTGCGCCGTGGCGCCCGAGCACCCGCTGGCGCGCCAGGCCGCCGAGGGCCAACCGGCGCTGGCGGCGTTCATCGAGGAATGCCTCACCGGCAGCCACACCGAGGCCGAACTGGCAACGCAGGAAAAGCGCGGCATGGCAACGGGCTTTTGCGTGCAGCACCCGCTCACGGGCGAGCAGTTGCCGCTGTGGGTGGGCAATTATGTGCTCATGAGCTATGGCGACGGCGCCGTGATGGGGGTGCCGGCGCACGACGAGCGCGACTTCGCCTTCGCGCTCAAGTACGGGTTGCCGATTCGGCAGGTGGTGGGGTGGCCGGAGGCGGATGCGAATTGTGGCACCGTTGTGGGGGCCGATGGTTTGGTCTCGATGGCGCTGGGTGGGGCGGCGCTGCCCCTGGTTCGTCAGTCGCAGGCTCTGATTCCTCACCAGGGGCAGCCCCACCCCACCCAGCTCGCTGCACGCCAGCGGGGGCGACGCGCCAGCGCCAAACGCCGCCACACCCGCCGAGGCTGGAGCGCCGCTGGGGCGCGCACCCGGTGAGGAATCGGAGCCTGCGACTGACGAACCGGGTGCGCGCCCCAGCGGCGCGACCGGCGCGCCTGAGGAGCGCGCCCCCCCCGCCCGCCCAGCCGCAGCCCCCCCAGAAGCGAAAATTTTCGACCCCACGCGCTGGCACGACTGGTACGCCGACAAGCACGGGCTGGTCTGCGTCCATTCGGGCGTGCTCGACGGCCTGGGTTACCAGGCGGCGGTGGACAAGGTGGCGCAACTGCTGGCCGAGCGCGGCCTGGGCGCCAAGAAAACCACCTGGCGCCTGCGCGACTGGGGCATCAGCCGCCAGCGCTACTGGGGCACACCGATCCCCATCATCCACTGCCCCGAGCACGGTGCGGTACCGGTGCCCGAGCGCGACTTGCCGGTGCTGCTGCCCGAAGACTGCGTCCCCGACGGCTCGGGCAACCCGCTGCTCAGGCACGCGGATTTTCATGCCGGCGTGACCTGCCCCGTCTGCGGGCAGCCGGCGCGGCGCGAAACCGACACCATGGACACCTTCGTCGATTCGTCGTGGTACTTCATGCGCTACTGCGACCCGCACAACGAGCAGGCCATGGTCGGCGCGGGCACGCAGTACTGGATGCCGATGGACCAGTACATCGGCGGCGTCGAGCACGCCATATTGCACCTGCTGTACGCGCGCTTTTGGACCAAGGTCATGCGCGATCTGGGGCTGGTGCAGATCGACGAGCCCTTCAAGCGCCTGCTCACCCAAGGCATGGTGCTCAACCACATCTACTCGCGCCGCAACCAGCGCGGCGGCAAAGACTACTTCTGGCCGCACGACGTGGAACACGTGCTCGACGCCAGCGGCAAGGTCGTCGGTGCGCGCCTGCTGCGCGCCGCCGACAGCGCCGACGGCCGCCTGCCCCCCGGCACGGCCATCGACTACGAGGGCGTGGGCACGATGTCCAAGTCCAAAAACAACGGCGTCGATCCGCAGGATTTGATCGAAAAATACGGCGCCGACACCGCGCGCCTCTACACCATGTTCACCGCCCCGCCCGAGGCCACTCTGGAGTGGAACGACGCGGCGGTCGAAGGCAGCCACCGCTTCCTCAAGCGCGTCTGGGCGCTCGGGCAGCAGCTCGGGCAGGCCGACTGGGCCGCCACCGAAGCCAGCGCCAGCGCGGCGCAGAAGCTGACGGACATCGCCTTTGGGCCAGCGGCCAAGGCGCTGCGGCGCGAAGTCCACAGCCTGCTCAAGCAGATCGACTACGACTACCAGCGCCTGCAATACAACACCGTGGTCTCGGGCTGCATGAAATTGAGCAACGCGCTCGAAGCCACCTTGGCCGAGCAGCGCCGCGCCAGCGCCGCCGGCACCGCGCCCGACCCCAGCCTGGGGCTGGCACTGGCCGAGGGCATGGGGATTTTGCTGCGCTGCCTCTACCCCGCCACCCCGCACCTGGCGCACGCGCTCTGGCAGCAGCTGGGCTATGCGGCCCAACTGGGGGATTTGCTCGATGCACCTTGGCCGCAGGTGGACCCGCGAGCGCTGGAGCAAGACGAGATCGAACTGGTGCTGCAAGTCAACGGCAAGCTGCGCGGCGCGCTGCGCGTGAGCGCACAGGCCGAGCGCGCGGCCATCGAAGCCGCCGCCGTGGCGCACGAGGCGGTGCAAAAATTGTCCCAAGGCGCCGCAGCCAAAAAGGTGGTGTGGGTGCCGGGGCGATTGGTCAACGTGGTACTCTGAGCGGGTGTTCGCCGATTTGGACTGGCCCAACGGAGCGCCCGCTTTTGCATCCTGCCCCATGACCCACCGCCCCAGCGTTCAACCCGCGCACCGCGCCCCAGCCGGCTGGAAGGGCGCTGCTGCCCGCGCGCCTGCGCAGGCGTCTGCCGCACCCACTGGGCCCGCACCCACGCGCCGCCGCTGGCTGGCAGGCTTGGCGCTGGCCGGTGCGCCGCTGCTGCTGGGGGCCTGCGGCTTTCGCCTGCGTGGCACGGCCACCCCACTGGTCTTTGGCCGGCTGCAACTGAGTGCCCCGCCGCACAGCCCGGTGGCGCGGCTGCTGATCCCGCAACTGCAGGCCAGCGGCGTGAGCTTGGTGGCACAACCGCTGCCGCCGGGCGGCGCGCCGCCCGAGGTGCTGCTCGACATCGCACTCGACCAGAGCGAGCGCGCCGTCGCCGGCACCACCGCCGCCGGGCAGGTGCGCGAGCTGCAACTGCGCCAGCGCCTGCGCTTTCGCCTGCGCACCTTGGCCGGGCGCGAGCTCATCCCCGACACCGAGCTGCTGCAGCAACGCGAGCTCAGCTTCACCGAAGCCCAGGCCCTGGGCAAGGAAGCCGAAGAAGCGCTGCTGTACCAGGACATGCAACAGGCCCTGGCGCGCCAACTCATGGCGCGGCTGGCGGCGTTGCGCTCACTCTGACCCAGCCATGCAAGTGCGCGTACTGGGCTGTTCCGGCGCCATCGCCCGCGGTGCCCGCACCACCTCGTTTCTGCTCGACGAGCGCATCCTGATCGACGCCGGCACCGGCGTGGGCGACCTCACGGTCGATGAAATGCTGCGCATCGAGCACGTCTTTCTGACCCACGCCCACCTCGATCACATCGCCGCGCTGCCCCTGATGATCGACTCCATGGCCGCCGGCTTGCGCCGCCCGTTGCGCGTGCATGCCCTGCCCGAGACCATCGCGGCGCTGCGCCAGCACATCTTCAACCATGTGATCTGGCCTGATTTTTCGGTCATTCCCTCGCCCCAGCACCCGTTCCTGTGCTTCGAGCCGCTGCAAGTGGGTGCGGTGCATGAGGTCTGCGGCCACCGCGTGCAGGCGCTGCCTGCCCAGCACAACGTGCCTGCCGTGGGCTACGCCGTGGCCACCCCCAGCGGGCACTGGGTTTTTACGGGCGACACCTGTTCGAACCCGGCCTTCTGGCGCTGCGTCAACGAGCTGCCCCTGGCCATGCTGGTGATCGAATGCGCCTTCAGCGAACGCGAGCACTGGCTGGCGCTGCGCAGCCAGCACCTCAGCCCGAGCCTGCTGGCGCTCGAGCTGGCCCAGCTCGACCGCGGCCGCCACCCGGGGTTGCGCGTCGGCATCACCCACACCAAACCGGCCGAGCGGCCGCAGATCGAAGCCGACATCGCGGCCCTGGGCCTGGCGCAGCGTTACCCCTTGATCTGGCTCGAATCGGGGCAGCGTTTCGACTTCTGAGGCGTTCTGCTGGCAATTGACGCGGCCACAAAAAAACGCTTACACTGATACCTCATTCAAGAGGAACTCGCCATGCTCAAATTCGCTCTGACGCTGCTGCTGTGGTCGGCCATGGCCGCCGCCCAGGCCACGGGGGTGCCAATCGGTTTCGTCAAGACCGTCTCGGGCCAGGCCGAGGTGGTCACCGGTGCCCAAACGCAACCGGCGGCGGTCGGGACCCCGGTGCATCTGGGCAGCGTGCTGCGCACCGGCGCGCGCAGCAGCATGGGCGTGACCCTGCGCGACGAAACCGTGATGTCGTTTGGCCCCAACACCGAACTCACGGTCGATGAGTTCGTCTATGCGCCGGCGCAGCGCGACGGTCGCCTGAGCACCCGGCTGGCGCGCGGCACCCTGAACTACGTCTCGGGAGCGATTGCGCGCCAGCGGCCCGAAAATGTCCAGATGCGCACCCCCACCGGAACCATCGGCATCCGCGGCACCCACTTCGTGGTCGAAGTGGACGCCGTCACCGGCCAGGTCAGCGCGCGCTGATCACCACGCGCCGGTTGCGCGCTTCGCGCGTGCCGTCGGGTGTGGGCACCTCGAGCAAGCGCTCGCCAAAGCCTTCGATGGCGATCTCGATGTCTTGCAGGCCACTGGCGCGCAGCCTTTGAGCAACCAGTTGCGCCCGGCGCAGCGCCAGCGCCTCGTTGAGCCGTGCGGGGCCGCTGGTGTCGGTGTGGCCGGACACGGTCAGGTCGAGCGCCTGGCGCGCCCGCAGCCGCTGCACCACTTGCGGCCACTCGGCGGCGCTGGCCCGGGTCAGGTTGACGCTGCCGTCTTCAAAGAACAGCGTAAAACGCTCGGGCCGTTGCGGCTCGGCCTCGAGCGCGGCAGCGAATTGGCGCCGCACCTGCTCTTCGGGAATGGCCACGGCGGGGGCGGCACCGGTCAGATCGGTGCCCGTGAACGCCGCACCCAGCACCTGCTGCCCGGCGCGGCCGGTCACCACCACCTGGCCCACGCTGCCATCGGGGTTGGGCAACAACACCACGCGGTCGGCGCGCTGCGGCAGCGGCGGCAACACCAGCGCGGCCTTGATGCGCTCGAGCGACTCCATGTGTGTGACCTGCGCCGGGCACAGCGCTGCGGCATCGAAGCCGCTGGGCTGCTGCGCCGCCAGCGCCTCGAGCGCGGCGGCCTGGTCGGCGGGTGCGGCGCCAAACAGCGCCACCAATTGGCCCATCGAGGCCAGGGTGCGGGCCTCGGCACGCAACTGCTCGTGTTGGGCATCGGTGTAGGTGAGCGCAGCGTCAAAAAACTCGGCTTGGGTGTCGAGCACATCCAGCAGGCTGCGCTGGCCGATGTCGAACTGCTGACGCAAGGCGGTGACCGATTTTTCCACCGCCAGCCGCTGCGCGTCGGCCAGGCGCTGGCGTATGCGCAAGGTTTCGGTGTCGTTGAAGGCGATCGAGAGGTTTTGCTGCACCTGGCGGCAAACGAGGTCCATCTCGGCCCGCGAGCGCGCCTGCAGCTCGGTGGCGCGCTGCAGCGCCGCCGTGTCGGCGCCGCCGCGGTACAGGTTGTGCGACAGCACCAGTTCGGCCACCTGATCGCGGAACTCGCCACGCACGCCGTCGCGGTTGCGGCTCTCGCTGGCCGATAGGCGCCCCTCGAGGCGCGGCATGAAGGCGGCTTGCCGGCCCTCAACCGCCTGCTGGGCCTGCTGCCAGCGGTGGAAGGCGGCACGCAGCTGCGGGTTGGCTTCCAGACCCTGGCGCAGCGCCGCCGCCGCCGAGTCGGGCATGGGGGCCACGCCGCGCCCGCTGGGCCAAGCCGGCAGCGCGGTGGGCGGCAATTGCCCGACGAAGCGCTGGTAATTCAACCCTGCTTCGTGCAAGGCCCTGGTCTCGCCCACCAGCGCCGATTCGGCCACCGCCAGCCGTGCCTGCGCCTGTTCGGCATCTACCCGTCGCCCGACCCCGGCGCGGGTGCGCTCGCCTATGGCGTCAAAGACCTTGCGGTGCTCGACGTAGTTTTCGGTCGCCAGTTCCACCCGCTGCTGCAGGCGCAGCAGCTCGAGGTAGGCCAACACCACCTGCAACGCCACCGTTTCGCTGCCATGGCGCAGATCAAAATACGCCGCCACCTCGGCCTGGCTGGCTTGGCGCAGGGCGGCGGCGGCCTGCCCACCGTCGAACAGCAACTGATTCAGGCTGATCTGCACCCCACTCACCCCCATCCAGGCCCCGCCCTGGCCGGGGGCGCGCCGCTCTTGGCGCCCGACGCTGGCCTGCAGATCGACCTGCGGCCGCCAGCCGGCGGCCGCCAACGGCGCCTGCTGGCGTGTGGCCTGCAAGGCGCGCCAGCGCTCCTGCACCTCGGGGCTGTGCAGCACCGCCGCCTGGGTGGCTTGCACCAAAGGAGCCGGCAAAGGCTGCGCACTGGCCGCTGCCGCGGCCAAACAAAGGGCAAGCCCCAGGGGTTTGAAGGGTGGCATCACAATAAGCTCCTAAAAAAGCCCGCGGCGTGACTGAACCGAACGGCGCACCGGGCCAAAGCCAGCCCGTGTACAAGAACCCTCCCACACAGACCCAGCTCATTGCTTAGAATGATACATGAACGCCGGCGCTTGCGCAGGATTTGCTCTGTCCACCCATGGCGTCCCCACCCATCATGAAACACCTCTACCAGCGCGCGATGGCTTTTTGGTTGTCGCTGCTGGGGCTGGCCTTGGGCCTGCTGCTGCTGGTGACCGATCCGGTGCTGCTGCAAACCCTGCGCTATCAGGTGTTCGACCAGTACCAGCGTTGGTCGCCGCGGGTCTATGCGCCGCAGCCGGTGCGCATCATCGACATCGACGAAGCCAGCCTGCAGCGGCTGGGGCAGTGGCCTTGGCCGCGCACCCAGGTGGCTGAGATGGTGCAGCGGCTGCACGCGGCCGAAGTGGCCGCGATCGGCTTTGACGTCTTGTTCATCGAGCCCGATCGCACCTCACCGCAGGCGCTGGCCCCGCTCTGGCCCTTGACGCCCCAAACCCGCCAAGCCCTGCTGCAACTGCCCGACCACGACGCGGTGCTGGCTCAACACTTGGCCGATCGCCACGTGGTGCTCGGCTTTGCGCTGCAGCGCGAACGCGCCGCGCGTGCCAACGAACGCCCGCCCGCCGTGGCCGCGCGCTTCGTCTGGCTCGGCGGCGGGGCGCAGCCGCAGGCGCTGCACGGCTTTGATTCGGCCCTGGTGGCGCTGGACAAGCTGGAACGACAGGCCGCCGGCAACGGGGCCCTGACCTTCGTCCCCGATGCCGACGGCGTGGTGCGCCGGGTGCCGCTGGTGCTGCGCCTGGGCGATCAGCTCGTGCCCTCTTTGGTCACGGAAACGCTGCGCGTCGGACTCGACGCCCGCAATGTGCTGATGCGCAGCGCCGAGCAGGGTCGGCCGGCGCTGGAGGAGGTGCGCATCGGCGACCTGACCCTGCCGACCACGGCGGCCGGCGAGATCTGGCTGCACTACACCGAACCGGTGCCCGAGCGCTACATCCCGGCCTGGAAACTGCTCGACGGCAGCGCCGATCCGGCGCTGCTGCAAGGCCATCTGGTGCTGGTGGGCAGTTCGGCACAGGGCCTGATGGACCTGCGCTTCAACTCCCTGGGCCGCATCATGCCCGGCGTCGAAGCCCACGCACAAGCGCTCGAGCAGGCGCTGGGCGGGCATTTTCTGACCCGCCCCACCTGGGCGCTGGGGCTGGAGGCGCTGCTGCAGTCATTGGGCACCGTGCTGCTGGTGCTGTTGGCCATCTACGCCCGCGCCCTGTGGGCGGCGGCGGCGGCGGCGCTGCTCACAGGTGCCATCCTGTGGGGCGGTTGGTGGGCCTTCAGCTCCCAGGGCTTGCTGTTCAACAGCGTGATCCCGGCGCTGGTCTGGATCGCCGCCTTTGTGGTTGCCAGCCTTGCGCACCACTTTCGCAGCGAGCAGCAGCAGCGCTTCATCAAGCAGGCCTTTGCCCGCTATGTGTCGCCGAACCGGGTCGAATACCTGGTCGAGCACCCGCAGGATCTGAACCTGGGTGGCCAGCGCCAGACCTGCAGCTTCGTGTTCACCGATCTGGCCGGTTTTACCAGCCTGATGGAAAAAACCGACCCCGGCGAGGCGCTCGGTTTGCTCAACCACTACCTCGAGCAGATGATCGAGATTGCCTTCAGGCACCAGGGTACGCTGGACCGGATCGTGGGCGACGCGGTGGCGATCATGTTCTCGGCCCCGGTGCAGCAACCCGATCACCCGCGCCGTGCGCTGCGCTGCGCGCTCGAGATGCACGCCTTTGCCAGCCGCTACGCGAGCGATCTGCAGGCACGCGGCATCCCCTTTGGCCACACCCGGCTGGGGGTGCACTCGGGCGAGGTGATCGTGGGCAATTTTGGCGGCAAAGCCATTTTTGATTACCGCGCCCTGGGCGACCCGGTCAATACCGCCGCACGGCTCGAGAGCGCCAACAAGCAGTTGGGCACCCGCATCTGCGTCTCGGGCCAGACGCTGGCCGACTGCCCCGACCTGCCGGCGCGGCCGATCGGGCGGCTGGTGCTCAAGGGCAAGAGCCAGGATCTGGCGGTCTTCGAGCCACTGAGCGCAGAGGTGCCCGGCCCCTACGCCCCCCTGGATGAATACCAGGCCGCCTACGCCGCGCTGGCGCGGTCGGGCGCCGAGGCGGAGCCGCTTTTTGCCGCGCTGGCGCAGCGTTACCCAGACGACCCGCTGGTGCGCCTACACCACCAGCGCCTCAGGTTAGGCGAGAGCGGGGAGCGCCTGGTGCTCGAAAGCAAATAAGGCCACGCCCATGCGCCGGGTCGCCAACTGGGTCGCCAGCCTCGGGCTGCCAGCCCCGCAGCGACCGCCCGGTATACCGCGCAGCCGCTACACTGCAGCCCTGCCATGCAAAGCTCCTCCACCCAACTGGCCGCCCACCTGCAGCGTGGCCTCAAGGCCCTCTACACCGTGCACGGCGACGAAGCGCTGCTGGTGCAGGAGGCGGCCGACGCCATCCGCGCCGCCGCACGGGTGCAGGGCTTTGCGGAGCGCAGCGTGTGCACGGTCAGCGGCGCGCACTTCGACTGGAGCTCGGTGCTGGCCGCTGGCCGCAGCCAGAGCCTGTTTGCCGAGCGCCAGTTGCTGGAGCTGCGCATCCCTTCGGGCAAACCCGGCAAGGAAGGCGCGGCGGTGCTGCAGCAACTGGCCGCCACCGCCCCTCAGCACCCCGATCTGCTCACCCTGGTGCTGCTGCCCAGGCTGGACGCCGCCACCCTCAAAAGCCCTTGGTTTGCCGCGCTCGAGCAGCACGGCCTGACGCTGCGCATCGACGCGGTCGAGCGCGCCCAGCTGCCGGCCTGGATCGCGCAGCGGCTGCGTTTGCAGGGGCAACACGTGCCCAGCGGTGAGGCCGGCCAGCTATGCCTGGATTTTCTGGCCGACCGGGTCGAGGGCAACCTGCTGGCGGCGCACCAGGAACTGCAAAAACTCGCGCTGCTCTACCCGGTGGGCGAACTCACTTTTGCGCAGATCGAGCGCGCCGTGCTCGATGTGGCGCGCCACGACCCCTTCAAACTCGCCGAGGCGGTGCTCGACGCCCAACCGCTGCGCGTGCAGCGCCTGCTCGACGGCCTGCAAGCCGACGGCAGCGCCGCCGTGCTGGTGCATTGGGCGCTGGCCGAAGACATCCGGGCGCTGTGGCGCGTGAAAAACGAACTCGCGCAAGGCAAGCCCCTGCCGCTGGCGCTGCGCGAACAGCGCGTCTGGGGCGGGCGCGAAAAGCGCTTCGAACGCCTGCTGCCCCGGCTCGGTCTGGCGCAGCTCGAACGCTGGCTGCTGGACGCGCACACCGTCGATGGCATCGTCAAGGGCCTGCGCCACCCCGACTGGCCCGCCCACCCCTGGCAGGCGCTGGAGCGGCTGGCGCAGCAGGTCGCGCAAGGGTGCGCCAGGGCTCCCAAGGGGGCCTAGGGGGCGGCGCATCGGCCTTGGGCGCGCCGATCGGCTTTGCTGCTACACTGAGCTTCATGGGCCACTCGAGATGGCCCACCCACCCGGAGACAAGCCCCATGAACCTGTTGCGCCACGCCGTGCTCGCCTTGTGTGCAGCGGCCCCCCTTGCCCTGCACGCCCAGGAGGCCACTTTCACCGTCCGCTCCCTGACGCCCGAGACCGCCCTGACGGCGGCGCAAGCGGCCTTGGAGCACTGCCGGCAACAGGGTTTTCAGGCCAGCATCGCGGTGGTTGACCGTTCTGGCACCCTGCAGGTGCTGCTGCGGGATCGCTTTGCCGGCCCACACACCGTTCCCGTCGCCACCGACAAAGCCTGGACGGCGGTCAGTTTTCGGCTGTCGACGACCGAACTCGGGCGTGAAACCCAGGCCGGCAAACCGATGAGTGGGCTGCGTTCGCTGCCACGCTTCCTGGCCGTCGGCGGGGGTCTGCTGATCCAAGCCGGCGGACAGGTGTTGGGTGCCATTGGTGTCTCGGGTGCGCCGGGCGGCGACGCCGACGACAGTTGCGCTCGGGCCGGCATTGCGGCCATTGCCGACGCGATCGAGTTCTGAGAGGCGGCCCAAGCTGGGCGCCGCCAACCTCAAAAGCCCTGGGTTCGCCGCGCCCGAGCGGCACGGCCTGACGCGGCGCATCGACGCGCCGCCGTGGGCAAGCTGCAGGCGGCGCCTCAGCCGCCCACGCCGGCCGCCAGCGTGTCCACCCAGAGCGCGAATTCGATGTCGCGCATGCTCAAGCCGCCCACTTCGTGGGTGGTGAAAGCGATCTCCACCCGGTTGTACACGTTGGCCCACTCGGGGTGGTGGTTGCGTTGCTCGGCTGCCAGCGCAACCCGGCTCATGAAGCCGAACGCGGCGTTGAAATCGCTGAACACCAAACGCCGCTCCAGCGCGTGGCGCTGCGGGTTGAAGCGCCACAGCGGCAGGCGTGCGATCTGGGCTTGCAGGGCCGCCCCTTCGAGTTTTTGCATGGTCTGCTGCGCTGGGCGCTAGCGGGGGGACGAGGCCGCGGGGCCTGCGGGGGCGGTGCAGGCGACGAACCCAAACACCTGCGCCCACAGGGCGCGCACCGCCGCGCTGTGCTCGGCCACCAGCGCCGGGTCGATCTGCGTGCTGGCTTCGTCCAAGCGGCAGCGGTGTTGGCGCTGGCGCAGGGCGCGGTAGGCGTGCGCGGCCGCCTGGCCCATGCCGGCGGGCAGCAGCCCGGCCTGCTCGGCGGCGTGCAGCAAGGCGATGTTGCCGCTGTTGGCGCACAGCGCCGGGTGCGCGGCGGCGTGCGCCAGCACCAGGTGCTGCACCGCAAACTCGACATCGACCATGCCACCGGGGCTGTGCTTGATGTCGAACAACCCCGCGCGCACTGGGTGTGCCTGGCGCAGGCGCTCGCGCATGGCGCAGATTTCGGCCGCCAGTGCGGCGCTCGAGCGCGGCGCCGTCAGCACCGCCAGGCGCACGGCCTCGAAGCGCTGCACCAAGTCGGGCGGCCCGAGCACGCAGCGCGCGCGCGTGATGGCCTGGTGCTCCCAAGTCCAGGCGGTGTTGCTGCCGCGGTGTTGCTGGTAGTGCGCAAAGGCGTCGAAGCCAGTCACCAGCAGGCCCGAGTTGCCGTTGGGGCGCAGCGCGGTGTCGATCTCGTACAGATCGCCCTCGCCGGTCTTGACGGTGAGCCAGTTGATGAGCTTGCGCACCAGCGCGGCATAGACCTCGGGCGCGCGCTCGTCCGGGTCGTCATAGACGAACACGAGGTCGAGGTCGCTGCCGTAGCCCAGCTCTTTGCCACCGAGCTTGCCATAGCCGATGAGGGCGCAGCGCGGCTCGTCGCGGTGGCGCTGCTTGAGGCGCTGCCAGCACCAGCGGCCGCTCACGCGCAGCACGGCGTCGGCCAGGGCGCTCAGGTCGTCGGCCACCTGCTCGACCGTGAGCACGCCTTCGACGTCGCGCGCCAATGTGCGAAAAACCTCGGCGTGGTGCGCACGGCGCAGCAGGTCCAGCAGCGCCTCCTCGTCGTCGTCGCCGCCAGCGGCCAGCGCTTGGTGGCGCGCCTCGAGGTCGGCCTCGAACTGCGCCGCCTCGAAGCGCTCCTGGTACAGCTGCTGCCCGGCCAGGTCGTCGATCACACCGGGATGGCGCAACAGGTAGCGCGCCGGCCACTGGGCGGCGCCGAGCATGCGCAACAGGCGCTCGTGCACCGCCGGGCGCTCTTGCAGCAGCGCCAGGTAGCTCTCGCGGCGCAGCAGCGGCTCGATCCAGTCGCACAGGCGCAGCGCCGCGCCCTCGCTCACCCGCCCTTCCGCGTGCCAGGCCCCGGTGCGCTGCAGCAGCCGCAGCAGGCGCTGGCGCGCACTATCGCGCAAGCCCTGCACGCGCGGCGACTCGGCCCACTGCGCCACCCGCTGCCGCAGCCCCGACGGCAGTTGCGCCAGCACGGTGAGCAAATCGTGGCTGGGCGCCGCCTGCGCGTGGCCGTTGCAGCCCTTGCCGTTGCAGGGCAGCGCACCGGCCCCGAGCAGGGTGTCGAACTCTTGCGCCACCAGCTCGCGCTGGGCGTCGAGCACGCACAAAAAAGCGGCGCTGTCGGCGCAACCCAGGGTCTGGGCAATCCAGCTCAGGTCGTCGTCGCGCGTGGGCAGCAGATGGGTTTGCTGGTCGTCCAGGTACTGGATGCGGTGCTCCACCCTGCGCAGCAGCTCGTAGGCCTGCGCCAGCGCGGCCGCCTTGGGCTCGGGCATCAGGCCGGCGCGCACCAGTCGCGTCAGCGCCTCCAGCGTGGCGCGGGTGCGCAGCTCGGGGAACTGGCCGGCGCGCACCACCTGCAGCAGCTGCACCGTGAACTCGATCTCGCGGATGCCGCCGCGCGAGAGCTTGACGTCGTTCAAACGGCCCGGGTTGCCCGCCGCCCGCTTGGCCGCGTGCTCCCGAATCTGCTGGTGCAGGCTGCGCAGCGCATCGAACACGCTGTAGTCGAGGTAGCGCCTGAACACAAAGGGCTGCACCAAGGCGCGAAGCGCCTGCGGCTGGTCGGTGTCCAGCGCTTGCTGCGGTGCCACCACGCGGCTTTTGAGCCAGGCAAAGCGCTCCCATTCGCGCCCCTGCACCAGAAAATACTCCTCGAGCGCGTCGAGCGAGAGCGCCGGCGGGCCCGAATTGCCGTTGGGCCGCAACGCCAGATCGACCCGAAACACCTGGCCGTGCTCGGTGTTGTCGCCAATCAGGCTGTAAATGCGTTTGACCGCCTTGGCAAAATACTCGTGGTTGCTGATGCGCCCGCGCCCGAGCGCGTTGCCGCGCGTCTCGCCGTCCTGGTCATAGACGTAGATCAGGTCGATGTCGCTCGACACGTTGAGCTCGCGCGCCCCCAGCTTGCCCATGCCCACGATCCACAACTGGGCCCGGCGGCACTCGGCCGCTGCCGCCGGGGCCGAGCTGGAGGCCACCTGCGCTTCATCCGTACACATGGGCGCGCCATGGACCTCGTCGAGCTCGCTCAGAGCCATGTGCAAGGCGGTGTCGAGCGCGAGTTCGGCCAGATCGGTCATGGCCCCGGTGACCAGTGCCAGCGGCGCCTCGTGCTCCACATCCAGCACCGCGAGCCGCTCGAGCACCAAATGGCGCAACACCCGCAGGGCCGCAGCCGTGTCCAGCCCCCCCGCCTGCAGCGCCGCCAGCGTCTGGCGCATGGTGCCGGCCGTGGGCGGCCCTGGGGGCAACAGCGCCCGCTCGGCGTGGTAGCGGCGCCGCACGCGCTGCACGAAGCGCGAGTGGGCCGCGGCCGCGAGAGCTTTTGATACAACTTGGTCGGGGCCGCCAGGGCCCAAAGTGGCGCTAACGATCATAATTTGGTGTGCTCGATAAACCCCGCCCCCCCCATCCACCGCGCTGGCTGCACTGGCAGGCCCGTCTGCTGCGTGCGCTGTTGTGGCTGCTGGTGGCGGCGTGGCTGCTGCTGGGGCTCAGTTGGGTGGCGTTGCATCAGCTCATTGTGCCAAGAGTTGACCAATGGCGCCCGGCGCTGGAGCGCATGGCCAGCGCGGCGCTGGGGGTGAAGGTCGAGATCGGGGCCCTGGCGGCCAACTCCAGCGGCCCGGTGCCCAGCCTGCAGCTGCGCGATGTGGTGCTGCGCGACGCCGCCGGTGCCGAGGCGCTGCGCCTGCCCAGCGTGCGCGCCGCGCTGTCGTTGCCCTCGCTGTGGCGGCTGGGCTTTGATCAGATCGTGGTCGAGGGCGCGGTGCTGGAGCTGCGCCGCAGCGCCGATGGGCGCTGGCTGCTGGGCGGCATCGATCTGGGCCGACTCGAACACAGCGGCGACGAATCCCCGCTGGCCGACTGGTTGCTGGCGCAAACCGAGCTGGCCCTGTTGCAAGGCACGCTGCGCTGGCACGACCTGACCCGCCCCGAGGTGCCGGTGGCTGAGTTCACGGGCATCGATCTGGTGCTGCGCAACCCCGGGCGCCAGCACCAATTCCGGCTCGACGCCACCCCGCCCGCGCACTGGGGGCAGCGCCTGAGCGTGCGCGGCGATTTCACCGGTGCGTTCTGGCCACTGCGCCCGAGCCAGTGGCGCCATTGGCGCGGCACCCTCTATGCCGATCTGCCGTGGGTCGATTGGGAGCAGATGGGGCGCTACCTCGATGCGCCCGACTGGCTGGGCCTGCAGGTGCGTCAGGGGCAGGGGGCGGCGCGCCTGTGGCTCGATTGGCAGCGCGGCGTGCTGCGCCAGGCCAGCGCCGACCTCGGCTTGCAACGGGTGCAGTTGCAGTGGCCCGAAGTGGCGCAGCCGTTCGAGTTGCAAAACCTGCAAACCCGGCTCGAGCTGCAGCACGAGGGGCTGCAAACCATCTTGAGCACCCACGGGCTGGCCTTTCGCACCGCCGACGGGCTGGTGTGGCCGGGCGGCAACGTGCGCACCCAGCACACCCGCCGCAGCGACACGACCCCGGCCGCTTTTGCACTCCAGGCCGAGCGCCTCGATGCGCAGGTGCTGAGCCAACTGGCGCTGCAACTGCCCCTGCCCGCGCGCGCGCACCAGTGGTTGCGCGAAACCGCCCCCAGCGGCCTGGTGGAGCAGATGCAGATGCAATGGCGCGCCCCCCAGGCGGCTGGCGCCGACCAGACCGGGGCCGCAGCCAACTGGAGCGCCAGCGGGCGCTTGCGCAACGTCGGGCTGCGCGCCGGGGCCGCGCCGCCGGTGTACCGCCATGCCCAGGGCTGGGACGTGCACATGCCCGGACGCCCCGGCATCGGCGGCGCCGACCTCGACTTCAGCCTCAGCCCCAGCGGCGGCAAGGCCGAGCTGCGGCTCGACAACGGCCACCTCGATTTGCCCGGCGTCTTTGCCCAACCCCGGGTGGCGCTGCAACGGCTGCACGCCGGCCTGAGCTGGCGCGTGGCAGGCGAGCAGATCACGGTCGAGGTGCCGCGCTTGCTGCTGCGCAACCCCGACCTCGAAGCCGAGCTGCAACTGAGCTGGCACAGTGCCGACCCGGCCCAGAGCCCGGCGCGCGCGCGCTTTCCCGGCGTGCTCGAGCTCGATGGCCGCCTGCTGCGCGCCGACGCGGCGCAAGTGGTGCGCTACCTGCCGCTCAACGTCGGGCCAGAGACCAAAACCTGGCTGCGCAGCGCCGTCCTGTCCGGGCGCATCGCGCAGGCCCAGGTGCGGGTGCGCGGCGATCTGTGGCACTTTCCCTTTCAGCAACCGGGCAGCGGCGTGTTCACGCTCGAGGCACCGTTGCACGATGTGCAGCTCGACTACGCGCCGGCGCACCTGCTGCCGGCGGGCAGTCCGCCTTGGCCGACCCTGCAGATGCCACAGGCGCGCCTGCTGATCGAGGGCACACGCTTGCGCCTGGACCAAGCCAGCGCCCAGGTGCGCCTGTGGCCGCAGCTGCGCATCGTGCAGGCACAAGCCGAAATCCCCGACTTCATGGCCACCGAGCCCCAACTGCGCCTGAACGGCCAGGTGCGCGGCCCGGCCACCGATGCCCTGGCCTTGATCCACGGCTCGCCGCTGCGCCTGATGACCGAGGCCGCGCTCGACCAGGCCCAGGCCAGCGGCGCGCTCGACCTGGGGCTGCAACTCGACATGCCGCTCAACGACACCGACGCCACCCGCGTGCGCGGGCAGTTGCGCTTTGCCGGCAACGACCTGCGCATCGGCCCCGAAACCCCACCCCTGCAGGCCCTGCACGGGGTGCTCGATTTCACCGAAAACGGCTTCGACATCCCCGCCGCCAACGCCCAGATGCTGGGCGGGCCGCTGCGCTTCTCGGGGCGCATGGCCACCGAGCAGGGCCAGTCGGTGCTGCGCTTGCGCGGCCAGGGCCAGGCCACGGCGCTGGGGCTGGCCCAAGCCGAGCCTTGGCCCTGGCTGGCCCCGCTGGGGCGCGCCGGCAGCGGCTCCGCGGCTTATCAGGCCGCACTGCGCATCGGCCCCGACGGCACCTCGGTGCAGGTGGACTCCGACCTGCAGGGCTTGGCGCTGCAGCTGCCCGCGCCGCTGAGCAAGCGCGCCGAGGCGGCGCTGCCGCTGCGGCTGCGCATCGAGCCGCTGGCCGGTGCCCCCAGGGGGGCCACACGCGACGAGCTGCAGCTCGAACTGGGCCCTGGCCCCACCCCTTTGCTCAGCCTGCACTACCAGCGCGAGCACCGCGACGCGGCCACCCGGGTGCTGCGCGGCAGCGTGGCCGTGCGCAGCGCGCGCCCGGCGCTGCCCGCCGCGGGCGTGCTGGCCGCGCTCGATCTGGGCGACTTCGACGCCGACGCCTGGGCGCGCCTCTACGCCGCCGCCCCGGCCACACCGCTGCCCACCGCCGCCGCCCCGGCCCCAGCCGCCGGCGCGCTCACCCTGCAAGACAGCCGCCCCTACTGGCCCACGCAGTGGCGGCTGCAAGCCGCGCGCTTCACCCACGCCGGCCGCAGCTGGCACGACCTGAGCTTGAGCGGCAGCCTGGAGCGCGACACCTGGCGCTCGGCGGTGGTGGCACGCGAACTGGCCGGTCAATTCAGCTACCGCGCCGGCGGTCCGCAAGCGGCAGGCCTGGTGCATGCGCGCCTGAGTCGCCTCGACTGGCCGCGCGCCGGCGTCGTGCAGCCCGCCGAACCGGTGCTGCAACAGCCCGAGGCCCTGCCCGCCGTCGACTTGGTGATCGAGCGCCTGCGCCTGGACGGGCGCGAGCTCGGGCGGCTGGAGGTGCAGGCCGCGAACCGCGTCGCCACCCAAGGGCCGCAGGCGGGCGTATCCGAATGGCGCCTGCATGCGCTGACGCTCGGCACGCCCGAAGCCACCCTCAGGGCCAGCGGCAACTGGGTCGCGCACGGGCGCGATGCCGCCGCCCGGCGCACCGCCTTGCGCCTCGAACTCGACATCCGCGACGCCGGCGCCTTGCTCGAGCGCATGGGCCAGCCGCAGACCATCCGCGGCGGCCAGGGCCGCATCGAGGGCCATTTGGGCTGGCTGGGTTCGCCCCTGAACTTCGACACCCCCAGCCTGAGCGGCGAGCTGCAGCTCGACGTCGGGCGCGGCCAGTTTCTGCGCGCCGAACCCGGCGTGGCCAAACTGATCGGGGTGCTCAGCCTGCAGGCGCTGCCGCGGCGGCTGATGCTGGATTTCCGCGACGTGTTCAGCGAAGGCTTTGCGTTCGACTTCATCCGCGGCAACGTCGCCATCACCCAAGGCGTGGCGCGCAGCAACAACCTGCAGATGAAGGGCATCAATGCCGCCGTGTTGATGGAGGGCAGCGCCGACATCGTGCGCGAAACCCAAGACCTGCGCGTGGTGGTGGTGCCCGAGCTCAACGCCGACACCGTCTCGCTGGTGGCCACTCTCATCAACCCAGTGACCGGATTGGGCACTTTTCTGGCCCAGTTTCTGCTGCGCCAGCCGCTGCAGCAAGCCGCCACACGCGAGTTTCACATCACCGGCCCCTGGGCCGACCCCGTGGTCACGCCGGTGCAGCGCCAGTCCGCCGCCCGCCCCGACCCCCATGCCCCCACCGGAGCGCATTGAAGATGAAAATCGCCGCCTTGCAAATGGTCTCGGGCAGCCAGCTCCAGGCCAACCTCGACCAGGCCCAGGCCTTGCTGCAACAAGCCAGCCAGGCCGGCGCCGAACTGGCCGTGCTGCCCGAGTACTTTTGCCTCATGGGCCAGCGCGAGACCGACAAACTGGCGCTGGCCGAGGCCCACGGCAGCGGCCCGATCCAGGCCTTTCTGGCCGCTGCGGCGCGCCAATACGGGCTCTGGGTCGTCGGCGGCACGTTGCCGCTGCAAAGCCCGGTCGCCGGGCGCGTGGCCAACGCCTGCCTGGTCCATGACCCCAGTGGCCAGCCGGTGGCGCGTTACGACAAGATCCACCTCTTTCGTTACGACAACGGGCGCGAGCGCTACGACGAAGCGGCGGTGCTGGTGGCCGGCAGCACGCCCGTGGCCTTTGAGCTCAGCGACCGCAGTGGCCAGCGTTGGCGCGTGGGCCTGAGCGTGTGCTATGACCTGCGCTTCCCCGAGCTCTACCGGCTGCTGCAGGCCGATTTGCTGCTGCTGCCCGCCGCCTTCACCCACGGCACCGGACAGGCGCACTGGGAGCTGCTGCTGCGCGCGCGCGCGATCGAGAACCTGGCTTTCGTGGCCGCCAGCGCCCAAGGCGGGCAGCACGACAACGGCCGCCAGACCTGGGGCCAGAGCATGGTCATCGACCCCTGGGGCAGCGTGCTGGCGCAGCGGGCCAGCGGGCCCGGGGTGGTGTTGGCCGAGGCTCGATTGGAACCGGCTGCAGCAGGTGCGCCAGCAGCTGCCGGCGCTGCAGCACCGGCGCTTTCACACCCTGCCGTGCCAGCCCTGAAACCCGCCTGGGTGGTGCGCCACCTGCTGTGGCTGCTGGCCGGCCTGCTGCTGGCGGCCCTGTTTGCCCTGCTGCTGTTTCTGATGCGCGAATACCAGCACGGCCAGCTTCAAGACGGCCTGCAGCGCGAGGCCGCGCGCATGGGCCTGGACGTGCGCAGCGGGCTGGCGCGCAGCGTGCAAGACCTGCATGCCCTGCAAAGCGTGGCCCCCAGCCCGGCCTTCTGGCCCAGCGCAGCGGCCGATCTGCTGAGTGCGCAGCGCCAACTGGTGCACCTCGAGTGGCGCGACCCCGCACACACCGTTTTGGTGCAGCGGCTGTCGCCCTTTTGGCCGACGCTGCACGCCATGCGCCCACGCCAGGACGCCCTCATCGACGTGCCCCAAACCTGCGCGCTGGCGCGCCGCCTCGATGAAGCGGCCTACTCGACCAGCTACTTTTGGCCACTGCCACAGGGCCGGGGCGTCGAGCTGGTGGAGCTGTGCCTGCCCCTGAAGCGCAACGGCCGCCCCGACGGCTACCTGGTGGCCACTTACGCCATGGCCGGGCTGCTGGCCGAGCTCATTCCCGCCGAGGCCCAGCGCGGGCGGCGCCTGTCGTGGACCGAAGCCGATGGCACCCGCCTGGTGATGGTCGGCGAACTGGTCGAGCCGGGGCCAGCCCTGCACCGCGCCAGCCAGTTGGTGGCTCTGCCCGGCGCCGCGTGGGTGCTGCTGGTCGAACAAAGCGGCGGCGGCGAACACCCGGTCGTCGCCGCGCTGCCGCTGGCGGTGGGGGCGCTGGCGCTGGGGTTGCTCAGCCTGTTGGCGCTGCTGCTGCGCGACCTGCGCCGGCGCCAGCGCGCCGAAAGCCAATTGGCCGAGGCGCTGGCCTTCAGGCAGGCCATGGAAGACTCGCTCCTGACCGGTCTGCGCGCGCTCGACCTGGATGGCCGCCTGACCTACGTCAACCCAGCCTTTTGCCAAATGGTGGGGCGCAGCGCCGAGCAGCTGCTGGGCACCAGCATTCCGGCTCCCTACTGGCCCACCGAACAGATCGAGGAATACCGCCAGCGCCTGCAGGCGCGGTTGGCGGGCCAAAGCTCGCCGCGCGAGGGCTTCGAGTCGGTGTTCATGCGCGCCGATGGCAGCCGCCTGCCGGTGCGGGTGATCGAGGCGCCGCTGGTAGACGCCCAAGGCCGCCAGACCGGCTGGATGAGCGCGATCCTGGACTTGAGCGAGCAGCGGCGCAACGAGGAGCTGCTGCGCGCCTCGCAAGAGCGCCTGCAGGCCACGGCGCGGCTGGCCATGGCCGGTGAGATGGCCTCGCTCATCAGCCACGAGCTCAACCAACCCTTGGCCGCCATCGCCAGCTACGCCAGCGGCTCCTTGAACCTGCTGCCCGCGCCGACCAGGCCCGAGCCCGAGCCCGACCCCACCCACCTCGTGCGCAGCGCCTTGCAGCGCATCAGCGAGCAAGCCGAACGCGCCGGCAAAGTCATCAAAAGCGTGGCCGACCTGGTGCGCCAGCGCGACCGCGAGCGCGTGGCGGTGCCGCCGGCCGACCTGTTTCATGCCATCTGGCCGCTGCTGCAGCTGCAGGCACGGCAGCAGCACATCGAGCTCGAGCTCGACATCGAACCCGGCTGCCCCTCGGTCTGGTGCCAGCGCACGATGATCGAACAGGTGCTGCTCAACCTGGCGCGCAACGGCATGCAAGCCATGCCAGCGGGCAACCCGGCGGCCACCTCGGGGCTGCGCCGCTTGCGCCTGAGCGCCGGCCGGGGTCGGCATGGCCGCGGCGAGGGGGTCGAGTTTGCCGTGGCCGACCACGGACTGGGCATCAGCCAGGAGCAGGCCGAGCAGTTGTACACGCCTTTTTTCACCACCAAGCCCGAGGGCATGGGCCTGGGGCTGAGCCTGTGCCGAACCGTGGTCGAACAGCACGGCGGCGCGCTGCAATACAGCGCCCAGCAGCCACGCGGCACGGTGTTTCGCTTCACCCTGCCCAGGGCTCCCGCCTGAGAGGCCAGCGCTCAGGCCGGCCTGGAGGCGCCCCCACCTTGCGCATGGCGCCCAAGGCCCTATCATCCAGCCCCATGAACGCCACCGCTGCCCTGCAAGGCTGCGTCCACATCGTGGACGACGACGACGCCGTGCGCGAAGCGCTGGGCTGGCTGCTGCGCACGCGCCGCCTGCTCAGCTGCGCCTACCCGAGCGCCGAGGCGTTCTGGGACTGCGCCCAAAGCTGGGCCGAGCCCACCGAGGCGGCCTGCCTGCTGCTGGATTTGCGCCTGCCCGGCCAGAGCGGACTGGCCTTGTACGAGCGCCTGCCCGCCCTCGTGGGTTGCGCGGCCATGCCAGTGATTTTTCTGAGCGGCCACGCCGACGTCGCCACCGCGGTCGAGGCGGTCAAGCGCGGGGCCTTCGATTTTTGCGAAAAACCGTTTTCCGACAACGCCCTGGTGGACCGCGTCGAGCAAGCGCTGCGGCACTCGGGGCAATTGCTGGCGCAGCGCCGCGAGGCGCAACGGCGCCAGTCGCTGGTCGGCAACCTGACCGAGCGCGAGCGCGCCGTCATGCACCTGATCGCCGCCGGCCTGCCCAACAAGCTGGTGGCCGAGCAGCTGCACATCAGCGTGCGCACGGTCGAGGTGCACCGCGCCCACGTGTTCGACAAACTGGGGGTGCGCTCGGCCGTCGATCTGGTGCATCTGCTGCGCGATCTCTGAGGCGCCTCCTTCATCGCCCGCCACCTCCCCAATCTCTCTGAGCCAGCCGTGTCACCCCCACCCTCGCCCCTGTCCTTGCACGCCTTGCGGCCCGCCCCGGTCTGGGCCAACCCCGCCTGGGCCTGCCGGCTGCAGCGCGCGCACCTGCTGCTGGCCGGCCTTCTGGCTGGCCTGCTGCTGGCTGGCTGCGCCACCCACCCCCCCGTTGCCCCCGCGCCCGCCACCGCGCCCGCCGCCACCGGCGCGCCACCCCCGGTCAGGGCGGGTGCGGCCACCCCGGCCCCCGAGGTCGCCGCACTCGCCGCGCCAGACCCCGCCACCCCCGGCGCCCGCCCGGCCAGCGGCTTTGACGAAGTCTGGCCCGAGCCCGTGCTCGGCCCCGATTCCGCCGTCTGGCAATGGGCCGAGGCGCAGCCGCTGCCGGCACCGCTCGTGCGCGCCTACAGCCGGTGGCAGCCAGTGCGCTGGAGCGAACTGCCCGGCTGGGGCCGCGACGCCCTGCCCCAGGCCTGGAACGCCTGGCTGCGCAGCTGCGAGCGCCCGGCCCCCACCCTGGGCGCGCTGTGCCTGGAAGTGCGCCGCCTGAGCATCGCCGACGCCAGCGCGCAGCACGAGTGGATGATGCGCCACCTGCAACCCTACCGCGTGCAGTCGCTCGACGGCAACCCGCGCGGCCTGCTCACCGGCTACTACGAGCCGCTGCTGCACGCCAACCGGGTGCGCCAAGGCCCCTACCAGACCCCCTTGCACGCCGTGCCCCCCGGCCTGAGCCGGGATCGGCCCTGGTTCAGCCGCCAGCAGATGGCCACCGACCCGCAGGCGCTGGCGCAGCTGCAGGGGCGCGAAATCGTCTGGCTGGCCGATCCGCTCGATGCGCTGCTGCTGCAAATCCAGGGTTCGGGCCGGGTGCTGGTGCGCGAACCCGACGGCCGCCAGCAACTGGTGCGGCTGGCCTTTGCCGGCCACAACGGGCACCCCTACCGCAGCGTCGGGCGCTGGCTGCTGGACCGCGGCGCCATCCGCGCCGGCACCTGGGAGGCCATCCGCGCCTGGGCCGCCGCCCACCCCGAGCAGATCAACGAGATGCTGTGGAGCAACCCGCGCACGGTGTTTTTTCGCGAAGAAAGCCTGAACGAACTCGAGGCCCAGTTTGGCCCGCGCGGCGCCCAGGGCGTGGCGCTCACGCCGGGGCGCTCGATCGCCGTCGATCCGCGCAGCATCCCCTACGGCACCCCGGTCTGGCTGCACTCCAGCGGCCCCTTCATCGAGCTGCGCCGCCTCGTGCTGGCGCAAGACACCGGGGCCGCCATCGTCGGCGCGGCGCGGGCCGATTTCTTCACCGGCTGGGGCGAGCAGGCGTTCTTTCAGGCCGCCGGCATCAAACAGCCGGTGCACCTGTGGGCGCTGTGGCCGCGCAGCGCCCCATGAGCACCCGCGCCTGCCCGCAGCGCGTGGGCATCCTCACCGGCGGCGGCGACTGCCCGGGCCTCAACGCCGTCATCCGCGCCGTCACCCAGTCGCTGCTGCGCCAGTGCGGCGCCGAGGTGATCGGCATCGAAGACGGCTTTGCCGGCCTGCTGTGCGAGCCCGCGCGCGCCCGCCGCCTCGACTGGGACGCGGTGAGCGGCATCTTGCTGCTCGGCGGCACCATTTTGGGCTCCAGCAACCGCGCCAACCCGCTGGCCAGCGCCCAAGCCACGGCGCTGGCGCTGGCCAATGTGCGCCGCCTCGGGCTCGATGCGCTGGTGGTGATCGGCGGCGACGGCAGCATGACGATCGCGCACGGGCTGGCGCAGCAGGGGCTGGCCATCGTCGGGGTGCCCAAAACCATCGACAACGACCTCTACGGCTGCGAGCGCAGCTTTGGTTTTGACACCGCCGTGGCCACCGTGACCGAGGCGCTGGAGCGCATCCAGACCACCGCGCACAGCCACCACCGGGTCATGATCGTCGAGACCATGGGCCGCTGGGCCGGCTGGATCGCGCTCGAATCCGGCTTGGCCGGGGCCGCCGACGCGATCTTGCTGCCCGAGCTCGATTACGACCTGCCCACTCTGGCGCGCCACTGCCAAGCGCGGCTGCAGCGCGAGCGCTACAGCGTGATCTGCATCGGCGAAGGGGCCAAGGCGCAGGGCGGCGCGCCCACGCTGCAAACCAGCCCGGCGCTGCCCGCAGACGGCCACCCCGTGCCGCGCTTGGGCGGGGTGGCGCACCAGTTGAGCGCGCAGCTGCAGCCGCTGCTGGATGCCGAGGTGCGCGCCACCGTGCTCGGCCACGTGCAGCGCGGCGGCAGCCCCACGCCTTTCGACCGCGTGCTCGCCACCCTGTACGGCAACCAAGCGGCGCAGCTGCTGCTGCAGGGCCAGTTTGGCTGCATGGTCACGCTCAGCGGCGGGCAACTGGGCCACGTAGCGCTGGCCGCGGTGGCGCAGCAGCAGCGCACCGTGCCGCCCGGGCACCCGCTGCTGCAGGCGGCGCAGCAGATCGGGGTCTGCCTGGGGCAGGCGGACTGAGGCCGCCCTCAGACCGCCCTCTGGCCGCCCTTGACCCCCCATTTGAGCACAAAAGCCTGTCGCCCAGGTTACAGATTATTTCAAGCCGATGAAAAAACGAGCGGGGCAGGCGGATAATCGAATTTTCAAAATTTTACGAAAGCCTCCCTATGTTCCAACTGAAACTGCTGGCCCTGTCTGTTGCCTTGGCGCTGGGCGTGGCAAGTGCCGCGCACAGCAAAACCTTCCGCTGGTCCAGCGCCAGCGACATCCCCACCTGGGACATCCACGCACAAAACAACGCCTTGGGCAATGGCGTGCACGCCTCGGTCTATGAGTCGCTGGTCTATTACAACAGCCGCACCTTCCGCATCGAGCCCAAGCTGGCCACCGCCTGGACCCAAGTCAGCCCGAACCAGCTGCGCCTGACGCTGCGCCAAGGCGTGCAGTTCCACGACGGCACGCCCTTCACCGCCGAGGATGCCGTCTTTTCGCCCTGAATCCGTGACCTGAGTCCCGCAAACCCCATGTTTTTCTATTATAATCAACGAACTATCCACAAACAAACGCGCACCCACTAGGTGCAAGCGCCGCAAATGACTGACCCAGTCGAGTTCGTTGTCAAGAAGCTGCCCTACGACCTGAGCAGCCACGGTGGCTTGGCCTTGGTGGGGCGCTTGTTCAAGCGCATCAACCTGCCAGCGATGGTGGACCCCAAGTACCCGGTGCGTGCTGGCATCGCCAACAGCGACATCCTCAAGTGCTACGTAGCCATGCTCACCTTGGGCAAGAACGACTTCGAAGCCGTCGAAGCCTTTCGCAAGCAGCGCTTTGCCCACCAAGCCTTGGGCCTGCGCGCCGTGCCCTCCAGCGCCACCTTGCGCCAGCGCTTCGACGCCATGGGCTGCGAGTGGAGCGAACTGGCCGACTCGATCAACCGCGCCCTGCTGGGCCTGCACATCGATGGTGCAGCGATCGACTTCGGCACCCTGCCCAGCGGCCACCTGCCACTGGACATCGACACCTTCGTCATGGATCAGAGCGACAGCGCCAAAGAAGGCGTCTCCTACACCTACGCCGGCGTCGATGGCTACTGCCCCATCGCCTTGTACTTGGGCACACGCGGCTACTGTCTGGAGCTCGATCTGCGAGCGGGCAGCCAGCACAGCGCGCGCGAGAGCGAATACAACATCGAGCGGGCACTCGGCTCCGCCTGTGCGGTGGCCCAAGCGCCTTTGCTGCTGCGCGCCGACTCGGGCTTTTGCTCGCAGCACCTGATGGCGCGCACACTGGAACAAGCGGACAAGCTGGGGCGAGCCGTCGATCTGCTGATCAAATGGAACCCACGCTCGGCGCCGGTGGAGCAAATTGCCGCCCAGCGCTGCGCCGATGTCAGCACCGTCTGGAACCAGATCCGAGCCGGCAAGCGCGAGTGTCTGTGGAGCGAAGCACTGCCTGCCGTGCAAGTGCCCCAAGGAGGCAGCCGCACCCTGCGCCGCGTCTATCGTCTGACCGAGCGCACGCTGGACAAGCGGGGCCAGCCCTTGCTCTTTCCCGAGTACGTGCTGGAAGGCTGGAGCACCACGCTGGGGCCAGAAGTCACGCATGAGCAAGTCATCACCCTGTACCGAGACCATGCCACGCACGAGCAGTTTCATGCCGAGTTCAAGACCGACATGGACTTGAACCGACTGCCCTCGGGCAAGTTTGCCACCAACCATCTGGTGTGCTCGCTGGCGGCGCTGGCCATGAACCTGCTGCGCATCGTGGGGCAGTACACGCTGCACGAGAGCGACAGCCCGATGCGCAAGACCGCACTGCGCCGGCGCATCAAGACCGTGATGCAAGAGCTGATGTACAAGGCCGCGCGCGTCATCAGCCATGCGCGGGGCTGGGCATTGGGCATCTCGGGCTCGGACTCGGGCTTTGCGGTGTTTGAGCGTGCCTTTGGCAAGATGAAGGCAGCTTAAGGTTGCTGGCTGGGTCAGATCGGGCTCAGCGAACTCACGGATTGCGAAAAACGCGGGGTTCTGCGGGGCTAAGGCTGCGCTGGTGGTGGCGAAAGCGGGCGAAAACACGGTTAGATGGGCTTGCAAGCGCCTTGTGCGGGGTGTTTGTGAGCGCCGATGGGTCTTCGCGCGGCCCGCTGGGCGGGAAAAGTGCGAGAAATCTCAGTTTGGGGCGGCGGTTGGGCGGGCATGTCGTGATGCGGGGATTGAGGTCACGGATTCAGGTTCGCTGCAGCGCGCCATGGCGCCGACCTCCAACTTTTCCATCTTCACCCAAGGCATCGAGCGCGTGGTGCGTGTCGATGCGCGCACCATCGACATCTTCACCCGCGGCCCCAATCCGGTGCTGCTCAACCAGCTCACCGAGCTGCGCATCATGAGCCGCGCCTGGGCCGAGCGCAACCGCTCGCTCGAGCCGATGAACATCCGCACCCGCGAAGAAAACTTCGCGCACCGCAACGCCATGGGCACCGGGCCGTTTCGGCTGCGCTCCTGGCAGCCCGATCAGCGCATGGTGCTCGAGCGCAACCCCAACCACTGGGGCGGCGTCACGTCCAACGTGACCGAGATCATCTACACCCCGATCAGCTCCGACGCCACGCGCATGGCGGCCCTGCTCTCGGGCGAGGTGGACTTTGTGCTCGATCCGACGCCGCAAGACCTGCCGCGGGTGCGCGCCAACGCCGCCCTGCGCGTGCTCGACGGGGTCGAGAACCGCACCATCTTTTTGGGCATGGACCAGCACCGGCCCGAACTGGTGGGCAGCGACGTGCGCGGCCGCAACCCGCTGCAAGACCTGCGCGTGCGCCGCGCGCTCTACCAGGCCATCGACATCAACGCCATCCACCGCGTCACCATGCGCGGCTTGAGCCAGAACACCGGCGCGCTGGTGGCACCGATGGTGGCCGGCTGGACCGAGGGCGTGCACCAGCGCCTGCCCTTCGATCCGGCCGCCGCGCAGCGCCTGCTGGCCGAGGCCGGCTTGCCCAACGGCTTCGAGGTCGATTTCGCCTGCCCCAACAACCGCTACATCAACGACGAGCAGATCTGCCAGGCCATCACCGCCATGTGGGCTCGCGTCGGCATCCGGGCCCGGCTGCGCACCCTGCCCCTGACGACCTACTTCCCCATGATCCAGCGCTATGAAGCCAGCATCTACATGCTGGGCTGGGGCGTGCCGACCTTCGACGCGCTCTACAGCCTGCAGTCGCTGGCGCGCACAGTCGGCCCCGGTGGCGACGGCAACTTCAACGCCGGGCGCTACAGCAACCCGCAACTCGACGCCCTGATCGACCGCATCAAGACCGAGACCGACCCGCACATCCGCCCGCGCCTGCTCACGCAAGCGCTGCAGCTGCACAACGACGACATTGCCCACATTCCGCTGCACAACCAGATCATCCCGTGGGCCATGCGCGCCAACGTGCAGATCGTGCACCGGCCCGACAACCGCATCGACTGGCGCATCCTCAACCTCAACTGAGCGGCGCGCGCCGCGCCCACACGCGCTCCACGTCCGCTGCTGCGGCCCCCTGCGGGCTGCAGCGGCGGCGCTTCGTTCATGGCGCACCCTGCGCGCTTTGCCCTGCTGCCGGAGTCAGGACCCCCCATGCTCGCTTTTATTTTGCGCCGCTTGCTGCAGGCGGTCCTGGTCATGGTCACCGTGGCCTTCATCGCCTTCATGCTGTTTCAGTTCGTCGGCGACCCGGTGAGCCAGATTCTGGGCCAGGACGCCACCGCCGAGCAAATCGCCGAGGTGCGCGCCGCACTCGGGCTCGACCGGCCGGTGTGGGTGCAGTTCGGACACTTCCTCTACAACGCGGTGCAGGGCGAGTTTGGCATGAGCCTGCGCCAAGGCATCCCGGTGGCGACCCTGATCGCCGAGCGCTTTCCGGCCACGCTCGAACTGGCGCTGGTGGCCGCTGTGCTGGCCTTGCTGGTGGGCATTCCGCTGGGCGTCTATACCGCCCTGCGCCGCGGCAGCGCGTGGTCGCAGGTGTTCATGACGCTGTCGCTGCTGGGCGTTTCGCTGCCCACGTTCCTCATCGGCATCGTGCTGATCCTGATCTTTTCGGTGCAACTGGGCTGGTTCCCCAGCTTTGGCCGCGGCGAGGTGGTGCACATCGGCGGCTGGAGCACCGGGCTGCTGACGCTGCAGGGCTGGCACCACCTCGTGCTGCCGGCGATCACGCTGGCGATCTTTCAGCTCACCCTGATCATGCGCCTGGTGCGTGCCGAAATGCTCGAGGTGCTGCGCACCGACTACATCAAGTTTGCCCGCGCCCGAGGCCTGAGCGACCGCGCGGTGCACTTTGGCCACGCGCTCAAGAACACGCTGGTGCCGGTCATGACCATCACCGGCTTGCAGCTCGGCGGCCTGATCGCCTTTGCCATCATCACCGAAACCGTGTTTCAGTGGCCCGGCATGGGGCTGCTGTTCATTCAGGCCGTGACCTTTGCCGACATCCCGGTCATGGCGGCCTACCTGTGCCTGATTGCGCTGATTTTTGTGGTCATCAACCTGATCGTCGATCTGCTGTACTTTGTCGTCGATCCGCGTCTGCGCGTCGATCACGCCGGCGGACACTGACCCCGGCCTGCACCCTCCCCCTATGAAAACCACCCTCCTCAAGTGGCTCGGCAGCGACGTCGGGCACAGCTTTCGCAACTCGCCGGCGGCGCTGTTTGCGGCGGCGATTGCCCTCGTCTGCGGCCTGGCGGCGCTGTTTGCGCCCTGGGTGGCGCCCCACAATCCCTTTGATCTGGCCACGCTCGACCTGAACAACGCCCGCCTGCCGCCGGCCTGGTACCCCGAGGGGCAGTGGACCTTTGTGCTGGGCACCGACGACCAGGGGCGCGACATCCTGTCGGCGCTCATCTACGGCGCCCGCATCTCGCTCTTTGTCGGCCTGATCTCGGTGCTGCTGTCGGTGCTGCTGGGGGTGACGCTGGGCCTGTTGGCGGGCTACCTGGGCGGCTGGGTCGATGCCTTGCTGATGCGCCTGTGCGACGTGATGCTCTCGTTCCCGGCGATTCTGATCGCGCTGCTGATCGCCGGCATCGGCCACACCCTGTTCCCCAACGCGCACGAGGCACTGGCCTTTGGCGTGCTGATCGCCGCCATCACGCTCACCGGCTGGGTGCAGTATGCGCGCACGGTGCGCGGCTCCACCCTGGTCGAGCGGCAAAAGGAATACGTGCAAGCGGCGCGGGTGATCGGCGTCTCGTCGCTGGCCATCATGCGCCGCCACGTGCTGCCCAACGTGCTCGGGCCGGTGCTGGTGCTGGCCACGATTCAGGTGGCCACCGCCATCATCACCGAGGCCACGCTGTCGTTTCTGGGCGTGGGGGCACCGCCCACCTCGCCCTCGCTGGGCACCCTGATCCGCATCGGCAACGACTACCTGTTCTCGGGCGAGTGGTGGATCACCATCTTCCCCGGCCTGGTGCTGGTGCTGATTGCCTTGAGCGTGAACCTGCTGGGCGACTGGTTGCGCGACGCCCTCAACCCGCGCCTGCGCTGAACCGAGGTCTGCCATGAGCCTGTTGCAAGTCCAAGATCTGGTGGTCGAGTTCCCCAGCCGCCACGGCACCCTGCGCGCCCTCGACCAGCTCTCGTTCGAGATCGCGCCCGGCGAAATCCTGGGTGTGGTGGGCGAATCGGGGGCGGGCAAATCGCTCACCGGCGCGGCCATCATCGGCCTGCTCGAGCCACCCGGGCGCATCGCCAGCGGCCAGATCTGGCTCGAGGGCGAGCGCATCGACAACCTGCCGCCGGCGCAGATGCGGCGCGTGCGCGGGCGCCGCATCGGGGCCATTTTTCAAGACCCCCTGACCTCGCTCAACCCGCTGTACTCGGTCGGGCGCCAGTTGATCGAAACCATCACCACCCATCTGCCGCTGACGCCTGCGCAGGCACGCCAACGCGCCATCGAGCTGCTGCAAGAAACCGGCATCCCGGCGGCGCAAGAGCGCATCGACCACTACCCGCACCAGTTTTCGGGCGGCATGCGCCAGCGCGTGGTCATCGCCCTGGCGCTGGCGGCCGAGCCCAAGCTCATCGTCGCCGACGAACCCACCACCGCGCTCGACGTCTCGATCCAGGCGCAGATCATCAACCTGCTCAAGTCGGTGTGCAAAAAGCACGGCGCCGCCGTGATGCTGATCACGCACGACATGGGCGTGATCGCCGAAACCTGCGACCGCGTGGCCGTGATGTACGCCGGGCGCATCGCCGAAATCGGGCCGGTGCGCGACGTCATCCACGCCGCCGCCCACCCCTACACCCAGGGCCTGATGCGCTGCATCCCCGACATCGAGGTCGAGCGCCAGCACCTGCACCAGATCGACGGCGCCATGCCGCGCCTCAACGCCATCCCCCCAGGCTGCGCCTTCAACCCGCGCTGCCCCTTAGTGTTTGCCCGCTGCCACCACGAGCGCCCCGAACTCATGCCCGCCGCCACCACCCGGGCCGCCTGCTGGCTCACCCCCGCGGCCCACGCCGACGCCACCCCTTCGATCGAGGCCCAGCCATGAGCGCGCGCCCCACCGCCACGGCCGCCTTGGGCCACCCTGAAGCGGCCCTGGGGCCGGCTGCTGCCGCCGCCCCGGCCGCGCCGCTGGTGCGTGCCGTCGATCTGGCGCGCACCTTCGATGTGTCGGCGCCGTGGCTCAACCGCGTCATCGAACGCAAGCCGCGCCTGTTGCTGCACGCCGTCGATGGCGTGAGCTTCGAGATCGCACGCGGCCAGACGCTGGCGCTGGTGGGCGAATCAGGCTGCGGCAAAAGCACCGTGGCGCGCTTGCTGGTGGGCTTGTACCAGCCCAGCCGCGGGCGCTTCGAGTTTGCCGGCCAGGACGCGCACGCCGCCTACCGCAGCCGCTCTGGGCGCGCCATCCGACGCCACATCCAGATGATTTTCCAGGACCCCTACGCCAGCCTGAACCCGCGCTGGCGCGTGGCCGACATCGTGGCCGAGCCGCTGCGCGAACACGGCCTGCTCAGCGCGCGGGCGGCGCTCGACGCGCGGGTGGGTGAGCTGCTGCAGTCGGTCGGCCTGAGCGCGCTGGATCGGGTCAAGTTTCCGCACCAGTTTTCGGGCGGCCAGCGCCAGCGCATCTCGATTGCGCGCGCGCTGGCCACGCAGCCCGAGTTTCTGGTCTGCGACGAGCCCACTTCGGCGCTGGATGTGAGCGTGCAGGCGCAGGTGCTCAACATCATGAAAGACCTGCAGCGCCAGCAGGGCCTGACCTACCTGTTCATCAGCCACAACCTGGCGGTGGTGCGCCATGTGAGCGACCACGTGGGCGTGATGTACCTGGGTCGGCTGGTGGAACTGGCCCCCAAGGCGCTGTTGTTTGACCAGCCGCGCCACCCCTACACGCGCATGCTGCTCGAGGCCATCCCCAAGCTGCACCACACCGGGCGCGCCCGCACCCCGGTGCAAGGCGAGGTGCCCAACCCACTCAACCCGCCCACGGGCTGCGCCTTTCACCCGCGCTGCCCCGCAGCGAACCGGCGCTGCAGCAGCGAGCGCCCGGTGCTGCAACACCTGGATGGGGTGCGGGTGGCCTGCCACGCGGTGGAGGAAGGTCGGCTCTGACCGGGCAGTTCTGACTTGGGGCGCGACGCTTGCGTTGGGCTGCGCAGGCAGCAGGCAGCAGGCAGCAGGCAGCAGGGGCTAGGGCAGCGCTGCGGCTTCGGGCGCAGCCTCGAGCGCATCGGCGGCCAGGCACAGATCGGCCCAGGCGCGCGCCTTGTCGGCTGGGCTGCGCAACAGATAGGCCGGGTGGTAGGTGACGACCAGCGGCAGCGTTTGCGCACCGATGCGGGCCTGGTAGATGCGGCCGCGCAGCTTGCCCAGCGGCAGCGTGTGCAGCTCGTCTGGGCGCAGGCAGCCGCCCTCGGCCAGCAGGGTCTGGGCGGCAAAGCGCCCGAGTGCCAGCACGATCTTGGGCTGCAGCAGCTCGATCTGGCGCCGCAGATAGGGCGTGCAATGGGCGATTTCGTCGGCGGCCGGGTTGCGGTTCTGTGGCGGCCGGCATTTGATGACGTTGGTGATGTGCATCCGCTGCCCGCGCTGCAGCTGCAGCGCCGCCAACATGCGATCGAGCAACTGCCCGGCGCGGCCGACAAAGGGCAGGCCTTGGCGGTCTTCTTCTTCGCCCGGCGCCTCGCCCACCAGCAGCCAGTCCGGTCGCCGGTCGCCCATGCCGGGCACGGCACACTGGCGCTGCGCCCCCAAGGGGCAGCGCTGGCAGCTGCGGATCTGCTGCTCGAGCGCGTCCCAGTCTGGGGCGGGGGCGCAGGGCGTGGTCGGGGGGGCTGCGGCGGGGGCTCGCGCCGCAGGGGCGGCGGCAGGGTGCGCGGCAGGGTGCGCGGCAGGGTGCGCGACGGGGGCGGCGCGGCGCGCAGGCCGTGCGGGCACGGTGTGCGAAGCAGGTGCGGGCGCGGCCTCGGTTTCGGTGCCAAACAGCCACCACGGCCGCACGCCCATTGCGGCCAGCATGGCGCTGTGGCGCGGGCTCAACTGCGGGCGGGCGGACTCCCGCGTGGCCGCGGCAAGCGCGCCTGCCGCCGCAGCGCTGCAAGTGGCTGGGTCGGGCGCTGGGTCGGGCGCGTGCTCGGGCGCGTGCTCGGGCGCGCTCATGGGATGGGCTCCGGTTGTGGCGACGTCAGGGGCAGCGCCTGCAGACAGCGGCGCAGCACCAGCGCGTCTTCGCGCGCGCCGCCTGCAGCCGGGTAGTAGCCCCGGCGCGTGGCCACGGTGTCAAAGCCGGCCCGCCGGTAGAGCGCCAGCGCGGGCTGGTTGCTGGCGCGCACCTCCAGCCACAGCGTCTGCGCCCCTTGGGCCTGGGCCGCAGCCACCAGCCGCTGCAGCAGCAGCCCGCCCCAGCCTTGGCGCGCACGGGCCACGGCCAAGTTGTACAGATGCACCTCGTCGAGCAGCGTCTGCGCCACGAAATAGCCCAGCACACCACGGCCATCGGGCACGCGCAGCGCCTGCGGCTGCGCCTCCACGGGCTGCACCTCCACGGCTGGGGTGCTGGCGCAGCACAGCAACAGCTGCGCCTGGTGCCCGGCTTGCAGCGAGTCACGAAACAGCTGCTCGCTCCACGGGTGCGCGTGGGCGCGGCGCTCGAGCGCGCACACCGCCGCCAGGTGCGCGGCCTGCATCTGTGCCCAGTGCAGGCCCAGTGGCAAGGCGTCGTTCATGGCTGCCGCTGCCCCCAGAGGGGGACCGGCAAGCGCACGGCCTCTGAGTGCACCGCTTGGGCCATTTGCCCTGCTTGCCCTGCTTGGGCAGCTTGCTCTGCCTGGGCCTCGGTCGAGCGCTGTGCCTGCAGGGCGGCGCGCTCGGCGGTGGTGAGCGCCACCTGGTCGCGCACGTAGAGCGGCTGCGCGTCGGCGGCGGACACCGCCCGTCCTGCTGCCCAATGCCAGCCCGCCAGCCGCAGCAGCGCGGCGGCGGTCGGCCATGCCGGCACCTGCGGCACCGCCCGCCACGCCAGCGGCAAGCGCTCGGCGTAGGTGGCCAGGGCGTTGCTCACCAACCAGGTGGGTTCTGCCGCGGCGCCTTGCAGCCAGTCCAGCGGCAGCGCCTCGGGCGCGCACAGGCGCGGTCGGCCCTGCATGCGCCAGCCGGCCCATGCGCTGGGTGCGCTGGGCCCGTCAAGAGGCGTGGCCGGCTGCCAACGCAACTCGGCCACGTACAGCTCACCCATGCGCGCGTCCAGCGCCGCCACCAGCCGCTGCGGGCGGACCTGCTCGCCGCCGGCGCCTTGGGCGCAGCCGGCGTGCCCACCCTCGTCGGCCAGCGCCAGCAAGGTGCCGATCGGCAACACCGGCACCCCACCTGGGCGCGCCGCCAGCGCCAGCCCCTGCACCACCGCGCAGGCCGTGCGCAGGCCCGTGAAGGCCCCCGGCCCTTGGCCAAAAGCGATGGCATCGAGCTCATCGAGCCGCCAGCCGACCTCGTCCAGCAAACCCAGCAAACACGGAATCAGCAGCGCCGACGCCTGGGCCCCGCCCTCGCCTTGGTATTGCGCCAGCGGCTGGCCCCCAGCCGCACCCAGCGCCACGCTCAGGCGCTCGGTGCTGGTCTCGATCGCCAGCACGCGCTGCGCCGCGTGGCGCGGGCGCGGGGGCAAAGCGGGGCTGGCAGCATTCATGGCTCTGGATTATCCTGCCAGATGCGCACACCGGCGCTGCTAAACTGGCAGCGCGCCCACGCAGCCGGGTCCTCGCCCAGCTGCGTCCGGTCGCTTTGGCGCCTCCAAGGCCTCATTCAGGGCCCGATTCAAGGCCTCGTCCGCGAGATCATTGCCCATGCCCCCAGCGCACCCCTTTGGCACCCTGGCCCGCCCAGCGGCCCCGGCCCCCTCGAGCGCCTGGCGCACGCTGAGCGCCTGGGCTGCCCCTGCCATCCTCGCCCCGGTGCTGCTGTGCGCTGGCCTGGCGTGGGCGGCCTCGGGCCAGGCTGCTGTCGCAGCCCCGTCCGCATCGGCCCCCCATGCCGCCAGCCACACCACCCCTTTGCCGCCCGCCGTATCCAGCGCCCTGCGCGCCGCCGCCGTGCCGCCCGAGGCGCTGGCGCTGTGGATCGCCCCGGCGCAACCCGGTGCCGCACCGTGGCTGGCGCACCAGCACACCGCGCCCTTCAACCCCGCTTCCGCGCTCAAACTGGTGACCAGTTTTGCCGCCCTCGACCTGCTCGGCCCCGGCCACCTCTGGCGCACCGAGGTCTATAGCAGCGGCGACCTGCGCGAGCGCGTGCTGCACGGCAACCTGTACCTGCGCGGCGGCGGCGACCCGGCGCTGGTGACCGAAAAACTCTGGCTGCTGCTGCGCCGGGTGCAGGCGCTGGGCATCGAGCGCATCAGCGGCGACATCGTGCTCGACCGCAGCGCCTTTGCCGAACCCGAGATCGACCCCGCCGCCTTCAACGACGAGCCGCTGCGCGCCTACAACGCCGGCCCGGACGCGCTGCTGGTCAACTTCCGCGTCCAGGTGTTCACCTTCAGCCCCGACGTGGCCGCAGGCGTGGCGCGCATCCGCGCCGAACCGCCGCTGGCCGGGGTGCTGGTGCCAGCCACGGTGCCGCTCAGCGCCAGCAGCCAAGCCCCCGCCCACGCTGCCGGCGCCCCCGCTGCGGCCCACGCCGCCTCAGCCCAGTGCGGTGACTGGCGCGCCGCACTGCGCGCCGATTTTTCCCACCCCTTGCAGCCGCGCTTCCAGGGCAGCTACCCGGCCGCCTGCGGCGTGCGCCACTGGCCGCTGGCCCACCCCGAGCCGCGCCGCATGGCCGAGCGCGCCGTGCAGGCCATGTGGCTGGCCAACGGCGGCACGCTCGGGGGCCAGGTACGCGAAGGCAGCGTACCTGCGGGCGCCACCGAGCGCCTGGTGTTCGAATCGCCCCCGCTGGCCGAGGTGGTGCGCGACGCCAACAAGTTCAGCAACAACGTCATGGCCCAGCACCTGCTGCTCGCGCTCAGCCAAGGCGATGGCCCGGCCACCTTTACGCGCTCACGCCAGCGCCTGCAGCAGTGGTGGCGGCAGCGCTTCGGCCCCGACCTGCCCCTGCCCGAGGTCGGCAACGGCTCGGGCCTGAGCCGCGACGGCCGCGCCAGCGCGCTCGCCCTGGGCCGGCTGCTGCAACAGGCCTATGCTTCGCACGCCATGCCCGACCTCATGGCCTCGCTGCCCGCCAGCGGCCTCGACGGCACGCTGCGGCGCAGCCGCATGGGCGCCGGCCTTGCACACCTCAAAACCGGCAGCCTGCGCGACGTGCAAGCCCTGGCCGGCTACGTGCACCGCCCCGACGGCCAGCGGCTGGTGCTGGTGGCCCTCGTCAACCACCCCAACGCCCACGCCGCCCGCCCAGCGCTCGATGCGCTGGTGCAGTGGGCGGCGGCGCAGCCTTGACCCCTTTGCCCTGTGCAGTTCAGGCCAGCAATGGTGGGTTCGGGGTCTGCCCGGTATCGGCCGCCTCGATGCGGGTGTGCACTTCACCCACCCCCTCGACCCAGCCGCGCAGCTGGTCGCCGGGCTGCACCGGCCCTACGCCCTCGGGGGTGCCGGTGTAGATCAGGTCGCCGGGCTGCAGGTGGTAAAAGCGCGAGAGGTCGGCGATCAGCTCTGGAATGCTCCAGATCAGCTGCCCGGTACTGGCTTGCTGCTGCGTCTGACCGTTGACCTGCAGACCGATGGCCGCCGGCGCCAGCAACTGCCCCGGCAGCGGCAACAGCTCCGAGCAGACGGCGCCGTGCTCCACATCTTTGCCCAAGTCCCAGGGGCGGCCCAGCTCGCGCGCAGCCTGCTGCAGGTCGCGCCGCGTCATGTCCAGCCCCACGCCATAGCCGAAGATCAGCGCCGGCGCCTGCTCCGGGGTCACCTGAAAGCCGTTCTGGTGCAGCGCCACCACCAGCTCGACTTCGTAGTGGAAGTTGCGCGTGCCCGGCGGGTAGGGCAGCGCGCCGCCGCTGGGCACCAGTGCGCTGAGCGATTTGGTGAAATAAAACGGCGTTTCGCGGCTTTTGTCCACCGTAAAGCCCATTTCGGCGGCGTGCGCAGCGTAGTTGCGGCCGACAAAAAACAGCCGCTTCACGGGGAAACGCTGCGGCAAGCCGCGTATGGCCAGCGCGGTGACGGGCGGGGGGTCGAAGAGGTAGGTGCTCATGCCGTACTGGGTCTGGTGGGTGGGGCAAGAAGGAGGGCAAGAAAAGGGGGCAAGACCCGGATGCTAGCGCATGGGCGCCGACCGCACCCGCACCCGCACCCGCACCCGCACCCGCACCCGCACCCGACAAAAGCCTGCCACTGATGCGAAAATCCCCCCATGGACGATCACGCTCAAGCCTACACCCCCGAACTCATGCCCGCCCTGGGCCGCCAGGCCCGCGCCGCAGCGGCGCAGATGGCCCGCGCCAGCGCCGCCGTCAAGGCCGCCGCCTTGCGCGGCCTGGCCGCTTTGCTGCGCCAACACGGCGCGCCGCTGCAAGCCGCCAACGCCATCGACCTCGAGCGCGCCCGCGCCGCCGCCATGGCCGCGCCGCTGCTGGACCGCCTGCGCCTGAGCGCGGCCAGCATCGAAACCTGCGCCCAGGGCTGCGAGCAGCTCGCCGCCATGCCGGATGTGATCGGTGAAATCAGCGGCCTGCGCCAGCAGCCCAGCGGCATCCGCGTCGGGCAGATGCGCGTGCCCATCGGCGTCTTTGGCATGATTTACGAGAGCCGGCCCAACGTCACCATCGAAGCCGCCTCGTTGGCCATCAAGAGCGGCAACGCCTGCATCTTGCGCGGCGGCTCCGAGGCCATCGCCAGCAACCGCGCCCTGGCTGCGCTGGTGCAGCAGGCGCTGCAGCAAGCTGGCTTGCCGCCTCAAGCCGTGCAGCTCGTCCCCTGCACCGACCGCGCCGCCGTCGGCCAGCTCATCGCCATGCCGCAGTACGTGGACGTGATCATCCCGCGCGGCGGCAAGGGCCTGATCGAGCGCATCAGCGCCGAGGCCAAGGTGCCGGTGATCAAGCACCTGGATGGCAACTGCCACACCTATGTTGATGCGCCCTGCGACCTCGAGCTCGCGCTGCGCGTGACCGACAACGCCAAGACGCAGAAATACAGCCCCTGCAACGCCACCGAAAGCCTGCTCGTGGCGCAAGCCGTGGCGGCCGAGTTCTTGCCGCGCATCGGGGCCATTTTTGCCGCCAAGGGCGTTCAGATGCGCTGCTGCCCCGAGAGCCTGGCGATTTTGACGCCGGCACTGGGCGGGGATGGCGCTGGCGTCGCCCCCGCTGCACCCGGCAGCGCGCCCGTCCCGCTGCTCGTCCCCGCCACCGAGGCCGACTGGGCCGAGGAATACCTGGCCCCGATCATCAGCGTCAAAGTGGTGGCCGGGCTGGACGAAGCGATTGCGCACATCAACCGCTACGGCAGCCAGCACACCGACGCCATCCTCACGCGTGAACACGCGCACGCGCAGCGCTTCTTGCGCGAGGTGGACTCGAGCAGCGTCATGGTCAACACCAGCACGCGCTTTGCCGACGGCTTCGAGTACGGCCTGGGGGCCGAAATCGGCATCAGCACCGACAAGTTCCACGCCCGCGGCCCGGTCGGGGTCGAGGGCCTGACCTCGCTCAAGTACGTGGTGCTGGGCCAAGGCGAAGTGCGGGGTTGAGCCCATGCCACGCTCCAGCCGCAGCGCGCCCCGTGCGCACGCCTCCGACCCGCGCTTTGCCGAGCAACCCAGCCTGTTTGGTGACGACACCCCGCCCCTGGGTGCCGCTGCGGCCACCGCCAGCGGCCAGCAGGCCGGCACCGCCTTGCGCGTGCTGGCACCGGGCCAGCGCCTGCGCTCTGCCGCCGGGCAGGCCTTTGAGCGCGAGCGCGCCCGCATCGAGCGCCTGCGCCTGCAGTTGCAAACGCTCGAAGCCGATTGCCTCGCACACCAAGCCCGCTGCGCCCAGCAGCTCGGCCCCTTGCTGGAGCAGCAAAAGCAACTGCGCCGCGCCATCGTGCTGGCGCTCGACCCGTGGTTCGAGGGCAAACCCAAGGGCCTGAGCGCCAACCAGTTGGCCACGCTGCGCCGCATCGTCTGTGCCCAAGCCGAGGACCTGGCGCTCGCGGGCGATGCCGAGATGGCGGCCCTGCACGACCGGCGCAGCCCCAAGACCCTGGCCGAGCGCCAGCGTGAGCAAGCCCAAGCCCTGCACCAAGAGCTGCAGCACGTCATGGGCCACGTGCTCGACACCGAGCTGCCCGACTTCGACCCCGACAATCCAGGGGCCGGGCTGCATGCCGCCATCGATCACTTGCAGCAGCAAATCGACGCGCACGAGCAGCAAAAAGCCAGCCAGCGCGCCACCAAACAAGCGCGCCGCAAACCCAGCGCCGCCGCCGCCAAAGCCGCTGCCAGCCTGGCCGATGCCGACGCCACCCTGCGCCTGCTCTACCGCCAGTTGGCCAGCGCGCTGCACCCCGACCGCGCCGCCGACGCCGCCGATCAGGAGCAGAAACACGCGCTCATGAGCGCCGTCAACGCCGCCTACGCCAACCGCGACCTGGTGGCGCTGCTCGAGCTGCAGTGGCGCGCCGAGCTGGTGGATCCAGACCACCTCGAGCGTGTGGGCGAGGAGCGCCTGCGCAGCCTGACCCTGCTGCTCAAACAGCAGGCCGCCGCGCTCGAGCGCGACCGCCAGGCCTGCCAACGGCGCTGGGCCGCCGAATTTGGCCTGTCGCCCTTTGCGGCAATCAGCACCGCCAGCCTGCAGCGCGCGCTGCAAGACGAACTCGACGATGTGCAAGCCGAGCTCGACCTGATGCAGCACGACCTGCAGCAAGTGCAGGCACTGGCCAGCCTCAAGCTTTGGCTGAACGAGCAACGCCGTCTTGCGCGCGCTGCCGATCGCGAGCAGCAGCAGCTCCAGGACTTTGCCAGCCGCGGCGACTTTGACCCCTGGGGCTGACACAAGCCGATGCACCTGAGGGGCTGCGTACAATGGCCTGCAGGTGGGCCGCTGGGTCTGCCGTCATGCGCGCAAGCGTCCCTTTGATGAAAAACTTCAACACCGCTGGCCCCTCGGTGGTGGGCGATCACTACCTGATCGACCCGCTGGCGCGCATCGATTTGGCCGAAGTCGAGGCGCTCATCGCCGCCAAGCGCTACTTCGTCCTGCACGCGCCGCGCCAGACCGGCAAGACCACGGCCCTGCTGGCGCTCATGGCGCACCTGAACGCGCAGGGGCGCTACCGGGCGCTTTATGCCAACATCGAAGCGGCGCAAGCGGCGCGTGGGCGCGTGGAGGCCGGCATCGCCACCATTTGCTCGGTGCTGGCGCGCTCGGCGGCGCTGTATCTGCACGACGACTGGATGCAGCAGTGGCTCGCGCAAGCTGGGCCGCAGGTGCAGATCGAAGACCGCATCAGCTCCATGCTGAGCGGCTTTAGCCAGCATTGCGCCCAGCCCGTGGTGCTCCTGCTCGACGAAGTCGACGCCCTGGTGGGCGACACGCTCATCTCGCTGCTGCGCCAGATTCGCGCTGGCTACGCGCAGCGCCCGGGGGCCTTTCCGCAGTCGGTAATCCTGTGCGGCGTGCGCGACGTGCGCGACTACCGCATCCACACCGCGCACCACGAGATCATCACGGGGGGGAGTGCCTTCAACATCAAGGCCACCTCCATCCGCCTGGGCAACTTCAGCCAAGGCGAAACCATCGCCCTGTGGCAGCAGCATGAAAGCGAGACCGGGCAACCCATCGATGCCGCCATCTACCCCGAACTCTGGGAAGACACACGCGGCCAGCCTTGGCTGGTCAACGCCCTGGGTTACGAATGCGTCTACAACGACCGCGAACTGCGCCACAACCGTGGCCTGCCCGTCACACTCGAGCGCTACAAAGCCGCACGCGAGCGCCTGATCCAGAGCCGCGCCACGCACCTGGACCAACTCACCGACAAGCTGCAAGAGGCGCGCGTGCGCGCCATCGTCGCCGACCTCCTGAGCGGCGAAGCCAGCGACAGCAAACACCCCAACGACGACCTGCAATACGTCGAAGACCTGGGGCTGATCGAAACCCGCCCCCAGGTGCGCATCGCCAACCGCATCTACCAGGAAGTGATTCCGCGCGAGCTCACCTGGAGCAAGCAGGTCATGATCGCGCACCAGCAAGAGTGGTACCTCACGCCCGAGCGCAAGCTCGACCTCCCGAAGCTGCTCGCCGCCTTCCAGCAGTTCTTCCGCGAGCATTCGGAAGCGTGGTTGAACAGCGTCCACTACCCCGAAGCCGGGCCGCAGTTGCTGCTGCAAGCCTTCCTGCAGCGCATTGTCAACGGCGGCGGGCGCATCAGCCGCGAGTACGGGCTGGCGCGCAAGCGCACCGACCTGTTCCTGGAGTGGCCCACCAGCGAAGCGCAAGGCTTCCTTGGCCCGCTGCAGCGCGTGGTGCTGGAACTCAAACTGGTGCGCCAGGCGCCCGAAGCGGCCTTGCAACAAGGTCTGCAGCAAACCGACGACTACGCGCAGCGCGTGGGTGCCGATGAAGCACACCTGCTGCTGTTCGACCGCCGCGCCGACCAGAGCTGGGAGGCGCGCATCTGGCAGCGGCAGGAGCGTGCGCCCAGCGGCAGGGTGGTGGGGGTGTGGGGGTTGTGAGCATGGGTGCAGCGGCGCTGCGCCATAATGGGCTGCAGCTTTTGGCACCGAACCGATGAAAAACTTCAACACCGCTGGCCCGAGCAAGCCCGACATGCACTACATGGTCGACGCGCTGGCGCGCATCCAGCTCGACGAGGTGCTGGGGCTGATCGAGGCGGAGCGCTACTTCGTGCTGCACGCGCCGCGCCAGACCGGCAAGACCACGGCCTTGCTGGCGCTCATGGCGCACCTGAACGCGCAGGGGCGCTACCGGGCGCTGTACGTGAACATCGAAGGCGCGCAAGCGGCGCGCCACGACGTCGCCGCCGCCATGGACGCGATTTGCTGCGCCTTCAGCTCGGCCGCCAGCGTCTATCTGCAGGACGAGCGCCCGGAAGCGGTGCGGCTGCAGTTGCGCGCCGACAAAGCCCCGCACGACTGGTGGCGCCTGCTGCTCGAAGCCTGGGCGCGCATGGATGATCGCCCCTGCGTGCTCCTGCTCGACGAAGTCGACGCCCTGGTGGGCGACACGCTCATCTCGCTGCTGCGCCAGATTCGCGCTGGCTACGCGCAGCGCCCGGGGGCCTTTCCGCAGTCGGTAATCCTGTGCGGCGTGCGCGACGTGCGCGACTACCGCATCCACACCGCGCACCACGAGATCATCACGGGGGGGAGTGCCTTCAACATCAAGGCCACCTCCATCCGCCTGGGCAACTTCAGCCAAGGCGAAACCGTTGCCCTGTGGCAGCAGCACGAAGCCGAGACCGGCCAGCCCATCGATGCCGCCATCTACCCCGAGCTTTGGGAAGACACGCGCGGCCAGCCCTGGCTGGTCAACGCGCTCGGTTACGAATGCGTCTACAACGACCGCGAACTGCGCCACCACCGCGCCTTGCCCGTCACGCTCGAGCGCTACAAAGCCGCGCGCGAGCGCCTGATCCAGAGCCGCGCCACGCACCTGGACCAGCTTACCGACAAGCTGCAAGAGGCGCGTGTGCGCGGCATCGTCGCCGACCTCCTGAGCGGCGAAGCCAGCGACAGCAAACACCCCAACGACGACCTGCAATACGTCGAAGACCTGGGGCTGATCGACACCCGGCCCCAGGTGCGCATCGCCAACCGCATCTACCAGGAAGTGATCCCGCGCGAGCTCACCTGGAGCAAGCAGGTGATGATCGCGCACCAGCAAGAGTGGTACCTGACGCCCGAGCGCAAGCTCGACCTCCCCAAACTGCTGGTCGCCTTCCAGCAGTTCTTCCGCGAACACTCCGAAGCCTGGCTCAACAGCGTCCACTACCCCGAAGCCGGGCCGCAGTTGCTGCTGCAAGCCTTCCTGCAACGCATCGTCAACGGCGGCGGGCGCATCAGCCGCGAATACGGGCTGGCGCGCAAGCGCACCGATCTGTTCCTGGAGTGGCCCACCAGCGAAGCGCAAGGCTTCCTTGGCCCGCTGCAGCGCGTGGTGCTGGAACTCAAACTGGTGCGCCAGGCGCCCGAAGCGGCCTTGCAACAAGGTCTGCAGCAAACCGACGACTACGCGCAGCGCGTGGGCGCCGACGAAGCGCACCTGCTGCTGTTCGACCGCCGCGCCGACCAGAGCTGGGAGGCGCGCATCTGGCAGCGGCAGGAAAGTGCGCCCAGTGGCAGGGCGGTGGAGGTGTGGGGGTTGTGAGCATGGGTGCAGCGGCGCGTGCGCGCATTGTGGTGGGGCTCTCGGGTGGGGTCGATTCGGCGGTGAGCGCCTGGCTGCTCAAGCAGCAGGGGCACGAGGTGGTCGGCATCTTCATGAAAAACTGGGAAGATGACGACCAAGACGGCGACCAGAAAGACGGCGCGCATTGCAGCAGCCGCCAGGACTGGCTCGACGCCGCCAGCGTGGCCGATGTGATCGGCATCGAGCTCGAGCACGTCAACTTTGCCGCCGAGTACCGCGAGCGCGTGTTTGCCAGCTTTTTGCACGAGTACCAGGCCGGGCGCACGCCCAACCCCGACATTCTGTGCAACGCCGAAATCAAGTTCAAGGCCTTCCTCGAGCACGCCCTGCGCCTGGGGGCGCAGCAGATCGCCACCGGCCACTACGCGCGCGTGCGCTTCGACGCCGCCAGCGGCCTGTACCAGTTGCTCAAGGGCAGCGACGCCAGCAAGGACCAAAGCTACTTCCTGCACCGCCTGACGCAGGCGCAACTGGCGCGCACCTGTTTTCCCGTCGGGCACTTGCACAAGCGCGAGGTGCGCCGCATCGCCGCCGAGATCGGCCTGCCGAATGCGCGCAAAAAAGACAGCACCGGCATCTGCTTCATCGGCGAGCGCCCGTTTCGCGCCTTTTTGGGCCGCTACCTGCAGCACCAGCCGGGCCCCATCCGCGCCCCCGACGGGCGCACCATCGGCCAGCACGTGGGCCTGAGCTTTTACACCCTGGGCCAGCGCCAGGGGCTGGGCATCGGCGGCCTCAAACCCCGTGCGGGCGCCCACGGGGGCGGCGAGCACGCGCCCTGGTTCGTGGCGCGCAAAGACTTGGCCCACAACACCCTGTGGGCGGTGCAGGGGCACGAACACCCCTGGCTGCTGTCCGACGCGCTGCAAGCCCAGGACGCCAGTTGGGTGAGCGGCAGCGCCCCGCCACCGGGGGTCTATGGTGCCAAAACGCGCTACCGCCAAGCCGACGCCCCGTGTCGCTTCGCGCCCGCCCCCAACGCCCCCGACCCCGGCCCCGCCAGCACCCACGCCGCAGCAGCGCCCGGTGCCGGCTTCAACTTGCAGTTCGATCAACCCCAATGGGCCGTCACGCCCGGACAAAGCGCCGTGCTGTACGACGGCGAAGTTTGCCTCGGAGGTGGTACTATTAGCACTTTTGGAGGCAACGATGCATACGGACTTGAATCTACAGCGCCTTGAGCGCCTGGGGCGGTATTTGCAGGCCCATTTTGGGGCCATGGAGCCGGAGCTGCTGCAGGAAGTGTGCGCGCACTTCAGCTGGGTCGAGCTCGAAGCCGGTGCGGTGCTGCTGCAGCAGGGGCAGGTGGCCGACGCGGCCTACCTGAGCCTGAGCGGGCGGCTGCGCGTGTACGTCAACGGCGCCGACGGCAGCCAGCGCCCGGTGCGCGAGCTCGGGCGCGGCGAGATCGTGGGCGAAATCGGCCTCTACAGCGAGGCCCCGCGCACGGCCACCGTGGTCGCGGTGCGCCACACGGTGCTGGCGCGCCTCGACAAGGCACAGTTTTTCGATCTGGTGCAACGCCACCCCCAGGCCTCGTTTGCGCTCACGCGCCAGATCATCGAGCGCCTGCAGACCCAGAGCACCAGCCGCCCCGAAGCGGCACCGGTGATGCTGTGTCTGCTGCCCATCACGGCCCACGTGCAGGCCGCCCCGCTGGCCGCAGACCTGCAGCAGGCCTTGGCCAGGCACGGCCGCGTGGCCTGCATCGGCGCCGCCGAAGCCCGCGCCCAGGCGCTGCAAACCCACGGCGCGGCCAGCGACGCCGCCTGCGCCCTGGTGCTCGACGAGCTCGAAACCCGGCACGATTTCGTGCTCCTGCAGGCCGACAGCGCCGACGAAGGCTGGAGCCGCCTGTGTACGCGCCACGCCGACGAAATCCTGCTGCTGGCCCAAGCCAGCGAGCCGGCGCAGATCCATCCGATCGAACAAGCCTGCCTGATCGAATCGCTGCAGCTGGGCGCGCCCAACCAGACCCTGCTGCTGCTGCATCCGGCCGAGCTCCAAAGCCCGCTCGGTATGCGGCGCTGGCTCGATCGGCGCCCGGTCAACGGCCACATCAACCTGCGCCCCGCCCTCGAGCGCGACGTGCAGCGGCTGGCGCGCATCCTCAGCCACCAAGCCACCGGGCTGGTGCTGGCCGGCGGCGGCGCGCGCGGGCTGGCGCATCTGGGCATCTGGAAAGAGCTGCAACGCCGCGGCATCGAGATCGACTGCGTGGGCGGCACCAGCATCGGCGCCATCATGGCGGCGCTGATCGCCGCCGACGGCGACGTGGACGCCACCATCAACCTGGCGCGGCGCGCGTTTCGCATCAACCCCACCGGCGACTACAACTGGCTGCCGCTGGTCTCGCTCATCCGCGGGCGCCGGGTGCGGCGTGTGGTCGATGAATCTTTCCAGCAGATCACCGGCGGCCAGGCCGACCTGGTCGATTTGTGGAAGGGTTTTTTCTGCATCGCCAGCAACTACTCGCGTGGCCAAGAGCTGCGGCTGCAGCAAGGCGACCTAAGCCAGGCCCTGCGCGCCAGCTTGGCCATACCCGGTGCGCTGCCGCCCGTGATCCGCGACGGTGAGCTGCTCTGCGACGGCGGCACCTTCAACAACTTCCCGGTCAACGTAATGCGCGAGCAGCGCGGCGTGCGCCGCGTCATCGGCGTCGACCTGAGCCCACGCAGCGCGCGCCGGCTCACCTTCGATGAAATCCCTGGCCCCTGGGCGCTGCTGCTCGATCGCCTGCGCCCGCGCGCAAGCCGCCGCTACCGCCTGCCCTCGCTGGTGTCGTACCTGCTCAACGTCTCGATCCTCTACAGCGCCTCGCGCCAGGCCGAATCGCGCCGCCTGTGCGACCTCTACCTCAACCCGCCCCTGCTCAAAGTCGGGCTGCTGCAGTGGAACCAGTTCGACGCCATCGTGCGCCAAGGCGAGCAACACGCGCGCGAGGTGCTGGACCAAGCCGAGGGCACGGCGGCCGCGCCCCGGGCTTGAGGCGCGCGCCGCCGCCCCGATCAGTCGGTGCGCAGGTGCCCGTCGGTGCGCATTTTGTTGAGGATGTCGGTCTCCGACGCCCCAACCGCCAGACCCAGCGCCTGCGCCAGTGCCGCCTGGCTGGCAAAGTTGTCGAACACGATGTTTTGTGTCGGCGCGAAGCTCGTGCCGCCATCGTGGTCCACCTGCAGCACCAGCTTGCCGCTCGCGCTATCGGTACCAAAGCGCAGGAAGCTGCCCAGGTTGGCGGCTGTCTCGCCCTGCAGCAGATCGCGCAGGTCGAGCGCGTCGCCTTCGCGGGGGTTGAAGTCGGTGATCACGTCGCGCGCCGGGGTGCCGGTGCTGCCTTGGTCGCCCAAGCGCCATGCAAACACATCGGCCCCCAGACCGCCGGTGAGGGTGTCGTTGCCGCTGCCGCCCAGCAGCAGGTCGTTGCCGGCGCCACCCGTCAAGGTGTCGTTGCCGGCACCGCCATAGACCACGTCGTTGCCACCCAAGGCGTTGAGGGTGTCGTTGCCATCGCCGCCGCCGACCAGTTGGGCGAAATCGTTAGCCGTCGTGCTGTAGGCGAAGTTGGTCAGCGACACCGTGAGGTTGGCGCTGGCGGTGTCGCCGTCGGGCTGGCGGATGGTGTAGTTGAACACGTCTTGCGCACCTTGTGGGTTGTCGCGGCTGTTTGGCGTGTAGGTGAAGGCCCCTTGGGCGTTGATGCTCAGCGTGCCAAACTGGCCCACGATGACCGTGTTGCCGCTGACGGCAACGTTGGTAGGTGTGCTGCTGCCCACGGTGACTTGCGACACCACGGCGCCCTCAACACCGGCCTCGTCATTGGCCAACACGTTGCCGGCTGCGGCAATACCCGCCACCCAGGCGATATTGGCTGTGCGCACGGTCTGCGACTCCCATCGCGCAGGGGTAAAGGCGCGGCTGATAATCTCCACACCACTCAATGTGGCGTCGAGACCTCCACCCGTTGAATTGTCTTCACCCACGACGCGCAGCCGGTAGGTGCCGCTTGCGGTGACGCTGAACGAAGCATTGCTGACGTCATCGCTAAAGTTCATAAAAGCCACGACTTGGTTGTCGCCTGCATTCACAAGCTCGACCCGCAGCACGTCAACCGAGTTGTAACCATCGACGTCGATATCAAACCGCACCTGCGCTGGGTTGCTGGGGTTGGCGGCGAAGGTAAAGGTGGGTGTTTGAGCACTCACCACAGGATCTCCGCTCTTCGGATCAATCTTCCATTCGCCGGCAACTTTTGTGGTGGTGGATGCGGTGCTCCAGCTTTCTGGCAAGAAGATCGATACGGTGCGATCCGCGTCACCTGCGAACCGCCAGTTCCCCTCGGTGGCGGTGGCAGTATCGTGGCTGGCTGTAGGCTGGTGCTCGACCACGGTGATGTTGAGCGCGCCGGTGGCGGTGTCGCCATCGCCGTCGATGATCTTGTAGGTGAACGCGTTCAACGCATTGTTGGCCTCGAGCGCAGAGGTCGTGAAGCTGTAGGCCCCGGTCTGGAAGTTGACGCTCAGGCTGCCGCCTGGAACCGACAGCGTGAGGGTGTGGGTGCTGGCGTTGTACAGGCTAGACGCGGTGGTGTGCTCCACGTTGTTGAAGGTGACTGAAAATATCTGCCGCACACCGGCCCCGTCGGCACCAAAGCGGGCGTCTGGGTTGCCATCGGTCAGCAGATTGCCCGTGATCGTGTTGCCGCCTACCACGGTGCCGGCCAGCACATTGCTGAGTTGGGCCATGTCGGTCACGGCGATCGGGTGCAGGTTGGCTTCAGCGCGGCCGTCGTAGGCGATCGGGTCGAGTTCGTCGTCGAGCGCACCGGGGTTCACAGTCAGCCCGCCACCCATGCCCAAGGCAAACGATTTGATGTCGTTGGCGCGCAGGAAGTTCTCCCAAGCGGTCTGCTCTTGGGTGCCGATGCCGCTGTCGCCAGTGGTGGCTGCGGTGGGGCCGTGCTCGGTGAATGGATCGCTGCCCCGGTTCGGCTCGCCGTCGGACAGGAAGTAGGACACATTGACGCCGCTGGGGATTTTGCCGCTTGAGCCGAAGGCGTTCATCGCCGCGGTAAGCGCGGCGTCGAAGTTGGTGAAGCCGTCGCCCGCGTTGTTGGCAAGGGCCGTGATCCAGTTCTTGGCCGCCACCGCGCTCATCCAGACGTTGCCCACCGCGCTCGCGGTGTCGCTGAACGTGACGATGCGCACCATCACATCGCCCATGCCATCGTAGGTGTCGATGAGCCGTTGCATCGCGTCTTTGGCGACTGCAAGGCGGGTTTGGGGAGCGCCAGCAATTTCAGCGTCATCGTCCATGCTGCCCGAGAGGTCGAGGATGAACATGAGGTTGTGCTGGGCCGCGCCGCTTTCATTGACGCTGGCGTTGAGGGTCTGGGGCACTGCGGGCCGGTCGTCCTCGATCGACACCGCCAAAGCGGCTGTGCTGCCCGGGTTGACGCCGTCGCTGATGCGCACGTTGGCGTTAAAGCTCACCACGTCTTCGGCTGTGGTGTCGGGGTGGGCGATTGGCCGCAGCAGCTCGACTTGGTAGCTCACGCTGCTGCCGCTGGTGCCAACGCTGGTGCTGCCGCCGTTGAGCGTGATGCGGATAACCGCGTCGCTGCCGCTGCTGCCGGTTAGCACCGCTGTACCGGCGCCGCTCCAAGTGATGGGGGTGCCGCCCAGTGCAGCGGGCAGGCCGTCGCTCGTGAGGCTGACGGTGAGCGGCGCGCTGCCGTTGCGGGTGATGCTCAGCATGCCCAAGGTGGTTGCGCTGTCGGTGGTGTCGCTGGTGCCGGTCGAGTCTGGCAGACCGCCGAGCAGGCCTTCTTCGGATACGCTGGCACTGCCTGCGGCGATGGTGGGGGCGGCGTCGTTGTCAAGGATGGTGGCCGTGGCGCTGCCAGCGGTCGCACTGACCGTGGCATTGGTGGCCGCGGTGATCGTGGCCACCACGGTCTCGTTGTTTTCCACGACCGTGTCGGGCGTCGGGTCGGCCGTGAAAGTCACGCTGGTCTGGCCCGCAGGGATGGTGACCGTGCGCGTCGCGCCAGTGGGCAAGCCAGTCACAGCGTAGTCGGTGCCTTCGGTGGCGCTGCCGCCCAAGGCAATGGTGACCACGGTGGCGGTCACCGAGGGCTGATCCAAGCTGACGGTGAAGGTGACGTTGACGGTGCCGTCTTCGGCCACCGTCGCCGGGCTGGCACTGATCGAGACCACCGGCACGTCGTTGTCAAGGATGGTGGCCGTGGCGCTGCCAGCGGTCGCACTGACCGTGGCATTGGTGGCCGCGGTGATCGTGGCCACCACGGTCTCGTTGTTTTCCACGACCGTGTCGGGCGTCGGGTCGGCCGTGAAAGTCACGCTGGTCTGGCCCGCAGGGATGGTGACCGTGCGCGTCGCGCCAGTGGGCAAGCCAGTCACAGCGTAGTCGGTGCCTTCGGTGGCGCTGCCGCCCAAGGCAATGGTGACCACGGTGGCGGTCACCGAGGGCTGATCCAAGCTGACGGTGAAGGTGACGTTGACGGTGCCGTCTTCGGCCACCGTCGCCGGGCTGGCACTGATCGAGACCACCGGCACGTCGTTGTCAAGGATGGTGGCCGTGGCGCTGCCAGCGGTCGCACTGACCGTGGCATTGGTGGCCGCGGTGATCGTGGCCACCACGGTCTCGTTGTTTTCCACGACCGTGTCGGGCGTCGGGTCGGCCGTGAAAGTCACGCTGGTCTGGCCCGCAGGGATGGTGACCGTGCGCGTCGCGCCAGTGGGCAAGCCAGTCACAGCGTAGTCGGTGCCTTCGGTGGCGCTGCCGCCCAAGGCAATGGTGACCACGGTGGCGGTCACCGAGGGCTGATCCAAGCTGACGGTGAAGGTGACGTTGACGGTGCCGTCTTCGGCCACCGTCGCCGGGCTGGCACTGATCGAGACCACCGGCACGTCGTTGTCAAGGATGGTGGCCGTGGCGCTGTCGCTCACCGTCTGGCCCAGACTGGTCAGGGTCGCCGTCAGGCTGAAGGTCTCGTTGGCTTCGTCGATCAGGTCGTTGACGGTGCTGGTGCGCACTTGCACCAGGCTGTCGCCGGTCGCCACGCTGATCGCCCCGGCGTAGGCGCTCCAAGTCACGCCGTTGTCGAGGCTGAACTCGAACACGGCGCGGCTGTAGTCGGCCGGGCTCAGGGCAGGGTTTGAGCCCGTGCCGTCGGCCAGCGCGAGCGTCAGGGCCGAGCCGCTGGCCGCACCGCTGACGCGCACGCCAAACACGGCCGCCTGGCCTTCGGGCACCTCGATGTCGCCCACGCCGGTGCCGGGGGCACCGACTTGGACGGTGGGCACGCTGACGGCATTCACATTGACGTTAAAGTTTGCTGTGGCCCAGTCGCCATCGCTGTCGGTGGCGCGCACCTCAAATCCGAGCGCCAAATCGGGCGGCGTGATGCGGTCGATGACGCCAAAATCTTGCACCCGCACGGTGTCGTTTCCGTCCAGAACAAAACGCACGTCTACGCGTGAGAATTCCGCATCGGATTCGATCGACGCCAACTGATTCACGGTTTTCAAACCCGACAACGTCAATGTTCCAGAGTCAACCACGGTGGTGCCATCGGCCGCATAAGCCACCCACTCTATGGTTGCCGTGTCGGTGTTGCCGTTTCCATGCACCTGGAACGACAAGCCATCGGCTGGCTGCGTCATGCTGGCCCGGAAGCCCTCGTTGTGTTCTATGTTGCCGTTGGCGACACCAAAGCCCTGGTTGTTGGGGTTCAAATCATCGGCACCGCTGTTTTGTGGCGCACCCACCCCGCCCGCATTGGTATACAGCAGACCGTCAAAGATCACGGTATTGGTGCCTGCGTTGACGGTGATGGTTTCTACCGGGCCGCCAGCGCCAAACTGGCCACCGATGGCAAAGGTCTGGGTCGGCTGCGGCGTGATGAGGTTGAAGGTGTAGGTGCCGTTGTTGTTCAAGCCGACGGTGTAGAACACTTGGGGCGGCGTTCCGCTGCCATCGATGGTGGCGGTCAAGGTCTGACCGTCTGCCGAGAGGGTCTCGGTGATGCCAGCCAAATCGGTCCAACCCGACAGTTGCAGCGCCTGCACCGCAGCAGGCCCGTCGGCACCAAAGGCCAAGCCCACGATGTTGCCGGTTTGGCTGGATACTTGATTGGCCAGCGTCAGGTTGTCCACGCTGGTGATGCGCGGCATGTCGTCTTCGATGGTGATTTGGATGCTGCCGCTCTCTGCTGGGTTGACCCCGTCGCTGATGGAAAGGCCGACGCTGAGGCTGAGCAAGTCCTCCACGTTGTTGGTGGGGTGCTGGATGGGCGCGAGCAGCTCGACTTGGTAGCTCACGCTGGTGGCGCCGGAGGCAACGTTGATGCTGCCGCCGTTGAGCGTGATCTGAATGACCTGCGTCGTGCCCGCGCTGCCGATGAGCACCGCTTGGTTTGCGCCATGGCTCCATGTGAGCGCAGTACCGCCGACCGTTGCAGGCAAGCCGGCGAGCGACAAGGCGATGGTCAGAGGGGCCACGCCGTTGCCGGTGACTGCAAGGGTGCCGCTGGCGCTGCGGCTGTTGGTGGTGTCAACTGGTGTGCCGCTGGTGTCTACTAGGCCGTTCGCCAAGCCCTCCTCGGATACGCTGACCGCCAAATCATCAATGGTGGGTGCGGTGTCGTTGTCGAGGATGGTGGCGGTGGCCCTGTCGGCACCCGGGTCGACCGTGGCACCTGTGGCCGCATCGATGGTGGCAACGACGGTTTCGTTGTTTTCATCAAGAATGTTCGGCGTCGGGTCGGCGGTGAAGCTCACGCTGCTCTGGCCGGCCAGGATGGTAACGGTGCGGGTCTGGCCAGCTGGCAACCCGGTTACCGCGTAGTCGGTGTTTTCGGTGGCCGTGCCAGTCAGGCTGATGGTCACCACGGTGTCGGTGACCGAGACCCGGTCTTGGCTGACGGTGAAGGTGATGACGGCTGCGCCGTCTTCGTCCACGGTGGCCGGTCTGGCGCTGATCGAGACCACCGGCGGCGTACCGTCCTCAAACTTGAACGCGGCGCTGATGTCGCGCGTGGCGCTGTCGCTGGCTTGATCGCCGTCGCCGTCGGTGATGGTGGAGCTGGCGCTCAGCAGCACGGTTCCTGCCGGCAAGCCCGCAAGGCTGCCGCTGACGGCGTGGTCGATCTCGATGTGCTGGGTCAGGGTGACTTGGCCAGTGCTGGCATTGACGCCGATCTCGAACACGGTGTTGCTGGCGGTGACCAAGTTGGCCGCCGCAGCGGTCGAGCCCAGCAGCTGCCCGTTGGGGCCGGCAAACAGGCTGATGGCTTGCCCACCGCTGCTCAGGCCGGTTGCTGGAATGCCCACGCTCAGGCTGTAGCTGCTGCTGCGGCTGGCCTCGCCGTCGGCACCGGCGTTGGCGCTGACCGCAAACAAGCCGGCAAAGTTGCCCGTGGCCGTGTCGCTGGCCGCGCCGATGGTCTCGGCGTCTTGGGTGGTGAGCACGGGCAGGGGTTGGGCGTCTGGGGAGGCCAGTGAAACGTCGATGCGCGGGCCGTCGTCGGCAATCGAGACCAAGCTCCCAACGTCAACCGTGGCGCTGACCGTGTCGCCGTCGCCGTCGGTGGCGGTCAAGCGCAGCTCGATGACACCTTGGGCGATGCTGACGCTGTCGTCGGGGTCTAGTGCGTCGCCGTGCACGACCGCACGCTGCTGGTCGAAACTGACCACGCCAGTTTCGGCATCGACCGACATGACGAACACCGTCTGTTGCACGTTGTTGACGGTCACGACGCCAAGGATTTGGCCATTGCTGCCTTGGGCGATGACCACCGGCTGGCCGCTGGCGGTGTCGGTCAGGCCGGTTGGGGCACCGTTGGCAGCCGTCAGATCAAACACGCGCGCGTTGCTGGCGGCCGCGCCATCGGCACCGAAATCGACGCTGAAGCGCAGCGCCCCGGCGTTGGCGCTGCCATCGTCACCGAGCCTGGTTTCATCGACCAGGATGGGGTTGTTGGCCGCCATGCGGATGTTGTCGATGTAGGCGCCTAGGCTGTTGGCCGAGCCCGTGCCGGCAAAGCTCAGGGTGTTGAGGCCCGGTGTGACGTTGGCAAAGCTCAGGTTGATGGTGCTCCAGCCGTTGGTGCCCGGGGTCGTGGTTGCCGTGACTCCGCTGGGGGCGCTGATGCTGAGCACGCCTTGGGCGTCGGCGCTGATGGCAACCACCACCGCGCCCAGTGTGACGGTCATGGTGCTGTCGGTCATGGCAGCCGGGCGCGGCTGGTAGTCGAAGGACATGACGAAGGGGGCCGCGGGCACATAGAGCTGGGTCGAGAGCACGCTCAGGGTGTTGGTGCTGCCGCCGGCCAGGTTGTGCGCATCGAGCTCGGCCTTGTGCGCGCCGTCGGAGGGCGCAGCACCGCCGACGTTGCCGCGCTGGATTTCGATCCCGGCCTCGTTGAGCGTCCAGACGATGCCGTCGTTGCCCACCAAGGTGCTGCCGTTCTCGCCCACGACGAACCAGCCGCCCTGGTTGGGCTCGGTGGTCACAAAGCCCTCGAAAGATTCGCGCAGGTTCTGGGTGGGGGAGACGGTGATGCTCGGCACGTCGTCCTGTACCGACAGGTTGACGGTGCCCGTTGCAGCATCGCCGTCGCGGTCGGTGGCCACCACACCGATCGAACCCAGGCTGAGCACCTGTTCGCCACCGGCGAGCTCATGGCGCAGGTTGTCTGACAGGGTGGCGGTAACGCTTACGGAGCCCGCAGTGCCGTGCGCGATCGAGGCCGGTGCCGTCAAGGTCAGGGTCAGGGCGACGTCGTTGCTGGCGCCAAAGGTGGCGGTCAGGGTGGTGGCGTTGGTGCGGGTCCAGGTCAGCTCCGGGCCGGTCACGCCGTCGGTGTTGCGCACCAGGTTGTTCAGATTGGTCGAGAAGGCAAAGCCCACCAGGTCGTCGGAACCGGCCGTGAATGCCAAGGTGGCGGTGGCGGCTTCGGCGGTGTTGGCCGGGTTGGTGCCGGTGGCGTTGGCGTTGCCCAGCGCCTCTTCGTCCAGCGCCAGCGTTTGCGCCGCACCGGCGCTGGGGTTGCGGCCATCGGTGACGGTGATCCTGTGGCCGTCGGACTCGACGTCGCTGTCGGCGTCGGTGGCGCGGATGCTGAACGTGAAATGGACGCCGTTGGGGTTGTTCAGGTTGGGGTTGGGGTCGAAGCTCCACGTTCCGCCGACATTGACGGTCAGGGTGCCGATCGCTTGGCCGCCTACATTGACCGTGATCGGGGTGCCGATGGCATGGCTCTGGCCGCCGAGCCTGACCTCTACTGCCCCGGGTTGATCGGCCCCCATCTGCACGCTCCAAGTGCCCGTGATGGTGCCTGCGGCGTCTTCTGCAACCGTGCCTGCGCCGCGCAAATCGACCCGCGGCTCGTCGTCGATGACCGTGATCGACAGGGCGTTGCGGAGCACGAGGGCGTCGCCGTCGCGGTCGGTGGCGACGATGGCGCTCGACAGGTCGAGGGTGCGCCAATTTTCGCCCTGGCCAGCCGGGTGGTCGATCGGGGCGCGCAGGGTGAAGGTGTAGTCGCCGTTGGACTGAACTTCAAGCGTGAACACGGTGCGCGCGGTGATGCCGCTGCCGGCCGTGGCAGTGAGGATGTTGCCGCTGATGGCATAGTTCACGGGCAGGCCTGCGGAAGTGAGCGTGGGCAGCCCGCCCAGCACCGGGTTGAGGCTGAAAGTCAGCGGGTCGTCGGCGCCAGACTGGGCTTGGCCGGCGACGCTGCCGCTGGCCACTGCGCCGAGGTTTGGCCATTCCGGGTTGCCGCCTGGCAGCGCTTCTTCTTCGACCAAACCAACTGCGGGCAATATGCCAGCCAACTGCGGCACGTCGTCAGTCACGTTGACGGTAAAGCCACGGCTGAGGGTGATGCGGTCGCCGTCGGCGTCGGTCGCGGTGATGGCCGACGAGAGGTCGAGCGCCAGGTTGTTGGCGCCTGCGCCCGGCGGGTGGTCGAGCTGGTCGAACAGGCGCAAGGTGTAGTTGCCGTTGGGCTGGACTTCGAGCGTGAACACGGTGCGCGCGGCGTTGCCGCTGCCGACCGTGGCGGTCAGGGTGTTGCCGCTGACCGCGTAGCTCAGGGCTGCGCCTGCTGAAGTGAGGGCTTGGGCCGTCAGGCCAGCGAAGTCGCTGCTCAGGCCAAACCCGCCGCCAGCAGCCGCGCCGTCGGCACCGAAGCTGACCAAGCTGGCCAGCGAGCCGCTGACGGTGGCCGGGCCGCGGCTCTGACCTGGGTCGCCGGTGAACGAGCCATCGGCGTTGCCGTCGTTGGGCGAGGTGCCGGTGGAAAGCCGGGTGTTGATGTCGTTTTCGGCCACGGTGGCAGTCACCGAGCGTTCGGCCACTGCCAGCGGCACGTCGTCTTGCACGTTGACGTTGACGCGCACCCCGCCGGCCACGGCATCGCCGTCGCCATCGACGGCGTTGATGGTGAAGCCGTCGTTGAGCACGCTGACCAGGTTCTCGCCCGCGCCTGCAATCAGCAGGTTGTCGAGCAAGGTGACGGTGTAGTTGCCGTTGGCAAAGACTTGCAGGCTCAGGGCGGCGCCGGTGCCGCCCTCTTGCACTTGGGCGTTGGCATCGAGGAACACGGTGACGCTGGTGTCATTGGCCGCCAAAGCAACGCTGCCGCCGCTCCAGCTCACGCCAGTGACGCGACCAAAGCCGTCGGCGCCCCAGTTGACGTTGTCGACGATGCTGCCACTGACAGACAGCGGCTCGGGCGTGCTGTCGTTGCCTTCGCTCTCGCCCACGCCTCGGGCTGCACGCAGGTCGTCTTCGTCGAGCGCGACGGTGTCGGCCAGCGGCCTTTCGTCTTCGCCCATGGCTGCCAGCGGCACGTCGTCGGTCACGTTGACGTTGACGCGCACCCCGCCGGCCACGGCATCGCCGTCGCCATCGACGGCGTTGATGGTGAAGCCGTCGTTGAGCACGCTGACCAGGTTCTCGCCCGCGCCTGCAATCAGCAGGTTGTCGAGCAAGGTGACGGTGTAGTTGCCGTTGGCAAAGACTTGCAGGCTCAGGGCGGCGCCGGTGCCGCCCTCTTGCACTTGGGCGTTGGCATCGAGGAACACGGTGACGCTGGTGTCATTGGCCGCCAAAGCAACGCTGCCGCCGCTCCAGCTCACGCCAGTGACGCGACCAAAGCCGTCGGCGCCCCAGTTGACGTTGTCGACGATGCTGCCACTGACAGACAGCGGCTCGGGCGTGCTGTCGTTGCCTTCGCTCTCGCCCACGCCTCGGGCTGCACGCAGGTCGTCTTCGTCGAGCAGCACGGTGTCGGACGCGACACTGATGCTCGGGCCGTCGTCGGCAAAGCTCAGGGCCGCACCGATTTGAACCGTGGCGCTGCTGCTGGCTTCGTCGTAGTCGCCGTCTTCGATGGTGTCGGTGCGCGTGAGCGTAACCGCTCCCGCCGCTAGGCTGACGCTGTCGTTGGGGTTGCTGGCGTCGGCGTGGCGCAGCGCACGCAGCTGGTCGAGGCTGACCTCGCCTTGGGCGTCGACGCTCAGCGTAAACACGTCGGTGACGGTGGTGCCGATGGTGACTTGACCGCGCACGGTGGTGCCGTCGGTGACCAAGGTGACGGCTTGGCCGCTGGCCACATCGACCACGCCGCTGGCGATGGCGGTGTTGACGCTCAGGCTGTAGACGCTGCTGCGGCTGGCCTCGCCGTCGGCGCCGGGGGTGGCATCGACCGCAAACAAAGCAGCAAAGCTGGCGCTGGCGTTGGTGGCTAGGTTGCTCTCGTCGACCGCCAGCGTAGGCAGGTTGGAGCTCCAAGAGACTTCGATGTTGACGTCGTCGAAGTCCTCGTCGCCGCCGCCGCGAATGTCTTCCCAGTTGAGGTTGCCCGGGGCCGCGTTGTCTTGCACGTAGGCTCGGCCATCGGGGTTGAGGCCAGCGACGTCGAACAAGATGCCACCCGCGCCCCCTTCGCCGACCAAGGCGGTGCTGCTGCCGACAGGTGTCGCTTGCCAATGGTCGCCGACCCGCTCGAAGGCGATGGGGGTGTTGGGCCCCAAGTCCGGGTTGAGGTTGTTGCCGTTGGGGATGATGAAGAAGCCAATCTGATCGGCGGTGTAGCCGACGATGGTGACTTGGGTGGCGCCAAAGGCCTTGACGTTGTCCCAGATCACGACACCGCTGGTCGGGTTGCCGTTGGCGTCTTTGATGTAGTAGCCAAAGCTGTTGTCGTAGCCCGCATCGGAGCCGCGCAGCGTAACCGTCAGGGTAGTGGTCAAGGCGCTGGTCACGTCGATAACCGGCACGTCGTCGGTCACGTTGACGTTGACGCGCACCCCGCCGGCCACGGCATCGCCGTCGCCATCGACGGCGTTGAAGGTAAAGCCGTCGTTGAGCACGCTGACCAGGTTCTCGCCCGCGCCTGCAATCAGCAGGTTGTCGAGCAAGGTGACGGTGTAGTTGCCGTTGGCAAAGACTTGCAGGCTCAGGGCGGCGCCGGTGCCGCCCTCTTGCACTTGGGCGTTGGCATCGAGGAACACGGTGACGCTGGTGTCATTGGCCGCCAAAGCAACGCTGCCGCCGCTCCAGCTCACGCCAGTGACGCGACCAAAGCCGTCGGCGCCCCAGTTGACGTTGTCGACGATGCTGCCACTGACAGACAGCGGCTCGGGCGTGCTGTCGTTGCCTTCGCTCTCGCCCACGCCTCGGGCTGCACGCAGGTCGTCTTCGTCGAGCGCGACGGTGTCGGCCAGCGGCCTTTCGTCTTGGCCCATGATGGCCAGCGGCACGTCGTCGGTCACGTTGACGTTGACGCGCACCCCGCCGGCCACGGCATCGCCGTCGCCATCGACGGCGTTGATGGTGAAGCCGTCGTTGAGCACGCTGACCAGGTTCTCGCCCGCACCTGCAATCAGCAGGTTGTCGAGCAAGGTGACGGTGTAGTTGCCGTTGGCAAAGACTTGCAGGCTCAGGGCGGCGCCGGTGCCGCCCTCTTGCACTTGGGCGTTGGCATCGAGGAACACGGTGACGCTGGCGGCGTTGGCCGCCAAAGCAACGCTGCCGCCGCTCCAGCTCACGCCAGTGACGCGACCAAAGCCGTCGGCGCCCCAGTTGACGTTGTCGACGATGCTGCCACTGACAGACAGCGGCTCGGGCGTGCTGTCGTTGCCTTCGCTCTCGCCCACGCCTCGGGCTGCACGCAGGTCGTCTTCGTCGAGCAGCACGGTGTCGGACGCGACACTGATGCTCGGGCCGTCGTCGGCAAAGCTCAGGGCCGCACCGATTTGAACCGTGGCGCTGCTGCTGGCTTCGTCGTAGTCGCCGTCTTCGATGGTGTCGGTGCGCGTGAGCGTAACCGCTCCCGCCGCTAGGCTGACGCTGTCGTTGGGGTTGCTGGCGTCGGCGTGGCGCAGCGCACGCAGCTGGTCGAGGCTGACCTCGCCTTGGGCGTCGACGCTCAGCGTAAACACGTCGGTGACGGTGGTGCCGATGGTGACTTGACCGCGCACGGTGGTGCCGTCGGTGACCAAGGTGACGGCTTGGCCGCTGGCCACATCGACCACGCCGCTGGCGATGGCGGTGTTGACGCTCAGGCTGTAGACGCTGCTGCGGCTGGCCTCGCCGTCGGCGCCGGGGGTGGCATCGACCGCAAACAAAGCAGCAAAGCTGGCGCTGGCGTTGGTGGCTAGGTTGCTCTCGTCGACCGCCAGCGTAGGCAGGTTGGAGCTCCAAGAGACTTCGATGTTGACGTCGTCGAAGTCCTCGTCGCCGCCGCCGCGAATGTCTTCCCAGTTGAGGTTGCCCGGGGCCGCGTTGTCTTGCACGTAGGCTCGGCCATCGGGGTTGAGGCCAGCGACGTCGAACAAGATGCCACCCGCGCCCCCTTCGCCGACCAAGGCGGTGCTGCTGCCGACAGGTGTCGCTTGCCAATGGTCGCCGACCCGCTCGAAGGCGATGGGGGTGTTGGGCCCCAAGTCCGGGTTGAGGTTGTTGCCGTTGGGGATGATGAAGAAGCCAATCTGATCGGCGGTGTAGCCGACGATGGTGACTTGGGTGGCGCCAAAGGCCTTGACGTTGTCCCAGATCACGACACCGCTGGTCGGGTTGCCGTTGGCGTCTTTGATGTAGTAGCCAAAGCTGTTGTCGTAGCCCGCATCGGAGCCGCGCAGCGTAACCGTCAGGGTAGTGGTCAAGGCGCTGGTCACGTCGATAACCGGCACGTCGTCGGTCACGTTGACGTTGACGCGCACCCCGCCGGCCACGGCATCGCCGTCGCCATCGACGGCGTTGAAGGTAAAGCCGTCGTTGAGCACGCTGACCAGGTTCTCGCCCGCGCCTGCAATCAGCAGGTTGTCGAGCAAGGTGACGGTGTAGTTGCCGTTGGCAAAGACTTGCAGGCTCAGGGCGGCGCCGGTGCCGCCCTCTTGCACTTGGGCGTTGGCATCGAGGAACACGGTGACGCTGGTGTCATTGGCCGCCAAAGCAACGCTGCCGCCGCTCCAGCTCACGCCAGTGACGCGACCAAAGCCGTCGGCGCCCCAGTTGACGTTGTCGACGATGCTGCCACTGACAGACAGCGGCTCGGGCGTGCTGTCGTTGCCTTCGCTCTCGCCCACGCCTCGGGCTGCACGCAGGTCGTCTTCGTCGAGCGCGACGGTGTCGGCCAGCGGCCTTTCGTCTTGGCCCATGATGGCCAGCGGCACGTCGTCGGTCACGTTGACGTTGACGCGCACCCCGCCGGCCACGGCATCGCCGTCGCCATCGACGGCGTTGATGGTGAAGCCGTCGTTGAGCACGCTGACCAGGTTCTCGCCCGCGCCTGCAATCAGCAGGTTGTCGAGCAAGGTGACGGTGTAGTTGCCGTTGGCAAAGACTTGCAGGCTCAGGGCGGCGCCGGTGCCGCCCTCTTGCACTTGGGCGTTGGCATCGAGGAACACGGTGACGCTGGTGTCATTGGCCGCCAAAGCAACGCTGCCGCCGCTCCAGCTCACGCCAGTGACGCGACCAAAGCCGTCGGCGCCCCAGTTGACGTTGTCGACGATGCTGCCACTGACAGACAGCGGCTCGGGCGTGCTGTCGTTGCCTTCGCTCTCGCCCACGCCTCGGGCTGCACGCAGGTCGTCTTCGTCGAGCGCGACGGTGTCGGCCAGCGGCCTTTCGTCTTCGCCCATGGCTGCCAGCGGCACGTCGTCGGTCACGTTGACGTTGACGCGCACCCCGCCGGCCACGGCATCGCCGTCGCCATCGACGGCGTTGATGGTGAAGCCGTCGTTGAGCACGCTGACCAGGTTCTCGCCCGCACCTGCAATCAGCAGGTTGTCGAGCAAGGTGACGGTGTAGTTGCCGTTGGCAAAGACTTGCAGGCTCAGGGCGGCGCCGGTGCCGCCCTCTTGCACTTGGGCGTTGGCATCGAGGAACACGGTGACGCTGGCGGCGTTGGCCGCCAAAGCAACGCTGCCGCCGCTCCAGCTCACGCCAGTGACGCGACCAAAGCCGTCGGCGCCCCAGTTGACGTTGTCGACGATGCTGCCACTGACAGACAGCGGCTCGGGCGTGCTGTCGTTGCCTTCGCTCTCGCCCACGCCTCGGGCTGCACGCAGGTCGTCTTCGTCGAGCAGCACGGTGTCGGACGCGACACTGATGCTCGGGCCGTCGTCGGCAAAGCTCAGGGCCGCACCGATTTGAACCGTGGCGCTGCTGCTGGCTTCGTCGTAGTCGCCGTCTTCGATGGTGTCGGTGCGCGTGAGCGTAACCGCTCCCGCCGCTAGGCTGACGCTGTCGTTGGGGTTGCTGGCGTCGGCGTGGCGCAGCGCACGCAGCTGGTCGAGGCTGACCTCGCCTTGGGCGTCGACGCTCAGCGTAAACACGTCGGTGACGGTGGTGCCGATGGTGACTTGACCGCGCACGGTGGTGCCGTCGGTGACCAAGGTGACGGCTTGGCCGCTGGCCACATCGACCACGCCGCTGGCGATGGCGGTGTTGACGCTCAGGCTGTAGACGCTGCTGCGGCTGGCCTCGCCGTCGGCGCCGGGGGTGGCATCGACCGCAAACAAAGCAGCAAAGCTGGCGCTGGCGTTGGTGGCTAGGTTGCTCTCGTCGACCGCCAGCGTAGGCAGGTTGGAGCTCCAAGAGACTTCGATGTTGACGTCGTCGAAGTCCTCGTCGCCGCCGCCGCGAATGTCTTCCCAGTTGAGGTTGCCCGGGGCCGCGTTGTCTTGCACGTAGGCTCGGCCATCGGGGTTGAGGCCAGCGACGTCGAACAAGATGCCACCCGCGCCCCCTTCGCCGACCAAGGCGGTGCTGCTGCCGACAGGTGTCGCTTGCCAATGGTCGCCGACCCGCTCGAAGGCGATGGGGGTGTTGGGCCCCAAGTCCGGGTTGAGGTTGTTGCCGTTGGGGATGATGAAGAAGCCAATCTGATCGGCGGTGTAGCCGACGATGGTGACTTGGGTGGCGCCAAAGGCCTTGACGTTGTCCCAGATCACGACACCGCTGGTCGGGTTGCCGTTGGCGTCTTTGATGTAGTAGCCAAAGCTGTTGTCGTAGCCCGCATCGGAGCCGCGCAGCGTAACCGTCAGGGTAGTGGTCAAGGCGCTGGTCACGTCGATAACCGGCACGTCGTCGGTCACGTTGACGTTGACGCGCACCCCGCCGGCCACGGCATCGCCGTCGCCATCGACGGCGTTGAAGGTAAAGCCGTCGTTGAGCACGCTGACCAGGTTCTCGCCCGCGCCTGCAATCAGCAGGTTGTCGAGCAAGGTGACGGTGTAGTTGCCGTTGGCAAAGACTTGCAGGCTCAGGGCGGCGCCGGTGCCGCCCTCTTGCACTTGGGCGTTGGCATCGAGGAACACGGTGACGCTGGTGTCATTGGCCGCCAAAGCAACGCTGCCGCCGCTCCAGCTCACGCCAGTGACGCGACCAAAGCCGTCGGCGCCCCAGTTGACGTTGTCGACGATGCTGCCACTGACAGACAGCGGCTCGGGCGTGCTGTCGTTGCCTTCGCTCTCGCCCACGCCTCGGGCTGCACGCAGGTCGTCTTCGTCGAGCGCGACGGTGTCGGCCAGCGGCCTTTCGTCTTGGCCCATGATGGCCAGCGGCACGTCGTCGGTCACGTTGACGTTGACGCGCACCCCGCCGGCCACGGCATCGCCGTCGCCATCGACGGCGTTGATGGTGAAGCCGTCGTTGAGCACGCTGACCAGGTTCTCGCCCGCACCTGCAATCAGCAGGTTGTCGAGCAAGGTGACGGTGTAGTTGCCGTTGGCAAAGACTTGCAGGCTCAGGGCGGCGCCGGTGCCGCCCTCTTGCACTTGGGCGTTGGCATCGAGGAACACGGTGACGCTGGCGGCGTTGGCCGCCAAAGCAACGCTGCCGCCGCTCCAGCTCACGCCAGTGACGCGACCAAAGCCGTCGGCGCCCCAGTTGACGTTGTCGACGATGCTGCCACTGACAGACAGCGGCTCGGGCGTGCTGTCGTTGCCTTCGCTCTCGCCCACGCCTCGGGCTGCACGCAGGTCGTCTTCGTCGAGCGCGATCGAGTCGGAACGCGGCACTCCATCTTCGCCCATGGCTGCCAGCGGCACGTCGTCTTGCACCGTGATGGCCAGATTGATGGTCAGGTAGCCGCCCGTGCCGGCGGTGCCGATGAGGGCGATGGGGCTCAGGGCCAGCAGCTCTTCGACCGTGCCGGGGGTGGGGTGGTTGAGCGGGCCGACCACGGTGAGGGTGTAGTCGCCGTTGGGCTGCACGGTGAGCAGCACGGAAGGCGGGGTGGTGGCGCCGGGGGGGATGACTTGGCCGTTGGCGTCGAAGGCCAAGGTGCTGCCGCCGGGCGCGATGGCGATGAAGCCCAAGCCCGGCACGCTGAAGCTGGTGAGCACGCCGCCCACGCCGGTGAGGAAGTTGCCGCTTCGCGATGCGCTCAGGCCGTCGTCGGTTTCGTCGTTGCCGTCCAGGCCCAGTGCCGATTCTTCTTCGAGTTCGAAGCTCAGGTCGATCGTGACCGGGGCCGGATCGCCCTCGATCTCGTCGGTGGTGTCGGCGGCGCCGAGGTTGAACTGGAATGCCAGCGGCTCAACCGGCTCGGCCACGCGCAGCAGGCGCACAAAGTCGCTGCCTTCGCCCGCACCGGCGGCCACGGCACCGGCGGCGGCGGGGTCGATTTGTTCGAGCAGGTCTAGGCCTTGCTCCAAAATCTGGACAATCTCGGCCACGGTGGTGGCTTGCACGGCGGCGTCGGCGGCTTGCGGGGTGGCGTCGGTGAGGGCCACGGTTTCATCGACGCGCAGGGCTTGGTTGGGGCCCATGGCCAGGGTCCGGCCGTCGGCGAGCAGCAGCTCGACCCGCGCCCCGTTCTGGGTGCGGATGACGTCGCCGCGCTGCACGACTTCGCCCACTTGCAGGGCCCGGGTGGTGCCATCGGCTTTGACGATGACGACGTTGCCGGTGACGGCGGTGACGGTGGCTTGGGCCATGGTAGCGCTCCTGTTGGGTATGACGATGGGCGCAGCTTAAGGCTCGAGGCAGGCTTTGCCTATTGGACTTTGGTACAGTTTTGCGGGTTTGGTGCGCAAGGCTAAACACATGCCTGTGCATCGAAGACACGGTGCGGCGGCATAATGCCCACGCGCCGGCTCGGGCTTGGGTGGTGGTGTCCCACAGCAGCAAGCTCCTACGGCTGCACCGACACCTTTGACCTTACCGAGCTTGAAGCATGAACCTTCGCACCTCACCGCAATCGCGCTCGCTGGGCCGCAAACTGGTTTTCACCGTCGTTTTGCTTTTTTCCACCTTGGCCGCCACCTCGACGGCCAGTTGGTTGATCTTGAGCCACCTCGAAAACCAGTCCGAGCGCTTGGCGCAGCGCTTCATGCCGCAAGTCGAGCGCATCTCGGACGCGCAAGTGCTGATGCTTCGCATCTCGCTCGAGGCGCGCCAAGCCATGCTGGTGACCAGCGCCGACGAGGTTCGGGCCAGCCTTGACCGCCTGGGCACCTTCAGGCAACAAAAGCTCGATCTGCTGCAAGCCTTCGAGACCAACCTAGATGACGACCGCGGGCGCGAAATCTTTGCCCAAATCCGCTCGGCCGACACCGAGTTTTGGCGCCAAGCCCAGCAGGTGGCGGGCCAAATTCAGGCCGGCAACGCAGCGGCGGCTTTCACCCTATTGAACACCGATCTGGTACCGGCGCGCGACCGGGTTTTGCAGCACATGGCCGAGCAGCGCGCGTGGCAGCAGCAGCTGGTCGATGAGCAGCTGGCCGGCACCGACCGCATCGCCTTCAACACCAAGCTGGCGCTGGCCTTGGCCACGCTGCTGGTGTTTGTGGTGGCGGCTTACAACGCCCACACCTTCATGCGCACCATGCGGGCCTCGTTTGCCCGGGCGCAAAAAGTCACCTTCCGCATCGCTAATGCGCGCAACCACCAGGCCGAGCCCCCGGTGCAAGGCGACGAATTCGCTTCGCTCTTTGCATCGATCGCCGACATGGAGCAGCGCCTCAGCCAGGTGGTGGCGCGCGTGCGTCAGACTTCGACCGGTGTGTCGAGCGCGGCGGCGCAGCTCGACCACACCAGCACCGATCTGCTCGCGGCCACCGATCAGCAGATCAGCGCCATCGAATCCAGCGCCGTTCACGCGCGCAGCATGGCTGCCGCCATCGAGACCAGCGCCAGCAGCGCCAACAACGTGAGCCAGCTGGCCAGCAAGGCGGCCAACATCGCCTCGGAGGGCGGGCAGGCGGTGGGCTCGGTGGTGCAAGAGATGCAGCGCATCGGCGAGGCCTCGAAGCGCATTGCCGAAATCGTGAGCGTGATCGACGGCATTGCGTTCCAGACCAACATTCTGGCGCTCAACGCCGCCGTGGAGGCGGCCCGTGCGGGCGAACAAGGGCGCGGCTTTGCCGTGGTGGCCGGTGAGGTGCGCAGCCTGGCGCAGCGCAGCACGCAGGCGGCGCGCGAGGTCAAGCAGCTCATCGAAACCTCGACCCAGCGCGTGCAAACCGGCTCGGCAGCGGCCGAAAACGCCGGCCAGACCATGCAGCGCGTGGTCGATTCGGTGGCCGAGCTCTCCAGCCTCATGGGCTCGATCGCCCAGGCCACGGCGCAGCAGCGCGCCAGCGCACAGCAGCTAGACCAAGCCGTCGAAGCCCTGAACCAGACCGCCAGCACCAGCGCCACCGTGGTGCAGCGCTCGCAAGCCACGGCCGCGGCTTTGCACCAACAGGCCCAGCGTCTCGATGAGACCATGGGGGCGTTCAACGTTCAAGGCTCGGCTGCGCTGCAGGCGGCCTAGTTTGGGGCCTGATTTAGGTGATTTAGGGCTTGATGTGGGCACGGCGGCGCCTGCTGCGCTGGCGCTACACTCGCAAACCATGACGCAAACCCTGCACACCTCCACCCTCCAATCCCTGCCGCTGCTGGCGCGCGGCAAGGTGCGCGACAACTACGCCGTGGGCGACGACCGCATCCTGATGCTGGCCTCGGACCGCATCAGCGCCTTCGATGTGGTGATGGAGCAGCCCATCCCCGGCAAGGGCGAACTGCTCACGCGCCTGAGCCTGTTTTGGTTCGAGCACCTGAGCCGCCTGGGGCTGTGCCCCAACCACCTCACCGGCGCCGACCCCGAGAGCGTGGTCAGCGCGGACGAGCGGCCCTTGGTGCGCGGCCGCTCGATGCTGGTGCAGCGCCTGCGCCCGATTCCCGTGGAGGCGGTGGTGCGCGGCTATCTGGCCGGCAGCGGCTGGAAAGAATACCAAAGCAGCGGCCGCGTCTGCGGTGTGGCCCTGCCGCCGGGCTTGGTCAACGCCGCGCAGCTGCCCGAGCCCATTTACACCCCCGCGGCCAAGGCGGCGCAGGGCGAGCACGACGAGAACATCACCTTCGAGCAGACGGTGCAGATGATCGGCCCCGAGCTGGCCGAGCAGATTCGGCGCGTGTCGATCGGGCTGTACCGGGCGGCGGCGGCGCATGCGCTGGGCAAGGGCATCATCATCGCCGACACCAAGTTTGAGTTCGGGCTCGACGCCCAGGGCCGACTGGTGCTGATGGACGAGGTGCTGACCCCCGACAGCTCGCGCTACTGGCCGCTGGAGCAGTACCGCCCCGGCGCCAACCCGCCGAGCTTTGACAAGCAGTATCTGCGCGACTGGCTCGAGACGGCGACGGTGGCCGGCCAGCCGTGGAACAAAAGCGCCCCCGCCCCCACGCTGCCGCCCGAAGTGATCGCGCAGACCGCCGCCAAGTACCGCGACGCGCTGCAGCGGCTGCTGGGCTAGGGCGTCGCAGTTTAGGGCCCAACCCATGCCGCTCCAAGCCCTACGCCGCCGTTCGCTCGCTTGGTTCGCGCTGGGCCTGCTGTGGCTGGCGGCGTTGTTGCCGGCGCTGAGCCAGAGCGTGCTGGCGCAGCCGCTGCGCGAGGGCTGGGTGCAGGTGTGCAGCGGCAGCGGCATGGTTTGGGTGCGCGCCGATTGGCAGGCCAAGCTGGCCGCGCCAGCGCCTGCCGCCGCCGACCCCGCACACGAACCAGCCGCCGCACCGGCCTGCGATTGGTGCCTCAAACACCAAGTCGCGCAGGCGCTGGGGCCTGCAACCGCGCCGGTTTTGCACGCCCCAGTTGCCCGCCGCGCCCTCGCCGCCCAAGCGGCGCAGTGCGTCGGCCACCCGCAAGGCTGGCCGCCCGCGCAGGCGCGCGCACCCCCTGCCGGGCTGGCTGTGCGCCTTTGAACCGGCGTTATCCAATTTTTGTTTTTTTGATGTGGTCTGCCCCCGCTCCCCGAATGAGGGGCTGGCGGGCTGGTGGCTCACGACTGGTCAGATTTTGAAATTCTAGGAGTACGATATGCGAGCTTTCTTTTTTGCTTTGGCGCTGGCTGGGTTTGCCTTGGTCGGCCCGGCTGCGGCGCAAACCCCGGTGGTGACGGTGAGCGAACCGTGGGTGCGCGCCACCGTGGCGCAGCAACAGGCCACCGGAGCCTTCATGCGCCTGAGCGCCAGCCAGAACGCGCGGCTGGTGGCGGCCAGCTCACCCGTGGCCGGCCTGACCGAAATCCACGAAATGGCGCTGGTCAACGATGTCATGCGCATGCGCGCCATCGCCGGCCTCGATTTGCCGGCCGGACAAGCGGTCGAGCTGCGGCCCGGCGGCTACCACGTGATGCTGATGCAGCTGCGCCAAACCCTGAACGCCGGCGAGCGCGTGGCCATCACGCTGGTGTTCGAAGACGCCAACCGCCAGCGCTTCACCCAGACCATCGAAGCGCCGGTGCGCCCGCTCGGGGCAGCGGCAACGGGGGCGCATGGGCATGGCGCGCATGGCCACGGTGCCCACGGCCAAGGTCACGGCGCGCAAGCGGCGCCGGGCGGGCACGGGCATGCGCACGGTCATGCTCCGGCCGCTCCGGCCGCCCCGCAGCGGCCCTGAATCCCCTTAGTTCAGCGCCATGCTCAGGCGGCGGCGGTAGCGCGCCACCAGTTCGCTTTGCGGATCGGTGGCTTGCAGCGCCTTGCCGGCGAGCTCGATGCCGCCGGCGCTTTTGCCCGCTTGCGCTGGGTCGGCTTTGGGCGCGGGCGGCGTCATCAGCTCCAGCAGCCCGATGTAGGTCTTGCGCGCCAGCTCGTTGGCCCAGCGGCGGTCGCGCTGGATGATCTCGAGCAGTTCGTCGAGCGCCGCCGGCCATTCGCCCAAGGCGATCAGCAGCCGGCTCTTGGCCATGCGGGCCTCGAAATCGCGCTTGTCGTGCGCGATCAGTTCGTCGAAGCGCTCCAGCGGCCACTGGCCGCGCTCGTCGGTGCTGCAAAACAGCAGCGCGTTGAGCCAGTGCGACAAGGCCTCGAAACGCAGCTGCAGCGGAATCTGCGCCAGCGCCGGGGCCAGCGCCAGCTCGGCTTGCTCAAACTGCCCGTGGGCGATCAGGTGGCGCACGCAATCGAAGCGCAGATCGTGGTTGCCCGGCTCCTGTTGCAGGCGCTGCAGCAGCCGCGCCAGCTGTTCTTCGGCGCTCAGGTCGGCGGGCTCGGGCGCTTCGTCTTGCGGCGCGCTGTCGAGCTCGGGCAGGTGCTTGTCGAGGAAGGCGCGCAGCTGGCTCTCGGGCAGCGCCCCGGTGAAGCCATCGACCGGCTGGCCGTCGATCAGCAGCACGCAGGTGGGGATGCTGCGGATGCCAAAGGCCGCCGCCAGTTGCTGCTGTTGGTCGGAGTCGATCTTCACCAGCTTGAAGCGGCCCTGGTAGGCGGCTTCGAGCTTTTCCAGCAACGGGCCGAGGGTGCGGCAAGGCCCGCACCAAGGGGCCCAAAAATCCACCAGCACCGGCACCTGCGCAGAAGCGGCGATGACTTCGGACTCGAAATTGGCAAGGGTGACGTCGATCATGGCGTGGGGCGGTGTACCGCAGAAAAAGGGGGGCAAAAGATTGGGGCACTGCAAGGCCCGGCACCTGACATTGTCGCCCAAAGCGGTGGCGGCACGGCCACGCCTTAAAATCAAGCGCTTGCACCGGATGCGCCCCTCACAGCGGGCTGCGCCGGCCCCTTTCAACGCCGCACCGCTGGTGCGCCCAATGGACTATCTCGGTTGAAGCCCGCAGCTTCGATCGACTATTTTATGAACGCAACCGTGCAGATCGGCGTGGTCATGGGCTCCAGTTCCGACTGGGAGACGATGCGCCACGCCGTCGAGATTTTGCAGCAGCTGGGCGTGGCGCACGAGGCGCGCGTGCTCTCGGCGCACCGCATGCCCGACGATATGTTTGCCTACGCCGAAAGCGCGGCCGGGCGCGGGCTGCAGGCGATCATCGCCGGTGCCGGTGGCGCCGCGCACCTGCCGGGCATGCTGGCGGCCAAAACCACGCTGCCGGTGCTCGGCGTGCCGGTGGCGGGCAAGGCGCTGGGGGGCGTGGATTCGCTGCACAGCATCGTGCAGATGCCCAAAGGCATCCCGGTGGCCACCTTTGCCATCGGCACCGCCGGGGCCGCCAACGCGGCGCTGTTTGCCGTCGCCATGCTGGCCCTGCACGACCCGGCGCTGCTGCAGCGCCTGCAAGCCTTTCGCGCCGCCCAGACCGCGGCCGCACGCGCCATGACGCTGCCGCCGCCGCAGCCCAACCCATGAACGGCCCTGACCGCGTAGGCCACGTGGACTGCCCGGCCAGCGCATGTGCCGCCGTGGGCGTGGCCAGCGCAGCCCCATCGTTGCCACCGCCCCTGCTGCCCGGCAGCCTGGGCCATGCGGGCCAGCCCTGCACCCTGGGCGTGCTGGGTGGGGGGCAGCTCGGGCGCATGTTCGTGCAGGCGGCACAAAGGCTGGGCTACGCCTGCGCGGTGCTGGAGCCAGAAGACCACAGCCCCGCCGCCCAAGCCTGCCCGCAGCACATCCAGGCCGATTACGCCGACCCGCTGGGCCTCGAGCAGCTGGCGCAGCGCTGCGACGCCATCACCACCGAGTTCGAGAACGTGCCGGCCGCGGCCCTGCGCTGGCTGGCGCAGCGGCGCGTGGTGGCCCCAGCCGCTGCTGCGGTGGCGCTGGCCCAGGACCGCATCGCCGAAAAAGCCCATTTCAGCGCCTGCGCCCAGCCAGCCGGCGTGGGCCCGGCGCCTTACGCGGTCATCGAGACCGAGGCCCAGTTGCAGGCCGCCCCCGCGGCGCTGCTGCCCGGCATCCTCAAAACCGCACGCCTGGGCTACGACGGCAAAGGCCAGCAGCGGGTGCACACCCGCGCCGAGCTGCAGGCCGCATGGCAGCGCTTGGGCGGTGTGCCGTGCGTGCTCGAGCGCTTGCTGCCCCTCAGAGCCGAGCTGTCGGTGCTGGTGGCGCGGGGCCGCGACGGCCAGGTGGTGCACTACCCGCCGCAGCGCAACCTGCACCGCAACGGCATTCTGGCGCTCACCGAGGCCTGCCCCGGCAACCTGCCCGCCGGGCTCGCCGCACGCGCCGCGTCGGCCAGCGCCCTGATCGCCGCTCAGCTGGGCTACGTGGGCGTGCTGTGCGTCGAGTTTTTTGTCATCGACGACGGCAGCGCCGAGGGTGCGCTGGTGCTCAACGAGATGGCCCCGCGCCCGCACAACAGCGGCCACTACACGCTCGACGCCTGCGACGTGTCGCAGTTCGAGCTGCAGGTGCGCACCCTGGCCGGCCTGCCCCTGGTGGCGCCGCGCCAGCACAGCCCGGCGCTCATGCTCAATCTGCTGGGCGAACTGTGGTTTGACGCCCAAGGCCAGCCGCGCAGCCCCGACTGGGCCGCCGTGCTGGCGCTGCCCGGCGCGCACTTGCACCTGTACGGCAAGCTCGAGGCACGCCCCGGCCGCAAGATGGGGCACCTAACGCTCACCGGCGCCAGCGCGCCGCAGGTGCGCGCAACGGCGCTCGCCGCCGCAGCGCTACTGGGCATCGAGCCGTGGCCCTGACGCTGGACGCGCGCGCCCTAGCCAGCGCAACGGCTGCTGGGCCCGCAGAGCCCGTGCTGCAGCGCGCCTGCGCCCAGTTGCAGGCCGGCCGCCTGCTCGCCCTGCCCACCGAAACCGTGTATGGCCTGGCGGCCGATGCCGATGCGCCCGAGGCGGTGGCGCGCATCTACGCCGCCAAGGGCCGGCCGGCCGACCATCCTTTGATCGTGCATGTGGGCGGCAGCCTGCCCGCGCACTGGCAGCCGGCGCTGGCGCATTACACCCGCGCCTGCCCCGACTTTGCCCAGCGCCTGATGGCCGCTTGCTGGCCCGGGCCGCTGACGCTGATCCTGCCACGCCGCCCCGGCGTGGCCAGCGCCGCCGCCGGTGGCCAAGGCAGCATCGGGCTGCGCTGCCCGGCGCACCCGGTGGCGCAAGCGGTGTTGCAAGCCGCCTTGCAGGTGGGCATCCGGGGCCTGGCGGCCCCGAGCGCCAACCGCTTTGGGCGTTTGAGCCCGACCCGCGCCGAGCACGTGGCGGCCGAGTTTGCCGGCCTGCTGAGCGACGAAGAACTGCTGATTTTGGATGCTGGCCCCTGCCAAGTGGGGATCGAATCGACCATCATCGACTGCAGCCGCAACCAGCCGGTGCTGCTGCGCCCCGGCGTGCTGCCGCTCAGCACCCTGGAGGCCGCCGCCGGCCAGCCACTGGCCGCACGCGATGCAGCGGCCCCGCGCGCCTCGGGCACCCTGAGCGCGCACTACGCGCCGCGGGCCCGGCTGCGCCTGCTGCCCGCGCCCGAGCTGCAAACCGCGCTCGACCTGCTCGGCCCCGACGCACGCCACCTGGCGATTTACAGCCGCAGCCCGCTGCGCTGCGCCAGCGCCCATGTGTTGCAAGAACGCATGCCGCAGCAGGCCAGCGCCTGCGCGCACGAGCTGTTTGCGGTGCTGCGCGCGCTCGACCGCCCCGGCACGCGGCTGATCTGGGTCGAAACCCCACCCGACGACCCAGCCTGGGACGGCGTGCGCGACCGGCTGCAGCGCGCCGCAGCGGCGGGTTGAGGGTGGCGCGCGCCTTGATGGGTGGCCTGATAGGCTCTGGCTGACCGACCAGAGCTCAGGGACGCGGCGCCGGCCCCTGCCAGCCCGCCGTCAGGCGCGCGTTTTCTTCTTCAGCCGACAAAAACTGCACCGCTCCCAAGCCTTCGTAAAACGCCTGCAAGGCCGCTTGCTGGGCTCCGCTGGCGGTTTCGAAGGCACCCACAGGCACGGTTTCGCTGGCGCCAAAAGCCACCGCCCAGCCGCTGTCCGGGGTCTGGCACAGCACCGCCAGCGTTTGCATCTGGGTCTGTGCCCCGGCATCCAGGCGCAGCTCCTGCACTTCGCGGCAATGCTGCCCCGGTGCGCGCTCGAAGGTGCCCAGCACCTCGAGCGTGTCGGCGCCGATGCGCACCACTTGCGCGCTGGCCACCGCCTGCAGCGCCGTCAGCACGCGCTCGTCGTGCACCGGGGCGCCGCTCTGGGCCCAGTGCGGGCGCGGCGCCGTGGGCGCCGCCTGCGGCCAGACCCACAGCACCAGCACCACCCAGACCAGCGAGGCCAGCGCCACGCCCTGCAAGAGCCGGCCCGGCGCCCAGGCGGCGGCACCCGCGCCCCGGCCCGCCGCGGCACCGGCGCCACCCCCTCCAGCCGCACCGCCGGCACCGGCTCCTGCCATCCCCTGGTTGCCGCTGCCACCAGTCCCGCCCAGCAGCGCGCCCACCCAGCGCTGCCACAGACGCCGCCACGGGCCGGGCTGCGCCGGGTCGGCGGCGACAGCGGGCTGCGCAGCCGCAGCCACGACCGACTGCGGATGGGCGCGCTGCCCCAGCGCTTGCGCTTGCGGCCAAGGGGCGTTCAGGATCGCCGCCACCAGCCGCGGCGGCACCGGCTCCTCGAGCTTGGCGCGGTAGGCCGCGCGCAGGGTGGCGCTCTGCTGCACCAGCGCCTGCAGGCGCGCGCGCAAACCTGCATCCTGCTGCAGCGCCTGCTCGACGCGCTCGTAGTCGGCCTCGTGTTCGAGCTCACCGTCCAGATAGGCCAGCAGCGTCGTCGCGTCGATCGTCATCATGCACCGTCCTTTTTTCGCCCGTTTTCCGCCCGTTTTTCGCCCGGCTACCGTCCCTTGGCGCCCAGACCCTCAGCCAGTCGGGCCCTGGCCCGCGCCAGGCGGCTCATCACCGTGCCCAGGGGCAGTTCCAACACCGCCGCCGCCTCTTTGTAAGACAGGCCCTCGACCGCCACCAGCAGCAGCACCGCGCGCTGATCCTCGGGCAGTTCGGCCACCAGCCGGCGCACGGCGCGGGCCTCGCTGCGCGCCTCCAGCAGCGTGCGCCCATCGTCGCCCAGCAACTCATCGAAACCCTCGTCCCACGACTCGGTCTGCTGGCGCTGGCGCGCGCGGTACTCGTCGAGCCAGGTGGTCTGCAAGATGCGAAACATCCAACTGGCCAGACTGGTATCGCTCTGGTACTGATCCCAGCGCTCGATCGCCTTGAGGCAGCCGGCCTGCACCAGATCGTCGGCCTGGTGCCCGTCGCCGGTCAGCCCGTAGGCAAAGCGGCGCAAGCGCGGCAGCAGGCTGATGAGTTCGGCACGCGGATCAGAGGACGCCATACAAAGTCTGTTGCAAGTGACAACGCGTCGAGCCGGGATTTATTCCCAACCGGGTTACAAATTCTTACCCCCGATGACCGCCGCGGCGGGCCGCACCGGCTAGGCGGAATCGATGTCTTGCGCTAGAGTCTAGCGCGCAATGGTTGCCAACCCCCGACCCCTCCCCGGCCCGGCGCGCCCCCTGGCGCCCGCCCGCCTGCGCCTGCACGCCCGCATGGGCTTGCTGGCGGTGCTGGGTTTTCTGGGGCCGCTGGCCTGGATCGCCCCCGCCGGTTCGCCCCCCGATTTGGGCGGCGGTTGGGTGTGGGCCGGCGACGGCGGCGGAGACAGCGGTGGCGGCGACGGCGATGCGGGCGACAGCGGCGGTGACGATGGCGGCGACGACAGCGACGCTTCGGGCGCTGACGACCAAGATGATGATGATGGCGACGACGATGCAGACCCCGCCCCCCTGGCTGCCGCTTGGGCGGCCTCGGGCGACTCGGGCGAGCACCTGCCCAACGAACTGCTGGCCCTCAACCCCAGTTCGGCTGCGCTGGCCTATGCCCGGCTGCTGACAGGCGTCGAAGTCGTCGAAACCCGCAACCTGCGCGCGCTCGGCCTGCAAGTCGTGCGGCTGCGCCTGCACGGTGTGCAAGCCCAGGCCACGCTCCGGCGCCTGGCCGCGTTCGAGCGCCAGACCTTCGCGCTGCACCATCTCTACGCAGTGGCACAAACCCCGGTCAGCACCCCAGCCAGCCCCACGGCGGCGCGCAGCAGCGAGCCCATCGCGGCCTTCAAACAGTCGATCGGCTGGCCGGCGGCCAGCGCCCGGTGCGGCCGGCGTCAGGTGATCGGCATCGTGGACACCGCCGTGCAGCTCGACCACCCGACGCTGCGCGGGGCGCAGATACGCAGCCAGCACAAGCTCGGCCCGGGTCAGACTGCGGTCGAAGACGACCACGGCACCGCGATTGCCGCCTTGCTGGTGGGCCAGCCTAGCGCCGGCTACACCGGGCTGCTGCCGCGCGCGCGCCTGCTGGCGGCGGCGCCGTTTTACCGCCTGGCTTCGGGCCACAGCCGCGCCGATGCCTTCGGTTTGGCGCAAAGCCTGGACTGGCTGGTGGGCCAGGGGGCGCAGGTGGTCGGCATGAGCCTGGCCGGCCCGCGCAACGCCGTGCTCGACGCCGCCCTCGAGCGCGCCCGGACGCGCGGGGTGGTGGTGGTGGCGGCAGCAGGCAATGGCGGGCGCGCGGCGGCGCCGGCGTTTCCGGCGGCGCACCCGGCCACGCTGGCCGTCACGGCGCTCACCCCGTCCCAGGCGGTGTACCGGCGCGCCAGCCAGGGCGGCCACATCCGCTTTGCCCTGCCCGGCACCGACTTGCCCACCGTCGGCCGCGCGGGCACGCTGCAGCAGCGCAGCGGCACCTCTTACGCGGTGCCCTTCCTGGTGGCCATGGTGTCGCAGTCGCTGCACGAGCACCGCCTGAGCGCGGCGCAGTGGTTCAGCGGCCAGGGCATGGCCCTGCAAGACCTGGGCGCTCCCGGCCGCGATCCGGTCTTTGGCTGGGGCCTGCCGCGCGTCAGCCCGGCCTGCTCCTGACCCTCGACCCACGGCTGCGCCCGGCGCGGGCGCGTGCCTGAGGGCGCTCCCATCGGGCCCTGGCCGCTCAGACTTTGTCATTTTGTGTAACCGGCGGAATAAGTCGGCCGATGCCGCGTTGTCGCTCATGAAGGGGGTGTCGGCCTCAACGATCCATGTGGTGGCCCGACGGCTCTTCGAACCGCTCAACCCACTTTTCCACTTCGAGGCTGCTCTCATGTACCCGCTCCTGAAACGCCTGTGGCCACGCCTCGGTCGAACGTCCCAGCCCACACCGGCGCCGGCTGCACCAGCCGCGCCGGCGGTTCGCCTGGATCTGACCGCCACCCCGATTTGATCGCCCCTTCACGTGAACCTTGCCCTGTTATCCTGGTGGCAGCGCCAGCGCCTGACCTCCCGACTGGTCTTTTCGTCGGTGACCCTGGTGCTGGCCCTGCTGCTGCTGCTGTTTGCCCTGGTGCAAGGGCTGATCAGCCAGCAGGCCGACCGGCGCTGGACGCACGAACTGCATGCCGCCGAGCGCGTCTGGCGCAGCCTGTTGGCCCAGGAGTCCACCCGGCTGCTCGACAGCGCCGCCCTGCTGGCCGCCAACCACGAGCTGCGCCGGGCGCTGGGCCGCAAGGACCTGGCCCAGATGGAGACCGCGCTGGCGCTCGAGGGCGAGCGCATCGGGGCCCAGATCACGGCCGTGCTCGACACCGATCTGCAATTGCAAGCCACCAAGCCGCTCGACGCGGTGTTTCTGCTCTGGCTCAGACACAGCGCCTACCCGCAGATGGCGCAGGCGCAAAACAGCCGCCCCAAAGCCGACGCAGCAAGTGCCTCACCCTGGCTCGACGACCCCGACGCCCTGTCGCGCTTGCTGCGCGCCGTTGCCGAACACGCCACCCGCGACCGCAGCCGCTCGGTGTTGGCGCTGCTCGGCGACGCCCCGTATCAGTTCGTCGTCGCGCCGGTGCTGGATCAAGAACACAACCGCATCCAAGGCTGGGTGCTGATGGGCTTTGCGCTGGCGCAGTCGCTGGCCGATCAGATGCACGCCGACCTGGACGTGCACGTGGCGCTTTTTGCTTCGGCCGCGGCCCAAAGCCACCCGCCGCGCCTGGTCTTTGGCACCCTGGCGGCTCCAGCCGCCGGCCTGGTGCCGCAACCCGACACGGCCTACGCGGTGTACGACGGCAAGCGCTACGCTCAACGGCAACTGCGCCAGCCGGTCCTGGGCGGCGAGCTGCACACCGTCTTGCTGCGCTCGGTGGCCGATGCCGAATTGCCGTTCATCCAGTTGCAGCTGTGGCTGGGCGGGCTCAGCCTGATGGGCCTGGCGTTGTTTGCCTGGGCCAGTGCGCGCAGCGTGCGCCGCATCACCGCGCCCTTGGCCACCTTGCAACAGGCGGCGCTGGCGCTGGAACAGGGCCGCTTCGACGCCCCCCTGCCGCCAAGCACTGGCTTTGACGAGGTCGCACAGCTCAGCCGCGGCTTCGACGCCATGCGCCAGAGCCTGGCCGAGCAGCAGGTCGAGATCCGGCGCCTGGCCTACCGCGACCGCCTCACCGGCCTGCCGAACCGGCAGCGCTTCGTCGAGGCGGTGGAATTGGCGCTGGGGCAGCAGCGCGCCGGCCAGCCGCCCTTGTCGGTGCTCACGCTCAACCTGGACCGCTTCAAGCACGTCAACGAGGTCATGGGCTACGCCTTTGGCGACGAGCTGTTGCGCGCCGTCGCGCAGCGCCTGAGCGAGGCGGTGGGCAAAGGGCACCTGCTGGCGCGGCTGGGTGGCGATGAGTTTGGTTTCCTGCTCACGGGTTTGTCGGCGGATCAGGCGCTGACGCAGGCGCGCCTGGTTCTGGCGCAACTGGCGGCCGGGGTGGTGCTCGGCGGCCAGCGCATCGATGTGCGCGCCAGCGCCGGGCTGGCCGAAGGCCCGCGCAATGGCAGCGACGCCGACGCCCTGATCAACCACGCCGAAATGGCCATGCGCCAGGCCAAGCGGCGCACCGCCGGCGTGTTGTGCTTCATGCCCGAGCACGACCGCAGCCAGGTGGCCGATCTGTCTTTGCTCGGTGCCCTGCGCGACGGCATGGCACGCGGCGAGTTGCGCCTGTACCTGCAGCCCAAGCTGCCGCTGCATGGCGCACGGGCGCCGTCTGCCGAGGCGCTGCTGCGCTGGCAGCACCCGACCGAGGGCTTGATCGCCCCGGCGCGCTTCATTCCCTTTGCCGAACAGACCGGTTTCATCACCGAACTCACGACCTGGGTGATTGAAGCCGCCGCACAGGCTTGCGCCCAATGGCAGCGGCAGGGCTTTGCGTGCCCGATTGCCGTCAACGTCTCGACCCGCGACCTGCTCGACCCCGCCTTTGCCGAGCGCGTGGCGGCCTGCCTGCGGCGCCACGGCGTCGACAGCCGCCAGATCAGCCTCGAGATCACCGAAAGCGCGCTGATGGAGGACTCGGCGCGGGCTCTGGCCACGCTGCAGCAGCTGGCCGCGCTGGGGCTCGAATTGGCGATCGACGACTACGGCACCGGTTATTCGTCCCTGACCTACCTCAAGCAGCTGCCGGTGCAGACGCTCAAGATCGATCAGAGCTTCATCGCCCAGATGGCCAGCGACAGCCGCGACGCCGCCATCGTGCAATCCTCGCTCGAACTGGCGCACCAGCTCGGGCTGCGGGTGGTGGCCGAAGGGGTGGAGGACGCCGCCACGCTGCAGCGGCTGCAAGCCTGGGGGTGCGACTGGGCACAGGGCTACCACATCGCCAAGCCCATGCCGTGGGAGCAGCTGGCGCCCTGGTGGGCCAGGCAGCCGTCGGCCACCTGAGGGCTGCGAGGCCATCGAACGCCTACTGGCCCCGGCGCTGGACCTTGGCGGGCGCGCGCCCGTAGCGCAGTTTCATGGCCAGAATGCTGAGCGCCAGGCTGAGCGTGACGGCGTTGGCGACGATGATCGGCCACGCGCCCAACAGCCAGCCATAGACCAGCCACAGCGCCACCCCGAGCGTGAACGCGCTGTACATGGCGAGCGAGATGCCGCTCACGTCGCGCGTGCGCCAGGTGTGCCAGACCTGCGGCACGAAACTGAGGGTGGTGAGCAGGGCCGCCAGGCTGCCGATCAGCTCACCCCAAGCGGGCACGCTCACGCCTGCAGGCGGCTGGCATCGGTGGGGGCGCTGGGTTGGGCCGCTGCGCCCTGCTTGGCGCTGCCCGCCTGCCGTGCGCGGTTGTGCTGCACGATCAGCAGCGCCAGCAACGCCGAGGCCACGCGCGCGTGGGCCCCGTCGGCGCGGCTGGTGAGCGCGATCGGGATGCGCGCCCCGAGCACCAGCCCAGAGCCGGTGGCCCCGGCCAGGTATTCGAGTTGCTTGGCCAGCATGTTGCCGCTTTCCAGATCCGGCACCATCAGGATGTCGGCCTGCCCCGAGACCGGCGACTCGATCTGCTTGATCGCCGCCGCCTGCGCCGAGATGGCGTTGTCAAAGGCCAGCGGGCCGTCGAGCACGCCGCCCTTGATCTGGCCACGGTCGGCCATTTTGCACAGCGCCGCCGCCTCGATGGTCGAGGGGATGTTGGGATTCACGGTCTCGACCGCCGACAAAATGGCCACCCGCGGCTGCTCCACGCCCATGATGCGCGCAAAGTCGATGGCGTTCTGCACGATGTCCACTTTCTCGCTCAAGGCGGGGCGGATGTTGAGCGCGGCGTCGGTGATGAGCAGCGGCTTGCTGTAGAGCGGCACGTCGAAGCGAAACACGTGCGACATGCGCCGGCCGGTGCGCAGTTCGCGCCGCTGCAGCACGGCGGCGATGAGCTCGTCGGTGTGCAGGCTGCCTTTCATCAGGGCATCGACCTCGCCCTTGGCCGCCAGATCGGCGGCCAGCTCGGCGGCGGCGTGGCTGTGCGGCACGTGCAGGATCTGGCTGCTGCCCAAGTCCAGCTCGGCCTCGCGCGCCAGCGCCAGGATGCGCTCCTTGGGGCCGATCAGCAGCGGGATCATCAGGCCGTGGCGGGCGGCGTCGAGCGCGCCCGCCAGCGAGCCGGCGTCGCACGGGTGCACCACGGCGCAGCGCATCGGCTCCATGCCGTCGGCCAGCGACAGCAACTCACGAAACCGCGCCTGCGGATCGAACAGCTGGATGGTGGGGGCGTGGATCTTGGGCAGGCGCACCTTCTCGGTCGGGGCCAGCACCTTGGCCACGCCTTGCAGCACTTTCTCGTCTTTCTGGTTGGTCACGAGGCAGTCGAGCTGCACCGCCTTCTTGGCCTCGTCCTTGCTCAGCACCGTGGCGGTGACGGTGAGCGTGTCGCCGATGCGCACCGGGCGCACGAAGCGCAGCGCCTGCTCGAGGTAGATGGTGCCCGGCCCAGGGAACTGGGTGCCCAGCAGCGCCGAGATCAGGGCGCCGCTCCACATGCCGTGCCCGATGACGCCGTGAAACAGGGTGTCGTTGGCGTATTCGGGGTTCAGGTGCGCCGGGTTGGTGTCGCCGGACACGGCGGCAAAGGCCTGGATGTCTTGCAGCGTCAGGGTGCGCAGCAGGCGCGCGCTCTGGCCGATGTGCAGTTCGTCAAAGGTCAGGTTTTCGCTCCATTCGCTCGAAGTCGGGGGCTGGGTCATGGATCGGTTCCTAAAAATGCAGTGTCGTTGGCATGAACGTCAGGGGTGGTCGCGCAGGGCCTGCAGTCGGCGCTGCAGGTGCAGGTCGGGCACGTCCACCACCGCCAGTGCGCCAGCATAAACGATGCCTTGGTTGCCATCCAGAGTCAGGGCTTGCCCGACCGCGTAGGTGTGCGGCCCAAAGGCCACCGTCTGGCGCTGCGCGTCGATGCGCAGATCGTCACAGCCGACCAGACACACCTTGCCCAGTTGGCGCGCCACCACCGCCGCGTGGGCGGTGCGCGCGCCGCGCTGGGTCAGCAGACCCTGCACGCGCTGCAGGGCCTCGATGTCGTCGGTCTGCGCATCGCCACGCACCAGCAGCACCGGCACACCGGCGCGGGCGCGCTCGATGGCGCGCTCGGGGTCGAGCGCGATCTCGCCGCTGGCGATGCCGCTGCAGGCGCTGCTGGCGCGCGCCAGTTCGAGCGGCTGACCGCCATCTGCCGCGGCCACGCCGCTGCGCGGGGCGAGTTGCTGCAGCACCAGGTCTTTGGGCTTGAGGTGCGCGGTGCGTTCGCGCGCCGTCTGGCGGTCGATCAGGCCGGCCTCGTGCAGATCGAGCGCGATGCGCGCGGCGGCGCGCGGGGTGCGCTTGCCGCTGCGCGTTTGCAGCAGGTGCAGGTGGCCGTCCTGCACCGTGAATTCGAAGTCCTGCATGTCACCCAGCTCGTGCTCGAGCGTGCGCGCCGCGCTTTGCAGCGCCTCCCAGGCCTGTGGCAGGGTCTGCGCCAGGCTGGCGTGGCCGTGCGCGTTGCGCTGCCCGCTGACCACGTCTTCGCCTTGGGCGTTGGCCAGAAAATCGACCCACAGCGTCGGCTCGCCGCTGCTTGGGTCGCGCGTGAACCCGACGCCGGCGCCGGAATGGGTGCCGCTGTTGCCAAACACCATGCGCTGCACGATCACGGCGGTGCCGAGCTGCTCGTCGATGCCGTGCAGTTTGCGGTAGCTCTTGGCCTTGGGCGCGAACCAGGAACCATAGACCGCCTGCACCGCGGCGGCGAGCTGCTCGTGCGGGTCTTGCGGGAACGCCTTGCCGGCGTGGCTTTGGTACAGCGCCAGGTAGCTGCGGCACAGCGCGCGCAGGCCCTGGTAGTCGAGTTCGCGCTCGTCGCCCCCCTGGGTGGCGCGCTGCAGCTCGGCCTCGAACAGCGGTGCGGGCAGGCCCGCGACCAGCTGCGCGTAGCTGGCGATCAGGCGCCGGTAGGCGTCCCAGACCATGCGCGGGTTGCCGCTCAGGCGCAGCAGGCCGGGCAGGGTGGCCTCGCACAGCCCGACGTTGAGCAAGGTCTCCATCATCCCCGGCATCGACACCGGGGCGCCGGAGCGCACCGAGACCAGCAGCGGCGCGCGCGGGTCGCCCAGTTTCAGGGCACAGGCCGCCTCCAGGGCCGGCAAACCGCTGCCCAGCAAGGGCGGTAGGCTGGCGGCTGGGTCGCGCGTGTAGTGGGTGCCCAGCACCAGCGCCGCGGGCACCGGCAAACCCAGCTGCGCCATGCGCCAGAGGTGGTAGGCCTTGGCGCCGACCGCCTCCGGGGTCGGTGGCGGGGTCTTGCCTGCGGGCTCGGGGCCGATCAGGTGCAGGTGGCGCGGCCAGGCGGCGGCAGTCGCAGCGGATTTTTTCATGCCACCACTCCGGCGGGGCCGAGCACGATGCGGCGCAACACGTAGCCGGCTGTGAGCAGGTGGTCGGTGGCCGCTTCCAGCGCCCCCGCCAGTTCGTTGCCCAAGCCAAACAGCACCGGCTGCTGCGTCAGCTCTTGCACCAGTTGCACCCGCGTCTGGCGGTAGAGCTCGTCGCACTGGCGTTCGGCGCGCAGCGTGCGCCACAGGGCCTGCAAAAACGCCTCTTCATCGACCCGGTTCGCCTGCAGGCTCAGGTGGCGCGCGATTTCGATCGCCTTGATCTGGTCCTGGATCGCCGCCAAGGTGGTTTCGGCCAGGCGCAGCAGCGCCTCGACGATGCGCGCCGGCAGCCCGCGCAAGGGCTCGGTGTGCAGCAGCATCAGCAGGTAGGCCGCCTCTTCGAGCGTGTCGGCGGCGTCGTCCATGGCGTTGAGCAGCTCCAGCAGGGGGCGCCAGCGCTCGTGGCGGCGGGTGCGCTCGCGCGCCGTGGTCAGCAGCTGGTCGGCTTGGTGCTCCCAGGCTTTGCAGCGCTGCAGCGTGCGCTCCCAGTTTTGTGGCTCGCCGCGGCCGGCCTGCGCCAGCGCCTGGCACAGCTCGCTGGCCAAGGCGTGCTGCAGCGCCGCGTGTTCGGCCAGCAGGTCGAACTCGAAGCTGCGCTGGCGCATGGCGCGCGCCAGCAGCAGCCGGGCTTCGTCTTGCACCATGGCCAGTGGCAGTTGCTGGCGCAGCTTGAGGCTGGCCTCGGTGAGCAGGGCTTGCAAAAACTGCCGCGCCGCCGCCTCGCCCAGCACCAGGTCGAGCCGTTCGCCGACGCGAAAGGCGTGGCTGTCCACCGCCTGCATGGCTTCATAGACCAGTTGCTCGCCGCCCGCCAGCAGCCAGGCCATGTGCCCGACTTCGGTCTTGGCGCAGTGGCTCAGGACGTCGATGGCCAGCGCCTTGCCGACGAACAGTTGCAATCGCTTGCGGGCCCGGTTCCAGTCGATCAGAAACACGATGCGCGCGGCCGCCGCCTCCAGCCCCTGCAACAGCGCCGCCGGCTGGCGCACTTGCAGCGTGGCGTGGCCGAGCACGTAGGGCTGGCCTTGGTTGAGCCCATCGGCGCGTTGTGGCGCCAGCAGCTCCCAGCTGAAGCCGAGCGATTCCAGTTGCTGGCGGAAAAAATCGAAGCGCACCTGGTGCAGGTCGGAGTAGGTCAGGCGCACCGTCCTGGCGCTGACTTCGAGCACCAGCACGTGCGCGTCGTTGGTGCCGATGTCGTTTTGAATCAGCAGCTTCTTGCCGTGGCGCGTGACCGCCGTGGCCAGCCCGGGGTGCCCAAACTTGAGCGGCGCGGTGCGCTGCAGGCCGCGCATGAACGCCTGGATGAGCGGCCGGTCCTCGGGCTCGATCTGCCAGGCGTGGGCGCCGTCGATGTTCTCCGTGGCGATCTGCGCCGACAGGGCGTTGAGGCGCTTGTGCAGGTCCATGACCAGCAGGTGCAGGCTGTCGCCCGCCTTGCGCTCGCCATGGGTGAGCGCGATCAGGTCGCCGGGGTGCAGCGCCTCCTGCTCCTTGAGCCGTTCCAGAAACGCCAGCCACTGCTCACGCCGCTGGCACAGCGCGGGCTCGGCTGCGCCACCGGCTTCGCAGACCGGCTTGGCCATGGTCTGCAAATCGTCGCCGATGGCCTGCGTCAGGGCATCGAGCTGCGGCAGCACCAGCAGCGCATCCTGCACAAAGGCGTTGGCGGCGAGCTCGCCCAGCCACAGCAGGTCGGCTTGGCCGTGCTGGCGCAGCTCGGCGCTCCAGTCGGGCAGCGGGGCCTGCGGGTCGGCCGCGTGCGCCGCCGCCGACTGCAGCACCGACAGATACAGCTTGAGGCGGTCGTTGGCCAGCAGGGCGGCGGTGATCCAGGCCGGCAAGAGCAACGAATTTTGGCCCAGCGTGGCGACGGCTTTTTGTTTGTCCATGGTGCAAATCTTGGCGGTAGCGCGCAGTTTGCCTTGGGTGTGTGTCAGGCTCGTGAAGCGCTGGCACTGCACCGCCGCCCGCGCCGGCGCCGGCGCGCTGGATCAAGCCATGTGGTGCAAGCCGGCATCGATGTAGATCACGTCGCCGGTGATGCCCGAGGCCGCGCCGCCGACCAGAAACGCCACCGCGCGCCCGACTTCGGCGATGTCCACCAGCCGCCGACCGGGGGCGCGCGTCACCGCCATCTCGATCAGCTCGTCGAAGTGCGCGATGCCCGATGAGGCGCGGGTTTTGAGCGGCCCGGGCGAAACGGCGTAGACGCGGATGTCTTTCTCGCCCAGCTCCTTGGCCAAGTAGCGCACCGCCGACTCCAGCGCCGCCTTCACCGGGCCCATCAGGTTGTAGTTGTTCACCACCTTGTCGGCGCCGTAGTAGCTCATGGTCACCAGCGCGCCGCCTGGGCGCAGCAGCGGCTCGGCGTGGTGCGCCATTTCGATGAACGAATGGCACGACACCTGCATGGCCTGCAAGAAGCCGGCTTGCGTGCAGTCGATGATGCGCCCATGCAGATCCTCGCGCGGGGCAAAGGCGATCGAGTGGATGACGAAATCCAGGCTGCCCCAGTGCGCCTTGATCTGCTCAAACACCTGCTCCATCTGCCCCGGTTGGCTCACGTCCAGCGGCAACAGCAGCGTGGCGTCGATCTGCTCGGCCAGCGGTGCTACGAATTTTTTGGCTTTGTCGTTGAAGTAGGTGAGGGCGATCTCGGCCCCAAAGGCGCGCAGCTTGGCGGCGCAGCCAAAGGCGATGCTGTCGGCGTTGGCCACACCCACCACCAGGCCGCGCTTGCCCTTGAGCATGTCGCCGATGCGGGTGTTTTCGTACCAAACCTTGGGCAGGGGGTCGCGTGAGTGGGGGTCGATGAACATGGGGCTGCTCCGGGATTGCCTAAAATTTCAGTCTGCCTGCCACAGCGCCAGGGCGTGTTCGGCCAGCATGCGCTCTTCGTCGGTGGGTAGCACCAGCACCGTGACGCGCGAGCCGGCGCGGCTGATCGGGCCACCGCGGCCAGCGCACGCGTGGGCGTTGGCCTGCGCGTCGAAGTCGATTCCGATCCAGCCCATGTCGGCCAACATCCGCCCGCGCAGGGCCACCGCGTTTTCACCGATGCCGCCGGTAAACACCAGCGCATCGAGCCCGCCCAGGCTGGCGCTCAAGGCGCCGATTTCGCGCTTGCAGCGCGCCACAAAGTAGTCCAGCGCCTGCGCCGCCTCGGGCTGTGCCGACTGCAGCAGCTCGCGCACGTCGTTGCTCAGGCCCGACATGCCCTTGAGCCCCGACTGCTGATAGAGCAGCTCGGTCAACTGGGCCGGGCTGTAGCCTTTTTCGGTCAGCAGATAGAGCAGCACGCCGGGGTCGATCTGGCCGCAGCGCGTGCCCATGGGCAAGCCGTCGAGGGCGGTGAAGCCCATGCTCGAATCGATCGACACCCCCTGGCGCAGCGCACACATCGAGGCCCCGTTGCCCAGGTGCGCCACGATCACCCGCCCTTGGTGCAGCGCCGGCCACTGCTGCTGCAGCGCGCGCGCTATGAACTCGTAAGACAAACCGTGAAAACCGTAGCGGCGCACGCCGGCGTCGTAAAACTGGCGCGGCAGCGCAAAGGTGTCGGCCACAAAGGGGTGCTGGCGGTGAAAGGCGGTGTCGAAACACGCCACTTGCAGCGCCTGCCCAAAGGCCGCCATGGCCGAGCGGATGCCGGCCAGGTTGTGCGGCTGGTGCAGCGGCGCCAGCGGCGCCAGCGCCTCGAGCTGCGCCAGCACCGGCGCGTCGATGCGCACCGGCTGGGCATAGTGCACGCCGCCGTGCACCACACGGTGGCTCACCAGCGCCACCTTTTGCTCGGGCAGGTTGTGCTCCAGCCAGTGCAGCACGGCGGCCAGCGCCTGCTCGTGGCCGCTGGGTGCCGCTTCTGCGCTGGGCAGCGTGTGCTGTTGCTTGCCGTGCGTGCTCGACTCGATGCTCAGCCGCGCCGCGGTGCCGCCGATGCCAGACACCTGCCCATGCGCCAGCGGCGCGGGCAAAGCACTTTGCGGCAGGGTACCGGGCCCGCCCTCGGGCAAGGCGGTGAGCGAAAACTTGATCGACGACGAACCGGCGTTGAGCGTGAGCAACAGAGGCATGGCGAGCGGCGCACAAAGGCGCAATGTAGCGACCCGATCCAGTATAGACAGGTCATTTGACACAACCCGCCACCGCATTGCGGCGCCCAGGCGCTGGCTTTCAGCGCGGTTTTTCGGGCAGCTCGATCTTGACTTCCAGCACGTCCAGGTTGTCCTGGCGCTCGAGGTTGACGCGGATGTCTCCGGGATTGACGTGCACGTACTTGCTGATGACGGCGATCAGCTCGCGCTGCAGCTGCGGCAGGTAGTCGGGCTCGCTGGCGTTGCGCCCGCTGCGCTCGTGCGCCAGAATGATCTGCAGCCGGTCTTTGGCGATCGACGCGGTCTGCTTTTTCTCGCCCAGGAAAAACGACAACCAGGACATGGCGCTCACCTTCCGAACAGGCGCTTGAGCAGGCCGGGCTTTTGCGCATCGACAAAGCGCAGCGGCCGCTCCTGGCCCAGGAAGCGTTCGATCACGTCCTTGTACGCTTCCGACACTTCGCTGCCCTGCATGTGCACCGCCGGCAGGCCCTGGTTCGAGGCCTGCAGCACCGTTTCGCTCTCGGGGATGACGCCGATGAGCGGAATGCGCAGAATGTCCTGTATGTCTTGCAGCGACAGCATCTGCCCCTCTTGCACCCGGTTCGGGTTGTAGCGCGTGATCAGCAGGTGCTCTTTGATGGCTTCGCGGCCCTCGATGGCGCGCCGCGTTTTGCTGCTGAGCATACCCAGAATGCGGTCCGAATCGCGCACGCTGGAGACCTCGGGGTTGGTCACCACCAGCGCCTCGTCGGCGTAGTGCATGGCCATCAGGGCGCCGGTCTCGATCCCGGCCGGCGAGTCGCAGACGATGTAATCAAAACCCATGCCAGCCAGATCGTTGAGCACGCGCTCCACCCCCTCTTGCGACAAGGCGTCTTTGTCGCGCGTCTGGCTGGCCGCCAGAACGTACAGGCCTTCGCATTGTTTGTCTTTGATCAAGGCCTGGTTCAGATTGGCTTCTTGGTGGATGACGTTGATGAAGTCGTAGACCACGCGGCGCTCGCAACCCATGATCAGGTCGAGGTTGCGCAAGCCGACGTCAAAGTCGATGACCACGGTTTTGAAGCCCTTGAGGGCCAAGCCGGCGGCGAAGCTGGCGCTGGTGGTGGTCTTGCCCACCCCGCCTTTACCGGATGTGACGACGACTATTTTGCTCATGTGGTCATGACTTTCTATACAAATTTTTTAAGCGATGGCTTCGATCAGCAGCCGCTCGGCATCGTTGTGGCGCTGCAGCCGCACCCGCGCGGCTTTGGAGCGCACCTCGGGCGGCAGCGGCACTTCGCTGGTGCGGTAGGTGCCGGCAATGGACAACAGCTCGGCCTCGAGGCAGGTGGCAAAAATGCACGCGTTTTCGTCGCCGCGCGCGCCGGCGATGGCCTTGCCGCGCAGCGGCGCATAGATGTGGATGTGGCCATCGGCCACCACCTCGGCGCCAGGGTTGACCATGGCGGTGACGATCAGGTCGCGGCCGCGCGCATACACCTGCTGCCCCGAACGCAAGGGGCGGTCGATCAGCAGCGCGCCCACCGCAGGGCGCTCCGGGGCAGCGGTTGGGGTGGATGGGGTGGATGGGGTGGGCTCGAGCGTCGTGCTGGCCGCGCTGGTTGCGCTGGCTGTGAGTGCCTGCACGGCATCCATTGCATCGTCGGCACGTACCAACCCAGCCGCCGCGGCCTGCTGGCGCACGGCCGCCGATCCACCCCGGTACGCCACAGGTTGCAAGTGGGCCGCGCGCAACAGCGCCAGCAGCGCCGACAAATCGGCAAGGGCTGGTTCGCTGTCTGACAGCGCGCTAAAGTCGAGCAACAGAGCGTCTTGGTCGAAAAATCCCGCTGCATCGCCGTAGCGCTGCTGCCAGTCTTGCATCAGACGCTGGGTGTCGGCACTGCGCAGCGCCAAAGCCAACAAGGGCCAGTGGGTGCTTTTGAGCTCGAAACTCATAGAGGGGTCAGAGGCCGCAAGGGGGGATGGTGGGGAGAGCAGGAGGGGTTCAAGGGCAAATCTTAACAGCCCGGCCAAACCGGAAGGCCAAAGCGCGGCCGGACGGCAGACGGGCCGCGACAGATGAGGCGCCGCAACGAAGCCGCGGGGGTGGCCGGTATGTGTCTCTATCTCCAATATCTTGATTTAAAGCATAGTCGTAGTAGTAGGCCCATCCCGATTCACTGAACAACTCATTATTTCTTTTGGATTCAATCTGTTGCACCCATTTTTAGGTGTGCAGAGCGGGGCTGGACAAATTCTTGCAGCGCTGCATAAGTGGCCTTGGGCGGCGCAGCCTGTGGATAAACCCCACCTTGTGCGCGAGCTATCCACAGACTTGTGCAGCGATCCTGCCCGGCACGGATCGGTAAACTTTGGTGCGCGTCGGTGCGCGCCCTTGTGCGGCGGCAGATCCTGTTTTAAACCGGGTCGGAATCGCCGGCCTCGGGCGGAACCTCGGGGTAGCCGGCGTCGTCGAGCGCGCTGGCCAGCGCACCGCGGGAGATGCTGCTGCGCACCGTCACGCGGCCGCTGCTGCGCTCGATCTGCACCTCGGCCTGCGCGTCGAGGCGGCGGATGGCTTGGCGCACCGCCTGATCGCAGTGGCCGCAGCTCATGCCCTGAACCGTGAAGTGGTGGGTGTCCATGGTAGAGTCCTTTACTGGTTAAAGTCCGTAGTATGTGAGTTTTACTGGAAGCTTGAGTGAACCCTGCCGCGCCGCCGTTTGAGAGCCAGTTCAAAATCGTGGGCATGACCTGCGCCTCTTGCGTGTCGCGGGTCGAGCGCGCCTTGGCCAAGCTGCCCGGGGTGCAGGAGGTGAGCGTCAACCTGGCCACCGAAACGGTGCGTGTGCGGGTGGCGGCGCCCGTGCAAGGTGCAGCCGATGGCGGCGGTGCACCGGCCCAGGGCGCCCCAGGCCAGGGCGCTGCAGAAATGGGTATGGGTCTGAACGTGGGCATGGGCGTAGAGGCCGACGAGGCCACGCTCTGGCAAGCGCGGCTGCACCGCGCGGTGCGCGACGCCGGTTACGAACCGGTGCCCCTGGCGCAGGCCACAGACGCCGACCCGGCCCTGGATCGCCTGTGGGGCGTGCGGCGCGATTTTTGGCCGGTGCTGCTGGCCATGGCGCTCACGCTGCCGCTGGCGTTGCCCATGGTGGGTAAGCTCTGGGGCGAGCACTGGATGCTGGGGCCGCTGTGGCAGTTTCTGTTGGCCACGCCGGTGCAGTTCATCCTTGGGGCGCGGTTTTACCGCGCCGGTTGGCACGCCATCCGCGCCGGCAGCGGCAACATGGAGCTGTTGGTGGCCATCGGCACCACGGCTGCTTGGGGCATGAGCACCTGGTTGTGGTGGCGCGCCGAGCCTGGCAGCATGGTGCCGCTGTACTACGAGGCGGCGGCGGTGATCATCACCCTGGTGCTGCTGGGCAAATGGCTGGAGGCGCGCGCCAAGCGCCAGACCACCAGCGCCATACGCGCCCTGCAGGCCTTGCGCCCCGAGGTGGCGCACCTGCTGCCCGACGGCGTGCGGCGCGAGCAGCTGCAGGACGTGCCGGTGGCCGAATTGCTGCCGGGCGACCGGCTGCTGGTGCGCCCGGGCGAGCGCCTGCCTGCCGACGGCGTGATCGAGCAGGGGCAGACGCAGATCGACGAATCCATGCTCACCGGCGAGCCGCTGCCGGTGTTGCGGCTGGTGGGCGACACGGTCACCGGCGGCAGCCTGAATGGCGACGGCGCCATCGAGCTGCGCGTGACGGCGGTGGGCACGCAGTCGGTGTTGCAGCGCATCATCGCGCTGGTGCAAGACGCGCAAGCGGTCAAGCCGCCGGTGCAGCGCCAGGTGGACCGGGTGGCGGCGGTGTTCGTGCCGGTGGTGTTGCTGGTCGCGCTGGCCACCTTTGCGCTCTGGTGGGGCTGGCAGCAGGCGCCGTTTGAGCAGGCCCTGCTGGCGGCGGTGGCGGTGCTGGTGATCGCCTGCCCGTGCGCGCTCGGGCTGGCCACGCCGACGGCGATCATGGCCGGCACCGGGGTGGCGGCGCAGCACGGCATCCTGATCAAGGACCCAGAGGCGCTCGAAGCCGCGCGCCGCGTGGACACGGTGGCCTTCGACAAGACCGGCACCCTCACCCTGGGGCAGCCGGTGTTGCGGCACCTGTTGCCGGCGGCGGGTGTGGATGGGGCGGCAGCGCTGCAGGCGGCGGCGGCCTTGCAGCGCCACAGCGAGCACCCGCTGGCGCGCGCGGTACTGCAGGCGGCGCAGGCGCAACAGGAACTTCAAGGGCACGGGGCGCAGCAGGCGCAGCAGGTGCAGGCGGTGCCGGGGCGCGGCTGCCATGGCGAGGTGCAGGGCACGGCGCTGTACTTGGGCAGTTGGGACTGGCTGCAGGAGCTCGGGGCCGATTTGCGGGGCTGGCAGGAGCAGGCCGAGGCTTGGGCCAGCCAGGGCTGCAGCGTGTCGGTGCTGGCGCAGCAGCAAGGGTGGCAGCCGCTGGCCTTGCTGGCGTTTGCCGACCAGCCCAAACCCGGATCGGCCCAAGCCATCGCCGAGTTGCGTGCGCTGGGTTTGCGCGTGCTGATGATTTCGGGCGACAACCAGCGCGCCGCCGAGGCCATGGCGCGCCGTTTGGGCCTGGAGGCGGCCGGCGAGGTGCGCGCCCAGGTGCTGCCGGGCGACAAGGCGCGGCTGGTGGCCGAACTCAAAGCCCAGGGCCGGGTGGTGGCGATGGTGGGCGACGGCGTCAACGATGCCCCGGCGCTGGCAGCGGCCGACGTTGGGCTGGCGATGAGCCACGCCCAAGGCGGCTCTGATGTGGCGCTGCATGCCGCCGGCATCACCCTGATGCGCGGCGAGCCGCTGCTGGTGGCGGCGGCGCTCGACATATCGCGCCGCACGGTGGCCAAAATCCGGCAAAACCTGTTTTGGGCCTTCATCTACAACACCGTCGGCATCCCGCTGGCGGCGCTGGGCCTGCTCAGCCCGGTGCTGGCCGGGGCGGCGATGGCGTTGAGTTCGGTGAGCGTGGTGAGCAACACCTTGCTGCTCAAGCGCTGGCGGCCGCCGGCGCGCAGCCTGTAGGCTGAGAGACCCTCTTGCGCGTGCGCCTTCCCACCAGCCGGTTCGCTATCCGACGCCCCGTGCCAGCCTGGTGGCGCGGGGTGCTGCTGGCGCTGTGGCTGTCGCTGGCGGCGGCGGTGGCGCTGGGCATCACGCGCTTTGCCTACGGTTTGCTGCTGCCGCCCATGCGCGCCGACCTCGGCTGGACCTACGCCCTGGCCGGGGCCATGAACACCTTCAATGCCATCGGTTACCTCGTGGGTGCGTTGTCGGCCCCGTGGCTGCTGCGCCGTTTGGGGGCCGGGCCCCTGCTGCTGGCCGGGGCCCTGCTGGCCAGCGTATTCATGGCCAGCAGCGGTTTTTTCAGCGCCAGCGCGCCGCTGCTGGCGCAGCGGCTGGCGGCGGGCGTGTTCAGCGCCTGGGTGTTTGTCGCCGGGGGCTTGTTGGCGGCGCGCCTGGGCACCGTTTGGCCGGCGCACAGCGGTTGGTTGCTGGGCTTGTATTACGGCGGCGTGGGCTGGGGCATCGTGCTGTCGGCGCTGGCGGTGCCGCCGGTGCTGGGCTGGGCCGCCAGCGTGCCGCACGGCTGGGCCTGGGCTTGGTGGGTGCTGGCGCTGGTCTGTTTGCTCACCACGGCGTCGCTGTGGAGGCTGCTGCGGGCGCTGCGCCAGCTGGGGCTGGAGGTCGATGCCGCGCCCGTGCAGCGCGCAGGCCCCGGTGCGCTGCCCAGCCCGGCTTTGGGTTGGGAGGCGCTGGTGCAAAGCCTGGGTTGGGCGCTGGCCGCGTACACCCTGTTTGGTCTGGGTTACATCGGCTACATGACGTTCGTCATCGCGCTGCTGCACGAGCAGGGGCACGCCAGCGGGGCGATCACGCTTTTTTACACCCTGTTGGGCTTGGGGGTGGTGGCTTCGGCGCGGCTATGGGCCGCTTGGCTGGATCGCTTTCGCGGCGGGCAGGCGCTGGCGCGCCTCAGCGCCCTGCTCGGCTTGGCCACGCTGGTGCCGGCGCTCACGGCGGCCTGGCCGGCATTGTTGGCCTCGGGGCTGCTGTTCGGGGCGGTCTTTTTGTCGGTGGTGGCCTCGACCACGGCGCTCGTGCGCCACAATCTGCCTGCGGCGCAGTGGGCCGGCGGCATCAGCGCCTTCACGATCGTGTTTGCGGTCGGGCAGATCGTGGGCCCCACGGCGGTGGGCTGGATCGCCGACGGCCCCGGCGGGCTGGAGCGCGGCTTGTTTTACTCGGCGCTGGCGTTGTGGCTGGGCGCCGCGCTGGCGTGGCGCCAGCGGCCGCTGCAGAACACCGAGCGCTCGACGCACTGAACTTGGTACACCGCAGGAGCACCCCATGGCCATCGGAGACTTTGCTTACGCCAACAACGGCAACCGTTTTTTGGGTTGCGCGCCGCTGACCGCCCAGCCCTTTGCGCTGGTCGGGGTGCCTTTCGATGGCGCCGTCAGCAACCGCCCCGGCGCACGCTTTGGCCCGCAAGCCATCCGCGCCGCCAGCCTGATGCTGTGCGACGGCGAGCACCCGCACTTCAACTGCAGCCCGATCGAGCACTTGGGGGATGCGCTCGACATGCGCCTGCCCAACACTGCCGCGCTGCCCGATTTGCAGGCCTGCATCGAGCAGCAGGCGCAGGCCCTGATGGGCCAGCACCGCTGCGTGTTCCTGGGCGGCGACCACTCCATCACCCTGCCGCTGCTGCGCGCCGCGCGCCGCGTCCATGGCCGGGGCGAACCGCTGGCGCTGGTGCACTTCGACGCCCATTGCGACACCTGGAGCGATCACTGCGGCGAACCCTCGGGCCACGGCACCTGGACCTATGAGGCGCTGCAAGAGGGCCTGGTCAGCCCGGCGCACACGGTGCAGATCGGGCTGCGCTCCAGCGGCGCGCGCGCGGCGCGCGAGTACGTGCGCGACCAAGGCGGCCTGATCTACACCGCGCGCGACTTGCGTGGCCTCGACGGCGCGGCGCTGCAGCCGCTGCTGCGCGAAATCCGCCAGCGCATGGGCCAGCGGCCCTGCTACCTGACGCTCGACATCGACTGCCTCGACCCCGCCTTCGCCCCCGGCACCGGCACCCCCGAGCCCGGTGGCCTGAGCAGCAGCCAAGTGCTCACCGTGGTCGAAGAACTGGCTGACCTGAACTGGGTCGGCATGGACTGCGTCGAAGTGGCCCCAGCCTACGACCACGCCGAACTCACCAGCAACGCCGCCGCCACCCTGGTCTGGACCTGGCTGGCTGGGCAGGTGGCGCTGGGGCGCGGCAGCGCGCCTGTGGGTTTGGGCTGATGCAGGATCGGCCGGGAGGCAAGGTCCGATGAGCGGCTTCGGGCCTGTGCTACGCTTGCTGCATGGCATCCCACCTGCTGCAATCCGACACCCTGTTGAACCAGCGCAGCTACTACGAGGCGTCGGTGCAGCGCGCGCCGGCCTTGCCGCCGCTGCAGGGCCAGCAGCGCGCCGATGTGCTGGTCGTCGGGGGCGGGCTGGCGGGTTTGAGCGCGGCGCTGGAGCTGGCCGAGCGTGGCCTGCAGGTCTGCCTGCTCGAGGCGCAGCGCATCGGTTGGGGGGCCAGTGGGCGCAACGGCGGCCAGGCCCTGGTGGGCTATGCCTGCGGGCAGGGGCAGCTGGAGCAGCAGCTCGGGCGCGCCGACGCGCGCCGGCTCTGGGACTGGACGCTGGAGGGCATCGAGCTCATCGGGCAGCGCATCGCGCAGCAGGGCATCGACTGCGACTGGCAGCGCGGCTACCTGACGGTAGCCGATTCGGCGCGCCAGGCGCGGCGTTTGCTGGCCGACGTCGAGCAGCAGCAGCGCGACTACGGTCTGGCGTGCGAGGTGGCCACCGGGCCCGAGGTGCGCCGCTACATCGACAGCCCGCGCTACCAAGCCGCCGCCTTTGAGCAGATCAGCGGGCACCTGCACCCGCTCAAGTACACGCTGGGGCTGGCGCAGGCGGCGCAGCGCGCCGGGGTGGCGCTGCACGAGCACAGCGCCGTGCTGCGCCTGAGCCATGGCGCCGCCGGCGTCACGGCCCACGCGGCCCACGGCCAGGTGTCGGCGCGCTACGCGCTGCTGGCCGGCAACTGCCTGCTGCCCGAATACGCCCCGACACTGGCGCCGACGCTGGCGCGGCGCATCATGCCGGTGGGCACCTACCTGGTGGCCACCGCCCCGGTGGCCACCGCCCTGAGCCGGCGCCTGATTCCCAGCGCCGCCGCGGTGTGCGACAACAACCTGGTGCTCGACTACTTTCGCTTCAGCGCCGAGCAGCGGCTGCTGTTTGGCGGCCGCGTCAGCTACACCACCCGCACCCCGGCGCAGCTGCAGGCCCTCATGCGCCAGCGCCTGCTGGCGGTGTTCCCCGATCTGGCGCAGGTGCCGGTCGAATACCTGTGGGGCGGCTTTGTCGATATCAGCATGAACCGGGCCCCCGATTTTGGCCGGCTGTCGCCGCAGGTCTATTACCTGCAGGGCTTCAGCGGCCACGGCGTGGTGCTGGCCGGTTTGGCCGGGCGCTTGGTGGCCGAGGCCATCGGCGGCCAGGCCGGGCGCTTCGATGTCTATGCGCGGCTCAAGCACCACCCTTTTCCCGGCGGGCCGTGGCTGCGCACGCCGCTGCTGGCGCTGGGCATGGCGTGGCAGCGCTTGCGCGAGGCGCTGGGGTGAGGTGGATCAAGGGGCGGGGGCGAGCAATTGCGATGTATCGCTTTCGTGGCCATGGCGCTGCCACCTCAAGGTTTTTTCTTCTCGAGCTTTTTCTTCGCAGATTCGATCTGCTGAATGCTGGCGTTGGGTTTGGGCAGGTTTTCGGGCAAGGTGCCGCCAAGTTCTCGAATCGTCTGGCGCACCTTGCGGCCCACTTCGTAGTGCGTTTTGTTGGCCTGCAACTTGCCCTGCACCTCATCGCGGCGCAGCTTTTCTTCGGTTTGCGTGGCGCGGAACAAGTTGGCCGCCAACTCGGTGCTGCCCATGTGGTCCAGAATCTTCTGGCTTTTCTTCAGGCCCTTGCGCGCGTGGATTTCCCTGTTGCCCAAGCCTCCATAGAGCCCTTTGTAGCCGTGGTCCTGAAAGATGGCGTAGTCCAGCGTGGTCTCGACGCCCGCGCCCTTGGCCGCTGCCGCCAAAAGCCTGTTGTGGCTTGCCAGTTCGTTGCGGATGGCGAGGCGCTTCTCGTCCTCGCTGAGCAGGGCAAATTGGGCATCGTCGGCCAGCTCCTGGCGGCGCGTCTGGAGCGCAAAGTAGGTTTGACCGTTGGCGATGACGGGCTTGCCCGGGTCACCGTTCTGGACGATCAGGTAACAGGCGTAGCGCGAGAGGCTCACGTCGGGCAGCGCGCGCTTGGCGCCCGAGCCGATCTCGACCATTTCGAGGATGTCCTCGAAATGGTCAGCCACCGGGTGGCCACTGTTGCGGCAAGCTTCTCGGGCCCGCCCTACCACGGGCAGAAAGTGGCGGTACTCGGAGTAGTCCAGTACCTTGGCCAGCGGGCGGGCCAGCCAAAACTCGTTGCCGTCCTCGTCAACGTGGCGGATGCCTTCGAAGGTGGCGTGGTGTTGCTGGGCAATGGATGGGTCAGGCATGGTCGGCCTCCTCCTGGACTGGCTGTTTCCAAACCCCTGACTGTGCAGCCAGTCCAAGACCCATACGGATCGGTTCGCGGGCACTGCGACTAGGGGTGCAACATGGCACTGTTAATCTAACACATGCTTGTCATGCATTTTTCACCTCATGCAGAGCCTCAGCCCCGCCCCTGCCCAAGCGCGCCCGCCTGGCATCTGCCACAATGGTTTGCCTTGAGCTTTATGCCTCGCCTCCTTGCCCCGCTTAGTCAAGCCCACCCATGAACGCCCCCGCCGCCCCTTTCTCTGGCCGCGCCCCCGCTGCGTCGCTGGCATCTTGTGCGCCCGCGCAGCTCCCGCCGCAGGCCTCCACCCCGCCCCTGGTCTGGCTGCCCGCCGACCACCGCCGGCTGGGCCCCAACGCCATGCCCTACCTGCTGCTGGGCGACAAGTACGCGCGTGCAGTCAAGGTCGGTGCGCAGGCGCAGGCGGTGCTGTTCCCGCTGGCCGAGGCGGCGCAGGTGGACGAGTTGCTGGCGCAAGTCGATGGCGTGCTGCTCACCGGCTCGCCCTCCAACGTGCACCCGGCGCACTTCGATGAAGACGTGCACGACCCCACGCTGCCGCTGGACCCCGAGCGCGACGCGCTCACGCTGGCGCTGGTGCGCGCCTGTCTGGCGCAGGAGGTGCCGCTGCTGGGCATCTGCCGCGGTTTCCAGGAGATCAACGTGGCCCTGGGGGGCAGCCTGCACCAGACCGTGCACGCCGTGCCGGGGCTGATGGACCACCGCGACTCCGACGGCCTGCCGCTGGAGCAGCAGTACGGCCCCAGCCACCCGGTGCGGCTGGCCGAGGGCTCGGCGCTGGCGCAGTGGGCCGGCGGCACGCTGGCCATGGTCAACTCGCTGCACGGGCAGGGCATCGGCCGCCTGGCGCCCGGTGTGCGGGCGCTGGCGTGGGCCGAAGACGGCTTGGTCGAGGCCATCGAGGTGCAGGGCGCGGCCGAGTTTGCCTACGCGGTGCAGTGGCACCCCGAGTGGCGCTGCGACCAGAACCCCTTTTACGCCGCCACCTTTAGCGCCTTTGGCCGGGCGCTGCGGCGGCGCCAGCAGCGCCGCTGGCAAGCGGGTCTGGCGCAGCCCACAATCGGCGCCGCCAGCGCCACCGGAGCATGAGATGAAAAGCACCCCACCGCAGAGCTTCAACGAACTCGAACAGTGGCTCAACCAGCGCCGCGTGACCGAAATCGAGTGTCTGGTGCCCGACCTCACCGGCGTGGCGCGGGGCAAGATCTTGCCCCGCGGCAAATTCACCGAAGACCGTGGCATGCGCCTGCCCCAGGCGGTGGTGGCCATGGGGGTGACCGGCGTGTTCCCCGACAGCGGGCCCTACTATGATGTGATCGACCCCACCGACCGCGACATGCAGTTGCGCCCCGATCCGTCCACGGTGCGCATCGTCCCCTGGGCCACCGACCCCACGGCGCAAGTCATCCACGATTGCTTCGATCACACCGGCAAGCGCGTGCCCTTTGCCCCGCGCAGCGTGCTGCGCCACGTCTGCACCCTGTACGAGGAGATGGGCCTGTCGCCGGTGGTGGCGCCCGAGCTCGAGTTTTATCTCACGGCGCGCAACACCGACCCCAACACCCTGCTCAAGCCGCCCATCGGCCGCAGCGGCCGCGCCGAAACCTCGCGCCAGGCCTACAGCATCGACGCCGTGAACGAGTTCGACCCCTTGTTCGAGGAAATCTACGACTACTGCGACCAGATGGAGCTCAACGTCGATACCCTGATCCACGAAGTCGGGGCCGGCCAGATGGAGATCAACTTCTTCCACGGCGACCCACTGGCGCTGGCCGACGAGGTGTTCTTCTTCAAGCGCACGGTGCGCGAGGCGGCGCTGCGCCACGACATGTACGCCACCTTCATGGCCAAACCCATTGCCGGCGAGCCCGGCAGCGCCATGCACGTGCACCAGAGCATCGTCGAGCAGGAAAGCGGGCGCAACCTGTTCAGCCAGCTCGACGGCACGCCCAGCGAGGCCTTCTACCACTACATCGGCGGCTTGCAGCGCTACATCCCGGCGGCGATGGCGCTGGTGGCCCCCTATGTGAACAGCTACCGGCGCCTGAGCCGCCACACCGCCGCCCCGATCAACATCGAGTGGGGGCACGACAACCGCACCGTCGGCATCCGCTCGCCGATTGCGGTGCCGCAGTCGCGGCGGCTGGAAAACCGCGTCATCGGCGCCGACGCCAACCCCTACGTGGCGCTGGCCATGACGCTGGCCTGTGGCTACCTGGGGCTGAAAAACAAGATCGCGCCCAAGCCCGAGATGAAGTCCGACGCCTACCTGTCGGCCTACGCGCTGCCGCGCACGCTGGGTGAGGCGCTGGACTGGCTGCGCCGCGAGAGCGATCTGCACGAGGTGCTGGGGCGCGAGTTCATCACCATCTACACCGAAATCAAAGAGCTCGAGTTCGAGGAATTCATGAAAGTCATTTCGCCCTGGGAGCGCGAACACCTGTTGCTGCACGTCTGATTTGCCGTGCCACACCCCGGAACCACCATGCCCCCCACCCACCACACCGCCGAGCTGCAGGCGCTCGATGCCGCGCACTACCTGCACCCCTTCACCGACCACCGGGCGCTGGCGGCCAAGGGCGCGCGCGTCATCACCCGTGGCGAGGGCATCTACGTCTGGGACAGCGAGGGCCAGCGGCTGCTCGACGCCATGAGCGGGCTGTGGTGCGTCAACGCCGGCTATGGGCGGCGCGAGCTGGCCGACGCCGCGCACGCGCAGATGCTCAAGCTGCCCTACTACAACAGCTTTTTCCAGACCACGCACGAGCCGGCGGTGCGGCTGGCGGCGCGCCTGGCCGAGCTGGCGCCGCCGGTGGCCGGGCGGCGCTTCGAGCACGTGTTCTATTCCAGTTCCGGCTCCGAGGCCAACGACACCAACCTGCGGCTGGTGCGCCGCTACTGGGATTTGCTCGAGCAACCGCAGCGCAAAACCGTGATCAGCCGCCGCAACGCCTACCACGGCTCGACGGTGGCGGCGGCCTCGCTCAGCGGCATGGGCGCCATGCACGCCCAGGGCGATCTGCCCATCCCCGGCATCGTGCACATCGAGCAGCCGCATTTCTTGCAGCATGGCCTGGCGGGCGAGAGCGAGCACGATTTTGGCCTGCGCGCAGCGCGCTGGCTGGAAGCCAAAATCCTCGAGCTCGGACCCGAGCGCGTGGCGGCCTTCATCGGTGAGCCGGTGCAGGGCGCGGGCGGCGTCATCATCCCGCCAGACAGCTACTGGCCCGAGGTGCAGCGCATCGTCGATCGGTACGGCATCCTGCTCATTTCCGACGAAGTGATCTGCGCCTTTGGCCGCCTCGGGCACTGGTTTGCCTACGAAAAATTCGGCCTGCGCCCCGATCTGGTGACCTTTGCCAAGGGCATCACCAGCGGCTACGTGCCCTTGGGCGGCACCTTGGTGGGGCCGCGCGTGGCCCAGGTGCTGATCGAGCGCGGCGGCGAGTTCAACCACGGTTACACCTACAGCGGGCACCCGGTGGCGTGCGCGGTGGCGCTGGCCAACCTCGATCTGCTCGAGCGCGAAGACCTGCCGGGCCGGGTGCGGCGCGACACCGGCCCCTACCTGGCGCAGCGCCTGGCCGAGCTGGAGGCGCACCCGCTGGTGGGCCGCGCCCAGAGCTGCGGCTTCGTCGCCGCCCTCACTCTGGTGCGCGACAAGGCGCGCGGCCTGCCCTTCCCCGAGGAGCAGGCGGTGGGCATGCTGTGCCGCGCGCACTGTTTTGGGGGCGGACTGGTCATGCGGGCGGTGGGTGAGCGCATGATCATCGCCCCGCCCTTGATCACCACGCGGGCGCAGATCGACGAAATGATGGGCCTGATCGAGCGCGCGCTCGACGCCACGCTGGCGGAACTTCGGGCCAAAGCTTGGTTCTGAAACCCTGGCCTTGTGGCTAAAATAGCGTTTGGCACGCGGTTTGCATAGGCAGTGCAGGCCGTGGCCCGTGTGTGCGGCTGTCCCCATCCCTTTTTTGCTCTTTACTTGCTGGAGTGAAACCATGTTGAAGACCTTGCTGGCGGCCGCACTGGCGGCCTCTTTTCTGGTGGCTTGCGGACCGCGTGAGCAGCCCGCCGCAGTGGCCCCGGCCGCCCCGCCGGCCGAGCCCAAGGTGCTCAACATCTACAACTGGCCCGACTACGTGCCGACCGGCCTGATCGAAGCCTTCGAGCAGGAAACCGGCATCGACGTCACCTACGACACCTTTGCCTCCAACGAGGTCTTGCACGCGCGCCTGGTGGCGGGCAACACCGGCTACGACATCGTGGTGCCGGGCAGCGTGTTTGCGGCGCAGCAGATCGCGGCCGGCCTGTTCCAGCCGCTGGACAAGAGCAAGATCCCGAATCTGGCCAACATGGACCCGGCGCTGATGGCCACCCTGACCAAGGCCGACCCCGAAAACCGCCACTTGGTGCCGTGGGCCTGGGGCTTTACCACCGTGGGCATCAACCGCACCCGGCTCGAGCGCGCGCTGGGCAACACGCCCATGCCCGAAAACGCCTGGGAGCTGGTGTTCAACCCCAAATACACCGCGCTGGCGCAGCGCTGCGGCATCGCCTTCCTCGACGCGCCGTCCGAGATCATCCCGCCGGCGCTGCACTTCATCGGCCGCGACGCCTACTCCAACAACCCGGCCGACTACCAGGCCGCGCTCGAGATGCTGCTCAAGGTGCGTCCGCACATCCGCATCTTCACCTCGACCATGATCGACACCTTTGCCGGCGGTCAGGCGTGCGTGGTGCTGGGCTGGTCGGGCGACATCAACATCGCCGCCAACCGGGCGCGCGAAATGGGCAACACCGACGTGCTCGAAGCCCTGCTGCCCAGCACCGGCGGCCTGATCTTCGTCGATACCATGGCCATCACCCGCGACGCGCGCCACCCCAACAACGCGCACACCTTCATCAACTTCTTCCTGCGCCCGGAAAACGCCGCGCGCATGGCCAACGAGATGAACTTCCCCACCGGCAACCTGGCCGCCATGCCGCAGATTCGGCCCGAGATCGCCGGCAACAAGACCATCATGGTGCCGGCCGACTACATGCCGCGCATGATCCAGCCCGGCAGCCTCTCCAACGAGGCGCGCGAAGCCATGGCGACGGCCTACAATAGCTTCAAGCAAGGCCGTTGAGTGGGGGGGCTCGAGCGCCCCAAGCCAGCCGGGCGCGCAGCGCCGCTGCACCGCTCGCACCTTTCACAGGCCGCTGCCACCCCGATCGGGGGTGCGGCGGCCTTCCATCTTGCACAGGGCAGACCAAGGCGCGCACATGCTCCAAGACGTAGGCAAAGAAGGTTTTCTGGTGACCGAAAAGGTGGTCAAGCGCTTTGACGAGGCGCTGGCCGTCGATGAAGTCTCGCTGTCGATCGCCCAGGGCGAGATCTTTGCCCTGCTGGGCAGTTCCGGCTGCGGCAAATCGACCCTGCTGCGCATGCTGGCCGGGTTCGAGAAACCCACTTCGGGCCGCATCCTGCTCGGCGGCCAGAACGTGGCCCTGATGCCGCCCTACGAGCGCCCGATCAACATGATGTTCCAGAGCTACGCGCTGTTCCCGCACCTGGACATCTGGGAGAACGTGGCTTTTGGCCTCAAGCGCGAGGGCTGCCCCAAGGACGAGCTCAAGCGCCGGGTGGGCGAGATGCTGGACCTGGTGCAACTGAGCGACTACGCCCGGCGCAAGCCGCACCAGCTCTCGGGCGGGCAGCAGCAGCGCGTGGCGCTGGCGCGCAGCCTGGCCAAGCGGCCCAAGCTGCTGCTGCTCGACGAACCGCTGGGGGCGCTGGACAAAAAACTGCGCGAGCAGACCCAGTTCGAACTCGTCAACATCATCGAAAAGGTGGGCGTGACCTGCGTCATGGTCACCCACGATCAGGAAGAGGCCATGATCATGGCCCAGCGCATCGCCGTCATGAGCAAGGGCCGGGTGCTGCAGGTCGGGGCGCCGCAAGACATCTACGAATTTCCCGTGAACCGCTTCGTCGCCGACTTCATCGGCAGCGTCAACCTGTTCGACGGCCGTCTGAGCGTCGATGAGATCGACCACTGCGCGGTGCAGACCGAGATCGGCGAGATCCAGATCGGGCACGGCGTCAGTGGCTCGCTGAACATGCCGGTGGCGGTGGCGGTGCGTCCCGAGAAGATCGAAATCGCCAAAACCCGCCCCGCCGGGGTGAGCTGCAACCTGTACAGCGGCCGGGTCAAGGAAATCGCCTATTTCGGCTCGTACAACACCTTTCTGGTGCAGGCCAGCAACGGCCAGAAGGTCAAGATCACCGAGCCCAACACGGCGCGCCACGACCTGTCCGACATCACCTGGGAAGACGAGGTCTTTTTCTGGTGGAGCAACCGCGCCGGCGTGGTGCTGCGCGACTGATCGCCCCTGGCAACGCAAATCCTGCGCGCAACACCGTGGCCAAACCCTTTCAACTGTCCGTGCCAGGCCGGCGCTTCGTCATCGGCGTGCCCCTGGTCTGGCTGCTGATTTTCTTCTTCTTGCCTTTTCTGATATTGCTGTACATCAGCTTTGTCGATATGGGCAACGAGATTCACCCTTTCCAGCCGCTCTGGGACCCGCAGCAGGGCGTGCTGCTGCTCAAGTTCGAGAACTACTGGAGCATATTCCGCACCGGCCCCGACGGCGCCCTGTTCCAGACCCTGTACGTCGAATCGTATCTGCGCTCGATCGCCTACGCCTTCATCACGGCGCTGCTGTGCCTGATCATCGGCTACCCCTTCGCCTACTTCATCGCCCGCAGCGCACCCGAGACGCGCCTGATCCTGCTGATGCTGCTGATGCTGCCGTTCTGGACCTCGTTCATGCTGCGCGTCTTTGCCTGGAAGGGCATTCTGAGCGATTTTGGCGTGGTCAACCAGTTTCTGATCTACATCGGCTTCACCGACGAGCCGCTGCGCCTGCTCTACACCGATTTTTCCATGCTCATCGGCATGGTCTATGTCTATCTGCCCTTCATGGTGCTGCCGCTCTATGCCAACCTGGTGAAGATGGATTTCCGGCTGCTCGAGGCCGCCTACGACCTCGGGGCGTCGCCGTTCAAGGCCTTCTGGCTGATCACGGTGCCGCTGTCCAAGCCCGGCATCATCGCCGGCATGATGCTGGTGTTCATCCCCTCGATGGGCGAATTCGTGGTGCCTTCGCTGCTCGGTGGGGCCGACAACATCATGATCGGGCGCGTGGTCTGGGATGAGATGTTCATCGCCAACAACTGGCCGCGCGCGGCGGCGCTGGCCGTGATCATGCTGGTGCTGATCCTCGTGCCCATGATGCTCTACTTCCGCTACGGCGTGCGCGAAAGCGCCGACGGGCGCTGACACCGACGGAGCCTGATCCATGAAGTCGAATTGGCTCAACAAGCACCTGGGCAAAGTCTGGCTGGCGCTGGTGTTCCTGTTCCTGTACGCCCCGCTGGCGTTCATGATTCTGTTCTCGTTCAACAGCACGCGCCAGCACGCGGCGTTCACCGGGTTTTCGCTGCGCTGGTACGAGGCGCTGCTGGCCGATACACGCATCATCGAGGGTTTCATCGTCTCGTTGCAGGTGGCCTTCGTCACCGGGCTGCTGGCGGCGGTGCTGGGCACCTTTTGTGCCTTCGTGCTGGTGCGCTACCAGCGCTTCTGGGGCCGCACCGTGTTCTCGGGCATGGCCACGGCGCCCATGGTGATGCCGGAGGTGATCATCGGCCTGTCGCTGCTGCTGCTGATGGTGGGGGCGCAAAACGTGTTCGGTGGCCCCGAGCGCGGCCTGATCACGATCATCATCGGCCACACCCTGTTCGGCATGGCCTTTGCCATGGTGGTGGTGCAGTCGCGCCTGCAAGAAGTGGACCGCAGCATCGAGGAAGCCGCGATGGACCTGGGCGCGCGCCCGCACCAGGTGTTTTTCCTGGTCACGCTGCCCAACATCGCGCCCGCCATACTGGCGGCCTTTCTGCTCGCCTTCACGCTCTCGTTCGACGACGTGGTGATCACCCTGTTCCTGTCTGGCCCTGGGGTGAGCACGCTGCCGCAAGTGATCTTCAACTACGCCGTGCGCGGCATCAACCCGACCATCTACGCCGCTGCCACGCTGCTCATCCTCACGGTGACGCTGTTCGTGGTCAGCTACGCGCTGTGGGTGGCGCGCTCGACGCGCAAGCGCCAGCGCGAGATGGCGCAGGCCCTGCGCGGCGCCTGATTCAAGGAGACCCGCCATGACCGCGATCGACGAATCCACCCTGCGCCTCGATGGCCGCGCCTTCATCGACGGCCAGCGCGTGGGCGCACAGGACGGGGCCACGTACACCAAGGCCTCCCCGATCGACGGCCGCGCCCTGCCCGAGGTGGCGCGATGCGCCAGCGCCGACATCGACCTGGCCGTGGCGGCGGCGCGCCGCGCCTTCAACGACCGGCGCTGGGCCAGCCAGGCTCCGGCCAAGCGCAAGCGGGTGCTGCTGCGCTGGGCCGAGCTGCTGCTGCAACACGCCGACGAGCTGGCCCTGACCGAAGCGCTCGACATGGGCAAGCCGCTGCAATACGCCAAAAGCGTGGACGTGGCCGGGGCCGCCAACTGCCTGCGCTGGTTCGGCGAGGCCACCGACAAGGTCTATGACCAGATCGCGCCCACGGCAGACCAGGCGCTGGCGCTGATCCAGCGCGAGCCGGTGGGCGTGGTGGGCGTGATCGTGCCCTGGAACTACCCGCTGCTGATGGCCGTCTGGAAGATCGCGCCGGCGCTGGCGGCGGGCAACGCGGTGGTGCTCAAACCCAGCGAAAAATCGCCCTTCAGCGCCCTGCGCCTGGCCGATCTGGGGCTGCAAGCCGGCCTGCCGCCGGGGGTGCTCAATGTGCTGCCAGGCTTTGGCCCCGAAGCCGGCAGCCCGCTGGCGCTGCACCCCGATGTGGACTGCATCGCCTTCACCGGCAGCACCCGAGTCGGCAAGCAGATCCACGTCATGGCCGGGCAGAGCAACCTCAAGCGCGCCTGGACCGAGCTCGGCGGCAAGTCGCCGTTCATCGTCTTTGACGACTGCCCCGACCTCGAGCGCGCGGTGCAGGCGGCCTTGGGCAGCGTGTTCTTCAACTGCGGTCAGAGCTGCAACGCGCCCACGCGGCTGCTGCTGCACCACGCCATCCACGCGCCCTTCATGGCGCGCGCGCTCGAGCTGCTGCCGCAGTTTCAGCCGGCGCACCCGCTGCTGCCGCAAACGGTGCAGGGGGCGCTGGTCGATGAGGCCCAAACCGCCACCGTGCTGCGCTACATCGAGGCCGGCCAGCGCGAGGGCGCGCAGCTGCTCGCCGGTGGCCAGCGCGTGCACCCGGTGGCGGGCGGCTGCTACCTGCAGCCCACCATCTTCGACGGCGTGCACAACCAGATGCAGATCGCGCGCGAGGAAATCTTTGGCCCGGTGCTGGCGGTGCTGCGCTTTGGCGACGCCGCCGAAGCGGTGCAGATGGCCAACGACAGCATCTACGGTCTGCAAGCCTCGGTCTGGAGCCGCGACCTCAACCGCGCCCACGGCGTGGCCCGGGCCCTGCGCGCCGGCACCATCCACGTCAACCAGTACGACGAAGACGACATCACCGTGCCCTTTGGCGGCTACCGGCAAAGCGGCGTCGGGCGCGACAAATCGCTGCACGCCTTCGACAAATACACCGAACTCAAAACCACCTGGCTGCGCATCGACAGCCCGGTCTGAACGGCTGCGCTGCGCCTTTTGGGTGCAGGCCTTGGCACCCCGAGCACCCCATCGCATGAACCCTGACCGCGCATCCGACCCACCGGGGCCGCTGTGGCTGCGCCTGCTGGCGCGCCTGCCGCTGCCGCTTTGGCGGCTGCTAGGGGCGCTGCTGGGGGCGCTGCTGTGCCTGTTGGCCCGGCGCCGGCGCCACATCGCCCAGCGCAACCTCGAGCCTCTGCTTTCCCGAGGCCACGCCGGCGCAGCGGCGGCGCTGGTTGTGGCAGACCTTCAGGCACTTTGGCCAATCGGCGCTGGACCGGGTCTGGCTCTGGCACGCCGACCCAGCGTGCATCCGCCAGCGGGTGCAGCTCGTCGATCCGGCGCAGGCGCTGCACCTGAGCGGCCCGGTGGTGTTTTTTGCCCCGCACCTGAGCGGCCTCGACGCCTGCTGGACGCGCATCACGCTCGAAGTCGAGCGGCCCTGGATCACCGTCTATTCGCCGCAAAAGCGCCCTTGGCTTGAGCGCTGGGTGAATCAGGGCCGGGCGCGCTTTGGGGCGCCGCTGCTGCACTCGCGCCGCGAAAATATCCGACCGGTGTTGCGCGGCCTGCACCATGGCGCGGCCCTGATGCTGCTGCCCGACATGGACCTGGGGCCGCAAAACGCCGTGTTCGTGCCCTTCTTTGGCGTCCCAGCGGCCACCGTGACCGCCCTGTCGCGCTACGCCAGCGCCGCGCAGGCGCCGGTGGTCAATCTGTTTTGCCGCCTGACGGCGAGCGGCTACCGCCTCGAGGTCTCGCCACCGTGGCCCGACTTCCCCAGCGGCGACGAGCGCGCCGACGCCCAGCGCATGAACGCCGCGCTCGAGCAGGCGGTGCGCCCAAACCCGGGCCAGTACCACTGGCTGCACCGGCGCTTCAAGAGCCGGCCTGAGGGTGAGCCGGGGTTGTACTGAACCGAGCCTGTCCATCAGGCATCTCCTGTGCCTGCACTTTGCCATGGTGCACGCGATGACACATTCAGGGCGGGTGTGGGGGTTCAACGGTCTGCTGGTGCAATGCATCAGAGGTGTGGTAACCTCATCCAATGGTTTTTTAGACTGTACTTTGGCGGCTTCTCTGCTCGGAGCTGGATCGGTGTATTGCCGCAAGCGTCGGCAAGCAGAAGCCGGAGGCCGAGTGAGCGTGCACCCAATCAGCTACCGAATCACATTCGGGAACATACAAGGGGAGGTTTGCTGGCGTGCCAGTTCCCATCATTGATCTCTTTGCTGGCCCGGGTGGGCTCGGGGAAGGGTTTGCCTCCCTGCAGGGCCACAAGCGACAGCCATTCTTCGAGATCGCTCTTTCCATCGAGAAGGATGCTGTAGCCCATCGGACGCTGACACTCAGAGCGGTGTTCAGGCGTTTGCGTGGCACCAGGGACGTCAAGCACTACTACAGCTACATAAGGGGCGAGATCGATGAGGTCGCTTTCCGCAGGATCCCTGCCGTGGCCAGCGCCTTCGAGCATGCTGCCACCGAAGCGAGGTGTCTGGAACTTGGCAAGTCCGACGAAGCCAGTATCGACAGAGAAATTCGTTCTGCCCTGAAGGGCCAGGAAACCTGGGTACTGATCGGCGGTCCGCCCTGCCAGGCGTATTCGCTGGCGGGGCGCTCCAGACGTGTCAACGACAAGGACTTTCACAAGGACGAAAGGCACCTCCTCTACAGGGAGTATCTGAGAATCATCCAGGTGCACAGGCCCACCATTTTCGTGATGGAGAATGTCAAGGGTCTGCTTTCCTCGAAGCACTCCGGCGGCCCGGTGTTCGAGAAGATCATTGCGGATCTTTCGATGCCGACCGAGGGGCTCGAATATGAGATCCGATCCTTCACCCAGAAGGGGGACGAGAGATCACTGCAACCAAGTGACTACCTTGTCCATTCGGAGCGCCATGGGATCCCGCAAAGCAGGCATCGCGTGATTCTGCTCGGAGTGAGAAAGGGGCTGGGCATGCCCCAACACCAGCTGCTGGCAACAGCAGCAAGGCCTGTCACGGTCGAGCAGGCCATTGACGATCTTCCCCGAATCCGCAGCAAGCTGTCGCGTGGCGATTCAGTGGAGGCGTGGCGCAAGGCTGTTCAGGCCGCGCCATCTTGTGTCAAGGGATGGAGGGCAGAAAACGAGTCCGTCATGATCGGGGCAATGCATGCCTTTGCCGCTGAGGCAACCAGCACCTCGACTGGTGGTGCCTTCATTTCACGAGACTATAGAAGACCGAAGAAGCCGACCGAGCTTCAGCAATGGCTTCACGACCGAACCCTGGGTGGTGTCTGTCAGCATGAAGCGCGTGCACACATGGCATCTGATCTTGCACGCTATCTTTTTTCGGCCAGCTTCGCTCATTTATGGAAATATTGCCCACGGCTGGATGTTTTCCCTCCCAAGCTGCTTCCCGAGCATATCAATGTGCAAGTCGATCGGAAATCCGAAGCGATCCCTTTCAAGGATCGGTTCCGCGTGCAGTGCAGGAACGAGCCGTCCACCACGGTGGTGGCTCATATTGCCAAGGATGGGCACTACTACATCCACTACGACCCCTCACAATGCAGAAGTCTCACGGTCAGGGAAGCCGCGCGGCTCCAGACGTTCCCCGACAATTATTTCTTCGCGGGCAATCGCACGGAGCAGTACACCCAGATCGGCAATGCGGTGCCGCCGTTGCTTGCCCACAAGCTGGCCAAGATCGTTCGTAGCCTTCTGAACGAGACGAGCAGGTACAGGAGGAGGCAAGCAGGTGATGCCGCACAGGAGAGACCGGTGGGAACCGTGCGGCGAAACCTGCCGGAACAGATTCCGGTGCTTGCCGAAGCGGACTAGTCAATGATCTGACCAATCACAAGGACATCCGCATCGCCATGCAGCCACTCCTCAACCGCTTGCGCAGTCTCCGCGACCGAGTGCTTCAAGGCGCACTCCCAGACGACCGCCACACGCCAGCCGAGAGCATGGAGCATCTCCGCATGGCGCCTGTCGCGAGCGACATTTTCCTGGAATTTTTGCCGCCAGAAATCTGCATTGGTCCTGGGAGTGGTTGTGTAGCGGCAGCCTTCATGTCGGTGCCAGAAGCAGCCGTGGACGAACACCACCGCTCTGTGCTTCGGGAACACAAGGTCGGGGGAGCCGGGCAGCCTCCGCACATGAAGTCGATATCGAAAACCCCTGGCGAAAAGAAGGGAGCGAAGCATCCGTTCCGGACGGGTGTTCTTTCCGCGGATGCTCGACATCATGCGGCTGCGCTGCGGAGTGGTAGGAACGGGCATGAAATAGAGCATTTTCCGCCTGAGTGTCTGCAGAAATGGCAGCTCCGCGCTTCCGCTTGGCAATGCGGACGGATGAAGACGACACCCGAAGCAGCAGCTCGGAGCTTACCATGCGCTTGACTCACGAGAAGACGCAAGAGGCAGCCGATGGCTCGTGATCGCAGTCATCCGCCGAGCGCGGCCTGTCTTTCCGAATCGATGCGGGACCTGGGGTACTCGCTCGAAACTGCGATTGCCGATCTGATCGACAACAGCATTTCCGCTGGCGCGGACACCATCGATATCATTTGCGATGTGTCCGGTGAGCATCCTGTGATGGTCATCCTCGACAACGGCAGGGGAATGACAGAAGACGAGCTGCTCGACGCGATGCGCCATGGGACCGGCAACCCCAGGCAGCATCGATCCCCGCGGGATCTTGGGCGCTTCGGCCTTGGCCTGAAGACCGCCTCGTTTTCCCAATGCCGCTCGCTGACCGTTGTGAGCACACGCGATGGAACTGTCTGCGGAGCCGAATGGAACCTGGATCGCATCGATGCCGCAGACGACTGGATCCTGAGCCTCCTTGATGCAGCCGATATCCATGCATTGCCCTACGTAGATCGCCTTGGCAAACAAGGGACAGCAGTCGTCTGGCGAGAGCTTGATCGCTTGCTGGAAGAGGAAGTTCGGGATCGTCGACAGGAGGTCGTGAACGAGAAGCTTGAAGCGGTGGGGCGGCATCTTTCCCTCGTCTTTCATCGCTTCCTTGCGGGTGAAGTCAAGGGGTATTCCAAAATTGCACTCACCATCAACGGTCGCCCCATTGCTGCATTCGACCCTTTCTGCAGAAAGAATCCAGCCACCCAGGTGCTTCCGGAGGAGATCGTCCGCATCGGCGAGGCCGAGGTGCGCCTGCAGCCTTACGTGCTTCCGCACCACAGTCGTCTGTCCGCGTCCGAGTACGACTACTACCAGGATCGCAGTGACTTCATCTCCAATCAGGGGGGCTACGTCTATCGAAACGGTCGCCTGATGGCCTGGGGCGACTGGTTCAGACTCGCACCGAAGGGCGAGGCCACCAAGTTGGCGCGGGTACAGATCGACTTTCCAAACAGTCTGGACCAAGCCTGGACCATCGACATCAAGAAATCACGCGCCCGTCCGCCGCATGGGGTACGGGAGCGCCTGCGTCAGATCATCAACAGGATCACTGCGCGCAGCGTGACGGTGCACAGGGGGCGCGGGCAGAAGCTCTTTCAGGAGAGCCAAGCCCCGTTCTGGGAGCGTTACGCCGATCACGGCGGCATCCGTTTCGCAATCAACGCGCAGCACCCGCTCATTGCATCTCTGGCCACAAGACTCTCGACCGAGGACGCGTACCTGATTCGTGTCCTGCTGGATTCGATTGCCGCATCCCTGCCGGTGGAGATGATCTATTCCGATTTCTCGACCCATCCGCGCGAGATCAACCAGAGGCCGGTGGATGAAAGCCAGACTCTCGAGCGCCTGAAGAGTCTCAGGAAGGTATTCTACGGCGACGGGCCGGGCGATCCGAATGCCTTTCTCCAGATCGTCCGCTCTACGCACCTTTTCGATGGCCAGATTGAACTGGCCGAAAAATTCATCAGCGAGACCTTCGCATGAGCCTCACAGTCATCACGGAAGAACGAAACATTGCCAATGCGCTCATCTCGGGTCTTGCCAACATGGCCGAGACGCCGACGCGCGAGCAGGTGGAGGAAAAGGCGAGACAGATCGCCGCGATCTTCGGCTATATGGGAGATCTCCGCAATATTGTCACCGAGGCGATGATCTCGGTCGACACGCGCATGGGGGCAGGTGTTTCGCTGGTGGATGTCACTGCGAAGCATGATGATCAGTGGGTCCACAGGCGTCAGGATGTCGCCTGGACTTATGCGCAATCCTATGGAAACTTTCTTCTCAAGGAAGGTTGGCCACCGCAGATGGTCCAGTCGCTGAGCGATGTGACGACCCGCATTCTCGGCCACCTGCAGGATCCGTTGAGCGAGGGTACAACCTGGAACCGTCGTGGCCTTGTCATCGGTCATGTGCAGTCGGGCAAGACGGCCAACTACACCGGCCTGATGGCACGTGCCGCCGACGCCGGCTACAAGTTCATCATTGTTGTCGCCGGCATTCACAACAATCTACGCAAGCAGACGCAGCAGCGCATTGATGAGGCCTTCATCGGCCGGTCCAGCGATCCCGAGGATCGTCGCAACATCGGTGTCGGCCTCGCGCCGGGCTATCCGCATCCGGCCACGCTCACCAACATCAACGAGGACTTCAACAAGAACACGGCAGCAAAGAGCGGGTGGAAGATCAACGACTTCAGCAAGCCGATCATTCTGGTCATCAAGAAGAACGTCAAGACGCTCACGGCTCTTCACAAGTGGCTGAAGGAGCTGAACGCCGAAGGTGATGGCCGGATTTCCGATGTGCCGATGCTGCTGATTGATGACGAGGCCGACAATGCGTCGATCAACACGAACAAGGCCGATCTGGATCCGACCCGAACGAATGCGATGATCCGGCGCATCCTCGGGCTGTTCGCGAAATCGTGCTATGTCGGCTACACGGCGACACCGTTCGCCAACATCTTCATCAACCCCGACGCCTATGGCGATGATGTGCGTGAGGAGCTGTTCCCGCGCGACTTCATCTATTGCCTGGACGCGCCAACGACGTACTTCGGTGCCGAGAAGGTGTTCCTCGACGAGGCGACCAGTCAATCGATCGTCAGGCCGATCGACGACTGCGAGGATCTCATCCCATACGCCCACAAGCGCGACGACCCTGTCCACGAGTTGCCCCCCAGCCTCTATCGCGCACTCGACGCATTCATCGTCGCCCGTGCCATCCGGAACCTGCGTGGGCAGACCGGCAAGCATTGCTCCATGATGGTCAATGTGTCGCGCTTCGTGCCCGTTCAGAAGGCCGTGCGTGACTTTCTGAGTCTCAGGGAGAAGAGGATCAGGGAAGCGGTTTTCGCCAACTACGCGATGCCGGAAGAGGTTTCCTCCAGAAACGCGTACATGCAGGGTTTGAAGCAGGCCTTCGATACCGAGTATGCCGACACCGGGTTTTCCTGGGGCGAGGTGAAGGCTGCCCTCAGCGGCGTCTTCGAGCACCTCCACCTCCATGTCATCAACAGCAAGAGTGACGAGGTGCTCGACTACGCCCGCTACGCGAAGGAAGGAGTCGGGTTGACTGCGGTCGCGGTCGGTGGTCTGAGCCTCTCCCGAGGCCTGACCATCGAGGGGTTGACCGTCAGCTACATGTACCGCAACACGAAGATGTATGACACCCTCATGCAGATGGGCCGCTGGTTCGGTTACCGGCCGGGCTTCGAGGACCTCTGCCGCGTCCATCTCTCGCGCGATTCGATCAACTGGTACTCCCACATCGCCGATGCCGCCGAAGAGCTTGTACAGCAGGTCAAGCGTATGCGGCGTGATCGCCTCAGCCCGAAGGATTTTGGCCTGTACGTCCGCTCGCATCCGGACAGCCTGCTGATCACGGCGGCGAACAAGATGCGATCGGGCCAAGAGGTCACGGTCGAGCAGAACTTCAGTGGGCGACTGCGGGAGAGCTACATTGTCTCCACCGACCCCGACGTGAATGCCAGAAACCTTGCGCTGATCGCCGATCACTGGCGGAATGGATTCGGCGGGCGACCGGAGGAGACAACCGAAAAGGGCGTCATCTTCAGGGATGTGCCCGTCGAGGTGATCGAAGACTTCCTCACACGGTTCGAATGCCATTCGACCTTTGCCGGACAGAAGTCGGACGTGGTCAGCTATCTAGAACGGATTGCGACGAAGCACCCGCTGGCCGATGTTCTGCTGATTTCCCCTGCGGGCGGTTCAGGCGGTGAACAGCCGTTCACCCTGCGGAATCAGGAGCGCGTCGTCGGCAAGGATCAGCCGAACGGCACCTCGTGGCGCCTGAACAAGGACAGGGTTGCATCTCGTGGCGACGAGAAGCTTGGGCTCAGCGACGCACAACGCAATGAGGCCAGGACCCTGGCTGGTGGCGAAGATGGCGCAGCAGCGGTATCCGACACACATTACCGAATGGTCCGAAACAAGCCGCTTCTCATGATTCACAGCCTCGAGCCCAAGGGCGAGGCTGTGACGGGGCCGATCGCCGCCTTCGGCATCAGCTTTCCCTGCGGGGACTATTCGACGACCATCAATGTCGTCGTGAACAAGGTCTGGCTCCAGCAGATGCAAGGTTACGTCGACGATCCAGACGAGGAGGATGACTATGATGCCTGAGTCCTCGCCGTGGGATGACATCGCCGTTCCGGGATCGGACTTCAATGTCCGCCAGGTTGCGGTGGGAACGGCCGTGCCCTGTTTCTGGGGGCGAGATGCCGTTGGTGCCTGCCTGTTCATCGTGGAGCTTCAGGGCGACCACGCAGCCCAGTACCGGAAGAACGCGGTCACGGTGAACGGCATCGATGTCGATCTCCGTGCCGGAGATCGGGGGCGGCAGCACTTGGTCCTCGCCCTTGAAAGGCAGGTCGACCGCGATCTCTTCGAAGGACTGTGCCGCACCCTCGCATCCTCGCTGGAACACGCCACCGACTCGGCGAGCTCTCTGGCGGTCTCTCTGGCACACATTCGCCGTTGGAAGACCTTCCTGTCAGGCCGGAGTCAGCATCTGTCCATCGAGGAAGTCCGCGGTCTCTTCGCCGAAATCGTCTTTCTGATGGAACTGATCGATGGCCCGATGTCGAGCAGTGACGCAATCGAGGCTTGGCTCGGTCCGGAACGATCACATCAGGATTTCATCTTTGGCAACACAGCCGTCGAGGTCAAATCGCTCTCGGGCGCAGAGCGGAGCAGCATCCGCATTTCGTCAGAAGACCAGCTCGAATCCCTGAACGATGCGCTGTTCCTGCGCGTGTACCGGCTGAGCAATCTGGCGGACGCGGCAGGAGCTCGATCACTCAACGAGATCGTGACTGCAGTCCAGGCACGGCTCGGCGAGGCGGACACCGTCGAGGCCTTTGACCGGAAACTGGTTGCGCACGGCTATGCGCCGCTCCCCGACTACGATGAGCCTCGCTTTGTCGTCAGCGACGTGCGCAGCTATCGTGTCGGTGACGGTTTTCCGCGTTTGATGCGGTCGCAACTGCCGCCAGGGATTGCCAACGTGGCCTACGACATCAGGCTGGAAACGATTGCTCCGTACGAGTGTGACGAAGCAGCCATCTTCAGGGGGGATTGATGGAACAGACGATTGAAGAATTTTTTCACGACTTCAGGCAGGAGCTGCTGGCGGGAGCTGAAGCCGATGGAAACTTTCAGCTTTCCGAATTCATGGAGACGGTCGCGAACGAGCTTGTCGAAACAGGCTTTACGGAAGGGTTTGAACTCTGTGACTATCGCCCGCCGCAAGGCGGAATGCGCGTTGATGGTTTCTGGTTCAACGACGATGGCGTTCTGGATCTGTTCATCGCTGATTTTGATTCTCGCGATGCATTGGCAAGCTTGAGCAGGACTGAAGTGGGAGCGGCATTCAAGCGCCTTATCAATTTTCTCGAGGCCAGCATCAACAAAGCATTGGCTGACAAGTTGGAAGTCACATCCCCGGGGTACGGTCTTGCCAGACAGATTTCCGATCGTAAGGATGCCATTCGGCAGGTCAACCTGATTCTTTTTTCCGAGCGCACGCTCAGCGAGAAGATCCAGGCCCTTCCCGACACGGAAGTGGCAGGTGTTCCGGTTGCTCACCACATCTGGGACATCTCACGACTTCATCGTCAGCGAAGCTCCCGAAGCCACAAGGAGCCACTCGACCTCGACTTCGAGCAGATGTTCGGCAAGGGCATCGCCTGCCTTCCCGCACACCTGGGGACCGATGCCTATCAATCCTATCTCATGGTCATGCCTGCCGAGGTGCTGGCGAGCCTGTACGAAAGATTCGGGGCGCGATTGCTTGAGCAGAATGTCCGTACGTTCCTGCAGGCGCGCGGCAGTGTGAATCAGGGAATAAGGGCGACCATCCTGAACGAACCAGGGATGTTCTTTGCCTACAACAACGGGATCACGGCCACTGCACAGAGTGTCGAGACCGCGACGACGGATTTCGGTCTGGCGATCACAAGGGTTGTCGATCTCCAGATCGTCAATGGGGGACAGACCACGGCATCGCTGTTCCACACACGGAAACGGGACAAGGCCGATCTTTCACAGATATTCGTCCAGTTGAAGCTGTCCGTCATCGACAGCCTGCAGAGCGAAACGGTTGTGCCAAGGATATCCGAGTATGCGAACACCCAGAATCGGGTGAATGCCGCCGACTTCTTCTCGAACCACCCGTTCCATGTTCGGATGGAAGGGTTTTCCCGGCGGATCTGGGCACCGGCGCAGAAGGGAGCCCCGCGCGAGACGCGCTGGTTCTATGAGCGCGCACGCGGCCAGTATGCCGATGCACAGTCAAAGCTCACACCCGCCGAACAGCGCCGCTTCAAGACTGAACATCCCAAGCCACAGATGTTCACGAAGACGGATCTTGCGAAGTTCGAGAATGTCTGGGATGACCACCCCAAGTGGGTGAATCTTGGCTCCCAGAAGAACTTTGCGCGCTACGCCACCCGAATCGGCAGCGAGTGGGAGAAATCATCCGACGCGTTCAATGAGTTCTATTTCAAGCGGGCTGTCGCACGTGGCCTGATCTTCCGCGCCACGGAGCGCATTGTTTCCGCACAGCCTTGGTACAACGGCGGATACCGCGCAAACATCGTGGCCTACACGCTGGCGCTACTCGGCGACATCACGAAGCGCAGGAAGGAGAGCATCGATTTTCTGGGTATCTGGAATACGCAGAAGGTCGATCCGGTGCTCGAAAGTGCCATCGCTGCCGTGTCGGGTGTCGTGAACGACGACATCACCAAGCCGCCGCAAGGCATTTCCAATATTTCCGAGTGGTGCAAGAAGGATGCGTGCTGGACGAGGATACAGGCTCGTAGTGAAGCGATCGCCAATCTCCTCTCGCCCCAGTTCTACGATCGACTTGTACCGCAGGGTGATCAGGCAGCGATCGTGAAGACTGCGAAGCAGACGCAGAGGATCGACAACGGCATCGAGGCGCAACGAAAAGTGCTGGCTGTTCCTGCTGGGCAATGGGCGCGCATCCATCAGTCGCTGCTTGAGAAGAATCTGCTCACGCCGATGGAAGACGGCGTGCTCAGGGTTGCCAGGCAGATTCCCTCCAAGCTCCCGACAGAAAAGCAGAGTGTGGTGTTGCTGGATATTCTTGACAAGGGCCGGCTTGCAGGCGTGGTTGTAAACCAATCCTGAGCTTCCAGGGCAACCCTGTAAAACCCAAGAGCAAGCACCGCCGGGGCCAGAGATCACAATGGCACTGCACCACCGTTTACCCACAATCGCCCCCGACTCGTACAATCGTCAGCCTGCAGCCTAGGCCCCGATGGGTGGCTGCGCATGTGCAACCCCAGGCCCTAGTGCAGTGTCTCGCAAATACCTCGACATGAAACCGCGTCTTCTTGCGCCATGCCGCGTTGCAAGCCCTTGCCATATGCACCATATGGCTGCGGGCTTGCGCCTTGCCTGGCGCAAGAATCCATCGGCTTCATCCTGTCAAGCCATTTGCGAGACACTGCACTAGACTGATAGCCCCATGTGGTACCCGGAAGAATTTGATGTGATCGTGGTCGGTGGCGGGCACGCCGGCACCGAGGCCGCGCTGGCGGCGGCTCGCATGGGTTGTGCCACCTTGCTGCTCACGCACAACATCGAGACCTTGGGCCAGATGAGCTGCAACCCCAGCATCGGCGGCATTGGCAAGGGGCATCTGGTGCGCGAAGTCGATGCGCTCGGTGGTGCCATGGCGCTGGCCACCGATTCCGCCGGGATCCAGTTTCGCATCCTCAATTCGAGCAAGGGGCCGGCGGTGCGCGCCACCCGCGCCCAGGCCGACCGGCTGCTGTACAAGGCGGCGATCCGCCAGCGGCTGGAAACCCAGCCCCATTTGCAGCTGTTTCAGCAAGCCGTGGACGATCTGCTGCTGGACGGCGACGGCAGCGGCGCGCGCGTGGCCGGCGTGGTGACGCAGACCGGCATCCGCTTTCGCGCCCGCGCCGTGGTGCTGACCGCGGGCACCTTTCTGGACGGCAAAATCCACATCGGCCTGGACCACCACCCCGGCGGCCGGGCGGGCGAGGCGCCGGCGCAGCGCCTGTCGGCGCGGCTCAAAGAGCTGCAACTGCCGCAAGGGCGACTCAAGACCGGCACGCCGCCGCGGCTCGATGGCCGCAGCATCGATTTTGCGCGCTGCGTCGAGCAGCCCGGCGACGGCATGCCGGGCTCCGACAGCGCCGGGCGGCCGCTGCCGGTGTTCAGCTTCATGGGCCGCCCCGAGATGCACCCGCGCCAGTTGCCGTGCTGGGTCACGCACACCAACGAGCGCACGCACGCCATCATCCGCTCCGGCTTTGACCGCAGCCCCATGTACAGCGGCCAGATCGAGGGCGTGGGGCCGCGCTACTGCCCGAGCGTCGAGGACAAGGTCAAGCGCTTTGCCGACAAGGGCAGTCACCAGATCTTCCTCGAGCCCGAGGGCCTGAACACGCACGAGTTCTACCCCAACGGCATCTCGACCAGCCTGCCCTTCGATATCCAGCTCGCGCTGGTGCGCAGCATCGAGGGGCTGGAGCGCGCACACATCCTGCGCCCCGGCTACGCCATCGAGTACGATTATTTTGACCCGCGCGCGTTGCGCAGCAGCTTCGAGACGCGCCAGATCGGTGGCCTGTTTTTTGCCGGGCAGATCAACGGCACCACCGGTTACGAGGAAGCGGCGGCGCAGGGCCTGTACGCTGGGCTCAACGCCGGTTTGCAGGTGCGCGCTCTGTCGCCGTGGCTGCCAGGGCGCGATCAGGCCTATCTGGGTGTGCTGGTCGATGACCTGGTCACCCAAGGCGTGAGCGAGCCCTACCGCATGTTCACCAGCCGCGCCGAATACCGGCTGCAACTGCGCGAAGACAACGCCGATCTGCGCCTGACAGCCATCGGGCGTAAACTGGGTTTGGTGGACGACGCGCGCTGGAGCGCCTTCAGCCGCAAGCGCGATGCGCTGGCGCGCGAGAGCGAGCGCCTGAAATCGACCTGGGTCAATCCGCGCACCCTGTCGGCGCCCGAGGCCGAGCGCGTGCTGGGCAAGGCGATCGAGCGTGAGTACCCCTTGTTCGAGCTGCTGCGCCGCCCCGGTGTGGGTTACGAGGCGCTGCTGAGTCTGGAAGGCGGGCGTTGGCGGGACACTGCAACCGATGACCCGCGCCCCTTGGTTTCACGTGAAACCTTGGGTGCCGACTACGAGGCCGTGGTCGAGCAGCTCGAAATCGCCGCCCAGTACGCCGGCTACATCGAGCGCCAGCGCGACGAGGTCGAGCGCAGCGCTGCGTACGAAAACCTGCGCCTGCCCGCCGATCTGGATTACCACCAGGTAACGGCCTTGAGCATCGAGGTGCGGCAAAAACTTTCGGCGCAGCGCCCCGAGACGCTGGGCCAGGCGGCACGCATTTCGGGCGTCACGCCGGCTGCGATTTCGCTGCTGCTGATCCACCTCAAGCGCAGCCGCAGCCGCGATTTTGCGGCGCACGGCGCCGCATGAGCCACCCGCTCGCCGCCGGCCTGCGCGACGGCTTGGACGCATTGCAGCTGAGCTTGAGCGCGGCGCAGCAGCAAACCCTGCTCGACTACGCCGACTGGCTGGCCAAGTGGAACCGGGTGTACAACCTGACGGCGCTGCGTCAGCCGCAACAGTTGCTCACCCACCACCTGCTCGACAGCCTGGCGGTCTGTGCGCCGGTGCAGCGCCAACTGAGGGCACTGGGTCTGGGGCACCCGCCGCAGCTGCTCGATGTGGGGTCGGGCGGTGGCCTGCCGGGCGCGGTGCTGGCCATCGCCTGCCCGGCGCTGGCGCTGCGCTGCGTCGATGCGGTGGCCAAAAAAGCGCTGTTCATCAGCCAGGTGGCGGCCGCGTTGCGCCTGCCCAATCTGCAGGGGCAGCACGCGCGCGTCGAGCACATCCAGCAACCGCATGATCTGGTGCTGTCGCGCGCCTTTGCCTCGCTGGCCGATTTCACCCGGCTGTCGCAGGGGGCGCTGACGCCCCAGGGGCTGTGGCTAGCGCTCAAGGGCAAGGTGCCGCACGATGAAATCGCGGCGCTGCCGCCTGAGGTCGAGGTGTTTCACGTGGAACCGGTGCGCGTGCCCGGCCTGGACGCCGAGCGCTGCCTGGTCTGGATGCGGCGGCGCGGCTGCACCTGAACCCTGGGCCGCCAGCCGCATGGTGCACAGCGCATCGATGGGCCTCGTACACCCGCTCAGCCATGCCCGCCGTTGGCAGGCAGCCACAGACACGGGTGTTTGCGCTGCCCAAGGCTTACACTTGGCCCCACGGCAAGGCCGCACGCCCAGCCGCCCTTGCCCCACCGCACGCTCACCCGCTCTCGCCCTTCACGTTCCATGGCCAAAACCTTCTGTGTCGCCAACCAAAAAGGCGGTGTAGGCAAGACCACCACCGCCGTCAACCTGGCTGCGGGCCTGGCGCAGGTCGGGCAGCGCGTGCTGCTGATCGACCTCGACCCGCAAGGCAACGCCACCATGGGTTCGGGGGTGGACAAGCGCGCGCTCGAGCGCACGGTCTATGACGTGCTGCTGGGCAGTGCCGCGCTGGCGCAGGCGGTGGTGCCGGCCGGGCCCGGTTGCGGCTACCAGGTGCTGGGCGCCAACCGCGAGCTGGCCGGGGCCGAGATCGAACTGGTCGAGCTGGCGCAGCGCGAGCTGCGGCTCAAGCTGGCGCTGGCGGCGGTCGATGCCGATTACGATTTCGTGCTCATCGACTGCCCGCCGGCGCTGAGCCTGCTCACGCTCAACGGCCTGTGCGCCGCACACGGCGTGGTGGTGCCGATGCAGTGCGAGGTACTTTGCGCTCGAGGGCCTGTCGGATTTGGTCAACACCATCAAGCAGGTGCACGCCAACCTGAACCGCGAGCTCAAGCTGATCGGGCTGCTGCGCGTGATGTTCGACCCGCGCATCACCTTGCAGCAACAGGTGAGCGAGCAGTTGAAGGCGCATTTTGGCGACAAGGTGTTCGACAGCGTGATCCCGCGCAACGTGCGCCTGGCCGAAGCCCCGAGCTACGGCCAGCCGGGCGTGGTGTTCGACCCCAGCGCCCGCGGCAGCAAGGCCTTCGTCGAGTTTGCGCACGAAATGGTGGCGCGCATCGGTCAGCTGTGAATCTCTACCCACCCATCGCCCGCTGGGCTTGACTCCTGTGCACAAACCATGCTGAACAAAAAAACCAAAGGACTGGGCCGTGGGCTCGAAGCGCTGCTCGGGCCGCGGCTCGACGAGGGCCACGAGGGGCTGGACGCGGCGCAGCGCGACCAACCGCACCAGCTGGCGCTGATCGACCTGGTTCCCGGAACCTACCAGCCGCGCACGCGCATGGACGAAGGCGCGCTGTACGAACTGGCCGAAAGCATCAAGGCGCAAGGGATCATGCAGCCCATCCTCGTGCGCCGGTTGGCGCCGGCCGAGGGCGAGCGCCGGCTGGCCGCCTGGCAGCTGCAGCAGGGGCAGGCCGAGGCGGTGCGTGGCGCGCGCCCGGTGTATGAAATCATCGCTGGCGAGCGGCGCTTTCGGGCTGCCCGCCTGGCTGGCCTGGACAGCGTGCCGGTGCTGGTGCGCGATGTGCCCGACGAGGCCGCCGCCGCCATGGCGCTGATCGAGAACATCCAGCGCGAAGACCTCAACCCACTCGAAGAGGCGCAGGGTTTGCAGCGCCTGCTGCGCGAGTTTGGCCTCACGCACGAGCAGGCCGCGCAGGCCGTGGGGCGCTCGCGCAGCGCCACCAGCAACCTGCTGCGCCTGCTCAACCTGAGCGAACCGGTGCAGGCCCTGCTGCTGGCCGGCGACATCGAAATGGGGCACGCCCGCGCCCTGCTGGGGCTGGAGGGGGCGACGCAGATCACGGCCGCGCACCAGATCAGCGCCAAGGCGCTGTCGGTGCGCGAAGCCGAGCGGCTGGTGAAAAAGCTCTCGGCCGAGTTTCGCCTCACCCCCGTGCCAACGGCAGCAGACAAGCCGCGCGAGCTGCTGCAGCTCGAAGAGGAGTTGTCGGACCGCTTTACGGCGCGGGTGGAGTTGCGGCTCAAGCAGCGCAGCCAGCGCCGCGCCGCCGGCCGCGCCGTGCAAGGCGAGCTGGCGATCGCCTTTGCCTCGCTCGACGAGCTCAACGGCCTGATCGAGCGCCTGCGCGCCGCCTGAACCCCAGGGGTCGTCGGCGCCCGGTGCTCAGAAAACCAGGTTCAGCATGGTCAGCGACACCACCAGGAACAGCACCGTCATGATGCCGCCGGCCTTGATGAAGTCCTTGACCCGATAGCCGCCCGGACCCATGATCAGAGCGTTGACCTGGTGCGTGGGAATCAGGAACGAATTGGAGGTGGCGATGGCCACGGTGAGGGCAAACACGCGCGGATCGGCATCCATACCCATGCCTTGCGCGGCGATGGCGATGCTCACGGCCAGCGGCACCAGCAGCACGGTGGCCCCGACGTTGGACATGACCAGGGTGAAGAAGGTGGCCAGGAGCGCGATCGCCGCCTGCAGCATCCAGGGCTGCACGGCGCCGAGCAGGCTCAGGATCTGATGCGCAATCCAGGCGGCCGTGCCCGTGTCCTGCACCGCCGCGCCCAAAGGAATGAGGCTCGCCAGCAGGAATACGGTCTTCCAGCTCACCGCCTTGTAGGCCTCGTCCATGCTCAGCACGCCGGTCAGGATCATGCCCATGGCACCCACCAGCAGGGCCACGGACAGGCGCAGGTCGGAGAACAGGATCAGGCCCAGGGCGATGGCGAAGAACAGCAGGGCAAAGCCGACCTTCTGCGGCCGCAGTTCCTCGTGTGGGTATTCGCTGGTGACGACGACGAAATCCTGGTTCTGCTCGATCCGCGCCAAGGCGTTCCAACTGCAGTGGCAGACCAGGGTGTCGCCCGCCTGCAGGGGCAGCTCGTGCAGCCCCTCGCGGATGGTGGTCTCGACGCGGTGGATGGCCAGCACCGTCAGGCCATGGTTCTTGCGCATGGCGATCTCGGGCACCGTCTTGCCGATCAGGTCGGAGCCGGGCGGGATGACCACCTCGGCGACACCCGACTTGGTGTGCGACAGGACCTCAGAGAATACGTCCAGTTGACCCGTGCTCGCCGCGATCCCGGCGCGTTCGGCAAACTGGTCCAACTGATCGGCGCGACCGAGCACCGCCAGACGGGCGCTGCCGTCAAGCTGGTAACCGCGCCAGGGGGCCACGCGCAGATCGTCGCGGACCATGGCGGCGACGATGTTGATGGCGTATTCACGCTCCAGCTCACTGACGCTGCGGCCGGACATCGGGTGGTCGGCGGGCAGGGTGTACTCGCGGATGGTGTAGTCGAGGCTATAGACGCGCTTGAAGTAGTCCAGGGTGCTTTCGCCGCTGGCGCCCTCGGTGTGAATCGCCGGCAGCACGTATTTGCCCAGCAGCACGAAGTACAGGATGCCCGTGGCCACCAGGGCCAGGCCGATCGGGGTCACATCGAACAGATCGAAGGGCTCCATGCCCGCCGGCAGCAGGTCGTTGAGCAGAATCAGCGGGCTGGAGCCCACCATGGTGATGGTGCCGCCCAGAATGGCGCAAAAGCCCATGGGCATGAGCAGGCGCGACATGGGCAGGCCGGTGCGCGCCGAGATGCGCGAGACCACCGGCAGAAACAGGGCCGCCGCGCCCACGTTCTGCATGAAGCTCGAGATCGCGCTGACGGTGCCGGAGACCATGGGGATGACGCGCTTCTCGGTGGTGCCGCCCACGCGCATGATGAAGGTCGCCACCTGGCTCATGACCCCGGTCTTGTCCAGGCCAGCACCGATGATCATCACCGCAATGATCGAAATGACGGCATTACTGGCAAAGCCGACGAACAGCTCGTTCGGGTCGGCCACGTTGGCCAAGCCGGGGATCATGCTGATCAGCCCCAGCAGCACCAGCACCAGCACCGCCGCCACGTCCACGCGCACGATCTCGGAGACAAACAGGTAGATGGTCAAGCCAAGCAGCCCGAGAACCACCATCATCTCGGGCGTCAGTGTGAGCGCTGCTTGCATGGAAAGGAGGCCTTGTCGGCGCGTAAGGGTTGAGAGATCGTCTGCAATTATGCAATGAAAGACTCGCAAAGCCAGGCAGCCTCAGCCGCTGCTCGCCACGGTGGCGTGCGTGTTCCAGCCCGCACGTGGCAGCGCCGGGCGGGTAGCGCCCATCACGGCTGCGTGTCCGGGGTCGCGGTTGCGGCCAGCCAGCGCCCGATCAGTTCCTCGGCCGGCTCCGGGCGGCCAAACAGGTAGCCTTGCATCAGCGCCCCAGGGTGGTGCCGGAACAGCAGCGACTGCTCCTCGGTCTCGACGCCTTCGGCCACCACCTGCAGCTTCATCAGGCTGGCCACGGCGAGCATGGCCGCCACCAGCGCGGCGTCGCTCGGGCTGTGCGGCGCGTCCTGGACGAAGCTGCGGTCGATCTTGAGCTCGTGGATCGGCAGGTTCTTCAGGTACGACAGGCTCGAGTAGCCGGTACCGAAGTCGTCGATGGAAAAGCGCAGCCCCAGGCGCGCCAGCGCGGCCATGCGCTCGATCACGCGCTCGAGGTCGTGCAACACCACGCTCTCGGTGAATTCCAGCATCAGGTCGCCGGGCCGGGCCTGGCTGCGCTGCAGCAGCTCCTGCAGCCGCGCGCCAAAATCGCTCTGCTGGAACTGGCGCGGGCTGATGTTGACCGAAATCGGCAGCCGCCGTCCTTGCGCCTGCAGGCGCCCGAGCCAGCCGCAGACCTGTTCCAGCACCCAGCGCCCGAGCGCTTCGATCAGGCCCGACTCCTCGGCCAAGGGGATGAACAGCGCCGGACTGAGCAGGCCGCGCTGCGGATGCTGCCAGCGCACCAGCGCTTCGGCGCTCACGGTCTGGCCTTGGGCATCGACTTGCGGCTGCAGGTAGAGCCGCAGCTCGCCGTGCTCGATGCCGTGGCGCAATTCTTGCTCCAGGGCAAAGCGCTCCGCCACCCACTGCCCCATGCGCGAGTCGAAAAACACGGTCTGGTTGCCGCCGGCCTCTTTGGCTTGGTGCAAGGCGGTGTCGGCGCGGCGCAGGGCCTCGCTCGGCTGTTCGGCGGCCACCTCCCCGAGCAGGGTCGCGCCGATGCTCAGCGTGATGCGCAGCGGCTCGCCGGCGGCCTCGAGCGGCTGCTCCAGCATCTGGTGCCAACTGGCGGCGCGGCGCAGCAAGCTGCTGGCGGCGGCCGGGGCCTCGTGGCCCAGGTGCGGCAGCAGCAGCGCGAACTCGTCGCCGCTCAGGTGCGCCAGCACCTCGCCCGAGCTCAGATGCAGGCGCAGCCGGTCGGCCAGCGCCCGCAGCACCGCGTCGCCCAGGTGGCGCCCGCGCGCGTCGTTGATGGCCTTGAAGCGGTCCACGTTCACGATCAGCAAACCCGCCTGCTCGCCGTTGCCGGGGCGTGGGTGCAGGATCTGGGGCAGCTCGGCCAGCAGGCGCTGGCGGTTGGGCAGGCCGGTGAGCGGGTCGAACCAGGCCAGCAGCTCGACTTGTTGCTCGACGGCGCGCTGCGCGCTCAAGTCCATCTGCACCGACACGTATTGCAGCACACGCTGCGCGGCGTCGCGCAGCGGCGCGACGGTCATCGACGTGTGGTAGTGGCTGCCGTCTTTGTGGGTGTTGATGAACTCGCCCTGCCAGGTCTGGCCGCGGCCCAAGGCGTCCCACATCTGGCGGTAGGTTTCCTTGGGCGTGCGACTGGATTGCAGCAGGCGCGGGTTGCGCCCCAGCACCTCGGCCGCGCAGTAGCCGCTGATGCGCTCAAAGGCCGGGTTCACGTATTCGATCTGGCCTTGGGCGTCGGTGACGATCACCGCCGCCGGGCTTTGTTCGGTGGCTTGCGAGAGCAGCCGGCTGCGCGCCTCGCTCGTGGCCAAAGCCCGGTGGGCGCGCTGCAGCGCGTCGAGCGAGCGCTGGCTGCTGGCAAGCTGGTTGCGCTGCAGCAACAGGTGCGCGCCGCTGAGGGCCAGCAGCAGCGCCAACAATCCCAGCAGACCGATGCCCACCAGGCTGTAGTGCAGTCTGGCCAACAATTCGGTGCGATCGACGTCGATTTGCACCCACCAGTCGGTACCGGGTACGGGGTGCAGCATGGCCAGCGCCGGGTGGCCCAGATCGTCCTGGCCCGAGACCAGTTGCCCGGCCTGGACCTCGCCGCGCAGCAGGCGCTGGGCCAAGGCGTGCTCGGGGTCGAAGCCGGGTGCGGGGTTCTGCCCAGCAGGCAGATCGCTCCAGTGCTGCACCGCGCCGTCGCGCAGCGTGTACAGGCGCGCGCTGGCCCTGGTGTAGGGCAGCGGCCACTGCAGCAGCGCGGCGTGGAAGTGGGCTGGCGGATCGACGTGCAGCGCCACCAGCGCTGGCGGTTGGCCCGGGGGGTCGAGCAGGCCGACATAGGCCAGGCGCACCCGGCCCTGCGCATCGCGCCAAGGCCCGACCACGCCGGCGCGGCGCTGGGCCAGCAGGGTCTGCAAACCCTGCTGGAGCACCGGGTGTGCGATCGAGGGTTGGCGCGCCGAATCCCAAACGGAGCTGAGCCCTGCGTCGAACAGCTCGATGCGGGCAATGGAGGGCGCATCGGCGTAGCTGACGAGGAATTGATCCAGCAGCACCTGCCGCTCGCCTGCAGGCTGGGCCAGGGAGCGCACCCAGAGTCGCTCCAGGCTATTGCGGTGCTGCAGCCGCCCCGCAATCGCCAGCCGCTCCTGGTGCCAGTCGGCCAGCCGCTGCGTCTGGGCAAAGGCGCTGGCGTGCAGTTCGGCGGCGATGCGTTGCTGGGTTTGGATCCAGGCGAACCAGCCTGCAGCCACCGTGGCGGCGACGATCAGGGCGCTGATGAGCGCGATCGCCAGCCAAGGCAGGCCGGTGGGCACGCCGGTGAGCAGCGGGCCTGCCGGGTGCGCCGGGTGCGCCGGATTTTCCGGCGGCGCTGGGGCTGCGGCAGGGGTCATGGCAACACCTTGCCGGGGTTGAAGATGCCTTGCGGGTCGAGCGCCTGCTTGAGCGCGCGCATGAGCGCAATGCCTTCGGGGCCGCATTCTTGCTGCAAGAATGCGATCTTGTGCAGTCCCACGCCGTGTTCGCCGCTGCAGGTGCCGCCCAGCGCCAGCGCACGCGCCACCAGGCGCTGGTTCAGCGCCTCGGCCTGGGCGCGCGCGGCGGCGCTGTGCGGGTCGATCAGGTAGCCGAAGTGGAAGTTGCCGTCGCCCACGTGGCCGACCAGAAAATAGGGCAGACCGCTGGCCTCGGCGTCGGCCACCGACGCGAGCAGGCAGTCGGCCAGGCGGCTGATGGGCACGCAGGCGTCGGTGGTGATGGCGCGGCAGCCGGGCTGGGTCTGCAAGGCGGCAAAGTAGGCGTGGTGGCGCGCCTGCCACAGGCGGCTGCGCTGCTCGGGCGTGTCGGCCCAGTCAAAGGCGCTGCCCTGGTGCTCGGCGCAGATGGCCTGCACCAGCTCGGTCTGCTCGCGCACGCCGGCGGGCGAGCCGTGAAACTCCATCAGCAGCAGCGGCTCGGCGCGCAGGCCCAGCCCGGCGTAGGCGTTGACGGCGCGCACGGTGGCGGCGTCGAGCAGCTCGCAGCGCGCGATCGGCAGGCCCATCTGGATGATGGCGATGGTGCTGCGCACCGCCGCCTCGAGCGTGGCAAAGGAGCACACCGCCGCCGCCACCGCTTCGGGCAACGGGTACAGCCGCAGCGTGAGCTCGGTGATCACGCCCAGCGTGCCTTCGCTGCCCACAAACAGGCGCGTGAGGTCGTAGCCGGCGCTGGATTTGCGCGCCCGCGTGCCGGTGCGCGTCGGCACGCCGCTGGCCGGCACGACCTCGAGCGCCAGCACGTTCTCGCGCATGGTGCCGTAACGCACCGCATTGGTGCCGCTGGCGCGCGTGGCGGCCATGCCGCCGAGGCTGGCGTCGGCGCCAGGGTCGATGGGGAAGAACAGCCCCTGGTCGCGCAGCGCGGCGTTGAGCTGCATCCGGGTCACGCCGGGCTGCACGGTGGCGCACAGGTCGTCGGGGTAGATGGCGAGCACGCGGTTCATGCGGCTCAGGTCCAGGCTGATGCCGCCGTGCAGCGCCAGCAACTGGCCCTCGAGCGAGGAGCCGGCGCCGTAGGGGATGAGCGGCACCTGGTGCGCGGCGCACAACTGCACCGCGGCGCAGACGTCGGCGCTCGATTCGGCATAGACCACCGCCACCGGGGGCGGCACGTCGATGTAGGCCGATTCGTCGCGCCCGTGCTGCTCGCGCACGGCCAGCGCGGTGCTGCACTGGGCGCCGAAGCGCTGGCGCAGCGCCGCCAGAAACGCCGGCGCCAGGCGCGGCGCAGTCGGGGAGGAAGGCTGGGTCTGGTTCGGGCTCATGGGGGCGCCCCTGTAAAGTATGCCCACGCGCTGCTTGAAGTGCGGTAATCCACTAGCATAATGCACATTCTAATGCCTCGAACGGGGGCTTTTCATGACAGGAGCGCCACCATGGGCAATCGCCTGAGCCAGATCGCCACCCGCACCGGCGACGCCGGCACCACTGGGCTGGGCAACAACCAGCGCGTGAGCAAGAGCAGCCTGCGCATCCACGCCATGGGCGAGGTCGATGAGCTCAACTCGCAGCTCGGGCTGCTGCGGTGCGAGGCGCTGCCGCCCGAGGTGCACACGCTGCTCGATTCGATCCAGCACCAGCTCTTCAACCTCGGTGGCGAGCTCAGCATCCCCGGCTACGAGCTGCTCGGCAGCGCCGCCGTGCTGGAGCTCGACGAGGCGCTGGCGCATTACAACGCCCAGCTGCCGCCGCTGCAGGAGTTCATTTTGCCGGCCGGCAACCGCGCTGCGGCGCAGGCGCACGTCTGCCGCACGGTGGCGCGGCGTGCCGAGCGCCAGCTGGTGGCGCTGGGCAACGAGGAAGCCCTGCACGAGGCCCCGCGCCAGTACCTGAACCGCCTGAGCGACCTGCTGTTCGTGCTGGCGCGCGTGCTCAACCGCGCCGATGGCGGCGACGATGTGTATTGGCGCAGCACCCGGCTGCAGCGCGCCACGCCCGAGGCTGCACCGCCCCATTGATCCGGGGGCCGGTGCGGCCTGGGGCTCGCGCCATGTCGGAAAAGCCCCTACAGCGCCCGCCCTGAAAGCCGACGCGCGCTACAGCCGATTTCCGATTCAAGTCGAACAGGGCGGCTTTCACAATCCATTTCAACGCTTCGAGGTTTTTTTGAGGCACCGACTGGAGAGTGACAATGTACGCCACCGCCATCCCCGACGCCGCCCCGGCCACTGCCCCGGCCACGGCCCCCGATCCGCTGCTGGAGCAGATCCGCGAAGTCAATTTCACCTACCTGATGCTGGCGCAGCAGCTGATCCGCCACGATCTGGCGGCTGCGGTGTACCGCCTGGGCGTGAGTGAGGAGTCGGCCGAGCTGATTGCGGCGCTCTCGCCGGCGCAGGTGCTCAAGCTTGCCAGCAGCAACACCTTGCTGTGCCGCATGCGCGCCGACGAGAACATGGTCTGGAGCCTGCTCACCAGCCGCCACAGCCCGCAGCGCAGCGGCAACGACACCACGCAGCAGCTGCATGCCAGCATCCTCATGGCTGGCCGGCTGGCCAACGCCTGAAGCCCAGACCCAGCGCACCCACCCGTTCAGGAACCGCACCATGGGCACCGCCAGCAAAAGCCTGGTCAGCGAAAGCAAGGACATCGAACGCGCCGTGGCGCTGATCCACCTGGGCGCGCGCTTGCAGGTGCTCGAGAGCGAGACCGACCTGTCGTACGAAAAACTGCTGCGCCTTTACAAAGAGGTGGCGGGCAAATCGCCCAGCAAGGGCCAATTGCCCTTTTCCACCGACTGGTTTCTGAGCTGGCAGCCCAACATCCACGCCTCGCTCTACGCCAACATCGCCGGCTACCTCGACAAAACGGTGGCCCTCGATGCGATCGAGGTGGTGATGAAGGCCTACCAGCTCTACACCGAGCAGATGCAGATCTGCGGCATCGAGCCGCTGCTGAGCATCACCCGCGCCTGGCGCCTGAGCAAGTTCATGGCCGCCAACATGCTGGTGCGCACCCGTTGCACCTGCTGCGGCGGGCAGTTCGTTACCGACCCCTACGAGAACGCGCGCCACTATGTCTGCGGTCTGTGCAAGCCGCCGGCGCGCGCCGGCAAGGGCCGCGCGGCGGGTGGGCTGCGGTGGGCGTGAAGCGCCATCGACTGGCCCATGTGGTCTGGGCCTTGCCTCATAATTCCACAGAGGCATAACAAAACAAAAACAAAGTCGTTTGCAGTCTGAGAATTGGAGGGCAAACTGCGCAGCCTATCAACCGCTGCCGGAGTTTGCCCCCATGTCTGCCCTGCCTGCCCTCTCACGCACCCACGACCTCGCCGCGCGCCGGCGTCTGCTGCACCTGTTCGGCGCGGCTGCGCTGGCCCCGGTCGCGCTGCTGAGCGCACGCGCCCAGGCGGCCGGCGTCGATACGCTGCTCAACGTCTCATTCGATGTCTCGCGCGAGTATTTCCGCGAGATCAACGCCGCCTTCATCGCCCAGCAGCAGCAGCGCACCGGCCAGACGCTGCGCGTGAACATGTCGCACGCCGGCTCCAGCGCCCAGGCGCGCGCCGTGGCCGACGGGCTGGACGCCGACGTGGTGACCATGAACACCGTCACCGACATCGACTTTCTGGCGCAGCGCGGCGTGGTGGCCGCCGACTGGCGCCAGCGCCTGCCGCACAACGCCGCCCCCACCACCTCGACCATGCTGTTTCTGGTGCGCAACGGCAACCCGAAAGGCATCCGCGACTGGCGCGACCTGATCCGCCCCGGCGTGCAGGTGGTGGTGGTCAACCCCAAGACCGGCGGCAACGGCCGCATGGCTTACCTGGCGGCCTGGGGCTTTGTGCGCAGCCAGGGCGGCAGCGACGCCGACGCCGCTGCCTTCGTGCGCCAGTTGTACCAGAACGTGCCGGTGCTGGCGCGTGGCGGGCGCGACGCCACCGGCGTGTTCCTGCAGCGCAACATCGGCGACGTGCTGGTGACCTTCGAGTCCGAGGTGATCTCGGTCGAGAGCGAGTTCGGCGTCGGCCGGGTCGATGTGGTGCACCCGAGCACCAGCTTGCTGACCGAAAACCCGGTCGCCATCGTCGAGCGCACCGTGAACCAGCGCGGCAGCCGGGCGCTGGCGCAAGCCTACCTGGAGTTCCTCTACAGCGACGCCGGGCAGGAGATCGCCGCCAGCAACCACTTCCGGCCGCGCAAGCCCGAGGTGCTGCGCCGCCACAGCCAGCACCTGCGCCCGATCCGGCTGTTCGAAGTCGGGCAGTACTTTGGCTCGTGGGGCGAGGCGCAGCGGCAGCACTTTGCCGACGGCGGCCAGTTTGACCAGATTTTTGCTCAAAGGCGCTGAATGACGACCGCAGCCATCGACTTGCCCACGCCCGAGGCGGCGCCGCCACGCCGGGCGCAGCGCCGGGTGTTGCCGGGTTTTCACCTGGCGCTGGGCTACACCGTGTTTCACCTGAGCCTGATCGTGCTCATCCCGCTGGCGGCGCTGATCATCAAGACGCTGGGCATGAGTTGGGCCGACTTCTGGGCCGCCGTCACCACGCCGCGCGTGCTGGCTTCATTCCGGCTCTCGTTTGGCGCGGCCTTTTTGGCGGCCCTGGTCAACGCGGTGATGGGCTTGCTGCTGGCCTGGGTGCTGGTGCGCTACACCTTCCCGGGCAAAAAGCTGGTCGATGCGCTGGTCGACTTGCCCTTTGCCCTGCCGACGGCGGTGGCCGGGATTGCGCTCACCGCCATTCTGGCCGGCAATGGCTGGATCGGGCAGTTCTTCGAGCCCTGGGGCATCCAACTGGCCTTCAACCCGACCGGGGTCGTGATCGCGCTCATCTTCGTCGGCCTGCCGTTCGTGGTGCGCACGGTGCAGCCGGTGCTGCAAGAAGCCGAGAAAGAGCTGGAAGAAGCGGCGCAATGCCTGGGGGCGACGCGCTGGCAGATTTTCTGGCGCGTGATTTTCCCGACCATCCTGCCGGCGCTGCTGACCGGTTTTGCCATGGCTTTTGCGCGTGGGGTGGGCGAGTTTGGCTCGGTGATTTTCATTGCCGGCAACATCCCGCTGGTGTCCGAGATCGCGCCGCTGGTGATCATTGGCCGCCTCGAGGCCTTCGACTATCTGGGCGCGACGGCGGTGGCGAGCGTGATGCTGCTGTTCTCGTTCATCATGCTGCTGGCCATCAACGGCTTGCAAGCCTGGCAGCGCCACCGTGCCGGAGGCAACACATGAACGGCGTGCGAAACTTGCGGCGCGGCGAGTCGCCGTGGCTGCGCTGGCTGCTGATCGCGCTGGCGCTTGGCTTCATGGCGCTGTTTCTGGTGCTGCCGCTGCTGGCGGTGTTCACCGAAGCGCTGCGCATGGGCTGGGGGGCCTACCTGGAAGCGCTGCAGGACCCCTACGCCTGGGCCGCGATCCGCCTGACGCTGCTGGTGGCGGCGATCACGGTGCCGCTGAGCCTGGTATTTGGCGTCGCTGCGGCCTGGGCCGTGGCCAAGTTCGAGTTCTGGGGCAAATCGTTCCTGACCACGCTCATCGACCTGCCGTTTTCGGTCTCGCCGGTGGTGGCCGGGCTGATCTATGTGCTGGTGTTCGGAGCCCAGGGCTGGTTCGGCCCGTGGCTCGACGAGCGCGGCATCCAGATCATCTTTGCCGTGCCCGGCATCGTGCTGGCCACCCTGTTCATCACCTTCCCCTTCATTGCGCGCGAACTGATTCCGCTCATGCAGGCGCAAGGCACGGAGGAAGAACAGGCGGCGCTGGTGCTGGGGGCCAGCGGCTGGCAGACCTTCTGGCGCGTGACGCTGCCCAACATCAAGTGGGGCCTGATCTACGGCGTGATTCTGTGCAACGCGCGCGCCATGGGCGAGTTTGGCGCGGTGTCGGTGGTCTCGGGCCACATCCGCGGCCTGACCAACACCATGCCGCTGCACGTGGAAGTGCTGTACAACGAATACCAGTCGGTGGCGGCGTTTGCCGTGGCCTCGCTGCTGGCGCTGCTGGCGCTGGTGACGCTGGTGATCAAGACCGTGGCCGAATGGCGCATGGAGGCCGAACTCAAGGCCCTGGCCGAACTGCCGCCCGAACGCCCCGCTAGCCCGGCCTACACCCCAAGGACTCAAGCATCATGAGCATCGCCATCCGCCAGATCAGCAAACAGTTTGGCTCGTTCCAGGCCCTGCGCGACGTCAACCTCGACATCGAAACCGGCGAGCTGCTGGCGCTGCTCGGCCCCTCGGGTTGCGGCAAGACGACGCTGCTGCGCATCATCGCCGGGCTCGAGTCGCCCGACCACGGCAGCGTCCTCTTTGCCGGCGCCGACGCCACCGACACCCATGTGCGCGAGCGCAATGTGGGCTTCGTGTTCCAGCACTACGCGCTGTTTCGCCACATGAGTGTGTTCGAGAACGTGGCCTTTGGCCTGCGCGTCAAGCCGCGCGCGCAGCGCCCGAGCGAAGCGCAGATCAAGGAGCGCGTACACGAGCTGCTGAATCTGGTGCAGCTCGACTGGCTAGCCGACCGTTACCCCTCGCAGCTCTCCGGCGGGCAGCGCCAGCGCATTGCCCTGGCGCGCGCGCTGGCGGTGCAGCCGCGCGTGCTCTTGCTCGACGAGCCCTTTGGCGCACTCGACGCCAAGGTGCGCAAGGAGCTGCGGCGCTGGCTGCGGCGCCTGCACGACGAGCTGCACGTGACCAGCGTCTTTGTCACCCACGACCAGGAAGAGGCGCTGGAGGTGGCAGACCGGGTGGTGCTCATGAACCAGGGCCGCATCGAGCAGGTGGGCACGCCGCAGCAGGTGTGGGAGCACCCGGCCAGCCCCTTCGTCTACGGCTTTTTGGGCGACGTGAATCTGTTTCATGGCCGCGCCCACGAGGGCCAGTTGCACCTCGAAGGCGTGGCCATCGACACGCCCGAGCACGCGCAGGCGCGCCACGCCCAAGCCTTTGCCTACGTGCGCCCGCACGACCTCGATGTCGAGCGCTGGCGCCCGGGGGCGGTGGGCATCGCGGCCGAGCTGCAGCGCGCGCTGGTGGTCGGGCCCATCGCCCGGCTCGAGCTCTGGCCGCTGGACGCCGAATCGCCCGACGGCCACGACCCGCTGATCGAAGCCCAGATCCCGGCCGAGCGCCTGCAAGCGCTGGGGCTCAAGGAGGGCGACCGGGTGCTGCTCTCGCCCAAGAAGGCGCGCGTGTTCTTGCAGCCGCAAGCGGCCTGATGCAGGCCGGGGCAACGCTCAAGCGCCGGGTTCGAGCAGGCGGCGCAGCAGCGGGTGCGCCACCCGGCGCTCCAGGCTGAGGGCGTAGCAGGGGGCCGCGACGCCTTCGCAAACCGCCAGCAGCAGCGCGCCGTGGCGCTGCTGCAGCGTTTCGGCCAGCGCCAGCGCGGCCGGGAACACCCCCATGCCCTGGCCGCCAAAGGTCTCGAGCAGCGCGCTGTCTTCGAACTCGCCGGCGATGCGCGGCGTCAGGCCGTGGCGCGCCAGCCACTGGTCGAGCTGCGCGCGCACGCTGGCGTGGCGCGTGGGCAGCAGCAGCGGCACGCCCTGTAGCGCCGCCGGGAACGGGCGCTGGGCCGCCTGCAGCCACGGCGGCGCGGCAAACCAGCCGTAGGCGCTGTTGGCCAGGCGGTGGTGGTGGACCTTGAGGTGCGCGCGGCTGTGCACCGGGTGGTCGGTCAGGACCACGTCGAGCCGGTGCGTGGCCAGGTCGGCCAGCAGGTCGTCGATCTCGCCGTCGTGGCAGATCAGGTGCAGGTCGGGCACGTCGAGCACCGGGCGCAGCAGGCGCAGCACCTCGAGCTTGGGCAGGCCGTCGGCCATGCCCACCGCCAGCCGCACCCTGGGGGCCAGCGCGGATTGGCGCAGCAGCGTGGGCAGCGCCTCGCCGAGCTCGAAAATCTGCTGCGCCTGGCGCGCTGCCAGCACCCCGGCCTCGGTCAGGGCCACGCCGCGCCCAGCCGGCTTGAGCAACTGGCAACCCAGCGCCTTTTCCAGCTCGCGCACCTGCGCGCTCACGGTCTGCACCGCCATGTCGAGCCGCGCCGCGGCCTTGGACATGCCGCCCTCCTGGGCCACGATCCAGAAGTAGTACAGGTGGCGGTAGCTGTAGGCGAGGCTCATGTTCAGCTTGGTTCGATGCAGGATGGCCCGATATTCTGCTTCATTGCGTCTAGACTGCAGGCTTCCTTCAACTGGCCCCAAGGAGCCTTGCATGAAATGCCCCAACTGTGTGGATGTGGAACTGCTGATGAGCGATCGCCAGGGGGTGGAGATCGACTACTGCCCGCAATGCCGCGGCGTCTGGCTGGACCGCGGCGAGCTCGACAAGCTGATCGAGCGCAGCCTGAGCCCCTCGAGCGCGCGCGCACGGCACCACGATGCCCCGCTGCGCCAGCCCGATTTCCAGGACTCCGACTTTCGCCAGCGCAGCGGCGGCGCTGCGCCGGGGGGGCTGGGCGCCAAACTCGGCGGCCTGGCCGGGCTGGGTGGTCTCGGCGGCGGCGTGTCGGGCGGCTTTGCGGCCGGCTCCAGGCAGAAAAAGAAAAAATCGTGGCTCAGCGATATTTTTGACTGAAGCCCAGCCCGTCCCAGCCCAGGCTGGGACGGGCACCCACGAGCGGGCGCCCGTGCCGTGCGCACGAAAAAAAACCTGGCTCTAAAGGAGCCAGGTTTGAAAGCCTTTTTGCTGTCACACACAAAGGCACCCGCTCAGGGAGGAAAAGCGGGGGGCCGGGATTAATCGGCCCGGCGCCAGTATAAACCAAGTTCAGCACAAGCATCAACTCGGGCTAACAAAAATCCCCTATTGCGGAAATGCGTAAGCGCTATCGAGGGGGCTGGCCTTCGGGGCGGGTGCCGGCGCGGGGCGTGCGTGCGCTGCCCGCCACGAGGTCGAAACGAAACAGGCGGCACTCGATCGGGCCGTTCCACAGCGGCACCCGGCGCGAGGGTTTGAGCCGCATCTGTGCCGGCAGCTGCGGGTCTGGGGTCAGCAGCCAGGCGGTCCAGCCGGCGTAATGCTTTTTCCAGTGGCTGGCCAGTTGCGCGAAAAAATCGGCGTTCTCCTGCCCATCGGCGTGGCGCGCGCTTTCGCGGCCTGCCCCTTGGGCGGGGCCAGGGGCCGAACCCGGTTGCGCCCGGGCGCGCTCCTGCGCCGGCTGCCCGGACACGCCGGCGGCAGCGAGGCGTTCGCCATAGGGCGGGTTGAGCAGCATCACCCCAGGCGTGGGGCAAGGCGGCAGGCGCTCGAGGGCATCGCCGCCGCGCCACTCGATGGCGTGCGCCACCCCGGCGCGTTCGGCGTTGCGGCGCGCAAAATCGACCATGCGAAAAGACACGTCGGAGCCAAACACCAAGGGCTGGCCACCGGGCAGGGGGCGCTCGGCGGCCTCGGCTTGGCGCCGCAGCGCCTGCCAGCGCTCGGGCCGGTGTGGCAGCAGGCGCTCGAAGCCAAAGCGGCGCAGTTTGCCCGGCGCGATCTGCAAGGCGCGCTGGGCGGCCTCGATCGCCACCGTGCCGCTGCCGCAGCAGGGGTCGTAGAGCGGCTGCGGCTGGCCCTGCGCGTCCAGGCCGGTCCAGCCGCAGGCGGCGATCATCGCGGCGGCCAGCGTTTCCTTGAGCGGCGCGTCGCCGGTGTCGCTGCGCCAGCCGCGCTTGAACAGCGGTTCGCCCGAGGTGTCGATGTAGAGCCAGACCTGATCGGGCCCGAGGTGGGCGTGCAGCCGCACCTGCGGCTGCGCGGTATCGACGCTGGGGCGCTGGCCGCAGCGCTCGCGCATGCGGTCGCACACCGCATCCTTGATGCGCAGGGCGGCAAAGTTCAGGCTCTGGAACGGGCACTGGTGGGCCGTGAGCTCGACCTTGAAGGTCTGCGCGGGCGTGAACCACAGCTCCCACAGCACCTGGTGGGCGGCTTGGTAGAGCGCGTCTTCGTTGGGGCAGGGTTGCCGCGCCAGCCGCACCAGCACGCGCTGGGCCAGCCGGCTGTGCAGGTTGAGCCGCAGCACATCGTCCCAGGTGCCCGTGAGCTCGACGCCACCGCGCTGGCGCTGCGCGCTGGCGGCCGCCGCCGGGCAGATGGCCTGCACTTCGGACAGCAGAAAGTCTTCCACCCCGGCGGGGCAGGGCAGGAACAGGGTCAGGTTGTGCATGGTGGGGGGCGCGTTCAGAGCGCGCGGCGCAGATGGGTGGGGGCGATGCGCAGCGCCTCGCGGTATTTGGCCACGGTGCGGCGCGCGCAGGCGATGCCTTGGGCCTTTAGCAGGTCGGCGATCTGGTTGTCGCTCAGGGGGTGCTGGGGGTTTTCGGCGGCGATGAGCTGCTGGATCAGGGCGCGCACGGCGGTGCTGGAGGTGTTGGAGCCGGCCTCGGTGGCCAGCGCGGAGCCGAAAAAGTACTTGAACTCGAAGGTGCCTTGCGGCGTGGCCATGAACTTGGCGCTGGTCACGCGGCTGATGGTGGATTCGTGCAGCCCGACCTCGTCGGCGATTTCGCGCAGCACCAGCGGCCGCATGGCCAGGTCGCCGTGGCGGAAAAACGGGTGCTGGCGCTCGACGATGGCCGTGGCCACGCGCAGGATGGTGTCAAAGCGCTGCTGCACGTTTTTGATGAACCAGCGCGCCTCTTGCAGCCGCTGCTGCAGGCCGGCGTGGGCCGCGCCGCCGCGGCCCTGGCGCAGGGCCAGCGCGTAGGCGTCCTGCAGGCGCAGGCGCGGCAGCACCTCGGGGTTGAGCGCGACCTTGAAGCCGCTGCCCTGCAGCGTCACGATCACGTCGGGGCGCAGTTGGTGCGGCTCGAGCACGGCAAAGCGGCGCCCCGGCTTGGGTTCGAGGCGGGCGATGAGGCCAAAGGCGGCGCGCACCAGCGCCTCGCTGCAGCGGCACAGCTGCGCCAGGCGGCGGCTGTCGCGCCGCGCCAGCAAATCGAGCGGCTGCTGGCAGATGGCCAGCGCAGTGCGGCTCTCGGGGCTGTTGCGCAGTTCCAGGATCTGCAGCTGCAGGCACTCGGCCAGGTGGCGCGCACCCACGCCGGTGGGCTCCATTTGCTGCAGATGCCCCAGGGCCTGCTGCAGTGCGTGGGTCCAGTGTGCCAGCCGAGGGTCTGGCGCCTGTGGGTCGGGTGGCGTGGCGCGGTTGGCGGTGGCGTGGGCGCTGGCCACAAGGGCTGGGCCGGCCTGGAGCGCCTCGAAGGCGCGCTCCTGGGCGCACAGCGCCGCGGCCAATTCGTCGAGCGCATCGGCCAGGTAGCCGTTGTCGTCGAGCGATTCGATCAGCGCGTGCAGCGCCAGCGCGACACTGGGTTCGAGGCGCAACGCCCCGGCTTGCTGGTGCAGGTGCTGCGCCAGCGACTCGGGCGCGCGCGCCCAATCGGGGCCCAAACCGTCGTCGGCGTCGGGCGCGGCGCCGTTGCGCAGCCCGGCCGGTTCACCCCAATCGAGGCCCTCGCCCGGCCCTCCCAGCTCGCCCGGTTCGTCGGCCGCAGCTTGCGCCCCCAGGCCCAGCGCGGCCGCTTCGCCCTCCCAGGCGGCCTCGAAGGCGGTGTCGAGCGCCGGCACTTCGCTGGCCGCAACCTCGTAGGCCGAAACCTCGCTGCCCGAGGCCGCATCGATGCCGGCCTGCGCCTCGGGGCCGGCGGCCGCCCAAGGTGGCTCGGGCGGCGCGAGCGCGCTGGCTTCGGAGGCGGCGCCGAGGCCGCCATCGGTGCTGTCGCTGGGCGTGTCGTCGGCGTTGTCGCGCTCCAGAAAGGGGTTGTCGTCGAGCATCTGCCCCAGTTCCTGCTCCAGCTCCAGCGTGCTCAGCTGCAGCAGGCGGATCGATTGCTGCAGCTGCGGCGTGAGCGCCAGGCTCTGGGTCAGGCGCAGCGACAGTCCTTGCTTCATGGCGGCAGCGTGCTCAAAGGCGGAAATGCTCGCCCAGATACACCCGGCGCACCTCGGGGTTGGCCACGATCTCGGCCGGGGTGCCTTGGGCCAGCACGCGGCCGTCGCTGATGATGCAGGCGTGGTCGCAGATGCCCAGCGTCTCGCGCACGTTGTGGTCGGTGATCAGCACGCCGATGCCGCGCTCTTTCAGGTAGCCGATGATGCGCTGGATCTCGATCACGGCGATCGGGTCGATGCCGGCAAAGGGCTCGTCGAGCAGGATGAAGCGCGGCTCGGTGGCCAGGGCGCGGGCGATCTCGACCCGGCGGCGCTCGCCACCCGACAGCGCCGGCGCGGGGGCGTCGCGCAAGTGGCCCACGTGCAGTTCGTCGAGCAGGGCCTCGAGGCGCTGCTCGAGGCGCGGCGGCGACAGCGGCCGGCCGTCGGCGTCGCGCTGCAATTCGAGCACCGCGCGCACGTTCTCGGCCACCGTGAGCTTGCGAAAAATCGAGGCCTCCTGGGGCAGGTAGCCCAGGCCCAGCTGGGCGCGGCGGTGGATGGGCAGGCCGTGGATGGCCTGTCCGTCCAGAAAGATGGTGCCGGCATCGGGCCGGATCAGCCCGACGATGAGGTAGAACGAGGTCGTCTTGCCGGCGCCGTTGGGGCCCAGCAGGCCCACCACCTCGCCACTGGCCACGCGCAGCGACACGTCCTTGACGACCTGGCGGCGGCCGTAGCTCTTTTGCAGCCCGCGCACCTCCAGGCTGCTGCGCGCTGGCGCCGGCTTCACCGGCGCGGCTCCAGTCGTGGACTGGGTTGCAGGGGGGGGGTGGGTGCGCTGGGTGGGGTGGCTGGAGCGGCGCCGGGTGCGGGTGCATCGGGCCGGGGCGTGATCACGGCGCGCACGCGCCCCAGGGGGTTGTCGGGGGTGCGCGCCGCCGCGCCGCCCTCGACCGAGAAGCGCTCGGTTTGGCGGTTGATGACGATCAGGCTGCCGCTGGCCTGGTCGCTCAGCGCGCCGGCGCGCAGGCGGCGCAGCACCGCCTGGTCGATCAGGCGCAGCACGCCGGTGGCGCTGTCGTACTCGATGCGCAGCGCCTCGCCCTCGATCAGCTCATTCAGGCCCGGGCGCTGTTGACGAAAGAACGCGCGCTGGCCGGCGGCGCCCTGCAGCACCCCGGACTGGTTGCCTTGGGCGTCCTGGCGCAGCTCGGCGCGCTGCCCGCGCAGCAGCAGCGTGCCTTGGGTGATCACCACGTTGCCGCTGAACACGCTGACCAGGCCGGCTTGGTCGTGGGTCAGGGCATCGGCCTCGATCAGCATGGGCTGTGCCGGTGGTGCCGGTTGCGCGTGCAAGCCGAGGGGCAGACCCAGCGCCAAGGCAGCGCCCAAGGTCAGGCGCGCCAGCACGTGGCGCAGTGGCATGAGGCGACTGGAAGCGCAGCCAAGGCGCGGCACGGAAATTGCATAAGCCATGCTGCGCATTGTAGCCATGCCAGCGCGGCCTGGCCCAGGCGGTCAGGCCAAGGCGGTCAGGCCAAGGCGGTCAGGCCAAGGCGGTCAGGCCAAGGCGGTGGGCGCACAGCACCACAGCACCCAGGGCCTGGACCGGCTTGGGGTGGTGGGCGTCAGACCGAGGGCCGCGCCCAGCCCCCAGCCCGCCCTTAGCCCGCCCGCACCCGGGCGATCAGGGCGTCGGCGATCTGCACGGTGCGCTGGGCCTGGCCCGGGATGTAGAAGCGCCCGGCAATGCCCAGCGCCGGGGTGCCTTCGACCTGGTAGGCGTCCTGCAGCTGGGTGGCGCGGCGCACCCGACCGACCACGGCGAAGGAGTGGTAGGTTTGGGTGAACTGGGCCCGGTCCAGGCCGGCGCTGGCCGCCCACTGGGCGATGGCTTCGGCGTTGTGCAGGCGCTGGCGTTGGGGGCCGTGGATGGCCTGGAACACGCGCTCGTGGTGGCTCTCGAGGCGGCCCAGGGCTTCGAGGGTGTAGTACAGGCGCTGCAGCGGCTCGAAATCGGGCGTGAAGCCCACCGGCACATGGCGCACCAGCACGTCGGCGGGCAGGGTCTGCTTCCAGGCCCTGAGGACCGGGACGAAGTTGTGGCAGTGGACGCAGGTGTAGGCGAAAAACTCCAGCACCTCGATGCGGCCGGCCGGGGCCTCGACCGGGGCCGACTGGCGCAGGCGGCGGTAGTGCGTGCCTTCGCGCAACGCCCCGGCATGGGGTGCAGACACGGTCTGGGCGGCCAGGGGCAGCGCGCTGCTGGCGGCGGCAAGGCCGCCCACGCCCATCAGGGCTTGCGAGAAGAGTCGTCTGTGCATGGTGCGTCCTGGGTCTGGTTGGGCAGGCTGCGCGGTCGCGCTCTGACTGGGGTCGAGTGGGCGCCCTTGAAGTTCCGTATTTTTACCGACTGTTGCAAACCGTGGGCAAAGGCCTCAGCGAGCCACGCGCACCAGCGCCGTGTCCACATTCTGCGCCTGCAGGCGCTGGCCGATGGCGTCGGCTTCGGCCTGGGTGGCGAAGGGGCCCAGCCGCACCCGGAACAGGGGGCGGCCATTTTGCTGGCGCTCGCTCACGCTGGCATCGAGGCCCAGCATGGCGAGCCGGGCGCGCTGGGCTTGCGCCTCTTCGGCGCTGCCGAAGGCGCCGGCCTGAACGAAGTAGCTGATGCCGGCCACTGCGGCGGCCGCCGGGGGGCTGACCACCGCGGCCATGCGTTGCTCGATCAACTGGGCCAGCGGGTCGGCGGCGGGTGCGGTTGGGGTGGCGCCGGCGGCGGCAGGGGCCGCGGCGGGTGCGGCGGCCTCGGGGCCTGGCAGCGCAGCCGGAGCGGCAGGCCGGGTCGAGAGCCCGGCGTTGGGGTTCCAGTTGCGGTTCTGTTCGGCTTCCAGTGCCGCAGACCCCGCAGGCCGCTGCGTGTTGCGCTCCTCCAGCGGCGTGGCCGAGCGCGTGACGTAGAGCGCCACCGCCAGCGCCAGCGCCAGCCCCAGCAGCAGGCCGGCAGCGAAACCCAGCAAGGTGCCGCCATGGAGGCGGAAACGGGGCGTGGTGTACATCGGTCGTTTTGCGGTGCGAGAGGGGTGGGCGGCGGCGGGTTTCACATCTTCGTGGGCGCGCTCACACCGAGCAGCGCCAAGCCATTGTGCAACACTTGCGCGGTCGCCGCCACCAGCGCCAGCCGGGCGTGCCTGAGCAGCGGGTCATCGACCAAAATCCGCTCGGCGTCGTAGTAGCTGTGGTAGGTGGCGGCCAGTTCGCGCAGGTAAAAGATCAGGTCGTGCGGGGCAAAATCGGCGGCGGCGTTGCTCAGCGTCTCGGGGTAGCGCGCCAGCAGGCGCAGCAGGGCCTGCGCCTGCGGGCTTTGCAGCGGGCTCAGGTCGGCCGCTTGCAGCTGCTCGGGCGCACCGCCCCAGGCCGCCAGCACCGAGCAGATGCGCGCGTGCGCGTACTGCACGTAATAGACCGGGTTGTCGTTGTTTTGTTGCAGCGCCAGATCGACGTCGAAGGTGTATTCGGTGTCGGGCTTGCGCGAGAGCAGGAAAAAACGCACGGCGTCGCGGCTGGTCCAGTCGATCAGGTCGCGCAGCGTCACGTAGCTGCCGGCGCGCTTGGAGATCTTGACCTCTTGCCCGCCGCGCAGCACGCGCACCATGGTGTGCAGCACGTAGTCGGGGTAGCCCGCCGGGATCCCGACCCCGGCCGCCTGCAGCCCGGCGCGCACGCGCGCGATGGTGCCGTGGTGGTCGCTGCCCTGGATGTTGATGGCGCGTGCAAAACCGCGCTCCCACTTGCTGATGTGGTAGGCCACGTCGGGCACGAAGTAGGTGTAGCCGCCCTCGGTCCGGCTGCCGTCGGCGCCCAGGGTGGCGGATTTGCGCATCACCCGGTCTTTGTCGTCGCCAAAAGCGGTGCTGCGCAGCCACAGGGCGCCGTCCTGCTCGTAGGTGTGGCCCGATTCGACCAGGCGCTGCACGGTTTGCGCCACGCGGCCGCTGCCGTACAGGCTGGATTCGAGGTAGTAGTGGTCGAAGCGCACCGCCAGCGCCTGCAGGTCCAGGTCCTGTTCGTGGCGCAGCCAGGCCACGGCAAACTCGCGCATGCCGTCGAGATCGGCAGGGTCGCCGCTGGCGCTGGTGCTGCGGTCGTCGGCGCGCACGGTCTGGCGCGCCAGAAAACCGGCGGCGATGTCGGCGATGTAGTCGCCGTTGTAGGCGGCCTCGGGCCAGTCGGGGTCGCCCGGTTTCAGCCCTTGCGCGCGCAGTTGCACGCTGCGCGCCAGCGTGTCGATCTGCACTCCGGCGTCGTTGTAGTAAAACTCGCGCTGCACCTGCCAGCCTTGGGTTTGCAGCAGGTTGCAGATGGCGTCGCCCAGCGCCGCCTGGCGCGCATGGCCGACGTGCAGCGGTCCGGTCGGGTTGGCCGAGACGAACTCGACCAGCACGCGCTGGCCGTGCTCGGGCTGGTAACCGAAGCGCGCCCCGGCTTGCAGCACCTCGCGCACCACCTGCTGCTGCGCCGCCGGCTGCAAGCGCAGGTTGATGAAGCCCGGGCCGGCGATTTCGAGCGCCTGCACCCAGCGTGCAAAGGCCGCCGTGCTCTGCAAGGCCGCGACCAGTTGCTGCGCCAGCTGGCGCGGCTGGGTTTTGAGCTGTTTGGCCAGCGGCATGGCGGCGGTGCAGGCCCAGTCGCCGTGCGCGGCGAGCTTGGGCGATTCGAAGCGCGCCAAGCTGGCGGCACCGGGGGCGAGGCGTTCCAGCTCGAGCGCCAAGGCGGCGAGCAGTTCGGATTTGACACTGAGCATGGGGCGGATTTTAGGGCTTGTCGGGCGTGGCCGCCCCGGTGCCTGTGCCGGGCGCGGACAGCGCCGCCGCGGCTGCGGCCTTGACCGCCTCGGTCAGGCGCTGCGCGCTGAGCGGCTCGTGCGCCCAGTGGTGCCAGTATAGGGCCACCGCCACGCTGGCCCCGGGCAGCAGGTCCACCAGCGGCGCCGCCGTGGCCGCGCGGCGCTGCAGGTGCAGCTCGGGCACCATGCCCCAGCCCAGGCCGAGGTCGATCGCTGCCTCGAAGGCGTCGATGGCCGGGGCGAAGTGGCGCGGGTAGTGCGCCTGGTGCAGACCGAAGTGCTGCGCCAGAAAGCGGTCTTGCAGCGCGTCCTTGCGGTTGAAGATCACGGCCGGCCACTCCAGCAGGCGGTGCACCGACACCGCCCCTCCGGGGCTGCGGCTGCGCTGCGCCACCTCGGGCGTGGCCACGCAGCGGTAGCGCATGGTGCCCAGCGGCTCGGCGATGCAGCCGCGCATGGCCTGCGCCAGCGTGCTGACGCAGCCGATCGCCTCACCGCTGTGCAAGGCGTCGTGGGTGTGGTCCTGGTCGTCGATCCAGACATCGAGCAGCAGGCGCTGCTGCAGCAACAGGGGCGCGACACCGGGCAGGAACCAGCTCGCCACCGAGTCGGCATTGACCGCCACCGACAGGCTGTGCCAGTGCGCACGCCGCTGCGGCTCGGGGGCCGCACCGGCGATCGCGTTCAGCAGGTCGGCCTCCATCAGCTGCACCCGTTTGGCGTGCGCCAGCAGGGTCTGGCCAGCGGCGGTGGCGCGCACTTGCCTGCCGCGCACCAGCAGGCGCTGGCCGAGCGCATCCTCGAGCGCCTTGAGGCGCAACGACACCGCCGCCACCGAGAGCGACAGGCTGCGCGCCGCAGCGGCAAAGCTGCGCTGCTCCACCACGGCGCTCAGGGCTTGGAGTTGGCGTGGGTCGAGCATGGGGGGGTGGGGCTGGGGGCGAAGGAGGTGGGGGCGTGGCGCAGACAGCAGACGGTGCGCAGCGTTGAGTGTAATTTAAGTGAATCAATTTAATTTAAATCCACTAAATTGCGCTGCGCCTTGCGGCACACTGCAGGGCCAAGCAGCTGGCGCTGCGCGCGCCAGCTGCCCCCGATCTGTAGGAGCGCAGTCTTGACCCTGACCCTGTCCACTCCGGCTTTTGCTGCCGGCTTGCTGCTGAGCCTGTCGCTGATCATGGCGATCGGGCCGCAGAACGCCCACGTGCTGCGCATGGGGCTGCAGCGCCAGCACGTGGGCCTGACGCTGGCGGTGTGCGTGCTGGCCGATTGGGTGCTGATCGCGCTTGGGGTGCTGGGGCTGGCGCAGTTGGGCGGCCTGTCGGACAAGCTGCACGGGGCGCTGGTGGGCGCTGGCGTGGTGTTTTTGCTCATTTACGGCTGGCTGGCCTGGCAGCGCTGCCGGCACCCACGCGGCGCCGTGGCGCCCGCAGCCGCATCAGCCGCCACGGCTGCGCCTGGCGCGGGCACGGGCTCGGCCCCGGTTCAGGCCAGCGCCGCGGCCCCGATCACGCGCCGCCAGGCGGTGCTGGCGGCCCTGGCTTTTTCCTGGCTCAACCCGCACGCGTGGCTGGACACGGCGGTGCTGATCGGCACCGCCTCGCTGGCCTGGGGGGCTGCCGGCACCGACTTCGGCCTGGGAGCAGCCACGGGGTCGGTGCTGTGGTTTTTGGTGCTGGGAGGGGCGGCGTTCTGGTTGGGGCAGCGCTTGCAGTCGCTGCGCCTGTGGCGCGCCCTCGATGCGCTGGTGGCGCTGATGATGTGGGGCATGGCGGCGCTGCTGCTCCATAGCCTGTTTTGAACGGGTGCAGCGCGCAGACCGGTACCCGCCCCACACCCGAGCTCGACCCGTGCATCAGCCGAACATCTTGCCCCACATCATGTCGGCCCAGACGGTCGAACCCTGTTTGGAGGCGGCGTTGTGCTGCGGATCGACCTGGAAGCTCAGCCGCGCCGCCTGACCGATCTGCATGCTGGCCGAGACGTTGACCATGATGGCCGAGGTCTCGCTCACCTTGGCCCAGCAGATGCCACCCGGCAGGGCCACCGTGGTGCCGGCCGCTGGAGCCGGCTCGGGGCGGCCGCTGACCAGCCCCAGAATCTGCTTGGCCACCTGCTGCCCGGCGCCGAAAGCCACGTGCCCGCTCTTGGGCAGCAGCGTGCCCTGGGCGTCGCCGATGACATAGACCAGAGGGTCGGCGGTGCTCTGAAAGCTGGGCAGGTGCACGCTGGCCCAGCGCTCACCCAGGCCCGCTTGCCGGATCAGGCCCGGGGCGCGCATGGGCGGGATGATGTTGGCGGCGGTGTAGTTGATGTCGCCTTCCGGGGTGCTCAGAATCCGCCGCCCGGCGTCGATGCGTGTCGGCGTGATGTCGGTGCGGTAATCGATCTCGTTGGGGTAGAGCGTCTCCATGGCGTGGCGCACCGGGCGCGCCGTGGGGGCCGGGGTCGGGTCGGAGTTGGCGTCAACGATGACGATCTTGCCGCGCGTGCCGCGTTTGCGCATCTGTTCGGCGATCAAGCAGGCGCGCTCGTAGGGGGCGGGCGGACAGCGAAAGGGCGGCCGCGGCACCGTCATGACGTAAATCCCGCCTTGGTTCAGAAAGGCATCGACCTGGAGGCGCACGGCCTCGTGTTCAAAGGCCCGAAAGCCCACCGGCAGCCGGTCGCGGCCTTCGGCAAAGCCCGGCAGGCTGTCTTCCATGTATTCCACGCCTGGGGCCAGCACCAGATAGTCGTAGGGCAGGCGCTGGGTATCGGTCTGCACGAAGCGCGCGCCGCGGTCGATGGCGGTGGCGCGCTCGCGCACCCGGCGCACCCCGATGCGCTCGACGTTGCGGTAGCTGTGGTTGAGGTAGCTCAGCGGCTTCAAGCCCGCAATGTAGAGTGCGCTCATCGGGCAGGACATGAAGCTGGGGTGGGGTTCCAGCAGCGTCACATCGATCTGGCCGCTTTCGGCCAGCGTGCGCGCCGCACCGATGCCGCCCCAGCCGCCGCCGACCACCACCACGCGCGCCTTGGACTTGCCGATCGGGGTGGCGCAACCCGTGGCCAGCAGGGCCAGGCCGACGGCGGCACCGCCGTGCAGCAGTTGGCGGCGGGAGGGGTGGTTGGAAATCTTTGAGCTCATGGGGCGTTCTCCTCGGTGGTGATGAATGTGTGAACGGCCCAGCGCCTCATACTTAAGGCGGTAGGGTATCCAATGTTAGCGGCGTGGTCTTGGTCAGCCATCGGGACTTACCCCAAGCCCTCACCCATGCAAAGCGAGCGATTACACTCAAAAATTCCGGCTGCACTGGCCACCACCCGATTTTTCACAGGAGCCTGTACTCTCATGTCCACTGCCCGCACCGCCGTCGGCCGCCTGCACGTCGCCAGCGCCTTGCACGAATTTGTCAACCAGCAGGTGCTGCCCGGCACCGGCGTCGATCCGGCGGCCTTTTGGGCCGGATTCGAGGCCATCGTCGCCGATCTGGCGCCCAAAAATGCCGCCCTGCTGGCCGAGCGCGAGCGCCTGCAGGCTGAGCTGGACCGCTGGCACCGCGCGCATCCGGGCCCCATCGCCGACCTGCAGTCCTACCGCCAGTTCCTCGAGGGCATCGGCTACCTGGTGGCGCCGCCGGTGGGCGTGCGCGCCAGCACCGCCAACGTGGACGCCGAACTGGCCCTGCAAGCCGGGCCACAGCTGGTGGTGCCGATCCTGAACGCGCGCTACGCGCTCAACGCTGCCAACGCGCGCTGGGGCTCGCTCTACGACGCGCTCTACGGCACCGACGCCATCCCCGAGGCCGGCGGCTGCGAGCGCGGGCGCAGCTACAACCCGCTGCGCGGCGCGCGCGTGATCGAGTTCGCGCGCGACTTCCTCGACCAAGCGGCGCCGCTGGCGATCGAATCGCACAAAGACGCGCGCAGCTACCGCGTGCAAGGCGGGCAGTTGCAGGTGGCGCTCGACGACGGCGCCCAGACCGGCCTGCGCCACCCCGGCCAGCTGCTGGGCTACTGCGGCCAGCCCGAGGCCCCCAGCGCCCTGCTGTTGCAACACCATGGGCTGCACATCGAGATCGTGCTGGATCGCCGCACCGCCATCGGCGCCATCGACCCGGCCGGCATCGCCGACGTGGTGCTCGAGGCCGCGCTCTCGACCATCCTCGACCTCGAGGACTCGGTGGCCGCCGTCGATGCCGAGGACAAAATCCTGGGCTACCGCAACTGGCTCGGCATCCTGCAAGGCACGCTCACCGAACGCTTTGACAAAGGCGGGCGCACGCTCACGCGCGGCCTCAACCCCGACCGCCGCTACACCCGCGCCGACGGCAGCGGCGAGCTGCGCCTGCACGGGCGTTCGCTGCTGTTCGTGCGCAACGTCGGGCATCTGATGACCAATCCGGCCGTGCTCTACACCGACGCCCAGGGCGTGCAGCGCGAAATCCCCGAGGGCATCCTCGACGCCGTGCTCACCACCACCATCGCCTTGCACGACCTGCAAGGCCACGGCCGTCTGCCCAGTGGCGAGGCGGTGCGCAACAGCCGCACCGGCAGCGTGTACATCGTCAAGCCCAAGATGCACGGCCCGCACGAAGTGGCTTTTGCGGCCGAGCTCTTTGGCCGCGTCGAGCGCCTGCTCGGCCTGCCCGACAGCACCGTCAAGCTCGGCATCATGGACGAGGAGCGGCGCACCTCGGTCAACCTCAAGGCCTGCATCGCGGCCGCCGCCAGCCGCGTGGCGTTCATCAACACCGGCTTTCTGGACCGCACCGGCGACGAGATGCACAGCGCCATGCAGGCCGGCCCCATGGTGCGCAAGGGCGAGATGAAATCCAGCGCCTGGATTGCCGCCTACGAGCGCAACAACGTGCTCGTGGGGCTGGGCATGGGCCTGCGCGGGCGGGCGCAGATCGGCAAGGGCATGTGGGCCATGCCGGACCTGATGGCGGCGATGCTGGAGCAAAAGATCGCCCACCCCAAGGCCGGCGCCAACACCGCCTGGGTGCCCAGCCCGACCGCCGCCACCCTGCACGCGCTGCACTACCACCAGGTCGATGTGGCCCAGGTGCAGCAGCAGCTCGAGCGCACCGACGCCGACGCCGAGCGCGACACCCTGCTCGATGGCTTGCTCACCGTGCCCGTGGCCACCAGCCCGAATTGGAGCGCCGCCGAGCGCCAGCAGGAGCTGGACAACAACATCCAGGGCATACTGGGCTACGTGGTGCGCTGGGTCGATCAGGGTGTGGGCTGCTCCAAGGTGCCCGACATCAACGACATCGGCCTGATGGAAGACCGCGCCACGCTGCGCATCAGCAGCCAGCACGTGGCCAACTGGCTGTTGCACGGCATCGTCACTGAGGCCGAGGTGCGCGCCAGCTTTGCCCGCATGGCGGCCAAGGTCGATGCCCAGAACGCCGCCGACCCGGCCTACCGCAGCCTGCTGGCCCACCCCGACGGCGCCGCCTACCAGGCCGCGCTCGACCTGGTGTTCAAGGGCTGCGCCCAACCCAGCGGCTACACCGAGCCGCTGTTGCACGCCTGGCGGCTGCAGGTCAAGGCGCAGCAGAGCTGAGAGGCCCAGAGCCTGGGCCCTGGGCCGCGCTCGCCGGGGCCGCGCTCGCCGGGGCCACGGTGGTTGGATCCGCCGCCTTGCCTGCCCCCGCCTGCGCCAGCCGTCTGAAGCGCGCGCTCAGCTCGACCCCCTCGTCGGTGCGGCGGCGCTGCAGCTCGATGCCGCCGTCGGTGGCCGCCAGCTGGCGCAGCAGCAGCCATTCGATCGCGTCGTGCTGCAGCCGCTCGGCGGCCACCGCCTGGCCGCTCTCGCGCGTGCGCACCCACAGCAGCGCGCAAGCCTGAACCGGGTCGTGTTCAAGGCGCAGCTCGAGGTGCTCGCCAAAGCGCTGCGCCCAGTCCACCATCGCTAGGCACAGGCTGTAGCCCAGCGTCGGGTCGATCAAGAGTTCCACCGGCTGCAGCTGCCGCTGCAGCGTCAGCCCTTGGGCCACCCATTCATCGCGCCGATCGTGCAGCGCGGCCTCGATCACTTGCGCCAGATCGATTTTTTCGTGGGTCTGCCGTGCCTGCCCGCTTTGCAGGCGCAAGATCTGTTGCGCCTGTTTGGCGCACTGCTGCAGCCGCAAGGCCGGGGTGGCCAGCACGCGCATTTCGGCCGCACTCAGGCGCTCGCGCTGGCGCAGCAGCTCGAGCCCGCGCAGCACGCGATCGGCCGCTTCGGCGGCTTGGGTGCTCAGGGCCGCGCTCAGCTCGGGCCAGTGCTCGGCCATGCGCCACGCCGGGTCGGGGGTGGCGGGCGCAGCCGGCGGCTCGCTGGCGTCCGGGGTGCGGTGGGTGGGCGCTGCGTCTGAATCGGTGGAGGTCATGGGGACGCGCTTCGGGGGGCGGGTGGTCTCGGGCAAGCTTGGGGGGTGGCGCGCAGGGCCCAGCGCACCCTGGCGTCAGAGTTTGCCACAATACGTCCATGAGCCTGCCCCCTGCCCCCTACCCCCTGTCGCGGCCGCGCCGCCTGCGCCGCGACGCTTTCAGCCGCGACCTGGTGCGCGAACACCGCCTGACGGCGCACGACCTGATCTACCCCGTGTTCCTGCTCGACGGCGCCGACCGCTGCGAGCCGGTGGCCTCGATGCCCGGCGTGGAGCGCCTGAGCCTCGACCGGCTGCTGCCGGTGGCCGCAGAGTGCGTCGCACTGGGCATCCCGGCGCTGGCGCTGTTTCCGGTGATCGAGGCGGCGCTCAAAACCCCGGATGGGCGCGAAGCCTGCAACCCCGACGGGCTGGTGCCGCGCGCGGTGGCGGCGCTCAAGGCGCGCTTTCCGGCGCTGGGCCTGCTCACCGACGTGGCGCTGGACCCCTACACCAGCCACGGCCAGGACGGCCTGCTCGACGACCGCGGCTACATCGTCAACGACGCCACGGTGCAGGTGCTGGTGCAGCAGGCGCTGTGCCAGGCGGCGGCCGGGGTCGACATCGTGGCCCCGAGCGACATGATGGACGGGCGCATCGGCGCCATCCGGCAGGCACTGGAGGCGCAGGGCTTGGTACACACGCGCATCATGGCCTACAGCGCCAAGTACGCCAGCGCCTTTTATGGCCCCTTTCGCGACGCCGTGGGCAGCGCCGCCAACCTCGGGCGCGCCGACAAGAAGGTCTATCAGATGGACCCCGGCAACAGCGACGAGGCGCTGCGCGAAGTCGCGCTCGACCTGGCCGAAGGGGCCGACATGGTGATGGTCAAGCCCGGCATGCCCTATCTCGACATCGTGCGCCGGGTGAAAGACGAATTCCGCGTCCCGACCTTTGCCTACCAGGTGAGCGGCGAGTACGCCATGCTCAAGGCGGCGGCGCAAAACGGCTGGCTGGCGCACGACGCCGTGATGCTCGAGAGCCTGCTGGCCTTCAAGCGCGCCGGCGCCGACGGCGTGCTGAGCTACTTTGCGCGCGAGGCGGCGCGGCTGCTGCAACGACAATAACGCCATGCAACACCTCTTACCCCGCCAAGCCTGGGAATGGCTGCAAGCGCGCCGCGCGGCCAACCTGGAGCCGCTGTTCGTCGATGTGCGCATGGAGATCGAGTCGCTCTACGTCGGGCGCCCACCGGGAGTGGTGCAGGTGCCGTGGTACGAGTACCCCGACCTGCGGCCCGATGCGCAGCGCTTCGTGCAGCAAGTGGAGCGCGAAGCCGGCAGCAAGGAGTGCCCGGTGTTGCTCATCTGCCGCAGCGGCAAGCGCACGCTGGACGCCGGGGCGGCGCTGGAGGCGGCCGGCTTTGGCGAGGTGGCGCACGTGCTGCACGGCTTCGAGGGCGACCTGGATGCCCACTTTCACCGCTCCACGCGCAACGGCTGGCGCTTCGACGGCCTGCCGTGGGAGCAGATGTGACAGCGGACGGGACACCGGCGACCGCTGATCCTTCCTCTTCGTCCGCCACGACGCGCCGCTGCCTGCAGGTGCTGCAAGAGGTCTTTGGCTACCCCGCCTTCCGGGGTGCGCAGGCCGAGATCGTGGCCCATTTGAGCGACGGCGGCGACGCGCTGGTGCTCATGCCCACCGGCGGCGGCAAATCGCTGTGCTACCAAGTGCCGGCGATCGTGCGCCAGCGCGCCGGGTTGGGGCTGACGGTGGTGGTCTCGCCGCTGATCGCGCTCATGCACGACCAAGTGGGCGCGTTGCTCGAAGCAGGGGTGGAGGCGGCCTACCTCAACTCCAGCCTGAGCGCGCAGCAGGCCAGCGCAGTCGAGCGGCGCATGCTGGCCGGCGAGCTCACGCTGCTCTACGCCGCCCCCGAGCGCCTGGCCACGGCGCGCTGCATGGCGCAGTTGCAGGCGCTGTACGAGCGCGGCACCTTGAGCCTGTTTGCCATCGACGAAGCGCACTGCGTGAGCCAGTGGGGGCACGATTTCCGGCCCGACTACCGCGGTCTGGTGGCGCTGCACGAGCGCTTTCCGGGCGTGCCGCGCATCGCCCTGACCGCCACCGCCGACGCCCTGACGCGCGCCGACATCGTCGAGCAGCTGCGCTTGCAGCAGGCGCGCACCTTCGTCAGCAGCTTCGACCGCCCCAACATCCGCTACACCATCGTCGAGAAAAAAGACAGCCTGCAGCAGCTGCTGCGCTTCATCGAGCGCGAGCACGGCAGCGTGGTCAACGGCCAGCGCCAGCACGACGCGGGCGTGGTCTATTGCCAGTCGCGGCGCAAGGTCGAGGACGTGGCGGCGCAGCTGGCGGCGCACGGTCTGCAGGCGCTGCCCTACCACGCCGGGCTCGATGCGGCCCTGCGCCAGCGGCACCAGGACCGCTTTTTGCGCGAAGACGGGCTGATCATGGTCGCCACCATCGCCTTTGGCATGGGCATCGACAAGCCCGACGTGCGCTTCGTCGCGCACCTCGATTTGCCCAAGAACATCGAGGGCTACTACCAAGAGACCGGCCGCGCCGGCCGCGACGGACTGGCCGCCAACGCCTGGATGGCTTATGGTCTGCAAGACGTGATCCAGCAGCGCAGCCTGATCGACGCCAGCCCGGCCGCCGACGAGTTCAAGCAGGTCATGCGCGGCAAGCTCGACGCCCTGCTGGCCCTGGCCGAGGCCAGCGACTGCCGCCGCGTGCGCTTGCTGGGCTATTTTGGTCAAAGCGCCCAGCCCTGCCACAACTGCGACAACTGCCTCACACCGCCCCAGACCTGGGACGCCAGCGAGGCGGCGCGCAAGCTGCTGTCGTGCATCTTCAGGGTGCAGCAGGCCAGCGGCGGCGCTTTCGGGGCCGGGCACCTGATCGACATCCTGCGTGGCAAGCTCACCGAGAAGGTGCAGCAGCACGGGCACCAGCGCCTGAGCACCTTTGGCATCGGGGCCGATCTGGGCGAGAGCGAATGGCGCAGCCTGCTGCGCCAGCTGATCGCGCGCGCGGCGGTGTGGGTCGATGGCGCGCACTTCAACACCCTGCGCCTGGGCGAGGGCGCGCGCGCCGTGCTCAAAGGCGAGCAGAGCGTGAGCCTCAAGCTGCAAACCCACACCCGCACCGCCCCGGCCAGCACGGCGCGCGCGCGCAGCGCCGCCCAGACGCTGCCGCTGGCGGCGCGCGAAACGCTGGCCGCGCTCAAGGCCTGGCGCGCCGAAGTGGCGCGCGAGCACAACCTGCCCGCCTACGTGATCTTTCACGACGCCACGCTGGAGGCGCTGGCACAGCGCCAGCCGCGCACCTTGGCCGACCTGCAAGGCATCCCCGGCCTGGGGCAGAAAAAACTGCAAGCCTATGGCGAGGAAGTGCTGCGCGTGCTGGAGCGGCGGCCTTGATGGCGTCCTGGGCGTCCGAGGGCACGGCAACCACAGCCCCAAGCCCCCCAAGTCCTGACGGATACCCGACGGACCACCGCGGTTCGTAATAAAATCTTAACAGTCGCTTGCGCTTTTCATGAAGTAGATCTCCAGCTTACAGGCCGCCGTCCAGGCGCACTCCCGCCAAGCCCAAAAACCGATTCGGAAAGCCCCTCGCTCAGGGTTTTTCCACATCCGTTTTTAGACTTTGGAGTGGATTGCATGAACGCACCTGCGCAACCGGGCTTGGCCCTGAACGCACCCGATTGGGTGCAACACACCCGCCTGCGGGCCTGGGTGGCCGAAATCGCCGCCCTGTGCCAGCCCGAGCGCATCGAGTGGTGCGATGGCTCCGAGGCCGAATACGACCGCTTGTGCCTGCAGATGGTCGCGGCCGGCACCCTCGAGCGCCTCGATCCCGTCAAGCGTCCCAACTCCTACCTCGCCCGCACCGACCCCTCCGACGTGGCGCGGGTCGAAGACCGCACCTTCATCTGTACCGAACGGCCCGAAGACGCCGGTCCGACCAACAACTGGATGGCCCCGGCGCGGATGCGCGCCACCCTGCAACCGCTCTTTGCCGGCTGCATGCGCGGGCGCACGCTGTACGTGATCGCCTTTTCGATGGGGCCGCTGGGTTCGCCGATCTCGCACATCGGCGTCGAACTCTCCGACAGCCCCTACGTGGTCGTCAACATGCGCCACATGACGCGCATGGGCCGCGCGGTCTACGAGGTGCTGGGCCGCGAGGGCGAGTTCGTGCCCTGCGTGCACAGCGTCGGCGCGCCGTTGCAGCCGGGGCAGGCCGATGCGGTCTGGCCCTGCAACCCAGCCACCAAGTACATCGTGCACTACCCGGAGACGCGCGAAATCTGGTCTTACGGATCTGGCTACGGCGGCAACGCGCTGCTGGGCAAGAAGTGCCTGGCGCTGCGCATCGCCTCGACCATGGGGCGCGCCGCCGCGCTGGGCAGCGGCAGCAACCCGGGCTGGCTGGCCGAGCACATGCTGATTCTGGGCGTGACCAACCCGCAGGGCAAAAAGTACCACGTCGCCGCTGCCTTCCCCAGCGCCTGCGGCAAGACCAACTTCGCCATGCTGATCCCGCCCAATGCCTTCGAGGGCTGGCAGGTGAGCACCGTGGGCGACGACATCGCCTGGATCAAGCCCGGCGCCGACGGGCGGCTGTACGCCATCAACCCCGAGGCCGGCTACTTTGGCGTCGCCCCCGGCACCAACACGCTCACCAACCCCAACTGCATGCGCAGCCTCGAGCGCGACGTGATTTTCACCAACGTCGCGCGCACCGACGACGGCGACGTCTGGTGGGAGGGCATGGGCCCGGCCCCGGCGCACGCCATCGACTGGCAGGGGCGCGACTGGACGCCGCAACTGGCCCAGGCCAGCGGCGCCAAGGCGGCGCACCCCAATGCGCGCTTCACCGTGTCGGCCACCAACAACCCGGCGCTCGACGCCGCCTGGGACGACCCGGCCGGGGTGCCGATCGACGCCTTCATCTTTGGCGGCCGGCGCAGCGACACGGTGCCGCTGGTGACGCAGGCGCGCGACTGGAACGAAGGCGTGTACATGGCCGCCACCATGGGCTCCGAGACCACCGCCGCCGCCTTTGGCGCCCAGGGCGTGGTGCGGCGCGACCCCTTCGCCATGCTGCCTTTTTGCGGCTACCACATGGGCGACTACTTCCAGCACTGGATCGACCTCGGGGCCAGGCTGCGCGCCAGCGGGGCCAGGCTGCCGGCGATTTTCTGTGTCAACTGGTTTCGCAAAGGCGCCGACGGCAAGTTCGTCTGGCCCGGCTTTGGTGACAACATGCGTGTGCTGCACTGGATGCTGCAGCGCCTCGAAGGCCAGGCCCAGGGGCAGGAGCACGCCTTGGGCACCAGCCCGCGCTATGCCGACCTGAACTGGGACGGGCTGGCTTTCAGCGCGCAGCAGTACGAGGCCGTGAGCGCCGTCGATGCGCAGCAGTGGCGGCAAGAGTTGGCCAGCCACGCCGAGCACTTCGACCAGCTGGCGCCGCGCCTGCCGCCCGAGTTGTGGGCGGTCAAGGAGCGGCTGGAGCAGCGCCTGGAGGCCGAGGCGCTGGCCTGATCCGCACGGCCCGAGCGGCTGCCTGCCGATGCGGATGCCGCCCTGGCTGCGGTGCGGGCGGCAGCCGCAGGGCCCCGGTCGCGGGCGACATCGGTTTGCCGCATGAAAATCCAGCTGCTGAGCGATCTGCACCTCGAAGTCCAGCCCGCCTGGCAAGCCCGCCCGGCCCGCGGTGCCGATGTGCTGGTGCTGGCCGGTGACATCGGGTCTTATCAAAGCGCTCCCCTTGCCCCCGCCCCGCCTGCGGCGGCGGCCTCGGTGGCTGCCGCCCACGCGCCGCCCCTGCCGCTCGCGCTCCCGGCTCCGCCCCGGATGCGCGAACCCGACTGGGGGTTGCGCCGCTTCTCGCCCTTGCCACAATACGCCGGCTGGCCCACGCCGGTGCTGTTTTGCCCCGGCAACCACGAATACGATGGGTTCGATTTCGATGCTACCCACGAGGCGCTGCGCGCCTGCTGCGAGCGCCTGGGCATCGTCTGGCTGGAGCGCGAGCAGTGGCTGTACCAAGGGGTGCGCTTCGTGGGCACCACCTTGTGGAGCGATTTTGACGCGCTGGCCGAGCTGCCCGCCAGCGGCCGCGGCCTGCCCGCCGACCCGCTGGCGCGGCGGCACAAGCTGCGCGAGCGCGCCTACCGCGCCGCCAACCACTACCTGCGCAAGATGCACACCCGGCGCCACGGGCAGGGCTTTGACGCCGCCGCCATGCGCGCGCAGGCGCTGCGCTGCCAGGACTGGCTGCGCGCCACCCTGGCGCAGCCACACGCCGGGCCGACGGTGGTGGTGACGCACTTTGCTCCCAGCCTGCGCAGCCACGACCCGCGTTACGGCATCAACCCAGGCACCGCCGGGTTCTGTAATGCCCTCGACGAGCTGCTGGCGCAAGCCGACCTGTGGCTGCACGGGCACCTGCACTGGGCCCAGGACTACCAGGTGGGACGCTGCCGGGTGGTGGCCAACCCGCTGGGCTACGCCGAGAAAAACGAACAGGCCCGGTTTTTGCCCGAGCTGCTGATCGAGTGCCCGGCCCCGCACCCTGATTCCCGCTAGTGTGGTGTTGCGCCTGCCGGCGCCCGGTTGGCCGCTGTCCGTTGGCTGGCCGGGCGTGGGAATGGGGCAAAATGGAGCGCTCGAAGGGTCAACGGGTTCACAGCGGCCCACGAAAGGAGCCTGAATGCGTGTCGTGGTCCTCGGGGCGGGCATCATCGGTACCTGCAGCGCTTGGCATTTGTTGCAAGCCGGGCACGAGGTCACGCTGGTGGATCGGCAAAGCGATGCCGCGCTCGAAACCAGCTTTGCCAACGCGGCCCAGATCTCGGTCGGCTACAGCGTGCCCTGGGCCCACCCCGATACTCCCCTGAAAGCGCTGGGCTGGATGCTGCAGCACCAGGCGCCCCTGCTGTGGCGACCGCAGTGGGATCGGGCCCAGTGGTCGTGGCTGTTGCGCTTTTTGCGCCAGTGCACGCACGGCGCCTTTGCCCACAACCTGCGCCAACTGGTGGCGCTGGCGCGCTACAGCCAGCAAGCGCTGCAGGACATTTGCGCGCACACCGGCATCGAGTACGGGCGCAGCCAGCGCGGCATTGCGCTCTATTGCACCGATGCCGCCAGCCTGCAGGGCGCCGAGCGGGTGAGCGCCATGGTGCGTGCGCTCGGGGTGCCGCGGCACGCCCTCAGCCGCGACGAGCTGTTGCAGCTCGAGCCTGCGCTGCAGCCCTTTGCCGAGCGCCTGCTGGGCGGCTGCTACACCCCCACCGACGAGCACGGCGATGCCCGGGTGTTCACCCAGGCGCTGGCGGCGCGCTGCCAAGGCGCAGGGGCGCAGCTGCTGTACGAGCAGCACATCGAACAGCTGGCGCTCGAAGGCGGCGTGCTCAAGCGCGCGGTGCTCAAGCACCAGCACACGGGCGTGACCCGGGTGCTGCAGGCCGACGCCTTTGTGCTGGCTTGCGGCAGCGATTCGGTGGCGCTGGCGCTGCCGCTGGGTTTGAGGTTGCCGGTCTATCCGTGCAAGGGCTACAGCGCCACGCTGGCGCTGCTGCAGCCCGAGCGCGCGCCCAGCCTCAGCCTGATCGACGACGAATGCAAGATCGCCGTCTCGCGCCTCGGGGACCAGTTGCGGGTGGCGGGTACGCTCGAGCTCGCGGGCATGGACCGTGCGCTCGATACGCCGCTGGCCCGGGCCCGCTGCGCCCGCCTGTTGCAGCGCGTCGAAACGGTGTTTCCCGGCGTGGCCGACACGCGCTTACCCGAGCACGGGGGCCAGCCCCAGTTCTGGTGCGGTCTGCGTCCCACCACCCCCAGCAATGTGCCGCTGATCGGCCCCAGCCGCATCCCTGGGCTGTGGCTCAACGTGGGGCACGGCACCCTGGGGTGGACGCTCGGGCCCGGTTCGGGCCGCGCGCTGGCGCTGCGGCTGAGCGGCCAAAGCCCGGAGCTGGATTTTTCGTTTCAGGGGGCTTGACGCCGGGTTGCGGGTGCGTTGCGCCGACCCCTGGCTGCTGCGCCGCGCGCGCCTGCCGGCGCAGGGGGTGCAGGGGCGGGCACTGTACCAAAGCAAAACGCAGGGGCGCGACCGGGTCTCGACCTGGCAGCAAGCGGATACGCCTTAAGATCTGGGGCGCGCCGCTTGGGCCCCTGTCACCGATGCAAGCACCAAATTCCAACACCTTCCGTGCCGCGCTGGGGCGTTTTGCCACCGGCGTGACGATCGTCACCACCCGCTGCGGCACCGGCCAGCCGCTGGGGCTGACGGTGAACTCGTTCAACTCGGTGTCGCTGCAGCCGCCGCTGGTGCTCTGGAGCCTGGGGCTGCGTTCCGCCGCCCTGCCGGTGTTCATGCAGGCGCCGCATTACGCCATCCATGTGCTCAGTGCGCAGCAGCGCGATCTGGCGCTGCGTTTCGCGGCCCAAGGGGTGGACCGCTGGAGCGGGTTGGAGTTTGCTGAAGGCGTGGGTGGCGTGCCTTTGCTGCCCGGGGTGGTGGCCAGCTTCGAGTGCCGCAGCCGCAGCCGCCACGAAGAGGGCGACCACGTGATTTTTGTGGGCGAAGTCGAGCGTTGCCAGCACCGCCTCGAGGTGCGCCCGCTGCTCTACCACGGCGGGCGGTTTTACACCGAGCACCCGCTGTAGCCCGCCGCCCACGGCAGCGGCGGCGCTTGTCTGGGCCTTGCGGCGTCTCAGGGCAGATCGACGGCCTGCAGCACCGGGTGCAGTTCGTCGATCCAATGCTCGACTTCGCTCGCGCCGAGCTCCAGGAACTGCAGGCACTGGGGGCCGTGATCGACCCACTCTTTGGAGACGCCAGCCCCTTCGTGTTGCTGCACCAGGTGCTCGGCCACCAGTCCCACGGCCACCAGTTGGCGCACGGTGACGGCAAAGCGCTGATCGCTCAGGCAGGTGAAGTCGTGGTGCAGGCGCAGCGCCAGCGCCAGCTCGCTGGGCAGCAACCAGGTGCGTGCCACCAGGGCCCCGACCACTGCATGGTCGGTGCGGTGGTTGGCGTTTTCGGTGGCGCAAAAGCTGCGGTCCTGGCGCGCCAGCGCTTCGGTGAGGGTGCTGCCATAGCCCCTGAGCCCTTGCAGCAACACCGGCAACCCGACGTGGCAGAACAGGCCAAAGCTGTAGGCCAGCCCGGTGTCGAGGCCGTAGAGCTGGCGCGCAATGTGTGCGCACGCCAAGGCACGGCGCGTCGAAGTTTCCCAGAAGTGCTGCAGCAGCGGCGCATGCACGGGCAAGGCGCGGCGCAGCAGAAAGCCGCTGAGCAAACGGACCCCGGCTTGCAGGCCCAGCACCGTCATGGCCCGGCCTACGGTCTGCACCGGATGCACCAGCTGGTAGAGCGGGCTGTTGGCCTGGCGGATCAGGGCGGCGGCCATGGCCACGTCGGCGCTGGCAATGTGGTCGATGGCGACCAGATCGGGTTCCGGCTCGTTGATGGCTTGCTGCAACTGCCGCAGCAGTTCCGGGCAGGGCGGGATCAAGATGTCGCGCAGCGGCCCGCTGAGGCGTGCGCGCTCGAGTTCGGCGTCAATGTGCTGGGCCATGGTGTAAAGGGCAAGTCAAGCAGCCAGCCTGCCCGGCGACCACTGGCCCTCATTGTGCCAGCATAAGGCGGGAGCAATGAAAAAAGCCAGCTTGAGGCTGGAGGAATAGAAAAGCCAGCTCGAGGCTGGCTGGGTGCTTGCGCTGCGGGGGCGCTCTGGGTGGCGCCCTGGTGCGAACCGGCCGATGCGCCGGATTCGAGGTTCACGCTTGGGATTTTGGAATGGTGCGGTGTGCGATGCGTCTCTTCTGCCCTTTGTGGCCCGCAGTCTTGATGCTGCGTGCAACGTCTCAGCTGATTCTATGCGCGTGTACCACGATTGTGCATAGGGATTTACCCGGATCAGGCGCCCACATCCGGGTCGTCGTCGCGCAGCGCAAAGTCGCCACGCAGCCAGGCCTGGCGGATCGCCTCGGCCTCGGCCCAGCGCCGCTGCGGCACCATGACGCGCGCAGGAATCGCTTGCGCCAGCAGGGAGTAGGTCTGCGCCATCTGGTCGTCGGCGACCATGGTGGGCACACCGCAGGCCTGCAACCGGCCTTGCAACAGCCACGCCTCGGTGGCCACGGCAAAGGTGGTGAGGGTTTGCCAGTCGCCTTGTTCGGGGTCGTAGGGGCTGTTGTCGGGCATGGGGCGGTGCTGGGGTCAGGGGGGATTGTGCGCTACCATGGGGGCCATGATATCTGCTCCCCAAAGCGATGCCTTCGACTACCTGATTGTGGGCGGCGGCTCGGCGGGTTGCGTGCTGGCCGCGCGCCTGAGCGAGGACCCGGAGGTGACGGTGGCGCTGCTGGAGGCCGGCGGTGAGGGCCGCGACTTGGCCATCCGCTTGCCCGCCGGAGTGGTGGCGATGCTGCCTGGCCGCCCCTTCAAATACCACAACTGGGCTTTCGAGACCGTGCCCCAGCCGGGCTTGCTCGGGCGCTGCGGCTACCAGCCGCGCGGCAAGGCGCTCGGCGGCTCGTCGGCCATCAACGCCATGCTGTACGCACGCGGCCACCGCAGCGACTACGACGACTGGGACGCAGCCGGGGCAGCGGGTTGGTCGCACGCCGAGGTGCTGCCCTTTTTCATGCGCAGCGAGCACAACCAGCGCGGCCCCAACGGCTGGCGCGGCATCGGCGGGCCGCTGCACGTGGCCGATCAGGTCAGCCCGCGGCCGATCACGCAGGCTTTTGTCGAGGCCTGCGCGCAGCACGGCATCCTGCCCAACCCGGACTACAACGGCGAGCGGCAGGATGGGGCCTTCTTGTTTCAGGTCACGCAGTTCCACGACGCGGCCCGGCGCGGCCAGCGCTGCTCGGCGGCGGCGGCCTTCGTGCACCCGGTGCTGCAGCGCCCCAACCTGACGCTGTTCACCCGCACCCACGCCACCCGCGTGCTGTTCGAGGGCCGGCGCGCCGTGGGGGTGCAGGCGCGCCAGCGCGGCCGCAGCCTGAGCCTGCGCGCGCGGCGCGAGGTGGTTTTGTGTGCCGGCGCCCTGCAAACGCCGCAGTTGCTGCTGCTCTCGGGCGTCGGGCCGGCGGAGGAACTGCAGCGGCACGGCATCCCGCTGCTGCACCGTTTGCCTGGGGTCGGGCAGAACCTGCAGGACCACCTGGATCTGACGCTCTCGTACCGCAGCGACCGGACCGATCTGTTTGGCATTGGCCTGGGGCCGGCCTGGCAGCACTGGCAGGCCTGGCGGCAGTGGCGGCGCAACGGCAGCGGGCCGCTGAGTTCGCCCAGCGCCGAGGGCGGCGCCTTCTGGCGCTCGCAGCCCGAGCTGGACCGCCCCGATCTGCAGCTGCACTTTTGCGTCGGCATCGTGGACGATCACGTGCGCAAGCTGCACTGGGGCTACGGCTTCAGCTGCCACGTCTGCGTGCTGCGGCCCCATGCCCGCGGCCGGGTGGGTCTGCACAGCGCCGACCCGCTGGCTGCGCCGCTGATCGACCCGGCCTACCTGTCCGATGCGCGCGACCTGCAACTGCTGGTGCGGGGCGCGCAACAGATGCGCGAGATTTTGCTGCGCCGCCCGCTGCAGCCGTGGCGCGGTACGCCGCTGTTTGACGAGCAGTTGCAGGGCCAGGCGGCGTGGGAGCAGTGGGTGCGCCGCCGCGCCGACACCATCTACCACTCGGTGGGCACCTGCCGCATGGGGGCCGATGAGGGCGCGGTGGTGGATGCGCAGCTGCGCGTGCACGGCCTTGCGGGGCTGCGCGTGGCCGATGCCTCGGTCATGCCCACGCTCATCGGCGGCAACACCAACGCGCCTTCGATCATGCTCGGCGAGCGCGCGGCGGCGTGGCTGCGGGCTGAACGCAAGGCCTGAGGGCATGCGCTGGCGCTGGCCGCGGCACCAGCCAGGCCATTGGCGCTGGGTCACCGATCAAATGCGTAAAATGCGCGTGCACAATCAAATTTATTTGATGTAGCGCAAACAAACTCCTGCTGCTTTTGGCTAGCATACGCTCCCCGAGCCCACTCATGGGGCTCGGATTCGAACCTTGGAGATTTGATGACCGCCCCTACCCGCCGCCGCATCTGGGCCCAGTTGTTGCTCACCATTGCCGTGGCCCTGATGCTGGTCTGGACGGCGGTGATCGTCTGGCAGGGCCATGTGGCGCGCCAGGCGGCGATCGAGCAGGCGCGGGAGTTCACCGCCAGCCTGCACCACGCCACCATGGCCGGCCTGACCAGCATGATGATGACCGGCACCATCGACCAGCGCCAGCTTTTACTTGAGCAGCTCAACGCGCTCGGCCGCATCGAGGACGTGCGGGTGGTGCGCGGGCCCGGGGTGGCGGCGACTTTCGGCCCCGGCACCGACGCCGACCTGCGCCCCGACGCCGCCGAGCAGTGGGTGATCGAGACCGGACAGGAATACGCCGAGGTGCTGCGCGACGAGCGCGGCGAGTTCTTGCGCGTCATTCGTCCGACCCTGAACGCCAGCAACTACTTGGGCAAAAACTGCATGACCTGCCACGCCGTGCCCGAAAACGCGGTGCTGGGCACGGTGAGCATGCGCGTGCCACTGGCCGAAGTGAACCAGCAAATGGACACCCAGCGCTGGCAATCGATCCTGCTGGCGCTGCTGACCAGCATCCCGGTGCTGCTGCTGATCTACCCGTTCATCAACCACATGGTGACCAAGCCGCTGCGCCGTTCGGTCGCTTTGGCGCAGGACATCGCACACGGCGATCTGTCGCAAGAGGTGGTGGTGGACTCGCGCAACGAAATCGGCCTGCTGCAAACCGGGTTGCGCGACATGACGCTGAGCCTGCGCAAGCTGGTCGGGCGCGTGCAGGCGGGCACCGATTCGATCCTCGCGGCGTCTGGCGACATCGCCAGCGGCAACAACGACCTGTCGCAGCGCACCGCCTTGCAGGCCGACTCGACCGAGCAGATCGTGGGCGCGCTGGAGCAGCTCTCCGAGGTGCTGGGGCAAAACGCGGCGCACGCGCGCTCGGCCGATGCGCTGGCGCAGTCGGCCTCGGCGGTGGTCGGGCGCGGTGGCGAGTCGGTGCGGCAGGTGGTGCAGACCATGGAGGCGATCGAGGCCTCCTCGCGCAAGGTCGCCGACATCATCGCCGTGATCGACACCATTGCCTTTCAAACCAACATCCTGGCGCTCAACGCCGCAGTCGAGGCGGCGCGCGCGGGCGAACAGGGGCGGGGCTTTGCGGTGGTGGCCGCCGAGGTGCGGGCGCTGGCGCAGCGGTCGGCGCAGGCGGCGCGCGAGATCAAGGCACTGATCGACGCCTCGGTGCAGCAGACGGCGGCCGGCACCGCGCAGGTGCACCGCGCCGGGCAGGAAATGGCCGAGGTGGTGCAGTCGATCCGGGCGGTGACACAGTTGATCGGCGACATGGCCGCGGCCGGGGCGCAGCAGGCGCAGCGCATCGAGGGCGTCAAGCGCTCGGTGTCCGACATCAGCGACGTGACGCAGCAAAACGCGGCGCTGGTCGAGCAGGCGGCGGCGGCAGCCAGTTCGTTGCGCGAGCAAGCCGCCGAACTCGATCAGCTGGTGGCCACCTTCAAGCGCTGAGGCGGGGCTGGTCAGGGGCTGCCTAGCCGCGCCAAAAGAACAGCGCGCTCATCACCAGCCCGGTGCACACCACCACGGCGCGCACGGTGCGCATGGACAGGCGCCGGGCGTGGCGCGCCCCGACGTAGCCGCCCAAGGTGGCGGTGGCCATCATCAGCAGCGCCGGGCCCCAGGCGATCACGCCGGCCAGCACGAAGGTGAGCACCGACAGCAGCGACAGCACCAGCGAGTTGAGGTTTTTGAGCGCGTTGGCGGTGTGCAGGTTTCTTTCGCCGCTGGCGCTGTAGAGCGCCATCAGCAAGATGCCCAGCCCGCCGTTGAAATAGCCGCCGTAGGTGGCCACCGCCAGCAGCCCGGGGTTGCGCCAACGCGGCGCGGCGCTGGCCGATGCGGCCACCCAGTGGCGCGCCAGCCAGGGGCCGAGCAGAAACAGCGCGGTGGCAAAGAGCAGCAACCAAGGAATCAGGCCGCGAAACACCGCCGCTGGGGTGACCAGCAACAGCAGCGCCCCCAAGACGCCGCCGGCGGCCGAGAGCAGGGTTTCGCGCAGCAGCCGCCGGCGCGGCAGTTGCGCCAGTTCGGCCCTGAAGCCCAGCGTGCTGCCCAAATAGCCGGGGCTCACCGCCAGGGCGCTGGTGGCGTTGGCCACGATCGGCGGCAGGCCGGCCACCAGCAGCGCAGGCAGGGTCAAAAAACTGCCGCCGCCGGCGATGGCGTTGAGCGCGCCAGCGGCAAAGCCGGCGCTGGCGAGCAACAGGGCGATACCGAGGGTGTCCACGCTTGCGCAGGGCGAGTCAGAGCGCGAGCCGGGCGCCGGTCTGCACCAGGCGCGCGTATTCGGCCTCCGGCAGTGGCCGGCTGAACAGGTAGCCCTGCAACTGGTCGCAACCCAGGCCGCGCAGGTATTCCATCTGCGCGCGCGTCTCCACCCCTTCGGCGACGATCTCGTGGCGCAACTGCCGCCCCATGGTGATGATGGCTTGGGCGATCGCACAGTCGTTGGCTTGCAGCGGCACGCCGGTGACAAAGGCGCGGTCGATCTTGAGCGTGCTGATGGGCAGGCGTTTGAGGTAGGACAGGCTGGAGTAGCCGGTACCAAAATCATCCAGCGCCAAACCCAGGCCCATGGCCGCCAATTCGTTCATGATGCGCAGCATGTCATCCGGGTTGCGCGCCATCAGGCTTTCGGTGAGTTCGAGTTTGAGTTGTTGCGGCGCCACCCGATGCTGTTGCAGCAAATGCTCGATGCGCCGGGGCAGGTGGCGGTCGATCTGACGCACCGACAGGTTCACTGCGAGCGGCGGCATCTGCAGGCCGGCAGCGCGCCAGCCTGCGATCTGACTGCAGGCTTCGTTGAGCACCCATTCGCCGAGTTCCAGGATCAGGTGGGTCTCTTCGGCCAGGGCGACGAAACGCGCCGGCGTGAGCAGGCCGTGGCGCGGGTGTTGCCAGCGCAACAGGGCTTCGGCGCCGACGATCAGGCCGTTGCGCAAACTGACCTTGGGTTGGTGGTGCAGCAGCAATTCGCCGTGCGCGATGGCGCGACGCAAATCGCTTTCGAGCTCGAAGCGTTCGGTCGCCCTGTGCGTCATTTCCTCGCTGAAAAACTGCACTGCGCCCTCGTGACCCGTGGCGGCGCGTTGGCAGGCGCTCTGGGCGTTGCGCAGCAAGGTGGCGGCGTCCAGGCCGTTGTCGGGGTAGAGCGCGATGCCGACACAGGCCGACAACTGCACCGAGTGGCCTTGAAGGGTGATCGGCGCGCTCAACAGGGCCAGCAGCTTGTGCGCCACCAGGGCCGCGTGGTCGGGTTGCTGCACGCCCAGCAGCACCAGCGCCAGTTTGTCGTGCCCAAACCGGGCCAGCAGGTCTTGCTCGCGCAGGCCGGTTTGCACCCGCTGCACGAGTTGCAGCAGGCCTTCGTCGCCGCAGTCGTGGCCCAAGGTGTCATAGACCCATTCGAGCCGCTGCAGCTGCAGCACCAGCACCGCCGTGTGCCAGCCGCCGCGCTTGGCTTGGGCCAGTGCCGGGGTCAGCAACTGCGCCAGCAGCAGCCGGTTGGGCAGGCGGGTGACGGGGTCCAGGTGGGCCGCATCGAAGGCCGCCGGCACCCCCGGCGGCGGCTGCTCCTGGGTGGGCGTGCACAGCAACAGGGCGTGGTGCGAGTGGCCCTGATCGTCGCGCACCGGCAGGATGCGCACCGTTTGCGCCAGCATCTGGCCGTCCGGGCAGCGCAGCGCAAGCCGGCCGCGCCAATGTCTGTGGGTGTGCAGCGTCTCCTGCAGCTGGCTGCGCACGGTTTCGCTGTCTGCAGCACACAGCCAGTCGAGGTTGTGGCCGAGTGCCTGGTGCTGCGGGTGGCCGGTGAGGGCGACAAAAGCCCGGTTGAGCCAGACGATACGGCCCTTGGGGTCGGTCAGCAGCGCAGGCAGGTTGCTGTTTTCGAGCAAATGGCGGTACAGGGGTTGGCGCTCGTCAGGTGTCAGCTCCAGGTTCAGGGGCTCGAAGTGGGCGTTCAGGGCGCTGGGGCTGCCCTGCGGGTCGCATTCGAGCTGCAGTTGCAGGCGCGCCTTGGCGGCTGGTCCCGCTTGGGTGCGGCAAAAAACGGTCAGGCTGGCGGTTGCGTCGCCGGGATGGCCGGCGCCGGCGGCGCCCAGATCGAGCCAGTCTTCGTCCTCACTGTGCAGGCTCAGAAACAGCAGATGCTGTCCGATGGCTTGCTGCGCCTCGAAACCGAAGAACGCTTGTGCCGACGCGGGCCACTCAGTGATGAAGCCGGCCAGATCGAGCCGGACGCAGGCCCGACGATCCGGCGCCGGCACAGCGGTTTCAGGTGCGCGATCCATGCCCACTTGCGGCGCCTTTGAGTTCGAAAGTCCACTGGCAGGCCTGGGCCAGCAGCGCGTTGGCCTGGGCAATCGTCACGCCCAGCGCCGCCAGTTGCTGCACGGCGGCGGCAGGCTGGCGCTGCTCGATCGCCTGCCAGAGCCTGAGCAGGGCGCCGATCGGGCTTTGGCCTTCAAGCAAGCCCAAGCGCAGAGGGTCGCTCAAGCGCAGCGGTTGCAAGATGTCGGGCAGTGGCTGGCCCAGCAGCACATCGAGCATCGACAACACGCCGGCCATGAAGGCTTCGTCCTGGGCCAGGCGATCCTGTCCGGCCGCTTGGGCCAGCAATTCCAGCCCACGCGCACGCAGGCAGACGTGGGCCAGCAGCATGGCGCTGCGCGGGTCGTCGTCGCGGGCGGCAAAGAGCAGCAGATTGACCCAGCGTTTGAGCGCCTGCCGGCCCAGCAGCAAAATGGCCTGGCCGAAGCTGGTGATTTCGCGCCGCGCCCCGACCGCGGCCGAATTGACCAAGCGCAGCAACTGGTACGACAGGGTGGGATCTTGGCGAAAAACGGCTTCGAGTTCGTGCGTGTCGGCGTCCTGGGTGAGCAGTTTCAGCAAAGCCATGGCGCGCTGGCGCGAAGCGGTCTGCGCCGCGGTGCCGCGCGGCGACAGCTTCAGGTACCAGTCCCCAGCCAGCCAGCGGGCCGCAGGGGGCAAGCGGATCGGCCAGACCGGCTCCGCGCACCAAAACAGCGCTTGCGGGGTGGCGAGCTGCACGGCGGTGCCCTGCAGGGCTTCGGGCGCCGCGCACAGCCCCTCGGATTGCGACAGCACACACGGCAGGCGCGCAGCCCATTCGAGCAGCAGCGCCTGCTCGGCAGGGCCCAAGGGGGCACTGCAGTGCCAATGGACGGCGGCCGGGCGCCCGTCGGCCTGGGCCAGCAGTTGCGGCAGCAGCAGCCCCGGCGCGGTCTCGGGTACAGGCACACTCATGCGCCGATTATCCAGGCAATGGCGGCGCTTGGTCGGCTTGGGGTCGCATTGGGGCGATATGGGGCGCTCCAAGGCGACGCAACCCGTTGCCGGGGTTCAGGGCAGCGGTTCGACCGCGACCGGCACCCGCGCCGCCAGCGCGCACATCGGTTCGTAGCCCAGCGTGCCGGCGGCGTGCGCCACCTCGTCGATCGGCAGCAGCGCGCCGCAGCGGCTGCGGCCCCAGAGCGTGACTTCAGCGCCGGCTTGACACGGTCCCCGCTGCGCCTCGACCGGGCCCAGATCGACCGCCAGCATGTCCATGCTCACGCGCCCGACCAGGCGCGTGCGCACGCCGCACACCAGCACCGGGCCGCCGCAGGCGTTGTGGCCGGGCGCATGGCGCGGGTAGCCGTCGGCGTAGCCGCAGGCCACGATGCCGACGCGCATGGCGCCGGGGGCGATGTAGGTGGAGCCGTAGCCGACGGTTTCGCCGGCGGCCAGCTCTTGCACGGCGATCAGTTGGCTGGACAGCGTCATGGCCGGCTCCAGCGCCCAGTGCGCGGCGCTGTGGGCAGGAAAGTCGGGCGAGCTGCCATAGAGGGCGATGCCGGGCCGCGTCCAGTCGGCCGCCAGCGGCTGTGCCTCGGGGCCGCTGCCCAGCCGCCGCGCCAGCCCGTGACGCAGCAAGGCGGCGCTGTTGCACAGGCTGCGCTCGCCGGGCAGGTCGTGGCTGGCGCGCACGAAGGCCTCGAGTTGGTGCTGCACGCCCTCCAGGCCGCCGCGCTGGCCGTCGGCGTCGCTGAAATGCGTCATCAGGCCGATTTCTTCGACCTGGGGCAGGTGGCTCAGGCGCGTCCAGGCGGCGCGAAAGGCCTCGGGGCGCAGGCCGAGCCGGTTCATGCCCGAGTTCATTTTCAAGTACACGCGCTGCGGCACTTCGCACTTGTGTGCCGCCAGCCAGTCGATCTGCTCGCTGCGGTGGACCACGTGCCAGAGCTGCAGGCGCGAGCAGGTTTCGAGGTCGCGCGGCTCGAAGGCGCCCTCGAGCAGCAGGATGGGGCCGCGCCAGCCCAAGGCGCGCAGCCGCTCGGCCTCGACCAGGTCGAGCAGCGCCAACCCGTCGGCGGCGCGCAGCGCAGCATACACGCGCTCGATGCCGTGGCCGTAGGCGTTGGCCTTGAGCACCGCCCACACCCTGGCCGACCCGCCAGCGCGGCGGCAGCGCCGCAGGTTGTGCAGCAGCGCAGGCAGGTGGACGGTGGCCAGGATGGGGCGCGGCATGGTGCGGCGGCAATCAGGCCACGGTGGCTTCGGGGGCCTCGGCGGCGGCGCTGAGGGCCTCGTCGAGCGCCTCGATCCAGTGCCGCACTGGCGTCTGGGTGCCGCTCTGCAGGTGCGTGATGCAGCCGATGTTGGCCGACACGATCTGGTCGGCCCCCAGCTCGCCCAGGTGGCCGAGCTTGCGTTCGCGCAACTGGCCCGACAGCGCGGCTTGCAGCACCGAATAGGTGCCGGCCGAGCCGCAACACAGGTGCGCCTCGGTGCGCGCCGTGTGCACCTCGAAGCCGAGCGCACGCAAACCCTGTTCGACGCCGCCGCGCAATTGCTGCCCGTGCTGCAGGGTGCAAGGCGGGTGGTAGGCCAGTTTGGGGCGTGGCCGCGCCGCGGTGTGGGCCAGCTTGCGTTGCAGCGCCGGCACCAGATCGGGCAGCAGCTCGCTCAGGTCGCGCGCGAGGGCGCTCACCCGCTGCGCCTTGGCGGCGTAGGCCGGGTCGTGGCGCAGCTGGTGGCCGTAGTCTTTGAGCATCACGCCACAGCCCGAGGCGTTGCTGACGATGGCCTCCACCGGCTGCGTGCTGTCGGGGCGCACGTAGGGCCACCAGGCATCGATGTTGGCGCGCATGTGGACCAAGGCGCCGCTGTGGTCGTCGAGGTGCAGCCGCAGCGCGCCGCAGCAGCCGCCCGCAGGCAGGCGCAGCACCTGCACCCCGGCGGCGTCGAGCACGCGCGCGCTGGCGTGGTTGATGCTGGGCAGCATGGCCGGCTGCACGCAGCCTTCGGGCAGCAGCACGCGGCGCGGATGCGCCCGCTGCGGCCACGGACCCGGGGGCAGGCGCTGCGGCACCTTGGCGCGCAGCGCGGCGGGCAGCAGGGGGCGCATGGTCTGCCCGAGGCGCATGGCGGGCGCAAACCAGCGCGACGTCAGCCCCTCCTTGAGCAGCCAGCGCAGGGCGCGCTGGGGGCTGCTGCGCGGCACCTGCGCCGCCACCACCTTGCGCCCGACATCGAGCAGCCGGCCGTATTCGACCCCGCTCGGGCAGGTGCTTTCGCAGTTGCGGCAGGTCAGGCAGCGGTCCAGGTGCTGCTGCGTGCGCTCGGTCGGGGTGTCGCCTTCGAGCACCTGCTTGATGAGGTAGATGCGGCCGCGTGGGCCGTCGAGCTCGTCGCCCAGCAACTGGTAGGTGGGGCAGGTGGCGGTGCAAAAGCCGCAGTGCACGCACTTGCGCAAGATCTCCTGCGCCGTCTGTCCGTCGGGGGTGCCTTGGTAGGGCGGGGCGAGTTGGGTTTGCATCGCGGGCGGGGCGGGCCTAAAGAGGGATGAACGAGAGGGTCACAGACCCCAGCCCCACTGGTCGGGGTTGAGCAAGCCATGTGGGTCGAATTCGGTCTTGAGGCGTTGCTGGATGGTTTGCAAGGCCGGGGCCGGGGGGGTGCAGCGCAAGGCGGCCAGCGCGGTGGCGGCGGCATCGGGGTCGCCGTCTGCCGCCGGCGCGCTTTGCGGGCCGCGCCACAGGGTGGCGTGGCCGCCTTGGGCCTGGGCCCAGGCGCGCAGGGGGGTGGCCTGGCTCAGCGGGGCCCAGACCCAGCGCAGCCCGCCGTGCCACTCGATCAGGGTGGGCCAGGGAGCCTCGAGTGCGGCGCTGGTGGGAGCCACGCTCAGGCGCCACAGGGCGGCGTCGGGCGTTGGGGGTTGGGTGAAAAAAGGCAGGGTCTGCTCGCGGCAGGCCTGCCAGTCGGCGGCGCAGGCGACGGCGTCGAGCCGCTCGCCGCGGGCTGCGGCCAGCATCTGCGGGCAGGCCGCAGCCACGGCGGCTGCGGCGCCGCGCAGGCGCACGTAGAGGTGTTCGGGGGCGTGCGCGGCGCTGAGGTCGCGCACCCAGCAACTGGCATTCAGGGGCAGCGGCAGGGCGCGCCAGCGCGCCAACTGCGCGAGCGCCGCCGCCTGGGGCAGCTCGAAGCGCAAGGTGGCCTCGGCCGGCGCCAGCGGCAGCACCTTGAGCGAGACCTGGGCCAGCACCCCCAGGCTGCCCCAGCTGCCTGCGAGCACGCGGCTGAGGTCGTAGCCGGCCACGTTTTTCATCACCTGGCCGCCAAACTCGAGGTACTGCCCACGCCCGTTGAGCACATGCACCCCGAGCACGAAGTCGCGCAGCGCCCCGGCGCTGGCACGTGCCGGTCCGCTCAAGCCGGCCGCCACGGCACCGCCGAGCGTGGCACCGGGGCCAAAGTGCGGCGGCTCGAAAGCCAGACACTGGCCCTGTGTGGCCAGCAGCGCTTCGATCTCGGCCAGCGGCGTGCCGGCGCGCGCCGTGAGCACCAGCTCCGAGGGCTCGTAGGCCACGATGCCGCGGTGCGCGCCGGTGTGCAGCGTGAGCGCAGCGGGCGCCGGGGGCGGGCACAGAAAGGCCTTGCTGCCAGCGCCGACGAGGCGCACGGGCCGGCCATCCAGGCGCGCCGCCTGCAGGATTTCAATCCAACTCTGGAGCGCGGGGGCCAAGGCGCTGGCGGCGGTCTCTGGGGGGGCTTGCATGGGCGCAATGGTAACGGGCCGCAAACGCCCGCCTTGTGATTTTTTTTTAATGCCCGCCATCAGTCCCAGTACAGCGGTGTGGGCAGGCCTGGGGTGTCGACGCGGCGCGCAAACACCGCCCCCGATTGGGGATGGCGCTCCAGCTCGGCGACGCTGCGGCCCGAACGCATGGAGGTCACAAACAGGGTGCAGCCATCGAGCCCACCCAGGCACACGCCGCTGGGATACAGCGACGGCACGGGCAGATCGAGCACGGTGCGCCCGTTGCCGTCCAGGCGCCGCACCCGGCCGGTGGCGATCAGGGTCACCCAATAGTGGCCGGTCTGATCGAGGACGCCGCTGCGGGGCAGGCCCTCGAAGGGCGCGGCATCGGGGCCGGGCGGGACGCTCGAGGCGTTGGGTGGCAACGCAAAGCGCGTCAGCGGCATGGGGGCGCTGAGTTCGGGCGGCCAGCGGCCGGGCTGCGACAACGCCGCTTGCACCACTTCCGCGCGGCGGGGGTTGCACCAGGTCACGCTGCAGCCATCCGGGGCCCAGCACAAGCCGAGGCCGTCGCCCACCTGGTGCCGAATCGGCTCCAGCGGCGGTGGGTTGGAACTGCGTGCCCGCAGGCAGTAGAGGGAGCTGGAGTGAGCCGAGTGGTGGCTGGCATCCCGGGTTTGCGCCACCAGCCACAGGCGGCCCCAAGGGTCGCAGGTGCCGGCGCGCCACAGGGTCTCTGCGCCGACCGAAGGCAGCGCAGTCAACAAAGTGGGGACGTCGAGCCAAGAGCTGGCGTGATAAATGCCGTCGGCCAGCAGCAGCAGCAAGCCGCCGCTGCGGCAAGGCGTCAGTCCGGTGATCGGGCTCGCAAAACCCCAGTGCTCGGCGCGGCCGCTGGGCACGTGCAGCCGCCACGCGCGCTTGAGCGGCGGGTCGATCCAGTACAGGCGCTCCTCGCGGGCGCTCCAGAAAGGCGCTTCGCCCGAGGCGCACAGCACATCGCTCAGCACTTGCCAGTCGCTGCCGCTGGTGTCGGCCATGCCTTGCATCCTTTCCCTCATTTAAAGCGACGGGCTACACTAGCCCCCATGTTGTGGGTCAAAGCCTTTCATATTATCTTCGTAGCCAGTTGGTTTGCGGGTCTCTTTTATTTGCCGCGCATTTTTGTGAATTTGGCGCTCGTCGAGCCCGACAGCGCGGCCGAGCGCGCGCGCCTGCTGCTGATGGCGCGCAAGTTGCTGCGCTTCATGACGCTGCTGGCGCTGCCGGCCTTGGGGCTGGGGCTGTGGTTGTGGCTGGGTTACGGCATAGGCTGGGGGCCGGGCAACGGCTGGATGCACGCCAAGCTGCTGGTGGTGGGTTTGCTGTTGGCCTACCATGGCTACTGTGCCCAGCTGCTGCGCGATTTCGAGGCCGGCCGCAACCGCCGCAGCCACGTCTGGTACCGCTGGTTCAACGAGGCGCCGGTGCTGTTGCTGGTGGCAGGCGTGTTGCTGGTGGTGCTCAAGCCTTTCTGAAGCCAGTGGCCCAGGCGCCTGCCCCCTTGGTTTGCCCGCTGGCCTGACCCTACGCGCCCGATGAATCCCCTTGGTTCCCTGTCGTCGGCCTCCAGGCCCTACCCGCTGGCGCTGGTGCTGGCGCTGTTGTACGCGGCGCTGGTGGTGTACGCCAGCCTCTACCCCTTCAGCGGCTGGCGTTACCAGGGGGTGGCGCTGTGGGCGTTCCTGTTTGCCCCTTGGCCGGTCCACTGGACGGTTTTTGATGTGTCTGCCAACCTGCTGGCCTACGTGCCGCTGGGGCTGTTGCTGACCCTGGCCGTGGCGCGCAGCAGCAGCGCGCGCGTGGCGGCCAGCGTGGGCGTGCTGCTGCCGTGCCTGTTGTCGCTGGCACTCGAAAGTGCCCAGGGGCTGCTGGTGCAGCACCGGGTGCCGTCGCAAGTGGATTGGCTCCTGAACACGGCCGGCGCGGTCTTGGGGGTCGGGCTGGCGCTGTGGCTGTTGCGTTCGCGCTGGCCTGAGCGCTGGCGCGCGTTTCGCCAGACCGGGTTGATGCCGCAGACCTGCGGCGCACCGGTGCTGTTGGCGCTGTGGCCGCTGGCCTTGGTCTATCCGACTTCGGTGCCTTTTGGTTTGGGTCAGGTGTGGTACCGGCTCGAGGGCACGCTGTACGCGTGGGCCGAGGGCAGTTTTATGCAGCCGTGGTTGCCGGTGCCGCTGCCCGAGCCGCCCCTGAGCCCGCTCACCGAGGCGATCGTGGTCGCCTTGTGCGTCTGGGCGCCGCTGCTGCTGGGCTACGCGGTGCTGCGCCGGGTTGGGCAGCGCTTGCTGTTCATGCTGCTGGCGCTGGCGCTGGTGCTGGGGGCGTTGTTGCTGTCTGCCAGCCTGACGTGGGGGCCCGGGCACGCTTGGGCGTGGCTCACGCCAGCGGCGTCCTTGGGTTTGAGTTTTGCCGTGGCGCTGGCGTTTTTGAGCCTGGCTTTGGGGCACCGGGCGGCGGCCTTGTTGTCGCTGCTGGCCTGGGTGCTGGCGCTGACCTTGCTCAACCGCGCGCCCGCCGTGCCGTATTTTGCTCAGTCGCTGCAACTGTGGGAGTGGGGCCGCTTCATACAGTTGCACGGCCTGTCGCAGTGGCTGGGGGCGCTGTGGCCTTTTGCGGCGCTGTGGGTGGGTTTGCGGCTGGCCTTGCGGGCCGCGCCGGGGCCGGTCTACAATCGCCGCGCATGAATCCCGCCACATCCGCGCCGAGCTATTTTGAGCGCCACATTTTCTTCTGCCTCAATCAGCGCGACAACGGCCAAGCCTGCTGCGCTGCGCTCGGTGCCCAGCAAGCGTTCGACCACTGCAAGGCGCGGGTCAAGGCCTTGGGCCTGGACGGCCCGGGCCGGGTGCGGGTCAACAAGGCCGGTTGCCTGGACCGCTGCGCCGGCGGGCCGGTGGCGGTGGTCTATCCGCAAGGCACGTGGTACACCTACCTCGATCGTGCCGATCTGGACGAGATCATCGACTCGCATCTGCGCGACGGCGTGGCGGTGCAGCGCCTGTTGCTCGACCCCGAGGTGGGGCGCTGAGAAGCCCAGCTCTGCCGCCCGCATGAACGCGCACACCCAAACCCGTCTGCTCCCCGGCCCGCAGGGGGCGTTGGAGGTGGCCATCGATGAGCCGGCGCAGCCCCGCGCCGGCGCTGGGGTGGCGCTGATCGCGCACCCGCACCCGCTGTTTGGCGGCACGCTGCACAACAAAGTGGTGCAGACGCTGGCGCGGGCGCATGTGCAGCAGGGCTGGCGGGTGTTGCGCTTCAATTTTCGTGGCGTCGGGGCCAGCGCCGGCGTGCACGACCACGGCGTGGGCGAGACCGACGACCTGCTGGCGCTGCTGCAACTCGAGGCCGCGCACGGGCCGCTGGCCTTGGCTGGTTTTTCTTTTGGCGCCTACGTGGTGCTGCGCGCCCTCGAGCGCTTGCCGGCGCAGCGCTTGCCGCAATCGGTGCTGCTGGTGGGGGCGGCGGCCAGCCGCTTCGAACTGCCCGTGCTGCCGGCTGAACTTCACGACTGCACAGCGCTCATACACGGCGAGACCGATGACACGGTGCCCTTGGCCGCCGTGCTCGACTGGGCGCGACCGCAAGGCCTGCCGGTCACCGTGGTGCCCGGGGTCGAGCATTTTTTCCACGGCCGCCTCGGCCTGCTCAAGGCGCTGACGCTGCGGCATCTGCGCGCCTGCGAGCCAGCGTCCTTCAAGCCCTGAGACCGATCACCGCGGCCACGACGGCACCGCTCGCGCCCTTGGGCCGATCGCAACCGCACCGACCATCTGCCTACCGCCTCACCATGATGCCTCCCTTTCTGAAGCGCGTGTTGCTTGGCCTTCTGCTGAGCATGGGCGGGCTGCTGGGCGCGGCCAGCCCGGCTTGGGCCAGCAGCCCGCAGCCGCCCGAAATCGCGGCGCGCGCCTTTGTGCTGCTCGACGCCACCAGCGGCCAGGTGTTGGCCGAGCGCGAGGCCGAGCGCGAGGTCGAGCCGGCCTCGCTGACCAAGCTGATGAGCGCCTATCTGGTGTTCGAGGCGATGCGCGCCGGCCGCATCGAGCGCACGCAAACGCTGACGGTGAGCGAGCGTGCCTGGCGCATGCCGGGTTCGCGCCTGTTTGCACCCCAAGGCGCGCAAGTGCCCGTCGAAGCCTTGCTCAAGGGCATGATCGTGCTCTCGGCCAACGACGCCACCATTGCCTTGGCCGAGGGCGTGGCGGGTTCGGTGGAGCGCTTTGTCGAGCGCATGAACCAGCAGGCGCAGGCGCTGGGCCTGACGCGCACGCGCTTTGTCAACCCCGAGGGCCTGAGCGCCCCCGGCCAGCGCAGCACGGCGCGCGACCTGGCGCAGTTGGCGGCGCGCCTGAGCCGCGACTTTCCCGAATACATGGCCTACTTTGCCATCCAGCGCTACCACTACCCCGGCGCGCCGGCGGTCAACGTCAGCAACCGCAACTTGCTGCTGCTGCGCGACCCCACGGTCGACGGCATGAAAACCGGCCACACCGAGGCCGCGGGTTACGGCATCGTCGCCAGCGCCCAGCGCCCCTTTGCTGCGCTCGGCCCTGGCGCCGCCGGTCAGCGCCGGCTGATCGCCGTGGTGCTGGGGGCCAGCAGCGAAAACGCCCGCGCCGCCCAGAGCCAGACCCTGCTCAACTGGGGCTACGCGGCTTTTGAGGCGGTGCGCCTGTTTGCGCCCGGCCAAGCGGTGTCGCAGCCGCCGGTGTGGCAGGGCCGCGCTGCCACGGTGCCGCTCGGTCGCCCCGAGGGCGTGGTGGTCACGGTGCCGGCCGGGCAAGCGGCGGGTTTGCGCACCGAGGTGCTGCGGCCCGAGCCGCTGCTGGCGCCACTGCTCAAAGACCAGCCGCTGGGCACGCTGCGGGTGCGCAACGCCCGTGGCGACGTGGTGGCCGAAGTGCCGCTGTTCGTGCTCGAAACGGTGCCACAAGCCGGCCTGTTGGGGCGCTTCTGGGGCGCGCTGCGGCTCTGGATCCAGTAGTCTAGCAACGCACTCGGGTACGCGCTGGTCAAGCGCCGCGTTTCGTGCCAGACTGGGGCCGCATACGTGGCAGCGCTTGAGGCGGGATCGGGCCTTGGCGGCTGGGCGCGTGTGCTGCCCACAACCCCAAGGAGCAAGCATGACTGCCATGATGAAAGCCGCCATCTTCGTCGAACCCGGCCGTATTGAGCTGGCTGACAAACCCATCCCCGCGGTGGGGCCCAACGATGCCTTGGTGCGCATCACCACCACCACCATCTGTGGCACCGACGTACACATCCTCAAAGGCGAGTACCCGGTCGCCAAGGGGCTCACGGTGGGCCACGAGCCGGTCGGCGTGATCGAAAAACTCGGTTCAGCCGTGATCGGCTACCAAGAGGGCCAGCGCGTGATCGCCGGCGCCATCTGCCCCAACTTCAACTCTTACGCCGCCCAAGACGGGGCGCCTTCGCAAGACGGCAGCTATCTGGTGCCTTCGGGGCGCTGCGGCTGCCACGGCTACAAGGCCACCGCCGGTTGGCGCTTTGGCAACCTGATCGACGGCACCCAAGCCGAGTACGTGCTGGTGCCCGACGCCCAGGCCAACCTAGCCCCGGTGCCCGAGGGCCTGAGCGACGAACAGGTGCTGATGTGCCCCGACATCATGTCCACCGGCTTCAAGGGGGCCGAGAACGCCAACATCAAAATCGGCGACACCGTGGTTGTGTTCGCCCAAGGCCCCATCGGCCTGTGCGCCACCGCCGGGGCGCGTTTGTTGGGCGCCAGCACCATCATCGGCGTCGATGGCAACGACCACCGGCTGGCGATCGCACGCCAGATGGGGGCCGACATCACGCTCAACTTCAAACAGTGCGACGTGGTGGCCGAGGTCATGCGCCTGACCGGCGGCAAGGGCGCCGACTCCTCGATCGAAGCGCTGGGTCTGCAATCGACCTTCGAGGCCGCGCTGCGCGTGCTTAAGCCCGGCGGCACGCTCTCGAGCTTGGGGGTGTACTCCGAAGACCTGAAGATTCCGCTCTCGGCCTTTGCCGCTGGGCTGGGGGACCACCGCATCGTCACCGCGCTGTGCCCGGGCGGCAAGGAGCGCATGCGCCGGCTGATGAACGTGGTCGCCAGCGGCCGCCTCGATCTGGGCCTGCTGGTGACGCACCACTACCGTCTCGATGACATCGTCGCCGCCTACGACCTGTTTGCCAACCAGCGCGACGGCGTGCTCAAGGTGGCGATCAAGCCCTAAGAGGCTGGGAGGCAATCGTTCATCCTCGCCTTGACGCACCTAAACACCGTCTGCGGCGTTGCCCATGCGCGCCGTGGCTTGGGCCACGGCTGTGCCTTGCGCCTTGCTGGTGGCGCTTCGGCGCGCCCGTGCGGACACGCCCAATCGCATCTCAGCCGCTGATGCAGCGCGGAGCGGGCGGCTTTTGATGCGCTGCAACAAGGGTCACGGATTTTCGTTATAGTGCGGCACGGAACTTGGGGCGGCTGCGCGGCCTCTCAGGTCGTGCTCATTATTTTGAAAGCTCTGCGTGAAACTGCTGCTCTGGGTTGTGACCCTGCTCGTGTTGTTGCTCTGGACCGGCGCCATCTGGGTCTTGACCGGCTTGGCCGACTGGCTGGCGACGCAGGTCGCCACCGGCGAGGCCGCCAGCTTGGCCGCCCTCATCGCGCAGTGGCCGGTGCCGCCCGAGTTGGCGCCCTGGATCGCTGAGGCGTTCTTGGTGCCGCTGCGCGATCTGTTCGCCTGGACGGTGGGGGTGCTGGAGTCGCTGCTGCCGTTCCTGCCTGGTCTGGTGGGGATCTTGTCGGTGATCCTGTGGATCGTCTGGTTCATCGTGACCGCCCTGATCGTGGTGCTGGCTTTGCTGGGCCATTGGGCGCTGAGCAAGGCGCAGCGTCTGCGCACCAGCTTGCGTCCGAGCTGAAGCCGCGCTGCCACCCGCATGAACCACGGCCCGGAAAACTGCCCACGCACTTGGGCGCAGCGTTGCCGCGCCTGGGCCGAAGGCTTGGGCGCCGGAGGGCTGGGCGCTGCGACAGCGGGCCCGGCAGATGCGCTGGGCGCACCCACTGCAGCGGCTACTGAAGGGTCCGCCCGGAGCGTGCTGGGCATCAGCATCGCCGAGTTGGTCGATCTGCACGGCCACGGCGGCTCGCGCCCCTTGTTGCTCATGCTGCTGGCGTGCCTGTGCCTGCCGCCCATCATGGGGTTGGGCACCGCCATGAGTGTGGCCATCATTGCCATTGCCTGGCAGTGGGGGCAGCCCACGGCGGCGGCGTTGCCGCAGCGGCTGGGGCGCGCGCGCCTGAGCCCTGCCTGGAGCCGGCGCACGCTGCACGCGCTGGCTTGGTTGCACGAGTGTGCCGCGGCCTGGATCCGCCCGCGCCTGACGTGGTTGGCGCACCACAGCCTGAGCGGCCTGTGGGCGCTGTGGATCGTCTGGATGGCGCTGCTGATTTTTATCCCGTTGCCTTTGGGCAACATCTTGCCCGGCCTGAGCCTGATCGCGCTCTGCCTAGGCTGGATGCACCGCGACGGCCTGCTGCTGCTGCTGTCGCTGCTCGTCGGCGCCATCGGCAGCGCCTATGCCTCGGGCATCGTGGCGGTGGCGGTGCTGGCGGCCTGGCGCGCCTGGGGGTCGGTCTATCCACCTTTGGCTTGACCGCTGCGCGCCTTTCGTGCTACATTCACGGGCTTTTCGGCATCTGGCCGAGGGGATCAGCCGTTTTTCAAACGTTTAGGGACGTTTTTTTCAATGCCAACCATCAACCAACTCGTGCGCCAGGGCCGGGAGGTCGAACAGACCAAATCCAAGAGCCCGGCCATGGAAAACTGCCCGCAGCGCCGTGGCGTCTGCACCCGCGTCTATACCACGACGCCGAAAAAGCCGAACTCGGCCTTGCGCAAGGTCGCCAAGGTGCGTCTGACCAACGGCTTCGAGGTGATTTCGTACATCGGCGGCGAAGGCCACAACCTGCAAGAGCACAGCGTGGTGCTGGTGCGCGGCGGCCGGGTCAAGGACTTGCCCGGCGTGCGCTACCACATCGTGCGCGGCTCGCTCGACTTGCAAGGCGTGAAAGACCGCAAGCAGGCGCGCTCCAAATACGGCGCCAAGCGGCCCAAGGCCAAATAAGCCGCAGCCCAGGCTGAAGGGTGTGTTTCGTTGCCCAGGGCGTGCGCGCAGCGCGTGTGTCTTGAGCGTGTAGGCCCCAAACGCACGCAGTGTGCGCGGGTCAAGTAAGTGGGAGCCGCGCATGGCTCTCGCGGCAGCACCCAGGGGTGCGGCCAACTGAAGTGTTTGAGGTGTAAAAATGCCACGTCGTCGCGAAGTCCCTAAACGTGAAATCCTGCCGGATCCCAAGTACGGCAATGTCGAGCTGTCCAAGTTCATGAACGTGATCATGGAGGGCGGCAAGAAAGCGGTCGCCGAGCGCATCATCTACGGCGCGCTCGAGACCATGGAGAAAAAATCCGGCAAAGACCCGCTGGAGCTGTTCACCACCGCCATCAACAACGTCAAGCCGATGGTCGAGGTCAAGAGCCGCCGCGTCGGCGGTGCCAACTACCAGGTGCCGGTCGAAGTGCGCCCGGTGCGCCGGCTGGCGCTGTCGATGCGCTGGATCAAGCAGGCCGCACGCAAGCGCGGCGAAAAATCGATGGCCTTGCGTCTGGCCAACGAGCTGCTCGAGGCCAACGAAGGCCGTGGCGGCGCCATGAAGCGCCGCGACGAGGTGCACCGCATGGCCGAGGCCAACAAGGCCTTCAGCCACTTCCGCTTCTGAGTCGGGCCTGCATCGGCCCCGCGCTTTCCGCCCATCCATCAGCAGCCCGCTCCCCTTGACACCAGGGTAGCGGGCTGACGCACGTATCCACCGGAGAATCTTCCATGCCCCGCACTACGCCCATCGAACGCTACCGCAACATCGGTATCTCGGCCCACATCGACGCCGGCAAGACCACCACCACCGAGCGCATCCTGTTCTACACCGGGGTCAACCACAAGATCGGTGAGGTGCACGACGGCGCCGCCACCATGGACTGGATGGAGCAGGAGCAGGAGCGCGGCATCACCATCACCTCGGCCGCCACCACCTGCTACTGGAAGGGCATGGATCTGTCCTACCCCGAGCACCGCTTCAACATCATCGACACCCCCGGCCACGTGGACTTCACGATCGAAGTCGAGCGCTCCATGCGCGTGCTCGACGGCGCCTGCATGGTCTATTGCGCCGTGGGCGGCGTGCAGCCGCAGTCCGAAACCGTGTGGCGCCAGGCCACCAAGTACAAGGTGCCGCGCCTGGCCTTCGTCAACAAGATGGACCGCACCGGCGCCAATTTCTTCAAGGTCTATGAGCAGATGCGCCTGCGCCTGAAGGCGAATCCGGTGCCGGTGGTGATCCCGATCGGGGCCGAGGAGCACTTCAAGGGCGTGGTCGATCTGCTCAAGATGAAGGCCATCATCTGGGACGAAGCCTCGCAGGGCATGAAGTTCGAGTACCACGACATCCCGGCCGAGCTCGCGGCCAGCGCCGCCGAGTGGCGCGAAAAAATGGTCGAAGCCGCCGCCGAGGCCAGCGAAGCGCTGATGAACAAGTACCTCGAGGAAGGCGATCTGAGCGAGGACGAGATCAAGCTCGGTCTGCGCACCCGCACCATCGCCTGCGAAATCCAGCCCATGCTGTGCGGCACCGCGTTCAAGAACAAGGGCGTGCAGCGCATGCTCGACGCCGTGATCGACTTCCTGCCGTCGCCGGTGGACATTCCGCCGGTGATGGGCAGCGACGAAAAAGACCAGCCCATCAGCCGCAAGGCCGACGACGGCGAGAAGCTCTCGGCGCTGGCCTTCAAGCTCATGACCGACCCCTTCGTCGGCCAACTGACCTTCGTGCGCGTCTATTCGGGCGTGATCAAGAAAGGCGACACGGTCTATAACCCGGTCAAGGGCAAGAAGGAGCGCATCGGGCGCATCGTGCAGATGCACGCCAACAACCGCAACGAGGTCGAAGAAATCCGCGCCGGCGACATCGCCGCCTGCGTCGGCCTCAAGGAAGTGACCACCGGCGAAACCCTGTGCGACCCGGCGGCCGTGATCACGCTGGTGAAAATGGTCTTCCCCGAGCCCGTGATCGCGCAAGCGGTCGAACCCAAGACCAAGGCCGATCAGGAGAAAATGGGTATCGCCCTGAGCCGCCTGGCGTCGGAAGACCCGTCGTTCCGCGTCAAGACCGACGAGGAATCGGGCCAGACCATCATCGCCGGCATGGGCGAGCTGCACCTGGAGATCATCGTCGACCGCATGAAGCGCGAGTTCGGCGTCGAGGCCAACGTCGGCAAACCGCAGGTGGCCTACCGCGAAACCATCCGCGGCACGATCGAGGACAGCGAAGGCAAGTTCGTGCGCCAGTCGGGCGGCAAGGGCCAGTACGGGCACGTGGTGTTCAAGATCGAGCCGCAAGAGCCGGGCAAGGGCTTCGAGTTCGTCGATGCCATCAAGGGTGGCGTGGTGCCGCGCGAGTACATCCCGGCGGTGGAAAAGGGCGTGATCGAAGCGCTCAACACCGGCGTGCTGGCCGGCTACCCGGTGGTCGATGTCAAGGTGACGCTGCACTTCGGCTCCTACCACGACGTGGACTCGTCCGAGCAGGCGTTCAAGATGGCGGCCATTTTCGGCTTCAAGGAAGGCTGCAAGAAGGCGCAGCCGGTGATCCTGGAGCCGATGATGGCGGTCGAGGTCGAAACCCCCGAAGACTACGCCGGCAACGTCATGGGCGACCTGTCCAGCCGGCGCGGCATGGTGCAGGGCATGGACGACATGGTCGGCGGCGGCAAGGCGATCAAGGCCGAGGTGCCGCTGTCCGAGATGTTCGGCTACTCGACCACGCTGCGCAGCATGAGCCAGGGCCGCGCCACCTACACCATGGAGTTCAAGCACTACTCCGAAGCGCCGCGCAACGTGCAGGAGGCCATCATTTCGGCGCGCGCCAAGTAAATGGTCGCCAAGCGGCGCTGTCCCTTCAGCGGGACGGCGCTGTCCTTGGCCCCGGTCTGAGTTGCCCCGCCAGGGGAGGCGGCGTTGCCCGTGACGCCGCCGCCAGCGCAGACCTTAAACCCGCACGGGCCTTGTTCTTTTTTTGATTGAAGGATTTTTGCATCATGGCAAAGGAAAAATTCCAGCGGACCAAGCCGCACGTCAACGTGGGCACCATCGGTCACGTGGACCACGGCAAAACCACGCTCACGGCGGCCATCACCACCGTGCTGGCGGCCAAGTTTGGCGGACAGGCCAAGGCCTACGACCAGATCGACGCGGCTCCTGAAGAAAAAGCGCGCGGCATCACCATCAACACCGCGCACGTCGAATACGAGACCGCCAGCCGCCACTACGCCCACGTCGACTGCCCCGGCCACGCCGACTACGTCAAGAACATGATCACCGGTGCGGCGCAGATGGACGGCGCCATCCTGGTCTGCTCCGCCGCCGACGGCCCCATGCCGCAGACGCGCGAGCACATCCTGCTGGCGCGCCAGGTCGGTGTGCCCTACATCATCGTGTTTCTGAACAAGTGCGACATGGTCGACGACGCCGAGCTGCTCGAGCTGGTCGAGATGGAAGTGCGCGAGCTGCTCGACAAATACGACTTCCCCGGCGACGCCACCCCGATCGTGCACGGCTCGGCCAAGCTCGCGCTCGAAGGCGACAAAGGCCCGCTGGGCGAGCAAGCCATCATGAAGCTGGCCGACGCCCTCGACAGCTACATCCCGCAGCCCGAGCGCGCCGTCGACGGCGCCTTCCTGATGCCGGTCGAAGACGTGTTCAGCATCAGCGGCCGCGGCACCGTGGTCACCGGGCGCATCGAGCGCGGCCTCATCAAGGTTGGCGAAGAGATCGAGATCGTCGGCATCGCCACCACCCAGAAGACCACCTGCACCGGCGTCGAGATGTTCCGCAAGCTGCTCGATCAGGGCCAGGCCGGCGACAACGTCGGCATCCTGCTGCGCGGCACCAAGCGCGAAGACGTGCAGCGCGGCCAAGTGCTGTGCAAGCCCGGCAGCATCAAGCCCCACACCCACTTCACCGGCGAGGTCTACGTGCTGAGCAAGGACGAAGGCGGGCGCCACACGCCGTTCTTCAACAACTACCGGCCGCAGTTCTACTTTCGCACCACCGACGTCACCGGCTCGATCGAGCTGCCCGAAGGCAAGGAGATGGTCATGCCCGGCGACAACGTCAGCATCACCGTCAAGCTGATTGCCCCGATCGCCATGGAAGAAGGCCTGCGCTTTGCCATCCGCGAGGGCGGCCGCACCGTCGGTGCCGGCGTGGTGGCCAAGATTCTGGATTGATGCGAACCCGGACGCAGCCCACAGGAAACACCGACCATGAGCAAGCAAAAAATCCGCATCCGCCTCAAGGCCTTTGACTACAAGCTGATCGACACCTCGGCCGCCGAGATCGTCGAAACCGCCAAGCGCACCGGGGCCATCGTCAAGGGCCCCGTGCCCCTGCCCACGCGCATGAAGCGCTTCGACGTCCTGCGCTCGCCGCACGTCAACAAGACCAGCCGCGACCAGTTCGAGATCCGCACCCACCAGCGTCTGATGGACATTGTCGATCCGACCGACAAGACCGTCGACGCGCTGATGAAGCTCGACCTGCCCGCCGGCGTCGATGTGGAGATCAAGTTGCAATAAGGCAACGCACACCGCGTCTGCGGCCGCAGGGATGGCAGCCACCCTCGGCACAGGCCTTGTGTGAAATTCTTCATCGGGTTATAATTCAAGGCTTCGCCCGTGTTTTGGGGGCCGCAGCAGTGCGGCCCTGTCAGGCAAGGGCGAGGTTGACAAATCGTTTGCACCGGCAAAGGCGCCTTCAGGGGCGCGGCGCTGGTTTCTAAGCTCCGGCCAATTGCAGTCGGACACGCGCACAACGCGGAAATGGAGAAAAAATGAGTCTGAGCAACTCCCTGGGGTTGTTGGGCCGCAAGGTGGGCATGATGCGCCTATTCACCGACGATGGGGACGCCGTTCCCGTCACGGTGGTCGACGTATCGAACAACCGCGTGGCACAAGTCAAAACCCAAGCCAACGATGGCTACGATGCCTTGCAACTGGCCTACGGCAAGCGGCGCGCCTCGCGCGTGAGCAAGCCCGCCGCTGGGCACTTGGCCAAGGCCGGCGTCGAAGCCGGTGAAATCCTGCAAGAGTTCCGCGTCAGCGCCGAACTGGCCGGCAAATTCGCCGCCGGTGCCGTGCTGCCCGTGGCCGAGATCTTTGCCGCAGGCCAAAAGGTCGATGTGCAGGGCACCTCGATCGGCAAGGGCTATGCCGGCACCATCAAGCGCCACAACTTTGCCTCGCAGCGCGCCTCGCACGGCAACAGCCGTTCGCACAACGTGCCGGGCTCGATCTCGATGGCGCAAGACCCCGGTCGCGTGTTCCCCGGCAAGAAAATGACCGGCCACATGGGCGCCGAGACCGTGACCACGCAGAATCTGGACGTGGTGCGGGTCGATGTCGAGCGCCAGCTGCTGCTCATCAAGGGCGCAGTGCCAGGATCCAAGGGCGGTTTCGTGACCGTGCGTCCGGCCGTCAAAGCAGCGCCCAAAGGAGGCAACTGATGCAAGTCGAACTCCTCAATGAGCAAGGCCAGGCCGCTGCGCACGTGGACGTGCCCGAAACCGTGTTCGGCCGCGACTACAACGAAGCGCTGATCCACCAGCTGGTGGTGGCCTACCAGGCCAACGCACGCCAAGGAACGCGGGCGCAAAAGGACCGCGCCACCGTCAAGCACAGCACGCGCAAGCCGTTCAAGCAAAAAGGCACCGGCAACGCCCGCGCCGGCATGACCTCCTCGCCGCTGTGGCGTGGGGGCGGTCGCATCTTCCCCAACAGCCCGGACGAGAACTTCGGCCAAAAGCTCAACAAGAAGATGTACCGCGCCGGCATGGCCTCGATCCTGTCGCAGCTGGTGCGCGAAGGCCGTTTGGCGGTGGTCGATGCGATCACCCTCGAAGCGCCCAAGACCAAGCTGCTGGCCGCCAAGTTCAAGGCCATGAACCTGCAGTCGGTGCTGCTGATCGCCGATCAGGTCGATGACAACCTCTATCTGGCTGCGCGCAACCTGCCCCACGTGCTGGTGATGGAGCCGCGCTACGCCGACCCGCTCTCGTTGGTGCACTACAAAAAGGTGATCGTCACCAAAGGTGCCATCGACCAACTCAAGGAGATGTTCGCATGAGCAGCATCCAGTTTGACGAAGGCCGCCTGATGCAGGTGCTGGTGGCGCCGATCGTGTCGGAGAAAGCCACCGCCGCGGCCGAAAAAACCAATGCGGTGCTGTTCAAGGTGCTGCAAAACGCCACCAAGACCGAAATCAAGGCGGCGGTGGAGCAGATGTTCAACGTCAAGGTCAAGGCCGTCAACGTGCTCAACCAAAAAGGCAAGAGCAAGCGCTTTGGCAAAACCATCGGTCGCCGCGACCACGTGCGCAAAGCCTACGTGACGCTGCAAGCCGGACAGGAAATCAGCTTTGGTGGGGAGGCAGTCTGATCATGGCCGTCATCAAGATGAAACCGACCTCCCCCGGCCGCCGGGGCATGGTCAAGGTCACGCGTGAAACCCTGCACAAGGGCGAGGGCTACGCACCGCTGCTGGAGCCCAAGTTCCAGAAAGCCGGGCGCAACAACAACGGCCACATCACCGTGCGCCACCGCGGGGGCGGCAGCCGCCACCACTACCGCGTGGTCGATTTTGTGCGCAACAAGGACGCCATTCCGGCCAAGGTCGAGCGCCTCGAGTACGACCCCAACCGCAGCGCCCACATCGCTTTGCTGTGCTATGCCGACGGCGAGCGCCGCTACGTCATCGCCGCACGCGGCGTGGCCGTGGGTGCGACGCTGCTGTCGGGCCCCGAGTCGCCGATTCGCGTCGGCAACACGTTGCCGATCCGCAACATCCCGGTGGGTTCGACCATCCACTGCATCGAGATGCTGCCGGGCAAGGGCGCGCAGATCGCGCGTTCGGCCGGCGCCTCGGCGGTGCTGCTGGCGCGCGAAGGCCTCTATGCCCAGGTGCGCGTGCGCTCGGGCGAAGTGCGCAAGGTGCACGTGGACTGCCGCGCCACCATCGGCGAAGTCTCGAACCCCGAGCACAGCCTGCGCCAGCTCGGCAAGGCCGGCGTCAAGCGCCACATGGGCATCCGCCCGACCGTGCGTGGCGTGGCCATGAACCCGATCGACCACCCGCACGGCGGGGGCGAGGGCCGCACCGGCACCGGTATGCCGCCGGTTGATCCGTGGGGCAACCTGACCAAAGGTTACCGCACCCGCAACAACCGTCGCACGCAGACCATGATCGTCTCGCGGCGCAAGAAGTAAGGAGCTGACGACATGACGCGTTCACTCAAAAAGGGCCCCTTCGTTGACCATCACCTGATGGCCAAGGTCGAAAAGGCCGTTGCCACCAAAGACAAAAAGCCGGTCAAGACCTGGTCGCGCCGCTCCATGATCCTGCCCGACTTCATCGGCCTGACGATCGCCGTACACAACGGCAAGCAGCACGTGCCGGTGTACATCACCGACCAGATGGTGGGCCACAAACTGGGCGAGTTCTCGCTCACGCGCACCTTCAAGGGCCACCCCGGCGACAAGAAAGCCAAGAAGTAAGGACACGCACCATGGAAACACGCGCAATCGCTCGCGGCGTCCGCCTCTCGGTGGACAAGGGCCGCCTGGTGGCCGACCTGATTCGAGGCAAAAAAGTCGATCAGGCGCTGCACATTCTGAACTTCACGCAAAAGAAGGCCGCTGGCATCGTCAAGAAGGCGCTCGAGTCGGCCATTGCCAACGCCGAGCACAACGACGGCGCCGACATCGATGAACTGAAGGTCAAGCTCATCCACGTCGAGCAAGGCACCACGCTCAAGCGTTTCTCGGCTCGCGCCAAGGGCCGCGGCAACCGCATCAGCAAACCGACCTGTCACATCTACGTGACGGTGGGCACCTAAACCGACAGGAAACGCCATGGGACAAAAAATCCATCCGACCGGTTTTCGCCTTTCGGTGAGCCGCAACTGGGCCAGCCGCTGGTACGCCAGCGAACGCGACTTCGCCGGCATGCTGGCCGAAGACATCAAGGTGCGTGAGTACCTCAAGGCCAAGCTCAAAAACGCCGCCGTGTCGCGCGTCGTGATCGAGCGTCCGGCCAAGAATGCCCGCATCACCATCTACTCGGCGCGTCCGGGCGTGGTCATCGGCAAAAAAGGCGAGGACATCGAGAAGCTCAAAAAAGACCTGGCTGCCAAGCTCGGCGTGCCGGTGGCGGTGAACATCGAAGAAGTGCGCAAGCCCGAAGTCGATGCCAAGCTGATCGCCGACTCGATCACGCAGCAGTTGGAGAAGCGCATCATGTTCCGCCGCGCCATGAAACGCGCGATGCAAAACGCCATGCGTCTGGGTGCCCAGGGCATCAAGATCATGTCGGCCGGTCGCCTGAACGGCATCGAGATCGCGCGCACCGAGTGGTACCGCGAAGGCCGCGTGCCGCTGCACACGCTGCGCGCCGACATCGACTACGGCACCTCGGAAGCCAAGACCACCTACGGCGTCATCGGCGTCAAGGTCTGGGTCTACAAGGGCGACCACCTCGGGCGCAGCGACGCGCCCACGCTCGACAGCACCCCGCGCCCCGACGACGAGCGCCGCCCCCCCCGTGGCCCGCGCCGCGATGGCCGCGCTGACAACCGCCCCGACGGCCGTGGCCGCCCAGGCGCTGGCGCCGGTGCGCCGCGCCGTGCCAGTGGCGCCGCAGCCGATGGCGCTGCCAAACCGCAGGCCTAAGGAGAAATGACACATGTTGCAACCTGCACGCCGTAAATACCGTAAAGAGCAAAAAGGCCGCAACACGGGCATCGCCACCAGCGGCGCCACCGTGGCCTTTGGCGATTTCGGCCTGAAGTCCACCGACCGTGGCCGTCTGACGGCTCGCCAGATCGAGTCGGCCCGCCGGGCCATTTCGCGCCACGTCAAGCGCGGTGGCCGCATCTGGATCCGTGTCTTCCCCGACAAGCCGGTCTCCAAAAAGCCAGCCGAAGTCCGCATGGGCAACGGCAAAGGGGCGGTCGAGTACTACGTGGCCGAAATCCAGCCCGGCAAGGTGCTCTACGAAATCGTCGGTGTACCCGAGCAACTGGCGCGCGAGGCTTTCGAGCTGGCTGCCGCCAAGCTGCCGCTGCGCACCACCTTTGTGACCCGCATGTTGGGTCAGTGAACCGGAGCACCGCATGAACACCGCCGAACTGCGTCTGAAAGACGAAACCGCCCTGCAAGCCGAGGTCAAGTCGCTGCAAAAAGCGCACTTCAACCTGCGCATGCAAAAAGCCACCCAGCAGCTCAACAACACCGCCACGCTGGGCGAAACCCGGCGCGCCATTGCCCGCGCCAAGACCATCTTGGCCCAGAAACGCGCTGCCGCCCAACAAGGAGCGAAACCATGAGTGAAGCCAAAACGGGTGCCGCACCGGCCCTCAAGCGCACCCTGATCGGTAAAGTGGTGAGCGACAAGCGCGCCAAGACCGTGACCGTGCTGGTCGAGCGCCGCGTCAAGCACGATCTCTACGACAAGATCGTGATCAAGTCGAGCAAGTACCACGCGCACGACGAAGCCGGCGCCTACCACCTGGGCGACGTGATCGAAATCACCGAGAGCCGGCCATTGTCCAAAACCAAAAACTGGGTCGTGACCCGCCTGGTGCAAAAGGCCGGCCTGGTCTAAACCCAGCTTGCTTTAGCCCGGATGGCTTTAAGCCCATTGGGCCGCACCGGGACCGCCCGAGCAGAAACCAACCGAGAATCTCGGTTGGTTTTTTTGTTTCACCCTACCGGAGCGCCACCATGATCCAAGCCGGAGACCGACTGCCCGCCCTGACCTTGATGGAATACCATGAGCGCGAGGGCGAGGGCTGCAGCCTGGGCCCGAACCCGGTCGAGCTCGCCAGCGCCACGGCGGGCAAGACCATAGCCCTGTTCGCGGTGCCTGGGGCCTTCACCCCGACCTGCTCGGTCAGCCACCTGCCGGGCTATCTGCAACGCTGCGCCGAATTCAAGGCTGCGGGCGTCGATGAAATCTGGTGCGTGAGCGTCAACGATGCCTTTGTCATGGGCGCTTGGGCGCGCGATCAGGGCACCGCAGGCAAGATTCGCTTGCTCGCCGACGGCGACGCCGCGCTGGCCAAGGCCACCGGCCTGACGCTCGACTTGAGCGGCCGTGGGCTTGGGCTGCGCAGCCAGCGCTACTCGATGCTGCTGCAAGACGGCGTGGTCAAGGTGCTCAACGTCGAGGCCGCGGGCAAGCTCGAGGTCTCGGACGCCGACACGCTGCTGGCGCAAGTGCGCGCGCTCTGAGGCCGGCGCGGCCAGGACGAGGGGCCTAGACGAGGGGCCAGTTGACCAGCGCGTAGGCCAAGCCGGCCGCCACCGCGTAGCAGCCCAGCGCCAAGGCCCAGTGCCTGGCGCCGTCAGGGCTGGCAGGCAGCGCTTCGGGCAGCAACTTGTCGCCCGTGACCATGGCCGCCACCAGCGCCTCGCGCTTGACCAGCTTGTAATACAGCAGCGCCAGCAGGTGCAGGGCAACCAGGCCGAGCAGCAGCAACTTGCCGACCTCGTCGTGGTAGTTGCTGGCCCGATCGACCCACTCGGGGCTGGCCCATGCCACCCACGGGCCGGCGTAAAAAATGGCGTCGTCGGTGAGCAGGCCGCTGAACACTTGCAGCAGCAGCACAAGCAGCAGCGCAAACACCGACAGCGCCCCCAGGGGGTTGTGGCCAACGCGGTGCTCGAGTGGGCTGCGTCCGCGCAGGTACGCCCAGAGCGAGCCCGGGCCATAGACAAAGCTCGTAAAGCGCGACCAGCGCCCGCCCACCAAGCCCCAGAGCAACCGAAACAGCAGCAGCGAGAGCACGAAGTAGCCCAGCCACAGGTGCCATTCCATCCACAGCCCGCCCACGTTGCCGGTGACGATCAAACCCACCACGGACAAGGTCAAAAGCCAATGAAACAGCCGCGTCGGCGCATCCCAAACTCGAACCCGGTGCATCCGCACGCCCCCCAGAAAATAACCAAGAAAAACACTCGGGCAAAGCCCCAGTCACCAGCGATTGATAATACCAGCATAGACTCGATGCGCGCTGCATCCCCCATGCGGCCACTCCTGATCAATCCACCCAAGGAAGGTTTTATGAAGCTGCCAGTCACGGTTTTTCTCGCTGCCGCCCTGTGCGCCAGCGCCGGCGCCGCACAGGCCCAGTTCCGCACCCCGCAAGACGCGATCGACTACCGTCAGGGCGCCTTCAATGTCATGGGCAACCACTTTGCCCGTGTGGGCGCGATGGCCAATGGCCGTGTGCCGTTCGACGCGGCTGCGGTGCAGCAAAACATGGCCATCATCATGACGCTCTCGCGCTTGCCCTGGGCGGGCTTTACGCCCGAAACCCAAGGACTGCCGAGCAAAGCCAAGCCGGTGGTGTGGACCGAGCGCGCCCGTTTCGACGCCGCCGCCCAGGACGCGGCGCGCGCCCTCACCGCCTTGAACGCCGCCGCCATGACCAACAACCTCGACGCCGTGCGGCGCGCCTTCGGCGAGACCGCCGCCTCGTGCAAGGCGTGTCACGACAACTTCCGCGATTAAGCCCATCGAGGGCGCCAGGCGGGCTTCAGCGCTGCGCCAGCAAGCCTTCGACGAAGGCGTTGAGGGCGGTGGCGTCGGTGGGCCCCAGATAGCGCTTGACGATGCGCGCCTGCCGATCGAGCACGAAGGTGGTGGGCGTGAGGCGCACCTCGCCCCAGTCGCGCGCCAAGGCGCCGTTGTGGTCGAGCGCGACCTTGAACGGCAACTGGCGCGTGCGGGCAAAGTTGGCGACCCATTCCGGCTGGTCGTGGCTCATGGCCACGGCGATGGTGTCGAAGCCGCGCTCGCGGTGCCGTAGGTACAAGGCCACCAGATCGGGCATTTTCTGCACACAGGACACGCAGGTCGTGGCCCAGAAATTGATCAACGTCACTTGGCCGCGCAAATCGGCGTCGGTGACCGTGCTGCCATCGAGCAACAGAAAACGCGAGGCCGGAGCGGCGTTGCCGGCGCCGCAACCGCTCAGGCTGAGCGCCGCCGCCGCCGCCAAACCCAACTGAAACTGGCGCCGGTTCAGGTGCGCGGTGTACGTGTGCATGGTGCCTATCCTGTGATCAACGGGCCTGCGCCATGGCGGCACGCGCTTGCGCCAGCCGCTGCTCGAGGTAGGCCCCATAAAACTCCGGTACCGCAACGCCCTCGAGCCGCTGCGCCACTTCGCGTCCGTTGGCGTCAAAAAACAGCAGCGTAGGCGCGATGCGCACCCCCCACTGGCGCGAAAGCGCGCGCGCGGTGCTGCTTTGGCCCTGAAAATCCAGCAGCGCCGTGTGCCGATCCAGCATGTTGATCTGCAGCGCGTGCAGTTCGCCACGGCGATTCAGTGGCAACAGGTAGTGGTTGCGCACCAGCTCGCAAAAGGCGCAGTTGTCGATGGTCACCATCAGCACCAGTGGCCGCTGAAGGGCCTGCGCCTGCAGCGCCGCCGCGCGCAGGGAGGCAGGCACGGGCAGGCTGGTGTGGGGGCGGCCGACGGTGGCGGAGGTGCTCATGTTCAAGTGCGTACTGTAGCGCGGTTGAAACATTGGTGGCGGCTGGAGCATAAAAGTTCGACGCGACCGGGTGTGCTGTGTGGGCCCCGCGCAGGTGCGCCAGGGCCGAAGGGCAGGCTGGGGCGGTGGCCGTGCGCATCGCATAATCGCCCCCATGAACGGCATCATCGTCATCGCCCACGCGCCGCTGGCTTCGGCCTTGCGCGAGTGCGTGCTGCACGTGTTCCCCGATGCCGCGCCCTGTGTGCAGGCGCTCGACATCCCCGCGCAGCAAACGCCCGAGACCAGCCTGGCGCAACTGCACGCGCTGCTGAGCGCATCCGGCGCCAGCGCACACCTGCTGCTGACCGACCTTGTCGGGGCCACGCCGTGCAACGTGGCCAGCCAGGCCACCGATGGCGTGCACACGCGGCTGCTGGCCGGGGTCAATCTGCCCATGCTGCTGCGTGCGGTCTCGTACCGCCATGAAGCGCTGGACACCCTGTGCGAACGCGCCCAGCAAGGCGGCACCCTGGGCGTGCTGGTGCTGCCAGGCAGCCTCGCACAGGCACAGCAACGCTCTCATACCAGCCCGACCCATGCTCAAAACCAGCGCGACCATCAGCAATAAACTCGGGCTGCACGCCCGCGCCTCGGCCAAGCTCACCAAACTGGCCGGGCAGTACACCTGCGAGGTCTGGATGAGTCGGGGCGGGCGGCGCATCAACGCCAAGAGCATCATGGGTGTGATGATGCTGGCCGCAGGCCTGGGGTCGCAGGTGGAAATCGAAACCGATGGCCCCGACGAGCGCGAGGCCATGCAGGCGCTGCTGGCCTTGATCGACGACAAATTCGGAGAGGGCGAATGACTTTCAGCGTGCATGGACAAGCGGTTTCGCGCGGCGTGGCGATTGGCCGCGCGGTGCTGGTGACCTCCAGCCGCATCGACGTGGCGCACTATTTTGTCGCCGCCGAGCAGGTGCGCGCCGAGCTGGGGCGCTTGCGCGAGGCGCGCGATGCGGTGATCGCCGAAATCGAGCGCGTGCAGCGCAGCCTGCACGAAAGCGCGACCCTCGAGGCGCACCCCGAACTCACGGCCTTGCTCGACGTGCACCTGATGCTGCTGCAGGACGTGCAGTTGCAAGAAGGCGTGGCGCACTGGGTGCAAGAGCGGCGCTACAACGCCGAGTGGGCGCTGACGGCGCAGCTCGAGCTGGTGGTCAAGCAGTTTGACGACATGCAAGACCCCTACCTGCGCGAGCGCAAGGCCGATTTTGAGCAGTTGGTCGAGCGCATGCTGCAGCACATGCGCGGTTCGGTCTCGCCGATGGCGGTGGCGCTGCCCACCACGGCGGCGCAGATGGTCAGCCACAACAGCAAAGACCCGCTGGTGCTGGTGGCGCACGACCTCTCGCCGGCCGATACGCTGCAGTTCAAGCACAGCGTATTCGTCGGTTTTGTCACCGATGTCGGCGGCAAGACCAGCCACACGGCGATCGTGGCGCGCAGCATGGACATCCCGGCTGTGGTGGGCGCGCGCGGCGCCAGCCAGATGGTGCGCCAGGACGACTGGGTGGTGATCGACGGCGACGCCGGGGTGCTGATCGTCAACCCCTCCGACATCGTGTTGGCCGAATACGGCTTCAAGCAGCGTCAGGGCGAAGTCGAGCGCCAGCGGCTGGCGCGCATCAAGAACACCCCGGCCGTGACGCTCGACGGCGAGCGCGTGGAGCTGTTGGCCAACATCGAGCAGCCCTCGGACACGCTGCCGGCGCTGGCCGTGAGCGCGGTCGGGGTGGGGCTGTTTCGCACCGAATTTCTGTTCATGGGCCGCGCCCACGGCAAGCTGCCCGACGAGGACGAGCAGTACGAGGCCTACCGCAGCGCGGTCGAAGGCATGCATGGGCTGCCGGTGACCATACGCAGCGTCGATGTGGGGGCCGACAAGCCGCTCGACCGCAGCCGCGTCGACGAACACCTCAACCCGGCGCTGGGGCTGCGCGCGATCCGCTGGAGTCTGTCGGAGCCGGACATGTTCCTGACGCAGCTGCGCGCGGTGCTGCGCGCGGCCGCGCACGGCAAGGTCAATTTGCTGATCCCCATGCTGGCGCACCTGCGCGAGGTGCAGCAGGTCAGAACGCTGCTGGCCAAGGCGCGGGCGCAGCTCGACGCCAGCGCGGCCGTGCACGGGCCGGTGCGCCTGGGGGCGATGATCGAAATCCCGGCGGCGGCCCTGGCGCTGCGGCTGTTCATGAAGCACTTCGATTTTTTCTCGGTCGGCACCAATGACCTGATCCAGTACACGCTGGCCATCGACCGCGTCGATGAGAGCGTGGCGCACCTGTACGACCCGCTGCACCCGGCCGTGCTGCAGTTGGTGGCGGGCATCATCGCCGAATGCCGCGCCCAAGGCAAACCGGTGAGCGTGTGCGGCGAAATGGCCGGCGACCCCACCATGACGCGGCTGCTGCTGGGCCTGGGGTTGCGCAGCTTTTCCATGCACCCGAGCCAGATCCTGGCCGTCAAGCAACAGGTGTTGCGCGCCGACACGCGCAAACTGCAGCTCTGGGCGCGGCAGGTCGTCGAGAGCGAAGACCCGGCGACGCAGATGGCCGACTGAAATGGGCCCCCACGCTCGCTGCGCTCGCTGCCCCCCGAGGGGGCGCTCAGTGGCTTCGGGCGGCCGGGCGCCACTGATGAAATGGGCCCCCACGCTCGCTGCACTCGCTGCCCCCCCGAGGGGGCGCTTCAGTGGCTTCGGGCGGCCGGGCGCCACTGGGGCGCCAGATTGCGTTTTTATCAATAGCCTCGGTTTTGCGCTACACTGCACACCGATTGAAGTCAAGGACTGCAGGCTGCGCTGCGTTCGGCGTCAGGGATGCCGATGTGCCCAAGCCCTCACGGAGTGGAAATGACCCCAGACACCGCCCTGCCGCTGCCAGAGCAGCCGGCAGCGCCTGAGCGCGACGACCTGTTGCACTGCCTGATCGTGCTGGCGCGCCTGCACGGGCAGGCGCTGACGCGCGACGGCGCCTTGGCCGGCCTGCCGACCCCAGACGGGCGGCTGACGCCGTCGCTGTTCGAGCGCGCCGCGCACCGCGCTGGCTTGAGCAGCAAGCTGGTGCGTCAGCCCATCGCCAAACTGCGCGCCGAGCTGCTGCCGGCGGTGCTGCTGCTCGATGGGCAGTCGGCCTGTGTGTTGCTCGAGCGCAGCGCCGACGGCGCCAGCGTGCGCGTGATTTTCCCCGAGCTGGGCGAGGCGGTGCTCGATCTGCCCACGGCGCAGATCGAGGCCCGCTACAGTGGCCGCGCCCTCTACGCCCGGCCGCGCACCCGCTACGACGCGCGCACCCCAGTGGTCAAGGCGGTGCGCGGCGAGCACTGGTTCTGGGGCGTGATCGCCGAAAACCGGCGCCTGTACCGCGACGTGCTGCTGGCGGCGTTCCTGACCAATCTGTTCGCGGTCGCCATGCCGCTGTTCATGATGAACGTCTATGACCGCGTGGTGCCCAACCAGGCTTTCGACACCCTGTGGGTGCTCTCGGCCGGTATCGCCATCATCGTGCTCGGTGACCTGATGCTCAAGGTCATGCGCAGCCGCTTCGTGGACTTGGCCAGCAGCCGCGCCGACGTCAAGCTGTCGGCCTTCATCATGGAGCGCGTGCTGGGCATGCGCATGGAGCAGCGCCCAGCCTCGGCCGGCTCCTTCGCCGCCAATCTGCGCGCCTTCGAGTCGGTGCGCGACTTCATTGGCTCGGCCACCGTGGTGGCGTTCATCGACCTGCCTTTTGCGCTGATCTTTTTCCTCGTGATCGGCTGGATCGCGCCGGCGATGCTGGTGCCCCTGTTCATCGGCGCGGCGGTGTTGCTGCTCTACGCGCTGGCCGTGCAAGGGCGCATGCACACCCTCACCGAAACCACCTACCGCGCCAGCGCGCAGCGCAACGCCACCCTGATCGAGGGCCTGGTCGGTTTCGAGACCCTGAAGGCGCTCGCCGCCGAAGCCCCGATCCAGCGCAAATGGGAGCAAAGCGCAGCCCTGCTGGCGCGGGTCGGGGCGCAGTTGCGGCTGCTCTCGGCCAGTTCCAGCCACACCGCAGCCTTTGTGCAAGGGTCGGTGACGATCGCCATCGTCATCCTGGGGGTCTATCTGATCGGTGCGCGCGAGCTCACCATGGGCGGGCTCATCGCCTGCTCGATGTTGGCCTCGCGTGCCATGGCGCCGATCGGCCAGGTGGCCGGTTTGCTGGTGCAGTACCACACCGCTTCCACCGCCCTGAGTTCGCTCGAAGAGGTGATGCAGCGCGAAGTGGAGCGCCCCGACGGCGCCAACTTCATCGCCCGCGGCCGGATCGAGGGCGCGATCGAGTTCAAGGACGTCTCGTTCAACTACCCCGGCCAGAGCAACGCCACGCTGCGCAACGTCAGCTTTCGCCTCAAGGCCGGCGAGCGCGTGGCCATTCTGGGGCGCATCGGCTCGGGCAAGACGACGCTGGAAAAGCTCATCCTTGGCCTGTACCGGCCCACCAGCGGCGCGGTGCTGATCGACGGCATCGACTTGCGCCAGCTCGACCCGGCCGAGTTGCGCCGGCACATCGGCTACGTGCAGCAGGACGTGATGCTGTTTTACGGCAGCTTGCGCGACAACATCACGCTGGGCGCGCCGCTGGCCGACGACGCCGACGTGCTCAAGGCCGCCACCCTCAGCGGCATCGTGGACCTGGTCAACCAGCACCCCGAGGGTTTCGACATGCTCGTCGGGGAGCGCGGCGAATCGCTCTCGGGCGGCCAGCGCCAGGGGGTGGCGATCGCCCGCGCGGTGATCAACGACCCGTCGATTTTGCTGCTCGATGAGCCCACCTCCTCGATGGACCACTCGAGCGAGGAGGACATCAAGAAACGCCTGCAGCAGTTTGTGCCCGGCAAGACCGTGGTGCTGGTGAGCCATCGAACTTCCTTGCTCGATCTGGTCGAACGCATCATCGTCATGGACGCAGGCCGGATCGTCGCCGATGGCCCCAAAGAGCAGGTGATTCAGGCGCTGCGCCAAGGTCGGATCGGAAAGGCGGCGTGATGAGCGATCTCGAGCAAAAAACCTTTGAACGCATCGGCCAGGCCACCAAGGCCGGTGAGCGCGTGGGCAACCCCGTGTTTGGCAAGTTGGCGCAGCGGCTGGCGCGCGACGACGAGCCCGCTGGCGACGCGCTCGACTGGGCTGCAGACGCCGATTGGGCCCAGTTGCAACAAGAGCCCCTGCGCGCGCGCCGCCTGTTGCGCTGGAGCGCCGTGCTGGTGCTGCTGCTGGTGCTGTGGGCGTCGGTGGCCCAGGTCGATCAGGTGACCCGCGGCGAAGGCCGGGTGGTGCCCAGCCAGCAGGTGCAGATCGTGCAAAGCGTCGATGGCGGGGTGGTGAACGAAATCCTGGTGCGCGAAGGCCAGGAGGTGCAGGCCGACCAGGTGCTGCTGCGCGTGGATCCGACGCGTTTTGCGGCCAACTTGGGCGAAACCCGGGTGTCGCAACTGGCGCTCGAGGCCAGGGCCGAGCGCTTGCGGGCGCTGATCCAGGGCCGCAGCTTCAACCCGGCCGTGGCATTGGAGCGCGAGGCCCCGGCCATCGTGGCCCAGGAGCGCAGCCTGTTCGAGTCGCGCCGGGCCGAAATCAGCGCCCAGATCTCCATCACCCAGAGCCAGTTGCTGCAGCGCCGGCAAGAGCTCACCGAGGCCCAATCCCGGCGCGACGCCGCCGCCAGCAGCTTGAGCCTGGTGCAGCGCGAGCTGGCCGCCACGCGCCCGCTGGTGGGCAGCGGCGCGGTGTCCGAAGTCGAGGTGCTGCGCCTGGAGCAGCAGGTCTCGCGTCTGGTGGGCGAGCGCGACCAAGCGGCGGCGCAGATCTCGCGCGTGCAGGCGGCCATCACCGAGGCCCAGCGGCGCATCGAAGAAGTGCAGCTCACGGCGCGCAACCAGATGAGCGCCGAACTCTCCGACACCATGAGCCGCCTGTCCACTCTGGCTGAAGGCGGGCGCGCGCTCGAAGACCGGGTGGTGCGGGCCGACATCCGCTCGCCCCTGCGCGGCACGGTCAGCCGCCTGCACGTCAACACCTTGGGCGCGGTGGTGCAACCCGGGCGCGAGGTGGTGGAAATCGTGCCGCTGGATGACGCCCTGATTCTGGAAGCGCGCATCGCACCGCGCGACATCGGCTTTCTGCGCCCCGGCCTCGAGGCGATGGTCAAGTTCACCGCCTACGACTTCGCCATTTATGGCGGCCTGCAAGCCGATGTTGTGCACATCGGCGCCGACACCGTGATCGACGAGCAGGGCAACGCCTTTTTCGTCGTGCGCTTGCGCACCCGCCAAGCGACGCTGGGCGAGGGCCTGCCGATCATCCCCGGCATGGTGGCGCAAGTCGATATCCTGACCGGCAAACGCACGATTCTGAGCTATCTGCTCAAGCCCGTGTTGCGGGCCAAAGAAAACGCCCTCTCCGAACGCTGACACCATACGCCAGGGATCCGCATGAGCCAAGCCTATTTTTTGGTCCATTCCGCTGCCGCCAATCAGGCCTTGCCGACCCCATCCGAGCGCTGGGTGCAGGCCTTTGCCGAGGGGCGGTGGGTGACTTGGAGCCATTTGCTGGCGCTGGTGCGTCCGGGCGATACGGTCTGGATGCCGGTGAGCCAGCCGCAGTGGCCGGCGCGCATCGCCGAATTGCTGGTGCAGCGCCCGGGTTGTCTGGTGGTGGTGCTCAGCAGCGTGCCCGAAGACGCCGAAGGCTTGCGCGCGCTCGATGCCGGTGCCCGCGGCTACTGCCATTTGCAGGCCGTGCCCGCGCTGCTGCGCGAAGTCGAGCAGGTGGTGGTGCACGGCGGGCTGTGGGTCGGGCCCAGCCTGGTGCAGCGCCTGGTGGCCGCGACGCGCGAGCTGGTGCAGCGGCACCCGGGTTCGGGCACCGGCGCGGGTTGCGATCTGTCGGCCCTGTCGGAGCGCGAGGCGCAAGTGGCGCGCGCCGTGGCCTTGGGCAAGAGCAACAAGGAAGTGGCTGAGCAGTTGTACATCTCGGAGCGCACCGTCAAGGCCCACCTGGGGGCCATTTTTGACAAGCTGGGCGTGCGCGACCGGGTGCAGTTGGTGCTACGGCTGCAAAGCAACTCGCCGGCCGACGCGCCCGGGGTGCGCCCATGAGCCCGCCGCCCGCGCTGCTGACCGACGAAGACGCCGTGCCGCCGCCGCAGCAGCAGGCAGACCAGCAGGGCCAACGCGAACTGGCCGCGTCGGACAGCGGCTTGGCGCGCGTCACCGAAGACCTGATCGACATCCTGATTCTGCGCGGCGTGATCCAGTTCACCGACTTTCCGCCCGCCGCGCAGGCCAAGCTGCTGTCGCGCCGCCAGACCCGTGCCACCCTCAGCCGCCGGCTGCGCCTGCTCGACGAACACGGCGACACGCTCTGAGCGGCTCGATGCCGCTCGGGCGCACCGTGGCGGGCGCCAGCGCACCACGTTAAGATCCAGGCATGGTGTGGCTGGAGCAATTTTTCGCGCTGCTGGCGGGCTTGGCTCGCGGGCTCGGGCGTTGGTGCCTGAACTGGTGGCGCATCATCCACTTGGGGGCGGTGATTTTGGTGTTGGCGCTGTCGCCCTCGAGCTACAGCCGGCAGCGCTGGCCGGTGCTTGCCACGCACGTTTACCAAGCCACGGCGCCGGTGCTGCTGTGGTTCATCGCCTTGTCGGCGCTGTTTGGCGTGGTGCTGATCCGCATCGTCGTCGTCACGGCCACCGGCATGGGGCTGTCGCAGTACGCGGTCGAGATGGTGGTGCGGGTGCTGGTGCTCGAGCTCATCCCGCTGGCGGCGGCCTTGTTCGTGGCCTTGCGCTGCAGCATCGGGCAGGCCGGCGAAATTTTGAGCCTGCGCCGCCAGGGGGTGTTCGAGCAATTGCAAGCCGAGGGCAAAGACGCCCTGCACTGGCTGGTGCTGCCGCGTGCGCTGGCGGGTATCTTTGCCGTGTTCACGCTCGTGGCGCTGAGCGCGCTGGTGTCGCTGCTGTTGGCTTATCTGAACATCTACGGCCTCAGCCCCTGGGCCTTCGACGCCTACCTGCACCTGGTCGGGCGCGTGTTCAGCCCCGAGGTGACGCTGATCTTCGCCTTCAAAACCTTTTTCTTTGCCCTCACGGTGGCGCTGGTGCCGCTGGCCTCGAGCCTGTACGATCCGGTCGATCCCGGGCAGCGGGCCAGCACCGAACTGCAGCTCCTGATGCGCCTGTTCATGGCCCTGCTGCTGATTCAGCTGGTTTCGCTGTTGGGCAACTACGCCTGAGAGGCTGAAGGAACCCATGAGCACCGAAGACACCGACACCGTCGAACGCACCATCCGCCAGGCGCGTGTGCAGCACGTCGAGTTCAAGGCCGCGGTCCTGCTGGCGCTGCTGCTGGCGCTGCTGCTGGGCGCGGCCGCGTTTTTGCTGTACGCACGCGGTGCCTTTGAGCCCACCCAGGAACTGGTGCTGATCGCCGACGACTCCGAGGGGGTGTCGATCGGCATGGACCTGACCTTCTCGGGTTTTCCGATCGGGCGCGTGCGCCGCGTCGGGCTGGGTGACGATGGCAGCGTGCGCATCTGGGTCGATGTGCGCAGCAGCGAGGCGCGCTGGTTGCGCGAAAGCAGCGTCTTCACCCTCGAGCGCAGCCTCGTGGGCGCGACCCGTTTGCGCGCCTTCACCGGCGTCATGGAAGACCCGCCGCTGCCCGACGGCGCCGAGCGCACGGTGCTCAAGGGCGACGCCATGGCCGATTTGCCCCGCATCGTGATCCAGATTCGCGACCTGATGCACAACCTTCAGGGCATGACCGCCGAGCAGGCGCCGCTCAACGCCAGCTTGCGCAACGTGCAGCGCGCCAGCGAAACGCTCACCGGGCCGCAGGGCGCACTGGGGCTGCTGGTGGGCAATGCCGAGGACCGCGCGCGCTTCATGCAGGTGCTCGACGAGAGCAACGCCTTGCTGCGCCGCCTCGAGGCGGTGGCGGCACGCGCCGAGGCGCTGGTGGGCAATGCCGACCAGCGCGTGTTCGGGGCCGACGGGCTGATGACCGACACCCAGGCGGCGGTGCGCCAGATCGAAGGCTTGCTGGCCGATGCGCGCCAGTCGCTGCAAAAGGTCGATGCGGTGCTGGTCGAGGCCCAGGGCATCGCGCAAAACACGCGCGCCGCCACCGTCGATCTGGATCAGTTGCGCGTCGAGGTCGAGGCCAATCTGCGCCGCATCGACGCCCTGCTCAGCGACCTCAACCGCCGCTGGCCGTTGGCCCGCGACACCGAATTGAGGGTGCCCTGATGCCCACCCCCCACACCGCCGCACCGCACGCCCCAGCGCTGCGCTGCCAAGCCCAAAGCGCAGGCCAGCGGCTCGGCCTGTGGGTCTTGCTCGGGCTGCTGTCGTGGCTGCTGGCGGGCTGTGCCGCCGGGCCGCGCGTGCCCGATTGGCAGATTGAAGCCCACGGGGCGCAGCAGCGCGCCATTCGGGCCGAGCTAGAGGGCCGCCAACGGGTGGCCGAGCTGGAGTGGCAGCGCGCCCTCGAGGCCGCCCAGCGCACCGCGCGCGCCGACCAGATGGCGCGCTTGGCCCTGAGCCGCTGTGCCGTGGCCCAGGCAAGCCTCGATCTGGCCGAGCGCTGCGAGGCGGCGCAGCCCGTGCTGCCCCGCGCCGGCGCGGCCGAGCAAGCCTATGCCCGCTACCTGCTCGGGCAAGCGCAGGCCGCCGACCTCGAGTGGCTACCGAGCGCCCACCGGCCGACGGCGCGGCGCTTGCTCGAGCCCGCCGCCGCTGGCGAAGCCGCGGCGCTGCTGCGCGCCATCGACGACCCGCTGGCGCGCTTGGTGGCGGCCAGCGTGTGGCTGCGCGCGCAGCGGCTCGACCCCGAGGCGCTGGCGCTGGCGGTGCAGACGGCCTCCGAGCAAGGCTGGCGCCGGCCGCTGCTGGCGTGGCTGCGCCTGCAGGAGGACATGGCGCAGCGCCGCGGCGAGGCCGAACTGGCCGCTGCCGCGCAGCAGCGCATCGAGTGGCTCTTGGCTGCCCCCGCCGCACCAGCCACCCTCGCACCAGCCACCCCAGCGCGCAGCGGCCCCTGAACGCCATCCGCGCGCGGTTGCGGAACCTTTAGCCCGCTTTCGTGCCAAAATCACAGGGCTCATGCCCAAGCGGATGGCCCGATCCGGGCCTTTTTTACTTTATTGCATTAACTGGGCCGCTATGAAAACCAAATTTCACTTAAACAAAAGACCGTCGATGCGTCCTGCGTACGGTGCCGGCGCCAGAGCCGAGCTCGGCGTGGCGGTGGCTCTCATCGACGAACGCTACCTGCTCTGGTTGGCCAAGCAGCAGCCCAACCCGCCCAGCGAGGCGCTGCATCGGGGCTTGTACCAAGCGGTGTTTTCGCAACTGGCGCGGCACTGTGGCGCCGAAGCGGCCGTGTTGCGCAGCTACCTCTACACCGACCAGCAACCCAGCGAGCTGTGCGACGACCTGGTGGTGCGCATGGTGCCGGCCCACGCCAGCGACGGCGGCGCCGCGCTGGTGCGCGCGTTGGGTTTGGAGCTGACGCAACTGGCCAGCCGCGGCGGCTGCGCCATGGCGCTGCTGGCCAGCGACGACGAACGCCTCATCCCCTACATCGACGAAGCGCAGTGGCGCGGCCTCAAGGTGGTGATGGTCACCGACGCCTCGGCGCAGGACTTCGGCCTGCTGATGGGCCAGGACCCGAGCTGGGCACGGCTGCTGATGCAAGCCGATCGCCGCGTCAGCCTCAACGAGGCCGCTTGGGCGGCCCTGAGCCACGGGCAGTCTGAGGGCTTGGGCTATGTGCCCAACCGCGCGCCGCCAGCCGACCGACGTGAGTTCGAGCGCGAATCTGAACACGAACACGAGCCCGAGCACGGCTTCGCCTTGGCCGAGCCGGCCCATGCCGACCAGCAGCCCGATGGCGCGTGGCTCGAGCAGGTGCAGCAGGTGATCGACGAGTGGTGGCGCGAAGAAACCCCGCATGCGCGGCTCGACCTGTACGAAGAAATGCAAAACAGCCACGGCGTGCCGCCCGAGACCGACCGCCACCTGCTGCTGCGGGTGCGGCGGGGGCTGGGGCGCACGCTGAGCTTTCCCGAGAAAAAAGCAATGCGCGAAATGATCCGTGCGGCCGTGCTGGCGCAGTCGCCCGTGGCCGATGAAGCCGTTGACCTCTGACCCGCCACCGCCACCACTGGTCGCATCGGATGCCGACGGCCAGCAGCTGGCCGCGTGGCTGGCGAGCGTGGCCGGGCGCTACTTGCTGGCGTGGGAGCAGGAGCGCTTTGATGAGGCGGTGACCGACTGCTTCGGCTACCACGCCCTGCAACTGGGCTTGCCGCAGCTCGATGCCTTGCGCGCCAACCGCATGCCCAAGCGCTGGCTGGCGGTGCTCGAGCCGTCGATGGCCTCGGCGTGGCAGCGCCGGTCTGACCGGAACCATGAGGGCGCCCCGCTGCCACCCTGCAGCGCACGCGTGGCGCTGGTGACGCACGCGGCGGCGCTGCCCTTTGCGGAAAACACGCTCGATCTGGTCGTCCTGCCGCACACGCTCGAATTCAGCGCCGACCCGCATGCCGTGCTGCGCGAGGTGCAGCGGGTCTTGTTGCCCGAGGGTCGCCTGGTGGTCTGTGGCCTGAACCCGTGGAGCCTGTGGGGCTGGGGCCAGCTGCGGGCGCGCCTGTTGGGGCGCATGGGGCTCAAGCGCTGGCGCTGGGCGCGGCCGTTCCTGCCCGAGGCCGGCGAGTTCATCGGCCACCGCCGGCTGCGCGACTGGCTGCAGTTGCTGGGGCTGGAAGTCGAGTCGTGCCGCATGGGCTGTTACCGACCGGCGCTGCAGTCCGAGCTCTGGTTGCAGCGTTGCAGCTGGATGGAGCGGGCCGGGGCGCGCTACTGGCCCATTTTGGGCAACGCCTACTGCATGGTGGCCGTCAAGCGCGTGCGCGGGCTGCGTTTGCTGGGGCCGGCCTGGAAGCCCAAGCGGGTCGCGGCCGAGCAGGTGGCGGTGGCCCGTCAGGCCAGCGGCGCCCAGTTGGATGGCGAAGGCCAATCGCCCGCATGAACCGCGTGGTCATCTACACCGATGGGGCCTGCAAGGGCAACCCCGGACCGGGCGGCTGGGGCGTGTTGTTGCGCAGCGAGGCCGCCGTCAAAGAGTTGCACGGCGGCGAAGCGCAGACCACCAACAACCGCATGGAACTGACCGCCGTGATCCAGGCCCTGCAAGCCCTCAAGCGCCCCTGCCACGTCACCCTGTGGCTGGACAGCGAGTACGTGCGCAAAGGCATCACCGAATGGCTGCCGGGCTGGAAGGCCAAGGGCTGGAAGACGGCGGCGCGTCAGCCGGTCAAAAACGTCGATCTGTGGCAGCAGCTCGATGCCCTGGTGCAGCAGGGCGGGCACGAAATCGACTGGCGCTGGGTCCGGGGCCATGCCGGCGACCCCGGCAACGAGCGCGCCGACGCCCTGGCCAACCTGGGTGTGGCGCAGGCGCGCGCGGCGGCCCGTTAGCTGGCTTTGCGCAACGCGGTGGGCTCGAGCGGCACCCGCACCGGTTTGCAGAGCATTTCGATCAGCACCAGCACCCGGCGTTCGCCTTCAGCGATTTGGTACACCCCCTCGAGGCCAGCAAAAGGCCCCTGGGTGACGCGCACCCGCTCGCCGGCCTGAAACAGGGGCACGACCTGGCCACGCAGATGGTTTTCGTGCTGCCGCAGCTGTTCGACCAGCGCGCTGGGCACCTTGGCCGGCTCGCCGCCAAACGCCACCAGGCGGCTCACGCCCACGGTGGAGCGGATCGGGCCCCAGCTGCGGGATTGCAGATCGGTGTCGAGCTGGATGAACAGGTAGCGCGGAAACAAGGGCTCGTCGCAGGTGTCGAGCCTGGTGCGGCGCAGCTTCTCGGTGCGCAGCAGCGGCAGGTAGCAGCCAAAACCCTGGCGCTCGAGGTGCTCGAGCGCACACAGTTCCCTGCGCGGCTTGGTGTGTACAAGGTACCAGTGCAATGCCAACCCTCCGAAAAGCCACATTGTGCGCCAGATTCTAGCCTGCGCGACCCTGGCCTGCGCGACCCCCAACACCAGCGTAAAATCACCCCACGAGTGCCCGGCCTGTAAGCCGGCGCGCTGCTTCGATGGGTTCCCTCGCCCCCATCTCGAAAAAAAAGGACAGCCATGATTTTGCTCCCATCGGGTGCGCCCACCGCGCGGCCCTGCCCTTTGCCCGTTGTTCCCGCTCCATCCGCTTGGGTTGCGGCGCCGCAAATGCGCGCCGTAGCCCGCGCCACGGCGGTGCTTTGAGCCTTGCCGGCGGCGCCTGGGTGCGCCCCTTCGGGCAGGTCTCATGGCCTCTCAGTTTCCAAGCCACCATGTCCATGCTTCACCTCCACCACTGCGCCCAGGCCGGCTTTGAGGCCGCCCGGCAACTGCTGGGCCGCCCAGCGCCGCACCCGCAGGCGCGCCTGCATGGTCACAGCTTCGTGGCGCGGCTGCGCGCGCACATCGCGCCCGGCTGGGCCCTGTATCCGGGCACCGAAGTGGAGCAGTTGCAGCAGCACCTGGAGGCGGTGACGGCGGCGCTGGACCACCGCCTGCTCAACGACTGCTTGCCCGAACCCGATGACGCCGCGCTGGCGCGCTGGCTGCAGCAGCGCTTGCAACATGATGGCTTGCAAGGGGCCCAGGTCGGGCTGCAGAGCACGCCGCGCAGCGGCTGCACGCTCGACACCGGCGGCGGCGCGCACATCTGGCGGCGCTACCGCTTTGAGGCCGCGCACCAGTTGCCCCGCGTGCCCGCTGGCCACAAGTGCGGCCGCATGCACGGGCACGGCTTCGAGGCGCTGCTCCATGTGCGGGCAGATGGGGGCGAGGCGGCGGCTGGGGTGGCAGACGCCATCGAGCGCGCTTGGGCGCCGCTGCAGCAGCGCCTGCACCGGCAGTGCCTGAACGACATCCCCGGGCTGGAAAACCCCACCAGCGAGGTGCTGTCAGCGTGGTTGTGGCAGCAGCTCGTGCCGGCGCTGCCGGCCTTGAGCCGGGTCACGGTGTGCGAGACCGCCTCCTGCGGCGCCCGCTACGACGGGCAGCGCTACCGCATCTGGAAAGACCTGACGCTCGACAGCGCGCGGCGGCTGCGCCAGGCCCCGGCCGAGCACCCTTTGGCTGCCCTGTACGGGCACACCTACACGCTGCGCCTGCATCTGGGCGGTGAGCTCGATGCGGTGCAGGGCTGGACGCTGGATTTTGGCGACGTCAAGCGCCTGTTCGACCCGATTTTCAAAGCCCTCGACCACCAGCCTTTGCACGAGTTGGCCGAGCGCGCCGCGTTGCCCGACTGCGATTGCGCGAGCCTTGCCGGCTGGATTTTGCAGCAGGGGCGGCGCGAGCTGGCGGCGTTGGAGCGGGTCGATCTGTACCAGACGCCTGGCTGCGGCGCACAGGTGCGGCTGCCATGAGCTACAGCGTCAAAGAGATTTTTTACACCCTGCAAGGCGAAGGGGCGCAGAGCGGCCGCGCCGCGGTGTTTTGCCGCTTTGCCGGCTGCAACCTGTGGAGCGGGCGCGAGGCCGACCGCGCCAGCGCCCAGTGCCGCTTTTGCGACACCGATTTTGTGGGCACCGACGGCGCCGGCGGCGGCCGGTTTGCCAGCGCGCAGGCGTTGGCGCAGGCGGTGCGCAGCCACTGGCGCGGCGGCAGCGGCGCAGGAGCGGGGCGGCCGCTGGTGGTGTGCACCGGGGGCGAGCCTTTGCTGCAGCTCGACGCCGCGCTGATCGAGGCGCTGCACAACGAGGGCTTTGAGATTGCGCTCGAGACCAATGGCACGCTGGACCTGCCCGCGGGCCTGGACTGGGTCTGCGTCAGCCCCAAAGCCGGCACCGAGCTGCGCGTGCGGCGCGGCGACGAGCTCAAGCTGGTCTATCCGCAGCCCGGGGCCGAGCCCGAGCGCTTTGCGGCGCTGGATTTTGCCCACTTCTTTTTGCAGCCGCTCGACGGACCGCAGCGCGCCCAGCACACGCAGCAGGCGATCGCCTACTGCATGGCGCAGCCGCAGTGGCGCCTGTCGCTGCAGACGCACAAGTGGTTGGGCATACCCTGATAGGCTGTGGCCACTGCAGGCTGGGGGGCGGCTGCGGGGGGGCGGCTGCGGGGGCGGGCGGCGGGCGGGCTGGGTGCGCTCTTGCTTAGGCGTCCTGCGGCCGCAATGGCGCTGCGAGCGCACCCAGCCCACCCGCCGCCCTGGGGCTGGCCGCGCTGTTGCTTGGGCGTCCTTCGGCCGCAATGGCGCTGCGAGCGCACCCAGCCCACCCGCCGCCCTGGGGCTTGGCCGCGCTGTTGCTTGGGCGTCCTTCGGCCGCAATGGCGCTGCGAGCGCACCCAGCCCACCCGCCGCCCTGGGGCTGGCCGCGCTCTTGCTTGGGCGTCCTTCGGCCGCAATGGCGCTGCGAGCGCACCCAGCCCACCCGCCGCCCTGGGGCTGGCCGCGCTCTTGCTTGGGCGTCCTTCGGCCGCAATGGCGCTGGCCGTTAAACTCTGAGCCCACCCCCGCGCGGCTTGCAGCAGCCGGGGCTCTTGCTGCTCACCCCCATCCCCGCCCAGAAAGCCCCATTTTGTACGCCCTGTTTGACGAAGCCGGCAAGTTGCTCACCGGCCGCATTCTGTCTGAATCCGATGCCGCGCTGCAAGTCGAGCTTGAATCGGGCAAGCGCGTCAAGGTCAAGGCCGCCTTGGTGCTGCTGCGCTTTGCGCAACCCGAGCCGGCGGCGTTGCTGCAGGCGGCCGAGGCCTTGCGGCCGCAGATCGAGCTCGAGCTGGCGTGGGAGTTTGCCCCCGAGGCCGAGTTCGGCTTTGCCGAACTGGCGGCCGAGTATTTTCAAGACCCGCCCACGCTGGCGCAGCAGCTCGCGGCCTTGCTGCGCCTGAGCGAGGCCCCGCACTACTTTAGGCGCGCCGGCAAAGGCCGCTACAAAAAAGCCCCGGCCGAGGTGGTGCAGCAGGCGCTGGCGGCGATCGAGAAGAAAAAGCAGATTCAGGCCCAGACCGAGGCCTGGGCAGCCGATCTGGCTGCGGGCCTGTGCCCGCCGGCGGTGGCCCAGCAGCTCTACAAAATTTTGTTTCGGCCCGATAAAAACGCGCCCGAATACAAGGCCGTGGTGCACGCCGCGCGCAGCACCCACACCGCCCCGTTGCTGCTGCTGCAGCGCGCCGGCGCCATCCGCAACGCCTACGAGTTTCATTGGCAGCGCTTTTTGTTCGACCAGTTTCCCAAGGGCGTGGGTTTTGGGCCGCTGCCGTCCTTGCCGCCGCTGCCCGAGGGCTTGCCGCTGGCGCCGGTGCAGGCGTTTTCGATCGACGACTCGGGCACCACCGAGATCGACGACGCCCTGAGCCTGCAGGGCCTGGGCAGCGCCGAGGTCACGCTGGGCATCCACATCGCGGCACCGGGGCTGGCGATCGAGCCCGGCAGCGCGCTCGACGAGGTGGCGCGCCAGCGCCTGTCCACGGTCTATATGCCGGGGCACAAAATCACCATGCTGCCCGATGGCGTGGTGAAGGCCTACACGCTGGATGCCGGGGGCGCGCGCCCGGCGCTGTCGCTGTATCTGCGCCTCGATGCCGCCACGCTCGAGCTGCAGGGTTTCGAGACGCGCATCGAGCAGGTGCCTATTGCGCACAACCTGCGCCACGACCAGATCGACCAAGGCGTGACCGCTGCTTGGCTGCAAGACCCTGCGGCCGAGGCCGGCGCGCCGCTGCCGCAAGAGGTGCTGGCGTTGCGAGCCGAATTGGCTTTTCTGTACCGGCTGGCGCTGCACTGCAAAGCCCGGCGCGAGCTGGTGCGCGGCAAACCCGAGACCTTCACCCGCCCCGATTACACCTTTGATCTGAAAGATGTGCCGCCCGAGGGCCCGACGGGTGAGGAGCGCGTGCAGATCGGCACCCGCAGCCGCGGCGCACCGCTGGACCTGATGGTGGCCGAGGCCATGATCTTGGCCAACAGCACTTGGGGCCAGTGGCTGGCCGACTGCGGCGTGCCCGCCATTTACCGCAGCCAAGCCAGCTTGGCGCCGGGCATCAAGGTGCGCATGGGGGCCAAGGCGCTGCCGCACGCCGGCCTAGGGGTGGCCTGCTACGCTTGGAGCAGCTCGCCGCTGCGCCGCTACACCGATCTGGTCAACCAGTGGCAGCTGCTGGCCTGCGCGCGCCACGGCAAGGCGGCCGCGCTGGCGGCGCCCTTCAAGCCGCGCGACACCGCTTTGCTGGCCATCATCAGCGCCTTCGATGCCACCTACACCAGCTACGCGCAGTTTCAAAACGCCATGGAGCGCTACTGGACGCTGCGCTACGTGCAGCAGCAGCAGATCGGCGAACTGAGCGCCAGCGTCATCAAAGACGGCTTGGTGCGCGCCGACACCCTGCCGCTGGTGCTGCCTGCTGCCGGCAGCGCCGGCCTGGAGCGCGGCACCCCGGTGCGGGTGCGGCTGGGCAGCATCGACCTGATCGGGCTCGAGCTCTCGGCCAGCGTGATCGAGCAGCTGGCGCGCACCGCGCCGGGCAGCCCCGAGGCCGATGCGCTGGAAGAGGACGGCGAGGACGGCGCGCCCGAGCTGGCACCGGCGCTGGCGCTGGCGGTCGATCTCGAGGATGACGCCGAGTCGGCGCTAGCGCAGCCGCTCGACTGCCCTGGCACCTCCGACGCCACGCAGGTCGGGGGGGCGCGCAACGAAGCAGCGCTGTAAGACCGTTCTGTGAGGCCTCTGTGGGGGATCATGGTGAGAGATCCTCTGGCTCAAAAGTGACACGGATGGGGTTGTCCGGGATTGCTGCCAAATGGTGTGGCTGGCATCAGCCGTCATGACCTAGTTGATGGGCCTGATCCTAGCTGCGCTGGTGGTGGAGGTGATCGCAGCGGGCCTGACCAAGCTGTTCCCGGCGGCGCTGGGGCAGTGACGGATTCGGTCGCGCCGGAGTGGCGGGTGAGCAGGTCGCAGGTCAGGCGGATGTGCGCTTCCAGCGCCAGCGCAGCGCGCGCTTCTTGGCGCGCCAGCGCGGCTAGGTAGATGCTTTCGTGTTCGGCATGCACGTCGCGCTCCACATGAGCCGTGGCGCCTAGGCGGATGGCCACATGGCGATAGCGCTCGCCATGGCGGTAGAGAATGTCTAGCAGGTGGCGGGTCCAAGGCGATACGTGGCCGGCGATCAGCGCTTCGTGAAAGCGGCGGTTCGTCCGCTCCCATCGCTGGGGATCGCGTGCGGCTCCGACCGCCTCCGCCTCGCTAAGTTCTGAAAAAACCTGGCGCAGCGTCAGTTCCCACAGTGCATCGCCATGCCGGATCGAGTGGCGCAGTGCCTCGGTTTCCAGCCGTACCCGCGTGTCGGTCAGATCGCGCAAGTCATCGAGTGAAATCGCACTGACCCGGTAGCCCCGCTGCCCTTCGGCCGTGACTAGGGCATCTGACACCAGCAAGGCCAGCGCCTCACGCAGCGTGCCGGCACCCACACCGTAGGAGTCTTTGAGGTGTTCGACCCGCAAACGCAGGCCCGGCGCCAACTGGCCACAGACGATGTCGTGGCGCAGCGCGCGGTAGGCGCGTTCGGTCAGGGTGCAGGGTTCGAGTTCTTCGGTCCTGAGCGCAGGGCCGATCGGACGGGCGGGTTGGAGCAGGTCTTGCAGCATGGTGCGGCTCACTCGGTTTCAGCTGGTTGCTGGCGCTTGAGGCGGTAGGCGAGCTGCGCGCGCGAAATGCCCAGCAACCGCGCTGCGCCGGAGAGGTTGCCGCGGCTGCGCTCGACCGCCAGCGCCAGAACCTGTGCCTCCAGCAATTCGATGGGCACGCCGCTGTCGAGCACGCGCTCGCATAGCAGCTTTTCGTCCTGCGGCGCGCGGCGCGCCAAGCGGCCCTGCGGGTCGATACCGTCGTGGGCCACGTCGGGCTGGTTGGGAAACAGGTGCTCGGCCTCGATCACACCGCCCTGTGCCGCCAGGATCACGCCGCGCTCGACCAAGTTCTCCAGCTCGCGCACGTTGCCGGGCCAGTCGTGGCGTGTGAGCGCCTGCAATGCGCGGTCACTGAAGCCGTCTAGGCGCTTGTGGTGCAGCGCCTTGAAACGCGCCAGCAGGTGGCGCGCGAGCGGCTCAATGTCGGACTGGCGCTCGCGCAGCGGCGGGATGCAGACCGGGTAGACGTTGAGGCGGTAGAACAGGTCACGTCGGAACTGGCCGCGTTCCACCGCCGCTTCAAGGTTGACGTTGGTCGCCGTCACCAGCCGCACATTCATCTTACGTGTACTCTCGCCGCCCAGGCGCTCGATCTCGCCTTCCTGCAGCACGCGCAGCAGCTTGGCCTGTGCCGACATCGGCAGGTCGCCGACCTCGTCCAGAAACAGCGTGCCGCCCTCGGCGCGCTCGAAGCGCCCGGCCCGCGCGGCGTGGGCGCCGGTGAAGGCGCCCTTCTCGACACCAAACAGCTCGGCCTCGATCAGCTCGGCCGGCAGGGCCGCGCAGTTGACCGCGACAAAGGGCCCCGTGGCGCGCTCGGAGTGGGTGTGCAGCGCGCGCGCGAAACGCTCCTTGCCGACACCGGTTTCTCCGGTCAGGAGCACCGTCACTTGGGTGCTGGCGGCGCGGCGCATCAGGTCGTGCGCGCGCTGGAAACCCGGCGATGTGCCGACCAGCATGCCGCCCGACTCGGCCGGTCCTAGGCTGCTTTTGAGCGCCTCGACCTGCTGGCTCAGTGCCGCCATCTTTTCCAGCAGCGAGTCGTCTTCGAAGTACTGGCGGTGGGCATCGCCGTCGGGCCACTCGTCGATCGGTCGGCCCAAGATGTGGCAGTGGTCGTCGCCGCAGGCCAAACACTTCGTCTCCTTGAACAGGATCCGCCGGCCCATGAAGGCGCTGGTGTAGCCGCTCGCGTAGCCCAGCAGGGTCCAGCAGGCCGGCTCGTCGACCACGCCGTATTTCAGGCGGTGCGCGTGTGCCTCCCAGGAATCGTCCCAGCGGAACTCGCCCTCGAAATGGCCGGCGGCCGCGTCCATCTTCAGCACCACCGGCGTCACCCGCGCCGCGCCTTCGAGCATGTGCAGTTGCGGCCCGACCAGAAACATCTCTTCCAGTGTCCGCGCGCCGCGGGTTTTGGCGGCCAAGCCGGCGTCGTGCAGGCCGCAGGCGTAACCCATGCGGGTGAGCAGCCGCCGAGCCTGCTCCTTGCCGACCGAGGTGATCAGGTCGTGACGCAGCGCCGTCAGCGCGGCCGTGTGCAGCAGCACCATCCGCCGCTCGCCGAGCCAGATGGCGCCGCTGTGGGGCTCGAAACGCAGCAGGCGGCGCAGGTCGGCGTCAGGGGGGTAGGTCAGGGAAGCGTCCAAAGGGGTCTCCGGTGGGGGCGCTCTGCGGCGCCTAATATCTCGATATTTTAAGAGATGCGGCACCCACGCTGCAAGCTGCCCATGGCAGCAAAAGATTTGATCATTTGAGCAAAATATCTCTCCCAAGTCTCACCAAATCGTGATTTATATCCCAGTACAGGGCCTTCAGTCCGATGAAGCTGGCTATCGGACCTTCGCCACCGATCCGGATGCTGCGCTGCACATGGGTCAATTTCTCAGGGATTTCCCTTGAATATCGAGATTTTTTACTTGCAGCCAAGATTCTGGCACGGTGTCTGCAAGGGAGAGCTTGTCCACGATCGCCACAACCGCCATGAACCCGAACTCCGACCTGACCCTGCCTGTCTGCGACACCTCGCTGCGTTTCGTGCGGGTACTGGATCGGCGCGAGGATGGCCTGGTCAGCTTCGAGTTCGCGATCGGCTGGCCCGATCTGTCGGTGGAGCTGATGCTGCCCGCAGCCGCCTTCGAAGCCTTTTGCGCCAACAACAAGGTGCGGCGTCTGGACACCTGAGTCCCCAAGAACTGAACGACCACCCATTCCAATGGAGACAAGCACCGATGAACATCGACCTGCAGACGCGGCAGATCACTCCGCTGCGCCAGACTTACGCCCATGTGGCGAAATACATCGGTGGCGACAAAGTCGCCAGCCGCTACCAGGAGGCCACCCTCGGCGCTCAGCCGATGGTCAACTTCCACTACCGACCGACCTGGGACCCAGACCACGAACTCTTTGACGCCAGCCGCAGCCAGATCGTGCTGACCGACTGGTACGTGTTGAAAGACCCGCGCCAGTTCTATTACGCGACCTGGACCATGACCCGTGCGCGCCAGCAAGATACGATGGAAGCCAACTTCCAGTTTGTCGAACAGCGCAACATGGTCGGCAAAATGCCCGACGCCATTCGCGAAAAGGCGTTGCGCGTGCTGATGCCGCTGCGCCACGCGGCCTGGGGCGCCAACATGAACAACGCGTCCATCTGCGCCTACGGTTTTGGCACCGCCTTCACCGCGCCGGCCATGTTCCACGCGATGGACAACCTGGGTGTGGCGCAGTACCTGACCCGCCTGGGCCTGGTGCTGGGCGAGCCGCAGTCGCTGGAAGACGGCAAGCAGGCCTGGCTGGACGCCCCCGAGTGGCAGGGCCTGCGCCGGCTGGTCGAGGACAGCTTCGTGGTCAGCGACCCGTTCGAGCTGTTCGTGGCGCAGAACTTCGCGCTCGACGGCCTGCTGTACCCGCTGATCTATGGTGGCTTCGTCGACGACCACGTCGCCCTGCAGGGCGGCACCGCGGTCGCAATGCTGACCAGCTTCATGCCCGAGTGGCACGACGAAACCGCGCGCTGGATCGACGCCGTCATCAAGGCCGCGGGTGCCGAATCGGACGCCAACAAAGCCCTGCTGCGTGGCTGGGCCGGCCACTGGATGGACCGCGCCCAGGCCGCCCTCTCGCCCATCGCCCGCCTGGCCCTGGGCGAGACCGGAGAGACCGTGCTGAGCGACGCCCGCGTACAGCTGCAGGCGCGCCTGGCCAAGACCGGCGTCACCGTCTGAACAGGAGACCTCTGATGTCCGACGTATTCATCGCCTTCCAGCACAACGAAGAGTCCCGTCCGGTGATCGACGCCATCGTGGCCGACAACCCGAACGCGGTGCTGACCCACCCGACCGGCCTGGTCAAGATCAACGCGCCCGGCAGCCTGACCATCCGCCGCGAAACCATCGAGGGCCTCACCGGTCGCCCCTACGACCTGCAGGCCATCCACGTCAACCTCGTCACCCTCTCGGGCTACATCGACGAGGACGACGACCAGCTCACGCTGAGCTGGAAGCACTGAACACAACGCAGAAGGAGACAACGCATGGACACCCGTGTTGCCAGCAAGAAGCTCGGCCTGAAAGAACGCTACGCCGCCATGACGCGCGGCTTGGGCTGGGAGACCAGCTACCAGCCGATGGACAAGGTGTTCCCGTACGACAAGTACGAGGGCATCAAGATCCACGACTGGGACAAGTGGCAGGACCCGTTCCGCCTGACCATGGACGCCTACTGGAAGTACCAGGGCGAGAAGGAGAAGAAGCTCTACGCCGTCATCGAGGCCTTCGCGCAGAACAACGGCCAGCTCGGCGTGTCCGACGCGCGCTACGTCAACGCGCTCAAGCTGTTCATCCAGGGCGTGACGCCGCTGGAGTACTACGCACACCGCGGCTTCGCCCATGTGGGCCGCCAGTTCACCGGCGAAGGCGCCCGCGTCGCGGCGCAGATGCAGTCCATCGACGAGCTGCGCCACTACCAGACCGAGACGCACGCGATCAGCCACTACAACAAGTACTTCAACGGCATTCACCACTCGAACCACTGGTACGACCGCGTGTGGTACCTGTCGGTGCCGAAGTCCTTCTTCGAAGACGCCTGCACCGGTGGTCCGTTCGAGTTCCTCACCGCCGTCAGCTTCAGCTTCGAGTACGTGCTGACCAACCTGCTGTTCGTGCCCTTCATGAGCGGCGCGGCGCACAACGGCGACATGTCCACCGTGACCTTCGGCTTCTCGGCGCAGAGCGACGAGAGCCGCCACATGACGCTGGGCATCGAGTGCATCAAGTTCCTGCTGGAGCAGGACCCGGACAACGTGCCCATCGTGCAGCGCTGGATCGACAAGTGGTTCTGGCGCGGCTACCGCCTGCTGACCCTGGTCGCGATGATGCAGGACTACATGCTGCCCAAGCGCGTGATGAGCTGGAAGGAAGCCTGGGAGATGTACGCCGAAGAAAACGGCGGCGCCCTGTTCAAGGACCTGGCGCGCTACGGCATCCGCGAGCCGGCCGGCTGGAAGCAGGCCTGCGAAGGCAAGGACCACATCAGCCACCAGGCCTGGGCCACCTTCTACAACTACAACGGCGCCGCCCCGTTCCACACCTGGGTGCCCAAGGAAGACGAACTGGCCTGGCTGAGCGAGAAGTACCCCGAGACCTTCGACAAGTACTACCGCCCGCGCTGGGAGTTCTGGCGCGACCAGGCCGCCGAAGGCAAGCGCTTCTACAACAAGACGCTGCCGATGCTGTGCACCACCTGCCAGGTCCCGATGCTGTTCACCGAAGAGGGTGACCCCAGCAAGATCTGCTACCGCGACAGCGACTACAAGGCCTACAAGTACCACTTCTGCAGCGACCACTGCAAGAGCATCTTCGACCACGAGCCCGAGAAGTACGTGCAGAGCTGGCTGCCGGTGCACCAGATCTACCAGGGCCACTGCTTCCCCGAAGGCACCGACCCGACCGCCGAGGGCTTCGACCCGCTGATGGCCGTGTTCAAGTACTACGAGATGGAAGTCGGCCGCGACAACTTCGACTTCGAAGGTTCGGAAGACCAGAAGAACTTTGCGATGTGGAAAGGAGACACGAAATGAGCGTCGTCGCCATCGCCCCCTACGAGTTCACGCCCAGGGATGTGCGCGAGAACTTCCCCGCCCCGCTGCTCTACATCGGCTGGGAAGACCACCTGATGTTCTGCGCCCCCGTCTGCCTGCCGCTGCCGCCGGACACCCCGTTCGGCGCGCTGTCGGCCGCGGTGCTGCCCGGCATCTACGGCTACCACCCGGACTTCGCCAAGATCGACTGGGCCAAGGCCGAGTGGAAGAAAAACGGCCAGCCCTGGACGCCCGATCCCGCCAAGTCGCTGGCCGAGAACGGCCTGGTGCACAAGGACGCGATCCGCTTCAGAACCCCTGGGCTCACAGGGATCAAAGGTTCGTTCAGCTGATCCGGCCATGAGCTACCAACTGACGATCGAGCCGCTGGGTGCGACCATCGAGGTCGAAGAAGGCCAGACTGTGCTGGACGCGGTGCTGCGGCAGGGTCTCTACCTGCCGCACGCCTGCGGCCACGGCCTCTGCGGCACCTGCAAGGTGCAGGTCTGCGATGGCGAGGTGGACCACGGCGCGGCCAACCCGTTCGCGCTGATGGACTTCGAGCGCGACAACGGCAAGACCCTCGCCTGCTGCGCCACGCTGCAGGCCGACACCACCATCGAAGCCGAGATCGACGAGGAGCCCGATGCGCGCGTGATCCCGGTGCGCGACTTTGCCGCCACGGTGGGCCGCATCGAAGTCCTCACGCCGACCATCAAGGCCATCCACCTGCAGCTCGACAAGCCCATCGACTTTCAGGCGGGGCAGTACGTGCAGGTGGAGATTCCCGGCGTGGGCAGCCGAGCCTTCTCCATCGCGAACAACCCCACCGATGTGGCGGCGACCGACAGCATCGAGCTGAACGTGCGCCAGTTGCCCGGCGGCGCGGGAACCACCTGGCTGCACGAGCAGCTCAAGGACGGCGACAGCCTGCGACTGACCGGGCCCTACGGCCGCTTCATCGTGCGCGAGTCGGCGCAGATGCCGATGCTGTTCATGGCCGGCGGGTCCGGCCTGTCCAGCCCGCGGTCGATGATCACCGACCTGCTCTCGCGCGGCTGCACGTTGCCGATCACCCTGGTCTACGGCCAGCGCTCGCGCGAGGAGCTGTACTACGACGCCGAGTTCCGCGCGCTGGCCGCGCAGCACGCCAACTTCACCTACGTTCCCGCGCTGTCGCACGAGCCCGAAGGGTCGGGCTGGAGCGGCGCGCGCGGCTTCGTGCACGAAGCCGCAAAGGTGCATTTCGGCGCCAACTTTTCGGGCCACAAGGCCTACCTCTGCGGACCGCCTCCCATGATCGAGGCCTGCATCACCACGCTGATGCAGGGCCGTCTGTTCGAGCGCGACATCTACACCGAGAAGTTCCTCTCGGCGGCCGACGCCCAGGCCACGCGCAGCCCCCTGTTTCAACGCGTCTGAGCTATGTCGATCTTTGACACCCGACCCAAGTTCGCCGTGCACGTGGCGCAGACGGACGAGACCTTTCCCTGCGCCGCCAACGAAAGCCTGCTCGCCGGCATGGTGCGGCTGGGCCGCAAGGGCATCCCGGTCGGCTGCGTCAACGGCGGCTGTGGCGTCTGCAAGGTCCGCATCCTCGGCGGCGATATCAAAGCCCTGGGCCCGATCAGCCGCGCCCACGTCACCGTCGACGAAGAGGGCCAGGGCTACACGCTGGCCTGCCGCGTGGCGCCGCAGACCCCGGTGCAGCTGGAAGTCGCCGGCAAATTGAACAAACCGTTTTCAAAGGGGCGTGCAGAGTCTGCGACTGCCAGCCCTTCGATTCAGCAGCAGTAACCAACCGAAGGAGACAAGACATGGGTGTGATGCGCATCGGGCACGCGAGCCTGAAAGTGATGGACATGGACGCCGCAGTGAAGCACTACGAGAACGTGCTCGGCCTGAAGACGACCATGAAAGACAAGGCCGGCAACGTCTACCTCAAGTGCTGGGACGAGTGGGACAAGTTCTCGCTGATCCTGACGCCCTCGGACCAGGCTGGCCTGAACCACGTGGCCTACAAGGTCGAGAAGGACAGCGACATCGACGAGCTGCAGAAGAAGATCGAAGCCTGGGGCGTGAAGACCACTGTGCTGCCCGAAGGCACGCTGCCGTCCACCGGCCGCATGCTGCAGTTCAACCTGCCCAGCGGCCACGAGATGCGCCTGTACGCGATGAAGGAATACGTGGGCACCGAGGTCGGCACCACCAACCCCGATCCGTGGCCGGACGGCCTCAAAGGCGCCGGCGCGCACTGGCTGGACCACCTGCTGCTGATGTGCGAGATGAACCCGCCCGAGGGCATCAACACCGTGGCCGACAACACGCGCTTCATGACCGAGGCACTGGACTTCTTCCTGACTGAACAGGTGCTGGTCGGCCCCGAGGGCAACATGCAGGCCGCCACCTGGATGAGCCGCACAACCACGCCGCATGACATCGCCTTCGTGGGTGGTCCGCGCAGCGGCCTGCACCACATCGCCTTCTTCCTGGACTCGTGGCACGACGTGCTCAAGGCCGCCGACGTGATGTCCAAGAACAAGACCAAGATCGACGTCGCCCCGACGCGCCACGGCATCACGCGCGGCGAGACGATCTACTTCTTCGATCCCAGCGGCAACCGCAACGAGACCTTCGCCGGCCTGGGCTACCTGGCCCAGCGCGACCGGCCGGTGACCACCTGGACCGAAGACAAGCTGTGGACCGGGATCTTCTATCACACCGGTGAAGCGGTGCCCTCGTTCACCGACGTCTATACCTGATCTCCCCCTGCGCCGCTGACGCGGCTTGCCCCCTCTCTGGCGCGCCTGCGGCGCTGGGAGGGGGGACGGCACCTGCGGCCCGGCGGAGCCGGTTCCGCGGTGCCCCTCGGTTGAAGTCCCCTCACGCCAACACCCCGTCTTTTCTTCATGTCACCCGCTCTCTCTGTTCCTTCTTCCGTGATCACCGCGTCGGCGGCCTCGCTGGCCTGTCAGGCGGCGGTGGCGCACGCAGAGGCATTGGGCATTCGCATCAACGTGGCCGTGACCGATGCCTCGGGCACGCTCGCGGCGTTCTTGCGCATGCCCAATGCCTTTCTCCATTCAATCGACATCGCGATCGACAAGGCTTACACCGCTGCCAGCTTCGGCTTCCCCACGTCGCAGTGGGGCGGCGTCATCGGCGACGACGAGTTGCTGCGCATCGGCCTGAACCAGCGCCAGCGCCTGGTGCTGTTCGGCGGCGGCCTGCCCATCGTGGCCGAGAGCCAGCGCATGGGCGGCATCGGCGTTTCGGGCGGCTCGGCCGAGCAGGACGAGGCCTGCGCCCGCGCCGGCCTGAAGGCCCTGGGCCTCGACTGATTTTTCATCTCACTCACGCACCATGAAACAGTTCCACAACTTCATCGACGGCGAATTCGTCGCCACCGCCAAGACCTTCGAGAAGCGTGCGCCCGCCACCAACGCCGTGATCGGCCAGGTGCACGAGGCCGGCCAGCGAGAGGTCAACGCGGCTGTCGCTGCGGGCCGGGCCGCGCTCAAGGGCGAGTGGGGAAAGATGAGCGTGGTCAGGCGCGCCGAGCTGCTGCACGCGGTGGCCGACGAGATCAACCGACGCTTCGACGACTTCCTCGCCGCCGAGCTGGCCGACACCGGTAAGCCACGTTCGCTGGCCTCGCACATCGACATCCCGCGCGGCGCGGCCAACTTCAAGGTCTTTGCCGACATCGTCAAGAACGTGCCGACCGAGAGCTTCCAGATGACCACGCCCGACGGCGGCACGGCCATCAGCTACGGCGTGCGCACGCCGCTGGGCGTGGTCGGCGTGATCTGTCCCTGGAACCTGCCGCTGCTGCTGATGACCTGGAAGGTCGGCCCGGCCCTGGCTTGCGGCAACACCGTGATCGTCAAGCCCTCGGAAGAAACCCCCGCCACCGCAACCCTGTTGGGCGAGGTGATGAACGCCGTGGGTATTCCCAAGGGCGTGTACCAGGTGCTGCACGGTTTCGGCCCCGGCTCGGCCGGCGAATTCATCACCAAACACCCGGGCGTCAACGGCATCACCTTCACCGGCGAGACCCGCACCGGTGAGGCCATCATGGCAGCCGCCGCCAAGGGCGTGCGCCCGGTCAGCTTCGAGCTTGGCGGCAAGAACGCCGGCATCGTGTTCGCCGACGCCGACTTCGAGAAGGCGGTGGCCGGCATCACGCGCAGCGCGTTCGAGAACTGCGGCCAGGTGTGTCTGGGCACCGAGCGCGTGTACGTGCAGCGACCGATCTTCGACAAGTTCGTTGCTGCGTTGAAAGAAAAGGCCGAGGCCCTGAAGGTCGGCGGCCCCGACACGCCCGGCGTTGGCCTGGGCCCGCTGATCTCGGCCGAACACAAGGTCAAGGTGCTGGGCTACTACGCCAAGGCCCATGCCGAGGGCGCGACCGTCGTCACCGGCGGCGGCGTGCCCGTTTTGGACGGCGAATACGCCCACGGCCACTTCGTGCAGCCGACCATCTGGACCGGCCTGCCCGAGAGCGCCAGCGTGATCCGCGAAGAGATCTTCGGCCCCTGCTGCCACATCGCACCCTTCGACACCGAAGAGGAAGCCGTCGCGCTGGCCAACGCCACCGACTACGGCCTGGCCACCACCGTCTGGACACAGGACCTGGGCAAGGCCCACCGCATGGCCGCGGCCATCGAAGTCGGCCTGTGCTGGATCAACAGCTGGTTCCTGCGCGACCTGCGCACCGCCTTCGGCGGCGCCAAGGCCTCGGGCATCGGCCGCGAAGGCGGTGTGCATTCCCTGGAGTTCTATACCGAGCTCCGCAACGTCATGGTGAAGCTGTGAACGCACCTCACAACCCCGAAATCGCCCGCAGCGTCCGCACGGGCGCCTTCCACAGCAACGTACACGACCTGGGCAGCTCGAAGCCAGGCCAGCCGCCGGTGCTGTTCATCCACGGCTCCGGTCCCGGCGTCAGCGCCTGGGCCAACTGGCGGCTCGCCATGCCGGTGATTGCGCAGGACCGCCGCGTGATCGCGCCCGACATGGTGGGCTTCGGCTACACCGACCGGCCCGCAAACATCACCTACAACATGGACACCTGGGTGCAGCAGGCACTCGACGTGATGGACGCGATGGGCATCGAGCAGGCCGACGTGGTCGGCAACAGCTTCGGCGGCGCACTTTCGCTGGCCCTCGCCATCCGCGCGCCGCAGCGCGTGCGCCGCCTGGTGCTGATGGGCTCGGTCGGCGTGTCGTTCCCGATCACACCGGGCCTCGACGCCGTCTGGGGTTACGAACCCTCGCTCGCGACCATGAAGCGGCTGCTCGACATCTTTGCGTACAGCCGCGCCCTCGTCACCGACGAGCTGGCCGAGCTGCGCCACCAGGCCAGCATCCGGCCCGGTTTTCAGGAGTCCTTCTCGGCCATGTTCCCGGCCCCGCGCCAGCGCTGGGTCGACGCCATGGCCAGCCCCGAAGCGGCGATCCGCGCGCTGCCACACGAGACGCTGATCGTGCACGGCCGCGAAGACCAGGTGATCCCGCTGCAGAACTCGCTCACGCTGAGCCAGTGGATTCCCAACAGCCAGCTGCATGTGTTCGGCCACTGCGGCCACTGGACGCAGATCGAACACGCCGCGCGCTTCGCGCAGCTGGTGGCCAACTTCCTTTCCGAGGCCGACGCCTCTGCCTGACCCGGTTTCCCTCACCTGAATGCACCCCATGGACACCTCCAAGATTCAACAGTACGGCGACGAGCTTTACCAGTCGCTGCTCAGCCGGCAGGCCGTCGCTCCCCTCACCGACCGCGAACCCGACATCACCATCGAGGACGCCTACCAGATCCAGCTGCGCATGATCCAGCGCCGGCTGGACGCCGGTGAGCACGTGGTGGGCAAAAAGATCGGCGTGACGAGCAAGGTCGTGATGGACATGCTCAAGGTCAACCAGCCCGACTTCGGCCACCTGCTCTCGGGCATGGTCTACAACGAAGGACAGCCGATTTCGGCGGGCAGCATGATCGCGCCCAAGGCGGAAGCCGAGGTCGCCTTCATCCTGGCGCGCGACCTCGAAGGCCCCGGCGTGACCGCGGCCGACGTGCTGCGCGCCACCGACTGCGTGATGCCCTGTTTTGAGATCGTCGACAGCCGCATCAGGGACTGGAAGATCAAGATCCAGGACACGGTGGCCGACAACGCTTCCTGCGGCGTGCTCACGCTGGGCGGCCTGCGCAAGAGCCCGCGCGACCTCGACCTCGCCCTGGCCGGCATGGTGCTGGAAAAGAACGGCGAAATCATCAGCACGACCTGCGGCGCGTCGGTGCAAGGCTCGCCAGTCAACGCAGTAGCCTGGCTGGCCAACACGCTGGGCCGCCTGGGCATCGGCCTGAAGGCCGGCGACATCATTCTCTCGGGGTCGCAGTCGCCGCTGGTACCCGTCGTCGCGGGCGACAGCCTGTACTGCAGCGTCGGCGGCCTTGGCGGCACGTCGGTCCGTTTTGTTGCCTGAGGACGAAGCCATGAAACTCGACAAGAACACCCTTGCCCAACTCGCCGAACACCTGGAAAACGCTGAGCTCAAGGCGCAGGACGTCACCAAGATCACCGACGACTACCCGGACATGGACTGGGACGACGCCTACGCCATCCAGGACCTGATCCGCGCTCGCAAGGAAGGCCGTGGCCAGAAGACGGTGGGCCTCAAGTGCGGCCTGACCTCCTACGCCAAGATGAAGCAAATGGGCGTGGACACGCCCGTGTTCGGCTTCGTCAGCGACTACATGGCGTGCGCCGAAGGAGGTGGAATCAAGACTTCGGAACTGATCCACCCCAAGGTTGAGGCCGAGATTTGCGTGGTCACCAAGGCGCCACTGAAAGGGCCGGGTTGCCATGTCGGCGCCGTCATGGCAGCGATTGACTTCGTGATCCCGGGCGTCGAGATCATCGATAGCCGCTACCGCGACTTCAAGTTCGATCTCAAGAGCGTGATCGCTGATAACACCTCGGCCTCGCGCTTCGTCATCGGCGGCCGCGCGCGCCGGGTTGAAGAACTCGACCTGCGCACCTTGGGTGTGGTGCTGGAGAAGAACGGCCAGATCGTGGCCATGGCCGCCGGCGCCGCCGTGATGGGTCACCCGGCGGCCGCGATTGCCGCGCTGGCCAACCACCTAGGCGCGCGCGGCCAGGAGATTCCCGCCGGCAGTTTCATCATGACCGGCGGCGTGACCGAAGCCATCGCAGTGCAGGCGGGCGACAGTGTCAACGTGCGCTTTCAGGACCTTGGGTCCGTGGGCATGCGCTTCGTTTGAAATACACTAGGAATCCCCCATGAGCAAGAAAATACCATGCGCCCTCATAGGGCCCGGCAACATCGGCACCGACCTGTTGGCCAAGCTGCAACGAAGCCCGGTGCTAGAACCGGTGTGGATGGTGGGCATCGATCCGGCGTCCGACGGCTTGCAACGCGCCAAGGAAATGGGCATCAAGACCACCGCCGACGGTGTCGACGGCCTGATTCCTCACATGAAAGCCGACGGCGTTCAGATTGTCTTCGACGCGACCAGCGCCTACGTGCACGCCGAAAACTCGCGCAAAGTCAACGCGCAGGGCGCGATGATGATCGACCTCACGCCTGCGGCCATCGGACCGTTTTGCGTGCCACCGGTCAACCTGAAGCAGCACGTCGGCCAACGCGAGATGAATGTCAACATGGTCACCTGCGGCGGCCAAGCGACCATTCCGATGGTCTTCGCGGTCAGCCGTGTGCAGCCCGTGGCCTACGGCGAGATTGTCGCCACCGTTTCTTCCAAGTCGGTCGGCCCCGGCACGCGCAAGAACATCGACGAATTCACCCGCACCACGGCCGGCGCGGTCGAGATGGTGGGCGGCGCAAAAAAGGGCAAGGCCATCATCATCATCAACCCGGCCGAGCCGCCGCTGATCATGCGTGACACGGTGCATTGCCTGGTCGAGGGCAAGCCCGACGAGGCCGCCATCACGAAGTCGGTCCACGACATGATCCGGGAAGTGCAGAAGTACGTGCCGGGCTACAAGCTGGTCAACGGCCCGGTCTTCGATGGCAACCGCGTCTCGGTCTTCATGGAGGTCGAGGGCCTGGGCGACTACCTGCCCAAGTACGCCGGCAATCTGGACATCATGACCGCAGCCGCCGCGCGCACCGCCGAGATGTTTGCCGAAGAAATCCTCAAGGGCGAGCTGGTGCTCGAACCTATGGCCGCCTGAAGGAGAAGACAGCCATGAGCCAGAAAAATATCACCCTGCACGACATGACCCTGCGCGACGGGATGCACCCCAAGCGTCACCTGATGACGCTCGACCAGATGAGAGCAATAGCCTGCGGCCTAGACGCCGCGGGCGTGCCGCTGATCGAAGTGACCCACGGCGACGGCCTGGGCGGCAGCTCGGTCAACTACGGTTTTCCGGCCCACACCGACGAAGAGTACCTAGGCGCCGTGATCCCGCTGATGAGGCAGGCCAAGGTCTCGGCGCTGCTGCTGCCCGGCATCGGCACCGTCGAACACCTGAAGATGGCGCACGGCCTGGGCGTGCACACCATCCGCGTGGCCACGCACTGCACCGAAGCCGACGTGAGCGAGCAGCACATCACCTATGCGCGCAAACTCGATATGGACACCGTGGGCTTCCTGATGATGGCCCACATGAACAGCCCTGAAGGCCTAGTGAAACAGGCCAAGCTGATGGAGGGCTACGGCGCCAACTGCATCTACGTCACCGACTCGGCCGGCTACATGCTGCCCGCCGACGTGAAGGCCCGCCTGCAGGCGGTGCGCGACGCGCTCAAGCCCGAGACCGAGCTGGGCTTTCACGGCCACCACAACCTCGCCATGGGCGTGGCCAACTCGGTCGTCGCCATCGAGTGCGGCGCCAATCGTATCGATGCCGCGGCCGCCGGCTTGGGCGCGGGTGCGGGCAACACGCCGATGGAGGTGCTGGTCGCCGTGCTCGACCGCATGGGCGTGCCGACCGGTGTCGACGTCTGGAAGATCCAGGACGTGGCCGAAGACTTGGTGGTGCCGATCATGGACTTCCCGATCCGCATCGACCGCGACGCGCTCACGCTGGGCTACGCTGGCGTTTACGGCAGCTTCCTGCTGTTCGCCAAGCGCGCCGCTGTCAAGTACGGCCTGTCGGCGCGCGACATCTTGGTCGAACTCGGCCGCAAGAAGATGGTCGGTGGACAGGAAGACATGATCGAAGACACCGCCATTACCATGGCCCGCTCGCGCGACGCGCAGGTACAGAAAAAAGCCGCCTGAGGAGTGCATCACCATGCCATTCGCACAGATCTACATGCTAGAAGGCCGCACGCCCGAGCAGAAGCAGGCCGTGATCGAAAAGGTCACCCAGGCGCTGCACGAAGCCACCGACGCCAAGAAGGAAACCATCCGCGTCTGGATCCACGAAATGCCCAAGGAGAACTGGGGCATCGCCGGGGTGTCGGCGAAGGACCTGGGGCGTTAGGAGGATGCCCTCTGCCGCGCATCCTCCTAAAGGGGGTCGCGGCACCCAACGAAGCGGCGCTCAAAGCCGCGCCGTAAGACCGCAGCGCCTCAGGCGTAGCTGATCCAATCGGCCTGCTCGGGCTGCGCCAGGTGCGGCAGCGTGTTGAAGCTTTGCAGCGTGTGGCGCTTGGGGTTGAATTCAAATTCGGTGATCGCGGTGTTGCGCAGACGCAGGTTGAGCTCGATCGTGGTCTCGGGCGTGGTGCCCAGCAGGTGGCCCACGGCGGTGGCGATCGGGCCGCCGCTGCTGACGATCAGCACCCGGCCCTGGCCGAGCTGGCGCACATGGTCCAGCGCCGCCACCACGCCGGCCACGAAGGCCGGGTAATCGGGCATGCCCGCCGGCGTGAGCACGCCCGCCATCCATAGACGCAGCGCGTCGCGCAGCAGCCGAAAATGCTCGCGGTAGCCCTGCGGGGTGTGCGCCGGGGCGCTGGGGTGGGCGTGCAGGGCGTCGATCAGGGCGGCGCTGTCGTACTCGTTCAGCTCGGGCCACTCATGCGGCTCGAGGCTGCTGCCCAGCCCCTGCGCGATGCCCGCCCAGGTTTGGCGCTGGCGCAGCAGGGTGCCGGTGTAAACGGCGTCGAAATGCAGGCCGTGCGCGCGCCAGTGCTCGCCTAGGCGCTGGCTTTGGCGCTGCCCGAGCGGACTGAGGCGGTCGTAGTCGTCGCTGCCAAACGAGGCTTGGCCGTGGCGCACCAGGTAGAGGGTTCCCATGGGGGCGATTGTGGTGCTTTATGGCGCCGCCAGTTGACGCCTGATGCCTCCAGCGCGTCGCCGAGGCGACCGGGCCCCGTCAGCCCGGCTGGCCCAGCGCCTCCCAGCGCTCCAGCGCCTGCAGCAACTCCTCGTCGATGGCGGCGTGGCGCTGGGCCAGGGCGGCGGCGCGGTCTGGGTGGCGCGCGTAGAGCAGGCCATCGCCCAGCTCGGCGTCGATGGCTTTTTGCTCGGCCTCCAGCGCCTCGATGCGCGCCGGCAGGGCTTCGAGCTCGCGCTGCTCTTTGTAACTGAGTTTGCGCTTGGCGGTGGCGGGGTTGGCTGCTGGCTGGGGCGCGCTGCGGGCCGGCGAGGGGGTGGCCGTGGGGCTGGATGCAGGGGATTGAGTGGGGGCTTGGGGGGAGCCTTGTGCCGGCCCTGCAGCGCGGGCCGCACTGGCGCTGCCAAGGCCGCTGCTGCCCGCCAGGCTCGACGTGCCCATGCCGGCCGCACCGCTGCGGCCCCAGACCGGCGCCGCGCCGTGTACGCGCATCGATTGCGCGATCCAGTCCTCGACCCCGCCCTCGTACTCGCGCCACTGGCCCGCGCCCTCATAGACGATGGTGCTGGTGACCACGTTGTCGAGAAAGCGCCGGTCGTGGCTGACCAAAAACACGGTGCCGTCGAACTCGGTCAGGAGCTGTTCGAGCAGCTCCAGGGTTTCGATGTCGAGGTCGTTGGTCGGTTCGTCGAGCACCAGCACGTTGGCCGGGCGCGCAAAAAGCCGCGCCAGCAGCAGCCGGTTGCGCTCGCCACCCGACAGGGCGCTGATAGGCGCACGGGCGCGCGCCGGGGCAAACAAAAAGTCGCCCAGGTAGCTGCGCACGTGGATGCGGCGCGTGCCGATCTCGATCCACTCGCTGCCCGGGCTGATGAAGTCTTCGAGCGTGGCGTTGAGGTCGAGCGCGTCGCGCATCTGGTCGAAGTAGGCCACCTCGATCCGGCTGCCGCTGCGCACCTGGCCGCTGTCGGGGGCGAGCTGGCCCAGAATCAGCTTGAGCAGGGTGGTTTTGCCGGCGCCGTTGGGGCCGATCAGCCCCACTTTGTCGCCGCGCAGCACGGTGGTGGAAAAGTTGTCGATGATGCAGCGGCGCTCGGGGCCATCGCCAAAGTATTTGCTCACGCCCTCGAGCTCGGCCACCAAGCGGCCACTGCCCGGCCCGCTGTTCACATCCAGCCGCACCTGCCCGACGGCGGCGCGGCGCTGGGCGTGCTGGGCGCGCAGCACCTGCAAGCGTTCGATGCGCGCCTGGGCGCGGGTGCGCCGCGCCTCGACGCCTTTGCGGATCCACTGCTCCTCTTGCGCCAGCAGCTTGTCGGCGCGGGCGTTGAGCAGCGCCTCTTGTGCCAAGCGCTGCGCTTTGAGGCGCTCAAAGGCGCTGTAGGCGCCGTCGTAGCTGTGCAGCAGGCCGCGGTCGAGCTCCACCGTGCGCGTGCAGACGCGGTCCAGAAAGTCGCGGTCGTGGCTGATGAGCAGCAAGGCGCCACGAAAATCGCGCAGCAGCTCGGCCAGCCAGCCGATGGCGTCGAGATCGAGGTGGTTGGTGGGTTCGTCGAGCAGCAGCAAATCGGGCAGCGCCACCAGCGCCTGCGCCAGCGCCACGCGCTTGCGCACGCCACCCGAGAGGCTGCCGACGCGCTCATCGGCCTGCAAGCCGAGCCGGCTCAGGGTTTGGGCTACGCGCTGCTCCCAGTTCCAGCCATCCAGGGTTTCGATTTCGGTCTGCAGCGCGTCGAGGTCGCAGCCGCTCTCGTGCGCCAGGTAGCGCTGCAGCAGCTCTTGCACGCGCTGCAGGCCCACGCTCACGGCCTCGAACACGCTGGCCTCGGGGTCGAGCTCGGGCTCTTGCGGCACGTAGGCCACGCGCAGCCCGTTTTGGCGCTGTATCTGGCCGTCGTCGGCGCGCTCGAGGCCGGCGATGATTTTGAGCAGCGACGATTTGCCGCTGCCGTTGCGCCCCACCAGCCCGACGCGCTCGCCGGCTTGGAGCGAAAAATCGACCCGGTTGAGCAAGGGCAGGTGGCCGTAGGCGAGGCTGAGGCCGTTGAGGGTGATCCAGGTCATGGGGCGGTGGGCTTGAGGGAGGCGTGGTCAGGGGGGCTTGAGGGTAACAGTTTGCCGCCGCTCAGTGGCGGTGCTGGTGGTGGGTGTCGGGGTAGTGCGGGTGGCGGTGCGTGAGGGGCTCGTGGCGGTGCCAGTGCCGGTGCCCGAGCAGGCCGGGGTTTGCGCTGGTGCTGGCGCTATCGTGCGTGTGGTCGTGGTGGGCGTCGTGCAGGTGCCAGTGTTCGTGTTCCTGCGCCTCATGCTGGTGCCGGTGCGCGTGGCGTTCGCCCAGGTGCAGCCAGACGCCGACGGCCATGAGCAGTCCGGCGCCCCAGAACAGCCACGTGGTCGCCTCGCCCAGCAGCAGCAGCGCCACCGCCACGCCGATGAAGGGGGCGGTGGCAAAGTAGGCGCTGGCGCGCGCCGTGCCCAGGCCACGCAGCGCAAGCACGAACAGCACCAGGCTCACGCCGTAGCCCAGCAGCCCCACCAGCATGGCGGCCAGTGTGGCGCCCACAGGCGGCCACGGCGCCCCCAGCGCCAGCGCCCCGGCCGTGCTTACCAAACCGGCCACCAGCCCGCGGCTGCCGGCGATGAACACGGCGTCGGCGGCCGCGACCTTGCGCGTCAGGTTGTTGTCGATGGCCCAGCACAGGCAGGCCACAGACACCAGCAGCGGCCCCAGCCAGGCGCTAGCGGCCCCAGCGCTTGGGCCGTTGCTCAGGGCTGCTGCGGCGGCGCTGGGTTCGGCCGGCCAAGCCAGCAGCAGCCCGCCGGCGACGATGGCCAACATGCCGGTGACCACGCGCGCGCTGGCGTGCTCGCGAAACACCAGCCAGGCCAGCAGCGCGGTGTACACCGCCTCAAGGTTGAGCAGCAGCGAGGCGCTGGCGGCGCTGGTGTGCTGCAGGCCAAACATGAGCGTGGCGGTGCCGATGACGCCGCCGATGGCGATGGCGCCGCCCAGCCAGCCCCAGTCGCGCCCATGCAGGCCTGGGTGCCGCCAGCCGCGGTCGCGCAGCAGCCGGTACAGCAGCAGACCCAGCCCAGCCCCGAGGTAGAGCAAGCCGCCGAGCAGCAGCGGCGGCAGGGTGTCGAGCAGCTGCTTGGCCAGCGGTGTGCTGGCGCCAAACAGCAGCGCCGAACCGAGCGCGTAGGCAATGGCGCGGTTCATCGGGCGTTGGGTGGCTCAGAGGCTGAAAGGCAATCGGGCATGACCGGGTTTGACTCTTGGTTTTCACTCAAGCGCAGCAGGCGCCCGCTGTGGGTGAGGAACACCGCCAACTGCACCGGCAGGGCGTCGTCGTGGAGGGCGCGGTAACGCTGCAACTGGGCGCGCCAAGTATCCAGATCGCCGTTGCGCTGTGCGCTGGGCTCGTGCTCGGTGGTTTTGTAGTCCACGATCCAGCGCCTGCCTTGGTGCACGAACGTGCGATCGATCACGTGCAGGGGGTGGGGGCTGTGGCCGCTGCTCGGGGGCTGTTCATTGCCCGGTTCAGGGCCGGGTTCGAAGGCGGGTGCTGGGGGCGGTACTGGGGTGAGGTGGACAACGCTGCCGATGGCGCATTCGCTGGCCGCGTCGGTGTGGGCCGAGAGCAGCCAACGGCCGTCGGCGCTGCTCAGGGTGGTGTGCAGGTGCCGCTGCACCCGATTCGCTGCCGCCGTGGCCTCGGGCGCGCTCAGGCCTTGGGCACGCAAGCTCTGCTGCATCGCGCCGTGCAGCGGTGGCAAGCGCGTGCTGGGCCATGCCTCGGGCCCATCGTGGGCGATCAGCTCTAGGTAGCGGTGCACCAACGTGCCGATGGCGGAGGCTGTGTCTGGGCTGGCTGACGCCGGTCGCCGGGGTAGGGTGGGGGCTTCGGTTGCCGGGGTTTGGGGCGCCGCGGCAAGGGCTGGCCCTGCATTGGTGTTTGACGTGGAGGGGTGCGCCAAGGCTGCAGGCCAGCCGGGCTGCTTCAACCGCTGCAGTCGGTGCGCGTACTCGGCCAAGGTGGGTCGCGCCGGGCCGCTGGCTGCTGCCGCATCCGCATCGGCATCCGCCTTTGGGCTCGCCCCAGCATCCGCATTCGTATCGGTGCCATTCCCGACGCTGGCATCAGAACCGCACGGCTGCAGTCCCGAGCGCCAGGCGCGCACGAACTCGCTTTCGGCCACCGGCCACAGCAGCGCCAGCAGGCTATCGGGTGCGGGCTTGCCCAAGGCATCGCCTTTGGGGTTGGGGGTGGCGCTGCCGAGCAGGTGCAGCTGGCGCCGGGCGCGCGTGGCGCCGACGTAGAGCAGGCGCTTGGCCTCGTTGCGCTGGCGCTCGTTTTCCAGCGTCAGCAGGTAGTCGTAGATCGAGGCGCCGTCGTGCCCGGCCTCGGGCGGGGTGGCCAAGAGCAGGCGCTCGTGGCCTTGGTCGTCGAGCACCTGGTCCCACAGCAGCAGGGCGCGGTCGGCGCCCTGGGCCTTGCGCTGCAGCCCGGGCAGGATCACGGTGTCGAACTCCAGCCCCTTGGCCTTGTGCAGCGTCATGAGCTGCAGCGCGGCGCCGTCGGGGTCGGGCGCGGCGTAGAGCCGCTCCAGTTCGGCCTCGATGCGCTCGAGCTCCAGCACGCCGTGGCGGGTGCAGCGCTCCAGCACTTCGAAGTAGGCTTGGGTGTCGCTCAAATCGGCTTCCTGCGCCAGGGTGAGCGGCCCGCCCAGCGCCTGCCACACGCCCTCGACCCAGCGCCGCGGCCGCTGCTGGCCTTGGTGCGCCAAGGCCAGCCCGAGCACCTCGCGCAGGTGCGCCAGCCGCTGCTGCCCGTCGGCGCTCAAGCGCGCGCAGCGCACTCCGTCTTGCAGCAGGTGCCAGACGCTGTGGCGTGGCGCGTCGGCGGCCAGCAGGTGCAAATCGGCCAGGGTCAGGCCGCACCAAGGCGCGCGCAGCAGCGCCAGCCAGTGCACGCGGTCGGCCAGGTGGTGCAGCGCGCGCGTGAGGATGAGCAGGTCTTGAATCGGTTGGCGCTCGGCCAGCGCTTCGATCTCGACCGCCTGAAAGGCCAGCCGCTGCGGCAGCGCGCGCAGCGCCGGCACCAGCGCCTCGAGGTGGCGGCGCGCGCGCACCAGCACCGCGATGCTGCCGTCGGGGTCGTCGGCGCGCGCTTGCGCGATCAGCGCCAGCACCTGCTGCGCTTCGCGCTCGGCGCTGCTGCCGGGTTCGTCGTCGGGTTGCGGTTCGCCTTCCCCCTCGTTGGCCTGCGCGCTGGTGGCGCGGTTTTCGATCAGCGGGTGCCACTGCACGCGCGCCAGCGGGTGCCCGGTGCGGGTGGGACTGGCCGGGGCGAAGCGCACGGCGCCACGGCGGTGGTCGTCGTGAGGGCCAAAGACGTGGGCAAAGGTCTGGTTGACCCAGCGCACCAGCGGCGGCTGCGAGCGGTTGTTGCGGTACAGGTGCAGCGGCTGCGGCTGGATGGCGCCCAAGCCGTGCGCGCGCACCTGCAAAAACAGCCCGACTTCGGCTTTGCGAAAGCGGTAGATCGACTGCATCGGGTCGCCCACCAGAAATAGGGTGCGGCCGTCGCCGGCTTGCCAGCCGGCCGTCAGGCGCTCGAGCAGCTCGACTTGCAGCGGGCTGGTGTCTTGGAACTCGTCGATCAGCAGGTGGCTGATGCGGTGGTCGAGCTGCAGTTGCAGCTCACTGGGTTCCTCGGCGCGGCCCAGGGCGTGCAGCGCCTGCAGGGCGATTTCGGCGAAATCCACTTCGCGCGCCTGCTGAAACACCAGCCAGAGCTGTGCTGCCGCCACCTTGAGCACGGCCAGCAGGTCGGCGATGAAGGCGCGGTCGTTGCCGCCGTAGTGCGGCTCGGGCAAGCGCCGCACCCGCGCAAGCGCCGCCGCCGCCGCTTCGGGCAGCGCCTCGAGGCCGCACTTGAAGGCCGCCGCCAGCGCCTTGTTGCCGGCGCCGCTCAAGCCGTAGGCGGCCGGGATTTTCTGGCGCGGGCCGCCTTTTTGCGTCAGCAGCAGCTCGGCTAGGCCTCGCCACAGCGGCAGCTCGGCGCTGTCACCGCGCAGCGGCTGCTGCCAGTCGGCCACGGCTTGCAGCGGTTGCTGGGCAGCTGGATTGGGCGCCTCGGTTGGGGCCGCGTCTGCGTCTGGGGTGCTGCGCTGTTGCAGCGCGTGCGCGGCGGCCCAGCGCGCAGCCGGTTGCAGCGCCGCTTGCCAGCCGGCGGGCAGCAGCGCCACGAGGCGGCGCAGTTCGTCGTCGATCAGGTCGCGCAGCGCGGCCTCGGCCTGCTGCAGGTCGGCGCCTTGGTGGCACAGCGCCAGCCAGGCTTCGCGCCGCGCCAGCATGGCTTGCAACAACTCGCCCAAGCGCGCGGGTTGGTGGTCGAAGCGCTCGAGCACGCGCTCTAGGCAATCAGCCAGCGGCCCATCGGCATCGAGCAGGCGCAGCGTTTCTTGCGCGGCGCGGCGGTAGTGCGGCTGGGCGTCGGCGGCGATGCCGGGCTGGCTGCCCAGGCGCGACAGCAGCGGCATCTGGCGCGCCAGCTGGCCGCACAGCGCGTCCAGGGTGGTGATGCGCAGCCGCGCCGGCTGCTGCAGCAGGCCCCACTGGCGCTGGCGCTGGCGCTCGTGCTGCAGCACCTGAAGCCCGAGCTCGTAGGTGCGTTGGCGGTGCGCCTCGGTGGGCGGATGGCCCAAGGCGGCCAGCTCGAGGCTGCCCACGATGCGTTCGCGCATCTCCGCCGCCGCCTTGTGGGTGAAGGTCAGGGCGACGATCTGCTCGGGTTCCTCGACGTGCTGCAGCAGCGCCAAGAAGCGCTGCGTCAGCAGCTCGGTTTTGCCGGCCCCGGCCGGGGCTTCGACGATGAAGCTGCAGCTGGGGTCGATGGCCCGTTGGCGGTTGGCCTTGTCCAGCTCCAGCAGAGCGGCGTCGTCTGGCACAGCGGGATCAGCGGGTGTGCCGGTGTCTGGCCGGGCCTCGGATGTGGAAGTGGGCAGTGGCGCGGGTGCGGCGGGGTTCATGGCTGGGGCGTGGGCCTAGGGCGGGTGGTTCGGCGGTCTGGGTTGGGCTGCGGCTGCGGGCGTGGTTGCAGCTACGCCATGGGCGCGCCTGCGGTAGCTTGGGCCTGCAGCGCCAGCCACTGGCTGCGGCGCTCGCTCAGGCGCAGCAGCGGCAAGACCTCGCAGTGGCGCAGCTGCGCCGGGTCGGCCAAGCGCACAGCGGCGTCGCCGGCGCGCACTTCGGCGGCCAGCGCCTGCAGCCGCTCGCGCCAGTGCTGCAGCACCGCTTCCCAGCCGGGGAAGCGCGTGGGTGGGTAGCGCGCGCGGTTGCGGCTGCTGTCCCAGCGCAGGGTGCTTTGGGCGCTGGGCTGGGGGTGGGCGGCGTCGTCGGCCACCAGACCGGCCCAGCCGGGGTCGGCGGGCCGCACCTTGGCAAACAGGGCGCCAGCCACCTGCCCTGGGGGCAGCGTGGCGCAGGTGGCGTAGAGCGGCAGTTGCGGTTCGCTCAGGCGCTGGCTGGACCAGTTGCGGGTGTCGATGCTTGGGCTGCTTTTGTAGTCGATCACCAGCAGCCGGCCGTCGTCGAGCTGGTCGATGCGGTCGATTTGCAGCTTGAGCTGCAAGCTGCACAGCTCCACGGTCTCGTTTTTTTCGATGCCCACCACCGCAAAGCCGCTGCCCCGGGTGCGCTCGATCTCGAGCCAGCGCTGCAGCAGCCGCTCCAAGCGGCGCTGCTCCAGGGCGCGCCGCCGCGCCGACAACGGCGGCTGGTCGGGTTTGGCTAGGTAGTCCTCGAGGGCACCGCAGCAGGCTTGCTCGATGGCGGCTTGGCACGCGGCCGCGCTCAGGTCGTGCAGGGTGGTGGAGTCGCGCAGCGCCTGCCACAACCGCGCCAGCGCGGCGTGCATCAGGCTGCCGCGCTGGCGTGCGTCGAGGTCTTCGGCGGCATCGGGCAGGCCCAGCGCCGCGAGCCGGTATTGGTAATAGGCCCAAGCCGGGCACAGGGCTTGGGCCCGCAGCAAGGCGCTGCCGCCACGCGCCGCTTCCTCGGCGCTCATGGGCGGTGCCCAGGCATCGTCTAGGGTGGTGTGCGCCGCCAGCGCTTGGCCGCTGCGCAGCGCCTGCGCGCTCCAGTGCGGGTTTGGCGCTGCCTCGCAGGTGCTGGCGCTGGGCAGATCCGCCAACAAGGGGCTGGGCTGGCACGGGGCCGCCTCGGCGCTGCGCGGCCACGACAGCCACAGCGCCGGCGCGGTACACAGCAGCCGCTGCTGCACCTGCTGCGCAAAGGCGTATTGCACGGCGGCACTGGCGTTGGGGCTGGCGGCGCGGCGCTGGGCGGCATAGGGCAGCAAAGGGTTGGGCTGCGGCGGCGGCGGCCACGCGGCGGCGTGCAAGCCCAGCACCCAGACCGCGTCGAAGCGCAAGCCGCTGGCTTCGAGCGCGCCCAGCACCTGCAAGCGCGGCTGGCCCACGCTTTGTGGCTGAAAAATGCGCTCGCGGCACAAGGCTTGCAGGCGCTGCACGCAGCCCCCCAGGCGCAAGGGGCCGCAGCAGGCGTCGAGGCGGCCCAGTTCGGCCAGCGCCTCTTGCCACGCCTGCAGCGCCTGGAACTCGGGGCTCGAGAGGCTGCGCCGGTGCAGCCAGCCGGCCTGCTCCAGCCAGCCGGGCAGCAGCTCCGCCCAGTGCGAGGGCGGGTGGCTTTGGCCAGCGGCACGGGCGGCGAGCTGCTGCAGGTGCTGCAGGTGCTGCAGGCACAGCGCTGGTGCGGGCTGGGCGCTGGGCCATGGGGCAGGCGCGTTGGGCTGATCGAGTTGATTGGGCTGGGTGGGCTCCGATGGCGCTGGGTCGGGACCCTGCCAGCGTCCCCGCTGGGCCGTGGCCCAAGCCAGCACCTGCCCCAGCGCCACCCGTGCCGGCAGCGCGCTGCGCAGCCGCGCATCGAGCTGCGCGCGCACCAGCGCCTCGTCGGGCGCCGACCAGTAGGGGTGGCGCAGCAGCGCGCCGACGTCGTTCAGGCTGAGCTCGTCGGGCCGCGCCAGGCACTGCAGCAGCGCCAGCGCCCCCCCCACCAGCGCCTGCTCGGCCAGCGGCGCGCCCAGCGACAGGTTGAAGGGCGGCGCGGCTTGGGCGCGCTGCGGGTGCAGCAGCTCGGGGGCCAATACGTCTTGCAGCGTGTCGTGCAGCTGCAAGCGCAGCGCGCGCAGATCGGGCGCGACGATGGCGATGCGCCGCTGCGCATCGAGCGCCAGCTGCGCCTGCGCCCACTGCGCGGCGGCCAGGCACTCGGCGGCGGCGTCGGGGTAGCGGCGCACCTCGAGGCGTTCGGCGGCGGGCTCATCGGCCAGATGGTGCACCTGCACCCCGAGCCGCTGCAGCTGGTGCAGCAGCGCTTGCAGCAAGGGGCTCAGGCGCGGAAAGCCCGCCAGCAGCAGGCGCTGCGGCCAGCCCGGCCCGGCGGGGGGCTGCGCCAGCTGGGCCAGCGCGTCCACGGTGCTGCGGTCGAGCTGCTCGGTGGTGGCCCAGCCCTGGGCCGCGCACTCGGCCAAAAAATCGCTGCGCCAGCGCAGGTACTGCTGCGCCTCGGCTGCCAGTGGCGGCGCGCCCACCTCAACCTCCCAGACGAGCTGCAAAGCCAGCGCCTGCTGCGCCGACTGCGCCAGCGCGGGCAAGTCGAACAGATACGGCGCTTCGGGACCCAGGCGCTGCGCGATCAGGCGCTGCCACAGCTCGCGCTCCTGCCAGGCGCTCAAGGGGGTGCGCGCGAGCTCGGGGGTGGGCGGCGTGCCGCGCAGCAACCACTGCAGGCGCAGCGCCTGCAGCCACTGGCCCAGGGTGCAGCAAGCCAGCGCCTGCCAGCTGCGCTGCCCTTGGGCGGCCTGCAACTGGCCGTGGCGCTGGCGCAGTTCATCCGCCAGGCGCGTGGTGGCGCACAGCACCTGGGTGGTGGGCGTTGCAGCGATGGCGTCGAGGGGATAAGTGGTCATGGGGCTCGGAGCAGGGTGCGCGGCTGGCGCCGCCGGGCCATGGGGCCATGGTCAGCACAGCCACAGTCTAACGGCTGCCCCGGCCGACGTGGGCGGGTTCGGAACGCCGGCGGCGGGGGCATTGTGCGCAAAGCATGTTTCCAGTTTTGCGCATCTGCTGGCATGTGCTCTTGCGCAGCGGCCGCATCCCGTCATGGGGCCGTGCCAGACAGGTCAAAATTGACGCCGTTTATCAATCCCTTGCCGGGTGGAATCAGGGTTTGCACCAGGTGGGCTGAAGATGGCCCGGGTATTGCTTTGAACCCAAGCCACGCCTGCCGGTCCTGTGGCTGCACGGATTGGCGTGCGCCTGCAGTTTCTGGAGCTTCATCCGCTTCGCCCACCCCTTGACGCCAGACGTGATCTTGTCCATGATCTCGCTCGACCTACACCAGACCCCGATGGCGGTCACGCACTGCCTCGAAGCGCTCGATTGGCAAAAGGAGCGCAGCGTCCATGTTCCCGACGTGCTCGCCATCGGCGCGCTCTGCAGGCACGCCGGCTGGCTCTATGGCGCAGGCCTCTGCTCGACCCACGTCATGAGCGCCGATGGCCAGAAAATGGCCCGAGTCACCGTTCACTGATTTTTCACCCCCCTTCGTTTCACCCTCACAGGAGACAGACATGCGCGCAACCCTCATCCGTACCTTGGTCTTGGGCGGCGGCCTGCTCGGCGCCGGCGCCGCACTGGCCCACCCCGGTCACGGCGGCCACGGCTTTGCCGCCGGGCTGATGCATCCACTCGGGCTCGATCATCTGTTGGCGGTGCTGGCCGTGGGGCTGTGGTCGGTGCTGGCTTTGCCGGCAGGCAAGGCGTGGCAAGGGCCGGCGCTGTTCATGGCCGCGCTGCTGGGCACGGCGTGGCTGGGCCTGATGGGCTTCATGCTGCCGTTCATGGAGCTGGCGTTGAGCGCTTCGGTGCTGCTGTTTGGCGCCTTGCTGCTGCTGGCAGCCACCGGCTGGCGTCTGCCGACGGCGGCTGGCCTGGGTCTGGTGGCGCTGGCGGCCGCCTGGCATGGGCTGGCGCACGGCTTTGCTGCCCCGGGGGCCGGCTTGGGCGTCTATGCCCTGGGCCTGCTGCTGGCCACGGCGCTGCTGCACGGCGCCGGCATGGCGCTGGGCCTGGCGCTGCAGCGCCGCCTGAGCGCGTACCACCGGCGCGTGGCGGTCTCGGGTCTGGGCGCGGCGTTGCTGGCGGGTGGCACGGCGCTGGTGCTGGGCCAACTCGCGGCCTGATGTGCGTCACCGGCCACGCCATCGGGCCGTTCCCGTCCCAGCAGGAGCCCTGCCATGCATGAAGCCAGCCTCGCCGGGGGCGTGTTGCAACTGGTCGATGACTGCGCGCAGCGCGAAGGCTTTGCGCGCGTGCTTGAATTGCGCCTCGAGGTCGGGCAACTGGCCGGGGTCGATGTGGCGGCGCTGCGTTTTGCGCTCGACTGCATTGCGCCCGGCACGCGGCTCGAAGGCGCGCGCATCGAACTGCTCGAAACCCCGGGGCAGGCTTGGTGTTTGGGTTGCAGCACGCGTGTGCCGATCGCCCAGCGCGGCGACCCCTGTCCGGCCTGCTCCAGCTACCAGCTCGAGCCCACCGGTGGCATGGAATTGCGTGTGCTCGACCTGCAAGTGAGCGATGATTGAACCGGTCAGCGCCACACCAACCGCCCCAAACCCAGGAGACCTGAACCATGTGTGTCGTATGTGGATGCAGCCAGACCCAGCGCCACCGAGCGCCCGCACAAGCGCAACCGAGCCGCCCGCTGGGCCCAACCCACCCTGAGCCTGCGCCCGCCGCCACGGTTGCCGCTGTCGATGCGGCTGCCGCTGCCGCCGAAACGGGCCCGCGCATCGACCCGCGCAGTGGCGACCTCGACTACGGCGCCGGTGCCGCCAGGGTCTCGGTGCCGGGCCTGAGCCAGGCGCGGGCGATCAGGCTCGAGCACGACATTCTGGGCGCCAACGACCGCATCGCGGCGCAGAACCGGGCGCATTTTGCCGCGCACGAGGTGCTGGCGCTGAACCTCGTGTCCAGCCCCGGATCGGGCAAAACCACCCTGCTCTGCGCCACCATCGAGGCGCTGCGGCGGCGCCACCCGGCGCTGCCGGTGGCGGTGATCGAAGGCGACCAGCAGACCGCCTTCGACGCCGAGCGCATCCGCGCCACCGGCGCGCCCGCGATCCAGATCAACACCGGCAAAGGCTGCCACCTCGACGCGCCCATGGTGGCGGCGGCCTTTGCGCAATTGCACCGGCACGAGCCCGCCGCCCCCAGCCTGTTGTTCATCGAAAACGTCGGCAACCTGGTCTGCCCGGCGCTGTGGGACCTGGGCGAGCGCGCCAAGGTGGCGATCCTGTCGGTCACCGAGGGCGAGGACAAGCCGCTCAAGTACCCCGACATGTTCGCCGCCGCCCGGCTCATGATTCTGAACAAGATCGACCTGTTGCCGCATGTGCAGTTCGACGTCGCGCGCTGCATCGAACTGGCGCGGCGCGTCAACCCCGGCATCGAGGTGTTGCAGGTGTCGGCCCGCACCGGCGCCGGTCTCGACGACTGGTTGCACTGGCTCGAACACGAGCTCGGGCACGACCACGACCACGATCATGAACACGATCATGAACACGGTGCGGGCCACGCCCAGGCTTCCGAGCAGGCCTTGCGCGCCCGCGTGGCGCAGCTCGAAGCCGAGCTGGCGCAGCTGCGCCAGACGGCGGCGGCACCCGGCTGAAGCGCCTGGACTCCCAGCGCCTGCTACCCTGCCCGCACCCCCTTCCCGAACGCCCGTCCCCATGAGCCGCACCGCCCTCCCTGCCCCCTCGGCTGCCACCGTGCTGGCGCTGGGGGCGTGGCTGAAAAACTGCGCCTGCCTGTGCCAGGGTGGCCGGGTGCAGTGGACGCCGGTGCATGGCGACCTCAGCGACCCGCACGCCTGTGCGGCGCTGCGCGCTGCGGCGCTGGCGCTGATACGGCAGGCGCGCACCAGCGGCGGCCCGCCCCTGGCGGCGCTGGCGCACGACTTGCACCCCGACTTTTACAGCAGCCAACTGGCCCAGGAACTGGCGGCCGAACTCGGTCTGCCGGCGGTGGCCGTGCAGCACCACCGGGCCCACATCGGCGCCGTCATGGCCGCGCACAGCTTGGACGAGCCGGTGCTCGGATTGGCGCTGGACGGCTTTGGCCTGGGCAGCGACGGCGCCGCCTGGGGCGGCGAGCTGCTGTGGCTCGAGGGCGCCCAGTGGCAGCGCCTGGGCCATCTGCTCCCCCTGGCGTTGCCGGGCGGCGACCAGGCCGCGCGCCAGCCCTGGCGCATGGCCGCCAGCGCCCTGCACGCCTGTGGCTTGGGCGCGCAGATCGGCGCGCACTGGGGCGAGCGCGTGGGCGCCAGCCGCGCCGCCACGGTGCAGCAGATGCTGGCGCGCGGCCTGCATTGCCCGCCCAGCAGCAGCGCCGGGCGCTGGTTCGACGCCGCTGCGGCCGCGCTTGGCCTGTGCCTGGAGCAAAGCGACGAAGCACAGGCCGCCGTGGCCCTGGAGCAGGCAGCGGCGCAGGCGCTGGAGCGCGGCGCGTCCCTGCCCGATCTGCCTTTGCCCAGCCTGCTGCCCGGCGCCACGAGGCAATCGGGAACCGGCACCGGCTTCGACGCCACCGCCACCCCTCTGGCAGCGCCGCAGATCCTCGATCTGCGCCCGCTCTGGCTGGCGCTGCACGCAGCGGCTGCTGGGCACGCCCCCGACGCCGCACTGGACGCGCTCGCCGCCGCCTTCCACCTGCGCCTGGCCGACGGCCTGGCCGACTGGGTGTTGGCCGCCGCCCGTGCGCGCCAGAGCCGCAGCGTGGCGCTGGCCGGCGGCTGCTTTTACAACCGCCTGTTGCGCCAGCGCCTGCAAGCGCGCCTGAGCGCGGCCGGCCAGCGCGTCTATCTGCAAACCGCACAAGGCTGCGGCGACGCCGGGCTGGCGCTGGGCCAGGCCTGGGTGGCCGCGCAAGAACTGGCCGCCACCGCTGCCGCACCCCCATCCACCCTACAGGAGAACGCCCCATGTGTCTAGCCATCCCCGCCCTGCTGGTCGAGCGCCTGAGCGACGACCAGGGCCTGATCGACCTCGGCGGCATTCGCAAAAGCGTGTCGCTGGCGCTGGTGCCCGAAGCCGTGGTGGGCGACTACGTCATCGTCCACGTCGGCCATGCCATCGGGCTGCTCGACCCCGAAGAAGCGCAGCAGACGCTGGCCATTTTTGCCGAACTCGAGCGCAGCGCCGACCACGCCGACGCTGCCGCCGCCCGGGGCCGGCTGGTGCCCGCGCCATGAAATACATCGACGAGTTTCGCGACGGCGCGCTGGCGCGCCAGATCGCCGCGCGCATCGCCGCCGCAGCCGACCCAGGGCGCGCCTACCACTTCATGGAGTTTTGCGGCGGCCACACCCACGCCATCGCGCGCTACGGCATCCCGGATCTGCTGCCGCCCAATCTGCGCCTGATCCACGGCCCCGGCTGCCCGGTGTGCGTGCTGCCGATCGGCCGCATCGACCTGGCGATCCGGCTGGCGCTGGAGCAAGGCGTGATCCTGTGCACCTACGGCGACACCCTGCGCGTGCCGGCCTCGCAACAGCTCTCGCTGCTCAAGGCCAAGGCGCGCGGCGCCGACATCCGCATGGTCTATTCGGCCGCTGATGCGCTCGAACTGGCGCGCCAGCAGCCCGAGCGCGAAGTGGTGTTTTTCGCCATCGGCTTTGAGACCACCACGCCGCCGACGGCGCTGGTGCTGCACGACGCCAGCCGCACCGGCGTGCGCAACTTCAGCGTGCTGTGCTGCCACGTGCTCACGCCCTCGGCCATCACCCACATCCTCGAGTCGCCCGAAGTGCGCCAGTTCGGCACGGTGCCGATCGACGGCTTCATCGGCCCGGCGCACGTCAGCATCGTCATCGGCTCGGCGCCCTACGAGCACTTTGCCCAGGAGTACCGCAAGCCGGTGGTGATCGCCGGCTTCGAGCCGCTGGACGTGCTGCAGGGCATCGCCATGCTGGTGCGGCAGGTGAACGAGGGCCGGGCCGAAGTCGAAAACGAATTCACCCGCGCCGTCAGTCGCGAGGGCAACCTGACTGCGCAGGCGCTGGTCTCGCGCGTGTTCGAACTGCGCCCGAGCTTCGAGTGGCGCGGCTTGGGCGAAGTGCCGTACAGCGCGCTCAAGATCCGGCCGGCCTACGCCGAGTTCGACGCCGAGCGCCGCTTTGGCCTGGGCTACCGCAGCGTGCCCGACAACAAGGCCTGCGAATGCGGGGCCATCCTGCGCGGCGTCAAGCAGCCCAGCGACTGCAAGATTTTCGGTACCGTCTGCACCCCGGAAAACCCGATCGGCTCGTGCATGGTCTCGAGCGAAGGGGCCTGCGCCGCCCACTACACTTACGGGCGTTTCCGCTCCATCCCCATCGTCGCCGCCGAGGCCACCGAGACGAGCGCATGAACACCGATCCAGACCTGAGCCTAGATAGCCCCACCGAATCTGCAGCCGCACCTGGCAGCACCCGCAAACCCTACATCCGCCCCCTCGACCTGCGCCACGGCCGCATCGACATGGGGCACGGATCGGGGGGCAAGGCCGCGGCCCAGTTGATCGAGGAGCTGTTTCTGGCCGCCTTCGACAACCCGTGGCTGCGCCAGGGCGACGACGGGGCCCGGCTGGCGCTGCCCGGCTGGCACCCGACCCAGGGACGGCTGGTCATGGCCTGCGACGGCCATGTGGTCTCGCCGCTGTTTTTCCCCGGTGGCGATTTGGGCAGCCTGGCGGTGCATGGCACGGTCAACGACGTCGCCATGATGGGGGCGCAGCCGCTCTACCTGAGCGCCAGCTTCATCATCGAGGAAGGGTTTGCGCTGGCCGAGTTGCAGCGCATCGTGCAGTCGATGGCGGCGGCGGCGCGCGCGGCCGGGGTGGCGGTGGTCTGCGGCGACACCAAGGTGGTGGAGCAGGGCAAGGGCGACGGCGTCTTCATCAGCACCACCGGCGTCGGGGTGCTGGCGCCTGGGGTCGAGATCAGCGGCCGCCATGCGCGCCCCGGAGACGCGATCCTGCTCTCGGGCTGCGTCGGTGACCACGGCGTGGCGGTGTTGTCGCAGCGCGAGTCGCTGTCGTTCGCCACCACCATCGAGAGCGACAGCGCGGCCTTGCACACCCTGGTGGCCGATATGCTGGCGGCCGTCGCCGCGGCGCCGGCCGATCTGCGCACGCTGCGCGACCCGACCCGCGGCGGCCTGGCGACCACCCTGAACGAAATCGCGCGCCAGTCCGGCGTCGGCATGACGCTGCAGGAAGCGGCGATCCCGGTGCGCCAGCAGGTCAACGCCGCCTGCGAGCTGCTCGGGCTCGACCCGCTGTACGTCGCCAACGAGGGCAAGCTGATCGCGATCTGCGCCCCTGCCGTCGCCGACCGGCTGCTGGCGGCGATGCGCGCGCACCCGCTGGGGCAGGAGGCGGCGCGCATCGGCACCGTGACCGCCGATGCGCACCGTTTCGTGCAGATGGAAACCGGCTTCGGCGGCCGGCGCGTGCTCGACTGGCTCAGCGCCGAGCAGTTGCCGCGCATCTGCTGAGCCAGGAGACGCGATGGCGCTGCGCATCCTGTTGCTCTGCCACAGCTTCAACAGCCTGAGCCAGCGCCTGTACGCCGAGTTGCGCGCCCGCGGGCACTGCGTCAGCGTCGAGCTCGACATCGCCGACCCGGTGACCAGCGAGGCCATCGACCGCTTCCAGCCCGATCTGTTGCTGGCGCCGTTCCTCAAGCGCCGTCTGCCCGCCGCCGTCTGGCAGCGCCTGCCTTGCTGGGTCTTGCACCCTGGGCCACCGGGCGACCAGGGGCCGTCGGCGCTCGACTGGGCGCTGCTGCAGCAGCGCAGCGACTGGGGCGTGACGCTGCTGCAAGCCACGGACGCGCTCGACGCCGGCCCGGTCTGGGCCAGCGCCCGTCTGGCGCTGCGCGCCGCCAGCAAGGGCAGCCTGTACCGGCGCGAGGTCACCGAGGCCGCGCTCGAGGTCACGCTGACGGCGCTGGCGCGCTGGCAGGACGGCCAGCGCCAGCCACCGGCGCTGCCGGCGCCCACACCGCACTGGCAACCGCTGCTGCCCCAGAGCGCGCGCGCCATCGACTGGCAGCGCGACGGCACCGAGGCGGTGCTGGCGCGGCTGCGCAGCGCCGACGGCCAGCCCGGGGTGCGCGACGCGCTCTGGGGTCGGCCTTGCTACCTCTACGACGCGCACCCGGCCTCGGCGGCCTGTCTGCACGAGTTTCGTACCCGCGCCGCGGGCGAGTGGCTGGCGCGGCGCGACGGCGCGCTGCTGCGGCGCACCCGCGACGGCGCGGTCTGGATCGGGCAGTTGCGCTTGGCCGACCCGAGCGGCACCGCGCCCGGTCAGGGTCACTTCAAGCTCAAGGCCGAGCAGGCGCTGCCCGAAGCGGCGCAGTTGCCTGACTGGCCGGTGGCGCTCGAGCGTGCCGACGACGAATGGGGCGAGCTGCGCTACCGCGAGTACGCCGAGGGGAGCGCGCGCGTCGGCTGGTTGAGCTTTGATTTCTACAACGGGGCCATGTCCAGCGCGCAGTGCGAGCGGCTGCGCCGGGCGCTGCTCGAGGTCAGCCAGCGCCCGACCCAAGTGCTGGTGCTGGCGGGCGGAGACGATTTTTTCAGCAACGGCATCGACCTCAACGCGATCGAGGCCGCCGCCCACGTCGAGGGCGACAGCGCGGCCGATGCCTCGTGGCGCAACATCGAAGCCATGAACGATCTGGCGCTGGCCATTTTGCAGTGCACCGAGCGCCTCACCGTCAGCGTGCTGCGCGGCAACGCCGGCGCCGGCGGGGCCTTTTTGGCGCTGGCCGCCGACCAGGTCTGGGCGCACCACGGCGTGGTGCTGAACCCGCACTACAAAAACATGGGCAACCTCTACGGTTCCGAATACTGGACCTACCTGTTGCCGCGCCGCCTCGGGCCCGAGGGCGCGCGCGACCTGATGGCGCAGCGCCTGCCGCTGCTGGCCAGCCAGGCCGAACGCATGGGCCTGATCGACCACTGCGACCCTGGCCCCAGGGGCGGGTTCGAGCAGCGCGTGCTGCAGCGCGCGCTGGCACTGGCTGCCGCCCCCGACTGGCCGCGGCAGCTCGCTGCCAAACGGCAGCGGCGCGCCGCCGACGAGGCGCAGCGCCCGCTGGCCCAGTACCGCCACGACGAAATGGAGCGGATGAAGCGCAACTTTTATGGTTTCGACCCCAGCTACCACGTGGCGCGGCACCACTTCGTGCACAAGCTGGCGCACGCCTGGACGCCGCGCCACCTCGCCCTCCACCGCTAGAGCGGGGTGGGGGGTGGGGGCGGCTGTGGCGGGCTCGGTGGTGCCGGGCTGGCCGTGGCGGGCGGCGGGCCCTGGCGCTGCGCCCGCCCCGCCGGCAGCGCCGGCATGCCCCAGGCCAGCAGCAGCCACAGCAGCGTCAGGGCGGCGCAGGCCAAAAACAGGCCATCGTGGCCCCACAGCGCCAGCAGCGCCCCGCCGGCCACGCCGCCGACAAAAAACCCGAGCGATTGCAAGGTGTTGTAAACCCCGAGCGCGGCCCCGCGCTGGCTTGTGCTGGCCAGGCGCGACACCAGGCTGGGCTGGCTGGCTTCGAGCGTGTTGAAGCCCAGGAAGAACACGAACAGCAGCAGCGCCAGCAGCGCCAGCGGCGGTGCCGCCAGGCCGGCGCTCCACCACAGGCCCAACTGCGCCAGCGCGATCAGCCCGATGGCGCCCAGAAACACCGCGCGCAGATAACCGTGGCGCTCGAGCCTGAACAGCAGCGCGCCCATGACGCCAAACGCCGCCAGCACCGCCAGCAAATAGATCCAGCCGTGATCGGCCGCCTCGAGCCCGGCTTGCAGCAGCAGCGTCGGCAGCGCCACCCACAGCGCCAGCTGCACCGCGTGCAGCATGAACACGCCCAGGTTCAGGCGCGCCAGCCGGGCGTCGAGCAGCACCGCGCCGAGGCCGAGGCTGCGTGTGTGGGGTGCCGTGCGTTCTGGCTCGGGTGGCACCACGCGTGCCACCGCCCACATGGCGACCAGCGTCAGGGCGGCGGTCAGCAGGAACAAGCCGCTGAGGCCAACCCAGGCCACCAGCGGCGGCGCCAGCACCAGCGACAGGGCAAAGGTGAGCGCGATGCTCACGCCGACCAGCGCCATGGCCTTGGTGCGCACGGTGTCGCGTGTCAGGTCGGCGAGCAAGGCGGTGACGGCGGCCGAGATCGCGCCGGCGCCTTGCAGCGCCCGCCCCAGCGTCAGCCACTCCAGCGTGGTCGCCCAGGCCGCCACCAGGCTGCCGATGGCAAACAGCACCAAGCCGCCCTGGATGATGCGCTTGCGGCCCCAGCGGTCGCTGGCCATGCCCAGCGGGATTTGCAGCAGCGCCTGCGTCAGGCCATAGATGCCCAGCGCCAGCCCCACGCGCAGCGGGTCGTCGCCGCCGGGGTAGTGCACGGCCTCGAGCGCGAACACCGGCAGCAGCAGGAACAGCCCCAGCATGCGCAGCGCAAACACGCTCGCCAGCGCGGCGCTGGCGCGGCGCTCGGGCGCCGTCATGCGGATCGACCACTCGGGTGTATCGGCAGGGTCGGCGGGGTCGGCGGGGGCTGAGGCAGGTGGCAAAGGGCTAGGGTATGGGCGTCAGCCGGCTTGGAGCGCGCTGCGGTAGGCGCCGCAGCCAATCAGCAAGTCGTCGCTGAGCGGCAGCACAAACGACGATTTGCCGCGCACATTGCCGGTCAAGGGGTTGACGATATTGTATTCAACCCAGCCGCCACCCTCTTCGGCCTGTGCCCAGATGTCGCGCATGAAGCGTTCGGCGTCTATGCCCGGCGCGTCGTGCACGCGGGTGCCGGTCTTGGCGCGGTTGGCGCCCATGACCCGATACACCCCCTGGCGGTCGAGCACGAAGATGTAGAGGTCGCGGTCGATGAAGGGGCCGTCTGGGCGGTAAAAATCTTCGCTGGCGCGGGCATATCCCACCTGTTGCACGTGGGCATGGGCGCGCTCGACCAGCTGGCGCGCCAAGTCGGCGGTGCCTTGGCTCAGGCGCAGGTGCTGCACCGCTTGCTCGAGGTCGGCGGTGTGCGCCAGCAGGTCGGTGGCGTGGTGTGCGCTGCGCTCGACCATGGCGGCGTTGTCGTGGGTCACGCCGTCGAGCTGCGTCATGGCTTGCGCCACTTCCTTGAGGGCGGCGCTCTGCTGGTTGCTGGCCACCGCCATGGCGTCGATGCGCTGCGTGATGTCGCGGATGCCCTGCACCAATTGCTCCATTTCGGCGTTGACGCCGTTGATCTCGGTCACCGAAGTCTGCACCCGGCCGGTGGATTCGGCGATCAGCTGGCGCACCTCGCCGGCGGCGGACTGGCTGCGCTGCGCCAGCGAGCGCACCTCGGCGGCGACGACGGCAAAGCCGCGCCCAGCCTCGCCGGCGCGCGCCGCCTCCACCGCCGCGTTGAGCGCCAGGATGTTGGTCTGAAAGGCGATGCTGTCGATCACGCCGATGATCTCGTTCATGCGCTTGGAGGTGTGTTGCAGCGTGCCCATGCCGCCCACGGTCTGCTGCATCAGGCCGCTGGCGTGCTCGGTCTGCTGGTGCAGGCGCGTGCTGACGCGGCTGACTTCGAGCACGCCCTGGCTGTTGCGCGCCACGGTCTCGGTGGCCTCGCGGATGTTGGCGCTGGCCTGCTCCAGGCTGGCGGCTTGCGACTGGGTGCGCTCCGACAGGCTGCTGCTGTCATGAACCAGGCGCCCACCCATGTGGCTGAGCACGGCGGCGACGCTGCGCACGTCGGCCACGATCGCCGACAGGGTGTCGAGCATGCGCTGGAACTGCTGCGCCATGAGCGCCATTTCGTCGCGCCCGCCGATCTGCACCGCACCGGTCAGGTCGCCGTTGGCGGCGCGCTCGAACACGCCAGTGAGCTGGCGCAGGCTGTCCACAGTGGCCGTGTACAGGGCCACCATGCCATAGACCAGCGCCAGCAGCACCAAGACCATGGCCGCGCCGACGCCGATCAGCAGCCACTCGAGGCCGCGCAGTTCGCGCTCGAGCTCGCCTTGCAGTTGCGCCGCGAGCTGGCCGTAGAGATCGACCTGAGCGATCAGCATTCGGCTGCCCTGCTCGAAGTGGGGTTGCGCGTCGTCCATCAACAAGCCGGTGCCGATGCCGTCCCGAACTTGGGCCGCATACTCGGTCGTGGCGCGTTGCACCGCCGGCCAGGCTGGGGGCGGCGCCAGCCCGACCCGGCCCCAGGCCGCCAGGCGCTGCTCGAGGTGGCGCACGCCGGTCTCGACCGCGTTGGATTGCGGGGCCAGCCGCAGTCCACGGGCCATGAGTTCGGCACTCACCCCGTGGTCGTGGTGAAGTTGCAGCACGGCCGCGCCCTCGTTGCGCAGGTAGGCGCTCGCCTGCAGCAAGGGCAACTGGCGCTGCACCAGCACATCGACCAGGTGGAACACGTGGCGTTGGTCATCGAGCAGCAGGGCCGAGACCTCGCCGTTGAGCAGGGCCAGCTGTTGCAACTGCGCCACGGCGGCGCTGCGCCGGGCATGCCAGTCGGCCGCAGCCTGCCGGGCTGGGGCCGGGCCACCGAGCTGTTGCAGCTGCTCGCGCAGCGGCTGCCATTGTTGGCGCAGCTCGGGGTCGGGTTGGCGCTGCATCTGCTGCTCCAGCGCCTCCAGCGCCGAGCGCAACTGCTGGCTGGCCGTGTCGATGGCCTGCGCCGCCGCCGCCTGCCCGGCCAGCGAGAAGTGCATCTGCCCCTGCTGCTCGAGCAGGGGCAGCGCCACCCGCACCAAACCTTGCTGAATCTGCAAGCCCTCCAGTTGGCGTTGCACGGCGGCGCGTTCGCTCCACAGGGTATAGACGATCAGCGCCGCCGCCAGCATCAGGGGCAGCAGCAGCACCAGCGCCATCACCAACAGTTTGACGCCCATGCGCAGGCGCTGCATGGCCCAGACGCCCGGACGCAGCCAGAGGGGGAAGCGGGTGAGAGCAAACATAAGCTATTAACCTTCACGCAAGACTTTCGGTTCATTCGATCATAAACCCCTGCTTGCGGGCAAGGTTATCAGTTATGTTCAGGGTTTACCCCTGGTTGGCAGCGCGCCCTGGCGGCCGCCAACAGCCCGGCTGGGTGGCCGCGCTCAGGCCAGTGCGGCGCGCATCTGTGCGATCACGGCGGCGTAGTCGCGCTGGCCAAAAATCGCGCTACCGGCGACGAAGGTGTCGGCGCCGGCGTCGGCCACGCGGCGGATGTTGCTGGCCTTGATGCCGCCATCGACCTCGAGCCGGATGTCGCGCCCGCTGGCCTCGATGCGCCGGCGCGCCAACTCGACCTTGCGCAGCGCCGAATCGATGAAGCCCTGGCCGCCAAAGCCGGGGTTGACGCTCATGATCAAAATCAGATCCAGGTCGTCGATCACCCAGTCGAGCACATCGAGCGGCGTAGCCGGGTTGAACACCAGCCCGGCCTGGCAGCCGCGCGCCCTGATGGCCTGGATGCTGCGGTGCACGTGCGTGCTGGCGTCGGGGTGAAAGCTCACCAGATTGGCGCCGGCGTCGATGAAGGCGCCGGCCAGCGCATCGACCGGCTGCACCATCAGGTGCACGTCGATCGGCACCGGGGTGCCGTCGGGCTTTTGTGCGTGCGGCTTGAGCGCCTGGCAGACCATGGGGCCGAAGGTGAGGTTGGGCACGTAGTGGTTGTCCATGACGTCGAAGTGGATCCAGTCGGCGCCGGCGGCGATGACGTGACGCACCTCCTCGCCCAGGCGGGCAAAGTCGGCCGACAAAATGGAAGGGGCGATGCGGTAGGTGGTCATGGCTGGGGCGCGTGGAGGTGGGTGGACGAGGTGGTTGGACGAGCGGGGCAGGACGAAAGCGGGGCAATGTCAAACTGAAATGGCGCAAACGTTTTATTGTCGCACGGCCCTGCCCGGCCTGCTGGCGTGCAAGGGTTTGTGCCACCACTTGCCCACAGATCGGTGTGTGCGGGCACAATCGCGGCATGTCACGCTATCAATTCACTTGCGAAGTCGAACCCGAGTACGTGCCGGAGCAATCCGACCCGGCGGCGCCGCTGTACCTGTTTGCCTACACCGTGACCATCCGCAACAGCGGCGAGGTGGCGGCGCAGCTGGTGGCGCGCCACTGGGAGATCGAGGACGCGCGCGGCCAGACCCAGACCGTCGATGGCCTGGGCGTGGTCGGGCAGCAGCCGCTGCTGCAACCCGGCGCCGCCTTTCGCTACACCAGCAGCGTGCCGCTGCGCACGCCCATGGGGCTGATGAGCGGGCACTTCTTTTGTGTGGCGGTCGATGGCCAGCGCTTCGAGGCCCCGGTGGCGGCCTTTGTGCTGCGCGCCGAGGGTGTGGCCGGTTCGTCGGCGTTGCACTGACAGACCGAGCGGCTGCGGGTTTGCACATGGCGCTGGGCGAATTCGATCTGATCCGGCGCTATTTTCAGCACCCCTTGGCGCAGCCCGGCGCGCACGCTGGGGTGCGGCTGGGCAACGGCGACGACTGCGCGCTGCTGCAGCCCGGTCCGGGTCAGGTGTTGGCGGTTTCGACCGACATGCTGGTGGCGGGGCGGCATTTTTTCCCCGACGTGGCGCCGCGCGCGCTCGGCCACAAGGCGCTGGCCGTGAACCTGAGCGATCTGGCGGCCATGGGCGCGCGGCCGCTGGCGTTTGCGCTGGCGCTGGCGCTGCCGCAAATCGACGAACCCTGGGTGCAGGAGTTTGCCGCCGGCCTGCTGGCCTTGGCCGATGAGCACGGTTGCGCGCTGGTGGGGGGCGACACCTGCGCCGGGCCGCTCAACGTGTGCATCACGGTGTTTGGCGAGCTGCCGCCGGCGTTGGCGCTGCGCCGCGACGCCGCTCTGGCGGGCGATGACCTGTACGTGAGCGGCAGCCTGGGCCAGGCGCGGCTGGCGCTGGAGGCCTTGCGCGGGCGTTGGCGCCTGCCCGAGGCGGCGCTGGTGCGCTGCCGCCAGCGGCTGGAGCGCCCCGAGCCCCGGCTGGCGCTCGGGCAGGGCTTGCGCGGGCTGGCGCACGCCGCGATCGACCTGAGCGATGGCTTGCTGGCCGACCTCGGGCATGTGCTGCGCGCCTCGGGGGTGGCGGCACAGATCGATGTGCCGGCGCTGCTGGCCAGCCCCGCCGTGGGCCCCGACGTGCGCGCGCTCGCCCTGGTGCAGCCCGCGCTGGCGCTCACCTGTGTGCTGGCTGGGGGCGACGACTACGAGCTGCTGTACACCGCGCCAGTGGCGGCGCGGCCCGCGTTCGAGCGCCTGGGGCGCGAGCTGGGGCTGGAGTTGAGCCGTATCGGCCGCATCGTGGCGGCCACCGACGCGGGGCCGCAGTGCAGCCTGGTGGATGCGCGCCTGCAACCCTACGCGCTGCCGCCCGGGGTTGAGCTGAAGGGTTTCGATCACTTTGCCTGAGGGGGCCGCCGGCGGTGCCACAATGGCGCCATGAGCCCGAGCACAGCCCGTTCCCAGGTCGCCGTTTCCGACCCTGCCCCGGCCCCGCACGAGGGGCCAGACCGGCGGCCGCGCGCTTCGGCCTCGGTGTTGCTGCTGCGCGAGGGCGCGCGCGGGCCCGAGGTGTTGCTGCTGCGCCGCCACCCCGGCACCGAGGTGCTGGGCGGCTACTACGTGTTTCCGGGCGGCAAGCTCGATGCGGCCGATTGCACGCCCGACTGGTTGCCGGTGCTCGATCGGCCCGCAACCGATTTTGTCCACCAGCTCAACGAGTCGCAGACGCCCAGCGCGCAGGCGCGCGGGCTGCATCTGGCGGCGCTGCGCGAGTTGTACGAGGAGGCCGGGGTGCTGCTGGCAGCACCTGCGCTGCACCCTCGAGCCCTGGGCGCAGCGGGCACGGCGCGCCCACCCGGGCCTTGGCCGCCGCTGGCCTTGAACCAGTGCCTGCGGCAAGGCCAATCCTGGCCCGAGGCGCTGAGCGCGCACGGTTTGCAGGCCCACACCGCCGCCCTGCGCCCGTGGTCGCGCTGGATCACGCCGCGCAGCCCGGTGGTGGGCACGGCGCGCTTTGACACCCGGTTCTTTCTGGCCTTGCTGCCGCCGGGGCAGCAGGCGCAGCCCGATCAGCGCGAGGCGGTGGAGGCGCTCTGGCTGGCCCCGCGTGAGGCCCTGCAGCGCCATTGGGCGCACGAGCTGGAGCTGATCGCGCCGCAGCTGATGGCGCTGGCCGAGCTGGCGCGCTTCGACAGCGCGGCGGCGGTGTGGCAGCAGGCGCTGACGCGGCGCGCCCCGTGCATCGAGCCCGCCCCCTTTGCCGAAGGTGCGCTGCGCGGCCTGTGCTACCCCGGCGACCCCTGCCACCCACAGCCCGAGCGCGTGCTGCCGGGCCCCACCAGGCTGCGCGTGCTGGGCCGGCGTTTTGAGCCGGTGGCGGGCTTTGAGGGCTGGTTTGCATGAACCCCGAACCCCATTCGCCGGCGCCCGTGGCGCACCCGGCCCAGCCCGGCCCACCCACGCACCCGGCCCAGCCCACCTCGGTGTCCGAGGCTGCCATCGAGCCGCTGCGCTCGCCGCGGCTGGGTTTCATGGTGGCGCATCCGGCGCACGCGCTGGCGCTGGGTTTGGGCGCCGGCCTGAGCCCGCGTGCGCCCGGCACCGTCGGCACCTTGCTGGCGTGGGCGCTGTTCGTGTGGGTCGGTCTGCTGTGGCAGCCGTCTGCCTGGGCCTGGGGGCTGATGATTGCGGCGGCGCTGGGGTTGGGCTGGTGGGCCACGGCCATCACGCTGCGCCACAGCGGTGCCAGCGACCCGGGCTACATCGTCATCGACGAGATCGTGGCCTTCTGGCTGGTGCTGTGGCTGATCGCGCCGGCGGGCTGGCTGGGGCAGCTGCTGGCGTTTGCGCTGTTTCGATTCTTTGACGCCGTCAAGCCAGAACCGGTGGCCTGGGCCGACCGCGCCTTCAAGGGCCGCGGCTGGCGTGGCGCCTGGGGGGTGATGTTCGACGATCTGGTGGCGGCTTTTTGCACGCTGCTGGTGTTGGCTTTGGGGCGGTTTTTGTTTTACTGATGGCGCTCGATTGGGAGGGGGACGCATGAACACGCTGGAGCCGCAACTGCTTGAGCTGTGCCAGCAACTGGCGGCGGCGCTGCGTGCGCGCGGCTGGCGCATGGCCAGTGCCGAGAGCTGCACCGGCGGCCTGATTGCGGCCACGTGCACGGGCCTGAGTGGCGCCAGCGACTGGTTTGAATGCGGTTTTGTCTGCTATTCCAATGCCGCCAAGAGCGCGCACCTGGGTGTGAGCCCGGCGCTGATCGAGCAGCACGGTGCGGTGAGCGAGCCGGTGGTGCGTGCCTTGGCCGAGGGCGCGCTGTGGCGCTCGCTGGCGCAGGTGAGCGTGGCGGTGAGTGGCATCGCTGGGCCGCTGGGCGGCAGCGCCAGCAAGCCGGTGGGCACGGTGTGCCTGGGCTGGGCCAGCGCGGCCGGTGTGCGCAGCCAGACGCTGCAGTTCGAGGGCGATCGCGCGGCGGTGCGTGCGGCGGCGGTGCGTTGCGCTTTGCTGGGGTTGTTGGAGCAGGTTGCCGTGGGTTGATGTCGGTGGTGCGGGTTGCGGTGGGGCGCTGGCTGCGGTGGGGCGCTGCGGCCGGCGGGCGCGGGCCTCATGCCGTCCGCTGCGCGGCCAGAAATCGGCCCACACCCGCCGGCCGCAGCGCCCCGCCTTCGGGGGTTGGCAGGAGGGGCCTCATGCCGTCCGCTGCGCGGCCAGAAATCGGCCCACACCCGCCGGCCGCTGCGCCCCGCCTTCGGGGGCTTGCTCGGCACGGATGGCCTCTGGCACTTTCAGGCGCCGTGGCACTTCTTGAATTTTTTGCCGCTGCCGCAGGGGCAGGGGTCGTTGCGGCCGGGTTGCTCGGTTTTGCGCTGTGGGGACACGCGCGGGCCCAGGATGAGCGCGATTTCGCGCAGGTCGTAGGCGGCCCACAGGGCGGCGCCATAGGCATCCATGCGCTGCTGGCTGACGCTGGGCGGGGCGTCGTCGTCGAGGGGGCTCAGGCTGGGGGGGTCGAGGTCGTCGCCGCTGAGCGCTTCGATGCATGCCAGCGCTTCCTCCATCCACGCGGCCAGTTCGCGGTCGCGCGGCGGTTGCCATTCTTCGGGCCAGGTCTGCACCACGGCCAGGAAGCCCATGGCCCACAGCTGCGCGAAGGCGGGTACGTGTGGTGCTTGCTCGAGGTCGGCGTCGAATTCGGCGCGGTCTTCGGGGCTGAGCGCTTGCATGACGGCGCGCAGGTCGATCAGCTCGGGCGCGTAGACGCGTGGGTCGTCGAGGGCATCGACGGGCGCATCCAGCGCGGCCTGCACCTGTGCCCAGCGGCGCTGCCACAGCTGCAAGAATCGCTGGTGCTGCGCCGGGCTCTGGAACAGCTGCGGCCCGAACTGGCCGCTGTCTGGATCGGCCAGTACGGCGGGCAGATACTCGTCGGCTTCGATGCGGCGGCGGCAGCACAGCAGCCCGGCCATGTAGCCCTCCAGGTACTCCCACGAGGGCCCGCCCTGGTTGCGCTGGCTGAGGTGCAGCAGGATGTCGTCGAGTTCGTCGAGCTCTTGCGGGCTCAGATCGGTGTCGGCGATGTCGGATTGGGCTGGGCCGTCTGTGGTGGGGCGGGGGGTGTGCATGGGGGCGGGGCTTGGGCTTGCAGGCGACCAGTGTAGCCGCTGGGCCCCTTGATCGGCCCCTTTGTCGGCCCCCTGTGATCGCCTTCAGTCGCGCATCAACGCTTCGATGGCGTCGGGCGCCACGGGCGCCGCGCGCGTGATCAGTTCGCAGCCGTGTTCGGTGACCACGGCGTCGTCCTCGATGCGGATCCCCAGGTTCCAGAACGCTGGCGGCACGTCGTCGGCGGGGCGCACGTACAGGCCCGGTTCGAGCGTGAGCACCATGCCCGGGCGCAGGATGCGGCTGGGGCGGTCTTTGATGGTTTCGCCGCTGAGCGGGTCGGTGCGCTCGCTGACCTGGCCGATCTCGCCCGGTTCGACGTAGCGGCCCACGTCGTGCACGTCGAGCCCGAGCCAGTGGCCGGTGCGGTGCATGTAAAAACGAAAGTAGTGGCGCTGCTCGATCACGTCGTCGAGCGTGCCCACTTTGGCGCCATCGAGCAGGCCCAGATCCAGCAGCCCTTGAGCCAGCACGCGCACGCTGGCCTGGTGCGGGTCGGTGAAGCGCTGCCCGGGCCGGGTGGCGGCGATGGCGGCTTCTTGCGCCGCCAGCACCAGTTGGTAGGCGTCGCGCTGCGGCCCGCTGAAGCGGCCGTTGGCAGGGAAGGTGCGGGTGATGTCGCTGGCGTAGCCGTCGAGTTCGCAACCGGCGTCGATCAGCACCAGCTCGCCGGGGCGCACCGGCGCGGCGTCGGCGCGGTAGTGCAGCACGCAGGCGTTGGCGCCGGCGGCGACGATGCTGCCGTAGGCCGGGCCTTGGGCGCCGTGGCGGCGAAATTCGTGCAGCAGTTCGGCCTCGAGGTGGTATTCGCGCAGCGCCCGGCCGCCACGCAGCCAGCGGGCGCATTGCTGCATGGCGCGCACGTGGGCGCCGGCGCTGATCTGCGCGGCGCGGCGCATGAGTTCGAGTTCGTGCGCGTCTTTGAACAGGCGCATCTCGTCGAGCAGGGCGCACAGGTCGCGCTGGGTGTCGGGGCACAGGGCGCCGTAGCGCGCGCGCGCACGCACTTTGTGCAGCCAGCCGTCGATGCGGCCTTCGAGGCCGGGGTGGGTGGCGAAGGGGTAGCACAGGCTGCTGCGGTTTTCGAGCAGCGCGGGCAGGCGGGCGTCGAGCTCGTCGATCGAGTGGGCGGCGCTGACGCCGAGCGCGGCCGGGGCGGCTTCGGGCCCCAGGCGGTAGCCGTCCCAGATCTCGCGCTGCAGGTCTTTGGGCTGGCAAAACAGGGTGCTGTGGCCGTGCTCGTCGAGCAGCAGCCAGGCGTTGGGCTCGGTGAAGCCGGTGAGGTAGTAAAAATAGCTGTCGAAGCGGTAGGGGTGCTCGTTGTCGCGGTTGCGCTTGCGCTCGGGCGCGGTGGGGATGAGGGCGATGCCGCCGGGGCCCAGCAGGGCCGCCAGGCGGGCGCGGCGCGCGGCATGGACGCCAGCGTGGGCCAGGGGGGGGGTGCTGGCGGGGGGGGCGGGCGCGGCGGCGGTAGCCGGGTCGGCAACGGGGTCGGCAACGGGGCCGAGGGCTTGGGGGTGGGTGGCGTTCATGTGCGGGGTTGTGCTTCGAGGGCGGCCAGGCGCTCCGGGGTGCCGACGTCGGCCCAGGGGTCGAGGTACAGCTCGGCGCTCACCAGGCCATTGTCCATGGCCCGGCGCAACAGCGGTGCCAGGGCGGCACGAATGCCCTGCGGGTTGCCGGATTCGATGGCGAGCCAGGGCGGGGCAAAGAGCGCGCGCCGGTACAGCGCCAGCCCGCTGAAGGTGTGGCGCGCCCCGGGGTGCGTGGGCGGCAGGTTGAGCGCCAGTGGGTGGCTGCATGGGTCGGGGGCAGGCCCGAGGCCGAAGTCGCCCCCGGGGTGTTGCGGCGGGTTGGGCACCAGCCACAGGTGCGCCAGCCGGCCGCTGGCGGCAAAGCGCTGCAAGGCCGCGGGGTCGAAGGCGAAGCGGGGCGCGTAGGCGTCGGCGGCCACGGCCCAGAAACAGTCGGCCAGCGCGGGCAGCGCGCGCGCGATGCCGCCGGCGGTTTCGAGCGCGCCGCCGAAGTCGCGCCCTTCGTGCGAGTAGCTCAGGGCCAGGCCAGTGCCCGGCTCGGGCGCTTGGGGGTGGCCGGCGCTTTGGCCCGCTGCGGGCAGCGCCGCTGTGAGCACGGCGGGTGCGGGGCCGCGCCAGCAGTGGCCCAAGCGCTGCGGCAGTTGCTCGCCCAACCAGGCGGTGTTGATGACGGCGTGGCGCACGCCAGCGCGCGCCAGCGCGTCCAGGTGCCAGGCGATCAGCGGCTGGCCGTGCAGGGCCAGCAGCGGCTTGGGGGTGCGGTCGGTGAGCGGGCGCATGCGCTCGCCGCGGCCAGCGGCCAGCAGCAGCGCGCTGGCCGGCGCGGGCACAGCAGGGTCGGGTGGGGGCATAGTCGTCAGGGCGCCGGTTGGAAAAACTCAAAGCGGTTGCGGCCCGCCTCTTTGGCGTGGTACATGGCTTGGTCGGCCTCTTGCAGCATCTGCTCGACGCTGGCGTTGTCGGCGCGCAACCGCGTGACCCCCATGCTGGCCCCCACCTGCAGCCGCAGGCCGTTGATCTGCATCGGCTCTTGCACCGTTTGCAGCACGCGCTCCAGCGGCAGCGGCCCGTGGTTCTCGCGAAACAGCAGCACGAACTCGTCGCCGCCCAAGCGAGCCACGGTTTCGTCGGCGCGCACCACCTGGCGCAGCCGCAGCGCCACCTCGGACAGCAGCTTGTCGCCCACCGCATGGCCGTGCGCGTCGTTGACCGGCTTGAAGCCATCGAGGTCGAGCATGGCCAACGCCAGACCGCTGCCGTTGCGCTGGCTGTAAGCGATGGCCTGCTGCAGCCGGTCGCGCAGCAGGCGCCGATTCGGCAGGCCGGTGAGCATGTCGTGGTTGGCCAGGTGGTCGAGCTGCTGTTCGTGCGCCTTCAGGCCCGAAATGTCGGTAAAAACCGCCAGATAGTGCGTGATTTCGCCCGCCGTGTTGCGGATGCACGAGGCCGCCAGCCACTGGGCATACAACTCGCCCGAACGACGCCGGTTCCAGACCTCGCCTTGCCAGCGCCCCTGATGCGCCAGCGTGTCGATCATGCGGGCAAAAAATTGCGGGTCGTGCTGGCCGGAGCCGAGCAATTTGGGCGAACGGCCCAGCACTTCGGCAGGCGCATAGCCCGTGATGTCGGTGAACGAGGGGTTGACCTTGACCAGGCGGCGGCGCGCATCGGTGACGAAAATGCCGCTTTCGCTGGCCTCGAACACCTTGTCGGCAAGGCGCAGCCATTCTTGATCGGTGTGGGTGCGCGTGACGTCGTGGGCGTAGCCATGCCACAGCACGCCGCCATCGGGTTGGTGGTGCGGCTGCGCGGTGACTTCGATCCAGCGCAAGCCCCGCTCCGGGTGCGGCAGCCTGAAGGTGGTGTGCAAGGGGTCGAGCAGGCGCTCGGATTCGGCCATGGCGCGCAGCAGCTGCACCCGGTCGCGGGTGCGCAGGCGCGCCATCAGATGGGCAATGTCGGCTTGCAGCTGCTCGCGCGCCAGGCCGCACACGGCCTCGGCACGCTGGCTCAGGTAGTGGCAGTGGGGACGGCCGTCGGCGTCGTGGCGGTAGGTGAACAGCACCCCGGGAACGTTCGCCGCCAGGTCGCTCAGTTGGTGCACCAGGGTTGCGCGCTCGGCTTGGGCGCGTTCGCGTTCGGCGATTTCTTGCTGCATTTGCGCGCTGGCGGCCTGCAGTTGCTGGTGATCGTGCGCCAGTTGGGCGCGGGCCTGTTCGAGCTCGGTGGTGCGCGCGAGCAGTGCGCGGTGCGGCGCCCGGACGGTTTCTGCAAACAGGGCCTGATAGAGAAAGCCGTAGGCCAGCAGCTTGAAGGCGTAGCCGCTGATCAAGTAAGGGTCGGTCGAGCCGGTGCCGTGCAACAGCAGGGCACTGTTGGCCAGCAGCGCCAGCGTCGCGCCCAGAAAGCCGCTGGCATTGAACCGGCGGGGTTGGCGCAGCAAGCTGAGCAGGCGCAAGGCACCCAGCACCAGCAGGACGAGCAGCAGCCCAAGCACCCAGCGCTGGTGCATCGCTGGGCCGATGGCATCGGCGCCTTGCTCAAAAAACGCAGGCCAGCGCAACCCGGTACCAAAGAGCAGCACCAAGCCCAACATCGCCACCGAGCTCGCCAAAGCCAGCATCGCGGCGTGCCAGCGCGCTTTGCGCGAGAGCGGGCGCATGGACCAAGGCTGCCAGACGGCATACAGCATGGCCAGCGCAGCCAAAAGGCGCGAGGCCAGCGAAAAATCCAAGGCGACTGGGTGGGCGACGTCGTAAGCGGGCGCGGTGGCGCTGAACAGCAAGTGCAACCCGTCGAGCAGCGCCACACCCAAAAAAGCGCTGGCCAGCAACAGAGCGCCGCGTGGTGCGCTGCCCGCCGGTGCCGACCAGACGATGGCAAAGATCAAGGCCGCCAGGCACACCGCGACCAGGTCGAGGGCCAGTCTGAGCTGCAGATCGAATTCGGGCCAATGGCCGGGCTGCGGCAGCGGCAGCCAAAACAAGGCAAGACTGGCCACGCCCAGCAGCACCAGCACACGCAGGGCGGCGCGCGTTTCGGCACGGTGAGAGGGGTGAATGGTCAACATGCTTTCAACATACCACGGCAATGCAGCAGATTTTGAGGTGTTTTGCTGCTTTTCATCGCATTTTACTGATGAAAGTTGATTTTTTCATAAAGATTTGGTCGGATGCCGGGGTTTGTGGGGGCCTTGGGTTGCGGCCACGGGGGTGGGGTGGTGCGCGCAGACCGGCGTTCAGGGGCACGGCTGCAGCGCGTTGGGCGGCCAGATGGCCTTGGCCTCGAGCTGGCGGCGCTCGGCGGTGCCGATGGGGTTGAGCACCAGCGTGTGCACGATCGATTCGGGCCGTTCTTGCAGCACGCGGGCGTCGGTGACGCCGCGCGCGCGCAGTTGCGCCAAGGCGCGTTCGGCGCCCTCGCGTGCGCTGAAGGTGCCCAGCGCCAGTCCGGGCGCCAGTGGCGCGGCCAGGCTGCGGTGCTCGATCTGGGCCAGCGTCAATTCGGCGCGGCGCTGCTGCAAGGCGCGCTCGCTGGCCAAGGGCCCGACATACACCAACCAGCGCGGCGCGATGCGCACCTCGTTCAGGCTCCAGCGGCCCTGCAGGTCGGCGCGTTCGCCCAAGGCGGCGCGAATCAACGCCGCCTGCCCGCTGCTCAAGCGGTTGGCTTGCCAGCACGCGTTGCCCGCAGCCGCCGCCGCGATGGCCGGAGCGGGCGCAGGGGCGGGCGCAGGAGCTGGAGCTGGAGCTGGAGCGGGAGCCGGTGCCGGTGCCGGTGCCGGTGCCGGTGCCGGTGCCGGAGTGGGCGGGACGGGTGTTGCCACAGGCGCGGTCGCGGTGGGTTCGGTTGCCGCCGGATCGGGCGCGGGCGCGGTCGGTGCAGCGGGTGCCGGGGCGTTGAGCACGCGCAGCGTCTGCGGCGCCACTTGCTGCGCCAGCCGCTCGGGTTCGCGCGCTTGGTGCGGGGCCAGCCCGAGGGGCGCCAGATGGCCTTGGCCATAGGCCCAGAGCAACAGGTTGGCCAGCAGCAGCCACAGGGCCAGCGCTCTCAGCACGGGCGCACGCTCACTTCGTGTTGCCAGACCGCGTTGCGCCCGCTGGCCGTGGCCAGCCACAACGCCCCGTCGGCGCGCACCCCGTCGGCCACCCCTTCGCGGCCATCCGAGAGCCGCACTGGGCGCCCCAGCAAGGCATCGCGGGCGGCGTAGCGCGGCACCAGGTGCGCAAAACCCTGGGCTTCAAAATCCAGCGCTTGGCGCAGCAGCGGTGCCGCCACGCGGCGCAGCCAGTGGCCCACGCCCTTGGGGGCATCGGGCATCAGATCGAGCAAGCCCGCGGCAGGCAGGGCCGGCATGCCGGGGCCAAGCGCCCCATCGGCGGGCAGCGGCGGGGCTTGCAGGTTCAGACCCACGCCGATCACCGCGTAGCGCTGCGTGCCCAAGGACACGGTCTCGACCAGCACCCCGCCGAGCTTGCGGCCTTGCGTGCACAGGTCGTTGGGCCACTTGATCTGCACCTGCGGGTGCAGCGCCTCGGCCAAGGCCACCCCCACCGCCAGCGACAGGCCCGACCATTCGGCGGGCTGCAGCGGCAAGCCGAGCGAGAAGGTGAGCGCGGCGCCGGGTTGGCTGTGCCATGGGCGCCCTTGGCGGCCCCGGCCCGCGCTCTGCTCGGCCGCCACCAGCAGCAGCGGGTGCAGCGCGCCGTCGCGGGCGCGGCGCATGAGTTCGGAGTTGGTGGAGTCGATGCGCGGCAGCACCTCGACCGCAAAGCCCGGACACAGCGGCACCACGTCTTGCCACACCGATTCGGCGGCGGCGTGCAAATCGGCCAGAAGGCGGGCGTCGGTCATGGGAGCAAGGGCGCAGGCGGGTCGTGAAGGGCGGGCTGAGCGAGAGCAACGGGCAGGTGAGCGGGCAGGAGATCGGTCGGCTGTGCAAGATTTGGGCGCTTCATGGAAAAGGGCCAAAATTTTGCTAAGGTTAACTCATGCATGGGCGCGCGTGCGCGCATGGGAACGGATTGTAGAGATGATGACCACGAGCCACAGCCACAAAACCCTGGTAATCGCCGAAAAACCTTCGGTGGCACTTGACTTGGTGCGCGCCCTGACGCCGCTGGCGGGCAAGTTCGACAAGCACGACGAACACTACGAGAACGAGCGCTACCTCGTGACCTCGGCGGTGGGGCACCTGGTGGAGATCGCCGCCCCCGAAAGCCACGAGGTCAAGCGCGGCAAGTGGAGCTTTGCCCACCTGCCGGTGATTCCGCCGCAGTTCGACTTGAAGCCGATCGAGAAAACCAAGGCGCGCCTCAACGCCGTGGTCAAGCTGGCCAAGCGCAAAGACGTGACGGCGCTGATCAACGCCTGCGACGCCGGGCGCGAGGGCGAGCTGATCTTCAGGCTGATCGAGCAATACGCTGGCGGCGCCAAGGGGCTGGGCAAGCCGGTGCAGCGGCTGTGGCTGCAGTCGATGACGCCGCAAGCCATACGCGACGGCTTTGGCGCCTTGCGCAGCGACGCGCAGATGCGCCCGCTGGCCGACGCCGCGCGCAGCCGTTCCGAGGCCGACTGGCTGGTGGGCATCAACGGCACCCGCGCCCTGACCGCCTTCAACAGCCGCGATGGCGGTTTTTTCCTGACCACCGTGGGCCGGGTGCAGACGCCGACGCTGGCGGTGGTGGTCGAGCGCGAAGAAAAAATCCGCGCCTTCAAGAGCCGCGACTACTGGGAGCTGCACGCCACCTTCGCGGCCCAGGCCGGAAGCTACCCCGGCAAGTGGTTCGACCCGGGCTTCAAGAAAACCGCTGGCGATGCCGCCGACCCCGAACTCAAGGCCGACCGGCTCTGGAGCGCAGCCGCCGCCGAGGCCATCGCCGCCGCCGTGCGCGGCCAGCCGGCGCAGGTGAGCGAAGAATCCAAGCCCAGCACCCAGGCCTGCGGGCTGCTCTACGACCTGACCAGCCTGCAGCGCGAGGCCAACGGGCGCTTTGGCTTCAGCGCCAAGACCACGCTGGCGCTGGCGCAGAGCCTGTACGAACGGCACAAGGCCCTGACCTACCCGCGCACCGACAGCCGCGCCCTGCCCGAGGACTACCTGGGCACGGTGCAGCAAACCGTGGCCATGCTCGCCGCCAGCCAGCTGGCGCACCTGGCGCCGCACGCCCGCACCGCACTCGACCAGGGCTACATCCGGCCCAGCAAGCGCGTGTTCGACAACAGCAAGGTGAGCGACCACTTTGCCATCATCCCCACCCTGCAGGCCCCCAGCGGCCTGAGCGAGGCCGAGCAAAAGCTCTACGACCTGGTGGCGCGGCGCTTTCTGGCGGTGTTCTTCCCGCCGGCCGAGTTTCAGCTCACGACCCGCATCAGCACCGTGCACCTGGCGGCGGCCAGCCACGCCTTCAAGACCGAGGGCAAGGTGCTGCTCAAGCCGGGCTGGATGGCGGTCTATGGCAAAGAGGCCGCCGACGAGGCCGATGGCGCCCAAGCCGGCGACAAGGGCCAGCGCCTGGTGCCGGTGCAACCCGGCGAAACGGTGCAGGCCACCGAGGCCGTGGCCAAGGCCCTGCAAACCCGGCCCCCGGCGCGCTACAACGAAGCCACTCTGCTCGGGGCCATGGAAGGCGCGGGCAAGCTGCTCGACGACGAGGAACTGCGCAGCGCCATGGCCGACAAGGGCCTGGGCACGCCGGCCACGCGCGCCGCCATCATCGAAGGCCTGCTGAGCGAAAACTACCTGCTGCGCGAGGGCCGCGAGATCATTCCCACCGCCAAGGCGTTCCAGCTCATGACGCTGCTGCGCGGCCTGCAGGTGCAAGAGCTGTGCAAGCCCGAACTCACCGGCCAGTGGGAGCACAAGCTGGCGCTGATGGAGCGCGGGCAGCTGAGCCGCGCCGACTTCATGCGCCAGATCGCCGACCTGACCGAGCGCATGGTGCGCCAGGCCAAGGAGTACGACCGCGACAGCGTGCCCGGCGACTACGCCACCCTGAGCCACCCCTGCCCCAACTGCGGCGGCGTGGTGCGCGAAAACTACCGCCGCTACGCCTGCATCGGGGCCGGCGCGGCCGAGGGCAGCGCCGCAGCGGCTGCCGAGTCCGGCCAAGGCTGCGGCTTTTCGTTTGGCAAGTCGCCCGCTGGCCGCACCTTTGAGCTGGCCGAGGCCGAAGCCCTGTTGCGCGACCGGCGCATCGGCCCGCTGCAGGGCTTTCGCTCCAAGGCCGGCTGGCCCTTCGTCGCCGAGCTGGCGCTGGCCTTCGATGCCGAGGGGCGCAACTGGAAGCTGGAATTCGACTTTGGCGACGACACCAAGGCCGAAGGCAGCGGTGAGCGGGCCGATTTCAGCGCCGCCGAGCCGCTTGGGCCCTGCCCCAAGTGCGCCAGCCCGGTCTATGCCCACGGCAGCCAGTACGTGTGCAGCCGCGCCGTGCCCAGTGCGCAGCAGGCCGAGCCGAGCTGCGACTTCAAGAGCGGGGCCGTGATCCTGCAGCAGGTGATCGAGCCGGCGCAGATGGCCAAGCTGCTGCACGGCGGCAAGACCGATTTGTTGCAGCGCTTTGTCTCGAACAAGACCCGGCGCGCCTTCAAGGCCTATCTGGTGTGGGACGCGGCCGCAGGCAAGGTAGGCTTCGAGTTCGAGCCCCGCCCGGCTGGCAAGGCGGCGGCGCGCAAGCCGGCACCGGCCAAGCCTGCCAAGCCTGCCAAGCCTGCCAAGCCTGCCAAGGCGGCTGCGGCGGCCACAGGCACCCGATCGGCAAAGCCCGCCACGGCGCGCAAGCCGGCGACGCGCAAAGGCGCCAGCCAGGCAAACTGAAAAAAGCGGCCGGGTCGTAGGCGGCCTTTCACCGAAGCTCAATATACTCGGTGCAGTTGCCGCACCGCCGCGTGCAGCGTCTGGAACCGCCATGGCCGCTGGAGGCAACGCGGCGGCCACCTACAGGAGTTTGCGCTTTGGATCTCGCTACCCTCATCGGACTCATCGGCGCCATGGCCATCGTCATGGCCGCCATTGTTTTGGGTGCCGATCCGGGCGGTTTTATCGACCCGGCTTCGGTGCTGATCGTGATCGGCGGCAGCGTGTTCGTGGTGCTGTCCAAGTTCAGCCTGCAGCAATTTTTGGGTGCTTTCAAGGTTGCCGTCAAAGCCTTCAAGTTCAAGCTGCCGGCCACCGACGCGCTGATCGAGGAAATCCTGGAAGTCTCGCGCGTCGCGCGCAAGGACGGCTTTCTGGCGCTCGACGGGCACGACTCCGAAGTCGCCTTCTTCAAGATGGGCATCCAGATGATGGTCGACGGCCACGCGCCCGAGGTGGTGCGCACCAAGCTGGAAAAAGAGCGCCTGCTGACGCTGGACCGGCACCGCTGGGGCGCCAAGGTGTTTTCCGCCATGGGCGACGTGGCACCGGCCATGGGCATGATCGGCACCCTGATCGGCCTGGTGCAGATGTTGGCCAACATGGAAGACCCGGCCTCGATCGGCCCAGCGATGGCGGTGGCGCTGCTGACCACGCTCTACGGGGCCATCATGGCGACCATGGTCTTTTTGCCGCTGGCCGACAAGCTCAGCTTGCGCATGACCGAGGAAGCGCGCATGAACGCGATGCTGATCGATGCCGTGACCGCGATCCAAAGCGGCAGCAACCCGCGCGTGGTCGAGCAGCTTGTGAACAGCTACCTGCCGCCCAAGCAGCGCAAGACCGAGGACTGAGCCGTGGCCATGGAGGAACCGGAAGAGGAAAAGCGCTCCATGCCGCCCTGGGTCATGACCTTTGCCGACCTGATGTCGCTGCTGATGTGCTTTTTCGTGCTGCTGCTCTCTTTTGCCGAGATCGACGCCACCAAATTCAAGCAGATCGCCGAATCGCTCGAAAAAGCCTTTGGGGTGCAGCGCGAGGTGCCGGCGATGGAAATCCCCATGGGCACGAGCCCGGTGTTTGACCATTTCTCGCCGGGCCGCCCAGAGCCCACGCTGCTCGATGAGGTGCGCCAAAAAACCCAGCAACAAGACCCGCGTCTGCAAACCCACACCGCACAGGTGCTGGCGCAGCTCGAGCAAGCCACGCAGCAGCAAGTCGCGCGCACGGCGCAGCAACTGGCGCAAGCGCTGCAGCCCGAAATACAGGCCGGCAAGCTGCAACTGATGCAGGAAGAAAACCGGCTCATCATCCGCATCGAGGAGCGCGGCTCCTTTGGTTCAGGCTCGTCCGAGCTGTCGCGCGAGTTTCAGGGCATCTTGGGCGATATCGGCGATTCGCTGGCGCAGGTGCCGGGCCGGATTTCGATCGAGGGCCACACCGACAACATTCCGATGCGCTCGGCGCGCTATGCCTCGAACTGGGATCTGTCGGCGGCGCGCGCGGCTTCCGTGGCCAATGCCCTGCTGGCCAAGGGCGCGGTGAGCACGGAGCGCCTGCGCATCGGCGGGATGGCCGACACGCGGCCGGTGCAGGACAACCTCACGCCCGAAAACCGGGCCCAGAACCGGCGCGTGGAAATCGTGCTCGATCTGGAGCAGCCCATCGCCCAGTACCAAGCCAAGGTGCTCAGTTTGCTGGAGCAGGGGCGCGCCGAGGAGGCGTTTCAGGTCGGCTGGCAGTAGCGTGGCGCGTGGGCGCGGCTCGGGTCAGCGCCCTTGCGAGTCGGCAAACACGGTCTGGCTCTTTTGCGCCCGCATCAGGCGCGTGAGTTCGTCGCCAAAGTGGCGCACCAGCAGCTTGAAGCCGGCGTATTGCACCGGGTCGAGGTCGCTGCCCGCAGGGCCGCAGTCGGCCCACAGCACCCCGACCGAGCGCTGGTTCACATGCACCGCCCCCCACAGCGCGCCGCTGTCGAGCAGCTCGGGGCGCAGCTTTTCGGGCAGCAGGGCGCGCAGCCCGGCCACGCGGCCGCGTTCGGCCATGTAAAAACCGTTGGGCTGTGAAAAAACCTTGTCGATCAGGTTGTGCCCATCCAGCGCCAGGCTGTAGCGGCGCGGCTCGATCTCGGGGCCAAAACCGCGCGCCAGAAAACACACCAGCCTGTCGCCCTGCGCCATCTTCAGGAACAGCGCGTAGCGCTCCAGCCCCAAGCCGTCGGCCAGGCTGAGCTTGAAGGCGCGAAAGAAGGTGCTCAGGTCGGCGTGGCGGCCGCTGCGGCAGTCTTGCACGAACAGATCGATCAGGGTGCGAGAGTGGCTGCCGGGCTCGATCGAGCTCGGGCGCATGGGCGCGGGCCTGGGGCGTGGAGCGGGTGCTGGTGCGGGTGCTGGTGCGGGTGCTGGTGCGAGCACGGCGGGCACGGCGGAGACGGCGGAGACGGCGGCGGCGTGTACGCTGCGCAGGCGGGGCTTGGGTGGCCACAGCAGCCGTGCGGCCGGAGCGGCGCAAAAAACCCACAGATGCGGTTCCTGGCTGGCTTGCACGGCGGCGCGCCGGGTCGCGTCCAGCACCTGGTCGAACTTGAGGCGGCGGTGCGCCGAAAGGGCTTTGAGCACCAGCGTGCTGCGCCGGCTGTACCAGTCGTGCATCAGCTCGTGCGCCAGCATTTGCAGCATCGAGGGCAGGGTGCTGGGCCGGTGCAGCCAGCGCCCGATGTCGGGCGGGACTTCGGGCGGGTTGGTGCCCATCCAGGCCAGCCGGGCGGCGCGGCCGAGCAGCGCCGGCTCGAGCGCGTGCAGCAAGGTGGCGCTGTCGGTCTGAAACAGACCCAGGTCCACGGACACGGCGGCGCTGAGCTGCGTCAGCGTGCAGCCCAGCAGCTCCTGCTCGACCCGCGCTGGGCGTTCGTTGCCCTGCACCCGTTGCGCCAGAGTGTCGGCCAGGGCGGGCGCGGCCACGGCCAACAACCACTCGGCCACGTTTTGTGCCTGCACCGCGCCCATGCGCGCCAAGCCGGTCTGGCCCGGCTCGATCTGGGCAAACTGCAGCGCCAAATGCCCGGCCAGGCGGCTGGTTTGCAGCGCTTCGGCCAAGCGCAGGTGGCCCGGTCGATCCGGCTGCAGGCGCTGCTGGCCCAGGGTGTCGATCAGCTTGCCCAGGCGCGTGAGGCCGAGTATGCCCACGGCGTGGGCCAGGTCGCTGACGCGCTGGCCCTTGGGCATCGCGCTCTGCGCATGGCGCATCACCGCCAGGCCCAGCGGCAGGTCGCGGTTCAGGGCCTCGAGCAGGCGCGGGCCGGGCAGGTCGGGGTCTTGCAGCGCCTCGAGCACCTCGGGCGGGCTGACCAAGGGCAGCCGCACCGCTGCCAGGCGTTTGCGCCAGGCCGACAGTCCCAGTGGGGCAGGCGCGGCGGCAGGGGCGGATGGGGGGTATGGGCTGCTCATCTTGGGGTGGCATTGGGGCGGCCAGCTACTGTAAGCCATTGTGCGCCCAGTTTATGATGCCGACTCGCCTGCACCCTGTTTTTTGGAGACGCGCATGAGCCTCAAGCTGTATTTTTCGCCCGGAGCCTGTTCTTTTGTGGCGCACGCTGCGCTGGAGTTGGCTGGCGCCACCTTCGAGCCGGTGTTGCTCAAGCTGCACCGCGGCGAGCAGCGCAGTGCCGAGTTTCTGGCCCTCAACCCGCACGGTCAGGTGCCGGTGCTGGTCGATGGCTCCGATGCCATCAGCCAGATCGTGGCCATCGTGCTGCACCTGGACCAGCGCTTTGCCCAGGCGCAACTGTTGCCGCCAGCGGGCTTGGCGCGCACCCGGGCGCTGGAAAAGCTGCTGTGGATGAACAACACCGCGCACCCGACCTTCGGGCGCTTTTTTGCCCCTCAAAAGTTCAGCGACGACGCCGCTTGCCAGGCTTCGATCAAGGCGCACGCGCCGGGGCAGTACCGCAAGGAGCTGGCCGAAATCGAGCAGTGGGTGGCGCACAAGGACACGCCGTGGCTCGGCGGCGAACAGCCGGGTGCCGTCGATGCCTACGCGTTCACGCTGCTGCGCTGGGGTGGGCTGGCGGGGCTCGACCCGCAAAGCCTGCCGGCCACGTGGGCGCTGGTGCAGGCCTTTGCCGCCTTGCCGGCGGTGGCGCGGGTGATCGAGCGCGAGCGCCTGACGCTCAATCTGTATCGTCCTTAGACTGAAGTCCCCCCTTCCCCCTCCATTCCGGCCCGGCCCCGGGCTCACAGCATGTTGAGCGGAATCTTGAGGTAGCGCGTGCCGTTGTCCTCGGGCGGCGGCAGCTCGCCGGCGCGCACGTTGACCTGCACCGACGGCAGGATCAGCACCGGCATGTCGAGCGTCCGGTCGCGCGCGGTGCGCATGGCGACGAATTCGTCCTCGGCGGTGCCTTCGCGCACGTGGATGTTGGCCGCGCGCTGCTCGGCCACCGTGGTCTGCCACATTGCGGGGCGACCGCCGGGCAGGTAGTCGTGGCACAGGTGCAGCCGGGTCTGCGGTGGCAGCGCCAGCAGCTTGCCGATCGAGCGGTAGAGCGTGCGCGCGTCGCCGCCGGGGAAGTCGCAGCGCGCGGTGCCGTAGTCGGGCATGAACAGCGTGTCGCCGACGAAGGCGTCGTCGCCGACGAGGTAGGTCACGCACGCTGGTGTGTGGCCGGGCGTGTGCAGCACGCGCGCTTCGAGCGCGCCGATCGCGAACGTCTCGCCGTCCTCGAACAGGTGGTCGAACGGCCGGCCGTCGGTGTGCATGTCGGCGGCGTTGAAGACCTCCTTGAATACGCCCTGCACCTCGCGGATGCGCGCGCCGATGCCAATGCGCCCGCCGAGCCGGCGCTTGAGGTACGGCGCGGCCGAGAGGTGGTCGGCGTGCGCGTGCGTCTCGAGGTGCCAGTCCACGGTCAGCCCCATCGCCTCGACGTAGGCGATGACCTGGTCGGCCGACGCGGTCGATGTGCGCCCGGCCTTGGGGTCGTAGTCGAGCACGCTGTCGACGATCGCCGCGACCTTCGTCGCCGGGCACGAGACGACATGCGTGGCGGTGTAGGTCGCGGGGTCGAAGAATGACTTCACGAGGGCGGTGTTCATGAGGGCCTCCAGTGGCTGGGTGGTCGGTGGGACTGCAGGGATTTGATTGCTATACACTATACATTATTTTTAATCGTTGTATACTGATGCCAAATGAACCTCGTTGCCTCCCTTCAACCCGCACCGCCGGCCGTCGATGTCGCGTCGCTCGGAGCAAGCGCCCGCGAAGCGGCCGCGCTGCTCAAGGCGCTCGCGCATGCCGACCGGCTGCTGCTGCTGTGCCACCTGCTCGGCGGCGCGCGCACCGTCGGCGAGCTCGGCGCGGCCACCGGAATCCGCCAGCCCAACCTGTCGCAGCAACTCGCCGTGCTGCGCCACGAAGGGCTGGTCGCCACCCGCCGCGCCGGCAAGCATGTGCACTACCGCGTCGGTTCGTCGGCGGTCGAGACCGTGCTGCAGGCGCTCTACCGCCTGTACTGCCAGCCGCCGGGCGCCGCCGACTGCCACACGTCCACCCACTGACCCCTCGAAAGGCCCTCCGATGACGATCGACTGGAATGCATTCACCCCTTGGAGCGCGCTTGCCGGCGGCCTCTTGATTGGACTGGCGTCGGCGCTGTTCGTGCTCGGCAACGGCCGCATCGCCGGCATCGCCGGCATCGTCGGCAGCCCGCTGCGCGCGTTGCTGAGCGGCGCCTCGCTCGCGCCCGAGCGCACGCGGCTGCTGTTCATCGGCGGCCTGCTCGTCGCACCGTGGCTGTGGACGCTGGTCGCGCCGATGCCGCCGGTGCGCGTCGACGTCGGCTGGCTGACCCTGATCGCCGCCGGGCTGCTCGTCGGCGTCGGTGTGCGCATGGGCAACGGCTGCACCAGCGGCCACGGCGTCTGCGGTCTGAGCCGCTTCTCGCTGCGCTCGCTGGCCAACGTGCTGGCTTTCATGGGCGCGGGCTTCGCGACCGTCTACCTCATCCGCCACGTCATCTGAACCGGGAGCATCGTCATGAGCGCAGTCTACGCACTGACCGCCGGAATCGTCTTCGGCATCGGCCTGATCGCCGCCGGCATGACCGACCCAACCAAGATCAAGGCCTTCCTCGACCTCGCCGGCGCCTGGGACCCCAGCCTCGCGCTGGTCATGGCTGGCGCGATCGGCGTCGGCGTCTTTGCCTTCGCGGCGGCGCGCCGGCGCACGCACGCCTGGAGCGGCGAGCGCATGGAGCTGCCTTCGGGCAACCGGATCGACTGGCGCCTGCTGCTGGGCGGCGTCCTGTTCGGCGCCGGCTGGGGGCTTGGCGGCTTCTGTCCGGGCCCGGCGCTGGTCGCCGCCAGCTCGGGCGCGGCGAGCGGGCTGATCTTCGTCGCCGCGATGCTGGTCGGGATGGTCGCCTACGACAAGCTGCTGGCGCCGGGGGGCCGGCCGACTCCACCGCACGCCGGCGCGCGCTCGAGCTGATCGAGCAGATCCGGCCGTAGACAGGAAGCCGAACCCAAAACAGATGCCAAGTGCTTGTCGCACATGGATAAACTCGATCAGAGCATGGGCGCGCTTGAGCCTGGAGCTGCTCAGTCGTAACGGCGCGCGTCCTCGATCACCTTGCCGTCGTTGGGCAGGGTGCCGGGGGGCAGCAGCTCGACTTGGCCGCGCAGCTTGGTGACTTCACGCAGGCTGTGCTCGAGCGCCGCTGCCAGGCCGTCTGGGGCCGCGCCGGCACTGGAGCGCAGTTCGGCGCGCAGCAGCATCTGGTCGTCGGCCATCTGGCCGCTGACCACCAGGCGCCCTTTGTGCAGCTCGGGGTGGCGGCGCAGCACCTCGGCCACTTGCCCTGGGTGCACGAACATGCCCTTGATCTTGGTGGTCTGGTCGGCGCGGCCCAGCCAGCCCTTGATGCGCACGTTGCTGCGCCCGCTCGGGCAGGCGCCGGGCAGAATGGCCGACAGGTCGCCGGTGCCAAAGCGCAGCAGCGGGTAATCGGGGTTGAACACCGTCACCACCACCTCGCCCACCTCGCCCTCGGGCACCGGTTCGGTGGTGCCTGGGCGCACGATCTCGAGCAGCACCTGCTCATCGAGCACCAGGCCTTGGCGCGCCGCCGTTTCGTAGGCGATGACGCCGGCGTCGGCGGTGGCGTAGCACTGGTAGGCGGCAATGCCGCGCTCTTGCAACCAGTCGCGCAGCGACGGCGGAAAGGCCTCGCCCGAGACCAAGGCTTTGCGGATCGGCAGCTTTTGCCCGGCCTGCGCAGCTTTTTCGACCAGGATGCGCAAAAAGCTCGGGGTGCCGGTGTAGGCGCTCGGGCGCAGGTCGGCCATGGCGGCGAGCTGCTGCTCGGTGTTGCCGGTGCCGCCCGGAATCACGCTGCAAGCCAGCGCCTGGGCGCCGCTTTCCATCATCCAGGCGCCGGGCGTGAGGTGGTAGCTGAAACAGTTGTGTACCAACTCGCCAGGCTCGAAGCCCGCCGCCACCAGGGCGCGCGCCACGCGCCAGTAGTCGGGTGCCAAGCCTTCGGGTTCATAGATCGGGCCGGGCGACTGGTACACCCGGCGCACGCCACGGCTGTGGCGCAGGCCGCTCCAGCCGATGGTGGCAAAGCCGCCGAACGGGTCGTAAGCGTCTGCGCTGGCGGCGCGGCCCGCTTGCTGGCGCGCCAGCAAGTCGCTCTTGCGCATCAGCGGCAAGGCCGCCAGGGCGCTGCGGCTGCAGACGCTGTGCGGATCGACGCCGGCCAGGGTCTGGGCGTAGGCGGCGCTGTGCGTTTGCAAATGGCGCACGTGCGCGGGCAAGGCGGCGAGCAGGGCCGCTTCGCGTTCGGCCGCAGGGCGGGTTTCCAGGGCGTCGTAGTGGGCGGGCATGGTGGCGCGGCTTTCAGAGGGCTGAGGTTGGACGGTTGCAGGGCTGCGGGAGCTGGTGCCAGGTGCGGCGCGCAGCCGCATCAGGCCAGCCAGCGCTTGCGCCGCTTGTAGCTTTTCACGTCCTTGAAGCTCTTGCGCTCGGTCCCGCCCATGCCGAGGTAGAACTCTTTCACGTCCTCGTTGTTGCGCAGGTCATCGGCCTTGCCGTCCATGACGATGCGCCCGCTCTCCATGATGTAACCGTAGTCGGCGTAGCGCAGCGCCATGTTGGTGTTCTGCTCGGCGATCAGGAAGGTGACTTTCTCTTTCTGGTTCAGGTCGCGCACGATCTCGAACACCTCTTCGACGATCTGCGGCGCCAGCCCCATCGAGGGCTCGTCGAGCAGCAGCACGCTCGGGTTGGCCATCAGGGCGCGGCCGATGGCGCACATCTGCTGCTCGCCGCCCGAGGTGTAGGCGGCCTGGCTGGTGCGCCGGGTCTTGAGGCGCGGAAAGTAGTTGTAGACCTTCTCGAGGCTGGCCGCGATCTCGCCCTTGCCGCTGCGCGTGTAGGCGCCGGTGAGCAGGTTTTCTTCGATGGTCAGGTGGGCAAAGCAATGCCGCCCTTCCATCACCTGCACCACGCCGCGCTTGACCAGGTCGGAGGTGGTGAGGTGGTCGATGCGCTCGCCGCGCAGCTCCACGCTGCCTTTGGTGACTTCGCCGCGTTCGGCCTTGAGCAAATTGGAAATCGAGCGCAGGGTGGTGGTCTTGCCGGCGCCGTTGCCGCCCAGCACGGCGGCGATCTGGCCGTCGGCCACTTGCAGCGAAACGCCCTTGAGCACCAGGATCACGTGGTTGTAGATGACCTCGATGCCGTTGACGTTGATGACGATGGAAGGCGTGCTCATGGGTAAACCTCGACAGGGGGAACGGTTGGCGGTAGGGCAGTCGGCTGGCCGCGCCGCCTCGACGGGTGGGTCGGGAGCGGGTCGGCCAAGCGACTGCGGGCTGCCTGGGCGCACGGTCGGTGCACCCGCCACGGCAACCCGTCAGCCCCCGTGCTGCGCTGCCACCCGAAGGCGGCAGCGGCAGCCAGGGGGCCAGCCGGCTCAGCAGCCGGGTTCGGTGCGGCGCGTGATGTTGTTGTCGCGCGCAAAGGCTTCGGCCGATGCCGTGATCATGCGCGTGATCACGTTCATGTCGGCTTGCAGCCAGTCGGAAGACCAGTCAAAGCCGGTGCCGTTCCAGGTGTGGATGCGCATCAAGGCGGTGCCGACGTGGTTGCGGCACGAGGTTGCGATCGGGCCGCGCAGCACCCCGGCAAAGCCGAGCTGGTCCAGCCGCGCCTGGGTGATGTTGAGGTTCTCGTAGCCCCAGCGCGCTTGCTCGCCGGTGACGTGGCGGCCACGGCCAAAACGCTCTTGCGCCCGGAACACGCCCTCGACCGCCAGCATGGCGCCGACCACGCCGCGCATGTAGAGCACGTCGCCGACTTCGGCGCGCGGGCCGGTGCCTTGGCCACGGTCGTGCACCTGGGCCAGAATCTGGCGCACCACTTCGGAGTCACGCGCCTGGCCGTGCTGCATCATGACGGCGCTGTAGCCGCGGGCGTCGGCGCCGATGTCGCGCAGATCAGGCTCGGCCCCGCTCCACCAGGTGCCAAACATGCGGTCGCGCGGGAAACCGGTGGCCACCGCCTGGCGGATGGCGGTCGCGGTCATCACGCCCCAGGTCTGCATGATCACGAAGTCGGGCCGCTGCTGGCGGATCTGCAGCCAGATCGCGCGCTGCTCCACGCCGGGAGGCGGCACCGGCAGCGCCAGCACCGTGAAGCCGTGCATTTCGGCGCGGCGGTTGATGATCGGCAACACCTCGCGCCCAAACGGACTGTCGTGATAGACCACGGCGATGGTCTTGCCGCGCAGGCGGTCCCAGCCACCAGAGCGGTTGGCGATGTGTTGCAACACCACGTCGCCAGCGATCCAGTAGTGGCCCAACAGCGGGAACACCCACGGGAAGATGGCGCCGTCGGCGGTGTCGCTGCGGCCGTAACCCGAGGTGATCATGGGGATCTTGTCCACCGCCAAGCGCGGCATGAGCGCGAAGGTGATGCCGGTGGAGAGCGGCTGGAACACCGTGGCGCCGCCGTGGCGGCCCTTGAGGCGCTCGTAGCACTCGACGCCGCGGTCGGTGGCGTAGGCGGTTTCGCACTCCTCGACCAGCGTCATGACGCCGTTGATGCCGCCGCGGGCGTTGACCAGCTTCATGTAGTCGGCGTAGCCGTTGGCGAACGGCGTCGCGTTGGGGGCCACGGCGCCGGTGCGGCCGGTCAGGCTGGGGAAGAATTGCACCGGGGCCTGGGCCATGGCCAGGCTGGTGGTGAGGGCACTGGTCAGCGCGGCCACCGCCACCACGGCTGACAGTGCGAGTTTACGCAATCTCATGAAATGTCTCCTTGAACCAACACCTGACTCACACAAGGACGAGGCCGGCTGGCGAGGTGTCGGGCGCCAGCCACCAGAGGAAACAACCGGGCTGCTGTTCAGTGCGGGAACGGCCACAGACGCAGCTTGTGGCGCGCCATGCTCCAGTACTTGGCCAAGCCGTGCGGCTCCTTGATCAGGAACCAGACGATCAGGGCACCAAAGATCATGAACTCGGCGTGGCCCACCATGGCGGTCGAGATCTGCACCCCGAACAGGCCGCCGAACCAGGGCAGCAGCTGGTTGAGCACGATCGGCGTGATGACGATGAAGGCGGCGCCAAAGAAGCAGCCCATGATCGAGCCCAGCCCGCCGATGATGACGATGAACAGCAACTGGAACGAGCGGTTGATGTCGAACGACAGCGGTTCCCAGGAACCCAGGTGGATGAAGGCCCACAGCGCCCCAGCGACGCCGATGATGAAGGAGCTGATGGCAAAGGCGGTGAGCTTGGCGTACATGGGGCGGATGCCGATCACCGAAGCGGCCACGTCCATGTCGCGGATTGCCATCCATTCGCGCCCGATCGGGCCGCGCACCAGGTTCTTGGCCAACAAGGCGAACACGACCACGAAGCCGAGCACGAACAGGTACTTGTCCAGCGGGGTTTCAATGGCCCAGCCGAGCACGGCCAGGTTGCTGACTTCGGCGGTGCCGGCCGGGCTGTCGAGGGTGAACCAGCGCACGCGCACGAACAGCCAGTCAAAGAAGAACTGCGCCGCCAGTGTCGCCACGGCCAGGTACAGGCCCTTGACGCGCAGACTCGGGATGCCAAAAATGACGCCCGCCAGCATGGCGAAAAAGCCGCCCGAGAGCAGGGCCACGATCAGCGGCATGTCCTCGACGCGCATGAAGACGTTGTAGGCCATGTAGGCGCCCACGGCCATGAAGGCCCCCGAGCCCAGCGAGATCTGGCCGCAGTACCCCACCAGGATGTTGACCCCGATGGCGGCCAGCGCCAAGATCAGGAACGGCACCAGGATGGCGCGAAACAGGTACTCGTCGGCCAGCAGCGGCACGCCGATGAAGGCAAAGGCAATCAGGGCGATGATGGCGATGCGGTCTTGCTTGACGGCAAAAATCTGCTGGTCGGATTGGTAGGTGGTCTTGAACTGACCGTTTTCGCGGTAAAACATGATGGTTCCGTTCTTCCTGAGCGAGTGTTAGACGCGGTCGATGATCTTTTCGCCAAACAGGCCCTGCGGTCTGAACAGCAGCACCACCATCGCCAGCACGTAGGCAAACCAGATCTGGATGCCACCGCCCACCATCGGCCCGATATAGACCTCGGCCAGCTGCTCGCACACGCCGATGATCAGGCCGGCCACGATCGCGCCCGGGACTGAAGTGAGGCCGCCCAGGATGATCACCGGCAGCGCCTTGAGCGCCACGAAGGTGAGGGCGAACTGCACGCCCATCTTCTCGCCCCAGATCATGCCGGCCACCAGCGCCGTCAGGCCAGCCATGAACCAGACGATGACCCACATCCGGCCCAGCGGAATGCCGACCGACTGCGCCGCCTGGTGGTCGTCGGCCACGGCGCGCAGGGCGCGGCCGGTGCCGGTTTTCTGGAAAAACAGCGTCAGCAGCGCGACCATGGCCATCGCCATCAGCGCCGTGACGAGGTCGTCCTGGTTGATCAGCAGGCCGCCAGGGAACAGGCCTTCGAGGATGAAGATCGGCTCGGCAGGCAGACCCAGGTCGATGGCGTAGATGTCGCTGCCAAAGATGGTCTGGCCAAAGCCGTCGATGAAAAAGGTGATGCCCAGCGTCGCCATGAGCAACACCACCCCTTCTTGGTTCACCAGATGGCGCAGCACGAAGCGCTCGACCGCCCAGGCAAAAATCAGCATCAGGAACGCGGCGATGGCAAAAGCCAGGACGTTGGCCCACAGCAGGCTCTCAAAGCCCAGCCACTCGGGCAGCCACTCGGCAAAGCGCGCCATGGCCAGCGCGGCAAACAGCACCATCGCGCCTTGGGCAAAGTTGAACACGCCCGAGGCCTTGAAGATCAACACAAAGCCCAGCGCCACCAGCGAGTAGAGCACGCCGTTCATCAGCCCGGCGATGAGGGTTTCGAGGAAAAATCCCATGTCTGGTCTCCTGTTTCAGTGGCTGGTGCCGAGGTAGGCGCTGATCACGTCGGGGTTGGCGCGCACCTCGTCGGGCACACCGTCGCCGATCTTCTTGCCGTAGTCGAGCACCACCACGCGGTCGGAGATGTCCATCACCACGCTCATGTCGTGCTCGATGAGCACGATGGTGGTGCCAAACTCGTCGTTGACGTCGAGCACGAAGCGGCACATGTCCTGCTTTTCTTCGACGTTCATGCCCGCCATGGGCTCGTCGAGCAGCAGCACCTGCGGCTCCATGGCCAGCGCGCGCCCGAGGTCGACGCGCTTTTGCAGCCCGTAGGGCAGTTGCCCGACCGGGGTCTTGCGGTGGGCCTGGATTTCGAGAAAGTCGATGATGCGCTCGACCTTCTCACGGTGCTCGCATTCCTCGCGCTCGGCCGGGCCCCAGCGCAGCGCCTGCAGCAGCAGGTTGCTCCTGATGCGCAGGTTGCGCCCGGTCATGAGGTTGTCGATCACGCTCATGCCCTTGAACAGCGCCAGGTTCTGGAACGTGCGCGCCACCCCCAGTTCGGCCACCTGGCGGCTGTTCATGTGCTTGAAGGTCTGGCCGCGGAAGGTGATCGAGCCCTCCTGCGGCTTGTAGACGCCGTTGATGCAGTTGAGCATCGAGCTCTTGCCGGCGCCGTTGGGGCCGATGATGGCGCGGATCTCGTGCTCGCGCACGTCGAACGAGATGTCGCTCAGCGCCTTCACGCCGCCGAAGCGCAGGCTGATGTGGTTGACGTCGAGGATGACGTCGCCGATTTTTTTCTTGCTCATGCCAAACTCCGTAGTCCCAGTGCCAAGTGCAGGGTGGTGGGCTTCATGCGGCTGCCTTGACGTTGGCGTAGGTCTGCACGTCGAGCAGCTTGAGCGTGGCGCTCACTTTGCCGGTGCGCCCGTCCTCGAACTTGACCTGGGTTTCGATGAACTGCTCGGCCTTGCCGCCGTAGAGCGCATCGACCAGCACCGCGTACTTCTCGCCGATGAAGCCGCGGCGCACCTTGTTGGTGCGCGTGAGCTCGCCGTCGTCGGGGTCGAGTTCTTTGTGCAGCACCAGAAAGCGGTGGATCTGGCTGCCCGCCAGCAGCGCGTCGCGGCTCAGGTCGGCGTTGACCTGCTCGACGCAGCCCTTGATGAGCTGCAGCACCTCGGCCTTGCCGGCCAGGTCGGTGTAGCCGGCGTAGGGCAGGTTGCGGCGCTCGGCCCAGTTGCCCACGGCCTCGAGGTCGATGTTGATGAACACGCACACGCGCTCGCGCCCGTCGCCGTAGGCCACCGCCTCTTTGATGTAGGGGAAGAACTTGAGCTTGTTCTCGACGTATTTGGGCGCGAACAGGGCGCCGTCGTTGGCCCCGCCCTTGATGCGGCCCACGTCCTTGACGCGGTCGATGATTTTCAGGTGGCCGCTGGCGTCGATGAAGCCGGCGTCGCTGGTGTGGTACCAGCCGTCGGCTGTGAGCACCTCGCGCGTGGCTTTTTCGTTTTTGTAGTATTCCTTGAGCAGCCCCGGCGATCTGACCAGGATTTCGCCGTTGTCGGCCAGTTTGATCTCGACGCCATCGATGGGCACGCCCACGGTATCGGCGCGCACCTCGTGGTCGGGCTGCAGGCAGACGAACACCGCCGTTTCGGTCGAGCCGTAGAGCTGTTTGAGGTTGATGCCGATCGAGCGGTAAAAGGTGAACAGGTCGGGGCCGATGGCCTCGCCGGCGGTGTAGGCCACGCGCACGCGCGAAAATCCGAGTGTGTTGCGCAGCGGCCCATAGACCATCAGGTTGCCCAGCGCGTACAGCAGTCGGTCGGCCATGCCGATGCTTTTGCCGTCCATGAGCGCCGGGCCGACCTTTCTGGCGTGCTCCATGAAGCCGTTGTAAAGCTTGCGCTTGAGCGCGCCGGCGTCTTCCATGCGGATGGTGACGTTGGTCAGCAGGCCCTCGAACACCCGCGGCGGCGCGAAGTAGTAGGTGGGGCCGATTTCCTTGAGGTCGATGGTCACGGTGGCGGTCGATTCGGGGCAGTTGACCACGTAGCCGCACGCCAGCCACTGCGCGTAGCTGAAGATGTTCTGCCCGATCCAGGCCGGCGGCAGGTAGGCCAGCACCTCTTCGTTCTCGGTGAGTTTGTCAAAGCGCGCGCCGGCGGCGGCGCGATCGAGCAGCGAGGCGTGGGTGTGCACCACGCCCTTGGGGTTGCCGGTGGTACCCGAGGTGTAGAACATGGCCGCCACATCGTCGGCGCGCGCCTGCTCGGCTTCGTTTTTGAAAAAGTCGGGGTGCTGCTGCACAAACACGGCCCCGGCGGCGATCACTTCCTGCAAGCCGGCCAGGCCGGGCTCGTCGTAGTTGCGCAGACCCCGTGGGTCGTCGTACAGAATGTGCTCGAGCAGCGGGCACTGCGAGCGGATTTCGAGCATCTTGTCCACCTGCTCCTGGTCTTCGACGACCACGAAGCGCACCTCGGTGTTGGTGATGGGAAAAACGCATTCGGCGGCGACCGCGTCCTGGTACAGCGGCACCGGGATCGCGCCCAGGGCCTGCGCCGCCAGCATGGAGGCGTACAGGCGCGGCCGGTTGGCCCCGATGACGATCAGGTGTTCGCCGCGGCGCAAGCCCAGCTGGTGCAGGCCGGCGGCGATGTGGCTGGCCAAGTCGGCCACGCCGCGCCAGTCGGTGCTCTGCCAGATGCCGTATTCCTTTTCGCGCATCGCCGGCGCGCCAGGGCGCTTGGCGGCGTGCTCCAGCAACAAGCGTGGGAAGGTGGTCTGCATATCGTCTCCTCTGAGCGGTCGGCCCGGCCCATGAGCGGGCGTCATATCGGCTTGAATCTGCAGCACACTGTATGCTAGGGTTTGACGCCATGTTGTCCTTGCGACGACAATCTAGGGTGCAGCCCTCCTGGGACTTACCCTAGGGTCTGTGGCGCGACTGGAGGCAACGATGGTTTATCGGCAAGGTTTGCGGCAGCGGGCGCGGGCTTTGAGCGACGCGGAGTTTGCGGCGATCGTCTGGGTGCCGCGCCTGAGCGCAGACGAGCGCCAACGCGTGCGCAGCGAGCTGATGGTGACGCTGGCGCAGCCGGGCGATTCGATTTGCCGCGTGGGGCGACCGGTGACGTATTGGTTTGGGCTGGTCGAGGGCCTGCTCAAGATGAGCAACGACGACAGCCTGGGCCCGATCATGACCTTTGCCGGCCTGGCCCCCGGGGGCTGGTTTGGCGAGGGCACGGCGCTCAAGCGCGAGCCCTACCGCTACAACGTGCAGGCGCTGCGCAAGAGCCTGGTGGCGGGGCTGCCGGTCGAGACCTTTCACTGGCTGCTGGACCATTCGATCGGCTTCAACCGTTTCGTCATGTGCCAGCTCAACGAGCGCCTGGGCCAGTTCATCGCCGCGCGCGAAATCGACCGCCTCAGCGAACCCGAGGTGCGCGTGGCGCGCAGCCTGGCGAACCTGTTCCACCCAGGCCTGTTCCCGGGCGTGGGGCAGATGCTGCGCATCACGCAGCAGGAGCTGGCCTATCTGGTCGGGCTGTCGCGCCAGCGCGTGAACCTGGCGCTGGCGGCGCTGCATGAGCAAGGGCTGATCGAGGTCGGCTACGGCGGCTTGCGCGTGCTCGACCTGGCGCGCCTGCGCGGCTACCGCATGCCCGGCGCGGGCTGATCGGGGCCGATTTTTGGCTGGGGCTGGGGCTGGGGCTGGGGCTGGCAGGGGCTGCCGGCCTCATGCCGTCCGCTGCGCGGCCAAAAATCGGCCAACAGCCCCTGCCAGCCCCAGCCCCAGCCCCAGCCGAGAGCCCCTTGGCTTCCATCCGGCAACTTGAAATCCCTCAGCCAGCCCCAAGCTAGTTTTGCGTTGCGCTCAGCGCACATCCAGTTTCCGATCATCCGCTGTTACCGAACCCCCCTACGCATCCCATGAGCACCCATCACACCTTCCAGGCCGAAGTGGCCCAACTGCTGCATCTGGTCACGCATTCGCTGTATTCCAACAAAGACATCTTCTTGCGCGAGCTGATCTCCAACGCCTCCGACGCCTGCGACCGGCTGCGCTTCGAGGCGCTGGACCACGCAGCGCTGTTCGAAAACGCACCCGAGCTCGAGGTGCGCGTCGATTTCGACGCCGCGGCCAAAACGCTCAGCATCAGCGACAACGGCATCGGCATGAGCGCGGCCGAGGCGATCGAGCACCTGGGCACCATCGCCAAGAGCGGCACCAAGGCCTTCATGAGCCGCCTGAGCGGCGACCAGCAAAAAGACGCGCAACTGATCGGCCAGTTTGGCGTCGGTTTTTACTCCGGTTTCATCGTCGCCGACCGCATCGTGGTCGAGAGCCGCCGCGCCGGCTTGCCGCCCGAGCAAGGGGTGCGCTGGGTGAGTGAGGGCACGGGCGAGTTCGAGACCGAAGCCATCACCCGCGCCGCACGCGGCACCTGCATCACCTTGCACCTGCGCGACGACGCCGCCGAATACCTGAACCGCTGGAAGCTCAAGGGCATCATCGCCAAATACTCCGACCACATCAGCTTGCCGATCCTGATGCGCAAAGAGGAATGGGACGCCGAAAGCAAGGAGCAGCGCCTGAGCGACGAGTGGGAGCGCGTCAACAGCGCCAGCGCCCTCTGGACGCGGCCCAAGAAAGAGCTCAGCGACGAGCAGTACCGCGACTTTTACCAGGCCATCAGCCACGACTACGAGCCGCCGCTGGCCTGGAGCCACAACCGCGTCGAGGGCAGCACCGAGTACACGCAACTGCTCTACATCCCGGCCAAGGCACCGTTTGACCTCTGGAACCGCGACAAGAAGGCCGGTGTCAAGCTCTACGTGCGGCGCGTGTTCATCATGGACGAGGCCGAAGCGCTGCTGCCGCCCTACCTGCGCTGGGTCAAGGGCGTGGTCGATTCGGCCGACTTGCCGCTCAACGTCAGCCGCGAGCTGCTGCAGGAAAGCCGCGACGTGCGCGCCATCCGCGAGGGCAACACCCGGCGCGTGCTGGCGCTGCTCGAGGAGCTGGCGCAGCAGGGGGAGCCGCCCGCCGCCGCCGAGGCCACCGAGGCCACCGAGGCCACCGAGGCCAGCGCAGGCACCGAGGCCGCGCCGCCGCAACCCAACGACAAGTACCGCCGCTTTTACGCCGAGTTTGGCGCCGTGCTCAAAGAGGGCTTGGGCGAGGACTTTGGCAACCGCGAGCGCATCGCGCGCCTGCTGCGCTTTGCCTCCACCCACAGCGACGCCGTGGCCGTGAGCCTGGCCGACTACAAGGCGCGCATGAAAGCGGGCCAGCAAGCGATCTACTACCTCACGGCCGATAACCTGGACGCAGCCAAGAGCAGTCCGCAGCTCGAGCTGTTTCGCAAAAAGGGCATCGAGGTGTTGCTGATGACCGATCGCGTCGATGAGTGGGCGCTGTCGTTCCTGCACGAGTTCGACGGCACTGCGCTGCAGAGCGTGGCCAAGGGCGCGGTGGACTTGGGCCAGCTGCAAGACGAGGCCGAAAAGCAGGCCACCGAGGCCGCCGCCGAGCAGTACAAGCCCTTGCTCGAGCGCCTGAAGGCGGTGCTGGCCGACAAGGCCTCGGACGTGCGCATGACCGCGCGCCTGGTCGATTCACCCGCTTGCCTGGTGGTGGGCGAGGGCGAGCTGTCGAACCAGCTCACGCGCATGCTCAAGGCGGCCGGGCAAAAAGCCCCCGATGCCAAGCCGATCCTGGAGCTCAATCCGGCGCACGCGCTGGTGCAAAAGCTCGAGGGTGCGGCGCAGTTCGACGACCTGGCGCACATTCTGTTCGACCAGGCGCTGCTGGCCGAAGGCGGGCTGCCGCAAGACCCGGCCGGCTACGTGCGCCGCGTTAACTCCTTGCTGGTCTGAGCCCACTTGCGAGGCTGGGGGCCGCTCTCGCAGCCTCTCACTCCAGGGTCGCCGCGTACTCGATGATGGCGCGGTGGTCCGGGGCCAGCAGCTTGTAGCGGATGCCGTCGTTGGCGAGCAGGGTGCGCATCTGGCTGTCGATGGCGCGCGCCTGGGTTTCGTCCTGCAGGCGGCCGCTGCGGATGTATTTTTTGTCCAGGTCGCGCTGCACGAAGATGTTGATGTTGTCGAACTGCCGGTACCAGGCCAGTATCTGGGCGTGGGTTTTGCCCACGTCGCAGATGTTGTCGGCGTAGGTCTGGTTGTAGTAGAGCATTTGCGGCAGCGAGCCCTCGGTGACCAGGTACTGCACCTGGCCGTTGAGCACCTCCAGCATCTGAAACTGCTCCAGCGCAAGGGCGTACTGGTTGCGCAACGAGGCAAAATCGCGCTGCCAGACGTGGATTTTGGCGATCTCGGGCACCATTTCCACCGTTTTGCCCATCAGGTGCAGCTTGAGCACGATGCTGGAGGAAAACAGCGATTTGTCGCAGCCAGGCCCGCCGATGATGTTGATCACCTTGGTGCGGTACAGGTGCATCTTGTTTTCGGGCTGGATCGGGTCGGTATAGGTGACGCGGGTGCTCATGCGTGTCTCCGGTAAGCGGGGAAACTGGGTGCACAGGTGCGAAGCCCGACGCCTGCGCAAGTGAGGGGCCTTGAATGGCGCATCCTAACATCGACAGCGCTGGGGGGCTGCGCCGCCTTTGCTACACTTGATCGGCCGCAAACCCTACCCCGCCGCGCCCGCGCCAGAGCAGCGCGCAAAGGAAGCCCCCCGACGTGATCACCGAACCCGAATTCCAGCACCTGGCGGCCCAGGGCTACAACCGCATCGCCCTGAGCGCCGAGACCCTGGCCGACCTGGAAACCCCGCTCTCGCTCTACCTCAAGCTGGCACACGGTGGCCCAGAGGGTGGGCGCTACAGTTTTTTGCTCGAATCGGTGGTCGGTGGCGAGCGCTTCGGGCGTTACAGCTTCATCGGCCTGCCGGCGCGCACGGTGCTGCGCGCCAGCGGTTTCGGGGCCGCAGCGCGCACCGAGGTGCTGCACGACGGCGTGCTGGTCGAAGCCGCCAGCGGCAACCCGCTCGATTTCATCGCCGCCTACCAGCAGCGCTTCAAGGTCGCCCTGCCGCCGGGCTGGCCGCGCTTTTGCGGCGGCCTGGCGGGCTACTTTGGCTACGACACGGTGCGCCACATCGAGCACAAGCTGTTGCACAGCTGCCCGCCCGACCCCTTGGGTTGCCCCGACATCCTGCTGCTGCAGTGCGAACAGCTGGCGGTGATCGACAACCTCTCGGGCCGCCTGCACCTGATCGTCTATGCCGACCCGGCCCAGCCCGAGGCCTACGCCCTGGCGCGCCAGCGCCTGCAAGCGCTGCTGGCGGCGCTGCAACGCCCGGTGGCCGCGCCGGCGCAGCCGCCCAGCCCGGTGCAGCCGCCCGTGCGCGCCTTTGACCGCGCCGACTACCTGGCGGCCGTGGCGCGCGCCAAGGAGCTGATCGCCGCCGGCGACTTCATGCAGGTGCAGGTCGGGCAGCGCATCAGCCAGCGCTACGAGCACAGCCCGCTGAGCCTGTACCGCGCCCTGCGCTCGCTCAACCCCAGCCCCTACATGTACTACTACGATTTTGGCGACTTCCAGGTGGCGGGCGCTTCGCCCGAGATTCTGGTGCGCCAGGAGCGCGTGCCCGAGGGCTGCAAGGTCACCATCCGGCCGCTGGCCGGCACGCGCGCGCGCGGGGCCACGCCGGAGCTGGACCGCGCCGCCGAACAGGAGCTGCTGGCCGACCCCAAAGAGCGCGCCGAGCACGTGATGCTCATCGATCTGGCGCGCAACGACATCGGACGCATCGCCCAGACCGGCAGCGTGCGGGTGAGCGATGCCTTTGTGATCGAGCGCTACAGCCACGTCATGCACATCGTCAGCAACGTCGAGGGCCTGCTGCAGCCGGGGCTGAGCAACATGGACGTGCTCAAGGCCACCTTCCCCGCCGGCACCCTCACCGGCGCGCCCAAGGTGCACGCGATGGAGCTGATCGACCAGCTCGAGCCCGTCAAGCGCGGCCTCTACGGCGGCGCCTGCGGCTACCTGAGCTATGCCGGTGACATGGACTTGGCCATCGCCATCCGCACCGGCATCGTCAAAGACGGGCAGTTGCACGTGCAGGCAGCGGCTGGGGTGGTGGCCGATTCGGTGCCCGAACTCGAATGGAGCGAGACCGAACACAAGGCGCGCGCGCTGCTGCGCGCCGCCGAAATGGTGCAGGAGGGATTTGCATGAGCCAGACTAACGCCAGCACGCCCGTTCATTGTTCCCACATGGCCGAGGTGCGCGCACACATCGACGCCCTCGATGCGCAGATCGTGCCCTTGCTGGCGCTGCGCTGTGGCTACGTGGCGCAAGCCGCGCGCATCAAGCAGGACCCCAACCTGATTTACGACCAGGAGCGCATCGACGCCATCCTCGATCGCGTGCAGGCGCAGGCCCACACGCTCGGGGCCCCGGCGCAGGTGCTGGAAGCGGCTTACCGGGCCTTGATCGCGGCCAGCATCGAATTCGAGCGCGCCGAATTTGCGCGTTTGCGCGCCCAACCGGCACCACCCTAGAAGGGCTGCTCCATGCTGCTGATGATCGACAACTACGACAGCTTCACCTACAACCTGGTGCAGTATTTGGGCGAGCTCGGGGCGCAGGTGCTGGTGCGGCGCAACGACGAGATCGGGCTCGAGGAGCTCGAACGGCGCGTGGCGGCGGGCGAGATCGAGCGTTTGGTGGTCTCGCCCGGCCCGTGCTCGCCGGCTGAGGCGGGGGTGTCGGTGGCCGCCATCCAGGCGCTGGCTGGGCGCGTGCCCATTCTGGGCGTCTGCCTGGGGCACCAGGCCATTGGGGCGGCGTTTGGCGGGCGCACCGTGCGCGCGCAGCAGCTCATGCACGGAAAAACCAGCCTGATCCACACCACTCAAGAGGGCGTGTTCGCCGGCCTGCCGGCGCAGTTCACGGTCAACCGCTACCATTCGTTGGCGATCGAGCGCGCCAGCCTGCCCGAGTGCCTGGCCATCACTGCCTGGAGCGACGACGGCGAGATCATGGGCGTGCGCCACCGCAGCCTGTCCATCGAGGGGGTGCAGTTTCACCCCGAGAGCATCTTGAGCGAGCACGGCCACGCCCTGTTGCAAAACTTTCTGGCGCTGCGCTGAGAGGCCGTAGAGGCCGTCCCCCTTTCCACATCCAAGACTGCATCCGCCATGGACACCGTGCCCCTTGCCCTCACGCCGCAGCAGGCGCTGCAGCGCGTCTTCGAGCGGCGCGAGCTCCTGCCCGCCGAAATGCGCTCACTCATGCAGCAGATCATGCAGGGCGCCGTGGCGCCGGTGCCGCTGGCGGCGCTGCTCACCGGGCTGCGCATGAAGGGCGAGAGCAGCGGCGAAATCGGCGCTGCCGCACGGGTGATGCGCGAATTCGTCACCCCGGTCGAGCTGGCCGATCGGCGCCATCTGGTGGACATCGTCGGCACCGGCGGCGACGGCGCGCAGACCTTCAACATCTCCACCTGCGCCATGTTCGTGGCCGCTGCCGCCGGGGCGCGCGTGAGCAAGCACGGCGGGCGCAGCGTCAGCAGCCAATCGGGCAGCGCCGACGTGCTGGAGGCGCTGGGCGCGCAGATCAACCTGAACCCGCTGCAGATCGCGCGCTGTGTCGAGCAGACCGGCGTCGGCTTCATGTTTGCGCCCAACCACCACCCGGCCATGAAACACGTGGCCCCGGTGCGGCGCGAGCTCGGCGTGCGCACGCTGTTCAATATTCTGGGGCCGCTCACCAACCCGGCCGGCGCGCCCAACATTGTGCTGGGCGTGTTTGCCCCCGAGCTGGTGGGCGTGCTGGTGCGGGTGCTGCAAGACCTGGGCGCGCAGCACGCGCTGGTGGTCTATGGGCAAGACGGGCTGGACGAAATCAGCCTTGGGGCTGCGACCCGCGTCGGCGAGTTGCGCCACGGTGCCATCCGCGAATACGAGCTGCACCCGGACGACTTTGGCTTGGCCATGGCCAGCCACCGATCGCTGCGCGTGCAAGGCCCAGCGCAGTCGCTGGCCCTGCTGCGCGCGGTGCTCGACGACCAGCCGGGCGCAGCGCGCGACATCGTGGCCCTCAACGCCGGGGCCGCGCTCTACGCCGCCGACGTGGCCGAATCGATCGCCGACGGCTTGCAGCGCGCCCGCGCCGCGCTGGCCAGTGGCGCTGCCCGCGCCAAGCTCGAGCAGTTCGTCGCCACCACCGGCGCGCTGGCCGCCGGCACCTCATAGCCGGAGTCCCTACCCATGAACGACATTTTGCAGCGCATCGTGGCCACCAAGCGCGAAGAAATCGCGCAGTCGCAGGCGCGCCACCCCTTGGCCGTGGTGCGTGCCGACGCCGAAAGCCGCTTGCTGACGCGCGACTTCACCGGCGCCTTGCGCGCCAAGCTGCGCGCCGGCCACCCGGCGGTGATCGCCGAGATCAAGAAAGCCAGCCCCTCCAAGGGCGTGCTGCGCCAGCCCTTCGAGCCGGCCGAGATCGCCCAGAGCTACGCCGCCAACGGCGCCGCCTGCCTGTCGGTGCTCACCGACCGCGACTACTTTCAGGGCAGCCCAGACTACCTCAAGCAGGCGCGCGCCTCCTGCCCTCTGCCGGTGCTGCGCAAAGACTTCCTGATCGACCCCTACCAGGTCTATGAGTCGCGCGTGCTCGGTGCCGATGCCGTGCTGCTCATCGCCGCCTGCTTGTCCGACCACCAGATGGCCGAACTCGAGGCGCTGGCGCACAGCCTGCACATGGCGGTGCTGGTGGAGGTACACGACGCGCCCGAGCTCGAGCGCGCGCTGCGCCTGCGCACGCCGCTGATCGGCGTCAACAACCGCGACCTGCGCAGCTTCGAGGTTCGGCTCGAGACCACGCTCGAGCTGCGGCCGCAGGTGCCGCCGCAGCGGCTGCTGGTGAGCGAGAGCGGCATCGGCACCCGCGCCGACGTGCTGCGGCTGCGCGCCGGCGGCGTGTCGGCCTTTCTGGTCGGCGAAGCCTTCATGCGCGCCCCCGACCCCGGGCAGGCGCTGGCCGAGCTGTTCGACCCCGGGCCGTGAGCGCGCGTGGCAGCGCCCACCCGGCGCAGCCGCAGGGGGGCTTGAGCGCCTGGGCGCCGCATGCCTGGCCCCTCGCCCCCGACTGGCAGCCGCTGTGGCGTGCGTTCCTCGCCAGCCCGCATGGGCAGCAGCTGGGCCAGCGCCTGCAAGCCCAGATCGACGCCGGGTTGCCGGTCTATCCGGCCCAGCCCCTGCGCGCGCTGGCGCTCACGCCGCTGGCCCAGGTGCGGGTCGTGATTCTGGGTCAAGATCCCTACCACGGGCCGGGTCAGGCCGACGGACTGGCCTTTTCGGTGCCCGGCGGCCAGCGGCCGCCGCCTTCGCTGCGCAACATCTGGGCCGAGTGGCAGCGCGAATCTGCGTCTGACCCAAGCGCAGGCAACCCCGTGCGCCACGGCAGGGCGCCGCCATGCGGTAGCCTCGAGCCGTGGGCGCGCCAGGGCGTGCTGTTGCTCAACACCACCCTCACGGTGCAGGCCGGGCAGGCGGCCAGCCACGCCGGCTGGGGCTGGGAGCGCTTCACCCACGCCGTGCTGCAGGCTTGCGCCGCCCACGGCCGCCGCAAGGCGTTCCTGCTCTGGGGCCGGCACGCCCAGGCCGTCGCAGACGCCGCGGCCCTCGACCGCCCGCCGCACCTGTGTCTGCGCGCCAACCACCCCTCGCCGCTGGCGGCGCGGCGGCCACCGCAGCCCTTCATCGGTTGCGGCCATTTTGGCGCCGTCAACCGCTGGCTGTTGCAGCAGGGCGAAAAAAGCTTGGACTGGTGCTGAAATCGCTTTGGCGCCATGGCATAATGCGGGGCTTGCTGGAGGGGTGCCCGAGTGGCTAAAGGGGGCAGACTGTAAATCTGTTGGCTTACGCCTACGCTGGTTCGAATCCAGCCTCCTCCACCAGCAAAGCCGATGCGGCAAACCGGAGCTCGGGCAGACTGTGGCTGCTGCGTCCGGCCCAGGTGGGGCTCGATGCGGGAGTAGTTCAATGGTAGAACCCCAGCCTTCCAAGCTGATGACGCGGGTTCGATTCCCGTCTCCCGCTCCAGCGCCGGTGCCGTCCAGGCTGATGTTTTGTGTAAGCGGCCGCAAGGCCGCCATGCCCATGTGGCTCAGTGGTAGAGCACTCCCTTGGTAAGGGAGAGGTCGGCAGTTCGATCCTGCCCATGGGCACCAGGTCTTTGGTGTGTTTTTAATCATTTCGGCATTCTTCAATTCGGAGCTGTAGCATGGCAAAGGAAAAATTCCAGCGGACCAAGCCGCACGTCAACGTGGGCACCATCGGTCACGTGGACCACGGCAAAACCACGCTCACGGCGGCCATCACCACCGTGCTGGCGGCCAAGTTTGGCGGACAGGCCAAGGCCTACGACCAGATCGACGCGGCTCCTGAAGAAAAAGCGCGCGGCATCACCATCAACACCGCGCACGTCGAATACGAGACCGCCAGCCGCCACTACGCCCACGTCGACTGCCCCGGCCACGCCGACTACGTCAAGAACATGATCACCGGTGCGGCGCAGATGGACGGCGCCATCCTGGTCTGCTCCGCCGCCGACGGCCCCATGCCGCAGACGCGCGAGCACATCCTGCTGGCGCGCCAGGTCGGTGTGCCCTACATCATCGTGTTTCTGAACAAGTGCGACATGGTCGACGACGCCGAGCTGCTCGAGCTGGTCGAGATGGAAGTGCGCGAGCTGCTCGACAAATACGACTTCCCCGGCGACGCCACCCCGATCGTGCACGGCTCGGCCAAGCTCGCGCTCGAAGGCGACAAAGGCCCGCTGGGCGAGCAAGCCATCATGAAGCTGGCCGACGCCCTCGACAGCTACATCCCGCAGCCCGAGCGCGCCGTCGACGGCGCCTTCCTGATGCCGGTCGAAGACGTGTTCAGCATCAGCGGCCGCGGCACCGTGGTCACCGGGCGCATCGAGCGCGGCCTCATCAAGGTTGGCGAAGAGATCGAGATCGTCGGCATCGCCACCACCCAGAAGACCACCTGCACCGGCGTCGAGATGTTCCGCAAGCTGCTCGATCAGGGCCAGGCCGGCGACAACGTCGGCATCCTGCTGCGCGGCACCAAGCGCGAAGACGTGCAGCGCGGCCAAGTGCTGTGCAAGCCCGGCAGCATCAAGCCCCACACCCACTTCACCGGCGAGGTCTACGTGCTGAGCAAGGACGAAGGCGGGCGCCACACGCCGTTCTTCAACAACTACCGGCCGCAGTTCTACTTTCGCACCACCGACGTCACCGGCTCGATCGAGCTGCCCGAAGGCAAGGAGATGGTCATGCCCGGCGACAACGTCAGCATCACCGTCAAGCTGATTGCCCCGATCGCCATGGAAGAAGGCCTGCGCTTTGCCATCCGCGAGGGCGGCCGCACCGTCGGCGCCGGCGTGGTGGCCAAGATTCTGGATTGATTTCGCATCGGATTGATTGCGCCTAGGGGTATAGCTCAATTGGCAGAGCGTCGGTCTCCAAAACCGAAGGTTGTAGGTTCGATTCCTACTGCCCCTGCCACCTGACCGGCTTGCGGTCGGAGTTGGTTTTACAAAGCCCGCCGAAGTCGCAAGACCTCTGGTGGGCTTGCGTTTCTGCAAAGAACGCATTTTTAGGACTGGATTTCATGGCATCCCCCGAAGTAGAGACCGTCAGCAGCGGCGCCGACAAGGCCAAGCTGGGTGCTGCCGCCGCGCTGGCCGTGGCCGGTTTTGCGGCATTTTTCTGGCTCGAAACCCATGGCACCTGGGTGCAGTGGGCGGCGCTGCTGTTCGGGCTGGCCGCCGGCGCGGTCGTGTTCTTCCTTTCCGAGCCTGGGCGGCAGTTGATCGGTTACGGCCAGGACTCGTGGCGCGAAACGCAAAAAGTGGTCTGGCCGGCGCGGCGCGAAGCGATCCAGATGACCGCCTACGTGTTCGCTTTCGTTGTCGTCATCGCGCTCTTTCTCTGGCTGGCCGACAGCCTGATCAGCTGGGTGCTGTACGACCTGATTCTGGGCTGGAGATAAGCCATGAACGCTGCCCAAACCCCCACCCTCCCCACCCTGAGCGCCGCGCCTGCCGAAGGCATGCGCTGGTACGTGGTGCACGCCTATTCCGGCATGGAAAAGGCGGCCGAGCGCAACATCCTCGAGCGCGTGCAGCGCGCCGGAATGCAGAGCAAGTTTGGCCGCATCCTGGTGCCCACCGAAGAGGTGGTGGAGATCAAGAACGGCGTCAAGCGCACCACCGAACGCAAGTTTTTCCCCGGCTACGTGCTGGTCGAAATGGTGCTCGACGACGACACCTGGCACCTGGTCAAGAACACCGCCAAGGTCACCGGCTTCGTGGGCGGCGCCCGCACCCGCCCGACCCCGATCTCTGAAGCCGAGGTGCAAAAAATCATCGGCCAGATGCAAGAGGGCTCCGACAAGCCGCGCCACAAGGTCGAGTTCGTCACCGGCGAGTACGTGCGCGTCAAGGACGGCCCCTTCACCGACTTCAACGGCACGGTCGAAGACGTCAACTACGACAAAAACAAGGTGCGCGTCTCGGTCACCATCTTTGGCCGCGCGACCCCGGTCGAACTCGAGTTCAACCAGATCGAAAAAGCCTGAGTTCACTCGGTCAGATGCCCCTTGGGGTTTTTCGGCTGCGTCGGAACTCCAAGGTCTTGCTGGGGTCGAAGCCCGGTCGCGGGCGGCGGTGCCTTACACTGTGCCCGCTCATCCCTAGCCGAACCCAAGGAGTTCAACCCCGATGAAACGTGTAATGCTGCTGATTCTGACCAACGTGGCCGTGATGGTCGTGCTGCTGGTCATGACGCGCCTGCTGGGCCTGGATCAATTCCTGACCGCGCAGGGCCTGAACCTGTTTGCGCTGGCCGGGTTTTCGCTGGTGATCGGTTTTGGCGGCGCCTTCATCTCGCTGCTGATCAGCAAGCCGATGGCCAAGTTCAGCACCAAGTGCCAGGTCATCACCCAGCCGCGCAACGCCGACGAGGCCTGGCTGGTGCACACGGTGCAAAAATTTGCCGACAAGGCCGGCATCGGCATGCCCGAAGTGGCGATCTACCACGGCGCGCCCAACGCCTTTGCCACCGGGGCCTTCAGGAATTCGGCGCTGGTGGCGGTTTCCACCGGACTGCTGCAGAGCATGACGCGCGACGAGGTCGAGGCCGTGCTCGGTCACGAGGTGGCGCACGTCGCCAATGGCGACATGGTCACGCTCACGCTCATCCAGGGCGTGATGAACACCTTCGTGGTGTTCCTGAGCCGCGTCATCGGCTACATCGTCGATCGCGTGGTGCTGCGCAACCAGAGCGAGGCCCCCGGCATTGGCTACTGGGTGACGACGATCGTCATGGACATCGTGCTCGGCATCCTGGCGGCGATCATCGTCTCGTGGTTCAGCCGCCAGCGCGAGTTCCGCGCCGATGCCGGCGCCGCGCAGCTGATGGGACGCAAGCAACCCATGATCAACGCCCTGGCGCGCCTGGGGGGCCTGCAACCGGGCCAACTGCCCAAAGAGATGCAGGCCATGGGCATCAGCAGCAGCGGCATCGGCAAGTGGTTCTCGAGCCACCCGCCGATCGCCGAGCGCATCGCGGCGCTGCAACAGCAGCAGGGTTGAGCCGGGCAGGCGGCTGCGCCAATCGCAGCGCCAAGCCGCAGGCGCTCAACCGTACGCCACCGCCTCGCGCCGCGCGCCCCGGTCGGGCGCCGGCGCCGGCTGGCCCAGTGCGTGGCAGGCCAGCGCTTCGGCCACGCGGATGCCATCCACCGCCGCCGACAAGATCCCGCCCGCATAACCTGCCCCTTCACCGGCCGGGTACAGGCCGCGCACGTTCAGGCTTTGGTAGTCGTCGCCGCGTGGGATGCGCAGCGGCGACGAGGTGCGCGTCTCCACACCCGTGAGCACGGCGTCGGGCAGGTCGAAGCCGCGGATCTGCCGACCGAAGGCCGGCAGGGCTTCGCGCAGCGCCTGCAGCACGTAGTCGGGCAGCACGCTGGCCAGGTCAGTGGGGTGCACGCCCGGCTGGTACGAGGGCTGCACGCTGCCGAAGGCGCTGCTGGGCCGCTGGGCCAACAGGTCGGCCACGCGCTGCCCTGGGGCGCAGTAGTTGCTGCCGCCGGCCACGAAGGCGCGTGCCTCCAGGTCGCGCTGCAGCACCACGCCGGCCAAGGGGTGCACGTGGCCGCACGCGGCCAGCGCTTGCGCCTGCTGGGCATAGAGCACGCCGCGCTGGGGGCCAAAAGCAGCCTCCCAAGCCGCGCTGGCGGCGGGAAAATCCTGCGGGAAATCGCGCGGCTCGATCGCCACCACCAAACCAGCGTTGGCGTTGCGCTCCTGGCGCGAGTACTGGCTCATGCCGTTGGTGACGACGCGCCCGGTCTCGCTGGTGGCGGCGACCACGGTCCCGCCCGGGCACATGCAAAAGCTGTACACCGCGCGCCCGTTGCGCGCGTGGTGCACCAGCTTGTAGTCGGCCGCACCCAGCAGCGGGTGGCCGGCATGGCGGCCCCAGCGCGCGCGGTCGATCAGGCTTTGCGGGTGCTCGATGCGCACGCCGATCGAGAACGCCTTGGCCTGCAGCGCCACGCCTGCGTCGTGCAGCATGGCAAAGGTGTTGCGCGCGCTGTGTCCCAGCGCCAGCACCAGGCGCGCGCAGGGCAGCTCGGTTTCGGCGCCTGTGGTCTGATCGTGGATGCGCACGCCGCGCAGTCGCAGGGCCTGGGGCGCGGGTGCAGCGGCAACGGGTGGCAAATGGCCCGGCGCGGCGTGGGCGGGCTCATCGGGCTGCAGCAGCACGGCGCTGACGCGCTGCTCGAAGCGGATCTCGCCACCCAGGGCGATGATCTGCTCGCGCAGCGCCTGCACCACCTTGACCAGTCTGAAGGTGCCGATGTGCGGGTGCGCCTGGTACAGGATCTCGGGCGGTGCGCCGGCAGCCACGAACTCCTGCAGCACCTTGCGTCCGAGCCAGCGCGGGTCTTTGATCTGGCTGTAGAGCTTGCCGTCCGAAAACAGGCCCGCGCCGCCTTCGCCAAACTGCACGTTCGACTCGGGCTGCAATTGCTGCCTGCGCCACAGCCCCCAGGTGTCGGCGGTGCGCTGGCGCACCGGGCGGCCGCGCTCGAGCACCAGCGGTTTGAGCCCCATCTGCGCCAGCGCCAGCGCCGCAAACAGGCCGCAGGGGCCAAATCCCAGCACCACCGGGCGCTGCTCGGGGCGCGCGGGCCAGCCAGCCGGGGCGCAGGCCGGCGGGTGCCAGCGCATGTCCGGGCTGGGCTGGATGTGGGGGCGGCCGGCCAGGCGCTGCAGCAGCGCCGCCTCCTGCGCCGGGTCGGTCAGCTCCAGATCGACCACATAGACCACGCGCAGCTGCACCGAGCGCGCATCGAAGCTGCGCTTGTGCACCTGCAGGTGCGCGATCTGCGGTTCGGGCAGCTCCAGGGCCTGCGCCGCCAGCGCGCGCAGCGCCGCCAGCGGGTGCACAGCGCCCGAAGCGCCCGCAGCGCTCGCGGCGGGCTCGGGCAGTGCGGACAAATCCAGTTTGAGTTCAGACAGGCGCAGCATGGCGGGCTCGTATTCATCAAGCAACGGGATCGGGATGATACGCCGGCTCGCGGCGGCTGGAGCAGGCGGCTGAAGCTCTCGGTGCAGGCGGTGGGCGCAATCCGGGATAATCGAAGCCGTGAAGCCTGCCAGACCGCCGCTGGCGCAAGGCCCGAAAGGGCGCGCTGGAGGAACGTCCGGACTGCACAGGACGGCGCAGCAGCTAACGGCTGCCCACCGCGAGGTGAGGATCAGAGCAACAGAGACGAGTCCCCAGGAACCAACCGCTGCGGCGGCCGGAGCCTGGGGGGTGAAACGGGCAATCTCTGCGCGCAGCAACACCAAGTAGGCCAGCCACGCAAGCAGGGCAACCTCTTGCGACCTTGTGGTTTCGCAAGGCGAGCTGGCGGGTAGGTGGCACCGAGCCGTGTGGGCGACCCACGGCCCAGAGAAATGGCGGTCACGCGGCGGGCAACCGCCACGCACAGAATCCGGCGTATCGGCAGGCTTCACACTTTTGCCGGGGCTCAACCCCCGGGCACTGCACGGCACCTGCGGCTTCAGACGGGCTGCGGCAGCGTCGAGCGCTCGGGGCAAGCCGGGGCATCGGCCGCGAACACCTGCCCCTTGCGGCTGGCCTTGGCGCTGTACATGGCCAGGTCGGCAGCGCGCAGCAAGCCGTACAGTTCGCTGCCGTCATCGGGCGTGAGCGCCACGCCGGCAGAAGCCGACACCTGCAACCGCTGGGCTCGGTATGCGATCGGCGCTTCGAGTGCATGGCGCAGCCGCGCGACCATGGCGTCGAGCTCGGGGCGCGCCGGACACTGGGCGAGCAGCACCACGAATTCGTCGCCACCCAAACGCGCGGCCAAATCGCGCTCGCGCGAGTGCAGGCGCAAACGCTGGCCGATTTCACGCAGCACCTGGTCCCCCGCCTCGTGACCCAGGGTGTCGTTGATGGGCTTGAAGCGGTCGAGGTCGAACAACACCAGCGCGTGGCGACCGGGGCGGCGCAACAGGGCGTTGCCGATCTCATCGAGGCCGCTGCGGTTGTAGAGGCCGGTCAGGGGGTCGGTCAGGGCAGCCTTTGCCAGGTGCAGGCTGCGCTGTTCCAGCTGGGTGTTTTGCTGCTGCACAAAACGAATGCGGGCGCTCAGGGCCGCGGCAAACACCAGCGACTGCGCCACGACGCCGACCTCGAGGCTGTTGTGCAGCCAGAACAACTGCTCCGACCAGCCCCAGTTGACCGCCACCACCGCACCCACGGCCAGGAACGGCAACAGGCTGCCGGCGAGGTACCAGCGCGCTGGCCGGTAGCCGCGCTGCCACTGGCGCGCCGCGATCAGCGTCAGGCACACGCTGCCTGCCAAGGCCACGGCCTCGTTGAGGTGCTGCGCCCATACGGTGTGCCCCAGCACGCCCAGCAGCAGGGCCAAGCCGCAAAGGCTTACGAAGGCCAGCAAGAAGCCGTCGATGCGCCGCTCCTTGCCATGGCTGTTCAAGAAAACGCGGGCAAAAGCGGCACAGGCCGCCAGCCACAGCGAAGGAAAAATCACGTAGCTGTGCTCGATCCACCAAGGGCTGGCCGGCCACAGGTACTGCGCGGCGTGGCCGTTGAAGCTTGCCAGCGAGAGGACGGCAAAGGCACTCATGAGGCCGAAATGCAGAAAAATGGCGTCGCGCAACGCCAAGTACAGTGCCACCATGGCCGCCAGCAGGGTCAGCAGCATGCCGTAGATGAAGCCGTCGAACAGGCGCTGATGCTGGCGCTGCAGGTGGTAGTCGCCCGCCTCCCACAGGGTGGGCGTCATGTGCCGAGGGATGCTGGATTGCACCCGCAGGTACAGGGTGTAGGTGCCAGGCTGGTGCAGGGTCAAGGGAAATACGGCGCGCTCGCTGCCCAGTACACGGCTGGCAAAGGGGTGGATCAAGCCGGTGCTGAGCGGCGCCGCCAGGCGCTCGCCGGCCGCCGTGACCGGCCCGTAAAAAGCGACATCGCGCAAGGCGGTGGTGGGCAGTTCGAGCAGCCAGTGGCCGTCCGGGCTGGGTTGCGTCACGCGGATGCGCAGCCACCACACGGTCGGTCCGTGAGCGCGCAACAGCTGCGCCGGGTAGTGCCAAGAGGCGGCCTGCGCCGGGTGGCGCACCTGCTCCAGGCTCAAGGCGCCGGTGGGGTCGGCCAGCAACGCGACGCGTCCTTGCAGGTGCAGGCCGTGCGGCAGGCGCTCGAGCACCACGGCGGCGGTGGGTGGCCCGGACGCTGCGGGCGTTTGGGCGGCGAGGGCCGGTGCACCCATCAGCAGACCAGCGGCCAGCGCCAGCAGCGCAGCGGCCAGCGCCAGCAGCGCAGCCGTATGAGCCAGCCGCGCCGCACCCAGCGCCCACAGCCAGCGCAGCGGGCGCGCACCCACGCGGCGGCGTTGCGGGCGATGCGCGCTGTGGTCGGGCTGTGGGTGGGCGTTCATGCTAAACCCGCCAATATACCGTTTCCAAAGGCTGCTGGGAAGCGATTTCTGCAGCCAAAGCGGCATGGCCGTCTAGGCAGTCAGCCCGCCATCCGGCCTGAACTTCGGGGTATGATGAAGCCGAAAAACAACAAGAGGTGGCGATTTGGGACGATCGAACGCGTTGCGGGCCGTCTGCGCGGCGGCGGCGGGCAGGTGTTGCGTGCTGTGGTTGTGGCTTGGGTGCCTGGTGCTGGCGCCGGGCGTTGTTTGGGCGCAGCCCATTCAGCATGGGCCCAGCGCTGCGGTGGCCGATGCGCGGCCGCTGCTCACGCTGGGGGTGTTTGCCTACCGGCCCAAGCCCATCATGCTCCAGCGCTTCGCCACCCTGGGCGATTTTTTGGGCGCCAGGGTGCCGGGCTACCGTTTCGAGGTGGTGGCCTTGGACGGAGCCGAGCTGGAACAGGAGATCGAGGCCGGGCGGGTCGATTTCGTGCTCACCAACCCGGTGCATTTTCACCTGCTGCGCGAAAGCGGCCGCTTGTCGGGCTCGCTGGCCTCGATGGTGATGCGCCACGGTCAAACTCCCGTACACGGCATCGGCGGGGTGATCGTGCGCCTGCCCGAGCGCACCGATCTGGCCACGCTGCCCGATCTGCGCGGGCGCCGCATCGCGGTCTCGGGCCGCGAGAGTCTGGGTTCGTACCTGGCCCCGGCGGCCGAGTTGCTGCAAGCCGGGGTGCCGCTGCAAGAGTGGCACATCGTCGAAACCGGGCAGCCAGTGGACCGGGTGGTCGAGGCGGTGCTGCGGCGCGAGGTCGATGCCGGCTTCGTGCGCACCAGCCTGCTGGAAGACCTGGAGCGCGAGGGCAAGCTGCTTCCGGGGCAACTGGTGCTCCTGAACCCACAGCAGGTGCCGGGTTTTCCGTTGCGCCTCTCGACCCGTCTATACCCCGAATGGCCCTTCCTGGCCACCGTGCACGTGCCGCCCGAGCTCTCGCACCAGGTGGCGCTGGCGCTGATGGAATTGCGCCCCTACGACCCGGCGGCGTTGCAGGCGGGGCTGTACGGTTTCAGCATCCCGGCCGACTACGCCACAGTGGAGCGGGCGATGCGCGAGCTGCGCATGCCGCCCTTTGATCAACTGCCGTCGGTGACCTGGGCCGATGTCTGGCTGCGCTACCAGCTCTGGATCGTGGCCTTGGGCCTGAGTGGCAGCCTGGTGCTGCTGCTGGCGCTGGGGTTGGGGCTCAATACCCGGCGCCTGGTGCGCATCAGGCGCGAGCTGCAGGCCGATCGGGCCTTGCTGCAGCAGCAGCGCGAGGCGCTGGACCGGCTGGCGCACTACGACCCCCTGACCGGGGTGCCGAACCGGCGCCTGCTCGAAGACCGGATGCAGGTGGCGCTGGCGCGCGCACGCCGTCAGGCCAGCCGCCTGGCGGTGTGCTACCTCGATCTGGACAATTTCAAACCGATCAACGACCTGCTCGGCCACGCCGCCGGCGATCGGTTCCTGATCGAGATCACGCGCCGCTTGCAACAAGGCTTGCGCGCCACCGATACCTTGGCCCGGCTGGGTGGCGACGAATTCGTGCTGCTGCTGGACGATTTGAGCGACGAGGACGAGTGGCAGCCGGTGTTGCAGCGCTTGCTCGAGGCGCTGCAGCAGCCGGTGCAGATCGATGGCCACGCCGTGGCCTCGAGCGCCAGCGTGGGGGTGGTGCTGTTTCCGGCCAAGGCCCAAGACCCGGCCGACCCCGATACCCTGCTGCGCCATGCCGACCAGGCCATGTATCAGGCCAAACAGGAGGGGCGCAACCGCTACCGGGTGTTCGGGCTCAAGGCTTGAACAGGCCCAGCGCCTCGATGCGCTGCAGGTGCGCCAGCAGCGAGCGCCGCGCCACCGGCCACAGGTGCGCAGGTACGTCGGCATAGACCACGGGCAGCCAGTCGTCGGCTTGGCCCTTGGGCAGCGCCCGCATGGCCGACAGCACCCGCGCCTCGCGCTGCAGGCGGTGCCGGCGCAGCCGCTCGATGGCCTGCAAGGGCTGTGCCAGCGCATGGCCATGGGCGGGCAGGATGTGGGTCACGCCCGCGTCCATGCACAGCGCCGCCAGGCGATCGAGCGCCTCGAGGTAGGCGCTCATGTCGCCGTCGGGCGGTTCGATCACCGTGGTGCTGCCCTCGAGGATGTGGTCGCCGCTGAACAACAGGCCGTCGCCTTCGAGCAGCAGACACAGGTGGTTGGCGGCGTGGCCGGGCGTGTGCAGGACGCGCAGCCGCAGCGGCGCCGCGCGCCCGTCGGGGTGGGGCAACTCCAGCACCTCGCCATCGCGCAGGGTGCGGTCGGGGCGGAAAAAACTGTGCTCGCGCGCCGTGGCGGCGCTGGGCAGGCCCCAGATCGGCGCCACTGGCGCCGAGGGGGGCGCAGAAGGGGGCGCAAAATCCTGCGCCGCAGTGTCTGCCATGGCCTGGCGGCACAGCGCCTGCAGCGGCTGGGCGGCGGGCGCGTGGTCGGGGTGCGAATGGGTGCAGACAATGGCGTGGATCTGGCCGGCGGTGGCTTGCCACAGGCGCTGCACATGCGCGGCATCCGGCGGGCCGGGGTCGATCACCCAGTAGCCGCTGGTGGGCGTGCCGATCAGGTAGCTGTTGGTGCCGGGGCCGGTCATCAGCCCGGCGTTGGGGGCGGTCAGGCGCAGCACATGGGGCCGCAGGGCCACGGGCTGTGCGTGTTGCCAATCGGGTGGGTCGTGCAAGGGCAGGGGGTGGATCATGGTCGGATCAGGCAGGGGTGCGCGGGTGGCACGGGTGGCGCGGCAACAAGCGCTGGGCGGCAACAAGAGCTGGGCGGCAAGGGCGGGCAAAGGTGTGCAATCGTAAGGGCTGTAAATTTGGGTCTGGCGGCCAGGCCGCGCGGCACCATAAGATCGATAATGACACCATTGTCAACTGTCAAGGAGCAACCATGCGCTACGTCCCTTATGCCGCCTACACCGCTTTGGCCGCCGCTGTGGTCCTCACGGCTGGCTGCGCCACCATGACCGAAACCCAGCAAGGGGCAGCCCGCGGTGCCGCCATCGGTGCCGTGGCCGGAACCGTGATCGGCGCCGCCGCCGACGGCCGCGATGGTGCGCTGCGCGGCGCCGTGATCGGCGCCGGCGTCGGGGCCATCGGTGGCCACATCTGGTCCACGCGCATGGAAGAGCAGCGCCGCGCCATGGAGGAAAGCACGCGCGGCACCGGGGTCGAGGTCACGCAGACGGCCGACAACCAGCTCAAGCTCCACATCCCGAGCGATGTCTCGTTTGCCGTCGGCCGCGCCGACATCCAGCCCAACTTCCGCCCGATCCTCGACACCTTTGCCCAGGGCATGGTGCGCAACCCCAATGCGCGCGTGCGCATCATCGGCCACACCGACAGCACCGGCACCGACGCCATCAACAACCCGCTCTCGCTCAGCCGCGCCGCCAGTGTGCGCGACTATCTGGTTGCGCGCGGTGTGTCGATGGGCTCGATCAGCATCGATGGGCGTGGTGCGCGCGAGCCCGTGGCCAGCAACGACACCGCAGCCGGCCGGGCGCAAAACCGCCGCGTCGAGATTTTCATGGCGGAAACCGCGCCGCGCTGAAGCGCAGCCGCAGCGGTCGGCAAGGGCTCGAGCGGGGTACCCAGGCTGGGCGGCGGCTGGCCGATAATGCGCCCATGCGCATTCCGTTCACCAAAATGCAGGGTGCGGGCAACGACTTCGTCGTGCTCGACGAGACCCGTGGCCGCCTGGGCCTCACAGCCGCGCAGTACCGCCTGCTGGCAGACCGGCACTTTGGCGTCGGGGCCGACCAGATTTTGAGCGTGCGCGCCGCGCCGCACGCGGGCGTCGATTTTGCCTACGCAATACACAACGCCGACGGTGGCGAGGTGGAAAACTGCGGCAACGGCGCGCGCTGCTTTGCGCGCTACGTGCACGAGCGCGGCCTGAGCGCGCGCCCCACGCTGCGGGTGCAAGCCGCCGCCGGGGTGCTGGAGTTGCGCTTGGGCAGCGACGGCCGGGTCGGGGTCGACATGGGCGCGCCGGTGTTCGAGCTCGAGCGCATCCCCTTTGACGCGGCCGGTTTGCAGCCGCGTGCGCAAGGCGGCTGGCAGGTGTGGCCGCTGGCGCTGCCGGCCGATCTGTCCCCGCAGCCGGAGCCGGTCGAGCTGTCGGTGCTGTCGATGGGCAACCCGCACGCGCTGCTGCGCGTGCCCTCGGTGGCCGAGGCACCGGTGGCGCAGTGGGGGCCTTGGCTCGAAAGCCATCCCCGCTTTCCACGCCGTGTCAACGTCGGCTTTCTGCAAGTGCTGGGGCGCCAGCAGGCGCGCTTGCGGGTGCATGAGCGCGGGGTGGGCGAAACCCTGGCTTGCGGCACCGGCGCCTGTGCGGCGGTGGTCGCCGGCATCCGGCATGGCTGGTTCGACGAAGCCGTCGAGGTGCAGCTGCCCGGCGGCACCCTGCGCATCGAATGGCCGCAGTCGCGCCACGGTCTGGCCGCCGCCGTGCAACTGATCGGCCCGGCCGCGACCGTGTACGAGGGGGTGATCGACCTGCCCGACCTGCCTGAGCAGCCCGACCTGCCTGAGCAGCCTGAGCGGCCTGAGCGGCCTGAGCGGCCTGAGCGGCCTTGAGCGGCTGAGCGCTTGGCGGAAAATCGCGCCATCATGCCTTGACGCGCCACCCGACACCGCCCAGGGCGCCGCCAAGGCGCGCGCCCGGTTTCATCAGCAAAGGAAAGTGACTGTGCAGCCCGTACCCCCCATCACCGAAGACGACATCGCCCAGTTTCTGCTCAACACGCCCGATTTTTTCGAGCGCCACGCCGAGGTGTTGGCGCACGTGCAACTGACCAGTCCGCACAGCCAGCGCGCCGTCAGCTTGCAGGAGCGCCAGGCCGAGCTGCTGCGCGAAAAGATCCGCCACCTCGAACTCAAGGTGGCCGACATGATCCGCCATGGCTCCGAGAACGCGCGCATCGAGGGCTTGCTGCACCATTGGACGCGCCGCCTGCTGGCGGTGCCCAGCGCCACCGATCTGCCCGAGGTGTTGCAAAACGGTTTGCTGACCGATTTTGCCTTGCCCCAGGTGGCCCTGCGCCTGTGGGATTTGAGCCCGGCCCAGGCCGAGGCGCCGTACTGCCTGGGGGTGACGCCCGCTGCCCGGGCCTTGGCCGATTCGCTGCAGCAACCCTACTGCGGCCCGAACCGGGGTTTTGAGGTCACGCAGTGGCTGCACGCTGGGCAACCGGTGGTCTCGCTGGCCCTGCTGCCGCTGCGCACCGCCGCCAGCCAGCCTTGCTTTGGTTTGCTGCTGCTGGCGTCCGACGACCCTTCGCGCTTTCAAAACGACATGGGCACCGATTTTCTGCAGCGCATCGCCGAGCTGGCGGCCGCGGCCCTGAGCCGCCTGCGGCCGTCGCTCGGCACGACCTGAAAAGCGCAGAGACCCCAGAGGGCATCGTGGCGCGCCCGCCCCCCACCCCGGCCCCCGCCTTGGCTGCGACCGACGCCGACTGGCTGGCGCGCTACCTGCTGCACATCCGGGTCGAAAAACGGTTGGCACCCCGCACCCAGGCGCTCTACGCCACCCACTTGCAGGGGCTGGCGCAGCGCTGTGCGGCCGAGGGTTTGGCTTGGGCCGGCGTCAGCCCGGCCCATGCGCGGCGTTGGGCGGCGCAGTTGCGTGCCGGCGGCCGGCAGCCGCGTGGCATCGCGCTGGTGCTGTCGTGCTGGCGGGGTTTTTTTACCTGGTTGGGGCGCCAAGGGGTGATCGCGGCGCACCCGCTGCAGGCGGTGCGCGCGCCCAAGGCGGCGCAGCCGCTGCCCAAGGCGCTGGACGTGCACGACGCGCTGCGCCTGGCCGCGCACCTGCCGCAGCCTGGCGGCCCTGCCGGCAAGGCGGGGGGCGCAGACGGCGCAGGCAGCGAGGCCGCCGCGGGCCCGCCGCTGGCCGCCACGGCGCCCGACTGGCAGGTGCTGCAAACCCACTGCCTGGTGGAGCTGCTCTACGGCAGCGGCTTGCGCATCGCCGAAGCGCTGGGGCTCGACGTGCGCCCCAGCGCCGCCGCGCTGGGCTGGGTCGATGCCCAGGCGGGCGAAGTGCACGTGCTGGGCAAGGGCGGCAAGTGGCGCACGGTGCCGGTGGGCGCCGCCGCCCTGCAGGCGCTGGCGCAGTGGCTGGCGGCGCGTGCGCAGGCGCGGCTGGACGCAGGTGCGGCGGCCTTGTTCGTGGGCGCGCGCGGCGCGCGGCTCACGCCCCAGGTGGCGCGGCGCCAGCTGCAAGCGCTCGCCGCCAGCGCGGGCCTGGCGGGCCGGGTGCACCCGCACATGCTGCGCCACAGCTTTGCCAGCCACGTGCTGCAATCGAGCGCCGACTTGCGCGCCGTGCAAGAACTGCTCGGGCACGCCAGCATCGCCAGCACCCAGATCTACACCCGGCTCGATTTCCAGCACCTGAGCCGCGCCTACGAAGCCGCGCATCCGCGCGCACGCAAAACCGGGCGCCAAAGCTGAAACTGCACTACACTGGCCGGTTGATCGGTCTGGTGCCTGGCGCTTGGTGTCAGACCCAAGCCATCCCGTCCGATACAGGCTGGGCCTTGTCGGCCCTCTGTTTTGCTGCTGTGAGCCATCCATGTCCTTGATTCCCGCCACCATCCTGACCGGCTTTCTGGGCTCGGGCAAGACCACCCTGCTGCAGCGCCTGCTCACCGAGGCCCATGGGCAGAAAATCGCCGTGATCGAAAACGAATTCGGCGCCGAAAACATCGACGCCGAGATTCTGGTCTCCGACACCCAGGAGCAGATCATCCAGATGAGCAACGGCTGCATCTGTTGCACCATCCGCGAAGACCTGCGCAGCACCCTGAGCGACTTGGCCGAGAAAAAGCGCCGCGGTGAGCTCGATTTCGAGCGCGTGGTGATCGAGACCACCGGCCTGGCCGACCCGGGGCCGGTGGCGCAAACCTTTTTCATGGACGACGAGGTGGCCGAGAGCTACCTGCTTGACGCCGTGATCACGCTGGTCGATGCGGTGCATGCCGGGGCGCAGCTCGACGCCCATCAGCAGGCGCGGCGTCAGGTGGGCTTTGCCGACCAGATCTTCATCAGCAAGGCCGAACTGGTGAGCCCGGCGGCGCTGGCGGCCCTGCAGCACCGGCTCAAGCACATGAACCCGCGGGCCCCGATGGAGGCGGTGCATTTCGGCCAGGTGGCGCTCAACCGGGTGCTCGACCTGCGCGGCTTCAACCTCAACGCCAAGCTCGAGATCGACCCCGATTTTCTGCGCAGCACCGAGCCGCACGAGCACGGCCACGAACACGGCCCCGACTGCGATCACGGCCACGGCCATGAGCACGGCCCCCATTGCAGCCACGGGCACGAACACGGCCCCGACTGCAACCACCCCTCGCACCGCCACGGGGCGCCGCACGGCCACCACCACGATGACGATGTGCAGAGTTTCGTCTATCGGGCGCAGCGGCCCTTTGACCCGGCGCGGCTCGAGGACTTCCTCGGCGCCATCGTGCAGGTCTATGGGCCCAATATGTTGCGCTACAAGGGCGTGCTGCACATGCAGGGCACCCAGCGCAAGGTGATTTTTCAGGGCGTGCACCAGCTCATGGGCTCCGACCTGGGGCCCGAGTGGAAGCCCGACGAAGTGCGCCAGAGCAAGATGGTGTTCATCGGCATCGACTTGCCGCGCGACATTCTGGTGCAGGGGCTGGAGCAAGCATTGGTTTGAACACCACGGGGCACCGCAGGAGGAACATCGCCATGAATTCGAGCAACCGCTACGCCAATTGGCCCTACGCCGCTGCAGCGGCTCCGGTGCCGACGGCCCAGGCCACACCTGTAGCTGCAGCCGCATCCGGCGCCAAAACCGCCCCAGAGCCAAGACCCAAAGCCGCCCCTGGTCTGGCCGTACAATCCGGGGCTTTTGTCGCCCCTGCCCCCGGTCCAGCGCCGGCTGCGGTGCCTGCTGGCGCTGCTGGGGGCCCAAAACGCGCATCGGCCGCCATCGCGGCCCCAGAGAGGAAACCTGTAGTGAAAGACCCCGCCCCGATTGCAGAGGCAGTGGAGACAGCTGCCGCCGCGCCTGCCAAGCGCCCCACCAAGACCGGCCCCAAGGCCGGTGTCAAAACCGACCAACCGGCCGCCCCCGATGAGGTGCTCAAGGCCGGCAGCGAAGTGCGGCAACCGTCGGTCAACAAGCGCGCCACCCAGGCCGCCATGCAGGCCCAGATGAGCCAAACGGTGGAGCCCTCGCACGACCCGGGGGCCGCCAAAGCGGTGTTCAGTCCCAGCCCTGAGCGCGTGCTGGTGGCCATCACGCCCACGAGCCCGAAAAAAAATCCCAAGCTGAGCAACAACTGGAAAACCGTGCCGCTCGAGCAGCTCACCGACGCCGATGTGCTGGCGATGCCCGATGCCGAGTACATGAACGAGGTGCAATTGGCCTACTTCAAGCGCAAGCTGCAGCAGCTCAAGCGCGACATCCTGGTCAACGCCGGCGAGACCACCGAGCACCTGCGCGAAGACACCTCGGTGGTGCCGGACCCGGCCGACCGCGCCACCATCGAAGAGGAGCACGCGCTCGAGTTGCGCACCCGCGACCGCGAGCGCAAGCTGTTGAAGAAAATCGAGCAGTCCATTGCCCGCATCGATTCGGGCGACTACGGCTACTGCGACGAAACCGGCGAGCCCATCGGGGTCGGGCGGCTGCTGGCGCGCCCCACGGCCAGCTTGTCGATCGAGGCGCAGCAGCGCCGTGAGCTCAAGCAAAAGCTGTTTGGCGACTGAAGGCGGAACCGGCATCGCGGGTGCAGCGACCAGGCCATGAGCCACAATGCCACCCCCCCGCGCAGCTGGCTGGAGCGCCTGAGCGCGGTCGTGCGGCCCGCGACCGCCCCAGGCGCGCTGTCCGAGCCAGCCGGGTCGGCCGGGTTGGTGGCCGAGCGCCAGTTGCTCAAGGAAGCGGTGGCGCGCAAGCGCCGCAACGACGCAGTGCGCAACGACGAGCTCAACCACTTGCGCGGACTCATGCGCGCGCGCTGGGCGGCGCAAGAGCGGGATGGTTTGCCAGCCCCGAGCTCGGGCTTGAGCGGCCTGTCCACCCTGTCGCCCTTGTCGTCCACGCTGCAACTCGACGCTGGGCCGGGCGCGGTCAGAAACCGCACCATCACCGAGATCGCGCGCATCGAATCGCAAATGTCGCAGCACTGGTTGCAGCGTGGTCTGGGGCCGGAGGCGGGCGGGACCCGTATCGTCGCCACCCGGCTGGCCCAAACGCTCGAACGGGATCTGTCGCAGTCGCAGCATTTGCGCGCCCGCTCCAAAGCAGCCGCGGCGCTGCCGATCGACGTCGTGACCGAAGAGCACCAGTCCACGGTGCAGCAATTGTCGGCCGCCCTGACCGAGCCCGAACTGGCGCAGGCGGCGCAGGCCTTTGCCCAAGGCCAAGACGCGGCGGTGGAGCGTACCTTGCGCGCCCTGATGGTGCAAAAACCCCAGTCACTCACGGCCCGGGTGGCGGCCATGGCCTTGCTGGATTTTTTCCATGCGCGTGGCGAATTCGAGCCCTTCGATGAGCTCGCCGCCGAGTTTGCCGAGCGCTTTGGCACCCCGGTGCCACGCTGGCCCACCGAGACCGGACGCAGTCAGCCGTTGGCCGGTCCAGTTGGTCCAGCCGACCCAGTCGTGCCCGCTGGTGCGCAAGGCCCGAGCTGGGTCTGCCCGCTGTTTCTCGATCTGCAGGCCGTGGCCGCGCTGGAGCAGACCATGGCGGCTCCGGGCAGTCCGAAGTGGCTGGACTGGACCGGGCTGCTCTCGGCCGACCTGCCTGCGGCCCGGGCCTTGCTGGCGCAGGTGCAGGGCTGGCTGCAGCGCCCGCTCGATCTGCGCTTGGTCGGGGCGGCGGTGTTGCGCCGCCGCCTCAAAGCCAGCACCCCTTCGGGCCGCAGCGAAAACGATGCCGTGTGGTGGCAGTTGCGGCTGGCGCTGCTGTGCCTGATGCGCCGGCGCGACGAATTCGATTTGGCCGCACTCGACTACTGCGTCACCTACGGCGTGTTGCCGCCGGAGTGGGGGCAGCCCCAGTGCCGTTGCCTGTCCGCCGACAGCATGCCGGCTGCAGCCGCCGCCCCGGCCCGCACTGACGCAGCGCCCTTGTCACCGGCCGCAACCGGTGCCGCCGACCCGCTGGCATGGCCGCACCTGCCGACGCAGCAGGCCAGCGCGCAGGCCGGATTTGGCCTCACGCACCCTGCCGATTGGCCCGCCGCCTTGACCCTGTTGCCGCAGGCCGCGCCCGCCCTTTCGGGCAACCTGGATGCAAGCAACGCCGATCTGCTGGGCGCGCTCGACGCCGCGCTGGCGCAGCACCCGCCCGGTGCGCCCTTCATACTCGATTGCCGGGGCCTGCTGCGCGTCGATCTGGTGGCCGCCAGTGCGCTGATGCAGTGCCTGCTCACCGCCCGCCAGCGCGGTGTGGCGGTGGAGCTGCACGGACTGTCGCGGCTGCTGGCGGCTTATTTGCACACCGTGGGGCTGGACAAGATCGCCACCCTGCGCCTGCGCCTTTATTGAAACCTCTGCACATGAACGCACCAGCCCACGACCCCACCCTGCTCTACGGCACCACCATCGTCTGCGTGCGCCGCCCCACCCCGGCCGGGGTGCAGGTGGCCATCGGCGGCGATGGCCAGGTCACGCTCGGCCACATCGTCGTCAAGGGCACGGCGCGCAAGGTGCGCAAGCTCTACCGCGATCAGGTGCTGGCCGGTTTTGCCGGCGCCACCGCCGACGCTTTCACGCTCTTTGAGCGCTTCGAGGCCAAGCTGGAGAAACACCAGGGGCATCTGCAGCGCGCCGCCATCGAGCTCACGCGCGACTGGCGCACCGACCGCGTGCTGCGCCGCCTCGAAGCCATGCTGGCCGTTGCCGACCGCACGGCCAGCCTGATCATCACCGGCAACGGCGACGTACTCGAACCCGAACACGGCATCGTGGCCATTGGCTCGGGCGGCGCCTACGCCCAAGCGGCAGCGCGCGCGCTGCTGGCACACACCGAGCTGGGCGCCGAGGCGATCGTGCGCGAGTCGCTGCAGGTGGCCGGCGAGCTGTGCATCTACACCAACCTGAACCACACCGTCGAGGTGCTCTAAGCCATGTCCTTTGCCATGACCCCGCAGGAGATCGTCTCCGAGCTCGACGCGCACATCATCGGCCAGACGGCGGCCAAGCGCGCCGTGGCCATCGCGTTGCGCAACCGCTGGCGCCGCCAGCAGGTCGAGCCCAAGCTGCGGCCCGAGATCACGCCCAAGAACATCCTAATGATCGGCCCCACCGGCGTCGGCAAGACCGAGATCGCGCGCCGGCTGGCGCGGTTGGCCGGGGCACCGTTCATCAAGGTCGAGGCCACCAAGTTCACCGAAGTCGGCTACGTCGGCAAGGATGTGGACAGCATCGTGCGCGATCTGGCAGACATCGCCGTCAAACAGGCGCGCGAGCAGGCCGCGCTCAAGGTGCGCGCGCGCGCCGAAGACAACGCCGAGGAGCGCCTGCTCGACGCGCTGCTGCCCGCGCCGCGGCACGAGGGCCCGTTGGCACCCGAGCCCGAGCGCGACAGCGCCACGCGTCAGGTGTTGCGCAAGAAGCTGCGCGAGGGCTCGCTCGACCAGCGCGAGATCGAGATCGAGATCGCCGCCACGCAGCCGCAGTTCGAGGTCATGACGCCGCCGGGCATGGAGGAAATGGCCGAGCAGCTGCGCGGCGTGTTCTCGCAGCTGGGCGCCCACAAGCGCAAGACGCGCAAGCTCAAAATCGCCGAAGCGCGCCGCCTGCTGATCGACGAAGAGGCCGGGCGGCTGCTCAACGAAGAAGAGATCAAGCTGCAAGCGCTCCAGAGCGCCGAGCAAAACGGCATCGTGTTCATCGACGAGATCGACAAGGTCACCAGCCGCAGCGACGGCCAGTCGAGCGCCGAAGTCTCGCGCCAGGGCGTGCAGCGCGACCTGCTGCCGCTGGTCGAGGGCTGCACGGTCTCGACCAAATACGGCCCGATCAAGACCGACCACATGCTGTTCATCGCCAGCGGCGCCTTCCACCTGAGCAAACCCAGCGACCTGATCCCCGAGCTGCAGGGGCGGCTGCCGATCCGGGTCGAGCTGCAGTCGCTGACCGTGGCCGATTTCGAGGCCATCCTCACCCAGACCCACGCCAGCCTGGTGCGCCAGTACCAGGCGCTGCTGGCCACCGAGGGCGTGACGCTGGTCTTTGGCCCGGACGCGATCACGCGGCTGGCGCAGATCGCCTTCGAGGTCAACGAACGCACCGAAAACATCGGCGCGCGCCGCTTGGCCACGGTGATGGAGCACCTGCTCGACGAGGTGAGCTTCGACGCCACGCGCCTGAGCGGCACCGAGGTCGTGGTCGATGCCGCCATGGTCGATGCGCGGCTGGCGGCCTTGAGCCGCAACGAGGACCTGTCGCGCTATATCTTGTAGCGTGCGGCGCCGCTTGGGCGTAACATGGGGGCATGGAGACAAGCCTCAGGCGCTGCGGCCGCAGCCATTGCCCACCCGGCGCCGTGCCGCCGGAGTGTCTGCTGCGCCTGACGCGGCTGCAGGCCGTGCGCGCCACCTTGCTGATCCCGCTGGTGGCGCGTGCCTACGGCGCCCGCTGCTACCCTTGGCTCGACTGCCACGACGCCGACGCAGCCAACCTGCTGAGCTGCCTGCAAGCCGACGCCGAAGCGCTGCTGCAGGATCGGCTGGTGGTGCTCAATGTGCTGTGGCGCACGCACATGCTCAAGGCTTGGGGGCGCGAATTCTTGCCCGCCATCCGCACGCGGCCGGCGTCAACTTGGGCTGCGGCCTGTCGAACCACTTTCAGTGGCTCGACAACGGCCACAACCGCTGGCTGGACGCCGATTTGCCCGAGGTGCTGGCGCTGCGCGAGCAGCTGCTGCCGGAGCAGGGCGAGCGCCGCCACAACGCCGGCATCGACCTCGTCCGCGACGGCTGGTGGGACGCGCTGGAGTTGGACCGCTGGGCCGCCGGCGCCCCGCTGTGGCTGCTGTGCGAGGGGGTGCTGATGTACCTGCCGCCCGAGCGGGTGCGCGCGCTGCTGCGCGAGTTTGCCGAGCGCGCCCCGCCCGACTCGGTGCTGGTGCTCGACGCCATGTCGCACCGGGGCATCGGGCAGTCGCGCTGGAGCGCCAGCGTGGGGCCCACGGGGGCCGAGTTCCGCTGGGGCCTGCAGCATGGGGGCGAGCTGCTGCAGGCGCACCCGCGCCTGCGCCAGGCCGGGATGCGCAGCGTCTCGGAATGCTACGGCGCCGCCGGTGCGGCCTTCGAGGCGCTGTGCCTGCCCTGGACCGGCGCGCCCCTGTACGCGATGCACGCGCTGCGCGTTTGAGCCCGAGGGCGCGGCGTGGCAGGCGCCGCGCGGCCACAGCCCCACGGCCCTGGGTGCTGCAGGCGCCGCAGGGCCGGCCCAAAGCTTCATAAAAAACTTTTGATATGGCGCGTAAGCCTTTAATTAGGCTGGATTTTTGCCGCCAGATTGGCGCGCGACGGGGGCCTAGAGGCTTGATTTCATTTGGAAAAAGTGTAACGCGGACTAGGCGCGGCCCAAATTTGGTGCTACAGTGGTGAAAAGTGTGTTTTTGTGGTGATAAGTGGGTCATAAGGCCATTCCGCTGTGTTCCAAGGTGCCTCCTCTCTCAGTCTCGACGCCAAGGGTCGCTTGGCGGTGCCCACGCGGCACCGCGAGGTGCTGGGCGCGTGCGCCGCTGGGCAGCTCACCATCACCAAGCACCCGCACGGCTGCCTGATGGTGTTTCCGCGCCCGCAGTGGGAGCAGTTTCGCGAGCGCATCGCCGCGCTGCCGCTGTCGGCGCAGTGGTGGAAGCGCATTTTTTTGGGCAACGCCATGGACTGCGAGCTCGACAGCGCCGGTCGGGTGCTGATCGCGCCCGAGCTGCGCGCTGCTGCGGGCCTGAACAAAGAGGCGGTGCTGCTGGGCATGGGCAACCACTTCGAGCTCTGGGACGCCCAAGCCTACGCGGCCCAGGAGGCGCAGGCAATGCAGGGCGAGTTGCCCGAGGCCCTGAAGGACTTTTCTTTCTAAGGGGCCGCTGGTGCAACCGCCCCTAGCCCATTGCACCGTCATGTTGAACGAAGCAGTCCAGGCGCTGCACGTGCAAGCAGACGGTCGCTACATCGACGCCACCTTTGGCCGCGGCGGCCATGCGCGGGCCATTCTGGCGCGCCTGTCGGCCGCTGGGCGGCTGGCGGTGTACGACAAAGACCCGCAGGCGATCGCCGCGGCGCAGCAGTTGGCGGCCAGCGACGCCCGGGTGCACGCGGTGCACCACCAAGGTTTTGCCGCGCTGGCCGCGCAGCCCGAGGCCAGCGCCGACGGCATTCTGCTGGATTTGGGGGTGAGTTCACCCCAGCTCGACGACCCCAGCCGGGGTTTTTCCTTCCGCCACGACGGCCCCTTGGACATGCGCATGGATCCCACCCGGGGCCAGAGCGCGGCCGAGTGGCTGGCCACGGCAGAAGTCATACAGATAGCAGAGGTGATACGTGAATACGGCGAAGAACGGTTTGCTCAATCGATTGCAAAGGCGCTTGATCGTCGCCGACAGGAACGGGGCCCTATTGGAACCACCGCCGAGCTGGCCCAAATCGTGGCTGGCGCGGTCAAAGCCCGCCAGCCGGGCAAGGACCCTGCAACGCGCACATTTCAGGCTATTCGGATTTTCATCAACGCCGAGCTTGAGGAGCTGCAACACGCGCTGAAGGCGGCGCTGCGCGTGCTCAAGCCCGGCGGTTGGCTGGTGGTGATCAGCTTTCATTCGCTCGAAGACCGGCTGGTGAAGCAGTTCATGGCCCAGCACGCCAAAGACGCCTACGACCGGCGCCAGCCGCTGGCCGCGCCCAAGGCCTTGGCGCTGGCGCAGGTGCAGCGCGTGCTGCCCAGCGCCGCCGAGGTGGCGGCGAATCCGCGCGCGCGCAGCGCCGTGTTGCGCCTGGCCCAGCGAAGCGCGCTGGCGTGGGAGGCGTTGCCGTGACGCGCCTCAACCTCGTGCTGCTGCTGGTGCTGCTGGCCAGTGCCCTCAGTTTGGTGCATCAGCAGTACGAAGCGCGCCGCCTGTTCGTGGCGCTGGAGCGCGCCAACGCCGCCGCCGACCGCTTGGCCTCGGAGCACGAGCAGCTGCAGGTGCAAAAGCGCACCCTGGCGGCCCCGGCGCGGGTGCAGCAGTTGGCCAGTGAGCGCCTGCAGATGCGTCCGATCCACCCCGGCATCACCGAGGTGCTGGCCCTGCCCGTGGCGGGTGCGGCAGGCGGCGCCGCCGGGCCGGTTCAGCGCCTGCTCGGGCCGGTGACGGCGCCCGCCACTCCCTTGGCCCAGCCGGAGCCGCGGCCATGAAGCGCGCCATCGCCTACGGCTCCAGCCCCTTGCTCACCAGCGCCACCCCGGTCTGGCGCAGCCGCCTGATCGTGGCCGGCTTTGCGCTCGTCTTTTTGGGCTTGGGCGCACGCGCCGCTTACGTGCAGGTGTTTGGCAACGAATTTTTCCAGCGCCAGGGCGAGATCCGCTTCGAGCGCACGCTGGAGCTGCCGCCCAACCGCGGCCGGGTGCTGGACCGCAACGGCCTGATTCTGGCCACCAGCGTGGTGGCGCAAAGCGTCTGGGCCATTCCAGAAAACATCGACCGCCAGCACCCCAAGCTGCCTGAGCTGGCGCGGCTGCTGGAGCTGCCGCCGGCCGAACTGCAGCGCCGACTCGACCGGCACCCGACCTTCGTCTGGCTGCGGCGCCAGCTCGACGAAGCGCGGGCGGCGCAGGTGCGCGCGCTGGGGATCGAGGGCATCCACTTTCGCAAAGAGTACCGGCGCCAGTACCCAGAGGGCGAGGCGCTGGCGCACGTGGTGGGCTTTACCAACGTCGAAGACGTGGGCCAAGAGGGGGTCGAGCTGGCCTTCAACGCCCACCTGTCGGGGCAGCCGGGCTCGCGCCGCGTGCTGCGCGACCGCTTTGGGCGCGTGGTCGAAGACGTGCGCGAAGTCATCCCCCCGGTCGATGGCCGTGACCTGCAGCTGTCGATCGACAGCCGGATTCAGTTTTTTGCCTTCCAGCGCCTGCGCGAGGCGGTGCAACAGCACCAGGCGCGCGGCGGCAGCATCGTGGTGCTCGATGCCCAAAGCGGCGAGGTGCTGGCGCTGGCCAACTACCCGAGCTTCAACCCGAACCAGCGCCGCAACCTGAGCGGCGAGCATGTGCGCAACCGCGCCCTGACCGACACCTTCGAGCCGGGTTCGACCGTCAAGCCTTTCATGGCTGCGCTGGCGCTGGAGAGCGGGCTGGCGCGCCCCGACACCCTGATCGACACCGGTGAAGGCCGCCTGACCATGGGTCGCTTCACCATCCGCGACATCCGGGGCTTGGGCGTGGTCACGCTCAACGAGGCCATGAAGGCCTCGAGCAACGTGGCCATGGTCAAGCTGGCGCAGCAGATGCAGCCGCGCCAGATGTGGGAGGCCTACACGCGCATCGGTTTTGGGCAGCGGCCGCAGTTGCCGTTTCCGGGTGCCGTGAGCGGTCGCCTGCGCGCCTACGAGAGCTGGCGCCCGATCGAGCAGGCCACCATGAGCTACGGCTATGGCCTGTCCACCTCCTTGTTCCAGCTCGCGCAGGCCTACACCGTGTTTGCCACCGACGGCAAGCTGTTGCCCGTGACCTTGCTCAAAAGCCAGCAGCCCGTGCAGGGGGTGCCGGTGATGAGCGCGGCGAGCGCGCAGGCGGTGCGCCACATGCTGGCGCTCAGCGCCGGACCCGGCGGCACCGCGCAGCGCGCCCAGACGGTGGGGTTTTCGGTCGGTGGCAAGACCGGCACCTCGCGCGTGCAGGAAGGCGCGGGCTACGCCGCCAACCGGCACCGCAGCTTCTTTGTCGGGCTGGCCCCGGTGCAACAGCCGCGGGTGGTGGTGGCGGTGATGATCGACGAGCCGACCGAGGGCGGTTTCTTTGGCGGCGTGGTGGCGGCGCCGGTGTTTTCGGCCACCGTGCAGCAGACCCTGCGCGTGCTGGGGGTGGCCCCCGATGTGGGCGTGAGGCCGCACATCGTGGCCGATTTGGTGCAGGAGCCAGGATGATGCGACAGTTTGAACAGGTGAGCGAGGCCGTGGCCTGGTTGCAGGCCCTGGGCGCGCAGCGCCTGGTGAGCGACAGCCGCCAGGTCCAGCCGGGCGACGCCTTCGTCGCTTGGCCCGGCAGCGGCCACGACGGGCGCCAGTTCGTGACCGCGGCGCTGCAGGCCGGGGCCGTGGCCTGCCTGGTCGAGGCCCAAGGGCTGGACGCGTGGGATTGGAACGATGCGCGCATCGCCGCGCTGCCCGGGCTCAAGGCCGCAGCCGGCCCGGTGGCGCACCACTTCTGCCGCGCCCCCAGCGAGCGTCTGCGCGTGGTGGCCATCACCGGCACCAACGGCAAGACCTCGAGCGCCTGGTGGTGCAGCCAGTGGCTGCAGGCGGTGGGCGAATCGGCGGCGCTGATCGGCACCCTGGGCACCGGCGTGGCGGGCACCGAGCTCATCAGCACCGGCTTTACCACGCCGGACCCGATGACGCTGCAAACCCTGCTGCGCCGCTACGCCGACCAGGGGCTGCACACGGTGGTCATGGAGGCGTCGTCGATCGGCCTCGACGAAGGGCGGCTCAACGGCGCCAGGCTGCACACGGCGGTGTACACCAATTTGAGCCAAGACCATCTGGACTACCACGGCACCATGGAGGCCTACTGGGCCGCCAAGCGCGCGCTGTTCGACTGGCCCGGCCTGCAGGTGGCGGTGGTGAATATCGACGACGCGCACGGGCGCGAACTGGCGGCCGATCTGGCGCAGCGGCCGGGGCTCGATCTGTGGACCGTATCCACCGAGCCCGCAGCGCAGCGCCCGGCGCGCCTGCGTCTGCTGGAGCGGCGCTGGAGCACGACCGGCATCGACTTCGTGGTGCAAGAAGTGCAGGCGGGGCAGGAGGGCCGGCCGGTCGAGGCACCAGAACCGGGTGCCGAGCGCATCGGCCTGTCGCTCGATGTGGTGGGCGACTACAACCTGAGCAACCTGCTGTGCGCGCTGGCGGTGCTGCGCGCCAGCGGCCACACCTTGGCGGCGGCGGCCCAGGCCAGCGCCGCGCTGCAGCCGGTGCCGGGGCGGATGCAGGCCGCCTGGACCGACGGCCCGGCCAGCCTGCCGCTGCTGCTGGTGGACTACGCCCACACCCCGGATGCGGTGGAGAAAGCCTTGCAGGCGCTGCAGCCGCTGGCCGAGCACCGCGGCGGGCGCCTGTGGTGCGTGTTGGGCTGCGGTGGCGAGCGCGACCGCAGCAAGCGCCCGCTGATGGCCGCCGCCGCCGAGCGCGAAGCGGCGCGGCTGGTGCTCACCAGCGACAACCCGCGCGGCGAAGACCCGCTGCAGATTTTGCTCGAGATGCAGGCCGGCCTGAGCGAGCCGGTGCGCGCCATCGTCGAGCCGGACCGCGCCGAAGCGATCCAGGAGGCGGTGGACATGGCCGACGCGCGCGACATCATCCTGCTGGCCGGCAAGGGCCACGAGGACTACCAGGAAATCGCCGGCGTGCGCCACCCGTTCTCGGACGTGGTGCAGGGCCGGCTGGCGCTGCAGCGGCGCTGGCAAAACGAGCAGGGCGAGCAGGCCGAGCAGGGCCCAGCTGAAGGGAGCCCGACGTGAACGGTCTGGCCGAGCTGTTGCTGCAGCTGCGCGGCGCGCGCGCGGTGGGCGCCGTGACGCAGCCGGTGCTGCGCGTGCACACCGACAGCCGCACCCTGCGCCCTGGCGATCTGTTCGTGGCCTTGCGCGGCGAGCGCTTCGACGGCAACGACTGGCTGGCGCAGGCGCGCGCCGCTGGGGCCGTGGCGGCCGTGGCCGAACGCGGGCTGGCGCAAGCGGGCCTGCCCGGTGTCGAAGTACCCGACGCCCGTGCCGCCTTGGGCGAGCTGGCGCAGCGCTGGCGCGCGCGCTTCGATCTGCCGCTGATCGCCGTCACTGGCAGCAACGGCAAGACCACGGTGACGCAGCTCATCGCCGCCATGCTGCGCGCCGCCGTGGGTGAGGCGGCACTGGCCACCGAGGGCAATTTCAACAACGACATCGGCGTGCCGCTGACGCTGCTGCGCCTGCGCCCGACGCACCGGCTGGCGGTGCTGGAGCTGGGCATGAACCACCCGGGCGAGATCGCGGCGCTGGCGGCGCTGGCGCAGCCCACGGTGGCGCTGGTCAACAACGCGCAGCGCGAGCACCAGGAGTTCATGCACGGGCTCGATGCCGTGGCGCACGAAAACGGTGCTGTGCTGGCGGCGCTGCCGCCAGACGGCGTGGCGGTGTTTCCAGCCCACGACGCCTACACGCCGCTGTGGCGGCAGATCGCGGGGGCGCGCCGGGTTTTGTGCTTTGGCGATGGGCTGGGGGGGCTGGCAGGGGCTGGGCTGGGCTGGGGTGAGGAATCGGAGCCTGCGACTGACGAACCCCGGCCCAGCCCAGCCCCTGCCCGCGCGGGCGCACACTTGGCACCACCTCAGCCCGAAGTGCAGGCGCAGGCGCAGTGGGTCAATGGGGCTTGGGCGCTAAACATGCAAACGCCTGCCGGCCTGCTGCAGGCGCGCCTGCGGCTGGCTGGGCGGCACAACGTACACAACGCGCTGGCGGCCACGGCCTGCGCCATCGCGGCCGGGGTGCCGCTGGCCGCGATCCAGGCCGGGCTTGAGGGCTTCGAGCCCGTCGCCGGGCGCTCGCGTGCGTTCACGCTGCAGCGCGCCAGCGGGGCGCAGACCCTGATCGACGACAGCTACAACGCCAACCCGGACTCGGTGCGCGCCGCCATCGACCTGCTGGCCGAGTTGCCCGGGCCGCGCCTGCTGCTGCTGGGCGACATGGGCGAAGTGGGCGCGCAGGCGCTGGCCTTTCACGACGAGGTGCTGCGCCACGCGCTGGCGCGCGGCATCGAACAGGTGCTGGTGAGCGGCGACTGGATGCAGCGCGCCGCCGCTGCGCTGCAGGCCCAGGCCAGCACCCAGGGCCGCCTGCACGCCTACCCCGACATAGCGGCGCTGCAAGCCGCTGCGCTGGGCGCGGCAGCGCAAGCCGCCAGCGTGCTCGTCAAGGGTTCGCGCTTCATGCGCATGGAGCGGCTGGTGCAGGCGCTGCAAGCCGCTGGCCAGGCGCAAACCTCGCCGCAGACAGCCAAAATCACCCCGGAGGGCGCTCCCCATGTTGCCTAGTCTGGCCCTCTGGTTGCAGGGCATCAGCCCGGAACTGGACTTTCTGCGCGTGTTCCAGTTCCAGACCTTTCGCGCCGTCATGGCCGCCATCACCGCCATGCTGGTCGGGCTGGCGGCCGGGCCGCTGTTCATCCGGCGCCTGACCGAGCTCAAGATCGGCCAGCCGATACGCGGCTACGCCATGCAGAGCCACCTGAGCAAGAGCGGCACCCCGACCATGGGCGGCGTGCTGATCCTGTTTGCCATCACGGTCTCGACCCTGCTCTGGTTCGACCCCAGCAACCGCTTCGTCTGGATCGTGCTCGGCGTCACGCTGGGCTTTGGCGCCATCGGCTGGATCGACGACTGGCGCAAGGTGGTGCACAAAGACCCGGAAGGCATGCGCGCGCGCACCAAGTACTTCTGGCAGTCGGTGATCGGGCTGGTGGCGGCGTTCTACCTCGTGTTCGCCATCTCCGAGGGCAGCAACCAGCGCGTGTTCGAGCTCTTCATCGGCTGGGTGGCCTCGGGCTTCACCATCGATTTGCCGCACCAGGCCGGGCTGATGGTGCCCTTTTTCAAGCAAGTCAGCTACCCGCTGGGCGTGGCCGGTTTCGTGCTGCTCACCTATCTGGTGATCGTCGGCGCCAGCAACGCCGTCAACCTCACCGACGGGCTCGACGGGCTGGCGATCATGCCGGTGGTGATGGTCGGCGGCGTGCTCGGCATCTTTGCCTACGTCACCGGGCACGCGGTGTTTGCCAACTACCTGCTGTTGCCGCACATACCGGGCACCGGCGAGGTGATGATCTTCTGCGCTGCCATGGGCGGGGCCGGGTTGGCCTTTCTCTGGTTCAACACCTACCCGGCGCAGGTGTTCATGGGCGACGTCGGCGCACTGGCACTCGGGGCGGCGCTGGGCACGGTGGCCGTGATCGTGCGCCAGGAGATCGTGCTGGCCATCATCGGCGGCGTGTTCGTCGCCTCGGCGCTGTCGGTGATGCTGCAGGTGAGCTGGTTCAAGTACACCAAATGGCGCCATGGCCAGGGCCGGCGCCTGTTCAAGATGGCGCCGCTGCACCACCACTTTGAAAAATCGGGCTGGCGCGAAACCCAGGTGGTGACGCGCTTTTGGATCATCACCATGCTGCTGTGCCTGATCGGCCTCTCGACCCTGAAGCTGCGATGAACTCCCCTGTACCCACCGCCGCCGCCACACCCGCCAGCGCCCAGGCGCCCGCAGGGCTCGAGCCGCTGCGCCCGCCGCTGGGCGCGGCCGCGCCGTGGCTGCAGCGCGCCCTGGCACCCGCTGCGCAAGCGCTGGCCGGCCGCCCGGTGCTGGTGCTGGGCTTGGGCGCATCCGGTCTGGCGCTGGCGCGCTGGTGCGCGCTGGCCGGGGCGCACGTGACGGTGGCCGACAGCCGCCCCAGCGCCCCCCAAGCCGCCACCCTGGCGGCCGAGTTGCCCCAGGTGCAACTGCGCTTGGGCACGCGCTTCGATGCCTCCCTGTACGCCGCGGCCCCCTGGGCCCTGGTCTGCCGCAGCCCCGGCATCTTGCCCAGCGACATGGCCGAACTGAGCGCCGCCGCCCAAAGCGCCGGCACCGCCATCGTGGGTGAGCTGGGCCTGTTTGGCCAAGCGCTGCAAGCGCTGGGCGGCGCCGCAGAAGTGGCTGCCAGCGCCCATGTGGCGCGGGCTGGGCGGGGGCGGGGTGAGGAATCGGAGCCTGCGACTGACGAACCCCGCCCCTGCCCAGCCCGCGCCAACGCCCCAGCCCAAAACAGCGCCACCGCCAGCTACCGCCCCCACGTCCTGGCCATCACCGGCACCAACGGCAAAACCACCACCACCGCGCTCACCGCTCACCTGCTGCAAGCGGCTGGCTGGGACGTGGCCGTGGCAGGCAACATCGGCCCGAATCTGCTCGACGTCCTGCGCCAGCGCCTGCAAGCGCAACACCTGCACGAGCTGCCCCAGGCCTGGGTGCTCGAACTCTCCAGCTTCCAGCTCGACGCCGTCGAGGGCTTCGAAGCCAGCGCCGCCACCGTGCTCAATCTGAGCGAAGACCACCTCGACTGGCACGGCACCATGGCCGCCTACGGCGCCGCCAAAGCACGCATCTTTGGCCAGCGCGCCCTCATGCTGCTCAACCGCGACGACGCCACCGTCATGAGCTGGTGCCCGGCCCCGGTCCACGCAGCCACTGCCCAGGCTGCCCCAGCCAGCCGCCGCCGCGCTCCAGAACCGCCGCCGCGCCCCTACCAAACCTTCGGCACCGACGAGCCACAGCGCCCCGGCGACTGGGGGCTGCAAAGCGTCAACGGCCTCACCTGGCTGGTGCGCGCGCTGGCCGACGACGCACACGCCCTCGCGCCCCGCCGCCGCCCCGGCGCCAACGCAACAGCCGATGCCGCCGCCCACGCCGCCGCCACCCCGCGCCTGCAACTGCTCATGCCCGCCGAAGCCCTGCGCATCCGCGGCCGCCACAACGCCAGCAACGCCTTGGCCGCCTTGGCCTTGGCCAGCGCCGCCGGCGCCGAACTCGCACCGCTGCTGCACGGCCTGCGCGACTACCGGGGCGAACCGCACCGGGTGGAACCGGTCGGGATCGTGGCCGAGGTCGAATACATCGACGACAGCAAGGGCACCAACGTCGGCGCCACCCTGGCGGCCCTGAACGGACTCGGGGTCGAGCGCAAACTGGTGCTCATACTGGGCGGCGACGGCAAAGGCCAGCACTTCGCCCCGCTGGCTCCAGGCGTGGCACGCTACGCCCGCGCTGTGGCGCTGATCGGGCGCGATGCCGCCACCATCGAAGCGGAGCTGGCCGATTGCGGCGTGCCGCTGCAGCGCTGCGCCAGTTTGCCCGAAGCCGTGCGCTGGTGCGCCGCGCAGGCACAGCCCGGCGACGCGGTGCTGCTCTCGCCCGCTTGCGCCAGCCTCGATATGTTTCGCGACTACGCCCACCGCGCCCAAGTGTTCGTGGCCACGGTGCGCGAGTTGCAGCAAGAGGGGGGTACACCCGCATGAGCCGGCCCTCCTCGGCTGCGGCCGCCACTGAGCGCAGCGCCCCCCATGCAGGCTGGCAAGGCTGGCTGGGCTGGTGGCGCGCCGACGGCAGCGCCGGCGAACTGCCGGTGCGCCTGGCCAGCGTCGATCACGCGCGCAGCCGCCACCACACCGCCGTGCGCGAGCTCGGCTTCGACCAGGTGCTGCTGTGGGTCGTGGTGGCGCTGCTGTGCTGGGGTCTGGTGATGGTCTATTCGTCCACCATCGCCATGCCCGACAACCCGCGCTTTCGCAACCTCGAGCACGAGCATTTTCTGCTCCGCCACCTGATCGCCCTCGGGGTCGCCACGGTGGCGGCGCTGCTGGCCTTTCAGGTGCCCATGAAGCGCTGGCAGGAATGGTCGCCTTGGTTGCTGGCGGCTACGGTGGTGCTGTTGATCGCCGTGCTCATCCCCTTCATCGGGCGCGAGGTCAATGGCGCACGGCGCTGGATACCGCTCGGGCTCATGAACTTCCAGCCCTCCGAACTCGCCAAGCTGACCATCGCCATGTACGCCGCCGGCTACATGGTGCGCCGCATGGAGGTCAAGGAGCGCTTTTTCCGCGCCATCTTCCCCATGTGCCTGGCGCTGGGCCTGCTCGGGGTGTTGCTGCTCATGCAGCCCGACATGGGCGCCTTCATGGTGATCGCCGTGATCGCCATGGGCATTTTGTTCCTCGGCGGCGTGAGCGCGCGCATGTTCTTCATCGTCTCGGGTCTGCTGGTGGGCGTGTTTGCGCTGCTGATCGTCAGCTCGCCGTGGCGGCGCGAGCGCGTCTTTGCCTACCTCGACCCCTTCAGCGTCGAACACGCGCTGGGCAAGGGCTACCAGCTCACGCACGCGCTCATCGCCTTTGGCCGCGGCGAGTGGTTTGGCGTCGGGCTGGGGGCGAGCATCGAAAAGCTGCACTGGCTGCCCGAAGCGCACACCGATTTTTTGCTGGCCGTGATCGGCGAGGAGCTGGGCCTGGTTGGGGTACTGCTGCTGATCGCCGTGTTCTGGTGGCTGGTGCGGCGTCTGATGCAGATCGGGCGCCAGTCGATCGCGCTCGAGCAGGTGTTTGCTGGTCTGCTGGTGCAGGGCATCGCGCTGTGGATCGGCTTTCAGGCCTTCATCCACATCGGCGTCAACCTCGGCGCACTGCCCACCAAGGGCCTGACGCTGCCCTTCATGAGCTTTGGCGGCTCGGCCATTGTGCTGAACCTGATCGCCATCGCCATCGTGCTGCGCGCCGACCACGAAAACCGCAAACTCATGCACGGAGGCCGGGTATGACCCAACCCCCCTGCGCACTGATCATGGCCGGCGGCACCGGTGGCCACATCTTCCCCGGCCTGGCCGTGGCCGAAGCGCTGCGCGCCCAGGGCTGGCGCGTGCACTGGCTGGGCGCGCCCGACAGCATGGAGTCGCGGCTGGTGCCCGAGCGCGGCTTTGCCTTCGAGCCGGTGCAGTTTGGCGGCGTGCGCGGCAAAGGGGCGCTCACGCTGGCCTTGCTGCCGCTGCGCCTGCAGCGCGCCTTTTGGCAGAGCTGGCGCGTGATGCGCCGCTTGCACCCCGACGTGGTGCTGGGGCTGGGCGGCTACATCAGCTTTCCCGGCGGCATGATGAGCGTGCTGGCCGGCGCCCCCTTGCTGCTGCACGAGCAAAATTCCGTTGCCGGCATGGCCAACCGCGTGCTGGCGCAGGTGGCCGACCGCGTCTTTACCGCCTACCCCAACGCCTTGCCCAAGGGCGAGTGGATCGGCAACCCGCTGCGCGCCGCCTTTACCGAGCAGCCGGCCCCGGCGCAGCGCTTTGCCGGCCGCAGCGGGCCGCTCAAGTTGCTGGTGGTCGGTGGCAGCCTCGGGGCCAAGGCGCTCAACGAGGTCGTGCCGCAGGCGCTGGCGCGCATCGCGCCCGAGCGCCGGCCGCAGGTCACGCACCAGAGCGGCGCCAAGCAGATCGAGGCCCTGCGCGCCGCCTACGCCAGCGCCGGCGTGCAGGCCACGCTCACGCCCTTCATCGACGACACCGCCAGCGCCTTTGCCGCCGCCGACCTGGTGCTGGCGCGCGCCGGCGCCAGCACGGTGAGCGAACTGGCGGCGGTGGGCGCGGCCTCGATCCTGGTGCCGTTCCCGCACGCCGTCGATGACCACCAGACCCACAACGCGCGCTTTCTGGTCGATGCCGACGCCGCCTGGCTGCTGCCGCAAGCGCAACTGCAGCCCGACGACCTCGCGCAGCGCCTGCAACACCTGAGCCGCACCGAGTTGCAACAGCGCGCCGAGCGCGCCCACGCCCAGGCCCGCACCGGCGCCGTGGCGGCGCTGCTGCAGGCCTGTCAGCGCTACGCCCCCCAGACCCCATGAAACACGCCATCCGTCACATCCACTTCGTCGGCATCGGCGGCTCGGGCATGAGCGGCATCGCCGAGGTGCTGCTCAACCAGGGCTACGCCATCTCGGGCTCCGACCTCGCCGCCAGTGCCAGCACCGAGCGCCTGCAGCGTCTGGGCGCGCGCATCCACATCGGCCACGCCGCCGAGCAGATTGCCGGCGCCGATTGCATCGTCACCTCCACCGCCGTCAAACCCGACAACCCCGAGGTGCAGGCGGCGCACGAGCGTCTGTTGCCAGTGGTGCCGCGTGCGCTCATGCTGGCCGAGCTGATGCGCATGCAAAAAGGCATCGCCATCGCCGGCACCCACGGCAAGACCACCACCACCAGCCTGGTCACGAGCGTGCTCGCCGCCGCCGGGCTGGACCCGACCTTCGTCATCGGCGGGCGCCTCAACAGCGCCGGGGCCAACGCCCGCCTCGGGGCCGGCGAATACATCGTGGTCGAGGCCGACGAGTCCGACGCCTCGTTCCTCAACCTGATGCCGGTGCTGGCGGTGGTCACCAACATCGACGCCGACCACATGGAGACCTACGGCCACGACTTCGGTCGCCTCAAGCAGGCCTTCGTCGACTTTTTGCACCGCATGCCCTTCTACGGCACGGCCACTGTCTGCATCGACGACCCGCACCTGCGCGCCCTGCTGAGCCAGATCCAGCGCCCCATCACCAGCTACGGCCTGAGCCCCGATGCCCAGGTGCGCGCCCTCGATCTGCGCGCCGTCGGCGCCCAGATGCACTTCAGGGTGCAGCGGCGCAACGGCGTCGAGCTGCCCGAGCTCGAGGTGGTGCTGAACCTGCCGGGGCAGCACAACGTGCTCAACGCGCTGGCGGCGATCGCGCTGGCGGCCGAGCTCGACCTGCCCGACGCCGCCTTGCTGCAGGCGCTGGCGCAGTTCAAGGGCGTGGGCCGGCGCTTCCAGCGCCACGGCGAAGCGGCGCTGCCTGGCGGCGGCACGGCGACGCTGATCGACGACTATGGCCACCACCCGGTGGAAATGGCGGCCACGCTGGCGGCGGCACGCGGCGCCTTTCCGGGCCGGCGCCTGCTGCTGGCGTTTCAGCCGCACCGCTACAGCCGCACGCGCGACTGCTTCGAAGACTTTGTGCGCGTCATGGGCGCGGCCGACGCCGTGCTGCTGACCGAGGTCTATGCCGCCGGCGAAGCGCCCATCGTCGCCGCCGACGGCCGCGCGCTGGCGCGGGCGCTGCGGGTGGCGGGCAAGTTCGAGCCGCTGTTCGTGCCCGAAGTCGGGGCGCTGGCGCAAGCCATTCTGGACAACGCCCGCGACGGCGACGTGGTGCTGTGCATGGGCGCGGGCTCCATCGGCGCGGTGGCGGCGCAGGTGCGCGCGCTGGCCGACGCCGCCCCAGCCACCCCCAACCAGACATTGCAGGAGCCCGCATGACGACCCCGAACCCGACCCCGATCGACCCGCACGCACTGGGCAAAGTGGCGGTGCTGCTGGGCGGCTTTTCGGCCGAGCGCGAGGTCTCGCTGATGTCGGGCCAGGGCGTGCTCGCGGCCTTGCGGCGCAGCGGCGTCGACGCCCACGCCTTCGACCTCGCCGGGCACGAGTTGTCCGAGCTCAAGCGCGCCGGCTTTGCGCGCGCCTTCATTGCCCTGCACGGGCGCTTTGGCGAAGACGGCACGGTGCAGGGCGCGCTCGAGCTCATGGGCATCCCCTACACCGGCCCGGGCGTGCTGGCCTCGAGCCTGAGCATGGACAAGCTCATGAGCAAGCGCCTGTGGCGCGCCGAAGGCTTGCCCACGCCCGACTGGCGCCAGGTGCGCAGCGGCGCCCAAACCGCGGCCGCGCTGGCGGCGCTGGGCGCGCCGATGATCGTCAAGCCGGCGCGCGAGGGCTCGACCATCGGCCTGAGCAAGATCAGCCACCCGAGTGAGTGCGCCGCCGCCTACGCGCTGGCCGCGCGGTGCGACCCCGAGGTGCTGTGCGAGCAGTACATTGCCGGCGACGAGGTCACGGTGGCGCTGCTGGGGCAGGGCGAAGCGGTGCAGGCGCTGCCGCTGATCCGCATTGTCGCGCCCGGTGGCAACTACGACTACGAGCACAAATACTTCAGCGACGCAACACAGTACCTGGTGCCCTCGGGTCTGCCCGCAGCCGAAGAAGCCGCGATCCAGCAACTGGCCGTGCAGGCCTACCAGAGCCTCGATTGCCGCGGCTGGTCGCGGGTCGATGTGATGATCGACGCCGCCAGCCGCCGCCCCTACCTGCTGGAGCTCAACTCAGCGCCCGGCATGACCGGGCACTCGCTGGTGCCCATGGCGGCGCAGGCGGTGGGCATCAGCTACGACGCCCTGTGCCTGCAGCTGCTGGCCAGCGCCAGCCTCGACAACCCCTTGCCCGCCGCTCCAGCCCTGCCCGCAGCCGGGCCCGACGCGCCATAAAGCCATGCACCCGACCCCCACCCCGCCGCTCGACGTGCGCCTGATGGACGGCGCCGCGACCGCCCTGTTGCTGCTCGCCGCCGTGCTGGCGCTGGTGGCGCTGGGCGGCTGGTTGCTGCGCCAGCCGTTCTGGAGCCTAAGCACGGTGGTGGTGCAAGGCCAGGTGCAGCACCAGCGCGCCGCCACCTTGCAGGCGCATCTGGCCGGGCGGGTGCAGGGCAACCTGCTGACGCTCGATCTGCAGCAGGTGCAGCAGCAGCTGCAAGGCGCGCCGTGGGTGCGCAGCGCCGTGGTGCAGCGCCAGTTGCCCAACCGGCTGCTCGTGACCATCGAGGAGCATCAGCCCGTGGCCTGGTGGGGGCAGGCCGGGGGTACGCGCTTGCTCAATCAGCACGGCGAGGTGTTCGAGGCCGAGCCGGCGGCGGCCCAGGGCCTTGACTGGAGCGTCTTGTCCGGCCCCGTCGAGCGCGCCCCGCAGGTGCTCGAGTTCTACCGCGCTGTGCAGCCCGTGCTCGCGCGCCAGGGGTGGGGCATCGCGCAGCTGGCGCTCGACGAGCGCGGCAGTTGGCGCGCCGTGCTCGACGACGGCGTGCGCATCGAGATCGGGCGCGGCAGCGCCGCAGAGCTGCTGCAGCGCTTCGAGCAATACGCCCAGACCGTGCCGGCGCTGCTGCAGCACTACGGCGGGCGGCCGCTGGAAAGCGCCGATCTGCGCCACCCCGACGGCTACGCCCTGCGCATCCGGGGCGTGAGCACCTTGGCCGAACTGCAGTTGCCGGCTGTGCAGCACACCCCCGTTGGCACACCACGGGTGCGCCCTGCAGCCCCTACCCCTTGAAGCATAGACCGCCATGCCCAAAGAATACAAAGACATCGTCGTTGGACTCGACATCGGCACCGCCAAGATCATGGTCGCGGTGGCCGAGGTGCTGCCCGATGGGGCGCTCAAACTCGCCGGCTTTGGCGTTGCCCCCAGCAACGGCCTCAAGCGCGGCGTGGTGGTCAATATCGACGCCACCGTGCAGAGCATCCAGCAGGCGCTCAAGGAAGCCGAGCTGATGGCCGACTGCCGCATCGCCCGCGTCTACACCGGCATCACCGGCAGCCACATCCGCGGCCTGAATTCCAGCGGCATGGTGGCGATCCGCGAGCGCGAAGTCACCCCCGCCGACGTGGCGCGCGTACTCGACACCGCCAAGGCCATCCACATCTCCACCGACCAGCGCCTGCTGCTGGTCGAGCCGCAAGAGTTCGTGATCGACGGCCAGGAGGTCAAGGAGCCGATCGGCATGAGCGGCATCCGGCTCGAGTCGCGCGTGCACATCGTCACCGGCGCCCAGAGCGCGGCCGAAAACATCCTCAAGTGCGTGCGCCGCTGCGGGCTCGAGGTCGAGCAGCTGTTGCTCAATCCGCTCGCCTCCAGCCTGTCGGCGCTCACCACCGACGAAAAAGAGCTCGGCGTGGCGCTGCTCGACATCGGCGCCGGCACCACCGACGTGGCGATCTTTGCCGGCGGCGCGATCCGCCACACCGCCGTGATCCCGATCGCCGGTGACCTGATCACCAACGACATCGCCATGGCCCTGCGCACCCCGACCAAGGACGCCGAGGACATCAAGGTCGAGAGCGGCTGCGCCAAGCAGTTGCTGGCCGACCCCGAGCAGCAAGTCGAGGTGCCGGGTTTGGGCGACCGCGGCCCACGGTTGCTCAGCCGCCAGGCGCTGGCCGGCGTGATCGAGCCCCGGGTGGAAGAGATTTTCGCGCTGGCGCTGCAAGTCATCCGCGAATCGGGGCACGAGGAGTTGCTCTCGAGCGGCATCGTGCTCGTGGGCGGCAGCGCCGCCATGCCGGGCATGGTCGAGCTCGGTGAAGACGTGTTCCTCAAGCCGGTGCGCCGGGGCAGCCCCAGCTACCGCGGGGCCTTGAGCGACATGGTGGCGCAACCGCGCGCCGCCACCGTCATGGGTTTGCTCGAAGAGGCGCGGCTGGCGCGGCTGCGCGGGCACAAGGTGGCGCAAAAAAGCGGCTCCATGGGCAATGCCATGGGCCGCATCAAAGACTGGTTTGTAGGCAATTTCTGATTTTTGGGCGTTTTTTCTGGACAAGCAAGGAGTAAGGCAATGAGCATTGAAATGATCGAAGTCGAAGAGTTCAACCGCGGCACCCAGATCAAGGTGATCGGCGTCGGCGGCGGCGGCAGCAACGCGGTCGAGCACATGATCCGCTGCCGCGTGCAGGGGGTGGAGTTCATCTGCGCCAACACCGACGCGCAGGCGCTGAGCAAAACCGCCGCGCACCGCGTGATCCAGCTCGGCCAGACCGGTCTGGGTGCAGGCAGCAAACCCGACAAGGGACGCACTGCCGCCGAGCAGGCCGAGGCCACGATCCGCGAGGCCATCGAGGGCGCGCACATGCTGTTCATCACCGCCGGCATGGGGGGTGGCACCGGCACCGGCGCGGCGCCGATCATCGCCAAGATCGCCAAAGAGATGGGCGTGCTCACCGTCGGCGTGGTCACCAAGCCCTTTGACTGGGAGGGCGATCGGCGCTCCAAGAACGCCGAAGTCGGGCTGCTCGAACTCGAAGCGCACGTCGATTCGCTGATCGTGGTGCTCAACGACAAGCTGCAAGAAGTGCTGGGCGACGACATCCCCCAGGACGAAGCCTTCGCTGAAGCCAACGACGTGCTCAAGAACGCCGTCGGCGGCATCGCCGAGATCATCAACGTGGAAGCGCTGGTGAACGTGGACTTCGAGGACGTGCGCACCGTCATGGGCGAGCCCGGCAAGGCGATGATGGGCACGGCCGTGGTCAGCGGCCCGGACCGGGCGCGCATCGCCGCCGAGCAGGCCGTGGCCTGTCCGCTGCTCGAAGGGGTGGACATGAAAGGCGCCAAAGGGGTGCTGGTGCTCATCAGCGCCGCCAAGGGCTCGCTCAAGCTCAACGAATCGAAGATGGCCATGAACACCATCCGCGCCTTCGCTGCCGGCGACGCCAACGTGATCTACGGCACCGCCTACGACGAGTCGTTGGGCGACGCCATCCGCGTCACGGTGGTGGCCACGGGCCTGAGCCGCGCCGGCGCCCGCCAGCCGCTGACCGTGGTGCAAACGCCCACCCGCGGCCTGCGCACCGGCACCGACGACGTGCCCTTCATCCCCACCCTGACGACGCCGGTGGGCGGCACCGGCTTTGGCAGCGCGGCGCGCGGCACGGTGCACACGCGCGCCGGCAACGCCGAAGTGCCCAAGGTCTGGCAGCGCCCGCACGACCGCAACTCGGCCGCCGCGCGCGTCGAGGCGCTCTCGCTCGGTGGCATGGAAGACCACGACATCCCGGCCTTCCTGCGCCGCCAGGCCGACTGAGGACGCGGCTTGCGTTTGCTTACTGCGCTTACAAAGGGTTTGTGGCGCCGCAGGCGGCTTGGGCGCGCAATAAAACTACAATGCGCTCAATGATCTTTCAGCGCACCCTCAAAACCCTGACACGCGCCGTGGGCGTCGGACTGCACAGCGGCGAGCGCGTCGAGCTCACGCTGCGCCCGGCTGCGCCCGACACCGGCATCGTGTTCAGGCGCACCGACCTCAACGAACCGGTCACCATCCCGGCGCGCGCGACTGCGGTTTGCGACACACGGCGTGCTTCCACGCTGGCCAGCGGCGGCGTGCGGGTGAGCACGGTCGAGCACCTGATGAGCGCCTGCTGTGGCCTCGGGGTGGACAACCTGATGGTGGACATCACGGCCGAAGAGGTGCCGATCCTCGACGGTTCGGCGGCGTCGTTCGTCTATCTGTTGCAAAGCGCAGGCATCGTGGCGCAGGCTGCGCCGCGGCGCTTTCTGCGCGTGCGCCGCCCGGTCGAGGTGCGCCAGGGCGAAGGCCGGCACCTCAAATGGGCGCGGCTCGAGCCCTACCACGGCTACAAGCTGTGCTTCGAGATCGAGTTCGAGCACCCGGCCGTGAACGCCAGCGCGCAGCAGGTCGAGTTCGAGCTCGGGCGCGACCCCTACGCGCGCGACATCGCCCGCGCCCGCACTTTTGGCTTTGCGCGCGACGTCGAGGCGCTGCGCGGGCAGGGGCTGGCGCTGGGCGGCGGGCTCGACAACGCCATCGTCATGGACGACGTCAAGGTGCTCAATGCCGACGGGCTGCGCTGCGCCGACGAGTTTGCCAAGCACAAGATCCTCGACGCCATGGGCGACCTGTACCTGCTTGGCCAGCCGCTGCTGGCCAGTTACAGCGCTTACCGCAGCGGCCACGAGCTCAACAACCGCCTGCTGCGCGAGCTGCTGGCGCAGCCCGACAGCTACGAGCTGCTGAGCTTCGAGAGCGAGCGCAGCGCGCCGCGCGGCTTTGCGCAACTGGCACCGGCCTGGTAGGGCCTGAACAGCCATGATGGTCGTGCGCATTCTGATCTTCATGCTGCTCGGTGCCAGCGCCCTGAGCTTTGTGCTCTACCTCGTCACCGGCCAGCAAAAATACCGGCGCTGGGGCTTTGCCCTGTTCAAGTGGACGATGCTGGCGATCGTGGTCTTCTTTGGCGTGCTGTTCCTGTCGCAGTTTGATTGGTCGATGTTTGGCGGCTAACGCGCTGCGCCCCCCGAGTGGCCCGGCCAAGCGCATAATGCGCCCATGAAGCGCAAGAAGCTGCCCATCGGCATCCAGACTTTCCGCGAAATCCGCGAAGACGACTGTTACTACGTCGACAAGACCGCCTTCGCCCTGAAGCTGATCCAGGAAGGCAAGTATTACTTCCTCTCGCGCCCGCGCCGCTTCGGCAAGAGCCTGTTCCTCGACACCCTGGGCGAGCTGTTTGCCGGCAACGAGCCCTTGTTCCGCGGCCTGTACTGCCACGGGCGCTGGGACTGGTCGCTGAAGTATCCGGTGATCCGCATCAGCTTTGGCAGCGGGCGGCTGGAGAGCCGGGCGCAGCTCGACCGGCGCATCCGTGCCCTGCTCGAGCAAAACCGCGTGCAATTGGGCCTAGCTGGCCAGGATGCAGACGATATTCCCACCCACTTTGCCGCGCTGATTCAGGCGGCGCAGGCCAAGTTCGGCCAGCGCGTCGTGGTGCTGGTGGACGAGTACGACAAACCCATCCTCGATAACCTGAGCGAGCCCGAAGTCGCCCGGGCCATGCGCGAGGGCTTGCGCAACCTCTACTCGGTGATCAAGGACAGCGACGCCTACATCAAGTTCGCCTTCCTGACTGGGGTGTCCAAGTTCAGCAAGGTCAGCATTTTCTCCGGACTGAACAACCTGCACGACATCACCGTGTCGGCCGACTACTCCGCTTTGTGCGGTTACACCGAGGCCGACGTTGATAGCGTGTTCGCGCCAGAGCTGGAAGGGCTGGACCGGCAACTGATCCGCGACTGGTACAACGGCTACAACTGGCTGGGTGAATCGGTCTACAACCCCTTCGACCTGCTGCTGCTGTTCAAGGAGCGTGAGTTCCGCTCCTTTTGGTTCGAGACCGGCACGCCGACCTTCCTGGTCGAGCTGCTCAAGGCGCGCCGCACTTTTATGCCCGCGCTGGAGAAGCTGCACGCCACCGAGGCCCTGCTGGGCAGCTTCGAGGTCGAGGCGCTCGCCGTCGAGGCGCTGCTGTTCCAGACCGGCTACCTGACCATCGCGGGCCTGCGCCGCGTCGGGGCCATGGGTTACTACACCCTGCGCTACCCGAACCGCGAAGTGCGCAGCGCGCTCAACAGCACCCTGCTGCTGAATCTGTGCCCCGCAGCAAGCGTGGACAGCCTGCGCCTGCACGACCTGATGGCCGCCGCCGACCTGGACGGCCTGCGCGCCTACTTCACCGGCTTTTTTGCCAGCATCCCGCACGACTGGTACCGCAACAACCCGATCACGCAGTACGAGGGCTACTGGGCCAGCGTGTTCTACAGCCATCTGGCGGCCATAGGGCTGGACCTGGTCGCCGAAGACGTGACGAATCAGGGCCGCATCGACCTCACCGTCAAACTCCCCGAGCGCCTCTACCTGTTCGAGTTCAAGGTGGTGGAGATGGAACCCGAAGGCCGGGCGCTGGAACAGTTGCAGGCCAAGGACTACGCCGCCAAATACCGCGCCGACGGCCTGCCCATCCACCTGGTGGGCGTGGAGTTCAGCCGCGAGGCGCGCAACCTGGTCGGCTTTGCCAGCGCCACGCTGGCCTGAGGCTCGGTCGCTAACGCCAGCGCCCGGCGCGGTAGGCGCTGGGGCGGCTGCTGCGCTGGCCGGCGCCGCTGGCTGCACTGGCCGCACTGGCCTTCCCCAGCAAGGCCGGGGGCGGCTGGGTGAGGTGGGCATCAGGGCCATCTGGGCCAGCGCCCGAGCGTGCCAGCGCCGCCTGGGTGCGCGCCACCTGGGCGTGGGTGATGCACAGCCCGAGCGCGTCGGCCGCGTCGGGCCCGGGCAAACCCGGCAGGTGCAGCAGGCGCCGCACCATTTCCTGCACCTGGGCTTTGGCCGCCTTGCCGTGCCCGACCACCGCCTTCTTGAGCTGCAAGGCGGTGTATTCGCTCACCGGCAGGCCGGCGCTCACCAGCGCCGTGAGGCAGCAGCCGCGCGCCTGGCCGAGCAGCAGCGTGGCTTGCGGGTTCACGTTCACAAACACGATCTCGCACACCGCCTGCTCGGGTTGGTAACGCTGCACCACCTCGCGGATGCCGTCGTAGAGCACGCCCAGGCGCGTGCTCAGGCTCAGCACCTGGGTGCCGTCGCGGCGCTGGCTGCAAATGGCACCGCTGGCCACATAGGTGAGCTCAGGGCCGCAGACGTCGATGACGCCAAAGCCGGTGCGTTGCAAGCCGGGGTCGATACCCAGGATGCGCACGCTGCGCGCGGGCGTGCTCATGGCAGTTGCGCGTCGCCCATGCGCGCCAGCACGGTGGCGGCGCGCTGGTCGATGAAGCCGGCGCGAAACTGGCGCTGGAAGCGCTTGGGCGCGGGCAGCAACACCGCCAGCCGTGCCGCCTCGTGCGCCGTCAAGCGCGCCGCCGGTTTGCCAAAGTAGTGCCGCGCCGCCGCTTCGGCGCCAAAAATGCCCTCGCCCCACTCCACGCTGTTGAGGTAGATTTCGAGGATGCGCTCCTTGCTCAGCAGCAGCTCGAGCATTTTGGTCAGCACCAGCTCCTGGCCCTTGCGCAGCAGCGTGCGCTCGCCCGACAGCAGCAGGTTCTTGGCCAGTTGCTGCGTGATGGTGGAGCCGCCCACCAGGCGTGCGTTGCGCCCGCGCGCCTCGGCTGCAGCCTGACGGCGCAGATTGCGCTCCCAGGCCGCTTGCAGCGCTTCCCAGTCGACGCCGAAGTGGGTTGCAAATTCGGCGTCCTCGGAGGCGATCACGGCGCGCTTGAGGTGGGGCGAGATGGCCTCGTAAGGCACCCACTGCTGCGCCCAGCGCAGCTCGCCGTCCTGCTGCGCCAGGCGCCAGGCTTCCGAGCGCTGAAAGGTGGTGCTCACCGGGTCGATCAGCACCATGGTGGCGATGCGCAGCAAAAAAAACACCTGCAGCGCCAGCGCCGCCAGCAGCAGCCACAGCAGCCAGCGCAGCGCAAAGCGCTTCCAAGTGGGGCGGGTTGTCATTGGCTACCGACCCGGGTTTGCACGGTTTCATCGCGGCTGAAGCGAAAGCGCGACACCACCACGATCTGGTCCGCCTGGCGGCGCATGGCGCTGGTGAAGGGGCCAAACGAGAGACTGTGCACGATGGCTTCGGCGCGGCTGTCCAAGGCCGGCTGGCCCGAACCTTGCACCACTTCGGTGCCCAGCACGCGCCCGTCGTGGTTCACGGTGATTACCATGCTCAGCTCGCCAAAGAGCTTGCGCCCTTGGAGTTGCGGAAAGTTGGCGGTGCCGTGGTCTTCGATGCGGCGGCGCAACTGGTCGTAATAAATGGCATAGACCGCCTCGCGCGTGGCGGGGCCGAGGTAGCGCTTGCGCGGGCGTACGTTTTGCTCGTTGACGCGCTGCTCGATTTCGGCCAAGGCCTTGAGCAAGGCCAGCCGGCGCTCTTCTTGGGCCAGCGCCTGCGGGTCGGCTTGCGCCAGCGCTGCGCTCACGGGGGCGAGGGTGGCCACTTGCTGGCGCAACTGGGCCAGCAGCCGGGTCTGCTGCACTCGCATGTCTTGCAGGCGGCGCTGTTGCTCTTGCAGCGCGTCGCCGCTGCGCTCGATCACGGCCGGCGGCAACGGCGAGGCGGCACGCCCGGCGTCGGCCTCGCCACCACCGGCCAGGTTGGCTTGGGCAATGGCCTGCGCCCGCTCGGGGGCTTGCGGCGCGCGCGCATTGACCAGCACCACATCGAGCGGCGTGTCGTGCCAGACCCGTTGCAGGCCCTGCGGGTGCACGATCTGCACCGTCAGCACGGCCGCGTGCGCCAGCAGCGAGACCGCCAGCGCCAAATGCAGGGTGCTGATCGAGCCCAAAAAGCGCCACAGTTTCACGGTGCCGGCGCTCCTTGTGCGAACGCGGGCAGCGGCATCTGACACAGCTCGCGCAGCAGCGCCGCCAAAGAGCGGCCAGCGGCGTGCAGCAGCTCGTGCCCCAAGGCGGCGTCGGCGGCGGCGGCGTTGCCCACCGCGCCCTCGGGGTGGTAGTCCTGCATCTGCCAGCCCAGCTTGGCGCTGCGGCCGTTGCCCAGAATGGGCCAGCGCTGCGCCCGTTCTTGCGAGCTGGAGGGGAAGTGGCGCGCCTGCTGCATGCGCACCAGCTGCGGGCGCAGCGCCAGCATCATCGAGGTCTCGAGCTGGCCAGCGTGGATGCCAAAGCGGCGCTCATCCGCGCTAAAGTGCAGCAGCAGGTCTTGCCCCTGCGCGTCGAGCAAGGGCAGGTTGAACCAGCTGGCACCATAGACCAGCAGCCCGCACTGGCCGCGCAGCTCGCGCGCCGCCACCTCGAGCAAGCCGTTGTGGCCCCCGTGACCGTTGAACAGCAGCAGCTTGCGCACGCCGGCGCGGGCCACCGATTGCCCCAGTTCCAGCCACAGGCGCAGCACGGTGTCGGGCTGCAGCGTCAGGGTGCCGGCAAAGCGCTGGTGCTCGCTGCTGTAGCCCACCGCCTGCGTGGGCAGCACATAAACCGGCCAGAGCGGCTCGCAATGCGCCGCCGCCGCCGCCAGCACGCCTTCGACCAGGTCGGCATCGACCGACAGCGGCAGGTGCGGGCCGTGCTGCTCGATCGCCGCCACGGGCAGCAGCGCGACCGTGCGCGCCGGGTCGAGGGCGGCGAAGTCGGTGCTGCACAGATCGGCCCAGCGTGGCAGGTGGGGTGCGGTGCTCATGGGGGCATCTTAACGCGCCTCGGGTCGGGCGAGGGCCAGGCCAGGCCCCCGCGCCCCAAGGTCAGGGGCTTCCGGTGGCCAGCAGCTGCTGCACATGCGCGCGCAAGGGGCGTGGCCGGGCAATGCCAAAGCCCTGCACGAAATCGACCCCGTAAGCGGCGAGCAGGTGTTTTTGCGATTCGCGCTCGACGCACTCGGCGATGGTGAGCAGGTTCATGGATTTGGAGACGCCGCAGATCGAGCGCACGATCTGCTGATCGACCCGGCTGGTTTCGATCTCGCGCACAAAGGAGCCGTCGATCTTCAGGTAGTCGGCCTCCAGCGCCTTGAGGTAGTCAAAGGTGGCCAGGCCGGTGCCAAAATCGTCCAGCGAGGTGCTGGCTCCGTGCCGGCGCAGGCGCTGGAACAGCTCCACCGCCTGCGGGCGCTGGGCGATGCCGGCGGTTTCGGTGAGTTCGAAGCACCACTGGCGCGGGCTCAGGCCGCTGGCGGCAATGACGGCGACGATGTCGTCGAACAAGCCGGGGTCGGAGACCGATGCGCCCGACAGGTTGACCGACAGCTTCCAGTTTTTGTTGCGCTGCTGGGCCAGCGGGCGCACCTGCGCGGCGGCTTCGGCGAGCACCCAGCGATCGAGTGCCGCCGCCAGTCCGTGGCGCTCGGCCATCGGGAAAAACTCGGCTGGCGACATCGGGCTGCCGTCGGGCAGGGTCCAGCGCAGCAGCACCTCGGCCCCCGCTTCTGCTTGCTCGTGCAGGGTGCGCTGGATCGGCTGGCAAGCCAGCCACAGGCCCGTGGTGGCCGCCGCTTGCGGCTGGTGCAGCAGCTCGCGCAGGTGGTCGAGGCACTCGAGCTGCTGGCGGCGCAGGCGCAGCAGGTTTTCGGGCCGGGCCGGGTTGCGGGTGGCGGCGGTGCTGCCGTTCCAGCCCACATGCGTGGCTTGGGCCAGCAAGGCCAGCCGCTGCTCGGGCTGCAAGGGCTGCCCATCGTCGTCGAGCCGGCCGATCGCCAGTTGCAGCCGGGTCGATTCCCCCGCCACCCCGTAGCGTTTGCCGTCCAGAGCCTGCTGTATGCCCTCCACCAAGCCCTTGCTGGCCCAACCGGGCCGTAGGCACAGCACAAAGAAGCCCTCTTTCATGCGGCTGATCTGGCTGCCGCTGGGCGCCAGTTGCCCCAAGGCGATCGAGATGTCGCGCTCGACCGAGCGCGCCAGCGCCAGATCAAAGCGGTCTTCGATCTGGCTCAGGTTGCAGGCCTCCACGCCCAGCAGGTCGGGGTGCGGGGCGCTTCGGCGCAGGTGCTCGAGCAGCCCGGTTTCGTTCAGCCGCCCGGTCACCGGGTCGGTGTGCGCCGAGCGCCGCAGGGCGCGTTCGAGCAGACGGCGCTGCGCCATCACGGCCGAGACCAGAAAACCCACGGCGGCCAAAAATATCAGCAGCACGGTCTGGTCGATGATCCAAGTGAGGGCGTACGCCTCCGCTGCCGGGTAGTTTGGGGCCAGCGCCACCATGGTCACCGAAGCCGCAGCCGTGGCCCAGTGCACCAGCAGCGGGCGGGCACCAAAGGCGGCCCACGCCACCAGCCCCAAAAATAGGTAGCGCATCGCTTCGGCCGAGCCCAGGTTGGCGCGGTCGGCCACATGGGCCAGCAGCCCAAACGACACGAACAGGCTGCACCACAGCACGGTCTGGCGGTCTAGCAGGCGGCGCCATGGGTAGGCGCGGTGCTTGAGGGCGTTGAGCGACAGTTGGGTGGCGTGCCCAAACATCAGCAGGCCAAACACATGCGACAGCGCCATCAGGATCATGACCTCGTAATCGGCCCAGGCGGGGGTGTCGAGCAGCAGAAACTGCCAACTGCCCAGCAAGGTGAGCACGGCGCTGGCAGGCAGCACCGCCAGCAGGTGAAAGCTGGCGGTGCGCAGCAACGGGTTGTGGCTTTGGATGCGCGGGTAGAGCAGGCGCAGCGCAACCCAAGCCAGCAGCAGCGCCAGCACCAAGGCACCGACGCCGATCAGCGACTCGAGCGTGCCGATGCCGTGCCAGCCGTGCCAAGCCGCCACCCCCAGCGCAAGGGCCGGGATCATGGCCGGTCCGTAGGCGAGCACCGCACCCAGCGCCACGCCGTTGGCGGGCCAGATCAGGCTCATCCCGAGCCCTTCAATGGCGAAGTGGAGCGACAGCTCGGCCACCAGCATCCACAGCAAGGCGCACAGCAGGCCGCGTTGCAATGTCTTGGCCTGCGCCGCCCAGCGCCCCGCAGCCGGGTGCCCGATGGCGCTGGGGCGGGCGGTGTCGTCAGGGCGGGTGGCGGTCATGCGCAAAAAATAGCGTTGAAGTTGCCATTTAAGCATATTCAGGCCGCAGGCGCGTGACAGGAGGGCCGCGGCGCAAAGCGTTTAGCATAGCCCCCATGAACCGCCCCGCCGCGCCCGCCCGACCTGCCAGCGCCCGCTCTGCCGCTGCCGCCACGCCATCGCTGGCCCGTCCGGCTGTGCCCGCCATGGCGGCGGGTGCGGCCTTGCAGTGGCTCGAGCCGGCCAGCTTGCAGCAGCTGCGCGCCCTGTTTGGGCCGGGGGCGGCGCTGTGCATGCCGCTGTTGGACAGCCGCACGCCGGCCGGCTTCCCCTCGCCGGCGGCCGATTTTCAGCACGAGCGCGTCGATCTGCTCGAACACTTGGCGCTCGACCGGCCCTACACCTTCATGGCGCGCGTGCGCGGCGTTTCGATGAGCGGCCGGGGCATCGACGACGGCGACCTGATCGTCGTCAACCGCCAGCTCACGCCGAGCCATGGCCACATCGTGGTCGCCTTGGTGGACAACGAGCTCACCGTCAAGACGCTGCAGCGCCAGTCTGGCAGCACCCGGCTGGTGGCGGCGCACCCGGACTACCCCGACATCGTGCTCAGCGAGGGTCAGACGCTGGAGGTGTGGGGCGTGGTCACGGCCACCATCAAAAAAATGGATTACTGAGCGCAGCGCTCTGAGTGCCGACCTTGCCTATGTCCACCCAAGCCGCTGCCCCAGTTGCCGCCCCATTGGCGCGCCAGCACCCCGGCGCCTTTGCGCTGGTCGATGGCAACAACTTTTATGCCTCATGCGAGCGGGTGTTCGAACCGCGCCTGATCGGCCGCCCGCTGGTGGTGCTGTCCAACAACGACGGCTGCGCCATCGCCCGCTCCGAAGAGGCCAAGGCGCTGGGCATCGCCATGGGCGCGCCGTGGTTTCGCATCCGCCACCTCGAGCAGCAGGCCGGTCTGGTGGCGCTGTCGGCCAATTTTGCGCTCTATGGCGACATGAGCCAGCGCCTGATGGAGGTGGCCGCCGCACTGGGCTGTGGGCAGGAAATCTATTCGATCGACGAGTGCTTCATCGACCTCGCCGGCGTGCCCGACGCCAGCGCCCGCGCGCGCCAGACGCGCGAGCGCATCCAGCGCTGGCTCGGCTTGCCGACCTGCATCGGCATCGGCGCCACCAAAACGCTGGCCAAACTCGCCAACCACATCGCCAAGAGCGCCGAGCGCAAACCCGGCAGCTACCCGGCGCGGCTGGCCCAGGTCTGCAACCTGCTCGAGCTCAGCGCGCGCCAGCGCGACTGGCTGCTGCAGCGCACGCCGGTGGCCGAGGTCTGGGGCGTGGGGCCGCGCTGGGCGGCGCAGCTGCAGGCCCACGGGGTGCAGACGGCGCTGCAACTGCAGCGGCTCGACCCGGCGCTGGTGCGCCAGCGCTGGTCGGTGGTGCTCGAGCGCACCGTGCGCGAGCTGGGCGGGCTGGCTTGCATCGGGCTCGAGCAAGCGCCGGCGCCCAAGCAGCAGATCGCCTGCACCCGCAGCTTTGGGCAGCCGGTGACCGAGCTCGACGACCTGCGCCAGGCCCTGAGCCACTTCTGCAGCCGCGCCGCCCTCAAGCTGCGCCAGCAAGGCAGCCGCGCCGGCGCGCTGCTGGTGTTCATCCGCACCAGCCCTTTCAGGCTCCAAGACGCACCCTACGCGCGCTCGCTGGTGCTGCCGCTCAGCCCGCCCAGCGACGACACCGTGCGCTTGGTCGGTGCCGCTTTGCAGGCGCTGCAGGCGCTGTACCGGCCCGGTTACCGCTACGCCAAGGCCGGGGTGATGCTGCTCGATCTGCAAGCGGCGCCGCCGCAGGCCACGCTCGACTGGGGTGCGCCAGATGAGGACGGCGGGGACGGCGAGGGCAGTGGGCGCAGCCAGCGCCTGATGCAGGCGCTCGATACCGTCAACGCCCGCTTTGGTGCGCAGGCCCTGCGGCTGGGTTCCTCGGGTGGGGGTGGCGGCCCGCCGGCGCCGGGCTGCGCCGAGCCTGCCGCGCGCCCCTGGCAGATGCGCCAGCAGCGCCGTTCGCCGCGCTACACCACGCGCTGGGACGAGCTGTGGCAGGTGCGGGCCTGAAGAGGCTGCGAGGCCGAGATGCGGGCACGCCCCATCCCCTCGCAGCCGTTGAGCTGTCATCAACAGGGTGTAGGCTGACGGCCGTTTGATGCACGCCACGTCGCCACTCCCCATGACCACCAACACCGCTCCCGCCGCCGACCACCACCCATGGGCGGTGTTTCAGGTTTTTTTGCGCCTCGGGCTCACGTCCTTTGGCGGCCCGATCGCGCATCTGGCCTATTTCCGCACCGAATTTGTGCAACGGCGGCGCTGGCTCGACGAGCACGAGTACGCCAGCCTGGTGGCGCTGTGCCAGTTTTTACCCGGGCCGGCCAGCAGCCAGGTGGGTTTTGCGCTGGGCTGGTCGCGCGCGGGGTATCGCGGCGCCTTGGCGGCGTGGTGCGGCTTTACCTTGCCTTCGGCGCTGCTGCTGGTGGCTTTTGCGTTTCTGCTGCTGCACCACGGGCAGGGGCTGCCCGAGGGCCTGTTGCCGGGCTTGGTGGTGGCGGCGCTGGCGGTGGTGGCGCAAGCCGTCTGGGGCATGGGGCGCAGCCTGTGCCCCGATGCGCCCCGGCGCGCGCTGGCCCTGCTGGCGGCGCTGGCGGTGTTGCTGTGGCCCAGCGCCTGGACGCTGATGGGCGTGATCGTGCTGGGCGCAGCGGCCGGCCGTTGGGTGCTGGCGTCAGACCCCAGCGCGGCGGCGGCAGAAGGCACACAAGGCCTGCAGATCGCGCTCAGCCGCCGCACGGCCTGGGTTTGCCTCGCCTTGTTTGCGCTGATTCTGCTGGCCTTGCCGCTGGGGGCTTGGGCCAGCGGCAGCTTTTGGGTGGCGCTGGCCGAGGTGTTTTACCGCAGCGGTGCGCTGGTGTTTGGCGGCGGCCACGTGGTGATGCCGATGCTGCAAGCCGAGGTGGTGCCCAAAGGCTGGGTCGATCTGCAGACCTTTTTGGCCGGTTACGCGGCGGCGCAGGCGGTGCCCGGGCCGTTGTTTACCTTTGCCGCTTTCCTAGGTGCAGCGGCGGGCGGCTGGCTGGGCGCCGTGCTGGCGCTGCTGGCGGTGTTTGCGCCGGGCATGCTGGTGCTGCTGGCGGCGCTGCCGCACTGGCAGCGTCTGCGCCAGAGCGCGCAGGCGCAAAACGCCATCGCTGGCGTCAGCGCTGCCGTGGTCGGGCTGCTGCTGGCGGCGCTGCTGCAGCCGCTGCTGGCCGGGGTGGTGGCCAGCGCTCAAGATGCAGCCCTGCTGGCGCTGGCCGCGCTGGCGCTGCTGTGGGGCAAGTGGCCGGCGTGGTTGGTGGTGCTGGGCAGCGGCGCACTCGGGGCGCTGACGGCGGCTGCGTTTTAGCCCGGCGGCACGCTGTCGGCAAAGCTCGGGCGCTGCATCAGTTTGGCCTGCAACCGGGCCAGGTTGGGGTGGGCGGCGCGCCAGTCGATGTGCGCAAAGCGAAAATCCAAGTAGGCCAGCGCGCAACCCGTGGCCACATCGGCCAGCGTAAAGTGCTGGCCGTGGCAAAAAGGCTGCTCGCCTAGGCGCGCACTCATGGCGCGCAGGCCGTGCGCGATCTTGCCCAGCTGGCGCTCGATCCAAGCGGGGCTGCGCTGCGCGGCCGTGCGGCCTTCCCAGTGCCCCTCCATGCGCGCGGCAAAGGCGGCGTCGCTCACGCCGTCGGCCAGCACCTCCCATACTTTTACTTCCAGTCGCTCGCGCCCGTTGGCCGGAATCAGCTTGCCCACCGGCGAGAGCGTGTCGAGGTATTCGACGATCACGCGCGAGTCGTACACCGCCGTGCCGTCGTCAAGCAGCAGACACGGCACCTTGCCCAGCGGGTTGTGCTGGTGGATGCGGGTGTCGGCGGCCCAGACGTTTTCGTCGGCCCAAGCGCAGTCGAGCTTTTTTTCGGCCAGCACCACGCGCACCTTGCGCACGTAGGGGCTGGTCAGCGATCCGATGAGTTGCATGGGTACTCCTTGAAGGTTCGAGATGGGCACGGGGCACGGGGCTGAGGCGGTGGCGCCAGCGCCCGTGGTTAGAATGATTATCGGCCCGCTGCCGGGTTTTGCCCCTTACAGCCTGGCTTTTTGCCCTTGCCCCACTGGAGTTTGCCTGCAACATGAAAAGCGTGCCTGAAACACCCTGGCACCGCCTGCCGCCCGACGAGGTGCTCGGGCGGCTGGATGCAAACCCGCAGCAGGGCCTCGAGGCACCCGAGGTGCAGGCGCGCCAGCGCAGCCACGGCCCCAATGCGCTGCCGCCACCCAAGGGGCGTGGCCCGCTGCTGCGCTTTTTGCTGCAATTTCACCAGGTGCTGGTGCACATCCTACTGGTGGCCACGGTCATCAAGCTCGCCGTGGGCGCTTATACCGACGCGGCGGTGATCTTTGGCGTGATCTTCCTCAACGCCGTGATCGGCTTCGTGCAGGAGGGCAAGGCGCTGGGCGCGCTCGAGGCGCTGGCGCGGGCGCTGACCACCGAGGCCACGGTGCTGCGCGGCGGGCAGCGCCAGCGCATCGACGCGCGCGCGCTGGTGCCCGGCGACATCGTGCTGCTGGCCTCGGGCGACAAGGTGCCCGCCGACCTGCGCTTGCTCGGGGTGCGCGAGCTGCGCGTGGCCGAGGCCGCGCTCACCGGCGAGTCGCTGCCGGTCGAAAAAAGCGCCGAGCCGCTGGCCGCCGACACGGTGCTGGCCGACCGGCGCAACATGGCCTATTCCTCGACCCTGGTGCACTACGGCACGGCCACCGGCGTGGTGGTGGCCACCGGCACCGGCACCGAGATCGGTCGCATCTCGCAGCTGCTGGCGCAGACCGACGTGCTGGCCACGCCGCTGACGCAGCGCATCGCGCGCTTTAGCCACTGGCTGATGTGGGCCATCCTGTCGCTGGCGGCGCTCACCTTTGCCGTCGGCACCTTCGTGCACGGCAAGCCGCTGGTCGATATGTTCATGGCGGCGGTGGCGCTGGCGGTGGCCATGATCCCCGAGGGGCTGGTGGTGGTGCTCACGGTCACGCTGGCCATCGGTGTCAGCCGCATGGCCCGCCGCCACGCGATCATCCGCCACCTGCCAGCGGTCGAGACGCTGGGCAGCACGACCGTGATCTGCTCCGACAAAACCGGCACCCTCACGCGCAACGAGATGACCGTGCAGCGTCTGTGGGCCGGCGGCGCCGGTGCCGAGGTCAGCGGCGTGGGCTACGCGCCGCAGGGCGCGCTCAGCCGCGACGGCCAGCCGCTGCCGGTGCTGCCGCCGGCGCTGCATGAGCTGCTGCGCGCCGGCCTGCTGTGCAACGACGCCGTGCTGCGCGAGGATGACGGCGGCTGGCGCATCGACGGCGACCCGACCGAGGGCGCGCTGATCGTGGCCGCGCGCAAGGCCGGCCTGCTCGAGGCCGCCGAGGCGGCGGCGCACCCGCGGCTCGACGCGCTGCCCTTCGAGTCGCAGCACCAGTACATGGCCACGCTGCACGGCGGCGCGCCGCCGCAGCTCTACCTCAAGGGCGCGGTCGAGGCGGTGCTGGCGCGCTGCAGCCACGCGCTGGCCGCCGACGGCAGCCTGCAGCCGCTCGACCCCGACGCCGTGCACGCCCAAGTCGAGGCCATGGCCCGGCTGGGCCTGCGCGTGCTGGCTTTTGCGCGCCGCAGCGGTGCCGGGCTGGCGCGCATCGGCCATGATGATGTGGCCGGCGGCCTCGAGTTCATCGGCCTGCAAGGCATGATCGACCCGCCGCGCGCGGAGGCGGTGCGCGCGGTGCAGGCCTGCCACACCGCCGGCATCCGCGTGAAGATGATCACCGGCGACCACGCGGTCACGGCCGCGGCCATCGCCGCCGAGATCGGGCTCGATCCGCACGCCAGCCGCGAGCACCCGCCGCGCGCACTCAGCGGCCGCGAGCTCGAGGCGCTGGACGCCGCCGCGTTCGAGGCCGCAGCCGCCGACACCGCCGTGTTTGCGCGCGTCACCCCCGAGCAGAAGCTGCGCCTGGTGCAGGCGCTGCAGGCGCGCGGCGAGGTCGTGGCCATGACCGGCGACGGCGTCAACGACGCGCCGGCGCTCAAGCGCGCCGACATCGGCGTGGCCATGGGCATCACCGGCACCGAAGTCTCGAAAGAGGCCGCCGCCATGGTGCTCACCGACGACAACTTCGCCAGCATCGAGGCCGCGGTCGAAGAGGGTCGCGGCGTGTTCGACAACATCGTCAAGTTCATCAGCTGGATTTTGCCCACCAACGCCGGGCAGGGGCTGGTGATCATCGCCGCCATTTTGGCCGCGCAGCCGCTGCCCATCCTGCCGGTGCAGGCGCTGTGGATCAACATGACCACCGCCGTGCTGCTGGGCCTGACGCTGTGCTTCGAGCCGCGCGAGGCCGGCATCATGCAGCGCCCGCCGCGGCGGCCCGAGGCGCCGATCCTCAACCTCGAGCTGGTGCTGCGCATCGTGCTCGTCGGTGTGATGCTGATGATCGGCGCGACCGTGCTGTTCCACCACGCCATCGCGCGCGGGCTGTCCGAGTCCGAGGCGCGCACGATCGCGCTGGCGGTGTTCGCGGTCGGGCAGTCGTTCTACCTGCTCAACATGCGCTCGCTGCGCCAGTCGATGTGGCGGCTCGGGCTCATGAGCAACCCTTGGATTTGGGTCGGCATCGCGGCGATGATGGGCTCGCAGCTGCTGCTCACCTACGTGCCGCTGATGAACACGCTGTTTCATACCGCGCCGATCGCGGCCGCGGAATGGCTGCCGGTGCTGGCCGTGGGCTTGACGATCTATGCCGTGATCGGTGCCGAAAAACTGCTGCGCAAGACGCTGGAAGCGCGCGCCGCCAGAGGCTGAGGCGCAGGCGCACCCCAAGCAGCCGCTGCCAGCCCCCAAGCGACCCAGGCCGCGCTTTTACAATCGGCGCCACCATGCAAGCAGCCACATCCCCACTGGAATTTTCCCCCCTCACCGCCCTGTCGCCGCTCGACGGGCGTTACCAGCCCAAGCTCGACGCGCTGCGCCCGATCTTGAGCGAATACGGCTTCATGCGCTGCCGGGTGCAGGTCGAGCTGGTCTGGCTCGAGCAGCTGTGCGACGCCGGCCTCACCGGCGCGCCGCCGCTCACCCCCGAGGCGCGGGCGCACCTGCGCGCCATCGTCGCGCGCTTTGGCCCGGCCGACGCCGCCGCCATCAAGGCGATCGAAAAAACCACCAACCACGACGTCAAGGCGGTCGAGTACTGGATTCGCGGCAACCCCGAGCTCGGCGTGGCCGGTGCCTTTGCCGGCTGGCCGCAGTTGCAGGCGCTGGGCGAGTTCGTGCATTTTGCCTGCACCAGCGAAGACATCAACAACACCAGCCACGCCCTGCAGCTGCAAGCGGCGCGCGAGCAGGTGCTGTTGCCGGGGCTCGATGCCATCTGCGCGCAGCTGCGCGACCTGGCGCAGCGCTGGGCGGCGGTGCCCATGCTCAGCCGCACCCACGGCCAGAGCGCCAGCCCCACCACCGTGGGCAAGGAGCTGGCCAACGTGCTGCAGCGCCTGCAAAGCGCGCGCCAGCGCATCGCGGCCGTGCCCCTGCTGGCCAAGCTCAACGGTGCCGTGGGCAACTACAACGCCCACCTGGCGGCCTGGCCCGATTTCGACTGGGAGGCCTTTGCCCGCCGCGTGGTCGAAACCCCCGCTGCCAGCGCCAGCAGCGCGCCCAATGCCGCCATCGGCCTGGGTCTGAGCTTTCAGCCCTACAGCACCCAGATCGAGCCGCACGACTACATGGCCGAGCTGTTCGACGCCGTGGCGCGCAGCAACACCATCCTCATCGACCTCGCGCGCGACCTCTGGGGCTACATCAGCCTGGGCTACTTCAAGCAAAGGCTCAAGGCGGGCGAGATCGGCTCCTCCACCATGCCGCACAAGGTGAACCCGATCGACTTCGAAAACGCCGAGGGCAACCTCGGGCTGGCCAATGCGCTGCTGCGCCACTTGAGTGAAAAGCTGCCCATCAGCCGCTGGCAGCGCGATTTGAGCGACTCCACCGTGCTGCGCAACATGGGCGTGGCGCTGGGCCATGCGGTGCTGGCGCAGCAGTCGCTGCGCGTCGGGTTGGCCAAGCTCGAGCTCAACCCCGCCGCGCTGGCCGCCGACCTGGACGAGGCCTGGGAGGTGCTGGCCGAGCCGATCCAGACCGTGATGCGCCGCCACGGCATGGCCGGCGCCTACGAAAAACTCAAGAGCGCCACCCGCGGCCAGGCGGTCACGCGCGCCGCCTTGCACGAGCTGATCGCGTCGCTCGACCTGCCGCCCGCCGACCAGGCGCGCCTGCTGGCCCTCACCCCGGCTGGCTACACCGGCCTGGCCGAGGCGCTGGCGCGGCGGGCGTGATCGGGCGTTGGGTTTGGGGCACCGGCGCAAGAGGCAGGCCCGGCGCTGCTGCGAGCACAGGGGCCGCGGCAGATGGCATGGCTGGCGCAGCCCATGGGTGGCGCGGCTGGCGGGGATCGAACCCACGACCCTCGGCTTCGGAGGCCGATACTCTATCCACTGAGCTACAGCCGCGCAGAGCCTGTCATTCTAGCAGTTTGGCGAAGCCCAAGCGCCCCAGCAAGGGCCCAGGCGGGATCAGGATGGCCAAGGGGCAGGCGCAGCGGGCGCATCTCGGGCGCATCAGAGCCGCTGGGCTGTGCTAGAATGTCGGCTGTGGCCCGGTAGCTCAGTTGGTAGAGCAGCGGACTGAAAATCCGCGTGTCGGCAGTTCGATTCTGCCCCAGGCCACCAGAATTTCTTAAGATTCAAAGACTTGCATAGGGTTAAGATTAAATCCCTATACTCAAGTCAAATATGTATGCGCAGCGTATGCGTTTTGGGGCAACTAAAAACACCTGCAAGCCAAGCCTCTCAAGGCCACGCCCAGCAGGCGCAGATCGCAGAGCAAGCCAAGATCGCTCCGCATACATTGCGCATACACGGCGCCAGGGCACCTTTTGACGCCATGACGCCATGACGCCATGACGCCAACCCTCACGCATCCAGCCCCGGCAAGCCGCGCTCAGTAAAGACCCTCGACAGCCCCTGCACGGCCAGCGCTTGAATACTGGTGCCCTCAGCCGCTGCGAGCTGGTGCAGCCGCTCCCACTGCGCCCGAGGCAGGCGCACGGTGAGCGCCACCACCTCTTTTTTCCCGCGCCCGCGAACCGCGCCCACCTTCTCAACGGTAGGCTCATCCACTTGAGGCGCAGCCACTACGCCCTTGCGACTAAAAGCCGCCAGCCCTGTAGGTTTGTTGTTCACAGCGCCACCTCTTTTTGTTCCATCTGCTCTTTCAGCCAAGACCACAGCGCGCGAATCTCTCCCGCTGCTTTGCCGTCACCCTCAAACTCGGTCACGGCCCGGCCCGTGGCCACAGCCCGAGCGAAGGCCCGGCGATCCACAATTTCCACCGGCGCAACAGGCAAGCCGTATTCAGCCAGCAGCGCCCGGGTCTCGGCAATCTCGCGTGAGCGAAACGGGCAGGCAGACAGCACAAACACCGCCTGCACCCCAGCCGCCCGCACGATGTCCACCGCGCTACCCACGGCGGCAATGTCGAAAGCGCTGGGCCGCACCGGAATCACCACCAGGTCCACCGCGCGCGCGATGCGCCCGGCATCGGGGGCCGCGTGGGGCGCAGTGTCCACAATCGCCAGCGTCATGCGCTCTTGCTGCGCCGCATCGAGCACACGCCCCAGATCCGCAGCGGCAGTGGTAGCCACAAAGGGCGCTTCCTGGGGCCGAATGTCGCTCCAGACGGTGGCGCTCTTTTGCGGGTCGGTGTCGATAACAACCACCGCCTCCCCGGCCTCCACCGCCGCCACGGCGGTATGCACCGCTAGCGTGGTTTTGCCACCCCCGCCCTTTTGAGCCAGAAAAGCTATCGTTTGCATAGTTACTCCTTGGTTGAAAGTTGACGCCATGACACCATGACGCCATGACGCCATGACGCCATGACGCCATGACGCCATGACGCCATGACGCCAGATTGTGCGCCATCAGTAGCCAGCCGCCGCCGCACCAGCGAAAAAATCTCCAGCTTGTCCCAGCACTGATCCCTGTAGTTAAGCAGGCGCAGACTTCCAAGCCAGCCTCTGCTTCGTGTGTCAACCTTTCAACCTTGGAGCCCATCATGACCGCCACCCTCACCTTTGCCGCCCCCGCCGCTGGCATCCCCTCGCGCATCACCCAGCGCTTGCGCGAACTCGCCGCCTTCTCTGTGCCGTTTGTGGTTGGCGGGATTGCGCTGCATCTGCTGCTGGCTTGCTGATCATGCGCGCCGCCTCTCTGGCCGTAGCCGCTCTCGCAGCGGCTACGATGACTGCACATGCGCAGACTGCTTATTGCAGCTTCGACCGCGCCCATGCGCGCGTGACGATGCCTATCTCCGCTGAGGCAGTGGGGCACCCCGGCTTTGTGCTTCTATACGCCACGCGCGGGGATGAAACGGGCTTTCTGCTGAGTAACGGGCAGTGGACAGACCAAATCCCCGATCGCGACAGCTTGACCAATCTGCCATCGATGCCATCGAGCTTCACGTTCGACTTCTGCATCCCCGAGCCCGTCGAATCCGAGATTTCCAGCGTGCCCTTTGCCCAGTGCGCGCAGACCTCTTGGTTCGCTCAGGGTTTTCAGGTGCATGTGACCTACGGCGCTCTCACACCAGCGCTGCGCACCGAGATTGACCAGCGCGAAGCGGCGATGGACGCACACAACGCCCGCCTGATCGCAGCTGGACGCGAGCCCCGGACGTTTGACCGGCAACGCTGGATCGAGGCCCGCATTCAGCGCGAAGCCCGCGACAACATCCAGGAAAACGTTTGGACGGTGCCGTTCATCGACTGCCGGCCGCCGGATACGGGAGGCAGCAACTAAGCCCAACCGCACCACCAACCCAGCCCGCGCCCTGCGGGCTTTTTTGTGCCTTGAACGGCTGTCCCGGCCCGCATCCCTGTAGGTATCATGTTAGCCAAAGTCATCAAACGCAAAGCCCCGGCGCGCAAGTCCGCCCCCCAAGAACTGCTCGACTACATCGACGAGCCAGATAAAGGGCGAGCCGATCTACTCGCTCAAGGGCGCGACTCAGGTGCTGCCGATCTGATCACCTACGCCGCAAGGGAAGGGGTGGCAGGTTCCGGCTGTCTCAACATCCCCGGCACTCAGACCCGAGAAAACGCCATCGCCACGCTTGACGCCATAGTCACACGCGCCCGCGCCAAGGGCCTCGACGCCAGCGACCCGCTGTATCACGTTGCTCTCAACTGGCAGCCAGGCGAGCAACCCACCAACGAGCAAGCCAAGGCGGCCGCGCTGCACACGCTCAAAGCGCTGGGGATGCAAGATGCCGCTGGCATGTACGCGATCCACCGCGACACCGACCATCACCACGTCCATATCGCAGTCTGCAAGTACGACCCGCAAGACCTGCACTATCTGGGGCCGCCCAAGCAAGATTTTCTGGTGCTTGACAAAGCCATGCGCGAAGTTGAGCTGGCTCAAGGCTGGGCGCACTCCCCCGGCCCCTACGAAGTGCAAGACGGCAGAGTAGTCAGAGCCCCCAAAAACCGTCCCCGCGAGCAGAGTCAAGAAGCCTCCATTGAGCGCGTGCATGGCGTGCCAGGCATAGCCGCTTACTGCACCCCGCACCTCGACAAACTCTGCGCCGCTCGAAGCTGGCCCGACCTGCACCGCGACCTGGGAGCGCTGGGCTTGCGCATCGAGCCCAAGCATTCGGGTTACATCATTGCCGGTGAGGGCCTGCACGGCACCCAAGCCGTGAAAGCCAGTGCAGTGCATCGCAATCTGTCAGGCAAGGCTCTTGATGCCCGCTTGGGTTCATACCTGCCCCCAAGCCCGCGCGCCGCAGCGCGCACGGATACGCTGCTTGACTTCCAGAAGCGCTGTGCCGCAGGTATCGAGCCCACCGCCCCCGAGAAACCCACTGCCCGCGACCCCGCCAAGCGCTTGCAGCAGCGGCTAGAGCGCGAGCGTGAAAGGGCCGCACTGCTAGAGCGCTACGCCGAGCATTGCCGCACCGCGCCGAAGGCAAGGCGGGCGCAAATGGCAGCACTCAAAGAGCAGCACAAGCGCGAGCGACAAGCGCTCTTTGCCGCCACTTCCGGCACACGCCGGCAGCGCAAGGCAGAGCACAGCGCCGCCTTCGGGGATCACATCGCTACCCTTCTCACGCAGAGCGAAGACACCAAGGCCCTTGCCGCCCTGAAGGCTGCGCATGGCGCGCAGATAACCAGCGTCAAAGCCATTTACTCCACGAACTGGCGTCAGTTCCTTGAGATGCGCGCCCGCCTGCACGACGACGAAGCCGCCATAGCCGCGCTTCGCGGCATCAGATACCGCGAGCAGCGCAAGCGCAGCAAGAACAGCCCCGGCTTTGAGGGTGAAGACCTACAACACCCCGGGCAGCCCGGACACCCAGCAGGCAGCATCGAAGGCGCAGACGCTTTCAGCCTGGCGACTGCGCACATTGAAGTTTCACGCGACAAAAGTTGCGTCATTTATCGCGACGAAGCCGGTGCAGAGCGGGTGAGGGATGCAGGTCAGCGGGTTGACGTAGTGCGCTCAGATGACGATGAGGCTATGCGCGCTGCGCTGGGGCTGGTGGCAAAGCGTTATGGCAACGAGGTTTTCATTACCGGCGACGACGCTTACAAAGAGCGCGCCGCCCGGGAATGCGCAAGGCGCGGTATCGCCGTAGCGAACATCGAGCTAACCCACATCTGGCACGAAGAGCGCGAGCGTAAAGGCAACAAAGTACCAGACAGAAGTTCGGAAAGATAGTACAATTGGGTTTTCACAACCAACCGGAGAACCATCATGGAAATTCATGAAAGCATCGAAGAATTGGAAGCCAAGGCGCACGAAATGTTGCGCCGGGCCAACGAATTGCGCCATGCCAAGCGCACACAGTTCATTGCCGAGACCCGGATCAAAATGAAAGAGCTGGGCGTCACCGCTGAAGACTTGCAAGAGATGCGCAAGCCCTCGCGCATTCCCAAGAACTCCCCACGCTTCCGGGATCCCAAGACCGGCTCTGTGTGGTCAGGCTTTGGCCGCGCTCCCAACTGGTACAAAGCCGCCGAGCGCGAAGGCAATGTGGATTCGCTGCGCATCGAGGAAGCAGCCGAGGAAGCGCAGCAGTAAGCAACCCCCGCGCCCATGAAAAAAGCCGCTCTAATCCAGCGGCTTTTTCTTTGAGCACCTTCAGACTTTCAAACCTGCACCTCGCCAAATCCAGCGCGCAGCAGATCCAGCCAGGCGCTATCCGGGTGCAACACGTTCTCGGAAAAGAAGGGTACATCGTTGAGCGTCCAGCCCACACGCACCCCGGCAACCGCCAGAGCACGCTTGAGCATTTCGGTGCAATAGATGCGCTCACCGTCATCTGCCAGGCTCAAACGGTCATCAAACGGACGCCCAAGCATCGAGCCCGCAGTGTGCCCAATCGTCTTAGCCGCCTCAGCAGGCCCGCGCAGCACGCCCACCGCCCGCGATTCAGACCGAAAAACCTCAAAGGTCTCCAGCACCACGCCAGCTTCAAGCGCATGAGCCACCAAGGCCCCGCCGCCGCGAGTGGGTGAAACCACCACGCCGGCATGCGACCAGCGCCGACGCGCAGCAGGCAGAGGGGAATAGCGCACGATCATTTCAGTGATCGAGTTTTGCGTTCCCAACCGGAAGACCATATCACCTGCACGCAGCAAGCCCGAGGCTCCGTCAACACCAAAGGCCAGCGCTGGCGCCGCAGCGCCGCACAGCAGAGCGCCCAGCAGGGCACGACGGTCAAGGTTCGTTGTCATACAGATCATCCAAAACGTCATCGTCCTTGGCCTCCAACGCCGCCATTTCGATCAACTCACAGAGCGCACTGCGCAGCAAATCAGGCTCGATGCCCAACGATTCAGCGTACAAGCTCACATCCAACACCGCGCGCACGCCATGATTGCGCGCAGCTTCGAGGAGGGCTTTCGACAGTTCTTCAAAGTCCATTTTCAGTTTCCAATCAATCTACCAGGGGTTTTGCCTTCAGCGTTCATGAGCAATTTGTACCCAAGCGCGCCTTCGCCGTAAAACTCACACTTACCCGCCGCCACCAACACAGACGCAGCGCGATTGACCGCGTGTTGCCTCATTTGTGGGAACATCTTGTAGAGTGAGCGCATAGACACCACACCGCGATCCGATACCACAGACCACAGCGCTTCTTCAATTTCGAGAACGGGGGTGTTCATGGCCGGCGCGTGATTTGAGCCACGAACTCTGCATATTCTTGTGCGTTCGAGCGCTTCAGGACTGCGCCAAACGACTTTTCACCGATCAGCGTCATGTGCAAATCATCAGCAACACGTCGCACCTCGAATCGTGCGCCCTGATGAGAGCCAGCAAGCAACCCCGGCGATTGGTAGGTGAGCGCAATTTCAATCTTTTCTCTGCGTCCACGAAATCGCGAGCGCAGCAGAAAATTGTTTCCGCTCGTGCGCTCGATGGTTTTCATTCCAACGATGCGGCTGGGATTTTGCTCTGACCAATCGGCCCAATAGCCCTCAAACTCCGAGCCAGCCCGAGAGCCACAGCCCACAAGCAGCAGCGCCGAAGCACCCGCCGTACCTAAAATCAAGCCTCGTCTGTTCACAATCGTTCTCCAAAAAAAGTTGCTGATACCTACAGGGGCGCGGGCTGGGACAGGCTGGGCATCGCCTCTGAAATATCTGACGCCATGACGCCATGACGCCATGACGCCATGACGCCATGGCGTCAAGCCCGCTCAAGCACATAAGCCCCGTTCTCGTAGCCGATCACGCGCGCAATCTCATCCACCCGCCGCCCGCGCTGCTCTCGCTTGATAGACACCACCAGATTGACCGCCTCAGCGATCAAATCCGGCGCTGGCGGGACATTGGCCTCTTGCACCAGTTGACCTATGCGCACCAGAGCCGCAGCCGCATCGTTGGCGTGTACCGTCCCCACGCCGCCGGGGTGCCCGGTGTTCCAAGCCTTGAGCAATGCCAGCGCGCTCTTGTCGCGCACCTCACCGACCACTATCCGATTCGGGCGCAGACGCATCGTGGTCCGCAGTAATGCAGTCTGATCAATAGCATCCGTGGTGCGGTGAAAGATCCGGTTGCGGGCTTCGCACTGCAATTCACGCACGTCTTCAATGATCACAATCCGCGCATGCGGATCAATCCGAGCGATTGCCTGCAACACCGCATTCGCTAGCAGGCCGTTGAAAAACCCTCCCACACCCGCCCAACATGTGATATCATATGCATCAGGGTAAAGTGCAGTTGTAGGAGATTTCCGATGAGAGGTGCGCAGAGCTTCCAAGGTGCCATGTTCAGCTACGTCAGCCTCGAAGAGCGGGTACCGGCGCGCCACCCGCTGCGCAAACTGCGCGCTCTGGTCGATGCCCTGCTGGCGAGCATGAGCGCTGAGTTCGATGCCGTCTACAGCCGCAACGGCCGCCCCTCGGTGCCGCCCGAGATGCTGCTCAAAGCCTTGCTGCTGCAAATCCTCTTTACCATCCGCAGCGAGCGTCAACTGGTTGAGGCCATCGACTACAACTTGCTGTATCGCTGGTTCGTGGGCCTGGGTCTGGAAGACAAGGTCTGGGATCACTCCACCTTCAGCGCCAACCGCGAGCGGCTGTTCAACGAAGAGCTGGCGCGCGTCTTCTTCGAGCGCGTGCGCCACACGGCGGCTTGGGCGCAGCTCATCGGCGACGAGCACTTCAGCGTTGACGGCACCCTGATTGAGGCCTGGGCCTCGCACAAGAGCTTCAAGCGCAAAGACAGCGACAAGCCCAGCGATCCAGACCACGACGATCCAGCACCGCCCTCGGGGCGCAACGCCGAGGTCGACTTCAAAGGCCAGGCGCGCAGCAACGCCACCCACGTCAGCAGCACCGACGCCGATGCGCGCCTGTACAGGAAGGGCGACGGCGACAAGGCGCGCCTGGCGCACATGGGCCACATCCTGATGGACAACCGCCACGGACTGGTGGTGGATGTCGAGATCACCCATGCCACGGGCACCGCAGAGCGCGAAGCGGCGCTCAGGATGCTCAAGCGCAGACACAAGAAGAACCAACGGGCCACGCTCGGCGCGGACAAGGGCTATGACAGCAAGGACTTCGTCCAGGCTTGTCGGCGCTTGAAGGTCACGCCGCATGTGGCGGCCAAGGCCAAGCAATCGGCCATCGACGGGCGCACCACGCGCCACGCCACCTACAAAACCAGCCTGAAGGTGCGCAAGCGAATCGAGGAGGCCTTTGGCTGGATCAAGACCGTGGGCGGTCTGGCCAAGACCAAACTCAAGAGTCACGCCAAGCTGGCCGGGCAGGCGCTGATGTGCTTTGCTGCGTACAACCTGGTTCGTATGGGCAGCATGGGCGGCTGGTGGGATGCGCGTCATGCGTGATTCAAGGCACAAGTGCGTCCAAAATGGGCAAAATATGATGCAAAATGGCGCAAATGATGCACAAAACGGCATCGTGGCCGGATAGGAAGCGTGCGCTGCTGGAAATTCCACGAGGCTAGTGCTTTGGGTTGGTGGATTTTCAACGGCCTGCTAGTGTCGTTTTCCCGGTGCCGGTGCCGCCTGCAATCAGGATGTTTCGCCGCTCAGCAACCGCCTGCTCGATCACGGCCCGCTGTTGCTCAGTCATGATCCCCTTGCTGACATAATCCTCCAAGCTAAAAATCAATTCGGCTTTTTTGCGAATCGTAAACACCGGGCGCTCTGTCACTGGCGGTATCTCTGCTCCTGAATCCGTGACCTCAATCCCCGCATCACGACATGCCCGCCCAACCGCCGCCCCAAACTGAGATTTCTCGCACTTTTCCCGCCCAGCGGGCCGCGCGAAGACCCATCGGCGCTCACAAACACCCCGCACAAGGCGCTTGCAAGCCCATCTAACCGTGTTTTCGCCCGCTTTCGCCACCACCAGCGCAGCCTTAGCCCCGCAGAACCCCGCGTTTTTCGCAATCCGTGAGTTCGCTGAGCCCGATCTGACCCAGCCAGCAACCTTAAGCTGCCTTCATCTTGCCAAAGGCACGCTCAAACACCGCAAAGCCCGAGTCCGAGCCCGAGATGCCCAATGCCCAGCCCCGCGCATGGCTGATGACGCGCGCGGCCTTGTACATCAGCTCTTGCATCACGGTCTTGATGCGCCGGCGCAGTGCGGTCTTGCGCATCGGGCTGTCGCTCTCGTGCAGCGTGTACTGCCCCACGATGCGCAGCAGGTTCATGGCCAGCGCCGCCAGCGAGCACACCAGATGGTTGGTGGCAAACTTGCCCGAGGGCAGTCGGTTCAAGTCCATGTCGGTCTTGAACTCGGCATGAAACTGCTCGTGCGTGGCATGGTCTCGGTACAGGGTGATGACTTGCTCATGCGTGACTTCTGGCCCCAGCGTGGTGCTCCAGCCTTCCAGCACGTACTCGGGAAAGAGCAAGGGCTGGCCCCGCTTGTCCAGCGTGCGCTCGGTCAGACGATAGACGCGGCGCAGGGTGCGGCTGCCTCCTTGGGGCACTTGCACGGCAGGCAGTGCTTCGCTCCACAGACACTCGCGCTTGCCGGCTCGGATCTGGTTCCAGACGGTGCTGACATCGGCGCAGCGCTGGGCGGCAATTTGCTCCACCGGCGCCGAGCGTGGGTTCCATTTGATCAGCAGATCGACGGCTCGCCCCAGCTTGTCCGCTTGTTCCAGTGTGCGCGCCATCAGGTGCTGCGAGCAAAAGCCCGAGTCGGCGCGCAGCAGCAAAGGCGCTTGGGCCACCGCACAGGCGGAGCCGAGTGCCCGCTCGATGTTGTATTCGCTCTCGCGCGCGCTGTGCTGGCTGCCCGCTCGCAGATCGAGCTCCAGACAGTAGCCGCGTGTGCCCAAGTACAAGGCGATGGGGCAGTAGCCATCGACGCCGGCGTAGGTGTAGGAGACGCCTTCTTTGGCGCTGTCGCTCTGATCCATGACGAAGGTGTCGATGTCCAGTGGCAGGTGGCCGCTGGGCAGGGTGCCGAAGTCGATCGCTGCACCATCGATGTGCAGGCCCAGCAGGGCGCGGTTGATCGAGTCGGCCAGTTCGCTCCACTCGCAGCCCATGGCGTCGAAGCGCTGGCGCAAGGTGGCGCTGGAGGGCACGGCGCGCAGGCCCAAGGCTTGGTGGGCAAAGCGCTGCTTGCGAAAGGCTTCGACGGCTTCGAAGTCGTTCTTGCCCAAGGTGAGCATGGCTACGTAGCACTTGAGGATGTCGCTGTTGGCGATGCCAGCACGCACCGGGTACTTGGGGTCCACCATCGCTGGCAGGTTGATGCGCTTGAACAAGCGCCCCACCAAGGCCAAGCCACCGTGGCTGCTCAGGTCGTAGGGCAGCTTCTTGACAACGAACTCGACTGGGTCAGTCATTTGCGGCGCTTGCACCTAGTGGGTGCGCGTTTGTTTGTGGATAGTTCGTTGATTATAATAGAAAAACATGGGGTTTGCGGGACTCAGGTCACGGATTCAGGAGCATGGCGAGCATGACTATCTCCGACCTTGCTCCCTTCTCAATCGCGCGCTCAACCGCTTTCTCGACCGTGAGCTCAATCGCCGACATATCAACCGCCGCAGCACCAGCCGGGCGACGCTCAATCGCACGTTCGACAATGCGCTCTAGCAGGCCGTTGAAAAACCCTCCCACACCCGCCCAACATGTGATATCATATGCATCAGGGTAAAGTGCAGTTGTAGGAGATTTCCGATGAGAGGTGCGCAGAGCTTCCAAGGTGCCATGTTCAGCTACGTCAGCCTCGAAGAGCGGGTACCGGCGCGCCACCCGCTGCGCAAACTGCGCGCTCTGGTCGATGCCCTGCTGGCGAGCATGAGCGCTGAGTTCGATGCCGTCTACAGCCGCAACGGCCGCCCCTCGGTGCCGCCCGAGATGCTGCTCAAAGCCTTGCTGCTGCAAATCCTCTTTACCATCCGCAGCGAGCGTCAACTGGTTGAGGCCATCGACTACAACTTGCTGTATCGCTGGTTCGTGGGCCTGGGTCTGGAAGACAAGGTCTGGGATCACTCCACCTTCAGCGCCAACCGCGAGCGGCTGTTCAACGAAGAGCTGGCGCGCGTCTTCTTCGAGCGCGTGCGCCACACGGCGGCTTGGGCGCAGCTCATCGGCGACGAGCACTTCAGCGTTGACGGCACCCTGATTGAGGCCTGGGCCTCGCACAAGAGCTTCAAGCGCAAAGACAGCGACAAGCCCAGCGATCCAGACCACGACGATCCAGCACCGCCCTCGGGGCGCAACGCCGAGGTCGACTTCAAAGGCCAGGCGCGCAGCAACGCCACCCACGTCAGCAGCACCGACGCCGATGCGCGCCTGTACAGGAAGGGCGACGGCGACAAGGCGCGCCTGGCGCACATGGGCCACATCCTGATGGACAACCGCCACGGACTGGTGGTGGATGTCGAGATCACCCATGCCACGGGCACCGCAGAGCGCGAAGCGGCGCTCAGGATGCTCAAGCGCAGACACAAGAAGAACCAACGGGCCACGCTCGGCGCGGACAAGGGCTATGACAGCAAGGACTTCGTCCAGGCTTGTCGGCGCTTGAAGGTCACGCCGCATGTGGCGGCCAAGGCCAAGCAATCGGCCATCGACGGGCGCACCACGCGCCACGCCACCTACAAAACCAGCCTGAAGGTGCGCAAGCGAATCGAGGAGGCCTTTGGCTGGATCAAGACCGTGGGCGGTCTGGCCAAGACCAAACTCAAGAGTCACGCCAAGCTGGCCGGGCAGGCGCTGATGTGCTTTGCTGCGTACAACCTGGTTCGTATGGGCAGCATGGGCGGCTGGTGGGATGCGCGTCATGCGTGATTCAAGGCACAAGTGCGTCCAAAATGGGCAAAATATGATGCAAAATGGCGCAAATGATGCACAAAACGGCATCGTGGCCGGATAGGAAGCGTGCGCTGCTGGAAATTCCACGAGGCTAGTGCTTTGGGTTGGTGGATTTTCAACGGCCTGCTAGCGCTGCCAGGTCAACGCCCGGGCCAGCACCGCCTTCGCCGCAGATTTTGCTGATCGACTTGGACAGGCTGGCAAAGCGGTCATTCTGCGAATCGACGAGGCCCGCAAAATGCCGGTCAATCGACCTATCGACAGATAGACCGACACTGCCTTTTACTGCAGCGTGAACCGCGCTGCCGACCCGCTCATCAACGACATCGGCAAACAGCAGTTTCAGCGAGGCGCTATCAGTGCCGGTCAAGCTCAAAGACACACGCTGCTGCATATCACCCGCAATGCGCCCAATCTTCTCTTCGCACGCGCTTGACACTAACCTGAATCCGTGACCTCAATCCCCGCATCACGACATGCCCGCCCAACCGCCGCCCCAAACTGAGATTTCTCGCACTTTTCCCGCCCAGCGGGCCGCGCGAAGACCCATCGGCGCTCACAAACACCCCGCACAAGGCGCTTGCAAGCCCATCTAACCGTGTTTTCGCCCGCTTTCGCCACCACCAGCGCAGCCTTAGCCCCGCAGAACCCCGCGTTTTTCGCAATCCGTGAGTTCGCTGAGCCCGATCTGACCCAGCCAGCAACCTTAAGCTGCCTTCATCTTGCCAAAGGCACGCTCAAACACCGCAAAGCCCGAGTCCGAGCCCGAGATGCCCAATGCCCAGCCCCGCGCATGGCTGATGACGCGCGCGGCCTTGTACATCAGCTCTTGCATCACGGTCTTGATGCGCCGGCGCAGTGCGGTCTTGCGCATCGGGCTGTCGCTCTCGTGCAGCGTGTACTGCCCCACGATGCGCAGCAGGTTCATGGCCAGCGCCGCCAGCGAGCACACCAGATGGTTGGTGGCAAACTTGCCCGAGGGCAGTCGGTTCAAGTCCATGTCGGTCTTGAACTCGGCATGAAACTGCTCGTGCGTGGCATGGTCTCGGTACAGGGTGATGACTTGCTCATGCGTGACTTCTGGCCCCAGCGTGGTGCTCCAGCCTTCCAGCACGTACTCGGGAAAGAGCAAGGGCTGGCCCCGCTTGTCCAGCGTGCGCTCGGTCAGACGATAGACGCGGCGCAGGGTGCGGCTGCCTCCTTGGGGCACTTGCACGGCAGGCAGTGCTTCGCTCCACAGACACTCGCGCTTGCCGGCTCGGATCTGGTTCCAGACGGTGCTGACATCGGCGCAGCGCTGGGCGGCAATTTGCTCCACCGGCGCCGAGCGTGGGTTCCATTTGATCAGCAGATCGACGGCTCGCCCCAGCTTGTCCGCTTGTTCCAGTGTGCGCGCCATCAGGTGCTGCGAGCAAAAGCCCGAGTCGGCGCGCAGCAGCAAAGGCGCTTGGGCCACCGCACAGGCGGAGCCGAGTGCCCGCTCGATGTTGTATTCGCTCTCGCGCGCGCTGTGCTGGCTGCCCGCTCGCAGATCGAGCTCCAGACAGTAGCCGCGTGTGCCCAAGTACAAGGCGATGGGGCAGTAGCCATCGACGCCGGCGTAGGTGTAGGAGACGCCTTCTTTGGCGCTGTCGCTCTGATCCATGACGAAGGTGTCGATGTCCAGTGGCAGGTGGCCGCTGGGCAGGGTGCCGAAGTCGATCGCTGCACCATCGATGTGCAGGCCCAGCAGGGCGCGGTTGATCGAGTCGGCCAGTTCGCTCCACTCGCAGCCCATGGCGTCGAAGCGCTGGCGCAAGGTGGCGCTGGAGGGCACGGCGCGCAGGCCCAAGGCTTGGTGGGCAAAGCGCTGCTTGCGAAAGGCTTCGACGGCTTCGAAGTCGTTCTTGCCCAAGGTGAGCATGGCTACGTAGCACTTGAGGATGTCGCTGTTGGCGATGCCAGCACGCACCGGGTACTTGGGGTCCACCATCGCTGGCAGGTTGATGCGCTTGAACAAGCGCCCCACCAAGGCCAAGCCACCGTGGCTGCTCAGGTCGTAGGGCAGCTTCTTGACAACGAACTCGACTGGGTCAGTCATTTGCGGCGCTTGCACCTAGTGGGTGCGCGTTTGTTTGTGGATAGTTCGTTGATTATAATAGAAAAACATGGGGTTTGCGGGACTCAGGTCACGGATTCAGGACTAAAGCAGCAATGAGCCAAGACGCATCATCTGCATCAAGCGCAGCAAACTTGGTCTTAAGCTCAGCACTGATCATTTGATTGAGCACCACAGCGCGCACATCTGCACCGCCTGGGCTCAACTTGGCCCGCGCTGGCGCTGGCGACGCAACTGGTGCAGGCTTTGGTGCAGGCGGCAACTCGTCATCGAGCGAATCATGCGTCATTTTGCTTCACCAGTTCTGCCAGATACTCACCGGCGATGGGACGGAAAATCTCGCGCGCGGCTTTACGAAAACGGTCAATGCGGATGCGCAGAATTGGCGACTTGTTAACTCGCGTGTCAGTCATATCAATGAGCAGCATCTCGGGGTTTTCCAGCACCAGCCGCATCGAGTCAGGTTCAAGACGGGGGAACTCGGAAACGTAGTCAAAATCACCGCCCTTCAATCGCTCAAGCAATCCCTCATCCTTGAAATGCTTGGGCGCAAGCGCAAGGGTTGGTCCGACCGTGCCCATGCCTTTTTCTTTGATGTCGTTCAAGCTCTGAAGCGACAGGGAGCTGTTGCCGAGCGACAAGATGACGCGCAGCTTGGCATTGATGCTCTTGAGCGCCTCCTTGATCACTTGCGGATCCCGGTCAACAGTGGCTGATGCGCCAGCGGGCATGTTGACCACGATCACCTCTGTACCGTGCTGCTCGATTGCTTCCTGAGCAAAATCAACCAGCCGGTTTACGGCGGTTTCATACTCAGAAAAATCCGACAGCCGGATTTTGGCCACAGGGATGCCCGATCCCTCGAAGCGCTGGGCAACGTCGGCATTATCAGTGTCGCCATCGACCAACGCGACGCGCACGCTGTCTTCAATCAACAGATCTACAAGTGTCGCGCAAACAAGGCTTTTGCCCACACCGCCTTTATCGCCGTGGGAAAAAATTACAGTTTTGCTCATTTCAAATCTCCGAAGTTTGGGGTTGGGGTTGGGTATGGGTTTGGGTTTGGTTGGTGCGCTTGCGGGCTTTGTGCAGCGCCTGGGCAAAGCTGCCAGCGCTCAATTCGCCAAGCCCCAGCTCTGCGCATAGGGCCTCTTGAATGTCGTCCATGCGCCAGCCAAGGCGGCGGGCACGATCGATGCGCTCAAGCTGCTGCGCAAGCAGTTCAACGCGCAGCGCCGGTGACGCCGGTCGATCCGGCGGCGGGCGGGTAAGGTCAAGCATGGTTTGGGTTCCTCGAAAGTTGGTCACACCTACAGGGACGCGGACTGGAACAGGCCACAACTTTTTCGATTCACCCGGGCCAGCACGGCCCCAAACGCTCAGGAGCCAGCCGATGCTTTGGCTTCAGCAGCCCGCAGCCGGTCGGCATTTGCCATCTTGATTGCCGTAACCATCTCTTCGTGAATATCCTCGTCGGACTGATCTATGTAGGGCTGATCGGCATCCCAAAATGCCTGATGTTCAACCGCAGACTCTTCTATGAGCAGGCGCGCTTGAGGCACCGACTTCAGGTACTCAGCGGCAACCTCGTTGATCTTCTTTACGGTGGCAGACCGCTTATCAGCATCAGGCGGCGGGCACAGAAGCGCCCCGAGTTTCTTGAGGCCCTCAGTCGCTGCTTTATCCACTATCGGGCTTTCGGGCTTGAGCCAGCCCTTGCGCACCCGCAGCGCGGTAATCAAAGCCGGATCGGTAGGCTCAGGCGCTGCAAGCTGCAACGCCCTTATCTGAACCAGCTTCTCGCCTCGGGTTAGGGTGCCAGCAGCAGCGGCAGGCTTTTGAGCCGGGGCAGGCGCTGGCGCAGCGGCAGGAGCAGCGACAACCGGCGCAGCCACAGCAGCAACGGGCGCGGGCACTGCAACAGGCGCAGATGCAACCGCCACGGCCACCGGCGCAACGCCACCCGCCTCAGCCGCAAGCTCCGCAGCCCGAGCAGCAGCCCGGCGCGCATGGTCGGCACGCAGCAAGGCCATTTTCTCGGTGACGCTGCTTGCCGGCGAAGACGGGGGAGCGGCGGGGATGGTGGGAGCAGCCGGGGCGACAGGGGCGGGGACGGCTTGGACGGCAGGCGCGGCGGACACAGCAGGCGCGGCAGCCTGGGCAGCGGCACGGCGGCGGGCGGTGGAGACAAGCACTGAAAAGGTGTTCGCACTCATTTCACCAAGATCAAGCTCAGCGGTCAGCTTCGCTTGAATATCAGACATGCGCCAACCCAGCCGCCTCGCTTGCTCAATGAGCGCAAGGCGCGGCATCAGGCGATCCAGCTTCGTAGGTTTCCAGTACGGCGGCGGCTGGCTTAGCTCAGCTTCAACACTCAAGGCGGGTTCCATTTACAACCTCACATCCACAAAAGGAAAACTCGAACCGGTTTAAGCCTTACTCAGACGGGCTCATCTAGACATCAAAGGTAGCACACCCAAGCCTAAAAAGCAAATCATGCAGACTCACGTAGCCACATTCTAATCTCAGGCAAACATCGAAGTCAACACACCTTTGGATCATTAAGGCTCAGTAAGACTCAAAAGCAACACATCATCGACTCACTACGTCTAGTAAGCGACTCGATAGCAGATCGATCGCGGCACAGGTTAAGTTCATAAGAGCATCGGAAGCGGCTCAGACTTGACTCATATCCCCTCGCAATCCATAAAATCCTCGCAGAAATACCGGTGCAAGGTAGGGCGGGCAGCCAGCGCTGGCGCGCTGATCTGAGCCGCCGTTGTTCCCCGCTACGCGGTCACAGCCAGGGCAAGCCCCGGCACCCCATGCAACCTCAGGCAGCAACCCAGCGCCCAAGCGCCGGCAAGCCCTCAACTCCGTGCCGCCTTGTGGCAGCGGGCAGGGGGGCAAACAGAGCGGCGGTTGCTTGTCGAATTATCGTAACGCCGTCACGTTAATCATTGACAAACCATAACGCAGTAACGTAAAATAAAGGCATGGACACCCTCACCGCCGCGCCCATCGCACCATCTGCACCCGCTGCCACCAAGGCCACCGCGCCAGCACCCAAGCCCCGCCGTGGGCGCCCACCCACCGGCGCAGCCAAAACACCAGCCGAGCGCCAGCGCGCCTACCGCGAGCGCCAGCGCGCAGCCAAGCCCGAGCAGCCAGCGCTGCCTAGGTCGAAGATCATCGATTTGTCGGCACTGGCGCCGTGGCGGCGCGGGTGAACCCCATCTCAAGGCTGCACGATTTGGCGGCATACGCTATACTCGTATCAACCCATCCAAAGGAGCTGAAACATGCTTGCCATCCGACTACCCGCCGAGGTGGAAAGCCGCCTTGACGCGCTGGCGCGCGCCACCGGCCGCACCAAGACCTTCTACGCCCGCGAGGCCATCTTGGAGCACTTGGACGACCTCGAAGATTTGTACTTGGCCGAGCAACGCCTGATCGACGTTCGTGCAGGCCGCAGCCGCACATACACGCTGGAAGAAGTGGAGCGCGATCTTGGCTTGGCGGATTGATCTCGACGACAAAGCCAAGAAAGACTTGGCCGCGCTGGACAAGGCTGTAGCCAAGCGCATCACCACTTTTTTGCGTGAGCGTGTGTCGGGGCTCGACGACCCCCGCAGCATCGGCGAAGCCCTCAAGGGCTCCAGGCTGGGGGCCTTTTGGAAGTACCGCGTCGGCGACTGGCGCATCATCGCCAACATCGAGGACGGCGCTCTGCGCATCCTTGTGGTGCGCATCGGCGACCGCAAAGAGGTTTACCGCCACTGATGCCGCGCCGTTGCCGGCGCCTTGCCGGCGCACCTACGCAACTACGCGCCAACCAGCTTGCGCAGCCCGGCAACCGGCCAGCCAAGGCGGCGCCCGACCTTGATCGGCTGGATCGGCCCATCGCCGTTCATGGCCCACTTGCGCAGAGTCTGCGGCCGGCGGTTCAGATGCGCGGCGGCTTCCTCAGTGGTGAGCACGCTGCGGGTTTCGGTTTGGAGGGGTTTGAGAGTGATGTTCATGCCTACAGGGGCATTCACGGGGACAGGCGCTTTGGAGACTGCTGATGGCGTCCAAAAGCTGGACACCATCAGACCTGCACCCGAAGTCCAAGGGTATCCAAAAACTGGACACCCTTCGACCAGCGCCCGAAGCGCAAACCGACGACCTAGCGAAACATGAGGGCATCACAACCTGCCCCCCCAACCCGCGCGCGTGAGCGCGCCCCTAAACCCCCTCAACCCACCACGCTCAACTTGAGCGGCTTCGCTGGCGTGAACTGCACCCCAGCCTGCTCCAGTATCCATGCCTCGATGCGCTCATGGTGGACGCGCAGCAGATCCACCGGGCGGCGCTTGTAGTGCTTCTCAGCCGTGGCGCTGGGCTTGTGGCCCTGAATCTGTGCCACCACCCCGGCAGGCGTTTCCAGCCATTCGGTCAGTGTAGAAAAGCTGCGCCTCAGCCCGTGCAGCGTCAGCCCCTCAAGCCCGGCGCTGGCGCAGGCTCTACGGTGCAGATCAGCCGCGTTCGTTGGCATCTCACCGGCTGAATTCGTGAAGCACCACTCGCTGCGCCGGGGCAGGGCGTTCAACAGATGCTCCACATAGGGCGTCAAGGGGATGGTGCGCGCACCCTCCACTTTGTCGCGAATCGTTAAGGTCTTCCACGGAAAACCCACATCCTCCCAGCGCAGGGCGAGCACCTCGCCGGGCCTGGCACCCGTGAGCAGGAGCACTTGCAGGTAAGCGTGTACCGCCGGGTTGGTGATGGCCTTAACAGCGGCAAACCACGTCGCAAGCTGGCCGCGCTCAAGCGCATCATCCTTGACGCCGGGCGGCCCGGCGATTTCTCGGGCTTTGCGCGACAGGATGACGCCTGAATCCAGATCGTGCCCCTCAGCAGCGGCCCAGTTCAGAAAGCCTTTTAGCAAGCGCAGCGCAAGGCGCAGGCGAGCAGGGCGGGTTTGGGCCTCGCGCCGGGCCAAAGCCTCGATGGTCTTGGCATCGAGTTCAGCCAGTCGCAGCCCCATCAGCGGGTGCAGCGGCCCCGGCACCGTGGTCTTGCCAGCCCAGCGCTTGTGTGCCTCGCCGCCAGCCTGAGCGATCTTGCAGTGGTCAAAGTAGCTGCGCTCACCCCAGAAGGGCTTGCGCTCGTTCAGGTAAGCATCCCACAGCGCGCCAACGGTGAGCAGTTCACGGGCACGCTGGTTTTGCTCCTGCACCGCCTGAGCATACTGTTCGCGGGCTTCTTGCTTGGGGTCGATGCCTTGATCCATGAGCACGCGCATTCGGCGCGCTTCGGCTCTGGCCGCGCCAAGCGTCCAAGAGGCTGCATCGCCGATGGTGTAGCGCTTGGTGTTGGAGCCCTTGGCGCGCGCCTCGAACACAAACGACTTGGCGCCGCCGCTGGTCACGCGCAGCTTCAAGCCCGGCACGGTCTTGTCGATCAAGAACACCTGCTGCTTGCCTGCTGGACAGGTGGCGGCTTCGATGCGGCTAACGGTCAGGGCGGCAGGGGTGGTCATGCTACAGTCCGTTTGTTCAATCCGCGCATCGCTTCACGTATGCGCTGTGTATGCGGTCAGGTGCATTTTAAAGCATCTTTAATCAACGAATTGATACTTGACAATAAAGTATGGGATTTATTAAGTCGTTGATTTTCGTTGATTTAGTCAACTTAAGTCAACATCAGGAATAACGCTTTGGGGTGGACTGAAAATCCGCGTGTCGGCAGTTCGATTCTGCCCCAGGCCACCATCATTCAGCGCCCAACCGGCTCCGGTTGGGCGTTTTCGCTTCTGGGCCCCGCATGACATGTGGGTCGCGCTTCACTACCAGTCGAGCCGTTGAAGTATATTGAAAGCGCAAATATTCGTATATTCAGCGAACAATGACGCTGCGAAAGATTGACCAGGTACACGTTGAGCGCAATAATTCGCACGGTATGAGAGTAAGTGCGCCATGGAAAACGTAAGCCATCACCTGTCTGGTCTAGGCAAGCTTGACCGCGAGCGCTTGTCCGCCGTCATGCGCGGCACAAAGGGAACGATCACCAATGAGCAAGCCGCGAGGGTCATGGGGCTTGACCAGGCTGAGGCCTCGAAGCTACTGGCGCGGTGGTGCCAGAAGGGCTGGTTGTCGCGGGTGGCCAGAGGGCTTTACGTGCCTGTGCCGTTGGAGGCCGAGCGGTCTGATTTGCGACTCGAAGATTCCTGGCTGGTCGCCGTCAGTCTCTACTCGCCGTGCTACATCGGCGGCTGGAGTGCGGCCGAGCATTGGGATCTGACCGAACAGATTTTTCGGACGACGGTGGTAATGACCACGACGCGTCCACGGAACAGAAAGCCCACGCTCAAAGGGGCGGCATTTTGGCTCTCCACCATTGCCCCGGAAAAAATGTTCGGCCTGAAGACGGTTTGGCGTGGCTCGGTGAAAGTCTCCGTTTCCGACCCCAGCAGAACCATGCTGGACATGTTGTCCGATCCCCAGCTTGGCGGTGGCATTCGCTCCGTCCAGGACATGTTCAGAAACTACCTCGATTCCGATGCCAAGAACCTCGGCCAATTGATGGAGTATGCCGAGCGTCTGGGCAACGGCGCAGTATTCAAGCGCCTGGGGTTTCTGTTGGAAGCCAACGCTCCGCAGGAGGCCGAGGCAATCGAGCGATGCCAGCGCCATCTGACGATGGGCAACGCGCGCATCGATCCGAAGATGCCTGCCGAGGCGTTGGTGATGCGGTGGCGGCTCTGGGTGCCCCACGACTGGAAGGCGGGTGTGAAGTGATCGAAAAGCAGGAAATCTCGGAACTGGCGCGCGAGCTTTCGCTGGATCTGCACGTCGTCGAAAAGGACTACGTCCTCGGTTGGCTGCTGGCCGGCATTGCCGCGAATCCTCAGCTTTCGGAAAACTGGGTCTTCAAGGGCGGAACGTGCTTGAAGAAATGCTACTTCGAGACGTATCGGTTTTCCGAGGACCTGGATTTCACAGTGACCGAGGAAGCCCAGCTCGACAAGGACTACCTGCTGCAGGCATTCCGTCAAATGGCGGAATGGGTCTATGAGCAGAGCGGCATCGAGATTCCTGGAGAGCAGATTCGCTTCAAGTTGTCAGTGCTCGACGGTGGCAGGTACGCGGAGGGGCGCGTCTATTACGTCGGCCCGCAGATGCAGAAGCGCAACCTGGCGCGAATCAAGTTCGACCTGACCAGCAAGGAAAAACTCGTCCTGCCGCCACAGAAAAGGGCAGTGCATCATCCCTACAGCAACTGTCCGGATGATGGCATCCATGTCTTGAGCTACTGCTTCGAGGAGGTTTTTGCCGAGAAGATGAGGGCCTTGGCAGAACGTGAGCGCCCTCGCGATCTATACGACGTCGTGCATCTGTACCGGCATGACGAGATTCAGCCCGACCGGGGTGTGGTGCTGAAAACGCTGCAGGAAAAATGCGCGTTCAAGGGCATCCCTGTCCCGACCATCGAAAGCCTGCAGCGTGAGGATACCAAGATCAAGCTGGCCGCCGAGTGGGAGGACATGCTCGCCCATCAGTTGCCCGTCTTGCCCGACCTCGAGCAGTTCTGGAACGAGATTCCGAGCGTTTTTCGCTGGCTCTATGGTGAAGCAGAAAAGCCCTCACTGGGATCGGCGCCCATCGTTGGCTCGTTGGACCCTGCGTGGCAACCGCCGGCGATGGTTTATGCATGGCGCACCGCAATCCCGCTGGAGTCCGTGAGATTCGCTGCCACCAACCGCCTGTGCGTCAATTTGCGTTATCAGGACTCTTGGCGGCTGATCGAGCCATACTCGCTGCGCCGCAGCATGGACGGAAATCTGCTGCTTTGTGCCGTCAAGCATGAAACCGGGGAATCCAGAACTTACCGGGTGGATCGGATTCAGGGGGTCGAGGTCAGCAGAACGCCATTCACTCCCCGTTACCAGATCGAGCTGACCCCGACCGGGCCATTGGCGGTACCGCCGCTTCAACGCCTTGCCGCACCACGACAATGACCACCTTGCGACCCAGGGCCTCGGCTGGCAGGGCCACAAAAGCGCAGACCGGGCCGACTGGCTTCACCTGGTCGCCCATTCGATTTATTCTCAACCCATTGATTTTCTTTCCTATTCACCCGGTTTTGCGGTATAATTTCTGCCACCTTGATGCGCGTGTGCGCTGATTTCTGGGGGTTTTCTGATGCTGGCCTGCAGCGCCACCGACGATTTCTTTCGCAGCCGCATCGATCAGATGATCGACCTGCGCCATCCGCTGGCGGTGCTGTCTTCGCGAGCCGCAGGCAACAGATCGAAGCCTCGGTCTCGCACCTGTTCCTGCGCAAGGCCTGCTCGGGCGTGGCCATCCCAAACCGTCAACACCGCCGTCGCGTTGCAACGGATCCAGCCCGAGAATAAATCAGGGGCGACCAACTGGGGGATTGAAAGTCCAAGGGCAGGAGCACAATGAAGGCAGACAAAGCCATCGCCACCTACCGGCGCATGCGGGCGCAGCCGCTGTGGCGTTTGCTTGCCTCGACGACCGGGCCCACCGTCATTGGCCTGCTTCAATCTCACCTGTATGAGAGCGAGCGCAGCCTCCCGGCCTCCATTTTTCACGAACGCATTGCAAGGGATCTGGAAGAGCTGCGCGCCCAAGGCGAAGACTTTCCGCAAACGGCACAGGCGTATGTCGCCAGCTGGCTCGCCGATGGGTACCTGGAGCGACGCTTCCCGGTTGGCGCTTCAGAAGAGGAATATGAACTCTCCACGGCGGCCGTCGAAGCCATTCGGTTTGTCTCTGGACTGGCACAGCCGCATTCCGCCGCGACCGAAAGCCGCCTGACGCTCGTCATCGAGGCCTTGGCCCGACTTGCCGAGGACACCGACGCCGACAAGTTCCGCCGCATCGACCGGCTCATGGCCGAGCAAGCCCGCATCGACAAGGAGATTGACGCCATCCAGAAGGGCCAGATGCGCGTGCTGCCCCCCGCAACGGCGCTCGAGCGCACGCGGGAGATCATCACCCTGGCCGACGATCTGGCCGGTGATTTCCGCCGCGTCCGCGATCAGTTCGATCAGCTCAATCGCGAGCTGCGTGAACGCATCATGGACAACGATGGCAATCGTGGCGAGGTGCTGGATTCGCTGTTCGCCGGAATCGATTTGATTTCAGAGAGCGACGCCGGCAGGACTTTCTCGGCTTTCTGGCGCTTGCTCACGGACCCAGAACAGGCGGCCACGCTTGATCAGGCGCTTGATAGCGTCATGTCGCGCGAGTTCGTGGGGCAGCTCGAGGCCAAGGAGCGACGGTTCCTGCTGCGGCTGACGCGCACCCTGCTCGAGCAGGGCGGCATGGTGCACGAGGTGCTCCAGACCTTCGCGCGCAGCCTGAAGCACTTCGTCCAGAGTCGTGAATACCTCGAGCAACGCCGACTCAATCACCTGCTGAAAGACGCCCAGCGCGCCGCTCTGGCCCTGAAGAACGAGGTCAGGGCCACAGAAACCCTCCAGTACACGCTGGAACTCACGAGCAGTCGGTTGCGCTCCTTGTCTCAATGGGTTCTGCACGACCCATCCCTGCAAGCCTTGCCTGGGCAGATGGCAGAAGGGGACGCGCCGCCCATCGACCTGGAGTCGGTGAGCGAACTGGTCGCACAGTCCGAGATCGACTTCCGAACCCTGAAGGCCAACGTGCTGGCAGTCCTGGAGCAACGCTCCCAGGCCTCGATTGCCGACGTGCTGGAGCAGTTCCCCGCTGCACAGGGGCTGGGCAGCGTCGTTGGCCTGCTGGCGTTGGGTAGTCGGCATGGGTTCAAGGCCGACCACAGTGAAACCGTAGGCTGGGTTGGCGGCGACGACGAGCGTCGCAGCGCCCGAATTCCAAAGATCTTCTTTTTGCGGGAGCGGGCCAATGAACTGGTCTGAGAATGGGTTCATCAGCGACGAATCGGCATTGCCAGCCGAAGCACAGGCACCCGATGCAGCTCAGGCACCCGCCAACACCCTGTTCCTGGGCGACAGCGGCGAGTTGGCACTGGATACCCGGCGCGCCTTGGTGCAGCTGCTGGCAGGGCCGTCGCTCGATGGACGTCGGCATCCCAAACTCTGGGCGATCTTGGCGCGAGACGAAGCGGTGATCCGTCGGCGCCTTGCCGAGCTGTTTCTCGAACTGGTCATCGATCGGGATGTGCAAGTGGCTTTCACGCGCCAGGCAGATACCGGCGACCTCGAAGTGCCCCTGCTGCTGCGTCGCGCCCAACTGACCTTCATCGACTCCATCCTGCTGCTCCACCTGCGCCAGCGATTGACCCAGGCGGATTCGCAGGGCGACCGTGCCGTGGTGTCGACAGACGAGATCACCGAGTTTCTCTCCCTCTATGAGCGCGCCGCCAATACCGACCGTGCAGGGTTCGTGAAACGGGTTCACGCCTCCATCGAGAAGATCAAGAAGCACAGCATCCTGCAGAAAATTCGCTCGAGCGAGGATCGCTTCGAGATTTCGCCGACGCTCAAGCTCCTGTTCTCGGCAGAGGAAATACAGGCGCTGACGCAGCTGTATCAGCGCATGGCGGCCTTCGATGCACCAGAGCAACTGGTTCAGACTGACGCCGATGAGGAGGCCGACCAATGATCTCGGAACCCCAAACCGCCTCTTTGTTTGCCCGCGAGCAGTTCCGAATGACTCGCCTGCAGGTTTACAACTGGGGCACTTTCTCCGGCCTGCACGACGTGCCGATCAGCGAACGCGGATTTTTGTTTGTGGGTCGATCCGGTGCTGGGAAGTCGACGCTGCTCGATGCGTTTTCGGCCTTGCTGACGCCACCGCGCTGGATCGATTTCAACGCGGCGGCGCGCGAGGCAGACCGCAGTGGCCGTGACCGCAACCTCGTCACCTACATACGGGGTGCGTGGGCCGAACAGAAGGATGGGGAGTCGGGCGAGATCGCGACCCGCTACCTGCGCGCGGGGACGACCTGGTCAGCCTTGGCGCTGACCTACCAGAACGCCTTGGGGCACGCTGTGGTGCTGGTTCAGGTGTTCTGGTTGCGGGGCAATGCGAATGGCAGCGCCGACGTCAAACGCCACTACCTCGTCATGGAGCGGGCCTTTGACCTGCGCGAGCTGGAGGATTTTGGCCAATCCAACTTCGACATCCGCAAGCTCAAGCAGTCCTTCCCGGAGGCGTTTGCACGCGACGAATTTCGTCCCTATTGCGAACGGTTCTGTCGCCTGCTCGGCATCGAGAGCGAAATGGCGCTGCGTTTGCTGCACAAAACCCAGTCCGCCAAAAACCTCGGCGACCTCAATACCTTCCTGCGCGACTTCATGCTCGACAAGCCCGAGACCTTCGAGGTGGCGGATCGCTTGGTCAGTGAGTTTGGAGAACTCAATGCGGCCCACCAAGCGGTCGTCACGGCCCGCGAGCAGGTTCAAACGCTCGCGCCAGCGCGGGAGCAGCATCAGCGCCGGGACTCGTTGATGCTGCAGCGCAATGGCTTGGATGAGCTTCGGCTGGGGGTAGATGGCTACCGTGAGACTCGCCGTATTGATCTCCTCAAAGAGCACGTGGCAGCCCTGGAGGTGCAAGCCAACGGTTCAGAAGGTGAGGTGGGGCGGCGTCAAAGCACCCTGGATAACCACGCCGCAATCCTGCGCGATCTGGAGCGACAGCACCGTGAGGCAGGCGGTGATCAGATCGAGCAATGGGAGGCCGAGAAATCGGGGCTGGAGGGCCAGCGCACAGATCGCCTGCGCAAACGCGGTCAGGCCGAAGAGGCATGCAAGAAGCTGGGGTGGAGTCTCCCGGATTCGCCTCAAGCCTTCGCGGAACTGTTGGGCAACGCGCGGCAGGAGGTCGAAAACTGGGAGCAGCACAGCAACGCGAACCGCGAAGACCAGTTTCGCTTGGCCGGTGAAAAACGGGACGCCGAGGCAGCATTTACGCAAACCTTGAAAGAGGTGCAGGCACTCCAGCGCCAGCCATCGAACATTCCAGCCGACATGCTGGAAATGCGCCGAAACATTGCCGCTGCCATCGGGATCTCGGAATCCGCACTGCCCTTTGCAGGCGAACTCATCGAGGTGAAGTCTGACGAGGCCGAATGGCAGGGAGCCATCGAGCGCGTACTGCACGGGTTTGCGCTCTCGCTCCTGGTGGACGAGCGCCAGTATTCGGCGTTGGCCAATCACATCAACACCACCCACCTTGGGCAGCGCCTGGTGTATTACCGGACTGGCCGCCCGGAGACGTGGCAGGCCAAGCCCATCGGGGCCAATACGCTCGTCCTCAAGCTGAACGTCAAGGAGGGGACGTATGCCGATTGGCTCCAGGCCGAGCTGCGGCAACGCTTCGATTACGCGTGCGTCGATGGAATGACGTCGTTCAGGAGCGCAGATCGCGCCATCACCCGTGAAGGCCAGGTCAAGCACAGCAAAACCCGGCATGAGAAAGACGACCGCAGAAGTGTCGGCGACCGACGAAACTGGGTGCTCGGATTCGATAACCGCGAGAAGCTCGGGATCTTTCAAGCGCAGGCGCAGGAGCTGGCTGACACCATTGCGCGCCTCGGCGCGGAGATCGACAAACTCTCCGACCAGGACAAGAATCGTGCTGCCCGAGCGATGCAGTGCCAGACTCTGGTGAATCTCCAGTGGCAGGAAATCGATGTGCTGCCATTGCTGGATCGCATCTCCACCATCGAGCGGCAGATCCGCGAAGCGCGCGAGGGCAACACCACCCTGCAGCAAATCAGTGAGCAGATCGAGAAGCAAATGAAACGCGTCGATGCCGCTGACAAGGATCTTCGGCAGGCCACGCGTGCGCACGACTCGATTCTTGACCAGATCAAGACCAGCACCCAGAAACTGGAATCCCTCCTGCAGGACGCGTCTATCGTTCCATTGACGCCCCATCAGGTGTCGGGTCTAGACGGGCGCTTCGCCAAACAGTCCGATGCCGTGCGGCTCGACAACCTCGACAAGGTGACAACGTCTGTAGAACGTGCACTCAATGCGGAGATCGAAGAGCTCAACCGTGGGATTGGCGCCTGCGAGAAGGAAATAGAAGCGCGCTTTGCCGATTTCAAGCGGCAATGGCCGATGGACGCGGGCGATATGGACACGAGCCTTGCCAGCGCGCCAGATTTCTTCGCCAAACTGGTTCGTCTGGAAACGGATGGTCTGCCCGCCTATGAGCAGCGATTCTTTGAATTGCTGCAAAACCAAAGCCACCAGAATCTGGCAGCGCTTGCCACCTACCTGAACGATGCACGCAAGGCCATCCTGGAACGGATGGATCTGGTCAACGACAGCCTTGGCCAGGTGCCCTTCAACCAGAGCGCCAATCAACGCACCTATCTCCACATCGACGCCAGTGATCGGCAGCTTGTCGACGTCAAGGAATTCAAGCAGGAGATCCAGCAGGCGCTGGGCCATGCATGGACGCAGGATCGCGAGTTTGCCGAGGCACGGTTCGTGGCCCTGCGCCGACTTGTGGATCGACTGGCCAGCCAGGACCCCGAGCAAAAGCGCTGGCGCGAAACTGTGCTCGATGTTCGACAGCATGTTGAGTTCATCGGGCGGGAGATCGATGAAAGCGGCGTCGAGGTCGAGATCTACCGCAGCGGAGCAGGCAAGTCCGGCGGCCAACGGCAGAAACTGGCCACCACGTGCCTGGCCGCAGCCCTGCGGTATCAACTGGGCGGGAACGACCACGGCGTGCCGATGTATGCGCCCGTCGTGCTGGATGAAGCCTTCGACAAGGCGGATAACGAGTTCACCGCTTTGGCGATGAACATCTTTGCCAATTTCGGCTTTCAGATGGTGGTGGCTACGCCGTTGAAGTCCGTCATGACCCTTGAGCCATTCATCGGCGGCGCCTGCTTCGTGGATATCAGCGATCGGCGCGTCTCAGGCGTCCTGCTGATCGAGTACGACGCTGACCGTCAGCGGTTGAAGCTGCCAGAGCAGGCACGCGAGGAGGCTGGCATTGAAGCTTCCTGACGATGTTCGGCAGTTGCTTGTCCGTCGCTTTCAAAACAAGCACCGCGAGTGGTTGATCGGTGATGCGGGCGAGGATCAATGGCCGCTGGAAGTTGCGCTCGGTCTGCCGACGGAGCAGGCTGCGCTGAGGCAAGTCGACGGCGTTCGTGCCTGGGTGAATGCATGGCAGCAATGGCAAGGAATCGGCGCACTGTCCTGGTGTGAGCGCCGGTGGAAAGCGCTTGGCGTTCAGCGGATACCGGAGAAGCTGGCGTTGCACGGCCCAGGGGATGTGGCCATGTGGATTGGTGCGTCGGCACGCTGGGAGCGTGCTCGATCGCGCTACCGGACACTCACCGCTCGCTGGCCGGTACTGGCGCAGCCGTTGCCGAGGTATTTTGATGTCCTGGCGGACTATGGCGATGCCGATTTTCATCGGCTTGCGCAGATGCTGGATTGGATAGCGAATCATCCACAATCCGACCTCTACCCCCGCCAGCTGCCGGTGTCCGGGCTGGACAGCAAATGGCTCGATGGGCGCAAAGGGCTGCTGACGGATCTGGTGGCCGCGATTCAAGAGGACTCTTCCAGCGAACTGGATTTCTACCAGCGCTGCGGACTGAAAGCACCTCCACTCCTCGTGCGAATGCGGGTGCTGGATCAGGCGTTGCGAGCCAGAGTCGGTGGCGTGGGTGACATCACTGCACCCGTGGAAGACCTGGCGGGTCTCAATTTGCCGGTTTCGCATGCGTTCATTGTCGAGAACCTTCAAACCGGACTGGCAATGTCCGACATGCCGGGCGCGGTCGTGTTCATGCGTCTGGGCTATCACGTCGACGTGTTGGCCCGCTTCCCTTGGCTTGCCCGCGCAAAGTGCATTTATTGGGGTGATTTGGACACCCATGGATTTGCCATCCTGCATCGCGCCCGTTCATGCATTCCAGCGTTGCAATCCGTGCTCATGGACGAAGACACCTTGCTTCGACACAAGGCGCTGTGGGTGGATGAACCGGCGCAACATCCGGCAACGGAACTGACACTCCTGACAGAGCCAGAGCAGCAACTCTATCGGGATCTCAAGCAGCAGCGCTGGGGGCAAAACGTTCGTTTGGAGCAGGAGCGGATCGACTGGGCTACCGCATGGGGCGCGTTGCAGCGGACATAGACCTAAAACCACTGGCCCGCAGTGGTTGCCTGCCGATGGCAGAACCGGATCAGCGCAGCGCGTTCAGTACTTTTTCGGCTTCCGGCCAGGGCAGCCGGCGCTTGCCAGACTCAATGCATCAGGTCACCCCCGGCCGGGTGGAGCAGTTTGGGTGGCCATAAGTGGAGCACTTTGGGTGGCCACCGGGGGTGCCCCCTTCTTCGCTGCATATCGCGCGGAGAATGACTTGCCTATGCGGCGAATAAGGTGTTTAATCTCCGCATGGATGGCGGAGAAAAACCCTATATCTGGCAGGCCAACGACTGGCCGAAATGGCGCTACGACCTGTCGGCGCTCACTGGGCCGTTGACCGAGGTCAGCCGCGCCCAAGGCGTGTTGCTGGGCCGTCTGGCCGACGTGGGGTTGGCGCTGCGCGATCAGGCTAACCTTGCCGCGCTGACCGAGGACGTGGTCAAGACCAGTGAAATCGAAGGCGAAGTGCTGAACGCGCAATCCGTGCGCTCGTCCATCGCCCGGCGTCTGGGCGTGGACGTTGGCGCGGTCGCGCCGGTGGATCGGCACGTCGAAGGTGTCGTGGAGATGGTGCTCGACGCCACTTCGCGCAGCGCCGAACCACTGACCGTCGAGCGCCTGTTCGGCTGGCACGCGGCCTTGTTCCCGACCGGGTACTCGGGCATGAACAGGCTCGCAGTGGGCCAGTGGCGCGACGATGCCGCTGGGCCGATGCAGGTGGTTTCCGGCCCGGTGGGGCGGCGCAAGGTTCACTTCCAGGCACCGCCGGCCGAGGTGCTGCCCATTGAGATGGCGCGGTTTTTGGCATGGGCCAACGAGGAAACGGGCGCGCCCGCACTCATCAAGGCTGGGCTGGCGCATCTGTGGTTCGTGACGCTGCATCCCTTCGACGATGGCAACGGACGCATCGCCCGCGCCGTGGGCGATCTGTTCCTGGCCCGCGCCGACGGCAGCCCGCAACGCTTCTACAGCCTGTCGGCGCAAATCCAGCGTGAGCGCCGCGACTACTACGACGTGCTGGAACGCACGCAGAAGGGCACGCTCGACGCCACCGGCTGGCTGTCGTGGTTCCTCGGCACACTCGGGCGCGCCGTCACCAGCGCGCAAATCACGCTGGATGCCGTGCTGGTCAAGGCACGCTTCTGGCAACGCTGGGCGGGTCTGTCGTTGAACGAGCGGCAAGTGAAACTGCTCAACCGCCTGCAGGGCGGCTTCGAGGGCAAGTTCAGCACCAGCAAGTGGGCCGCCATCGCCAAGTGTTCGCCCGACACCGCGCTGCGCGACATCACGCAGTTGCTGGACCTGGGCGTGTTGAAGAAAGCGCCCGGTGGCGGACGCAGCACCGGCTACGAACTGGCGGACTGAAGTGCATCGGCGTCTGCGCCCACATTGTTGCGGCATGGAGGCAGGTAGTGTACCTCCCAGTGGCCTGGCTCAGGCTATAGAGGATGCGCTCCAGCGCGAAGCGCACCAGCACCTGATTGAAATCCGCGTCCTGCGCCTTGGCGACGTTGAGCAGGCGGGCGCGCACGGAAGCCGCGATGTCGTTCATTCGGTGGCTTCCAGGTAGGGGCGCATCACGTTGGCCACGCGGCAGATCGTAGCAAAGCGCCACAGGTCGTCCGCCGTGGCCTTGTGCTTGGCGCGCACGTCCTTCAGCGCCTCCAGCGCCACGTCCAGACCGATCTTGTTGCGGTGCTTGAAGCAGTCCACGACCGTCTTGGCCGCGCCGTAGACCCGCAGCTTCACACCGTCGCGCAGGTGCTCCTCGACGCCCGCCGTGTAGACGTCGCCGGTCATCTGAACCATTTTGACAGGCGGATAGTCGATCCGGGGCACGTGGCTGCCGCGCGGCATGGCGATCCAGATCTGGCGCGGCAGCTGCGTGGTCAGCTCATGGAATTGCAACGCGGTCAACAGGCAGAACACGGCCTGAGGTACCTTGGTGGCAACAGCCGCGAGGCCTTCGTCATCCGAGCCTGGATGATGGGGGCAGGCGGTAGAGACCGCGCCCGACCCTGTTCAGCAGGCCCACGGCGGTCAGGCGCGTCAAGACGACCCGGGGTGCAGCGATGGCGTCCAGATCGCTGGCGCGCAGCAGCCCCTTCTGGCTGGCCAGATCGAGGACGCGCTGGGTGTGGGTGTCGGCGAGCATGACGGAAGTATGTTCCGTTTTTTCTTCCAATGCAATATTTTGACGAAAACCCGGAACAAATTCGTGCCGCCATGACCATCACAGACCCCCAAGGCCTGTTCGATGTCCAGCGTTGGCTGGGGTGGTGCATGCTGCGTTTGCAGCAGTACGAGCGCCTGATGAAGACGCTGCCCAGGCGCAGAGTGGAAGAGGGGACGCTGGCTCCGACACCCGGGCTTTACCTTGCCGAAAACCACGAAACCACGTTCCGCGTAAAGTTTCAGCTTGCCTGCGCTGACCAAAAAGACGGGTTGAGCACCTTGGATTTGGCCCTCACCACCGGACTGAGCTACTCAGTCGTGGGGCTACATGGTGCGCTGCAGCGGGTCTTCGATGCCAGCCTCGTGTCAAATTATCAGCTCTTGGCGAGGTCAGAACTCCCCGTCCTTGACGTACGGGTGACTCCATAGGATGGTCTGCAGCAGCACCGACTTGACCCAGGCTGCGTGCATGCGCTCGACATCCTCAGCCGCTGCGCCCTTGCAGGTGAGGAAGGGCTTGAGCGTGGTCGTGATCGGGATGGTCAGCGCCGGCAGGTAGCGCAAGTGGACCAGCGGCGCGCAGTCGACGCCGTCGGTGCGGTTCTTCTTGATGCGGCTGTGGCGCTGGCCGATCTCGTACTGCCAGTCGAGCCATGCCTGGTCGTAGTTCGCGGCGGCGGTGTCGAGGATCCAGAGCGCAAAGCGCTGGCGCACCGCCGCCAGGTACGCGGCGTCGGGCTGGCCGCTGCGGGCATCGCTGAAGTAGACAAGCAGCTCGGGGGTGGCTGCGACGAAGCCGTACCAGAACGTCGAGGATGGCCTCGGTCTGATCGGCCAGGATTGGCTGGCTCTGGCGCAACGCCTGCACGTCGTCGTCGCCGAACAGCAGGGTCTTCTGCAGCGAGGCCAGGTCGGCCAGGGTGTAGGGCGCGCGCGCGAGCTGCGCGCCGCCGTAGGCGTAGCCTGCGACGCTGGCGCGGGCGGTCGTGGCGGAGGGGTTCATGGCGGTCTCCCGGTGAGTGGAACGAGACTGGGCGGGTATGCCCGATGCAATAATAGGTGCGATTTCTGTACAATTGGTCACTAAAAGTCCAAAACACTTAACCCAGAATCCATATTCTGTATGTCGCAGCCGGCCGCGCCGACCCTCGAGCCGATCGACCGCCTGTCGCTGTTGCTGCACCGCTTCCGGCTGCGTGCGCGACTCCTGCACAGCGGCGCGCTGAGCGGGCGCATCGGCCACGACCACGAGGCCGGGCAGGCCTACCTGCATGTGTTGCGGCGCGGCGCGCTGGTCGTCCACCACGACAGGCACGCCGGGGTCGCGCCGGTGCTCACGCTGCGCGAGCCCGCCGTGTTGCTCTATGCGCGGCCGCTGGCCCACGAATTCGTGCTGCCCGGCGGCGACTGGGCGAGCCTGACCTGCGCCGTCCTCGAGTTCGACGGCGCGCCGCACAACCCGATCGTGCAGTCGCTGCCGCCGCTGGTGTGCGTACCGCTGGCGCGCATCGAAGGGTTGCAGCCGGCGCTGGGCCTGCTGTTTGCCGAGACCGACCGCATGCGCTGTGGCTCGGCGGTGCTTGTCGAGCGGCTGTTCGAGGTCGTCGTCATCCAGTTGCTGCGCTGGCTGCTCGACCACCCGGCCGAGGCCGGAATCACCGGCGGCATGCTCGCCGGGCTCGCCGACCCCCGCTTGGCGCGCGCCATCGTCGCGATGCACGGCGAGCCGGCGCGCGACTGGTCGCTCGCAGGGCTGGCGGCATCGGCGGGGATGTCGCGCAGCGCGTTTGCGGCGAACTTCAAGCAAGCCACCGGGGTCACGCCGGCACGCTATCTGGGCGACTGGCGGTTGAGTCTGGCCGCCTCGCTGTTGCGCGAAGGCCGTCCCTTAAAGTGCATCGCCGGCGAGGTTGGTTTTTCCGGGTCGGCGTCGCTGTCGCGGGCGTTCAGGCGGCGCCACGGGGTCGGGCCGCGGCAGTGGGGTGCAGCGGTGGCCGAGGCAGGGTTGTCCCCGCCCTGAGCCCCGGGCTGGTCAACCTGCGCCGGAAAATTCTGGTCGGGGTGAGAGGATTCGAACCTCCGGCCTCTACGTCCCGAACGTAGCGCTCTACCAGGCTAAGCTACACCCCGTGTGTGGACTTTGCACCTTGCAACGCACCCCGTGCCTGGGGGCGGTTTGCGCTAGGAGCGGCGCTCCAGCAGTCCAGCCGCCCATTGTACCAAAGCCTCGCGGCCGGGGCTGGGCGGCAGGGTTTGGGCGGCGGCGATGGCGCGCTGGGCCTGCGCCTGGGCGGCCAGGCGCGCGTCGGCCAGGCCGCCGCTGCGGCGCACGATTTGGATGATCTCGGGCAGTTGGGCGCTGTTGCCCTGCTCGATGGCGGCACGGATGAGGGCCGCTTCGTCCGGGCGGCAGCGCTGCAGGGTGCAGATCAGCGGCAGCGTGACCTTGCCTTCGCGCAGGTCGTCGCCCAGGCTTTTGCCCATTTCATCGACTTCGCCTTCGTAGTCCAGCACGTCATCGATGACCTGGAAGGCGGCGCCGAGCGACTGGCCGTAATCGGCGCAGTGGGCTTCGGTGGCGGCGTCGCTGTGGGACAAGATGGCGGCTAGGCGGGCGCTGGCTTCGAACAGTTTGGCGGTTTTGGCGCGGATCACGCGCAGGTAGGCGGCTTCGTCGAGCGCGGCGTCGTGCATCTGCATCAGTTGCAGCACCTCGCCCTCGGCGATCACGTTGGTGGCGTCGGCGAGCACGTCCATGACGCGCATCAGCCCGGCTTGCACCATCATCTGGAAGGCGCGCGAATACAGAAAGTCGCCCACCAGCACGCTGGCCGCGTTGCCAAAAAGGTGGTTGGCGGTGTCGCGGCCGCGGCGCAGGGCCGACTCATCGACCACGTCGTCGTGCAGCAAGGTGGCGGTGTGGATGAACTCGACCACCGCCGCCAAGCTGTGGCGGCGTGCGTCGGTGCAGCCCAGCGCCTGGCACATGAGCAGCAGCAGCGCCGGGCGCACCCGTTTGCCGCCGGCGCCGATGAGGTATTCGGCCACCTGGCCCACCAGCAGCACTTCGCTGCCCAGCTGCTGGCGGATCACGCCATCGACCACTTGCATGTCGTGCGCGACCAGCGCCAAGGCAGGAGCGGGGGAGGCGGTGGCAAGCGGGGCGGTTGCGGAGAAGGGCGCGGCGCTCAATTGATCGGGTGCTCTGTGCGTAGCGAAAAGTATGTGCCGGCATTATAGGGAAGCGCCTGCGTGCCCCGCCGTCCGGGCCGGCCCCATCTGGGCCTGCCTCATCTGTTTGGCCTATAATCCGCGCGTGTTTCGAGGAGCGTTGCAGCACCGAGCCCCAAGCGGCGGCGGTGTGAGGCTCGAAACCGGCCGCAGCACCCGCTGCTGCTGGCCCACCCGCAACGACGCTCACCCACTCCTCGTGCGGTGAGCGCTGCATGGCAGCCGCGAGCGGTGGTCTGAACCCAACCCTGTTGTGCCGGAGCCTAGCCCATGAATGCTGCCTTGAAATCCCCCCTCCTCGCCGATTGCGTGATCGCCGACATCGGCCTGGCCGAATGGGGGCGCAAAGAAATCCGCATCGCCGAAACCGAAATGCCCGGCCTGATGGCGATCCGCGAAGAATACGCCGCGCGCCAGCCGCTCAAGGGCGCGCGCATCACCGGCAGCCTGCACATGACGATCCAGACCGCCGTGCTGATCGAGACCCTGCAGGCGCTGGGCGCGCAGGTGCGCTGGGCTTCGTGCAACATCTTCAGCACCCAGGACCACGCCGCCGCCGCCATTGCCGCCAGCGGCACGCCAGTGTTTGCCTTCAAGGGCGAGACGCTGGAGCAGTACTGGGACTACACGCACCGCATCTTTGACTTTGGCCCAGCGGGCGCCGAGGGCGAAGGCCCGAACATGATCCTCGACGACGGCGGCGACGCCACGCTGCTCATGCACCTGGGCAAACAGGCCGAGCGCCACCCCGAGGTGCTGGCCAACCCCGGCAGCGACGAGGAGCGCATTCTGTATGCCGCCATCCGTGCCAAGCTGGCCACCGACGCCACCTGGTACAGCCGCAAGGGCGCGCAGATCATCGGCGTGACCGAAGAGACCACCACCGGCGTACACCGCCTGAAAGAAATGTCGGCCAAGGGCACGCTGCTGTTTCGCGCCATCAACGTCAACGACTCGGTCACCAAGAGCAAGTTCGACAACCTGTACGGCTGCCGCGAGTCGCTGGTCGATGGCATCAAGCGCGCCACCGACGTCATGATCGCGGGCAAGGTGGCCGTGGTGGCGGGCTATGGCGACGTCGGCAAGGGCTCGGCGCAGGCGCTGCGCGCGCTCTCGGCCCAGGTGTGGGTGACCGAGATCGACCCCATCAATGCCCTGCAAGCCGCCATGGAAGGCTACCGCGTGGTGACCATGGACTACGCCGCCGAGCACGCCGATATTTTCGTCACCGCCACCGGCAACAAGGGCGTGATCACCTACGAGCACATGGCGCGCATGAAAGACCAGGCGATCGTGTGCAACATCGGCCACTTCGACAACGAGATCGAGGTCACCGAGCTCGAGGCCCGCTGCCAGTGGGAAGAGGTGAAACCGCAGGTCGATCACGTCATCTTCCCCTCGGGGCGGCGCATCATCCTGCTGGCCAAGGGCCGGTTGGTGAACCTGGGCTGCGGCACCGGGCACCCGAGCTTCGTCATGTCCTCGAGCTTTGCCAACCAGACCATCGCCCAGATCGAGCTCTACGGCCACCCCGACGGCTACGACGCCGGCAAGGTCTATGTGCTGCCCAAGCACCTGGACGAAAAAGTGGCGCGCCTGCACCTGAAGAAAGTCGGCGCCATGCTCACCGAGCTGTCGGACGAGCAAGCGGCCTACATCGGCGTGCCCAAGCAAGGCCCGTACAAGCCCGACAGCTACCGCTACTGAGCCCCTCTCAGGCTGGCGCTGCGCCTGGCTGCCCAAACAGGGGGCGGCGCCCGCGCCGGCTTTGCATCGGGCCGCTGCGGCGTGGCGGCCCGGCCCCACGGAGCACGATCATGGCCCAGGCCTTGCCCATCAGTTTTGAATTTTTTCCGCCCAAAACGCCCGAGGGCGCGGTCAAGCTGCGCGCCGTGCGCCAGCAGCTCTACGCCCAGCGGCCCGAGTTTTGCTCGGTCACCTACGGCGCCGGGGGCTCGACCCAAGAGGGCACCTTTGCCACCGTGGCCGAGATTCTGGCCGAGGGCGTGCCGGCGGCGGCCCATTTCTCGTGCATCGGCGCCACCCGCGCCGGGGTGCGCGAGCAGTTGCGCCAGTTGCAGGGCATGGGGGTGCGGCGCTTGGTGGCCTTGCGCGGCGACTTGCCCAGCGGCTACGGCCTGGGGGGCGAGTTCCAGTACGCCAGCGACCTGGTGGCCTTTATCCGGGCCGAGTTTGGCAGCACCTTTCAGATCGAGGTCGCGGCCTACCCCGAGGTGCATCCGCAAGCGCGCTCGCCGCAGGCCGATCTGCAGGCGCTGCTGGCCAAGGTGCGCGCCGGTGCCGACAGCGCCATCACGCAGTATTTTTTCAATACCGACGCCTATTTCCGCTTCGTCGATGAAGCGCACGCGCTGGGCATCGAGATCCCGATCGTGCCCGGCATCATGCCCATCACCAACTCGAGCCAGCTGCTGCGCTTTTCCGACGCCTGCGGAGCCGAGGTGCCGCGCTGGATTCGCTTGCGCCTGCTGGGCTATGGCGACGACGTGGCCAGCATCCAGGCCTTTGGGCGCGAGGTGGTGGGCAACCTGTGCGAGCGGCTGCAGCTGGCCGGGGTGCCGGGGCTGCATTTCTACACCATGAACCAGAGCGCGCCCACGCTGGCGCTGTGCGAGCGGCTGCGGCTCTAGTGCAGTGCAGTGGGGGGCGCAACCTCGGGCGCCCACGCGGCGCTCGCAGCTCAGCGGCCCGTACCGGGCTGCGCAGCGTTGGCGCGTGTGGTTGGCGTCGGGGTCATCAGGCCGATGGGGTGTGCTCGACCTGCCACCGTGCCCCTGGGCCTTCCTCGAGGGCGGTGCTGAGCCACGGCAGCGCCGCGCGCCACTGCTCGGCCAAGGCGTAGGGCGGGTTGATGAGGTGCATGGCGCTGGCGTGCAGGGGCGTGCGCGCCTGGCCACGCGCCACCTCGGCGCTGCGGCCGCTGGTGGGGGCCTGCCCGACATCGAGCAGCGCTTGTGCCCAGGGCCGTTGCACCCGCGTGCTCAACGCCTTGAGCTTGCGCGCCAGCGCGTGCGACTCGGGCCGCGCGATCACCGGGTACCAGACCGCGTAGCAACCGGTGGGGAAGCGCTCGAGCGCGTCTTCGAGGCAGTCGAGCACGGCGGCGTAGTCGGTCTTGAGCTCGTAGCTTGGGTCGATCAGCACCAGCGCGCGCCGCGTGGGCGGTGGCAGCAGCGCGCGCAGGCCGGCAAAGCCGTCGCTGCGGCGCAGCTCGATCTGCTTGCCGCGCCCGAGGTCGGCGACGTGGCGTTCGAGCAGGCGCGCGTCGGTCGGGTGCACCTCGAACAGCTTGAGCTGGTCTTGGGGGCGCAGCAGCGTCTGGCAGATCCAGGGCGAGCCGGGATAGTGGCGCAGGCTGTCGCTGCCCAGGTTGTAGGTCTGCACCAGCTCGAGGTAGGCCTGCACCGCCGCCGGCAGCGGCTGGCCCTGCGCCCGAGCCTGCGCCGCCGCAGCGGCCACGCGCACGATGCCGCGCCCGGATTCGCCCGAGGTGCGCGCCAGCTCCTGGTCGAGCCGGTAAATGCCCGCGCCCGCATGGGTGTCGGCCAGCAGCAGGCCCACGTCTTTTTGGGCCAGGTACTGCAGGCAGGCCACCAGCGTCAGGTGTTTGAGCACATCGGCATGGTTGCCGGCATGAAAGGCGTGGCGATAACTGAACATGGGCGCATGGTAAACCACAGCCATGCGCGCAAACCGCAGCGGCCTTGAATTTTGCTTGCCTGGGTGGTGTGTTTGGCGTTAGAATGGCAGGCTTCGCAGCGCTTTGGGTGTCCGCGGCGAAGGCGTGGCCGAGGCTTTTGCCCTTTTCGGGTGGGGCTGACGCTGCGCAAACCCACCTAAGAGGCGGCCGCCAGAGTCGCACCGACCGTGGAAAAGACGCCTGCCAAACCCGCTTTATTCAGAGCAAACTCATGACCAAAACCTTCAGCGCCAAACCGGCCGAGGTGGTGCACGAGTGGTTTGTGATTGACGCCACCGATAAGGTGCTCGGACGTGTCGCCAGCGAAGTGGCACTCCGGTTGCGCGGCAAACACAAGGCCATTTACACCCCTCACGTGGACACGGGCGATTTCATCGTCGTCGTCAACGCCGCCAAACTCAAAGTCACGGGCAACAAGGCCCAGGACAAGATCTACTACCGCCATTCGGGCTTTCCGGGCGGCATCTACGGCACCAGTTTCCGCGACATGCAGGCCAAGCACCCCGGCCGGGCGCTGGAAAAGGCGGTCAAGGGCATGTTGCCCAAGAGTCCGCTGGGCTATGCCATGATCAAGAAGCTCAAGGTCTATGGCGGTGCCGAGCACCCCCACAGCGCCCAGCAACCCAAAGTCCTGGCCATCCTCGAGGAGCGCACATGATCGGCGAATGGAACAATGGCACCGGCCGGCGCAAATCCAGCGTCGCCCGCGTGTTCCTCAAAAAAGGCACGGGCCAGATCACGGTCAACGGCAAGGACATCGAAAACTTCTTTGGCCGCCAGACCTCGATCATGATCGCCAGGCAGCCGCTGTTGCTCACCGGCCACGAGCAGACCTTCGACATCCAGGTCAACGTGCATGGCGGCGGCGAATCGGGCCAGGCTGGCGCGGTGCGCCACGGCATCACGCGCGCCCTGATCGACTACGACGCCGCCCTCAAGCCCGCCCTGAGCGCGGCCGGCTACGTGACGCGCGACGCGCGCGAAGTGGAGCGCAAAAAGGTCGGTCTGCGTTCGGCACGCCGGCGCAAGCAGTTCTCCAAGCGTTGAACCGCTGCAAGGGCTTTGGGCCTTTGCACCACCGCCCTCTGGTCACGAGCCGCAGGGCGGGTGTCTGCCTGCGGCCGCTGGATGGGGGGCTGTGGGTGGGCGCTGCGAGCTGCGCAAAACCCCAGCCGCAGCGCAGGCAATCGCCAGTCTGGGCCCTATCCTGAGTTTTTTGCTTTAGTATTGCCGCACTGGTTTACTTATCGGAACACCGCACCATGAGCGCAGTCGCAGAACACCCCGCCACCGAAATGCCCGCCCCCTTCGTGTTCACCGACAGCGCGGCGGCCAAGGTGGCCGATCTGATCGCCGAAGAGGGCAACCCCGACCTGAAGCTGCGCGTGTTCGTGCAAGGCGGCGGCTGCTCGGGCTTCCAGTATGGCTTCACGTTTGACGAAGTGGTCAACGAAGACGACACCACCATGAGCAAGAACGGCGTCAGCCTGCTGATCGACGCCATGAGCTACCAGTACCTGGTCGGGGCCGAGATCGACTACAAGGAAGACCTGCAAGGGGCGCAGTTCGTGATCAAGAACCCCAATGCCAGCACCACCTGCGGCTGCGGCTCGAGCTTCAGTACCTGATTGTGGGCGCCCAGGTCTGCCACTCGAGAGGCGGCAGGCTCGCGCGGGCGCGCCCTGCCTTACCCCCTCAGGCTGGGTAAATCGCCCCCAGCACCCGCGCTCCGCGGGCGCCGGTGACGCTGGGCAGGTTGCCGGGTAAGCCTGCCAGGGTTTGCAGCGCCAGCCAGGCAAAGGCCGCAGCCTCGACCCACTGCGCCGGCCAACCGGCTGCGTCGCTGGCCTGCACTTGGGCTGGTGCCAGTTCTGCGGCCAGCAGGCGCATCAACTGCGCGTTGCGGCTGCCGCCGCCACACACCCAGACCTGCTGCGGCCCCGCGCCGCCCCAATCGATGCCTTGCACCGCCAGGGCCACGCTGCGCGCGGTCAGGCGTGCCAGGGTGGCTTGCACGTCGGCTGGGGGCAGCCCGGCAAAGCCGCGCAGGCGCTCGTCCAGCCAGCCGGCATGGAACAGGTCGCGCCCGGTGCTTTTGCAGCCGCGTTGCCGAAAATAGGGCTCGGCCAGCAGGTGCGCCAGCAGCTCGGGTTGCTCGCGGCCGCTGGCAGCCCAGGCGCCATCGCGGTCGAACCAGGCGCCGGTGTGGCGCTGGCACCAGAGGTCGAGCAGCACATTGCCGGGCCCGGTGTCGAGGCCGTACACGGCGCCGCTGGCCGGCAGCGCCGTGATATTGGCCATGCCGCCCAGGTTGAGCACCAGCACCGATTGCCCCGCACGCCCGAACAGGCGCTGATGAAAGGCCGGCACCAAGGGCGCCCCTTGGCCGCCGGCGGCGAGGTCGCGGCTGCGAAAATCGGCCACCACGGCAATGCCGGTGCGTTCGGCCAGCAGCGCGGGCTGGTTGATCTGCAAGGTGTAGGGCCAGGGCTCGCCATCGCTGGGCGGTCGGTGGCGCACCGTTTGCCCATGCGCGCCGATGGCGCGGATCTGCGCCGCGGCCAGGCCGCTGCGCTGGAGCAGCTGCGCCACTACCTCGGCATAGCGCTCGGCCAGCAGGCTGGCGGCCACGGCAGCGCGGTGCAGCTCGTCTGGGCCGCTTTGATTCAGGCTCAACAAGGCTTGGCGCAGCGCATCGGGCAGCGCGGCGCTGGCGGCGGCATGCACCCTGAAAGCGCCGTCGGCAGCGCATTCGAGCAGCACCCCATCGACGCCGTCGAGTGAGGTGCCCGACATCAGGCCGATGGTGTAGGCGGGAGGGCTCAGGGTTATTGGGCGCTGGCTTGCATCAGGGTGGCGGCGGCGGCCAGCTTTTGCTTCATCTGGGCAGCGGCCTGCTCAAACGCCGGGCGCAAGGCGGCGGTGAGCGGTTCGCTGCCGCCGCCTTCGGCCACCAGCAGCATCGGGTCGCGGTGGATGCCGTTCAGGCGGTATTCGAAGTGCACGTGTGGGCCGGTGCAGACCCCCGTGCAACCCACCTGGCCGATGTATTGGCCTTGCGCCACGCTCTGGCCTTGGCGCACGTCGATGCGGTGCAAGTGGGCATAGACGGTGACGATGTGGTTGCGGTGCTGGATGAAGACGACGTTGCCAAAACCGCGCTGGCTGCCGGCAAACTTGACCACGCCATCGCCCACGCTGCGCACCGGGGTGCCGATGGGTGCCGGAAAATCGACCCCCAAATGCGGGCGGCGCAACCCGGTGACGGGGTGAAAGCGCAAGCCAAAGCCGCTGCTGATGCGCGAGAACTCGAGCGGCGAGGCCAGGAAGGCGCGGCGCGTGCTGTCGCCGGCAAAAGTGAAGTAAGCCCCAGGCTGGCCCTCGGCCTCGAACCACAGCACCTGGTGCGCGCGGCCCTTGTTGACGAACTCGGCGCTGAGCAGGCGGCCATAGCGCAGCAGCTCGCCCTCGGACTCGATGGCCTCATAGACCACGCGGAACGAGTCGCCGCGTTGCAGGTCGCGGCGGAAATCGATCTGGCCGGTGAAGATGTCGGCCAGTTGCGAAGCCACCCGGTCGGGCAAGTCGGCCGCTTCGGTGGCGGCAAACAAGGTGCTGCGAATCGTGCCACTGGCCACCCGCACCGAGCGCTGCGCTTCGACTTGATCGAGGCGGGCCACGAAGCCGCTGCCGCTGCGCTCGATCAGCAAGCGCTGGTAACGGTGGGCATCGTTGCTGGGCAACCAGCGCACGCTCAGACGCAGCAGGCGCTGCTCGTCGTCGGTCTCGGCGCGCACCAGCTTGCCCGCCGGGCCGCGCAGGAGCGCGGCCGCATCGGGGTGGCTGCGCACGAACTGGTGGGCGGCGCTGTCGTTGACCCCCAGGCGCTGCAGCAGGCTCTGCACGGTGTCGTCGCGGCGCGTGAAGTCGGTGCGAAACAGCACGAAGGGCACCGGGGCCTGCAGCTCGGCCGGGGCGGCGCTGGCGCCGACGGTTGTGGCTGGGGCAAGGGGCTGCAGCGCTGCGTGCGGCACCGGCTCGACGATTTGCTGCACCGGCAGGTTGGCGATTTCGGCCTCGAGGGGGGCGACGCCAAAGGCGGTGACGCCGGTACCGAGCAAAACAGCCCCCAATCCGGCGATGAAATGCTTGGGGTACTTGACCAATGTGTGCCTGATGTGCTGGGCCAGTTCGTTCATTCAAGGTCAACATCAAGGCCTGCCTGCTGCGCTTTGCGGCGCACGCAGGGCGGCGAGTAAAAGGGGGCAGGGCGCCGAGAGCTGGGCGCAGCTGCAGGGCGGATGATAAGCCACCGCGCACCGCTGAGCTGCCGATAAGCCCGACAGGCGGCGCGCCGACTAAAATCCGGCCACGAATAGACGCCCAGTATAACGCGCCGACCGCGCGCAGCCACCTGTAAAAACCCGAATGAGTCCAAGCACTGCCCAACCCAACGCTGCTGCGCCCCCCACTGCCCCGCTGAACGCCGCCGTGCAACACGCGCTGGCGGTGACGCGGCGCGGCTGCGAGGAGCTCCTCCCCGAGGCCGACTGGGTGCAAAAACTGCAGCGCAGCCAGGCCAGCGGCCAGCCGCTGCGCATCAAGCTCGGGCTGGACCCGACCGCGCCCGACATCCACCTTGGCCACACGGTGGTGCTCAACAAGCTGCGCCAGTTGCAGGACCTGGGGCACACGGTGATTTTTCTGATCGGCGACTTCACCAGCCTGATCGGCGACCCCTCGGGGCGCAACAGCACGCGCCCGCCGCTCACGCCCGAGCAGATACAGGCCAACGCCCAGACCTACTACCAGCAGGCCAGCTTGGTGCTGGACCCGGCGCGCACCGAGGTGCGCTACAACTCCGAGTGGAGCGACGCGCTCGGCGCGCGCGGCCTGATTGGGCTGGCGGCCAAGTACACGGTGGCGCGCATGATGGAGCGCAACGACTTTCACGAACGCTTTCAGGGCGGCAGCCCAATCAGCGTACACGAGTTCCTGTACCCGCTCATGCAAGGCTACGACTCGGTCGCGCTCAAGGCCGACCTGGAGCTCGGCGGCACCGACCAGAAGTTCAACCTGCTCATGGGGCGCCATTTGCAGCAGGAGTATGGGCAGGAGCCGCAGTGCATCCTGACCATGCCGCTGCTCGAAGGCTTGGATGGCGTCGAGAAGATGAGCAAGTCCAAGGGCAACACCATCGGCATCAGCGAAGCGGCCAACACCATGTACGCCAAGGTGATGTCGATCAGCGACACGCTCATGTGGCGCTGGTACACGCTGCTGTCGCTGCGCAGCGAGGCCGAGATCGCGGCCCTGCAGCGCGAAGTGGCCGCAGGCCGCAACCCGAAAGAGGCCAAGGTGCTGCTGGCCACCGAAATCACCACGCGCTTTCACAACGCGGCGGCGGCGCAGGCGGCCGAGCACGACTTCATGCTGCGCGCGCGCGGCGGCGTGCCCGATGCCATGCCCGAACTCGCGCTCAGCGGTGCCCCGCTCGGCGTGGCGGCGCTGCTCAAGGCAGCCGGGCTGGCGCCGTCGAGCAGCGAGGCGAACCGCCTCATCGACGGCGGCGGCGTGCGCATCGACGCCAGCCCGGTGAGCGACAAGGGCCTCAAGCTCGCTGCGGGCACCTACGTGCTGCAAGTGGGCAAGCGCAAGTTTGCGCGCGTGCGCCTCAGCTAGCCCCAGACATGCCGCCTTGGCTGCCAAACTGGCACAGCGCGGCCCACCCATCCGACCTCAAGCTACCCACCCACCACCAGCCGCCCCTTCGTGAACCACCCCACCCTTGCCTCCCCACGCACCGTGGCCAACCTGTCCGGCGCCGCGTCGCCTGAGCGCGCGAGCGCGCCGCCGCCCATGCTGCTCTCGGGCCTGGAGCTGCTGCGCATCGACGCCGACACGCTGTTCGTCAACATCGGCGAGCGCACCAACGTCACCGGCTCCAAGGCCTTTGCGCGCATGATTCTGGAGGGGCGCTTCGAGGACGCGCTCGCGGTGGCGCGCCAGCAGGTGGAAAACGGGGCGCAGATCATCGACGTCAACATGGACGAAGCCATGCTCGACAGCCAGGCGGCGATGGTGCGCTTTCTGAACCTGATGGCGAGCGAGCCCGACATTGCGCGCGTGCCGGTGATGATCGACTCCTCCAAGTGGGAGGTGATCGAGGCCGGGCTCAAGTGCGTGCAGGGCAAGGGGCTGGTGAACTCGATCAGCCTCAAGGAGGGCGAGGCCGAGTTCAAGCGCCAGGCGCGGCTGATCCGGCGCTACGGCGCCGCCACCGTGGTCATGGCCTTCGACGAGCAGGGCCAGGCCGACACCTTTGCGCGCAAGACCGAGATCTGCGCGCGCGCCTACCGCATCCTGGTCGATGAAGTGGGCTTTCCGCCCGAAGACATCGTTTTTGACCCCAACATCTTCGCCATTGCCACCGGCATCGAGGAACACAATAACTACGCCGTCGACTTCATCGAGGCCACGCGCTGGATCAAGCGCAACCTGCCGGGGGCCAAGGTCTCGGGCGGCGTGAGCAACGTGAGCTTCAGCTTTCGTGGCAACGACCCGGTGCGCGAGGCCATCCACACCGTGTTTTTGTACCACGCCATCCAGGCCGGCATGGACATGGGCATCGTCAACGCCGGCATGGTCGGCGTGTACGACGAGCTCGAGCCGTCTTTGCGCGAGCGCGTCGAAGACGTGGTGCTGAACCGCCGCCCCGACGCCACCGAGCGCCTGCTCGAGATTGCCGACAGCGTGCGCGGCGCGGCGCGCGACGACAGCGCCAAAAACGCTTGGCGCGCGCTGCCGCTGCGCGAGCGCCTGACGCACGCGCTGGTGCATGGCAACAACGAGCACATCGAGGCCGACACCGAAGCCCTGTGGCAGCAGATGCGGGCCGAGGGTGCGCGGCCGCTGCACCTGATCGAAGGCCCGCTGATGGACGGCATGAACGTGGTCGGCGACCTGTTCGGCGCCGGCAAGATGTTCCTGCCGCAGGTGGTGAAAAGCGCGCGCGTCATGAAGCAGGCGGTGGCGCACCTGCTGCCCTACATCGAGGAAGAAAAACGCCAGTTCGAGGCCGCCGGCACGGCCACGCGCAGCCAGGGCAAGATCGTCATCGCCACCGTCAAGGGCGACGTGCACGACATCGGCAAGAACATCGTGACCGTGGTGCTGCAGTGCAACAACTTCGAGGTCGTGAACATGGGCGTGATGGTGCCCTGCCACCAGATTCTGGCCAAGGCCAAGGAGGTGGGGGCCGAAATCGTCGGTCTGTCGGGCCTGATCACCCCCAGCCTCGAAGAGATGCAAGTGGTGGCCGCCGAGATGGAAAAGGACGCCTACTTCGGCGCCCACGGCGTGGCGCTGATGATCGGCGGCGCCACCACCAGCCGCGTGCACACGGCGGTGAAGATCGCACCGCATTACCGCGGCCCGGTGGTCTATGTGCCCGACGCCTCGCGCGGCGTGGGCGTGGCGCAAAGCCTGTTGGGGCAGGGGCGCGCCGCCTTCGTGACCGAGCTGCAACAGGACTACGAGCGCGTGCGCCAGCAGCACGCCAACAAAAAGAAAACCCCGCTGGTGTCGCTGGCGCAGGCGCGCGCCAACAAGGCCCGGATCGACTGGGCCGCCTACACCCCGGCGCGGCCCAAGTTCATCGGCCGGCGCGTGTTCAAAAACCTCGATCTGGCCGAGCTGGCGCGCCACATCGACTGGGGCCCCTACTTCCAGACCTGGGACCTGGCCGGCCCCTACCCCGCCATCCTCGACGACGAGCTGGTGGGCGCACAGGCGCGCAAGGTCTATGCCGACGCGCAAGCGATGCTGAAAAAAATCGTCGATGGGCGCTGGCTGGTGGCCCACGCGGTGCTGGGCCTGTACCCGGCGCAGGCGCTGCACGACGACGACATCGCCCTCTACGCCGACGAAGCGCGCCAGAGCCCGGTGCTGGTCTGGCACGGCTTGCGCCAGCAGAGCGAGAAACCGGTGGTCGATGGCGTGCCGCGCCCCAACCGCTGCCTGGCCGACTTCGTGGCGCCGCAGGGCAGCGGCGTGGCCGATTACGTCGGTGCCTTTGCCGTCACGGCGGGCATCGGGGCCGAGGCGCGCGCCGCCGCCTTCGAGGCCGCGCACGACGACTACCAGGCGATCCTGCTCAAGGCGCTGGCCGACCGTTTGGCCGAAGCCGCGGCCGAATACCTGCACTGGCGCGTGCGCACCGAACTGTGGGGCTACGCCGCGCAGGAAAATCTGAGCCCGCAGCAGCTCATCGCCGAGCAGTACCAGGGCATCCGCCCGGCGCCGGGCTACCCGGCCTGCCCCGACCACACCGTCAAGCGCGAGCTGCTGGCGCTGCTGGGCAGCGCCGACATCGGCATGGGGCTGACCGAAAGCCTGGCCATGACGCCCGCCGCCAGCGTCTGCGGTTTTTACCTCGCGCACCCCGAAAGCCGTTACTTCAACGTCGGCCCCATCGGGCGCGACCAACTGGCCGATCAGGCGCGCCGGCGCCACATGAGCGCAGACGAGCTGGCGCGCTGGCTGGCGCCCAATCTGGGCCTGTAAGGCTGCATGCGCCTTAGAGGGCGCAGTGGGCGCGCACCTCGTCGATGCCAGTCAGCCCCTGCAGCACCTTGAGGATGCCGTCCTGGCGCAGGGTGCGCAGCCCGCCACCGATCTGGGCCGCCTCCAGCAGCGCCTCGGAGGGGGCCTTGTGCTGGATCAGGCGGCGCAAGGGGCCATCGATGAGCAGCAGCTCGTGTACCCCCAGGCGGCCCTTGTAGCCGGTCTGGTCGCAGGCCGGGCAGCCGGGGGCGTGGTGCTGGAGCAAGCGGCCGTCGACGCCGTAATCGCGCAGCCACTGCGCACGCAGCTCGGCCTTGTCGGGGCGCAGGTTCTCGGGCAGCACGTGCAGGTAGTCGTCCAGCAGCTCGTTGACCCAGGCTTCATCGGCCGCAGCGCTGCGCACGCAGCCCTTGCACCAGCGCCGCACCAGGCGCTGCGCCAGCACGGCAGCGAGCGAATCGGCGAAGTTGAACGGGTCCATTCCCATGTCGAGCAGCCGCACCACGGTTTCGGGCGCGCTGTTGGTGTGCAGCGTCGAGAGCACCAGGTGGCCGGTGAGCGAGGCCTCGATCGCCATCTGGGCGGTTTCGTGGTCGCGAATCTCGCCCACCATGATGATGTCGGGGTCGGCGCGCAAAAAGGCCCGCAGCGCCTTGGCAAAAGTCCAGTCGATCTTGGGGTTGACCTGCACCTGGCGCAGCTCGGGGTTGCTGATCTCGATCGGGTCTTCGGCGGTCCAGATCTTGCGGTCGGGCGTGTTGATGTGCTGCAGCACCGAGTGCAGCGTGGTGGTCTTGCCCGAGCCCGTGGGGCCCACGCACAGCAACATGCCGTGCGGGCGCGCCACCGCGGTTTGCAGTTGGTGCAGGTTGGCGGGGCTCAGGCCGAGCTGATCCAGCGGCAGCGGCTTGGCCGATGAGAGCAGGCGCAGCACCACGTCTTCGGCGCCGTTGCTGGTGGGGATGGTGGCCACGCGCAGCTCGAGCTTGTGCGCGGGCGAGAACTTGGCAAAGTCGATCTTGCCGTCCTGCGGTTTGCGGCGTTCGGAAATGTCGAGGTCGCACATCACCTTGATGCGGCCGACGATGGCGTTGCGGTAGCCCGGTGGCAGCTCCATGAAGGGGGTCAGGCGGCCGTCCTTGCGCAGCCGGATGCGCACCTTGCGCTTGCTGGCAAAGGTCTCGATGTGGATGTCGGAGGCCCCTTGGCCATGGGCCTCGATGATCAGGCTGTTGATGAGCTTGACGAGCGAGTTGTCGGACTGCTCGATGGCGCCGACCCTGGGGTCGTCGTCGCTGGCTTCCTGCTCGAGCGATTCGAGCAGCTTGTCGGAGCTGGTGGCGGTCATATCGCCACCGGCAGCCAGCGCCGCCTGGGCGTCGTCGAGGCCGAAGCGGGCATAGGCCTCGTTGACGCTCTGCGCCCCGAGCGCGGCGCTGGTGAGCGTGGCCACCACCTTGGCCTGCAGCACGAAATCCAGCTCTTCGAGCATGCCGCGCCGCGACGGGTCTTCGGCGGCCACCACCACGGTGCCGTTGCGCCACAGCAGCGGCACGATGCGGTGCTTGCGCGCCAGCGCGATCGGCACCCGGCGCAAGGCCTCGGGATCGATCGGAAACTGGGCCAGATCGACCACCGGGTAACCCATCTTGCGCGCCAGCGCGATGCGCAGGTCGTCGCGCGTCAGCTGACCGCTTTGCACCAGCAGTTCGCCCAGCGGCACGCTGCGTTCGGATTTCTGGCGCTCCAGCGCCTCATGCAGCTGCTCTGGGGTGATGAGCCCGAGCGCGGTCAGGGCCTCGCCGATGCGCACCATGGGCATGCGCGACTGCTCTTCGAGTGCCTGCAGCAACTGCTCGGGCTTGACCACCTCCTTGAGCACCAGGTAGTCGCCCAGTTTGCGCTGGCGCAGCTGCTCCTGGGTGCGCGCCGCCTGCTCCACTTGCTCGGTGGTGACGGCGTGTTGCTCGACCAACACCTGGCCGATGCTCTCCCCAACCTGCACGCGGCGCAGCACGTGGGCCGGCAAGAAAACCCGTTGCACCCGGTCGTGTTCGTCCAGCGGCACGAACAGAAACACCCCCACGGCGGACTCGAGGTGTCCAATCGTCAGCCCCGTCTGCACCGAGCCGTCGCTGAACTCGAGGCGGTAGGGCAAGCGCGGGCGGTGGCGCAGCAGCTCGTCGGCGCTGCTGGCGTGGCGGCCGGCCTCGGGGCTGGCACGGTCTGGGCTGGGCGCCAGCGGCGCCAGCGGCTGCGTCAGGCTGATGCGCCTGAACATATCGAAGCGCAATGGCATGACGGCGCGCGAGGGGGGCACCTGGATATGGGCCAAACCGGCCGGCAGATCCAGCCCCAGCAGCCGGCAAGGACGCACTTGGCCGTTGCTGCCCTCGACCAGGCAGTCCAGGCCGGCAGCAGCCGGGCCGTCGGCGCCGCTTTCGGGTGTGCCGTAGCTGGCGTAGGGCGGGGTGGGCCAGTGCAACGACATGGAGCCTGGCCGCGTCACCGCCAGGGGCTCGGGTAGGGCGGTGGCGGCAAAGTTCATGGTCTGGAGTGGGGGTTTGATCTCGCGACTGGCATCATTTGTGCGAGATTATGCGGCAACTTCACAGCGCTACGGGCTGCCGGTACTGCATTGCTTCGGCCAGATGCGCGCTTTGGATGCGCTCGCTGGCGGCCAGGTCGGCGATGGTGCGTGCCACGCGCACCGCGCGGTGGGTGGCGCGCCCCGACCAACCGAGCCGGGTGGCCGCTTGCTGCAGCAGCTGTGCGGCCGCGGGTTCGAGCGCCGCATGGCGTTGCAGCGCTGGGCCGTGCAGGGTGTGGTTGGCGTGGCCCTGGCGCTGCAGCGCCCGCTGGCGCGCCTGGGCCACGCGCGCGCGCACCGCTGCGCTGCTCTCCGCCGCTGCGCCGTCGAGCAACTGCCCGGGTGGCAGCAGCGGCACTTCGACGTGCAGGTCGATGCGGTCCAGCAACGGGCCGCTGAGCTTGCCTTGGTAGCGCTGCACCTGCTCTGGCGTGCAGCGGCAGGCCCTGTGGCTGGCGCCCAGATAGCCGCAGGGGCAGGGGTTCATGGCGGCCACGAGCTGGAAGCGGGCTGGAAAATCGGTCTGGCGCGCCGCGCGCGAGATGCGGATCTGCCCGCTCTCGAGCGGCTCGCGCAGGGCCTCGAGGGCGGCGCGGGGGAATTCGGGCAGCTCATCGAGGAACAGCACGCCATGGTGCGCCAGCGAAATCTCGCCCGGCCGGGGCGGGTTGCCGCCGCCCACCAGCGCGGTCGCACTGGCGCTGTGGTGCGGCGCGCTGAAAGGCCGCTGGCCCCAGTGCTCGGGCCGGAAGCGCCCCGCCAGCGACGCCACCGCCGCCGCCTCCAGCGCCTGCTGGTCGTCCAGCGCGGGCAAGATGCCGGGCAGGCGCTGCGCCAGCATCGACTTGCCCGAGCCCGGCGGGCCGCTCATCAGCAGGCTGTGCGCGCCCGCGGCAGCGATTTCCAGTGCCCGCCGCGCGCCGGCTTGGCCCTTGACATCGGCCAGATCGGGCAAATCCTGCCCCTGCACCGCAGCCTGGCCCTGCAACTGCACCCAGCCGTCGGGGTGCGCCGGTTCGGGCAGCGCCATGCCGGACGGCGCAAAGCGCTGCACCACATCGAGCAGGTGGCGCGCCCGGTACACGCGCGCCTGGCGCACCAAGGCCGCTTCTTCGGCGCTGACCGGCGGCAGCACCAAAGCGGTGCATGCGCTTTGGCCGGCACCGCTTGCGCGCAAGCATGACAGCCCCATGCACAGGGCGCCCCGGATCGGGCGCAAGGCGCCGCTGAGCGAGAGCTCGCCAGCAAATTCGTGCCCGGCCAGCGCCGCGCCGTCGATCTGGCCGCTGGCGGCCAAAATGCCCAACGCGATCGGCAAGTCAAAGCGCCCCGACTCCTTGGGCAGGTCGGCCGGGGCCAAGTTGACCGTGATGCGCTTGTTGTGCGGCCACTCCAGCCCAGCGTTCAAGATGGCCGAGCGCACCCGCTCGCGCGCCTCTTTGACCTCGGTGTCGGCCAGGCCGACCAGCGTCAGGCTGGGCAGGCCGTTGGCCAGATGCACCTCCACGCTCACCGGCAAGGCCTCGAGCCCGACCAGCGTGCGACTTTGAACCACGCACAAACCCACGTTCGACTCCCCTGTTGCTGTATGGCCCGGACCCGGACAAGTGCCCGTAGGCTGCGGCTTGCGCCGCCAGATGGCACCAGATTGGTGCATCGGGAAGCGGCTGATCTGGTCGCAGTGTAGCGGTTGCCGCTGCGGCCCCGGGTGCAGGCCGCGCTCACCTCGGTCAGACCCCCTTTGCTGGCGCGCCCGCGCTGGGTGATGGCGCCGGCTGGGGCCGGGAGCGAGCAGGTTGGCACGCTATGTGCTAGATGCTGGGCGTGTCAATGGCCCAGGCGTTCAGGTTGGGCACCCACACCCGCCGCTGGTCGGGCCATAGGCCGGATCGGCCCCCTATCGACAGATACAGAAAGGTTGAACATGAAGCTGGTCACCGCGATCATCAAGCCCTTCAAGCTCGACGAGGTGCGCGAAGCGCTCTCGAGTCTGGGTGTACAGGGCATCACCGTCACCGAAGTCAAGGGCTTCGGGCGCCAGAAAGGGCACACCGAGCTCTACCGTGGCGCCGAATATGTGGTCGATTTTTTGCCCAAGGTCAAGGTCGAGGCCGCCGTGGGCGAGGAACTGGTCGAGCGCGTGATCGAGGTCATCGAGGGCGCGGCGCGCACCGGCAAGATCGGCGACGGCAAGATTTTCGTTTTCCCGCTGGAGCAGGTGGTGCGCATCCGCACCGGCGAGACCGGCACGCAAGCCCTCTGACCCATCAACCCTTTTTCAATCTTCGAGCATCCATCATGAAAAAGTTTCTATTCAGTCTGTGTGTGGGCCTGGGGCTGCTGCTGGGCGCATCGGCGGCCATGGCCCAAGCCCCCGACGCCGCACCCGCCGCCGCTCCAATGACGGCCACCGAAGCGGCACCTGCTGCGCCGGCGCCAGCGGTCGATGCCGCCGCGCTGGCCGTGGCTGCCGAACCCGCCGCCGCCTCAGCGGTGGACAAGGGCGACATCGCCTGGATGCTGGTGGCCACGTTGCTGGTGGTGATGATGGTCATCCCCGGGCTGGCGCTGTTTTACGGCGGCCTGGTGCGCAGCAAGAACATACTCTCGGTGCAGATGCAGGTGCTGGTGGTGTTCTCGCTCGTCATGGTGCTGTGGGCGCTGTACGGCTACAGCCTGGCCTTTGGCGGCGAGGGGCTGATCATCGCCAACCTCGACAAAGCCTTCCTGGCCGGCATCAGCATGGAGTCCACCGCCGCCACCTTCACCGAGGGCGTCTACATACCGGAGCTGATCTTCGTCGCCTTCCAGGCCACCTTCGCGGGCATCACCTGCGCCCTGATCGTCGGCGCCTTTGCCGAGCGCATCAAGTTCAGCGCCGTGCTGATCTTCACCGCCCTGTGGTTCACCTTCAGCTACATCCCGGTGGCGCACATGGTCTGGGGCGGCGGCGGTTTCCTGATCGGTCTGGGCAAGATGGACTTTGCCGGCGGTACCGTGGTGCACCTGTCGTCTGCGGTGGCGGCCCTGGTGGGTGCCTATGTGGTGGGCAAGCGCATCGGCTACGGCAAGGAACCCATGGCCCCGCACAGCCTGGCGCTGACCATGGTCGGAGCCGCGCTGCTGTGGGTGGGCTGGTTTGGCTTCAACGCCGGTTCGGCTCTGGAAGCCAACAGCAACGCCGCACTGGCCTTCCTCAACACCCTGATCGCCACCGCCGCCGCCGTGCTGGCCTGGTGCGTGGGTGAGGCGCTGCTCAAAGGCAAGGCGTCGATGCTGGGTGCCGCCTCGGGCGCTGTGGCGGGCTTGGTGGCCATCACCCCGGCTTGCGGTTATGTGGGTCCGATGGGCGCGCTGGTGATCGGCTTGGCCGGTGGCTTCCTGTGCCTGTGGGGCGTGAATGGCCTGAAGAAAATGCTCGGTGCCGACGACTCGCTCGACGTCTTTGGCCTGCACGGCGTGGGCGGCATCGTCGGCGGCTTGCTGGTGGGCGTGTTTGCCGCCCCCATGCTCGGCGGCGGCGGCGCGGAGGACTACTCCATCGCCAGCCAAGTGCCCGTGCAAGCCTTTTCGATGCTCGTTGCCGCGGCCTGGTCCGGCGTGGTGGCCTTCATCGCCTTCAAGATCGCCGACCTGGCGGTGGGCCTGCGCGTGAGCGAAGAAGAGGAACGCGAAGGGCTGGACATCAGCTCGCACGGCGAGAGCGCCTACAACCGCTGATGCGCTGGTTCAAAGTTTGAGAGCGAGGGGTGTCTCCTTGGCCCGCCCTGCAGGCTTGCAGCGGCGGGCTTTTTGTGTCATTGGTCACAGCCGGCTCAATCCAGAAGCAACAAAAGACAGCAGCAAAGGCCGATCTGTGCTATGATGGCGGTCTTTGCCAAAAACAGCTGCTTGCGGGCGGTGTTGCTTTGGCTGCTGGCGCTTTAGGTCCGTAGCCAGCGGGGTGGGGGGCAGCTTCGCGCTGCAGCCGGCTCAAAAGACGAATCATGGACCGGGTTTGCGAGGAGGCCAGGGGTCCGTGTCGGGTGCCTGGCCGTTTGAACTCGATGGAGTAATTCTACATGGCGAAGAAAATCGTCGGCTTCATCAAGCTGCAGGTGCCAGCTTGTAAGGCCAACCCCTCCCCCCCGATCGGTCCGGCGCTGGGTCAGCGCGGGCTCAACATCATGGAGTTCTGCAAGGCCTTCAATGCCCAAACCCAGGGCATGGAGCCGGGCTTGCCGCTGCCGGTGGTCATCACCGCGTTTGCCGACAAGAGCTTCACCTTCATCATCAAGACCCCGCCGGCCACGACGCTGATCAAGAAAGCGATCAAGCTCGACAAGGGCTCGCCGGTGCCGAACAAGCAAAAGGTCGGCAAGATCACCCGCGCCCAGCTCGAAGAGATCGCCAAGACCAAGTTGAAAGACATGAACGCGGCCAGCATCGATGCCGCCATCAAGACCATCGCGGGCTCGGCGCGCTCGATGGGCGTGATCGTGGAGGGCGCGTGAAATGGCAAAACTGAGCAAGAAACAAAAAGCGCTGCAAGGCGTGGTCGATTCCACCAAGCTGTACCCGGTGGCTGCGGCGCTGGGCATGGTCAAGCAGCACGCCACGGCCAAGTTCGATGAGTCCATCGACGTCGCGGTGCAGTTGGGCGTGGACGCCAAGAAATCCGACCAGGTGGTGCGCGGCGCCGTGGTGCTGCCCCATGGTACCGGCAAGACCAAGCGCGTGGCGGTGTTCGCCCAGGGCGCCAAGGCCGACGAGGCGCGCGCCGCAGGCGCCGACGTGGTGGGTTTTGACGACCTCGCCGCCGACGTCAAGGCCGGCAAGATGGACTTCGACGTCGTCATCGCCTCGCCCGACGCGATGCGCGTGGTGGGTGCGCTGGGCCAGATTCTGGGCCCGCGCGGCCTCATGCCCAACCCCAAGGTCGGCACCGTGACGCCCGACGTGGCCACGGCGGTGCGCAACGCCAAGGCCGGGCAGGTGCAGTTCCGCGTCGACAAGGCCGGCATCGTGCACGGCACCATCGGCCGGCGCTCTTTCGACGACACCAAGCTGCTGGGCAACCTGCAGGCGCTGCTCGAAGCCCTGAACAAGGCCAAGCCGGCTTCGTCCAAGGGCCAGTACCTGCGCAAGGTGGCGCTGTCGTCCACCATGGGCCTGGGGGTGCGGGTCGAGGTGCCCTCGATCGCGGCAGCGCAGGCGGCCTGAAACCGGGCGGCTGTGCCGACACAGAATTCCCGGTTGCTGCGGCTCCCCCTCGGGGGTGCGGCGGTGGCCGTGGGTGGTGGGTCTGGGGGCGTGCAACGCGCTGCCAGAGCCATCCAGGACCGCTGGTGCGCGGCCGGGCTTGCCCGGGTTGCGCTTAATTTCTGCACCGAAGCCAGCGCAGATGGCGATCCCGCCGCGAACGGAAAATTTTTTCCCGCAACGGTTGGTCGCTGCAATCAGGTGCATGGCCAGGGGCGCACAGCCCGCAACCATGCTTTTTTGAGGAGTTGACCTTGAGTTTGAACCGCAGTGAGAAGCAGGCCGTCATCGACGAGGTGGCGGCGCTCGCAGCAAAAGCTCAAACGCTCGTGATGGCGGAATACCGTGGCATCAAGGTCGCCGACCTGACCCAGTTGCGTGTCAAAGCCCGCAGCGAAGGCGTGTTTCTGGGGGTTCTCAAGAACACCCTGGCGCGCCGCGCAGTGGCTGGCACCGGCTTTGAGGCAGGCGCCGACCAGATGTCCGGGCCGCTGATCTATGGCTTTTCCCAAGACGCCGTGGCCGCCGCCAAAGTGGTGGCCGACTTCGCCAAGACCAACGACAAGCTGGTCATTCGCGGCGGCGTGTTTGCCGGCAAGGCCCTGGACGTCAATGGCGTGAAGCAACTGGCCAGCATTCCCCCCAAGGAAGTGCTGTTGGCGCAGTTGCTGGGCTTGATGCAATCCCCGATCTCGCGCATCGCGCGCGCCGTGGCCGCCGTGGCCGAGCAAAAGGGCGAGGCCGTGGCGGCCTGAGCGCCCCCTTGGCCCGACCTCCAACCGTTTGTTAGGAAATTTGAAAATGGCATTCGATAAAGACGCATTTCTGACCGCTCTCGACACCATGACGGTCATGGAACTCAACGAGCTGGTGAAAGCCATCGAAGAGAAGTTTGGTGTGAGCGCCGCCGCCATGGCCGCTCCCGCTGCCGGTGGTGGCGCCGCCGCCGCCGCACCGGTGGAAGAGAAGACCGACTTCGACGTCGTGCTCAAGGAAGCCGGCGCGAACAAGGTGTCGGTCATCAAGGCGGTGCGCGAAATCACCGGCCTGGGCCTGAAAGAAGCCAAAGACCTGGTCGACGGCGCACCCAAGACGGTCAAGGAAGCCCTGCCCAAGGCCGACGCCGAAGCCGCCAAGAAAAAGCTGGAAGAAGCCGGCGCCAAGGCCGAGCTCAAGTAATCGGCTGCCCTCCAAGGCTGGAGAGCCCGCGTTGGGCTTTCCAGCCTTTTTGCGCTCGAGGTGCTTGCGGTGGACGGCACCGCCCTCGAGCCCAGAGCGCACAGCCAAGGCCGCCGCCGTCCCAGCGGTTTTGGCTGTGTCTTCTCAAGCCCGGAGATCTCATGGCTCAAACGTACTCATTCACCGAACGCAAACGCATCCGCAAAAGCTTCGGCAGCCGCGAAAACGTGCTGGAAATCCCCTACCTGTTGCAGATGCAGAAGGACGCCTACACCGCCTTTCTGCAGGCCGATCAGCACCCGCGCAAGCGCGCCTCGGTGGGCTTGCAGGCGGCCTTCGAGTCGGCGTTCCCGATTGTCTCGCACAACGGCTACGTGGAGATGAAGTTCGTCGAGTACAACCTGGCCCGGCCGGTGTTCGACGTGCGCGAGTGCCAGACGCGCGGCCTGACCTTTGCGTCGGCGGTGCGCGCGCGCGTGCAGCTCATCATCTACGACCGCGAATCGTCCACCAGCCAGTCCAAGGTGGTCAAGGAGGTCAAGGAGCAAGAAGTCTACATGGGCGAGGTGCCGCTCATGACCGACAAGGGCAGCTTCATCGTCAACGGCACCGAGCGCGTGATCGTGAGCCAGTTGCACCGCTCGCCGGGCGTGTTTTTCGAGCACGACAAGGGCAAGACGCACAGCTCGGGCAAGCTGCTGTTTTCGGCCCGCATCATCCCCTACCGCGGCTCGTGGCTCGATTTCGAGTTCGACCCCAAGGACCTGCTGTTTTTCCGCGTCGACCGCCGGCGCAAGATGCCGGTCACCATTTTGCTCAAGGCCATCGGCCTCAACCCCGAGCAGATTCTGGCCAATTTCTTCGTCAACGACCACTTCCGCCTGATGGACAGCGGCGCCCAGATGGCGCTGGTCACCGAGCGCCTGCGCGGCGAGGTGGCGCGCTTTGACCTCACCGACCCCAGCGGCAAGGTGGTGGTGGCCAAGGACAAGCGCATCACGGCGCGGCACACGCGCGAACTCGAGCAGGCCAAGGTCACGCACATCAGCGTGCCCGAAGACTTTTTGCTCGGGCGCGTGGTGGCGCGCAACGTCATCGACCCCGACAGCGGCGAGCTGCTGGCGCGGGCCAACGACGAACTGACCGAGACCTTGCTGAAAAAACTGCGCAGCGCCGGCATCACCGAGCTGGCGTGCATTTTCACCAACGAGCTGGATCAGGGCGCCTACATCAGCCAGACCCTGCGCAGCGACGAAACCGCCGACGAGTTCAGCGCCCGGGTGGCGATCTACCGCATGATGCGCCCCGGCGAGCCGCCGACCGAAGACGCGGTGCAGGCGCTGTTTCACCGCCTGTTCTACAACCCCGACACCTACGACCTGTCGCGCGTCGGACGCATGAAGTTCAACGCCCGCGTCGGGCGCGGCAGCGCCGAGGGCTCGATGGTGCTGTCGAACGAAGACATCTTGGATGTGGTGAAAATCCTGGTCGACTTGCGCAACGGCAAGGGCGAGGTCGATGACATCGACCACCTGGGCAACCGGCGTGTGCGCTGCGTCGGCGAGCTGGCCGAGAACCAGTACCGCACCGGGCTGGCGCGGATCGAAAAGGCGGTGAAGGAGCGCCTGGGTCAGGCCGAGCAAGAGCCGCTGATGCCGCACGACCTGATCAACTCCAAGCCCATTTCGGCCGCGCTCAAGGAGTTCTTCGGTGCCTCGCAACTGAGCCAGTTCATGGATCAGACCAACCCGCTGGCCGAGATCACGCACAAGCGCCGCGTCTCGGCACTGGGCCCGGGCGGCCTGACGCGCGAGCGCGCCGGCTTCGAGGTGCGCGACGTGCACGTGACGCACTACGGCCGCGTGTGCCCGATCGAAACCCCGGAAGGCCCGAACATCGGCCTGATCAACTCGCTCGCGCTCTACGCGCGCCTGAACGAGTACGGCTTCATCGAAACCCCGTACCGGCGCGTGGTCGATGGCAAGGTGACGAACCAGATCGACTACCTGTCGGCGATCGAGGAAGGCAAGTACGTGATCGCGCAGGCCAACGCCGCGCTCGACGCCAGCGGCGCGCTGGTGGGCGAGCTGGTGTCGGCGCGCGAGAAGGGCGAATCGATCCTCACCCCGCCCGAAACCGTGCAGTACATGGATGTGTCGCCGGCGCAGATCGTCTCGGTGGCGGCCTCGCTGGTGCCGTTCCTCGAGCACGACGACGCCAACCGCGCGCTCATGGGCGCCAACATGTCGCGCCAGGCGGTGCCGACGCTGCGGCCCGAAAAACCGCTGGTGGGCACCGGCATCGAGCGCGTGGCGGCGATCGACTCCGGTACCGTGGTCGTGGCCAAGCGCGGCGGCCGGGTCGATTACGTCGACGCCACGCGCATCGTGGTGCGCGTCCACGACGCCGAGGCCGTGGCCGGTGAGGTCGGGGTGGACATCTACAACCTGATCAAATACCAGCGCAGCAACCAGAACACCAACATCCACCAGCGCCCGATCGTCAAGAAGGGCGACCAGATCCACGCCGGCGCGGTGATCGCCGACGGCGCCTCGACCGACCTGGGCGAGATCTCGATCGGGCAAAACATGCTGATCGCCTTCATGCCCTGGAACGGCTACAACTTCGAGGACTCGATCCTGATCAGCGAGCGCGTGGTGGCCGAAGACCGCTACACCAGCATCCACATCGAGGAGCTTGTGGTGATGGCGCGCGACACCAAGCTCGGGGCCGAAGACATCACGCGCGACATCCCGAATCTGGCCGAGCAGCAGATCAACCGCCTCGACGAGTCGGGCATCATCTATGTCGGCGCCGAGGTGCTGCCCGGCGACGTGCTGGTGGGCAAGGTCACGCCCAAGGGCGAAACCACGCTCACGCCCGAAGAAAAACTGCTGCGCGCCATCTTCGGTGAAAAGGCTTCTGACGTAAAAGACACCTCGCTGCGCGTCGAGCAGGGCTCGCAGGGCACGGTGATCGATGTGCAGGTGTTCACGCGCGAAGGCATCCAGCGCGACAAGCGCGCGCAGCAGATCATCGACGACGAGCTCAAGCGCTTCCGCCTCGACCTCAACGACCGCTTGCGCATCGTCGAGGCCGACGCCTACGACCGGATCGAAAAGCTGCTGCTGGGCAAGACCGCCAACGGCGGCCCCAAGCGCCTGGCCAAAGGCGCCAGGATCGAGCGCGCCTACCTGGCCGAGGTGGACAAGTTCCACTGGTTCGACATCCGCCCCGCCGACGACCAAGTGGCGGCGCAGCTCGAGTCGATCAAGAACGCGCTCGACTCCACCCGCCACAGCTTCGATCTGGCGTTTGAAGAAAAGCGCAAGAAGCTCACCCAGGGAGACGAGCTGCCGGCGGGCGTGCTCAAGATGGTCAAGGTCTATCTGGCCGTCAAGCGCCGCCTGCAGCCGGGCGACAAGATGGCCGGCCGCCACGGCAACAAGGGCGTGGTCTCCAAGATCACCCCGGTCGAGGACATGCCCTACATGGCCGACGGCACGCCAGTCGATATCGTGCTCAACCCGCTGGGCGTGCCCTCGCGCATGAACATCGGCCAGGTGCTGGAAGTGCACCTGGGCTGGGCCGCCAAGGGGCTGGGGCAGCGCTTGGGCGACATGCTGCAGCGCCAGGCCGCAGCCGCCGAGCTGCGCCAGACCCTGGAGCAGATCTACAACCGCACCGGGCGCCAGGAAAACCTCGCCGACCTGAGCGACGACGAAGTGCGCGCCATGGCGGCCGAGCTGAGCAAGGGCGTGCCCTTTGCCTCGCCGGTGTTCGACGGCGCCTCCGAGGCCGAGATCTTCGACATGCTCAAGCTCGCCTACCCCGACGACGTGGCCAAGGCCAAGGGGCTCACGCCCAGCCGCACCCAGGCGCAGCTCTACGATGGCCGCACCGGCGACGCTTTCGAGCGCGTGACCACCGTGGGCTACATGCACTACCTCAAGCTGCACCACCTGGTCGATGACAAGATGCACGCGCGCTCCACCGGCCCGTACTCGCTCGTCACCCAGCAGCCGCTGGGCGGCAAGGCGCAGTTCGGCGGCCAGCGCTTCGGCGAGATGGAGGTCTGGGCGCTCGAAGCCTACGGCGCCAGCTACGTGCTGCAAGAGATGCTCACCGTCAAGTCCGACGACGTGCAGGGCCGCACCAAGGTCTATGAGAGCATCGTCAAGGGCGAGCACGCCATCGACGCCGGCATGCCGGAGTCGTTCAACGTGCTGGTCAAGGAAATCCGCTCCCTCGGCATCGACATCGAACTTGAGCGCGGCTGAACCCTGAACCCGTAAAGGAAACCCGGACATGAAACACTTCCTCGACCTGTTCAAGCAGATCACCCCCGACGAGCACTTCGACGCCATCAAGATCGGGCTCGCTTCGCCCGAGAAAATCCGTTCCTGGTCCTTTGGCGAAGTGAAAAAGCCCGAGACCATCAACTACCGCACCTTCAAGCCCGAGCGCGACGGCCTGTTCTGCGCCAAGATCTTTGGCCCGATCAAGGACTACGAATGCCTGTGCGGCAAGTACAAGCGCCTCAAGCACCGCGGCGTGATCTGCGAGAAGTGCGGCGTCGAAGTCACCCAGACCAAGGTGCGGCGCGAGCGCATGGGCCACATCGACCTGGCCGCGCCCTGCGCCCACATCTGGTTCCTGAAAAGCCTGCCCTCGCGCCTGGGCATGGTGCTGGACATGACGCTGCGCGACATCGAGCGCGTGCTCTATTTCGAAGCCTACGTGGTGGTCGATCCGGGCATGACGCCGCTGAAAAAGTTCGCCATCATGAGCGAGGACGAGTTCGACGCCAAGGAGCGCGAGTACGGCGACGAGTTCAGCGCCAAGATGGGCGCCGAGGGCATCCAGGAGCTGCTGGGCAGCATCGACATCGACAGCGAGATCGAGCGCCTGCGCAACGACCTCACCGGCTCCGAGCTCAAGGTGAAGAAAAACGCCAAGCGCCTCAAGGTGCTGGAGGCGTTCAAGAAGTCGGGCATCAAGCCCGAGTGGATGGTGCTCGACGTGCTGCCGGTGCTGCCGCCGGATCTGCGCCCGCTGGTGCCCCTGGATGGCGGCCGCTTTGCCACCTCCGACCTGAACGACCTGTACCGGCGCGTGATCAACCGCAACAGCCGCCTCAAGCGCCTGCTGGAGCTCAAAGCGCCCGAGATCATCGCGCGCAACGAAAAGCGCATGCTGCAAGAGGCCGTCGACAGCCTGCTCGACAACGGCCGCCGCGGCAAGGCCATGACCGGCGCCAACAAGCGCGCCCTCAAGTCGCTGGCCGACATGATCAAGGGCAAGGGCGGGCGCTTCCGCCAGAACCTGCTCGGCAAACGGGTCGACTACTCGGGCCGTTCGGTCATCACCGTCGGCCCCACGCTCAAGCTGCACCAGTGCGGTCTGCCCAAGCTGATGGCGCTGGAGCTGTTCAAGCCCTTCATCTTTGCGCGCCTGGAGCAAATGGGCATCGCCACGACCATCAAGGCGGCGAAGAAGGAAGTCGAAGCCGGCACGCCGGTGGTGTGGGACATTCTGGAGGACGTGATCAAGGAGCACCCGGTGCTGCTCAACCGCGCCCCGACCCTGCACCGCCTCGGCATCCAGGCCTTCGAGCCGATGCTGATCGAGGGCAAGGCGATCCAGTTGCACCCGCTGGTGTGCTCGGCCTTCAACGCCGACTTCGACGGCGACCAGATGGCGGTGCACGTGCCGCTGTCGGTCGAGGCGCAGATGGAAGCGCGCACGCTCATGCTGTCGTCCAACAACGTGCTCTTTCCGGCCAACGGCGAGCCCTCGATCGTGCCCTCGCAGGACGTGGTGCTGGGCCTGTACTACACCACGCGCGAGCGCATCAACGGCCGCGGCGAGGGCATGGTGTTTGCCGACATCGCCGAGGTGCAGCGCGCGCTCGACGCCGGCATGGTGGAGCTGACGGCGAGCGTCCGGGTGCGCCTGACCGAGCACCTGAAAAAGGACGGCCAGCTGGTGCCGGTCACCAAGGTGGTGCAGACCACCGTCGGCCGCGCCCTGTTGAGCGAGATCTTGCCGCGCGGCCTGCCCTTCGAGCTCATCAACAAGGCGCTCAAGAAGAAGGAAATCTCCAAGCTCATCAACGCCTCGTTCCGCAAATGCGGCCTCAAGGAGACGGTGGTGTTTGCCGACAAGCTGCTGCAGAACGGCTTCCGGCTCGCCACCCGCGCCGGCATCTCGATCGCCATCGACGACATGCTGGTGCCGACCGAAAAGCACACCATCATCGCGCGCGCCGAGTCCGAGGTCAAAGAGATCGCGCAGCAGTATGCCTCGGGTCTGGTGACCTCGGGCGAGCGCTACAACAAGGTGGTGGACATCTGGGGCAAGGCCGGTGACGACATCTCCAAGGTCATGATGGAGCGCCTGAAAAAGGAAAAGACCATCGACCGCCACGGCAACGAGGTCGATCAGGAGTCGTTCAACTCGATCTACATGATGGCCGACTCGGGTGCGCGCGGTTCGGCGGCGCAGATCCGCCAGCTCGCCGGTATGCGCGGCCTGATGGCCAAGCCAGACGGCTCGATCATCGAGACGCCCATCACGGCCAACTTCCGTGAGGGCCTGAACGTGCTGCAGTACTTCATCAGCACCCACGGCGCGCGCAAGGGCCTGGCCGACACGGCGCTGAAAACCGCCAACTCGGGCTACCTGACGCGGCGTCTGGTCGACGTGACCCAAGACCTGGTGGTGACCGAAGACGACTGCGGCACCGGCAACGGCACGCTGATGCGCGCCATCGTCGAGGGCGGTGAGGTGATCGAGTCGCTGCGCGACCGCATTCTGGGCCGCACCGCAGCCGATGACGTGCTCAACCCCGAAACCCAGCAGGTGGTGATCGCGGCCGGTCAGATCGTCGATGAAGACGGCTGCGACCTGATCGACGCCCTGGGCATCGACGAGGTGCGCGTGCGCACGGCGCTGACCTGCGAAACCCGCTTTGGCCTGTGCGCCAAGTGCTACGGCCGCGACCTCGGCCGCGGCGGCCTAGTGAACATCGGCGAGGCGGTGGGCGTGATCGCCGCCCAGTCGATCGGCGAGCCCGGCACGCAGCTCACCATGCGCACCTTCCACATCGGCGGCGCGGCCTCGCGCGCGGCGGTGGCGTCCAGCGTCGAGGCCAAGTCCAGCGGCAACGTCGGCTTCAACTCCACCATGCGCTACGTCACCAACTCCAAGGGCGAGCTGGTGGTGATCGCGCGCTCGGGCGAAATCGTGATCCACGACGAAAACGGGCTGGTGCGCGAGCGCCACAAAGTGCCCTACGGTGCGATTCTGGCGGTGCGCGCCGACCAGGCCATCAAGGCCGGCACCATTTTGGCCAACTGGGACCCGCTCACGCGCCCGATCATCACCGAGTTCGCCGGCACGGTGAAGTTCGAGAACGTGCAAGAGGGCCTGACGGTGGCCAAGCAGGTCGATGACGTGACCGGCTTGAGCACGCTGGTGGTGATCGACCCCAAACGGCGCGGCGCCACCAAGGTGGTGCGGCCGCAGGTCAAGCTGATCGACACCAGCGGCAACGAGGTCAAGATCCCCGGCACCGACCACTCGGTGACGATCGGCTTCCAGGTCGGCGCCCTGATCCAGGTGCGCGACGGCCAGGACGTGGGCCCCGGCGAGGTGCTGGCGCGCATTCCGGTGGAAGGCCAGAAAACGCGCGACATCACCGGCGGTCTGCCGCGCGTGGCCGAGCTGTTCGAGGCGCGCTCACCCAAGGACAAGGGCATCCTGGCCGAAATCACCGGTACCGTGAGCTTTGGCAAGGAGACCAAGGGCAAGGTGCGGCTGCAGATCACCGACCCCGACGGCAAGGTGGCCGAAGAGCTGGTGCCCAAGGAGAAGAACATCCTGGTGCACGAAGGCCAGGTGGTGAACAAGGGCGAATCGATCGTCGACGGCCCGGCCGATCCGCAAGACATCCTGCGTCTGCTGGGCATCGAGGAGCTGTCGCGCTACATCGTCGACGAGGTGCAAGACGTCTATCGCTTGCAGGGCGTGAAGATCAACGACAAGCACATCGAGGTCATCGTGCGCCAGATGCTGCGCCGCGTGGTGGTGAGCAACCCGGGCGATTCGAGCTACATCGCCGGCGAGCAGGTCGAGCGCTCCGAGATTCTCAACACCAACGACGCGTTGATGAAAGAAGGCAAGACTCCGGCGAGCTACACCAACGTGCTGCTGGGCATCACCAAGGCCTCGCTCTCGACCGACTCGTTCATCTCCGCCGCCTCGTTCCAGGAAACCACGCGCGTGCTCACCGAAGCCGCGATCATGGGCAAGACCGACGAGTTGCGCGGCCTGAAAGAGAACGTGATCGTCGGGCGCCTGATTCCGGCCGGCACCGGCATGGCCTTTCACCAGGCACGCCACGCCAAGGAGCGCATGGACGACGAAGAGCGCCGCGCCATCGCCGAGGCCGATGCGGCGGCGCTGGCCACCAGCCTGGCAGAAGCCGACGGCGACAGCCGCGCGGAGTGAAGCCGGCGCTGGCCGTACAGCTGGCTGCTGCCGCCCGCCTGCTGGCGGCGGTGGCCGCTGGCCAGTCGCTCAGCACCGCCTTGCCGGCGCTGCCCCCCAGCCTGCGGCCGGGGGTGCAGGCGCTGGTCTACGATGCGCTGCGCCATTGGGGCCTGTCGATGGCGCTGCGGCGGCTGCTGTGCCACCAGGCGCCGCCGCCCTTGGCGGCGGCGTTGCTCGAGCTCACGCTGGGTTTGCTGGATGCGGCGGCCGAGGCGGCACAGGCCAGCGCGCTGGCGGCTGCACAGGCCGATGCTCCAGCCGCTGCCAGCGCTGTCAATCCAGCCCTTCCGCGCCCTGCAGCCGCAGCGCCGCGGCCGCTGTACCCAACCCACACGCTGGTCGATCAGGCCGTGGCCGCCTTGCGCCCGCTGCGCCTGCCGGTGGCGCTCAAGGGGCTGATCAACGCCTGCCTGCGCCGCTTTGTGCGCGAACGCGCCGCGTTGCGCGCCCAAGCCCTGCGCGACCCGGTGGCGCGCTGGAACCACCCGCTGTGGTGGCTCGAGCTGCTGCAGCGCGACCACCCCCAGCATTGGGAACAGATCGTGGCCGCCAACCAGCGCGCCGCTCCGATGGTGCTGCGCGTCAACCGGCGCCGCTGCAGCCGCGCCGACTACCTGCAGCACCTGATGCAAGCGGGCCAGGCGGCCACGCCCTGGGGCGCCGACGGCGTGCGGCTGGCGCAGCCGCTGCCCGTGGAGCAACTGCCGGGCTGGGCGCAGGGCTGGGTGTCGGTGCAAGACGGCGCCGCGCAGCTGGCGGCGCCCTTGCTGCTGGCAGCGCCCACACCGCCGCTGCGCATTCTGGATGCCTGTGCCGCCCCGGGCGGCAAAAGCGCGCACCTGCTCGAAGCGGCCGCAGTCGAGCTGTGGGCGCTCGACCTCGAGCCCCAGCGCTGCGCGCGCATCGCACACAACCTGCAGCGCCTGGGGCTGCAGGCGCAGGTGCGGTGTGGCGACGCCGCCGACCCCGGCCCATGGTGGGACGGCCAGCCCTTCGACGCGATCTTGCTCGACGCGCCGTGCAGCGCCAGCGGCATCGTGCGCCGTCACCCCGATGTGCTGTGGCTGCGCCGCCCCAGCGACATCGCGCAACTGGCGGCACAGCAGCGTCGCCTGCTCGAGGCCCTGTGGCCGCTGCTGCGCCCCGGCGGGCACTTGCTCTACGCCACCTGTTCGGTGTTTGTGGCCGAGGGCGAGGGCGTGGTGCAAGCCTTTGTGCAACACCGAAGCGAGGCCCAGCGCCTGCCGGCACCGGGGCAGCTGCTGCCCGGCTGTGGTGCCAGCGCCACAACCGGCCCCGACGCAACCGCGCAACCCAGCGGTTCGATCGGTGACAATCTGGCGCGTGAAACCGATGGATTTTTCTACGCCCTGTTGCGCAAACGCGCCTGAGGCCGCCCGGCCTGCGGCGGCGCGGGCGGCATGGCCTGGCGCAGGCCCCGTGCTGGCTCGTGCCCGCACCTGGCGCAGCGTGCTGCAGTGGCTGTTGGGCCTGTGCTGCCTGGGCTTGGCTGGCGCCGGCTGGGCCAGTGCGCCGGTGCCGGTGCAGCTGCTGCGCGATGCCGAGGGCCTGAGCCTGAGTGCGCGCCTGGCCCCCGAGCTGCCGCCCGACCTCGAAGCGGTGCTGTTGCGCGGGGTGCCGGTGCACTTTGTCTGGCAGGCCGAGGTGCGCCAGCCGCGCTGGTACTGGAGCGCGCGCTACCTGGGCTCGGTGCAGCGCGTGGTGCGCGTGGCCTACCAACCCCTGACGGGGCGCTGGCGCGTGAGCGTCCACTCCGGGCCGGTGGGCGAGGCCGCCTTGGGCACCGCGCTGCACCAGACCCTCCACAGCTTTGCCGACGCCATGGCCGCCGCCACTGCGGTCTCGCGCTGGCGTTTGCTGGGCGCTGCCGAGCTGCCCGCCAGCGGCGCGCTGCGGGTCGATTTCGAGTTCCGGCTCGACGACGGGCTGCTGCCGCGCCCGTTCCAGCTCGTGGCGCCGCAGACCGATGGCTGGTCGGTGCTCTACCGCCAAACCCTGCGCCTCGAGGCGGGCGGCGCTTGAGCCCAACGCAGCGCCCGCTCACCCTGCCTGCCCGCGCATGAACCTGACCGCCGTTCGCCCCCTGGGCGCCGCCGCCCGGCGCTGGTTGGCGGCGCTGCTGCTCATTCTGGTTGGCGGCGTGGTGATGGTGCTGTTTTTCATGCTCACCGTGGCCACCGACCACCGCGCCTTCGAGGCCGAGGGCTACGTCTATCTGGTCTGGCTCAACGTGGCGGTGGCCGGTCTGCTGGGTGTGCTGCTGCTGTGGCTGGCCTACAAGCTGGCCAGCCGCTGGCGGCGCAAACGCTTTGGCAGCCGCTTGCAGGTCAAGCTGGCGGCCATTTTTGCCCTGGCCGGTTTCCTGCCCGGCTTGTTGATCTACGTCGTTTCGTACCAGTTCGTGTCGCGCTCGATCGAGACCTGGTTCGACGTGCGCGTCGAAACCGCGCTCAGCGCCGGGCTCAATCTGGGGCGCACCACGATCGAGACCTTGGCCGCCGATCAGGCCGCCAAGGCGCGCGGCGCCGCCCTGAGGCTGGGCGAGCAAGGCGACGTGGCGGCGGCGCTCAGCCTCGAAGGCCTGCGCGCCCAGATGCAGGCCCACGACATGGTGCTGTGGAGCGCCGCCGGGCGCGCCATCGGCTCGGCGGGCGAGTCGCGCTTCGAGTTGCTGCCCGCAGCGCCCGCGCCCGAGCTGTTGCGGCTGGTGCGCGCCCAGCGCTCGATCACCCGCATCGAGGGCCTGGAAGAGCTCGAAACGCTGGCAGAGCCGCAGCAGGTGCTGCAGTTGCCGACCGCGCAGCTGCCGCGCATCCGCGTGCTGGTGCTGGTGGAGCCGCACGGCTTTGGCATCGGCCAGGAGCCGCGCTTTTTGCAAGTGGTGTCGATCTTGCCCGCGGCCCTGGTGGCCGACGCCTTGTCGGTGCAATTGGCCAACCGCGAATACCAGGAGCGGGCGCTGGCGCGCGAGGGCTTGCGCAGCATGTACATCGGCACCCTCACGCTGGCGCTCTTTCTGGCCACCTTTGGCGCCGTGCTGCTGGCCTTGCTGCTGGGCCAGCAGCTCATGCGGCCGCTGCTGGTGCTGGCCGAGGGCATGCGCGACGTGGCGCGTGGCGACCTCACGCCCAAACAGGCGTTGCCGGCCAGGGACGAACTGGCGGGCCTGACGCGCACTTTCGCCCACATGACGCAAGAGCTGCTCGAGGCGCGGCAGGCGGTGCAGCGCAGCATCGGGCAGGTCGATGCCGCGCGCGCCAACCTGCAAACCCTGCTCGACAACCTGAGCGCGGGCGTGGTGGTGCTCGACGCGCAGCAGCGCCTGCTCAGCGCCAACCCAGGTGCCATGCGCATCCTGGGCGTGCCGCTGAGCGCGCATCTGGGGCAGGGCCTGCACGCCGTGCCCGGTCTGCACGGCTTTGCCGACTTCGTGCAGCAGCAGTTCGACCGCTTCCTGGCCGATTCGGTGCAGCACGAGGGCCAGCACTGGCAGCAGCCGGTCGATCTGAGCCTGGGCAGCGATGCCGGCGCCGCGACCGAGGGCCAGCGCCCAACGCTGACGCTGATCGCCCGCGGCGCCTTGCTACCCAGCGGCGAGCAGCTGCTGGTGTTCGATGACGTGTCCGAAATCATCTCGGCCCAGCGCGCCCAGGCCTGGGCCGAGGTGGCGCGGCGGCTGGCGCACGAGATCAAAAACCCCTTGACGCCGATCCAGCTCGCCGCCGAGCGGCTGGCCATGAAGCTGCAGCCCAAGCTCGAGGGTGCGGAGCGGGTGCTGCTGGACAAATCGGTCACCACCATCGTCGATCAGGTCGATGCCATGAAGCGGCTGGTGAACGAATTCCGCGACTACGCCCGTCTGCCCGCGGCGCAGCTGGAGCCGCTCGATCTCAATGCCCAGTTGCGCGACGTCGTGGCCCTCTACGAAGCCGCCGACGTGCCGGTGCGGCTCGATCTGCAAGCCGGCCTGCCGCCGGTGCTGGCCGACGCCCAGCAAGTGCGCCAGGTGGTACACAATCTGGTGCAGAACGCGCAGGACGCCACCCCGCCCGGCGCCCCCGCCGTGCTGTTGCGCACCCGCGCTTCCGAGGGGGGGCGCTGGGTGCGGCTGCAGGTGCTCGATCACGGGCCGGGCTTTGCCGAGGCCATCCTCAAGCGCGCCTTCGAGCCCTACGTCACCAGCAAGGCCAAGGGCACCGGGCTGGGGCTGGCGGTGGTCAAGAAAATCATCGACGAACACGGTGGCCGCATCGACATCGGGCACTGGCAGGACGATGAGGGGCAGGGCGGGGCGCAAGTCTCGCTATCATTGCGGGTTGCAACTCTGCAACAAAACTGAGCATTGCACGGGAAGGCAAGCGGGCAGCATGGCAAACATCCTGGTGGTTGATGACGAGCTCGGCATACGCGAGCTGTTGTTCGAGATACTGAACGACGAAGGGCACGCGGTCGAGCTGGCCGAAAACGCCGCCCGGGCGCGCGAGCTGCGGCTGGCTGGCCGCCCCGATCTGGTGTTGCTCGACATCTGGATGCCCGACACCGACGGCGTCAGTCTGCTCAAGGAATGGGCGGCGGGCGGGCTGCTGACCATGCCGGTGATCATGATGAGTGGCCACGCGACCATCGAAACCGCAGTCGAGGCCACCCGCATCGGCGCCATGGCCTTTCTGGAAAAGCCCATCACCCTGCAAAAACTGCTGCAAACGGTGCAAAAGGGCCTGACCCGGATGGTGGCGCGCCCGGCCGCGACGACCGCCAGGCCCGACCCCGCGTTGCCCGCTGCCAGCGAGCCTTTGCTGGACGCGGCGCCCCGGCTTGCGGGGGTGCGAGCGGCCGATGAGGCAGCGGGCACGCAGCGCTTTGATTTCGATGCGCCCCTGCGCGAGGCCCGCGACGCCTTCGAGAAGGCCTACTTCGAGTTTCACCTGAACCAAGAAAACGGCTCCATGACCCGGGTGGCCGAAAAAACCGGGCTCGAGCGCACCCACCTGTACCGCAAGCTCAAGCAGCTCGGGGTGGATTTGAACAAATCCAAGCGCGTGGGCGAGTAGCGCCCGCTGTGCCGTGGGCGCAAAAGCGCTGCCCAGTTGCCGAGCTGTGCGGTGCAGCGGGGCGCCCCGTGCAGCCTGTGGTGTAAGCTCCGGGGGGTAGGGGAACTATGTCCCCAAGGCTGCGCTCGAATGCAGCCAGCGTTTACAATAGTCTGCATGTTCAAGTCTATAGCTGTTTTGTTGCTCGGGCTCTGCCTTGGGTGGGGTGCGTGGGCGCAAGCGCCTGCGGCGCCGTTGTGGGCAGTAGCGTCTGCGGGCACAAACACGGCCGGCGCGCTGGTTTCGGCGCCGGTGGTCACGCCCGAGTCGCGCACCGCGCTGCTGGTGCATGCGCCGCAAGGGGTGGCGGCGGGGCAGCCGCTGTGGCTGGGCTTGCAGATCGAGCACGCGCCGGGCTGGCACAGCTACTGGAAAAACCCGGGCGACTCCGGCCTGCCCACCGAATTTGAGTGGACGCTGCCCGCCCACGTGGTGCCCGGCGCCATCGCTTGGCCCACGCCGCGCAAGTTTCCCATCGGCGAGTTGGCCAACTACGGCTTTAAGGACACGGTGCTGCTACCGATTCCGCTCGAGGTGCGGCCCGGCTTCGCCGCCGACGCGCTGGCGCTCGAGGTGCTGGCCACGTGGCTGATCTGCCGCGAAGAGTGCATCCCGCAAGAGGCGCGCTTCCAAGTGCGCATACCGGCGCAAATGGCCACGGTGGCGCATGCGGCCGCCTTCGAGGCCGCTTGGGCCGCGCAGCCGCTGGCGCTGGCCGCCGGGGCCAGCCAGTTGACTGCAACCGAGCAAGGGTTGCAAGCCACGGTGCACGGGCTGCCCGCTGCGTGGCAGGGGCGCGCGCTCGAGTTTTTCCCCGAAACCGGGGCCTTGATCCAGCCCGGTGCCGCCTGGCAGCAGCGCTGGGAGGGCGCGGTCTGGCACGCCAGCATCCCGCTCAACCCTTTTCGCTCCGCCTCGCCCGAAGCGCTGCCGGTGGTGCTGGCGCTGGCTGATGCGCCGCCGGGTGCGGCCGGGGTGCGGCTGGAGCTGGCGGTGCCCGGCGGTTGGCCGGCGGTGGCGGCGCCGGCTGGCGTATCCGACGCACTGGCCGCCGCGCTGGCCGCCGAAGCCGCGCGCGCCGCAGCGCCGGCGCCCAACCTCACGCTGTGGGCGGCGCTGCTCGGGGCCTTGATCGGCGGCATGATCCTCAACCTCATGCCCTGCGTGTTCCCGGTGCTGGCGCTCAAGGTGTTGTCGTTTTCGCAGCACGCCGACGATCGGCGCCGCCTGCGCTTGGGCGGTCTGGCCTACACCGCCGGCGTGGTGCTGTCGTTTCTGGCGCTGGGGGCGCTGCTGCTGGGGCTGCGCGCTGCGGGCGAACAACTGGGCTGGGGCTTTCAGTTGCAAAACCCCGCCGTGGTGGCGGTGTTTGCCGCGCTCTTTACCCTGATCGGGCTCAACCTGGCCGGCCTGTTCCAGTTTGGCCCGATTTTGCCCAGCGCGCTGGCCAGTCTGCGCGTGCGCAACCCCAATGCCGACTCCTTCCTCACCGGCGTGCTGGCCACGGCGGTGGCCTCGCCCTGCACCGCGCCCTTGATGGGGGCGGCGCTCGGGCTGGCGGTCATCACGCTGGCCCCGGCGCAGGCGCTGGCGGTGTTTGCCGCGCTCGGCTTGGGCATGGCGCTGCCCTACCTGGCCGCCACTTGGGTGCCGGCGCTGGTGCGCGCCCTGCCGCGCCCCGGTGCGTGGATGGAAACGCTGCGCCAGTGGCTGGCCTTCCCGATGCTGGCGACCGTGGTCTGGCTGCTGTGGGTGCTGGGGCATCAGGGTGGTGTCGATGCCGCTGCGGGCCTGCTCATGCTGCTGTTGCTGCTGGCCTGGATGCTGTGGGCGTTGGGCCGCGGCGGCCTGATGCGGCGCTGGATGGCCCCGCTGGCGCTGCTGGCGTTGCTAGGCGGGCTGTGGCTGCTGGGCCCCATGCTGCAGGCCCAGGCAGCCGGCACCAAGCCCAGCGCTGCGCTCAACACCCCGAGCGCCGTGGCCGGGGCGCAGTGGGAGGTCTGGAGCCCGCAGCGCGAGGCCGAGCTGCTGGCGCAAGGGCGGGCGGTGTTTGTCGATTACACCGCCGCCTGGTGCTGGACCTGCCTCTACAACAAGCACAACGCGCTGGCCGACGAATCCTTTTTGCTCGACGTGGCGGCGCGCAACGTGGCGCTGCTGCGCGCCGACTGGACCCTGCGCGACCCCGCCATCACCGCCTCGTTGGCGCGGCTGGGGCGCAACAGCATTCCGGTCTATGTGCTGCATGCCCCAGGGCGCCAGCCCTTGCTTCTGTCAGAGATTTTGACTGTGCAAGAATTGCGATCCGCACTGGCGCAACTTTGATTGAAAATGCGCCCGACTTCCCTACTCAAAGCGGCTTTGGCCGCCCTGACCATCATGCTCCTCAACGCCTGCTCCCCCGCCAACCCGGCCCTGCAAGTGAGCCTGGACGACTGCCGGACGCTGCTCGAATCGGGCGGCGCGGTGCTGGTTGACATCCGCGAACCCTCCGAGCACGCGCACGGCGTGGCCCCAGGCATGGTGCTGCTGCCCATGTCGCAGTTGCCCGCGCGCCTCAACGAACTGCCGCGTGACCCCGCCAAGCCACTGCTGCTGATTTGCAACACGCAAAACCGCTCGGCGCGCGTGGCCGAGCAGCTGCACGCCGCCGGCCTGACGCACGTGCGCTTCGTCGATGGCGGCATGAGCGGCTGGGCGCGGCGCGGCTGGCCGATGGTGCGTCCGGGCAGCGGCGGCTGAGCGGTTAAGGGGGCGGGCATGAACGACACCGAACTGGGCGCCCTGTTGCGCCGCAGCCACACCGTCGCCGTGGTGGGCCTGTCGCCGCAAGCCGAGCGGCCCAGCCACCGGGTGGCGCAGTACCTGCAACAGCAGGGCTACCGCGTACTGCCGGTGAACCCGATGGCCGCCGGACAACTGATTTTGGGCCAGCCCTGCCACGCCAGCCTCGAGCAGGCCGCCGCCGCCTTGGCGGCCGAAGGGCTGAGCCTGGACATCGTCGATGTGTTCCGCCAAAGCGCCGAGGTGCCGCCGCTGGCCGAAGCGGCGATCGCGCTCGGGGCGGCAGCGCTGTGGCTGCAGCTCGGCGTGACGCACCCTGAAGCCGAGGCCCGCGCCGCCGCCGCCGGGCTGCAGGTGGTGAGCGGTCGCTGCCTGAAAATCGAGCACCAGCGCCTGCTCGGGCCGGGCTAGGCGAGCACCGCTGCGGCCAGCCGGCCAGCCGGCCAGCCCGCGCGCCGGCAAAATTTCGGGGGTAAGCGGATTAAATGGTTGATCTTACCTTTGCATGAGAGTGAGACAGACCGGCATCTCATCGGATTATCTGGTTGATGCTTCACCTACTGCTGGTGCATGTTTCCTTCGCTAATTCCAGCAAGAACCCCACACGCCTCAACTTCCCGGTCATCGTTGCAACTCGCTCTCAGTGAAACGAGTTGTTTCTCAAGCGCTTGCAGAGCGGTTATCTGCGACCGCACATGAGAGATGTGATCATCGAGCAAGGCGTTGACGGCGGTACAAGGCTGATGAGGGTCGTCCTGATAGCTCTGTAGTTCGTGAATCTCAGCCAGTGACAGGCCCAGGATTCTGCAGCGACGGATGAAGGCCAGCCGCTCAACGTGTTTCTCGGTATAGACACGGTAACCGTTCTCCTGCCGACCAGGCGGCGGCAACAAGCCCTGCCGTTCGTAGAAGCGGATCGTCTGTGTATCTACCCCTACTGACTGTGCCAACTGACCAATACGCATCGGGTTCCTCCGCAACGGATTCTCTACGCTATTGACATTATAGCTACTATATAGTTTTAAATGAAAACCCGATCACATTCAAGTGGAGTCATATCATGAGTAAAAACTGCGGAGGCCCCTGTGGCGACCATGCAAGGCCTGCGGCGGATACCGATATACAGGCCTCCTCCGAGGCGCCAGGGAGATGGGTCAGTGTTTATGCCGTGCCGAAGATGGACTGTCCATCAGAAGAACGAATGATTCGCCTAGCCCTGAACGGCTTTGAGGAGATTCGGGCACTGTCCTTCGACTTGTCGAACCGCCGGTTGAAGGTCGTGCATGACGGCGAGGCTGAGCCCATTACCGCGAAACTGGCGACCTTGGGGCTAGGCGCCTCTCTTCAGGAAACCGTCATTGCCGACCCAGAGACGATCAAGGCCGCTGAGAGCTCGGCAGTCTCTGCTACGCAGGAGTCAGGCACTCTGCGCGTGTTGCTCGGTATCAATGCGATCATGTTCGTGGTGGGAATGACTGCCGGTCTGATCGCCCAGTCTACCGGCCTGATCGCTGATTCCCTGGATATGTTTGCCGATGCAGCCGTCTATGGCCTGGCTCTCTATGCCGTAGGGCGCAGTGCGAAAATGCAGGTACGTGCCGCGCATCTGGCAGGGGTACTGCAACTGATTTTGGCTATCGGCGTACTCGTCGAGGTGGTGCGACGCTTTGTTTTCGGTAGTGAGCCTGAATGGCTGGTGATGATAGCCATCGCCTTCGTCTCATTGATTGCCAATACCGCCTGTCTGCTGCTCATATCCAAACATCGGGAGGGCGGGGCGCACATGAAGGCAAGCTGGATATTCTCGGCCAACGACGTGGTGATCAACCTGGGGGTCATCACCGCCGGCGCTCTGGTCGCGTGGACCGGGTCCAATTATCCGGATCTGATTATCGGCACCATCGTGGGGGTCATTGTACTTAACGGTGCTAGACGCATTTTGGCGTTGAAGGGTTAAATAATGCTCATTATTGGCAAAAAGCTCTCGCCGTATGCCCTATTGTCCATATCGGGCCTGCTGGCAGCGTCTGATCAGGCCGTAAAATGGCTGGTGCAACAATCAATGGCATATGGCGAGTCTATTTCAGTGACCTCATTCTTTAACTGGGTACACGTATGGAATACCGGTGCCGCATTCAGTCTTTTTGCGAATGGTGGAGGCTGGCAGCGCTACTTTTTTATCGGAATCGCGGTAGTGGTCTCGATTTTTCTGATCAAGCTGATCCTTGAAAATCGTCATAAAGGAGAAGCCATCGCTTACAGTCTTATCCTCGGTGGCGCCATGGGCAACCTGATTGACCGGGTCTTTCGCGGCTATGTTGTGGATTCCTTTGATTTCTATTGGCGAGACTGGCATTGGCCGGCCTTCAACCTGGCTGATATTGCAATTGTCCTCGGTGCCTTACTTTTCGTTTCCAGCAGCTTGTTGGGTAAAAAAGCAAACACCAATGCCGAGCCGGATGGATCTGACTGACACCTACGCCTATACAACACCATGACCGAACTTCCCGACAACATCCTTCACCTGCCGCAATACCAAGTACTGGGCTGCAAATCAACCGACGACGAAATGCACTTCCAGGTGGACGTGCCCGATCCCATCGCCTGCGAGGAATGCGGCGTGCAGGGTGAGTTCGTACGGTTCGGCAAGCGTGACGTTCCCTATCGTGATCTGCCCATCCACGGCAAGCGGGTCACTCTCTGGGTGGTCCGCCGCCGATACACCTGCCGGGCCTGCAAGACAACATTCAGGCCCCAGCTACCGGAGATGGTGGACGGATTCCGTATGACACTGCGGCTGCATGAGTACGTGGAGAAGGAATCCTTCAACCACCCCTACACCTTTGTGGCGGCACAGACCGGCCTGGACGAGAAGACGGTGCGCGACATCTTCAACGCCCGCGCCGAGTTGCTGGGGCGCTGGCACCGCTTCGAGACGCCCCGCATCCTGGGCATTGACGAGCTATACCTGAACAAGCGCTACCGCTGCATTCTGACCAACATTGAGGAGCGAACCCTGCTCGACCTGCTGGCCACCCGCCGCCAGGACGTGGTGACCAACTACCTGATGAAGCTGAAAGACCGGCAGAAGGTCGAGATCGTCAGCATGGACATGTGGAACCCCTACCGGGCAGCGGTCAAGGCTGTGCTGCCCAGGCCCGTATCGTGGTCGATAAGTTCCATGTGGTGCGCATGGCCAACGATGCCCTAGAGAGAGTGCGCAAGGACCTCAGAAAGGAGCTGAAACCGTCCCAGAGCCGGACTCTCAAGGGAGACCGGAAAATCCTGCTGAAACGCGCTCACGAAGTCTCAGACCGGGAGCGCCTCATCATGGAGACCTGGACAGGCGCGTTCCCGCAACTGCTGGCCGCCTACGAGCACAAGGAGCGCTTCTACGGCATCTGGGACGCCACCACACGGCTCCAGGCAGAAGCCGCCCTAGACGAGTGGATAGCCACCATCCCGAAGGGCCAAAAGGAAGTCTGGAGCGATCTGGTCAGGGCAGTGGGAAACTGGCGCGAAGAGACCATGACCTACTTCGAGACGGACATGCCCGTCACCAACGCTTACACGGAGTCCATCAACCGACTGGCCAAGGACAAGAACCGTGAAGGGCGCGGTTACTCCTTCGAGGTGATGCGGGCACGAATGCTCTACACCACGAAGCACAAGAAGAAGGCACCGACTGCGAAGGTCTCTCCTTTCTACAAGAAAACCATCGGTTACGGACTGCCGGACTTCGCAGAGGAACTCAACTACGGAGTCGATCTATCAACCATCTGAGGGTGGTATCAGATTGATGGGGTGAAGGTGCCCCATCAACCATTAAATCCGTATACCCAATTTCGGAAAATCAGATATACCTTGATCGCGAGCTGGCTTGGGCAGCATGGTTTCAGTTGCGTCGCGAAGGCCAGCGCTTGACCAAACTGGCCGTGGCGGCAGCGGTGGCCCAAGCCCAGGCCGCCGACTACGAGGGCGAGGACGAGCGCGCCTTTGTCCAAGGCATCGCCACCCTCGTGAGCCTGCAGGCGCAGCGGCTGACGCAGCTTGTGGCCGACGCTGCGCGCTGGAAAGACGAGTATCTTTAATCGATGCCGACCCTTGTCATTGCGCGACAATCGTCGCCATGAACACGCCCTACGCCCCTTTGCAAAACGATACCTTTTTGCGCGCTTGCCTGCGCCAAGCCACAGAGCACACCCCGATCTGGCTCATGCGCCAGGCCGGGCGCTACCTGCCCGAGTACCGCGCCTCGCGCGCGCGCGCCGGCAGCTTCATGGGCTTGGCCACCCACCCAGACTACGCCACCGAAGTCACGCTGCAGCCGCTCGAGCGCTATGCGCTGGATGCGGCGATCTTGTTTTCCGACATCCTCACCGTGCCCGACGCCATGGGGCTGGGCCTGAGCTTCACCCAGGGCGAGGGGCCCAAATTTGAGCGCCCGCTGCGCACCGAGGCCGACGTGGCGGCGCTGGCGCTGCCCGACTTCGAGCGGCTGCGCTATGTGTTTGACGCCGTGAGCTCGATCCGGCGTGCGCTGGCGGGCCGGGTGCCGCTGATCGGCTTTAGCGGCAGCCCTTGGACGCTGGCCTGCTACATGGTCGAAGGCGGCGGCAGCGACGACTACCGCCTCGTCAAGACCATGCTCTACCGCCGCCCCGATTTGCTCGAGCGCGTGCTGGCCCTCAACGCCGACGCGGTCGCAGCCTATTTGCGCGCGCAGATCGAGGCCGGGGCCCAAGCGGTGATGATTTTCGACAGCTGGGGCGGGGTGCTGGCCGATGGCGCTTTTCAGCGCTTCAGCCTGGCCTACACCGCGCGCGTGCTGGCGCAACTGCCGCGCGAGCACGCTGGGCAGCGCATTCCGCGCATCGTCTTTACCAAAGGTGGTGGCCTGTGGCTCAGCCAGATGGCGGCGCTGGACTGCGAGGTGCTGGGGCTGGATTGGACCGTGAATCTGGGCGCGGCGCGCACGGCCGTGAGCGGGCCCGCCGGGGCGCCGGGCAAGGCGCTGCAGGGCAACTTGGATCCGAGCGTGCTGTTTGCCACGCCCGAGCAGGTGGCGGCCGAGGCGGTGCGGGTGCTGGAGCAGTTTGGCGCCCCGCACACCGACCCCAACCAGCCCGGTCCCAGCCACATCTTCAACCTCGGGCACGGCATCAGCCAGCACACCCCACCCGAGAGCGTGCAGGCGCTGGTCGAGGCGGTGCACGGGCATTCGCGCCACATGCGCCAGCGCGCCTGAGGCGCGAGCGGCCATGGCTGGGGGCACCGGCGGCGCCCAAAACGGTGACGCAGGAGGCGCTTGAGCTAGCACAAAAAGGGCCCTGAGAGCGCCCGATTGCGCGCCTTATGCACAAATACCGCCTCGGCCCCCAGACCTGGGCACCCACCCCAATACCCTCCCCGTGTCTCTGGGGGTGCGATGCAAGTTGTTGATATGATTGACTCTTGGGCCGCTGCCCGTTTTCTGGGCAGCGCAGACAAGGCTTTGATTTGCAAGGTCTTGGCGCCCCGATCCAAGGGCTATCCACAAAGTTATCCACAAATGCGTTGAGCAACTGACGCAACCCCAGACGAATCAGTGACTTGAACCGATTTTCAATGCCATGACTGAACAGTTGCCGCCAACTGCAGCCTGTAGCGTCGAGGTGGTGCTGGCCACCCCGGCCCACAGCGGCCTGGGTGACAGCCTGAGTTACTGGAGCAGCGAACCGTTGCAGCCGGGGGTGTTGGTGCGGGTGCCGCTGGGGGCCCGCGAGGTCTTGGGCATCGTCTGGCAGGTGCATGCGCCGCCGCCGGACGGTCTGAGCGCCGACGGCTTGAAGCCGGTGCGCGAATCCTTTGCCACCCTGCCGCCGTTGCAGGCCAACTGGCGTGCCTTGGTCGCGTTTGCGGCGCGCTACTACCAGCGTGGCCTGGGTGAGGTGGCACTGGCGGCGCTGCCGCCTCAGCTGCGCGAGCTCGACGGCGCGGCCTTGCTGCGCCGCCTGAAAAAGCTCGACGCCGCCGCCTTGGGCGTGGGTGGGGGTACGGTTCCCGGTGCCGGTGCGCCAGTGGCTGCCGGCACCCAGGCGCCGGGGCTGGGGCCGGCGGCGGTCGTGCCAGCCCCCAGCCCGGAGCAAGCCGCCGTGCTCGCTGCGCTGGCGCAGAGCACGCAGCCGGTGCTGCTGTTTGGGGCCACCGGCAGCGGCAAGACCGAGGTCTATTTGCGCGCCGCGCAGGCGCTGTTGCAGCAAGACCCGCAGGCGCAGGCGCTGGTGCTGGTGCCCGAGATCAACCTGACGCCGCAACTGGAGGCGCGCTTTGGCGAGCGCTTTGGCACCCACGGGGTGGTGGCGCTGCACAGCGGCCTGAGCCCGGCGCAGCGCTTGCGCCACTGGTTGGCGGCGCACTGTGGCCAGGCGCGCATCGTGCTGGGCACGCGCATGGCGGTCTTTGCCAGCCTGCCGCGCCTGCGCCTGATCGTGGTCGATGAAGAGCACGACCCGAGCTACAAAAGCCAGGACGGCGCACGCTATTCGGCGCGCGATCTGGCGGTGTACCGGGCTCGGCTCGAATCGGGCACGGCGCGCTGCCAGGTCATCCTGGGTTCGGCCACGCCCGCGCTCGAGAGCTGGCATGCGGCCGAGCAGGGGCGTTACCAGCGGCTGCAGATGCCGGGGCGCATCGCCGGGGCGGCGCTGCCGCGCTTGCGCCTGCTGGACCTGAACCAGCAGCCCCGGCAATGCCTGATCGCCCCGCCGCTGCTGGCGCAACTGGTGGCGCGCGCCGCCCGCGGCGAGCAAAGCCTGGTGCTGCTGAACCGGCGCGGCTACGCCCCGGTGCTGGCCTGCCACGCCTGCGGCTGGAAGAGCGACTGCCCGCACTGCAGCGCCCACGCCGTGTTTCACAAGCTCGACCGCAGCCTGCGCTGCCACCACTGCGGCCACGCCAGCCCGGTGCCGCGCGCCTGCCCCGCATGCGGCAACCTCGACATCGCCCCGGTCGGGCGCGGCACCGAGCAGGTCGAGGAGCACCTGGGGGCGCTGCTGGCCGAGGCGCGCCGCCCCGACGGCAGCCCAGTGCGGGTGGCGCGGCTCGACGCCGACAGCACGCGCGCCAAAGGCAGCCTGCACAGCCGCTTGGCGGCGATGCACGAGGGCGAGGTCGATGTGCTGGTCGGCACCCAGATGGTGGCCAAGGGGCACGACTTTCGCCGCATCACGCTGGTGGCGGGCCTGAACGTGGACAGCGGCTTGTTTGCCAGCGACTACCGCGCCCCCGAGCGCCTGTTTGCGCTGCTGCTGCAAGCCGCGGGCCGTGCCGGGCGCGACGCGGCGTTCGTGGCCGCGCAACAGGCCGAGGTCGAGCTCTGGGTGCAGACCTGGTACCCACAGCATCCGCTGTTTGCCGCGCTGGCGCGCCACGACTACCCGGCTTTTGCGGCGCAGCAGCTGCGCGAACGCGCCAGCGCGCAGATGCCACCGTTCAGCTTTCAGGCGCTGCTGCGCGCCGAAGCCCGCACCCAGGCCACGGCACAGGCGTGGCTGCAAGCCGCCGCTGACGCGGCCCGCGGCGCCGGCCTGCCCGGCTTGGCGCAGAGCACGCTGTACCCGCCGCTGCCGCTCACGGTGCAGCGTGTGGCGGGCGTCGAGCGCGCGCAGATGCTGATCGAGAGCCCCTCGCGCCCGGCGCTGCAGGCCTTGCTGGCCGCCTGGCAGCCATTGCTGCATGCGTTGCGCCGCCAGCCGCCTGGGCGTGGGCTGTTGCGCTGGGCCATCGACGTGGACCCGGTCAGCCTGTAGCCGCCGGCCCCAGCCACGCCACCGCCGCCGCAAAGCTCAGAAACGACAGCGCCGTCGAGAGCAGGATGATGCGCGCGATGCGCCCACTGTCGGCGCCGAAGCGCTCGGCCAGCAGCACCACGTTGCTGGCGCTGGGCAGCGCGGCCACCAGCACCATCACCGTCAGGGCCAAGGGGTCCAAGCCCAGCCCGAGCGCCATCGCCCCGCTGCCCGCCAGCCACACCAGCAACGGGTGCAGCAGCAACTTGAACAGCGCCAGTTGCAACGGCTCGAGCAGCGCTGGCTGAGGCGGCCGGGGCTGGGGCTGCTGAGGCCTTTGCAGGGGCTGAGGCTGGGGTGGTTGAGGGGGCTGACCCTGCGCCGGCGCTGCGGCGTGCAGCTGCGCGCGCGCCAGCACGGCGCCCAGGGTGAAAAGCGCCACCGGCGCGGCGGCGTCGGCCAGCAGCCACACCGTCTGCTGCAGCGGCCCCGGCAGCTGCAGGCTGTAGGCCGAGGCCAGCGCGCCGAGCACGATCGCCCACGGCATCGGGTTGGCCAGCACGCCGCGCAGCGCCTGCCCGGCCGCCGCCAGCGCCCCACCGGCCTTGCCGCCCAGGCGCGACAGCGCGATGCACAGCGAGCTGGTGAGCACCATATCGACCACGATCAGCCCCATCACCGTGCCCACGCTGTGCGGCCCCAGCAGCGCCGCCAGCAAGGGCACGCCCATGAAACCGGTGTTGGGGAAAGCCACCACCAGCGCGCCAAAGGCGGCGTCGTTCCAGCCCAGGCCGCGCCGCCTCGACCGCGCCACCACCAGTGCCACCAGCAGCAGCGCCACCAGCAGATAGACGCCCAGCACGGCCGCATCCAGCAGCTGCCCGATCGGCGTCGTGGAGCCGAAGCGAAACAGCAGCGCCGGCAGGGCAAAGTAGAGCACGAAGGCGTTGAGCCCCGGAATCGCGTTCAGGGCCAGCCAGCCCCGGCGCGTGGCCGCGTAACCGGCCAGCACGAGCGCAAAAAAGGGAAAGGTGACGAGCAGGATGTCAAACACGGCGCGCTATTGTCGCTGCAAGCACGCCAAGGGGCGTGGTGAGCAGGCGGCGCGGGCGCTGGAGGCTTGGGGCGCATATGATTGCCGCTTTGCCTGTCCAGCGCAGCCCCGCATCCCACCCAGCCCCCATCACCACGCCCATGTCCTCCGGCCTCAACCCCGCCCAGCTCCAGGCCGTCGCGCACCACGGCGGCCCGTGTCTGGTGCTGGCCGGGGCCGGCTCGGGCAAGACGCGCGTGATCACGCACAAGATCGCGCGCCTGCTGCAGCAGGGCATGGCGCCCGAGCGCATCGCCGCCATCACCTTCACCAACAAGGCCGCCGCCGAAATGCGCGAGCGCGCCCGCGCGCTGGCTGGCCGTGCCGCGCAGCAGGTGCTGATCTGCACCTTCCATGCGCTCGGGGTGCGGCTGCTGCGCCAGGACGGCGCGGCGCTGGGCCTCAAGCCCCAGTTCTCGATCCTCGACAGCGACGACGTGGCCTCCATCCTCAAGGACTGCGGCGCCAGCACCGATTCGGTCACGGCGCGCCATTGGCAGTGGACCATCAGCGGCTGGAAAAACGCCGGCCTCGATGCCGCGCAGGCGCTGGCCCAGGCCGGCGACGAGGCGCAGCGCCAGATCGCCCTGGTCATGGCCAGGTACCAAGAGCGGCTGGCGGCCTACCAGAGTGTGGACTTCGACGACCTGATCGGCCTGCCGCTGGCGCTGCTGCAGCGCCAGCCCGAGGTGCGTGCGCGCTGGCAGGCGCAGCTTGGCCACGTGCTGATCGACGAGTACCAGGACACCAATGCCACCCAGTACGAACTGCTCAAGCTGCTGGTGGGCGCGCGCGCGCAGTTCACCGCCGTGGGCGACGACGACCAGTCGATCTACGGCTGGCGCGGTGCCACGCTGGACAACCTCAAGCGCCTGCCACAGGATTTTCCCAGCTTGCAGGTGATCAAGCTGGAGCAGAATTACCGCTCCACCGGCGCCATTTTGCGCGCCGCCAACCACGTCATCGCCCCCAACCCCAAGCTCTACCCCAAGCAGCTGTGGAGCGATCTGGGTGCGGGCGAGCCGGTGCGCCTGCAAGCCTGCGACCACGAGGAGCACGAGGCCGAGCGCGTGGTGGCGCGCATCCAGAGCCTGCGCAGCCCGGCCTCGGGCAGCGCGCACAGGGCCTACAAGGATTTTGCCGTGCTCTATCGCGCCAACCACCAGTCGCGCCCGCTCGAAACCGCGCTGCGCAAGGCGCAGATTCCGTACCAGGTCTCGGGCGGCACCGGGTTTTTCGAGCGCGCCGAGATCAAGGACCTGTGCGCCTGGCTGCGCCTGCTGGCCAACCCGGACGACGACCCGGCCTTCCTGCGCGCCGCCACCGCCCCCAGGCGCGGCATCGGGCACCAGACGCTGCAGCAACTGGGCGCCTTTGCCAGCCAGTACAGGCTCAGCCTGTACGCGGCCCTGTTTGCGCATTCCCTGAGCGCGGCCGTGCCAGCGCGCGCCCTCGCCACCCTGCACGAGTTTGGGCGCAGCCTGAACGACTTGCAGTACCGCGCCCGCCACTGCCGCGGCCAGCAAGCGGCCGCGGCCTTTTTGGCCGACTGGCTGCAAGGCATCGGTTACCAGCAGCACCTGCTCGACCACGCCGACAGCGCCCAGCAAGGCAGCGCCCGTTGGAGCAACGTGCTCGATTTTTGCGACTGGATGGCGCAGCGCTGCGCCGACCCGGCTGTGGGCGACGCAGCGCCGGGGCGGGCCGCGCAGAGCATGCTCGACGTGGCGCAGACGGTGGCCCTGATCACCACCTTGCAAGACCGGCAGCAGGAGCAGGACGTGGTCACGCTCTCGACCCTGCACGCCGCCAAGGGGCTGGAGTGGCCGCATGTGCAGCTGGTGGGCGTCAACGAGGGGCTGCTGCCCATGCGCCCCGACGACGACGACGCCGCCGCGCTGGCGCAGCGCCTGCAAGAGGAGCGGCGCCTGATGTACGTGGGCATCACCCGGGCCCAGCACACGCTGGTGGTGAGCTGGCTCAAGCGGCGCAAGAAGGGGCGCGAGACGGTGCCGGCGCAGCCCAGCCGTTTCATCGCCGACATGCAGCTCGACAGCGCGCCGGTGCGTGAAGACCCGCGCGCCAGGCTGCGCGCGCTGCGCGCCGAATTTGCCCAGCGCGCCCAGGCGCCACCGGGAGCCGGCGCAGCCCCGCCGCCGCTGGCCCCGTAGTGGAAACAACCGATGGCCAGCGCCCACGGATTCACTAGAATGAACCACCCCCCATTTCGCGCACACGCCATGAAAGTTTTTATCACCTATTGCTTTCGATTGGGTGCCAGCCTGGGCCTGGTGGGCCTGGGCTTGCTGGTGGCCGCCGCTGCCCTGCCGGCGCAGGCCCTCGAGCGGCCGCGCGAGCGCGTGGTGCTGACCATCACCGGCCAGATCGGCGCGACCAATCAGGGCTCGGCGGCGGTGTTCGATATGGCCATGCTCGAAGCCTTGCCGCAGCACCGCTTTGCCACCCGCACGCCTTGGGAGCAGGGCGTGGTGCGCTTTAGCGGCCCGCTGCTGCGCGATGTGCTGGCGCTGGTGCAGGTGCGCGGCCAGCGGCTGCACGCCACCGCGCTCAACGACTACCGCATCACCATCCCCATACAAGACGCACACGACTTCGACCTCATCATCGCCACGCGCATGAACGAACAGCCGATGCCGGTGCGCACGCGCGGCCCCTTGTTCGTGATCTACCCCTTCGACTCCGACCCCCGCTTGCAAAACGCACGTTTTTATGAGCGCTCAATCTGGCAATTGCGGTCGATCGAAGTGATCGAATGAGCCTTGCAGCCGGACCGGCCCCATCCGCCGGCGGCCGCCGTTTTGGTTTATGGCTGGCGCTCACCACCTTCGCCATGGCGCTGGGCTTGAGCGTCATGATGGCGGCCTTTGTGCGCCAGACGCAAGCGATCGAAGACACGGCGCGCCTGCAGGCCGACTCCATCACCGCCCTCACGTTTCAGCTCGAGCGCGAATTTTTGCGGCTGCGCCACCAACTCCACCTGAGCCTGGCGCAACCCGAGCAGGCCGACTGGGCGCAGCTGCAGGTGCGCCACGAGATTTTTGCCAGCCGCGTGGGCCTGTTGCACGATGGCGCCACCATCGCGGTGTTGCGCCAGCGCCCCGAGTTCGACGCCATCGCACCCAAAATCAAAGGGTTGCTCGAGCGCGCCGACCCCTTGATGGCCGACCCCGAGCGCCACCAGCCGGCGTTGCAGCAGGTGCTGCAAGAAATGGAGGTGCTTGGCCCCGAGGTGCAGGCGCTGAGCCTGGCGGCCAACAGCCTGATGACGCACCTGATGCACGACAAGCTCGAGCAGGTGCGCACGCAGCAGCGCTGGATCAACCTGCTCATGGCCTTGCAGGTCTTGCTGCTGCTGCTGGCCGCCGCCGCCTTGTGGGGGCGCCACCGGCGCTTGCAGCGCGAGCGCGCGCAGCTCGAGGAGCTCAACAGTGCGCTGCAGCAGGCCAAGACCGCCGCCGAGCAGGCCAACCGCGCCAAAAGCCAGTTTGTGGCCAATATGAGCCACGAATTGCGCACGCCGCTCAATGGCGTGCTGGGCATGCTCGATTTGTTGCTCGACAGCCCGCTGCCGCCGGCGCAGCGCGAGCAGTTGCGCACGGCGCAGCAGTCGTCGGCGCATCTGTTGTCGATTTTGAACGATCTGCTGGACCTGTCGGCGCTCGATACCGGGCAGATCAGGCTGCAGCCGGAACCGGTCGATGTGGCCGCTCTGGTGCGGCAGTGCCACGGCTCGCTGCGCGCGCTTGGCGAGGGCAAAAATCTGCACCTGCCGCTGAGCATAGGCCCCGATCTGCCGCCCTGCGTGCTGACCGACCCCAAGCGCGTGCGCCAAGTGGTGCTCAACCTGCTGGGCAACGCCATCAAGTTCACACCCAGCGGCAGCGTGGCCGTGGCCTTGGACTGCCAGCAGCAAAGGGGTGTGGCGCATTGGACGCTGACGGTGCGCGACACCGGGATCGGCATCGACCCATTGCTGCATGAGCAGATTTTTCAGCGCTTCGCCCAGGCCGACCGCAGCAGCACCCGCAACCAGGGCGGCACCGGGCTCGGGCTGGAGATTTCGCGCACGCTGGCGCAGTTGCTCGGGGGCGACATCGCGCTGTGCAGTGTGCCGGGCCAGGGGTCGGTTTTCAGCTTCACCTGGGTGGCGCCTGTGTGCACCGAGGCGGCAAGCCTGCAAGCGTGTCAGGCGCAAGCAGCGGCCTTGGCGGCGCAAGCGCAGGCAAGCTCCTGCGCGCCTGCGCCACCCCCTGAGGGCGAGGGCCGGCGCGTGCTGGTGGCCGAAGACCACCCGGTGAACCGCCAGTTTCTGGCCCTGTTGCTCGAGCGCATGGGCTTGCAGCCGACCTTTGCCGAAAACGGGCTGCAGGCGCTCGATCTGGCTGCGCGTCACGATTTTGATTGGGTTCTGATGGACATCCACATGCCCGAGATGGACGGTCTGGCTTGCGCCCGCGCCATTCGCCAGTTGCCCGGCGCGCGCGGCCGCGTGCCGATCATCGCTGTTACAGCCGACGTCATGAACGAGGCCGGCGAGCAGGCGCTGGCGGCGGGCATGGACGCCTTTTTGAGCAAACCGCTGCAACGCCTGGCGCTGGAGCAGACCCTGAATCGCCTAAAAGGCGTCCGGATGAGTGCAGACTAAACTGTGGTCGCTTTCACCAGCCCAGCCCCAAGCGCAGCGGCAGGAACACCGCCATGCCGCAGACGATGGTGCCCAGCACACCACCGCGCCAGAAAAACCAGGCCACCCCGGCGGCGGCGGCAAACAGGCGCGCATCTTGCCAGGTGTCGATCAACTGGCCTTCCAGCAGCACCACTTCGGGTGCCACCACGGCCGCCAAGGCGGCGATCGGGGCGTAGAGCAGGCCGCGCTCGGCCCAGTGCGGCAGTTTCCAGTCGCGCTCGCTGAGAAAGAAAAAGCTGCGCGTGAGCACCGTGACCAGCGTCAGGGCGGCGATGGCCAGCAGGGTGGGCCAGTCGAAATCGCTCATGGTGCGCTCGGTGGGTTGGGTGGGATAGGCGGCTGCGGGCGCAGCGCGCGCGGGCCGTGGGCCTCGATCAACAAGCAAAAAGCCACTGCGGCGGCGATGGCCACCACGATGTGCAGCTTGAGCGGCAAGGCAAAAGCGGCCACCGCCGCCGCCCCCGCGACCCCGGCCGCCACCACCCGCAGCGTAGATGTGGCGAGCGAGCAGCCGACCCCGATCAGGGCCAGAATGCCGGCAAAGCCCAGTCCCCAAGCCACCGGTATGGTGTGTGCCAGCGCCACCCCGAGCAAGCTGGCGCCCATCCAGCTGAAGTAGTTGACGCAGCAGTGGCCGGCCAGGTAGGCCATCTGGCGCTGTTTGGCTTCCAGTGTGGCGCCCACGGCGTGGTAGCGGCGCACAAAAAACACATAGCTCATGTCGCCCGTCAGGTAGCCGGTGATCAGGCGTTGGCGCAGCGGCTGGTGCATCATGAAGGGCCGCAAATGGGCCGAAAACACCACGAAGCGCAGGTTGACGCAAAACGCCGCCGCCAGCACCACCCACAGCGGCGCACCCGCTGTGAGCAACGGCAGCACGGCCAACTGGGCGCTGCCGGCAAACACCAGCAGCGTCATCAGCACCGCCTCGAGCTGGCTCAGGCCCGCCGCCACCATCGCCACCCCGGTCATCAACCCCCAGGCGGCGACCCCGGCGGTGACGGTGGTCTGCTCGCGCACGCCCTCAGCGAACTCGGGCCAGCGGCGGATGTCGGCGCGCCAGAACATTTCAGCCAGCTCCGCCCAGCACGGTGCCCACGGACAGCGCGTGCCCGGCCAGAAATGGGGCCACCGCCAAGCGCTTGCCGCCGGCGCGCTGCAGTTCGGTCAGCACCAGCACGCCGGCGCCGGTCTGCACTTGCACCCCGCTGGCGTCGGCGGCCAGCACGGTGCCGGGTGCGGCCGCTTGGGTGCCCATCGGGGCCGCTGGCAGCGCGTGCGCGCCCCAGACCTTGAGCGTGGCGCCCCCGAGCAGGGTGCTGGCCCCGGGCGCCGGATCGAAGGCGCGCACCCGGCGCGCGATCTGCGCTGCGTCGTGTCGCCAGTCGATCTGGGCTTCGGCTTTGTCAATCTTGTGGGCGTAGCTCACGCCCGCTTCGGGCTGCGGCTGCGGCTGCAAGCGGCCGGCCTCGGCCTGCTGCAAGGCTTGCAGCACCAACTGCGCGCCCAGCTGCGCCAGCCGGTCGTGCAGGCTGGATGCGGTGTCGTGGGCGGCGATCGGCAGCGCCTGGCGCAGCAGCATGGGGCCGGTGTCGAGCCCGGCGTCCATCTGCATGAGGGTGATGCCGCTCTCGGCGTCTCCGGCTTCGAGCGCGCGCTGGATCGGGGCGGCGCCGCGCCAGCGCGGCAGCAGCGAGGCGTGGATGTTCAGGCAGCCCAGACGCGGCAGCGCCAGCACCCAGGGTGGCAGCAGCAGCCCATAGGCGGCCACCACCGCCACGTCGGCAGCGGCCTGTTGCATGGCGCTGCGCGCCTGCGCGGCGTCGTCGGGGTATTTGCCATCCAGGCGCAGGCTGCGCGGCTGCGCCAGCGCCAAGCCGTGTGCCAGCGCCACCTGCTTGACGGCCGAGGCCTGGGGCTTGAGGCCACGCCCGGCCGGGCGGTCGGGCTGCGTGAGCACCAAGGGCACCTCATGCCCGGCGGCCAGCACGGCGCGCAAGGCCAGCGCGGCAAATTCCGGCGTACCGGCAAACAGCACCCGCATAGGGCTCTTGGGCTTCAGAGCGGCACCGCACGGCGGCCCGTGCGTGCGCAGGGGCGCTCGGCTTCGCCTTCGCGCTCGGCCTTGAGCAGCTTGGCCTTGATGCGGGTGCGCTTGAGCAGCGAAAGGTATTCGACAAACACCTTGCCCTGCAAATGGTCCATCTCGTGCTGGATGCACACCGCCAGCAGCCCCTCGGCCTCGATCACACGGCTGTGCCCGTGGGCGTCGAGGGCGCGCACACGCACCGCCAGCGCGCGCTCAACGCCGTCATAGACGCCCGGCACCGACAGGCAGCCTTCGTCGCCCTTGCGGGTTTCGGGGCTGGCCCACAGCAGTTCGGGGTTGATCAGCACCAGCGGCTGGTCGCGCGCCTCGCTCACGTCGATGACGATCACGCGCTCGTGCACATCGACCTGGGTGGCGGCCAACCCGATGCCGTTGGCCTCGTACATGGTGGCCAGCATGCGCTCGATCAGGGTGTGCACGCGCTCGTCCACCGCCGCCACCGGCCGCGCCACGCGCAGCAGCCGCGGGTCGGGGTACTTGAGGATGGGTAAAAATTCGGCTGGGTTCATCGTTGCAACAGGGTGGGCCCGCCACCGGGGCCACAAAACGTCGTTATTTTCGCCATTTTTGGCGGTCGCTGCACGCGACATGCGGCTATTATCATTGCTCTTGGGGCCAAGGCTGAATCAGTGCAGTTGAGGCCCTGTGCGTCTCTCGTCAATTTCACCACCCATGGGCCGCTGCGCCGAGCGCAGGCAGGCCGTGGGCAGCCAACGGGGCTTCAGACATGCGAACCACACCTGCACCCGCCGCTCTCCACCGCACCGCCCGTTGCAGCCGGGCCGTGCCCGCCTTGGCCTTGCTGCTGGCCAGTGCGTGGGCGGGCGCGCAAACTTTTCCCAACCTGCCCATCAGCCCGGCCCAGCGCGACACCGCGCGACAGGTGGCGCAAGCCGGGGTGCCGCTGTCGGCGCTGGCGCCCAATGCGCCCGAGCGCCACACCGTGCGCCGGGGCGACACGCTGTGGGACATCTCGGCGCTGTTTCTGCGCCAGCCCTGGCGCTGGCCCGAGCTGTGGGGCATGAACCTCGAGCAAATCCGCAACCCGCACCTGATTTTTCCCGGTCAGGTGCTGGTGCTCACGCGCGTGGGCGACCGCGCCTTCTTGGCCATCGACGCCGGCGCGGCGCCGCCCACGGTGCGCTTGTCGCCGCGCATCCGCGCCGAGGCCTTGGCCGAGGCCGCCTTGCCGTCCATCCCCGCGCAAGCGATCGCCCCGTTCCTCAACGATTCGCTGCTCTTGAGCGCTGACACCCACGCCCGCGCGCCGCGCATCGTGGCCGCGCTGGAGGGGCGCACCCTGCTCAGCCAAGGCGATCGGGCCTATGCCCGGGGCCAGTTTGGCGCGCTCGACGCGCTCGAAGGTGCGCCGCTGCTGCTCGCCGAGCCCAACCCGGTGCAGCGCATCTACCGCAACGCCGAGCCGTTGATCGACCCCGACAGCGGGGTAAAGCTGGGTTACGAGGCGCAACTCATCGGCACGGCGCAGCTGTTGGGCAACGAAACCGTGCGCACGCACACCCGTGCCGACGGCCAGACCGAACAACGGGTGGAGCCGGCCGCGCTCGACATCACCGCTGCGTTGACCGAAATCCGCATCGGCGACCGGCTGGTGTCCACGCCAGCGCAGATCACCCCCAGCAGCTACGTGCCCCGTGCGCCGCAGATGCAGTTGGCCGGGCGCGTCGTGCGCACGCACGCCCATGTGCAGCGCCTAGCCGGCCAGCACCAGGTGGTGGTGCTCAACCGCGGCAGCCGTGATGGGCTGGAAGTGGGCCATGTGCTGGCCCTGCAGCGCAGCACCGTGCCGGTGACTGACCGCACCGACAGTGCGCGCGCCACGCTGCAACTGCCGGTCGAGCGCAACGGCCTGATGATGGTGTTTCGCACCTTCGACCGCGTCTCCTACGCGCTGGTGTTGCAGGTGAGCGATGCGGTGCGCAACGGCGACCACTTCGCTACACCCTAAAAACCCATGACTGCCCAGCCCGCAGCCGATCCAGCCACCGCAGACACGGCTGCCGAACTGGCCGCCTGGCTGCGCCTGACCACCACCGCCGGGGTGGGCGCGGCCACCGCGCGCAAGCTGCTGGCGGCCTTGGGCTCACCCCAAGCGGTGTTTGCGGCCGAGGCGCAGGCGCTGCAGGTGCTGGTGGGCGAACGGCTGGCCGCTGCCTTGCGCAGCCCACCGGTGCACGGCAGCCGCATGCTCGAGCAAACCTTGGCCTGGCTGGCCGGCGCGCCCAACCGCTACTGCCTCGGCTTGGGGCACCCGCACTACCCGGCGGCGCTGCTGCAGACCCCCGACCCCCCGGTGCTGCTGTACGTACAAGGCCAATTGAGCGCGCTGGCGCAGCCCTGCACCCTGGCCGTGGTCGGCAGCCGCAACCCCACGCCGCAGGGGGCCAGCAACGCCCATGCCTTTGCCAAGCAGTTGGGGGCGCAGGGGTTTTGCATCGCCTCCGGGCTGGCGCTGGGCGTGGACGGCGCGGCGCACTTGGGCGCGCTCGAAGCCGGTGCGCCCACGGTGGCGGTGGTGGGCACCGGGCTGGACCGGGTCTATCCGCGGCAGCACCGCGAACTGGCGCAGCGCATCGCCGACCACGGCGCGCTGTTGAGCGAGTACCCGCTGGGCACGCCGCCGCTGGCACCCAATTTTCCGCAGCGCAACCGCCTGATTGCCGGCCTGAGCCTGGGCACGCTGGTGGTGGAGGCGGCGTTGGAGTCGGGCTCGCTCATCACCGCCGAACTGGCGGCGCAGTACGGCCGCGAGGTGTACGCCATCCCGGGCTCGATCCACGCACCGCAGTCGCGCGGCTGCCACGCCCTGATCCGCCAAGGGGCCAAGCTGGTCGAGACGGTGCAAGACGTGCTCGACGAGCTGCGGCCGCAGCGCTGCCCACCCCAGCCCACGCAGGGCGTGTTGTCCCTGGGCGAGCCCGAGCCAGCCAGGCCCGAACCGCCATCCGGCGCAGCCCAGCCAAGCCGAGCCGCGGCGCCGGTTGCGAGGCCGCCAGCCGAGGCCGAAAGCGCGCTGTTGCAAGCACTGGGTTACGACCCGGTGGGGCTCGATGCCCTGCAGGCGCGCTGTGGTTTGCCCACGGCCGAGCTGCAGGCGCAGCTGCTCGAACTCGAGCTGTGCGGGGCCGTCAGGCGCCTGCCCGGCGGCCTGTTTCAGCGCCAGGCGCTGGCCTGAGCTGCCTTGCCCCGCCGGCGGTCGGGTCGGGGGAGCGCACCCAGTGGCCAGCCCGGTGCCTGGGGCTCAGATTTGCGCCCCGGCGTTCGGGTCGTCGGGATTGTCTGCCGTTTGCGCCACGGGCTTGATCAAATCCTCGCGCTTGATGCCCAGCGCCATGGCCACGCCGGTGGCGACGAAGATCGAGGAGTAAATGCCAAAGAAAATGCCGATGGTCAGCGCGAGCGCAAAGTAGTGCAGCACCGGGCCGCCAAACAGCAGCATCGAGATCGCCATCGTCTCGGTGGTGCCGTGGGTGATGATGGTGCGGCTCATGGTGCTGGTGATGGCGTGGTCGATCACCTCGCGCGTGCTCATCTTGCGCTGGCGCCGGAAGGTCTCGCGGATGCGGTCGAAAATCACCACCGATTCGTTGACCGAATAACCCAGCACGGCCAGCACGGCGGCCAGCACGGCGAGCGAAAACTCCCACTGAAAGAAGGCAAAAAAGCCGAGGATGATGACCACATCGTGCAAGTTGGCGACGATGGCGGCAATCGAGAACTTCCACTCGAAGCGAAAGGCCAGATAGACCGTGATGCCGATGATCACGAACAGCAGCGCCAGCATGCCGTCGGTGACCAGTTCCTGCCCCACTTGGGGCCCGACGAATTCGGTGCGACGCAGCTCCACGGTGGGGTCGTGTGCGCGCAGCGCCTCCAGCACCGCCTGGCTTTGCTCGCCCGCGCCCACACCGGGCAACGGCGGCAGGCGCATCAGCACCTCGCGCGCGCTGCCGTAGTGCTGCACCAAGACCTCTTCGTAGCCCAGGCCGGCGAGCGCGCCGCGCACCACCTGCAGGTCGGCGGGCTGCTGGTAGGCCACTTCGACCACCGTGCCGCCGGTGAACTCGACCGACAGGTTGAGCCCGCGCGTGACCAGGAAGAACACCGCCAGCGCAAACAGGGTGAGTGAGATCGCGTTCAGCAGCAGCGCATGGCGCATGAACGGGATGTCTTTTTTGACGCGGAAAAATTCCATTTCTTGCAACCTCTGGCGGTTCAGTCGGCGGCTGCCGAGCCGGGTTTGGGCGCGCCCGGTGCCGGCGGTTGCCAGACCGTGCCGATCGACAGGGTTTTGAGCTTTTTCTTGCTCCCGTACCAGGCGTTGACCAGCCCGCGCGAGAAAAACACCGACGAGAACATGCTGGTCAGGATGCCGATGCAGTGCACCACCGCAAAGCCACGCACCGGCCCGGAGCCAAAGGCCAGCAGCGCCAGCCCGGCCAGCAGCGAGGTGACGTTGGAGTCCAGAATGGTGCCCCAGGCGCTGTCGTAGCCGTTGTTGATCGCCATCTGCGGCGAGGCACCGCGGCGCAGCTCTTCGCGGATGCGCTCGTTGATGAGCACGTTGGAGTCGATCGCCATGCCCAGCGCCAGCGCCATCGCCGCCATGCCGGGCAGCGTCAGGGTGGCCTGCAGCATCGACAGCACCGAGACCAGCAGCACCAGGTTGAAGGTCAGGGCGATGCTCGAGAAGGCCCCGAACAGGCGGTAGTAGATCACAATGAAGACCAGCACCACCAGCAGGCCCCAGAGCACGCTCTCAAAGCCCATGCGGATGTTCTCGGCCCCCAGGCTCGGGCCTATGGTGCGCTCTTCGATGATTTCCATCGGCGCCGCCAGCGCGCCGGCGCGCAGCAGCAGGGCCACGTTATGCGCCTCCTGTGTGGTCATCTGGCCCGAGATCTGCACCCGGCCGCCGCCGATCTCGGTGCGGATCACGGGTGCGGTGACGACTTCGCCACGGCCGCGCTCGAACAACAGGATGGCCATGCGGTTGCCGACGTTGGCGCGCGTGACGTCGCGGAAAATGCGCGCCCCGGCGGCGTCCAGCGTCAGGTGCACCGCTGGTTCCTGGGTCTGGCCATCGAAGCCGGCTTGGGCGTTGGTGAGGTTTTCGCCGGTGAGCACGACTTCGCGCAACGTGATCACGGCGCGGCCGTTGCGGTCCAGGTGGCGCTCGGAACCCAGCGGCACCGGCCCCTCGCCGCGCTCGGCGGCGCGGCCTGCCGGGCTTTCATCGACCATGCGCAGCTGCAGCGTGGCGGTGCGGCCCAGGATGTCTTTGGCGCGCGCGGTGTCGAGCACGCCGGGCAGTTGCACCACGATCCGGTCTGCCCCTTGCTGCTGGATCACCGGCTCGGCCACCCCGAGCTCGTTGACGCGGTTGCGCAGCGTCAGGATGTTTTGCTGGATCGCCTTGGTCTGGATGGCGCTGCTGGCATCGGCGCTCAGGGTGCCGATCAATTGGAGCTGGCCATCGACCAGCCGGCGCTCGAAGCTCAGGTCGGCGAAGTCTCGGCGCAGGGTCGGCAGCGCCGCCTCCAGCGCCGCCGCGTCGCGAAAGCGCAAGGTCACCGCCACGCCTTCGCGGCTGATGCCGGTGTGGCGTATGTTTTGCTCACGCAGGGTGGTGCGCAGGTCGCGCGCCAGCGACTCGGCGCGCTGCTCGAGGGCGCCGGGCATGTCCACCTGCATCAGGAAATGCACGCCGCCGCGCAAATCCAGGCCCAGGTACATCGGTTGCGCATTGAGCTGTTGCAGCCAGCGCGGGGTTTGCGGCACCAGGTTCAGCGCCGCCACGTGCGTGGGCTGGGCCGGGTCGGGGTTGAGGGCGCGGTCGATCGCGTCGCGCGCCTGCAGCTGGGTTTCGGCGCTGTCGAACAAGGCCTGGATGTTCTGGTCTTGAAGCACCAGCGACTGGGCGCTGATCTGGCGTGCCGCCAGCGCCTGCTCGACGCGCGTCAGGGTGGTGGCGTCGATGCGCACGCCGTGCTGGCCAGAGGAAATCTGCACCCCCGGGGCTTCGCCATACAGATTGGGCAGCGCGTACAAAAGGGCGATGAGCAGCGCCACCACGATGGTGACGTACTTCCACAGCGGGTATCGGTTCATGAGCGGGCGGCCCGGTTAAAGCCTGAAAGCCGGGCGCGCAGGCCCAGCCTTTGGATGAAAAATCACGGCAAGGCCGTTTACTGAACCGTGCCCTTGGGCATCAACTGCATCACAGCGCTGCGCTGAATTTGGACTTCGACGCCGCTGGTCAGTTCCAAGGTGACGAAATCGTCGCCCAATTTGGTGATGCGGCCCAGCATGCCACCTGCGGTCACCACTTCGTCGCCCTTGGCCAGCGCGGCGACCATGGCCTTGTGCTCCTTGGTGCGCTTCAGTTGCGGCCGGATCATGATGAAGTACAGCACCACGAACATCAGCACCAGTGGCAGCAGGCTGATCAGGGTGCTGGTGGTGTCGCCAGCGGCGGCCTGGGCGTAGGCGGGAGAAATAAACACGGCGGCTTTCCTGTGTGAAAGGGGTGGGGGTTGCGGGCGGGCCAGATGAGGCCCGTGTCAACCGCTCATTCTAAACCCCCGGCGCAAATGGGCGCGCAGCTTTGGACCACGCCATGGCGCTGCAGCCGTAACGAAGCGCATCCGGCCGCTGCCGGGTCAGGTCTAGGCCGCTGCCGGGCGCACGGCCGGCACCGGCCGGATGCGCAGCGCCAGCCACACCCCCAGCAGCAGCAGCGCCATGCCGGCCAGCGTGAGCGCGCCCGGCCACTCGCCGCGCCACCAGAAAATGTAGACCAGCGCCGCCACGGTCTCAAAGACGATCAGTTGCCCGGCCAAGGCCGTGGGCAAGCGCTTGCTGGCCTGGTTCCAGCACAGAATACCGCACCAGGAGGCGAACAGCCCAAGCGCCAGCATCAGGCCAAGGAAGAACCACGGGTCTGGCCCGAGCGGCATGGGAAAGCTGGAGCCGCTCAGCGCCATCCAGCCCCAGACCAGCGCAAAGCCGAGCAGCGCCATGGGCAGCGTGGCCAGCCCCTGCGCCGTGGCCCAGACGCGCGGGTCGCGCCCCGGGTGCTGGCGCAGCCAGTCGGCGTTGCGCAGCGGGTACCAGGTCCAGCACGCCAGCGCCCCCAGCGCCAGCAGCGCGCCCAGGGCGTAGGCGCCGAGCGTGGTGTCGCCGTGCTGCAGCAAGCGCGCCATTTCGGCCTGATTGACCAGCGCAATGCCCAGCAGCATCACCCCCAGCGGCAGCAGCAGGCGCCGCCAGGGCAAGCGCCCGTCGCGCGCGCCGTTGCGCTGGTTGGCGGCAATGGCGATCACCACCGGCAGGGTGCCGATGATGAGCGTGGTCAAAGGCCCACCGGTGCCTTGGATCGAGCTGGCGAGCAGGGTGTAGTAGAGCAGGTTGCCCACGGCGGCCAGCTTGGCCGCCGCCAGCCAGTCGGCGCGCGTCAGGCGGCGCAGCGCGCCCCAGTCGAGCCAAGCCAGCGGCAGGCACAGCAGCCCAAACGCCAGGTAGCGCGCCATGGCCAGCAAGGCGGCCGGGTACTCGGGCAGCAGCAGCGGCACCAGGAACACCAGGCCCCACAACGCCCCCGCGATCAAAGCAAAGCCAACCCCGAGCCACATAGGCGCTGCACCCGCACAAAAGGGTGGAGTGTAAGCGCGGCCGCAGCGGGGCGTGCCTGGATCAGGGCGTTTTCAAGTCCACAAGGCGCTCACCGGGGTGGTGGGTGGGTAGCGATGCGCCACCTGGGCCTGCAGCAGCTCGGCGCAGGCCAGGGCGTCCGTCCAGGCGTGGTGCAGGCGGTAGCGGGGCAGGCCGTAACGTTCGCGGCTGGCCCCCAGGCGGATGGACACCGGGGCAGTCCCTGGGCGCCGCCAGCGCTGCCACCAGGGGAGCGGGCGGCGGTGCAGGCGGGCTTCCAGCGCCATGGTGTCGATGACGGGAAAGTCGATGGTCTCACCCAGGCAACGTTGCAGGCTGCTGTTCAGGAACAGGCGCTCGATGTCCCGGCAATGCACCACCAGCACATGGCCGGCCATGCGCCGCAGCAGGTCGTCGAGGATGTCCAGCAAGTCGGGTGCCTGCGCGATCTGCTGGTGCGTGATGCCGTGGACGGTGACCGCCTCGTCGCCCATCGGCCCCCGGGGTTTGAGCAGCCATTGCTGCCCCTGGCTGGCCTGGATGGTGTCGAGCCGCAACGGCAGCACCGCGATGCTGACGATGCCATCGGTGGCCGGATTCAGCCCGGTGGTTTCCACATCCATGGCCAGCAGCGGCACGTCCGCGAGTGGTGTCTCGGCCGCCACCATGCCGGCCGCGTAATAGCGGCGCAGCCGGGCGTCGCGGCTGGTGCTGGCCCGCTGCTGGAAATGGCGCGACCAGTCCTGCACCGGCGCAGGGGCTGGTGGTGCGTCGGGGCTTGAGGGGTCGCGCAGCAGGCCGGCGTGGAACATGGCGCGTCCCTCAGGCGCCGTAGCGGTATTTCAGATAACCCTGCGCCTGACTCAGCACGGTGAAGGCATCGCGCAGGCTTTTGCGCTCAAAGGCCGACAACTGCTCCGGCGCGATGCTGTTGCCCGGCTCACGCTCGGCCCGCACCTCCTCGGCCTGGTTGCGCAGCCGCACCTGCGACAGAAACTCCAGTGCGTCGCGCAGGTCCGGCCCGCGCCCGGGCGGCAGGACGCCGGCCTGGATGATGTCGTCCAGGCGCTCGAAGGAATTGACCGCGCGCGAACCCGCAGCCAGCGCATGCACCCGGATCAGGTCCGTCAGCGGGGCGGTGCCGCGGCGCTTGAGGTTGATGGCGGCGCTGTGGCGACCGTCGGGCTCGAGCACAAAGTCCTTGAAAAACCCGAGCGGCGGGGTGCGCAGCAGCGCATTGCGCGCCATGCTGGCCAGGAATCGCGGGTGTTGCCGGGCACGCTGTGCCACGTGTCGGCGCAGCACCTCGGCCCATTCGCTGTGGCCATGGACACCGTCCAGATCGAAAAAGATGTTGCTGTGCAGCAGCCCTTCCGGCGTGGGGCGCTCCATCCAGTCGGAGAAGGTGCCGATCCACTTGTTCAGCGGCTGGCGCCAGCGCGGGTTGCTGGCCATGACGCCGCCGCTGCACAGCGGGTAGCCGCACCGCGCCAGCCCGCTGGACAGGAACTCGCCCAGCCGTTCGAACCAGGCACCGTGTTCGGTCGGGTCGAAGCGGTTGTGCAGAATGAGACCGTGGTCCTGATCGGTCAGCAGGCCCTGTTCCTGCCGGGCCATGGAGCCGAACGCCACCAGGCAGTAAGGCACCGGGGGCGGCCCCCATTGCTGTTCGGCCAGTTCCAGCAGCCGCTGCTTGAAGGCGCGGCCCAGGGCCGCCATGGTGTGCCCGATGATGCGTGCACGCGTGTCTTCGCTCACCATGCGCACAAAGCTGGCGCGCACCTCGGGCACCAGGGCTTCGAGTTCCTCCACGGTTTGCGCACGGCCAATCAGGCCCACCACGAACAGGCTGTTGTGCGATTCGTAGCGGATGATGTCCGACAGCGCCACCACGCCGATGGGTTGCTGTTGCCGCATGACCGGCAGGTGGTGCACCTGATGGCGCAGCATGAGCGTCATGGCCTCGAAGACGCGCCGGTTGTGCTCGATCACCACCACCGGTTGCGTCGCCACCTCGGCGGCGGGGGTGTCCAGCGGCAGGGCTTGCGCGAGCAGCCGCGAGCGCAGATCGCGGTCGGTCAGAATGCCGGCCAGCCGCGCATGGTCGTGTTCGCCGCGGTCGATCAACAGCAGCGACGACACGCCGGTTTCCGTCATGCAGCGGGCGGCTTCCAGCGCGGTGGCGTGCAAACCCAGGGTGACCGGCGGTCGCTGGATCAGGCTGTCGATCGGCGCCGACAGGCGCTCGTTGCTGCCCTCCTGGCGCGAGACGGCCTTTTGCAGCCGGGTGCGGTCCTCGATCTCGACCTGATCGGCAAAGGCCTCGTGGTGCTCGAACAGGTCGGTGAACACGGGCTCGGGCAGGAGGTAGAGCAAGGTGTCCTCCAGCGCCCGCGCCGGAAAACGCACCTTCTTGCGATGCAGCAGGCCGAACTCCCCGAAGTAGCCCCCTTCGGTCAGGCGGTTGTAGAGGGTGCCGTCGCGGCGGAACACCTCCACGCTGCCGCTGCGCACGATGTGCCAGTACTGGGCGTCCTGCCCGAACTCGACGATCGATGTACCGGCCTTGCAGTAGCGCACATCGATGGCATTGACCACGCGGGCCAGGGTGGCCTCGTCAAACTCCCTGAACGGTGGGTGCCGTTTCAGGAAGTCGAGGATTTCGAGCCGCTCGTCGTCCATTACCGGGGGCGGGGTTCCGACATCAGACCTTTGACCACCGACACGGTCGCGACCAGCAACACCAGCGTGAACGGCAAGCCGGTCGACACCGCCATGGCCTGCAGCGCGACCAGCCCGCCGCCCAGGATGAGCGCGATCGCCACCAGCCCTTCAAAGGTGCACCAGAACACGCGTTGCGGTGTCGGGGCGTTGATTTTGCCACCGGCCGCGATCACGTCGATGACCAGCGAGCCCGAGTCGGACGATGTGATGAAGAACACCACCACCAGCACGATGGCCACGAACGACGTGATCTGCGCCCAGGGCAAGGCCTCCAGCATCAGGAACAACTGCAGCGGCAGGTCTGCGTTGGCGGCCGCCTGGTAGCCGTCGTTGACCAACTGGCTGATGGCCGTGTGGCCGAACACCGTCATCCACAGCACGCAGGCCAGCGACGGGACGATCAGCACCGACAGGATGAACTCGCGCACCGAACGGCCGCGCGACACGCGGGCGATGAACATGCCCACGAACGGTGACCAGGAAATCCACCAGGCCCAGTAGAAGGCCGTCCAGCCCTGTGAAAAGTTGGCGTCTTCGCGCCCCACCGGGTTGGCGAGCGCGGGCAGGTATTGCAGGTAGGCCCCCAGGTTGCTGAAGAAGCCGGTCACGATCGCCAGCGTGGGTCCGGCGATGATCACGAACAGCACCAGCGCCGCAGCGAGCACCATGTTGATTTGGGACAGGCGCTTGACGCCCGCGTCCAGCCCGGCCAGCACCGACACCAGCGCAATCGCCGTGATGCCGATGACCAGCACGACCTGCGTGGTCTCGCCCAGCGGCACACCAAAGAGGTGGTTCAGCCCGGCAGCGGCCTGCGCAGCCCCCAGGCCCAGCGACGTGGCCAGACCGAACATGGTGGCCAGCACGGCCAGGATGTCGATCACATGCCCCGGCCAGCCCCAGACGCGCTCGCCCAACAAGGGGTAGAACACCGAGCGGATGGTCAGCGGCAGCCCTTTGTTGAACGAGAACAGCGCCAGACCCAGCGCCAGAATGGCGTAGATCGCCCAGGGGTGCAGCGCCCAGTGGTAGATGGTGGCCGCCATGGCCAGCCGGCTGGCTTCGGTCGGGTCGTTGGCGGCGGCACCCAGCGGCGCCCAGTCGGTGCGCACGCCGTCTTCCATGCTGGTGCCGCCCAAGGCGCTGCCGAAGTGCGACAGCGGCTCCGACACCCCAAAGAACATCAGCCCGATGCCCATGCCGGCGGCAAACAGCATCGAGAACCAGGTCAGGTAGCTGTAGTCCGGCGTGGCTTCGGTGCCGCCCAGCCGCACCCTTCCCAGGGGTGACAGGGCCAGCCCAAGACACACCAGCACGAAGATGTTGCCGGCCGAAATGAAGAACCAGTCCAGGTTGGACGTGAGCCAGCCGCGCAGGCTGGTGAACAGCGGTTCCGCCGCCGACTGAAACATCAGCGTCAGCAGGACGAAGGCCACCACGGTCAAGCCCGAGATGGCGAACACGCGGTTGTGGATGTCGAGCCCGAACGGCCCGACCTTGACCACGATGTTGTCCTGCCCGATCTGGTAGTCGGTGTCGATGGGGTTGACTTCCCCGTCCGGTTTCATCGGATCATCGCTGTCGGATTGGCTCATAAGCCTCCCAAGGGTGTGAAGTCATTGCGCTCGGCAATGAAGTTGGGGCGCGGGGGCAGCCCACAGAACGGCTCGACGGGCGTATTGTGCACGCTGTTGTAGACGAAAAACACATTGCTGCGCGGCAGCGGCGTGATGTTGGAGCTGGAGCCGTGCATCACGTTGCATTCGAAGAAGGTGACCGAGCCGGCCAGCCCGATGGGGGCGGTGATGCCGAAGTCTTCCACCAACTGGGTCAGGCTCACGTCGTCGGGCACGCCGACGTCCTGCTGCTTGAGCGAAGCCTTGTAGTGGTTTTCTGGTGTGGCACCCAGGCAACTGATGTAGCGCTGGTGCGAACCGGGAATGATCATCAGCGGGCCGTTGTACGGGGTGTTGGGCGTCAGGGCGATGGAGCAGCTCACTATGCGCATGGCCGGAATGCCGTCTTCCACGTGCCAGGTTTCGAAGTCGGAATGCCAGTAGAACTCCTTGCCGCGAAAGCCACCCTTGTAGTTCACGCGCGACTGGTGGATGTATACGTCGCTGCCCAGCAACTGCTGGGCGATGGCCACCAGCTTGGGGTGGCTCGCCAGCCGTTTGAGCACGTCGCTGCTGCGGTGCACCGCGAAGATCGAGCGCAGTTCGCGGCTGCCGGGCTCGATGACCGCTTCATCGGTGTCTTTGAGGGTCTCGTCGCTGCGCAGACGTTGCAGCTCGTCCAGACAGGTTTGCACCTCATCGGGGCTGAGCAGAGCGTCAAAGTGCAGGAAGCCGTGGTGGCTGTAGTCGTGAAGCTGGCTTTCGCTCAAGGGGCCAGGCCCCGGCTCGCTCCACACCACCGGGTCGAGCCGGCGGGAGATCAGCACTTCGCGGCCAAAGCGCGAGGGGTAGCGGTCATCGGCGCGGGGGCGCTGCAGCGCCGGGGTGGCGGCCGAGTCGTTCAGGGTCATCATGCGGCGGCTCCTTTCAGTCGGCGACCGCGTAGGCACCGGTTTCGTCGTGCACCTCGCGGCCGGTGAGTGGCGGGTTGAATACGCACACCATGCGCATGTGGGTGCCCTGGTTGGCGCGCAGGATGTGCCGGTCGTGCTGGTTCAGGCAATACAGCGTGCCCGGCCGGATGGGGTGGGTCACACCGGTGGCCAGGTCCACGATTTCGCCTTGGCCTTCGATGCAGTAGACCGTCTCGAAATGGTTGCGGTATTCGAACTCGTGCTCGGTGCCGGCTTTGATCACGGTGTCGTGCACCGAGTAGCCGACCCCAGCGTCCTTGTAGATCAGGCGGCGGCTGTTCCAGCCTTCGGTGTCCACGTCGGCGGCGGTGCCGATCACATCGTCCAGGTGTTTCACGATCATGGTTTTGCTCCTTCTTGTGGGGCGGGTCAGGCGGCTGCGGCCAGGTCGGATGTTTCGGCGCGCTTGCGGGGGGGCAGGCTGAGCACGGCGCGCAGGCTGTCCTCGATCACGTCGAGGCCATGTGCCAGCTCCTGCTCGGTGATGGTCAGGCTGGGCAGCAGCTTGAGCACCTGGCTGTCGATGCCAGCGGTTTCGATGATCAGCCCGCGCTCGAAGCAGGCCTGAGACACGCGGCCCGCGAGCGTGGTGTCGGCGAAGGCAAGGCCCCAGATCAGGCCGCGCCCGCGCACCTGGGCGTCGGGGGCAAGCATCTGGGCCAGGGCTTGCAGCCGTGCCTCTACCAGCTTGGCTTTTTTCCGCACGCTCAGGGAGAGGGCGTCGTTCTGCCAGAACTGCAAGGCGGCGGTGGCGGTCACGAACGCTGGACAATGGCCGCGGAAGGTGCCGTTGTGTTCGCCGGGCGCCCACTGGTCGAGCTCGGGCTTGATCAGCACCAGCGCCAGCGGCAGGCCATAGCCCGACAGCGACTTGGACAGCGTGACGATGTCGGGCACGATGCCGGCTTCCTCGAAGCTGAAGAAGCGTCCGGTGCGCCCGCAACCGACCTGAATGTCGTCCACGATCAGCACGATGCCGTGCTCGGCCGTGATGCGGCGCAGCCGCTGCAGCCATTCCACGCTGGCCACGTTCACGCCGCCTTCGGCCTGCACCGTCTCCACGATCACGGCGGCGGGCATATCCATGCCGCTGCCGCTGTCTTTCAGCAGGGCTTCGAAGTAGTCCAGCGTGTCGGTGTCGGCGCCCAGGTAGCCGTCGAACGGCACCGACGCGCTGTTGCCCAAGGGCACACCGGCGCCGGCGCGCTTGAAGCCATTGCCCGTCACGGCCAGGGCGCCCAGCGTCATGCCATGGAAGGCGTTGGTGAAGCCCACCACCTGCTCGCGCCCGGTCACCTTGCGGGCCAGCTTCAGCGCGGCTTCCACCGCGTTGGTGCCGGTGGGGCCGGGGAACTGGAACTTGTAGTTCAGCCCACGCGGCTGCAGGATGACTTCGTGAAACCGTTCGATGAAGCGCTGCTTGGCTTCGCTGTACATGTCGAGCGTGTGGGTGATGCCGTCGCGCATCAGGTAGCCCAGCAGGGCCTGCTTGAGGCGGTCCGGGTTGTGCCCGTAGTTCAGCACGCCGGCGCCGCAGAAAAAGTCCAGGTAGCGGCGACCTTCGGTGTCGGTCATCCAGGCGCCTTTGGCACTGCTGAAGACGGCCGGGAAGTTGCGGCAGTAACCGCGGACTTCGGACTCATGCTGTTCAAAGGTGTTCATGGAAGGCTCCTATCATGGGTGAAAGAATGGCGTTGCTTGCCCGGCCAGCCGGGTGGAGTCAACGCGCGCAGGGGAGGACGCGCGGGGCGCGTCCGTTCAGACAGGCGCAGGCCTGCCGCGGTCGATCGGCCCGATGCGCAGCAAAGGCTCTGCCGGGTGATCGATGGGAAACAAGTCGGCCGTGAAATGCGGCCGACGCTCACACGGTCTGCCGTGTGCGCGCGCAAAGCGCTCGAACAGGGCGCGTGAGGCGGTGTTGCCGTCGGCCACGGTGGCTGTGAGCCAGCGGCAGGCCGACAGGGCGGGCAAGGCCCACCATTGCTGCAGCAGTTGCAGGCCCAGCCCTTGGCCCTGCAAATCGGGGCGCACCCCCACCTGCCAGACAAAGGCGGTGTCCGCTTGCGTGGGCGGCAGGTAGCCGATCACCAGACCGGCCAGGCGTCCATCCGGGGCTTCGGCGACCAGGCAGGTCTGGCCGAAGTCGGTGGCGAACAGCACGTAGAAGTAGGCGGAGTTCAGCTCCAGCGCCCGGGTGTCGCGCACCAGGTGCCAGAGCGCAGCACCATCCCGGCGCTGGGCGGCTCGAAAGACAAGAGCGTGGTGTGGATGAGGTGGGTTCCGGTCGGTACTGGTCATGCAATGGGGTTGTTGCAGGTGGACTGCACTCGGGGTGCAGGCCCATCAAAAACACTCAAGCGACCCGTTGGCCGTTGAACGATCGCCTGCAGCACAACTCTGGGCAAGAGCCAAGCCATTGCGGCTGCAGGAAGGCGGTGCTCCATCACACCGCCTTATTTCAGGATAAACCGATAAGCGGCTTCGTGCAAGCCTTCATGGCCTGCCCGGCCGCTGGCTGGGGAGCGGTCGATCGGCGCTGGGAAGCCGGACAGACCCCTGTTTTGTCTAGAAAAATCGGCCAACAAAAGGGCAGGGCGGTCGATTGATTTTTATGCAAAAAAAATTAATTTTCATGGAAAATTTCAATCGAAAACGGTCGTTTTCAGGCGCTGTGGGTGTCGAGCGGGAGGCCGCAGCCCGGCATGTTGCGGCACCATACGGCCTGATATTTCATATTGTGGTTATGGTCGCCGCGCCGCGCCACTGCGCCAGCAGTTCGCTCCAGCGCTGGCGCACGGCGGCCAGGTGGCGGGCCTTGACGTGGCCAAAACCCTTGATGCCTTCGGGCAGCGCCGCCAGTTGCAGCGCCAGCGCCTTGCGCGCGGGGTTCAGATTCGGCAGCAGTTCTTCGATCAGCTCTTGGTACTGGCCGATCAGGGCGCGTTCCTCGCGCCGCTCGGCGCTGCGGCCAAAGGGGTCGAAGGCCGTGCCGCGTAGGCCCTTGAGGCGCGCCAAGCCCTTGAAGGCGGTGAGCATCCACGGCCCGAAGGCACGCTTGATCGGCAGGCCGCGCTCATCGCGGCGCGCCCACAGCGGCGGCGCGAGGTGAAAGCGCAGCGCAAAATCGCCCTCGAACTGGGCCCCGATCTGGCGCAAAAACGCGGGGTCGCTGTGCAGGCGCGCCACCTCGTATTCGTCTTTGTAGGCCATGAGCTTGAACAGGTTGTGCGCCACCGCCTCGCTCAGGGCGCTTGTGCCCGCACCCAGCGCCGCGGCCTCGGCCTGCTGCACCCGGCGCACGAAGTCGCTGTAGCGCTGCGCGTAGGCCGGGTTCTGGTAGGCGCGCAAAAATTCGCTGCGCCGCTGCAGCAGCGCCTCGAGGCCGGGGCGCGGGTGCAGCGCGATGGCTTGCGCCGGCGCCAGCAGCGCCTGCAGCCGCGCGCCGTCGTGCGCCGCCCAGCGGCCCCATTCGAACGCGGCCAGGTTTTTGGCCACTGCCACGTCGTTGAGCTCGATCGCCCGCCGCAGCGACTCGCGCCGCAGAGGCAGCCAGCCTTTTTGCCAAGCAAAACCCAGCAACAGCGGGTTGAGGTAGAGCGCGTCGCCCAGCAGCCGCGTGGCCAAGGCCTCGGCGTCGAGCGGCGCCACGGCCTCGGGGCCGAGCAGGCGCTCAAGCGTGGCTTGGCACTGGCTGGCCGGGTTGTGCCAGTCGGGTTGGCGCACAAAGGCCGCCGTCGGGCTCACGTGGCCGTTCAGGGCCACCCGCGTGCGCCCCGGCCCCACGCGGGCCAGGCTTTCTTTGCTGACGGCGACGATGGCGTCGCAGCCCAGAATCAAATCGGCCGCGGCGCTGCCGACGCGGGTGGTGCAGATGTCGCTCTGCTGCGCGGCCAGCAGCACGTGGCTCCAGGTGGCGCCGCCCTTTTGTGCCAACCCGGCGGCGTCTTGCGTGACCACGCCTTTGCCCTCGAGGTGCGCCGCCACTCCGAGCAACTGGCCGATGGTGATGACCCCGGTGCCACCGACCCCGGCCACCACGATGCCATAGACGCTGCCCGGTCCGGCGGCGTCACAGGGTGGCAACGGCGGCTCGGGCACCGCGCCCAGCGCCTCGGGCGCCGGCAGCGCGCCCGCCTGGGCGCTTTTGCGCAGCTGCCCGCCCTCGACCGTGACGAAGCTCGGGCAAAAGCCCTTGAGGCAGGAAAAATCCTTGTTGCAGCTGCTCTGGTTGATCTGGCGCTTGCGCCCGAATTCGGTCTGCAGCGGCTCTATGCTCAGGCAGTTGCTTTGCACGCCGCAGTCGCCGCAGCCCTCGCACACGGCCGGGTTGATGAGCACGCGCCGCGCCGGTTCGGCCAGGGTGCCGCGCTTGCGCCGGCGCCGCTTTTCGGTGGCGCAGGTCTGGTCGTACAGGATCACGGTGGTGCCGGGCAGTAGGCGGAATTCGCGCTGGATGCGGTCGAGCTGGTCGCGGTGCTCGACCGCCACCCCGGCCGGCAGCCGCAGCGTGCTGCCGCCCACGGTGGTGTGCAGGGCGCCGCGGTATTTTTCGGGCTCGTCGGTGACCACGGTCAGGCGCGCCACCCCTTCGGCTTGCAGGCTGTGCGCGATCTGCAGCACATGGTGGCCCTCGGCGCGCTCGCCCAGCGGCTGGCCGCCGGTCATGGCCACGGCGTCGTTGTAGAGCAGCTTGAAGGTGATGTTCACGTTGGCGGCGATGCACTGGCGGATCGCCAGCAGGCCGCTGTGAAAGTAGGTGCCGTCGCCCAGGTTGGCAAACACGTGCGTCTCGTGGCTGAAGGGCTGCTGCCCGACCCAGGGCACGCCCTCGCCCCCCATCTGCGTAAAGCCGATGGTGGCGCGGTCCATCCAGATGGTCATGAAGTGGCAGCCGATGCCGGCCATGGCGCGCGAACCCTCGGGCACCCGGGTGCTGGTGTTGTGCGGGCAGCCGGAGCAAAACCAGGGCTGGCGCTCGGCCAGCGGCGTGTCGGCATTGAGCACCTGCAAGGCGCGCGCCTGGCCCTGCAGGCGCTCGAGCTGCACCTGCACCCGCGCCGCCACCTCACTGCCCTCGGGCAGCAGGCCGTGGCGCGTCAGGCGCCGCGCCAGCGCTTGGGCGATCAGCGCCGGCGTCAGGTCGGCGTTGGCGCGCAGCAGCTGGTTGGCGCTCGGGTTGGGCATCGACCATTCGCCGCCGCTGTGGTCGGCCCCCACTTCGTCAAACTTGCCCAGCACGTCGGGGCGCACATCAGGGCGCCAGTTGTACAGCTCTTCCTTGAGCTGGTACTCGATCACCTGGCGCTTTTCCTCCACCACCAGAATCTCGCGCAGCCCGGTGGCAAATTCGCGCGTGGTCTGCGCCTCCAAGGGCCAGACCACGCCCACCTTGTGCAGCCGCAGCCCGATGCGGCGGCAGGTGGCGTCGTCGAGCCCGAGGTCGCGCAGCGCCTGGCGCGTGTCGTTCCAGGCCTTGCCGCTGGCGATGAGGCCGTAGCGGTCGTGTGCACCCTCGATGGCGTTGTAATTGAGCCGATTCGCGCGCACATAGGCCAGCGCGGCGTACCACTTGGTGTCCATCAGCCGCGCTTCCTGCTCCAGCGCCGCGTCGGGCCAGCGGATGTGCACGCCGCCTGGCGGCAGCTCGAACTCGGGCGCCACGATGCGCACCCGATCCGGGTCGATCTCGGCCACGGCGCTCGATTCGACGATTTCCTGGATGGTTTTCATGCCGGCCCAGACCCCGGCAAAGCGGCTCATGGCCCAGGCGTGCAGTCCCAAGTCGAGGATTTCCTGCACGTTGGCCGGGAAGAACACCGGCAGCCCGCAGGCCTTGAAGATGTGGTCGCTCTGGTGCGCGGCGGTCGAGCTTTTGGCGACGTGGTCGTCGCCCGCGACCGCAATCACCCCGCCCCAGGGCGTGGTGCCGGCCATGTTGGCGTGCTTGAACACGTCGGCGCAGCGGTCCACCCCCGGCCCCTTGCCGTACCACAGGCCAAACACGCCGTCGTGGCGCTGGCTGCCCGGCGGCGCAAAGCCGAGCTGCTGCGTGCCCCAGACCGCAGTGGCGGCCAGTTCCTCGTTGACGCCGGGTTGGAACACGATCTGCTGTGCGGCCAGGTGCGCCTTGGCTTTCCACAGCGCCTGGTCGTAGCCGCCCAGCGGCGAGCCGCGGTAGCCGCTGATGAAGCCGGCGGTGTTGCGCCCCACGCGCCAGTCGCGCTGGCGTTGCAGCATCGGCAGCCGCACCAGCGCCTGCACCCCGCTCATGAAAGCACGCCCGTGTTCCAGCGTGTATTTGTCGTCCAGGCTGACGCTGGCAAGGGCGCGCCGAACCGCTTCGGGCAAGGGTGCGTTCATGGGTTTGTCTCCTGTCGCCAAGGCCGGCCGGGTAGGCCGCCAGTCACCGTTCACCCGCCGACGTGGAGGGTGCGCTGAGGCAACCCCCAGGATCGCTGGTGGCTGCCGGTAGGCACAGATTGTCGCCAAAAAAAACCGCCCTACGGGCGGCTCGGGCTTAGGCGTTTACCCTTGTCCCGTGGGGATTGCCTGAATCCGTCATCTCAAGCAAAAATTCCCCAGATAGCCCTTTGAAATCAAAGACTTGATCCGCGTGTAGGTCTCACCCAGCAGGTGCAGGAAGAACGCATGACGGATCCGGTTGATTGGGCGACAGCCCGCTGGGACGCCGCCGTAGCTCAATCTGTCCGGGTACAGGGCCGTCAACCGTGAGTCAGGCGGTGGCGAGCGTCAAATGCCCGACCGGCTCGGCCGCCGGCCGCACCTTGATCTCGATGTCGTAGCCGAGGCGATTCAGGCAGTCCATCAGCTTGCGCTCGGACAGGTTGGTGAAGTCGCCATGCATCATGCCCGACACCTTCGGTTGCGGGATGCCCATGCGTTTGGCTGCCGCCTGTTGCGTCAGGCCGAGGGCACGCATCGCCTTCCTGATCTCGACCACCAGGCCGGTCTTGAGCTTCAGTTTCTCGGCGTCGGGCAGCCCCAGGTCGGCGAAGACGTTGCCCGAGCTGCGCTGAACCTCGACGCCTTCAATGATTCGTTTTTGCATTTCGTAACCCCTGTGCCATTGCCTCGGCCACCTTCAGCCGAGCGCGGATGATGTCCATGTCCACCTTTGGCGTGGCGATCCCGCTCTTGCTCTTCTTCTGGAAGCAGTGCAGGACGAACACCGCTTCCGCGAACTTGACCGTGTAGACCGCTCGATATGTGCCGCCGGCATCGTCTTCGATAACCTCCAGCACGCCGGCACCGCCAAAACCCTTGAGCACCTTCGCCGCGTCGTCCTGGTCGCCCATCTGGGCCAGCGAGAGCGCGTAACCGAAACGCCGCCGCACGTCCGGCGGCAACGCCATCAGATCCTTGTGGCTGCTCGCGATCCATTCGAGCGGTTTTTCCTTATCGACCACGACGGCAGTTTATACCTGTTCAGGTAACAACGCAAGGACTGTATTGGGATTAACCCAGGTGCTGCGCCAAAAAGGCCAGCGTGCGCTCGCGCGCCAGCGCGGCCGACGGGGCGTGGTGGGCGCCGCGCTGGTCGCAGTTGAAGCCGTGGTGGGCGTTGTAGGTGTGCACCTGCACCTGCGGGTGGCGCGCCGTGAAGGCCTGCACGGTGTTCAGCGGGATCCAGCTGTCTTGCGCGGCAAAATGCGCCAGCACCGGACACCGGGGTTGCAGCTCGGCGTCGGCGCCCACCGTCATGCCACCGCCGTAGTAGGGCACGGCAGCCGACAGGCCGGTCAGCTGGCAGGCGCTGCGCCAAGTGAGCAGCCCACCCCAGCAGTAGCCCACGATGCCCACCTTGACCCCGGCCGCCAGCACCAAGGTGTCGATGGCGGCCTGGATGTCGGCCATCACGCCCGGCGCGGGCAGGGCATCGACCTGCAGCTTGAGGGCAAAGCCGGCCTGCATGTCGGCGTCGCTGTAGCCCAGCTCCACCCCCGCTTGCACCCGGTGAAAGGTCGATGGCGCCAAGGCCAGATAGCCCGCCGCCGCATAGCCGTCGGCGACCGCGCGGATGTGCGCATTGACGCCGAAGATCTCCTGCAGCACCACCACCGCGCCGCGCGGGGTGGCTTCGGGCTGGGCCAGGTAGGCGGGGCAGACAAAGCCGTCGGCGGCCTTGAGATCGATGAATGCACTCATGCGGGTCTCCAAAGGGGTCAAAACTGGACGCAGGACAATCGGGGCCTGGAAGCGCTCGCCGGGGAGGCCATGGGCAGGCGGCAGGCGCTTTCAGCGCGCTGCGCTGGGGGGTTCGGCTTCGGGGGTGTCGTCGGCGTATTCGCACACTCCAGCCGCTGCGGGCTCGCTATCGACGTGTTTGACGAAGGTCACCGGCACCGGCGACTGTTGCAGCATCTGGTGCGAGACCGAGCCCAGCAGGGTGCGCTTGATCAGGCCGCGCCCGTGGCTGCCCATGATCACACCCTCGCAGCCGGTTTCCTCCAGCACTTCGAGCAGCATGGGCAACACGTCGCCCACGCGCACCTCGGCGCTGTATGGGACGTCGGCTTGGGCCACCAGGTCCAGCGCGGGCTGGAGCATGTCGTGCCCGGCTGCCACCGCCAGGTCGTAGAGCGCGGCGCTGTCGGGCAAGGTCACCATCTCGTAGACGGTGGACGGCTCCTGCACGTTGACCAGCACCAGTTCGTAGCGCAGCCCGGCACGCGCCAGGCGCAAGGCGTAGGCCACGGCCTCGAGCGAGAGCTCGGAACCATCGACGGGAATCAGCCATTTCATGGGAGTCTCCTGGGCTTGTGGAGGCTACAGTATCGCATCAAACCATGGGCCAGCGGCCGCCGGGCGGCGCGTCGTGCGCCGTGCAGCGACAATGCAGCCGATGCCCGACTCCTCTGCACCCAGCGTCCGCCCGCCTTTGGGTTTGGCCGCTCTGGCCCCGTTGCAGCAGCGCCCCTTTGCCCTGCTGTGGATCACTTGGCTGACGGCCAACGTCAGCCTGTGGATGAACGACGTGGCCGCCGCTTGGCTCATGACCACGCTCACCACCTCGCCGGCCTGGGTGGCGCTGGTGCAGACCGCCGCCACGCTGCCGGTGCTGCTGCTCGGGCTGCCCAGCGGCGTGCTGGCCGATGCGTTCGAGCGCCGGCGCTTGCTGCTGGTCACACAGGTCTGGGCGGCGCTGGTGGCGCTGCTGCTGGTGCTGGCGGTCAAGCTCGAGGCGCTCACGCCGGCGCTGCTGCTGGCGCTGGTGTTTGCCAATGGCATCGGGCTGGCGCTGCGCTGGCCGGTCTATGCCGCCCTGATGCCGCACCTGGTGCCGCGCGCGCAGTTGCCGGCGGCGCTGGCGCTCAATGGGGTGTCGATGAACGTCTCGCGCATCGTCGGCCCGCTGCTGGCCGGGTTGATCATTGCGGCGCTGGGCAGCGAGTGGGTGTTTGTGCTCAATGCGCTGCTGGCGCTGGGCTGCGCCGCCCTGATCTGGCGCTGGCGCAGCCCCATGTGCCCAAGGCCGGCGCAGCGCGAGCCGTTCTGGCGCGCGCTGCGCGTCGGGGTGCGCTTTGTCGCACAGTCGCCGCGCCTGCGGCTGGCTTATCTGCAAGTGGGGCTGTTTTTTTTCCATTCGGCGGCGCTGATCGGGCTGCTGCCGCTGTTGGCGCTGCGCTTCGAGGGCGCCAGCGCCAGCACGTTCACGTGGTTGCTGGCGGCCATGGGCAGTGGCGCCATTCTGTCGGCGCTGTACCTGCCGCGCCTGCGCCGCGGGCACAGCCGTGCGTTCATGGTCTGGGCCGGCATGGTGCTGCAGGCGCTGGCGATGCTGGTGGTGACCTGGGCGCCGGGGCTGTGGGCGGCGCTGCTGGCCATGTTTGTGGCCGGCATGGCGTGGATCGCGGTGGCCAACACGCTCAACGTGGCGGCCCAGTTTGGCATGCCCGACTGGGTGCGCGCGCGCGCCATTTCGGTCTATCAGATGGCCCTCATGGGCGGCGCCGCCGTGGGCGCGGCGGCGTGGGGCAAGCTGGCGCACTGGGTGGGGGTGCCGCTGTCGGTGTCGCTGGCGGCGCTGTCGGCGCTGTGCCTGGCCACCCTGAGCTGGCGCTGGAGCCAGCGCTCGCGCCTGCTCGAAGACCCGGGGCCCGAGGGCGCAGACCGGGCAGCGGAGCCGCCGCTGCAGTAACGCCGCCGCCACCACGGCCTGCTAAAGCGTGTCGAAATCCTGCGGCGCGCCAAAGTCGCCCACCACCACGGTGTGCGTCAGCAGGCGCTGGCCGTGCCAGCGGTGCAGCAGGTAGCCGGGCGGCTCCAGCCGGTAGCGTGCGGGCTGGTCGGGGCGCAGGTCGAGCGCGATCTGGTGCGCCGTCGAGGGCGCGCTGAGGGCCACGGTGTGCGCCACCCGCGTGACCGTGACGCGGTGCAGGTGGCCGCACAGCAGCGCCTGCACCTGCGGGTGCTGCCACAGCAGCGCCTCGAGCTGCTCTGCGCCCTGGCGCAGCGCCATGCCGTCCATTTCGGCCAGCCCGGTGGCGTAGGGCGGGTGGTGCAGCAGCAGCAAGGTGGGCTGGGGGCTGGCCGCCAGCGCCTGCTCCAGCCAGTGCAGCCGCTGCGCGCACAGTTCGCCGAGGGCACAGCCTTCGGCCACGGTGTCGAGCGCCACCAGGCGCAGCGCCGGATGCTCCCACACGTACTGCACAAAGGTGGGGTGCAGGCGCTGGCAGGCCTGCAGCCAGTCGGCGCAGGCCAGGCGCAGCGCCGCGCGCTGGTCGTGGTTGCCCAGCAGCGGCAAAACGGGCACGCCCAGCGCCCGCAGCGGCTGCACCAGCTGGCGCAGCAAGGCGTAGTCGGCGGCGCTGCCGCTGTCGCTCAGGTCGCCGCTGAGCAGCAGCAGATCGGGGCTGGGCTGGCGCGCGCACAGGTCGTGTACGCAGGCGCGCAGCAACGCGGCGGTGTCCACGCGCGCGCCCGCAGGCGCTGCGGCGCGCAGGTGCAGGTCGGAGAGCTGGGCGATCAGCATGGGGGTTGGGCGGCGGTGCCTTGGTTCGCCCCATCAGTCTATCAGCGCGCGAAGCGCTTGCGCGTCAGCGCCAGCGCAATCCAGAACGCGGCCACGGCATAGAGCGCCAGCACGGCCAGGTGCAGCGCCGCGTCGGCCGGCCACTGGTTCAGGAACAGCGGCCGCACCAGCGCCACCCCGTGCGTCAGCGGCAGCAGCTCGGAGACCGCCTGCACCACGGCGGGCAGTTGCTCGCGCGGAAAAAACACCCCGCTCAGAAACATCATGGGCGTGAGAAAGAGCGTGAAGTAGTAGGTGAAAAAATCGTAGCCCTGCGCCAGCGCATTGAAGATCAGCGCCAGGCAGCTGAAGGCGATGCCCAGCAGCAGCAGCACCGGCAGCGCCAGCCAGAGCTTGGGCGCCTGGCTGATGCCCAGCAGCAGGATCACGCCCAGGATGGCGCAGACGGTGAACAGCGCCTTGAACGCCGCCCAGAGCATTTCGGCCAGCACGATGTCGTCGAGCGTGACCGGTGCGTTCAGAATGCCGTCCCAGGTCTTTTGCACCTGCATGCGCGAGTAGGCCGAGTACAGGGCCTCGAAGCTGGCGGCGTTCATGGCGCTCATGCAGATGGCGCCGCTGGCCAGGAACAGCAGGTAAGGCACCGCCAGCGGCAGCCCGTCGGGGCCGCTGACCGTGACCTGCCCGACCAGCATCCCCATGCCGTAACCAAAGGCCAGCAGCCAGATCAGCGGTTCGGCGATGTTGCCCACCAGGCTGGGCAGCGCCAGCTTGCGCCAGACCAGCAGGTTGCGCTGAAACACGGGCCAAAAGCGCCACGACAGCTTTGGGGCGCGCCAGTGGCTGCGGGCGGGCAGCAGTTTGCTCATCCTTCCTGCCGGATCTGGCGTCCGGTGAGCTTGAGGAACAGGTCTTCGAGGTTGGCGGGGCGGTGCAGGGTGTGCAGCTGCGGCCAGTCGTTGAGGGCCGCCAGCAGCGGGCGCGCGTCGAGGGTATAGAAAAACACCGTCTCGCCGCTCACCTCCACCCGCTGCGCCAGCCGCGCCAGCGCCGACTGCGCCAGCGCCTGCACCTCGTGGTTTTGCTGGGCATAGACCTCGACCACATCGGGCTCCAGGTGCTGCGCGATCAGCTCGCGCGGGCGCCCTTCGGCGATCTTGTGCCCCTGGTCGATGACCACCAGGCGCTGGCACAGGCGCTCGGCCTCGTCCATGAAGTGGGTGGTGAGCAGGATGCTCTTGCCCTGCTTGAGCAGCTGCTGCAGCCGCTCCCACATCAGGTGCCGGGCCTGCGGATCGAGCCCGGTGGTGGGCTCGTCGAGCAGCAGCAGGCGCGGGTCGTTGATGAGCGCACGCGCCAGCGACAGGCGCCTCTTCATGCCACCCGAGAGCTCGCCCGGCTTGGCATCGGCCTTGTGCGCCAGCGCCGCGAACTCGAGCAGCGCCGGTATGCGCGCCGCCAGCGTGGCCCGGTCCAGGCCAAAGTAGCGCCCGAAGACGCGCAGGTTTTCGGCGCAGGTGAAGTCCGGGTCCAGCGTGTCGAACTGGCTCACCACGCCCATCTGCGCCTTGATGGCTTGGGCGTGTACGGGCATGGACAGGCCAAAGGCTTCGACGCGGCCGCTGTCGGCGTGCGTCAGGCCGAGGCTGATGCGCAAGGTGGTGGTCTTGCCAGCGCCGTTGGGGCCGATCAGCCCCAGGCACTCGCCGGGCGCGAGCGCAAACGACAGCTCATCGACCACCGCCGCGCCGCCATAGCGCTTGCAGAGACCATCGACAGTGAACAGGGCGGGAGGCATGGCGGCATTCTCGCCCATTTGGATGCAGGATCGACGGGCCTTGAACCGGGGGGCGCAAGCAGGCGCCGGACTAGAATCCGCCCTTTGCATCCGGAGCTGCCGTGGCTGATGAGCGTTGGTCCATTTGGACTCAGTATGTGTTGCCCAAGCAGGCCCTGACCGAACTGGCCGGCGCCCTGGCGCGGCGTCCGCTCGGTGCCGCCACGCAGTGGGCCATGCGCCGCTTTGCCGCGCGCTACGGTGTGGACATGAGCGAGGCGCTGCAGCCCGACTTTGGCGCCTACGCCACCTTCAACGACTTTTTCACCCGCGCCCTCAAGCCCGGGGTGCGGCCGCTGGCCGAGTCGGGGCTGTTGTGCCCGGTCGATGGCGCCGTGAGCCAGTTGGGCCGCATCGACGGCGACCGCATCTTTCAGGCCAAGGGCCAGCACTACCGCAGCATCGCGCTGCTGGGCGGCGATGCGCAGCTGGCGGCCGGCTTCGAGCATGGCGACTTCGCCACCCTTTACTTGAGCCCGCGCGACTACCACCGCATCCACATGCCCTGCGCCGGGCGCCTCAAGCGCATGATCCACGTGCCGGGGGCGCTGTTTTCGGTCAACCCGGCCACTGCGCGCGCCGTGCCGGGCCTGTTTGCGCGCAACGAGCGCGTGGTCTGCGTGTTCGAGGGCGCGCACGCCGGGCGGCGGTTCGACTTTGCGCTGGTGCTGGTGGGGGCCACCATCGTCGGCAGCATGGCCACCGCCTGGCACGGCGTGGTCAACCCGCCGCGCCCAGGTCTGCTGCAAGACTGGCGCTACGAGGAGCGCGCCATCGAGCTCGAGCGCGGCGCCGAGATGGGCCGTTTTTTGCTGGGCTCCACCGTGGTGCTGCTGTTCCCACCCGGCTTGCTGCGCTGGCACCCGAGCTGGGCGGCCGGTCAGCCGGTGCGGCTGGGGCAGCAGATGGCCGATTGGGCGCTGCCCGCCTGAGCGCGCGCCGTGGTCTGGCGTTTTTTGGGGCGCGCCTTGGGGGATGCACCAGGGGGTACTGGAATGCCTCTAGAATGAAGCGCTTTCGACCTCGACGAAGCCGCTGGGCTCAACCATCAAACGGGATGCCATGACTGCCTGCACCATCAGGGCCGCGTTGCTCGGCCTGACGGCCCTCCTCTTTTTGACGGCCTGTCAGGGCCCCGCTGCGCCCACAGCCGAAGCCGCGCCGCCGTGGGTGAAAACGGTGCCGATCGAGGCCGCGGCCCCGGGCGAGCGCCAGTTTTCGGGCACGCTGCGCGCGCGCCACGAAACGCCGTTGGCCTTGCAGGTGGGTGGCCGGGTGCTGACGCGGCCGGTGCAGGCCGGCCAACCCGTCAGCGCCGGCCAGACCCTGCTGACGCTGGATGCGCATGACCTGCAGGCCAACGAGGCCAGCGCCGAGGCGCAACTGGCCAGCGCCGAGGCGGCGCAGCGCCACGCCGAGCGCGAGCTGGAACGCCAGCGCCAGCTGGTGGCGCAAGGCTTTGTGAGCGCGCAAACCCTGGAGCGCTTCGAGCTGGCGCTGCGCGAGGCCGCTGCCCGCGTGCAGGCGGCGCGCAGCCAGATGGCGGTGGCGCGCAATCTGCGCCAGCACACGCAGCTGCGCGCCCCGGCGTCCGGGGTGCTGCTCGAGCTCAGCGCCGAACCCGGCCAGGTGCTGGCTGCGGGCCAGGGCGTGGGCACGCTGGCGCACGCGGGTGAGCGCGAGATCGAGCTGTTCTTGCCCCAAGGCCTGAACGCGCCGCGCACGGGCCACGCCGTGTTGCCCGACGGCGTGCGCCAGCCGCTGCAGTTGCGTGAAGTGGCCGGCGCCGCCGACCCGCTCAGCCGCACCTGGCGCGCGCGCTACCGCATCGTGGGCGCGCTCGACCCGGCGGTCTGGCCCTTGGGGGCGGTGGTGCGCGTGGCGCTGCAGCCCGAAGGCCATGCGGCCACCGCCGAGGCGGCGCTGCAGCGCGTGCCGCTGGGGGCGCTGGACGAACGCGGCGGCGGTGCGCAGCTGTGGCGTGTGACCGCCGGCCGGGCGCAGCCGGTGCCGGTGCGCGTGCACCGCATCGACGCCACCCACGCCCACGTCAGCAGCCCGCTGGCCAACGGTGAGGCGGTGGTGGCGCTGGGCACGCACCGCCTCAGCCCAGGGCTGGCGGTGCGGGAGCTGCCACGGTGAGCTTTCCCAACCTGTCGGCGCTGGCGGTGCGCGAGCGCGCCGCGACGCTGTTTTTCATCCTGCTCGCGGTGCTGGGTGGCGTGTACGCCTTCCTCTCGCTCGGGCGTGCCGAGGACCCCTCGTTCACGGTGCGCACCATGATGGTCTCGGCGCTCTGGCCCGGTGCCACGGCCGAAGAGCTGCGCTCCCAAGTGGCCGACCGGCTCGAAAAACGCATCCAGGAAGTGCAGAACCTGTACCGGATCGAGAGCACCATCCGACCCGGGCGGGTCGATTTGCAGGTCGAGTTCCACGACTACACCCCGAGTGCGCTGGTGCCCGAGCTGTTCGACGAGGTGCGCCAGCGCATGAGCGACGAAGCGCCCCGGCTGCCGCGCGGGGTCGTCGGCCCGCTGATCAACGACGATTTCGGCGACGTGTATTTCGCCCTGATCGCCCTCAGCGCCCCCGGGCTGCCCCTGCCCGAACTCGCGCGCAGCGCCGACGCCTTGCGCGACCGCCTGCAAGCCTTGCCCGGCCTGCAAAAGGCGCTGCTGCTGGGCGAGCGGCCACAGCGCGTGTTCATCGATTTCGACCTGGCGCGCTTGCACCAGCTCGGCCTGGCGCCGCAGGCGGTGTTCGAGGCCATCGACGCCCAGCTCCAGTTGCTGCCGGCGGGCGCGCTGGAGCTGCAGGGCGCGCGCGTGCTGCTGCGCCTGCCCGCCGAGCTGAGCGACGCGCAGCAGCTCGAACGCGTGCCGCTGCGCGTGGGGGGGCGGCTGCTGCAATTGCAGGACGTGGCGCAGGTGCGCCTGGGCCACGAGGAGCCGCCCAGCTACCTGGTGCGCGCCCACGGGCAGGATGCGGTGCTGCTGGGCGTGGTGATGCATAAAGGCGAAAACGGGCTGGCTTTTGGCGCCCGCCTGGCCGACTTCGTGCGCCTGCAGCAGGCCGAGCTGCCGCTGGGCATGGAGCTGCGCGTGCTGACCAACCAGACCGACGCCATCACACAGGCGGTCGATCTGTTCCAGAAAAAATTTCTGGCCGCCATGGCGGTGGTGATGGTGGTGAGCATGCTGGCCATCGGCTGGCGCGCCGGGCTGGTGGTGGGGATTGCGATCCCGCTGACGCTGGGCCTGACCTTTATGCTGATGAAGTTCACTGGCATCAACCTGGACCGCATCACGCTCGGGGCACTGATCATTGCGCTGGGGCTGTTGGTCGATGACGCCATCATCGCCATCGAGATGATGATCGTCAAAATGGAGCAGGGCTGGGACCGCGTGCGCGCCGCCACCCACGCCTGGAACGCCACCGCCGCCCCGATGCTGTTTGGCACCCTGGTGACGGTGGCCGGTTTCGTGCCGATCGGCTTTGCCCAGTCGGGCGTGGGCGAGTACGCCGGCAACATCTTTTGGGTGCTGGCCTACGCGCTGCTGGCTTCGTGGCTGGTGGCGGTGGTGTTCACGCCCTACCTGGGCATCAAGCTGCTGGCGCAACCCCAGCCCCATGGCGGCCACGGCGGGCCGGGTGGCGGCCACGGCGGCAGTGCGGCGATCTACCAGAGCCGCGCTTACCAGCGCCTGCGCGCGCTCATCACCGCCTGTGTGGGCTGGCGCAAGAGCGTGGTTGCCGTCACGCTTTTGCTGCTGCTGCTGAGCGCCTGGGCCATGGCGAACCTGGTGCAAAAGCAGTTTTTTCCCGGTTCGGACCGGCCCGAGGTGCTGATCAGCGTGCAACTGCCCCAAGGCAGCCCGATCGCCCAGACCGACGCCACCGTGCGCCGCCTCGAAGCGCTGCTGGTCAACCACCCCGACGTGCGTTCGCTCTCGGCCTACGTGGGGGCCGGTGCGCCGCGGTTTTTCATTTCCGCCAACCCCGAACAGCCCAATCCGGCCTTTGCCAAGCTGCTGGCCATCGGCGCCGACGCGGCGGCGCGCGAGCGCATCATGGCCGACCTGCAGGCGCGCATCGAGGCCGGCGAGTTTCCCGAGGCGCGGTTGCGCGTGACGCGGCTGCTGTTTGGCCCCCCGGTGCCGTGGCCGGTGAGCTTTCGCATCGTCGGGCCAGAGCCGCAGCAACTGCGCGCCATCGCACAGCAGGTGCAGGGCATCATGCAGGCGCACCCGCACACCCTCAACACCCAGCTCGACTGGGACGAGCGCGCCCTGGTGCTGCAGCTCGAACTCGACGCGCAGCGCCTGCGCCTGCTCGGCCTGACGCCGCGCGAGCTCAAGCAACAGCTCCAGTTCCAGCTCGACGGCGTGGTGGTGAGCGAACTGCGGCTGGGCACGCGCACGGTGCAGGTGCAGGCCCGCGGCGCCCGCAACGGCGGCCCCCTGCTGCCCGAGCAGATCGAAATCCGCAGCCTCGACGGCCGCCTGGTGCCGCTGGCGCAGATCGGCCGCTTCGAGCTGCGCCACGAGGAACCGCTGCTGCGCCGGCTCAACCGCGAGCCCTTTCTGGCGGTGCAGGCCGACGTGCGCGGGGCGCAGCCGCCGACCGTGACCGAAGAGCTGTGGCAGCAAATGGCCGCCCTGCGTGCCGAATTGCCGCCGGGCTACCGCATCGACATCGGCGGCACGGTGGAGCGCGCCGGGCTGGCCAACCAGTCGATCCAGCAGCTGTTCCCGCTCATGGTGGCGCTGATGCTGATCTTCATCATGCTGCAGATGCGCTCTTTTTCCGGCACCTTCGTGGTCGTGGCCACGGCCCCGCTGGGGCTGGTGGGGGCGGTGCTGGCGCTGCTGCTGTTCCAGCAGCCCTTTGGCTTCGTGGCGCTGCTCGGGCTGATCGGGCTGGCGGGCATTTTGATGCGCAACACCATGATCCTGACGCAGCAGGTGCAGGACAACTTCCACGACGGCCTCGAGGCCGAGGCGGCGGTGGTGGAAGCCGCGGTGCAGCGCGCGCGCCCGGTGATCCTGACCGCGCTCGCCGCCGCGCTGGCCTTCGTGCCCCTGACCTTCGACAGCTTCTGGGGCCCGCTGGCCTACGTGCTGATCGGCGGCGTGGCGGTGGGCACCGCCATCACCCTGTTCTACGTGCCGGCGCTGTACGCGCTGTGGCTGCGCATCGGCCACGCGCCGCCGCCGTCTGCGGCGCCGGCTGCGACGCCTTAGACGTTGAACAGAAAGTTCATCACGTCGCCGTCGCGCACGAGGTAGTCCTTGCCTTCGGCGCGCATCTTGCCGGCGTCCTTGGCGCCTTGCTCGCCGTTGCAGGCCAGGTAGTCGTCGAAGGCGATGGTCTGGGCGCGGATGAAGCCGCGCTCGAAGTCGCCGTGGATCACGCCAGCGGCCTGCGGCGCCGTGGCGCCGATGCGCACGGTCCAGGCGCGCACCTCCTTGGGGCCGGCGGTGAAGTAGGTCTGCAGGCCCAGCAGCTTGAAGCCGGCGCGGATGAGCCGGTTCAGGCCCGGTTCCTGTTGCCCCATTTCCTGCAGAAAGACGAGCCGGTCGGCGGGCTCCATCTCGGCCAGTTCGGCCTCGATCTTGGCGCAAATGGCCACCACGGGCGCGTTTTGCGTCGCGGCGTAGGCCTGCAGCCGGGCCAGCAAGGGGTTGTTTTCGAAACCGTCTTCGGCCACGTTGCCCACGAACATGGCCGGCTTGGCGGTGATCAGGCACAGCGGCTTGAGCAGCGCCCGGTCGTCGTCGCTCAGCGCCAGCGCGCGCACCGGCTGGCCCTGGTTGAGCGCGGCCTGCACCGGACCCAGCAGCGCCAGCAGCCGGGCGGCGTCTTTGTCGTTGCCGCTGCGGGCGGCTTTGCTGGCGCGCTGCAGCGCTTTGTCCACCGTGCCCAGGTCGGCCAGGCAGAGCTCGGTCTGGATGACTTCGATGTCGGCCACCGGATCGACGCGGCCGGCGACGTGGATCACGTTCGGGTCTTCGAAGCAGCGCACCACGTTGACCAGGGCGTCGGTCTCGCGGATGTGGGCCAGAAACTGATTGCCCAGACCCTCGCCTTGGCTGGCACCGGCGACCAGACCGGCGATGTCCACGAATTCGACGATCGCCGGCACGATGCGCTCGGGCTTGACGATGGCCGCCAGCTGCTGCAATCGGGCGTCGGGCACCTCGACCACGCCGACGTTGGGCTCGATGGTGCAAAAGGGGTAGTTCTCGGCCGCGATGCCGGCCTGCGTCAGGGCGTTGAAGAGGGTGGATTTGCCGACGTTGGGCAAACCGACGATGCCGCACTTGAGACTCATGGAAGCCCTAAAATGACAAAAATTCAGAAGCTGCCGATTTTACCGGTGCCGCCAGCCGGCCCGACGGCCCCGGCCCCGCTGTCCCTCTGCTTGCCCCCGCATTTGCCTTTGCCCAGATTGTTGCGCCATGCCGCTCGACCCGCACGACCCCAGCCTCTGGGAGCTGCCCGCCGCCCTGGAGCCGCTGCTGCCCGATGTGCGCCTGCAGCTCGACCCGGACCCGGTCGAGGCCATGCCCGCGCTGCGCCGGCGGCTGGCGGCGCTGCTGCTCGAGGGCGCGCAGGCGCATGACTTTGCGCGCCGCCTGGCGTTCATCGAAACCGGGCTGCGCCTGACGCTGCAGCAGCGGCCCGACGACAGCCTGCTGGTGCTGGTGCAGATGCTCTCGGATCGGCAGTACGGCTACTGCGCCACCCACGCCTTGCTCGCCGCCAGCGCCTGTCTGCTGGTGGCGCCGCTGTTGCCGATCGAGGAGCCGCAGCGCGGAGCGCTGCTGCGCGCGGCCCTGACCATGAACATCGCCATGGCCGAACTGCAAGACCTGCTGGCCACCCAGGCGCAGCAGACCACGGCCTACCAGCGCGAAAAAATCAGCGCCCACCCGAGCGACTCGGCGGCCCTGCTGCGCGCCCTGGGTGTGACCGACGCCGACTGGTTGCGCTGGGTGCAGGACCACCACGAAGCCCCCGACGGCAGCGGTTACCCGAGTCAGAAAACCGAGCTCGATCTGGGGCAGCAGTTGCTGCGCCTGAGCGATCTGTTCGTGGCGCGCATCAGCCCGCGCAGCACCCGGCGCGGCATGTGGCCCAAGGTGGTGGTGGGCAACCTGTACCTCGAGGCCGAAGCCAGCGCCAGCCCGCTGGGCGCTTGCTTTGTGCGGCAGTTCGGCATGTATCCGCCCGGCACCCTGGTGCGGCTCAAAACCGGTGAGACGGCGCTGGTGGTGCGGCGCGGGGCCAAGGTCAACGCCCCGCTCGCGCTGGCCATCACCGGGCCCGACGGCATGCTGCTGAGCATCCCGGTCAAGCGCGACACCCAGCTGCCCCTGTACGCCATCACGGCCCCGGTGGCACCCGAGGACCTGCGCATCCGGCTCGACCTGGCGCGCCTGCTCAAGCGCATTTGAGCGCCGCGGGCGGCTGGCGTGGTGGGTGTGGCCGCAGGGCAGGCCGCTTACTGCCACGCGCCCCAGCGCCCGTAGCCGGGCATGGCCTCGTGCAACTGCAAGCCCGCGCCTTGGCGCACGATGGCGTTCATGCCAAAGGTGACCGCGCCCAGCAGCCGCCGGTCTTGGCGGTAGCTGTGCAACAGGGTGCTCACCGCGTCGCCTTGCTCGATGCCGGTGGCCGGATCGACATCGGGGATGGAACAGCGCGCGCAGGGCTTTACCGGTTGCAGCCAGACTTCGGCTGTTTCGCTGCTTGTTGCGCTGGCGGTGCCCACGCCGGCGCGGGTCGCCACAGGAAAACGCAGTTCGGCCAGCCGGTCTTCGTCGTGCGCCTCTAGGCTGCCCAGCAGCAGGTTGGGGCGAAAGCGCTCCACCCCCAGCGCTTCTTGCCCGAGCAGGCGCCGGCGCTGGTTGAGTTCGTCCAGCGCCGCCGCGCTCAGCAGCAGCAGCGGGTAGCCGTCGCTGAAGGTGTTGGGGGCCTGAATGCCGCCGGTCCAGCGCACATCCGAAGGCCGCACGCAATCCGGGTCGAAGCGCACCAGCCGCAACCGAAGCCCGAGCTGGGGCCGATCGGCGAGCAAAAAATCGCTGAACCACTGCGCCGCCACGTCGCCCATGTCGTAGGCGTCGAGTTCGTCGTCCCAGACCCGCACCCTGCACGGCGCTTCGGCCGCATCCAGCGCCAGATAGAGCGACAACATGCCCGGCGCCTGCAGCTCGAGCTGCCCGAGCCTGAAGCGCGGCCGCACCAGCGCCAGCCGCGGCAGCTCGCGTTGCGACAGGAACTCGCCGCGCTGATCGACCACCATCCAGGTGCGGTCCCACTGCAGCCCGGTGGGCAGCAGCTCGGCTTGAGCCAGTCGCACCCCGGCGCACGATTTGATGGGATAGACCCAGAGCTGTTCGATCGTCAGGGGCAGCGGCGCTTCGGTGTAGGGGGGCTGGGTCATGGGCGTGGCTCGGTAAGGGCGTCATTTTCCAATAGCCGACAATAGCCGGCAATATGCCTCCTCACACTTTGTTGGAACTGGGCAGCGCGCTGCTGAGCCGCGTGCTGCGTTTCGAGCACCCGGCCGACGCCACCGTGGCCGATTTCTTTCGCCAGCAGGGCGCGCTGGGCAGCCGCGAGCGCGCCCTGCTGGCCGACGCGGTGTTTGCGGTGCTGCGCGACCGCCCGCGCCTGCAGTGGCTGGCGGCCAGCCACCCGGGGCGCACGCTGCAGCAGGAGCGCCCGGCCCGTGCGCAGCGCCCCAGCCGCGCCGCACAGCTCCAGGGCACGGCGCACACGCGTGCGCTGCTGCTGCTGGCTTGGACCGGCCCGCCCGAGCGCCTGCAAGCCGCCTGCACGCCCGAAGAGTGGGATTGGCGCACGCAGGCGCTGGCGCGCCAGCTCGATGCCAGCGCACCGCCCGCCTGCCGCCACGGCCTGCCCGATTGGCTGGCCGCGGCGCTGCGCGCGGAGCTGCGGCTGCAGCGAGCGGGTTCGGGTGCGGCAGTTGAAGCCGGTGCACTGGGTGCCGGGGTGGATCCGCCCGAATCGGAGCCAGCAGAGGCAGAATTCCACGCTGCCGCGCAGGCCTTGCGCCGGCCGGCGACGCTGGATGTGCGCGTCAACCTGCTCAAGGCCAAGCGGCCCGCCGTGCTGGCGTTGCTGCAGGAGGCCGGCTTGCAGGCCGCCGCCACGCCGCACTCGCCCTGGGGCATCCGGCTGGCGGGCAAGCCGGCGCTGCAGCACCTGGCCGCCTGGCGCGAGGGCCTGATCGAGGTGCAAGACGAGGGCGCGCAACTGCTGGCGCTGCTGCTCGAGCCCAAGCGCCTCGAGACGGTGATCGATTTTTGCGCCGGCGCCGGCGGCAAGACGCTGGCCCTGGGCGCCTTGCTGCGCAACACCGGCCGCCTGTACGCCTTCGACACCTCGGCGCACCGGCTCGATGCCCTCAAGCCGCGGTTGGCGCGCAGCGGCATCGACGCCGTGCACACCCTGGCGCTGGCCCACGAGCACGACCAGCGCTTGCAGCGGCTGGCGGGCAAGGCCGACCGGGTGCTGGTCGATGCGCCCTGCACCGGCCTGGGCACGCTGCGGCGTCAGCCCGACCTGATGTGGCGCCAGAGCCCGGCCGACGTGGCGCGGCTGGCCGAGTTGCAGGGCCGCATCCTGACGGCGGCGGCACGGCTGCTCAAGCCCGGCGGGCGGCTGGTCTATGCCACCTGCAGCCTGCTGCGCGCCGAAAACGAAGCCGTTGCCGCCGCCTTTGAGCAAGCCGAACCCGGTTTCGAGGCCCTGCCGGCGGCGTCCATCCTGGCGCGCTGCGGCGTGGCAGGCGCACAGCGGCTCTGCCACGGCCCCTACTTGCGCCTGTGGCCGCACCGGCACGGCTGCGACGGTTTTTTTGCTGCCATCTGGCAGCGCCGGGATTGAACGAAATATCCGGGAACGCCGGCGCGGGTTCTAGAATCCCACATTCGGCCCGCCAGCCCAGCGTGTGCGCTGGCCCGCCGTGCCGGCGCTGAGTCGGCTGTGTCTGGCTCGTGTGCGGGCGGTGTGTTGGTGGCCGTTGTTTGAAAGGTTTGCGGTGTCGATCGAATCGTTTTGGGGTGCGTCCCTGCATTTTCTGGTCCATGGCCTCACCGGGGCGGTGTGGTGGCAGGCGCTGCTGCTGGGCTTGGTGTGCACGCACCTGACCATCGTCAGCGTCACTTTGTACCTGCACCGCCACTCGGCGCACCGCTCCCTGGACCTGCACCCGGCGCTGGCGCATGGTTTTCGCTTCTGGCTCTGGCTCACCACCGGCATGAAAACCAAGGACTGGACCGCCATACACCGCAAGCACCACGCCAAATGCGAGCAGGTCGGCGACCCGCACAGCCCGGTGGTGTTCGGCATCAAGAAGGTGTTCTGGCAAGGGGCCGAGCTCTACCGCGCCGAGGCGCAAAACCCCGACACGCTGGCGCGCTACGGCCACGGCACGCCCGACGACTGGATCGAGCGCCGGCTCTACAGCCGCTGGCCACAGGTGGGCATCGTGCTCATGCTGCTGTTCTACGTCTCGCTGTTCGGGGCGCTGGGGCTGGCGCTGTGGGCCATGCAGATGGTCTGGATCCCGTTTTGGGCCGCGGGCGTGGTCAACGGCATCGGCCATTTCTGGGGTTACCGCAATTTCGAGTCGCCCGACGCCAGCACCAACGTCTCGCCCTGGGGCATCGTGATCGGCGGCGAGGAGCTGCACAACAACCACCACACCTACCCGACGTCGGCCAAGTTCTCGGTCAAGCCCTACGAGTTCGACCTCGGCTGGGCCTACATCCGCGCGCTGTCGGCGCTGGGCCTGGCCCGGGCGCGCAAGACGCCGCCCAAACCGGCCTTTGGCGCCGTGCGGCCCGTGGCCGACGCCGACACGCTCGAGGCCCTGATCGCGCACCGCTACGAGGTCATGGCCGCTTATGCGCAGCAGATGCGCGCCGCCGTGGCGGCCGAACTCGCCGGCCTGCAGGCCCGGCGCTCCGACGCCGCGGCGCTGCGCGCGGTGCGGCGCTGGCTGCACCGCGACGACGCGCAGGTGCCGCCACAGCACCAGGTCCGGGTGCAGCAGGTGCGCGCACAACACCCGACGCTGGCGCAGATGCACGCCATGCGCGAAGAGCTGCGCCTGCTCTGGAGCAGCACTGCGCGCTCGCGCGAACAACTGGCGCAGGATTTGCACGCCTGGTGCCAGCGCGCCGAAGCCAGCGGCATTGCGGCACTGCGCGAGTTCTCCGAGCGCTTGCGCGCCCTGCACTGCGCGCCTGCGCTGGCCGCCTGAGACGGCGCGCAGCCCCCCGCACTGAAGGAGTCGATGACATGGGTTTTCCGTGGCTGCTGGCCTTGAAGCTGGTGCCTTGGGGCGACGTGATCGAGCACGCGCCCAAGGTGCTCGCCGGGGCGCGGCGTTTTCTGGACAAGAGCCGCTCGGGCGGCGGTGCGGCCGGCGTCAACCCGGTGCCCACGGGCCACGGCACACCACACGAGCGCCTGCAGGTGCTCGAGGCGCTGTGCCAGCAGTTGCAGGCCGATCTGGCCCAGTTGGCGCAGACCAATGCCGATCTGGCCGAGCAAAACGCACGCCTGATCGAGCAGGTCGAGCGCCTGCGCAAGCGCAGCCGCTGGCTGGTGGCCGCCTGCGCCTTGCTCGCCTTGGGGCTGGTGATGCTGGCTTGGCAACTGCGCTGACCGCCGAACCATCTGCGCGCTTGCGCCAAGCGCAATTGCCCGCATTGCTCACACTCCGCCCATGCCGCAGTCAATGGTTGCGCTTGGATGGTGTTTGCGCTGGATTGCAGGTTTCTGCCTCCCAAGCGCAGTCGCAGCCGCTGCCGGCCGCGATCCAACGCAGCGCCAGCCGATTCCAGAGCGCGCGCAGCCAGGCACCCAAGGGCAACCGCAGCCCCATCGTCTGGTGACCGCTCTGGGCCGCGGCGGGCAGGCGCAGCAGCGCGCCGCAGCGGTAGCGCGCTTGGCTTGCGTCCCAGCGCAACGAGCGGCAGGCGCCGCGCACGCGCAGGCTGAGCACGATGCCCAGCGGACACGGCTCGGTCAGGCAACACAGGCCGCAGCCATTGCAGGGCTGGCCCAGGGCAGGCTTGGCCGGCGCCTGGGGCTCGACGTGCAGCAGTTGCCAATGCTTGGGCATGGGCGGTGGCCTTGCGTGCGCGGCGGGCTTGGGTCTTGGCGCCTGGCGCCCAGCGCTCAGGCCGTGGCCCGCGCAGGGGGCGCCGCGCCGCGCGCCAGCACCGGCGCCAGGGCGCGCCCGGTGTGGCTGCCTTGGCGCACCAAGTCTTCTGGGGTGCCTTGCGCCACCAGGCGGCCGCCATCCTGCCCGCCTTCGGGGCCGAGGTCGAGCACCCAGTCGGCTTCGGCGATCAGGTCCAGGTCGTGCTCGATCACCAGCACGCTGTGGCCGCCATCGACCAGCCGGTGCAGCACGCGGATCAGCCGCTCCACATCGGCCATGTGCAGCCCCACCGTGGGTTCGTCGAGCACGTACAGGGTGTGCGGGATTTTGAGGCCGCGGCGCGTCAGATCGTGGCGCACCTTGCTCAGCTCGGTCACCAGCTTGAGCCGCTGCGCCTCGCCGCCCGAGAGCGTGGGCGAGGGCTGGCCCAGCGTCAGGTAGCCCAACCCGACATCGTGCAGCAGTTGCAGCGGCTGGGCGATGGCCGGCATGGCGGCAAAGAAATCCAGCGCCTGATCCACCTCCAGCCGCAGCACCTCGGCGATGCTGCGGCCGCGCCAGCTCACGGCCAGCGTGTCGGGGTTGAAGCGCGCGCCGTGGCAGACCTCGCACGGCAGCTTGACGTCGGGCAAAAAACTCATGGCGATGGTGCGCAGGCCCTGCCCCTCGCAGTGTGGGCAGCGGCCCGCGCCGGTGTTGAAGGAAAAGCGCGCCGGCCCGTAGCCGCGCGCGCGCGCTTCCAGCGTGTCGGCGTAGAGCTTGCGGATGGTGTCCCAAAAGCCGATGTAGGTCGCGGGGCAAGAGCGCGGCGTTTTGCCGATCGGGGTTTGGTCCACTTCCAGCACGCGCTCGATGCTTTCGCAACCGATCAGCGCCTGGCAGCCCTGCCAGGCCGGGCGCTCGCCCGCGTCCCAGGCGCGTCGCCCGGCCTGCGTGCTGCGCAACTGCACCGCGCTGGCGGCATTGGCCAGCAACACCTCGCGCGCCAGCGTGGACTTGCCAGACCCACTCACCCCCGTGACCGCCACCAGGCGCCGCAGCGGCAGCCGCAGCGTGAGCTGCTGCAGGTTGTGGCGCTGCGCCCCCTTGACCAGCAGCCAGTCGGGGGCAGGCAAGGAATCGGGGTGTGCGGTGGCGCCGCCCGTTGCGCTGGGCGGGCTGGGGGTGGGGGCCGGCAAGGAATCGGAACGTGTGACTGACGCGCCGGCCGTTGCGCTGGGCGGGCTGGGGGTGGGGGCCGGCAAGGAATCGGAACGTGTGACTGACGCGCCGGCCCCCACCCCCAGCCCGCCCACCCCCAGCCCGAACGCAGCATGAGCGCCCACCCACCGCCGCGCCTGCAGCGGATGGCGCATCGCGTGCAGCAGGTAGCGCCCGGTTTGCGAATCGGGGGTGGCCATCAGGTCGGCCACGGTGCCCTGGGCCACCACCTGGCCGCCGCGCAGCCCGGCGCCCGGGCCGATGTCGATCAGGTGCTCGGCGCGGCGGATCGTGTCTTCGTCGTGCTCCACGACCACCAGCGTGTTGCCCTGGCGGCCGAGCTGCTGCAGGGCATCGAGCAAAATCCGGTTGTCGCGCGGGTGCAGGCCGATGGTCGGCTCATCCAGCACATAACACACCCCTTGCAGACTGGAGCCGAGCTGTGCCGCCAGCCGGATGCGCTGCGCCTCGCCACCGCTCAAAGTGGGTGCGCCACGCTCCAGCGTCAGGTAGCCCAGCCCGACTTGCTGCAAAAACCGCAGGCGCCCCAAAATCTCGGGCAGCAGATCGCGTGCGATCTGCGCCTGCCGCGCCGACAAGGCGCCGCCCTCGGGCAGCGCCTGCACCCAGTCGTGCAGCGCGTGCACGCTCAGCCGCGCCAGTTCGGTGATGGTGCGGCCCTGAAACTTCACGGCGCGCGCCACCGGGTTCAGGCGGCTGCCGCCGCAGGTGCCGCAGGGTTGGTCGCTCAAGTCGTCGAAGTCGGGCTCGCTCAGGCTTTGCTCGCGGCCCTGGCCGTCGTCGGTCGGGCGGCTGTCGTCGAACGCCTGGCGTTGCTGGCGGTTCAGCTGCACCCCGGTGCCCACGCAATCTGGGCACCAGCCGTGCTTGCTGTTGTAGGAGAACAGGCGCGGATCCAGCTCGGCGTAGCTGCTGCTGCACAGCGGGCAGGCGCGCAAGGTCGAGTGGCTTTCCACCTGCCCCACGCCGGCGCCGCGGCCGTCGGCCGCCAGCGCGTGGGCCAGGCTGCCCGGTCGGGCGGCATCGTCTGGGCCGCCGATGCCGCTGAGCACCTGCAGCACGCCCTTGCCGTGTTCGAGCGCGCGCTCGATCAGCTCGCGCAGCGCGGCCTCGTGCTCGGGCTGCACCTCGAGGCTGCCCACCGGCAGCTCGATCTGGTGCTCGCGAAAGCGCTCGAGCTTGGGAAAGCCCTGCGTGGGCACGAACTCGCCATCGACGCGCAGGTGGCTGTGGCCGCGCTGGCGCGCCCAGTCGGCCAGCTCGGTGTAGAGGCCCTTGCGCCCGCGCACCAGCGGCGCCAGCAGGCCGATGTGCTGGCCACGAAAACGCCCCATCAGTTGCCCCAGGATCGCCGCCGGGCTCTGCGGCTGCACCGGGCTGTCGTCGTGGACGCAGTGCTGGGTGCCCAGCTTGACGTAGAGCAGGCGCAGGTAGTGCCAGACTTCGGTCACCGTGCCGACGCTGGACTTGCGCCCACCGCGCGACAGCCGCTGCTCGATCGCCACCGTGGGTGGGATGCCGTGCACGGCATCGACTTCGGGCCGCCCGGCCGGCTGCACGATGCTGCGCGCGTAGGCGTTGAGGCTTTCGAGGTAGCGGCGCTGGCCCTCGTTGAACAGGATGTCGAATGCCAACGTCGATTTGCCAGAGCCGCTCACGCCGGTGATGACGCTGAAGCGCCCGCGCGGAATGGCCAGCGACAGGTTCTTCAGGTTGTGCTCTTTGGCGTTGACGATCTGGATCGACGGGCTGCGGGGGCGGGCTGCGGCGGGCGGTTTGGGATCAAGCCGCCACGGCGGCGGCGGCTCCTGCGCGCGCAGGTCCTCAGCCGCAGCGTAGGCGCGCAGGGCGGCGGCGGTGTGGCTGCTGGGGTGCAGGCGCACCTCTTCGGGGGGGCCTTGCGCCACCACCTGGCCGCCGTCGGCGCCGGCGTCGGGGCCGAGGTCGATCAGCCAGTCGCTGGCACGGATCACGTCGAGGTTGTGCTCGATCACGATCAGCGAATGGCCCGCGTCCACCAGCTTGCGCAGGGCGCGCATGAGCTTGGCGATGTCGTCGAAATGCAGCCCGGTGGTGGGCTCGTCGAACAGCAGCAACTGCCCCAGCGGCGGCGGGCCCGCAGTCCGCGCCGTGGCGGTGCGCGAGGCCGCAGTGAGCGCGGCCGGGCTGACGGGCTGCTGGCTGGCCGCGCCCGGCCGGGCGGGGCGGCGTCGGGTGGCAGCGGCGTCGGTCTGTGCGGCCACCGCCAGGTGCGCCGCCAGCTTCAGCCGCTGCGCCTCGCCGCCGCTGAGGGTGGGCACGGGTTGGCCGAGTCTGAGGTATTCCAGCCCCACGTCCACCAAGGGCTGCAGGGCGGCACAAAAGGCGCGCTCGAGCTTGGACAGCGCCGGGTCAACGGCAGGGAGGTGGGCGCGCGCTGCGCTGGGTGGGCTGGCGGACTGAGCGGCGGTTTGCTCGCTGGCCTGGTCGGCCGGCGGCGCGGTGCCGTGGTCGGGGCCGGTGCCCACACCCGAGCCAGTGCCCGCACCCGCGCCAAACAGCTGCAGCGCCTCGCTCACCGTGAGCTCGAGCAGGTCGGCGGCGTTCAAGCTGCGTCCGCCGCGCTGCAGGCAGACTTCCAGTACCTCGGGGCGGTAGCGCTGGCCCAGGCAATCGGGGCAGCGCAGATAGACGTCGCTCAGGAACTGCATCTCGACGCGTTCGAAACCACTGCCGCCGCAGCCCGGGCAGCGGCCGTCGCCGCCGTTGAAGCTGAACTTGGCGGCGGTGTAGCCGCGCTGGCGCGCCAGCGGCTGCGCCGCCAGCAGCGCGCGCAGGGCGTCCCAGGCGCCGAGGTAGCTGGCGGGGTTGGAGCGCGCCGTCTTGCCGATCGGCGACTGGTCGATGAATACCACCGCGCTCAAGCGCTCGGCCCCCAGCAGGGCCTCGTGCGCCAGCGGCGCATCGGTGGGCTGGCCAAAATGGCGCTGCAGGGCCGGCGCCAGCACGTCCTGAATCAGGGTCGATTTGCCGCTGCCGCTCACGCCCGTGACGCAGACCAGGCGCTGCAACGGGAAATCGACGTCGATCGCCTGCAAATTGTGGGCGCGCACCCCGCGCAGCTGCAACCGGGGCGTGCTGGCGGTGACCATGCGCTTGAAGCCAAAGCCAACCTGCTTGCGCCCGCCCAGGTAGGCGCCGGTCAGGGTGTCGGCGTGGCCCAGGGCGCTGGGTGGGCCGTCGAACACGATCTGGCCGCCGCGCATGCCGGGGCCGGGGCCCATGTCGATGACGCGGTCGGCGGCGAGCATGAGCGCCGGGTCGTGCTCCACCACCACCAGCGTGTTGCCGGCGTCGCGCAGGCGCTGCATGGCCTGCAGGATGCGCCCCATGTCGCGCGGGTGCAGCCCGATGCTGGGCTCGTCGAGCACGAACAGGGTGTTGACCAGCGAGGAGCCCAGCGCCGTGGTCAGGTTGATGCGCTGCACCTCGCCGCCGCTCAGGGTGCGGCTTTGCCGATCCAGCGTCAGGTAGCCCAGCCCGACCTCGCACAGGTATTGCAGCCGGGTGCAGATTTCGTCGAGCAGCAGCTTGAGGGCGGGCGCTGCCGTCTGCCCTGCAGCCAGGCGCGCAAAAAACACGCGCAAGCGCTGCAGCGGCAGGCGCATCAGGTCGTGCAGGCACAGCCCCGGCAGGGCTTCGAGTTGCGCGCGGCTCCAGTCCACGCCGGGCGGCATGAAGCGCTGTTCCGGTGGCAGCACCGCGTCGGCATCGGCCAGGCTGCCCAGCCGCCACAGCAGGCCCTCGGGCTTGAGGCGCGCACCTAGGCAGGCCGGGCATTCGGTGTAGCTGCGGTATTTCGACAACAGCACCCGAATGTGCATCTTGTAGGCCTTGCTCTCGAGGTAGTCGAAAAAGCGCCGGATGCCGTACCACTGGCGCTTCCAGTCGCCGCGCCAGCCGGGGTCGCCTTCGAGCACCCAATGGCGCTGCGCCGGGCTCAGGTGCATCCAGGGCGTGTCGCGTGGGATGCCGGCCGCCTCGGCGTGGAGCAGCAACTCGTCCTGGCATTCCTGGTAGGCTGGGGTCTGGATCGGCTTGATGGCGCCGGCGCGCAGGGTGCGTTTTTCGTCCGGAATCACCAGCCCCCAGTCGATGCCGATGACGCGACCAAAACCGCGGCAGGTGGGGCAGGCGCCCAGCGCTGAGTTGAAAGAAAAATGCGCCGGCAGCGGCTCGGCGTAGCGCAGATCGCTCTCGGGGCAGTGCAGGCCGGTGGAAAAACGCCACACCGTGGGTGCGGGCGCGGCGGACGAGTCTGAACTGACCGACGGTTTGGGTGGGTAGGGCGCGTCCGTGACCGCGATTGCAGGTGCCGCAGGCGCGCTGTCCGCCATCGGGGCGTCCTGCAGATAGACGTTCAGGCGCCCGGCGCCGTGCTCCAGGCAGCGCTCGATGGCTTCAAGCACGCGCGCGCGCTCGGCGCGGCTGAGCAGCAACCGGTCGGCCACCACGTCGAGCACCTGCACCGGCGCGCTGCCGGGGCCGCTGCCGGCCTGTAGGCGCTGCCCCAGCACCCTGGTGTAGCCGCTGGCGCTCAGCCACTGCTCCACCTCCTGCGCGCTGCTGCTGGCCGGCAGCAGCACCGGAAAAGTGAGCAGCAGACGCGGCTCTTGCCCCGTGCGGTCGCACTCTTGGGCGCTGCGGCGCAGCAGCTCGGCGTAGAGGGTGTCGGGGTGGTCGGCGCGCACCGGCAGCGCCGTCTGGCGGTCGTAAAGCTGCGCTGCGCGCGCATAGAGCAGCTTGAGGTGGTCGTTGAGCTCGCTCATCGTGCCCACGGTGGAGCGTGAGTTGCGCACCGGGTTGCTCTGGTCGATGGCGATGGCCGGCGGCACGCCCTCGACCCGATCGACCGCCGGGCGGTCCATGCGGTCGAGGAACTGGCGCGCGTAGGCGCTGAAGGTCTCGACGTAGCGGCGCTGCCCCTCGGCGTACAGGGTGTCGAACACCAGGCTGGATTTGCCCGACCCGCTCGGTCCGGTGACCACCGTCAGCTCGCCGGTGCGCAGATCGAGGTCGAGGTTCTTGAGGTTGTGCTGGCGCGCCCCGCGAATGCGGATCAGCCCTTCGGGCTCGGGTTGCCGGTGCGGCCCGTGCGCCGCAGAGGGCGCAGGCGAGTCGGGCGCACCCTTAGGGTCGGGCACTGCGCTCAAGTCGGGCGGCACGGGCTGGGGCTGCGGCAAGGGCCTTGGGCCGGTTCAGGGCTTGACGATCAGCACCGGCACCTTGGCGTAGGTGAGCACTTTTTGCGCCACGCTGCCCAGTATCAGCGCCTTGACGCCGGTGCGGCCATGCGAGCCCATGACGATCAGGTCGCAGCCTTCGTCCTGCGCGGTTTCCAGGATGCCTTCGTAGGTGCTGTTGCGTTCGATGGTGTCGGCGGCAAAGGCCACCCCCTGCGCTTCGCAGCAGCGCTGGATGTCGCCCAGCGCGCGGTCGGCGGCGGCTTGTGCTTCGCCCATGTAGGCCTGCAGGCCGGCGGCCGAGGCGTCGCCGATGCCGATGTAGGGGAAGGGGTCGATCACGTACAGCCCGACCACCGACGCCCCGTGCACCTTGGCCAGACCGGCGGCAAACTCGGCCGCACCATGCGCCAGTTTGGAGCCATCAGAGGGCACCAGGATTTTTTTGAACATCGCGACTCCATGCGTTGAGCCGTTTGCACGGCGGGGCCATCATCTTAACCAAGCTGGGGTGGTACCGGGCTGGTGCCGGTGCCGGCTTGCAGCTGGCGCTGACCGATGCGCTGCCAGCAGGCCCGTTGCTGCTCCGGGCTGAAGGCGCTCCAGTGCGCGATTTCCTCCAGCGTGCGCCAGCAGCCCAGGCACAGGCCGCTGCCTGCGCCCATGCGGCAGACGCCCACACAAGGCGAAGGCATGGCGCGCCCAGCGGGCGTGCGGCGCAGCGCCGCCGCAGCGTCGGGCCGCCGCGCAGGGGCGGTATTGGGTTCGGGTTCGGGGTCGGGTTCAGGCGCGTACACGGGCGCACTGTAACGCCAGTGCGCGTTGCGTGTGTGCCGTGGGGGGATGGGTGGGCTGCGCTGGCCGGGCGGGCTGCAGCTTGCTGTTCGAAGTACAGCGCGCCCAGCTCAAGCATGTGTGGGCACCTGTTCACCCAGCCATGCGGTGTTGATGCACACGTTGCGCACCCCGCCACGGGCCAGAGCTTCCAGGTGCCACAGCATCAGCCTGCACGGCCAGCAGGGGTTTGGGGAGGGTATCGGTCAGCGGGCGCATGCGCTTGACACGGCCTGCGGCCAAGGCAAGTTCTGGTGCAGCACCTCGCGAAACAGGAGCAACAGGGCCGACAACGCCTAGTTCCGGGTGGAGGCCGTGGCACACATTGCCCTGCACGGCCTAATGTGTTATAAATGTGCCCACATTGGGGGTGCCCAATGTCGGCCGGGAGGCGCAATTTCTCCAGTAGCTTTGGGGGTTTCGGTGGCGGCTCATTGGATGATTCTGCCATGCTTGACACCAGATGATGTGTCCAACTTTGGTTTTCTATAGGGAGAGGCCATGCTATACACTTTTCGCGCCAGTTCTGAGTTTGCACCCGGATGGGTGCGGGCTGTACGTTATGCATGATTACTTTGGAGGCGCCGGTGTTCCCGCAGTCTGTTATCGAGCAGCTTGACTACTACGTCTATTTCCTTCGCGACCCAAGCAACAAGGAAGTCTTTTACGTTGGCAAAGGCAAGGGAAATCGAGTGTTTGAACACGTCGCGTGCGCATTAACCGACGTAACTGAGTCAGACAAACTTGACCGTATCAGAACAATTGAAAATTCCGGAAAGTCCGTTGAGCATTTCGTGCTTCGTCACGGGCTCACTGAACGGGCTGCATTTGAGGTCGAGGCTGCTGTTATCGATTTCGTTGGCATTCCCAATCTATCCAATCTTCAAAGCGGGCATTATTCCACGGACTTTGGTATCAAGACCACAGAAGAAGTTATCGCTATGTACTCGGCTCCTCCGTTTGAAACAGACAAGCCGGTGTTGCTCATCAACATCAATAAGCTGTTCGATCGAGAAATGACCGCAACTGAGATCTACGACGCTACCCGAAAATCATGGGTCGTCGGGCCACGAAGAAGCAAAGCGAAATATGCCGTCGCCACTTACCGTGGGCTTACACGAGAGGTCTACGTAATCAACGAGTGGTACCAAATAGGTGACCGGTGGGGTTTCAATGGGGAACGCGCTGATGAAACCATTCGAACCAGCCTTCGATACAAGTCAGTTGCAGGCATGTCCAAACGAGGGGCCGCCAATCCCATTCGCTATATCAACTGCTAGCTATCATGCCTAATTCACGTTAGGCTGCATCATGGATGCCTCATTGATCCCACCGGGTGAGTACTGCTACAGGGTTGTCAAAATCCGAGAAGGTGAGATACTCAGCAAAGACATAAATAAGTTTGGCCGTGAACTTCGCGAGTTTTCATATAACGGTGCCTACAAGGAAGTTCTTTGCCCCTACTGGAATCGAACTGAATATGGCACTGTTCGGTGTGATTTCTTGGACAAGGAATTCGTTGACGATGAAGATTCGAATGCAATCGGAAAGATAATTGCTCATTTTGGCTCGTCAGATGCGCCCGAGAAATTTGGGCGATCATGGGCTTTGTCAGACGAAATTAAAATTTGTGGGGTCCGAGAGGATGAAGATGGCGAGTGGGCCGAAGAAGCCTAACTGTCCGATCCCGGACGACTGTATAGACTTGCAGCGCCAAGGATTGTTCATGGCACGCGCCGTGTTGCGTGAACTGGTGCATGATCTTGCTCTTGCGCACCGTCCCCGTCCTGGAGTTTCCTCATGATGATTGCCTTGCACAAGCGTGCCCGCACCACCCCCGCGGTACGCGCCGAGATTGCCGCCAGCACGCTGAGCGCAGCCGCCCTGGCGCAGCGCTACGGCATCAGCCCAGCCACCGTCTACAAGTGGAAAAAGCGCAGCACCTTCACCGACTGCGCGCACACCGCACACCGGCTCCAGACCACGCTCACCCCAGCGCGGGTGCGTGCGGATGGATGAATGCCAGCAAGTCTGCCCACGGGACGATGCGATCCATCTGTTCGAGAAACTCACGCTTGCGCGTGCGCTTGACTTTGCGTTCAAACCCGGTGCTGGAGAGGCGGGTCTGTTTCATGAGCAGATTATCTCAGGCGTGAGGGGTTGTGCAGACCTTCCCTGGAGCGGCGCGTGAAATCCGACGAAAAGAAGCTGGAAAAGCAATCTGGCAGACTGCCCAGAACCGACATTGAGAATTGATATGGACAAACTGAAAATGCACTCGCCCAATCTCACGCAAGACAACATCGCCCGCATTCGCGAGCTGTTTCCGGTCTGCGTGACGGAGGCGCGGGGCGAGGATGGCAGCGTGAAGCTGGCGGTGGACTTCGACCAGCTCAAGCAGGAGCTGTCCAGTTCCATCGTCGAAGGCCCGCAGGAACGCTACCACTTGAATTGGCCGGGCAAGCGCGAGGCGCTGCTGACGGCCAACGCGCCCATCGCCAAAACCCTGCGCCCGGTGCGCGGCGAAAGCGTGGACTTCGATACGACGAAGAACCTGTTCATCGAAGGCGACAACCTCGACGCGCTGAAGCTGTTGCAGGAGACGTATCTGGGCAAGGTGAAGATGATCTACATCGACCCGCCGTACAACACGGGTAAGGACTTCATTTACGAGGATGACTTCTCTGAGGATGCCGATGAGTTCTTGCGGCGCTCCAACCAGACCGATGAGCAAGGCGTGCGGCTGGTTGCCAACACCGAGGCCAACGGCAGATTCCACTCGGACTGGCTGACGATGATGTATTCGCGGCTCCGATTGGCTCTGAACTTGTTGGCGGACGAGGGAACAATATTCATTAGTATTGACGACAACGAGATTCAGAATCTGCAATGCATCTGCGATGAGGTGTTTGGGCCGGCCAACTTCATTGCAAATGTTATCTGGCACAAGATGGATAGCCCGAAGAACTCGGCAAGACATCTGAGCGAGGATCACGACTACATCTTGCTCTATGCGAGGAACGCAGAGCTATGGCGGCCACGCCTGCTCCCTCGGAGCGAGAAGATGGTTGAGCGCTATCAGAACCCAGACAACGATCCGCGCGGGCCTTGGTTGCTGGGTGATCTGGCTGCACGCAACTACTACAGCAAGGGGACTTACGCGATAAGGACCCCAGGTGGGAAGGTGATCGATGGCCCCCCCGCTGGAAGCTATTGGCGCATCTCAAAGGAGAAGTTCGATGAACTCGTGGCAGACAACCGCATTTGGTGGGGGCAGTCCGGCGATAATAGGCCCGGGATCAAGAAGTTTCTGTCAGAGGTCAAGGACGGTGTTGTGCCGCAGACATACTGGCCATGGAAGGATGTTGGTAGCACTCGCAATGCAAAGCAAGAGCTAAGCAGGCTCATGGAGGCCTCTTCCGGGGACGAACTATTCATCACCCCTAAACCAGTCAAGCTGATCGAGCGGATGCTCGACATCGCCACCGAGCCAAACGAGGGAGCGGTCGTTCTTGATTTCTTTGCTGGGTCAGGTTCTACCGCGCACGCGGTGTTGACCAAGAACTCCTCAGATGGCGGCAACAGGCGATGGATTTGCGTTCAGCTTCCAGAGAAGGCGGCAGAGGGAACGACGATATCGGACTTGTGCCAAGAACGTATTCAGCGCGCAGGGAAAGCCGTGCTTGTCGGCGAGAAGCATGAGCAATGGAATCACGATGTCGGCTTCCGCGTCCTCAAGATCGACACCTCGAACATGGCAAATGTCTATTACGCGCCCGACGCGCTCGACAAGGCCAACCTCGAGCTGTTCGTGGACAACATCAAACCCGACCGCACGCCGGAAGACCTGCTCTTTCAGGTGATGCTGGATTGGGGCGTTGACCTCGCCTTGCCCATCGAGAAGAAGGCCATCCAAGGCAAGGACGTGTTCTTTGTGGACGCGAGTTCATACGGCAACCCGGCGCTAGCCGCCTGCTTCGACGCCCACAGCGGTGTGGATGAAGCCTTCGTCAAGGAGCTGGCCACGCACAAGCCCCTGCGCGTGGTGTTCCGCGATGCGGGGTTCAAGAACAGCGCGGTCAAGATCAACGTGGAGCAGATCTTCAAGCTGCTGTCGCCCGCCACCGAAGTGAAGAGCATCTGAGGGGGCGACGATGAATGAAAATGGATTAACCATCGAGCCCGCCGGATATGCCAATTGGCTCGCCGAGCTCAAGCAAGACATTCATGCCGCGCAGCAACGAGCCACCCTCGCGGTTAATCGTGAGCTGGTGCTGCTGTATTGGCAGATCGGCCAAGGTATTCTGGAGCGGCAGGCCAGCCAAGGCTGGGGCAGCAAGGTGGTGGACCGGCTGGCCCATGACTTGCGTAATGCCTTCCCGGATGTGAAGGGGTTCTCCCCGCGTAACCTCAAATACATGCGGGCGTTCGCCGAGGCTTGGCCTGACAGGGAGTTTGTGCAAGCGGTGCTTGCACAATTGCCGTGGTATCACCAGTTGGCCCTGCTGGACAAGCTCCAGACCGCCGAAGAGCGTCAATGGTATGCGGCGCACGCGCTGGAACATGGCTGGTCGCGCAATGTGTTGGTGATGCAGATCGAGACCGGCTTGCGCCAGCGCACAGGCAACGCCATCACCAATTTCAGCGAGCGCCTGTCTCCGCCCCAGTCTGATCTGGCCCGAGAATCACTGAAAGACCCGTATCGACTGGATTTCCTTGGCCTGGGCAAGGACGCGCAGGAGCGCGCCATTGAAGATGCGCTGGTTAGGCATGTCACGCAGTTCTTGATGGAATTGGGCGCGGGTTTCGCTTTCGTCGGTCGGCAGGTGCTCGTGGAAGTGGGCGGCAAGGACTTTTACATCGACCTGCTGTTCTATCACCTCAAGTTACGTTGCTACGTTGTGGTGGAGCTGAAGGCCGGCGAATTCCAGCCTGAATACGCGGGCAAACTCAACTTCTACCTCAGCGCGGTAGACAGCCAGCTCAAGCATCCGAGCGACAACCCCAGCCTGGGATTGTTGCTGTGCAAGAGCAGGGACAAGGTGGTGGCCGAATATGCCCTGCGTGACATGCACAAGCCCATCGGCGTGGCCGAGTATCAACTGGTGCAGTCCTTGCCCAAGGAATTGCAAACCGATTTGCCGCGCATCGAGGACATAGAGCGTGAGTTGCAGGATACGGGGGATGCGTTTGGGGAGTTACAGGAATGAAACTCAAATTCAAAACCCAGTCTTACCAGACCGCTGCCGTGCAGGCGGTGGTGGACTGCTTCAAGGGGCAGCCGCCCGCATCGAGCGAGGCGATCAGCTATCGCATCGATCCCGGCAAGGCTAGGAAGGGAATCGACGATCTGTTCACGGAGGCCGGGTTCAAGAACGCCGACCTCGTGCTCTCGGACACGGCCCTGCTGGACAACATCCATCAGGTGCAACGGTCGCAAAACCTGCCCCTCTCCGATGCGCTGGTCCAGACCAAGGTCGCTCGCGTCAACCTAGACATCGAGATGGAGACCGGCACGGGCAAGACCTACTGCTACATCAAGACCCTCTTCGAGCTGAACAAACAGTACGGCTGGAGCAAGTTCATCATTGTCGTACCCAGCATCGCCATCCGCGAGGGCGTGGCGAAGTCGCTGGAGATCACCGCCGAGCACTTCCTGGAGACGTACCACAAGAAGGCGCGCTTCTTCATCTACAACTCCAAGCAGTTGCACCATCTGGAGAGCTTTTCGTCGGACGCGGGCATCAACGTGATGGTCATCAACGTGCAGGCGTTCGCCTCGCGTGGGGCGGACAACCGCCGCATCTACGACGTGCTGGACGACTTCCAGTCGCGCAAGCCCATCGACGTGATCCGCGCCAACCGTCCCATCCTGATTCTGGACGAGCCGCAGAAGATGGAAGGCACACAGACGCTGAAGTCGCTGGAGGAGTTCAAGGCGCTGATGGTGCTGCGCTACTCCGCCACCCACAAGACCACGCACAACAAGATTCACCGGCTGGACGCGCTGGACGCCTACAACCAGAAGCTGGTGAAGAAGATCGCCGTGCGCGGCATCGCGGTGAAGGGGCTGGCGGGCACCAACGCCTACTTGTATCTGCAATCCATCGACATTTCCACCAAGAAGCCACCCGAGGCGCGCGTGGAGTTGGAGCGCAAGCTCGCCAAGGGCGACATCAAGCCCGTGGTGCGCAAGATCGGCAAGGGCGACAACCTGTTCGATCTGTCGGGTGGATTGGATCAGTACCGCAACTACGTGGTGGCGGACATCGATGCCAACACCGACACGCTGAGCTTCACCAACGGCGTCGAGCTGGTGGTTGGCGACGCCACGGGCGATGTGAATGAACCGACGCTGCGTCGCATCCAGATTCGGGAGGCGGTCAAGGCGCACTTCGACAAGGAACAGGCGTTGTTCCAACAGGGTGTGAAGGTGCTGACCCTGTTTTTCATCGACGAGGTGGCGAAGTACCGCGACTACGCGGCGGTGGACGAGAAAGGTGAGTACGCCCGTGTCTTCGAGGAGGAATACACCCAGTACCTGAACGAGATGCTCGATCTGGATGAGACGGCCTACGTCAAATACCTGAAGGGCATTGCGGCCGACAAGACCCACAGCGGCTACTTCTCCATCGACAAAAAGAGCAAGCGGCAGGTGGATTCGAACATGGCGGCGCGTGGAGAGAACGCGGGCCTGTCCGATGACGTGGACGCCTACGACCTGATCCTGAAGGACAAGGAGCGGCTGTTGTCGCTCACCGAGCCGGTGCGCTTCATCTTCTCGCACTCGGCGCTGCGCGAAGGCTGGGACAACCCGAACGTGTTCGTCATCTGCGCGCTCAAGCACAGCGACAACACCATTTCACGCCGCCAGGAGGTGGGGCGCGGTCTGCGCCTGTCGGTCAACCAGCAAGGCGACCGGATGGATCACCCGGCCATCGTCCACGACGTGAACGTCCTGACCGTGGTAGCCAGCGAGAGCTACAAGGACTTCGTGGCGGCGTTGCAAAAGGACATCAGCGATTCCCTGTCCGCCCGGCCAAGGGTGGCCGACAAGGCCTACTTCAAAGGCAAGATTGTGACCACTGCGGCTGGTCCGATCACTGTGACCGACGACCAAGCAACTGACATCGAGTTCTACCTGATCCAGAACGGGTACGTGGACAAGAAGCGCAACGTCACTGAGAAGTACCACCAGGACAAGAAAAGAGGAACTTTGGCGACCTTGCCTGACGAGCTTGCGCCGCTCGGCGAACAGGTCTTCAAGTTGGTCGATGGCGTCTTCAGCGAGGCGCAGATGCCAGAGATCGGCGACGACTGCCGTCCGAAGAAGAACCCGCTCAACGCAAACTTCGAGAAGCAGGAGTTCAAGGCGCTGTGGAGCCGCATCAATCGCAAGGCTGCGTACAGCGTCGAGTTCGACTCGGACGAGCTGGTGCAGAAGGCAGTGAAGGAGATCGATGCCAGCCTACGTGTGACGCCGCTGCACTACACGATCCAGCACGGCGAGCAAGCTGCCGCCGTGACCTACGACGGCATCAAGGAAGGCAACGCCTTCACACTGAAGGCCACGGAAACCGAAACGAACCGGAACTCGATCCACTCGGCGGTCAAGTATGACTTGATCGGCAAGCTGGCCGAGGGCACGCAACTGACGCGCGGGACGGTGGCGGAAATCCTAAAGGGCATCAACGTTGCGGTCTTTGCGCAGTTCAAGACCAACCCGGAGAGCTTCATCGCCGAGGCCACGCGGCTGATCAACGAGCAGAAGGCCACGGTCATCGTCGAGCACTTGGCCTACGACCCGGTCGAGGACAAGTTCGACCTCGACATCTTCACCGCCGGGCAGACCAAGCAGGACTTCAGCAAGGCAGTCAAGACGCCCAGGCACCACATCTACGACTTCGTGCTGCCGGATTCCGGATCCAAACCGGAGCGCGATTTTGCGCAGGCGTTGGAGGCCAGCGCTGAAGTCGTTGTGTACGCCAAGTTGCCGCGCGGTTTCCTGATCCCGACACCGGTCGGCGACTACAACCCGGACTGGGCCATCTCGTTCAAGGAAGGTACGGTAAAGCACATTTACTTCGTCGCGGAAACCAAGGGCTCGATGTCCTCGATGGATCTGCGCGAGATCGAGAAAACCAAGATCAAGTGCGCCCGCAAGTTCTTCGATGAGATGAACCGCCGCTACGCCCCTGAAAATGTGAAATACGATGTCGTGGACAGCTTTGGAAAGCTAATGGATGTCATTAGATGAACACGAACCTGAACTTGCGTGAACCGACAGCCGCCGACCTGCCGCTGCTGGCGCGCTGGTTTGCAAAGGCTGGGGGTTCAGCAGCGCGCCAGCAGCGCACGCCCAGCGCGCGCGCCGTAGGGGCGGCCGAGTTGGGTGCTGATCCAGGCGCCGGTTTGCACCAGGGCGGGCAGGTCGATGCCGGTCTCCAGACCCAGGCCGTGCAGCAGGTAAACGAGGTCTTCGGTGGCGACGTTGCCGGTCGCGCCCACGGCGTAGGGGCAGCCGCCCAGGCCGGCCACGGACGACTGGAAGTTCCACACCCCCATCTGCAGCGCCGCCAGGGTGTTGCTCAGCGCCTGGCCGTAGGTGTCGTGGAAGTGGCCGCTGATGTGGTCGAGGTCGAAGTGCGCCAGCGTGGCTTCCAGCGCGCGTTGCAGTTGCAGCGGCGTGCCCACACCGATGGTGTCGGCCAGGTCGACGCGCTGCACGCCTATGCCCTTCAAGCGCGCGGCCAGCTCGCCCACGCGCGCCGGTGCGATCGCGCCCTCGTAGGGGCAGCCCAGGCAGCAGCTCATGGCGGCGCGCACGCGCAAGCCCGCCTGCAGCGCCGCCTGCACCACCGGGGCGAAGCGATCGATGCTCTCGGCCACGCTGCAGTTGATGTTCTTTTGGCTGAAGGCTTCGCTGGCGGCACCGAAGACGACGATCTCGTCGGGCTGGTCCAGCAGCGCGGCCTCGAAGCCCTTCAGGTTGGGGGTGAGCACGGCGTAGCGCACGCCGCTGCGGCGCACGATGCCGCGCATCACGGCGTGGTTGTCGGCCATTTGCGGCACCCACTTAGGGCTGACGTAGCTGGTGACTTCGATCTCGCGCAGCCCGGCGTCTTGCAGGCGCTGCACCAGCTCGATCTTCACCGCCGTGGGTACGTTCTGCGGCTCGTTTTGCAGGCCGTCGCGCGCGCCGACGTCGCAGACGCGCACCTGGCTGGGGAAGTGGTTGCTGAACATGGCTTGCCTCTCAAACGTGGGTTGCTCCAGGGTGCTGCAGGGCGGTTTTGCTGGCCCAAGGCCCAGTGCAGCCGGCGTTCAGGCCACTGCCTTGCGCGGGCGGCCCCCTTTGGCCCCGTTGGCGCGGGCGGCGCTGGCTTTGGCGGGCGATGACGCACGCCCGGCCTTGGCGGCCAGTTCTCGCATCCAGGCGCGGCTGCCAAACGCACCCGCCAGCAAGCCTTGCACGGTCAGGTCGGCATCCAGCCGTGGCCAGTGCAAACCGGTACCCAAGGGGCTGATCTCGATTTCCGACAGATCGGCAACCGAGGCGGCGGCCAAACCTTGTACCAAAGTGGGCGGGAAGGCAAACCAACTGCCATTGGCCAGTTCCACCTGCACGCGTTTGTTGCGGCTGTCGTAGCGGGCAGCCACAGCACGCAAATCGGGCCGGTCGTCGGCCATGCCACGCGCAGTGGCCTCGGGTACGCGCTCCAGTTCGGCACGCACCCAATCGGGGAGCAGGGGCTTAGTCATGCAAATTACTCCAAAGCTGGCGCAGTTGGCCGAGATGCTCGGCTACCGCCAGCAAGGCCGCGCCGATTTCGTGGGTTTTTACCTTGCCGCGAACCGTCATCAGTACTGGAGGGTGGGACAGCTCCACCCGCACCTCCCAGCCGGGCCCAAGCACATGGACGTGGGGCGGCGGATGGTCGTTGGGGTACACCACCAAGCGCAGTTGCTGGGTACGGATGCTTGACATGGCGCGATAATAACCCAGCTCGCTGGGTTTTCACAGGCTAGTGTGCAAGCCCGATGCCGCTGCCACCCGTACCCAGGCGGAGCGCGTGGCGCGGCCAGCCCTTGCGGGTGCGCGGCCCGACTTCGAGCAGGTGCACTTTGGGGGGAGGTTCATGTGCGACTCCGAGCAGGGGCAAAGCGGATCAAGCGGGCACGAAGCGCAGCAGCTCGGCCCCTTCGGCCACTTGGTCGCCAGGGGCGTAGAGCAGTTCGGCCACGGTGCCGTCGGCGGGGGCGGATAGGGTGTGCTCCATTTTCATGGCCTCCATCAGCGCCAGGGGCTGTCCTTTTTTGACCGCTTCGCCCGCCACGACGCAAAACGACAACACCTTGCCCGGCATCGGGGCGCTCAGGCGGCCGCCCTCGGGGGCGTGGTCGCCGGCATGGGCGAGCCGGTCGATCTCGACGATCTGGGCCGCGCCTTGTGGCATGAAAATGTGCACCTGCTCGCCCAGCATATAGACGCTGGCGCGGCTGCTGTGCCCACCAAAGCCCAGTTCCAGCGCCCAGGCGCTGCCAGCGGGCAGGGCGTGAAAGCGCAGCGGGCCTGAGCAGGCGGCTGCAGCGGCTGCATCTGCTGCGGGCGCAACCGCCGCCGCCACAGCCTCGGTCTCAGCCTTGGCATCGGCCTGCACCGCCGGTGGCTCCAGGCACAGCTGCACGCTGGCGTCGCGCGCATAGACCAGGCTGGCCGCCACCGGCTGGCCCCGGTACTCGAAGGCCAGGCGGCGCCGGGCGGCGTCGGCGCTGGGGTGGCTGCACCAGCCGTCGCGGCGGCTGAAGGGGTCGGGGTTTTCCAGGGCGCGCTCATCGAGCAGGGTTTGTGCCGTGGCCGCAGCCACGGCCAGCGGCAGGCCGACCGGGTCTTGGTTGAATAGCAGCGCGGCCTCGCGCGGGATCAGGGCGGTGTCGAGCCGGGCCTGGGCAAAGGAGGGGCTGCGCAGCACGTGGCGCAAAAATTGCACGTTGGTCGCCAGCCCGACGATGTGCGTCTGCGCCAGCGCCGTATCCAACCGCGCCAGCGCCTGCTCACGGGTGTCGGCGTGGACGATCAGCTTGGCGATCATCGAATCGTAAAACGGGCTGATGGCGTCGCCCTCGCGCACGCCGTCGTCGAAGCGCAGCGGGCCGCGCTCGAAGGCGCAGTGCGCCGGTTTGCGGTACACCGCCAGCGTGCCGGTCGCGGGCAGGAACTGCTGCTCGGGGTTTTCGGCGCAGATGCGCGCCTCGATGGCGTGGCCCTGCAGACGCAGCTCGTGCTGTTGCAGCGGCAGCGCCTCGCCAGCGGCCACGCGCAGCTGCCACTCCACCAGATCGACGCCGGTGATGGCCTCGGTCACTGGGTGCTCGACTTGGAGCCTGGTATTCATTTCCATGAAAAAGAAGCGTGCCCCCACGCTCCCCTGCTGCGCAGGCTCGCTGCCCCCCGAGGGGGCGGTTGCGCCTTGGGGCGGCCCGGCGGCGCAACTTGGTGCCCCCACGCTCCCCTGCTGCGCAGGCTCGCTGCCCCCCGAGGGGGCGGTTGCGCCTTGGGGCGGCCCGGCGGCGCAACGTTCATCGTCTCCGTCACCCAATCCGTAACCCTGCGGCTGCTCGATGATGAACTCCACCGTGCCCGCGCCGACGTAGCCCACTGCCTGCGCCGCCGCCACCGCCGCCTGGCCCATTTGCTGGCGCAAGGCGGGGGTGAGGCCGGGCGCGGGGGCTTCTTCGAGCACCTTCTGGTGCCGGCGCTGCACCGAGCAGTCGCGCTCGTGCAGATAGACGCAGTGGCCGTGCGTGTCGGCAAACACCTGGATTTCGATGTGGCGCGGGCGCTGCACGTATTTTTCGATCAGCACCGCGTCGTCGCCAAAGCTGCTGCGCGCCTCGCGTTGGCAACTGGCGAGCGCGGCGGCAAAGTCGGCGCGGGATTCGACCGCGCGCATGCCCTTGCCGCCCCCGCCGGCGCTGGCCTTGATCAGCACCGGGTAGCCGATGCGGTCGGCCTCGCGTTGCAGCAGCTCCGGGTCTTGCGCGGCCCCGTGGTAGCCCGGCACCAGCGGCACGCCGGCTTGCGCCATCAGGCGCTTGGACTCGGCCTTGAGCCCCATGGCTTCGATCGCCGTCGGCGGCGGCCCGATGAACACCAGGCCCGCCGCGGCGCAGGCGCGGGCAAAGTCGGCGTTTTCGCTCAAGAAACCGTAGCCGGGGTGGATGGCTTGCGCGCCCGTGGCCTGGGCGGCGGCGATGATGCGCGCCCATTGCAGGTAGCTGTCCTTGGGTGCCGAGCCGCCGATGTGGACCGCCTCGTCGCAGGCGGCCACGTGCTTGGCTTGCGCGTCGGCGTCGGAATGCACGGCGACCGTCTGCACGCCCAGGCGGCGCGCGGTGGCGGCCACACGGCAGGCGATCTCGCCACGATTCGCAATCAAAATCTTGTCAAACATACGCAGCAACTCCATCAAGCCAGCCACTGCGGCTTGCGTTTGTTCAGGAAGGCCTGCACGCCCTCGCGCCCTTCGGCGCTGGCGCGGATGTCGGCGATGGCCTCGACCGTGCGCGCCACCAGCGCCTCGTCCAGCGGCGCCTGGGCGATGTCGTGCAGCAGCCGCTTGCAGGCGCGCACGGCGGCCGGGCCGTTGGCGCACAGGGCACCCACGAGCTCATCGACGCGCGCATCCAGCGCCTCGGGCGCCACCACGGCGTGCACGAAGCCGATGCGCAGCGCCTCGGCGGCATCGAAGCGTTCGGCGCTCAAGCAATAGCGCTGCGCCGCACGTGCCCCCATGGCGCGCTGCACGTAGGGGCCGATGGTGGCCGGAATCAGGCCCAGCTTGACCTCGCTCAGGCAAAAATGGGCGCCCTGCACCGCCACCGCCATGTCGCAGGCCGCCACCAGCCCCATCCCGCCGGCGTACACATCGCCCTGCACCCGCGCCACGGTGGGCTTGGGGCAGTCGTGTATGCAGCGCAACATGGCCGCCAGCCGCCCGGCGTCGGCGAGGTTTTGCTCGCGCGTGTAGTCGGCCATGCGGCGCATCCAGTGCAGATCGGCCCCGGCGCAAAAGGCCGGCCCCTCGGCCGCCAGCACGATGGCGCGCACGTCGTCGCGCGCGCCCAGTGTTTGAAAGGCGGCGCTGAGCTCGGCAATCAGCTCCTCGTTGAAGGCGTTGCGCAGCTCGGGCCGCGTCAGCACCACGGTGGCGCGCGCACCGCGCACCGTCACCTGCAGGTTGGCCATGTCGCGCGCCCCCCTCACATGCGAAACACGCCAAAGCGCGTGTCATCGATGGGCGCGTTGAGCGCCGCCGACAGCCCCAGCGCCAGCACCCGGCGCGTGTCGGCGGGGTCGATCACGCCGTCGTCCCACAGGCGCGCGCTGGCGTAATAGGGGTGGCCTTGGGTTTCGTACTGCTGGCGCAGCGGGGCCTTGAAGGCCTCTTCGTCTGCGGGCGCCCATTGGCCGCCCTTGGCCTCGATGGCGTCGCGCTTGAGCGTGGCCAGCACGCTTGCCGCCTGCTCGCCGCCCATGACGCTGATGCGCGCATTGGGCCACATCCACAAAAAGCGCGGGCCAAAAGCGCGCCCGCACATGCCGTAGTTGCCGGCGCCAAAGCTGCCGCCGATGATCACCGTGAACTTGGGCACCGCCGCCGTGGCCACCGCCGTCACCATCTTGGCGCCGTGGCGCGCGATGCCTTCGTTTTCCACCTTGCGCCCGACCATGAAGCCGGTGATGTTTTGCAAAAACACCAGCGGCACCTTGCGCTGGCAGCACAGCTCGATGAAGTGCGCGCCCTTTTGCGCCGATTCGCTGAACAAAATGCCGTTGTTGGCCACCAGCCCGACCGGCATGCCCTCGATGTGGGCAAAGCCGCAGACCAGCGTGCTGCCGTACAGGGCCTTGAATTCGTGCAATTCGGAGTTGTCCACGAGGCGGGCGATGATCTCGCGCACGTCGAAGGGCTTGCGCGTGTCGGTCGGCACGATGCCGTGCAGATCGGACGCTGGGTAGCGCGGCGGCTGCGGCGTGCGCAGCACCGCATCGGGTTGCTTGCGCCGCCCCAGGTGCGCCACCGCTTGCCGCGCCAGCGCCAGCGCGTGCAGGTCGTTTTGCGCCAGGTGGTCGACCACGCCCGACAGGCGTGCGTGCACGTCGCCGCCGCCCAGGTCTTCGGCGCTCACCACTTCGCCGGTGGCGGCCTTCACCAGCGGCGGCCCGCCCAGAAAGATGGTGCCCTGGTTTTGCACGATGATGGACTCGTCGCTCATCGCCGGCACGTAGGCGCCACCGGCGGTGCACGAGCCCATCACCACCGCGATCTGCGCGATGCCCTGCGCGCTCATCTGCGCCTGGTTGTAGAAGATGCGGCCAAAGTGGTCCCGGTCTGGGAACACCTCGTCCTGGTTGGGCAGGTTGGCGCCGCCCGAATCGACCAGATAGATGCAGGGCAGGCGGTTTTGCTGTGCGATTTCTTGTGCGCGCAGGTGTTTCTTGACCGTCAGCGGGTAGTAGGTGCCGCCCTTGACGGTGGCGTCGTTGCACACCACCATGCACTCGATGCCGGCGACGCGGCCAATGCCGGTGATCAGGCCGGCGCAGGGGGCGTCGTTGTCATAGACGTCAAGCGCCGCCAGCGGGGCCAGCTCCAGAAACGGGGTGCCGGGGTCGAGCAGGGTTTGCACGCGCTCGCGTGGCAGCAGCTTGCCACGGGCGGTGTGCCTGGCGCGCGCCGCCGCGCCGCCGCCCTGCGCAATCTGCTCCAGCCGCTGGCGCAAATCGGCCACCAGGGCGAGCATGGCGGCTTGATTGGCCAAAAACTCGGCGCTGCGGGTTTTGAGCCGCGTCTCCAAAACGGTCATCGGGGCGTCTCCTGACTTTTCAAGCCCCCATTGTGCACCGAGAGGCGGGCAGGCAATCGCTCCTGCCCGCCCTGATGCCGCCAGACAGCGCCTGCGGCCGTTGCAACTGCGCGCCGCCGCCCGTGGCTTATCGGCCCAGAAACCGCTGCGCGTCCAGCGCCGCCATGCAGCCGGTGCCGGCGCTGGTGATGGCCTGGCGGTAGATGTGGTCCTGCACGTCGCCAGCGGCGAACACGCCGGGTACGCTGGTCTGGGTGGCAAAGCCGCTTTGCCCGCCCTGGGTGACGATGTAGCCGTCCTTGAGCTCGAGCTGGCCTTTGAAGATCTCGGTGTTGGGGCTGTGGCCGATGGCGATGAAACAGCCCTGCAGCGCGATGTCCTCGGTCTGCCCGGTCTGCACCTGCTTGATGCGCACCCCATTCACGCCGCGCTCGTCGCCCAGCACCTCGTCGAGCACATAAAAGAGCTTGAGCTCGATGCGGCCCTCGGCCACCTTGGCCATGAGCTTGTCGATCAGGATCGGTTCGGCGCGAAATCCATCGCGCCGGTGCACCAGCGTGACCTTGCTGGCAATGTGCGACAGGTACAGCGCCTCTTCCACCGCCGCGCTGCCGCCGCCGATCACGCACACCTCCTGGTCGCGGTAAAAAAATCCGTCGCAGGTGGCGCAGCCGCTGACGCCGCGGCCCATGAAGGCTTGCTCCGAGGGCAGGCCGAGGTACTTGGCCGAGGCCCCGGTGGCGATGATCAGGCTGTCGCAGCTGTATTGGCCGCTTTCGCCCTGGAGGCGAAACGGACGCTGGCTCAAGTCCACGCTCTGGATGTGGTCGAACACGATTTCGGTCTGGAAGCGCTCGGCGTGGGCCTGAAAGCGCTGCATCAGCTCCGGGCCCTGCACCCCTTGCACGTCGGCTGGCCAGTTGTCGACGTCGGTGGTGGTCATGAGCTGGCCGCCTTGGGCCATGCCGGTGATCAGCAGCGGTTTGAGGTTGGCGCGCGCGGCATAGACGGCGGCGGTGTAGCCGGCCGGGCCGGAGCCGAGGATCAGGACTTGGGCGTGGCGGGTGTTCATGGTGTGGGCTCTCCGAGTGCAAGTGGGCTGAAGGTGAGTGTATCGTAGCAGCAAACTGAAATGCGGGTGGGGGTATATTTTTTTGCCCGACGGGCAGCCTCGGTTAAGCTAGCGCCTGCACATGAGTACCCCCGTCAACACCCTCAACAAAGACGCGGCGCGCAGCGCGGCCCGCGGCATCGGGCGCTTCACGCAGGAGTTTGCCCTGCTGCTGGGGGCGGCTGGGCTGCTGTTCTGGTGGCTCGCGCTGCTGAGCTACAGCCCTGGCGATGCCGCTTGGTCGACCTCGGGCGTGGCCGCGGCCAGCGCCAACTGGGGCGGGCGCGCCGGCGCTTGGCTGGCCGATTTCAGCTACCTTTTGCTGGGGGCGTCGGTGTGGTGGTTGGTGCTGGCGGCCTCACACGTCTGGCTGATGGCGCTGGCACGCTGGTTGCGTGCGGCTTCGGCAACCGAGGGCCGCAGCCCGGCGACGCGGCCCGAGACGCCGCTGGCCACCCTGCGCGCCCGCTGGCAGCAGCCGCCGTGGTCGAGGGTGGCTTTTGGCGCCGGGCTGCTGCTGCTGCTGGTGGCCAGCACGGTGCTGGAGTGGAGCCGGCTGCACCGCTGGGATGCGTGGTTGCCGGGTGAGTCCGGCGGCCTGTTGGGCAGCCTGCTGGGGCCGCCGGCGCAGCTCTGGCTGGGGCAGACCGGGTCGGCCCTGCTCGCCATCTGCCTGCTGTTGGTGGCCATGGCGGGGGTGTTTCGGTTTTCGTGGGCCGAGGCGGCCGAGGGTCTGGGGCGCTGGATCGACGACGCGGTGCAACGCTGGCGCTTGCGCCGCGAGGCCAAGGAAGACCTGCGCATCGGCCGCCAGGCCCTGCGCCAGCGCAGCCTCGAGGAATCGGAGTACGAGCAGTTGCACCCGGCGCATGCCCTGAGCCTGCAGGGCGATGAACCGGCCGCTTCCGACCTGGGCCTGGGCACCGGCCCCAACCCCGGCCGGCCACACGACGACACCGAGGCCGAGCCGCTGCAGGGCGCGCCGTTGCCCAAGGCGGCCGCCACTGCGGGGGAAAAAACCGCTTTCAGGCCCGCTGCCAAAACGCTGCAGATCGAGCCCGTGCTCACCGAAGTGCTGCCCAGCAGCCGCGTGCTCAAAGAGCGCCAGCAGCCGCTGTTCCACGATTTGAGCGACACCAAGCTGCCGCAGATCGACCTGCTCGACGCCGCCACGCGCCAGTCGGCCAGCGTGGCCCCCGAAACGCTGGAGATGACCAGCCGCCTGATCGAGAAAAAGCTGGGCGACTTCGGTGTGCAGGTGCAGGTGGTGGCGGCGCTGCCCGGGCCGGTGATCACGCGCTACGAGATCGAGCCGGCCACCGGCGTCAAGGGCGCGCAGGTGGTGAATCTGGCGCGCGACCTGGCGCGCTCGCTGTCGTTGGTGAGCATCCGCGTGATCGAAACCATCCCCGGCAAGAACCTGATGGCGCTCGAGCTGCCCAATGCCCGGCGCCAGACCATCCGCCTGAGCGAGATTCTGGGCTCGCAGGTCTATCACGACGCCAAAAGCCTGCTCACCATGGGGCTGGGCAAAGACATCGGCGGGCACCCGGTGGTGGTCGATCTGGCCAAGATGCCGCATTGCCTGGTGGCCGGCACCACGGGTTCGGGCAAGTCGGTGGGCATCAACGCCATGATCCTGAGCCTGCTCTACAAGGCCGACCCGCGCGACGTGCGCCTGCTGCTGATCGACCCCAAGATGCTCGAGCTCAGCGTCTATGAGGGCATCGCGCACCTGCTGGCGCCGGTGGTCACCGACATGAAGCAGGCCGCCAACGCGCTCAACTGGTGCGTGGCCGAAATGGACAAGCGCTACCGCCTGCTGAGCAAGCTCGGGGTGCGCAACCTGGCCGGCTACAACGCCAAGATCGCCGAGGCGGCGGCGCGCGGCGAGCACGTTGGCAACCCCTTCAGCCTCACGCCCGAGCAGCCCGAGCCCTTGCAGCGCCTGCCGCACATCGTGGTGGTGATCGACGAGCTGGCCGACCTGATGATGGTGGTGGGCAAGAAGATCGAGGAGCTGATCGCCCGTCTGGCGCAAAAGGCGCGCGCCGCCGGCATCCACCTGATTCTGGCCACCCAGCGCCCCAGTGTCGATGTGATCACCGGCCTGATCAAGGCCAACATCCCGACGCGCATCAGCTTTCAGGTCAGCAGCAAGATCGACAGCCGCACCATTCTGGACCAGATGGGCGCCGAGGCCCTGCTGGGCATGGGCGACATGCTCTACATGCCCAGCGGCAGCGGCTACCCGACCCGCATCCACGGCGCCTTCGTGAGCGACGACGAGGTGCACCGCGTGGTGGCCTGGCTCAAGGCGCAGTGCGGCGAGCCCGATTACATCGACGGCGTGCTGGAAGCCCCGACCGACGCCGAAGGCGGCAGCGAGGGCGAGGCCGACGCCGGCGCGGGCGGCGAAACCGACCCGCTCTACGACCAGGCGGTGGCGATCGTGCTGCAAGACCGCAAGGCCAGCATCAGCTACGTGCAGCGCAAGCTCAAGATCGGCTACAACCGCGCCGCGCGCCTGCTCGAGGACATGGAGCGCGCGGGACTGGTGAGCGCCTTGACCAGCAGCGGCCAGCGCGACATTCTGGTCGGCGGCCGCAGCGCCGATTGAACGGCTGCAAAGCCTGCGGCCACAACTCCTTACACCTGTGCCGCCGCTGTCTGCAACCGCTGCGCCGGCTTTGCATCAAAATGGGCACCATGCACCGACACCCTTTTGCGCTCCCCGGCCTGGCCCGCGTCTTGGCCGCATTGGCCACGCTGGCGGCCTTGGCCAGCCTGCCCGCTGCGGCGGTAGCCACCCCAGCGGCCAACAGCCCGGCCAGCCCGACAGCCGCAGCAGCCCCGGCAGCCACCGCGGCTCCCCCCGGCAGCGCCATGGGCGACTTGCAAGCCTTTTTGCAGCAGACCCAGCAGGGCCGCAGCGCCTTCACCCAGACCGTGACTGGCCCGCGCCCGGCACCCGCCCCCGACGCCCTGGCGGCCGCCGCCGCCCCGGCGGCGCGGGTGCAAATCAGCCACGGCGTGTTCGAGTTCCAGCGCCCGAACCGCTTTCGCTTCCATTACCAGCGGCCGTTCGAGCAGCTCATCGTCGCCGACGGCCAGACCCTGTGGCTCTACGACCCCGATCTGGCCCAGGTCACGGCGCGGACGCAGCGCGAGGTGCTGGGCCAGACCCCGGCCGCCCTGCTGGCCTCCGGGGCCGACCTGCGCACCCTGCAGCAAGCCTTCAGCCTGAGCAACGCCCCCGACGCCGACGGCCTGCGCTGGGTGCAGGCGCTGCCCAAGGGCGCCGACGCGCCATTGCAAGCGGTGCGCATCGGCTTTCGCGGTGGCCAGCTGGCGGCGCTCGAGATTCTGGACCGCTTCGGCCAGCGCTCGCACATCGCCTTCGAGCGGCTCGACACCCAGAGCGCGTTCCGGCCCGGCCACTTCAGCTTCAGCGTGCCGCCCGGTGCGGCGCTGATCCGGCCCGAGTGAAGCCCCTGCCACACTGATTGCCATGCAGGCCGGCACCCGCCCCTTGGCCGAGCGGCTGCGCCCGCAGACCCTGGCCGACGTGATCGGTCAGGCGCACCTGCTCGGGCCCGGCAAGCCGCTGCGCGTGGCCTTCGAGACCGGGCAACCGCACAGCTGCATCCTGTGGGGGCCACCGGGGGTGGGCAAAACCACGCTGGCGCGGCTCATGGCGCAGGCGTTCGAGGCCGAATTCATCGCCATCAGCGCCGTGCTGGGGGGCGTGCGCGACATCCGCGACGCGGTCGAGCGCGCCCAGCAGGCGCGTGCCGGCCAGCCGCCGCGCGCCACGCTGGTGTTCGTCGATGAGGTGCACCGCTTCAACAAAAGCCAGCAAGACGCCTTCTTGCCCCACGTCGAAAGCGGGCTCTTCACCTTCATCGGCGCCAGCACCGAAAACCCGAGCTTCGAGGTCAATTCGGCCCTGCTCTCGCGCGCCACCGTCTATGTGTTGCAGCCCTTGAGCGCGCCTGAGCTCGAGCAGTTGCTCGAGCGCGCCCAGGCCCACGCCGGCCTGCCGGCGATCGAACCCGCCGCGCGCCAGCTGCTCATCGGCCACGCCGACGGCGACGCAAGGCGCTTGCTCAACACCCTCGAAACCGTGGCCGTGGCCGCCGCGGCGCAACGGCTGTCGGCCGTCGGCGCCGACTGGCTGCTGGGCCTGTTGGGCCAGCAGCTGCGCCGCTTCGACAAAGGCGGCGACGCCTTCTACGACAGCATCAGCGCCCTGCACAAAAGCGTGCGCGGCTCCGACCCCGACGCCGCCCTGTACTGGCTGGTGCGCATGCTCGACGGCGGCGCCGACCCGCGCTACCTCGCCCGGCGCCTGATTCGCATGGCCAGTGAAGACATCGGCCTGGCCGACCCGCGCGCGCTGCGCATCGCGCTCGACGCCGCCGAAGTCTATGAGCGCCTGGGCAGCCCCGAAGGCGAGCTCACGCTGGCCCAGGCCACGCTCTACCTCGCCGTGGCCCCCAAGAGCAACGCCGCCTACAGCGCCTACAAAAGCGCGCGCGCCCTGGTGCAGCGCGACGGCAGCCGGCCGGTGCCGCTGCGCCTGCGCAACGCCCCCACGGCGCTCATGCGCACGCTCGAGCACGGCCAGGGCTACCGCTACGCGCACGACGAACCCGACGCCTTCGCCGCCGGCGAAAGCTACTTTCCCGACGGCCTGCAGCCGCCGCCCCTGTACGAACCGGTGCCACGCGGCCTCGAAATTCGCATCGGCGACAAGCTGCGCGAGCTGCGCGCACGCAATGCGGCCGCGTCCAAGCCCTGAGCCTGCAGGCCTGTGCTGTCTAAAGCAGCAGCCGCATGCTGCGCGCCGTTTCCTGCAACACCGGCAGCACGCGCTTGAGGGCCGTCTCCTGGCTTGCGTTGTCGTGCTCCCGGCCTCCCCCGTTAAAATCAAGGGTTTGCACCCACACCCCGACCGCGCACCATGGCCGACGACACGCACCTGCCCGCCGATGAAAACCACCTGATCTCCGAGCGGCGCGCCAAGCTGCAGGCGCTGCGCTTGGCGCAGGCGGCCGGTGGGCCGGTGGCGTTCCCCAACGACATCAAGCCGCAGCAGCGCGCCGAGGCCCTGCACGCCGAATACGGCGGCCTGAGCAAAGAGATGCTCGAACCGCTGCAGGTGCGCGCCAGCGTGGCCGGGCGCATGATGCTCAAGCGCGTGATGGGCAAAGCCAGCTTTGCCACGCTGCAAGACGGCTCCTTTGGCCCTACCGAGGGCCGCATCCAGATCTACCTCAACGACGCCAGCGTGGGCGCCGAGCAGCACGCCGCCTTCAAGCATTGGGATCTGGGCGACATCGTGGCCGCCGAGGGCACCCTGTTCAAAACCAAGACCGGCGAGCTCACGCTGCAGGTCGAGCGGCTGCGTCTGGTCACCAAGAGCCTGCGGCCGTTGCCCGACAAGTTTCACGGCGTGCACGACCAGGAGCTCAAGTACCGTCAGCGCTACGTCGATCTGATCACCGACTCCCAGGCGCGGCGCCGCTTTCTGGCGCGCAGCCTGGCCGTGAGCAGCCTGCGCGAGTTCATGCTGGCGCACGACTTTCTCGAGGTCGAAACGCCCATGCTGCAGCCCATACCGGGTGGCGCCAATGCGCGGCCGTTCGTCACGCACCACAACGCGCTCGCGCAGGACATGTACTTGCGCATCGCCCCCGAGCTCTACCTCAAGCGGCTGCTGGTGGGCGGTTTCGAGCGCGTGTTCGAGATCAACCGCAACTTCCGCAACGAAGGCATCAGCGTGCGCCACAACCCCGAGTTCACCATGATGGAGTTCTACGCGGGCTACTGGAACCACCTCGACCTGATGGTGTTTACCGAGCAGATGATCCGCCACGTGGCGCAGCGCGTCTGCGGCGGCACGCGGCTGCAGTACCAGGGGCGCGATGTGGATTTGGGCGCGCCGTTCGAGCGGCTCACCATCCGCGAGGCCATCGCCAAATACAGCCACGCCGGCGCTCAGGCCGACGACCGCGCCTGGCTGCAAACCCAGTTGCAGCAGCTCGGCCTCGACCCAGTCAAGCAGCGGCTGGCCGAGCGCAGCCTGGCCGGCTTGCAAGTCCTGTACTTCGAAGAAACCATCGAGCCGCAGCTCTGGCAACCCACCTTCATCTGCAACCATCCGACCGAAATCTCGCCGCTGGCGCGCGCCTCGGACGCCGACCCGAGCATCACCGAGCGCTTCGAGCTCTACATCAGCGGGCGCGAGGTGGCCAATGGCTTCAGCGAGCTCAACGACGCCGAAGACCAGGCGGCGCGCTTTGCCGCGCAGGCAGGCCACAAAGACGGCGGCGACGACGAAGCCATGTACTACGACGCCGACTTCGTGCGCGCACTCGAGTACGGCATGCCGCCGGCTGGCGGCTGCGGCATCGGCATCGACCGCCTGCTGATGCTGCTCACCGACAGCCCCAGCATCCGCGACGTGATCCTGTTCCCGGCGCTGCGCCGGGAGTAGGGCCGGGGCGGGGCGGCCCAGCCCCGCAGCCCTCCAGCCTCTCGGCCTCTCGGCCTCTCGGCCTCTCAGCGCCTCAGGCCGCTTCCAGCAGCAGGCGCATTTTTTTCAGCGCGGCGGCCTCGATCTGGCGGATGCGCTCGGCGCTCACGCCGTATTCGGCCGCCAACTGGTGCAGCGTCATGCCGCCGCTGCCGTCATCGGCCACCTTGAGCCAGCGCTCGCTCACGATGCGGCGTGCGCGCGCATCGAGCTGCCCCAGCGCCCGCTGCACGCCCTCGCTGGCCAGGTGGTCGCGCTCGCGCGCCTCGAGCACCGTGCTCGGTTCGTGGCCACTGTCGGCCAAGTAAGCGATCGGGCCGTAGGCCTCCTCGCCGTCGTCCCCTGGGCTGGGGTCGAGCACCACATCGCCGCCGGCAAGCCGGGTCTGCATCTCGAGCACGTCGGCGCGGCGCACGTTGAGCTCGCGCGCCATCGCGTCCACCTCGAACTCACTCAGCTGCTCGCGGTGCGTGTCGGCATCGGCTGCCTGCGCCTTGAAGGCCTGCTTCATGCTGCGCAGGTTGAAAAACAGCTTGCGCTGCGCCTTGGTCGTGGCCACGCGCACCATGCGCCAGTTCTTGATGATGTATTCGTGGATTTCGGCCTTGATCCAGTGCAGCGCGTAGCTCACCAACCGCACCCCCTGCTGCGGGTCGAAGCGCTTGACGGCCTTCATCAGACCCACATTGCCTTCCTGGATCAGGTCGGCATGGGGCAGGCCGTAGCCCAGGTACTGGCGCGACACCGACACCACCAGCCGCAGGTGCGACATCACCAGCCGCCCGGCGGCTTCCAGGTCGTTGTGCTGCTGCAGGCGCTGCGCGTAGTCGTGCTCTTCCTCGGCGGTGAGCAGCGGCAGGCGGTTGACGGCGCTGATGTAGGCGTCGAGGTTGCCCAGCGGCGGCAACACCAGCGCCGACGTGCCGGTCCAGCCCACGGGGGCTGAGGGCGCGTATTGGTAAGGCGTGAACGGGGCAAGGGCGGTGCTGCTCATGGGGGCATCTCCTTTGATGGTCAAGCCGTGCGGCTTTGGCAATGGCCGAATGTTAGCACTCTACGGCCTCGAGTGCCAAGAGCGAGGGCAGCAAGGGCACAAAAAGAAGGCCGCCGAAGCAGCAACGATGCGGCCCGAGGCCGCCCTCTCGCCAGCCAGCCGATCTGTAGGCGGCCAGTTTCAGGCCGACGCCGTGGCGCGGCGCGTTTGGGCGCGCCGCTGCGCCATCTCGCGGCCCATGCCCGCTTGGTCGTAGGCTTGCAGGCGCTTTTGCGCTTCCGGGTAGGCCAGCGATTCTTCGAGCAGCAGGTGATCGAGGTACAGCGCTTCGAACACTTCCAGCGCGTGCTGCAGCTCGATGGGGTCGAACCACTGGTTGCCCGTGCTCAGGGCAGAAATGGCGGGTGCGATGTGCAGCCAGTTTTCTTCCAGCCAGCCGTGGTCTTGCACCAGGCGGCGCGCGGTGGCGGCCAGTTCTTCGCTGCGGCTGGACAGCAGCACCGGAAAGACGTGGGCTTCTTCGTCCAGATGGTGTTGGCGCGCTTCGCCATTGAAGAAATCCAGCACTGCGCGCGCCTGCTTGCGCCCGGCGGCGTCGAGCGACCGCGTCTGGCAGGTCTCGACCGTGGCGCGCAACAAAACCAGATGGCGCTGCAACTCGCGGTGGCTGGTGTCGAGAAAGTCGAACAGGTTGATGGAGGCGCGGGGGCTGATCATGGGGGTTTTCCCTGAAAAAAACGAACACTTCGATTATTCTCAGCCTTTCCGCGCGCCACTTTGACTTGGCGCAAGCTTTGGTAACGCCGACCGGGCCACCCCTATGCCATCCGACCCAGCCTTTGCTTGCTCTTCTTTGTGGCCGCGCCTGCAGCGCTGGCGCCACGCCCTGGCGGCGCTGGCGCTGGGGTTGGCGGCGACCTCCTGGCCAAGCGCTGCAACCAGTGCGACACCCGCGCAGCCCCAGCCGCAGGTGCTGGCGCAGGGCCTGGAGCACCCCTGGGCGTTGGCCTTCATCGGCCCCGAACAGGTGCTGGTGAGCGAGCGCGCCGGGCGCTTGCGCGTGGTCGGCTTCGACGGCCGCGTCAGCCCCCCACTGCAAGGCCTGCCCGACATCGACGAAGGCGGGCAGGGCGGCTTGCTCGACCTCATCACCGACCGCGCCTTCGAGCGCAACCGCATCATCTATTTTTGCTACTCCGAGCCAGCCCGGGCGGGCGGCGGCAACTCCACCGCCCTGGCCAGCGCGCGCCTGTCGGCCGACCTGCGCCGCATCGAGCAACTGCGCGTGCTGTTTCGCCAAAGCCCCAAGGTGGGCAGCCGGCACCACTTTGGCTGCCGCATCGTCGAGGCGCCCGACGGCCACCTGTTCCTCACCTTGGGCGACCGCTTCAGCCGCATGGACGATGCGCAAACGCTGGACAACCACCATGGCAAGGTGGTGCGTGTGGCCAAGGACGGCTCGGTGCCGCCCGACAATCCGCTGCTGGGCCGCCCCGGCGCCTTGCCGGAAATCTGGAGCTGGGGGCACCGCAACCCGCAGGGGGCGGCTTGGGGGCCGGATGGCATGCTGTGGATCCACGAACACGGCCCGCGCGGCGGCGACGAGCTCAACCGCGTGCTGCCGGGGCGCAACTACGGCTGGCCGGTGATCACGCACGGCGTGAACTACATCGGCACGCGCATCGGCGCCGGCATCACCGAGCACCCCGGCATGGAGCAGCCGCTGGTGCATTGGACGCCCTCGATCGCGCCCTCGGGCATGGCCTTTTTGCTCAGCCCGCGCTACGGGCCGCAGTGGCAGGGCAATTTGTTCGTGGGGGCGCTGCGCGGCCAGCACCTGTTGCGCCTGCAGCTCGACGGCACGCGCGTGGTGGCCCAGCAGCGCCTGCTCGAAGACCTGGGGCAGCGCATCCGCGACGTGCGCCAAGGCCCCGACGGCCTGCTCTACCTGCTCACCGACGAGCGCAACGGCCAACTGATCCGCCTGCTGCCGCCTTGATGTCGGGTGGCCCGGTGGCCCCAAAACCCTGCACTTGCAGAGACAATCGGGCCTGCGCCCTTTTCAGCAGCATGCCCCACCCTCCATGAACACCGATCCGTCTCCCGTTGCGCATCTGCAGGCCCTGTTCGAGCAGCAGCGCGCCGCCTTCGCGCGCGCCCCCATGCCCACCTTGCACCAGCGCCTGGCCGGCCTGCACGCGCTGCGCAGCGCCCTGGTGCGCCACCAGGAGGCGCTGATCGCGGCCGTGGACAGCGATTTTTCGGCGCGCTCGCGCCACGAAACCCTGCTGGCCGAAATCCTCACCACGCTGCAGGGCATCGCGCACACGGCACGCCACCTGCGCGGCTGGATGCGGCCGCAGCGCCGCGGCGTCAGCGTGCTGTTTGCGCCGGCGCGCAACACCGTGTACTACCAGCCGCTGGGTGTGGTGGGGGTGATGGTGCCGTGGAACTACCCGATCCAGCTGGCCCTGCTGCCGCTGGTGGGGGCGCTGGCGGCGGGCAACCGGGTCATGCTCAAGCTGTCGGAGTTCACCCCGGCCACCAACCAGGCCCTGCGCACCCTGCTGGCCGAGGCTTTCGAGGAAGACACGGTGGCCGTGGTCGAGGGCGCGCTCGAGGTTTCGAGCGCCTTTGCGCAGCTGCCCTGGGACCATCTGCTGTTCACCGGCTCCACGGCGGTGGGCAAGATCGTGATGGCGGCGGCGGCGCGCAACCTGACCCCGGTCACGCTCGAGCTCGGGGGCAAGTCGCCCGTCGTCATCGCCCCCGACGCCGATCTGGCCGTGGCGGCGCGGCGCATCGCCTTTGGCAAGCTGCTCAACGCCGGCCAAACCTGCATCGCCCCCGACTACGTGCTGCTGCCCGCTGGCCAGGAGCAGCCCTTTGCCCAGGCCATGCAGGCGGCGGTGGCGCAGCTCTACCCCACTTTGCGCACCAACCCCGACTACAGCGCCATCGTCAACCCGCGCCAGCACCAGCGCCTGCTGGCCTGGCTGGAGCAGGCGCGCGCCGGTGGGGCGCAGGTGATCGAGTGCAACCCGGCGGCCGAGTCCTTCGAGGGCACACGCAAGATGCCCTTGCACCTGCTGCTTGGGGCAGCCGAAACGGCCAGCGTGATGCAGGAGGAGATCTTTGGCCCGCTGCTGCCGGTGATCGGCTACGCCAGCCTGGACCAGGCGCTGGAGCGCATACGCAGCGGCCCGCGCCCGCTGGCGCTGTACCTGTTCAGCCACGACCGGCGGCTGCAGCAGCAGGTGCTGGAGCGCACGCACAGCGGCGGCGTCGCGCTCAACGACACCCTCGTGCACGTGGCTCAGGACGATCTGCCCTTTGGCGGCGTGGGCGCCTCCGGCATGGGCCAGTACCACGGCCACGAGGGCTTCCTGACCTTCTCCAAGGCCAAGGGGGTGCACGCCAAAGGGCGCTTCAGCAGCGGCGAGCTGGTCTATCCGCCCTACGCGCCTGCGGGCGGGGGCTGGCTGCTGCGCCAGCTGCTGCGCTGGTTCATACGCTGAGTCATGCGCTGAGCTTGTCGGGCACGGCCTGGGTTGGCGTTTCGGGAGCCATGCGCTGCCCGGTGCGCTGGGGCCAGTGCACGATCTCGAGCTGGCCGTCGTGGTGCTCGACCAGGGCGGTGAGGCTCTCGACCCAGTCGCCGTCGTTGCAGTACAGGGTGCCGTCGATGTCACGGATTTCGGCGTGGTGGATGTGGCCGCAGACCACGCCATCGAAGCCGCGTTTGCGCGCCTCGGCGGCCACCGCGCGCTCGAACTGCTGGATGTACTTGACCGCGCCCTTGACGCTGTACTTCAGGTACTGCGACAGCGACCAGTACGGCATCCCGAGCCGTGCGCGCAGCGAGTTGAAGCGCGTGTTCAGGCGCAGCGCCAGATCGTAGAGGTTGTCGGCCAGGTAGGCCAGCCACCTGGCGTACTGGATCACGCCGTCGAAGTGGTCGCCGTGGATCACCCACAGCTTTTTGCCGTCGGCGGTCTGGTGCACGGCGTCTTCCACCACCTCGACGCCGCCGAACTGATGGCCGATGAAGTGGCGCGCAAACTCGTCGTGGTTGCCGGGCACGAAGATCACCTTGCAGCCCTTGCGCGCACGGCGCAGGATTTTTTGCACCACGTCGTTGTGGCTTTGCGGCCAGTACCACTTGCGCCGCAACTGCCAGCCGTCGATGATGTCGCCCACCAGGTACAGCCGTTCGCTCGGGTGCGCCTTGAGGAAGGTCAGCAGCGCCTTGGCCTGGCAGCCCGCCGTGCCGAGGTGGATGTCGGAGATGAACACCGTGCGCAAGCGCCGGCCGCTGGCGTGCAGCGCGTCGTCGCCGTCTTCGTCGGCGTGCTGGGCGGCGGCGCTGGTGGCCTGGTTCGTGGCCCAAGCCACGCCTGCCTGCTCAGGCAACTGCCTGCGCAAGGTTTCGGGGCCGACAAATCCGCTTTGCATCAGGCCCCCAGCAGGTGTTTGCGGTAACGCGGCGGCAGGTCGGCCAGGCGCATCATCATCGGCAGGTCGGCGGTGTTGAAGTCCGGGTCCCAGGCCGGAGGGCCCAGCACCTTGGTGCCCAGGCGCAGGTAGCCTTTGATCAGCGCCGGGGGCTCGACGACCAGGGTGGAATCGAGGCGCTCGATCGGCAGCGGCAGGCGCGGGCGCACATGAAACTCGACCGACGCCAGGTGTTTGAGGCTCAGTTGCTGCCAGATGCTGGCCGCCGCGTGGCCGCCGCCCGACTCGGGGGTCATGGGGATGCTGGCGCAGCCGATCATGGTGTGCAGCCGGTTGCGCGTCATGAACTCGCCCAGTGCGCTCCACAGCGCCAGAATCACGCCGCCGTGGCGGTGCTCGGGGTGCACGCAGCTGCGCCCGAGCTCCACCATCTGCTCGCGCAGCAGCCGCAGCCGCGTCAGGTCGAATTCGGTTTCGCTGTAAAAGCCGCCCACGCGCTTGGCCTGGGTGGGCGTGAGCACGCGGTAGGTGCCGATCACCTCGCTGCTGGCGACGTCGCGCACCAGCAGGTGCTCGCAGTAGTCGTCGAACAGGTCGATGTCGTGCCCCGGCACGGTCTGCGGCAGGCGCGCGCCCATTTCCTCGGCGAAAACCCGGTAGCGCAGGCGCTGCGCGGCGCGCACTTCGTCTTGGTGCCGAGCCCAGCCGACGCTGATGGCACCGTGCGCCGACGCGCTGGCGCACCCGGCGGCGGGCGCGGGGCAGACGGGCGCGAGGGGTGGGCGCAATTGCTCCTGCACGGAAAGGTCGGTCATGTCGTGGCTCCTTTGACTGGCATTCTTCATGTTCCGTGTGTCCTCTCCATGGCGGTTGCATGAATAAATCATGACGCACCGGGGGTTGTTTCGATTTCATCGAATTTTCACCGCTTTGAAGCCGCTTTGACACGTGTGCGCGGCACCATGCACGCTATTGGCGACAAGGAGTCCGAGCGATGAAAATTACTGTCGTAGGAGCCGGTTATGTCGGTTTGGTGACGGCCGCTTGCCTGGCCGAGCTGGGCAACCAGGTGCTGCTGGTCGAGCGCGACCAGACCCGGTTGTTGTTGCTGCAAGCCGGTGGTATGCCCATTCACGAACCCGGCTTGCAAGACTGGGTGCGGCGCAACCGCGAGGCGCAGCGCCTGCGCTTCACTTCGTCCATGGCGCACGGGGTGCAGCAGGCCGACTTGCTGTTCATTGCCGTGGGCACGCCCGCGCACGAAGACGGCTCGGCCGACTTGCAGCACGTGCTGGCGGTGGCCGAACAGATCGGCGCGCACTTGCAGCAGGCGCTGGTGGTGGTGAACAAGTCCACCGTGCCGGTGGGCACGGCGGCGCGGGTGCAGGCCGTGATTCAGGCCGGTTTGCAGCGCCGGGGCTTGCGCGGCATCGAGCTGGCGGTGGTCTCGAACCCGGAGTTCCTCAAGGAGGGCGCGGCGATCGAGGACTTCATGCGCCCGGACCGCATCGTCGTCGGCCTGCCTGCGGGCGCACCCGGCGAGCGCGCGCGCACCCTGCTCGCGCGCCTGTACGAGCCCTTCAACCGCAACCACGAGCGCACGCTCTGGATGGACTGCGCCAGCGCCGAGCTGACCAAATACGCCGCCAACGCCATGCTGGCCACGCGCATTTCGTTCATGAACGAGATGGCGGCGCTGGCCGACGAAGTCGGGGCCGACATCGACGCTGTGCGCCGGGGCATCGGGTCGGATCGGCGCATCGGGCACAGCTTTCTGTACGCCGGCGCCGGCTACGGCGGCAGTTGCTTTCCGAAAGACACGCGCGCCCTGGTGCACACGGCACAGCAGCACGGCCTGGGTCTGCAGGTGGTGCCGGCGGTGGAAGCCGTCAACGTGCGCCAGAAGCAGCGCCTGGTGCAGACCACGCTGGCGCTGCTGGGGCCAGACTTGAGCGGCTGTCGGCTCGCGGTCTGGGGCCTGGCCTTCAAGCCCAACACCGACGACATGCGCGAAGCCCCGAGCCGCAGCGTGATTCTGGGCCTGCTGGAGCGCGGGGCCGAGGTCTGGGCTTACGACCCGGTGGCCAACGAGGCGGCGCGGCGCGCCCTGCACGAAGACATTGAGGCCGCCGACCTGGAGCCGGGCCAACTGCGTTTGTGCGAGCGCGCCGAGCTCGCGCTGGTGCAAGCCGACGCGCTGCTGCTGCTGACCGAATGGAAGTGCTTCCAGCACCCGGACTGGGCGCAATTGCGCCGCCTGCTGCGCCAGCCGCTGGTGATCGATGGGCGCAACCTCTACGACCCGGAACTGTTGCAGAGCTACGGCCTGGCCTACCTGGGTGTGGGGCGGCGCAACGCGCTCGGGCTGCAGCGCCTGCGCGCCGCGCGCTGGAAGCAAGGGGCGGGGCAATTGGCACCGGCGGCGGCGTTGCAAAGCGCCTGAGGGCCAGCGCGCAAAAACCAGCCCAAGCGCGGGCTGCGCCGACTGGCCCGCGTTACTGCTGCAAGGCGCTGGGCTGGGTCCAGCGCGGCCAGCCGCGCGCCACCGCGTCCTGCCCGGCGGCGTGGTCGCGCACCATGTTCATCCACAAGGTTTCGGTCTGGAGCACGATCTGGCTCCAATCCAGCGCTTCGGTGCGCGTGCGCGCAGCCACGCGCATGGCGGCAACCTGTTCCGGTGTACGTACCAGTTGCTGCGCCAGGGCGATGAAGCCCGCGCTGTCGCCAAAGCGCGCCAGCAGGCCGTTGTCCTGGTGCCGAATCAGCTCCGCAGCCGAAGCGTACTCGTAGGCCAGCACCGCCAGGCCACTGGCCATAGCCTCGGGGATGACGTTGCCGTAGGTTTCGGTCTGGCTCGGAAAAACGAACACGTCGGCGCTGGCGTAATGGTGCGCCAAGTCGTCGCCGGTGCGCATGCCGCATAAAATGGCCTGCGGGCACAGGGCCTGCAAATGCGCGCGCTCGGGCCCGTCGCCCACCACCACCAGCTTCGCATTGGGCTGCACCTGCTGCATGGCAGCAAACGCTTGTGCCAGCAGGGGCAGGTTTTTTTCGGGTGCCAAGCGGCTGACAAACAAGGCCACGCAGTCGCCCTCGGCAGCACCCCAAGTGGCGCGCAGTTCTGCACGGCGCTGGCGCGGGTGAAAGCGATGCGTGTCCACACCGCGCCCGACCACCAGCAGGCGCTCGAAGCCCAGCGCCTCCAGCTCGTGCTTCAGGCTGCTGGTCGGCACCAGCGTGCAGTCGGCGGCGTTGTGGAACTTGCGCAGGTAGGCGGCGATGGGTTTTTGCAGCCAACCGACGCCGTAGTGGCGGCTGTAGGCGTGAAAGTTGGTGTGAAAGTCGGTGCACACCGGCAACTTGAGCTTGCGCGCCGCGTGCAGCGCCGACCAACCCAGCGGCCCCTCGGTGGCCACGTGCACCAGGTCGGGCCGGCGCAGCGACCACAGCCGCACCAGCGCGCTCTTGGCCGGCAGGCCAAAACGCACCTGCGGGTAGGTGGGTATGGGCAGGCTGCGCATCAGCACCTGTTCGAGCCCGTCTTCGGCCTGCGGCTGCTGCTCGCTGCGGCTGTGGCGTGAGCGCACGATCTGCAGGTCGTGCCCGCGCGCGCGCAAGCCGTTGACCTGGCGCTCCAGCGTCATGGCCACGCCGTTGACCTCCGGCGGGTAGGTCTCGCTCACCAGCGCCACGCGCAGCGAGCGCGGGGTGGCGGCAAAGTCGTCGATCAAGAGGGTGCTGGTTTCAGGGGCGTTCATGACCTTGCATGGTTGGCTGCGAGCGTTACATTTTCATGAAGCTGATGTGAATAGTTCGTGTCAGGCCTGCCCCAGCCCAACTGGCAGGGCCGCGCAGCCCGAGGTGTGGGTTCGCTGCATTTCATCGATTTGACACAAGGACGGGGCACAATGCGCAGCCTCAGGCCAGTCGTTGGGATTGGCTGCATGTTTTTTGCTTTTTAACCAGGAGCCTATCCTCATGGCCTTGAAGAAAACCCTGCTGGCGCTCACGCTGGCTTTTACCGCCGCCACCAGCGCCGTGGTTGCGCAGGCGCAAGCGCCAGCCGCCGCCCAGCCGCGCACCGAAATCCAGATGTGGATGGGCCTGACAGGCCCCAACGGCGAGCTGCTGAGCCGCTTTGGCGAAGACTTCAACCGCAGCCAGAACGAGTTCCGCGTCGTGGTCTCGTTCCGTGGCCAGTACCCCGAGCAGCGCGCCGCCGCCATGGCCGCCTTCCGCGCTGGCAACCCGCCGCACATCATGCAGATGTTCGACGCCGGTTCGGGCGACATGATCCAGTCGCGCGGTGCCATCATCCCGGTCTCGCAAGTGTTCCAGCGCGCCGGCATCGCCTTCAACCCGGCTGACTTCATCGCCCCGGCGCGCGGCTACTACGGCCTGCCCAACGGCGAGCTGTTGTCGATGCCTTTCAACGTCTCGACCGCGGTGCTGTTCTACAACCGCGACGCCTTCACCCGCGCCGGGCTGGATCCGAACCGCCCGCCGCGCACCTGGCCCGAGATGATCGCCGCCGCCAAGCAGATCCGCGAGCGCAACGCCGCCGAATGTGGCTTCACCACCACCTGGCTGGCCTGGATCATGCTCGAGCAGTTCAATGCGCGCCACAACCAGCAGATCGGCACCCTGGACAATGGCCGCGGCGGTGCCGCCACGCGCCTGACGGTGAACAACCCGCTGAACCAGCGCATGATTCAAACCTTGGTCGACCTGCAACCCACCCGCGCCTTCTCCTACGGCGGGCGCTCGAACGACGCCGCAGCCAAGTTCATCAGCGGCCAGTGCGCCATGCTGCTGCAGTCCTCCGGCGGCCTGGCCGCGATTCAGCGCGATGGCCGCTTCCAGCTCGGCACGGCGCAACTGCCGCACTGGCCCGACGTGCAAGGCGCACCCTTTGCCACCACCATCGGCGGCGCTTCGCTGTGGGTGTTCAACGCCCCGAACCGCACCCCGGCCGAGATGCGCGGCATTGCCCTGTTCCTCGACTTCCTGCGCTCCGACCGCGTGATGACCGAGTGGGCGCGTACCACCGGCTTCCTGCCCGCGACCAACAGCTCCTTCCGCGCCATGCAGCAAGCTGGTTTCTTCGCCCAGAACCCGGGGCGTGATGTGCCCATTCTGTCGCTGATCGAAGCGCGCCAAGGCCAGTTCACGCAAGGCTACCGCTTTGGCCGCTGGACCGAAATCCGCGACATCTACCACGAAGAAGTCGAGCGCGCCCTGCAAGGCCGCCAGACCGCCGCTCAGGCGCTGGCCAACTTCGAGCGCCGCGGCAACGCACAACTGATCGCTTTCGAGCGCTCGGTCAACTAAACTCCAGCCGTCGCCCTGCGCTGCGGGCAGCTTGCGCCACGCGGCGTAGTGCCCCAAACCTTCAGGCCGCCCCCGCTTACGGGGCGGTTTTGTTTCCATGCAAAGAAAAGTCATCTTCCCCAACCGCTGGCTGCCTTACGCCTTGCTGGCGCCGCAGTTGGTTGTGACCTTGGTCTTCTTCATCTGGCCCAGCCTGCAAGCGCTGCTGATGGCGTTTCAGGAGCAAGACCCGTTCGGGCTCTCGGTGCGCTTCGTTGGCTTCGACAACTTCGTCATGGTGCTGAGCGACCCAGCCTATTACGAGACGCTTTGGCGCACGCTCATATTTTCCAGCGCCGTGACCCTGCTTGCCATGGTGCCGGCGCTGCTGCTGGCGCTGGCTGCCGACGCGCTGCTGCGCGCACGCAGCGCCTACACCACCGCGCTCATGATCCCCTACGCCATTGCGCCCGCCATTGCCGGCGTGCTCTGGCTGTTCATGTTCAACCCCGCCATCGGCGTGGTAGCCTACGTGCTCAAGGGCGCAGGCGTGGACTGGAACCCCACGCTCGACGGCAACGATGCCATGCTGCTGGTCATCCTGGCTTCGGCCTGGAAGCAGGTGGCCTACAACTTTTTGTTCTTCCTCGCGGGCCTGCAGTCGATCCCGCGCTCGCTGCTGGAGGCCGCCGCCATCGACGGTGCCGGGCCGTGGCGGCGCTTTCGCACCATCGTCTTTCCGCTGCTCTCGCCCACCACCTTCTTTTTGCTGGTGGTCGGGCTGGTGTATGCCTTCTTCGACACCTTTGGCGTCATCCACGCCGTCACCGCCGGCGGCCCGGCCACCGACACCACCACGCTGGTGTACAAGGTTTACACCGACGGCATGATCGCGCTCGACCTCGGCGGCTCGGCGGCGCAGTCGGTGCTGTTGATGCTGATGGTGATCGGCCTGACCACGCTGCAATTCCGCTTCCTCGAGCGCCGGGTGCATTACTCATGAACCACAGCCCATCCTACTCGCTGCCCGGGCAGGCGCTGGCGCACGCCGTGATCTGGATCGGCATCGCCATCACGGCGCTGCCGCTCTACATCGCTTTTGTCGCCTCCACGCTCACCAACCCGGAAATCGCGCAAGCGCCGATGCCGCTGCTGCCCGGCGACCAGGGCTGGGAGAACTACCGCCAGGTCATCATCGACGGCATGCAGGGCGGGCACCTATCGCCGCCGGTGTGGCAGATGTTGTTCAACAGCCTGATCATGGCGCTGGTGATTGCCGTCGGCAAGATCGCGGTGTCGATCATCTCGGCCTATGCCGTGGTGTTTTTCCGCTTCCCTGGGCGCATGTTCTGCTTTTGGATCATCTTCATCACGCTCATGCTGCCGGTAGAGGTGCGCATCCTGCCCACCTACGAGGTGGTGACGGACCTCGGGCTGCTCAACACCTTTGCCGGCCTGACGCTGCCGCTGATCGCCTCGGCTACCGCGACGCTGCTGCTGCGCCAGTTCTTCCTCACCCTGCCCGACGAGCTGGTGGAAGCGGCCAAGATCGACGGCGCCGGGCCGCTGCGCTTCTTCTGGGACGTGGTGCTGCCGCTGACCCGCACCCAGCTCGCGGCGCTGTTCGTGATCATGTTCGTTTACGGCTGGAACCAGTACCTTTGGCCGCTGCTCATCGTTACCGACCAGAACCTGGACACGATCGTGGTCGGCATTGCCAAACTGATCGGCACGGGTGATGCCACCACCGACTGGAATCTGGTCATGGCCACCACCATCCTGGCGCTGCTGCCGCCGGCGCTGGTGGTGCTGCTGATGCAGAAGTGGTTCGTCAAAGGGCTGGTCGACAGCGAGAAATAACCCCCCGAAAATGCAAACATAATGGCTACGCTGGCACTCAATCAAGTCAAAAAAAGCTACGGCATCGGCGCGAGCGCGCTGCAAGTCATCCACGGTGTCGAGGCGCACATCGCCGACGGCGAGTTCATCGTCATCGTCGGCCCATCGGGCTGCGGCAAGAGCACGCTGCTGCGCATGGTCGCCGGGCTGGAGTCGATCACCGAGGGAGAAATCCGCATCGGCGCGCGCGTCGTGAACCAGGTGCAACCGGCCGAGCGCGACATCGCCATGGTGTTCCAGAACTACGCGCTCTACCCGCACATGAGCGTGTTCGACAACATGGCCTACGGGCTGCGCATCCGCGGACTGTCCAAGGACGAAATCCGCCAGCGCGTCGACGCGGCAGCGCGCATCCTGGAGCTGGCGCCTTTGCTGGGGCGCAAACCGAGCCAGCTTTCCGGCGGGCAGCGCCAGCGCGTGGCCATGGGGCGCGCCATCGTGCGCCAGCCGCAGGTGTTCTTGTTCGACGAGCCGCTCTCGAACCTCGACGCCAAGCTGCGCGCGCAAACCCGGCTCGAAATCCAGAAGCTGCACCGCGAGCTGGGCATCACCTCGCTTTTCGTCACGCACGACCAGGTCGAAGCGATGACGCTGGCGCAGCGCATGCTGGTCATGAACGCGGGCCGGGTGGAGCAGTTCGGCACGCCGCAAGAGGTGTACGAACACCCGGCGAGCGTGTTTGTGGCTGGCTTCATGGGTGCGCCGCCCATGAACCTGCTGCGCCACGCCCCGGGCGTGCAAGCGGGCACGGTGCTGGGCGTGCGCCCAGAGCACCTGCAGATTGGTGACAGCGGCTGGCAGACGGTGGTGGACTCGATCGAGCTGCTCGGGGCCGAGCGCCTGATCCACGCTCGCTTAGGCGAAGAAAACCTCACCATTCGCGTCTCGGCGCAGCGCCAGATCCCGGACCTGGGGCAAACGCTGTACGTACAGCCGCAGACCGAGCTTGCGCACACTTTCGACGCCGCCAGCGGCCTGAGGCGCGCAGCATGATAGCCGCAGCCGCTACCCCCGCCAGCCCCTGGCCCTATCCGTTCTGGATCGCGCACCGCGGCGCGGGCAAGGAGCGGCCTGAAAACACGCTCGCCGCTTTCCAGCACGGCTGGGATTGCGGCTTTGCCATGTTCGAGTGCGACGTCAAGCTCAGCGCCGACGGCGTGCCCTTTTTGCTGCACGACGACACCCTGGAGCGCACCAGCAACGGCGTGGGCGCGGCCGACGCGCTGCCCTGGGCCGCGTTGGTGCAGCTCGACGCCGGGTCCTGGCATTCGAGTGCCTGCGCTGGCGAGCGCTTGCCGACGCTGGCGCAGGTGGCGGCTTTTTGCCTGGCGCGCGGCGCGGCGCTGAACATCGAAATCAAACCCATGCCTGGGCAGGAACGCGCCACCGGCAGCGCCGTGGCGCTGGCCGCGCGTGCGCTCTGGCAGGGCCAGCGCGTGCCGCCGCTGCTCAGCTCGTTCCAGCCTGCTGCCTTGCAGGCCGCGCAGCAGGCCGCGCCCGAGTTGCCGCGCGCGTTGCTGCTCGAAACGCTCTGGCGCGGCTGGCAGCAGGAGGCGCAGCGCCTGGGCTGCGTGGCCATCGTCTGCCAGCACCGGCTGCCCGACGCGGCGCTGATGCAGCAGGCGCGTGCCCAGGGCTGGCGCGTGCTGTGCTACACCGCCAACTCCGCCGACGACGTGCAGCGCCTGCGCGCGCTGGGTGTCGATGGCCTGATCAGCGACGAAATGCACTGGGCGCGCAGCCAGAATTCGGCCTAGCCGGGGCTCAGAGCACGCATTGGCGTATCATCGGCGCGCATGAGCTTGCTGGCACTCGACGTGGGCAACACCCGCCTGAAATGGGCGCTGTACGAGCGGCCCGCCGTGGGTGCGCGCATGCTCGCGCACGGGGTGCAGTTCCTCGAAAACATCGACAAGCTCACCGAGGGCGACTGGATCAACCTGCGCCCGCCGCGCATGGTGCTGGGCAGCGTGGTGGCCTCCGATGCCATCAAGCGCCGGGTCGAGGCCCAGCTCGAAATCTGGGACGCCGCGCCCGAATGGGTGGTGCCCAGCGCCGCCGAGGCCGGCGTGATCAACGGCTACGACCACCCGGCGCGCCTGGGGGCCGACCGCTGGGTGGCCATGATCGGTGCCCGCCAGCGCCTGCTGGCGCGCCAGCAAGCGCGGCCCTGCGTGGTGGTGATGGTCGGCACCGCCGTCACGGTGGAGGCGCTCGACGCCGAAGGGCGCTTTCTGGGCGGCTGCATCCTGCCCGGGCACGGCATCATGCTGCGCGCGCTCGAATCGGGCACCGCCGGCCTGCACGTGCCCACCGGCGTCGTCAAACCCTTTCCCACCAACACCAGCGACGCCCTCACCAGCGGCGGCACCTTCGCCATCGCCGGCGCCGTGCAGCGCATGTTCGACCAACTGGCCCAGCACTGCGGCCAAACCCCGGTGTGCTACATGACCGGCGGCGCGGCCTGGAAAATGGCCCCCAGCATGTGCGTGCCGTTCGAGCTGGTCGAAACCTTGATTTTCGATGGCCTGCTGGCGATCGCGCATCAGCGCGTGACCGACCGCGCCAGCCAGCGCCTGGCCAGCTCCACCCAGTAGCTGCCGCCGAGCGCGATCAGATCGTCGTTGAAATCGTAGCGCGGGTTGTGCAGGGTGCAGGGCCCGGCGTCGTGCCCCCCGGCGCCGTAGGCGTCGCGGTGCGCGCCGTCGCCATTGCCGATGAAGGCGTAGGCGCCGGCCTTGGCCTGCAGCATGTAGGCAAAATCCTCGGCCCCCAGGGTGGGCTCCTGCACCAGCACCTGCTGCGGCTCCACTAGGTCAAGCATCACGCTGCGCGCAAAATCGGCCTCGGCGGCGCTGTTGATGGTGGGCGGGTAGTTGCGCTGGAACTCGAACGTGGCCGTGGCCCCAAAAGCCGCTGCCGTGTGTGCGCACACCGTGCGCATGCGCTGCTCGATCAAGTCCAGCAGCTCGAGGCTGAAGGTGCGCACCGTGCCCTGCAGCGTGCAGTGATCCGGCACCACGTTGGTGGCTTCGCCGGCGGCGATCATGGTCACGCTCAGCACCCCGGCCTCGATCGGTTTCTTGTTGCGGCTGATGATGGTCTGAAACGCCTGCACCATCTGGCACGCCACCAGCAGCGGGTCGATGCCGTTGTGCGGCAGCGCTGCGTGGCAGCCCTTGCCGTGCACGGTGATCTTGAACTCGTTGCTCGAGGCCATCACCGGCCCCGGACTCACGGCAAAGCTGCCCACCGGCATGCCGGGCCAGTTGTGCAAGCCAAACACCGCCTGCACCGGGAAGCGCTCGAACAGGCCGTCGGCAATCATGCGCCGCGCCCCGCCGCCGCCTTCTTCGGCCGGCTGGAAGATGAACACCACCGTGCCGTCGAAGTCGCGCGTCTGGCTCAGGCACTGGGCGGCGGCCAGCAGCATGGCGGTGTGGCCATCGTGGCCGCAGGCGTGCATCCGGCCGGGGTAGCGGCTGGCGTGGGCAAAGGTGTTGAGCTCGGTCATGGGCAGCGCGTCCAGGTCGGCGCGCAAGCCCACGGCGCGGCCACAGGCGCCGCCATCGCGCCCGTGCAGCAGCCCGACCACGCCGGTGCCGCCCAGGCCGCGCACCACCTCCAGGCCCCATGCGCCCAGGCGCTCGGCCACCACCTGAGCGGTGCGGTGCTCCTCAAAACACAGTTCGGGGTGTGCGTGCAGATCGCGCCGCAGGACGCTGAGCTGCGCAGCCTGAGCCACGATGGCGGGGTTGAGTTTCATGCTTGCCTCCTTGCAGTGGGCTCGAAGGCGATGTTAGCCCAAAGCCTGGAGTCGCGCCCAAGCGCGCCAGCTCAAACCCCGGCGCCTGGCTCCAGGCCGCGGCCCCCAGCCAACCCGTGCGTGTTGCGCTTACTCCAGGCCGCCCACCAGATCGATGTAGCGCTGCATCGCTGCGTCGGAGCCGGTGCCCTTGAGCGCCGCCCAGGCGTCCCACTTGGCACGCCCGACCAGATCGCCAAAACCCGGCTTGGCGCTGTTCACGTCGCCCTCGGTGGCTTGTTTGTACAGGGCGTAGAGCTTGAGCAAGGTGGCGTTGTCGGGCCGTTGCGTGAGATCTTTGCTGGCCGCCACGGCGGCTTCGAATGCGGATTTCAGATCGGTGTTCATGCGGATAATAGTACGATCGTTCGTGCTTATTGTCAACTGCAAGTGGCCTACGAACCCCCCCCCCGCGCGGCCGTGTCGGCTGCAGCCAGGGCAGCGATGGACGCCAGTCAGCCCCCGGTTATGATCAATCACCCACTGCAGCAGCCCGCACCACACCCACATGGCTATCCTCGTCACCGGCGGTGCCGGATTCATCGGCAGCAACTTCGTGCTCGACTGGCTGGCCCAGAGCGACGAGACGGTCGTCAACCTCGACCTGCTCACCTATGCCGGCAACCTCGAAAACCTGGCCAGCCTGCAAGGCGATGCGCGGCACCAGTTCGTGCACGGCAGCATCGGCGACCGGCCCCTGGTGCAGCGCCTGCTGGCCGCGCACCAGCCGCGCGCCGTGCTCAACTTTGCCGCCGAAAGCCACGTCGACCGCTCGCTGCACGGCCCGGGTGCCTTCATCCAGACCAATGTGCAGGGCACCTACGAGCTGCTCGAAGCCGTGCGCGGCCACTGGGCTGCGCTGCCCGCGCCCGAGCAAGCCGCCTTTCGCTTCCTGCACGTGAGCACCGACGAGGTCTATGGCAGCCTCGAGCCTGGGGAGCACGCCTTTACCGAGCAGCACCCCTACCAGCCCAACAGCCCCTACAGCGCCAGCAAGGCCGCCAGCGACCACCTGGTGCGCGCCTGGCACCACAGCTATGGCCTGCCGGTGCTCACCACCAACTGCTCCAACAACTACGGCCCCTACCACTTCCCCGAAAAGCTGATTCCGCTGCTCATCGTCAAGGCGCTGGCCGGTGCGCCGCTGCCCATCTACGGCGACGGCCTGCAGGTGCGCGACTGGCTCTACGTGCAAGACCACTGCAGCGCCATCCGCCGCGTGCTCGAAGCCGGGCGCGTGGGCGAGGTCTATAACGTGGGCGGCGGCAACGAAAAAACCAATCTCGAAATCGTGCACAGCGTCTGCGCCTTGCTCGACGAGCTGCGCCCGCGCCCCGACGGCCAGCCCTACGCGCGCCAGATCAGCCACGTCGCCGACCGCCCCGGCCACGACCGGCGCTACGCCATCGACGCGCGCAAGATCGAGCGCGAGCTGGGCTGGAAACCAGCCGAGACCTTCGAGAGCGGCATCCGCAAAACCGTGCGCTGGTACCTGGAACACCCCGACTGGGTGGCGCATGTGCAAAGCGGCAGCTACCGCGACTGGGTGGCGTTGCAGTATGGAGGGCAAGCATGACACAGATTCCAACCCTCTTGCTGCTGGGAAAAAACGGCCAAGTGGGCTGGGAGCTGCAGCGCAGCCTGGCGCCGCTGGGGCGCGTGGTGGCGCTGGACCGCCAGCGCAGCCCCAACCTGCTGGATGCACACGCGCCACCCTGGTGCGGCGACCTGGCCGACTTCGAGGCCCTGGCGTACACGGTGCGCAGCCTGCGCCCGCAGGTGATCGTCAACGCCGCCGCCTACACCGCCGTGGACAAGGCCGAGAGCGAGGCCGCGCTGGCGCAGCGCATCAACGCCGATGCCCCGGCGCTGCTGGCGCACCTGGCGCACGAGCTCGGGGCCTGGCTGGTGCATTACAGCACCGACTACGTGTTCGACGGCTCCGGCCAGCGCCCCTGGCAGGAGGGCGACGCCACCGGGCCGCTCAACGTTTACGGCCACAGCAAGCTTGCAGGCGAGGCCGCCATCGTGGCCGCCGGGCGCCAGCACCTGATTTTGCGCACCAGCTGGGTCTATGCCGCGCGCGGCGGCAACTTCGCCAAAACCATGCTGCGGCTGGCGCGCGAGCGCGAACACCTGAGCGTGGTCGACGACCAGTACGGCGCGCCCACCAGCGCCGAGCTGATTGCCGACGTGAGCGCGCACGCCATCCGGCACCTGCTGGCCAGCGGCAGCGGCCAGGGCACCTACCACTTGGCCGCCGCCGGCCAGACCACCTGGCACGGCTACGCGCGCTACGCCATCGAGCACGCGCGCCGCCTGCAGCCCGACGCACCCTGGCGTGTGCAGCACATCGCCGCCGTGCCCAGCAGCGCCTTTCCCACCCCGGCGCGGCGCCCGCACAACTCGCGCCTCGACTGCAGCCTGCTGCAAGCCACCTTTGGCCTGCACCTGCCGCCGTGGCAGCAGGGCGTGCAGCGCATGTTGGCCGAGGTGCTGGCGTGAAGCACGCAGAAACGGCTGCCGCCGGGGCCAAGCCCCCTGCCCATGCCGGGCAGGCTGCGCTGGCTGCCGTGTTGCAGCACTGCCCCGGTCTGGAGTTTGCCGCCCTGGTGGGCAGCCGTGCCAAGGGGTACGCCCACGCCCGCAGCGATTGGGATGTGGCCATCCGCTGGCAACGCGGGCTCGACCCCTGGCAGCAGGTGCAAGCCACCGAGTCCTTGCGCTTGCGCCTGGCGCAGGCCTTGGGGGTCGGGCCAGACGCCATCGACCTGATCGATCTGGCGCAGGCGCGACTGGCCATGCGGGCTGCCGTGGCCGAGCACGGCTTGCCGCTGTACGGTGCGCAAGGTTTGCCCTGGCTGCATTTTCTGCAACGCACCTGGGCCGAGATCGAGGACTTCGACTGGAGGCGGCAACATGCAGCTTGAGCTCTATCAGGCCGAATGCGAGCGCATCGCGCAAGATTGCGCCGCCATGCTGGAGCAGGCCAAGGCCTTGTACGCCACCCCCGGCCGAACGTTGACGCCCCTGGAGCAGGGCGGCGTATTGCACGCCTTGCAGGTGCTGGTCGAAAACGCCATCGGCAAAGCCAAACACCAGCTCAAAGTGCTGGGGGTCGAGGTTCCGGTTTCGGCCTACGATGCCTTTGCCGCGCTGGCGCACCGTGGGCTGATCGCGCCGCACGAGCTGCAGCGCTGGAACGCCGTGGTGGGTTTGCGCAACCGCATCGTGCACGACTACATGAACATCGACATGGCGCACATCGCCGCCATGGTGCAGGCCGATCGGCACGCTTTTGTGCTGAACTTCCTGAAAACCCCGCTGCTAACCCACACCCCACCAGCACCATGACCCCCCGCAAAGGCCTGATCCTCGCCGGTGGCTCCGGCACCCGGCTGCACCCGGCCACGCTGGCCATCAGCAAACAGCTGCTGCCGGTCTACGACAAGCCGATGATTTACTATCCGCTGAGCACGCTGATGCTCGCGGACCTGCGCGAGGTGCTGATCATCAGCACGCCGCAAGACACGCCGCGCTTTGCCCAGCTGCTGGGCGACGGCACGCAATGGGGCATGCGCCTGCACTACGCCGTGCAGCCCAGCCCCGACGGGCTGGCGCAGGCCTTTCTCATCGGCGAGCGCTTCATCGACGGCGCCCCCAGCGCGCTGGTGTTGGGCGACAACATCTACCACGGGCACGACTTCCAGCCGCTGGTGCGCGCCGCCAGCGCCCAAACCCAGGGCGCCACCGTGTTCGCCTACCACGTGCACGACCCCGAGCGCTACGGCGTGGTCGAATTCGACGCCCAAGGCCGCGCCATCAGCATCGAAGAAAAGCCCGCTCAGCCCAAAAGCCACTACGCCGTCACCGGCCTCTATTTTTACGACGCGCAGGTGGTGGACATCGCCAAAGCCGTGCGCCCAAGCGCACGCGGCGAACTGGAAATCACCGCCGTCAACCAAGCCTACCTCGAACAAGGCCAGCTCAACGTGCAGACCATGGGCCGCGGCTACGCCTGGCTCGACACCGGCACCCACGACAGCCTGCTCGAAGCCAGCCAGTTCATCGCCACGCTCGAGCGCCGCCAAGGCCTCAAGGTCGCCTGCCCCGAAGAAATCGCCTGGCGCAACGGCTGGATCGATGCGGCCCAGCTCGAGCGCCTCGCCGCCCCCTTGCGCAAGAACGGTTACGGCCAGTACCTGCTGGCGCTGCTGGGCGCAGGCCGTCGGCCCTGACCCCAACCCAGCGCCCCAAGCCCCAGCCCTGGCCCAAGCGCCAACCCCAGCCCGCCCAAAGCCCCCATCATGCCCTATACCGTCACCCCCACCGCCTTGCCCGGCGTGCTCGTGCTGACGCCCAAGGTCTTTGGCGACGCACGCGGCTTCTTTTACGAGAGCTTCAACCAGCGCGACTTCGACGCCGCCACCGGCCTGGCCGGACTGCAGTTTGTGCAAGACAACCACAGCCGCTCGGCGCGCGGCGTGCTGCGCGGCCTGCACTACCAGCTGCCACCGCAGGCGCAGGGCAAGCTGGTGCGCGTCAGCCAGGGCGCGGTCTATGACGTGGTGGTGGATATGCGCCGCAGTTCCCCCACCTTTGGCCGCTGGGATGGGGTCGAGCTGTCGGCCGACAATCGCCGCCAGCTCTGGGTGCCGCCCGGCTTTGCGCACGGCTTCCTCACGCTCACCGAAAGCGCCGAGTTCCTGTACAAGACCACTGCCTACTACAGCCCCGCGCACGAGCGCAGCTTGCTTTGGTGCGACGCGGAACTGGGCATAGAGTGGCCGCTGGAGCAGGCCGGGGTCGAGCAGCCGCTGCTGGCGGCCAAGGACGCAGTGGCGGCCCCCTTGGCGCAGGCAGAGTGTTTTGATTGACTGCGCAGGGCCTGCGTCGCCCTGACCAAGTGGTGCAAGGCCGGAGGTGGTTACTTGAGCCCCGCCAGCTCGCGCAGCACCTGCACCTTGTCGGTGCGCTCCCAAGAGAACTCGGGCTCGTCGCGGCCAAAGTGGCCGTAGGCGGCGGTTTTGCTGTAGATCGGGCGCAGCAAGTCCAGCATCTGGATGATGCCGCGCGGCCGCAGGTCGAACACCTCACCCACGATGTGGGCGATCTTGTCGTCCGGGATCACGCCCGTGCCTTCGGTGTAGATGGTCACGTTCATGGGCCGGGCCACGCCGATGGCGTAGGCGACCTGAATCTGGCACTGCCTGGCCAGCCCGGCCGCGACGATGTTCTTGGCCACGTAGCGTGCGGCGTAGGCGGCCGAGCGATCGACCTTGGTCGGGTCCTTGCCGCTGAAGGCGCCGCCACCGTGCGGGCAGGCGCCGCCGTAGGTGTCGACGATGATCTTGCGCCCGGTCAGGCCGCAGTCGCCCTGCGGGCCGCCGATGACGAAGCGCCCGGTGGGGTTGATCAGGTAGCGCGTGTTGTGCAGCCACTCGCGCGGCAGCACCGGCTTGATGATTTCCTCGACGCAGGCCTCGATGAAGGCCGGCAGCATGTGCTTGCCGTCGCTCATCTCTGGGCTGTGCTGGCTCGACAGCACCACGGTGTCGATGCTGTGCGGGCGGCCATCGACGTAGCGCATCGTCACCTGGCTCTTGGCGTCGGGGCGCAGGAACGGCAGGCGGCCGTCTTTGCGCAGCTGCGCCTGGCGCTCGACGATGCGGTGCGCGTAGTAAATGGGCGCGGGCATGAGTTCGGGCGTTTCGTCGCAGGCGTAGCCGAACATCAGGCCCTGGTCGCCGGCGCCGGTGTTGAGGTAGTCGTCGCTGGCGTGGTCCACGCCCTGGGCGATGTCGTTGCTCTGCTTGTCGTAGCAGACCATGACGGCGCAGCCCTTGTAGTCGATGCCGTAGTCGGTGTTGTCGTAGCCGATGCGCCGGATGGTGTCGCGCGCGGTCTGGATGTAATCGACGTGGGCGTTGGTGGTGATCTCGCCCGCCAGCACCACCAGCCCGGTGTTGGTGAGCGTCTCGGCGGCCACGCGCGAGCGCGGGTCTTGCTCGAAGATCGCGTCCAGGATCGCGTCCGAGATCTGGTCGGCGACCTTGTCGGGGTGGCCTTCGGAAACCGATTCGGAGGTGAAAAGAAAGTCGTTCGCCATTTGTTGCATACACTCCAAGGATTGCGCTTGGGCGATTCGCCCGACGCTGAAGGTGCTATGGCGAACGCTTTAGCAGGATTTATGAATCGCCCGCAAGTTGTTCCATAACTCGGCGATGTGCGCATTGTAACGACACCGCTTCCATCGACACCCGATGCTGTTTTTTTTCAGGCTCATGGGGCGGCTGCCGCTGCCGCTGCTGCACGCGCTGGGCTGGGTGCTGGGCTGGCTGATCTGGCTGCTCAGTCCCACCTACCGCCAGCGCTGGCGCGACCACACGGCCCAGGCCGGGCTGACCGGTCGGGTGCGCTGGGCCTCGGTCGGCGCGGCCGGGCAGCAGATGGCGGAGCTGCCGCGCATCTGGTTTGGGGCCCCGGTGCCGCTGCGTTGGGACGGGGCGCAGCACATCGAAGCCGCGCTGCGCCAGGGCCAAGGGCTGCTGTTCCTGACCCCGCACCTGGGCTGCTTCGAGCTCACGGCGCAGGCCTATGCGCAGCGTTTTGGGGTGCAACCAGGGGGACACAGCGGCGGGCAGGCCGGGCAGGCGGACAGCGGCGCGGCCGCCGAGCGCCCGATCACCGTGCTCTACCGGCCACCGCGTGTGGCGGCGCTGCACCCGGTGCTGCAGGCGGCGCGCACGCGCCCAGGCATGTGCAGCGTGCCCACCGATCTGAGCGGGGTGCGCCAGTTGCTCAAGGCGCTCAAGCAGGGGCAGACCGTGGGCCTGCTGCCCGACCAAGTGCCGCCAGCCGGCATGGGGGTCTGGGCGCCGTTTTTTGGCCGCAACGCCTACACCATGACGCTGGCGGCGCGGCTGGCGCAGGTGCCGGGGACGCAGGTGTTGCTGGTCTGGGGCGAGCGGCGGCGCTGGGGCCGCGGCTACGTGTTGCACGTGCGCCCGTGGCTGGAGTTGGTGGGCGCGCCGCTGGCGCACGAGCCGCAGGCCGCAGCGGCGCAGCTCAACCAGGCCATGCAGGCGGTGATCGGGCACTGCCCGGCGCAATACCTGTGGGGCTATGCGCGCTACAAGGGCTAGGCAGAAGGGCTGGGCTGGGGCGCTGGAGGCGCAACCGGGGCAGCGGTGGCCTCGGTCGCAGCGGGGGTTTCCGGGTGGGCCCAATCCCAAATCTGGATCGCGGTTTCTTCCAGCCCGAGCTTGCTGCTGGCCGAAAACAGCTGCGCGCTGCCGCCGGCGGTTTGCAGGCGCGCCACCGACAAGGCTTTGGCCGCCTCCTGCCGGTTGAGCTTGTCGGCTTTGGTGAGCAGCACCCTGAAGGCCAGCCCTTGCTCCACCCGCCGACGGATGACCTGCAGCAGCGCTTCATCCAGTTCGGTCAACCCCAGGCGCGCATCGCACAGCAGCACCACGGCGCGCAGGTTGGGCCGGCTCACCAGATAGTTGGCCATCACCTCTTGCCAGCGCCGCTTGGCCGCCTGCGGCACCGCCGCGTAGCCGTAGCCGGGCAAGTCGGCCAGCACGGCGTCGGTCAGGCCCTGCTTGCCCAAGGCAAACAGGTTGATGCTCTGCGTGCGTCCCGGGGTTTTGGAGGCAAACGCCAGCCGCTTTTGCTGCGTCAGGGTGTTGATGCAGGTGGATTTGCCGGCGTTGGAGCGGCCGACGAAGGCGATCTCGGGCAAAGTGGCGTCGGGCAGGTGCTGCAGTTGCGGTGCTTCGGTCAGAAAACGCGCCGTGTGCAGCCATGCCATGGCGGCCTTGCCGGCTTCAGAGGGAGGGGTCACTGGAGTAAAGGGTGTGGTTGTTTGAAGCGGGCAGCATACGGCATTGTAGAATCGCGCGAAAATCTGCTGTGCTCGTGGCTGCGTGGGCACTTTCCCCCTTTTTTGCCGTTGACTTCCGAATCCGACATGAAATCTTTCGTCACGCTCATCGGGGCCGCCGCGTTGGCTGCTTTCTCGTTCACTGCCTCGTTTGCACACGCCCAGGCGGCGCGCTCCGATAACGTGCCCAACATGGCCCGCGGCGAGCAAATTTATATGCAGATGTGCATGGCCTGCCACGGCGTGGCTGGCAACTCGACCATGGCCGAGAACCCCTCGCTGGCGGGCCAGTTCCACGAGTACACGCTCAAACAGTTGCGCGACTACAAGTCGGGCAAGCGCCAGAACGCCATCATGACCGGTTTTGCGGCCGCACTCACCGACGACGACAAGCGCGACGTCTCGCACTGGCTGGCGCGCCAGACCCCGGCCCCCAACTTCGCCCGCGACCCGGAGCTGGTGCGCGAGGGTGAGCGCATCTGGCGCGCCGGTTTGGCCGACCGCAACATCGCCTCGTGCATGGCCTGCCACGGCCCGGCCGGGCGCGGCATGCCGGCGCTGTATCCGCGGCTGGCCGGCCAGCACGCCCGCTACACCGCCGACCAAATGAAACAGTTCCGCACCGGTGCCCGCGGCAACAGCCCCGAAATGGCGCGCATCGCCCGCCACATGACCGACCGCGAGATCGAGGCCGTGTCCGACTTCATCGCTGGCCTGCGCTGAGCCCCAGGCCCGTAGCGCACAGCCCGACCCAGGCCCCTCCTGAAAGAGGGGTTTTTTGTTTGAATATCAGTCTTGGTTTATTTAGTGTCGACAATCGCCCCACTCGGGAACCTCCAGCGCCCTGCGCGTCACTAAGCTACGCCCAGCTCGACCGAGCCCCAACCCCTACACTGGTTTGCAACTGATGAGTGTTTCTACTGCTGGCATCGTCATCGAGCGTGGCTCGCCGCTGGTGCGCGATCTGATCGAGTTGTTGTCGTCGATGCGCTTTGCCATCGCGCTGCTGACGGTGATCAGCATCGCGTCGGTCAGCGGCACCGTGGTGCTGCAAAACGAGCCCCTCAACAACTACATCAACCAGTTCGGCCCGTTCTGGTACCGGGTGTTCGAGATCATGGGCATCTACACCATCTTCAGCGCCTGGTGGTATGCCCTGATGCTCTTGTTCCTGGTCACCAGCACCTTGTTGTGCGTGGTGCGCACCTCGCCCAAGATGCTCAACGACATTCGCCAGTTCAAAGAGGACATGCGCGAACAAAGCCTCAAGGCCTTCCCCTTCAAGGCGCGGGCCGAACTCGCCGAAGCGGGCGAGGCGGCGGCGCAGCGCATCGGCCAGACCCTGCTGGCTTCGGGCTGGAAAGTGAAGCTGCAGCGGCGCGAGACCGCCGCCGGCGTGGGCTGGATGGTGGCAGCCAAGGCCGGGGCCTGGAACAAGCTGGGCTACATCCTGACGCACTCGGCGATCGTGGTCATCTGCGCCGGGGCCTTGCTCGACGGGCGCCTGATGGTGCAGTTGCACACCCTGTTTCTGGGCAAATCCATCTTCGAGGGCGGCGGCCTGATCTCGGACGTGCCCGAGCAGCACCGCCTGAGCGATTGGAACCCCACTTTCCGTGGCAGCATCCTGGTGACCGAAGGCGCCAACACCGGCACCGCCATCATCCCGCAGCCGGGCGGGGTGCTGTTGCAAGAGCTGCCGTTTTCCATCGAGCTCAAGGACTTCATCGTCGAGTACTACGACACCGGCATGCCGCGCCTGTTTGCCAGTGAAATCCTGATCCACGACAAGTACACCGGCGAGATCATCCCCAAGCGGGTCGAGGTCAACCACCCGGCGCACCACCGCGGCGTCACCATTTTCCAGGCCAGCTACGACGACGGTGGCTCGCTGGTGCAGCTGCGCGGCCTGCCCATGGGCGACGGCGCAGCGCCGTTCACGCTCGAGGGCCGCATCGGCCAATCGACCACGCTGCACCGGGGTGGCGAGACCTTCACGCTCGAGTTCACCGATTTCAACCTCTACAACGTCGAGAACCTGGCCAACACCCAGACCGCCGGAGCGGCCGCCGCCGCCAGCGGCTTCAGCTTGCAGAACGCGATCACGCAGCGCCTCGGTTCGGCGCACCGCACCGTGGCACCGGCCGACTTCCAGAACGTGGGCCCGAGTTTCACCTACCGCCTGCGCGACGCCGCCGGCCAGGCGCGCGAGTTCCACAATTTCATGTTGCCGGTCGATCTCGACGGCCGGCGCGTGTTCGTGCTGGGTGTGCGCGAGACCGAGGCCGAGGACTTCCGCTACCTGCGCATCCCGGTCGACGACAGCGACAGCCCGGACGGCTTCCTGCGCCTGCGCGCCGCGCTGGCCGACCCGCTGCTGCGGCGCGAGGCGGTGCGGCGCTACGTGGCGGCGGCAGCAGCCGGCCAGCGCGTCGAGCTGCAGCAGGCCCTGATGCTGTCGGCGCAGCGGGCGCTGGACCTGTTTGCCGGCCAAGACCCCGAAATCGAGCACCTGCCGCGGCGCGACATGCCCGTGCTGGCTGGGCTGCAGGCGGTGTCGGCCTTCCTCGAGGTCAACGTGCCCGAACCCGAGCGCGAGCGCGCCGGCGATCTGATGCTGCGCATCCTCAACGGCAGCCTGCTCGAGCTCTACCAGATCACGCGCGAGCGTGCGGGCCTGAACCCAGCTCCGCTCAACGAGCAGACCGCCAGCTTCATGACCCAATCGGTGCTGGGGCTGAGCGATTCGTTCTTTTACCCCGCGCCCATCACCTTCCTGATGACCAGCTTCGAGCAAGTCGAGGCCAGCGTGTTCCAGGTCGCGCGCGCACCGGGGCGCAACATCGTGTACTTCGGCTGCCTGCTGCTCACACTGGGCATGATCGCCATGCTTTACGTGCGCGAGCGCCGGGTCTGGGTTTGGCTGGCGCCCAAACCCGACTCCGATACGCTGGAAGCCACCATGGCAATGTCGTCCAACCGTAAAATTTCCGACAACGACCGCGAGTTCGAGCAACTGCGCCGTCACCTCCTCAACCAGCAACCCGAGGCCAGCACATGAGCACCGCCACGACCACCGCGACGCAAACCATCGAGCTGAAAAAGAGCGACGGCACGCAGCCCATGCGCGCGGGCTACTTTGCCCGCCTGAATGCCTGGGACTGGTTTTTCGCTGCCTTGGTGCTGGGCGGCCTGACCTACAACTACTTCCTGTTCCAGCCCTACCTGGACCAGTACGAGATTTTCGTGCTGCTGCTGCTGGCGCCGAGCTGGATTGCGCTGGCCTGGTTCTGGCGCCCATTCAGCTACCTGAGCGTGGTGGTGGCGGCCTTGTCGCTGTTCGCGATCTGGCTCTACCAGGTCGACGGCGTAGGCCAGTACGCGCGCGCCGAAGAGGTGTTCCTGCTCAAGTTCTTCCTCGCCAGCCAGACCGCTGTGCTGCACATGAGCCTGCTGCTGCTGGCCAGCACGGTGTTTTACTGGGTCGGGCTGCTGTCGCGCGGCAGCGGCACCGGCTTCGAGGAAATCGGTGCCAAGATCGCCTGGGTGGCGGTCACCATGGGCCTGGTGGCGTTCTGCGTGCGCTGGTACGAGACCTATTTGCACAACACCGGCCTGGGTTACATCCCGATCAGCAACCTGTACGAAGTGTTCATCATGTTTGCCTGGATGACCACGCTCTACATTCTCTACTACGAAGACCGCTACCAAACGCGCAAGGTCGGCGCTTTTGCCATGCTGGTGGTGACGGCCTCGGTGGGCTTCCTGCTCTGGTACATGGTGTCGCGCGAGGCGCACGAAATCCAGCCGCTCATTCCGGCGCTGCAAAGCTGGTGGATGAAGCTGCACGTGCCGACCAACTTCGTCAGCTACGGCACCTGGACCATCGCCGCCATGCTGGCCTTTGCCTACCTGCTCAAGCAAAGCACCTTCACCATCCGTTGGTACAAGCTGACCCCGGTGTGGCTGCTGGCGGGGCTGTTCTTCCTGGAGCCCTTCCTGTTTGGCGTCTACACCCTGGCCCCGGGTGAGGTCGGCTACACCACGGTGCTGGGCATCAGCGACTTCTGGGCCGTGTACGTGGGCGTGGCGATCCTGGCCGTGGGCTTGATCATCATGGCGCGCGACCGCTTTGCGCACAAGCTGCCGTCGCTCGAGGTGCTCGACGACATCATGTACAAGAACATCGCCATCGGGCTGCTGTTCTTCACCATCGCCACCATTCTGGGCGCGCTGTGGGCCGCCGAAGCCTGGGGTGCCTACTGGAGCTGGGACCCGAAAGAAACCTGGTCGCTGATCAGTTGGCTCACCTACGCCGCCTGGTTGCACATGCGCCTGGTCAACGGCCTGCGCGGCACCGTGGCCGCTTACTGGGCCATCGCCGGTTTTGCCGTTACCAACTTCACCTTCTGGGGCGTGAACATCTTCCTGAGCGGCCTGCACAGCTACGGCGCGCTCTGAGGTACTAGAGCCCGAGCTCGGGCCCAAGCTGGTCGGCCAGCGTTTCGCGCCGGCGTATGAGGCGTGCGCTGGCGCCACTGACCAACACCTCGGCGGCGCGGCCCCGGCTGTTGTAGTTGCTGGCCATGCTGGTGCAATAGGCCCCGGCCGAGCACACCGCCAGCCAGTCGCCGGGCTGCACGGCCAGCAGGCGCTCGCGGCCTATCCAGTCGCCACTCTCGCACACCGGCCCGACCACTTCGTAGCATTGCGCCGCCTGAGCCGGGCGCAACTGCAGCGGCACGATGGCGTGGTAGGCCTGATACAGCGCCGGCCGTGGCAGGTCGTTCATGCCGGCATCGATGACGAGGAAGTTTTTGGCCTGCCCGGGCTTGAGGTAGAGCGCTTCGGTCAGGCACACGCCGGCATTGCCCACCAGCGAGCGCCCCGGCTCGAGCACCAGCCTCAGGCTGCCAAAGCCGCGCGCCTCCATGCGCTGCAGCACCGCAGCGAACAAGGCGTCGGCCGCCGGTGGGCGCTCGTCGAGGTAGGTGATCCCCAGGCCACCGCCCAGATCGAGGTGTTCGAGCGCGATGCCTTCGGCCTGCACGGCCGCCACCAGGTCGAGCACGCGCTCGAGCGCGTCGAGGTAGGGCGCGCTGTCGGTGATCTGCGAGCCGATGTGGCAGTCGATGCCGACGATGCGCAGGCCCGGCAACGACGCCGCGCGCCGGTAGGCGGCCAGGGCCTCGGTGTGCGCGATGCCAAACTTGTTGCTTTTGAGGCCGGTCGAGATGTAGGGGTGGGTGCGGGCGTCCACGTCGGGGTTCACACGCAGGCTCAGCGGCGCGCGCAGGCCCAGTGCGCAGGCCTCGCGGTTGAGGGCCTCGATCTCGGGCAGGCTCTCGACATTGAAGCAACCGATGCCAGCCTGCAGCGCCTGGCGCATTTCGGCGCCGGTCTTGCCCACGCCCGAGAACACGATGCGCTCGGGCGCCACGCCGCTGTGCAGCGCCCGCTGCAGCTCGCCGCCCGAAACGATGTCGAGCCCGCAGCCCGCTTGCACCAGGGTCTGCAGCAGGGCCAGGTTGGGGTTGGCCTTGACGGCGTAGCAAATGAGCGCTGGGCGCCCTTGCAGGGCGCGCTGGTAGGCGCCGAGCGCGGCCAGCAGCGCAGCCTGGGAATAGACGAACAGCGGCGTGCCGTGCTCGCGCGCCAGTTCGGCCAGCGCCAAGCCTTCCACCCACAACTGGCCGTCGGCGTAATGAAAAAAGGGCGAACCCGGCACCATCGGTGCCGCAGGGTAGGGGGCTGACATGGGTGGTTTGGCTAAAAAGCTGGGCTGTGGCAGGCGGGCTGGCGCGCAGGGGCGCAGGTGCGCTTAGGTTTGAGGGGCCGATTCGGCTGCGCTGGGCAAATACAGCGGCCCCTTTTGGCCGCAACCCGCCAAGGCCAGCGCCAACAGCCCCACGCAGGCAGCCAGGCACAGCAGCCGCAGGGCGGTGGGCAAGGCCGCCGTGCGCCCACCAGGCATCGAGCCTACAATGCCGTTTGAATCATGCATGGCGCGATTGTAATGAACGACACCGATTACCTGAACCACGCCGAAGCCCTGCTGCGGGCGGTCGAGCGCTGCTGCGACCGCGTCAACGACGAATCCGAGGTGGACATCGACAACCAGCGCGTCGGTGGCATGGTCACGCTGGTGTTTCGCAACGGCAGCCAGATCGTCATCAACCTGCAAAAACCCCTGCACGAGGTCTGGATGGCAGCGCGCAGCGGCGGCACCCACTACCGCTTCGATGGCCAGCAGTGGCTCGACACCAAAGGAGCGGGGGAGTTTTACGAGCGCCTCTCGCAAGAGGCCAGCGCCCAAGCCGGGGCGGCGCTGCGCTTCAGTTCGGGCGGGTAAACAAGTCCAGGATGTTGCGCCGGTCTTCGGCGGCCATGGGCGGGGCGATTTCGGCTGCGCCCCCTGGCGCGGTGTCGGCATCGGCCATGCCCAGCGCAGCCACACCCAGTCCTGGGCCAAACTCCTCGTAGTACCACTCACCCCCGGCCACCATCAGCCCGGCGGGCGCGCTCGGCTGTTGCACCGGCACCCCGGCCAGCGCCTCGCGCATGAAGTCGATCCAGATCGGCAGCGCCAGCGAGCCGCCGGTGGCGTTGCGCCCGAGGTTGCGCGGTGTGTCGTGGCCCATCCAGGCCACCGCCGACAGCGTCGGGTGAAAGCCGGCAAACCAGACGTCGACGGCGTCGTTGGTGGTGCCGGTCTTGCCGTACAGGTCGGGGCGGCGCAGCGTGGACTGGACCCGCGCTGCGGTGCCGCTGCGCGTGATTTCACCCAACAACTGGGTCATGACGTAGGCATTGCGCTCCGGGATCACGCGCTGCGCGTGTTCGAGCCCGCGCGCCGGCGCCTGCATCAGCACCTTGCCATCGTGGTCGGTGATGCGGGTGATGAGCACTGGCGGGGTGTAAAACCCCCCGTTGGCAAACACGCCGTAGGCGCTGGCCAGCTGCAGCGGCGTGACGGCGCCGGCCCCCAGCGCCATGGCCAGAAAGGGTGGGTGGCGCTCGGCCTGGAAGCCAAAGCGCGTCAGCCACTGCTGGGCGTTGCTCGGCCCCACCGCCTTGAGCACGCTGATCGAGGGGATGTTGCGCGAGCGCGCCAAGGCCGTGCGCACGGTCATCGGGCCCTCGAACTGGCCGTCGTAGTTGCGCGGCTCCCAGGCCCGGCCGCCAGTGGCGGCGGCGCTGAAGAACAGCGGCGCATCGTTGACCAGGGTCGAGGCCATGACGCCGTGCTCGAGCGCAGCCGAATAGATGAAGGGCTTGAGCGCCGAGCCCGGCTGGCGTTGCGACTGGATGACGCGGTTGAACTGGTTGCGCTCGAAGTCGAAGCCGCCCACCAGGGCCCGGATCTCGCCATTGCGCGGATCCGTGGCCACAAAAGCGGCTTCGACCACCGGTTTCTGGGTGATGGCCCAGCGTTGTTGCGCGTCGCGCACCAGCCGCACCACCGCGCCGGGACGCAGCTGCAGGTGCGGCGGCGCGTTGGCGGCCAGCCCAGAGCGCACCGAATCGAGGCCGGTGCCCGTGACCTCGATCGGTTCAGCCTCGCCGCGGCTGAGCAGCACCCGGCGCGCACTGGCTTCGAGCACCACGGCGGTGACAAAGCCGTTGAAGTCGGGGAATGCCGTCAACGCCGCGTCGATGGCGGCTTCGCGCGCTGCGGCCGGCGCCGGCAGTTCGATGAAATGCTCGGGGCCGCGGTAGTGCTGGCGGCGTTCAAACTGGATCACACCCTGGCGCACCGCACGCACCGCAGCCCGCTGCTGGTCGGCGTCGATGGTGGTGTAAACCCGCAAGCCACGCGCGTAAGCGGCTTCACCGTACTGGGCAAACACCTGCTGGCGCACCATTTCGGCCACGTGGTTGGCGTGGATGAACTGCTCGGGGTTGAGTCGGCGCAGCTGCAGCGGCTCGTCCCGCGCCGCCTGCGCCTGCTCGGCGCTGATGAAGCCATTGGCCAGCATCTGGTCGATGATGTGCAATTGGCGGATGCGGGCGCGGCGCGGGTTGCTGATCGGGTTGAAGGCCGACGGGGCTTTGGGCAGGCCCGCCAGCATGGCCGCTTCGGCCACGGTGAGTTCGGCCAGCGGCTTGCCAAAGTAGGTCTGCGCCGCCGCCGCAAAGCCATAGGAGCGGTGCCCAAGGAAAATCTGGTTCATGTAGATTTCCAGAATTTCTTCCTTGCTCAGCAGGCGTTCGAGCTTGAACGTGAGCAGCACCTCGTAGAACTTGCGCAAAAAGGTGCGGTCCTTGGTCAGGAACATGTTGCGCGCCACCTGCATGGTGATGGTCGAGGCGCCCTGGCTCAAGGGGTCGAACACATTGGCCAGCGCCGCCCGCGCCACGCCGCGAAAATCCACCCCGCCGTGCTCGAAAAAGCGCTCGTCCTCGATCGCCAGCACGGCCTGGATCATCAACGGCGGGATTTCGGCATAGGGCGTCATGTTGCGCCGCTCCTCGCCAAACTCGCCGATCAGCTCGCCACCGCGGGCATAGACACGCAGGGGCAATTTGGGGCGGTAGTCGCTCAGGCTGGTGACGTCGGGCAGCTTGGGGTAGGCCAAGGTCACGGCGATGCCCAGCAACACCGCACCCGCGAACGCGGCCACCGTCATGGCGACGAGGGCGGTCACGACAATCGACTTCAAACGACGCGCCAAACCGACAGGCTTCAGACTGGTGGAGGAAGCCCGATGCGGGTCGGGCGCAGGCGAGCGAGGCGGGGTGGCGGACATGAATTCCTTTGCGGCAGCAGGCCCGATTATAAAAAAAGCCCCCCGATCGTGCCGCCGCCTGCCTTGGAGTCTGTGAAAGTTTGTAAACTTGCAAGAATTGTGGCGCCGCTGGGCCCCACAGGAACAGCGGTTTTTTTGCAACGACGGCCCAAACAGTGCTGCCTTGAGGGCCTGCTTGATGCTAGGATTGATACATGCGTTTTTTTGTGTCGAACCTTAACTGCTCTTGGGGGTAAATTTGGTCTCAATCGGAACGCTGCTTCGTCGGGAGCCTGCGCCCTTGCTGGGGATCGACGTCAGCATGAGTACGCTGCGGCTGGTTGAGTTGCAGCGCGATCGCTCCGGCCAATGGGCGGTGTTGCACTGCGCCGTCGAGCCCTTGGAGCGCGGCTGGATCAAGGACGGCAACATCGAGCAATTCGACCCCGTGGCCGCGGCGCTCAAGCGCCTGGTGCTCAAGTCGGGCAGCAAGACCCGCAACGTCGCCTTGGCCCTGCCGGGTTCGGCCGTGATCACCAAGAAAATCAACCTGCCGGCCGGCCTGAGCGAAGACGAACTGGAGCTGCAGGTCGAGTCCGAGGCGGCGCAGTACATTCCGTTCCCGCTGGCCGAGGTGAGCCTCGATTTCTGCGTCATCGGCCCGGCGCCCAAGCTGCCCGATTTTGTCGAGGTGCTGCTGGTGGCTTCGCGCAAAGAGAAGGTCTCGGACCGCCAGGGCTTGGCCGAGGCGGCGGGCTTGGTGCCGGTGCTGCTCGATGTCGAGTCCTTTGCCACCAGGCTGGCTGCGGCAAGGGTGATCGAGGCGCTGCCCAACCGAGGCCAGAACATGCTCATCGCCCTGTTCGAGTTGGGTGCGCAGACCTCGAGCATGCAGGTCATCCGCAACGAAGAAATGGTCTATGAGCGCGAGCAAAACTTCGGTGGCAGCCAGTTGACGGCGTGGGTGGCGCGCCATTATTCGATCTCGCCCGAAGAGGCCGAAAGCAAGAAAAAATCCGCTGCCCTGGCACCCGATTACCAAGAGGCCGTGCTCGCGCCCTACCTCAATCAGCTCGGCCAAGACATCGGTCGCGCCCTGCAGTTCTTTTTTACCAGCACCCCACACAACAAGGTGGACTACGTGTTGCTCTCGGGTGGGGCCGCAGCGGTGCCTGGGCTCGAGGTCGCGGTGATGAACCAAACCTCCTTCCCCTGCAAGGTGGTCAACCCCTTTGAGGGCATGGCGCTGCCGGCGGCCGTGGCCTCGGGCAAGGGCCTGGACAGTGGCACGGCGTTCTTGGTGGCCACCGGTCTGGCCATGCGCAGGTACTCCTCATGATCGCCATCAATTTACTGCCTCACCGCGAACTCGCACGCAAGAAAAAGCGCGAGCAGTTCTACCTCAATCTTGGCCTGGCGGTGGGCGCTGGCCTGGTGGCGGCGGCGCTGGTGTATGGTTTTTTCCAGATCCAGATCGGCGCGCAACAGCAGCGCAACCAGTTCATTCAGGCCGAAATCCAAAAGCTGGACGTGCAAATCCGCGAAGTGGCCACCTTGCAGCAAGAGCTCGACGGCCTCAGATCGCGCCAGGCGGCAGTGGAAAGTCTGCAAGCCGGGCGCAACCTGCCCGTGCATCTGCTCGACGAGATGGTGCGGCTGCTGCCCGAAGGCGTGCACCTGACTGCGCTGCGCCAGGAAGCCGCAGCCATCACCTTGACCGGGGTGGCGCAGTCGCAGGAGCGGGTGTCGGAATTGCTGCGCAATTTTGGCGGCCGCAGCCCATGGCTGACGCAGCCGCATCTGGTCGAAATCACCGCCGCGACGCTGGCGCTGGGGCCGCGCGATCAGCGCCGCGTGTTCAATTTTTCGGTGCGCTTGACCCTCAGCCCGAATCAGCAAACCAGCCCGCCACAGCCGGCAGGCCAAGCGCCGACTGCGCCAGCCGGCGGCCGGAGTTGAGCGCCGCCGCACCATAGGGGCCTGAGCCGATCATGAGCAAAAAAACCCAACCCGCCTCGTTCGATTTTGCCCGCTGGCAGCAGGGGGTGCGGTCGCAATTCAGCGGGCTCGACCCCAACGACCCCTCGCGCTGGCCCGCCATGCCGCGCCGCTTGCTGCTGCTGGTGGTGGCGCTGGCGGTGCTGGCGGGCCTGTGGTACGCCGTGCTCAGTGGCCTGAGCACGCAGCTGGAGTCCGAGCGCCAGCGCGAGGCGCAGCTGCGCACCGAATTCACGAGCAAGGTGGCACAGGCGGCCAACCTCGAGGCGCTGCGGGGCCAGCTCGAACAGGTGCGCCTGTACGTGAGCCAGCTCGAGCGCCAGCTGCCCAGTCGGGCCGAGATGGACGCCTTGCTCTCCGACATCAACCAGGCCGGCATCGGGCGCGGCATGCAGTTCGAGCTGTTTCGGCCCGGGCAGGTCGAGTTGCGCGATCACTACGCCGAACTGCCGATCGCGGTGCGCGTCAGCGGCAGCTACCATGACATCGGCATGTTCGTCTCCGATGTCGCGCACCTGTCGCGCATCGTCACCCTCCACAACCTGAGTCTGGTGCCGGCAGCCAATCGGCCCGATGTGCTGACCATGGACGCCACCGCCAAGACCTTTCGCTACCTCGACCCCGAAGAGGTGCTGCAGCGCCAGCGCGAACGACAGCAGCAACAGCGCGCCGCCGGGGGCCAGCGATGAGAACGGCCCGGTTTTACCCCTTGGGTGTGCTGCTGGCAGCGGCCTTTGCGCTCACTGCCTGCACCAGCAGCGGCGACGACCTCTCAGCCTGGATGGATCAGCAGCGGGCTGCCGCGCAGCCCAGTGTGGCGCCGGTGCCGGCACCCCAGCCCCACGTACCGCAAGCCTATCAGGGGCTGGGCGCTGTCTCGCCCTTCAGTTCCGACAAGCTCACGGTGCTGTTGCGCGCCGAGGCCGTCTCGCCCGCCGTATCCGGTTTGCTGGCGGCCGAGATGCGCCGCCGCAAGGACCCGCTGGAGGCGGTGCCGCTCGACACCATCACCATGGTGGGTTTGTTGCGCCGCGGCAACGAAACCGTGGCGCTGGTGCGCTCAGAGGGTTTGATCCACCAGGTGCGCCGTGGCAACCACATGGGACAGAACTTCGGTCGCATCACCGCCATCAGCGAAACCCAGATCACCCTGCGCGAAATCGCTCAAGACCCGGTCGGCGAATGGGTAGAGCGCACCACCACATTGCAGTTGCAAGAAGGCACCGGCCAATGAACCCGACCCCTTACACCCCATTTCTCCCCAGCCTGCCGCGGCTCGCCCGCAATGCCTTGATCGCCTGCACCTTGATGATGGCGGGGTGGGCGCAGGCGCAGCTGGCCATCCAGGCGCTTACCGCTGCGGCACAAGGTGGCGGCGGCGAGCTCGTGCGCATCCAGACCAGCGAACCGCTGCGCCAACTGCCGGCGGGCTTCAGCATGCAAGCGCCGGCGCGCATCGCGCTCGACATTCCCGGGGCCAGCAACGCCACCGGCCAAAATCTGTTTGAACTCAACCAGGGCAACCTGCGTTCGGCCAACGTGGTGCAGGCGGGCGACCGCACGCGCATCGTGCTCAACCTGAGCCAGCCCGTGGGCTACGAGCTGCGCATCGAGGGCAACACCTTGCTGGTGCAGCTGCAGCCTGGCGCGCAGGCGGCCGTTCCGGTGGCGGGGGGCGCGCTGGGTGCAGCCTTTGCGCCCGCCGGCCCTGCTGTGCGCACGCAACCGCTGGCCGACATCGACTTTCGCCGCGGTGCACAAAACGCCGGGCGGGTGCTGGTCGAGTTGGCCAACAGCCAGGTCGGCGTCGATGTGCGCCAGCAGGGGCGCAACCTGGTGGTCGAGTTCCAGCAAAGCTCGCTGCCCGAAGGCCTGCGCCGGCGCCTCGACGTGAGCGACTTTGGCACCCCGGTGCAAACCGTCACCGCCACCCAGGTGGGCGACCGGGTGCGGCTGCTGGTCGAACCCACGGGCAACTGGGAGCACAGCGCCTTCCAGACCGACAACCGGTTCGTGCTCGAGGTGCGCGAGGTGCGCCAGGACCCGAACCGCGTTGGGCAGGCGCCGCAGTTCACCGGCGACAAGATCTCGCTCAACTTTCAGAACATCGAAGTGCGCGCCTTGCTGCAGGTGATTGCCGACTTCAGCAACTTCAACATCATCACTTCCGACACCGTCACCGGCAGCCTGACCATGCGCCTGCGCGACGTGCCGTGGGACCAGGCCCTCGACATCGTGTTGCAGGCCAAGAACCTGGGCCAGCGCCGCACCGGCAACGTGATCTGGGTGGCGCCGCGCACCGAAATCCTGGCCAAGGAGCGCGAAGTGCTCGAAGCCGCACAGGCCATCCGTGGTCTGGAGCCGGTGCGCACCCAGAGCTTCAGGCTCAACTTTGCGCGCGCCCAGGAGGTGGCCACGCACCTGACCACGGCGGTGGGCACGGGCGATGCGCAGGTGCGCATCCTCAGCCGCCAGGGCTCGGTGTTTGCCGAGCCGCGCACCAACCAGTTGTTTGTCACCGACATCGCGTCCAAGCTCGAAGAAATCCAAACCCTGATCCAGACTCTGGACGTGCCGATGCGTCAGGTGTTGATCGAAGCCCGCATCGTCGAAGCCGAAGACAGCTTTGGCCGCAACCTGGGCGTGCGTTTCGGCGGGCGCATTGCCGACCCGGTGACGCTGGCGCGGCACCGCGGCAACGAGATGCAGACCACGCTCGGTTTCGGTACCATCGGTGCCACCGGCGCGGGCAATGCCAACGTCACCAACATACCCACGCCCACCATCGGCTCGGGCACCTTTGCCTTTTCGCTCTTCAACCCGAGCGTGACGCGCTTGCTCAACCTTGAAATCGAGGCCAGCGAATCGGACCGGCGCCTCAAGACCATCGCCAGCCCGCGCGTGGTCACGGCCGACCAGCGCGAGGCCACGATCGAAGACGGCCGCAAGATCCCCTTCCTGCGCCGCGACGAGGACGGCAACACCACGATCGAATTCATCGACGCCTCGCTCAAGCTGGTGGTCACGCCGCAGATCACTCCGGATGGGGATGTGATCATGCAGCTGCGCGTCAACAACGACACACCGATCGTCTTCAATGGCCAGACCGCAGTCCAGACCAAGAGCGTGCAGACCCAGGTGCTGGTGGAAAACGGCGGCACGGTGGTGATCGGTGGCATTTACACCCAGGAAGAAACCAACAACCAGGCCCGGGTGCCGGTCTTGGGCGAGCTGCCGGTGCTCGGCAACCTGTTTCGCAGCAACCAGACCTCGACCCGGCGCACCGAGCTGCTGGTGTTCATCACACCCCGTGTGCTCACCGAAATGTCTGCCCTGGGGCCCAGAAGGTAGGGCGCTTGATCATCCTCATCGGTCTGCCGGGATCGGGTAAATCCACGGTCGGGCGTTTGCTGGCGCGGCGCTTGCAGTTGCCTTTCGTGGATTCGGACCAGGCCATCGAGCAGCGCCTGGGTTGCAGCATCCGCGCGTTTTTCGAGCGCGAGGGCGAGGCGCGCTTTCGCGACGTGGAGCAGGCGGTGCTCGACGAGCTCACCCAGGGGCCGCCGTGCGTGCTCTCGACCGGCGGCGGTGCCGTGCTGCGCCCGGCCAACCGCCAGTGCCTGCGCAAGCGCGGGCAGGTGTTTTATTTGCGCTCGGCGCCCGAAGAGGTGTTCAGGCGCGTGCAGCACGACCGCAGCCGGCCGCTGCTGCAGGTGGCCGATCCGCTGCAAAAGCTGCGCGAGCTGCACGCCCAGCGCGACCCGCTGTACCGCGAGACGGCGCATTGCGTGGTCGAGACCGGCCGGCCTTCGGTGTCGTCGCTGGTCAACTGGATCGCGGCCAGGCTGGAGCTGAACGCGCCGAACTCGCCCCCATCCAGCTCGCTATGATGCGCCCCATGCCCGCCCCCGACCACCGCTCCACGCCACCCGCCCCGGCTGCGCCCGCCGCCAGCCAGCACCCGCCAGCTGCCAGCCCCAGCGCGCCCAACCAGGCCCACCCGCCTGCGCACAGCCTGCAGATCGACCTCGGCGCGCGCAGCTACCCGATCCTGATCGGCAGCGGACTGCTGGACGCCGCCGCCTCGTGGGCTGGCCTGCCCGCCGCTACGCAGGCGCTGATCGTCACCAACACCACGGTCGGGCCGCTCTATGCCGCCAGGCTGCAGCAGGGTTTGCAGGGGCGCTTTGGCCGCGTGCACCTGGTGCAGCTGCCCGACGGCGAGCAATACAAAAACTGGGATGCGCTCAACCAGGTATTCGACACCTTGCTGCAACAGGCTTGCGACCGCAAGACGCTGCTCTTTGCCCTGGGCGGCGGCGTGGTGGGCGACCTGACCGGTTTTGCGGCCGCCTGCTACATGCGCGGCGTGCCCTTCGTGCAGGTGCCGACCACGCTGCTGGCGCAGGTCGATTCGTCGGTGGGCGGCAAAACCGCCATCAACCACCCGCTGGGCAAAAACATGATCGGCGCCTTCTACCAGCCGCTGCGGGTGGTGTGCGACCTCGACACCTTGCGCACCCTGCCGGCGCGCGAGATCAGCGCCGGGCTGGCCGAAGTCATCAAGTACGGCCCGATCCACGACCTCGATTTTCTGACCTGGGTGGACGCGAACCTGGAGCGCCTGCTGCGGCTGGAGGGCGCCGCGCTGGCGCACGCGGTGCGGCGCAGCTGCGAGATCAAGGCCGCCGTGGTGGGCGCCGACGAGCGCGAATCGGGCCTGCGCGCGATCCTCAACTTTGGCCACACCTTTGGCCACGCCATCGAGGCCGGGCTGGGCTACGGCCAGTGGCTGCACGGCGAGGCGGTGGGCTGCGGCATGGTGCTGGCGGCGCGGCTGTCGCAGCGCCTGGGGCTGCTCGCGGCCGATCGGGCTCAGCAGCTGGCCGATTTGATCGCGCGCGCCGGCCTGCCGGTGCGGGCGCCCCGGTTCGATGCCGACCCGACCGCCAACGCCGCGCGCTACCTCGAGCTGATGCGGGTGGACAAAAAGGCCGACGCCGGCCAGATCCGCTTCGTGCTGGTGGACGACGCCGGCGCCGCCCACCTGCAGCCGGTGGCCGATGCCCTGGTGGCCGAGGTGCTCGAGGCCGGCTGTGCCTGAGCTCCAACCCTACGCCTGCCACCCCGAGCGCAGCCGGGGCCGGCGCTACCCGCAAGCGCCGGCGCCCACGCGCAACGACTTCCAGCGCGACCGCGACCGCGTCATCCACAGCAGCGCCTTCAGGCGCCTGGTCTATAAAACCCAGGTGTTTCTGAACCACGAGGGCGATCTGTTTCGCACCCGCCTGACGCACTCGCTCGAGGTGGCGCAGCTGGGGCGCAGCATGGCCCGCGCCCTGGGGCTGCACGAAGATCTGGTGGAGGCGCTGGCGCTGGCGCACGACCTCGGCCACACCCCTTTTGGCCATGCGGGCCAAGACGCGCTCAACGCCTGCCTGCACCAGCTGCCGCCCGAGCCTGACGAGCCCGAAGACCAACCCACGCCGCACGAACCCGTGGGCGGCTTCGAGCACAACCTGCAAAGCCTGCGCGTGGTCGATACCCTCGAACAACGCTACCCAGAGTTCGACGGCCTGAACCTGTGCTTCGAGACCCGCGAAGGCATACTCAAACACTGCTCGCGCGCCAACGCAGAGCGCTTGCAGCAGCTCGAGCCCGGCGGCGTGGGGGCGCGTTTTTTGCTCGGGCACGCACCCTCGCTCGAGGCGCAACTGGCCAATCTGGCCGACGAGATCGCCTACAACGCGCACGACATCGACGACGGCGTGCGCTCGGGCCTGCTGACGCTCGAGCAGCTCGGTGCCGTCGAGCTGTTCGAGCGCCATCTGCGCGCCGTGCGCCAGCAGTACCCGGCGCTCAACGGCAAGCGCTTGCTCTACGAAACGATCCGACGCATGCTGACCGAGCAGGTCTATGACGTGATCGACGCCAGCCGCGCCGCCATCGCCCAGGCCGGCGTGCAGTCGGTGGACGAGGTGCGGCTGTGCCCGCCCTTGTTGCGCTTTTCGGCCGCCATGCGCGCCCAGACCGGCGCGCTCAAGCGTTTTTTGATGGCGCAGCTCTACCGCCACCCGCAGGTGATGGCGCAGACCGAGCGCGCGCGCCAGGTGGTAACCGAGCTCTACCTGATCTACCACCAAGACCCGCAGCAGCTTCCGGCCCCGGCGCCCGGCGCCCTGCCCATCAGCCTGCGCCGGCGCGTGGCCGACCACATCGCCGGCATGACCGACCGCTACGCCATGCGCGAGCACCTGCGCCTGACCGGGCAGAGCCTGTTCGATTGACTAGGTGAGGGCCACCACCCGATGGCACGCCAACCCCGCCTGAGCCTGAGCGGCTGGCCGCACCTGTTGATCTGGCGCGCGCACCCAGGGCTGGAGCTGTTCCACGAGGCCACGGATCGGCAGCTTTTCTTGCGGCTGCTGACCGAGGCCGTGCGTGCGCAGCCGCTGCAGTGGCACGGCTACGTGTTGCTGGCGCAGCAGGTGCGGCTGCTGCTCACGCCGCTGGCCGACGGGGCCTTGTCGCGCACCATGCAGGCGCTGGGGCGCAGCTATGGGCGCCACTACAACCTGCGCCACGGCCACACGGGTACGCTGTGGGCGGGGCGCTTTCGCGGCACGGTGCTGCAGCCCGAAACCGAGTTGCTGCCCGCACTCCTGAGCCTGGACACGCAGGCGCAGCGGCAGGGGCTGGTGCGTGCGGCGGCCGAATTCCCCTGGAGCAGCCATGCCCACTACGCCGGGCTGCGCCACGACCCGGCCCTGAGCGCACCGCCGGCCTATTGGCAACTGGGCAACACCCCCTTTGAGCGCGAGGCCGCTTATGTGGCCCTGGTGGAGCAGGGGTTGAGCGAGGCGGCACAGCAGCGGCTCGAGCAGGCCGCGCTCAAAGGCTGGGTGCTGGGCAGCCCGGCTTTCGTGGCGCAGTTGCAGCCGCTCACCCCGCGCCGGCTGCAGCCGGCGCAGCGCGGACGGCCGCGGCGGGTGCAACCAGCGCTGGCGCAAGCCTAATCTGTCCCTAAATTAATCGGAGACGTATCGTAAAAGCATAAATTAGGGACAGACCCCATTTGTTGTGCTTGTCAAAGCCCACGCTTTGCCCTATGCTTGCCGGCAGTCATCAACCGCTTAGGAGTTTGCCGTGTCGCCCAGCCTTGAAATCGACCTCTTGCGTCAGTACGGCCTGTACGACCCCGCGCACGAGCACGACGCCTGTGGCGTGGGCTTTGTGGCCCACATCAAGGGGCAGAAAAGCCACGCCGTGGTGCAGCAGGGCTTGCAGATTCTGGCCAACCTTGACCACCGCGGTGCCGTGGGCGCCGACGAGCTCATGGGCGACGGTGCCGGCATCTTGCTGCAACTGCCCGACGCGCTGTACCGCGCCGACATGGCGGCGCGCGGCTGCACCCTGCCGCCACCGGGCGAGTACGGCGTGGGCATGATCTTTTTGCCCAAGGAACACGCCAGCCGCCTGGCGTGCGAGCAAGAGCTGGAGCGCGCCATCCGCGCCGAAGGGCAGGTGCTGCTGGGCTGGCGCGACGTGCCGGTGAACGCCGCCATGCCGATGTCGCCCACGGTGCGCCAGACCGAGCCCGTGATCCGCCAGGTGTTCATCGGCCGCGGCACCGACGTGATCGTGCAGGACGCGCTCGAGCGCAAGCTCTACGTGATCCGCAAGACCGCCAGCGCGCACATTCAGGCGCTGGGACTCAAGCACGGCAAGGAGTACTACGTGCCGAGCATGAGCAGCCGCACCGTGGTCTACAAGGGCCTGCTGCTGGCGAATCAGGTCGGCGACTACTACCTCGACCTGCAAGACGCGCGCTGCGTCTCGGCGCTGGCGCTGGTGCACCAGCGCTTTTCGACCAACACCTTCCCCGAGTGGCCGCTGGCGCACCCCTACCGCTATGTGGCGCACAACGGCGAGATCAACACCGTCAAGGGCAACTACAACTGGATGCGCGCGCGCGAAGGCGTGATGAGCTCGCCGGTGCTGGGGGCCGACCTGGCCAAGCTGTACCCGATCAGCTTTGCCGGCCAGTCCGACACCGCGACCTTCGACAACTGCCTCGAGCTGCTGACCATGGCCGGCTACCCGCTGGCGCAGGCGGTGATGATGATGATCCCCGAACCCTGGGAGCAGCACACCCACATGGACGCGCGCCGCCGCGCCTTCTACGAGTACCACGCCGCCATGCTCGAGCCCTGGGACGGCCCGGCTTCGATCGTCTTCACCGACGGGCGTCAGATCGGCGCCACGCTGGACCGCAACGGCCTGCGGCCCTCGCGCTACTGCGTCACCGACGACGATTTCGTCATCATGGCTTCCGAATCCGGCGTGCTGCCGGTGCCCGAGAGCAAGATCGTGCGCAAGTGGCGCTTGCAGCCGGGCAAGATGTTCCTGATCGACCTCGAGCAGGGGCGCCTGATCGACGACGAGGAACTCAAGGCCAGCCTGGCCTACAGCAAGCCCTACCAGCAGTGGATCGAAAACCTGCGTCTGCGCCTCGACGACGTGACGCAACCAGTGGCCGGTGCCGCCGAGGGCGGCGAGGTGCGGGTTGAAGAGTCGGCCCGCGCCGCGCTCGACCACAGCGACGCCGCGCTGCTCGACTGGCAGCAGGCGTTTGGCATGACGCAGGAGGACATCAAGTTCCTCATGGCGCCGATGGCGCTCAACGCCGAAGAGGGCATCGGCTCCATGGGCAACGACAGCCCGCTGGCGGTGCTGTCGAGCAAGAACAAACCGCTTTACCACTACTTCAAGCAGCTGTTTGCGCAAGTCACGAACCCGCCGATCGACCCGATCCGCGAAGCGATCGTGATGTCGCTGGTGAGCTTCATCGGACCCAAGCCCAACTTGCTCGACATCAACCAGGTCAACCCGCCGCTGCGGCTCGAAGTCAGCCAGCCGGTCTTGAACCCGGCCGACATGGCCAAGCTGCGCGGCATCGAGCGCCGCACCGGCGGCAAGTTCAAGAGCAGCACGATCGACATCTGCTACCCCGTGGCCTGGGGCAAGGAGGGGGTGGAGGCGAAACTGGCTTCGCTGTGCGCCGAGGCAGTGGACGCGATCAAGGGCGGCAGCAACATCCTGATCTTGAGCGACCGCGGCGTGAGCGCGCAGCAGGTGCCCATTCCGGCCCTGCTGGCGCTGTCGGCCGTGCACCAGCACCTGGTGCGCACGGGGCTGCGCACCAGCGCCGGGCTGGTGGTGGAAACCGGTTCGGCGCGCGAGGTGCACCACTTTGCGCTGCTGGCGGGCTATGGTGCCGAGGCCGTGCACCCGTGGCTGGCGATGCAGACGCTGGAGGCCATCCACCACGAGCTCAGTGGCGATCTGTCGGCCGACAAAGCCATTTACCACTACGTCAAGGCGATCGGCAAGGGCCTGTCGAAGATCATGTCCAAAATGGGCGTGAGCACCTACATGAGCTACTGCGGCGCGCAGCTGTTCGAGGCCATCGGCCTGAACAGCGCCACGGTGGACAAGTACTTCAGCGGCACACCCAGCCGGGTCGAGGGCATCGGGGTGTTCGAGATCGCCGAAGAGGCCATCCGCACCCACCGCGCCGCCTTTGGCACCGACCCGCTGCTGGCGACCATGCTCGATGCCGGCGGCGAATACGCCTGGCGCGCGCGCGGCGAAGAGCACATGTGGACGCCCGACGCCATCGCCAAGCTGCAGCACGCCACCCGCGCCAACAACTTTGCCAGCTACAAAGACTACGCCCAGATCATCAACGACCAGACCCGGCGCCACCTGACGCTGCGCGGGCTGTTCGAGTTCCGCGTCGATCCGGCGCGCGCCATCGCCATCGACGAAGTGGAGCCGGCGCGCGAGATCGTGAAACGCTTTGCCACCGGCGCCATGTCGCTGGGCTCGATCAGCACCGAGGCCCACGCCACGCTGGCGGTGGCCATGAACCGCATCGGGGGCAAGAGCAACACCGGTGAGGGCGGCGAAGACCCGGCGCGTTACCGCGCCGAACTCAAGGGCAGCGCCATCGGCAGTGGCCAGACGCTGGCTTCGGTCATCGGTGCCGACAAGGTGGTGGCGCAGCTGCCGCTGCAACCGGGCGACAGCCTGCGCTCGCGCATCAAGCAGGTGGCCTCGGGGCGCTTTGGCGTCACGGCCGAATACCTGGTGAGCGCAGACCAGATCCAGATCAAGATGGCCCAGGGCGCCAAGCCGGGCGAGGGCGGGCAGTTGCCGGGCACCAAGGTCTCGGACTACATCGGCTTCTTGCGCCACTCGGTGCCGGGCGTGGGCCTGATCAGCCCGCCGCCGCACCACGACATCTACTCGATCGAAGACCTGGCGCAGCTCATCCACGACCTGAAAAACGTCAACCCGCGCGCCGACATTTCGGTCAAGCTGGTGTCGGAAGTGGGCGTGGGCACGATTGCCGCCGGGGTCGCCAAGGCCAAGGCCGACCACGTGGTGATCGCCGGCCACGACGGCGGCACCGGGGCCTCGCCCTGGTCCAGCATCAAGCACGCCGGCAGCCCGTGGGAGATCGGGCTGGCCGAAACGCAGCAGACGCTGGTGCTCAACCGCCTGCGCGGCCGCATCCGGGTGCAGGTCGATGGCCAGATCAAGACCGGGCGCGACGTGGTGGTGGGCGCGCTGCTGGGGGCCGACGAGTTCGGCTTTGCCACCGCACCGCTGGTGGTCGAGGGCTGCATCATGATGCGCAAGTGCCACCTCAACACCTGCCCGGTGGGCGTGGCGACGCAAGACCCGGCGCTGCGCGCCAAGTTCTCGGGCCAGCCCGAGCACGTGGTGAACTACTTCTTCTTCGTCGCCGAAGAGGTGCGCCAGATCATGGCCCAGCTCGGTGTGCGCCGCTTCGACGATCTGGTGGGCCGCGCCGATCTGCTCGACACCCGGCGCGGGCTCGAGCACTGGAAGGTGCAGGGGCTGGATTTCTCGCGCCTGTTCTACCAGCCGCCACTGCCCGCTGCGGTGCCGCGCCGGCACACCAGCACCCAAGACCACGGCCTGGGGCAGGCGCTGGATGTGCGGCTGATCGAAAAATCGCGCCCGGCGATCGAGCGCGGCGAGCGCGTGCAGTTCATTGAAACGGCGCGCAACGTCAACCGCACCGTCGGCGCCATGCTCTCGGGCGCGGTCACGCGCGTACACCCCGAGGGCCTGCCCGACGACAGCATCCGCATCCAGCTCGAGGGCACGGGCGGGCAGTCGTTCGGCGCGTTCCTGTGCAAGGGCGTGACCCTGTATCTGATCGGCGACGCCAACGACTACACCGGCAAGGGCCTCTCGGGCGGGCGCGTAGTGGTGCGCCCGAGCATCGAGTTTCGCGGCGACGCCGGGCGCAACATCATCGTCGGCAACACCGTGCTCTACGGCGCCACCAGCGGCGAGGCGTTCCTGCGCGGCGTGGCCGGCGAGCGCTTTGCGGTGCGGCTCTCGGGCGCCACGGCGGTGGTCGAGGGCACCGGCGACCACGGCTGCGAATACATGACCGGCGGCACCGTGGTGGTGTTGGGCGCAACCGGGCGCAATTTTGCCGCCGGCATGAGCGGCGGCGTGGCCTATGTGCTCGACGAAGACGGCCAGTTTGCCCAGCGCTGCAACACCACCATGGTGCGGCTCGAGAAAGTGCTGCCAGCGGCCGAGCAAGAGGCCGCCGGCCAGCGCGGCATCTGGCACCGTGGCCAGACCGACGAGGCGCAACTGCGCGCCCTGATCGAAGCGCACCTGCGCTGGACCGGTTCGGCCAAGGCGCGCCAGATTCTGGACCACTGGGACTACAGCCGCAGCCGCTTCGTCAAGGTCATGCCGACCGAGTACCAGCGCGCTTTGGGCGAGCTGCACGCGCGCGCCCAGGCCGCTGCCAGCGCCGCCCCAGCCGCCTTGGCTCCGGCAGCCACGGCCTGAGCCTGCCCCCACGACACCAACCAAGTTCAGCGAGTACCGCATCATGGGAAAAATCACCGGTTTCATGGAGTTTGAGCGCCTCGAGGAAGGCTGCCAGCCGGTCGCCGAGCGCCTGAAAAACCACCGCGAGTTCGTCATCGCGCTCGACGACGCGCAGGCCCGGCGCCAGGCCGCGCGCTGCATGGACTGCGGCACGCCGTTTTGCAACAACGGCTGCCCGATCCACAACGTCATCCCGGATTTCAACGATCTGGTCTATCGTGCCGACTGGCAAAACGCCAGCGCGGTGCTGCACAGCACCAACAACTTCCCCGAGTTCACCGGCCGCATCTGTCCGGCGCCGTGCGAGTCGGCCTGCACGCTCTACATCAACGACGACGCGGTGGGCATCAAGTCGATCGAGCACGCGATCATCGACCGCGCCTGGGAGCAGGGCTGGGTGCAGCCGCAGCCGGCGGCACACGCCACGAGCAAAAAGGTGGCCGTGGTGGGTTCGGGCCCGGCCGGCCTGGCGGCGGCGCAGCAGCTGGCGCGCGCCGGGCACGCGGTCACGGTGTACGAGAAAAACGAGCGCGTGGGCGGCCTGCTGCGCTACGGCATCCCCGACTTCAAGCTCGAAAAATCGCACATCGAGCGCCGCGTGGCGCAGTTGCAGGCCGAAGGGGTGCAGTTCCAGACCGGGGTGCTGGTGGGTGAGCTGCCCACCGAAGGCGCCGGGGCCAAGGTGCAAAACGAGGCCAAGCGCAGCATCGCCGCGGCGCAGTTGCAGGCCGACTACGACGCCGTGCTGCTGTGCGGCGGCAGCGAGCAGAGCCGCGACCTGCCGGTGCCGGGGCGCGAGCTCGACGGTGTGCATTTTGCGATGGAGTTCTTGCCGCAGCAAAACAAGGTCAACGCCGGCGACAGACTGAAAAAGCAGATCCGCGCCGACGGCAAGCACGTGATCGTGATCGGCGGCGGCGACACCGGCTCCGACTGCGTCGGCACCAGCCGCCGCCACGGCGCCGCCAGCGTGACCCAGTTTGAACTGCTGCCCATGCCGCCCGAGCAAGAAGACCGCAACCTGACCTGGCCCTACTGGCCAATCAAGCTGCGCACCAGCTCCAGCCACCTGGAGGGCTGCGAGCGCGCCTTTGCCATTTCAACCAAGGCCTTCACCGGCAGCAAAGGCAAGCTCAGCGGCCTGACCACGGTGCAAGTGGAGCTGCAAGGCGGCAAGTTGGTCGAAATCCCGGGCACCGAGCAGCAGCACAAGGCCGATCTGGTGCTGCTGGCCATGGGCTTCACGCACCCGCTGGCCAGCGTGCTCGAGGCCTTTGGGGTGGAAAAAGACGCGCGCGGCAACGCCCGCGCCCACACCGAGGCCAGCGGCGGCTACGCCACCAACGTGCCCAAGGTGTTTGCCGCCGGCGACATGCGCCGCGGCCAGTCGCTGGTGGTGTGGGCGATCCGCGAGGGCCGGCAAGCGGCGCGGGCGGTGGACGAATTCCTGATGGGGCACTCGGACTTGCCGCGCTAGGCTCAGCAGCCCCGGGCGGGTTGGGAGCGCGGGCTTTCCCTTATGATCGCTCCACGCCACTTATATGAATCCCACCGCCCCACCCCCTCTGGTCGAGCTGCAGCAGGTGCGCTTTGGCTACGGCCAGCGCCCGATCCTCGACGGCCTGTCGCTGACGGTGCCGCGTGGCCGCGTCACGGCGGTGCTGGGCGCATCGGGCGGCGGCAAAACCACGGTGCTGCGCCTGATCGGCGGCCAGCAGCGGGCGCAGTCGGGGCAGGTGCGCTTTGACGGCCTGGATGTCGGCGCGCTCGACCTGGCTGGCCTGTATGCGGTGCGTCGGCGCATGGGCATGCTGTTCCAGTTCGGGGCCTTGTTCACCGACCTGAACGTCTATGACAACGTGGCGTTCCCGCTGCGCGAGCAGACGCGCCTGTCCGAGGGGCTGATCCGCGACATCGTGCTCATGAAGCTCGACGCCGTGGGCTTGCGTGGCGCGCGCGACCTGCTGCTGTCCGAGATCTCGGGCGGCATGGCGCGCCGCGTGGCGCTGGCGCGCGCGATCGCGCTCGACCCCGAGCTGGTGCTCTACGACGAGCCCTTTGCCGGCCTGGACCCAATTTCGCTGGGCACCATCGCGCGCCTGATCCGCCAGCTCAACGACGCCATGGGCCTGACCAGCATTCTGGTGTCGCACGACGTGCACGAAACCCTGGCCATTGCCGACCACGTGGTGGTGCTGGCCCAAGGCCGTGTGGCCGCGCAGGGCAGCCCGCAGCAGGTGCGCGCAAGCACCGACCCATTGGTGCACCAGTTCATCCACGCCGAGCCCGAGGGGCCGGTGCATTTTCACTACCCGGCCGCCTCGGTGGCCGACGATTACGGCTTGGGTGCGCCGCCGGCCCGCCCAGCCGCCGGAGGCCGCCGGTGACGCAAAGAGCGCTCTCGCACATAGGCTTTGCGGTGCGCCAGTGGCTCGCCAGCCTGGGGTTTGGCGCACGCTTGCTGCTGCGTCTGTTCGTGTTGCTGCCGGCGGTGCTGCGCCGCTACCCCTTGCTGCGCGACCAGATCCACTTTTTGGGCAACTACTCGCTGGCCATCATCGGTGTCTCGGGCCTGTTCGTGGGCTTTGTGCTGGCGCTGCAGGGCTACTACATCCTGAACCAGTTTGGTTCCACCGAGGTGCTGGGCTTGCTGGTGGCCTTGAGCCTGATTCGCGAGCTCGGGCCGGTGATCGGGGCGCTGTTGTTTGCGGGCCGCGCCGGCACCTCGCTCACGGCCGAAATCGGCCTCATGAAAGCCGGCGAACAACTGAGCGCCATGGAGATGATGGCGGTGGACCCGATCGCGCGCATTCTGGCGCCGCGCTTTTGGGCTGGGGTCGTCGTGCTGCCGGTGCTGGTGACGGTGTTCAGCGCCGTCGGTATCCTGGGGGGCTGGTTGGTTGGCGTGCATCTGCTGGGTGTCGATGGTTCGGCCTACTGGGGGCAGATGCAGGCCGGGGTCGATGTCTGGAGCGACGTGGGCAACAGCCTGGTCAAGGGGCTGGTGTTTGGCGTGGCGGTGACGTTCATCGCGCTGCTGCAGGGCTATCTGGCCACGCCCACGCCTGAAGGGGTGGCGCGCGCCACCACGCGCACCGTGGTCATGGCCTCGCTGGCGGTGCTGGGGCTGGACTTTGTCCTGACGGCGCTGATGTTTGGAGTGTGAGGGGAAACGCATATGCAAAGCTCGGTCAAGGATGTGTGGGTCGGTCTGTTCGTGCTGCTGGGGGCGCTGGCGTTGCTGTTTCTGTCGCTGCAGTCGGCCAATCTGTTGCAGATCAGTTGGCAGCCCACATACCAGGTGACGGCACGTTTCGACAACATCGGCGGCCTGCGCGCCGGGGCCACGGTGCGCAGCGCCGGGGTGCCAGTCGGGCGGGTGCAGCAAATCACCTTCAACGACCAGACTTTTCAGGCCGATGTCACCCTGCTGCTGGAACAGCGCTACGCTTTTCCTAGCGACAGCTCGTTCCAGATCCTGACCAGCGGCCTGCTGGGCGAGCAGTACGTGGGCATCGTGCCCGGCGGGGCGGACGAAAACCTGGCCGACGGGGCCACGGTGACGCTGACGCAGTCGGCGATCGTGCTCGAGAATCTGATCGGGCAGTTTTTGTTCAACCGCGCGGCCGATTCCGGTGCCGACGGAGCCGCTGCCCGCCAATGAGCGCGCAGCGACGGGGTGGAATGGATAAGGAATCAATGGAGGGATCGCAAAAATGAACCGTTTACAGGGTGTGAAAAATATGCCGGGCACGCAGATTGCGCACCGCACTGCCCAACCCCCGCCGCGCGCCGGGTGGTTGGGCATGGGTTGCGCCGCGCTGGCGCTGCTGGCCACGAGCGGCTGCGCCACCGGCCCCGACGCCCACCCCCAAGACCCGCTGGAGCCGCTCAACCGCCAGGTGCAGCAGTTCAACGACGCCGTGGACCGCACCATTGCGCGCCCGGTGGCCGTCGCCTACCGCGACACCGTGCCCTCGCCGCTGCGCACCGGGGTCAACAATTTTTTCAACAACCTGCGCGATTTCTGGTCGTTCGTCAACGCCAGTCTGCAGGCGCGGCCGCAAGAGGCGGTGGAAAACCTCACCCGCGTCAAGATCAACACCTTCTTTGGCTTTGGCGGCGTGCTCGACATCGCCACCGAGGCTGGGGTCGAGCGCACCCCGCTCGACTTTGGCCACACCCTGGGGCGCTGGGGCGTGCCCACAGGCCCCTATCTGGTGCTGCCTCTGCTGGGGCCCTCCACCGTGCGCGACGCCGTGGGCCGGGTGGTGGACCAAAACGCCGACCCGATCGGCACCGTGGAGCCCCGCGCCGACCGCAACGCCCTCACGGTGCTGCGCCTGACCGACAACCGCGCCGACCTGCTGCCCGCCACCGACATGGTGGACCGCATTGCGCTCGACCGCTACAGCTTCATCCGCAATGCCTTCTTGCAACGCCGCGCGGCGCAAATCCGCACCGACGAGTTCCCCGACGAGTTCCCTGATGAAGAGGAACCGGCGTCCGAACCTGCTGCCGTTCCCGCTCCCACTTCGGTGCCGGCACAGTAAGCGATGCAAGCAAATGCAACATCTGCGCCCTTGAACCGGCCGGCCCGGCTTGGGCGCTGCACAATACCCATCATGAAACACGACCTGCACCCACTTGCTTTGCCCGCGGCCTCGCGCCGCGCTGCGCTCTACGCCCTTGGTGCCCTTGGCACCCTGGGGGTGGTGGGCGCTGCGCTGCTGGCACCGGCCCGGGTGGCGGCGCAAACCCTCGAGGCCCCCGATGCGCTGATCATGCGCGTGGGCCTCGAGGTGCTGCGCCAGATCCAGGCCGACCCGGTGTTGCGTGGCGGCGACATCGACCGCATCATGGCGCTGGTGGATGGCAAGTTGATGCCGCACGTCAACTTTCGCCGCATGACCGCCTCGGCCGTGGGGCGCTTCTGGCGCCAGGCCACACCCGAGCAGCGCACCCGGCTGCAAGACGAGTTCAAGCTGCTGCTGGTGCGCACCTACTCGGGGGCCCTCAGCCACGTGACCGACCAGACGCTGGTGTTGCGCCCCAGCCGCTTCACCCCGCAAGACACCGAGGTGGTGGTGCGCACCGAGCTGCGCGGGCGCAGCGAACCGATCCAGATCGACTACCGGCTCGAACGCACCCCGCAGGGCTGGAAGGTGTTTGACTTCAACGTCATGGGCATCTGGCTGGTGGACACCTACCGCAACCAGTTCACCACCGAGATCAACGCCCGCGGCATCGACGGCCTGATCGCCTCGTTGGCCGAACGCAACCGCGCCGGTGCGGCGGCGGCACGCACCTGAGCCCCTTGCGTCTTTGATGCCATGCCCATGAGCCCAGCCCAGGGCGCAGCCTTGGCCGCGCCGCGCAGCCTGCCCGACTTGCCGCAGCGCCTGACGCACGAGCAGGCCGATGCCTACGTGCAGCGTTGCCTGGCGCTGATGGAATCCGACGTGGCCGCACCCACCGCCGCCGCGCCAGCCCAGACTGGAGCTGCCCACTGGTCGCTCGATGCCGCCGCCTTGCAGCATTTTGATTCGTCGGCGCTGGCGGCGCTGCTGGCGGTGGCGCGCTTGCTGCAAGCGCGGGGCGGCCGCCTGCAGGTGCTGCACATGCCGCTGCGCCTGCGCGAACTGGCGGCCCTTTACGGCGTGAGCGAACTGTTGGCCGCCTAAGGCGATAGAATGGCCGGTTTAGCCGCGCCACCTCATGCCCCTTAGCTCTGCCACTGCCGCTGTGTCGTTTCAGCAGGTCTCGAAGCGCTACCGCAGCGCCGGTGCCGAGCTGCAGGCGCTCGACGGCGTCAGTTTCGACATCGAGCCGGGCAAGTTTTTTGGCCTGCTGGGGCCCAACGGCGCCGGCAAAACCACCCTCATCAGCATCTTGGCCGGGCTGGCGCGCGCCAGCAGCGGCCGTGTGGCCGTGCTCGGTGCCGACGTGGCCAGCGACTACGCCACGGCACGCCGGCGCCTGGGCGTGGTGCCGCAAGAGCTGGTGTTTGACCCCTTTTTCACGGTGCGCGAGGCGCTGCGCTTTCAGTCCGGCTACTTTGGCATCAGCGGCAACGAGGGCTGGATCGACGAGCTGTTGGCCGGCCTGGGCCTGGCCGACAAGGCCGACACCAACATGCGCCAGCTCTCGGGCGGCATGAAGCGGCGCGTGCTGGTGGCGCAGGCGCTGGTGCACCGCCCGCCGGTGATCGTGCTCGACGAGCCCACCGCCGGCGTCGATGTGGAGCTGCGCCAAACGCTGTGGCAGTTCATCTCTGGGCTCAACCGTCGGGGCTGCACGGTGTTGCTCACCACCCACTACCTCGAGGAAGCCGAGGCGCTGTGCGGGCGCATCGCCATGCTCAAAGACGGGCGGGTGCTGGCGCTGGAGCGCACCTCGACGCTGCTCAAACGCGCCAGCAGCGCCAAGGTGTTGCGCTTCAGGACCGACCAGCCCTTGCCAGCCGCGCTGGCAGCGCAGGCGCGCGTGACCGGGCGCATGGTGCAGTTGCCAGTGCCCGACGCGGCCGCGCTGGAGCGCACCCTGGCCGAGTTGCGCCTGGCCGGCCTGCAGCCCGACGACCTCGAAATCAGCCAGCCCGATCTGGAAGACGTGTTTCTCGACCTGATGCGTGCGGGGGTGGCGTCATGAGCGGCTGGCAGACCCTGTTCTACAAAGAGGTGCTGCGTTTCTGGAAGGTCGGCTTTCAGACCGTGGCCGCGCCGGTGGTCACGGCGCTGCTGTATCTGCTGATCTTTGGCCACGTGCTGCAAGACCATGTGCAGGTGTTCGAAGGCGTGGTCTATACCAGCTTTTTGCTGCCGGGCCTGATCATGATGAGCGTGCTGCAAAACGCCTTTGCCAACAGCTCGTCGAGCCTGATCCAGAGCAAAGTCATGGGCAACCTGGTGTTCGTGCTGCTCACGCCGCTGTCGCACTGGGCCTGGTTCGTGGCCTATGTGGGCTCGTCGATCGTGCGCGGGCTGGCGGTGGGCTTGTGCGTCTGGCTGGTGACGGTGTGGTTTGTCGGCTTTTACCTCGTCTATCCGCTCTGGATTCTGGTGTTTGCCGTGCTCGGGGCTGGGTTGCTCGGGGCCTTGGGCGTGATCGCCGGGCTGTGGGCCGACAAGTTCGACCAGATGGCGGCGTTTCAGAACTTCCTCATTCTGCCGGCCACGTTTCTGAGCGGTGTGTTCTACTCGATCCACTCGCTGCCGCCGTTTTGGCAGTTCGTCAGCCACCTGAACCCGTTTTTCTACATGATCGACGGTTTTCGCTACGGTTTCTTTGGCCAGGGCGACGTCTCGCCTTGGCTCTCGCTGGCGGTGCTCGGGGTTGCCTGGGTGCTGGTCGGCGGGCTGGCGCTGCATCTGCTCAAATCGGGCTACAAGCTGCGGCACTGACGCCCAGGCTCCCATTGGGCTATCCTATCGCTGGCCGCATTTTCAGGCGCCACCCGCAGCCATTCCACACCAGGCACTCCATTCCAGGCACACCACAACATGACCGCGCAAGAACTGCAAACCCTCATCGCCGCCCACCTCGACTGCCTGCACCTGGAGGTGAACGGCGACGGCCGCCACTGGTACGCGGTGGTGGTTTCGCCCGCCTTCGAGGGCAAGCGCCTGATCGCGCGCCACCAAATGGTCTATGCCGCGATGGGCGAGCGCATCCGGCGCGACGAGGTGCACGCGCTCTCGATGCAGACGCACACCCCGGCCGAATGGTCGGCGCGCCAGGCCAGCACCGCCTGAGCGACTGCGCGCGGCCAACCCCACCCCAGCGCCCCCAATCCCTCCACCGCCTACCCCCCCCTCCACCCATGGACAAACTGCGCATCCAAGGCGGCCAGCGCCTGCACGGCGAGGTGCCGATCTCTGGCGCCAAGAACGCCGCCCTGCCCGAGCTCTGCGCCACCTTGCTCACCGACGCGCCGGTGACGCTGCGCAACGTGCCGCGTCTGCGCGACGTGGCCACCATGCGCCGCCTGCTGGAACACATGGGCGTGCAGGTGCAGACCCACGGCGAGCGCGGCGGCCTGACGCTGCAGGCCGGCGCGGCGCTGGAGCCGCTGGCGCCCTACGAGCTGGTCAAGACCATGCGCGCCTCGGTGCTGGTGCTCGGGCCGCTGCTGGCGCGGCTGGGGCGGGCGCGGGTGTCGCTGCCGGGCGGCTGCGCCATCGGTTCGCGCCCGGTCGATCAGCACATCAAGGGCTTGCAGGCGATGGGGGCGCAGATCGCCATCGAGCACGGCTACATGGTGGCGCAGCTGGCGCCGGGCCAGAGCCGGCTGCGCGGCGCGCGCATCACCACCGACATGATTACCGTCACCGGCACCGAAAACTTCCTCATGGCCGCCACCTTGGCCGAGGGTGAAACCGTGCTCGAAAACGCCGCCCAAGAGCCCGAAGTCACCGACCTGGCCGAGCTGCTGATCGCCATGGGGGCGCAGATCGAGGGCCACGGCAGCAGCCGCATCCGCATCCAGGGCGTGGAGCGCCTGCACGGGGCCGAGCACGCCGTGGTGGCCGACCGCATCGAGGCCGGCACCTTTCTGTGCGCCGTGGCCGCTTGCGGCGGTGCGGTGCACCTGCGCCACGCCCGCGGCGAGCACCTCGAGGCGCTGATTGAAAAGCTGCGCGAGGCCGGGGTGTCGGTGCAAGCCAGCGCCGACGGCTTGCAGGTGCAGTCGCCCGGCGCGGCCGCGCTGCGCGCGCAGAGCTTTCGCACCACCGAGTACCCGGGCTTCCCGACCGATATGCAGGCCCAGTTCATGGCCCTCAACGCCGTGGCGCAGGGCAGCAGCAGCGTGAGCGAGACCATTTTCGAGAACCGCTTCATGCACGTGCACGAGCTGCAGCGGCTCGGGGCCAAGATCCGCATCGACGGCCGGCTGGCGCTGATCGAAGGGCTGGGCGGCAGCGGCGCGCAGCTGTCGGGCGCCACCGTCATGGCCACCGACCTGCGCGCTTCCGCCAGCCTGGTCATCGCCGGCCTGGTGGCCGAGGGTGAAACCGTGGTCGATCGCATCTACCACCTGGACCGCGGCTACGACCAGATGGAGCTCAAACTGCGCGCCCTGGGCGCCCAAATCGAGAGGATCGCATGAGTGCCGACCGCATCACGCTGGCCCTGTCCAAAGGCCGCATCTACGACGAAACCCTGCCGCTGCTGCAAGCCGCCGGCATCGAGGTGCTGGAGCACCCCGAGCGCTCGCGCAAGCTGATCCTGCCCACCAACGACCCGGCGCTGCATGTGGTGCTGGTGCGCGCCTCCGACGTCCCCACCTACGTGCAGTACGGCGGCGCCGACCTGGGCGTGTGCGGCAAAGACACGCTGCTCGAGCACGAGGCCGAGTGGGGCGGAGCGGCCAACGTCGGGCTGTACCAGCCGCTCGATCTGCAGATCGCGCGCTGCCGCATGAGCGTGGCGGTGCGCGCCGATTTCGACTACGTGCGCGCCGTGCGCCAGGGCGCGCGCATCCGCGTGGCGACCAAATACGTGGCGATCGCGCGCGAGTTCTTTGCCAGCAAGGGCGTGCATGTCGATCTGATCAAGCTCTACGGCAGCATGGAGCTGGCGCCCCTGACCGGTCTGGCCGATGCCATCGTCGATCTGGTCTCGACCGGCAACACGCTCAGGGCCAACCAGCTGATCGAGGTCGAGCGCATCATGGACATTTCCTCGCGCCTGGTGGTCAACCAAGGTGCGCTCAAGGTCAAGCGCGCGCTGCTGCGGCCGCTGCTCGATGCCTTTGCCCAGGCCACAGCCCAAGAGACCGCGCACGACAGCGCCCCGATCTGCGCGCCGGGGGGGCTGGCATGATGACCACGCCCGCTGCATCTGCAGGCTCCACCCCCCCTTTGCAGGCGCGCCCGCTGCGCCTGAGCACGCAGCAGCCCGATTTCGAGGCCCAGTTGGCCCAGCGCCTGCACTGGTCCGCCGCAGCCGACGCCGCCATCGAGCAGCGCGTGCTCGAGATCGTGGCTGACGTGCGCGCCCGCGGCGACGCCGCCGTGCTCGACTGCACGCGCCGCTTCGACCGCCTGCACGCCCCGAGCATGGCGGCGCTGCAGCTGCAGCCGTCGGAACTGCAAGCCGCCTTCGAGCAGCTGCCCGCAGCCCAGCGCGAGGCGCTGCTGCAGGCGGCCGCGCGCGTGCGCCGCTACCACGAGGCCCAGTTGCAGGCCTGTGGCCAGAGCTGGAGCTACCGCGACGCCGACGGCAGCCTGCTCGGGCAAAAGGTGACGCCGCTGGAGCGCGTGGGCATCTACGTGCCCGGCGGGCGCGCCGCCTACCCGTCCTCGGTGCTGATGAACGCCATCCCGGCCCAGGTGGCCGGGGTGGCCGAAATCGTGATGGTCGTGCCCACGCCCGACGGCGCCAGGAACCCGCTGGTGTTGGCCGCCGCCCACGTGGCCGGGTTCGCGCGCGCCTTCACCATCGGCGGCGCGCAGGCGGTGGCGGCGTTGGCCTACGGCACCCAGAGCGTGCCCAGGGTGGACAAGATCACCGGCCCCGGCAACGCCTACGTGGCCAGCGCCAAAAAGCACGTGTTTGGCCAGGTCGGCATCGACATGATCGCCGGCCCGAGCGAGATTCTGGTGCTGGCCGACGGCAGCACGCCACCCGACTGGGTGGCCATGGACTTGTTCAGCCAGGCCGAGCACGACGAGCTGGCGCAGTCGATCCTGCTCTGCCCCGAACCGGCCTATCTCGATGCCGTGCAGGAGGCAATCGATCGTCTGCTGCCCGAGATGCCGCGCGCCGCCCTCATCGCCGCCAGCCTCAATGGCCGCGGCGCCCTGATCCAGACCCGCAGCCTCGAAGAAGCCTGTGCCATCAGCAACCGCATCGCGCCCGAGCACCTCGAGCTGGCCTGCCGCGAGCCGCAGCGCTGGGAGCCGCTGCTGCAGCACGCCGGCGCCATTTTCATGGGCGCCTACACCAGCGAAAGCCTGGGCGACTACTGCGCCGGCCCCAACCACGTGTTGCCCACGGCCGGTACGGCGCGTTTTTCCAGCCCGCTCGGGGTCTATGATTTTCAGAAGCGCAGCAGCCTGATCGAGGTCAGCGCCGCCGGCGCGCAGACGCTGGGCCGCATCGCCAGCGTGTTGGCGCACGGCGAGGGCCTGCAGGCGCACGCCCGTGCGGCCGAGATGCGGCTGCATCCCCCCGCCAACAGCTAAGGCGCTCGAGGCGCGCTGTGCGCCGCGCGCCACTGCGCCACCACCGCCTCGAGCTCGCAGGCACGGCGCAGGGCGGTCACGCCCGCAGGCAGGCGCGGCGAGCGCAGCACCGGGGCATTGCCGCCCACCCACAGCGCCACCGTGCTGGGCAACTGCGCGCGCAACTGGCGCAAGGCGGCCAGCACCTCGTTGGACGGGTGGTGCGAGCTAAAGCTCAAAGCCACGGCGTCGATCTGCAGCTGCTGCGCCGCCGCCAGCACCTCGAGCACCGGGGTGTTGGGGCCCAGCGGCAAGCGCTGGCAGTGCTGCAGCGCCAGAAAGCACTCGGCCATCAGCAGCCCCAGGGCGTGGTGTTCGTTGGGCAAGGTGGTGAGCAACACCCTGGGCGGGGTGCCGCTGTGGCCTTGCAGGTCCAGTTGCACCAGCGCCTGACGCAGCACCGATTGCACGACCTCGCTGTGCAGGTGCTCTTGAAACACCGAAATCCGTTCGTCCAGCCACGCCTGCCCCACAGCCACGCTCAAGGGTACGATGAAATCCTCGATCGTCGGCCCCAGCCCGTGGCGCAGCAGCTGCTCGTGCAGCCGCAGGCGCAGGGTCTCGGTTTGGTTGGCTTGCAGGGCGCTGAGCCACTGCTGGCACCACGCAGGCTCCAGCGCGGGCCTGGATGCGGGGGGGCTGCCGGCCTGCTGCGCCTGTAACCGCTCCTGCAGACGGGCTTGCAGCTCGGCCTCGGGCAGGGGCACCACCTGGTGCGGTCGTTGGCCGGAATCGAGCAGGCGCTTGATCAGGCGCAGGCGCTGCAGCTGGGCTTCATCGTAGCGGCGCTCGCCGTGGGCGTCGCGGCTGGGGGTGGGAAAGCCATAGCGGCGCTCCCAGACGCGCAGCGTGTCTTTGCCCAAGCCGGTTTCACGCTCCATGTCTGCAATAGACAAAGCGAGCGGAGCCTGAGAGGGTGCAAGGCGCTTGAGCATCGCTTGCGATCATGCCACAAAAGTCCCCTGGATGGCCGCTGGTTGACCCATCCATGCCGATATTACTCTTTGCTGTTTGCAGTTTATGGTTGTGCTCTGGGATCGATCGAGGGCCGCAGCAGGGGGGCTGTCACAGGCCTGGTCCGGCCTTTTGTGGCCCTTGGTTGCAGACCAATCTTTTTTCGCGCATACTATGTTTGTCTAAGACAAATACAGGATCTGCCATGCCCTCTGCCGACTCCCACAGCCATCAGCCCGCACCTGCTGCCACTGCGCTGCGCGTGGCCGTGGTCGGCTCGGGCATCGCCGGGCTGGCGGCCGCCCATGCGCTGCGCACGCATGCCCACGTGACCCTGTTCGAGGCTGGGTCCTACTTTGGCGGCCACACCCATACCGTGGACGTGACCCTGCCCGGCCCCGATGGCGCCTCCTGCACGCACGGCGTCGATACCGGGTTTTTGGTCTATAACGAGCGCACCTACCCGCGGCTCATTGCCCTGTTGGCCGAGCTCAGGGTGCCGGCGGCGGCTTCGGACATGTCGTTTTCGGTGCAGGTGCCGCTGGGCGCACGCTGGCTGGAGTGGAGCGGCACCGATTTGAGCACCGTGTTCGCGCAGCGCCGCAACCTGCTGCGGCCGCGCTTTTGGGGCATGTTGCGCGACCTGCTGCGCTTCAACGCCCTGTGCACGCGGCTGGCGCAAAGCGGCGATCAGGCCGAGGCCATGCAGCAGCCCTTGCAGGATTTTTTGCAGCAGCACCGCTTTGGCGCCGCCTTTCGCGACTGGTACCTGCTGCCCATGCTGGGCTGCATCTGGAGCTGCCCGACCGATCAGATGCTACGCTTCCCCGTGGCGACCATGGTGCGCTTTTGCCACAACCACGGGTTGATTCAAATCCGCAACCGGCCGCAGTGGTACACGGTGCGCGGTGGCGCAAGCCAGTATGTGCAAAAAATCGTCGCCAGCCTGCCCGATGCGCGCCTCAACTCCCCGGTGCAGCGCATCGAGCGCGACGACCACGGCGCATGGTTGCACAGCCCGGCCGGGGTCGAGCGCTTTGACCGGGTGGTGGTGGCCACCCACACCGACCAAGCGCTGGCGCTGCTCGATCAGCCCAGCGCCGCCGAGCAAGCCGTGCTGAGCGCCATCCGCTACCAGCACAACCGCGCCGTGCTGCACACCGACACGGCGGTGCTGCCGCAGCAGCGCAGCGCCTGGGCAGCGTGGAATTACGAGCGTGCCGCCGACGCCGGCAGCGAGGCGGCCCGCGTGTGCTTGCATTACCTCATCAACCGCTTGCAGCCGCTGCCCTTTGCCCAGCCGGTGCTGGTGTCGCTCAACCCGGTGCGCGCCATCGATCCGGCCAAAGTCATCCGGCAGATCGACTATGCGCACCCGGTGTTTGACCAAGCCGCCGTCGCTGCCCAGCGCCGCCTGGCCGACCTGCAAGGGCAGCAGCACACCTGGTTCTGTGGCGCCTGGGCCGGCTACGGATTTCACGAAGACGGGCTCAAATCCGGCCAAGCGGCGGCCCAAGCCCTGCTGCGCGCCGCTGCATTTGTGCAGGGCGCGCCCCGTTCGGCGCAGCCGCGCGCTCTATTGCAGCCAAGCCCGACCCTGCACGAGGTGCCAGCGTGAATTCGGCGCCGCAAGCCTACGTCGGCTTCGGCCAGGTGCGCCACACGCGTCTGCGCCCGCGGCGCAACGCCTTTGTCTATCCCACCTGCTTTTTGTTGCTGCCCATGCGCGACTTGGCCCAAGCCGCGCCAGCCTTGGCGCGCAACCGCTGGGCACCGATCAGCTTTTACGACTGCGACCACGGCGACGGCCGCACGGCGCAGCAGGGCGGGGCGCTGGCTTGGGTGGATGAGCTGCTGCGCGCACACGGCATCGACGACGCCGACGGCCAAATCTGGCTGCACTGCTACCCCAGGGTGTGGGGCCACACCTTCAAGCCGGTGAGCTTTTGGTACTGCGAGCGCGCCGACGGCAGCCTGCGCGCCGTGCTGGTCGAGGTCAACAACACCTTTGGCGAGCGCCACTGTTACCTGCTGGATCGGCCGCGCGAGGGGCAGGAGTGCCGTGCCAGCAAGGTCTTTCACGTCTCGCCTTTTTGTCAGGTGCAGGGCTGGTACCGCTTCAGGTTCATGCGCCGCCTGGATGGCGCGCAGCCGCGCACGGTGGTGCGCATCGACCACGACGACGCCGCCGGCCCCTTGTTGCAGACCAGCGTCAGCGGCACCCTGCAGGCGCTCGATGCCGCCTGCCTGCGTCAGGCGCTGTGGGCACACCCGGCGCTCACGCTGCTGCTGCTGGCGCGCATCCATTGGCAGGCGCTCAAGCTCTGGCTCAAGCGCACCGGTTTGCAGCGCAAGCCCGAGCCGCCCAAAGCCTTTGTCAGTCAATGAAGCCCCGTCATCCTCTGTTGCACCCCCAGCCCCAGGAGCGTCTGCCATGAACAGCCAATCGACCCCCATTCAAGACCCCTCTGCGAGCCCGTTGTCGGCTGCATGGGGCGCTTGTGCACGCCACGACGGTTGGCCTGACGCGGCGAATTTGGCTCCGGCTGCGCGCCAATCCCAGGCCAAGCCACCGCCCTGGGCCGCGCGCACCTTGCAGCGACTGTTGCAGCAACTGGAGCACGGCCAGCTGGCGGTGCATTGGCCCGACGGGCATTGTGCACACTACGGCCCGGGCGCAGAGTGCGAACCCACGGTGGAGATTCGGGTCCATGACTGGAGGGTGTGTGCCGCTGTGCTCAAGTCGGGCGACATCGGTTTTGGCGAGACCTACATGGCTGGCCAGTGGGACACGCCCGATTTGGCCGTCTTGCTGCGCCTGCTGCTGCGCAACCGCGCCGTGATCGAGCGCCTGATTCACGGCCACTGGGCCGGGCGCTTGCTGCACCGGGTGCGGCATTGGCTCAACCGCAACACGCGCGCCAACAGCCGCAAAAACATCCAGGCCCACTACGACCTGGGCAACGATTTTTACCTCCTCTGGCTCGATGCCGGCATGAACTATTCCAGCGCCTGGTTCCAGGGCCAACCTGGCGGCAGCCTGGAAGCCGCCCAGCGCGCCAAGCTGCGCCGCGCCTTGCAAATGGCTGGCTTGCAGCCGGACCGACCGGGCCAGCGCGTGCTCGAAATCGGTTGCGGCTGGGGCGCGCTGGCGCAGCAGGCGGCGCACGAGTTTGGCGCCCATGTCACCGGCATCACCTTGTCGGGCGAGCAACTGGCCTACGCACAGCAGCGCTTGCAGGCCCAAGGGCTGGCGCAACGGGCCGATCTGCGGCTGCAAGACTACCGCGACCTGCGCCTGGGGGCCGGCGAGGCGCCGTTCGACGCCATCTGCTCGATCGAAATGGTCGAGGCCGTGGGGCGCGCATACTGGCCCATTTACTTTGACACCGTGGCGCGGCTGCTCAAGCGCGGCGGGCGCGCCTGCATCCAAAGCATCGTCATCCGCGACGAGCGCTTCGGCGCCTACGTGTCCTCGACCGACTTCATCCAGCAGCACGTGTTCCCGGGTGGCTGCTTGCCCAGCGCCGCCGAGTTCAGACGCCAGGCGGAGGCGGCTGGGCTGCGCGTGGTCGATGAGCTGGCTTTTGGTCCCGACTACGCCGAAACCTGCCGCCGCTGGCACCGCGCCTTCTGGGCGCACCGCGAAGCCGTGCGCGCGCAGGGTTTCGATGCCCGCTTCGAGCGCTTGTGGACTTTTTATCTCGCCTATTGCGAAGCCGGCTTCGATCAAGGCGACATCGACGTGATCCAGTTCACGCTGGAGCACGCTCCATGAAGGCGCGCTCCTCGAACCATGCGCTGGCCCCGCTCCAGGTGCTGACGCCCGAGCAAAACCAGCGGCGCGTGATGTTGCGCCAGCTGCTGCTGCCCACTGCGGCGGCTGTGTGTGCCAGCAGCTGGAGCCGCGCGGCATTGGCTCAAACCCAAGTCCCGCCATCCAACGAACCACCAACTGGCGAGCCGTCGCCTGTGCCAGGCTTGCGCTGGTCTGGGCAGGGCCTGTTGCGGGTGTGGGGCTTTGAGGTTTACCGGGCCCGGCTGTGGGTGGGCCCGCGTTTCAACCCCGCCGACCATGCTTCCGACGCGCTGGCGCTCGAGTTGGAGTATCTGCGCGCCTTCAGCGCCGCCTCGATCGCCAGCCGGTCGATCGAGGAGATGCGGCGCCAGCAGCACATCGCCCCCGATCAGGGTGAGCGCTGGCAGCGCGCCTTGCAAGCCGTGCTGCCCGATGTGCGCGCCGGCGACCGCCTGCTGGGCGTGTACCGACCGGGGCAAGCGGCCCAGTTTCGACAGCCCAACCGGGTGCTGGGCGAAGTGCCCGACGCGCTGTTTGCGCGGCTGTTTTTTGGCATCTGGCTGGCTCCGACCACATCCGAGCCCGGCCTGCGCGCCGCCTTGCTCGGCTTGCCGGCGCGCGGCTAAACACAGGCCACCGCCGTGACACCTGCCGCCACGCCCGCGCTCAGCCAAGCCACCCTTGCGGCCGACGCGCAGGCGGCCGCCACATCCGTAGCCTCTGCACCTCCCGATTTGCGCTGGCCGGGTACGCTGGCCTACGGCGCGCTGGGTTTTCCGCTGGCTTTTGTGGCGCTGCCGCTGTACGTGCTGTTGCCGCATCACTACGCCACCGAGTTTGGCGTGGCGCTGGCCACACTGGGGGCGCTGCTGCTGGGCGCGCGCCTGTTCGACGCCTTGGTGGACCCGTGGCTGGGCCGCGCCAGCGACCGCCTCTACGCCCGCTCGCCGCGGGTGGTGCTGGGCACCGGGCTGGTGGCGGCGCTGGTGCTGTCGCTGGGCCTGACGGCGCTGTTTTTCCCGCCGGTGCGCGCACCGCAGGCCCTGCTGCTGTGGGCCTGGGTGGCTCTGGTGCTGTCGTACCTGGCGTTTAGCTGGTTGAGCATCTGCCACCAGGCTTGGGGGGCGCGGCTCGGGGGCGATGCGCCCACGCGCTCGCGCATTGTCGCTTGGCGCGAAGGGGCTGGGCTGTGCGGGGTGGTCACGGCATCGGTGTTGCCCACGTTGCTCGGTCTGCCGGTGATGGTGGCGGTGTTTGCCGTGGCGCTGGCGCTGGCTTGGTGCGCCTGGACGCTGGCGCCGCGCCCGGCCTTGGGCTGGTTGCGCCACAGCGTGGGTGCGTCCGAGCTCTGGCAGCCGTGGCGCCAGCCGGGCTTCAGGCGCCTGATGACGGTGTTCATCTTCAACGGCATCGCCAGCGCCATTCCGGCCACGCTGCTGCTGTTTTTCATCCAGGACCGCTTGCAGCTCAGCGATGCCATGCAGCCCCTGTTTTTGGGCAGCTACTTTGTGGCCGCGGCGCTGGGGTTGCCGTTGTGGGTGCGGCTGGTGCGGCGCTGGGGGCTGGTGCGCACGTGGCTGGGCGCGATGGTCATGGCGGTGGCGGTGTTTGGCTGGGCAGCCACCCTGGGGGCGGGCGATTGGCAGGCCTTTATGCTCATCTGCATCCTGTCTGGGGTGGCGCTGGGGGCCGACCTGACACTGCCGCACGCCCTGCTCGCCGGACTGATCCAACGCCAAGGCGACCACGGCGCCCGCGAAGGGGCCTATTTTGGTTGGTGGAGCTTTGCCGCCAAGCTCAACCTGGCGCTGGCCGCCGGCTTGGCGCTGCCGCTGCTGGGTTGGTGGGGCTACGAGCCGGGCGACGGCAGCGCTCAGGGTTTGCAAGCCCTGTCGTGGGCCTACGCGCTGCTGCCGTGCGCGCTCAAGCTGATGGCGGCGGCCCTGCTGTGGTTTTTTTGGCGCCGCGACCCCCTGCTGATGCAGGCCTGAACCCACCAATCCGACACATGCAGCCCATGAACCCAAAAATCACCGACTGGCACGGCCGCACCGTGTGGCTCGTGGGGGCCTCCAGCGGCATCGGGCGTGCGCTGGCCAGCGCCTTGCATGCGCGCGGCGCGCGCGTGGTGCTGTCGGCGCGCCAGCTCCCGGCGCTGCAAGAATTTGTTGCGCAACACCCCGGCAGCGTGGCCTTGCCGTTGGATGTGTGCCAGCCCAAGCAGGTGCAGGAGGCGGCCCAGAGCCTGCTGCAATCCGGCACCGTCGATCTGGTGTGCTACCTGGCCGGCCACTACCTGCCCATGCGCGCCCACGAGCTCGACCTGGCCCAAGTGCTGCGCCACCAAGAGGTGAACCTGAGCGGCGTCTGGCACCTGCTCGACGCGCTGCTGCCGGCCCTGCTGGCGCGCCGCGCCGGACACATCAGCTTGGTGAGCAGCGTGGCTGGCTTTCGTGGCCTGCCCAAGAGCCTGGCCTACGGCCCGACCAAGGCGGCCCTGATCAACCTCGCCGAAACCCTGTACCTCGACTTGCAGCCCCAAGGGCTGGGCGTGAGCCTGATTAACCCCGGCTTTGTCGCCACCCGCCTGACGGCGCAAAACGATTTCAGAATGCCCGCGCTGATCGAGCCCGAGCAGGCCGCAGCGGCGATCTTGCACGGCTGGGCAGCGGGCGATTTTCACATCCACTTCCCCAAACGCTTCACGCGCCTGATGCTGCTGCTGCGCCTGCTGCCCTACCGCTGCTACTTTGCCGCGGTGCGCCGGGGCACGGGTCTGTAGATGGCGCCTGCGCTTTGCCCGACCATGAACCCCCACCAACACGCCGTCGCCGAACTGGTGCGCTTTTATGAGCAGCTCAGCCCCGTCAGTCTAGGGCAACTGGGCCGCCACTACGCCCCCGATGCGCGCTTCAAAGACCCCTTCCACGAGGTGCAGGGCGTGCCCGCCATCGAGGCCATCTTTGGCCGCATGTTTGCGCGCTTGCAGCAGCCGCGCTTTGTCGTGGGCAGCTGCGTGGTGCAGGGCGAGCAGGCTTTTTTGCTCTGGGATTTTGAGTTTCGCTTGGCCGCGCGCGGCCAAGCCGCCAGCGCCGGCGCGCTGCACACCATTCGCGGCTGCAGCCACCTGCTGCTGGGCCCAGACGGCCGTGTGCGCCTGCACCGCGATTACTGGGACGCCGCCGAAGAGCTGTACGAAAAGCTGCCGCTGCTGGGCACGCTGATGCGCTGGCTCAAGCGCCGTGCCGGGGCTTGAGCGGCTGCGCTGGTATCGAGTCCCCCCGGTTGGTGCATCCAGCCCGCCCCAGATTGGAGTACCCCATGCCACAGCCCGTCTGCGCTCCCAAGTCCGCCCCCACTCCCGTCCCCGCGCACACGCTGCGGCTGATCCTGGGCGATCAACTCAACCCCGACCATGCGTGGTTTGGCCGCGTCGATGCGGGCGTGGTCTATGTGCTGCTCGAGCTGCGCCAAGAAACCGATTACGTGCTGCACCACGCGCGCCTCAGCCTCGTCTATCGCAATCTGCAGCGCATGGCGCCCGAGGCGCGGTCGGCGCTGCGCGCGCAGGCTGCGCTCACCCTCGAGCAGATCGAAAGCTTGTGAGCGCGGCCCCCGTGCCAACCCCAGCTACCACGGAATCGGCGCGCCCCGGTGATCGATGAAGTGCGCCCGGCTCGAGGCCGGCAGACCATCGAGGGCGCGCAGCAGGCGCGCAGCCGCGTCCGAGGCCTCGATGCTGTGCTCGGGCGCGGCAAAATCCATCGACAGCTTGGAGCGCACGGTGCCCGGCTGCAACGCCGCAAATACTGCCTGCGGGCGCAGACGGCTGGCCTCGATGGCGCTGGTTTGCAGCAGTTGGTTGAGCGCCGCCTTGGAAGCGCGGTAGCTCCACCAGCCGCCCTTGTGGTTGTCTTCGATGCTGCCCACGCGTGCCGACAGCAGGCCCACGATCGCACGCTCACCCTTGGCCAGCAAGGGCACAAAGTGCTTGAGCAGCAGCGCCGGCCCAATGGCATTGACCTCAAAGGCGCGTCGCAAGCTCTCGGGGCTGAGCGCAGCCAGGCGCTTTTCTGGGCCGCGGCCGTCGATGCTCAGCGCGCCCGTGGCCACCAGCAGCAGGTGCACTGGGCCCGCGCCCGTCACCTCAGCCGCGCAACGTTCGATGCTGGCTTCGTCTTCCAGCACCAGCGCCGGGGCGCTGCTGCGCGCCAGCGCATGCACCGCCGCACAGCGCACATCGCGCTGCAAGGCGGCCACAAAAGCCTGCCCAATGGCCCCGCTGGCCCCGCACACCACGGCGCGGTAGGGTGTGGGCAAGGAGTGCATCGAAGGGTTGCTTGCATCGATTTCCTCCATTGATTTTCCCACCCATCGAATCATCGTCAAAGTGGCTTTCGGGCGGCGGTCAGGTTGGCCGGCGTTCGCTGGAGGGCCAGGTTCTGGGTCGGCTGCGTGTCAGCACCTGCAGCAGGCCGTGCCATCGGCCCCGAAGCGTGGTCACATTATCGTCCGGCCCCGAGAGGCTTGAGCGGCCACGGGTGGGACAGTCTGGGCTGGCCAGAGGGCGCCTGCTGCATGCGACAATGAACCCACCATGCCCACCACCCTCGACGGCCAGCTCGTGGTCGCCATCTCGTCGCGTGCGTTGTTTGATTTTGAAGCCGAAAACCGGGTCTTCGAGCAAAACGATGACCGCGCCTACATGCAGCTGCAGCTCGAGCGGCTGCAGTTGCCCGCTGCGGCCGGGGTGGCGTTTTCGCTGGTGCAAAAGCTGATGCGTTTCAACAGCGCCGAGCAGCCGCGGGTGGAAGTGGTGATTTTGTCGCGCAATGACCCGGTTTCGGGCATGCGCGTGTTTCGCTCGGCACAGCACTACGGTTTGTCGATCGAGCGCGGCGTGTTCACGCGCGGCCAGCCACCGTGGCGCTACCTGCGACCGCTGCGCGCGAATCTGTTTTTATCGGCGCACTTGAGCGACGTGCGCGCGGCGCTCGAAGCCGGGGTGCCGGCGGCGCAGGTCTATCCGCAGTCGGTGCACGCCAGCGACGCGCACCCGAACGAGGTTCGTATCGCCTTCGACGGCGACGCGGTGCTGTTTTCCGACGAGGCCGAGCGCGTCTATCAGGCCCAGGGGCTGAACGCCTTTCAGCAGCACGAGGTGAGCAAGGCCAGCCTGCCGCTGCCGGGCGGGCCGTTCAAGCCGCTGCTCGAGGCGCTGCACCGGCTGCAAAGCGCGGGCACCGAGCAGATGCGCATCCGCACCGCGCTGGTGACGGCGCGCAGCGCCCCGGCGCACGAACGCGCCATCCGCACCCTGATGAACTGGAACATCGAGGTCGATGAGGCGCTGTTTCTGGGCGGCCTGCCCAAGGGCGAGTTCTTGCGCGAGTTCGAGCCCGACTTCTTTTTCGACGACCAGACCGGCCACATCGAGCACGCCGCGCGCCACGTGCCTTCGGGGCATGTGGCCAGTGGGGTCGCCAATGCGCCCGGCGGCGCGGTTTGACACGCCATCCATAGCCCGCTACAGCCGCCTGGGACGCCTGCTCACAGCACCCAGTCGTAGTCCAGCGTCAGTGGCGCGTGGTCCGAAAAGCGCTGCGCCTTGTGCACCTGCGCGCTGCGCGCCGCCGCCGCCAGCGCCGCGGTGGCGAGGTGGTAGTCGATGCGCCAGCCCACGTTGTGGGCCCAGGCCTGGCCGCGGTTGCTCCACCAGGTGTAGGCGGCTTCCTGTTCGGTGGGGTGCAGTTGCCGGTAAACGTCGATCAGGCCACCGCTGCCCAGCAGTTGCGTCATCCAGGCGCGCTCTTCGGGCAGGAAGCCGGAGTTTTTCAGGTTGCCCTTCCAGTTTTTGAGGTCGATTTCGTGGTGCGCGATGTTCACGTCGGCGCACAACACGAACTCGCGCTCGGCGCGCAGCGCCTGCAGGTGCGGCGCGATGGCCTCGAGGAAGCGGTATTTGGCCAACTGGCGTTCGGGGCCGCTGGAGCCGCTGGGAAAGTAGCCGCTGATGACCGAAAAGCGCCGCGCCGGGGTGTCAAAGCGCAGCTCGATCCAGCGCCCTTCGGCATCGAATTCGGGCACGCCGATGCCGCAGCGCACTGCGCTGGGCTCGTGGCGGCTGTAGATGCCCACGCCGGAGTAGCCTTTTTTCTCGGCGCAATGAAAGTGCCCGCGCAAGCCCGCCAGATCGGCCAGGCCGGGGCCGAGTTCGCTGCTTTGGGCGCGCAGCTCTTGCACGCAAATACAATCGGGCGCGGCGGCGCGCACCCAATCGGCCAAGCCCTTGCGGGTGGCAGAGCGGATGCCGTTCAGGTTCAGGCTGGTCAAACGAAACAAGGATGGTTCTCCATGGCAGAGGTGACTACAGGGGCAAAAGTGGGCTGTGGGGTTGAGGTGGGCCAAGGGGCTCAGGGCGGCCAGGTGTCGGGCCAGGCTGCGGCGCAGCCAAACGAGCCGGTGCACGACGAGCTGGCGCAGGAATTCGTGCGATTTTCGGTCGAATCGGGGGTGCTGCGTTGGGGCGAGTTCCAGACCAAGGCTGGGCGCATCAGCCCGTATTTTTTCAATGCCGGCGGCTTTGACGACGGCGCCAGGCTCGGGCGGCTGGCGCAATGTTACGCGCAGCGCATCGTGGCCTCGGGCATCGAGTTTGACATGCTGTTTGGCCCGGCTTACAAGGGCATCCCGCTGGTGGCGGCGCTGGCGGTGGAGCTGGCGCGGCTGGGCCACAACCACGCCTTTGCCTACAACCGCAAAGAGGCCAAGGCGCACGGCGAAGGCGGCACGCTGGTGGGTGCGCCGCTGCGCGGCCGCGTGCTGATCGTCGATGACGTGATGAGCGCGGGCACGGCGGTGCGCGAGTCCATCGGCCTGATTCGGGCCGCTGGTGCGACGCCGCATGCGGTGGCGATCGCGCTCGATCGGCAAGAGCGCGCCACCGAAACCGGCCCCGATGGCGCCCTGCACGACCTGCCACACAGCGCGGTGCAATACGTGCGCGAGCAGCTCGGGCTGCAGGTGTGCGCGATTGCGCGCCTGAGCGACCTGCTCGATTACCTGCAAGGGCAGCACAGCCCCGAAATGGCCGGTCACCGCGAGCGCGTACAGGCCTACCGGGCGCGCTATGGGGTGGCTTAGGCTTTGCGCGCACCCACGGCGCGGCGCTGAATCAGGCGCCCAACAGCTGCTTGAGCAGCGCGTTGACGCGCGCCGGGTCGGCCTTGCCCTGGCTGGCCTTCATCACTTGGCCCACTAAGGCGTTGAAGGCTTTTTCCTTGCCGGCGCGGTATTCGGCCACGTTCCTGGCATTCGCGGCCAGCACCTGCTCGGCGATGGCTTGCAGCGCGCCGCTGTCGCTCATCTGCCCGAGGCCCTTGGCGGCGATCACACGGTCCACTTCGGCCAGGCAGGCCGCAGCATCCGCCGCTTCGGCCGCGGGCGGCTGGCTCCACAGCGCATCGAACACCTGCTTGGCAGCGTTGTTGCTCACCGTTTGGTCGCCGATGCGGGTGAGCAAGGCCGCCAGCAGCGCCGCGCTCACCGGCGCTCGAGCAATGGCGCGTTCTTCGGCGTTGAGGCGGCGCGAGACCTCACCCATGATCCAGTTGCTGGCCGATTTGGCCAACGCCTTGCCGGCCCCAGCCACCACGGCCTCGAAGTAAGCCGCCATCTGTGGCGATTGCGTGAGCGTGGCGGCGTCGTATTCGGGCAGGCCGTAGTGGGCCACGAAGCGCTCGGCCATGGCGCGCGGCAGCTCGGGCAGCTCGGTGCGCAGCTGCTCGATCCACTGCGCTGCGATGCACAGCGGCGGCAGGTCGGGGCAGGGGAAGTAGCGGTAGTCGGCCGCGTCCTCCTTGCTGCGCATGGCGCGGGTCTGGCCGCTGTCGGGGTCGAACAGCACCGTGGCCTGTTCGATTGCGTAGCCGTCTTGCAGCCGCTCGATCTGCCAGCGCACCTCGTAGTCGATGGCCTGCTGCATGAACTTGAAGCTGTTGAGGTTTTTGATCTCGCGCCGGGTGCCCAGCGGCGCCCCGGGCAGGCGCACGCTGACGTTGGCGTCGCAGCGAAACGAGCCCTCTTGCATGTTGCCGTCGCAGATGCCGATCCAGGTCACGAGCTGGTGCAGGGCCTTGGCGTAGGCCACCGCCTCGGCGCTGGAGCGCAGATCGGGTTCGGTGACGATCTCGAGCAGCGGCGTGCCGGCGCGGTTGAGGTCGATGCCGCTCATGCCGTGGAAGTCTTGGTGCAGGCTCTTGCCCGCGTCTTCCTCGAGGTGCGCGCGCACCAGCCGCACCGAGTGGGTGGCGCCGGCGAGCTCAAAAGCCACGCTGCCACCTTGCACCACCGGAATTTCGTACTGGCTGATCTGGTAGCCCTTGGGCAAATCGGGGTAAAAATAATTCTTGCGCGCAAACACGCTGCGCGGGGCGATGTGCGCCCCCACCGCCAGCCCGAACCGGATGGCGCAGGCCACGGCTTCGCGGTTCATCACCGGCAGCGTACCGGGCAGCGCCAGATCCACAGCGCAAGCCTGGGTGTTGGGTTCGGCGCCAAAGGCGGTGGGCGCGCGGCTGAAGATTTTGCTGCGCGTGGCCAGCTGCGCGTGGGTCTCGAAGCCGATCACGACTTCGTAGCCTTGGATCAAAGGGGAACTCATGAATGCGATCCGGGGCAGGGCGTGAAGGGGGGCGGCGTGCGCGTGTGCCAGTCGCTCACCAGCTGCAACTGGTGCGCCACCTGCAGCAGCCGGGCCTCGCTCAGGTAGTTGCCGATCAGTTGCAGGCCCACGGGCAATCGGTCGGCGCCAAAGCCGGCGGGCAGGCTCATGCCGGGCAGTCCGGCGAGCGAGGCCGGCAGGGTGTAGATGTCGGCCAGGTAGGCGGCGAGCGGGTCGGCGGTTTTGGCGCCGATGGCCCAGGCCACGCTGGGGGCCACCGGGCCGGCGATGAGGTCGCACTGGGCGAAGGCGGCCTGAAAATCTTGCGCGATCAGGCGCCGGATCTGCTGCGCCTTGAGGTAGTAGGCGTCGTAGTAGCCGTGGCTGAGCACGTAGGTGCCCAGCAGGATGCGGCGCTGCACCTCGGGCCCGAAGGCCTCGCTGCGCGAGCGCTGGTACAGGTCGAGCAAATCGCTGTGCTGCGCGGCGCGGTGGCCGTAGCGCACGCCGTCGTAGCGGCTGAGGTTGGAGCTCGCTTCGGCGGGGGCGATGATGTAGTAGGCCGGGATCGCCAGTTCGGTGCGCGGCAGGGCGATGTCGAGCAAGGTGGCGCCGAGCCGCTCGAGCTCGCTCAAGGCCGCGCGCACGGCTTGCAGCACGTCGCTGGCGCAGCCGGGGCCAAGGAACTCGCGCGGCAGGCCGATGCGCAGCCCCTGCAGCGGCCGGCTGGCGCTGGCACCCGGCCACGGCTGGCCGAGGCAGCGGGTGTAGTCTTCGGGTGGCTGCTCGAGGCTGGTCGAATCGCGGTCCAGATCGGGCCCGGCCATGGCGCTGAGCAGCAGCGCGCAGTCGTGGGCGCTGCGCGCCATCGGGCCGGCCTGGTCCAGGCTGGAGGCGTAGGCCACCAGCCCATAGCGCGAGCAGCGCCCGTAGGTGGGCTTGATGCCGGTGACGCCGCAGAAGCTGGCGGGCTGCCGGATCGAGCCGCCGGTGTCGGTGCCGGTGGCCGCCGGGGCCAGCCGCGCCGCCACCGCCACCGCCGAGCCGCCGGAGGAGCCGCCGGGTACGCGCGTGCGGTCCCAGGGGTTGTGCGCCGGGCCAAAGGCGGACTGGTCGTTGCCCGAGCCCATGGCGAATTCGTCGCAGTTGAGCTTGCCCAGCGTCACGGCGCCGGCGGCGGCCAGGCGCTGCACCACGGTGGCGTCGAAGGGGCTGCGGTAGCCTTGCAGCATTCTGGAGCCGGCGGTGGTGGGGAAGTCGCGCGTGACGAGCACGTCCTTGTGCGCCAGCGGCACCCCCAGCAAGGGGCTGCGTTCGCCGGCGCTCAGGCGCGCATCGGCGGCGGCGGCCTGGGCCAGCGTGGCCGCTTCGTTCAGGGCCAGATAGGCCCCCAGGCCGCTGTGGGTGTGGGCGCGCGCCAGCAGGTGCTGCGCCACTTCGGTGGCCGAGGTCTGGCGGGCGTGCAGGGCGGCGCCGAGTTCGGCCACGCCCATTTGGTGCAGATCAAGGGCGGTGGCGCTCATTCGATCACCCGTGGCACGAGGTAGAGGCCGTCTGCCACGGCGGGCGCACTGGCCTGGTTGGCTTCGCGCTGGTTGGGCTCGCTGGCCACGTCGGGGCGCAGGCGCAGCTGCACCGGCTGCATCACGGCGGTGGGGTGCGCCAAGGGCTCGACGCCGGTGGTGTCCACGGCCTGCATCTGCTCGACCAAGCCCAAAAAACCGTTCAGGCGCTGCTGCGCATCCAGCGCCTGCGCGGGCGTGAGGCGCAGCCGCGCCAACTGCGCCAAACGTTCGATTTCTTGCAAAGTCAATGACATGGGGCAATATGTAAGAAAGCGTGAGCGCCCCCTGAAGCGGCGTCGATCGGGTATTATCCCCGGTTTGCGCCCGCGCTTGAACCAGTCGGCATCCGTGTCCGGCGGTGCAGGGCAACCCTCATCATGTTTGAATCCATACGCCAGCATTTCTCCACCGATTTGGCCATCGACCTCGGTACCGCCAACACCCTGATCTACGTGCGCGGCAAGGGCATCGTGCTCGACGAGCCGTCGGTGGTTTCGATCCGCCACGAAGGCGGCCCGCAAGGCAAGAAATCCATCCAGGCGGTGGGCAAGGATGCCAAGGCGATGCTGGGCAAGGTGCCCGGCAACATCGAGGCCATCCGGCCCATGAAAGACGGCGTCATCGCCGATTTCACCGTCACCGAGCAGATGCTCAAGCAGTTCATCAAGATGGTGCACCCGCGCTCGCTGTTCAGGCCCAGCCCGCGCATCATCATCTGCGTGCCCTGCGGCAGCACCCAGGTCGAACGCCGTGCCATCCGCGAGTCGGCGCTCGGGGCCGGGGCCTCGCAGGTCTATCTGATCGAAGAGCCCATGGCTGCAGCCATCGGCGCCGGGCTGCCGGTGTCTGACGCGCGCGGCTCGATGGTCGTGGACGTAGGCGGCGGCACCACCGAAGTCGGCGTCATCAGCCTGGGCGGCATGGTCTATAAGGGCAGCGTGCGCGTGGGCGGCGACAAGTTCGATGAGGCCATCATCAGCTACATCCGGCGCAACTACGGCATGCTGATCGGCGAGCCGACCGCCGAGACCATCAAGAAATCCATCGGTTCGGCCTTCCCGGGCTCCGAGGTCAAGGAGATGGAGGTCAAGGGCCGCAACCTGGCCGAAGGGGTGCCGCGCAGCTTCACGATTTCGAGCAACGAGGTGCTCGAGGCCCTGACCGACCCAATCAACCAGATCGTGCAGGCGGTCAAGACGGCGCTGGAGCAAACGCCGCCCGAGCTCGGGGCCGACATTGCCGAGCGCGGCATGATGCTCACCGGCGGCGGCGCCCTGCTGCGCGACCTCGACCGCCTGCTGGCCGAAGAAACCGGACTGCCGGTGCTGGTGGCCGAGCAGCCGCTGCTGTGCGTGGTGCTGGGCTGTGGCATGGCGCTGGACCAGATGGACCGCCTGGGCGGCAGCATTTTCACCGCCGAGTAGATTTTTCGCTCCATCCGGCCATGTCGCTGGGTACCATCGACCCATCCCCGCCGCCCTTCTTCAGGCAGGGCATGCCGGCTTTGTCCAAGTTGCTGGTGCTGGGGGCGCTGGCGGTGTTGCTGATGGTGCTCGACGCCCGTTTGCAGTGGGCAGCGCCGGTGCGCCAGGCCGTGGCTGTGGCGCTCAGCCCGCTGCAATGGCTGGCCTTGCAGCCGCTGCAAGCGGCGCGCTGGTCGGGCCAATACCTGGGCAGCTTGCAAGCCGCCCAGGACGAGGCGGCGCTGGCGCGCGCCGAGCTGATGCGCCAGGCCGAGCGCGCCGCCATCGTCGAGCACCTGGCCCAAGAGAACCGCGAGTTGCGCGACTTGTTGGGCATGCGCGCCCGGTTGCCGGCCGCGACCCGAGGCGCGCAGATCTTGTACCAGTTGGCCGACCCGTACACGCTGGCGGTGGTGATCGACCGCGGGCAGCAGGATGGCGTGCAGCCTGGGTCGGCCGTGATGGACGGCTTTGGCGTGCTGGGGCAGGTGACGCGGGTGCATTGGGCCACGGCGCAAGTGCGCCTGTTGGTGGATCCCCGGCAGGCGATGGCGGTCATCAACACCCGCACCGGGCAACGCAGTCTGGCTTTTGGCCTGCCGGCGCAGTGGGGTGCAGACGCACACATCGAGTTGCGCTTCGAGCCCATCAACACCCAAGCCATGGTGGGCAATGTGCTCACCACCAGCGGCATCGATGGGGTCTATCCGGCCGGTTTGCCGGTGGCGCAGATCGTTCAGGTGACGGCCTCGGGTGCCGACGGATTTGCCCAGGTGCACGCCCGGCCGCTGGCCCGCATCCAGCACGCCCTGCATGTGCTGGTGATCGACCCGGTGGGTCGCCCGATGGCCAACGAAACGCCCGCCGCTGCGGCGGCCAGTGCGCCGCGGAGGGCTGGGCCATGATCATGCGCCCTGGGCAGACCCTGCTGCTGCCCGCCAACCCTTGGTTTGTCTGGGGTACCCTGATGGGTGCGTTGCTGCTCGAAATGGCGCTGCAGGTGGCGCTGCTGGGAAGCGCGGCGTGGGCCCCCGACCTGCTGGCCTTGACGCTGGCGTTTTGGGTCGTGCACCAGCCCCGGCGCGTCGGGGTTGGCGCCGGGTTTGTGCTGGGCTTGTTGATCGACGTGCACCAGGGTGCCTTGCTGGGCCAGCACGCCTTGGCCTACAGCGTGATGTGTTATCTGGCGGTCGTGATTCATCGGCGGCTGCTGTGGTTCGACTGGAAGCGCCAGGCTTTGCATGTGCTGGTGCTGTTTGTGCTGGCGCACGCGCTGCAGTGGCTGGTGCGGGCGCTGGCGGGCGACGGCGGGCCCGATCTCGGCATGGCGCTGGCGCCCGTGTGGCAGGCCGCCCTGTGGCCGCTGGCCACCGCGTTGCTGCTGGCGCCGCAGCGGCGCGCGCACGACCCCGACGCCGACCGGCCCCTTTGAGCCAGCGCCACAGCCAGCGCCCGCCCGCCATGCACGACGTTGAACACCAGTGGTTGCGGTTTCGACGCCGGGCGCAGATCGCGCTCGTGGTGGTGCTGCTGGCCTTGGGGCTGCTGGCCGTGCGCATGTACGTGCTGCAAATCCAGCGCCACGCCGATTTGCAGACCCGCGCCGAGAGCAACCGCACCGCCGTGCTGCCGCTGCCGCCGCTGCGCGGCCAGATCGTGGACCGCCACGGTGTGCTGCTGGCCGACAGCCTGGCGGTGTTCACGCTCGAAATCACGCCCGCGCTGGCGGGCAATCTGGAGCAGACTCTGCAGAAGCTGGCCGAGTTGGTGCCGATCACGCCCGGCGAGTTGCGCCGCTTCCAGCGCCTGCGCGCCGAGTCGCACCGCTTTGCATCGCTGCCGCTGCGCAGCCGGCTGACGCCCGAGGAAATGTCGGTGCTGGCGGCGCAACTGTTTCGCCTGCCCGGGGTCTCGATCCAGGCGCGCCAGTTGCGCTACTACCCGCTGGGTGCGTCGGCGGCTCATGTGGTCGGACATGTGGGGCGCATCAACCAGCGCGACCGCGAGCGCATGGCCGAGTGGCCGCCCGAACAGCAAGCCAACTACCGTGGCACCGACCACATCGGCAAACTGGGGGTGGAGCAAAGCCACGAAGCGCTGCTGCACGGCACCACCGGGTTTCGCCGGGTCGAGATCAACTCGCACGGCCAGGTGCTGCGCACGCTCGAGACCGTGCCCGCCCGCACCGGCCAGACGCTGCGCCTGACGCTGGATGCGCGCTTGCAGCACCTGGTGGAGCAACTGTTTGGTGCACGCCGGGGTGCGTTGGTGGCCATCGATGTGCGCAACGGCGAGGTGCTGGCTTTCGTGAGCATGCCCAGTTTTGACCCCAATGCCTTTGTCGATGGCATCGGCGTGGAAGAATGGCGTGCCCTGAACGAGTCGATCGAGCGCCCGCTGCTCAACCGGGCTTTGCGCGGCACCTATCCGCCGGGCTCGACCTTCAAGCCCTTCATGGCCTTGGCCGGGCTGGAGCTGGGCCTGCGCCGCCCGGAAACCACGGTCTATGACCCGGGCTTCTGGTTGCTGGGCAACCAGCGTTTTCGCAGCGTGGGCGAGCGCCATCTGGGACACGTGGACTTGCGCCGTGGCATGGCGGTGTCGAGCAACGTGTACTACTACACGCTGGCGCACGAGATGGGCATCGAGGCCCTGCACGACTTCATGCACCCCCAAGGCTTTGGCCAGCGCACCGGCATCGATCTGGTGGGCGAGGGGCGCGGCCTGCTGCCCAACCAAGCCTGGAAGCGCAGCGCCTACAGCCACCCGGCGCAGCAGCGCTGGTTTCAAGGCGACACCGTGGCCGTGGGCATCGGGCAGGGCTACAGCGCCTTTACCATGCTGCAACTGGCCCATGCCACCGCCACCTTGGTCAATGGGGGGGTGCGCCAGCAGCCGCATCTGGGGCTGCGCGCCTACGCCGTGGGTGAGCCCCGGGGGCGCGAGCTGGCCACGCACCAAGGCGTGCCGATGGGCTGGCAGAGCCAGAACCTGCAAGCGGTGCTCGAGGCCATGGAGGCGGTGAACCTGCCCGGCGGCACGGCGGCAAGCGTATTTGCCGGCGCACCCTACCGCAGTGGCGGCAAGACCGGTACCGCCCAAGCGGTGCGCATTGCCCAAGGGGCACGCTACGATGCCGCGCAGCTCGAAGAACACCAGCGCAGCCACTCGCTCTACATCGGCTTTGCGCCGCTGGAGGCGCCCACGGTGGCGTTGGCGGTGATCGTGGAGAACGCGGGTTTTGGCTCGGTCGCCGCAGCCCCGATCGCGCGCCGGGTGTTCGACTACCTGCTGCTGGGCCTGTACCCGAGCGAGGCCGACATCGCCGCCACCGCTCTGGGCCAAAGCCGGGCGCCCATAGGTGCGCAGCGGCTGGCGCGCGAAGTCGCTTGGCCGGGGCGTACAACGCCACCGGTGCCGCAGCCAGCGCATGCCGTGCGGCCAGCGCCGGTAGCGCAACCCGCCCCGGCGACTCAAGCGGTCGTTGCGCCCCGGTAGGGGTCGGCAAAGCCCAGACCGGCCAAGATCTGCGTTTCGCGCGCTTCCATGGCCTCGGCGTCGGCTGGGCTGCCTTCATGGTCCCAGCCTTGGGCGTGCAAGCAGCCATGCACCAGCAGGTGCGCGTAGTGCTGTTGCAGGGTCTTGCCCTGCTCGGCGGCCTCGCGCTCCAGCACCGGGGCGCACAGCACCAGATCGGCCTGCACCACCGGTTCTGCCGCGTAGTCGAAGGTCAGCACGTTGGTGGCGCGGTCTTTGCCGCGGTAGTCGCGGTTCAGGGCCCGGGCTTCCTCGGTGCCGACGATGCGCACCGTGATCTCCCCTGGGGCTTCCAGCGCGTGGCGCAGCCAGCGCCGCACCAGGTGCCGAGGCAGGGCGGCGCGGTGCGCGGCCAGGCTCAGACCCGCCTGGGCGTCGGCCGCCTCGGGGCGCGCGAATTGCAGCGACAGTGTGAGCGCAGGCCGTTTCATGGGGCGGGATCGGCAGCGGTGGGGGCGGGGCGGCGGTTGCGCCGGCTGGCGGCTGCGGCGCTGTGGTCGCTGGCGGGAGCCAAGCCAGCGCGGTCGTAGGCGTCGACGATGCGCGCCACCAGCGGGTGGCGGACCACGTCGGCGCTGGAAAAGCGGCTGAAGGCGATGCCCTGGGTGCGCTTGAGGATGCGCTCGGCGTCGATCAGGCCGCTCAACTGGGTGCGCGGCAGGTCGATCTGGCTCACGTCGCCGGTGACCACGGCCTTGGAGCCAAAGCCGATGCGCGTCAGGAACATCTTCATCTGCTCGGGCGTGGTGTTTTGCGCCTCGTCGAGGATGACGAAAGCGTGGTTCAGGGTGCGCCCGCGCATGAAAGCCAGCGGCGCGATCTCGATTTGCTGGCGCTCAAAGGCCCGGTGCACCTGCTCGAGCCCCATCAGGTCGTAGAGCGCGTCGTAGAGCGGGCGCAGATAGGGGTCCACCTTTTGCGCCAGATCGCCGGGCAGAAACCCGAGCCGTTCGCCGGCCTCGACCGCCGGCCGCGTGAGCACGATGCGCTGCACCGCGCTGCGCTCGAGCGCATCGACGGCGCAGGCGACCGCAAGGTAGGTCTTGCCGGTGCCGGCCGGCCCGATGCCGAAGGTGATGTCGTGCGTGGCCATGTGTGTGAGGTAGCGGCGCTGGTTGGGGCTGCGGCCGCGCAGTTCGCCACGCCGCGTCTGCAGCGCCGGGGCCTCGTCGGTGCCGGCGGCAGCGGCCAGGGCGGTGTCGCCGCTGAGCATGAGCTGGACTTTTTCGGCGGGGATGGGCGCGCGCGCCTGCTCGTACAGCGCCTGCAGGACCTCGAGCGCCTGCTGCGCCCGCGCCTTGGGGCCTTCGATGCGGAACTGCTCGAAGCGGTGCGCCAGCTTGACCTGGAGCGCGGCCTCGATCTGGCGCAGATGGGCATCGAGCGGGCCGCACAGGTGCGCCATGCGCAGGTTGTCGGGCGGGGTGAAGGTGTGGCGCAGAATCAAACCGATAATCCGCAAAAAAGGAATACCCCAATGATAGGCAAATTGAGCGGCACCCTGCTGGAAAAAGCGCCACCGCAGATCGTGATCGACTGCCACGGCGTCGGCTACGAAGTCGAGGTGCCGATGAGCACCTACTACGGCCTGCCGGCCCTGGGCGCGCCCGTGGCCTTGCTGACGCAGCACGTGGTGCGCGAAGACGCGCAGCTGCTGTACGGCTTTGCCACGGCGGCCGAGCGCAGCGCCTTCAGGCACCTGATCAAGATCAGCGGCGTCGGGCCGCGCACCGCCCTGGCGCTGCTGTCGGGCCTGAGCGTGACCGAGCTGGCGCAGGCCGTGGTGGCGCAGGAAGCGCGCCGGCTGCTCAAGGTGCCGGGCATCGGCAGCAAAACCGCCGAGCGCTTGCTGCTCGAGCTGCGCGGCAAGCTCGGGCCCGAGCTCGGTCTGTCCAGCGCGCAAGCCGGTGCGGCAGCGCCGCCGGCCAACGCCGAGCAGGCCGACATCGAACAGGCCTTGCTGGCGCTGGGTTACAGCGAGCGCGAAGCCGCTGCCGCCCTCAAGGCGCTGCCGCCGGCGGTGGGGGTGAGCGAGGGCATCCGGCTGGCGCTCAAGGCGCTGGCGCGCTAGGAAAGACCCGGCATGAGCATCCAGACCGACGATTTCGCCCCCGCCGCGCCCCGGCGTTCCGTGTCGGCGCAGCCCGAGAGCCCGCGCGAGGAAGCGCTCGAGCGCGCGCTGCGCCCCAAGGGCCTGGCCGAGTACGTGGGGCAGGCCAAGGCGCGCGAGCAGCTGGAGATCTTCATCGGTGCGGCCAGGAAACGGCGCGAGGCGCTCGACCACGTGCTGCTGTTTGGCCCGCCGGGGTTGGGCAAAACCACGCTGTCGCACATCATCGCGCACGAACTTGGGGTCAACTTGCGCCAAACCAGCGGCCCGGTGCTGGAAAAACCCAAAGACCTGGCGGCCCTGCTGACCAACCTCGAGCCCAACGATGTGCTGTTCATCGACGAAATCCACCGCCTGTCGCCGGTGGTGGAAGAAATCCTCTACCCGGCGCTCGAGGACTACCAGATCGACATCATGATCGGCGAAGGGCCGGCGGCGCGTTCGATCAAGCTCGATCTGCAGCCCTTCACGCTGGTGGGCGCGACCACGCGCGCCGGCATGCTCACCAACCCGCTGCGCGACCGCTTTGGCATCGTGGCGCGGCTGGAGTTCTACAGCGCGCAAGAGCTGGAGCTGATCGTGCGCCGCAGCGCCAGCTTGTTGCAGGTGCCGCTGGATGCCGCCGGGGGCTTTGAGATCGCGCGCCGCTCGCGCGGCACGCCGCGCATCGCCAACCGGTTGCTGCGCCGCGTGCGCGACTACGCCGAAGTCAAGGGCAGTGGCCGCATCACCGAGGAGGCGGCGCAACGCGCGCTGGCCATGCTCGACGTCGATGCGCTCGGTTTTGACCTGATGGACCGCAAGCTGCTCGAGGCGCTGATCCACAAGTTCGACGGCGGCCCGGTGGGGCTGGACAACATCGCCGCCAGCATCGGCGAGGAGCCGGGCACGATCGAAGACGTGATCGAACCCTACCTGATCCAGCAAGGCTACCTGCAGCGCACGCCGCGCGGGCGCATCGCCACCCAGGCCGCCTACCGGCACCTGGGGCTGGCCGCGCCCAGCGCCGCCCACGACCTGTTTGCCGCCGAGTAAAAAGGCCCGCTGCGCATCCCCCCAGCAGGCGTGGCGGCCCCTCTGCCCCCTTAGCTCAGCGGTTCGTCGCTGGGCGCGGTGTCGAGGTGCAGGGTGTCGGACCAGCCCACCAGCCGCAGCCCCTGCGGGCTCCAGAGCAGGCGGTTGATGGCGGCGTTGCCCAACTGCCAGGTGCGCGGTGCCTGCAGATCGACCCCGGTGGCCAGGCGGTACAGGGTGTCGAGCACGCCGCCGTGGGTGACAATCACGATCTGCTGCCCCAGGTGCGCGGCCGCCACTTCTTCCAACGCCAGCAGCACGCGCTGGCGCAGCATGAGCAGCGATTCGCCGCCCGGCGGGGCAAAGTCGGGCACGCGACGGCGCCAGAGCGCGGTGAGTTCGGGCTGCGTGGTTTCGAGCTCGCTCCAGCGGCTGCCTTGGCAGACGCCAAAGTGGCGCTCGCGCAAGCCCAGGTGCAGCTGCGTGCTCAGGCCCTGGGCGCGGGCGATGGCTGCGGCGGTGTCGGCAGCGCGCGACAGGTCGCTGCTGTAGACCGCGCCCAGCGCCTCGCCGCGCAGCGCCTCGGCGGTGCGTTCGGCCTGCCAGCGACCGGTCATGTTGAGCTCGATGTCGAGCTGGCCTTGGATGCGGTTGTCGCGGTTCCAGGCGGTCTCGCCGTGTCGGATCGCCAAAATGCGGGTGCAATGCACGCTCTTGTCCCCTAAAAAACAACCGATGGTTCATCGGCAAGCCCTAGAATGGTAACGAGGATGGCACGGCGCCGTCGCTTCGAGGAACATTTATGCCCACTGCAGCCCAAAAAGAGATCGACGAGCGCACCAGCCTGACCGGCTCCAACAAGTTCGAGATGTTGCTGTTTCGCCTCGGCAACGCCGCCGGCACCGAGCGCTCCGAGCTGTTTGGCATCAACGTCTTCAAGATCCGCGAGATCGTCGCCATGCCGGCGGTCACCGCCATGGCCGGCGCGCCGCAGCACGTGCTCGGGGTGGTGAACCTGCGCGGCCAGGTGATTCCGGTGATCGACCTGCCGGCGGTGGTGGGTTGCGTGCCCAAGAGCGGCCTGAACATCATGCTGGTGACCGAGTACGCGCGCACCACGCAGGCTTTTGCGGCCGAGGCGGTCGAAGACATCGTGCGCCTGGATTGGCAGCAGATCCTGTCGGCCGACGAAGCCATGGCGCGCGGCTATGTCACCAGCATCGCACGCCTGGACGGCGACCAGAACAGCACCCGACTGGCGCAAATCCTCGATGTGGAATCGATACTGCAGCGCATTTTGCCTGCCGACCAAGCCGACCTGAAGGCCAACTCCAACGGCCCGGCGCTCAAGCTGCGCCCCGGTGCGATCATTCTGGCCGCTGACGATTCCTTTGTGGCGCGCGCCATGATCGAGCAAGAGCTCAAGGCGCTCAAGCTGCCCTACGAGATGACCAAGACCGGCCAAGAAGCCTGGAACCGGCTGCAGGCCATTGCCGCCGAATGCCAAGCCCAGGGGGTGGAGCTGCGCGAGCGCGTGGCGCTGGTGTTGACCGACCTCGAAATGCCCGAGATGGATGGCTTCACGCTCACGCGCAACATCAAGAAAGACCCGGCCATGCGCGGCCTGCCGGTGGTGATCCACTCTTCGCTCACCGGCGACACCAACGAGCAGCACGTGCGCACCGCTGGGGCCGACGCCTACGTGGCCAAGTTTGCCGCGCGCGAGCTCGACGTGGCGCTGCGCGACGCGCTGGCGCGCTACGAAGCCGTGGTGGCCTGAGAGCGGCCTGTCAGGTCGGCTGGTGGCAGCTTCCTGCGGCGCTGGCCCCTGGGCCAGTCGGTGTGTGCGCGGGCCGCGCCACCGGTTGCAGCATGTGGGTTGCCGGCCCCACAGGGGGCTCGGGGGCGTCAAAAACGGTGTCGCCGTCGCCAACGGGCTGGCCCGTGGTCTGCAAGGTCTGGAACGGGAACAGCTCGCGGTCCATCAGGTGGCTGGGCACCACGCTTTGCAGCGCCTTGAGCATGTTGTCAAGCCGCCCGGGGTACTGGCGTTCCCAATCGCGCAGCATCTGGCCGACCTGCACCCGTTGCAGGTTGTCCTGACTGCCACACAGGTTGCAGGGAATGATCGGGAACTGGCGCACCTGGGCCCAGCGCACCAGGTCGGGCTCGGCCACGTAGGCCAGCGGCCGCAGCACCATGAATTCGCCGTTGTCGCTCACCAGCTTGGCCGGCATGCCCTTGAGCCTGGCGCCAAAAAACATGTTGAGCAGCAGCGTTTGCAGGATGTCGTCGCGGTGGTGCCCGAGCGCGATCTTGTTGCAGCCCAGTTCGCGCGCCACGCGGTACAGAATGCCGCGGCGCAAGCGGCTGCACAGGCTGCAGGTGGTCTTGCCTTCGGGGATGATTTTTTTCACCACGCTGTAGGTGTCTTGGGTCTCGATGTGAAACGGCACCCCGAGCTGCGTCAGGTAAGCCGGCAGCACCTCGGCCGGGAAGCCGGGCTGTTTTTGGTCCAGATTGACGGCGATGAGCTCGAACCCGATCGGCGCGCGCTGACGCAGCCTGAGCAAGATGTCGAGCAGCGTGTAGCTGTCTTTGCCGCCCGAGAGGCAGACCATGACCCGGTCCCCGCCCTCGATCATGCGGTAGTCGCCTATGGCCTGGCCGACCAGGCGGCAGAGGCGTTTTTCGAGCTTGTGGTTTTCGCGTTCGATTTTGTCGGGGTTCATGGGGCAGCTCAACCGGGTTGGCCCGGCGCCAAGGCCGGGCTGCATTCTATGCCGCCACCGCTGGCGCGCCGGCGGGTACGCAAGCGCGGCGGCAGGGCTTGGGCCAAGGGCCAGGCGGGGTTGGCCTGACCGCACTTCACCACTGCCCGCTCTCGATGCGGATGGCGACCTCGCAGTCGTCGAAGATCTCGAGCTTGGCGATGCGCACCCGCACCCCGACCACGCCCGGCAGCCGCAGCAGCCGCTGCGCCAGCTTGCCGATCAGGCTCTCGAGCAGGTTCACGTGTTCGGCCGTGCACTCGTCGATGATGATCTGGCGCACCTTGCGGTAATCGAGCACGTGGCTGATGTCGTCGTCGTGCGGCTGCAGCGGCTGCGGCCCTTGGTTGAGCTCGGCATCGACCTGGATCGGCTGCGGCGCGTTGCGCTCGTGATCGAGGATGCCGAGGTTGGCGGCAAAGCGCAGGCCGGTCAGCGTCAGGACTTGGGTGCCGTGGGTGGGGGCGCTGGCGGGCGGGGGTAGGCTCATGGGGGGTGTGAAAATGCGACTTGAAGGGCGCCGCCAGAGAGGCTGGGAACAAGGGGCGGAGGGGTGCTGACTGGCCCGCTGTGCGCGGAGCGTGCTTTCTACATGAGCGAAAAGTCGCGCTCGAAGCGCTGCAGATGCTGGCCGCCATCGACCAGCAAGGTGCTGCCGGTGACCGAGCGGTTGTCGAGCGCAAAGCGCACTGCGGCGGCCACGTCTTCGGGGCTGGAGGAACGGCCCAGTGGCGACTGGCGGTGCAGTTGCGCAAACCTGGCCTCGTCGAGCAGGTGGCTGGTGAGTGTCAGGCCCGGGGCCACGCCGACCACGCGCACCAAGGGCGCCAGCGCCAGCGCCAGCATGGTGGTGGCGCAGTGCAGCGCGGCCTTGGACAGGGTGTAGCTGAAAAAATCCGGGTTCAAGTTCCACAGCTTCTGATCGAGCAGGTTGACCACCACACCCGCGGCGCTGGTGGCGGGCGTGCGCGAGCTCAGGTGCTGGTGCAGGGCCTGCGCCAGCAGCACCGCCGGCGCCGTGTTGCTGCGCAGGTGCTGCTCCAGGCTGGCGTAGCTGAAGCTGGCGGCGCTGTCGTATTCAAAGGTGGAGGCGTTGTTGATCACGGCGTCGAGGCGGCCGAACCGCTGCAGCACCTGCGGCACCAGGGCGCGGCAGGCCGCCTCGTCGGCCAGATCGGCGCCAAAAACAGCGGCCTGCACGCCCAGCAGGCGGCAGTCGGCGGCGCATTGTTCGGCCTCGAGCGCCGATTGGCGGTAGTGCAGTGCCAGGTTCCAGCCGGCGGCGGCCAGGTCGAGCGCGATGTTGCGCCCAAGCCGTTTGGCAGCGCCGGTGACGAGCACGCAGCGCGCTTGGCCAGCGGTGGGGGTGGAGAGCGACATGGGGGACAATCCGATCCGTGGACAGCAGACAAAGGCCCATTTTATCGATGCCCCCCGGGTTGGCGCCGGCCCCCAACCGGGCGGCTTGGCCATTGCACCAGCGCATCGTGGCCGCGCTGGCCGAGGCCGGCGGCTGGTTGCCCTTTGACCGTTTCATGGCGCTGGCGCTGTACAGCCCGGGCTGGGGTTACTACGCCAGCTCTGGCCCGAAGTTTGGCGCCATGCCCGCCAGCGGCAGCGATTTCGTCACCGCGCCCGAGCTCTGTCCGGCCTTTGGCCGCACCCTGGCGCGCCAGGTCGCGCAGGCGCTGGCGGCCAGCGGCACGCAGGAGGTGTGGGAGTTTGGTGGCGGCAGCGGGGCGCTGGCGCAGCAGGTGCTGCAGCAATTGCAGGCTGACGGGGTGGCGCTGGCGCGCTACACCCTGGTCGAGTTGTCGGCCGAGCTGCGCTGGCGCCAGCAGCAGCGGCTGGCGGCCTTTGCCCCGCGCGTGCTCTGGGCCGAGGCCTTGCCGCCGCAGATGCAGGGGGTGATTTTGGGCAACGAGGTGCTCGACGCCATGCCGGTGCAGCTGCTGTTGCGCCGCAGCGGCGTCTGGTACGAGCGTGGGGTGGAGCTGGCGCGGGCGGGGGCGGTGGATCAGGGAGCGGAAGAGGCGGCCCCGGCGTTTGCCTGGGCCGATCGCGCCACCGACCTGCGCCCCCCATTGGAAATCGCCGGCACACACGACTACCTGTGCGAAATCCACCCGCAGGCCGAGGCCTTCATCGCTACCTTGGCCGAGCGCTGGCAGCGCGGGGTGGCGTTTTTCATCGATTACGGCTTCCCCGAGGCCGAGTACTACCACCCGCAGCGCAGCAGCGGCACCCTGATGTGCCACCGCGCGCACCGCGCCGACGCCGACCCGTTGGCCGATGTGGGCCGCAAAGACCTCACGGCGCACGTCAACTTCACCGGCATCGCCGTGGCGGCGCAGCAGGCCGGCCTGCAGGTGCTGGGTTACACCAGCCAGGGCCGGTTTTTGCTCAACGCCGGGCTGCTGGACGGCGCCGACGGCTGGCCGCTGGCCGAGCGCGCCGCCGCCGCCCGGCTGGTGAATGAGCACGAGATGGGCGAGTTGTTCAAGGTCATGGTGCTGGCGCCGGCAACGCTGCCCGCGGGGTGGCTGCCCACGGGGCTGCTGACCGGGGACCGCACGCACAGGCTTTGAGCGCTGGCCCGAGCCGATCAAGCCTAGGAATCGGCTGGCCGGCCTGCCGGCAGGGCCGCCGCGATGGCGGCCTCGCGCAGCGCCTCGATGGCGCGCCCGATCTGCAGGCCGCTGGTGCGCGGGTGGGCTCCGGGCTGCGCCTGCACGGCCGCGGCCACGCCGGCGGTGTCGGCGGCCAGCGCCGCCTGCAGCGCCAGTCGCAGCCGCTGCGCTTGCGGGTAGGGCGCGTCGTGGTGGCCCAGCCGGCCGCGAGCGTCGGCCTCGCAGGCCAGCAGCACCTGCTCGAAGCGCTCTGGCCGGCGCAGCGCGTCGCAGCGCTGCAGCAAGCGCAGCGTGGCGGCGGCGCCCAGGCCCAGGCTGGCGTGGATGTGGCCGTGCTCGCGCGCGACCACGTCGGCCAGTTCGCGGCAGTCGCGCGGCACGCGCCAGCGCTGCCCGATGGCCTGCGCCATCCGGGCGCTGCGTTGTTCGTGCCCATGGTGGCGTGGCAGCAGCGCGGCCGGGGTCGTGCCTTTGCCCAGGTCGTGGCACAGGCAGGCGTAGCGAACCTCCAGCCCGGCGCCGAGCCGCGCCGCCATGTCGAGCACCATTTCGAGGTGCGTGCCGGTGTCGATTTCGGGGTGGTATTCGGCGCGCTGCGGCACGCCCCAGAGCGCATCGACTTCGGGCAGCAGCACGCGCAGCGCGCCGCATTGGCGCAGCACCGCCAGCATGCGCGAGGGCCGGGGCTCCTGCAAGCCGCGCGCCAGCTCCTGCCAGACGCGCTCGGGCACCAGGTGGTCGGCCTCGCCGTGCGCCACCATCTGCTGCATCAGGCTCAGGGTTTCGGGGGCAATGCCAAAGTCGCTCCAGCGCGCCGCGAAGCGCGCCATGCGCAACAGGCGCACCGGGTCTTCGGCAAAGGCGTGTGTGACGTGGCGCAGCACCTTGGCCTGCAAGTCGGCGCGGCCGCCGTAGGGGTCGATCAAGGCCGGGCTGTGCGGGTCGAAGCGCCCGTCGGCGTCGAGCGCCGCTGCCGGCAGCGCCATGGCGTTGATGCTCAGGTCGCGCCGCCCCAGGTCTTGTTCGATGGTGACCGTGGGGTCGGCGTAAAAATCGAAGCCATGGTAGCCGCGCGCGGTCTTGCGCTCGGTGCGCGCCAGCGCGTATTCCTCGTGGGTGTGCGGGTGCAAGAACACCGGAAAGTCGCGCCCCACGGGCACAAAGCCCTGCGCTCGCATCTGCTCAGGCGTCGCCCCGACCACGACCCAGTCGCGGTCGGCGTGCACGCTGCCGTCGGGGCGGCGGTGGGCCAGGTGGTAGTGGCCGAGCAGGCCGTCGCGCACGGCGCCGCCGACGAGGTAGATCTGCATCAAATGGGCGGCACTCGCGTGCTCAGGGGCTCAGGCGTATTTTTCGAGGATGCGGGTGGAGCGCTCGAGGTCGTGGGTGGCGTCGGGGCTGCCGGCGGCTTCCATCATCGAGCAGGCCATCATGCGGTAGAAGGCCTTGTCGAGCGCCTTGCGGGCAGCGGCCATCTGCTGGGCGATATCTTCACAGGGGCGGCCGTCTTCGATCATCTGCACCAAGGCGCGCACTTGGCCTTCGATGCGGCGCAGCCGGTTGCTGACGTCGCGCTGGTGCTGGGCGCGGTGGGCCGAGATCGGCTCGGGCGCGGCCGCGACAGCCGGTGCCTGCGCGGTGTGCTCCAGGGGGGGAGTGGCGCACGCGGGTGGGGCAGCTTGGGCGGACGGCTTGGGTGTGCTCTTGCTCATGGTGGTTGGGGGGATGGTGGCTTGTGGCCGGTTAGTTGCGATGGACGGCGTGTTTGCGCAGGGCCAGCAGCGGGTCGGCGCGGCCGGTTTGATCGAGGTAGCGCGCCGCCAGCGGCTCCAGCGCCTGGGGTTCGATGCCCAGTGCGCGCAGGCCCGGCAGTTGGCCGCTGGCCACATTGTCCACTTCGAGCGAGCGCAGGTTGTCGGCGCTGAGCAGCGGCTCACCGGGGAGCAACTGCATCAGCAGCGCCTGCGCGTAGCCCAGCGCGCGCGGCAAGGGCAGCACGGGCCGTGGGTGGCCCGACAGGCGGCCCGCCAGTCGCACCAGGTCGGCCAGGCTAAAGGTCTCGGGGCCGGCGCACTCGATGATCTGGCCGCTGGTGGCGGGGTGCAGCAGGCAGTGCAGCAGCGCCTGCGCCACGTCACCCACCCAGACCGGCTGCAGCCGCGCCTGCGATCCGGCCAGCGGCATGAGCGCAAACACCTTTTGCAGCGAGGCAAACAGGTTGAGGAAGCGGTCTTCGGCGCCGAAGATCACGCTCGGGCGCAGGATGGTGAGCTCGAGCCCGGCGGCTTGCAGCACGGCCTCGCCAGCGGCTTTGCTGCGCTGATAGTCCGACGGCCCGCTGGCGCTGGCCCCGAGCGCGCTCACGTGCACCAAGCGGCGCACGCCGCTGGCTTGCATGGCGGCGGCGAGCCGGCGCGGCAATTCCACGTGCACCTGCTCGAAGCGCGCCCGGCTGCCGTGCAGCACCGCGATCAGGTTGACCACGGCGTCGTGGCCGGGCAGCAGCCGCGCCAGCGTGGCCGCATCGTGCACATCGGCCTGCAGCGGTTGCACCAGGGGCAGCAGTTGCACCGCTTGGGCGTTGTGCAGGCGGCGCGTGGGCACGGTGGCGCGGATGCCGGCGCGGTTGAGGTGTTCGCACAGGTGGCGGCCGACAAAGCCGGTGCCGCCCAGAACCAAGACATTTTTCATGGGGTACAGGTGCAGTGAAGGTGGGGGGTGTGTAAAGAGGAGTTTGGTTTATCAGGGCCGCTGGGCGATGGGTATCGAGCCGCTGGCGGCGCTGGCGGCTGTGGCGGGGTTGGCGCGCGGTCCGATGGGCTGCAAATGCGCGCGCAAGCTCTGTGGCTGGCCGCTGATCAGGGCGGCGTAGTTGGTGGCATTGGCCAGCACGCGCTGCACGTAGTCGCGCGTTTCGGCAAAGGGGATGTTCTCGATCCAGATTGCGGCTTCGAGCACCGGGCCGTTGCGCCACTGCTGCGGGCGCCCGATGCCGGCGTTGTAGGCGGCGGCGGCGAGCACGCGCGAGCCGTCGAGCTGCTCCAGGCGCCACTGCAGGTAGGCGGTGCCCAAGGCGATGTTGACGTCGAGCTGGTTGACCTGATCGGGCCGGAAATCTTGCAGCCCGATGCGCCGCGCCACCAGACGCGCGGTGGCGGGCATGAGCTGCATCAGCCCCGAGGCACCGACGTGCGAGCGCGCGTCCATGACGAAGCGGCTTTCCTGGCGGATCAGGCCAAAGACGTAGGCCGGGTCGAGCCCAATGGAGCGCGACTGGGCCAGCACCTGGTCGCGAAACGGCATCGGGAAGCGCTGCAGGTGGTCGATCTCGGTGCGGGTGCGCTCGCTGGTGTTGATGCAGCGGTCCCAGACCTGGCGGCTGCAGGCGAAGTCGGCGGCGGCCAGCAGCTCGCGCTCGCTCAGGCCACCGCTGCGGTGCACGATGATGTGGTAGTTCCACTCGCGCACGCCGTCGTTGCGCAGCCCGATGGCAATGGCGTGCAGGGCACGCTGCAGACCTGGGTGCTGGCGCGCAGCGGCGATCTCGGCCGCCGTCAGGGGCGCGGGGGCCGGCGGGGTGGTGATGCGCTGGCCCAGCGCTTCGAGCGCCAACTGCTCGTAAAAACCGCCCACGCCGGCGATGCGGCGCTGGATCTGTTGCGCCTGTTCGCGCCATTGCTGTGCCTGTGCCGCCTGACGGGCCGGCAGGCTGGCGGCGCGCTCGGTCAGTGCGCGCGCCAACCAGTAGCTCCAGACCGCTTCGTCGCGCTGCGCGCTGCCCATGGCCATGATGGCGTCGTGCACCCGGTTCCAGTCGCCGGCACGCAAGGCGGCGCGCGTGGCCCAGATCAGGTGCGAGTCGTGCAACAGGTCGAGTTGGGCGTGGCCAAAGGCGGCGTGGGCCTCGGGCTGCAGGCGCTGGGCTTGGCGGCGCCCGATCACGGCCCAGACCCAGCTCTGCGCTTCGGCGCTCAGGTGCAGGCGCCAGCGCGCCTGGTTCATGGCGTCGGTGGCGGCTTGGGGGTCTTGCATGGCCAGCCGGATCAGAGCCAGCGTGGCCAGCTCGGGCGCCGGCAGGCGCTCGGCGCGGGCGGCGGCGTCGATGAAGCGCTGCGGCTGGCTGACGAGGCCCGCCACTTGCTGCGCCCACTGCGGGTTGATCAGCCCCACGGCCTGCGCCGCCGTGCCGGGCAGATTGCCCTCGGTGGCCAGGCGCGCGCGCTGCCAGACCACGGCCGCCGGCAGGTCGCCACTGGCCAGCAGGCTCTGCGCGGCGTGGGCGCAGCCGTCGTCGGCGCGGTTTTGTGCCAGCCAGAGCGCGGGCAGGGCGGCGGCGCGCTCGGCTGCTGGGCGCTCGCGCTGGGCAACCAAGGCGTAGCAGCGGATTTCGCGGTCGGCGGTGAGGCGGAACTGGGCAAACTCCTGGTTGAAGGTGTCCCAATCGCGCGCCCGCCCGAGCAGCAGCAGCCAGTCGGCGCGCAGGCGGTTTTCGTAAAACGTGCCGCTCCAGCGGCGCAGAAAGGCGCGGATTTCGTCGGCGCTGGCGCTCTCGAGGCGCGCCGCCAGCGCCCAGTACTGGGCCAGCGGCTCGAGCGGGTGCCCGGCCACTTGCGGCAGCAGGGCGGCCAGGCGCGCCTGGTGGCGGCGCTCGAAGGCCTGCTCCATCTCGAGCAGCGCCTGCTCGGCCCGGCTCAGGGGCGGCGCGGGGGCTGTGGCTGCGGCTGGCGCGTTCAAGGCCGATGCGCTGGGGTTGGCCGCTGCGGCAGGCAGTAAGATGCACGCCAGCAGTGCGGGCATCCAGCGCAGCCGCCGCCCAGGCTGGGTGGGTGCGCACGGACGCAGTGACGCCTTGGGTTGAGCAACAAACAATCTGAACATAGGCCGATTATGAACAACAACCGCCCGCCTGACCAAATGGCGCGCAAAGCCCAGTGGCGCCAGCGCCTGATCGAGCAGCGCCTGCGCCTGGGCGACCGGCTGGCGCGCAACGAAGCGCTGCAGCGCGTGCTGCGGGTCTGGCTGGTGGACCGGCCCGACAGCGCCATCGGCGCCTACTGGCCGATCAAGGGCGAGTTCGACCCGCTGCCGGCGCTGTTTCGCTGGCAGGAGGCCGGGCGCGAGGCCGACGCGCTGGGGGCCAGCCGCGAGCGCAAGCTCGGCCTGCCGGTGATCGACAAGGCCAGCAAAACGCTGAGCTTTCACCGCTGGTATCCGGGCTGCCCGATGGAGCCCGACGCCTACGACATCCCCAAGCCCAGCGGCACCGAGCGCATCGCGCCCACGCTGCTGTTCGTGCCCTGCGTGGGCTACGGGCCGGGCGGCTACCGGTTGGGCTACGGCGGCGGCTTTTACGACCGCACGCTGGCGCAGCTGCAGCCCCGCCCCTACACCGTCGGGCTGGCTTATACGCACGGGTTCTTGCCCGAGCTCGAACCCGAACCGCACGACTGGCCGCTGGACGCGATCCTGAACGACAACGGCGTGGTCTGGCCGCTCTGAGCTACATGCTGCGCCGGTACTGCCCCCCGACCTCGAACAGCGCCTGCGTGATCTGCCCCAGCGAGCAGCAGCGCACGGCCTCCATCAGCACCTCGAAGACGTTGCGCTCTTCGATCACGGCCTGCTGCAAGCGCTTGAGCATGGCCGGGGCCGCAGCCGCGTGGCGCTCGTGAAAGGCCTGCAGGCGCTGCAGTTGCGACTGTTTTTCGGCCTCGGATGAGCGCGCCAGCTCGATCTGCGCCGGCACCGGGTCGCCGTGCGGGTTACGAAAGGTGTTGACGCCGATGATTGGGTACGCGCCGCTGTGCTTGAGCTGCTCGTAGTGCATCGACTCGTCCTGGATGCGCCCGCGCTGGTAGCCGGTTTCCATCGCGCCCAGCACGCCGCCGCGCTCGCTGATGCGCTCAAATTCGGCCAGCACCGCTTCTTCCACCAGTTCGGTCAGTTCGTCGATGATGAACGCGCCCTGGTTCGGGTTTTCGTTTTTCGCCAGGCCCCACTCGCGGTTGATCACCAGTTGGATCGCCATGGCGCGGCGCACCGATTCTTCGGTCGGCGTGGTGATGGCCTCGTCGTAGGCGTTGGTGTGCAGGCTGTTGCAGTTGTCGTAGACGGCGATCAGCGCCTGCAGCGTGGTGCGGATGTCGTTGAAGGCGATCTCTTGCGCGTGCAGGCTGCGGCCGCTGGTCTGCACGTGGTACTTGAGCTTTTGGCTGCGCTCGTTGGCGCCGTATTTGTCGCGCATGGCCACGGCCCAGATGCGCCGCGCCACCCGACCGAGCACGGTGTATTCCGGGTCCATGCCGTTGCTGAAAAAGAACGACAGGTTGGGCGCAAAGTCGTCGATGTGCATGCCACGCGCCAGGTAGGCCTCGACGAAGGTAAAGCCGTTGCTCAGCGTGAACGCCAGTTGGCTGATGGGGTTGGCGCCGGCCTCGGCGATGTGGTAGCCGCTGATGCTCACCGAATAAAAGTTGCGCACGTCGTGGTGCACGAACCATGCGGCGATGTCGCCCATCACTTTCAGGCTGAACTCGGTGCTGAAGATGCAGGTGTTCTGGCCCTGGTCCTCTTTGAGGATGTCGGCCTGCACCGTGCCGCGCACGTTGGCCAGCACCCAGGCGCGGATCTTGGCGGCCTCGGTGTCGGTGGGCTCGCGGCCGTTGTCGGCTTTGAACCTGTCGAGCTGCTGGTCGATGGCGGTGTTCATGAACATCGCCAGAATGGTGGGCGCCGGGCCGTTGATGGTCATCGACACGCTGGTGCTGGGGTGGCACAGCTCAAAGCCGTCGTAGAGCACTTTCAGGTCGTCGAGCGTGGCGATGCTCACGCCACTGTTGCCCACTTTGCCGTAGATGTCGGGCCGCGGATCGGGGTTGGCGCCGTAGAGCGTGACCGAATCGAAAGCCGTGGACAGCCGTTTGGCCGCCATGCCAGACGACAGCAACTTGAAGCGCCGGTTGGTGCGAAAGGCGTCGCCCTCGCCGGCGAACATGCGCGTCGGGTCTTCGTTTTCGCGCTTGAAGGCGAACACGCCGGCGGTGTAGGGAAAGCTGCCGGGCACGTTGTCGAGCAGCAACCATTGCAGGATTTCGCCCTCGTCCTCGTAGCGCGGCAGCGCCACTTTGCGGATCTTGCTGCCCGAGAGCGTGGTGTGCACCAGCGCGGTGCGGATTTCGCGGTCGCGGATTTTCACCACATACTCGTCGCCGGCGTAGGCCTGCTGCATCGCCGGCCACTGCGCCAGCAGCTTGCGCGCCGCCGGGTCCAGCCGCTGCTCGCGCTGCTCGGCCAGGGCGAGCGCGGCCGCGGCGGCTTTGGGGCGGTGGGTGCCGTCGGCGCGCAGCATGGCGCTGGCGGCGCGCAGTTGCTGGATCTCGCGCGCCAGCCGCGCCTGCGCGCGCGCCTGCTGCTTGTAGCCGCGCACCGTGGCGGCGATTTCGGCCAGGTAGCGGTTGCGCGCCGGCGGCAGCACCGGGCTTTGATTGGAGCTGTGGCGCACCGCCACCGGGGGCAGGCGGCCGTCTTGGGTGGCGAGTGCCAGGCCCAGCGCTGCCAGCCGCGGTTTGAGCGCCTGGTAGAGGGCGCTCACGCCGTCGTCGTTGAAGCGGCTGGCGGTGGTGCCAAAGACCGGCATCTGCTCCGGGCTCTGGTTCCAGGCTTGGCGGTTGCGCTGCACCTGTTTGCAGACGTCGCGCAGCGCGTCGAGCGCGCCCTTGCGGTCGAACTTGTTGATGGCGACAAACTCGGCGAAGTCGAGCATGTCGATTTTTTCGAGCTGGCTGGAAGCGCCAAACTCGGGCGTCATCACATACAGCGGCACGTCCACGTGCGGCACGATGGCCGCGTCGCCCTGCCCGATGCCCGAGGTCTCGACGATGATCAGATCAAAGCCCGCCACCTTGCACGCCGCCAGCACATCGGGCAGGGCGGCGCTGATTTCGCTGCCGAAGTCGCGCGTGGCGAGCGAGCGCATGAACACCTTGTCGGCGCTGCCTCCCGAGGGGGCGCTCGCCAGCTTGGGGCGGCCCGGCGCTGGCTCGGGCGCAGCAGCCGGAGCCGTTTGCCACGGTCCGATGGCATTCATGCGAATGCGATCGCCCAGCAGCGCGCCGCCGCTCTTGCGCCGCGAGGGGTCGATGCTGATCAGGGCCACGCGCAGCGCGTCGTCCTGGTCCAGGCGCAGGCGGCGGATGAGCTCGTCGGTGAGCGACGATTTGCCCGCGCCGCCGGTGCCGGTGATGCCCAGCACCGGCACCCGGCGGCCCTGGGCGCCCGCGTGCAACTGCTGCACCAGCGCGGCCGGGGCGGCGCCGTTTTCCAGCGCCGTGATCAGCTGCGCCAGCGCGCGCCAGGCGGCGTCGGTGTGGCCCTCGATCGCTGCCGGCGTCTGCGGCGCATAGGGCGTCAGGTCCAGGTCGCAGCGCATCAGCATCTCGCCGATCATGCCGGCCAGGCCCATGCGCTGGCCGTCTTCGGGGCTGAAGATGCGCGCCACGCCGTAGTCCATCAGGGTGCGGATTTCACCCGGCACGATCACGCCGCCGCCGCCGCCAAACACCTGCACGTGCGCGCCGCCGCGCTGGCGCAACAGATCGACCATGTACTGAAAATACTCCACGTGCCCGCCCTGATACGAGCTGATGGCGATGCCCTGCACGTCCTCTTGCAGGGCGGCCGTCACCACTTCTTCGACCGAACGGTTGTGCCCCAGGTGGATGACCTCGGCCCCCATGCTCTGCAGCAGGCGGCGCATGATGTTGATGGCCGCGTCGTGGCCGTCGAACAGGCTGGCGGCGGTGACGAAACGCACCTTGTGGCGCGGGCGGTACTCGGCCAGGGCTTTGAAATCGGCGTGCAGGTCGGTCATGGGCGGCGGTCTCCGGTGTGTGGCCGCATGGCCGTGCGGGCAGGGCGACACGGGGCGGCTGGGCTCTGGTGGGCTGTGACAGGCGATTGTCGATGCGCGCACTTTAATTGACGTTTACGTAAACGTCAATAGGGGGTTTGTGGTGCACGTGGCTGAGCCGATTGCATAAGAGCCACCCGAGGTGTCATTACGCCTTCTTCAGTCCGCCAACGCCTTCAACAGCGCATCACGCCCGTCCTGATAGAACTCGATGTCCAGCTTTGTCGCCATCTCGTCCGACAGGTCGAACAACTGGCGCCTGCAGGACACAGGCAACAGCAGCGCTTTGGCGCCCTTCTCCACGGCGATTTCGGCCAGCGTCACCGCGTTGTGAATCGGCTCGATGGAGCCGCCCAGCGTCACCTCGCCTACGACCACCAGGCCTCCGCGGACTGACTGCTTCAACAGCGCGCTGGACAGCGCAATCAGCGCCCCGATGCCGGTCTTGGCACCAGCCTTGGCGGCATCAAAACCCCGCAACTGCACCGAGAACTCGTGGCAGCGCGGGTCCCGGTCACCAACCAATTGCTGGGCCCGGGCGTACAGGTTTTGCTCCGCACAGCGGATGGATTCCTTGAACGCCGCCGGTACCGGGTTGTTCAGCACCCGCACGCCGCTCCCAGGCCCCTCGTTGACCTCGAGCCGGAACAGGCCCGGATGCTCTTCATCGCCGCCGGGGCTCAACACCCAGACCTGGCCGCACTCCAGCGGCTCGTCGACAATGCCGCCCTGGCTCTGCAGCTCCGGCGTGCTGACGAACTTCTCGACGCCCTCGGCGCCCAGGGTGTAGCTGAAGTGGGTGTTGCGGAACTCGGCGGCGCCGATGCGCTTCTGCTGCTCCTTGACCCGGCGGCGCACTTCCAGCGCCAGGCGCACGGCCCACTCGAGGTCTTCCTCGCCGACCGCTGCGTCCGAGCCGGGATGCAACAGCTTCAGCAACCCGCTCACGGTCTTGTTGACGCCGTTGAGGTCTCGACCCGACAGCGCACCGCCCCAACGCACACGACCTTGCAGGGTCGAGACCCGGCTCTGATTGCGCAGCTGGGTGAAGCACTCCGAGAGGAAGTCGCTCACCAGGCCGAAATGCGCGGTGAACAGCGTGGGGTTCAGCTTCGGCACATCCCAGCCTGGCAAAAAACAGTGGATGCGGTCCATGAAAGCGGTGTCGTCGCGCATCTCGGGAGGCAGCGGCCCGAAGAGGTGGCCGATGCGCTGCTGATGCTCCACGTCGACGTCGAAGTTGCCCACCAGCACGATGGATCCGTCCGCCCGGATGCTTTCTTTGCCCCGGGAGAACTCGCCGCTTTCCATGTAGCCCTTCATGATGTTGACGCCGTCCTTCTGGTCGAAGGACACGCCAGACACCTCGTCAAAGCACACCACGTCGTACTGGCAGACCAGACCGCGCTGGCCGCTGGCGTTGTTGACGAACATGCGCGCCACGGTCGCCTTGCCACCGGAGATGAGGTGGGCGTACGGTGACACCTGCTGAAACAGGTGCGACTTACCCGTGCCCCTGGGCCCTAGCTCCACCAGGTTGTAGTTGCGCTCCACGAACGGCACCATGCGCAGCAGCAGCGCGTCCTTGGCGCGCTCCGACAGGGTCTCGGGCTCGAAGCCGACGCTGCGCAGCAGCAGGTCGCGCCACTCGGCGCTGGAGAACTGCTCCCGCCCCTTGGTCAGAACGTCCAGCGTCTCGCGCTTTGAGAGCTGGATGGCCCGCAGCGCCTCGACACCGAATGGCCGCCCGCCCTTTTCTTGTGCGATGGACGCGTCGTAGCCCAGGGTTACCTCGGCGTAGAAGCCGCCGGTGAGCATTCGCTCGTTGTCCTTGACCATTTCGGGCGTGAGCCGCACGTCCGTCAGGCGCAGGCTGGGCAAGGTGGCGATGTAGGAGTCGGTCTTGGAGTCCAGGCGCGCCGTGACGATATCGATAACCTTCACGGAGCCGGCCTCGCGCGCACGGGCCTTGAAGAGCTCCTCTTCACCGGCTTTCACCGTCCGCGACGCCAACTGACGCTGGACGATATCCAGACCCTCCTGGATTTCTGCCTCGTCGGTGGTGGCGCAGTAGCGGCCCAGCAGGAACTCGACCACGTAGGTCGGCACCGGGAACTGGCGGCTGAACGTCCGCACCAAGTCCTTGCGTACCACGTAGCCTTCGAAGGCAGCGCTTGCCTTCCTGTCCAAGTCGTCGAGCTGCATCTCAGCTTCCTCCCACCGTCGTCGCCTGCTTTTGCAGCACCTGACCATCGGCCGCCAGGACGACGACCACGGCCGCTCCGCCCAGGTTGTCATCGTCGGCCACCGCCACGCTGGCCTTGCCGCCCTCGACGGGCTTCACGCTGGCCACCAGGCTGGACGTCGCCAGCGCGGGCTTGGTTCGCACGTCCACCGTCAGGCCGGCCGTCGAGCTGTCCACCTCGACCACGCAGCGCAGGCCCTTCCATGTCACCGCCTTGATGGTGACCTGTGCCGCTGCCGCAGGCGCAGCCACCACCAGTTCCAGCACCGGCACCAGGCACTCTTGCAGGCTCAGGCCACCGTGCGCGTAGTCGGCTCCAGCAATGAAGGATGACACGCCTGGCGCATACGCCACCTGGACATCTTTACACCAATCCCAGCCGAAGGTTAGCGGGGTGCCGTGTGCCGTGTCCTTGAGGACGGCGCAGCGTCCCCAGCGGGTCTCGGCCTGGTGTTTGGGCAGTTCCGTCTTCGGCAAGCTACCGGGAACCAGCAGCCAGCCGTGGTCGGTAACGATGCGCACCCGGCGCCACCCCGCAGCGCGCAGTGCCTGCACCCGTTCGACCACCGCAGCCAACTGTGCATCCACGTCTCGCGCAAGACGAACGCCGTGCGCGTGGCCGTAGTGGTCCAAGTCGCCCGACTCCGTCCAGGCGCGTCCGCTCGGGTCACCGGTCTCGTGCTGGTCCAGTGGCTGCACGCCGTTATCGGTCAGCAGCTTCCTGAAGTTGTGGCCGGAGAGTGGCTTGCCGTCAGCCGCAACACGGGGCTCGAACTCCACGTCTTCCGCCGTGCCAGACACCAGCCCCGCCACTGGCGAGCACCAAGCCTTACCGGATGCGGTTACCGACGGCATGCTGGTCCAACGGGCGGCCAACGTCGTGGTGCCCAACCCTTCCAGCTTGGCACGCAGCCGCTGGGCGACGTCGTACCGCAGGCCATCCACGAACACCGTGCAGGTGCCCGAATCAGCTGCTGCGTCCGAAGCCGCATGCAGCGCTGGCATGCCCCCGACTTTCATCACCGCGTCCTGCAGTCGCTTGGCCGCTTCTTCCAGCCAAGGCAGGTAAACGGCGCGCACTGCCGCACCCACGGCGTCGGTGTCTGCCTTGGACTGCACGGCACCCATGGCCAGCGTCGCCGCCTCGTCCACACGCCAGCCGGACTGCTGGTAGCTTGCAGCCAGCTCCGCAGGCGTGGCGCCGATGGGTGCCGCTGCGCTGAGCTCGGCTAACCGAGCCAGTTGCTCCAGCGCTTGAGCCAAGGGCGACTGCCCCATGCGCGACCACAACCACCCCCGGCGCACGCCGTGCTCCTCCTCGGCGCTGCCGATGGCGGTGCGAGCCTGGGCGGCCTCCAGGGCCGCACAGGCAGACAGCGCGTAACGCAGGCTCGCCTCGCCTTGCTCATTGGCTTGCGGGTAGCCGCAAAGCTGCCCCATGTCCGGGAACAGCCCCATCTGCGGCGCAGGCACGTTGCGCAGCAGCGTCAGCACATCGGGAAAGCTCGGGTACGAATCCTGGTACAGCTCAGCCACAGCCGCCCACTTGCCCTCACGCCGAGCCAGCTTCTCGGCAGCCACCAGGGGCCCGTCGCTGACCGGGTCGAAGCCGAAGTCCGACTTGGCGCGCTTGCAGAACACGTCCCACCTCACGCCGGCCCAGTCCTTCTGCGTGGCCTGGGGCGCGTTCATCCACAGCAGCACATCCCGCAGCGGGTTCGGTGCCAGCAGGCTCAGCAGCCACTCGGCGTTGATTTGCCGGCCCTGCAGCTCGTCCAGCGGCCGCTCGAGCAACACACCAGCAGACAGCGCCTGGGCCAAGGCCTCCTGTGTGGCATGGTCCTGCGCCAGGTCCAGCCCCAGGCCGCCGTTTTTTGACGACAGGAAGGCGCTGACCGTCCAGTCCTTGCCGTTGGACTGGCTCCAGAACACGCCCCGGTACTGCAGCTCGGCCAGCGGCTGCAGCTCCCGCGGGCAGCTCTCGATGGCACGCAACTCGGCGCGGCTTACCCCAGGCAGGTAGACCACCGGCACGCCCTTGAACTGGACTTCGGACAACACGCCGGCAATCGCGCACTTGAGCCAGACGGCCGGGCCGCTTCGCGCTGCGGGGTCATAAGCGCCGAGCTCAAGCAGCCCAGGCAGCATCTGCTTCAGGGCCGCAAGGGCCGCCGCCCACTGGCGCTCTTTGTCGGGCCAGAGCACGGCTGCTGCCGGTGCCGAAGTTTGCGTATTGCCTGCGGCGGCAAGCCCCAGGGCCTCCACGACTGCAGCCGAAACCGTCATGTTAGATTGTCCGGTTCCCGAAATGGCGTTCTTCATCTTGCAAAGTTCTGGAGAGCAGCCGGCAGCACAACGCGGACAAAGTCCTCAGTAGCCTCAAAAACGGCATCCTGGCCCGTGAAGTCGCGCGTAAGCGGCACGATCTTGCGGCGCACGCCCATACCGCGCTGCTCGACGTAGCCATAGTCGCGCATCACTTCCATGATGACCGGGTTGCGTGCCGAGCGTTGCCCAGCCAGCATCTTCTCGATCGTCATCGAGTTCTGCAGCGCTCCCGGGCTCGTGACTTCCAGCCGGTCGGCGTAGTTGACGATCTCCACCTCCACCGGGCGCGTCCAGTCGCGGTGAACCAAGGCGTTGACCATGGCCTCGCGCACGGCTTCAGCAGCAAAGCGCAGACCAGTCTTACGCCGCAGCCCCTCCTGCAAGGTATCTGAGTGCTGTTCGATGCAGGGCTTCATGCGACTGGACAGGCTTTCGATCAGTCCGTCAGCAATGGGCGGCTGGTTGTGATCTCCCGTCCACAGTGCGACCAACGGGCCATCGATCACGCTGTCGTCCTGAGCCTGGTAGCTCATGTCGATGCCGCTGAACGACATCCACCGCACCCCGGCATATCGCATCTTTTGCCGCGGGCTGTGGCCAAATAGCACCAGCCCGGCGATCGAGCAAACGGGCTCCCCATCGTCACGCGCCACCATGAACCCCAGCCCAATGAGGCGCTGTTGCCAAGCGCCATCGTCCGCAGGTGCTTTGGGATCGCCCACCACGCGCAGGAGGTAGTCCTCCAGGCGGCTGCGATCCAAGTCGGCCAAGGCCGTGCCTGACACCGGCATCAGCTCGGCATGAAGCATCCCGCCGCTCTCGAACAGCCGCGCGAGCTGCTCTCGTGTCGCGCGGCGGGATGTGCTGCCCACGCGCACGTAGACCTCCTCGCGGTCGTTGTGACGAACCGCATAAGGCTTCGCGCTGCCTTCGGTGAGCGTGACCACCCCGACTCGCTTGCCATCGTCCAGGGTCACGACTTCGAAGTACGGCAGGATCATCGGGTGTACATACCGGCCGAAGACGGTGTCCATCACCCAGTGCTCCAGATCGTTCCGCTGGATGCCGCTGATGCTGCCGTCGTCCTCCACGCCCAGAAGTACCTTGCCACCTTTCAGGTTGGCCAGGGCAACGATCTCCTTGGCCAACTGCTCGGGGCGCAGGTCATCGCGCTTGAACTCGACACCGGAGTTCTCGCCGTTTGCGATCAGTTGCAGCAGGTCGCTTTTGAGCATGGACACTCCAAGTGCGCTTTCGCGCAGTTATCAAAACTCATACTTCGCCTTGCGCTGCATGAACGCAGCGCGGCCACCCTCCAGGATGGTGGCGACACTGTCTCGGATCGCCGCAACGTCGATCGAGCCCTGCGCATCCGCTGCCAGGCTGCCGTGGGCATCCGTTGCGGAGAACACACCGATCCACTCGGCATCGCCGAACACGGGAATGTTGGCGTTGTGCGTAGCAAAGATGAACTGGCGCCGCGTCTTGGCCTGTCGAAGCTCACGCACGATGCGCTCGGCGATGAAGGCGTTGTCGAGGTTGTCTTCGGGCTGGTCCATCACCAGCGGGTCGCGGTTATCCAACAGCAGCAGGTGCAGGATGGCGGTGCACTGTTGACCCGTGGAGAGCCGCTCCAGTGACCGGTAGACGGGCGCTCCTTCATCCGCGTTCACGTTCAGCTCGATCTTCACGCCATGGCTGAGCTCCAGCGACTCCAGCGCCATCAGCTTCGTGCGCGGCAGCTTGCTCAACGCTTCGGCCACAACCGGTGTTAGCTTCCAATCGACGCTCAACCCTGCTTTGCCTTCCCGTATGCTTTGCGCCAATTTGATCGTCGACATGTGGCTATCCTCGTCGATCCATGCCAAGCGCCGTTCTCCAACTCCCTCCAATTCACACTTCAACAGGAAGTCTTTGAGCGGGCGACGGTCGCCCTCAGGCTGAATCTCGACGCGCAACCGCCCTTGCAGCCGATGATTCAGCGTCTTTGCAGCAGACTGCAGGGCCTGAAGCCGCACGTGTCGCCGATCAGACAGTTCGGCCAGAAGATTCCTCCGCTCCTGTTCCAAGCTGTCGGTGAGCTGCTTGTAAGTCGCCATCCTCGACTGCAGTGGGCGGATGCGTTCGATCTCCTGTTGCAGCTTCTGGTACTCCACGCCGATCTGCTGACCGGTGCGCCCCGCCGCTGAGGGCAGGCTGCGCAGAGCGCCATCGATCTCGGCCTGCGCCGCCGCCTGCGCCGCCTGCCACGCCTGGCGGGCGGCTTGCATGTCGGTCGCACCCTGGTTGAGCAGCCCTTGTCCCTGCGCGATCAAGGCGGCCATGGACTGGCGGAGTCCCTCGAGCACCTCGCGCATCGCCACCAGTTGCGTGGCGTGGGGAAGCCCTTCCAGGGCCTTGTCGCTGATGAAGGTGGTGTCGGGCAAGGCATCCTCAAAGGTAGCCAGCGCGGTCTCAAGCGCCTTTAGCTCCTCCTGAGCACGGACATCGATCTGGCGTTCGCGTTCCAGTAGCGGAACGCGCGCGAGCTTGGCCTTGAGGCCCAGCGCTTCGTAACGCTGCAGATGTTCTTGCAGTTTCGGCAACCGGTTCACTTGCTCGTGCAGCGTGTCGGCATCGTCGAAAGCCTTGGTGAGCTTTTCGGCGTTGTCTCGCAGGCGCTTTTGCACCTGGTCCAATTGAGCCTTGCCGTCCTGGTCTTGCGGCAGGAACTTCTCCAGCAGCCGCAGGCGGCTGCCTTCGTCCTGGGCCAGTTCGTAGATCTCGTTCTGGCCGTAGATGTCCAGATCGGGCAGTAGATCGCGTGGCAGCAACGTGGAGACCTGGCCTTCTGCATCGCGCACGATCGGGGCTTCGCCAACCTTGCGCGTGACCGTGTAGCGCTTGCCGTGCTGCGCGAACGAGGTGAGCTGCACCTCTACCCGGCCCAAGTCCTTGCCCAGGTTCTCCTTGATGATTTCGTGGTGCTGCTTGCGGGCTTGCGTGCCCTTGGGCAGCACATCCAGAGCGAACCGCAGGCACTCGATCAAGGTCGACTTGCCGGTTCCGCGCCCGCCGATCACCGTGTCCAGGTGGCCGGAGAGCACCGCTTCCAGGCCGTCGAGGTAGCCACCGCTGACCTTGACGCTGTGGATCGCGCTGGGCTTTTCTTCGGGTTGCCCGGAGTTCAGGCGCACGCGCGACTCCGGGTCAAGAAATGCGACCTTGAACGCGGTGAACGTCGGTCGGGTCATCTTGATCCAGCACGTGGCGCCCGGGTGCGCCAAATCCTCAGGCCTGGCCACGTCTTTAGCGTTGATGGCGACCATGGAGTGTTCTCGCCGGTAGGCCTGATTTGTGTTCAGGAAAACCTTGCGGTAGAAGTCGTCGTCGATGCCCTTCAAATCCTCGATACCCTTCGGAATTTGGGCGGCGCGCAGCTTCGGCAACTGCCACACATGGTTCTGACGCAGCTTCAGCAGGCCCTTGTCCTCGGTGCAGTGGGCTGCGTAGATGAAGCCCTCCAGCTCGTCGACGACGATGTCGATCAGTTGCTCTGCGCTCAGGCGTGAAGGCCGTACGCCGTCCTCGGGGTCCAGCAGTTGTAGCCTTCCCAGATACCGCTCCAAGGACTGGCTCGAGGTCTCCTCGCCGAAAAGACAGACGAAATGCGTCTTGTCGTTCGATGCGATCTCGAACCCCGGAAACACCACGATGCCGGCCGGTGCCAGCACCCGACGTGCAGCGTCGATGCTGGAGACGCTGCCATGGTCGGCCATGCCGACGACGCGAATATCGAAGGCCTGGCATTGCTGAAGCAAGGCTTGGTTGTAGGCCGCTTCGGTAAGCCCATGGTCAGCGCCCCGGTAGGTGGCGTGATAGCCAGCGGGGTTGACTTGCAGCGCGCAGCGCCAGAACTTGGCGAACGGGTAGGATTCGGTCATTGATGGCTCCGGGCAGCGAACTTCTCAGCCAAAGTCAGATGGTGGTCATTGATGCGGTCGCCCTTGAAGACCTTGAACCAGGGTGCGCTCTCCACGTCCTTGCCGCGGTCCTTGTCCCAGGTGATGTTGAGCTTGGGCTTCTTGTTGTGGCGCAGGACTTCGGCGGTCATGAAGGGGCGGATGTTGAGCCGCACGCCGTCGTTGAGGTCGGGGTTCCAGCCGATGGGCTGCTCGGCCAGCGGCTTCCAGCGCACGAAGATGTCGTAGGGCGGCTCGCCTTCCAGAATCAGCTCCAGCCGGCGCTTCAGGTCCTGCGCGGCGGCCAGGCGGGTGGGGGCACCGTCCACGCCTGAGCGAACACCAACCTCCTGCTGGCGAATCCAGTCGCCCAGGTAGGTGTGGATGAGGCGCTCCAGCTTCTTGTGGTCGAGCTGGTGGACGTTCACCAGCGCGGCGAAGCCGTCCTTCAGGCCGTCCCACACATGCCAGATGAAGGGGCGGTGGTGGAAGCGCTTGGCGTGTTGCTCGAAGAACTTGTCGCGCAGCCACACGTCCAGGCCCTTGCCGGCGCAGTCGGCCTCAAGCAGCAGTTTGTCGAGCACGGCGGGCTTCCAAGTGCCGGGCTGCACGGTTTCCCAGGCGGCAATCAGCAGCTTGAGCAGGCGCTCGTGCGCGGGCGCCTCGCCGCGCACCGAGGGCAGGCAGAGGATGCCGTCGTCGTCGGTGTGCTCGGCCAGCTGCTCGCAGCGGGCAATCCAGCTGCGGGCCTCGTCGGCGAGTTCCATCGCCGTGTCGGTCTCGGCCGGCCAGCGGTAGCCGGCCAGGCGGGCGACGGCGACTTGCAGCGGGTCGGTGGCGGGCTGTGGGTGGCCGTGGAACAGCCATTGGGTGGGGTCGTCGGAGTACGGTTTGGGCAGGGCGTTGGGGTAGCGCTCGGCCGCGACTTGCTGCCAATGCGCGAGGTCGAAGGGGACCTTGACCAGCGTTGCGTTCGTGACATTCAACTTTTGGTCGATTCGACGAACCAATTGTTTGTACTCGGGCGAGGAACAGAAGCACCAGATTGCAGGCAGATGTTCCTCTTTGCGCGGTAGTACTACAGCCGTGTTCGTATCGAAAGGCGACCCTTGGGTGAGGCAAACGGGCAACTCGCTCATTTGGCGAACAGCTACGCCCTTTTGAGACCAAGCGGCCTGCCCCCTCAGGTAGACACCCGAAGCATTTGATGCAGCCCGTCTTTCTTGAAACTCGTTCTCACCGTACGTTGCGTCTCTTGCTTCTTCATAGAGCTCAATAAGCTTCCCGAGCCACACGACAGATTCGGAACCACCAAAGTGCTGCGACGACTCGACGCCACCTTGAAACCAACGCCAGCCATCTAAGAACGAAGTCATTTCCCAGAAGCAAAAACGGAATCTTGGGTTGTCGCTTGTCGAAACGCCTTGCAAACCAGTGGCATAAGCCTCCAGCAATCCGCTACTTGACGCCGTCTCAAGCGCTACCCGTGCGTCTGGATTCGCTAGTTGACCTGCCTGGCTCACGCTCACAATTGCGCCCGTCAGTAGAAGCGCAGACTTCTCGGTGGCCGTCCTGGGCGCGCTGGCATCTACCCCGCGCAGCTGAACGCCGTCCAACTTCTTAGTTCGAGTCTGTGTCAGGAGTACCGCCTGCACCACCTCGCCACTGATGGTTTCGAAAGCCCCCGGTCCCAGCCGCGCCAAAAGGTTCCACTGCACCGCCTTCAGCAATGACTCACGCTGTTTCTTGTAGCTGGTGAGGAACAGCCAGTTCTGCGGCATCACGATTTGCACCACACCCGCACCCTGGTCAAGGCTGAGTTCCAGACAACGCTCCAGGAAGACGTTGGCCAGGTCGTTCTTGGCCTCGGGGTAGTGGGCTTCGCAGTAGTCCTTGAGCGTGTCGAGCTGCTTACCACGCGCCAGGTAGGGCACATTGGTCACCACGAGGTGGTAGCGCCCATCCAGCAGCCGGGCGGCATCCAGCAGGCCCAACGCCGTGAGCGCGTTGTCCCATGTGGCGCTGGTGTCGTCCCAAAGCTCGGGCTGATGCTCGGCGGCCAGCGCCTGCTGCAACAAACCACGCAGCAGCGAGTAGTCGGCCGCAAACAGGTCTTCGCTGGCCTTGCTCGGGTCCAGCAGGCTGCCCAGCAGCGGAGCCTGGGCAAAGTCTGCGTGCAGACGGCGCAGCCCTTCGCGCAGATGGCCGGCGTTGGCAGCGGTGTCGGGCACCAGTGCCGCCCAGTCGCCCGGCTTGGCCGCCACTTTCAGACCACAGCAGGCGATCTGCGGCGCCGGCATGTCGGCGCGCACACCCAGCGGGTCGCCGTTCTCGTCCGGAAAGCGCCAGGCCGCCAGGGCCAGCGCAAACACCGCAATCTCCACGCAGCGCGCGTCGATCTCCAGCCCGTGCAGGTTGTCGGCCATCACGGCGTCCACCGCGTCCATCGCACTCAGTCCCTCGGCCTGCATGCGCATGGGCACCAGCAGCAGGAAGGCCGCCACCAGGAAGTGGCCCGAGCCGCAGCAGGGGTCCAGCAGCTTGAAGTCGCTCAAGCGGTCGGGCCAGCCTTCGAAGCGGCCTGCGGCGGGAACTTGGCCCCCACCCCCGGCCCCGCCCCCCGAGGGTGCGGGGAGGCCATCGTCCACCATGCGCAGATAAGTCAGCGGCACGGGGCAGGCCTTGCCCGGCTGGCGTGTCACCCACCAGGCGCCCAGCGAGTTGTGCAGCAGGAAGTCCACCATGTAGGGCTCGGTGAAGAGCTGGGTGACGGCGGGCAGTTCGTCGGCGCCAATCTTCACCTCCGAGGCGTTGACCTCGTCCTTGCGCTTGGCCTGCCAGAACTGGTAAACCCAGCCCAGGCTGTCGCTGGCCAGGAACACCTCGGTTGGCAGCCCGGCGAGCAGGCGTTCCAGCTCGCGCTGGTGTTCGGGCGCGAAGACGAGCTCAAACACGGGGCTCTGCGGCTTGAACACCTGGGGCAGCATGCGGGCGGCCAGCTTGGCCGCAAGCTCCCAGTGCGTCTTGGCATGCAGCGCCCCCTGCAGCATCTCGGGGTGGTGGTCGACGATGTTGCGGCAGTCTTCCAGCGACACCGGCGCGCCGGGCTCCCACAGCAGCAGCCCGTTCTCGGCCAGGAAGCGCGCGAACAGCATGCGGTGCCAGTGCTCGTAAGCCACTTCCCACACCAGGCGCTGCGTGTCTTGCTGGCCGTTGCCCTTGCGTTCGTCGCCCAGTGCCTTGGCGTGCGCGCGCAGGCGGCGGCGCAGCGAGCGCAGGGTCTCGTCCGTCAGGTAGTCGGGCAGCTTGGCGTCGGCCACGGCCAGTTGCGCCAGCGCCGCGCCGGCCGCCTTCTCGGCCACGTCGCGGGCGGCCTTGACGGTGGCCTCCAGCTGGCTGCGCAGGGGTTTGGGCAGGGGGGTGTTGGTCGATGTCACGGCTGGGGGTTGATCAGAGTTCGGGTTCGCGGTCGTAAGCGGCCAAATGCTCGTCGAGTGACCAGATGTAGACGCGGCGCGCCCGGTTCTGATGGCACAAGCGCTGCCAGTCATGGACGATGGACAAGTCTCCCAGACCGCTGCCGCGCCCGGCATGGTCGGGAAACTCGCTGAGCCAGGCGCGCAGATCGTGCGTTTCAAGAAAGTTCACCGGCATCAGAGGCAACTTGCCGTCCAGCGCTTCGGACACCATCTGTACGAAGCGCTGGGCACAGGCCCGACGTTCCGTCCCATCGCCGTTTTGTCCGATGTGGTTGCCAGTCTCAAGAATCGTGGCCATCGGCAGGAACAGCGATTCCCTCGCCTGCACACGCTGCGAGAGTGCAGCGACGATGGCTGTGTGCTGGGTGGCCTTGACGGGCACGTTCAGCACTTCCACGAAGATCGTCGTGTCGAGGAGGCAAACTGCGGTCATAGCTCTTCCGGGTCGTCCGCTGGTGCTTGCAAGGTCGCCAACCACTGCATGGCCTTGGCCTGCCGCTCCTGCGGTGTGCTGGTGTCCTTCACGTACCGGTCCAGCACCCGCCGCGTCATCAACTGGCCCAGCGGGCCTTGCGCCACCAACTCGGGGTAGCGGTCCATGTCTCCCAATCTGACCAGCCGGCTGTCGCCTTGCTGCGGGGCGCGGTAGCAGCACACCACGTCGGCCAGTGATTCATCGGGCAGTGCGTCGAGCAAGGCGGGGTTGTGCGAGGTCAGCAGCACCCTCAGCTTGCGACCGGTGGCGATCTTGCGGATCTGCTGCACCAAAAGCTCGGCGCGGCTGGGGTGCACGCCGTTGTCGATCTCTTCGATTACGACCAAAGCCCCTTCGGGGGCAGTCAGCAGCGTGGCGCCGACTGCCAGCACGCGCAGAGTGCCGTCCGACAGCAGCGGGGCGTCCACAGTGCGCTTTTGCTCGCCGAAGGACTCGACCAAGCGGACCATCACGTCCTGTCGCTCGGTCTTGATGAACTGAATGGCTGTGATGTCCTGCTCGGGCAACGAACGGATGAACCCGAGCAGTTGTTGCCTGCCTGATCCCGTCTGCGCCACGCTGTAGAGAACCGCCGAGAGGTTGCTTCCGTCTTCCTTGATGGCGTCGTCCTTGGCATAGACGTAGTCGCGCATCAAGGCGGGGCGGGGGTCCAGGAAGACGATTTGCCGGAGAGCCTCGCGCAGCGCCTTTGTCACTGCGGGAATGATTTGCTGCGAGTCGGTGTGCTTGGCTTCAAAGCGCCCCGGCGTTTCGAGCTGGAAAAAGATCGCCTGCCGATTCGAGCACGGGATATGGGGCTTGTTGCGGCCTTGCTTGAAGTTGTTGTACGCAACGCTGATCTCGTCGGTGTGCGGATTGGGCTGTGAATCGACGATGTAGAGCGGAACCTTCTCTGTCCGCTGTGTCACCCTTTCGCCGGTGATCACCAGTTGATCCGCCTGCAATCCAATGCTGACTTCAAAGTCTTCCCAACCGTGGGGCGCACCTGCGAGGTGTAGGCCCAGCGTGAGGGGCTGAGCCGTATCGCGGAACAGGTCGCGCGACTGTCCACGCACGATGGCATCGCCGCCCTGAATCGCCCTGGCGATGTCTTCCAGTCGGCTGCCCTTGGCCAGCCAGCTGAGCAGTCGCATAGCCTCGAGCATGTTGCTCTTGCCAGAAGCGTTGGCACCGATCAGGAAGGTCAACGGCGCCAGGGGTAGCCGGGCATCCCGATAGCTCTTGAAATTGCTGAGCGAGAGTTGGGTCAGCATGCAGACCTCCTCGTGTGTCGACAGTCAGTGCCGGGAGCGATCACAGCGCCACCGGCCCTTGCTTGAGCTTCTCCGCCACGAGCTGCTCAACATCCGCCAGCCAGGCCTTCAGCTCTTCGGCGTTGTTTAGCGTGCGTTTGGGCAGGCTCAGGTGCACGACGTTGGGCTTGAGCAGTTGCACCGCGGCCATGCGCGCGGCCTCGAAGCGGCTGGGCAGGGCATCGGCCTTGGAGACCCAGTGGTCGAGGTCGCAGTCGTCCAGGGCATCCTGCAGTTGCTCGGGCGTGCCCAAAGGCGGGTCGGCCTGGGGCTTCAGGTGGTGCCGCCCGGTCAGGTCAGTCCTCTGGGCATCGCTGAGCTTGTTCCACTCGGTGTCGCCATGAAGCTGTTGCTGCTGTTGGGCGAATGCTTGCTTATAGGTGGCCAGCTTGGCGTTGAGCGCCTGGCGCAGCAGGTCCACCACCTTGTCGAGCAGCGGGCGTACCGGGTCAGGCTCGGCCAGCAGCGCGCGCTGGGTCTCGATGGCCTGGGCCTCGGTCTTCAGCGCCTGGTACGGGACTAGAGTCTTGGCGTGGCGCAGCAGGTCTTGCAGTTGGTGCCAGGCCGGCAGCCGCTTGGTGATGCCTTCGGCGGTGTGGACCCAGGCCTTGGACAGCGCGGCGATCTCGTCGGACCGGGTGTAGACCTCCAGCAGCTGAGCGTTGCCGGACTGGCCTTCGATGGATTCCAGCACGCCGAGCTTGGGCGCCTCAGGGGCGGGTGCGGCGCCTCCGGCCCTGCTGGCCTGATCCCGCAGCTTGGCCAGCAGTGCCGGCAGCTTGGCTTGCTCTTCCTTGGGCTGGCAGGGGACGCCGACGGACCCGAACAGCTGCCGGATCTTGATCAGCTGCATCGGTGTGATGTGGATGGATTCGCGCTGGAAGCTGGCTTGGCTGAGCTTGGCGCGGTCCAGGCTCTTGGCATCCACCGGCTTGGCCGCCGCGTCGCTGGCCTTCAGGTGGCCGGCAGCCAGCAGCGCGTACAGCGCACCGTCGATGGCGTCGCGCGGCCAGCCGTAGGGCGGGGCCTCGAAGTTCTCGCGAATCTCCGAGCCCTTCTTGCCGGGGCCGATGAAGCCCAGCAGCTTCTGGCAGACCGGGTGCTTGTCGGCCTCTTGGGTGTGGCCGACGGCCTTCAAAGCCTCCAGGTTGCCCTTGCGGGCTTCATCCAGCACCTTGCCCCACTGCTCGTGGTCGGCCGCATCGAACTGGCTGTAGAGGCGGATGGCCGAAGACTTGGCCGCACGGTTGATGCGGTCGGCCAGGTCATTGCCGTCGGTAGCCTCCTGCCCGCCGGCCTGGAACACGCGCACAGCGGCGAACAGTTGGTCGAGTAGGTCTTGAAGCGCCCTTTCGGCGTTGCGCTGGCGGCTCTCCATCGAGCGCTGCGCGTCGCGGCCTTCTTCGGTAGCCGGGTAGCCCTTCTTCTGCAAAGTGGTGCGCGCGGCCTCCAGCGCGACGATGGCGTTGCTCAACTCGGTTTTGTGCTGGGCCGGCAGGAAGGCGAACAGCGTGGGGTTGTCGGAGCGCTTGGCCTTGGCCTCGGCAATGACCGACTTCTCTTCGGTCTGCCAGCCGTCCTGAGTCCACAGGTACAGGCTGCGGTCATGGTCCTTGGGCAGGGTGTCGTCGTAGCTGGGGCTGAGCGTGCGCACTTCGTTGCCCTTGCCCTGCGTGACGCGCACTTTCTTCAGCACCTCAACAAAGCGGGCCTTGAGCAGTTCGACGCGCTTGTGTTCCACGCGCTGCGGTGCGGCCTTGAGCTCGGACTCATGGGCGCGAAACTCCTCGTACCAGGCGCTGGATTCGCGCGTTTGCAGTCGGTATTCGGTGCCGTTGCCACCCGCCAGGGCCATGACCACGCGGTCTTGGTTCTGCAGCTCATCGAGCAGGGCCGGCAGCGACTTGCGCAGCTCGGACGAGCCGGCAGACAGGTCGGTGACCAGCAGGTCGGCCAGGGCCTCTTCGGTGGCCTTCAGGCCCAGGTCCAGCGCCGCATCGGCGGGCAGTTTGTTGATGAGGTAGATGAGCTTGAGCAGCTTGGCCTTGAGCTGGGCGTTCGCATCTCCAGCGGCGAAGCGCTGCACGTTCTCGAACACTTCTTTGGGCAGCTGCGCCGTGGAGAGCAGGTTGGCGGCAATTTGGTCGTAAAGAAAGTCGCCGCAAACCACATGCCCCAGCGGCGCCTCGGCCGTGGCCAGCACCGCTTCATGCACCACGCGCAACTGGCTGCGCAGTTGCGAGACGGTGCCGGTGGTGTCGATCGTGCGCAGCACCCGCTCCCAGAAGCGGCGGCGCACCGGCAGCAGCGGGTAGTCGGACGTCATGAGGCTTTCGTCAGCGGTGACGTGCTCGAGCTTGGTGCCGCGCAGGTGGCGCGAGATTTCCCCCAGGTTGCTGCGCCAGACCTTCTCGAGCTCGGGCTGCACCGAGGGCTTTTTGGCCAGGATGATTTGGCGCGTGACGTTCTCGACATCCCAGTCACCCAGCATCACTTGCACCGGGAACCGGCCCGTCAGCTTGGTGAGGGCCGGGGTGCCAGTCAGGGCCGACTGGCCCGTGCCCACGAAGAGCAGCTTGCCGTTGAAGTGCTTGCTCAGCGTCTCGGTAAGCTCTTGCACCTGGAACGCCTTTTCGGCGTCGGTGCCAATGTACTGCTGCACCTCGTCCAGCACCACGAGCGTGAGCGGGAGCTTGCCGTTGTGCACCAGGGCGGCTTCGATGGCCGCCACCAGCTGGTTGCTGCTGATGTCGGTCACCTCGGGAAACTGGTGCTTCAGGATGGTTCGCAGCTCTTTCTGGCTGGCTGCGAGGTCGGGGCGGTGTTTCAGCAGCGACTGCGCGAGCGGCTGCGAGACGTACATCTCGGGCAGCGTCTTTTGTAGCGTGCGGCCTTCGGTGTGCAGATCGGCGCGCACCGCGTCGAGTATGCCCTCGCGCTGCAGCCACATCTGCAACTGCGCCTGGTTGTATGGCTCGGGCAAGCCCTTGGACTTGAACAGAATACCCAGCAGCGCGAGCCGCACTCTGTCGTTGGCACCGGCCCCCAACTTGCCGGCTGCGGCGTGCAGCCCGCCGTGGCGCTTGCCCTGGGTGCTGAGTTCCTTGAGCTGGGCCAGGATGCCTTGCGGCAGACGCGCGATGCTGCGTGCCGTGGCACCATCGGCAAAGGAGTAGTCGGTCCACAGCGTGCGCAACATCTTGGCCAGGTGCGACTTGCCGCTGCCGTAGAAGCCGGAAATCCACACCCCTGGCTGCTCGGTCTTGGAGCCAAGGTTGAGCAGGAACTTGTCGAGGATGGTCTCCAGCCCCTTGGCGTACTGGCCGTCGCAGACGAAGGTCTCGAGCTCGTAGCGCAGGATGGCCTGCGCAGCCTCGGAGTGGTCTTCAGAGACCTCGGCCACACCATGGTTGACAAGGCGGTTCTGTTGCGGCGGTTTGAGGTAAATGTCCCTGTTCAGCATAGCGTTCCTTGCTTGCCCTGGTGTCGCGTGCAGCGGGCGGTTCAGTCCTTGGCCATCAGGGGAACGGCCAGGTAGTTCCAGCCGTCGCGTGCGTCCAGCAGCCGGTAGGTGTGGTTCTCGGGGTGGTGTTCGCCCGGAAAGAACACCAGCAGGCGGCCCGGTATGGCATCCTTGATGCGTTCTACCACGGCTGAGACGCGAGCCAGACCAAACAACGCCCCCACACCCAGCAGGGCGACGACCGTATCTGGGCCCGCTTGTGCTGAGATTTGCGTCTTGATCTGCTCGATCAGCGCGTCGCGAAACATTATGACCTCGCCCGTTTGGTAGCCGGCCAGGTCTTCGGGGCATTCGAAATAGGCGTCGCGGTTCTCCTGCGCCGCCATCCACAGTGGGAAGGCATGGGTCAGGTCCAACAGCAGCCACTGCTTGCCAGCCTGCTGGGTGGCGAGCTCGAACTCACCGACATGGGCGCGCAGGCGCAGTTCGTCGGCCTTGTCGTAGACCGCGAAGATAACGCGTTGGACAGCGGCCAGCCCGGTCTGCCATGGCACCGATAGATGCTGACGGTAGCTTGCAGCCAGCTTGGCGACTCTAGACGACATGCAGCACCTCCAGACGAGTGCGTTCTTCTTCGGGCGTGAGGTAGCCAGGGAAGCGAACCTCTTTGACGCCGCCTGCATTCATGAACACGAGAAGGCCCCGGTGCGCAGCGGAGTTTGCAAGCAACTCCAGCTCATCAGTTGAGCCGCCCAGCAGATTCGTCCATTCGGATGAGAAGAGGCGTTGCCCGGTGCGCCCCCCGAGGTAAGCCAGGAAGAGCAGCAGGGTCGCGGCTTCGGGGTGTGCCGGCGGCTGCGCGCGGGTCTTGTTGCGGTGACCGCAAAGAAGGCCGGCAGCCGTCCAACTGCCCGCCACGTTCTGAGCAAACGACTTGAGCGACGCAGGGCTGAAGCGGTCTGGGTAGGACTGCGCCAAGAAGCGCTCGACCGCTTCGCGAGACACCGCAGCGCCGATAGCGTGGCCAAGAATGAAAGCCTGGGTGCTGCGCAAAAGGGGGTCGCGCGCCAGTGCCAGCGCCAAAGCGAGCTGCGGTTGTGCGGCCTCGTTCAGCGGCCAGAGGCGGCGCAGTGCACGGAAAATGGGATTGGTGGCGCCAAGGCTGTAAAGTGCGCTCATGTGGCGCAGCGTCAGTACCCGCGCCTTAAGGGTCGGCTTGCCCAAGACGTTCTCATCCACAATGGCCGTCGCGTAGTCGGCGCGGCCGGCCTGGGGCTGCGTGTGGCCAAGCAGCAGGCGCAGTTCGTCCAGCATCATCGTCCGAGCAGCATGAGGGCCATTGATGCCGAAGCGGAAACCGAGCGCCTGGAGCGCTGCTTTTTGGGCATCCGTCACGAACCGATCTTTCGGGCTTTCAAGTTGGCCAGGCTTCGCATCTCCCGCTCTGCAGCCTCCAGCATGGCAGACTTGATGTGCGGCTCAACGCGAACACTGACGACTTCCGACTTGCTGGCGGCCATAGGCACGCTCCTGTAAGCAGTAAGCTGGCAAAACGCTAGCTTACTCGATTCCTTTGGCGGAACGTCCAAGAGCAAGGGTTATCACGAAATCATCACGACATGACAAACGCGGCCACCCCAACGCCTGCTGGCACTGCACCAGTCATATCCTGTAACTCCCATCATCGCCCCGACCGGCCGCGCGCGTACCAGGAATCGTGCCGGTATGACGGGAACAAAACGGAGGCACTTGGACGCGAAAAAGGGCCTCGGCGGGCCCTTGCTGCGAAAACCAACCTGATGTAACCTGTTAATTTTAAATTGTTTGGCGGAGAGAGAGGGATTCGAACCCTCGATACGGTACAACCGTATACCGGATTTCGAGTCCGGCGCATTCGACCACTCTGCCATCTCTCCGCGTGTCGAGCCGCGCATTGTAGCAGGCTCAAAACCGGGCCATCGCGCGCTGCCGGGGAGAGCGCTAACCGGCTTCGCGCAGTGCGGCCAGGGCGGCGTCGGCGGCTTGGGCTGCACCCGCACCCGCATTCTGCGCGCCCAGTTGCAGCAGCGGGTGCAGTTCGGGGCTGGCGCTGTAGCCGGCGGCCTTGAGGCGGGCGATGGCTTGCCCTGCTTCCTGGGGGGTGGCAAAGCCCAGGCTTTGCAGCAGCAGCTGGCCGCGCGCGTCGGCGAGCTTGAAGGCGAAGCGGCCGTCGGGCTCGCGGTACTGCTTGAAGACGGGCAGGGCGGCCTTGGCGGCCGGGGCGCTGCCCGCCGTGGGCGCCGCCGTGCCGCCGCCTCCAGCAAGGGCCGCCGCCGCACCATTCGCCCGCGCCGCCGCACCGGCACCCGCCGCCACCAGCGGCCGCAGCCCCACCGCATGGCGCAGGCGCTGGGTGAACGGGGTGGCGCTGCGCCGCGCCTTGGCGGCGCCGGCTTGCAGCAGCGCTTCGACATCTTGCGGGCGCGCCATGAGCTCGAGGTAGCGCGCACGCAGCGGCGCGATTTCGGCCTCGATGCGCTCGTACAGCAGCTGCTTGGCCTGCGCCCAGGCGATGCCTTGTGCGTAGGCGCGCGCCAGCGCGGCGGTTTCGTCGGCGCTGGCAAAGGCTTGGTAGAGCTGGAACAGCGCCGAGCCCTCGGTCTGCTTGGGCTGACCCGGTGCCAGCGAGTCGGTGACGATGCCGAAGATCAGTTTCTTGAGCTGCTCGGGTGGCGCAAACAGTGGGATGGTGTTGTCGTAGCTCTTGCTCATCTTGCGCCCGTCCAGCCCGGGCAGGGTGGCCACTTGGGCCTCGACCACGGCTTCGGGCAGGGTGAAGTGCGTGCCGTAGAGGTGGTTGAAGCTGGAACCGAGGTCGCGCGCCATTTCGATGTGCTGCACCTGGTCGCGCCCCACCGGCACCTGGTGCGCGTTGAAGAGCAGGATGTCGGCCGCCATCAGCACCGGGTACATGAACAGGCCGGCGCTCACGCCGTCGTCGGCATCGAGCCCGGCGGCCGCGTTTTTGTCCAGCGCCGCTTTGTAGGCGTGGGCGCGGTTGAGCAGCCCCTTGCCGCAGACGCAGGTGAGCAGCCAGGTGAGTTCGGTGGTTTCGGGGATGTCGGACTGGCGGTAAAACGTGACGCGCTCCGGGTCGAGCCCGCAAGCCAGCCAGGTGGCGGCGATTTCGAGCGTCGAGCGCTGCACGCGCTCGGGTTCGTGCGTGGAAATGAGGGCGTGGTAGTCGGCCAGAAAGTAAAAGGCATCGACGCTGCCCAGCGCGCTCGAGCGCAGCGCCGGCCGGATGGCGCCCACATAATTGCCCAGGTGCGGGGTGCCAGAGGGTTTGATGCCAGTGAGGACGCGCAGGGTGTGCATGAAGGGATCGAGAGAGGGGGGGTAAATTTAAAGCAGCAACCAGCGCAGCGGCGTGAGCACGGTTTGGATCAGGTCGGCTGAAAGCGTCATCAGTGGGCGCAGCCAGTAGGTGCCCAGCAAACCGGTGAACAGCAGCACCAGCACGATGATGAAGCCAAAGGGTTCGATGCGCGCGACCGCCTGCGCCGGTTGCGCGGGCAGCAGCCCGACCAGGATGCGCCCGCCATCCAGCGGCGGCAGCGGCAGCATATTGAGCACGAACAGCACCAGATTGACCAGCAGCCCGGCCTGCGACATTTCAAGCAAAAACGGCTCGTGCAGGCCCAGCGCCAGCAGCAGATAGCCAAAGATCACCCACAGCAGCGCCTGCACCACGTTGGACGCCGGGCCGGCCAGCGCCACCCAGACCATATCGGTCTTGGGCCGGCGCAGGCGCGCGGCGTTCACTGGCACCGGCTTGGCGTAGCCAAACAAAAAAGCGCCGCTGGTGGCAAACAGCAGCAGCAGCGGCAGCGCGATCGTGCCCAGCGGGTCGATGTGCTTGGCCGGGTTGAGCGTGATGCGCCCCAGCATCCAGGCCGTGGGGTCGCCGAAGTGGCGCGCCGCGTAGCCGTGCGCGGCCTCGTGGATGGTGATGGCAAACAGCACCGGCAACGCAAAGACGGCGATGGTTTGCAGCAGGGCGGCGATGTCCATGGGGTGTATTGTCTCAGCAGCGCAGCGGTGTGGCGTATGGGCTCGGTGGCGCTTACAACCCGAGCGCGGCCAGGCTGCCCTGGCCTTGGCGCAGCAGCTGCGGCGCCTCGCCTTGGGCCATGGGCGTGAGGTCGAGTACGGTGGTGGGCGCCAGCGCGCAGGCGCCGGCGTCGATCACGGCGGCCAGGCTGTGCTCGAGGCGCTGACGGATTTCGTGCGCGTCGTTGAGGGGCTCGCTGGCGCCGGGCTCGATCAGGGTGGTGCCCAGCAGCGGCGCGCCGTGCAGTTCCAGCAGTGCCTGCAGCACCTTGTGTGCCGGAACGCGCAGCCCGATGGTCTTGCGCGCCGGGTGGCTCAGACGCCGCGGCACCTCTTTGCTGGCCTCGAGCACGAAGGTGTAGGGGCCGGGGGTGCCGAGCTTGAGCAGGCGAAACTGGGCGTTGCTCACGCGCGCGTAGCTGGCCAGTTCGCTCAGGTCGCGGCACAGCAGCGTGAGCGGGTGCCTGGCATCGAAGCCACGGATGCGGCGCAGCCGCTCGACCGCGTCTTTGTCGTCGAGGTGGCAGACCAGCGCGTAGCTGGAGTCGGTGGGCAGCGCCAGCACGCCGCCTTGCTGCAGCGCCTGCACCGCCTGTTTGAGCAGGCGCGGTTGCGGGTTGTCGGGGTGGAGTTGAAAATACTGCGACATGGGTAGAGGGTGAGAATCAGTCGATTTTGGGTTGACGCGCCGTGAGCCAGACCAAGGTCGCGCCGCAGAGCACAATCAGGCCCATGCCCACCCAGGCCCACAGCCCTGGCAGGTGACCAAACAGCAACCAGCCCAGCAGCAGCGCAAGGCCCACTTGCAGATACATGTAGGGTGCCAGGGTGGAGGCCGGCGCGCGCGCAAACGCCTGGATGAACAAAAAATGGCCCACGGTGCCGCACAGCCCCGCCAGGCACAGCAGCGCCAGCGTGCGCAAATCAGGGATGGTCTGCCAGACCCAGGGCAGCGCCAGCGTCATCAGCGCCGCCCCGGTCCAGCCGGTATAGCAGTGCATGGTCATGGCGTCTTCGCTGCGCGCCATGCGGCTGGTCAGAATCTGGAACGTGGCGTACAGCAGCACCATGAGCAGCGGCACCAGCACAAACCAGCCCAGCGCGGCCCCGGTGGGCTGGATGATGAGCAAGGCCCCGGCAAAACCGCCCCAGACCAGCAGCCAGCGCAGGCGGCTCACGGTTTCGCGCAAAAACACGGCCGCCAGCAGCGTCACCACCAGCGGCGTGAGCATGATCATGGCGGTGAACTCACCCAGCGGCATGTGTTGCACGCTGACAAAGCTCAAGGTACTGACTGCCAGCAGCAGCAGCCCGCGCAGCGCGTGCAGCAGCGGCTGGCGTGTGGCCAACGAACGCCAGCCGCGGGTGGGCAGCACCACCGCGGCCATGACCAGCGCCTGAAAGGTGTAGCGAAACCACACCACCATCAGCACCGAAATGCTGGCGCCCAGCAGCTTGACGGTGGCATCCAGCGCCGCAAAACAGGCCACCGCCAGCACCACAAAGGCAATACCCAGCAGCGCGCGTGGCTGCACCAAGCGCGCGCTTTCAGTGGACACGGTGTGCCAGCAAATCCCACACCGGCTGCAAGCGGGCGTCGAGCAAGGGCAGGGCGCCGAGCTCGCAGTGGCTCTCGCCGGGGCTGTGGAAATCGGAGCCGCGCGAGGCCGCAAGGCCAAACTCGAGCGCCATCTCGGCGTACTGGGCCGCTTCGGCGCTGCTGTGGCTGCCGGTGAGCACCTCCACCGCTTGCCCGCCGTGGGCCTTGAATTCGCTGAACAGGGCGTATTCCTGGGTGGCGTTGGGATGGTTGTAGCGCGCTGGATGCGCGATCACCGCCACGCCGCCGGCCTCGACGATCCAGCGCACCGCGTCGCCCAGGCTGGCCCAGCGGTGCGGCACGAAGCCGGGTTTGCCGTCGGTGAGGTATTTGCGAAACACCTCTTGCACGTCTTTGCACACCCCGACCTCGACCAGGTAGCGGGCAAAATGGGCGCGCGAAATCAGCTCTGGGTTGCTGACGTATTTGAGCGCCCCCTCGAAGACACCGGGGATGCCGACCAGGCGCAACTGCTGCGCCATTTCCTGGGCGCGCGCGCTGCGGCCGCTGCGCGTGCGCTCCAGGCCCTGCAACAGCGCCGGGTGGGTGTGGTCAAAACCCAGCCCGACGATGTGCACCGTGAGCTCGCAAAAGCTGACCGAAATCTCGGTGCCGGTGAGGTAGGGCAGCGCCAGGGCGCGCGCGGCGTCGATGGCGCGCTGCTGGCCGCTCACTTCGTCGTGGTCGGTCAGGGCCCAGAGCTCGACCCCGTTGGCCTTGGCGCGTGCCGCCAGCGCCTCGGGCGTGAGGGTGCCGTCGGAGACGGTGGAGTGGCAGTGCAGGTCGGCGTTGAAAATCGGCATAAGAATCATTTTATTGGCGCCCGAGCGCCTGCAGCCACCCGCGCATCCCCTGGAGAGGTGGCGAGCGCAGCAATCGTGGGCGCGAACCATTCTAGTGCCAAGGCTACACTCGCGCTGTGTCGCTCTTTAAATCCGCCTCTGTCGTCTCGCTGCTCACCCTGCTGTCGCGCATCAGCGGCCTGGTGCGCGATCTGCTCATCGCCGCCACCTTTGGCGTGAGCGCCATGACCGACGCCTTCAACGTCGCGTTTCGCATCCCCAACCTGCTGCGGCGCCTGTTTGCCGAAGGCGCGTTCAGCCAGGCTTTTGTGCCGGTGCTGGCGGCCACGCGCACCCAAGAGGGCGACGCCGCCACCCAAGACCTGATCGACCGCGTGGCCACGGTGCTGGCCTGGGCGCTCACACTCACCTGCATCGTGGGCGTGCTGGCGGCACCACTGCTGGTATGGGCCATGGCATCTGGGCTGGCGCGCGACCCGTACACCTTTGACGTGACGGTGGCGCTGACGCGCTGGATGTTCCCCTACATCGGCTTCATGTCGCTGGTGGCGCTGGCGGCCGGCATCCTCAACACCTGGAAGCGCTTTGCCGTGCCGGCGGCCACACCGGTGCTGCTCAACGTCGGCTTGATCGTGGCGGCGGCTTGGGGGGCGCCGTGGTTTGAGTCGATGGGCATCGAGCCGATCATGGCGCTGGCCGGAGGCGTGTTGCTCGGCGGCAGCCTGCAACTGGCGGTTCAACTGGCGGCCCTCAAGCGCCTGGGGCTGCTGCCGCGGGTGGGCTTGCGCTGGTCCAAGGTGCGCGCGGCCTGGCAGCACCCGGGCACGCAGCGCATCCTCACGCTCATGCTGCCGGCGCTGCTGGGGGTGAGTGTGGCGCAGTTGTCGCTGCTCATCAACACCCAGATCGCCTCGCACCTGGCCACCGGCAGCGTGAGCTGGCTCACCTTCGCCGACCGCCTGATGGAGTTTCCGACCGCGCTGCTCGGTGTGGCGCTGGGCGTGGTGCTGCTGCCCGCGCTGGCCAGCGCCCATGCCGCCGCCGACGCCGCGCGCTACAGCGGCTTGCTCGACTGGGGCTTGCGCCTGATGCTGCTGCTGGCACTGCCCTGCGCGCTGGCGCTGCTGCTGATCGCCGAGCCGCTGGTGGCGGTGCTGTTCCACTACGGTGCCTTCAGCGCGCACGACGTGCAGCAAACCGCGGCGGCGCTCATGGGCTACGGTGTCGGGCTGCTGGGCCTGGTGGCGATCAAGATTCTGGCCCCGGCTTTTTATGCCAAGCAAGACATCCGCACGCCGGTCAAAATTGCCATTGCGGTGCTGGTGCTGACGCAGTTGCTCAACCTGCTGCTGGTGCCGCACTTGGCCCACGCCGGGCTGGCGCTGGCCATAGGCCTGGGGGCGCTGATCAATGCCGGCCTGCTGCTGGCGGGCCTGCTGCGGCGCGGCGCCTACCAGGCGCGGCCGGGCTGGCTGCTGTTTGCGCTGCGCGTGCTGCTGGCGTGTGCGCTGCTGGGCGCTTTTCTGTGGTGGGCCGCTGGCCAATTTGCCTGGGTGGCGGTCGATGTGAGCGTCTGGCAGCGCCTGCTGGCCATGGCCGCGCTGCTGGTCGGCGCCGCGCTGGTGTACTTCGGCGCGCTGCTGCTCAGCGGCATGAAGCTGCGCGCGTTGTTGCGGCCTTGAGCCGGCTTGCGCCCGTTGCCGCGCTGCTGGTCATCTACCTGTCCCACCCCGGGCGATTGTCAGACCTGCGACGCCAGCGCCCGCCGCCAGCTTGGCCGTGCCGAGCGCTCGAGGCCCCAGGTTGCCGAGAGGGGTTTCAGGCCGTGCCGCCCACCGTCAGCCCGTCGATGCGCAGCGTCGGCTGGCCCACGCCCACCGGCAGGCTCTGGCCTTCCTTGCCGCAGGTGCCCACGCCGCTGTCGAGCGCGAGGTCGTTGCCGATCAGGCTGACTTGCTTGAGCGCCTCGGGGCCGCTGCCCACCAGCGTGGCGCCCTTGACCGGGTATTGCAGCTTGCCGTCTTCGACCCACCAGGCCTGGCTGGCGCTGAACACGAACTTGCCGCTGGTGATATCGACCTGGCCGCCGCCAAAGTTGCTGGCATACAGGCCGCGTTTGATGCTGGCGATGATTTCCTGCGGCGCCTTGTCGCCGGCCAGCATGTAGGTGTTGGTCATGCGCGGCATGGGCAGGTGGGCGTAGCTCTCGCGCCGGGCGTTGCCGGTGGGCTTGACGCCCATGAGGCGCGCGTTCAGGCTGTCTTGCAGGTAGCCGCGCAGAATGCCGTCTTCGATCAGCACATTGCGCTGGCTGGCGCAGCCTTCGTCGTCCATGTTGAGCGAACCGCGCCGGTCGGTGAGCGTGCCGTCGTCGAGCACGGTCACGCCCTTGGCTGCCACGCGCTTGCCGATGCGGCCGGCAAAGGCGCTCGAGCCCTTGCGGTTGAAGTCGCCCTCGAGCCCATGCCCCACGGCCTCGTGCAGCAGCACGCCCGGCCAACCGGGGCCCAGCACCACCGTCATCTCGCCCGCCGGCGCGGGGCGGCTCTCGAGGTTGGTCAGGGCCGACTGCACGGCGTCGGTGACATAGTGCGCGATTTGCGCTTCATCAAAGCGCGCCAGCCCAAAGCGGCCGCCGCCGCCAGAGGAACCCGATTCGCGCCGCCCGCCCTGTTCGGCGATCACGGTCAGCGACAGGCGCACCAGCGGCCGCACGTCGGCGGCCAGGGTGCCGTCGGCGCGCGCCACCAGCACCACGTCGTATTCGCTGGCCAGACTGGCCATGACCTGCACGATGCGCGGGTCCTGTGCCTTGGCCAGCGCCTCGACGCGCTCGAGCAACGCCACCTTGGCGGCGCTGTCGAGGCTGGCGATCGGGTCGTGCCCTGGGTAGAGCGAGCGCGCCTTGGCGACCTGGCGTGCGCCCACCCTGGTGCGGCCCTGCTGCCCCTGGGCACCGATGCTGCGCACGTTTTGCGCCGCGTCTTGCAGGGCGGCCCACGACAGGTCGTCGGAGTAGGCAAAGGCGGTCTTGTCGCCGCTGACGGCGCGCACGCCCACGCCTTGGTCGATGCTGAAGCTGCCGCTCTTGACGATGCCTTCTTCGAGGCTCCAGCCCTCGGAGCGGGTGTACTGGAAGTAGAGGTCGGCGTCATCGACCCCAGGGGCCATGAGCTGGCTCAGGGTGCGGCGCAGGTGGGTCTGGTCGAGCCCGTAGGGTTCGAGCAACAGGCTGTGGGCAGTGGCCAGCCGGGCCAGGGTGGGTTCGCGTGCGATCATGGGCCCCATTGTAGGAACTTGCGCCCGACCGTGCCGGGGCGCGTGCAGTGGGCCGTGGCGCCGCAGGGCGCCGTGCGCAAGGGCCGCGCTCAGGATTGCAGCCGCCGCCTGGAGCGCCCGATGGCCAGCAAGATGCCCAGGCTGGCCCCGAGCGTGAGCATGGCCGTGCCGCCAAAGCTCATGAACGGCAGCGGCAGCCCGACCACCGGCAAAATGCCGCTGACCATGCCGATGTTCACAAAGGCATAGACGAAGTGCACCAGCGTGAGCGCGCCGGCCAGCAGGCGGGTGAACAGGGTCGGGGCTTCGATGGCGATTTTGAGGCCGCGCCAGACCAGATAGAAATACGCCCCCAGCAGCAGCAGCACACCGAGGAAGCCAAACTCTTCGGCGTAGGCGGCAAAGATGAAGTCGGTGGTGCGCTCGAGCACGAAGTCGAGCTGGGTCTGGGTGCCTTGCAGCAGCCCCTGGCCCCACAGGCCACCCGAGCCGATGGCGATCATGCTCTGGATGATGTGAAAGCCGCTGCCCAAGGGGTCGGCGTGGGGGTTGAGCAGGGTGCAGACGCGCACCTTCTGGTAGTCGCGCAGCAGCACCCAGTCGACCCCGCGCTGGCACCAGTGCGGCTCCATCAGCACCAGGGTGACGATGCCCACCAGCCCCAGCAGCAGCGGCGGGAGGATGAGCTTCCAGCTCAGGCCGGCAAAGTAGATCACGAACAGGCCCGAACTGGCGATGAGCAGGCTGGTGCCGAGGTCGGGCTGGCTCATGATCAGCGCCGTGGGCACGGCCACGATCACGCCGGCGACCACGAAATCGGGCCACTGCAACTGGCCCTCGCGCTTGTGAAACCACCAGGCCAGCATCAGCGGCATGGCCAGCTTCATGATCTCGCTCGGCTGCATGACGATGAAGCCAAGGTCGAGCCAGCGCTGCGCGCCGTTGCGCTCGATCCCCACCAGCTCCACCGCCAGCAGCAGCAGCAGGCCGCCCACGTACAGCGGCGCGGCCAGCGCCAGCCAGCGCTGTGGCGGAATCTGCGCCACCACGAACAGCGCGGCGGCCGCGATCAGCAGGTTGCGCACGTGCAGCTCGAAGCGGCCCGGCATTTCGAAGGCGGCCGAATACATGGCCAGCAGCCCGAGCGCGCTCAGCAGCGCAATGGCCAGCAGCAGCGGGCCATCGAAGCCCTGCACCAGCGGCAAGGCCCGACGCCACAAGGGAGGGTTCTGGATCACGACGGCCATGACGGCGCATTATCCTCTGTGCCCGGCGCTGCTACAGTGCGCCCCATGGCCAAAGACAAGTCCCACTACAGTTGCCAGCAATGCGGCGGCACGACGCCGCGCTGGCTCGGCAAATGCCCGCACTGCGGGGCCTGGAACAGCCTGCTCGAAACCGCGCCCGAGCCGCAAGCCGCAGGCAAGAACCGGCTCGGCGCGGCTGGGCCCACAGGGCTGGTGGCGGCGGCCGAACTGGCGCCGCTGTGCGCCATCGAGGCCAGCGAAGTGGCGCGCACCGCCACCGGGCAGGAGGAGCTGGACCGCGTGCTCGGCGGCGGCATCGTCGCCGGGGGCGTGGTGCTGATCGGCGGCGACCCCGGCATCGGCAAATCGACGCTGCTGCTGCAGGCGCTGGACGCCATGCAGCGCCAGGGCCTGCCGACGCTGTACGTGAGCGGCGAAGAAAGCGCGGCCCAGGTGGCGCTGCGCGCGCGCCGCCTCGGGCTGGCGGCGAGCCCGGTGCCGGTGCTGGTCGAGATCGGGCTCGAGGCCATCCTGGCCACGCTGGCACGCGAGCGCCCGGCGCTGGCGGTGATCGACTCGATCCAGACCCTGTATTCGGACCAGCTCAGCTCGGCACCCGGTTCGGTGGCCCAGGTGCGCGAATGCGCCGCCTACCTGACGCGCGCCGCCAAGGCCAGCGGCAGCGCCATCGTGCTGGTCGGGCACGTGACCAAGGAAGGCACGCTGGCCGGGCCGCGCGTGCTCGAGCACATGGTGGACACGGTGCTGTATTTCGAGGGCGACAGCCACGGCCCCTACCGGCTGATTCGGGCCATCAAGAACCGCTTCGGCGCCGTGAACGAGATCGGCGTCTTTGCCATGACCGAGCGTGGGCTCAAGGGCGTGAGCAACCCGAGCGCGATTTTCCTGAGCCAGCACAGCCAGCCGGTGCCGGGCAGTTGCGTGCTGGTGACGCTCGAAGGCACGCGGCCGCTGCTGGTCGAGATTCAGGCGCTGGTGGACAGCGGCGGCCCGAGCCCGCGGCGCCTGAGCGTGGGGTTGGAGCGCGAGCGCCTGGCGATGCTGCTGGCGGTGCTGCACCGGCACGCCGGGGTGTCGTGCAGCGACCAGGACGTGTTCGTCAACGCCGTGGGCGGGGTGCGCATCAGCGAGCCGGCGGCCGATCTGGCGGTGCTGCTGGCGATCGCGTCGTCGCTGCGCAACCGCGCCTTGCCGCAGGGTTTTCTGGCCTTTGGCGAGGTCGGGCTGGCGGGCGAGGTGCGCCCGGCGCCGCGCGGGCAGGAGCGGCTGCGCGAAGCCGCCAAGCTGGGTTTTACGGCCGCCCTGTTGCCCAAGGCCAACCTGCCCAAAAAGTCGGATCTGGCGCAGCACAAGGCGCTGGCCGGCATGGCGCTGCACCCTGTGGAGCGCATCGAGGAGGCGCTCGAGGTCGTGCGCAGCCTCCAGACTCAGCCCTGAGCCGGGTTTCATGGGGTTTACACAGTCGCTGGCGCATAATGTGCGCATGAAACAAGTCCCTGCTGCCGCACCGCCCCTGCCCATCGACCTCGCCCTGCAAGGCGGTGGCGCGCATGGCGCCTTCACCTGGGGCGTGCTGGACCGGCTGCTGCAGGACGAGAGCCTGGAAATCGCGGCCATCAGCGGCACCAGCGCCGGGGCCATGAACGCGGTCGCGCTGGCCGCCGGGCTGATGGAGGGCGGCCGCGAGGGCGCGCGCAACACCCTGCGCGCGTTCTGGACCCAGGTGGGGGCGCAATCGCCCTTTGCGCTGCTGCAGCCGGCCATGGGCGGCCTCCATGCCTGGACGGCGCGCCTGCCCGGCGTGCAAGCCTGGCAGCAGGCCAGCCAAGAGTCGATGCGCTGGTGGAGCAAGGCCATCGGTCAACCGTTTTCGCCCTATCAGTTCAACCCGCTGGACCTGAACCCGCTGCGCAGCATCCTGGAGCGCACGGTCGATTTCGAGCGCGTGCGCACCTGCACCAAAACGCGTTTGTTCATCGCCGCCACGCATGTGCGCACCGGCGCCTTGCGCGTGTTTCGCCAGCACGAGCTCAACGCCCAGGTGGCGCTGGCTTCGGCTTGCCTGCCGACGCTGTTCCAGGCCGTGGAGATCGACGGCGAACCCTATTGGGACGGCGGCTACGCCGGCAACCCCTCGCTCATGCCGCTGATCGGCGAGAGCCCGGCCGACGACTTGCTGCTGGTGCAGATCAACCCGATGCTGCGCAGCCAGGTGCCGCAGCAGGTGGCCGACATCATGGACCGGGTCAACGAGATCACCTTCAACGCCAGCCTGCTCAAGGAGCTGCGCACGATCCAGCTGCTCAAGAACCTGATCGAACAGGACGGCCCGGCGGCCACGCACCCCGACCGCGACCCGCTGATGGCGCGCATCGCCGCGCTGCGCACGCACCGCATCGACGGCGGCGCGGCGCTGGTCGAGCTCGGGGCGGCGTCCAAGCTGCGCACCGATCCGCCCTTCTTGCTCGATCTGTTCAAGCGCGGCCACGCCAGCGCCGACGCCTGGCTGCAGGCGCACCGCGCCGACCTCGGGCAGCGCGCCACGCTCGACCTGCACGCCGAATGCCGCTTGAGCGGCGACCGCTGCTGACTCAATGCCCGCCGCTGGCGCGGTACAGCGCCACGCGGTTGTGCAGTTGTGCCAGGCGCAGTTGCAGCAACTGCTGCTCGGCGGCAAACACGCTGCGCTCGGCATCGAGCCATTCGAGTTGGTTGGCGGCACCGGCCTTCAGGCGCCGTTGCGCCAGGCGCAAGCGTTCCTGTTCGCTGGCCAGCAGCGCCTGCTGTGCAGCGTACTCGGAGCGCAACAGAGCCTGGTTGGCGAGCGCGTCGCGCACCTCGCGGAATGCGCCTTCGATCGCCTGCTGGTAGCGCAGCAGGGCGATGTCGCGCTCGGCCTGTGCTTGCGCCAGGCCAGCTTGGTTGGCACCGCGGTCGAGCAAGGGCATCAGCACTTGCGGTGCCAGGCTCCAGCCCCAACTGCCGCTGGCAAACAGGCCGCTGAGCTCGCTGCTGGCACTGCCCAACTGTGCCGTGAGCGCTATGCGCGGAAAAAACGCTGCGCGTGCGGCGCCAATATGCGCCTGCGCCGCCGCGAGCCGGTTTTCGGCGGCGCGCACGTCTGGGCGTTGCAGCAAGACCTGGGCTGGCAAACCCACCGCCACCGGCTGCAGCACGCCGCTGCCAAGCTCGGGCTTGCCTGTCAGCAAGGGCAGCGCGGTGGGCGTAGGCAAAGCGGTTTGCGGCGCGCCGAGCAGGGCTTGCAGTTGGTGCAGCGCCAGTTGCAGTTGGCGTTGCTGTTGCGCTTGCACCAGGCGCGCAGCCTGCACCAGGGTCTGGGCCTGTTGCACCTCTTGCGCGCTCGCCAAGCCTTGTTGCTGGCGGCGCTGCATCAGGTGCAGGGCGGCGTTGCGGTTGTCCAGGCTGCGTTGGCTGAGCTCGAGTTGCGCCTGCAGGCCAAGCCAATCGAGCCAGGCCGAGGCCAACGCGGCCACCAGGCTGACGCGCGCGAAGCGTTCGCCCTCCAGCGACGCCAGGTACTGCGCTTGCGCTGCAGCGCTCAGGCTTTGCAGGCGGCCAAAGAAGTCGAGCTCCCAGCCAGCCACTTGCAAGCCAGCGCGCACCTGGTCGGTGCCTGGCGTGTCGCCACCCACCACCTGGGCTTGCAGCGCGGCACCCAGGCTTGGCCCTTGGGCGGCGCGCCTTTGCTGCCATTGCGCCTGCAACAGGTCGACTTGGCGCTGCGCGATGCGTACATCGGTGTGTTGGCGCAAGGCCTGCTCGATCAGGGCGCGCAGTTGCGGCTCCTGCACGAACTGATCCCAGGCCAGCGACACCAGGCTGGGGTCTGCGCCGGGGCTGGCAACGCCGTCGTGGGGGGCGGTGCCATTGTGCCAGTCTGCAGGCAAGGGCAGATCGGCGCGCTGGTAAGGCTGGAACTGCGAGCAAGCGCTCAAGCCCAACAGCGCCAGCGCTGCCCACCCGATGCGGCTGCGGCGTGGCAGGGCAGCGCGCACGTCGGCTTTGGCTCCAGAATGCGCTTCAGTCATGGCGGTCTCCGGCGGGGTGGGGGCTGTCCTGTACTGCATCGGGGGCCCATGTGGAACCCTTGGCTGCGTCGGGGCGCGACAGAAACCGGCGCACCAACACATAAAACAAGGGGATGAAAAACACCCCCAGCAGCACAGCGCTCAACATGCCGCCAACCAGGGCCGTGCCGATCACCTGCTGGCTCAGGGCGCCAGCGCCGCTGGCGAACACCAGCGGCAGCACGCCGGCGCTGAAGGCGGTCGAGATCATCACCAAGGGGCGCAAGCGCAGCCGCGCTGCTTCCAACGCCGCGTCGTAAGCGCTGGCACCTTGCTCTTGCAGGGTTTTGGCAAACTCAACGATCAAAATCGCGTTCTTGGCCGACAGACCGACAATCGTGATGAGCGCAATCTGGAAGTACACGTCGGCCTCGAAACCGCGCAGCAACAAGGCCAGCAGCAAACCAATCATGCCCAACGGCACCACCAGCAGCACCGCCAGCGGAATCTGCCAACTGCCGTACAGCGCCGCCAGGCACAAGTAAACCGCCAGCAACACGAAGCCGAGCACAAAGATGAATTGCGCACCGGCGCGCTGCTCCTCCAGCGACTGCCCGGTCCACTCATACCCAAACCCTGGGGGCAAAGTGCTTGCCAGGCGCTCCATTTCGGCCATTGCTGCACCGCTGCTTTGGCCCGCTGCGGCTTGGCCATTGATGCGCATGGCTGGAAAGCCGTTGTAGCGCACCGTCTGCACCGGCCCTGTGACCCAACGCGCGCTGGCCAGGCTGGACAGCGGAACCGCTTGCCCCAGGCGGTTCGGCACCGTCAGGCGCAGCAAGTCGTCCGGGTTCATGCGTGCGCTGGCCTCGGCCTGCACGATCACCCGCTGCAAGCGCCCCTGGTTGGGAAAGTCGTTCACATAGGCCGAGCCCAGCGCAACCGCCAGCGTTTGCCCGATGGCGGCGAAATCCACACCCAAGGTGGCGGCGCGCTCGCGGTCGATATCCAGTTGCAGTTGCGGCGCGGGCTCCAGTCCGTCTGGGAACACCTGCGCCAATACCGGGCTTTGCGCCGCCTGGCCGAGCAACTGGTTGCGCGCCGCCAGCAAAGCCTCGTGGCCCTGGCCAGCGCGGTCCTGCAGGCGAAAGCTAAAGCCCAAGGCCGAGCCCAGTTGTGGAATCGGGGGCGGGCTGAGCGGGAAGATGACGGCGTCGCGCACGCCCGACAAGGCCATGAAGGCGCGCCCGGCGACCGCCGCCGCGCTGCTCTGCGGCTCTGTGCGTTGCGACCAATCGGTCAGGGTCACAAAGGCCAGCGCCGCGTTCTGGCCTTGGCCCGAAAAGCTGAAGCCCAGCACACCGACCATGCTCTCCACCTCGGGTTGCGCCAGCATGTATTGCTCGACTTGCTCCATCACCGCCAGCGTGCGCTCCTTGCTCGCGCCCGGGGGCAGTTGTACGTTGACGAGCAAGCTGCCCTGGTCTTCGTTGGGCAAAAACGAGGCTGGCAAGCGCTGGTAGGCGAGCACGGCCAGGCCTATGAGCACGGCGTAGAGCAACATGCTGCGCCCAGGCCGGCGCAGGACCACGCCGAGCCAGCCCAGATAGCCTTGCGTGGTGCGGTCGAAGCGGCGGTTGAAGGCGCCAAAAAAGCCGCGCTGCTGCGCGTGTTCGGGCAGGGCTTGTTTGAGCAGTGTGGCGCACAAAGCCGGCGCCAGCGTCAGGGCAAGAAAGGTCGAGATCGTCACCGACAAGCCCAGCACCACCGCAAACTGGCGCAGGATGTTGCCCATGGCACCGTCAAAGAATGCCAACGGCACGAAGACCGACAGCAGCACCGCCGTGGTGCCCACAATGGCGCCCGAGATTTGCTGCATCGCCCGGTAGGTCGCAGCGCGGGCGGCAAGCCCTTCCTCGCGCATGATGCGCTCGACGTTTTCCACCACCACGATCGAGTCGTCAACCACGATGCCTATGACCAGCACCATGCCAAACAGCGTCAGCACGTTGATCGTGTAGCCCAGCAGCAGCAAACCCGCCAGCGCGCCCAGCAGGGTGATCGGCACCACGATCGCGGGCACCAGTGTGTAGCGCCAGCTTTGCAGAAACAGGTAAATCACCGCCACCACCAGCAGCAGCGCCATCAGCAGCGTCAGCACCACCTGCTGCACCGAGAGTTCGACAAAGCGCGAGCTGTCGTACGGGATCGACCAATCGACCCCGGCAGGCAGGCTGGGTGCCAGGCGCTCGAGTTCGGCGCGCACCGCGCGTGCGGTGGCCAAGGCGTTGCCGTCTGAAGCCAGTTGGATGCCGATGCCCAGCGACGGCTGGCCATCGTAGCGGGCGCTGGTGGCGTACAGTTGGCCGCCGAGCTCCACCCGTGCCACGTCGCGCAGGCGCAGCGCCGAGCCGTCGGGCAAGGTGCGCAGCAACAATTGCTCAAACTCGGCCACCGTGGCCAATTGGCCTTCGACGCGCACACTCGCCACCACGCTTTGTCCGGGCACGCTGGGCAGGGAGCCGATTTCGCCCGCGGCCACCTGCAGGTTCTGGTTGCGCAAGGCGGTGATCAGGTCGGCGCTGCTCAGCCCCGCCCCTTGCAGTCGCATGGGGTCGAACCACACCCGCATGGCGGGCTCGGAGCCAAACATCAGCGCACGCCCCACGCCAGGCACCTGTTGCAGCGCGGGCACCACCTGACGCGCGGCAAAGTCGCCCAGCGCATAGAGGTTGGTGTCGGCGTCGCTGCTGCGCAGCATCATGAAGAGCAGGAAGTTGTTGTTCACCTCCTCCACGCGCACGCCTTGTTGCACCACGGCGGCGGGCAGGCGGGCGGCGGCGCGGTTGAGGCGGTTTTGCACGTCCACCTGGGCCATGCGCACGTCGCTGCCTTGCTCGAAGCTCAGCGTCAGGGTGCCGCTGCCGTCGGCCTGCGCGACCGACTCCATGAACATCAGCCCAGGCGCGCCGTGCATTTCGCGCTCGATCAGCGCCAGCACGCTGTCTTCGTGCGTTTGCGCCGAAGCGCCCGGAAAGAAGGTGCTGACCTGAATGGCTGGCGGCGCAACCGCCGGGTACTGCTGGATCGGCAGTTGCGTCAGGGAGGCGGCACCAAAGGCCGCGATGAACAAGGCGATGACCCAAGCAAAGATGGGCCGGTCAATGAAGAAGCGCGACATGCGGATGGCCCCTGTTCAACCTTGGCTGGCAGCAGGTGCCGGTGCGGCGGCGGGGGGCGCTTGCCACGGCACCGCGCGCACGTTCGCCACGCCCGGCATCAGGCGCTGAAAGCCGTCCACCACCACCTGCTCGCCGCTTTGCAGGCCCTCCAACACCCACACTTGCCCGCCAACGCTGGGGCCTGTGCGCACGGGACGCGGGCTGATGCGCCCAGCCTGATCGACCACCAGCACCTGCTCGCCTTGCGGGCTGCGCTGCAGCGCCTGTTGTGGCACGGCAAAAGCCGCTGCAGCCTGCGCCTGTGCCAGGCGCACGCGCACGAACATGCCGGGCAGCAGGAGCCCGTCGGGGTTGGGCACAGAGGCGCGCAGCGTGACTTGCCCGGTGCCGGGGTCTACGTTCAGGTCGGTGAACAACAGTTGGCCAGGGTGCGGGTGTACGCTGCCGTCGTCGAGCACCACTTGAACGCGCACCGCCCCCGTGCCGCCCGGCTGGAGTTGCCCGGCGCGCACGGCACGCTGCAGCGCCAGCACTTCATTGGCGCTGCGCGTGAAGTTGACGTAAAGCCGATCGGTCTGCTGAATGAGCGCCATGGGCGTGGCATCGCCCTGGCCCACCAGCGCGCCTTCGCTCACCAGCGCGCGCCCGATGCGCCCGGCAATCGGTGCCGTCACGTCGGCGTGGCTGCGCTGGATGCGCGCGGCCTGCACGGCGGCCTGCGCCGCTTCGCCCTCGGCTTGGGCCAATTGCAGGGCAATTTCTGCGCCGTCGAACTGCTGCTGGCTGACCGCCTGTTCGGCCGCCAGCGGGCGCAAGCGCTCCACTTCGGCGCGGGCGTGGCGCTCCTGCGCCTGAGCGCGGCTGAGTTGCGCCACGGCGCTGGCCAGGGCTGCGTCGGCGCTGGCCGGGTCAATGCGAAACAGCAGTTGGCCAGCGCGCACCTGGCTGCCCTCGGCAAAACGGCGTTCGAGCACGATGCCGCTGCTGCGCGCACGCACCTGCGCGGTGCGCGCCGCTTCAAGCCGCCCCGGCAGCTCTGCGCTCAGCGCCGTGCTTTGGGCCTGTACCACAACAACGCCTACCTCGGGCGCCATGGCGGCTGCGGCGGCAGCCGGGTCGGCTGGCGCCTGGCTGCAACCGCCCAAGGCCAGGGCCAGGCAAGCGGCCAAGCCCGCAGCGGCGCTGGCCCGCGCCCAGGCAACGGTTTGAGGCCAGGGCGCGCGCGCTGGTGCCAGGGCCTGAGAGGCCTGGGGCTGGGGCACGACATGCGCCGCTGCGTGGCGGGGTGGGCGGCAATGGGATGGGTGGGGCAAGGCGGGCATGGTGTGGGGCAGGTTGGGCCAAACAGGCCGCCAGTATACATGCACACACGAATGTATGTAAACGTGCAGGCTCGCTTTGTGCGGAATAAAATTGGCGTAAAACCAACCCCGAAGCCATGCCACGCAAAACCAAAGCCGAAGCCGAACGCACGCGTCAGTGCCTGCTCGACGCCGCCGAGGTTTTGTTTCTGGCGCGCGGGGTGGCGCGCACCTCTTTGCACGACATCGCCAGCGCGGCGGGCCTCACGCGCGGGGCCATCTACTGGCATTTCGAGAACAAGGCCGACTTGTTCAACGCCATGATGGAGCGCGCCACGCTGCCACTCGAGCAGGCGTTTGGGGCGCTCGACGCCGCCCACAGCAGCCCACAGCGCCAGTTGCAGGCCTTGTTCGATGCGCTGCTGGCCGCGCTGCACGCCACCGTGCACGACCCGCGCACCCAGCGCGTTTTCGCCATTGCCACGCATCGGGTCGAGTACCTGGCCGAGATGGACCCGGTGCTGGCGCGCCGGCGCGAGTGCATGCAACTGGCGCAGGCGCAGGCCGAGCAGGTGCTGCAGGCGGCGGCACAGGCCAGTCAGCGCACCTTGGCCGTTCCAGCGCGCGAAGCGGCGCAGGCCTTGTTCATGCTTTTTGATGGCCTGATTTCAAACTGGCTCATCGACGCTGGCCAGTTCGATCTGGAGCAGGTGGGTGCGCGCGCCTTGCGTCTGTATTTGCGCGGGCTGGGGCTGGAAGACTTGTTGCTCAGCCCTTTTCCAGCTTGAACACGGCGGTGCTGGCCAGCAGGTTCGGGCGCCAGCGCCGCTCGTGGCCGTCGTGCAGGCCGAAGGCGTCGCTCACGCGCAGCCCCAGGCGCTGCGCCAGCACCTCGAAGTCGGTGTAGGTGCCGACGCGGATGTTGGGCGTGTCGTACCACTGGTAGGGCAGGCGCTTGGTCACTGGCATGCGGCCTTGCAGCACGCGCAGGCGGTTGGGCCAGTGGGCGAAGTTGGGAAAGGCGACGATGGCGGCGCGGCCCACGCGCGCGGTCTCGCGCAGCATGACTTCGGTGTTGCGCAGGTGCTGCAGGGTGTCGATCTGCAGCACCAGGTCGAAGCTGTCGTCTTCGAACATCGCCAGCCCGTCTTCGAGGTTGAGCTGCAGCACGTTGATGCCGCGGCGAAGGCACTGCTGCACCTTGGCGTCGTCGATCTCGACGCCGTAGCCGCTGCAGCCGCGCTGCTGGTGCAGGTGCGCGAGCAAGGCGCCGTCGCCACAGCCCAGGTCGAGCACGCGCGCGCCCGTGGGCACCAGGCGGGCGATGGATTCGAGCAGCAGGCGGTCGCTCATGGCGTGGCCTGCCCGCCGTGTTGCACCAGACCGGCCCCCGCCAGCCCCAGGGTGGGGGCGATCTGCTGCTCGAAGTAGCTGCGCACGGCGGCGTGGTAGCGCGGGTCGTCGAGCAAAAAGGCGTCGTGGCCGTGCGGCGCGTCGATCTCGGCGTAGCTCACGTCGCGCCGGTTGTCCAGCAGCGCCTTGACGATCTCGCGCGAGCGCGCCGGGGCAAAACGCCAGTCGGTGCTGAAGCTGATGAGCAGAAAGCGCGCCTCGGTGCGCGCCAGCGCCGCGCGCAACTGCCCGTCGTGGTCGCGCGCCGGGTCGAAGTAGTCGAGCGCGCGGGTGATCAGCAAATAGGTGTTGGCGTCGAAGTAGTCGCTGAACTTGTCGCCCTGGTGGCGCAGGTAGCTCTCGATCTGGAACTCGACTTCCTGCGTGCTGTAGTGGTAGGCCAGGCGTTCGGCGGTGGCGGCGTCGCCATTGCGCAGCGCGTCGGCCAGCGGGCGCAGGCGGCGGCCGAACTTTTCGTTCATCACGTCGTCGCTCAGGTAGGTGATGTGCCCGATCATGCGCGCGATGCGCAGGCCCCGGCGCGGTTTGGTGCCGTGGCGCAGGTAGTGGCCGCCGTGGAAGTCGGGGTCGGTGACGATGGCGCGCCGCGCCACTTCGTTGAAGGCGATGTTCTCGGCCGTGAGGTTGGGCGCGCTGGCAATGATCACGGCGTGGCGCACGCGCTTAGGGTATTGCAGCGTCCACGACAGCGCCTGCATGCCGCCCAGGCTGCCGCCGATCACGGCCGCGAGCTGCTCGATGCCCAGCGCGTCGAGCAGGCGCGCTTGCGCGTGGACCCAGTCCTCGACCGTGACCACCGGGAAGTCGGCGCCCCAGGGCTGGCCGCTGGCCGGGTTGAGGTGCGTGGGGCCGGTGCTGCCAAAGCAGGAACCGAGGTTGTTGACGCCGATGACGAACCAGCGCTCGGTGTCGATCGGTTTGCCGGGGCCGATCAGGTTGTCCCACCAGCCTTCGCTTTTGGGGATGGGGGCGCCGCTGGCGTCGGCGTGGCGGCCGGCCACGTGGTGGCTGGCGTTGAGGGCGTGGCACACCAGCACGGCGTTGGAGCGCGCGGCGTTGAGCTGGCCGTAGCATTCATAGACCAGATCGAAGGCGGGCAGCACGGCACCGCTGCTCAAGGGCAGCGCCTGACTGGAGTGCAGCGTTTGCGGGGTGGCGATCACGGGCGGTAGGGGTGCGCTGGCAAGGGGCCCAAAGGGGGAAAAAGCTTGGAGCGCAGTATAGGGGATGGGGGGCGACTGTTGTGGCTTCGCAACGAAAGCGGGGCACCAGCCACCCAATCTGCGCCCGCAGATTAGGGCTTTCCCGATTTTGCGGCGTTTGGGCCAAAACTTCTTGGTCTTTTGGAGCGGCAGGCGCATAATGTGGCCTCGCAGAGCACCCGTGGGTGGGCTGCGCTTTTCAGGTGATCGGTTTTTTCGCGTGCCACTGCAGCCAGCCAAGTGCTTTCTTCGTGCCAACGGGGTGCCAATCGCTATTGTTTCTTTGTGTTTTCAGGAGTCCCGGTTCAATGGGCAACAAACTGTACGTCGGCAATCTTCCCTACACGGTGCGCGACGAGGATCTGCAAAAGGCTTTTGGCGAGTTCGGCCAAGTGAGCAGCGCCAAGGTCATGATGGAGCGCGACACCGGTCGCTCCAAGGGCTTTGGCTTCGTGGAAATGGGCAGCGACGCTGACGCCCAGTCGGCGATCGAAGGCATGAACGGCCAGTCGCTCGGCGGCCGCAGCCTGGTGGTCAACGAAGCGCGTCCGATGGAGTCGCGTCCGCCCCGCAGCGGTGGCGGCGGCTTTGGCGGCGGCGGTGGTGGTGGCTACGGCGGTGGCGGCGGCGGTGGCCGTCGCGAAGGCGGCGGTGGCTACGGTGGTGGCGGCGGCGAAGGCCAGTTCCGCAGCCCCTACGGCGGCGGTGGCCGGCGCGAAGGTGGCGGCGGCGGTGGTCGCGGCTACTGATCACCCCCTGAGCGCCAGAACCGCTGCGGCGGGTCGTTCACGACCGGCCTGAGCGCTTCATCAGCCCCGCAAGCCTGCATGGTTTGCGGGGTTTGGTGTTTCTGGCGCCTGGTATGTTGGCCCGCCCTATTGCGCGGGGGGCGCCAGGGTGGCGCGCACCTGGCCCCGCAGTTCGAGCTGGCCAGTGCCTTGGTCGTAGCGCATGCGCTGCGCCCGAAGCAGCTGCGTGCCACGGCGGATTTCCACTGGCTGATCCGACTCGATCCGGTTGGCCTGGGTGTAGAGCGTCAGCGCCTGGCTGCGAAATTCCTGCTCGGGCATGGCGGCTTGGGTGGCGGTGGCGGCGCGCGCCGGACGCAGCAGCACCACGTTGCCGCTGAGGCGGTGCACGGTGCGGTCGGTGGTGCTCTCCAAACGGTCTGCCTGTGCGAAGCTCAGATGGCCCTGGGCGTCGCGCTGTTGCAGGCGCACTTGCTCGACCACCAGCCGCGCCGCGCCCGGATAGTGGTGCAGCTGCACGCCTTCGATTTTGAGCAGCAGCTGCCCGTCGGGGCCGAAGTCGCGCAGCAAAAAATCCTGCATCACGGCACCGGGGCCTGGATCCGGAGCGCGCGCTGCGGGGGGCTCGGCCGGCGCGGGGCTCTGGGCGATGATCCAGTAACTGCCCAGCGCCAGCAGGCCCATGAGGATCACGGGCAGGTACAGCGAGGCGTGGTCCCAGGCGCGCTTGAGCCGCCGCGCCGGATCGCGCCCCAGCGCACGGGCGGGCACGCTGGCGAGCGCAGGCGCGGGCCCCAGGCCAGGGCGGGGGTTCAAGCACCGGCCTCCTGCAGCAGGCGGGCGTAGTGGCCGCTGGCCACCAGCAGCAGGTCGCAGAGCTCGCGCGCGGCGCCGTGGCCGCCTGCCGCCAGCGTGGTGTGGTGCGCCACCCGCCGCACTTCGGGGTGGGCCTGCGGCGGCGCCACCGCCAGCGCGCAGCGGCGCAACAGGGGCAGGTCGGGCCAGTCGTCGCCCATGGCGGCGGCCTCGTGCCAGCCCAGACCCAGCGCATGCAACAGCTCCTGGGCGGCGGGCCGCTTGGTTTCGCAGCCCAGCCGGGTGTGCGTCACGCCCAGCGCCTGCAGGCGGGTGCGCAAGGGGGCCGAGTCGCGGCCGCTGACCACCGCCACCGCGATGCCGGCGCGCTGCAGCAGCTTGATGCCGTGGCCGTCGAGGCTGTTGAAGCGCTTGAGGGTCTCGCCCGCGTCGCTGAAGTACAGGCCGCCGTCGGTGAGCACGCCGTCGATGTCGAAAAACACCACCCGCACGCCCTGGGCGCGCAGCAACACGGTGGGGTCGAACTGCAGGCTGGGGCGCAGCTCGGGCAGAGCGGGTGCGCTCGGGGGGGCCGGCGGCGCGGCGTCTGGATGGGGTGCGAGGGGCATGGGCTTGGCGGTGGGTGCAGGAATCAAATCACCTTGGCGCGCATCAGGTCGTGGCTGTTGAGGGCGCCGCACAGGCGGCCGGCGTCATCGACCACCAGCACGCTGGTGATGCGGTGCGTTTCCATGCGCTCGGCGGCCTCGACCGCCAGCGCCTGCGGGCGCACGGTGTGCGGGGCCGGGTGCATCACGTGCTCGGCGCGCAGGGATTGCAGGTCGGCGCCGCGCTCGATCAGGCGGCGCAAGTCGCCGTCGGTGAAGATGCCCACCGGCACGCCGTCGGCGTCCACCACGGCGGTGGCGCCCAGCCCCTTGGCGCTGATCTCGCGCATGATCTCGGGCAGGCGCGCCTGCAGGCCCACGCGCGGGGCTTGTTCGGCCGGGCGCATCACGTCGGCCACCAGGGTGAGCAGCTTGCGCCCGAGCGCCCCGCCGGGGTGCGAGCGGGCAAAGTCTTCGGCCTTGAAGCCGCGCGCATCCAGCAAGGCCACGGCGAGCGCGTCGCCCATCGCCAACTGGGCGGTGGTGCTGGCGGTGGGGGCCAGGTTGTGCGGGCAGGCTTCCTTGGCCACGCTGGTGTCGAGCAGCACGTCGGCGTGGCGGCCCAGGTTCGAGTCGGGGCGGCCGGTCATGGCCAGCAGCGGCACGCCCATGCGCTTGATGAGCGGCAAGATGGCGCTCAGCTCCTCGCTCTCGCCGCTGTTGCTGATGGCCAGCAGCACGTCGGCGCCGGTGATCATGCCCAGATCGCCGTGGCTGGCTTCGCCGGGGTGCATGAACAGCGCCGGGGTGCCGGTGGAGGCCAGGGTGGCGGCGATCTTGCGCCCCACGTGGCCGCTCTTGCCCATGCCGCTGACCACCACGCGGCCGCGGCAGGCCAGAATGCGCTCGACCGCTTGCACGAAGCGGGTGTCGAGCCGTTGGGCCATGTCGTGCAGCGCCTGCGCTTCGATGGCCAGCGTGTCACGCGCCAGCTGCAGCAGCCGCTGCACGGACGCCGGGGCGCTGGCGAGCGCGGCGGGGTCGGAGTGGGGCAGCCAAGCGGGGGCGGCGTGGGGTTGCGTCAGGGCCATGTCCGGATTATCAACCAGCGCCAATCCAGAGGCGCGGGCGCACCGGCCGGGCTGCGGTTTTCGCTTCATAATCGTCGGATGGACACTTCCGCTTACCTCAAGGCCCACATTCGCACCGTGCCCGACTGGCCGGCCCCCGGGGTGCAGTTTCGCGACATCACGCCGTTGCTGCAAGACCCCAAGGTGTTTCGGGTCTTGATCGACGTTTTTGTGCACCGCTACATGGCGCGCGGCCAGCGCCCCGACGTGGTGGCGGGGCTGGACGCACGCGGTTTCATCATCGGCGCGGTGCTGGCCTACGAGCTGGGCGTTGGCTTCGTGCCCATCCGCAAAAAGGGCAAACTGCCCTACACCACCGTGCAGGAAAGCTACGAGCTGGAATACGGCAGCGCCACCGTGGAACTGCACACCGACGCGGTGCAAAAGGGCGAGCGCGTGCTGCTGATCGACGATCTGATCGCCACCGGTGGCACCATGCTGGCGGGCAAGCGCCTGCTGGAAAAGTTCGGCGCGCAGGTGCTCGAGGGCGCGGCGATCGTGGCGCTGCCCGGGTTGGGGGGCGTGCAGCGCTTGCGCGACAGCGGCTTGGCCCTGCACACTTTGGTCGAGTTCGACGACGCCTGAGCCGATTTTCGCAAGCCCGATTGGCGCTCAGTAATTGACAGAAATTTTTGCTATATTGGCACCATTTTATGGAGTTTGCATGAATACCTTTGAGCAATCCCCGTCCCAGGCCAAGCGCGGCGCTGCAGGTGCCGCTGGCGGCAGCGCCGAATACCTGAGTTTTAGGCTCGGTGCCGAGGAATACGGCATCGACATCCTGCGGGTGCAAGAAATCCGCTCGTTCGAAGAGCCCACGCGCATTGCCAACTCGCCGCCGCACCTCAAGGGCGTGGTCAATCTGCGCGGCGTGATTGTGCCGGTGGTCGATCTGCGCATCAAGCTCGGCTGCGAGAAGATCGAATACAACAGCTTTACGGTGGTGATCGTGCTCAACGTCAAGGGCCGGGTGGTGGGCGCGGTGGTCGATTCGGTTTCCGATGTGCTGGAACTGGCGCACGACCAGATCCGCCCGGCGCCCGAGATGGCCAACGCTGCGGTGGACACCACCTTCATCACCGGCATTGCCAGCGTGGGCGAGCGCATGCTGATTTTGATGGACATCGAAGCCCTGATGGCCAGCGCCGACATGGGGCTGATCGACAGCCGGGCCTGACCATGGACGGCACCGCCCTGATGCGCCTGTTTTCCATCCGCTTGCGCATGATCGGCGCGATCGGGGTCGTTTTTGCTTTGCTCATGCTGCTGGGGGCGGCTGGTTGGTGGGGTATTCAGAGCCTGATCGGCGTGCAAAACGAGCTGCTGCAACTGGCTCAGCAAGGCGCGCAGACCGAGCAGGCACGCGCGGCGCTCGAGCTGCTTGCGGCCGAGGCGGCCAGCAGCGCCAGCTGGGCGCTGTGGTTGTTTTTGGGTGTTTTGTGCTTGGCCGTGCTGGTGGTCATGCCCTCGACCCTGCTCAATATGGTGAGCATCACGCGGCCGCTGGAGCAGGCGCAGGGGCTGGCGGTGGCGATTGCCCGCGGCGACCTGAGCACCACACCCGACCTGAACGGGCGCGACGAAATCGCCGAGCTCATGCGCAACCTCGCCGACATGCAGGCCTCGCTGGCGCGCACGGTGGGCGAGGTGCGCCAGGCGGCCGAGAGCATCCACCAAGCCAGCAGCGAGATCGCCAGCGGCAACCAGGACCTGAGCCAGCGCACCGAGCAGACGGCCAGCAACCTGCAGCAAACCGCCAGCAGCATGGATCAGATCACAGTAGCTGGGCAGCAATCGAGCCAGGCGGCGCAGTCGGCCCTGGGTTTGGCGCAGGACAATGCCAGCGTGGCCGAACGGGGCGGAGAGGTGGTGGGCCAGGTGGTGCGCACCATGGATGCAATCAACCAAAGCAGCCAGAAGATACACGACATCATCGGCGTGATCGACGGCATTGCCTTCCAGACCAACATCTTGGCCCTGAATGCGGCAGTAGAGGCGGCACGCGCTGGCGAGGCTGGCCGTGGTTTTGCCGTGGTGGCCACCGAGGTGCGCTCGCTGGCCGGGCGCAGCGCGGCAGCAGCGCGCGAGATCAAGCAGCTCATAGGAGCCAGCGTCGAAACCGTTGCAGCCGGCTCCAAGCTGGTGCACCAAGCCGGCACCAACATCCGCGAAATCGTGGCCAACGCGCACAAGGTCTCGGCTTTCATCACCGAGATCAGCAGCGCCAGCGGCGAGCAGGCCAGCGGCCTGTCGTCGGTCAACGGCGCAGTGGCCCAGCTCGACCAGATGACACAGCAAAACGCCGCTTTGGTCGAGCAAAGCGCCGCAGCCGCCCAAGCCTTGAGCGACCAGGCGCAGCGCTTGAGCGAGCTGGTGGCGGTATTTCGTTTGCAAGACGCCGCGCACCCCGGCCACCCGCCGCTGCAGCGCACCGCGACCCGCGGGCATGGAAAAGCCTCGGGCTACCAGGGCGCAGAGCGGCGCTTGACCATGCCTGGGCGGTGAGCTAGGGCGGAGTTGCTATCTATTTATAACGTCGAGGATTTTTAGATGTCTCAAAACGCTTACGCAGCCGAGCCGCAATCCCGCGGCCTGTTGGGCACGGTGCAGCGGCGCCTGAATGGTGCTTTTGCTGGTATTTTGCTGCTGTTTGCAGTGGTTTTGGCTGCTACGGTCTGGAAGGCAGAGCAGGTGCGTGACTTGAGCCAGCAAATGCGGGTCAAAGCCAGCAAGCTGGAGCTGGCCAGTGAATGGCTGGCCCACATACGCCAAGATTCAGCACGCTCGCAGGCGGTGGCGGTGTCGCCGGGCACCGAGGTGCTCGAGTTTTTTCGCGCTGCCATGGCCCAAACCTCGCGCGACACCACCGCCACCCAAACGGAATTCTTGGCACTGGCTGAGGGAGACGCCGACTCGCTGCAGCGCGCCGGCGTGGTGGGCGAAGTGCGCACGCAGTGGCTGGCTGCCCGCGATGCCGTCAACCAGCTCAAGGCCGCCGGCGACGATGCCGCCGCACGGGCGCTGATCGAGAGCCAGTTTTTGCCCGTCACCAACCGCTACGTGGAGGTCACGCAGGCGCTGGTCGATGGTCAGTTGGCGTCGATGGCGGCGTTGCAGGCGCAGATTCAGGCCGAATTCCGAGCCCTGTACCTGTTGGTTGGGGTGCTTTTTGTGGCGGCTCTGCTCATTTCTGTGCTGTTGGCGTGGCGCATCGGGCGCTCGATCGGCGCCCCGATTCAACAAGCGGTGGAGTTGGCGCAAGCGGTGGCCCAAGGGGATTTGACGCGCAGCGTAACCGGCAACCGCACCGATGAGCTGGGCGATTTGTTGCGGGCATTGGCAGCCATGAAGGTGTCTTTGCTCGACATCGTTGGCAAAGTGCGCCAGGCCAACGACAGCATTGGAACCGCATCCGAAGAAATCGCCAACGGCAACCAAGACTTGAGCCGGCGCACCGAGCAAGCCGCCAGCAACCTCGAAGAAACCGCCTCCAGCATGGAGCAGCTCACGGCCACGGTCAAGCAGACAGCGGATTCGGCGCGCCAAGCCAACCAGTTGGCAGCCAGCGCGGCGCAAGTGGCACAAAAAGGCGGCGCGGTGGTGGGGCAGGTGGTGCACACCATGAACGACATCAGCTCCAGTAGCCAGAAAATCTCTGACATCATCGGCGTCATCGATGGCATCGCGTTCCAGACCAACATTTTGGCGCTCAATGCCGCAGTGGAAGCGGCGCGGGCGGGCGAGCAAGGGCGCGGCTTTGCCGTGGTGGCCTCTGAAGTGCGCAGCCTGGCTGGACGCAGCGCCGAAGCCGCCAAAGAGATCAAGGCCCTGATTGGTGCCAGCGTCGAAAAGGTGGACAGCGGCAGCCGCCTGGTGCAGGAGGCGGGTGCTACCATGAACGAAATCGTCACCAGCGTGCAGCGCGTGAGCGACATCATCGGCGAAATCACGGCCGCAGCGGCCGAGCAGAGCGAGGGCATCGGTCAAGTGAACGTGGCGGTGAACCAGCTCGACCAGATGACGCAGCAAAACGCCGCGCTGGTCGAGCAAAGCGCAGCCGCCGCCGAGAGCCTGCGCGACCAGGCCGGGCGCTTGGCTGAGGCGATCGGCACCTTCCGCACCGGCGCCGAGGGCGGCTCTGCGGCGCAGGCCGGCGCGTTAGCGCTGCGCGCGCGCCCAGCCGCCACGGCGACAGCGGTCGAAGGGAGTGCTTTGGCTGCAACATCCGGCCGAGCGCAGCCCCCCGCTAGGCAGTCCGCAGGACGCAGCGCTTTTGCGTCCGGGCCCGCCGCCGCCCCACTGCCCAAGCCGCAAGCGCACCCGAGCGCCTCGGCCAAGGCGCTGCCCGCAGCTGCGCCGGCCGCTGCCAAAGCCCAGGCCTCAGCGCCGGCCCGCAGCCCAGCCCAACCTGCCCCGTTGGCCCCCAAGGCCTTGCCCAACCGCAACAGCGCCAAAGCCAGCCCCAAAGCGGCCAACAACACCGAGGGCGAGTGGGAGAGTTTTTGAAGCCTTGATGGGTTAAAGTCGGGCCATGGTTCCTCATCTAGTCACTGCCCTGACCGGCCCCATCAACGAGCTCGAGCAGCGCGTGCTCGAGTCCACCCCCGTGATCGAGCGCTGGTTCCGGCTCGAGTGGATGGAGCACACGCCGCCGTTTTACAGTTCGGTCGATATCCGCAACGCCGGCTTCAAACTGGCACCGGTGGACACCAACCTGTTCCCGGGCGGCTGGAACAACCTCACGCCCGAGATGCTGCCGCTGGCGGTGCAGGCGGCGATGGCGGCGATCGAAAAAATCTGCCCCGAGGCCAAAAACCTGCTGCTGGTGCCCGAAAACCACACGCGCAACATGTTCTACCTGATGAACGTGGCGCAGCTGCAGAAAATCTTTTATCAGGCCGGCCTCAATGTGCGTCTGGGTTCGCTCAGCCCCGAGCTCAAAGCGCCCGTGACCATCGACCTGCCCAACGGCGAGCAGGTGCGCATCGAGCCGCTGCTGCGCCAGGGCAAGCGTGTCGGGCTCAAGCACTTCGACCCCTGCACGGTGCTGCTCAACAACGACCTGAGCGCCGGCGTGCCCGGCATTTTGGAAGACTTGCACGAGCAGTACCTGTTGCCGCCGCTGCACGCCGGCTGGCATGTGCGCAAAAAAAGCCAGCACTTTGCCGCCTACGAAGCGGTGGCCAAGCGCTTTGGCAAGCTGCTGGGCATGGACCCGTGGCTCATCAACCCGCTCTTCAACCACTGCGGGCAGGTCAATTTTGCCGAAGGCACCGGGATGGAGTGCCTGCAGAGCAACGTCGATGCGCTGCTGGGCAAAATCAAAAAGAAGTTCAAAGAATACGGCATCCGCGAGAAGCCCTTCGTCATCGTCAAGGCCGACAACGGCACCTACGGCATGGGCGTGATGACGGTGCGCGACGCCTCTGATCTGTCCGACCTCAACCGCAAGACCAAGAACAAGATGGCGGTGATCAAAGACGGCCAGCCGGTCTCGGACGTGATCATTCAAGAAGGCGTGCTGACGCACGAGCGCGTCAACGACGCCGTGGCCGAGCCGGTGGTCTATATGATGGACCGCTACGTGGTGGGCGGTTTTTACCGCGTGCACGCCGAGCGCGGCACCGACGAAAACCTCAACGCTCCCGGTTCCAGCTTTGCACCGCTGGCCTTCGAGAAAAGCGCGCAGCAGCCCCAGCCGGGGCAAAAGCCGGGGGCCAGCGTGCCCAATCGCTTCTACCTCTATGGCGTGATCGCCCGGCTGGCGATGCTGGCGGCGAGTTACGAGCTCGAAGCCACCGACCCCATGGCCGAGGAGCTCGACTGATGCGTGCGCAGCCCCGGCGGCTGCTGTGCGTGGCCGACGCGCTGGCCGGCTTCAAGATCGCCAAGGACAGCACCTTTGCCATGCTGCGCGAATGCCAGCGCCGCGGGCACGAGTTGGCGGTGTGCACAGCGGCCGATCTGCACTGGCAAAGCGGCGGCCCGGTGCAGGCGTGGGCGCAAGCCCTCGAGCTCACCGGCCACCCGAGCGACTGGTACCGGGTGGGTGCCCGCAGCGCGCTGGCGCTGCGCGACTTCGACGCCGTGCTGATGCGCGCCGACCCGCCCTTTGACAGCGAGTACTTCTACGCCACGCACCTGCTGCAGCAAGCCGAGCGCGAGGGCGCGCGCGTGTTCAACCGGCCGCAGGCGCTGCGCGAACACCCAGAAAAGCTGGCGCTGCTGGAGTTTGCCCAGTACGCCCCGCCCACGCTGGTGACGCGCTCTGCCGCGGCCATCCGCGCCTTTCACGCCGAGCAGCGCGACATCATCTTGAAGCCGCTCGACGGCATGGGCGGCATGGGGATTTTCCGCGTCGGCCCCGACGGGCTCAACCTCGGTGTCATCATCGAAACCCTGAACCGCCACGGCCAGTGCACGGTGATGGTGCAGCGCTTTTTGCCCGAAATCGCCCAGGGCGACAAGCGCGTGCTGCTGATCGGCGGCGAGGCGGTGCCCTTTTGTTTGGCGCGCATCCCACAAGGCGGCGAGGTGCGCGGCAACCTGGCCGCCGGCGGCAAAGGCGTGGCGCAGCCCCTGAGCGAGCGCGACTGGGCGCTGGCCCGCGCCATCGGCCCGCAGCTGGCGGCGCGCGGCTTGTTGCTGGTGGGCCTGGATGTGATCGGCGAGCGCGTGACCGAAATCAACGTCACCAGCCCGACCTGCTTTCAGGAAATCACCGATCAAACCGGCTTCGACGTGGCGGCGCGCTTTGTCGATGCGCTCGAGCAGGCGCTGGGGTAGGGCCGGCGCTGGCGTAGAGCGAGCGGTTGGCACATGGGCAGGTAGCGTAGCACGGCGCGCCTACAATCGAAGGCATGAACTTCGTCGAGATGCTGCATGCGGCCGAGCGCCGCCACCAGTCGCTGCTGTGCGTGGGCCTGGACCCAGACCCGGCGCGTTTTCCGCACGTCTGGCGCGACGACCCGGCGCGCATCTACGACTTTTGCGCTGCCATCGTCGATGCCACCGCCGACCTGGCGCTGGCCTTCAAGCCGCAGATCGCCCATTTTGCCGCGCACCGCGCCGAAGACCAGCTCGAGCACCTGTTGGCGCACATCCGCGTGGCGGCGCCGCACGTGCCCATCATCCTCGATGCCAAGCGCGGCGACATCGGCAGCACCGCCGAGCAGTACGCGCGCGAAGCCTTCGAGCGCTATGGCGCCGACGCCGTGACGCTGTCGCCCTTCATGGGCTTCGACTCCATCCAGCCCTACCTGCACTACCCCGGCAAGGGCGTGTTTCTGCTCTGCCGCACCAGCAACCCCGGTGGCGACGAACTGCAGAACCAGCGCCTGGCCGATCTGCCCGGGCAGCCGCTGCTCTACGAGCACATCGCCCGTCTGGCGCAGGGGCCGTGGAACCTCAGTGGCCAGCTCGGGCTGGTGGTGGGCGCGACCTACCCGCATGAGATCGAGCGCGTGCGCGCGCTCGCGCCGACGCTGCCGCTGCTCATTCCCGGTGTGGGCGCGCAGGGCGGCGACGCCGCCGCCACGGTGCGCGCCGGCTGGCGTGGCGACAGCGGCCGCAGCCAGGCGCTGATCGCCGTCAATTCATCGCGTGCCATTCTGTACGCCAGCGCCGGCGACGATTTGCGCAGGCTGCGCGGCGCGAGGCCGAGCGCACGCGCGCGCTGCTGCAGGCCGCCCGGCCGCTGCAGCGGCCGCCGAGCGATGCTTCCAGCAGGCCCCAAGACGCGCACCCCTGAGGGCTCCAGGCTGGGCGCCGCCTCCAGTGCGGCGACACGCCCATGCGCGCAACGAGCGCCACCCATCAATCGAGCAAAAACTCCATCTCGATGCCGGCGATGCGCAGGCGGTCGTGGTGCGCGAGCGCCTTGGCCTGCCGCTGGCTCAAGGTGTGGCCGTTGAGCACGGCGGGCGCGCCATCGATCCAGTGGATGGCAAAGCCCGAATCGGCCAAGCGGCTGATGGCGGCCACCGCCAGCCCCGGTTTGCCCAGGGTGGTGGTGGGTTTTTCGAGCGCCATTTCCTTGCCCGTTGCCGGGCCGCTGAGCACGCGCAGGCGCGCCCGCAGGGCAGGCGCTGGCGCCAACGCGGCCGCCGCAGCCGCCTCGGAGCCAGGCTCAGGGGCCGCTGCCAGGTCTTCAAACCCCAGGCGCATTTGGCAGCGGCCGATTTCGATCAGGTCTTCGGGCAGCAGGCGCACGCTGTCGATGGCGTGGCCGTTGACGTAGGTGCCGTTGGTGCTGTGCAGGTCGATCAGTTCGACGCCATCGGGGTGCAGCACGAACACCGCGTGTTCGCCGCTCACGGCCAGGCTATCGACGACGATGTCGTTGTAGGGCCGGCGCCCCAGGGTGGTGCGCGGCTGCTCGAGCCGAAGCACTTGGGGCGCGGCACCGTCGAGGCTGATGCTCAGGGTAGGCATGGTGGGGTTGCGTCTGGCATTCCAACCCCCCATGCTACGCCAACTCAGAGCAGGCGCTTGAGCAGGCGCGCCATTTCCGAGGGGTTGCGCGTGATGGTGAAGCCGCATTCTTCCATGATCGCCAGCTTGGCGTCGGCGGTGTCGGCGCCGCCGGCAATCAGCGCGCCGGCGTGGCCCATGCGCTTGCCCGCCGGGGCGGTGACGCCAGCGATGAAACCGACCACCGGCTTTTTCATGTGTTGCTTGCACCACAGCGCCGCTTCGGCCTCGTCCGGGCCGCCGATCTCGCCGATCATGATCACGGCGTCGGTGTCCGGGTCGTCGTTGAACAGGCGCATGACGTCGATGTGCTTGAGGCCGTTGATCGGGTCGCCGCCGATGCCCACGGCGCTGCTCTGGCCCAGGCCGATTTCGGTCAGCTGCGCCACCGCTTCGTAGGTCAGGGTGCCGGAGCGGCTGACGACGCCGATGCGCCCCTTGCGGTGGATGTGGCCGGGCATGATGCCGATCTTGATTTCCTCGGGCGTGATCAGGCCCGGGCAGTTCGGGCCCAGCAGCAGCGTCTCCTTGCCGCCCGCAGCGACCTTGGCCTTCATTTTGTTGCGCACCATGAGCATGTCGCGCACCGGGATGCCCTCGGTGATGCAGATCGCCAGATCGAGGTCGGCCTCGACCGCCTCCCAGATGGCGTCGGCCGCGCCGGCGGGCGGGACGTAGATCACCGACACGGTGGCGCCGGTTTGGGCCGCGGCTTCCTTGACGCTGGCGTAGATCGGGATGTTGAAAATCGACTCGCCGGCCTTTTTGGGGTTCACGCCGGCGACGAAGCACTGCTTGCCGTTGGCGTATTCCTGGCACTTTTCGGTGTGGAACTGGCCGGTCTTGCCAGTGATGCCTTGGGTGATGACCTTGGTGTCTTGGTTGATCAGGATGGACATGGTGCGTTTCCTTGTGCGCGCTGAAGGGATGAGGCGCTCAGGCCTGAACGGCAGCCACCACCTTTTGGGCGGCTTCGGCCATGGTGTCGGCGCTGATGATCGGCAGCCCGGATGAGGCCAGCATCTGCTTGCCCAGTTCTTCGTTGGTGCCCTTCATGCGCACCACCAGCGGCACGCTCAGGTTGACGGCGCGGCAGGCGGTGATGACGCCGGTGGCGATGGTGTCGCACTTCATGATGCCGCCAAAGATGTTCACCAGGATCGCCTTGACCTTGTCGTTCTTGAGCATGATCTTGAACGCTTCGGTGACCTTCTCGGGCGTGGCGCCGCCGCCGACGTCGAGGAAGTTGGCCGGTTCGGCGCCAAAGAGCTTGATCGTGTCCATGGTGGACATGGCAAGCCCGGCACCGTTGACCAGGCAGCCGATGTTGCCGTCGAGGCTGATGTAGGCCAGGTCAAACTTCGAGGCTTCGATTTCGGCCGGGTCTTCTTCGTCGAGGTCGCGCAGGGCGACGATCTCGGGGTGGCGAAAGAGCGCGTTGGCGTCGAAGTTGAACTTGGCGTCGAGCGCCATGAGCTGGCCCTTGCGGTCGCGGTTGAGCGGGTTGATCTCGACCAGCGAGGCGTCGGTCTCCATGTAGCAGCGGTACAGCTTTTGGCAGATATCGACGAACTGCGCCTGCGAATCCATGGGCATGCCGATGCCTTGTGCCAACTGCGCGCCTTGCTCGGGCGTCAGGCCAACGAGCGGATCGACAAAGACCTTGACGATTTTCTCGGGCGTGGCGTGGGCGACTTCTTCGATGTCCATGCCGCCTTCGCTCGAGGCGATGAAGGCCACCTTTTGCGTGCCGCGATCGGTCACCAGCGAGAGGTAGTACTCTTTGTCAATGTCGGCGCCGTCTTCGATGTAGAGCCGGCACACTTTTTGCCCGCTGGGGCCGGTTTGGTGCGTGACCAGTTGCATGCCCAGAATGTCGGTGGCGCGGGCCTTGAGGTCGTCGAGGCTTTTGGCGACCTTGACGCCGCCGCCCTTGCCGCGCCCGCCGGCATGAATCTGGGCCTTGACCACCCACACCGGGCCGCCGAGTTTTTGCGCCGCTTCCACGGCTTCCTGGACCGTGAAAGCGGGGATGCCGCGTGGCACCGGGACGCCGAACTGGCGCAGGATATCCTTGGCTTGATACTCGTGAATTTTCATGAAAAGCGCTCTCTGTAAGAGTCAAACACAGCACGTCCGCCCTGAGGGCAGGAAAGCGTGGGCATGGAATACTGGCCACGGTTCCAAAACTACAGGCCAAGGGACACACGAAGCCTGCACTGTATCATGCGTGCCTTGCACGAAGCTGATAGGCAGCTCGGTGGCTGGCTTGAGCGGCGGGCCGCTGCGTGCGCTTTTTTTAGCCATTTATTTCGAGGAACCCCCGCCCATGGCACGCGTTTTCATCGACGGCGAGGCCGGCACCACCGGTTTGCAAATCCGCCAGCGCCTGGCCGGCTTGCCGGCGGTGCAGCTGCTGAGCATCGCACCCGAGCGGCGCAAAGACCCGGACGCCAAGCGCGAGCTGATGGCGCAGGCCGATCTGGTGATGCTGTGCCTGCACGACGACGACGCGCGCGCCTCGGTGGCCCTGCTCGATGCGCTCAAGGCCGGGGGCGGCGCAGCCCCGCGGGTGATCGACGCCTCGAGCGCGCACCGGGTGGCGCCGGGTTGGGTCTATGGCTTTGCCGAACTGTGCGCGGGCCAAGCCGAGGCGATCCGGGGTGCCGAGCGCGTCAGCAACCCGGGCTGCTACGCCACCGGCGCCATCGCGCTGCTGCGGCCGCTGCTCGACGCCGGCCTGATCGCGCCCGACACGGCGCTGTGCCTGCCCAGCGTCAGCGGCTACAGCGGCGGCGGGCGCACCATGATCGAAGCCTACGAGTCTGGCCAAGCGCCCGCGTTCGAGCTCTACGCGTTGGGCTTGCAGCACAAGCACCTGCCCGAGATCATGGCCCACAGCGGCTTGCGGCGCGCGCCGCTGTTCGTGCCGGCGGTGGGCAACTTTGCCCAGGGCATGCTGGTGCAACTGCCGCTGCACCTCGAGGCCTTGCCGGGCCGGGTGCAGGCCGCCGACCTCGAGCAGGCGCTGCGCACGCACTACGCCGGCAGCGACTGGGTGCGCGTGGGTACGCCCAGCCCCAGCGCCAAGCTCGACGCCGTGGCGCTGGCGGGCAGCGATGCGCTCGAGCTGTTCGTGTATGCCAACGAGGCCCAGCGCCAGGCGCTGCTGGTGGCGCGGCTGGACAACCTGGGCAAAGGCGCCAGCGGCGCAGCGGTGCAAAACCTGCGCCTGATGCTGGGGCTGATTTGAGGCTGGCGGGCGTTTTCAGGCGTCGAGCAGCCGTGGGCCGTCGGGGCCGGGTTCCAGCCTTGCTGCCTGGCTGCGCACCAGTTCGTCGATGCGCTGCTGCACCCAAGGGCGCAAGCCCTGCCCCGCGCCGTGGCGCCGGTGCAGCTGCTGCAGATAGGGTGTGCCTTCGGCCCAGGCCAAAAAATCGGCCAGCGCGGCGCTCTGCCACTCGAGCAGCCTGAACTTGAGCAACACCTTGAGCGCGTACTCTCGGTGCCGCTCGGGTTGGGTGGCAAACTGCACCAGCCGGCTGCGCGCGCGCTCCAGCGCCAACGCCACGGCGGGCGCACCGGCAATCAAGGCCCCGTGGCCGGGAATCACCAGCAGCGGCTGCAAGGCCTCGATGGCATCGAGCGTGGCCGCCACGTCGGCAAAGCCGGGCTCGCCGTCGAGCTCCGGGAACACCACGCCAAAGCCGTTGGGCCACAGCGCGTCGCCGCTGATCAGCAGCCGCTGCTGCGGCTCGAACAGCAGCACCGCGTGCGGGTCGTGTCCTGGGGCGGCGTGGATCTGCCACGCGCTCGCGCCCAGCGTCAGCGCGTGGCCGGGTTGCAGCAGGGCATCAAAGGCAAAGCGCGGGCAGCGCTGGCCGGTGGCGCGAAAGCTCAGGGCCGCTTCGTCCCAGGTGCGGGCGGCCTCGGCCTGGCCGGGCGGGATCCACGTCTGCACCGTGGCAAAGCGCGCCTGCAGGGCGGCGTTGCCGCCGCAGTGGTCGCTGTGCAGGTGGGTGTTGAGCAGGTGGCGCAGCGGGCGGCCTTGCAGCGCCTGCTCGACCAGCGCCACGGTCTGCGCGGCGTGGCTGGCGTAGCCGCTATCGACCAAGGTGGCGCCCTCGGGGCCGTCGATCAGCACGTTGTTGGACGAGAGCCAGCCGCGCTCGAACACGCGCACGCCCGGGGGCAGGGCGGGAGTCGGGGCCGTGGACACGGCGGCGCTGGGGTTCATTTCTGGCGCAGTTCGCGGCGCAGGATCTTGCCCACGTTGCTCTTGGGCAGTTCGTCGCGGAACTCGATGTATTTGGGGCGCTTGTAGCCGGTGAGCTGCTCGTGGCAAAAGCGCAGCAGCGCCTCTTCGGTCAGGGTCGGGTCGCTGCGCACCACATAGGCCTTGATGGCCTCGCCGGTGCGCTCGTCGGGCACGCCCACGCAGGCGCATTCGAGCACCCCCGGGCACAGGGCGATCACCTGGTCGAGCTCGGCCGGATAGACGTTGAAGCCCGATACGATCACCATGTCTTTCTTGCGATCGACGATGCGGATGAAGCCGCGCGCATCCATGATGCCCACGTCACCGGTGCGCAGGTAGCCGTCGGCGGTGAAGGACTTGGCGTTTTCCTCGGGCTTGAGGTAGTAGCCCGGCGTCACGTTGGGGCCGCGGATGCAGATCTCGCCCGGGCTGCCCGGTGCCAGATCGCGGCCTTCGTCGTCCTTGATGGCGATGTCGATGCTGGGCAGCGGCAGCCCGATGCTGCCGGTGAATTCGGTGCTGGTGACCGGGTTGTTGGTGCCGATGGCGCAGGTTTCGCTCATGCCCCAGCCTTCGATCATGGGGCTTTTGGTGACCGCTTTCCACTGGCGCGCCGTGGCTTCCAGGGCCGCCATGCCCCCGGCCTGCGACAGCACCAGGTGCGAGCAATCGACCTGCTTGAAGCGCGGGTGGTTGAGCAGGCCGTTGAACAGCGTGTTGACGGCGGGCAGGAAGTGGAACGGGCGGCTCTTGAGCACCTCGATGAACTTGCCGATGTCGCGCGGGTTGGGGATCAGGGTGGCGTGCGAGCCGTGGCGCAGCACCAGCAGCATCAGGGTGAGGGCAAAGATGTGGTACAGCGGCAGCGCCATGATGTGGTTGGCGCGGCTGACGTCGCCGAGCTGGGTCAGGGCCGGGGTGAACCAGGCCTCGGCCTGCAAGGTGGCGGCGATCACGTTGCCGTGCGTCAGGATGGCGCCCTTGGACAGCCCGGTGGTGCCGCCGGTGTATTGCAAAAAAGCGATCGCGTCGTGGCCGAGCGTGGGCCGCTGCAGGCGCAGGCTGCGGCCGCTTTTCAGCGCCTGCTTGAAGGGCACGATGGTGCGCCCCTGCAGCGGCAGGCGGTAGCGTGGCACCATTTTGGCCAGATGGCGCACGGCAAAGGTGAGCCAGCGCCCGTACCACCAGCCCAACAACTCGCCCATGCTGGCCACGACCACGTGCCTGACCGGGGTGCGATCGATCACTTCCTCGAGCACATGGGCGAAGTTTTCCAGAATCACGATCGCTTCGGCCCCGGAATCCCGCAGTTGGTGCTCGAGCTCGCGCGCGGTGTAGAGCGGATTGACGTTGACGCAGGTGTAGCCGGCGCGCAACACCCCGGCCATGGTGATGGGGAACTGCGGCAGGTTGGGCAGCATGATGGCCACGCGCGCGTGCTCGGACAGACCAAGCGACTGCAGGTAGGCCCCCAGGGCCTGACTCATCTGGTCGAGCTGGGCGTAGCTCATCCAGCGCTCCATGCAGACCGTGACCGGCCGCTGGGCGTGCTGGCGAAACGAGTCCTCGAACAGCTCGTTGAGACAGCGGTACTGCGACGCGTCGATGGCGTGCGGCACGCCGGGTGGGTAGCTCTGGAGCCAGATTTTTTCCATGGGTCAGGCGGCAGGTGTGAAAGCGGGCAGAGCGCAGATTGGAGTTGCATTGTGTGCGCTGGAACCTACCGCCGAATCAGGGCAAGCCCTTGGATGGTGTCGCGCCCGCAACAGGGTGTCAGCGTGCTGTTGTATCCTAGGGGTTGATCAACTACCAGGCACCCTTGTGTCCGAACCCTCTCCCAGTAGTTCGCCGCGGCGTCGGCTGCGGCACGTGGACCAGCGCGGTTTTTTCAAGCGGCTGGTGGAATTTCTCAACCCCGGTCCAGACTCCAAGGATGAGCTGATCGAGACCTTGGCCGAGGCCGAGGACAACGCCATCATCAACGCCGAGTCGCGTGCCATGCTCGAAGGCGTGATCCGCATCGCCGACATGACGGCCGGCGACGTGATGGTAGCAGCCCCGCGCATGGACGTGCTCGACATTCATGCGCCTTTCAACGAGTTGCTCAACACCGTGATCTCCACCGCCCACTCGCGCTTTCCGGTCTATGAGGGCGAGCGCGACCAGATCATCGGCATCCTCATGGCCAAGGATTTGCTCAAGCTGCAGCGCGCTCCGGAGCTCAACCTGCGTGCCCTGCTGCGCCCGGCCACCTTCGTGCCCGAAAGCAAGGGGCTCAACGATCTGCTGCGCGAATTTCGCGGCAACCGCAACCACCTGGCGATCGTCATCGACGAGTTCGGCCGCGTCGCCGGACTGATCACCATCGAAGACGTGCTCGAAGAGATCGTGGGCGAGATCGAGGACGAGTTCGACGTCGAAGAGGACGAAGGCGACATCTTCACGCTGGCCGACGGCTCTTGGCGCATCAATGGCGACACCCCGATCGAGCGCCTCAACGAGCGCTTTGACGTCCAGCTGCCGCTGGATGGCTTTGAGACCATTGGCGGGCTGGTGGCGCACGAGCTCGGCCATGTGCCCAAGCGCGGCGAAAGCCACGCCTTGGGCGGTCTGCTGTTTCGCTCCCAGCACACGCGCGGCGGTGCAGTGGTCTGGTTCAAGGTCACGCGCCTCGAGGGAGCGACCTGATGCGTGGCGCCTGGTCGGTGGCCCTGCTGCTGGCGGGTGGGGTGCAGGCGCTGGCCTTGGCCTGGCCATTTCAGACGCTGGCGCTGGCCGGCTGGGGTCTGCACGCCGGCGAGCCGACGCCGCTGCTGCAATGGCTGGCGCTGTGCGTGCTGGTGCTGGCCATCGTGCGCGCGCCCAGCTGGCGCCGGGCGGCCTGGCGCACCGGGCTGTTTGCGCTGGCGTGGCTGTGCGGCAGCTTCTGGTGGCTGTTCGTGTCCATGAACACCTACGGCGGCATGGCGGTGCCGTTGGCGGTGGCGGCGGTGTGCTTGCTGGCGGCCTTTCTGGCCTTGTACTACGCTGCCGCCGGGGCGCTGTTCTGGCGCTGGCGCGCGGCGGCGCCGCTGGTGCAGGCCGCGGTTTTTGCGGCCCTGTGGACGCTGGCCGAGGTGGCGCGCGGCACCTTGTTGACTGGGTTTCCCTGGGGCGCGATCGGTTACGCCCACGTCGATTCGCTGGCCGTCCTGGCGCCTTGGGTGGGGGTCTATGGCATGGGCGCGCTGGCGGCGGCGCTGGCGGCGGGCACGGTGGCGGCGCTGGTGCAACGCAGCGCCCCGGCGGTGCCATGGCAGCAGACGGTCGCGGTGCCTGCGGGGCGCGGCCTGAGCCATGGTCATATGGCGTCGCCGCTGTTGCCCCTGCTGGCCCTGTGGCTGCCGCTGCTGCTGTGGCCGCACCTGGGCAGTTGGCTGGCGCAGCGTGTGCCCACCCTGACCGCAAGCACCGGCACCCTGCCGGTGCAACTGCTGCAAGGCAATGTGTCGCAGGACAAGAAATTTGAGCCCAAGGTCGGCATCCCCTTTGCGCTGCGCTGGTACAAAGAGCAGACCGCGCTGGCGCTCGACCGGCTCGACGCCGCCGGCACGCCCGGCCTGGTGGTGCTGCCCGAAACCGCCATCCCGCTGCTGCCGCAAGAGATCGACCCGCTCTGGTGGGAGGACTTCCTGGGCCGCATCGAGCGCAGCCAGTCGGCGGTGCTGATCGGCATCCCGGTGGGCAACTGGCTCGAGGGTTACACCAATTCGGTGCTGGGCTGGACGCCGTCGCTGCAACCCTACCGCTACGACAAATACCACCTGGTGCCCTTTGGCGAGTTCGTGCCGCCGTTCTTTCAGTGGTTCATCGACATGATGCAGATTCCGCTGGGCGCCTACCGCCCTGGCCCCCTGGGGCAGGCGCCTTTGGTGTGGGCGGGTCAGCGCATCGGGCCCAACATCTGCTACGAAGACCTGTTTGGCGAAGAGCTGGCGGCGGCTTTTCGCCAGCCCGGGCAGGCACCGACGGTGCTGGTCAACGTGAGCAACATCGCCTGGTTTGGCAACACCGTGGCGATCGATCAGCACCGCCACATCGCCCGCCTGCGCGCCCTGGAGCTGCAACGCCCGATGGTGCGCGCCACCAACACCGGCTCCACCGTGGGCATCGACCACATGGGCCGGGTGCTGGCCGAGCTGCCGCGCCTGACGCGCGGTGTGCTGGAGGTCACGGTCGAGGGCCGCAGCGGCCTGACCCCCTTCGCGCGCTGGGCCGCGCGCTGGGACTTGTGGCCGGTGGCGTTGGCGGCGCTGGCGCTGCTGGCGCTGTGCTGGCGCCGCACCTGAGCCTTGGCGGGCGCTCGGGCGCTCCCCCTTGGGCACTAAAATCGGCCCTTGCGCGCGCTGTTGCCAGGCGCCGCCTGGGCACCTTAGGCCGCCACCATGACGTTCCAACAAATCATCCTCCAACTGCAAAGCTACTGGGCGGCCCAGGGCTGTGCGCTGCTGCAACCCTACGACATGGAAGTGGGCGCTGGCACCAGCCACACCGCCACTTTTTTGCGCGCCCTCGGGCCCGAGCCCTGGAAAGCGGCCTACGTGCAGCCGAGCCGGCGCCCCAAGGACGGGCGCTACGGCCAGAACCCGAACCGCTTGCAGCACTACTACCAGTATCAGGTGGTGCTCAAGCCCGCCCCGGCCCACATCCTCGAGCTGTACCTGGGCTCGCTGCAGGCGCTGGGTTTTGACCTGAAGCAAAACGACGTGCGCTTTGTCGAGGACGACTGGGAAAACCCGACGCTGGGCGCCTGGGGCCTGGGCTGGGAGGTCTGGCTCAACGGCATGGAGGTGACGCAGTTCACCTACTTCCAGCAAGTGGGCGGCATCGACTGCCGGCCGATCACCGGCGAGATCACCTACGGCCTCGAGCGCCTGGCGATGTACCTGCAGGGGGTGGAAAACGTCTATGACCTGGTCTGGACGCCGGGCCTGAGCTACGGCGACGTCTATCTGCAGAACGAGCAGGAGCAAAGCGCCTACAACTTCGAGCACGCCGACGCCGATTTTCTGTTTGCCGCCTTTGCCGCCCACGAGCGCCAGGCGCAGCACCTGATCCGCAGCCAACTCGCGCTGCCGGCCTACGAGCAGGTGCTCAAGTGCGCGCACAGCTTCAACCTGCTCGACGCGCGCGGCGCCATCAGCGTGACCGAGCGCGCCGCCTACATCGGGCGCATCCGCAACCTGGCGCGCAGCGTGGCCCAGAGCTATTTCGAGAGCCGGCAGCGCTTGGGCTTTCCCATGGCGCCGCGCCCCTGGGTGGCGCAGATGGAACCCCAAGCGGCCTGATGGGCGCAAGATCTATGCACAAGCACAACCTCCTGGTCGAACTGTTGGTCGAAGAGCTGCCCCCCAAGGCGCTGAAAAAACTGGGCGAAGCCTTTGCCGGCGTGCTGGCCGAGCAGCTGCAAGCCCAAGGCTTGGCCGCGGCCGATGCGCAGCTCACCCCCTATGCCTCGCCGCGGCGCTTGGCCGCGCACCTCAGCGGCGTGGCCGCGCGTGCGCCGGATCGGCCGGTGTCGCACAAGCTCATGCCGGTGAGCGTGGGGCTCGATGCCAGCGGCGCGCCCACGCCGGCGCTGCTCAAGCGCCTGGCGGCGCTGGGGGCCGACGCCACGGCCGTGCCCAGCCTGCGCCGCGCCCCCGATGGCAAGGCCGAGGCCTTGTACCTGGATGGCGTGCAGCCCGGTGTGAGCCTGGCCGTGGGGCTGCAAAAGGCGCTCGACGATGCCCTGGCCCGGCTGCCCATCCCCAAGGTGATGAGCTACCAGCCCGAAAGCCAAGGCCACAGCGACGGCGCCAACTTTGTGCCCGGCTGGAGCAGCGTGCAGTTCGTGCGCCCGGCGCATGGCTTGGTGGCGTTGCACGGCCCCGAGGTGGTGGCGGTGCAGGCGCTGGGCCTGCGCGCCGGCCGCAGCACGCGCGGTCACCGCTTCGAGGCCGCCGTGGACCCGCTGCCGCTGCCCGATGCCGACAGCTACGCCGCCACGCTGCGCACCCAAGGCGCAGTGATCGCCAGCTACGCCGAGCGCAGCCTCGAGCTGGTGCGCCAGCTGCGCCAGGCGGCGGCCGCTGTGGGCGCGCGGCTCGAGGTGGAGCAGGGCTGCGATGGCCTGAGTGCCGAGGACATCGAGCAGCGCCTGCTGGCCGACGCGTTGGTGCAAGAGGTCACGGCGCTGGTCGAGCGGCCCACAGTGCTGGTGTGCGCCTTCGAGCGCCAGTTCCTCGAGGTGCCGCAAGAGTGCCTGATCCTGACCATGAAGGCCAACCAGAAGTATTTCCCGCTGCTCGACGCGCAGGGGCGCCTGAGCCACCAGTTCCTGGTGGTCAGCAACATCAACCCGGCCGACCCGAGCGCGGTGATCGCCGGCAACGAGCGCGTGGTGCGCCCGCGCCTGGCCGACGCGCGCTTCTTCTACGACCAGGACCGCAAGCGCTCGCTCGAATCGCGCCTGCTCGGGCTGGCCAAGGTGGTCTATCACAACCGGCTCGGCAGCCAGGGCGAGCGCGTGGAGCGCGTGCGCGCCATCGCTTGCGCCATCGCGCAGCGGCTGGGCGATGCGGCGCTGCTGCGCCAGGTCGAGCAGGCGGCCCTGCTGGCCAAGGCCGATTTGCTCACCGACATGGTGGGCGAGTTCCCCGAGCTGCAAGGCATCATGGGGCGCACCTACGCCTTGCACGACGGGCTCGAGCCGGCGGTGGCCCAGGCCATCGAAGACCACTACAAACCGCGCTTTGCCGGCGATGCGCTGCCGCGCAGCCTGGTCGGGTTGTGCGTGGCGCTGGCCGACAAGCTCGAAACCCTGGTGGGCCTGTTTGGCATCGGCAGCCTGCCCAGCGGCGACAAGGACCCCTACGCCTTGCGCCGCCACGCCCTGGGCGTGCTGCGCATGTGGATCGAGCGCGACTTGCCGCTGGACTGGGACGAGCTGCTGGCGCTGGCGCGACCGGTGTTTGGCGATCAAATCGCCGACCCCAGCGCCGCGCTGACCGAGTTCGTGTTTGAGCGCCTGGCCGGCAGCTTGCGCGAACAGGGCTTTGGCAGCCACGAGGTGGACGCGGTGCTGGCGCTGCGCCCGACGCGCCTGGCCGAGGTGCCGCGCCGGCTCGAGGCGGTGCGTGCCTTTGCCGCCTTGCCGCAAGCGGCGGCGCTGGCAGCGGCCAACAAGCGCATCGGCAACATCCTGAAAAAATCGGCCGCCGCCGGGCCCGCAACGGCCGACGCTGGCGCGGCCCCGGTGCAGCCGCAGCTGCTGGCCGAGCCGGCCGAACAGGCCCTGTACGCCGCGCTGCAAGCCACGCTGCCGCAGACCCAGGCCCAGTTCGAGGCTGGCGACTACCGCGCCCACCTGCTGGGCCTAGCGGCGCTGCATGGGTCGGTGGATGCGTTTTTCGCGACGGTGCTGGTCAACGCCGACGACCCGGCGGTGCGCGCCAACCGGCTGGCGCTGCTGCACACCCTGCACCGGGCCATGAACCGCGTGGCCGAGCTGGCGCGGCTGGCTTGAGCCTCGAGCGCACCAAACCATGCCCCACTCCCGCGACCTCAAGCTGATCGTGATCGACCGCGACGGCACCCTCAACCCCGACCCCGAAGACTACCTGCGCAGCCCCGACGACTGGCAACCCTTGCCGGGGGCGCTCGAGGCGGTGGCGCGGCTCAACCAGGCCGGCTGGCGCGTGGTGGTGGCGACCAACCAATCGGGCCTGGGCCGTGGGTTGTTCGACATCGCCACCCTCAACGACATCCACACCCGCATGCACAAGGCGCTGGCGCAGGCCGGGGGTCGCGTGGAGGCGGTGTTTTTCTGCCCGCACGCGCCCGAAGACGAATGCGACTGCCGCAAACCGGCGCCGGGGCTCTTTCTGCAGATCAGCCAGCGCTTTGGCGTCCCGGCGGCGCAGATGGTGGCAGTCGGCGATTCGGTGCGCGACGCCCAAGCGGCGCTGGCCGCCGGCTGCGAGGCGCACCTGGTGCTCAGCGGCCAGTCTGTGGCGCACCGCGACGGCACGCCGCCGCCCGGTTTGCCCGCCGGCGTGAACGTGCACCCCGATTTAAGCGCTTTTGCCGACGCCATCGTGGCGCGGGCAAAGGCCATAGTCCCCGATAAAACAGGCCATTCATGACCGCCATTTACGCCCTGCGTTCGCTGCTGCATTTGTTGTTCATGGCCGTTACGGTGGTGCCGTGGGCGCTGGTGGTGGTGCTGGCCGCACCTTGGGTCAGCGGCGCCCGAACCTACCGCCTGTGCGTGGCCTGGCTGGCGACTTCGGTCTGGGCCGGAGGCTGGATTTTGGGCATCAAAAACCGCGTCACCTGCTGGGAGCACCTGCCCACTGGGGAGCAGGACGCCGCGGTGCTGCTGGTCAAGCACCAGTCGGTCTGGGAGACCTTCAGCCTGCCGGCGCTGATGCCGCGTCCGCTGGCCTTTGTGTTCAAAAAAGAGCTGCTGCGCATCCCCTTTTTCGGCTGGGCGATGGGGCGCATGGACATGATCCACATCGACCGCGCGCAACGCAACCAGGCTTTTGCCAAGGTGGTGCAGCAAGGCCGGCGCCTGCTCGCCAAGGGCACTTGGGTCATCATGTTCCCCGAAGGCACGCGCATCGCCCGCGGCGAGGTGGGCCAGTACAAGAGCGGTGGCGCGCGGCTGGCGGTGCAGGCCGGGGTGCCGGTGATCCCGATCGCCGTCAATTCCGGCCGCTGCTGGCCGGCCAAGGCCTTCATCAAGCGCCCCGGGGTGGTCGAGCTGTCCATCGGCCCGCCCATCCCCAGCGTGGGGCGTGACCCCGAGGAGCTGATGCGCGAGGTGCAAGACTGGATCGAGGCCGAGATGCGCCGCCTCGACCCCGAAGCCTACGCCAGCCAGCCCTGAAACAGCCCCCGCCTTTTTTGCCCCCCGTTGTCGCTGTGAGCACGCAACTGGATTTGTTGGACGCGCCACCGTTGCGCCACCCACAAACCAACCGCGAATGCCTGCTCAACGGGCAGCGCGTGGGCTACCACTTCGAGCGCGCGGCACGCAAGACGCTGGGCTTGCGCATCGGGCCCCAAGGGCTGACCGTACGCGCCCCCAGCCGCTTGGCGCAGGCCGAGGTGGAGCGTTTTTTGCTCAGCAAGGCGCGCTGGATACTCGACAAGCTGCAGCAGGTGCAGGCGCACTCGGCCGCAGCGGCCACGCCCACACCCGAGCAGCAGGCGGCGCAACTGGCGGCGCGCTGGCGCGCCGGGGCGAGCGTGGCCTACCTGGGCCAGCCCTGGCCCTTGTTGCTGGAGCCGGCAGCGGGCTTGGCCCCGGGGAGTGCGCGCCTGAGCAGCGCCGGCCTGCAGCTGGCGCTGGCCCCCGGCAGCGCGCCCGAACGGGTGCGCAGCGCCGTGCACACCTGGCTGCAACACAGCGCCTACGGCCTGTACGTGCAACGCCTGCAGCACTTTGCCCCGCAGCTGGGGGTGCGCTGGCGCAGCCTCAAGCTCAGCAACGCCGGCACGCGCTGGGGCAGCGCCAAGGCCGACGGCAGCCTGCGCCTGCACTGGCGCCTGATCCAGCTCGAGGCGCAGTTGATCGACTACGTGGTGGTGCACGAACTGGCGCACCTGCGCGAGATGAACCACAGCCCGGCCTTTTGGCGTCTGGTGCAGGGCGTGCTGCCCGACCAGCTCGAGCGCCGGCGCGCGCTGGCGCGGGTGCGCATCGGGCCCGATTGAGACCCGACACAGGGTTGTTCGAGCTGCCGCTAGCCTACTGCACCCGCTGGGCCTGGCCCAAGCAAGTTGCGCTGCTGCGCCCATGCCTGCAAGGCATCGGCAGGCAGCGGGCGGGTGAAGAAATAGCCTTGTGCTTGGTCGCAGCCGTGCTCGCGCAGCCAAGCCAGTTGCTCGGCCGTTTCCACCCCTTCGGCCACGGTGCGCATACCCAGGTGGTCGGCCAGCCCGATCACGGCGCGCACGATGGCGCGGTCGTCCGGGTCGGCGTGCAGATCGCGCACAAAACTTTGGTCGATCTTGAGTTTGGCCACCTTGAAGCGCTTGAGGTAGCTCAGCGACGAGTAGTCGGTGCCAAAGTCGTCGATGGCAATCGGCACTTGCAGCCGCCGCAAGCTCTCCATGGTGGCGATGGTGCCTTGCGGGTTGATCATGGCGCAGCTTTCGGTGAGCTCAATCTCCAGTCGGTGCGCCGCCAAACCGCTTACGCGCAACAGCTTCCCAATCCCATCGGCCAGCCTGGAGTCGCGAAACTGCACCGCCGACAAGTTGACGGCCATCGTCAACCCATCCAACCCAGCGGCGTCCCAGCGCTGCAACTGCTGCAGCGCCTGGTGCAGCACCCACTCACCGATCGGCAGGATCAGGCCTGAGGTTTCGGCCAGCGGAATGAACTCGGCCGGCGAGATCGGGCCCAGCTCGCTGTGCTGCCAGCGCAGCAGGGCCTCAACGCCCAGCAAGGCGCCATCGCCGAGCCGCACCTGGGGCTGATAGACCAGCGCCAGTTGCCCACGCTCCAGCGCCAGCCGCAAATCGGTTTGCAGGCGCAGCGTGCGGCTGCTTTGGGTACGCAATTCGGGCGCGTAAAAGCGGAAGGTGCTGCGCCCCTCTTGTTTGGCCTGGTACATCGCCAGGTCGGCGCTACGGGCCAGTTCGTCCAGCGTTTCACCGTCGCGCATGAAGAGCGCAATCCCGATCGAGAGCGTCGCCGTCACCTCGTGCTCGCCGAGGGTGAAGCTGTGGCGCGTTTGTTCGGTCAGTTTCTCAGCCACGAGGCGGGCCGACGCCGCATCGCAGCCGGGCAGCATCAGCACGAATTCGTCGCCACCCTGGCGCGAGAGCGTGTCGCCAGCGCGCAACAGGGTGCTCAGGCGCTGCGCCATCTGCACCAGCAGCTGGTCGCCCACGTGGTGCCCCAAGATGTCGTTGATGTGCTTGAAGTTGTCGATGTCGATGTACATCAGCGCCAAGGGCTGGTCTTGGCGCCGCGCCACCACCGCCGCCTGGTGGTAGCGATCCTGCAGCAGCAGCCGGTTGGCTAGGCCGGTGAGCGCATCAAAGTACGCCATGCGCTCGATTTGCTGCTCGACCAGCTTGCTTTGGGTGATGTCTTCTTTGATGCCCAGGTAGTGCGTGATGCGGCCGTTGGGCTGCACGATCGGGGCCAAGCGCGCCATTTCGGTGTAGCTGCTGCCGTCTTTGCGCCGGTTGATCAGCTCCCCGTTCCAAGGGCGACCAGCAGTGAGCGCTTCCCACATTTCCCGGTAAACCGAGGGCGGGGTTTGGCCAGACTGCAAGAAACGTGGGTTTTTGCCCAGCACTTCCTCTGGGCTGTAGCCGGTGGCGCGGAAAAATGCGGCGTTGGCGTACTCGATTTCGGCATTTAAGTTGGCGATCACGATCGAAGACGGGCTCTGCTCGACCGCCTGCTGCAATTTGATCAAGGTGTCGAGCGACTGGTGGCGCTCGATCGCCAGTCCGGCCAAGTAGGCACCGCGCTCGAGCAACGCCAATTCGCCTGGGTTGGGCGGGGCGACTTGGCGCGCATAAACGGCAAAAGTGCCCAGTACCCTGCCCTGTGCCCCCTTGATGGGCACCGACCAGCAGGCTGCCAAGCCGTGCGCCAGGGCCAAGTGTTTGTAATCGGCCCACAGCGGGTCGGTGGCGATGTCGGACACGACCACGGTTTGGCCGCTGTGCGCCGCCGTACCACACGAGCCCGCGGCCGGGCCTATGGGGCTGCCGTTGATGGCGGCTCGGTAGGGGGGCGGCAGATCGGGGCCGGCGCAGTCGAGCAAGGTGTTGCTTTTGGGTTCGAGCAGCAGCACGCTAAAAAGGCGCTCGGGCAGCAGGCTTTGGTAGCCATGCACCATGAACTCGAGCAAAGGCTGCAACTCGGTGTGGCCCAGCAGCCGCTCCAGCGTCTGGCGCTCCAGCTCGGCCATTTGCTCGTGGTGTTTGCGTGCGCTGATGTCAAGCAGCACCCCGTGCGCCCAGGTGATGGTGCCGGCTGCGTCGTACTCTATCCAGGTGCGGTCTTCGATCCAGACCCAGCGCCCGTCGGCGGTGCGCAGGCGATAATGCTGCACATAGTTCTCGATGCCTTGCAGGCGCTTGGCTTCGACCTCGGCGTTGAGCGCGTCCAAGTCGTGTGGGTGCACCAGATCGAGGTAGAGCAGGTGCTGGCGCATCCAGTCGGTGGCGCGGTAGCCCCACTGGCTCACGTTTTCACTCACGTACGCGACCGGACAGCCTTCGGCTCCCACCCAGGTGATTGCCACCACAGGCGAGGCATTGATGGCGGTGGCCAAAAATCCCGGGCCGGAATGACGCGGACCCGGGGCGTAGGGGGCAAAGGGATGCAGCGCTTCCATGGCAAATGGCAGTGATCAGATTTTCGCTTACGGCATTATGAGCCCATTGAGAAACAAGGGTGTTGACGGCGCACAACATGGTTAAAACCAGCTACAGCATCAGCGATTTGGCGCGCGAGTTCGACCTGACCACGCGCGCCATTCGTTTCTACGAAGACATGGGGCTGCTGCAGCCGCAGCGCAGCGGCGCGCTCGGGCGCAACCGCGTCTACAGCGCGCGCGACCGCACCCGGCTCAAGCTCGTGCTGCGCGCCAAGCGCCTCGGCCTGAGCCTGTCGCAAGCCAAAGAAATCATCGACATGTACGACACCCCGCGCGACAGCGGGCCGCAGTTGCGCAAGTTTCTGGCCGTGCTGGCGCTGCACCGGCGCCAGCTCGAAGAGCAGCTGGCCGACCTGCAAGCCAATCTGGAAGAGGTGAAAGTGCACGAAAAAGAAGCCAAGACCCTGCTGGCCAAGCTGGGGGGCTGAGCTTGACCCCTGCGGGTTTGGGCTGGGCAAGCGGCCCTGCCGAGCACGGCCTCGAGCACAGTGCCGCAGTTGCTTGACACGGTGCCTGCCCTGCTGCATGATGAACTGGCCATTCTTGAAAGAGCCTAGCCATGATCCATGTTTCGCTTGCGCAAGCCAAAAACCAGCTATCCGCACTCATCGACCGGGTAGAAGGGGGTGAAACCGTCGCCGTTACCCGCCGCGGCAAGCCGGCGGCCAGGCTGGTGCGGGTGCCCAGCAGTGGAACCGACGCACCCGAGGCGCAGCGCCTGCAAGTGCAAGAGGCCTTCGTTCGCCTGGGCAGCCTGCGCCAGGGCGTCGTCCTCGAGGGCGAGATCAAGGCGCTGGCGCGTCAAGGGCTGGACTGATGTCATTCGTCATCGATAACTCGGTGGTGTGCGGATGGCTGATCGAGAGCCAATCCAGCCCTTACGCCCAAGCCGTGGCCCAGCGCCTGCTGGATGAGCGAGCCATTGCGCCCGCCTTGCTGCCTCTGGAATACACCAACGTGTTGCGCACGGCCTGCAAGCGCCAGCGCCTGATTGCGTCCCAGGCGCAGGAGATGCTTGCCCTGTTGGCCACTTTGCCGATTGATATCGACAGCGCAAAACCCCATCCGGCCCAATTGCTCGACTTGGCCTTGCGCTACGACCTGAGCAGTTACGACGCCGTGTACCTGGATCTGGCTTTGCGCCGCCGCCTGCCGCTGGCCACCCAGGACCAGGCCTTGGCTCATGCCGCTGTGGTGGCGGGCGTGGGTGTGGTGTCGGCGTAGGTTTTTACCGTCATAATTGACGTTTACGTAAACGTAACTGGCCTCAAAAAACCGGAGACACCGACCATGAACGCACTGCCCAACCTGCCCGGCCTCGATTTCATGCTGGGCGACGACATCGATGCCCTGCGCGACGCGGTGCGCGATTTCGCCCAGGCCGAAATCGCCCCACGCGCGGCCGAGATCGACCGCAGCGACCAGTTCCCCATGGACCTGTGGCGCAAGCTGGGCGAGCTGGGCGTGCTGGGCATCACCGTGGACGAGGAATACGGCGGCGCCAACATGGGCTACCTGGCGCACATGATCGCGATGGAGGAAATCTCGCGCGCCAGCGCCAGCGTGGGCCTGAGCTACGGCGCGCACTCCAACCTGTGCGTGAACCAGATCAAGCGCAACGGCAGCGCGGCGCAGCGCGCCAAGTACCTGCCCAAGCTCATCAGCGGCGAGCACGTGGGCGCGCTGGCCATGAGCGAGGCCGGCGCCGGCTCCGACGTGATCGGCATGAAGCTGCGGGCCGAAGAGCGCGGTGGCTGCTACCTGCTCAACGGCAGCAAGATGTGGATCACCAACGGCCCCGACGCCGACACGCTGGTGGTCTATGCCAAGACCGCGCCCGAACCCGACGACTCCCAGGCTGCGCCTCCCCCCGAGGGGGCTCGCCCGCCTTCGGGCGGCCGGGCGGCCGGCGGGGGCGCGCGCGCCATCACCGCCTTCATCGTCGAGAAGGGCATGAAGGGGTTTACTGTGGCGCAAAAGCTCGACAAGCTGGGCATGCGCGGCAGCCACACCGGCGAACTGGTGTTCAACAACGTCGAGGTGCCGGCGGCCAACATTTTGGGTGGCCTGAACCAGGGCGCCAAGGTGCTGATGAGCGGGCTGGACTACGAGCGCGCGGTGTTGGCCGCCGGCCCCATCGGCATCATGCAGGCGGTGCTCGACAACGTGGTGCCCTACATCCACGAGCGCAAGCAGTTTGGTCAGAGCATCGGCGAGTTCCAGCTGGTGCAGGGCAAGGTGGCCGACATGTACACCGTGCTGCAGGCCGGCCGTGCCTTTTGTTACCAGATCGGCAAGAACCTGGATCGGCTCGGCGCCGCGCACGTGCGCCAGGTGCGCAAAGACTGCGCCTCGGTGATTTTGTGGTGCGCCGAGCAGGCCACCAAAATGGCCGGCGACGGCATCCAGCTCTTTGGTGGCAACGGCTACATCAACGACTACCCGCTGGGCCGCCTGTGGCGCGACGCCAAGCTGTACGAGATCGGCGCCGGCACCAGCGAGATCCGGCGCATGCTGATCGGACGCGAGCTGTACCACGAGACCCGCTGAAAGCGCAGCCGCGGCGGTTTTTTGTGCTAGTGTGCTGGGGTTTGGGAGCAGCCACAGGGTTTGCTCCGGTTGCCCCGTCCAATCCACCCAGATCGCCAATGGTCACCACCCTGCCGCAACGGCTCGACTCCACGCTGGCGCACGACATCGCGCGCGCCATGATCGACGGCTTTGACCGCCATTACCGCCTGTTCAGGGCCGAGTCGGCGCGCGCCAAGCACCGCTTCGAGACTCAGGACTGGCACGGTCAGCAGCGCGCCCAGCGCGAGCGCATCGAGTTTTATGATCTGCGCGTCAAGGAATGCGTGACCAGGCTGGAGCGCGAATACCACGCCGCGCAGCTGCCGATGGAGGTTTGGCAGCAGATCAAGCTGTTTTACGTCGGCATGCTGGTGGACCACCGCCAACCCGAGCTGGCCGAGACCTTTTTCAATTCGGTGAGCACCAAGATTCTGGATCGCTGCTATTTCCAGAACGACTTCATTTTCGTGCGCCCGGCGGTGAGCACCGAATACCTGGAGCCGCAAGACCCGCAGACCCACACCAGCTACCGCAGCTACTACCCGCAGCGCGACAATTTGCTCGAGGAATTGCGCCGCATGGTGCGCGATTTTGGCCTGCGCGCGCCGTTTGAACATTTCGAGCGCGACACGCAGTCGGTCCATGAGGCGCTGCTGCCCTTGTTCGAGCACGACAAACTGCGCGCCAATTTCCAGATCCAGGTGCTACACAGCCTGTTCTATCGCAACAAGGGCGCCTATGCGGTCGGCAAACTGATCAACGGTTTTCAGGAGCTGCCCTTTGCGTTGCCGATCCTGCACAACGAACAGGGTCAGCTGGTGATCGATACCCTGTTGCACGGCGAAGACGATCTGCTGATGGTGTTCAGCTTTGCGCGTGCTTATTTCATGGTCGATATGGAGGTGCCCAGCGCCTACGTGCAGTTTTTGCGCAGCATGATGCCGCGCAAACCGCGGGCCGAGTTCTACAACGCGCTGGGGCTGGCCAAGCAGGGCAAGACGCTGTTTTACCGTGATTTTCTGTACCACATGCGGCACAGCACGGACCGCTTCCGGATTTCGCCCGGTATCAAGGGCATGGTGATGCTGGTCTTTGACCTGCCGAGCTTTCCCTTTGTGTTCAAGGTCATCAAGGATTTTTACCCGCCGCAAAAGGACACCACGCGCGAGCAGATCCGGGGCAAATACCAGCTCGTCAAGCAGCATGACCGGGTCGGGCGCATGGCCGATTCGCTCGAGTTCAGCGAAGTCGGGTTTCCGCGCGACCGCTTCGAGGACGAGTTGATCGAGGAAATCAAGAAGTTTGCCCCCAGCCAGATCGAAATCAGCGACCGCGACGGCGACGGCACCATCGAAGTCGTGATCAAGCACCTCTACATCGAGCGGCGCATGATCCCGCTCAACATCTACCTGCAAGAGGCTTTTGACGTGCTGCGCCACGACCGCAACCATGCCGGCGCGCGCCGGCAGCTCGAGCGCGCGGTGTTCGAATACGGCAATGCCATCAAAGACTTGGTGGCGGCCAACATCTTTCCCGGTGACATGCTGTGGAAGAACTTTGGCATCACACGCCACGGCAAGGTGGTGTTTTACGATTACGACGAAATCGAATACATCACCGATTGCAACTTTCGCCGCGTGCCACCAGCGCGCAACGACGACGACGAGATGAGCGGCGACGTCTGGTACAACGTGGCCAAGAACGACGTCTTCCCCGAAACCTTTGGCCCCTTCTTGCTCAGCAACCCGCTGGTGCGCGAGGTCTTCATGCGCCACCACGCCGATCTGCTGCAGGCCGAATTCTGGCAGGCGCACAAGGAGCGCATCCTGGCCGGCCACGTGCACGACGTGTTCCCCTACGAGCGCGAGCGCCGCTTCGTGGTGCAGCGCGCCCAGGCGGCTCTGGCGGCCGAGCGGGCGGCACAGGCAGCGGCGCTGGAGACGCAGGCGGCGCCGGCTGCGGCCTCTTGAGCTCGAGCGCCCACACCCCTCAGAGCCCAGCGCTGCGGCCCCCATGACGATCGACGACGCCTTCATGTTGGCGGCCAACGCCGTGACGGTGATCGGCTTGCCCTTTGCCCTCTGGACTTATGTGCAGCAAGCGCGCAAAGAGCGCGAAAACGAGGACGAAGAAGCCTACCAGCACCTAAGCGACGCCTACAACCAGTTTTTACAGGTGGTGCTCTCCCATGCCGATTTGCAGCTGCGCAGCACGCGCGCGCTGTCCAATCCCACGCCTGAACAGCGCGAGCGCATGCTGGTGATCTTCGACATGCTCATCAGCCTGTTCGAGCGCGCCTACCTGGTGGCCTACAAAGATCAGATGAGCCCGACCGAGCAGCGGCGCTGGAACAGCTGGGACGACTACATGCGCGAGTGGTGCCGGCGCGAAGACTTTGCCGCAGCGCTCGGGCAACTGCTGCGCGGCGAAGACCCGGATTTTGTCGCCTACATCGAGCGCGTGGCGCAGCAAGAGCGCGAGGCGCTGCAGCGCGAGGCCGCCACCGCCTGAATTTTTCCGCACCCAGCCCACCCTTTCTACACCTGGAGCCCGATCATGAACCCAGCCGCCGATCCGATCGTCATCGTCTCCGCCGCCCGCACCCCGATGGGCAGTTTGCAGGGCGACTTTGCCGCGCTGGCGGCGCACGACCTGGGTGGCGTGGCGATCGCCGCCGCAGTAGCGCGCGCCGGCATTGCGCCCGAACTCGTCACCGAGGTGCTGATGGGCAACTGCTTGTTGGCCGGACAAGGCCAGGCGCCGGCGCGCCAGGCCGCTTTCAAGGGTGGCTTGCCCGACAGCGCCGGCGCCGTGACGCTGTCCAAAATGTGCGGCTCTGGCATGCGCGCGGCCATGTTCGCGCACGACATGCTGCTGGCCGGCAGCCACGAGGTGTTGCTCGCCGGCGGCATGGAGAGCATGAGCAGCGCCCCCTACCTGCTGGCCAAGGCGCGCGGCGGCTATCGGCTCGGCCACGACCGCCTCTACGACCACATGATGCTCGACGGGCTCGAGGACGCCTACGAACCGGGGCGCAGCATGGGCACCTTTGGCGAAGACTGCGCCGCCCACTACGGCTTCACCCGCGCCCAGCAGGACGCCTACGCCACCGCCAGCGTGCAGCGCGCCCAGCGCGCCATTCAGGATGGCAGCTTTGCGCAAGAAATCGCCCCGGTCACGCTGCAAGAGCGCAGCGGCGCGCGCGAGGTGCGCGTGGATGAAGGGCCGGGCCGCATCAGGCTCGACAAAATCCCCACACTCAAGCCGGCCTTCAAAAAAGACGGCACCGTTACCGCAGCCAGCAGCTCCAGCATCAACGACGGCGCCGCCGCGCTGCTGCTCATGCGCGCCAGCACGGCGCAGCGGCTCGGCTGCACGCCGCTGGTGCGCGTGTGCGCCCACGCCACCCACGCCCAAGCGCCGCAGTGGTTTTCTACCGCGCCGGTGGGCGCGAGCCAGAAGCTGCTGGCCAAGCTGGGCTGGACGGCGGCTGAGGTCGATCTGTGGGAAGTCAACGAGGCCTTTGCCGTGGTGGCGATGGCGCTGATGCACGACCTCGAGGTGCCGCACGAGATCGTCAACGTCAACGGCGGCGCCTGCGCCCTCGGGCACCCGATCGGGGCCAGCGGCGCGCGCATCCTGGTCACGCTCATCCACGCCATGCGCGCCCGCAACGCCCGGCGCGGCGTGGCCACGCTGTGCATCGGCGGCGGCGAGGCCACGGCGATGGCGCTGGAATTGCTTTGATCAAACAAAGGCCTGGCCGTGCTGCTCACCCCCGACCAACTGCAAATCCGCGACGCCGTGCGCGCCTTCGCCCAAGACCAACTGTGGCCCAACGCCGCTGCGTGGGACCAAGGGCACATCTTTCCCAAAGCGGCGCACCAGGGCCTGGCGGCCTTGGGCTGCTACGGCATCTGCGTGCCCGAGGCGCTGGGTGGCGTCGGGCTCGACACCCTGACGCTGGCGCTGGTGCTGGAAGAAATCGCGGCCGGTGACGGTGGCGTGAGCACCACCATCAGCGTCACCAACTGCCCGGTCAACGCCATCTTGCTGCGCTACGGTAGCGCGGCGCAGCAGCAGCGCTGGCTGGTGCCGCTGGCGCGCGGCGAGCTGCTGGGCGGCTTTGCCCTCACCGAGCCGCAGGCTGGCTCCGATGCCTCCGAGCTGCGCACGCGCGCGCTGCGCGACGGCGACGGCTACGTGCTCGACGGCGTCAAGCAGTTCATCACCAGCGGCAAATACGGCGACTTGTTGATCGTCATCGCCGTCACCGACCCGGCGGCGGGAAAAAAGGGACTGAGCGCCTTTCTGGTGCCCACCACCACCCCCGGCTATCTGGTGGAACGGCTCGAGGACAAAATCGGTCAGCACAGCAGCGACACGGCCCAAATCCGCTTCGAGGGTTGCCGCATCGCGCTCGAGCAGCGCATCGGGGCCGAGGGCGAGGGCTACAAAATCGCCCTCGGTGCGCTCGAAGGCGGGCGCATCGGCATTGCGGCGCAGAGCGTGGGCATGGCGCGCAGCGCGCTCGACTTCGCCATCGGGTACGCCCGCGAGCGGCACAGCTTCGGCCGCGCCATCATCGAGCACCAGGGCGTGGGCTTCAAGCTCGCCGACTGCGCCACCCGGTTGGAGGCGGCGCGGCAACTGGTCTGGCACGCCGCCAGCCTGCGCGACGCCGGGCTGCCCTGCCTCAAGGAAGCCGCCATGGCCAAGCTCTTTGCCAGCGAAGTGGCCGAACAGGTCTGCTCGGCCGCCATCCAGACCCTGGGTGGCTACGGCGTGGTGCGCGATTTTCCGGTCGAGCGCATCTACCGCGACGTGCGCGTGTGCCAAATTTACGAGGGCACCAGCGAAGTGCAGAAAATCCTGATTCAACGCGCCTTGGCGGCTTCATGAACATCATCATTTTTGGCGCCGGCCGGGTCGGCGAGAGCGTGGCCGAGAGCCTGGTGTCGGAGCACAACGACATCACCGTCATCGACCAAGACCCGCTGCGCATCCGCGCCCTCGAAGATCGGCTCGATTTGCGCGGCCTGGTGGGCAACGGCATCCAGCCCTCGGTGCTGCGCGAGGCCGGGGCCAAGGACGCCGACATGGTGATCGCCTGCGCCGCCGCCGACGAGTCGAACCTGGTGGTGTGCAAGATCGCGCACGACGTCTTCAGCGTGCCCACCACCATCGCGCGCCTGCGCTCGCCCGAGTTCCTCGAGGGCGACGCGCTCATGAGCAAGGCCGGTTTTGCGGTCGATCGCGTGATCTGCCCCGAAGAGTCGGTGATGCGCTTCATCCACCAGCTCATCGAGTACCCGGAAGCGCTGCAGGTGCTGGAATTTGCTCAAGGGCGGGTGTCCCTGATCGCGGTGCGCGCCGAGCACGGCGGCACCTTGGTCGGGCGCACCATCGCCCAGTTCAAAGAGCTGCTGCCGCACGCCGACATGCGCGTGGTGGCGCTGTACCGGCTCGACACCGAGATGGAGGCCACGCGCGAAACCCGCATCCTGCCCGGCGACGAGCTGTTCGTGCTGGCGGCGGCCGACCAGATCCGGCTGGTGCTGGCGGCCATTCACACCATCGACAAGCCGGTGCTGCGCGTGATGATCGCCGGCGGCGGCCGGGTCGGGCTGCGGCTGGCACGCAGCCTGAGCGGCCAGTACCAGGTCAAGGTGATCGAGCAAAACCCGCTGCGCTGCGAGTACCTGGCCAGCCAGTTGCCCTCGAGCACGCTGGTGCTGCAGGGCGACTGCACCGACGAGTCGCTGCTCGAGGAAGAAAACGTGGCCGACATGGACTTGTTCCTGTCGCTGACCAACGACGACGAAGACAACATCATGGCCGCCATGCTGGCCAAGCGCCTGGGGGCGCGGCGCGTGATGGCGCTCATCAACCGCCGCGCCTACGCCGACATGATGCAGGGCAGCGCGATCGACATCGCCATTTCGCCGGCGCAGACGGTGATCGGCGAGCTGCTCACGCACGTGCGCCGCGGCGACGTGGTGGCGGTGCACAGCCTGCGCCGTGGCGCCGCCGAGGCGCTGGAGGGGGTGGCGCGCGGCGACGTCAAAACCTCCAAGCTGGTCGGGCGCCGGGTCGAAGAGGTCGCGCTGCCCAAAGGGGCGCGCTTTGGCGCCATCGTGCGCGGCGAAGGACAAAATGCCCAGGTGCTGATGCCGCACCACGACACCTTGATCGAGGCCGAAGACCACGTGGTGATCTTCATCCCGCACAAGCGCCTAGTGCGCGAGGTGGAAAAACTGTTCCAGGTCACAGCCACTTTTTTTGGTTAAGCCCTTGTTTGCCATGCCGCTGCTGCGTGTCGCCTCGGTGCCGGGCTGGGTCGTGCGGGCTTTTCTGTTTTTGTTTACAAGGGTTTTTTGGCGCAAATGAACGGCTTGTCTGCCCTGTGGTCGATTTTTGGGCCCGTGCTGGCGCTGCTGGCGCGCATCATGATGGCCTTCGCCTTCGCCTTTCTGGTGCCCTTGACCTGGGGCTGGGCGCTGGATCTGAACTACCTGCGCGCCATCTGGGGTGTGGCTTTTGGGCTGACCTTCGGCTCCGGTCTGCTGCTGCTGTGGCTCACGCGCAACCAGTACCGTGAGCTGCTGCCGCGCGACGGTTTCTTGCTGGTGGTGCTGGTCTGGCTGGTGCTCACCGCCTACGCCGCCATTCCCTTGTACTGGCTGGTGCCCGACATCAGCTGGAACCACGCCTATTTCGAGGCCATGAGCGCGCTCACCGCCACCGGCGCCACCGCCCTGAGCGGCTTGGGCGACTTGCCGGTTTCGGTCAACGTCTGGCGCGCCTTTTTGCAGTACATCGGCGGCCTTGGGATCATGCTGCTGGTGGTGGCGGTGTTGCCGCTGCTGGGTTTGGGTGGCATGCAGCTCTACAAGGCCGAAACCCCCGGCCCGATGAAGGACACCAAGTTCACGCCGCGCATCGCCGAGACCGCGCGCGGCCTGTGGCTGGTGTATTTCGGTTTTTCGCTGGCCTGTCTGCTGGCCTACCGCTGGGCCGGCATGAGCTGGTCCGACGCCTTCATCCACATGTGCAGCACCATGAGCCTGGGTGGCTTTTCCTCGCAGGACGCGAGCCTCGGGCACTGGGATTCGGCGGCGGTGGAGCTGGTGGCGATTGTCTTCATGACGCTGGCTGGCATCAGTTTCTTGCGCTACTTTCTGGTGCTGCGCACGCTCACGCTGGGCCCGATCGCCAACGACCACGAGATCCGCAGCTACTTTTTGGTGCTGGCCGGCTCGGTGCTGCTGGTCACGGCCCTGCTCACGGCGCACCAGGTCGAAGCCGATTTCTGGACCGCCCTGCGCAGCAGCGCCTTTCACGTGCTGTCGCTGGCCACCACCACCGGCTATTCCGCTGCCGATTACGGGCAGTGGCCGGTGTTCATCGGCGTCTATTTGATGTTTCTCGGTTGCTTCGTCTCGTGCGCCGGCTCCACCGGTGGCGGGATCAAGATGGTGCGCATGGTGCTGCTGATCAAGCAGGCGCGGCGCGAGCTGGTGCGCATCGTGCACCCGCGCGTGGTCAATCCGATCACGCTCGGCGGGCAGCGCATCGCCGCGGCCACGCTCACCACGGTGCTCGGGTACATGCTGATCTACGGCGCCGCCACGCTGGGGCTGAGCTTCGTGCTGCTGCTCACCGGGCTCGACATCGTGACCGCCTTTGCAGCCGTGGTGGCCACGCTCAACAACATCGGTCCTGGGCTGGGACTGGTCGGGCCGGCGCACAACTATGGCTGGCTCAGCGGCTTTCAGCTCGGGGTGTTGAGCTTTGCCATGCTGCTCGGGCGGCTGGAGCTGCTCACGGTGCTGGTGTTGTTCACGCGCCACTATTGGCGGCGTTGAAGCGGGCTGGCTGCGGGCCGGTGCGGGCGCTTCAGGGTGCCCGTTGCAGCCGCGTGCAAACACCGCGCGCCGGGTGCGCAGGGGGTGTCCATGCTTACAAAAACTATCGATTTCTGCCTATGACAATATAAAATCAATCACACGGGCAACCAATAGGAACGATTCGCATTTACCATACGTCCATCGCACCCAACCCCAGGAGCAGCCATGGAACGTGAACCCGACTGGCCCGAAGCCGATACCTACCTGTTGCCCGCCTCAGAAGCCATGCTGGCGGCTGCCTTGGCGCTCATGACCGGCCACGCCCAGAGCGCTTGCGAGCGCCAGCGCGCCGCCTTGGCGCACAAAATCGGCGCCTTGTTGCTGGCACTCACCGAGCAGCCCAGCCTGAGCGCCTCCATGCGCGCCATGGTCTGGCGCTTGCATGCCCACTGGCAAGCGTTGCCCAAGGTGCCCGCCCGGCCAGCGCTGGTGTGCCCCCCGTGCGCCCCAGGTTGGAGCGGCCAAGCGCTGACGGCGGGCTTGCAATGAACACCGCCTTTGACTGCGTGCCCGGCGCGGCCGCCAATGCGATGCCCTTGGACGAACAGATGGTGTGGCTGCGCCACCACGCCCGCGTGCAGCAAAGAATGAGCGCAACCGTGCGCCAGATGGCCGCACGCATCGAGGCGCTGGAGGCCGATCTGTTGCGCCACCGGGCCCAGGCCGTTTTGGAGCGCACGGCCCAATGGTGGGCGATTCCGCTGCGCAGCCACCGCTCGTGGCGTAGGTGGCCGGGGGTGCAGCCTGGCGGGGACCGAACCTCGGTCGTGCGCTTGGCCTTTCGCGGGCCCGCGTTGGCCCAGGCCGCCGCCACCCCGGCCTCGGCGGTGGCCCCTGACCTGGCCCCCGATGCCTGGCGCGCATCCGACGAGGTGCTGTGCCAAACGGCTTGCGTCGGCCATGCCCACCATTGGCTGGGCGCCGATGGCCAGTGCCAGCGCAAGGGCGGGGACTGCGAGCGGGTGCAAGCCTTGGGAGACGTCGATGTGTCTGGCACGTAAAGCCACGGCGGTGTGGCCGTCCGAATCGGGCGCCGACGGTCTGCGGCCGCTGGTGTTCGAGGCGCCGTCGATCGACGGCGCCAGCAAGGCCGCCAAGCGCCGCCGCTCCATGTGGGAGCTGAGCGCCAGCGCCGCCTGCCCGGTGCTTGGGGTCTGTCTGCCGATGTGTGAGCAGCGTGCGCTGATGCGCAAGTGCGGCATCGACGTACACGGACGCGGTGACTACGAGCTGCACCAGATCGGGGTTTCGGAGTGTCGCCGCCGCACGCCCTTGGCCGAGCGCCTGCAAAAGTGGCTCGATGCGCAGTTCGCCCTCGAGTTGCGCCAAGTGGCCGATTTGCGCAGCGCCGACGAGCTGCGCCAGCACTGGCGGCAGGCACGGGCGGAGCCGGCATGGGGCGGTGTGATGTGGGCCGCGCTCACGCACCCGGCCTGCCTGCTCACGCTGGAGCATGAGCTGCTGGGTGATGTGCATATGATGCAGCACCAGGTGGGCATGGTCACGCGAGTCGAGCAGCAGCAGTGGCAGCAGCAGCGCAGCCAACTGGCGCAACTGCGCGCCGAACTGGCCGAACACCGAGAGCGCGCGCAGCGCCAACAGCAGGAGGCGCAGCAGCGCCAGCACGAGCTGCAAACCGAGCTGCAGCGGCTGCGTCACAGCCTGCTGCAAGCCGAGGCCGAACAGGAGCGGCTGGACGCACGCTACCAGCAGTTGCAGGCCGAACGCCCCGATGCCCAGACCCTGGAGGCGCTGCGGCTGGAAAACGCCGATTTGCGCCAACAATGCCAGCAGGCCAACCGGGCCTTGCGCGCGGCGCTGCGGCCATGCGCGACCAGTCATCAGGGGTCGGGTCAGCCCTGCTTGGCCCCAGTGACGGTACCGGCTGGCAGCAAGGCGCCCGCCCAAGCGCAGCAGGCCGCTCCAGCGTCGCAAGCGCAGGCGGCACCATCGGTGCCGGATTCGGGCTGCGCCAGTGACTGCGCCACCTTGACAGGCTGCTCGACCCTGGGCACCAAGGTCGCGTGCGTGGGCGGCCGCACGGCACAATTGCCCGCTTTCCGCGAGGTGGTGGAGGCGCACGGCGCGCAACTGCTGCACCACGACGGCGGGGACGAACACCACCTGAGCCAGTTGCAAGCCACCCTGGCGGCCGCCGACTGGGTCATCTGCCAAGTGGGCTGCATCAGTCACAACGCTTACTGGCGCGTAAAAGAGCACTGCAAGCGCACCGGTAAGCCCTGTCTGTACGTCGAGAGCACCAGCCGCAGCGCGCTCGAACGCGCCATGCAGCGCATCCGTGCGGCACAACAGACGGCCGTCTGTACCGTGGCAGCGGCGTGAACCGGGGGATTGCAGCTGGGAAGAAAATTTGCCACGCACAAAAGTTGCCACGAACCCGCGCGATGGTTTAGAATCATGGGCTGTCCAAGCCGGGTGGCGCGTTGAAGCCGCGCCACGCTTGCATCGAGCCCATCAGGGCGTCACCCATGCAAGGCCCTTGGTCAACCCCCCTCGACCGCTCGCGAGCCGGAGCCGTCCTTGAAGTGGTCTGCAGGCATGGCTTGCAGGGCACCCAAGGCAGGCGGCGCAACACAGGACGCGAGCGAGGTGCGGCCTTCGGGCTGTTTTCATTTGATAGGAGTGCCCCCATGGCACGGGTATGTGAAGTCACGGGCAAGAAGCCCATGGTGGGGAACAATGTGTCCCACGCCAACAACAAAACCAAGCGCCGTTTTCTGCCCAATCTGCAGTCGCGCCGCTTCTGGGTCGAGAGCGAAAAGCGCTGGGTGCGCCTGCGCATTTCGGGCGCCGCGCTGCGCCTGATCGACAAAAACGGTATCGAAGCGGTGCTCGCCGATCTGCGCGCCCGTGGTCAAGCCTGATCGCTTAAAGGAGCAGCACCATGGCAAGCAAAGGCGGACGCGATAAAATCAAGCTCGAATCCACGGCTGGAACCGGGCATTTCTACACCACGACCAAGAACAAGAAGACGATGCCAGAAAAAATGGCCATCTCCAAGTTCGACCCCAAGGCGCGCAAGCACGTGCAGTACAAAGAGGTCAAGCTGAAGTAAGTTTCAGCCTCGGTCGCCAGCAAAAACCGCCATTCTGGCGGTTTTTGCGTTTGCTGGGCCGCCGCTGCGTGGCCCTCAGCGCCGCAGGAACAACCGATACACCGGGTTGGCGGTTTCGTCCACACAGGGGTAGCCGAGCGTGGTCAGAAAGGTCTGGAACTCGGACTCTTCGGCCGCTGGCACCTGCAACCCGACCAGGATGCGGCCATAGTCGGCGCCCTGGTTGCGGTAGTGGAACAGGCTGATGTTCCAGCCCGGGCGCATCAGGCTCAGAAACTTCAGCAGCGCGCCGGGGCGCTCGGGGAAGACGAAGCGCAGCAGGCGCTCGTCGTGCGCCAGCGGCGAATGGCCGCCGACCATGTGCCGGATGTGCTCTTGCGCCAGGTCGTCGTGTGTGAGGTCGAGCGCGGCAAAGCCGTGGCGCGCGAAGTTGGCGGCGATCTTGCTGCTCTCGCCGCGGCCCTGCGTGCTCAGGCCCAGGAACACGTGCGCTTGCTGCGCGTCGCTGATGCGGTAGCTGAACTCGGTCACGTTGCGCGGCCCCCCCGGTAGGTTGCCAATGGCCTCGAGAAAGCGCTTGAAGCTGCCGCGCTCCTCGGGCAGGGTGACGGCAAACAGGCCCTCGCGCTGCTCGCCCACCTCGGCGCGTTCGGCCACGAAGCGCAGCCGGTCGAAGTTCATGTTGGCGCCGCACAGAATGGCGGCGTAGGTCTCGCCGCGGGTTTTGTGCGTGGCCACGTACTGCTCGATTGCCGCCACCGCCAGCGCGCCGGCCGGCTCGACGATGCTGCGCGTATCCACGAACACGTCCTTGATGGCGGCGCAGACGGCATCGGTATCGACTTCGACGAACGCATCGACCAGCGCGCGGCTGATGCGCAGCGTCTCGTCGCCCACGCGCTTGACGGCGGTGCCGTCCGAAAACAGCCCGACTTCGCTTAAAGTCACGTTGTGCCCCGCCGCCACCGAGCGCAGCATGGCGTTGGAGTCGTTCATTTGCACGCCGATGACCTTGACCTCGGGGCGCAGCGCCTTGAGGTAGTTGGCCACGCCGCTGATCAGGCCGCCGCCGCCCACGGCCACGAACACCGCGTCCAGGCGCTGGCTGCCCAGGCTTTGCAACTGGCGCAGCAGCTCCATCGCCACCGTGCCCTGGCCGGCGATGACGAGCGGGTCGTCGAACGGATGCACGAAGGTGTAGCCGTGCGCGGCCTGCAGCGCCAGCGCGTGCTCGTAGGCGTCGGAGTAGCTGTCGCCGTGCAGCAACACTTCGCCGCCGAGGGCGCGCACGGCGTCCACCTTGAGCTGCGGCGTGGTCACCGGCATGACGATGTAGGCGCGCGCCCCCAGCTTGTGCGCCCCCAGCGCCACGCCTTGCGCGTGGTTGCCAGCCGAGGCGCAGATGACGCCGCGCTGCAACTGCTGCGCACTCAGATGCGCGAGCTTGTTGTAGGCCCCGCGCAGCTTGAAGCTGAACACCGGTTGCTGGTCTTCGCGCTTGAGCAGCACCTTGTTGTGCAGGCGCCGGCTCAACTGCCGCGCCGGCTCCAGCGGCGATTCGATGGCCACGTCATAGACGCGCGCCGTGAGGATGAGCTTGAGGTAGTCGGCGGGGCTGAGATCGGTGGCGGCGGTGGCGGCCGGGGCGGCGCCAGCAGGGGCAGCCGCCAGAGGGGCAGCAGACACGGCGGCGGGCGGGGCAGGTTGCAGTGCGGGCATAGGGGCAAAAGCGTAAATCCAGGGCAGGGCGGCAGGCCAGTTGCTGATGTGGCAGGGCAGCCCGGCATCATAGGGGAAAGCGCTGCGGCGGCCCGAAATGCATGGAGGCAGCCACCCAGGCGCGGCCAAAAAAAAGCCCGGTCGCGATGACCGGGCTTGAACCACCCGTTGAAGGGCAGAGGAGACAACCGATGGCGCAGCACGGGGGCTGCGGACGCTGCAGGCGCTGGCCGAGCCAACTCCTGCATACAATGGCGCTAGTGTAAACCCGGATTTGCTGCAATGCAACATCTTTTTTGTAAGCGTCTGTTGTTTTTGGGGTAATGATCGAAATGGAATGCACCGTCACCTGGACCGGCGCCGCCGGCACCCGCTCATCCATGGGTTTTGTGGCCGAGACCGGCAGCGGCCACGTGCTGCACATGGACGGCGCGCCCGACCCGGCACGGCCCGAACACGGCGGCGCCAACCTGGCCCCGCGGCCCATGGAGGCGCTGCTGGCCGGCACCGGCGGCTGCAGCGCCTACGATGTGGTGCTGATCCTCAGGCGCGGCCGCCACGACGTGCGTGGCTGCAGCGTCAAGCTCAGCAGCGAGCGCGCCCAGACCGACCCCAAGGTCTTTACCCGCATCCACATGCACTTCACCGTGCGCGGGCGCGGCATCCCCGAGGCGGCGCTGCAGCGCGCGATCGAACTGAGCCACGAGAAGTACTGCTCGGCCAGCGTGATGCTGGGCAAGACCGCCGCCATCACGACCAGCTTCGAGCTGCTCGAAGATTAAGCCGGACGCCAGACGCGCCCGCTTCAGACCCGGTGCGCGACCGTGGTCATGACCTTGGCCGCCAGCCGCATCAGGCCCTGCACCGGTGGTGGCAGGTCGACGCCGCCGTCGCGTTTGGCCTCGTTGGCGTGGCGCACTTCGTCGGCCTTCATCTGCTCGACGATGGCGCGCGAGGCGTGGTCGTGCGCCGGCAGGCGGCCGAGGTGGCTGTCGAGGTGGGCCTCGACCTGGCGCTCAGTCTCGACCACAAAGCCCAGGCTCACGCCCTTGCCGAAGCGCCCGGCCAGCAGGCCCAGCCCGAAGGCGCCGGCGAACCAGAGCGGGTTGAGCAGCGAGGGCCGGTCACCGAGCTCGTCCAGGCGCTGCTTGCACCAGGCCAGGTGGTCGGTTTCGTCCTGCCCGGCAGCCTCGAGGTGGTGCGCCAGCTTTTCCTTTTCGGCCGCGCTGCCCGGCCCCAGCCGCGCCGCCAGCGCCTGCGAGGTGTAGAGCGCCTGGGCGCAGATCTCACCGACGTGGTTGACGCGCATGAGCGCACCGGCGTGGCGCTTTTCGGCTTCGCTCAAGGCCGCCACGGCCACGTCGGTGGGCGGGCGCGGGCATGGGCGGGCGGCGCGGTGCGGGGCAAACAGGGTGCGCAGGGCGCCGTCGGCGGCGATCAGGTGGGCGTCGATGAAGGCGTTCATAGTGGCGTTGACCGATGGGCGCTGGGCTGAGTTCCCGCGCATTATCGCCGCATCAAGGCTGCGCGGCCAGCTCCATGAGGGTGAACTCGCCTTGCACCCGGTCGGCGCTGAAGCGGATGCGCTGGCCGGGGCGCAGTTGCGCCAACAGCGCCGGGTCGTGCAGCTTGAAGACCATGGTCATGCCCGTCATGTCGAGGTTGGGGATGGGGCCGTGGCGCAGGCTCACGCTTTGCCGCTCCGGGATCAGGCGCCGCACTTCGGCTTCGACCCAGGGGCGTCCGGCGCTGTCGCTGCCGCTGTCGCCGCTGCTGACGGCGGCGTGGCCGTTACGCGGGCTGGCGGCGCTGGCCGCAGCGGGCTGGTGGTACGAGGCCCAAATGGTGGAGCTGCCGTCGCGCCCGATCAGCAGCACGTGGAACGGGTCTTGTCGGCCCTGGTAGAGCGGGCCGTCCATGCCCGGGCTGCCGATCGGCATGCCGGGCACGCTGATGCCCAAGGCCTGCGGGCGCTCTTGCAGCAAGCGCCGAATGTCGGGCGCTGGCACATGGCCTTCGATCACGTAGCCGTCCACGCGCGCCGTGTGGCAAGAGCCGTAGCGCTCGGGCAGCCCCAGGCGCTGGCGCGCGGCGATGTTGCCGGTGTTGAAGGCGCGCACGGCAAAGCCGTTGCGCTCCAGGTAGGTGATCCAGTCGTCGCAGCAGCCGCATTGGGGGTCTTTCCAGACTTCGACCAGGGGCGCGCGCCGCACTTGGGCCAGCGCCTGGTGTGCGCCCAAGCTGGCAAGGCCCGCGCCGAGGCAGGCGGTTTGGAGGAGGTGGCGTCTGAGCATGGGGTTTCTCCAGTGGTGGGGCGATCAACGCGGTGGGGTGGTGCTGGTCAGCAAGGCGGTGACGAGCAGGATGCAGAGCACCAGCAGGCCTTCGAGTGCGATGCTGGCGCGCAGGCGCATGGCGGCACCGGGTTCGGCGCGCTCGAAGGCCGGTACCAGCCACCAGCGGTTGCAGGCGGCGCAAGCCAGCAGCAACGACAACAAGGCCAGTTTAATGGCTATGGCCTGCGCGTAGGGGCCTGGCGGCCAGCCTGGCCAGCCATCCATGAGCAGCCAGGCCAGCGCCGCAGCCGCGCCGACGAGGGCGGCCACGACGCCAGAGGCCACGTGGCCAAAGCGCACCAGCGTGCGCGCGGTCAGGGCGCGCACGTGCGGCAGGCCGACCAGGCGGTAGAGTGGCGGCAGCGCGCCAACCCAGAACGCGACCGCGCTCAGGTGCAGCGCAAGCAGCGCGGCCAGCAGCCAACGCGGCTCGGTGCCGACCGTGTGCCCGACCTGGGTGTAGGCGGCCACGACCAGCGCCGCGCCCAGCAGGCTGCTGCCTTGGCCCAAGCGCAGGTGGCGTGGCTTGGCGCTTGCGCCATACCAGAGCAGCAGCAGCCCAGCCAGCAGCAAGGCCAGGCGCGTGCCCTGAGCGCTGCCCAGCACGGCAGCCAGCAGCGCCGGATCGACGGCGCCAGCCAGCGTGCCACCGGCCAGAAAGCCGGCTTGCAGCGGCGCTTGCAGCAGCGCCAGCGCCAGCGCCAGCCAGGCGGCGCCGGTGATGGTGCGGCGGCTGCCGCTGCCGCTGTCGAGCGCGGGCTGGTCCAGCAGGGCCAGACGGAACAGGCTGGCGCCGACGGCGACCAGCGTGCACGCGTACAGGCCGGCGCTGGCCAGCACCAGCAGCAGGGTCCAGGGTTCCAGCGCAGCCGCAGTGGCGAGCATGGCAGGGCCTGTGCTCAGCGCACGGTGAAGTGGAACTCGTCGGACATCACGTGCCCGTCGGGCGCAAGGCCGCGCCAGCGTAGGGTGTAGCGCCCGGGTGGCAAAGGCGCGGCGGGCGTGGCCTCGAAGCGCTGCACCGGCGTGGCCCCAGGGCGCGGGTTGAGCGCAACCACGCCCGCCGGGCCGCGCAGCTCGAACAGGGTCAGCCGCATCGGGTGGTCCCACCAGACCGCGACGCGCGCCGGGCGCTGGTCGAGCACCGCGTCTGGCGCGGGGTAGGAACCTTCGGGTTGGGCGTGGGCGAGCGCGAGCGCGGGTGCAACGAGCAGTTGCAGGGCGAGGGCGGCGGCGACAAGGGGTTGGAAGCGGGTCATGGCGGTTCCTTGGGTGGGGTTGGGATGGGTCAATGGCGGTGCTGGCCCGGTGTTGCGGGTCCTTGCGCTGGAGCGGGCACAGCGGGTGGGGCGCTGGCGGGCGCCGCTGCCGCGCCGCGCCCGGCCGCCTGCGCCGGCGCACGCACCAGTTCGGGCACGGCGCCGCTGTGCTGGAAAGCGACCGTGCCCGGCGGGTGTGCGTAGGCGCCAGGGTCGCGGTAGTCGTCGGGCGCGAGGTCGGCGCGCACCTTGAGCTGGGTCAGCATGCCGCCCATGCCGATCGGCCCGAACGGGCCGCGGCCGGTCATCATCGGCAGCGTGTTGGGCGGCAGCTCCATCGGCATGTCCTTCATGTCGTACATGCCGCGCTCGCCCATGACCATGTAGTCGGGCGCGACGCGCTGGATGCGCCCGACCAGGCCGCGGTGGTCGACGCCGATCAGCGTCGGCACATCGTGGCCCATCGGCCCCATGGTGTGGTGGCTCTTGTGGCAGTGCACGGCCCAGTCGCCCGGTTCGTCGGCGATGAACTCGATCTGGCGCATCTGGCCGACGGCGATGTCGACCGTGACTTCGGGCCAGCGCGCGCTCGGCGGCACCGGGCCGCCGTCGGTGCCGGTGACCTCGAACTCGACGCCGTGGACGTGGATCGGGTGGTTGACCATCGTCAGGTTGCCGATGCGGATGCGCACACGGTCGCCCAGCCGCGCGACCAGGGTGTCGATGCCGGGGAAGACGCGGCTGTTCCAGGCCCAGGTGTTGAAGTCGAGCATCGTCGCCACGGTCGGCGTGCGCGCGCCGGGCTTGATGTCGAAGGCGTTGATCAGGAAGGCGTAGTCGCGCTGCACGGTATCGATCTGCGGGTGGTGCCCGCGCGCGTCGAGCCGCGGGTGCGTGACCCACAGGCCCATCATGCCCATGGCGAGCTGCACCATCTCGTCGGCGTGCGGGTGGTACATGAAGGTGCCGGGGCGGCGCGCCTGGAACTCGTAGATCCAGGTTTGCCCGGGTGGGATCGAGGGCTGGTTGATGCCGGACACGCCGTCCATGCCGGCCGGCAGGCGCTGGCCGTGCCAGTGGATGCTGGTCGGCTCGGGCAGGCGGTTGGTGACGTAGATGCGCACGCGGTCGCCTTCGACGACTTCGATCGTCGGGCCCGGGCTCTGGCCGTTGTAGCCCCACAGGTTGGCCTCGAAGCCGGGGGCGATCTCGCGCACCACCGGCTCGGCGACGAGGTGGAACTCCTTGACGCCGTCGCGCAGTCGGAACGGCAGCGTCCAGCCGTTGAGCGTGACGACCGGGCGGTACGGCCGGCCGGCGGCGGTGACGCCCGGCGGCGTCCAGGGCGCGGCGGTGGCGGCGCTGCTGGCCTGCACCGGCTCGGGCAGGGCAGCGAGGGCGTGGCGGCCGACGGCGACGCCAGTGGCGGTGAGCGCCCCGGCGGCCAGGGCTTGGTGGAAGAAGTGGCGGCGTTGCATGGGGGATGTCCTTGAAGGTATGTGTGCAGGGCGTGCTTGCAGGCGCGGCAGTGCGCGGTCAGTGCGGCGCAGCGGCGCCAGCGGCGACCGGCGCGCCGCCAGGGGCGCTGCCGCTGTACGGCAGGCCGGCGAGTACGGCGCGCAACTCGGCCTGCGCCAGTTCGACGTCGCGTTGCGCCAGCAAAGCAGCTTGCTCGCCCTGCAGACGGGCGCGCGCGCTCGCCAGCAGGTCGAAGGTGCTTTTGAGCATGCCGTTGTAGCGCTGCTGGGTTTCGTCCTGCAACGCCATCAGGAGCTGATGCTGCTGGCGTGCTGCGTCGGCCAGGGTGGCGGCGGTTTGCCAGGCGCTGAGCGCGGTGTGCAAGTCGGCACGGATCTGGCGCTGCAAGGCGTCGGCCTGCGCGCGTGCGCGCGCCGCGTCGTCCCAGGCGTGCGGCCAGCGTTGCTGCGGCGCCAGGCCGGGCAGCGCGGCCCCGGCCTCGCCCGGCGCGGGCGTGAAGACGGCGTCGAGCGTGGCTGCCAGTTGCCGCTGCGAAGCCGCATTGAGTGCGCGCTCGGCCTGTTGCGCCTGTAGTTCAAGCGCGCGCCAGCGCGGGTGCGCCTGCAAGGCCTGGGTTTCGAGCGCGGCGATATCGAGGCGGGTCGGGTCCGGCATGGCGGTCGGCGCAGTAGCGTCTGGCGGCAGGTGCGCGATGAGCTGCTGCAGGCTCAGGCCGGCCCCGGCGAGCCGCCACAGCTCCCACTCGGCGGCGCGCGCCTGGTGCCGTGCGGCGCGCTGCTGCGCCTGCGCTTGCTGCGCCAGCAGTTGCTGTTGCAGCCCTTGCTGCGCGGGCCAGTTGCCGACGCGCACCATGCGCGCAGCGAGTTCGGCGCCGACTTGGGCTGCGCCAAGCTCGGCCTCGACCACGGCGGCGACGCGGCGGGCAGAAAGCGCCTGGATCCAGGCGCGCTCGACTTGCAGCTTGAGCTCGGCCTGCTTGCGTTCCAGCTCGGCGCGCTCGAGCGCGTTCAGGCCGGGGCGCAGCAGCAGCTCGGGGCGGCTGCGTTGCGCGGCGCGCAGCGCGTCGGCCAGCAACCAGGGTCTGGCGCCGGCAGCCACGGCGGGGTCGGCTGCGCTTGCAGCCGGTGGCTGCTGCGCTTCCCAGCGCACGATGTCGGCGTGGCCGCGCGGGAACTGGCCCACGATTTGGTTCGCAGCGCGCCAGTCGTCGCTGGCGCCAGCAGCCGGCTCAGCCCAGACGGAAGCGAAACCGCTGCTCGCCAGCAAGGCGACGGCCAGCACGAAGGGCAAGGGGCGGCGCGTCAGCGCTGGCCCCGGGGAAAAACAAGGGAACATGATGGGGGTGACCTCCAAACACAAACGGCCAAGACGGCGTGCCGCGTAGCAGCGCACCATGCGGCGCACCCATCGGCGCACCATGCGGCGCTGCGCGAACGCAACTGAGCTTTGTGGGGGTCAGGCCCGAGGCGGTTTGAAGATCGGCGGCCAGGCGCTGTCGGGCCAGGGTGCAGCAAGCAAGCGCGGCGCAGGCGGCAGCGCGGCGGCTGCGAGCGCCAGCGGCGCGGCCACCCAGCCCAAGGCCTGGTGGCACAGCCCGCACAAGGGGCAGCCCGCGTGCTCGGCAGCGCTGGCTGCGCTCGAAGGGGCGTGCCACAGGTGCGGTGCCGCCACCTCAGGCTGGCCTGAAGCGCCGGGTGCGACCCTGGCGTCGGCCAAGGGGGCACTGGGAGCGCCGTGGCAGGCCGCGTGCGCCGCCAGGGGGGTGGTGCCTAGAGCGTTGCCCAACAGCATGGCATCTGCGGCCCACAAACGCAGGGGCAGCAGCACAACCAGCACGAGGAGCAAGACGCGGCGCATGGCCCCCATTCTAGGCCGGAACAGCAGCCGCTGCACAGCGGGCACAATAGGCGCATGGAAAAGCGCGCAGCTTCCGCTACCGGCCAGCCGGACCGCACGGTGTGGCAGCGCTTGCGCGCAATCTGGCAGCCGCACAATGGGCTGTTCTGGCTCATGCTGCTGTTCAACGGCCTGTCCAGCAGCATGGCCTGGTACCTGCACCTGTCGCCGCCCGCTGGCTGGCTGCTGCTGGTGTTTACCCTGCTGGCGCTGGCCAATGCAGCCGCGGGGATGCTGCTGCTGTGGCTGCTGTGGCGCAGCACCTGAGCACGCCGAAGCTTACACTTGGGCCACCCACACCCGGCCCCCTGCCGTTGCCACCTCTGCCATGAACGCCGTTTTTACACCCCCCACCGTGCCGTTGGAGCAGCTCGACGCCACCCTGGCGCGCCAGGGCTTTGCCCTGCTCGATGCGGCTGCGGTGCGGCGCTGGCTTGGGCTCGAGGCACAGGCGCTGGCGGCCTTGCAGCCGAGCTGGGAGCGGCTCTGCCCCGACCGCTATCTGCGCGACGGCGGACGCTACCGCAAACGGCGCCACAGTTGCTTCGTGGTCGAGGGCGCGCAGGTGCGCCAGGTGCCGCACCGGGTGCACTGGCAGCCGCTGCAGTACAACGCCCTGCACGGCGGCATGCAGCGCTGGTTCGAGCCGATCGAGCCCGAGGTCGTGGCCCACCCCGCCTGGCAGCGCCTGCTGCAGCAGACCGCGGCGGCGGCTTCGGCGCTCAAGGGCGCGCAGCCGTGGTACCTGGAGGCGCACCAGTTTCGCATCGACACCACCGACGGCATCGGTCGCCCCACACCCGAGGGCGCGCACCGCGACGGCATGGAGCTGGTGGCCGTCTATCTGCTCGGGCGCCAGGGCATCAAGGGCGGCGAGAGCCGGGTGTTCGAGGCCGACGGCCCGCATGGCCAGCGCTTCACCCTGACCGAGCCTTGGTCGGTGCTGCTGCTCGACGACGAGCGCGTGATCCACGAATCGACCCCGATCCAGCCGCTGCTGCCGGGTGAACTGGGCTGGCGCGACACGCTGGTGCTGACGTGCCGCTCGGGCGGCTTTCAGGGCGATTGAGCGCGGCAGGCTTTAAGATCCGCCCTTGGGCGCCGCAGCGGCCCGAGCCATGCAACCCCAAACGCACACCACCCCCCAGGAGACCGAGCCCATGAGCCACCGAGAAGTCGTCGTCGTCAGCGCTGCGCGCACCGCCATTGGCACCTTTGGCGGCAGCCTCAAAGACACCCCCACCACCGAACTCGGCGCCCTGGTGGTGCGCGAGGTGCTGGCGCGCGCTGCCGTGCCCGGCGCCGACGTGGGCCAGGTGGTGTTTGGTCACGTCGTCAACACCGAGCCGCGCGATCTGTACCTGTCGCGCGTGGCCGCGCTCGACGGCGGCTGCCCGGACACCACCGTGGCCATGAACGTGAACCGCCTGTGCGGCTCGGGTCTGCAGGCCATCGTCAGCGCCAGCCAAGCGATCTTGCTCGGCGATTGCGACGTGGCCATCGGCGCCGGGGCCGAGAACATGAGCCGCGCGCCCTACCTGAGCCTGGTGTCGCGCTTTGGTGCGCGCATGGGCGACGCCACGCTGGTGGACATGATGGTGGGCGCGCTGCACGACCCCTTCCACAAAATCCACATGGGCGTGACGGCCGAAAACGTGGCGGCGCAGTTTGGCATCAGCCGCGCCATGCAGGACGCCCTCGCCGTCGAGAGCCACAACCGCGCCGAGCGCGCCAGCGCCGAGGGCCGCTTCAAATCGCAGATCGTGCCGGTGCTGCTCAAAAGCCGCAAGGGCGAGGTCGCCTTCGACACCGACGAGCACTTCCGCCCCGGCTGCACGCTGGCCGACTTGGCCAAGCTCAAGCCGGTGTTCGTCAAGGAAAACGGCAGCGTCACGGCGGGCAACGCCTCGGGCATCAACGACGCCGCTGCGGCCGTGCTGCTGATGGAAGCCGGCACGGCGCGCGCGCGCGGCCTGGCCCCGATGGCGCGGCTGGTGGGCTACGCGCACACCGGACTCGAGCCCAAAATCATGGGTGTGGGCCCGATTTCGGCCACACGCAAGCTGCTCGAGCGCACCGGCCTGACGATTGCCGACCTGGACGTGATCGAAGCCAACGAAGCCTTCGCCGCCCAAGCCTGCGCCGTGACGCAGGAGTTGGGCCTGGACCCGGCCAAGGTCAACCCCAACGGCTCGGGCATCTCGCTCGGGCACCCGATCGGGGCCACCGGCGCCATCATCACCGTCAAGGCGCTGTACGAGCTGCAGCGCAGCGGTGGCCGCTACGCGCTGGTGACGATGTGCATCGGCGGCGGGCAGGGGATTGCGGCGATTTTTGAGCGCCTTTGATCGGTCTGGGGCGGCACAGGGGGGTGGCGGGGGCATTCACAGATTTGTCATCTGGCTTGCGTAGAGTGCAGCGGTTCGACTTCAAACTGCACCACCACAATGCCCATGACACCCACCCCCTTCGCCCTGGCCCGCTTGACCGCGGCGGCCTCCCTCGCCATTTTGGCGCTGGCCGGCTGCCAGACGGCTCCCACCACGCCCGCCACGGCCCCGGCGGCGGCTGCAGCAGCCCCAGCCCCAGCCGCAGCCCCAGCAGCCGTGCCGGCTGCAGCCCCTGCCGGCCTGACGCTGGAAGCGCTGGGGGCCTTCGAGGGCGGTGCCGAAGGCGCGTCCGAGATCACCGCCTACGACCCGTTCTCGCAGCGCCTGTTCGTGGTCAACGCGGCCACCAAATCCATCGACGTGCTCGATCTGCGCGACCCGCGCGCGCCGCAGCGCATCGGCAACATCCCAGTGGCGGCTTTTGGCGACAGCCCCAACAGCGTGGCGGTGCACGGCGGCTTGGTGGCGATCGCGGTGCAGGCGGCACCCAAGACCAACCCCGGCGCGGTGGCCTTCGTCGAGGCCGCCACCTTGCGCGTGCTCTCGCACGTGGCCGTGGGCGCGCTACCCGACATGCTCACCTTCACCCCCGACGGCTTGCGCGTGCTGGTGGCCAACGAGGGCGAGCCCAACAGCTACGGCCAGGCCGATTCGGTGGACCCAGAGGGCTCGATCAGTGTCATAACGGTCAACCGCGGCCGCACGCCGGCCGTGGCCACGGCCGATTTCCGCGCCTTCATCGGCCAGGAAGCGGCGCTGCGCGCCCAAGGCGTGCGCATCTTTGGCCCGGGTGCCAATGCGGCCCAGGACTTCGAGCCCGAGTTCATCGCCGTTGCCCCCGACGGCCGCACCGCCTTTGTCACACTGCAGGAAAACAACGCCATCGCCACGGTGGACATTGCCAACGCGCGCATCACCGCCGTGCGCGCCCTGGGCAGCAAAGACCACAGCCAGGCGCGCAACGCGCTCGACGTGAGCAACGAAGACGGCACGCCCAACACCAACGAGGGCACGCCCGCGATCCGCATTGCGCCGCAGCGCGTGCGCGGCTTATTCATGCCCGACGCCATCGCCGCCTACCGCGTCGGTGAGCGCACCTTGCTGGTGACGGCCAACGAAGGCGACGCGCGTGACTGGCCCGGCTTCAACGAAGAGGTGCGCGTGCGCGCCCACTGCCCCCAGGGGCTGGATCCGAGCGTGTTCCCCGACGCTGCGAACCAGGTGCTGGATTCGAACCTGGGTCGCCTGCTCGTGACCAACACCCCCAACGCCGGCCAGACCGGGCGCAACGCCGCTGGCCAGTGCACCGAGCTGTTCAGCTTTGGCGCGCGCTCGTTCTCGATCTGGGACGCGGCCAACGGCGCGCTGGTGTACGACTCGGGCGACGAGTTCGAGCAGCGCACCCGCGCCCTGCCCAACGTCGCCTTCAACGCCAGCCACAACAACAACACCCTCGACGCCCGCAGCCCGAGCAAAGGCCCGGAGCCTGAAAGCGTGGTGGTGGCCCAGTTTGGCAACCGGCACTTTGCTTTCATCGGGCTCGAGCGCGTCGGCGGCGTGATGGTCTATGAAGTCACCAACCCAGCCGAGGCGCGCTTCGTGACCTACTTCAACGGCACCCGCAACGGCGTCAGCGGCGACCGCGGCCCCGAGGGCCTGACCTTCATCCCGGCGGTGCAGTCGCCCAACGGCCGGCCCTTGCTGGTGGTGGCCAACGAAGTCAGTGGCACCACGCGCATCCTGCAAATCAACCTGGGGTTTTGAGCGGCTCGAGGGCCCCAAGGGTTGAGGGTCTGGTGGGTCGATACCCTGGGGCCTGCAGGGGCGGGGCGGTGTGCGGCCCAGGCGCGTGCGCTGGCTGCAGGCTGGACTGGTGCAGCGCATAATCGCTGCGCATGTGGATCGACAGCCATTGCCACCTCGACGCCCCCGATTGGACCGATGAGCAGCGCCTGGCGCTGCGTCGGCAGGCGCGTGCCGCTGGGGTCGAGGTCTGCGTCTATCCGGCGGTGGAGCGCGCCAACTGGGCGCGCGTGCGCGAACTGGCGCACGCCACGGGCGACGCCTACGCGCTGGGCATCCACCCGCTTTACGCCGTGCGGGCCGCCGACGCCGACCTCGAGGCGCTGGCGCAGGAGTTGCAACGCTGCCACGCCGACCCACAGCTGGTGGCGGTGGGAGAGATCGGGCTCGATTTTTTGGTTCCCGCCCTGTGTGCGCCGGCGGCGCGCCAGCGCCAGTGGCACTTTTACACCGCCCAACTGGAGTTGGCGCAGCGCGTCGGGCTGCCGGTGATCTTGCACGTGCGGCGTTCGGCCGACGAGTTGCTGCGCGGCCTGCGCCAGTCCGGCCGGGGCTGGTCAGGCGCGGCCACGGCAGACCCGGCCACACGCCTGGCCCGCGCGTGCGGCGGCATCGCGCACGCCTTCAGCGGCAGCCTGCAGCAGGCGCAGGCCTTCATCGAACTCGGATTTGCCCTGGGCTTTGGCGGTGCCTGCACCTTCGAGGCGGCGCGGCGCCTGCGCCGGCTGGCCAGCGCCCTGCCCGCCGAGGCGCTGGTGCTGGAAACCGACGCCCCCGACATGCCGCCCCAGTGGCTCTACACCCCGGCCGCAGCGCGCGCCGGCGGTGCCAAGCAGGCGCCCAACACCCCGGCCGAGCTGGCGCGCATCGGCGCCACGCTGGCGGCGTTGCGCGGCTTGGACTGCGCCGCCTTGGCCGCCCAGACCAGCGCCAACGTGCGGCGCGTGCTGCCGCGGCTGGCGGCGCTGCGGCCCCAGCCACCCGTCGGCGCCGCGCCCTGAGCGCCGTCGCCGCGCTCGAGACCAAGCCATGCCCCTGCGCCCCACGGTTTTTTCCGCGCTCAGCCGCCTGCAAAGCGGCTTGCTGCTGGCGCTGGCTGGGGCCGTGGCCTTCAGTGGCAAGGCCATCATCGTCAAGCTGGCGTATCGCTACGGCGTCGATCCGGTCACGCTGCTGATGTACCGCATGCTGTTTGCGCTGCCGCTGTTTCTGGCCATGATCTGGTGGGCCACCTACCGCAGCGCCAAGCCGGTGCAGCCGCTGCAGCGGCGCGACTGGCTGGCCATTCTGGGCTTGGGTTTTTGCGGCTACTACCTCGCCAGTTTTCTGGATTTTCTGGGTTTGCAGTACATCAGCGCCAGCCTGGGGCGGCTGATCCTGTACCTCAACCCGACGCTGGTGCTGCTGCTGGGTTGGCTCTTGTTTGCCCAGCGCGTGACGCCGCGTCAGCTCGGGGCCATGGGCCTGAGCTACGCCGGCGTGCTGCTGGTGTTTGGGCACGAGCTGCGCTTCGACGGCTGGAGCACGGCCCTGGGAGCGGCGCTGGTGTTTGGCAGCGCGCTCAGCTACGCCGTGTATCTGGTCTATAGCGGCGCGCTGGTGCAGCGCATCGGCGCGCTGCGGCTGGTGGGCTGGGCCACCACCGTGGCCTGCATCCTGTGCATCGCTCAGTTTGTGCTGCTGCGCCCGCTCGAGGCGGCGCTGGTGGCGCCCGAGGTGATCTGGCTTTCGCTGCTCAACGCCGTGCTCTGCACCGCAGCGCCGGTGGTGCTGGTGATGCTGGCGATCGAGCGCATCGGCGCCGGGCTCACGGCCCAAGTCGGGATGGTCGGCCCCATGGCCACGCTGCTCATGGGCGCGCTCATGCTGGGCGAGCCCTTCAATGCCTGGATTCTGGCCGGCACCGCGCTGGTGCTGGCGGGCGTGCTGTGGGTGAGCCGGCCCAGCCGGTGAGGATAATCGGCGCAGGCAAATCGCTCAATCCGGCCCACTGGGGCCATTCTTGAGGTGCAAGACGATGGACTTTGGAATCGCGGGTCGCTGGGCCCTGGTGTGTGGGGCCAGCAAGGGGCTGGGCTGGGGTTGCGCGCAGGCGCTGGCGAGCGCGGGGGTGAACCTGGTGCTCGCGGCGCGCGGGGCCGAGCGCTTGCAGCAGGTGGCCGCCGAGCTGCATCGGCAAGGCGGGGTGACGGTGCTGCCGGTGGCGGCCGACGTGACCACGGCCGCCGGGCGCGAGGCGCTGTTGGCGGTCCCCGGCGGGCCGGGACGGGCCTTTGACATCGTCGTCAACAACGCCGCTGGCCCGCCCACGGGCGATTTTCGTCAATGGGAGCGCGAGCAGTGGCTGCAGGCGCTGGATGCCAATATGCTGAGCCCGATCGAGCTCATCAAGGCCACGGTGGATGGCATGGCCGAGCGCGGCTTTGGCCGCATCGTCAACATTACCTCCAGCGCCGTCAAGGCCCCGATCGACATCTTGGGCTTGAGCAACGGCGCCCGCAGTGGCCTGACCGGCTTCGTCGCCGGGCTGGCGCGCAGCGGCTTGGCGGCGCGCGGCGTGACCATCAACAACCTGCTGCCCGGCAAGTTCGACACCGAGCGCCTGGCCGCCACCCTGGCCGCCGGGGCCCAAAGGAGCGGGCAGCCGCTCGAGGCCGTGCGCGCGGCGCAGCTGGCGCAGATACCGGCGCGCCGCTTCGGCAGCCCGCAAGAGTTCGGCGCCGTGTGCGCCTTCCTGTGCAGCATCCACGCCGGCTACCTGAACGGCCAAAACATCTTGCTCGACGGCGGCGCCTATCCGGGGGTGTACTGAGGCACCCAGCCCCGGCCTCGAGGATCAGCAGGCAATACGTGGTCTTGGTCTGATTCGAGGCGCTTGCATGCCTCAACGCCGCAGCGACGAGACCACGATGCCGGCTACGATGAGCGCAAAGGCCACGACGTGGAACAGTTGCGGCGGCTCGCGCAGCAGGGCGGCCGACATGAGTGCGGCCAGCAGCGGTGTGAGGTTGCTGAAGAACGCGGCCACGGTTGGGCCGGCGCGCTGCACCCCTTCGCCCCAGAAGCGGTAGGCGATCACGCCCGGACCCAGTCCCACGAACACCAGCACCGCCAGCAGCGCCCAGCTCCAGTCGATCTGCGGCAGGGGCGTGCCGCTGGCCGCCGGCCACAGGACCCACTCGCCGGCGCTGAGCGCGGCCGACCAAAAAAGACCAAAAACGATCTGCGCCATCAGAAAGGCCGACCAGTCGGCGCGAATCGGTGCCGGTTCGTCGCGCCGCGTGAGCAGCCAACTGTAGAGCGCCCAGGTGCAGGTGGCCAGCAGCATCCAGGCGTCGCCCGGCACCAGTTGCAGCTCGACGATGCGCTGCACCTGGCCCTGCGTGAGCACCACCAGCACCCCGAGCAGCGACAGCGCCGAGCCCAGCAGCGCCTGGCGGGTGATGGCGGCGTCAAAGAACAGGCGCCCGATCAGCAGCATCCAGACCGGCATGCTGGCGGCCACCAGCGTGACGTTGATCGGGGTCGAGGTGTGCAGCGCCAGGTATTGCAGGCTGTTGTAGCCGGCAATCGCCAGCAGCCCGAGCACGGCAAAGCGGCGCCAGTGCTGCCACAAACCGCTGCGGCGGCGCAACACCCAGGCCGCCAGCGGCAGCAAAATGGCCAACGCCACCAGCCAGCGCAGGAAGTTGAAAGTCATGGGCGGAATCCAGTCCGCTGCGACGCGGCCGACGACGGCGTTGCCGGCCCACAGCAGCGGGGCGATGGTGAGCAGGGCGGCGGTGCCCACGGTCAGGGGCGCAAAGGGTGTAACAGACATCGCTGCGACTGTAACGCCTGCGCGCCCCAGGCTGAGGCAGGGGCTTGCAGTGCCGGCCTGGGGCGCGGGTGATTTCGTGGCAACATTGGCGTTTTTGCTTTCAGGAACCCACCCATGAGCAGCACCCACAGCCGCGCCGTCGTCATCGAGCACACCGGCGGCCCCGAGCAGATGCACCTGATCGAGACCGCAGTGGGCGACCCCGGCCCGGGCGAGGTGCGCATCCGCCACCACGCCATCGGGCTCAACTACATCGACGTCTATCAGCGCAGCGGCCTGTACCCGCTGCCGCTGCCGGCGCGGCTGGGCATGGAGGGCGCGGGCGTGATCGAGGCCGTGGGCGCGGGCGTGGAGCATTTGCAGGTGGGCGACCGCGCCGCCTACGCCAGCCAGCCGCCGGGCAGCTATTGCGACGCGCGCGTGCTGCCGGCCATGAACGTCTGCCGCCTGCCCGAGGGCATCGGCTTCGAGCAGGGCGCGGCCCTGATGCTCAAGGGCCTGACGGCGCAGTACCTGCTGCGCCACTGCAAGCCGGTCGAGGGGCTGCAGGCAGGCGACTGGGTGCTGTTCCACGCTGCGGCGGGTGGCGTCGGGCTGATCGTTTGCCAGTGGGCGCGCGCGCTCGGCCTGCGCCTGATCGCCACCGCCGGCAGCGACGAAAAATGCGCGCTGGCGCGGGCCAATGGGGCCGAGCACGCGCTCAACTACCGGCACGAGAACGTGGCCGCGCGCGTGCGCGCCCTGACTGACGGCAGCGGCGTGAAGGTGGTTTATGACGGCGTGGGCAAAGACACCTGGGAGGGCTCGCTCGACAGCCTGGCGCCCTTTGGCCTTCTGGTGAGCTTTGGCAACGCCTCGGGTCCGGTGCCGGCCTTTGCCCCGGCGCTGCTGGCGGCCAAGGGTTCGGTGTACGTCACGCGCCAGACCCTGTTTCACCACATCAGCAGCCGTGCGCGCACCCAGGCCATGGCCGACGAGCTGTTTGCCGTGGTGGGCAGCGGGGCAGTGCAGATCCACGTCGAGCAGCGCTACCCGCTGGCGCAGGTGCAGCAGGCGCACCGGGCGCTGGAGGCGCGCCAGACCGTGGGCGCCACGGTGCTGCTGCCCTGAGAGGCTGGGGGGGTCTTGAAATCGTCATCTGTTGCCCCTAGATTGCGCTTGTGGCCGCAATGGGTTGCGGCCCATCGAGGGTCCTATCAACCGCAATCGCCAGTCTAGGAGTGCACGCATCATGAACCATCTGATTCCCCGTGGCAGCCTGTTCGACGACTTTTTCAAGGACATGGCCTCGCCCGGTTTCTTCATCAAACCGCTGCACGGCGACGCGCTGCCGCAGTCGATCAAGGTCGATGTGAGCGAAACGCCGGAGGCCTACCAGGTGCAGGCTGAAATCCCGGGCGTGGCGCGTGAAGACATCCACGTCAGCATCGATGGCAGCATCGTGAGCCTGCGCGCCGAAATCCGGCAACAGGATCGCCAGACCGCGGACGACAAGCTGCTGCGCAGCGAGCGCTACTACGGCTCGGTGGCGCGCAGCTTCCAGTTGCCGCTCGAGATCGACGAGGCCGAGGCCAAGGCCAAGTACGAGCACGGCGTGCTGACGCTGACGCTGCCCAAGAAGCGCGGCCGCAGCGGCCAGCGGCTGACGATCGAGTGAGAAGGATGCCGGCGCCTGTCTGCTCGCCGCTCTGCTGTGTCTGCTGCGCCTAGGGGCGTTCGCACCAATGAGCCGGCTCAGGCGCGCGAGCGCCGCACGCGTCGGATTTCGTCGATGATGATACCGCACGCGCCCAGCGTGATCGCCATGTCGGCCAGGTTGAAGGTGGGAAAGTGGCCGCCGTGAAACACCGGCTGCAGCCAGCGGAAGTGAAAGTCGAGCATGTCGATCACGTGGCCGTGCAGCAGCCGGTCGATCAGGTTGCCCAGCGCCCCGCCCATGATGCAGGCGATGGAAAAGGCAAACAGGCGCTGGCTGTGGTGCCTGTGCAGCAGCCAGACGATGAAGGCGCTGGCCGCCAGCGCCACGGCGCTCAGAAACCAGCGCTGCCAGCCGCCGGCGTCGGCCAACAGCGCAAACGCCGCGCCTGGGTTGTGGTGGCGCGTGAGGTTGAAAAACGAGCTGATGCGCAGCGCCTCGCCGTGGTCGAAGGTGGCGACGATGAGCGTTTTCGTGAACTGGTCGGCCAGCACGATGGCAGCCGCCAGCGCGAGCCAGAGCCAGAGGCTGGTGGGGGATGATTTGGCCATGGGGCGCTTTATGTGAAAAGGCTTGGGGTCTGAGAGGCCATTGGGCGGGCATGACCGATTGCCTTGCGGCCTCTCAGGCCACGTGGCGCACTTCGCCGCTGCCGTACAGGTTGCTGGTGCAGCGGCCGCAGAGCTCGGGGTGCGCCGGGTCGTGGCCCACGTCGTCGCGGTAGTGCCAGCAGCGCGCGCACTTGGGGGCGCTGGCGGCGCGCACCTGCACCGCCAGCTGCGCGCCCGGCTGCAGCTCGACCGCCGAGACGATGAACACGAACTTGAGCTCGTCGCCCAGGCTGCGCAGCAGCGCCAGGTCTTCGGCGTCGAGCGTGAGCCTCAGGTTGGCTTGCAGCGAGGAGCCCAGGCTGCCGGTGCTGCGCACGTCCTCGATGGCCTTGTTGACCACCGCGCGCAGCTCGCGCAGGCGGCCCCACTTGGCCAGCAGGGCCTGGTTGGGGCTGGGCAGCGGCAGATAGGTTTCGGTGTAGATCGATTCGGTGTGGCCGACCAATTGCCACGCCTCTTCAGCGGTGAAACTCAAAAACGGCGCCATCCAGCGCAGCAGCGCGTGCGTGATCTGGTGCAGCGCGGTCTGGGCGCTGCGCCGCGCCAGGCTCTTGGGGGCGCTGGTGTAGAGGCGGTCTTTGAGCACGTCGAGGTAGAAGGCGCCCAGGTCTTCGGAGCAATAGACCTGCAGCTTGGCGACCACGGGGTGGAACTCGTACTCCTGGTAGTGCGCCAGCACCTCGGCCTGCAAGGCGGCCGCGCGGCTCAGGGCGTAGCGGTCGATCTCCAGCAGCTCGGCCTCGGGTACGCCGTCGATGGCGGGGTCGAAGTCGCTGATGTTGGCGAGCAGGAAGCGCAGCGTGTTGCGCATGCGCCGGTAGGCATCGACCACGCGCGCCAGGATCTTGTCGTCGATCGCCAGATCGCCCGAATAGTCGGTGGCCGCCACCCACAGGCGGATGATCTCGGCCCCGAGCCTGGAGCTGATCTGCTGTGGCGCCACCACGTTGCCCACGCTCTTGCTCATCTTGCGGCCTTGGCCATCGACGGTGAAGCCGTGGGTGAGCAAGCCCTTGTACGGCGCGCGGCCGTACAGAGCGCAGGCGGTGAGCAGCGAGCTGTGGAACCAGCCGCGGTGCTGGTCGTGGCCTTCGAGGTACAGGTCGGCCTCGGGGCCGTGCTCGTGCCCGGCGCCGGCGTGGCTGCCCTTGAGCACGGTGGTGTGGGTGGTGCCCGAGTCGAACCAGACCTCGAGGATGTCGCTGCTCTTGCTGTAGTGCGCAGGGTCGGCGGCGTCGCCGATGCGCGCCAGAATCTCGGCCACGCTGAGCTGGCTCCAGGCCTCGATGCCGCCAGCCTGCACCACTGCGGCGGCCAGGTCGATGATCTCGAGCGTGCGCGGGTGCGGCTCGCCGCTGTCGCGGTGCAGCAAAAAGGGCAGCGGCACGCCCCAGGAGCGCTGGCGGCTGATGCACCAGTCGGGCCGGTTGGCGATCATGTCGCGCAGCCGGGTGCGGCCGTTTTCGGGGTAGAAGCGCGTTTGCTCGATGGCTTGCAGCGCCGACTGGCGCAGCGTCTGCTCGGCGGCGTCTTGCGTGAACACGCCGTGGCCCGCGTCCATGCGCACGAACCACTGCGCCGCGGCGCGGTAGATCACCGGCGTTTTGTGGCGCCAGCAGTGCGGGTAGCTGTGGCTGATGGTCTCGGTGCCAAACAGCCGGCCCTGCTCGCGCAGGGTGTCGATGATCACCGGGCAGGCCTTCCAGATGTTGAGGCCGCCGAACAGGGGCAGCGCCTCGTCGTACTGGCCGTTGCCCTGCACCGGGTTGAGGACCTCGTCTGGCTGCAGGCCGTGGGCGAGGCAGGAGTTGAAGTCTTCCACGCCATAGGCCGGGGCCGAGTGCACGATGCCGGTGCCATCGGTGGCGGTGGCGTAGTCGGCCAGATAAATCGGGCTCGAGCGCTCGTAACCGGGGTGCACGTGCGCCAGCGGGTGCTGGAAGCGGATCAGCTCCAGCGCGCGGCCGGGGGCGGTGGCGAGCACGCTGCCTTCGAGCTGAAAGCGCGCCAGGCACTTTTGCACCAGCGATTCGGCCAGCACCAGCAAGCCGCGCGGCGTCTGCACCAGCGCGTAGATGAGCTCGGGGTTGAGGTTCAGGGCCTGGTTGGCGGGAAGGGTCCAGGCGGTGGTGGTCCAGATCACGGCGTACATGGGCTGGCTCGCAAGCCCAGCGGTGTCCGGGTGCGGCAAGCCACTGTGGCCAAAGAAGGCATGCAGCAGCCTGGCCGGTTCGGCGCACAAAAAGCCCACGTCCAGGCTCTGGCTTTGCTTGTCCTGGTATTCGATCTCGAACTCGGCCAGCGACGAACCGCAGTCGAAGCACCAATAGACCGGCTTGAGGCCCCTGTAGACGAAGCCGCGCTCCATGACGCGCTTGAAGGCACGGATTTCTTGGGCTTCGGTGGCGAAGTCCATGGTTCTGTAAGGCTGGTCCCACTGGCCCAGCACCCCCAGGCGCTGGAAGTCGGCCTTCTGCTGCGCGATCTGCTCGGTGGCGAAAGCGCGCGCCTTGGTCTGCATCTGATCGCGCGACAGCTTGCGGCCGTGCAGCTTTTCGATCGCGTTCTCGATCGGCAGGCCGTGGCAGTCCCAGCCCGGGATGTACTGCGCATCAAAGCCGGCCAGCTGGCGCGCTTTGACGATCATGTCCTTGAGCACCTTGTTGACCGCGTGTCCGATGTGGATCTGGCCGTTGGCGTAGGGCGGGCCGTCGTGCAGGATGAACTTGGGCGCACCCACGCGCGCGGCGCGCAGGCGCTGGTACAGGCCGTGCTCGTTCCACGCTTGCACCCAGCCCGGTTCGCGCTGCGGCAGGTTGCCGCGCATGGGAAAGGGCGTGTCGGGCAGGTTCAGCGTCGCGCTGTAGTCGGTCGGGGTGGCGTCTGGCATGGCAATGGCGGTAGGGGAGGCGGTGAGCAGGCCGGCTGACAGAGGGTGCCGCGCCTGCCCCTGGGGCGCGTTCAGGTGGGGGCAGCAGACCGGGCGGCAAACCAGGCGCGGGCGTCGGCGCAGTCTTGGGCGATGCCGCGCGTGAGGGCGGCCAGGCCGTCGTAGCGCAGCTCGTCGTGCAGTTTGTGCAGCAGTTCGACGCGGATGATTTTACCGTAGGCCTCACCCGGCGTGGTGGCGCCGCGCAGGGCCTGCTGCACGCGCTCGGGCCAGGCCAGGCAGTGGGTCTCGAGCAGCACCCGGCCGCCATTGGCGTCGTCGGGGTCGAGCGAGGGCCGCACCCCGAGGTTGGCCACGCCGGGCAGCGGCGGCGCTGCGGGGTCTGGGTCCAGCCCGTGCACCTGCACCACGAAGATGCCGCTGGCGGCGGGCTTCCAGTGGTCAAAGCGCAGATTCAGGGTGCGAAAGCCGTCGCCAGCGCCGCTGGCCGTCGCGCCCAGCGCGCGCCCGAGCTTGCGCCCATGCACCACGTGGCCGCTGATGGCGTAGGGCCGGCCCAGCAGCGCGGCGACGTCGGCCATGCGGCCGGCGGCCAGTGCCGTGCGCACCTCGGAGCTGGAGACGCGCAGGCCGTGCACCTCGTAGCTCATCATGCGCGCGACGTCGAAGCCTTGGGCGCTGCCCGCGGCATCGAGCAGCGCGTAGTCGCCGCGGCGTTGCGCGCCAAAACGGAAATCGTCGCCCACCAGCACGTAGCGCGCGCCCAGCGCCCCGAGCAGCACCTGGTCGATGAAGGCCTGTGCCGGCAGCGCCGCCAGGCGCGCGTCAAAGGGCAGGATGACGCAGCGCTCCACGCCGCAGCGGCGCAACTCGTGCAGCTTGTCGCGCAAGGTGGCGATGCGCGCCGGGGCCAGATCGGGCTGGCGGAATTTTTGCGCGAAATAGTCGCGCGGGTGCGGCTCGAAAGTGAGGGCGCAACTGGGCAGGCCGCGGTGTCGCGCCTCGTTGCCCAGCAGCGCCAGCATGGCCTGGTGGCCGCGGTGCACGCCGTCGAAGTTGCCAATGGTGAGCGCGCAGCCCCCCTGGGAGTGGGTCTGGCGCAGCAGGTTGGCCATGCCTTGGATGATTTTCATGCGTAAAGGGCAAAGATTTGGCTCGGGTGTCGCCGAACCGCAACCAAAGCGCGCTATATTGACACAAACCCATCTGGGTTGCGCCTCTGCCTGCCGCTGCCTTGGCTCGGTTGCCGGCGGGCCGGGTTTCTGTGGTGGCTCTGGTGGCTGCGCGGCGCGTGGCGGCCCAGGCCAAAGCGCGCGGAGGCAAGGTTTGGTGAAGGTCTTGAAATTGTCGGCACAGGGCGTGCCGCAGTCGTGGATCAGCCTGGAGCAGGCCGTGCTGCACTACGCCGCCGGCGAGGTGCGCTGGGAGGCGGGCCTGCGCGTGGCGCGGTTTCGGGGCGGCATCAACGCCGTCAGCGGGCTGCAGTCGGTGATCGAGGTCAACTCGATCATCGGCACCGTCGGTGTGCCTAACATCAACCCCTTCGAGCTCAAGCCCAGCCTGAACAACGAAAAACTGTTCGCCCGCGACCGCAGCCTGTGCGCCTACTGCGGCGACTCGTTCCCCGAATCGTTCCTCACGCGCGAGCACATCCGGCCGCTGGCCCAAAAAGGCGGCGACCATTGGATGAACGTGGTCACCGCCTGCCGCAGTTGCAACCACCGCAAGGGCAACCGCACGCCCGAACAGGCGCGCATGCCGCTGCTCTACACCCCCTATGTTCCCAGCCTGTGGGAGGACTTCATTTTGCGCAACCGCCGCATCCTGGCCGACCAGATGGAGTTTCTGGCCGCGCGCCTGCCGCGCCACTCGCGCCTGCACGCCTGAGCGCGCCCCAGCCGAGCCGCCGCCGAGCACCGAGCCTATTGATCGATTAGACAAAACCAATCCCCACAACCGATAGCCTGAGCCTACACTGTACGCACCTGTCCACCCCGTCCACTTTTTCAACCAGGAGACCAGACCATGACGACTGAATCCAAATGCCCCTTCCACGGTGCCCCCACCGCCCCGGCGGTGGCCGGAGCGCGCTCGAACCGCGACTGGTGGCCCGAGCAGCTCAACCTGCGCATCCTGCACCAGCACGGCTGCAAGTCGAACCCGATGGGCAAGGACTTCGACTACAAGAAAGCGTTCGCCGAACTCGACCTCGACGCCGTGGTGCAAGACCTGAAGGCGCTGATGACCCAATCGCAGGACTGGTGGCCGGCCGACTACGGCCACTACGGCCCCTTGTTCATCCGCATGGCCTGGCACGCCGCCGGCACCTACCGCATCCACGACGGCCGTGGCGGTGCCGGCCACGGCGCCCAGCGTTTTGCCCCCGAGAACAGCTGGCCCGACAACGGCAACCTCGACAAGGCGCGGCGTCTGCTGTGGCCGATCAAGCAAAAGTACGGCAAGCACCTGTCGTGGGCCGATTTGCTCATCCTCACCGGCAACGTGGCGCTGGAGTCGATGGGCTTCAAGACCTTTGGCTTTGCCGGTGGCCGCCCCGACATCTGGGAGCCGCAGGAGGACATCTGGTGGGGCCCCGAGACCGAGTGGCTGGGTGACAAGCGCTACAGCGGCCAGCGCGATCTGGCCAAGCCGCTGGGCGCGGTGCAGATGGGCCTGATCTACGTCAACCCGCAAGGCCCCAACGGCGTGCCCGACGCGCTGGCCTCGGCGCGCGACATCCGCGAGACCTTCGCGCGCATGGCCATGAACGACGAGGAAACCGTGGCCCTGGTGGCCGGTGGCCACACCTTTGGCAAGGCGCACGGGGCCGGGCTGGAGTCGCACGTCGGGCGCGAACCCGAAGGCGCGCCGATCGAGCAGCAGGGTTTGGGCTGGGCCAACAGCTTTGGCACCGGCAAGGGCGACGACGCCATCACCAGCGGCATCGAAGGCGCCTGGACCCCGACCCCGACGCAGTGGGACCACAGCTACTTCGAGATGCTGTTCGGCTACGACTGGAACCTGGTCAAGAGCCCGGCCGGCGCCTGGCAATGGGAGCCGGTCAACGTGGCCGACAAAGACCTGGTTCCGGCGGCGCACGACCCCTCCAGGCGCGTGAAAACCATCATGACCACCGCCGACCTGGCGCTGCGCTTCGACCCGGCCTACAACAAGATCGCGCGCCGCTTTCAGCAAAACCCGGCCGAGTTCGCCGACGCCTTTGCCCGCGCCTGGTTCAAGCTCACGCACCGCGACATGGGGCCGCGCAGCCGCTACCAAGGCAAGCTGGTGCCGCCCGAGGTGCTGATCTGGCAAGACCCGGTGCCCGCCCCGACGCAGCCGCTGATCGACGCCGCCGACGTGGCCGCGCTCAAAGCCCAGGTGCTGGCGTCGGGCCTGAGCGTGGCGCAACTGGTGGCCACGGCCTGGGGCGCGGCGAGCACCTTCCGCGGTTCCGACAAACGCGGTGGGGCCAACGGCGCGCGCATCCGGCTGGCACCGCAAAAAGACTGGGCCGCCAACGACCCGGTGCAGCTCGCCAGCGTGCTGGCCCAGCTCGAAGCCATCCAGCAGCGCTTCAACGCCGGCGCCGCTGCGGGCAAACGGGTCTCGCTCGCCGACCTGATCGTGCTCGCCGGTGGCGCTGCGGTGGAGGCGGCGGCCAAGGCCGCGGGCCATGCCATCGAGGTGCCGTTCCGCCCTGGGCGCACCGACGCTTTGCCTGAGCAAACCGATGTCGCCTCGTTTGCCGTGCTCGAGCCGCGCGCCGACGGCCTGCGCAACTACGCCGCCCCCGGCTGCGAAGCCCACGCCGCCGAGCTGATGGTCGATCGCGCGCAGCTGCTGACCCTGACCGCGCCCGAACTCACGGTGCTGGTGGGCGGCCTGCGCGTGCTCGGTGCCAACAGCGGCGGCAGCCGCCACGGCGTGTTCACGCAGCGCCCCGGCGTGCTCTCGACCGACTTCTACACCCAGTTGCTCGACATGGGCACGGTGTGGGCGCGTTCGGCCGCCAATCCGCACGTGTTCGAGGGCCGCTGCCGCAGCAGCGGCACCCTGAAGTGGACCGCGACCGTGGCCGATCTGGTGTTTGGCTCCAACTCGCAACTGCGGGCGCTGGCCGAGGTCTATGCCGAGCGCGGCAACGAGCGCAAGTTCGTGCAGGACTTCGTCGCCGCCTGGGTCAAGGTGATGGAGCTGGATCGTTTCGACCTGCACTGAAGCGGCGCCCGGGCTCGGTGCGGTGCTGGCACCGGGCCCGCGCAACGTGCTGGCCTCTGCAGCCGCTGCCAACCACTTGGGCCGCTGCCAGCGGTTTTTTTGTGCTCGGAGCCAACAATGAGCGAATCCTTGGAGATGAGCGGTCTGCATCGCTGGCGTTTTTTCCGCAGCGGCGGCTTTGATCAGGTGCGCATCGAGACGGCGCAGGATTTGCGCAGCCTCGATCAGCTCGACCCCAAGCTGTGGGCCGTGCTGGCCTGCCCGACCAGCGGCCTCGAGTTCGACCGCCGCACGCTGCAGCGCATCGACACCGACGGCGACGGCAGCATCCGGGTGCCTGAGCTGCTGCACGCGGTGCGCTGGGTCTGTGAGCAGCTGCACCACCCGCAGTTGCTGTTTCAACCCGGTGCCGACTTGCCGCTGGATGCGCTGCGCACCGACACGGCGGCCGGGGCGGCGCTGTATGCCGCCGCACACCAGGTGCTGCAGCGCGTGGGCAAACCCACAGCCACGCAGATCGGCCTGGACGACCTGAGCGAACCGGCGCGCCTGTTCCCACCCGCCCTGCCCAACGGCGATGGCGTGGTGCCGGTCGAGCTGGCCCCGGACGCCGCCTGCGCCGAGTTGATTGCGCACCTCATCGCCACCCAGGGTGCGCAGACCGACCGCAGCGGCCAGCCCGGGGCCACGCAAGCGGGACTGACGGCCTTTCTGGAGCAGGCGCAGCAGGCACTGGACTGGCACCAGCGCGCCCCGGACGGGCCCGGCGCTGGGCTGGAAGCTGCGGCCACTGGGCAGTTGGCGGCGCTGCAAGCCTACGACGCCGTGCAGGCCAAGGTGGACGATTTCTTTACCCGCTGCCGGTTGCTCGACTTCGACCCCCGGGCCGAGGCGGCGCTCAACCCCGACGAGGCGCGCTACACCGAACTGGCCTCCCTCACCCTGCACGCAGACAGCGCCGAACTGGCCGCCTTGCCGCTGGCACGGGTGCAGGCGGGGGCCGCCCTGCCTTTGAGTGCAGGGGTCAACCCGGCCTGGCAGAGCCGCTTGGCCGCGCTGCGCGAGGCGGCGGTGCGGCCGCTGTTGGGCGACTGCGAGGCGCTGACGCCCACCCAGTGGGACGATCTGGGTACGCGCCTGGCAGACTGCCGCGCCTGGCTGGCGGCGCGCCCTGCCGGCGCCTTGGCCGACTGGAGCCCGGCCGTGCTGCGCCAGTGGCTCGACGGCCCGGCGCCGGCCCGGTTGGCGGCCCTGATCGAACTAGACCGCAGCGCCGCCGCCAGCGCCGCCGGCATCGAAGGGCTCGAGCTGCTGCTGCGGCTGCGCCGCGACCTCGTGCCGCTGCTGCGCAACTTCGTCAATCTGAGCGATTTTTACGGTCAGCAACACCCGGCCATCTTTCAGGCCGGCACGCTCTACATCGACCAGCGCAGCTGCACGCTGTGCCTGCGCGTGGCCGATCTGGAGCGCCACAGCGCGCTGGCCCCGCTCTCGGGTGCCTACCTGATCTACTGCGAATGCACGCGCCCCGACGAGGAGCCGATCACCATCGTCGCCGCCCTGACCGGTGGCGACGCCGACGAGCTGCTGGTGGCCGGGCGCAATGCGCTGTTCTACGACCGCCAAGGGCGCGACTGGAAGGCGCAGGTGCTGCGCGTGGTCGAGGCGCCCATCAGCGTGTCACAGGCGTTCTGGATGCCGTACCGGCGCCTGGCCCGCTTCATCAGCGCCCAGGCGCAGCGTCTGGCGGCGGCGCGCGAGCAAAACGTCGAGGCCCAATCGGCAGCCGGGGTGGCGGCGGCGGTGCCGGGTGCGGCCGCGCCGGTGTCCTCGCAGGCCTTCGACATCGCGCGCTTTGCGGGTATTTTTGCCGCCATCGGCTTGGCGCTGGGGGCGCTGGGCACGGCGCTGGCCGCGATCATGAGCGGTTTGTTGCGCCTGCCGCCGTGGCAGATGCCGCTGGTGCTGCTGGGTCTGCTGCTGCTGATTTCCGGTCCGTCGATGTGGCTGGCCTGGTTCAAGCTGCGCCAGCGCAACCTGGGCCCTTTGCTCGACGCCAACGGCTGGGCGGTCAACATCCGGGCGCGGCTCAACATCCCCTTCGGAGCCGCGCTCACCGGTGTGGCGCAACTGCCCGCCGGGGCCGAGCGCAGCCTGATCGACCCCTACGCCGAGCCTGCCCGGCCCTGGGGCTGGTATGCCGTGGTGGCCTTGCTGGCGCTGGTGTTGGTGCTGGCCCTGACTTGGCTGCTGCTGCGCTGAATCAGGCAAACACCCCGGCGCTGGCGCCCATGCGCGCCGACACCTCGTCGAGGTGGTGCAGCGTGTCGCCCAAGGTGAGCTCGAGCTGCGTCAGCTTCTTGAAGCAGTGGCTGACGATGTACTCGTCGGTGACGCCGATGCCGCCGTGCAGTTGCACCGCTTGCTGGCCGACGAAGCGCATCGACTGCCCCAGCTGCACCTTGGCGCGCGCCAGCGCCTGGCGGCGCTCGGGGGCGGGCGCACCGAGCTTGAGGGTGGCGTAGTAGCTCATGCTGCGCGCCAACTCGAGCTGCATTTTCATGTCGGCCACGCGGTGGCGCAGGGCCTGAAAGCTGGCGATCGGCACCCCGAACTGCTGGCGCGTGTTCAGGTATTCGAGCGTGAGCGCCAGGGTCTGTTCCATCACGCCCACGCCTTGGGCGCAAGCGGCGGCGAGGCCGACGTCGGCGGCCCACTCCAGCGCCGCCAAGCCGTCGGTGCTGAGCAGCTGCGCCGGGCTGTGCGCAAAGCCGACTTCGGCGGCGCGGCTGCCGTCCTGGGTCTGGTAGGCGCGGGTCTGCACCCCGGCGGCGCTGCGCTGCACCAGCAACAGCGCCAGCCCCTGGGCGGTCTGGGCCGGGACCAGAAAAGCGTCGGCGCAGTCGCCGCTGGGCACCAGGCTCTTGGCACCGTCGAGCCGCCAGACCGTGCCCTGCGCATCGGCTGGGCCCATGCTTGGGGCACCTGGCAGCCCGGCTGGCGGCTGGGCCGGCTGCGCCACCGCCTGGGTGGCCACGGCCCCGAGCCGGTGGCGCAGGCCCCGCTCCACGTGCGCCAGCACCAGCAGCGCCGCACCACTGGCCAGGCGCGGCAACCACTGCGCTTGCACGCTGGCGGGGGCAAAGGCCTGCAGCACCGAGGCGGCGACAAAGGTCTGCTCCAGGGGCTCGAGCACCAGGCCGCGCCCCAACTCCTCTTGCACCAGCATGGCCTCCACCGCGCCCAGCCCCAGGCCGCCGTGGACGTCGGGCACCGTCAGGCCGCACAGGCCGAGTTCGGCCAGTTCGTTCCAGGCCGCACGATCAAAGCCGCCGGCGGCGGCGGCGGCGCGGCGGCGCTCGAAGGGGTAGGCCTTGTGCACCCAGCGCTGCACGGCCTCGCGCAGCTGCAGTTGCTCGTCGGAAAAATTGAAATCCATCACGGTCTCCAAAAGGGGCCTTAGCCGAGCAGGGTTTGGGCCACGATGTTGCGCTGCACCTCGTTGCTGCCGCCGTAAATCGTGGTTTTGCGCAGGTTGAAGTAGCTGCCTGCCAGCGGCGCGTTGGCGCTCATGCCGCCGGGGAAGTCGCCCTGCCAGCCGGCTTCCAGCGCCTCGTGGATGCAGGGCAGGGCAAAGGGGCCGGCGGCGAGCATCATCAGCTCGGCCAGGCGCTGCTGGATTTCGCTGCCGCGGATCTTGAGCAAACCGGCGATGTCGAGCGGGTTCTTGCCCGATTTTTCGGCCGACAGCACGCGCAGCACCAGCATCTCGAGCGCCACCACATCGACTTCCAGCAGCGCAATCTGGTCCCGAAAGCGGGCGTCGTTCCACACCCCTTCGGCTTGGGCGATGCGCTTGAGGCGCTCGAGTTCGCGCTTGGCGCGGTTGACTTCGGCGATGTTGGTGCGCTCGTGGCTGAGCAGGTGCTTGGCGTAGCTCCAGCCCTTGTTTGCGGCACCGATCAGGTTGGACAGCGGCACCTGCACATCGTCGAAAAAGACCTCGTTGACTTCGTACTCGCCGTCGAGCAGGCGCACCGGGCGCAGCGTGATGCCGGGCGATTTCATGTCGATCAGCAAAAAACTGATGCCGCTCTGGGGTTTGCCTTCGTGGCTGGTGCGCACCAGGCAAAAAATCCAGTCGGCGTGCTGGCCCAGCGTGGTCCAGGCCTTCTGGCCGTTGACCAGGTAGTGGTTGCCCCGGAGTTCGGCGCGGGTCTTGAGGCTGGCCAGATCGGAGCCGGCCCCGGGCTCGCTGTAGCCCTGGCACCACCAGACCTCGCCACTGGCGATGCCGGGCAGAAAGCGCTGCTGCTGCTCGGCGGTGCCGTAGGCCATGATCACCGGGGCCACCATCACCGGGCCGAAGGGGATGACGCGCGGGGCTCCGGCGAGGGCGCATTCTTCTTCGAACAGGTGTTTTTGCACCGCCGTCCAGCCCGGGCCGCCGAAGGCCTTGGGCCAGCCGCTGGCCAGCCAGCCCTTGCGCCCAAGGATGCGGGCCCAGCCTTGCAGGTCGTCGCGGCTCAGGCGCAGGGCGTGGTGCACCTTGTGTGCCAGTGCGGGCGGCAGGTGGGCGCGCACCCAGGCGCGGATTTCGGCTCTGAAAGCCTGTTCTTCGGGCGTAAAAGCCAAGTCCATGGGGTCGGTCTCCGGTGCAGCGGTGTGCGATCGAGGGGTTTTTAGCACGCACCCACCCACGGCGCTGTCCGGGCGGTGACAGCGGGTGGCCGTCGGGCCGGGTCATGGGAGTCATTACACTAGGCGCCTGTATGGTTGCAACAAAGAACATCGTCATTCTGATTTCGGGCACCGGCTCGAACATGCAGGCCTTGGTGCGCGCGGCGCAGCAGCAGCACTGGCAGCAGCGCTTCGGGGCGCGCATTGCGGGCGTGCTCAGCAACCGGGCGCAGGCCGCCGGGCTGGCCTGGGCGCAGGCGCAGGGCTTGCCCACGGCGCTGCTCGAACACCCGCAATACCCCAGCCGCGCCGCCTTCGACGCCGCGCTGATGCAGGCCATCGACTGCTTCGACCCCCACGGCAGGCCGGCGCTGGTGCTGCTGGCGGGTTTCATGCGCATTCTGGGGCCGGAGTTTGTGCAGCACTACGCCGGGCGCCTGCTCAACATCCACCCCTCGCTGCTGCCGGCGTTTCCGGGGCTGCACACGCACCAACGCGCCCTCGACGCCGGGTGCCGCTTCGTCGGCGCCACGGTGCACCAGGTCACGGCCGAAGTCGACAGCGGCCAGATTCTGGAGCAGGCCGTGCTGCCGGTGTTGCCCGGCGACGACGCCGCCACGCTGGCCGCGCGCGTGCTGACGCAAGAGCACCTGATCTACCCGCGCGCGGTCGAGCGCTGGCTGGCAGCGCACTCAAGCGCGAGCGCCTAGTGTGGTGTTGCGCGCTTGAGGGGACAAATAAAACCGATGGATTTTTGGCCCTGCTTAGGCGCAAACCACAGCCATAGTGCCACTATGGCGCGGATTTGCAACGACAGCAGGGACGAAAAGGCGCGGTTTTATGTTCCAGATGGCGCGCAACACCACACTAGACCGCCTTGTGAAACACCAGCCCGGCGTGCTCGCGCATGGCGTGGAACTGGATTTTGGGCCAATTGGCCTCGACGGCGCGCAGCGTCGCTTGGTGGTCCACCAACAGCGTCGGCGCATCGACTGCGTCCCAGGCCATGCGGTGCAGGTTGGCCTGCATGAAGCGCTTGAGCTCGGCCTCGCCGCCGTTTTCGGGCGTGCACGTGACCCAGCGCGCCACCTGGTAGGGGCTGGGGCTGATGCGCGCCTTGACGCCGTATTCGCTCTCGAGCCGGTGCTGCACCACCTCGAACTGCAGCTGCCCCACGGCGCCGAGCATCAGCACCGTGCCGGCCATCGGCCTGAAGACCTGAATCGCGCCTTCCTCGCCCAGCTGCGTCAGGCCGGCCTTGAGCTGCTTGCCGCGCAGCGGGTCGGCCACTTCGACGCTGCGGATGATCTCGGGCGCAAAAAACGGCAGCCCGGTGAACTGCAGCGCCTCGCCTTCAGTGAGCGTGTCGCCCAGTTGCAGCACGCCGTGGTTGGGGATGCCAATGATGTCGCCGGCAAAGGCCTCGTCGAGCAGCTCGCGCCGTTGGCTCAGGAACGAAACCACGGTGTTGGGGCGCAGCTCCTTGCCCGAGCGCACCACCTTGAGCTTCATGCCGCGCTCGAAGTGCCCGCTGGCGCAGCGCACGAAGGCGATGCGGTCGCGGTGCGCCGGGTCCATGTTGGCCTGAATCTTGAACACCACGCCGCTGAACTTGGGTTCGGTCGGCTGCACCGTGCGCTGCAAGGCCGGTTTGGGGCCGGGCGGCGGGGCCAGATCGACCAGTGCGTCGAGCACCTCGCGCACGCCAAAGTTGTTGATCGCCGAGCCAAACAGCATCGGCGTTTGCTGCCCAGCCAAAAAGGCGCTGGCCTCGAAGGCCGGGGCGGCGCCGGCCAGCAGCTCCATCTCCTCCTTGGCCTGCCGCCACTCGAGGCCAAAGCGTGTGGCGCACTCTGGGTTGTCGAGGCCAGCGTGCACCTCTACATCGCCACCTGCGCGGTCGGCGCCGGCATCAAACACCCGCATCTGGTCCGAGCGCCGATCGTAAACGCCGTGAAACAGCTTGCCCATGCCCACCGGCCAAGTGAAAGGCACCACCGTCATGCCGAGTTCGCGCTCGATCTCGTCCATCAGGTCCAGCGGCGCCTGCACCTCGCGGTCCATCTTGTTCACGAAAGTGAGGATGGGCGTGTGGCGCGCGCGGCAGACCTGCAGCAGGCGCCGCGTCTGCGGCTCGACGCCGTTGCCGGCGTCGATCACCATCAGCGCCGCGTCCACGGCGGTGAGCACGCGGTAGGTGTCTTCGGAAAAGTCCTGGTGGCCGGGGGTGTCGAGCAGGTTGATGACGCAGCCGCGGTACTCCATCTGCATCACGCTCGAGGCGACCGAAATGCCGCGCTGCTTTTCGATCTCCATCCAGTCGGAGGTGGCGTGGCGCGCGGCCTTGCGCGCTTTGACCGAGCCGGCGATGTTGATTGCGCCGGAAAACAGCAGCAGCTTCTCGGTCAGGGTGGTCTTGCCGGCGTCGGGGTGGGAGATGATGGCAAAGGTGCGGCGGCGGCGCACTTCAGAGGCTAAATCGGGCATGGGGGGATTATCAGGGATTGCCCATGGGGTCCCCCCTGGCGGCGGCTGGGGTGCAGGCGGCGCAAAAGCGGCCATTTTGGCGCGGCATCTGCGTGCTGCACCCGCTAGGCCATGTGCCAAAATCCCCTGCTCGATCTTGGCCCGATCCAAGCCCGTTCACCCCACACCAGACCCCCAAGCCGCCGGCGCTCTGAACATGATTGCAACCCCACCCACCCCGATCAGGCGCCTTTGCGACACGGTAGTCTGTGTGTGCAAGAGCGGTGGCGAATACGGCGTGGCGCAGGTGCAGGCGCTGCAGCGCCAGTTGCGGCGCCATGCACCCGGCGCACGCCTGATCTGCCTGAGCGACCTACCCAGCATGCCCGAGGGCGTCGAGCTGCGGCCGTTGCGCCACGATTTGCCGGGCTGGTTTTCCAAACTCGAAATCTTTGCCTTGCCCGAGCGCTGTTTTCTGTACCTCGACCTCGACGTGGTGATCACGCGCAACCCGCTGGTTGACGCACCGCCCGGGCTGTGGCTGCTGCGCGGCTTCAAGGGCCACGACTACAACTCGAGCCTGATGCTCGTGCATGGCCACTATCAGGGCATACTGGACCGCTTCCTGTACGACAAGGCCGGCAACATCCACGCCTACAGCAGCGGTGGCGTGGGCTGGGGCGACCAGGACTTCATCCGCGACTCGGGCCTGGTGACGGGCGCGTTGCAAGACCTGCACCCGAATCTGGCCGCGTCGTGGAAAGTGGACTTGAACTACCGCATGGGCTGGATCGAGCCCGCGCCGGCGGTGCTGGTGTTCCATGGCAGCCCCAAGCCCGAACAGTTGCGCATCGACAACCCGCGGCCTGGCCGGGTACGGGTGCGCAGTTGGCGCTACCGGCTGCTGAGCTGGCTCAAGGCGCTGCGCGGGCGGATGTAGCTGGCGGGGCGGCTGCCCAAGGTGCAGACCGCCAGCAGCCAGAGCAGCGACAGCCCCAGGTTGGCATCGCGAAATGGGGCGTTGACCAAGGTGGTGAGCAGCAGCGTCCACAGCAGCAGCTGGGCCACGCCCGCCAAGGGGTCGCCGCGCTGGCGCAGGCTGTGCCAGCCCAAGGCCGCCAGCAGCGCCAGCAGCAGCAACAGGCCGGGCACGCCTTTTTCCATGCCGGTGAGCAAGAAATCGTTGTGCGGGTTGTTGATTTCCCCCATGGCCGGGTTTGACTCGGCCATTTCGGCGCGCCAACTCGGCAACCAACTGCCCAGCCCGGTGCCCAGCAGCGGCTGCGCGGCCATGCCCTCGAGGGCGTGCTGATACATGCGCAGGCGCACGCTGGCGCTGCCGTCGAAGTGGCCCGTGGCGGCAAAGTGTTGCACCTCTTGCACGGCTTGCTCGAAACGCGGCTGCACCGTGGGGCTGAACTGCCAGATCAATACCGCGCCCAGCAGCAGCGCCACCGCAGCGCCCAACAGCGGCCGCCAGCTGTGCCAGCGCAGCACAAACACCGCCAGCGGCAGCAGCAGCAACAGCAGCTGCGCGTTGCGCGATACGCTGAAGGTGGCCACTGTGGCGGCAAACAGCAACCAACCCAGCAACGCCAGCGCCCGCTGCGCGGGCCGCAAGCCCGGCTGCAGCGCCAGCCAGAGCGCGGCTGCGGCGGCGGCGGCCAGGAGAATGAACTTTTGGCTGGTGCTGTTGCCCGTGGTGCCGCTGAGCAAGGCGCGCCAGAGCGCGACGTCGGGCAGCGGCCAGAGCTGGTGCAGCAGCAGCAGGGCGCTGGCCAAGACGGCCCCGGCCAGCAAACCATAGAGCGCGAGCCAGCGCTCGGCGGGCAGCAGCGTCAGCCCCAAGCCCAGCACCAGCGCCACCCGCAGCAGGTGAAACAGGCGCGTGGCGCTGTCTTCGTGCCAGCCCTGGGTGGCCAGCACCAGCAGCGCCCACAGCAGCGGCAGCAGCAGCAGCCACAGCCACGGCCGCAGTTGCAGCCAGCGCTCCTGCCAGTGCGGCCGATCGAGCAGCAACAGCAGCAGCAGCACGAGCAAACCCAAATAGCTCAAGCCCACCGGAAAAAAGGTGAAGGCGCCGAGCGCACACGCCATCCAGGCGACGCTGCGACTGGGGCGGGCAGCGGGGTGGCTGGGGCTGGCGGCAGTGCCGGGAACCGCGCGGACGGCGGCGTTTTGGGGGGCTGGATTCATGGCGCGGGATGGGGGGCGGGGGCGGTAAGGGAGCGGTCGGCGCGCCAGCGCCACAGGCCAGCCACGCGCCCCAGCGCGCGCGCCACCAGGCGTGGCGTCGGCAGCAAGAGCCGCAGCAGCAGGGCCGCCACGGCCAGCGCCAGGGCGCGCCGGCGCTTGCGCTGCGCCGCAGGCACGCCGGTGTATTTGGCCAGGTAACGCAGCTTGGACTGGGCGTGGTGCAGACCGCGCGCGTACTCGCTGCGCCAAGGGGTGGGTGAGCGCGTCGAGCCGCGCGAGTGGTGCGCGATCCGGATGGCGGGTTCGAGCACGATCGGCAGGCGCGCAGCCAGCAGGCGCGCGCACAGGTCGTCGTCCTCGTAGTACAAAAAGAAGCCGGTGTCAAAAAAACCGATGGGGCGCAAGGCCGCCAGCCGCAGCAGCAGCACGGCGCCGCAAGCCGCGCCCACGCAACACGGGCCCTCGGCCGCCGGGCCGCCCGAGGCCCAGAGGTGGCGTGGCCAGCCGTAATTGAGGGTCGGTCGGCCGCGCGCGTCGAGCAGTTGCGGCACCAGCAGCGCCGCCTCGGGCCAGCGCTGGGCCGCTTGCATCAGGGCCAACACGGCGGCCTCGGTCAGGGCGCAGTCGGGGTTGAAGAGCAAGGCGTAAGGGGTCTGCACCCGCTCCAGGGCCCAATTGTTGGCGCCGCCAAAACCGAGGTTGCTGGGGCTGGCCAGCACCAGCGCCTGCGGCAGGGTGCGCGCCAGTTCGGCGCGGGTGCCGTCGGCGCTGGCGTTGTCGACCACGATCAGGTGTGGCAGCGCCGCCAGCGCGCCGGCCAGCGGCGCCAGGCAGTGGGCGCTGTGGTGGGTGACCATGATGAGCGTGACCTGCTCGAGCAGGGCGCGCTGGTCGGCAGCGGCGGCCATGCGCTAGTGCGGCGGCTTGAGGGCGCGCCACTCCCAGACCAGGTGCGCGGCCTGGCCCGTGAGGCGGTCGGCACCGCGTGCCAGCCAGCCGCCCAGTGCGGGCCGGGCGGGTTCGTAGTCGCGCTTGAAGCGGCAGCGGGTCTGGCGCAGCAGCTCGAACTCGCCCTTGAAGCCGTACATGCGCGCCCCGAGTTCGGGGCGGCAAAAGTAGCGCCAGGTCTTGGGCGTGATCGGGTTGACGTGGGTCGGATCGCGCCACATTTTTTCGTGGTCGAACAGCGGCGTGACGGCGTACAGGCGGCCATCGGGCTTGAGCACGCGCCAGATTTCGTTCATCAGCTCGATGAACGGCAGCCGGCTGCTGCCGCTGGCCAGGTCGAGCGCCACGCGTGGAATGTGCTCGATGAAGTCATAGGCCGACACGCTGTCGAAATGCGCGTCGGCAAAGGGGATGGCTTGCAGCGCCAGGTTGGCCGCGACGATGGCCTGCACGCCGGGGGCTTGCAAGCCGGCGCGGATGTCGATGCCGTAGAGCAGCGGCGCCGCGTAGGGGTTGCGCGGTCGGGTGCCGCAGCCGAGGTCGAGGTGGCGGCGCTGTGAGGACGCGTCGGTTCCAGTGCCCGGCCGGTCAACCGGCGCGGAGCCAGGGGGATTCATGGTGCTGCTGATGGGGTGGGGCCGGCGACGGGGTCGGGTGGCAGGCAGTCAGGGCGCGACAGCCGGGCCTCAAACCGCCGTCAGCCAGTGGGCGTAGTTGGGGTTGCGGCCGCTGACGATGTCGAAGAACGCGCTTTGCACGCGCTCGGTGATCGGGCCGCGGCTGCCGCAGCCGATCTCGACCCGGTCGAGCTCGCGGATCGGTGTCACTTCGGCCGCGGTGCCGGTGAAGAAGGCCTCGTCGGCGATGTAGATTTCGTCGCGCGTGATGCGCTTTTGCACCACCTCCAGCCCGAGGTCGCGTGCGATGTGGAACACCGTGTTGCGCGTGATGCCGTTCAAGGCCCCGGCCGAGAGGTCTGGGGTGTAGATCACGCCGCCCTTGATGACGAAGATGTTCTCGCCCGCGCCCTCAGAGACGAAGCCGCTGGCGTCGAGCAGCAGCGCTTCGTCGTAGCCGTCGTCGGTGGCTTCCATGTTGGCCAGGATGCTGTTGGTGTAGTTGCTCACCGCCTTGGCCTGCGTCATGGTGATGTTGACGTGGTGCCGGGTGTAGCTGCTGGTCTTGACGCGGATGCCGCGCTTGAGGCCCTCTTCGCCCAGGTAGGCGCCCCAAGCCCAGGCGGCAACCATCAGGTGGACGCGGTTGCCCTTGGGGCTGACGCCGAGTTTTTCGCTGCCGATCCAGGTCAGCGGGCGCAGGTAGCCGCTGGCCAGGCCATTGGCGCGCACCACCTCGCACTGCGCGGCGTTGACCTGCTCGGGCGTGAAGGGGAGCTTCATGCGCAAAATCTTGGCGCTGTTGAACAGGCGCTCGGTGTGCTCCTGCAGCCTGAAGATCGCTGGGCCGTCGGCGGTGGCGTAGGCGCGCAGGCCTTCGAAGGCGCCGCAGCCGTAGTGCAGGGTGTGGGTGAGCACGTGCACTTTGGCGTCGCGCCAGTCGATGAGCTGGCCGTCGAGCCAGATTTTGCCGTCGCGGTCAGACAGGGGCAGGGGGGCGTTCATGGGCGGGGTCTCGCTTGCTTGGAGGGGTAAGAGTGGGCTGCGCAGCCATTTTAATCGGCTGGTGCAGGGGGTCGTCGGCCAAGGAGGTCGTCGGCTGTGGGCCGTTGTGATGGGCCGTTGTGATGGGCCGTTGTGATGGGCCGGTGGGTTTTGCGGCTGCGGTCATCAAAGCCGGCATGAAAAAATCCACCGGCGCCCTAAAGTTTGGTCTACAGTAGCCGAATAAGCGCTTGAGTGCCGTTGTTCCGTCCGGCGTTCGCCCGTCCTGGAGCCTGCCATGTTGAACATCTCGTCTGTAGCCGTAGCGCCTGTGCCAGCCCAGGGGCCGGTGTCGGCGCGTGTGCAGCCCCTCACCCCCGCCCGCGCCAGCGAACATGTGTCGCCGCGCAACCAAGGGGTGAGCGCGCCAGTGACGCTGGCCGGTGAGGGTTCGCGCACCCAGGCGCTGTACGCCCCGCCGTCGCTGCCCCCGGTGAACCCGACCGACCAGGCGCTGCGCGCCCACCTGTACGACAACGCGGCGGCACCCGAGCGCTTCAATTTCCAAACCAGCGTGGCTACGGCCCAAATGGCTGCTGCTGTGGCGGCGCAGCGGCAAGCGCTCGCGGCACCCGCCCAGGCAGCAGCGCAGGGGCTGCCCGAGCCAGGCCGGGCAGAGCCAGAACGTGCCGCACAAGGCGTGGCACCGCAGACTCCCAGTCCGCAACGCCTGGAGCAAGAGCGCACCGAGCGCACGCGCGCCCAGGAGGCGCGCCAGACGCAGGCGATCGAGGGCCAGATGCCGCCAGCGCAACCCGACCCGGTCGATGAGGCCCGGGCCAACCAGATCCGTGATCTGCTGCCCAATGTCTGGAGCGCGAGCCGCTTTGCCGCCGACCAGTTGATCGGCGAGGAAGCGCGCGAGGCCGCGCAGCGGCGTGCCGACCTGATCGCCCCGCTCCCGCCGTCGCCGATCGAGCGCGCGCTCGAAGCCGCCGCCGAGAACTACCAGCTCACCTCGTCGCTGCCGCTGCCACCCAGCGCCGGGGTCAACGTCGATCGCCTGATTTGACGCGGCCGCTGGCGGCCTGGGCGGCACCGAAGCCATCGGGCCTCTAAATCCGGTGCCGCACGCCGGCGCCCTGCAGGCGCTCGAGCAGCGCCCTGGCGATGCTTTTGAGCGGCAGCACCTCGCTGGCGGCACCGTGCTGGATGGCCACCTTGGGCATGCCAAAGACCACGCAACTGGCTTCGTCCTGCACGATGTTGTGGCTGCCGGCGTCGCGCATTTCTTTCATGGCCGCGCCGCCGTCGCCGCCCATGCCGGTGAGCATGACGCCGATGGCGTTGGGCCCGAGCACGCGCGCACAGGATTTGAACAGCACCTCGACCGAGGGCTTGTGGCGGTTCACGGGCGGTGCATCATCGACCACCGCCACGTAGTTGGCGCCGCTGCGCGCCAACGAAAACTGCTTGCCGCCGGGGGCGATGTAGGCGTGCCCAGGCAGGATGCGCTGCCCATCGACGGCTTCTTGCACGCGGATGCGGCACAGCGAATCGAGCCGGGCGGCAAAGCTGGTGGTGAAGCCCGGCGGCATGTGCTGGGTGATGACGACGGCGGGGGCGTCGGCTGGCAATTCGACCAGAATTTCCTTGATCGCCTCGGTGCCGCCGGTGGAGGCGCCGATGCAGATGATTTTTTCGGTCGACAGGCGGCCCAGGCTGCTGGGGCTCGGGGCGCTGGAACTGCCTTCGGGCACGCGCGCCACCGTGGGCCCAGGGGCTGGCGCCACGTGGCGCGTCACGCGCGCCTGGCTGGCGATGCGGATTTTTTCCACGATCTCGGTGCCCAGCGCTTTGAGGCCGCTGCTGACGCCGATGCGCGGCTTGGCGACAAAGTCCACCGCGCCCATCTCGAGCGCGCGCAAAGTGGTGTCAGCACCCTGCTCGGTCAGGGTCGAGACCATCACCACCGGCATTGGGCGCAGCCGCATCAGGCGCGAGAGGAACTCGAGCCCATCCATCTTGGGCATTTCCACGTCCAGGGTGATCACGTCCGGGTTGCGCTCGCGGATCATCTCGCGCGCCTGCAGCGGGTCGTTGGCGGCCCCGATGCACTCCATGTCCGGCTGCTGGTTGATGATTTCGCTCAGCAGGCTGCGCACCAAGGCGGAATCGTCCACCACCACCACTTTGATTTTTGCCATGTGCGTGCAAACCTTAGAACAGATCGACCGAACCACCCGCAGTGGCCTGCGCCACCTTGGTGGCGACGCCTTGGCGCTCCTGGGCTTCGAGCGTGTCCGGGTGGGCGTGCGCCAGGCGCTTGACCATGGCCTTGCCGGTGACCGGGAAAAACACCACCTTGCGCGGGTAGATGTCGAGCACGTCTTTGGAGACCACCGGAATGCGCTCGGTGGCCAGGTAGTCGAGCACGAACTTGGTGTTGCGCTCGCCCACGTTCATGGTGGTAAAGCCGGCAATCACGGCCCCGCCGCCGAACACCTTGGCCTGCATGTAATCGCGCGTCGAACCCTTTTTGATCATTTCGTTGATCAGCAACTCCATGGCGTAGGAGCCGTAGCGGCCCGAGCTGTCGGCGCCGCCTTCGGGCAGCATGAAGTGGTTCATGCCGCCGATGCGCAGGCGCGAGTCCCAGATGCAGGCGGCGATGCACGAACCGAGCACGGTCATGATCACCAGGTCTTCCTGGGCAACGAAGTACTCGCCTGGCAGCACCTTGGCGGCGTTGTACTTGAAGTGCTGGTCGTGAAAGAAAAACGAGGCTTCGCCCGGCCGGCGTGTGCGGGTTTTGAGGGTCTGCAGGTATTCGGGGCTGCGGTGCATGAGGCTTCAGATTTTTTCGTAAATGGTTTTGCCGCGCAGGACGAACTGGGTTTTGAGGTCGGAGAAGTTCTCGGCATGGCCTACGAACAGCATGCCGCCAGGCTTGATGAGCCGGTGCATGCGCGCCAGCACCTGGCGCTGGGTGGCGTGGTCGAAATAGATCATGACGTTGCGGCAAAACACCACATCGAAGGTCTCGCGCAGGCTCCAGTGGTCCTCGATCAGATTGAGGCTGAAAAACTCGATGTGCCGCTGCAGTTCCGGGCGCACCCGCGCCAGTCCGGCGTTGTCGCCCTTGCCCTTGAGGAAGTATTTTTGCAGCTGCGCCTGGCTGAGGTTTTTCAGGCCATCGAGCTTGTAAACCCCACGCGCCGCAGTGGCCAGCACTTTGGTATCGATGTCGCTGGCCCAGATGCGGAAGCGCCCGTCCAGGCCGAGCGCGTCGGCCAGGGTGATGGCGATCGAGTAAGGCTCCTCGCCGGTGGAAGTGGCCGAACACCAGATTTTCCAGTCGTGGCCGGACGGGGCCTCGCGCACCAGCCGCGCGAGCTCGACGAAGTGGTGGTTCTCGCGAAAGAACGAAGTCAGGTTGGTGGTGAGCGCGTTCACGAACGCCTGCCACTCGTCGGCGTCGCCCTGGTTTTCGAGCCACCTGAGGTAATCGGCAAAGCTGCGGTGCCCGGTTTCGCGCAGGCGCCGCGAGATGCGGCTATAGACCATGGCCTGCTTGCCGTCGTGCAGGCTGATGCCGGCGTGGCGGTAGATCAGGTCTTTGATGCGGTTGAAGTCGGCCACCGTCCAGGTGAATTCCCGGCTTTGCAGGGCGGCGCTGGCGTCGTTCATGGGGGCCGGACGGATTGAGGTTCTCAGTGGCGCGAGCGCCGCACCAGGGTCGAGGTGTCGAGGATCAGCGAAACGCTGCCGTCGCCCAGAATGGTGGCGCCCGAGACGTTGGGCACCTTGCGGTAATTCGACTCCAGGTTCTTGATCACCACCTGTTGCTGCCCGAGCAGTTCGTCGACCATCAGCGCCACGCGCGCGCCGTCGGACTCGATCACGACCATGATGCTGTTCGGGCTGCTGTCGTCGGCCGGGCGCGGCACGCCAAACAGGCGATCGACTTCGATCACCGGCATGTATTCCTCGCGCACCTTGACCAGGCGCGCGTTCTGCGCCACGGTGTTGATGGTGTTGCTCTCGACCTGGAACGACTCCACCACGGAAGACAGCGGCAGGATGTAGACCTCGTCGGCCACGCGCACCGTCATGCCGTCCATGATGGCCAGCGTCAGCGGCAGGCGCACCTTGACGCTCATACCAAAGCCTTCGGACGAGTCGAGCTCGACCGAGCCGCCGAGGGCCGAGATATTTTTCATCACCACGTCCATGCCCACGCCGCGGCCCGAGACGTCGGTGACGACTTCGGCGGTGGAAAAGCCGGGCGCAAAGATGAGCTGCCAGACCTCCTGGTCGCTCATGTCGTCGGGGGCGGGTATGCCCTTGGCGCGCGCCTTGTCGATCAGCTTGCTGCGCGACAGGCCCTTGCCGTCGTCGCGCACCTCGATCAGGATCGAGCCGCCCTGGTGCGCGGCGCTGAGCGTGATGGTGCCGGTTTCGGGCTTGCCGCGTGCCACGCGCTCGTGCGGCAGCTCGATGCCGTGGTCGCAACTGTTGCGGATCAGGTGCGTGAGCGGGTCGGTGATTTTTTCGATCAGGCCCTTGTCGAGCTCGGTGGCCTCGCCCTGGGTCACGAGTTCGACCTTCTTGCCGAGCTTGCTCGCCAGGTCGCGCAGCATGCGCGGAAAGCGGCTGAAGACGACCGACATCGGGATCATGCGGATCGACATGATCGACTCTTGCAGGTCGCGCGTGTTGCGCTCCAAGTCCGCCAGGCCAGCCAGCAGTTGCTGATTCAACCCGGCATCGAGGGCGCGGCTGTTCTGCGCCAGCATGGCCTGGGTGATGACGAGCTCGCCGACCTGGTTGATCAGCTGGTCGATCTTGCTCACCGACACGCGCAGCGTGGTCGCTTCGGGCTGGGCGGCCATGGCGGCGGCCGTGGCCGGGCGCGCGGCCTTGCTCGCTTCAGTGGGCTTGGCATCGGGGCTGGCGGCGGCTGGGTGGTCTGGCAGCAGGGCCTGGGCGTGGCTTTGCGGTGTGAGCGGGTTGCCCGGCGCACCGGCAAACAGGCCGTAGCCCTGCACCAGATCGGGCTCGGGCACCGTGGCCCCGCTGGCCGAGACGCTGCTGCCCGGCACCGGGCTGCCCGGCGCACCGGCAAACAGGCCGTAGCCTTGCTCGATCACGTCGGACGAGATTTCTGCGGCCGGGCTCGGGGTGGACGCGCCGGGGCCGGAGGTGCCGGGGCTGGGTTGCAAGCGGATGGCGTCTTTGGCGACGTGGAAGGCGAACAGGTCGAGCAGGTCGGCGTCGCTGCTGCTGGTTTCGATCTCATAGACGCGGCAGCCGTTTTGCTCGCTCTCGGCGCAGATTTGCCCCAGGCCCACGATCTCGCGAAAAAGGTCCTTGATCGGGTCGGCCAACCGGATGTCGCTCAGCGGTCCGATCACGGCTTGCAACTGGCGCAGGGCCCCAGGGGCGCTGGCCGCGGGCATTCCGGCCGGGCCGGCTGCAGCGGGAGCAGGGGCCGGAGGGGGGGCTGGGGCTTTGACCGGAGCGGGGGCAGCCGCTGGCGCCGCACCGCTGGCCAGCACGCGGATGCGTTGCACCAGAGCGCTGGTTTCGGGGGCGGCGCCGCCGGTGCCCTGGTGCCGGGCCAGCTGGCCCTTGAGCGCGTCGGACGACTCGAGCAGCACATCGACCATGGGCGCGGTGGGCTTGAGCTCGTGGCGGCGCAGCTTGTCGAGCAGGCTCTCCATCTGGTGCGTGAGCTCGGCCACGTCTTCGAAGCCAAAGGTGGCCGCGCCGCCCTTGATCGAGTGGGCGCAACGAAAGATGGCGTTGAGCTCCTCGTCGTCCACCGTGTCGAGGTCGAGCTGCAGCAGCTGCTGCTCCATCTGCTCCAGGTTCTCACCGGCTTCTTCGAAGAAGATCTGGTAGAACTGGGTCAGGTCGAAGGTGTCGTTTTTCGCGTCTGCCATGGTCTGAAGGCCTCGTTCGGTGCGGTCGGGCGCGGGGTGCTGTGGGGGAATGGGGGTGGCCGCGTCAGGTGATCACCTTGCGGATCACCTCGATGAGGCGGCTGGGGTCGAAGGGTTTGACCAGCCAGCCGGTGGCCCCGGCGGCGCGCCCGGCCTGCTTCATCTGGTCGCTCGATTCGGTGGTCAGGATCAGGATCGGGGTGGACTTGAAGTGCGGGTGCTCGCGCAGTTTGCGCGTCAGGCCGATGCCGTCGAGCCGCGGCATGTTCTGGTCGGTGAGCACGAGGTCGAAGCTTTGCTTCTGGGCTTTCTCGAAGGCGTCGATGCCGTCGATGGCCTCCACCACCTTGAAGCCAGCGCTGACCAGGGTGAAGGAAACCATCTTGCGCATGGAGGCCGAGTCGTCAACGGCAAGGATCGAGTGCATGGGGAAGTGCCTTGGAATGGTGTGGGGTTGCGTGGTGGGTATCGGTCTGTGGTGCGGCGATGCTCAGAACAGCTCGACCGAACCGGCATCCATCTCGCTTTGCGTGACTGGATTGGGCTTGCGCGGCATATGGGTCACCACCAGGCCCGACTCATCTGCATCGGGCTCCAGCGCCTGGTCAGCCAGAACGTAGGCGCAGCCCTTGAGCACCTTGCCGATGTGCACCAGCAGCTGCGAGGACATGTCGTGAAATTGCAGCTCGGTCACGGCCTGGTGCAGGCTGGCCTGCAACGCGCTGCGCTGCGCGGCATCGGGCAACTGCTCGACGCTGAGCAAGGTGCTGTTGAAGCGGTCCAGCAAGTTGGCGGTAGCGTGGTCGAGCAAGCCTTCGAGCCGCTTGAGGTCGTTCATGGCCACCAGCAGCGAGTCTTGCAGGTCGGCCAGCACCGACACCGACATCTGGACCACCGGCTCGTCGCTGGGGACCACGGGCAAGGGCTCGACGCAGGTGTATTCCTCGCGCGGCCAGCGTCGGTGTTCGTGCGTGGCGGGGGGGGTGGTAGGCATGGGCGAGTGCGGGGCTGGCGTGTCTGATCGGTTGCTCAATGGCGTATATTAGCCTGCGCCGGGGGTATAAACTCCAGACCGCACCCACCCGTTGTTCCAGCAAATGCAAAAAAACCCAGTTTCGTGGCCCGCAAGGGCGATGGCGATGCGCTTGTTGATCGATCGCGGCTGGGTCGATCGTGGGGTCTGCCTTGGCTGAGCTGCACCTGTTGCACCTGGAAGACAACCCTGCCGATCACGAGCTGTTGCGGCGCTGCCTGCAGCGCGCCGATCTCGATGCGCGCCTGACGCTGGTCGAGACGCTGGACGATTTTGCGGCGCAGATCGAAGCGGGGGGTGTGGATGCGGTGTTGGCCGACTACCACCTGCCGGGTTTCAACTGCCTGCAGGCCTGGGACTGGTTGCAGGCGCGGGGGCTGGAGCTGCCTTTCGTGATCGTCTCGGGGGCCATCGGCGAGGCCACGGTGGCCGAGGCGCTGCTGCGCGGGGCCAGCGACTACGTGGACAAAAACCGGCTGGCGCGCCTGCCGATGGCGTTGCAGCGGGCGCTGGAGCTGCACGCCACGCGCCGGGCGCAGGCGCAGGCGCAGGCCGAGCTGGCGGAATCGCGCCGCCGGCTGGTGGACTTGACCGAGCATTTGCAGATCGGGCTGGAGCGCGAGCGCGCCGACATTGCGCGCGAAATCCACGACGACATCGGCGGTGCGCTGGCAGCAGTGAAGCTCGATCTGGCGTGGCTGGGGCGGCACGTGCCCCAGCCCGAGGCCCAGGCGCACGTGCGCGCGGCGCTGGAAATGGCCGAGCACGCGCTGCTGGCCAGCCAGCGCCTGATGCGCAACCTGCGCCCGGCGGTGCTGGATCAGGGCCTGCAGCCGGCCTTGCAGTGGCTGGTGCGCACCTTTGCCGAGCGCACCGGGCTGGCGCTGCAGCTCGAGGGCACTTTGCGCGCCCCGGTCGAGCCGCAGCTGGCGATGGTGGTCTATCGCACCGCGCAGGAGGGGCTGACCAACGTGCTCAAGCACGCGCAGGCGCAATCGGTGCGGCTGGAATTGAGCGACCTCAAGGGCGTGCTCACGCTCGAGGTGAGCGACGACGGCCGCGGCGCCAGCGCTGCCGAACTGGCCAAGCTGCAGTCCTTTGGCCTGCTGGGTTTGCGCGAGCGCGCGCGGGGGGCCGGCGGCTGGATCGACGTGGTCACGGCGCCGGGGCAGGGCCTGACGCTGATTTTGTCGTTGCCGCTGGCCGGGGTGCAGGCCGAGGCGCAAGCGGCGGACTGGGAGTGAATTGCGTGATCAAAGTGATTTTGTGTGACGACCACGCCATGCTGCGCCGCGGCGTGCGCGACACGCTGGCCGAGGCCACCGATGTGCGCGTGATCGGCGAAGCCGACGGCTACGCCAGCCTGCGCGAGCTGCTGCGCCAGCAGCGCCCCGACGTGCTGCTGCTCGACGTCGATCTGCCCGGACGCAGCGGCCTGGAGATTCTGTCGGCGCTGCAACTGGAGCCGGCGCCGCTGCGCACGCTGATGGTGTCGATGTACCCCGAAGACCAGTACGCGCTGCGCTGCCTGAAGGCCGGGGCCATGGGCTACCTCAACAAGGGAGGCGACCCGGCGGCGCTGCTCACGGCGGTGCGCACGGTGGCGCAGGGGCGCAAGTACATCACGCCCGAGGTGGCCGAGCTGCTGGCCAGGCACCTGCGCGCGCCCGAGGCGGCGCAGCTGCACGACATTCTGTCGGAGCGCGAGCTGCAGACGCTGCGCCTGATCGCCTCCGGCAAAATGCTGGCGCAGATCGCCGAGGAGCTGATGATCAGCCCCAAAACGGTGAGCGTCTATCGCGCGCGCACGCTGGAAAAGCTGGGCCTGAGCAACAACGCCGAACTCACCGTGTATGCGATCCGCAACCAGTTGGTGTAGCGCCAGGCAGGTGCAACCGCGCTTCAGCCGCCCATGAACAGGTCGGTGACCACGCGCATGAGCTGCAACACCGGCTGGTCGAGCAGCGGCAGCGTGAAGGCGATGCCCACCAACCCGACCGAGAGCGTGAGCGGAAAGCCGATCGCAAACACGTTCATCTGCGGCGCGATGCGCGTGATGATGCCCAGCACCAGGTTGACGAACAGCAACATGCCGATCATCGGCAAGGCGATCCACAGGCCGTAGTAAAAGATCAGCCCCCCGAGCTCGTGCAGGCGCATGGTTTGCACCACCGCCAGCATGTCGCCGCCCACCGGGAAGGTGTGAAAACTGGCGGCCACCGCCATGATCAGCATCAGGTGGCCGTTGAGCACGACGAACAGCAGCATCGCCATGTTGCCGAAGTAGCGCCCGACCGGGCTCGAGGCGGCGTTGGTGGCCGGGTCGAAGAAGCCGGCAAAGTTCAGGCCCATCTGCAGGCCGATGATTTCGCCCGCCATTTCCACTGCGGCAAAGACGATGCGCACCGCCAGCCCGATCGACACGCCGATGGCGATCTGCTGGATCACGGCGCCCAGCGCCTCGGGGCTGGTGAGCGAGAGCATGGGCGGCGCGGGCAGGGCTGGCTGGATGCAGACTGCAATCAGAAACGCCAGCGCCACCTTGAGGCGCATGGGCACCGAGCGCGAGGAAAAGATCGGGGCGCTGGCGAAGACACCCAAAATGCGCAGAAAAGGCCAGAAGATGGGCGCCACCCAGGCCATGATCTGGGCCTCGGTGAAAGTGATCATGGGGCCGTCCACGGCTGCCCCTGGGCCTAGACCGCGTACTCGGGGATCGAGAGCAGGATGCGGCGCAGAAAGTCCACCAGCGTGGTCAGCATCCACGGCCCCGCGACCGCAAACACCACCACCGCCGCCACGATCTTGGGCACGAACGAGAGCGTGGCCTCGTTGATCTGCGTCAGCGCCTGAAACAGACTCACCACCAGCCCGACCGCCAGGATCACCCCTAGCAGCGGGGCCGCGACCGCCAGCAGGATGAACAGGGCGTTTTGCCCCACGGCGAGGGCGGCTTGGGTATCCATGGCGTTTTTATCAATTTCGGATGAAATGGGCGCAGCTAGACCACGAAGCTCGCTGCCAGCGACCCGATCAGCAGGTTCCAGCCATCGGCCAGCACGAACAGCATGAGCTTGAACGGCAGCGCCACCAGCACCGGCGAGAGCATCATCATGCCCAGCGACATGAGCACGCTGGCCACGATCAGGTCGATCACCAGAAAGGGGATGAAGATCAGAAAACCGATCATGAAGGCGGTCTTGAGCTCGCTGATGACGAAGGCCGGCACCAGCACCCTGAAGGGGGCGTTTTGCACCGTCACGTTTTCGTCCAGGCCGGCCAGGTTGGCGAACATGCGGAAATCGGACTGGCGCGTTTGCTTGCTCATGAACTCGCGCATCGGGGCTTCGGCGCGCTGCACCGCCTGCTCGAAGCCGATCTCACCCCGGGTGAAGGGCTGGTAGGCCTCGGCGTGCACGCGGTCCAGCGTCGGCGCCATGACGAACAGGGTGAGAAACAGCGCCAGTCCGACCAGCACCTGGTTGGGTGGCGCCGCCTGCGTGCCCAGCGCCATGCGCAGCAGCGAGAGCACGATGATGATGCGCGTAAAGGCCGTCATCATCAGCAGCACCGCCGGCAAAAACGAAAGCGCCGTAAAAAACAGCAGGGTTTGAATGGGCACCGAGAAGCTGGTGCCGCCCGCACCCTGGCCGATCAGGATCGGGAACGCGCCCGGGGGGGCGGCAGCCGGTGGCGCCACTTGGGCCAGCGCCAACGCGCTGGCACCCAGCAGCAGCGCAGCCAGCGCGGCCCGCGCGGCTGGGCGCGCCCAGCGGCTGGGGGCGGCGGCCTTCACGTGCGCGGCTCCACGGCGGCAGGCGGCTCCCCCCGGCTGAGCGAGCGTGCCACTTGCTGGTACAGGGTGGCGGGGGCTGGCGGGGCGGCGGCTGGCGGGGCGGCGGTGAAGGCGTCGGGGGCCGCGGCAGCCGGCGCGGTCGCCAGCAGCCCCGGGGCGCCCAGACCCTGCGCGTGCAGGGCGCTGATGTGCTGTGGCGTCACGCCCAGCGTCAGCTGCACCGGGCCAGTGGGGCCGTTGACTTCGACCACCACCACGCGCTGCTGCGGCCCGACCATGAGTTGCGACACCAGCCGCAGGTCGGCGCCCAGGCCGCTGCCCGCCGGGGTCATGCGTTTGCGCACCCAATGCACGCCCCAGGCCAGCAGCGCCATCACCAGCAGCAAGCCCAGCGCCGGCAGCATGGCGGTGAAGATCGATTGATTCATGGCAGAGGGCCAAACCGAGGCGCAGCCGCAGGTGGCATCAGTTGCGGCTCAGGCGGCGCAGCCGCTCCGAGGGTGTGACGATATCGGTCAGGCGGATGCCGAATTTTTCGTTCACCACCACCACCTCGCCTTGGGCGATCAGGTAGCCGTTGACGAGCACGTCCATGGGCTCGCCGGCCAGGGCGTCGAGCTCGACGATCGAGCCCTGCGCCAGCTGCAGGATGTATTTGATCGGCACCTTGGTGCGGCCGAGCTCGACCGAGAGCTGCACCGGGATGTCGAGCACCATCGAGATGTCGTTCGTCACCGGGGCGCCGGCCAAGGGCGCGCCGGCGTCGAAGTGCGGGGCGCCGGCCTTGAGCTCCTCGGCCTCCACCTTGGACTGCTCCTGCAGCGCCTGGGCCCAGTCGTCGGCGTCGGCGTCGTTGGGGTCTTGCTCGTTACTCATGTGGGTCTCCGTGCCAGGTGGACGTGTGTTCGCGCCGCAATTGCACCACCTTGAGGGCATATTTGCCGTTGTGGGTGCCGTACTCGGCCTGCAGCACCGGCACGCCATCGACGCGCGCCTCGATCACGCGCTCGCGTTCGAGCTCGATGAAGTCGCCCACTTTCATGGCCAGCAGCTGCTCGACCGTGGTGCGGGTGCGCGCCAGTTCGGCGCACAGCTCGATTTCGGCCGACTGGATTTCTTGCCCCAGCAGCCGCACCCAGCGCCGATCCACCTCCATCGAGTCGCCTTGCGAGGTGGAGTAGAGCAGGTCGCGGATCGGCTCCAGCGTGGCGTAGGGGATGCACAGGTGCAGCGAGCCGGCAATGTCGCCGATTTCGAGCGTGAAGCTGGTGCTGATGACGATCTCGCTCGGGGTGGCGATGTTGGCAAACTGCGGCTGCATCTCGGAGCGCTGATACGCCAGTTCGAGCGGATAGACGCCTTTCCAGGCTTTCTTGTACTCTTCGGACACCACATCGACCAGCCGGTTGATGACGCGCTGCTCGGTGGGCGAAAAGTCGCGCCCCTCGATGCGGGTGTGGAACTTGCCGTTGCCGCCAAACAGGCTGTCGATGACCCCAAACAGCAGCGAGGGCTCGCACACGATCATGCCGCTGCCGCGCAGTGGGCGCACCGCCATGATGTTGAAGTTGGTGGGCACCACCAACTCGCGCAGGAACATGCTGTACTTTTGCACCTGCACCGTGCCGACCGAGATTTCGGGGCTGCGCCGGATCAGGTTGAACATGCCGACGCGCAGGTTGCGTGCGAAGCGCTCGTTGATCACCTCCATGGTGGGCATGCGCCCACGCACGATGCGCTCTTGCTTGGAGAGGTCGTAGCCACGCACCGCGCCGGAGTCGATCTCCTCTTGGGCGAGCTTTTGGCTCTCGCCCGTGACGCCCTCGAGCAGGGCGTCGATCTCGTCCTGGGACAAAAAAGCGTCGCTCATGGTGTGGCTGTGCGGGGCGGTCGAGGTGTCTGCAAGGGGCTGTGGGCTTACTGCACGATCAGGCTGGTGAACAACACCGCCTGCACCGGGCTGGGGGTGGCGCCACGCTCGGGCAAGCCCGTGGTTTCGCGCACCATGGCCAGGATGTCGGCGGCCAGCGCGTCTTTGCCGGCCGGGGTCAGCAGTTGTTCGGCGGTGCGCTGCGAGGCCAGGCGCAGCATGCCGTTGCGGACCGCCGGCATGAAGGCGGTGACGCGGTCGGACGTGGCGGCATCGGCCAACTGCAGCGTGACGCCGAGCTGTGCAAAGCGCATGGCGCCCGGGTCGGCCAGGTTGACGACCATGTTTTCAAGCGGCAGAAAAGCCGGGGGTGCCTGCACAGCGGCCGCGGCCGCCAGTGGCTGGCCGTCGGGCCCCAGTTCTTCTTCTGCCGCTGGCTGCAACAGGAAAAACGCCGCCACCGCAAGGACCAGCAGCAGCGCCACGGCGCCCAGAACGATGACGAGCAGCTTTTTGCTCTTGGGTTTGGCCGGCGCCGCGTCGGCGTTGGCGGCGGGTGCGGGGGCGGGCGGTTTGGCAGCCATGGGTTTTGCCTTTAGGTTCAAGCAAGCACAAAGGGGGCGCAGATTCGGTCGCATCTGCAGGCCGCGCTATTGTGTCACGGCGATTGTGCCGGGCAGACGGCAGCGGCTTGAGCGGGAAAAGCAGGCGCTTGGGTGGGCTATTTGGGATTTACTGCCGCACGCCGCTCAGACGTACACGCTCAGGCCCGCACGACCGGTACCCGGTTGCCACTGCAGCGTGGGCGCCTGGGCCGCCGCATCGGCTTGCTCGGCGCGTTCGGCGCGGGAGGTGCGGGCCCATTCGGGGCGCGGCTGCGCCGGGCGGTCCGATTGGCCCGAGGCGCGCGCGCCAATCGACAGGCCCACCAGTTCGAGCCCGTTGTGCTCCAGCAGTTCGCTCAGGGCCTCGGGTGCCTGGGCTTGCAGGGCTTCGAGCAGCGCCGCGTCGTCGGTCAGGAAGTCGAGCCGAGCCTGGTGGCCGTCGAGCTGCAAGCCGATTTCCAGCGGCTGGCCCAAGCCCTGGTGCAACACCAGGTTGGCGCGCTTGACCTGCCCGGCCAGCCACAGGCTGATGTGCTGGTTGAGGGGCTCGAGCACCGCCTCGAGCCCCTGGCCCGCGACCTGCTGCTCGAGCAGTTGGCCGAAGTCCGAGCCGACCGCCGACGCTTCGTTTGCGCCCCCGCCTGGGGCCGGGCCATCGACCCAGGCGGGGGTGCCGGCGCCGCCGCGTGCCCCTTGGCCCGAGCCCTCGCGCGCGCCGGCATCGGAGCGTGCGCTGGCGCTCGAGGGGGCCAAGGCGCCGACGCCGGGTTCGTCTGCCAAGTCTGCGGCTTCGGCACCGGCCAAGGCGTGGTGGGCGGTCGCCACGGCTGGCCCAGCCACGGGAGCGGCAAAACGCAGGGCAGCGGCTGCGGCCGGGCCTGTGGCCGCCAGCGCGCTGGCGCTGGGGGCGGGCAGTTCGACGCCTGGCTTGGGCGCCGCGGCGGTGCCGGTTGCAGGGCCCGCGGTGGCGCGTGCCCTGGCCAGTGTGGACACCCAGGCGGCTGGCGCCTGGGCGGCAGCGGCCTTGCGTGGGGTCGCGTTTTCGGTGCCGGCGGCACTTGCCGGTGTGGCGGGCGTGGCGGATGCGGCCTGGGTATCCGCTGTGGCAAGCGTGGCTGGTGTAGCCGGTGTGGCCGGTGTGGCCGGTGTGGCCGGTGTGGCTCTGACCGTTGCCGCCTCGGTTTGGGCCTCGAGGCGGGCCATGAAGGCGGCCGATGCGGCGGGGTCGCCGGCTTCGTCTTGGGTGCGCTCGGGGTCTGGGCCAGCCCCGGTGTCGTCCTGGGTCGAGGGCGCCTGGGCCTCGTGGCCGGCGCTGGCGGCGAGCAACAAGGCAGCAAAGGCGCCGCTCGAGGCGCCCGCTTGGGGGGTGTTTGGAGTCGTCGCCGAGGCTGCCGCCGCTGCGGTGCGGCGCGGCGCGGGCTCGGGCGTGCGCGGGCTTTGGGGGGGTTCGGTTCTCATGGCGTGGACCTCCAGGGGTGCGAAGCGGCGTGCAGCCGGTGTTGCACGGCAGCCATTTCGTCGTTGCTCTTTTGCTCTTTGCGTTGCTGCTGCAACAACCAGACCTGATGGCGGCGCTGCAAGAATTTGCGCAGGCTGGCCAGTTCGCGCTCGGCCTCGTACACTCTTTGCTGGCCCTGTTGCAGCCGCTGCGCGATCTGCTGCAACACGGTTTGCTGGTGGTTTTGCGCGTGCTCGAGCTTGCCCATGAACACCCGGTGGGTGTGCAGCTGCACGCCGTCGAAACCGTGGACGGCGCGCTCGCTCCAGCGCACCTGGGTTTCGGCGCTGTAGCCTTGCAGTTGGTTGAGCTGCAGCAGCGCCTGGCGTTGTTCGTGCTGGATCTGGGCCAGCGCCTGCAAGGCCTGGTCGCGCTTGCGCAGTGCGACGTCGAGCACCACGCTCAAATCTTGCTCCAGGGATTTCATGGCTGCGCCTTGAAGGAATGGGGGCTGCGCCCGGGCTCGGTTTCACCTATGGCCTGGGCCAATTGCTGCACACTGGACTCGAACGGGGCCTGTTCGCGCATGTCTTGCATCAAAAATTGCTGCAGGGCCGGAAAGAGGGCGATGGCGCGGTCGGTTTCGGGGTCGCTGCCGGCGGCGTAAGCGCCCAGCTGGATCAGGTCGCGGCTCTTTTGGTAGCGGGCGTAGAGCTGGCGGTAGCGCCGCGCCCACTGCTGGTGCGCGACGCTGGTGACGTTGTGCATCACGCGCGAGGCCGAGGCCTCGATGTCGATCGCCGGGTAGATGCCGGATTCGGCCAGGCTGCGCGAGAGCACGATGTGGCCGTCCAGGATGGCGCGGGCGGCGTCGGCGATCGGGTCTTGCTGGTCGTCGCCTTCTGACAGCACGGTGTAGAAGGCGGTGATCGAGCCCTGGCCCTGGGCGGCGTTGCCGCTGCGCTCGACCAGCTGCGGCAGCTTGGCAAAGCAGCTCGGGGGGTAGCCCTTGGTGGCCGGGGGCTCGCCGATGGCCAGCGCGATTTCGCGCTGCGCCATGGCGTAGCGGCTGAGCGAGTCCATGAGCAGCAGCACGTCCAGGCCGTCGTCGCGAAAGCGCTCGGCGATGGCGGTGGCGTAGTGCGCGCCTTGCAGGCGCAGCAGCGGCGGCGAGTCGGCCGGTGCCGCCACCACCACCGAGCGCGCCAGCCCGTCGGCCCCCAGTATGTCTTCGATGAACTCCTTGACCTCGCGCCCGCGCTCGCCGATCAGGCCGACCACGATCACGTCGGCGCGGGTGAAGCGCGCCATCATGCCCAGCAGCACGCTTTTGCCCACGCCGGAGCCGGCAAAGAGCCCGATGCGCTGCCCGCGCCCGACGGTGAGCAGGGCGTTGATGGCGCGCACGCCGGTGTCGAGCGGTTGCCGCACCGGGGCGCGCTCCATGGCGTTGATGGGGTTGCGCTCGAGCGGGTCTATGGCCACCGCACGCAGCGGCCCTTGGTGGTCGAGCGGCTGGCCGCGCGCGTCCACCACCCGGCCCAACAGACCGGCACCGAGCGGCAGGCGCAGCACGCCGCGGTCGTTGGGGGGCTGCGGCCTGAGCGGGTCGCCCAGGCGCGGCTGCGGCCGGTAGGGGGGCAGCTGACGCACCCGCGCGCCGCTGGCCAGCCCTTGCACGTCGCCGGCTGGCATCAGGTAGGCGCGGTCGCCATTGAAACCGACCACCTCGGCCAGCACGGCGCTGTCGGGTTCGCCGGGGGTGTCGATCACGCACTGTGAGCCCACCGGCGCGCGCACGCCTTGGGCTTCGAGCACCAAACCGGCCAGGCGCACCAGCCGGCCGCTGGTCTCGAGCGCGGTGTGCTGGGCCGCCGCCTGCTGCGCCAGCGCCATGAAGGCGGCCCAGCGCGGCGGCAGCGCTGGGCTTGGGGGCGCTGCCGCCAAGGGCGCTGCGGCCAGGGGCTCTGCGGCCAGGGGTTCAGCGGCCAGGGGTTCAGACATCGGCTTGCCCTCCGGGCTGCCAGGGCGGCTCGAGCCCCAGGTTGGCCAGCGCCCGCTGCCAGCGCTTTTCGAGCCGCGCATCGACGCCGCCATGGGCGCTCTCGACCACGCAGTCGCCTGGGCTCAAGGTGGGGTCGGGGTGCACCTGCACCGGCTGCGCGATCCCGTGCGCCTCCAGGGCGGCTGGATCGGTCAGCAGCGCGGCATCGAGCGGGTGCAGACGCAAGGTGGCCGGGCGAGCGTCGTCGATCAGCAGCGCCAGCGCTTCCTGCAACACACTGCGCAAGGGCGGCAGCGGGGTGCTCAGCTCGCGCCGCACCACCTGACGCGCCAGCGCGCCAGCCAGTTGCAGCACCTGCTCGGCCAGCGCCTGTTCGAGCAGATCAAAACCCGCTTGCGCCTGGCGCAGCACGGCGTCGACGCGCTGCACCTGTTCGCGCTGCACTTGCAGGGTTTGCTGCTGCAATTCAAGCCGCGCGCGTTCGGCGCCGGCCACCAGGCCGGCTGCGTAGCCTTCGTCCCAAGCCTGTAGGCGCAGCGCCTGTGCCTGCTGGGCATCGAGCGCCTGTGCGGTCTCGGTGGCCTGGGCGTCGCGGCCGGGTTGGTCGTCGATGGCGCCAAACCGCACCGCCTCCACCTCTTGCACCTCTTCCTTGGGGATGAAGCGCTGGTAGTGCGAGGCGCGGCTAGACGAAGGCATCGTCGCCTCCGCCGCCGATCACGATCTGGCCCTCGTCGGCCAGGCGCCGCACCACCTTGAGGATGTCTTTTTGCTGCGCCTCGACCTCGGACAGGCGCACCGGCCCGCGCGACTCCAGGTCTTCCTTGAGCGCCTCAGCGGCACGGCTCGACATGTTGCCGAGGATTTTTTCCTTGAGCTCGTTGCTCGCACCCTTGAGGGCGATCACCAGCGCATCGGACGACACCTCCTTGAGCACCGACTGGATGGCTTTGTTGTCGAGCTTGTTCACGTCTTCGAAGGTGAACATCTTGTCCATGATCTTTTGCGCCAGATCGGGGTCGGATTCGCGGATCGAGTCCACCACGCTGGTCTCGAGGCTGGTGCCGAGCAGGTTGATGATCTCGGCCGCCGCCTTGACGCCGCCGAGCGAGCTTTTGCGCACCTTGTCGCCGCCGGCCAGCACGTGGTAGAGCGCTTCGTTGAGGTCTTTGAGGGCCATCGGCTGGATGCCCTCCATGGTGGCGATGCGCAGCATGACGTCGTTGCGCGTGCGCTCGGTGAATTGCTTGAGGATGTTGGCGGCATGGTCCTGGTCGAGGTGCACCAGAATGGCGGCCAGAATCTGCGGGTGTTCGTTGCGCAGCAGCTCGGCCACCGAGACCGGGTCCATCCACTTCAGGCTCTCGATGCCCGAAACATCGCCGCCTTGCAAAATGCGGTCGATCAGCAGCGAGGCCTTGTCGTCGCCCAAGGCGCGCTTGAGCACGGCGCGCACGTAGTTGTCGGTGTCCGAGACCAGCAGGCTTTGCGAGGCCGCTTCGGCCGTGAACTTGTGGATCACGCCATCGGCCTTGTCTTTGCTGACGCTGCGCATGCGCGCAATCGTCTCGCCCAGGCGCTGCACCTCTTTGGGCGAGAAATGCTTGAACACTTCGGCCGCTTCCTCTTCGCCGAGCGACATGAGGAAGATGGCCGCGTCCTGCAGTCCGTCGTCTGTGTCAGCCATTGCGCGCTACCTTTGGGCTTGTCAAGGGCCCCATTGTCGCTTCAACTGCTGGCCGTCGCAGCGGATTCGCCCGCCATCCAGCCGCGCACGATGTTGGCCACGGCCACCGGGTTTTCGCGTGCCAGCCGGCGCGCGTCCTCGAGCCGCAGCTGCTCCACGGTCGGTTCGCTGAATGCGGGTGCAGGCAGGCCCGGGCGCTGAGGCTGGTCGTCCACCAGGGCGTTGAGCTGACTGCCCGGGGCGCCGGCGTCGCTTGCGGGTTCGGGCGGCGCTGCGGCCATGAGCTTGAGCGAGGGCCGCACCATGCCCAGGAAGACGATCAGTGCCAGCAGCAACAAGCCCAGCGGCCAGACCAGGGAGCGGATCAGGTCTTGCAGCCAAGGCTGCTGCCACAGCGGCAGCTCGACCGTTTCGGCCACGGTGCGGTTGAAGGCGGCATTCATCACGTTCACCGTGTCACCCCGCGGTTCACTGAAGCCTATGGCTTCGCGCACCAGTGCGTTGATCTGCGCCATCAGCTCGGGCGACAAGGGCGTGCTGGTGGGTTCGCCGCGCCGATCGGTGCCCTCGGCGTGGTTGAGCACCACGGCGGCGCTCAGGCGTCGGATGTTGCCAGTGGCACCCCGGGTCACGGCCACGGTGCGGTCGACCTCGAAATTGGTCACTTGCTCGCGCCGGCGGTTGGCTTCGGCGCTGCCGCCGGTCACGTTCTGGCCCGGCACCACGCCCAGGGGGCCGGCGTCGGGGGCGTTGATCGGGGCCGCTGCAGCCCCCGGGGGCAAGTTGGCCACGGCGCCGGGTACGCCAGCCGGCGCTTGTTCGGTCTGGCTGCCGCTCTCGAGCAGCTGGGCGCTGCGCACCGCGGCCTCGTTGGGGGCCTGGTTGGGGCGGAACTGCTCGCTGGTCTGGTCGGTGACCGAAAAATCGACGTCGGCCGTGACCTGGGCGCGCACGTTCTGGCGCCCCACCAAGGGTTCGAGCAAATCCAGTATGCGCTGGGCGTACATCTGCTCGACCATGCGCCGGTATTCGAGCTGGCGCGAGTCGATGCCGTTTTGGGCGCCGTCGGCGCTTTGCGACAGCAGATTGCCGTGCTGATCGACCACGCTCACCGCCGCTGGGCGCATTTCGGGCACGCTGCTGGCCACCAGGTGCACGATGCCGGCGACCTGGGCGCGGTCGAGCGTGCGGCCGCCGTGTAAAGTGAGCAAGACGCTGGCCGAGGGCTTTTGCTGCTCCCTGAAAAAACCGGTCTGATTCGGCAACGCCAGGTGCACGCGCGCCTCGGCCACGGCATCGAGCGACGAGATCGAGCGCACCAGTTCGCCCTCGAGCCCGCGCTGAAAATTGAGCCGCTCCTGGAACTGCGTCATGCCCAGCCGGGCGGTGTCCATCAGCTCAAAGCCGACCACGCTGCCACGCGGCAGGCCCTGCGCCGCCAGTTGCAAGCGCACGTCGTGCACCCGGTCGGCGGGCACCAAGATGGCGGTTCCGCCCTCGGAATGCCGGTAGGGCACCCCCAGTTGCGACAGTTGCTCGAGCACCGCGCCGCCGTCCTGCGGCGAGAGGTTGGCGTAAAGCACCCGGAAATCGGGCCGGCCGGCCATCAGCGCAGCCGCCACCAGCAGCGCCAGCAAGGCGGCCGCGCCCAGCCCCAGCATGAGCTTGCGGCCGCTGTCGAGGCGCGCAAAGCCCTGCACCAGGCGGTTGGGTGGGCCCGCAGTCTGGAGGGGTGGGGCATCGACGGTGGCGACGGCGGTGTTCATGCGGGTCGGGGCGGGAGGACGGTTTGGGGGGCTGAAGGCATTGTGTGTGGCCCGGCCCCGGATCTAAAGCAGAAAAAGACTGGCCAACGGGGGCTTTATCGGTCTCAAGTCGGGGCGTGCGCGGCCGTAGCATAGGCGCACATCGCATTGGATGCCCCCACGCCCTGCAAGGATCGAGCCATGGAATTGCGCCTCACCCCCCCCACGACCGTCGGCGTTGGTGCGCCGCGCCCCGCGCGCCTGCCCGGCCTGGAGTCGGGCGCAGGCGGATCGGCTGGGGCGGTGCCCGCAGCCGGCGGCTTTGGGCAGGCCTTCAGGACGGCCTTGCAAAACGTCAGCGCCGCCCAGGAGCGTGCGAGCCAGTTGCAGACCGAATTTCAGCTCGGCAACCCCAACGTGAGCCTGGAGCAGACCATGCTGGCGATGCAAAAGTCACAGATCGGCTTTCAGGCCGCACTGCACGTGCGCAACCGCATGATGCAGGCCTACACCGATGTGATGAACATGCAGGTGTGAGGGGGTCAATGCAGCAGGGTCGATCGATTCGGTGCCAGGTGCTGCCACAGATCATCCACCCACGGTTCGACCAACGCGCGGATCTGGGCATCGTGGCGCAGCAGCGTGAGCATGATGCGCTGCTTGCGGGCGCGCTCGGTGGGCGTCAGGCCATCCTCTTGGCCGAGTTCGCGCAGGCGCTCGATCAGCACCGCGCAGGCGCTTTCGAGCCGCATCACGGCGTCCCAGTCGTGCGCTTGCGCGGCGTCGAGCATCGCTTGGCTGGTTCTTTCGATCGCTTGGTAGTGCTCGAGCAGATCAGTGGGCTTGGTGGACATGGTGTGTTGCTGGTGCGAAGGGCCAGATGAAGACTGTGCAAATTCTCGGGTCGTGTCCTCTATATCGTGGTGTGGCGGGCCAACTTGAGCACTTGGTGAGCGGATTGTGCCGTTCAGTTCTGGGCTTTGGGGCTGGCGCCGGGCGGGCGCACCGGCTCCAGCGGCTGCGGCACCATGGGCTGCCAGCGCACGGGCGTGAGCGGCGCCTCCTGCCCCAAGGCCTGGCCATTGACGCGCAGGCCGTTGGCCGACAGGCGCGCGGCGGTGGTGGGGCCCACGCCACGCACCCGATGTGAAAAATCGCTCCAGTTGGCAAAGGGCCGCTGTTGCCGCGCCGCCACGATGCGCTCGACCATCACCGGGCCGATGCCCTTGACCGCATCCAGGTCGGCGGCCGAGGCGCGGTTGGCCTCTACGGCGCCGGCAAGGGCAGCGCACAGCAGCAGAACGGCAGCCAGCAGCGGCGCCGCCAGCCGCCGCCTGAATGACGCCTGCCAAGCGCCACGAACCCCCATTCCGCCCATGTTGCCCCTCCTGCGCTGCAGTCGCCGACACTGCACAATGCGAACATCTTAACTGCAGCGGGCTCATTGGGGCTCGATGGCGCGCCCGATGCCTGCAACGCCACCACCCCGGCAAGCGACGATGTTTGACCCCACCCAAGTGCCCGTGCTGGGCACCGATGCGCACCTGCCCGCCGTGGCGCCGGCCGAGTGCCAGCCGCTGGCGCTGCGGCGCCGTTTGGCGGCGCCGCCGCTGTGGCAGCCCGAGCTGTGCCACGAACCCCGTTTCATCGAGCGCACGCCCAGCCGCGCCGCGGTGCTGATGGCGGTGCGCGCAGGGCCACAGCCCACGCTGCTGCTCACCGAACGCAGCGCCGCATTGCCCGACCACCCCGGACAGATTGCCTTCCCCGGCGGCAAGATCGACGCCAGCGACGCCGACGCCCAAGCCGCTGCCCTGCGCGAAGCGCAAGAGGAGATCGGGCTGCCGCGGCAGGCGGTCGAGGTGCTGGGCCAACTGCCCGACTACACCACGGGCAGCGGCTTCATCGTCACACCGGTGCTGGCCTTGGTGCCCGCCAGCCAGCGCCTGCAACCCGACCCGCGCGAGGTGGCGGCGGTGTTCGAGGTGCCGCTGGTCTATCTGATGAACCCGGCGCACCACCGCCGCCACGAGCTGCTCTGGCAAGGCCGCCGCCGGCAGTGGTTTTCCATGCCGTGGCACGACGGCACGCGCGAGTGCTACATCTGGGGCGCCACGGCGGCCATGCTGCGCAACCTGTACCGGCTCTTGAGCGCCTGAGGCAACACCACACCAGGCCCAGGGCGCTAGATCAAGCTGCCAGGCAGGGCTGGTCGCGAGCGCTCGCGCTGGTTATGATGCCGACCCATGACCTTGTTTGCCCTCATTTTTGCATTGGTGCTCGAACAGGCGCGCCCCTTGCCCGACGACAACCCGGCGCACGCCGCGTTGCGCGCTTGGGCGGCGGCGGCGCGGCGCTGGCTCGATGCCGGGCAATGGCACCACGGCTGGCTGGCGTGGGCGCTGGCGGTGCTGGGGCCGGTGGTGCTGGCGGTGTGGATCTACGGACTGCTCAACTGGCTGCACGGCCTGCTCGGTTTTGCCTGGGCGGTGTTGGTGCTCTACCTGACCCTGGGCTTCAGGCAGTTCAGCCACCACTTCACCACCATCCGGGTGGCGCTGGAGTCGGGCGACGAGGCGGCGGCGCGGGCCGAACTGGCGCGCTGGCAGGGGGTGGAGGTGGCTGAGCTGCCGCAGCAAGAGCTGCTGCGGCACGTGATCGAACACTCGGTGCTGGCCGCGCACCGCCATGTGTTTGGCGTCATGGTGGCATTCGTGGCCTTTGCCGCCATCGGGCTGGGGCCAGCGGGGGCGGTGTTGTACCGCATGGCCTTGCACGTGGCGCGCCACTGGCCGGTGCGCACCACGGTGCAGACCGAAGACGCCTCGGCCGCAGCGGCGCAGCGCGGCTGGCACGTGGTGGATTATGTGCCGGTGCGCGCCACGGCGCTGGCTTTTGCGGTGGTGGGCAATTTTGAGGAAGCGATCGCCAACTGGCGCCAAGAGGGCGCCCTGACCAAGGGCAACGACGGCTTGCTGCTCGCCGCCAGCGCCGGGGCCATGAACGTGCGCCTGGGCAGCGGCCCCCCTCTGGGCGAGCCCCTGTATACGCCCGAGCTGGGCTGGAGCGAGTCGGACGCGCGCGTGCCCCAGTTGGCGCATCTGGCCAGCATGGTGGGGCTGGTGTGGCGCGGCGTGCTGCTGTGGCTGCTGCTGCTGGCGCTGGCGCTGTTTGCCCGCGCTTGGTGAAGCACAGGGGCTGGGCACCGGCCCGTGCGAGCAACCGCCGGCGTCAATAGCGCGGCGCCGCGCTGAGCTCGTGGTGCAAATCCACATAGAGCCGGTAGCGCTGCTCGTGCACCCCCAGGCCCACGGCGGCGCGCACCGCGCAACCGGGCTCGTGCAGATGGGTGCAGTTGTAGAAGCGGCATTGCCCGCAGTGCGCGGCCAGATCGGGCATCAGGTGCGCCAGTTGTTGCGGCTCGAGGTGGCGCAGGCCAAACTCCTGGAACCCAGGGGAGTCGATCAGCGCCGCGCGCCGTTGCCCGTCGAGCCAGTACCAGCTGCTGCTGGTGGTGGTGTGGCGGCCCGAATTGAGCGCCCGCGACACCGCCCCTGTGGCCGCCATGGCGCTGGGGATGAGCCGGTTGATGAGCGTGCTTTTGCCGGTGCCCGAGGGGCCCAGCACCAAGGTCGTGCGGCCCTCCAGGCGCTGGCGCAGGGCATCGAGCGTGCCTGGGTCGCTGCCCTCGTGCAGGCACAGGGGCAGCACGTCCTGCCCAAAGGCGCGGTAGGGGGCCAGGCGCTGCCAGGCGCTGTCGAAGGCCGGGCCCAGGTCGAGTTTGTTGAGCGCCACCAGCACGTCGATCTTTGCCGCAGCGGCAGCCACCAGCGCCCGGTTGAGCTGGTTTTCGGAAAACACCGGGTCGGCGGCCAGCAGCACCAGCACCAGGTCGAGGTTGGCGGCAAAGGATTTGGTGCGCAGTGCGTCTTGCCGGTAGAGCACGTTGCGCCGCGGCAGCGTGCGGCTGATCGAGCCGCCGTCGCCACTGGGCTGCCAGCACACCCGGTCGCCCACCAGAGGCGCGTCCTTGCGGCCGGGCAGGTGGCACAGCAGGCGCCGGCCGTCGTCGGTCTCGATCCAGCAGTGGCGGCCGTGGGTGCCCACCACCAAGGCTGGCCGCTCGTCGCCCAGAGCCGCGCCGCTTTGGGGGGGGCTCATGCGCCCAGGCGGGCCAGGCGCTCGCTCGCCGGCGGGTGCGAGTAGTAAAAGCGCACGTAGAGTGGGTCGGGGGTGAGGGTGCTGGCGTTGTCCTGGTACAGCTTGAGCAGGGCGCTGGCGAGGTCGCGCGGGTCGGCGTGCGCCGCCGCAAAGGCGTCGGCCTCGAACTCTTGCCGGCGCGACAGCGCGCTCATCCAGGGCGAGGCAAAAAACCCGACCAGTGGCGTCACCAGCAAAAACAGGATCAGCGCCAGCGCCCCGTTGGACTGCATCAGGTTGGGCGTCACGCCCAGGCCGGTGTAGAACCATAACTGCTGCATCAGCCAGCCCAGCAAGGCCAGGGCGCCCAGGCTCAGCCCGGCCATCAGCACCAGGCGCTTGAGGATGTGACGGCGCTTGTAGTGCCCGAGCTCGTGCGCCAGCACGGCGTCGATCTCGCCGGGCGCGAGCTGCTGCAGCAGGGTGTCGAAGAACACCACCCGCTTGGCGGGCCCAAAGCCGGTGAAATAGGCGTTGGCGTGGGCGCTGCGCTTGCTGCCGTCCATCACGAACAAGCCTTGGGCCTTGAAGCCGCAGCGCGCCAGCAGGGTCTCGATGCGCGTTTTGAGCGCCGGGTCCTGCAGCGGCTCGAAGCGGTTGAAGAGCGGGGCAATCAGGCTCGGGTAGAGCACCAGCAGCAGCAGATTGAAGGCCATCCACAGCGCCCAGGCCCACAGCCACCACAGCGGGCCGGCGGCCTGCATCAGCCACAGCAACAAGGCCACCACCGGCAGGCCGATCGCCGCCCCAACCAGGGCGCCCTTGAGGCCGTCGGTGAGCCACAGGCGCGGCGTCATGCGGTTGAAGCCGTGTTTTTGCTCGAGCACAAAGGTGCGGTACCACGACAGCGGCAGCTCCAGCAGCGCGCCCAGGGCGGTGAAGGCCGCCAGCAGCGCCACCTGCTGCAGCAAGCCCGGCCCCAGCCACGCCAGCAGGGTCAGGTTGAGGGCGTTGAGCCCCCCCAGCAGCGTCCAGCCGATCAGCAGCGCGGCCCCAAAGCTGCCCTCGAGCAGCCCCAAGCGGGTTTTGGCGATGGTGTAGTCGGCCGCTTTCTGGTGCGCCGCCAGCCCTATGCGCTCGGCAAAGGCGGCGGGCACGCGGGCGCGGTGTTGCGCCACGTGGCGCATCTGGCGCCCGGCCAGCCAGAGCCGGGTGAGCAAACCCGCGGTGAGCAGCAGGCAAAACACGGCCGTCCACAGCAGGGGGGCAAAAGCAGCTAGAAATTCCATGGGATGCAAGTATAGGAGCCGGCGCCAAAGGCTGCAGGAATGGGCTGCTGGAATGGGCTGCAGGGAGGCGTTTGGAATCGGCGAGAATGCGGGCCATGCAAACCCCCGACGAACCCTGGGCCGCCACGGCCGAACTGCACCACAGCGACCAGAACCTGGTCTGGATCGACTGCGAGATGAGCGGGCTCGACCCGGAAAAGGAGCGCCTGCTCGAGATCGCCGTGGTGGTGACCGGGCCGCAACTGAGCCCGCGCATCGACGGCCCGGTGCTGGTGCTGCAGCAAAGCGAGGCGTTGCTGGCGGCGATGGACAACTGGAACAAAGGCACGCACGGCAAGAGCGGTCTGCTCGACAAGGTGCGCGCCAGCCGCCTGACCGAGGCCGAGGCCGAGGCCGAGCTGTTGGCCTTCCTGCGCCGCTACGTGCCCAAGGGCGGTTCGCCGATGTGCGGCAACAGCGTCGGCCAGGACCGGCGCTTCTTGCTCAAGTACCTGCCCAAGCTCGAAGACTACTTTCATTACCGCAACCTGGACGTGAGCACGCTCAAGGAGCTGGCCAAGCGCTGGCGCCCCGAGGTCTATGCGGCCTTCAAGAAACAGCAGCGCCACACCGCGCTGGCCGACGTGCACGAGTCGATCGACGAGCTGGAGCACTACCGCCAGCACTTGCTGCGCTAAATTTTTCTTGCACGCCGCACCAAAATACGTGATAATCAAAGGCTGCACTGCAAAAGCAGTGTAGACCTTGCATCTGCCTCACGCTTTTTGGGGGTGGTTTCATGGGGCAGTGGTTGGGCCTTGCAGGCAATGCAGGCGCCTGATCGGGTGGCCAGCAGTGGCTGCCCGCAGTCTGGCTTTCGAGCGACGGCTGTCTGGCCCCATCCAACCCCAGCCTGGTTGCGCTGCCCTGAACGGGCAGAGTCCTCCGGGCCGATTTGTTTGTGGTCGATGTGTTTTTTCACCACGAACGAATCGGGCGCACCCGCACAGCCAGTCACGGCTGGGCGGACTTCCGTTTCTGTTCCTTTGCGCCCACTGTGCGCATGGACGAACGACATGACAGACCTCACCTGCAACCCTGCGGCCACCGACGCCGCGACCCCCACGGCCACCCCGTTGGCCACCCCCGCCACGCCTGCGGCCTTTGCCGCGCTGGGTCTGGCCCAGCCGCTGCTCAAGGCCGTGGCCGACCTGGGTTTCACCCAGCCCACGCTGGTGCAGCAAGCCGTGATCCCCAAAGCCATGCAGGCCGAAGGCAGCGCGCGCCCCGGCGGCCACGCCTTTACCGACCTGATGGTCTCGAGCCAGACCGGCAGCGGCAAAACCGCGGCCTTCCTGCTGCCGGTGCTGCACACCCTGCTGGCGCAGATGGAGCAACAAGAGGCCGCCGAGCGCGCCGCATGGGAGCGCCTGCAGGCCGAGGCCGCTGCCGCCGGCCAGCCCGCGCCCAAGCGCGCCAAGCGCCAGAACCCGCTGCTGGCGCGCCACTTCAAGCCCACCATTCCGGGTGCGCTGGTGCTGTGCCCGACGCGCGAGCTGGCGCAGCAGGTGGCCAACGACGCCATCGACCTGGTGCAGCACTGCCGCGGTCTGCGCATTGCCAACGTGGTCGGCGGCATGCCCTACCAGATGCAGATCGCCAAGCTGCAAAACGCCAACCTCGTGGTGGCCACGCCGGGCCGCCTGCTCGATTTGCAGCGCAGCGGTCAGCTGGTGCTCGATCAGGTGCAGTTTTTGGTGGTCGATGAGGCCGACCGCATGCTCGACCTCGGCTTTGCCGACGACCTGGCCGAAGTCAACCGCCTCACCGCCGCCCGGCGCCAGACCATGATGTTCAGCGCCACCTTTGCCCCGCGCATTCAGGCGCTGGCCACGCGCGTCATGCGCGAGCCGCAGCGGGTGCAGATCGACACCCCGCAAGACCGCCACGTGAACATCGAGCAGCGCCTGTACTGGTGTGACAGCCCCGAGCACAAGCGCCAGTTGCTGGACCACTGGCTGCGCGACGCCAGCATCGAGCAGGCGATCGTGTTCTCCAGCACGCAGATCGAGTGCGACGCGCTGGCCGCCGACCTGCAGCAAGCCGGTTTCGCGGCCGTGGCGCTGCACGGGGCGCTCAGCCAGGGCTTGCGCAACCGCCGCCTGATGGCGCTGCGCAGCGGCCAGGTGCAGATTCTGGTGGCCACCGACGTGGCCGCGCGCGGCATCGACGTGCCCAGCATCACCCATGTGTTCAACTTTGGGCTGCCCATGAAGGCCGAGGACTACACGCACCGCATCGGCCGCACCGGCCGCGCCGGGCGCCAAGGGCTGGCGGTGACCATGGCCGAAATGCGCGACCGGCGCAAGATTGGCGAAATCGAAGCCTACAGCCAGCAAGTGATCGACACCCACACCGTGCCCGGTATGGAGCCGCGCAAGCCCCTGTACGAGAGCCGCGATCCGCGCCGTGGCGCCGGCGGCCGCCCGCCAGCCGGACGCGGTGCCCGCCCGGGGCCCTACGGCGGCCCGCGTGAAGGCGGTTTTGGCGCTCGGCCGACGCAGCACCAGCCGCACCACCCGCCGCGCGCTCCCGGCGAGGGGCCGCGCCACGGTTTTGGCAAGCCGGCCCCGGCACGCCAAGGCCACGGCGACCGTCCCGCCTACGGCGACCGTCCGGCGTTTGCCGAGCGCCCATCCTACGGCGACCGCCCGGCCTGGGGCGACAAACGCGAACGCCCCCAGGGCGGTGCCAAGCCCTTTGCCGGCAAAGGGCGCCCCAGCCGCTGAGCCCACCCGGTCCCCGCCCCCAGAGTCCTGGGGCGGGGCTGGTTTCACACAGCGGGCCCAAACGGCAGGCGCGTGCAGGCCCTGATGCGGCACAATGGCGGCTCAAAGGCGGCGTGCCCGTGCCGCGCCAGGAGCCCCTCCAGATGAATCCCTCCACCCTGATCGGGATGGTGGCCAGCGTGCTGCTGCTGGTCGTCGTGATGATTTTTGCGGCCGAAGACCCGCTGCTGTTCATCGACCTGCCGGGCCTGGGGATCGTGCTCTTTGGCACCCTGGCCGCCACCTTCATGAGCTACCCACTGCGCGAGGTGCTGCGCGTGTTCAAGCTCTTTGGCACCGTGATTCGCAACGAGCGGCTCTACACCCAGAGCGCCATCGACGAACTGGTCGATGTCTCGCGGCTGTGGATACGCGACGACCTCGCCGCGGTCGAGCGCGCGCTCAAGAACGTCAACAACCCCTTTTTGCGCACCGGGGTGCAGTTGGTGATCGAGCGCACGCCCGAGGCCGACATCCTCGACCTGATGCAGTGGCGCATCTCGCGCCTGCGCGCCAAAGAGGCGGCCGAGGCGCAGCTGTTTCGCGTCATGGCCAGCTACGCGCCCGCCTTTGGCATGATCGGCACCCTGGTCGGGCTGGTCAACATGATGGACATTCTGGGCACCGGCGACATGCTGGTGATCGGCGGCCATCTGGCGGTGGCCCTGATGACCACCTTTTACGGCATCCTGCTGGCCAATCTGGTCTTCAAGCCGGTGGCGGTCAAGCTCGAGCGCCGCACCGAGCAGCGCGTGATCCTGATGAACATGGTGATGCAGGGTATCGCCATGATGACGGCGCGGCGCAGCCCGTCGCTGATGCGCGAAACGCTCAAATCCTTTGTCGCGCACCACGAAGACGAAATTTTTGACGGCCCGCAGCCAGCGGCCCGATCGGGGGGCTGGTGGCCCTTCGGGGCGCGCAAGGCCGCTGCAGCCAGCAAACCCGGCTCCAGCGCCGACGGGCGGCCATGAGCCCTACGCTGCTCGAGAGCATGCTGGCCCGGATGCCGTCCGGGCCGGGCGTGTCTGCCAAATCTCCAAACTCCCAGGGTGCGGCAACGCCGGGCGAAGACGGCTCCTGCCGACCCACGGGCGCGCTGCACAGCGGGCGCTTCGAGCGCTGGCACGTGGATCCGATGCCGGTGCAAGAGGACGAAGCCTGGCTGATCACCTACCTCGACGTGGTCACGCTGCTGCTGGCGATGATGGTCGTGATGCTGGCCTTTTCCGAGCCGGTGAGCGAAGCCTTCAGGGGCGAGCGGCGCGAAATCGCGCTCGACCGCCTGCACCCGCAGGTGCAGGCGGCAGCCGATGCGGGTACCACCATTTTGCCGCCGGTGCCGCTGCCGCACCCGGCCACGGCCCCGGCGCGGGTCGAGGGCGACCCGGTGGACATCCGCGCCGCCCCGGTGCCGCCCGAGCCACCGGCGCTCAACGTCGGCGATCTGGGCGCAAACGTCGAGGTCGTCGCCGAAGCCAAGGGCGTGACGCGCTTTCGCATCAGCAGCGAGCTGCTGTTTGCGCCCGGCCAGGCCGCGCTCACCCCTGCCGGCCAGCGCGTGATCGACGAGCTGTTGCCGGTGCTCAACCAGGCCCTGGGCCACACCATCGTGGTCGAGGGCCACACCGACAACGTGCCCATTGCCACCGCGCGCTTTCCCTCCAACTGGGAGCTGGCGGCGGGCCGCGCCGGCGCCGTGGTGCGCCACCTCGAGACGCGCGGCGTCAACCCGATGCGGCTGCGCGCCACCGGCGTGGCCGATACGCGCCCGCTGGCCGACAACGCCACCGCGCAGGGGCGGGCGCAAAACCGGCGCGTGGAAATCGTGCTCGAAGCGCCGCCGGTGGACTAGTGTGGCGTTGCGCGCCATCTGGAACATAAAACCGCGCCTTTTCGTCCCTGCTGTCGTTGCAAATCCGCGCCATAGTGGCACTATGGCTGTGGTTTGCGCCTAAGCAGGGCCAAAAATCCATCGGTTTTATTTGTCCCATCAAGCGCGCACCACCACACTAGGCTCCCAAGCCCAAGCGCACCGGGCCAAGCGCACCCGGCCAAGCGCACCCGGCCCGAGGGGGCCGGCCAGCAGCCGATAATCGGCCCATGACCCTTCGATTCGCGCCCGAAACCGCTGCCACCGCAGCCACCCTGCCGCCGCTGCTGCAAGCGCTCAACCCCGAACAACGCGCCGCCGTCACGCTGGGGCCGGAACCGGCGCTGATTCTGGCTGGGGCCGGTTCAGGCAAAACCAAGGTGCTCACCACGCGCATCGCGTGGTTGCTCAGCACCGGCCAGATCGGCCCGGCCGGGGTGCTGGCCGTGACCTTCACCAACAAGGCCGCCAAAGAGATGCTCACGCGCCTGGGGGCGCTGCTGCCGCTGAACGTGCGCGGCATGTGGATCGGCACCTTTCACGGTTTGTGCCACCGCATGCTGCGCGCCCATTGCAAGCTGCTCAAGCTGCCGGCCACGTTCCAGATTCTGGACATGCAAGACCAGCTCAGCGCCATCAAGCGGCTGCACAGGCAGCTCGCGCTCGACGAGGAACGCTTCAAGCCCAAGGAGCTGCAGTGGTTCATCAACGCCTGCAAAGAGGAGGGCCAGCGTGCGCACCAGGTGCCGGTGCGCGACGCCGAGCAACGCCACAAGGTCGAGTTTTACCGCCTCTACGAGGAGCAGTGCCAGCGCGAGGGCGTGCTCGACTTTGGCGAGCTGCTGCTGCGCAGCTACGAACTGCTGCGCGACCACGACCCGGTGCGCGAGCACTACCAGCGCCGCTTCAGGCACATCCTGGTCGATGAATTCCAGGACACCAACCGGCTGCAATACGCCTGGCTCAAGCTGCTGGCCGGGCGCATGGAGGGCGGCCGCTTCGTGCCCGCCGGCAACGCCGTGCTGGCGGTGGGCGACGACGACCAGAGCATCTACGCCTTCAGGGGCGCGCGCGTGGGCAATATGGCCGACTTCGTGCGCGATTTCGGCGTGCGTCAGCAAATCAAGCTCGAGCAAAACTACCGCAGCCAGGCGCACATCCTGGAAGCCGCCAACCGCCTGATCGAGCACAACCAGGGCCGGCTGGGCAAAAACCTGCGCACCGACCAGGGCTGCGGCGAGCCGCTGCGCGTCTATGAAGCGCCGAGCGACTACGACGAGGCCAACTGGGTGGTGGATGAGGTGCGCCAGCTCACCAGCCGCGACGGCATGCCCGCGCACGAGGTGGCGCTGCTCTACCGCAGCAACGCGCAGAGCCGGGTGCTCGAGACGGCGCTGTTCAACGCCGGCGTGCCGTACCGGGTCTATGGCGGGCTGCGCTTTTTCGAGCGCGCCGAGATCAAGCACGCGCTGGCTTATTTGCGCCTGATCGACAACCCGCACGACGACACCAGCCTGCTGCGGGTGGTCAATTTTCCGCCACGCGGCATTGGCGCGCGCAGCATCGAGGCCTTGCAGGCCGCTGCGGCCGCGGCCGGTGGTTCGCTGCACGCTGCGGCCAGCGCCGTGCCGGGCAAGGCCGGGGCCCATCTGGCGGCCTTCGTGGCCCTGCTCGACGTGCTGCGCGAGGGCAGCCAGGGCCAGCCGCTGCGCCAGATCGTGGCCCTGGTGTTGCAGCACAGCGGCTTGCTGGCGCACTACCGCGCCGAGCGCGACGGCAGCGAGCGGGTGGAAAACCTGGAGGAGCTGCTCAACGCCGCCGAGAGCTTTGTGCTGCAACAAGGCTTTGGCCGCGACGCGGTGGCGCTGCCGCTGGACGAGACCGCGGTCGCCCCCGATTCAGGCTTTGATGAGGCCAGCGGCGAAACCCTCAGCCCCCTGCAAGCCTTCCTGAGCTACGCCGCGCTCGAGGCCGGTGACAACCAGGCCCAGAGCGGGCAAGACGCAGTGCAGCTGATGACGGTGCACGCCGCCAAGGGGCTGGAGTTCGACGCCGTGTTCATCACCGGGCTCGAAGAGGGGCTGTTCCCGCACGACAACTCCAGCGCCAGCGCGCAGGCGCTGGAAGAGGAGCGGCGGCTGATGTACGTGGCGATCACGCGCGCGCGCCAGCGCCTCTACCTGAGCTACGCCCAGATGCGCATGTTGCACGGCCAGACGCGCGTCCACCCGCGCAGCCGCTTCGTGGACGAGCTGCCGCCCCAGTGCCTGCAATGGCTCAGCCCAAAGCCGGGCAGCGGCGGCCCGGCAACGGCGGGGTTTGGCAAAGCCGCCACCGGGCTGCAGCCGGCCTGGGGGCGCAGCGCCCTGGTGCCCGAGGCGCCCAGCCGCGCCACGGCAGACCAGACGCACGGCATCCGCGCCGGCATGCAGGTGTTTCATCAAAAATTTGGCCAGGGCCAAGTGCTGGCAGTCGAGGGGCGCGGCGACGACGCACGGGCGCACGTGAGCTTCACGCGCCACGGCAGCAAGTGGCTGGCGCTGGCGGTGGCCAAGCTCACGCCGCTGTAGGGTTGGCGTGGCGCGGGCGGCGCTTGGGCTGGCTGGGGCCGCCGGCCTCATGCCGTCCGCTGCGCGGCCAAAAATCGGCTTACGCCGCTGTAGGGTTGGCATGGCGGGGGCGGCGCTTGGGCTGGCTGGGGCCGCCGGCCTCATGCCGTCCGCTGCGCGGCCAAAAATCGGCCAACGGCCCCAGCCAGCCCAAGCGCCAGTCGGTTTGAGTGCCAGCCACGGGCCTTATCAGCGCCAGCCGGCCCGAGCGCTACTCGGTCGGCTCTCAGCCGGGTGGCTGGCCGCTGTCGGTCTCGAAGCTGTCGCGGAAGGTGAAGTAGAGCGAGGTGAAGAAGATCGCGCTCATCAGCATCGCCACCGGAAACAGCAGCATGCCGATGAGGCGCGGCCCCCCGACCAGGCCGCCCAGCAGCACCAGCAGCAGCGAGACGCCAAAGAACACCGCGGCCCAGCCCAGAAAATAGACCAGCAGCGCCGCCTTGTTGGTCCAACACGCCAGGGCGCTGAAAAACAGGCTCTTGAGCGGCGGCACCCCGTGCCAGTGCACCAGCGCCGGGGCGTGCCAGAACAGCAACCCGAGCGGGATGTGCAACAGCGCACCGATGAGCATGCGGTGGATGGCCTCGGGCGTGAACATCAGGTCTTCGGGCCGGGGGCTGGCGCCGGGCTCCACCGGCACGGCCGCCGGGTCGGGCAGCACCGCCGGCGTGGCCGCGTCGCCGGTGATCAGCAGCGTCAAGCCCAGGATCAGCAGCGAGCCGGCGGCGTAGATCAGGCCCAGCACCAGCATGGCGTGCGCGCGCTCGCGCCCGGCGGCAAAGGCGCTGGCCAGCACCGCGGGCATGGGGAACTGGCTCGAGGCCGCGATGCGCGTGGCCGCCATCAGCCCGAGCGTGGCGGCGGGCAGCAGCGCCAGCGCCAGCGCCTGCCCCAGCAGCGGCACCAGCGACAGCACCGAGACCACCAGCATGAACAGGAAAAACAGCCCGGCCAGCGCCAGCGGTTGCTTGAAAAACGTGCCCAGGCCCAGACGCACCCACAGCCAGCCGGTGCGCGCCGGTACGCGGTGCAGCCTCATGTATGCGCCACCCGCGCGCGCAGCACGCGCTCGAAGTGGGTGGGGTCGTGCGGCACCAGCATGGCGGCGTCGCGCGGCAGGTGCCAGTCCCACAGGCGCGAGAGCCAAAAGCGCAGCGCCGCCGCGCGCAGCAGCAGCGGCAGCAGTTCGTGCTCGGTGGCGCTCAGGGGGCGCAGGCTTTGGTAGGCTGCCAGCAGGGCGTGGCTGCGCGCGGCGTCGGGTTGGCCGCTGGCGAGGTCGATGCACCAGTCGTTCAGGGCCACGCTGAGGTCGAACAACCAGGTGTCGCAACCGGCAAAATAAAAATCGAACACGCCCGTGAGCTGGTCCTGCTCGAACAGCGCGTTGTCGCGGAACAGATCGGCATGCACGGCGCCCCGAGGCAGGCTTTGGTAATCGGGTTGTGGCGCCAGAGCATTTTGCAGCGCCAGTTCGCTGCGCAGCAAATCGGCCTGTGCCGGGCTCAGGTGCGGCAGCACCTCGGGGGCGGTCTGGTTCCACCACGCCAAGCCGCGCAGATTGGGCTGCTGGCGCGGGTAGTCCAGTGCCGCCAGGTGCATGCGCGCCAGCAGCGTGCCCAGTTGCGCGCAGTGCGCGGGCTGCGGCGCCAGCACGCTCTGGCCGGGCAGCTTGTTGACCAGCGCCGCCGGCTTGTCCAGCAGCCGGTGCAGGATCTGGCCGCTGGCGTCTGGAGCCGGGTTGGGTACTGGGATGCCCTTGGCCGCCAGATGCTGCATCAGGCACAGGTAAAAGGGCAGTTGCTCAAAGCCCAGACGCTCAAACAGCGTCAGCACATACTCGTGGCGTGCGCCACCGGGCGCCTGCACCGAGACAAAATAGTTGGTGTTCTCGATGCCGCCGGGGCAGCCGCGCAGCTCGAGCAGTTCGCCCACGCCCAGTGGCTGCAGCAGCGCCGCGGCTTGGGCCGGTGTGACTTCGGTATAGACCGCCATGGCTAGGGGGAGCAGGGCGCACGCAGGGCGCCAGACAGGGGGGCTTGCATAGGCTGCGATTGTAGGCGGCACAATGCGGGCATGACAGAATCACCCCCCACCCTGCTGCTGGTCGATGGCTCGAGCTACCTCTACCGCGCCTACCACGCCATGCCCGATCTGCGCGCCGTTCCCGGCGACCCCAGCAGTCCGGCCACCGGCGCCTTGCGTGGCCTCATCAACATGGCGCAGGCGCTGTTGCGCGAGCACCCGGCGCAGAGCGCCGCTTTCGTGTTCGACGCGCCCGGCCCCACCTTTCGCGACGCGCTCTACCCGGCCTACAAGGCCCAGCGCAGCCCCATGCCCGACGATTTGCGCGCCCAGATCGAGCCCATCCACACGGTGCTGCGCCTGCTCGGCTGGCCGGTGCTGTGCGTGCCCGGGGTCGAGGCCGACGATGTGCTGGGCACGCTGGCGCAGCGCGCCGCCGCGGCCGGGGTGCAGGTGGTGATTTCGAGCGGCGACAAAGACTTGAGCCAGCTCGTGGGGCCGCGGGTGCTGGTCATCGACACCATGAGCGGCAAGCGGCGCGACGTGGCCGGGGTGCAGGCCGAGTTTGGCGTGCAGCCGCAACAGATGGTGGACTACCAGTGCCTGGTGGGCGACGCGGTCGATAACGTGCCCGGCGTCGAGCAGGTGGGCCCGAAAACGGCCGCCAAATGGCTGCGCGAATACGGCTCGCTCGAGGCCATCGTGGCCCACGCCGAACAGATGCCCGGGGCCGTGGGCGCCAGGCTGCGCGCGGCGCTGGACTGGTTGCCCACGGCGCGCCAGTTGCTGCGCATCAAGACCGACTGCGACCTGAGCGCGCATCTGAGCACGCCGGACGTGCAGCAAGCGCTGCGCCTGCAAGCCCCCGATCGGGTGGCGCTGCGCGCCTTTTACCAGCGCTACGGTTTCAAGACGCTGATGCGGGCGCTGGAGGAGGGTGGGGCGGCCAGCGCCGCGCCAGCGGGCGAACCCGGCGCGGCTGCTCATGGCGGGCAGGGGGGCGCCGTAGGTTCAGATGCCGTTGCGGCGGAATCGACACACGCCCCCGCCCCCACGCCCCCACCGCGCCACTACCAGACCGTGCTCACCTGGGAGGCGCTGCATGGCTGGCTGCAGCGGCTGCAGGCGGCGCCGCTGGTGGCGCTGGACACCGAGACCACCGGTCTCGACCCCATGCGCGCCGAAATCGTCGGCCTGTCGTGGAGCCTCGAAGCCGGCGCGGCCGCTTACCTGCCGCTGGCGCACGACTACCCCGGCGCGCCCGAGCAGCTGCCGCGCGCGGCGGCGCTGGAATGCCTGCGCCCCTGGCTGGAAAACCCGGCCGCAGCCAAACTCGGCCAGCACCTCAAGTACGAGCGCCACGTGTTCGCCAACCACGGCATCGAACTGCGCGGCCTCGAGCACGACACGCTGCTGCAAAGCTACGTGCTCGAGGCGCATCTGCCGCACAGCCTCGAGAGCCTGGCCGAGCGCCACCTGGGCCAGCGCGGCTTGAGCTACGCCGACCTATGCGGCAAGGGCGCGCAGCAGATCCCGTTTGCGCAAGTCGATATCGAGCGCGCCAGCACCTACGCCTGCGAAGACAGCGACTTCACGCTCCAGGTGCACCAGCGCCTGTGGCCGCGGCTGCAGGCAGAGGCGCCGCTGCGTGCCGTCTATGCGCTCGAGATCGCCTGCTCCGAGGTGCTGTACCGCATCGAGCGCCAGGGCGTGTTGATCGATGCCGCCACCCTGGCGCGCCAGAGCCATGAATTGGGCCTGCGCCTGGTCGAGCTCGAAGCGCGCGCCCACGCCCTGGCCGGCCAACCCTTCAACCTGGCCAGCCCGAAGCAGCTGGGCGAGATCCTGTACGACCGGCTGGGCCTGCCAGTGCTCAAGAAAACCGCCACTGGCGCGCGCAGCACCGACGAAGAAGTGCTCGAAAAACTGGCCGAAGACTACCCGCTGCCGGCGCAGATCTTGCAGCACCGCTCGCTGGCCAAGCTCAAGGGCACCTACACCGACAAGCTGGCGGCGCTGGCACACCCGCGCACCGGGCGCGTGCACACCCACTATGCGCAGGCCGTGGCCGTGACCGGACGCCTGTCGAGCAACGAGCCCAATCTGCAAAACATCCCCATACGCACCCCCGAGGGCCGGCGCGTGCGCGAGGCGTTCGTGGCCGCGCCCGGGCATTTGATCGCCAGCGCCGACTACTCGCAGATCGAGCTGCGCATCATGGCGCACCTGAGCGACGACCCGGCCCTGCTGCGCGCTTTCCACGACGGGCTCGACGTGCACCGTGCCACCGCCGCCGAAGTCTTTGGTCTGGCGCCTGAGCAGGTGAGCGCCGAGCAGCGCCGCTACGCCAAGACGATCAATTTTGGCCTGATCTACGGCATGAGCAGCTTTGGGCTGGCCAAGGCGCTGGGCATCGACACCGGGGCGGCGCGCAACTACATCGAGCGCTATTTCGAGCGTTTTGCCGGCGTGCGCCGCTACATGGACGCCACCCGCGCCGAAGCCAAGGCGCACGGCTGCGTGCACACGGTGCTGGGCCGGCGCCTGCACCTGCCCGAGATCAACTCGCCCAACGCCGCGCGCCGCGCCGCCGCCGAGCGCGCCGCCATCAACGCCCCGATGCAGGGCACGGCCGCCGACCTGATCAAGCTCAGCATGGTGGCGGTGCAGCAGGCGCTCGACGCCCAAGGCCGCGCCAGCCGCATGATCATGCAGGTGCACGACGAGCTGGTATTCGAGCTGCCCGAAGCCGAGCAGGATTGGCTGCGCACCGAAGTGCCGCGCCTGATGGCCGGCGTGGCGGCGCTCAAGGTGCCGCTGCTGGCCGAAGTGGGTTTTGGCGCCAACTGGGAACAGGCGCACTGAGACGCCGGGGCCAGCGCACGCCCTAGCGCCGCGCCGCGGCCGAGGTGGCCAGCCCCAGGGCCAGCGCTTGCTCCGGGCCGAGGCGGGCGGCGCCGTTGCAGTCGGCGGCCAGCAGCTGGCGCAGCACGGTGCTGGAGGTGGGCTCGGGCAACATGGCGTTGAGATAGCGCGCCAGCGTCAGTTGCTGCGCCGCGTTGGGTTCGCTGCGGCAGCTGCGCTGGCCAAAATCGGCGTCGGGGGGCAGCTGGGTGAGGGCCAGTTGCGCCGGTGGGGCGCCGTGCGCCAGCGTGCGCTGGATGCCGGCCGCAAACACCAGCAGGCACGGCGTGTCGCAGACCCGGCCCGCCGGCACCAGGGTGTCGAAGCGACGGTTGCGCAGCATCGCGCCCAGGGTGATGGCGCTGCCCACCTGAGCCGCGCCGGTTTCCAGCTGCAGCACGCGCTGTGTGCAGGGCGCGGCCTCGATCCGCTGCATGGCGCCGTGCATGCGCCGCACGGTGTCTTCGTGGATGGCGCCGCTGAGCGTGATGCGGCAAGCCGTGGTGCGGGTATCGACCAGCAGGCTGCCACCGTCGAAGCCAATGGTGTGCAGGTTGCCGGGCGCGGGCACGGAGGGCGGCACCGCTTCGGGCGCCGCGCGCGGGGGCTGGGTGACGGGCGCCGCACAGCCGGCCAGCAGCGCCGTCAGCAACAGGGGTACCGCCCCGTACAGGGCGCGCCAGCCAGACAGAAAACGGGGTTTGATCGACATCGGGGGCAAAGGCAAAGGGGGCAGAGGCGTGCAGGCAGCGGGGTCGTTGCCCAGATAGGCGGGATTCTCGCCGATCGGGCGCTGCCGTATGATCACCGGGTTTTGATTGGTGCCGGCCCTGACGCCGGTGAGCGAGCGTGTATGGCAAAAGCGATAATCCTGGCCGCCGGCCAAGGCACCCGGGTTCGGCCCCTGACCAAAGACCTGCCCAAGCCCATGGTGCCGATTCTGGGCAAGCCGGTCATGGAATACCTGATCGAGCATCTGGCGCTGCACGGCGTGCGCCAGATCATGGTCAACGTGGCCTACAACCACCGCAAGATCGAGGAATACTTTCGCGACGGGCACCGCTGGGGGGTCGAGATCGGCTATTCGTACGAAGGCGTGTACGACCACGGCGACATCCTGCCGCGCCCGCTCGGTTCGGCTGGCGGCATGCGCCACATCCAGGACAACAGCGGCTTCTTCGACACCACCACCCTGGTTTTGTGCGGCGACGCGCTCATCGACCTGGACCTGAGCGCCGCCCTGGCCCAGCACCGCGCGCAGGGGGCGCTGGCGAGTGTGGTCACGCTCGAGGTGCCGCGCGAGCAGGTGAGCAACTACGGCATCGTGCTCGCCGACGCCAGCGGCCGGGTGCAGTCGTTCCAGGAAAAGCCCCAGCCCGAGCAGGCACGCTCAACCCAGGCCAGCACCGGCATCTACCTGTTTGAGCCAGCGGCGCTGGAGCTGGTGCCGCCGCAGCAGGTGTTCGACATCGGCAGCCAGTTGTTCCCGCTGCTGGTGGAGCGCGGCCTGCCGTTCTACGCCCAGAGCCACCAGTTCAACTGGATCGACATCGGGCGCGTGAGCGACTACTGGTCGGTGCTGCAGCGCGTGCTGCGCGGCGAGGTCGAACGCATGCACATGCCCGGCACCGAGGTGCGCCCGGGCGTCTGGGTCGGGCTGAACACGCGCATCGACTGGGCCACGGTGCAGGTGCAAGGGCCGGTGTATTTTGGCTCCAGCGTGCGCCTGGAGCCGGGTTGCAGCGTGGTGGGCCCGTGCTGGATCGGGCACGGCAGCCACTTGCGCGCCAGCTCGCGCGTCGAGCGCAGCATTTTGTTCGAATACACGCGCATCGGTGCGGGCATGTTGTTCCAGGACATGATCGTCTCGCCCAGCTACTGCGTGGACCGCCACGGCCAGGCCACCTACGTGGGCGACGACCGCTTTCCGCTGCGCTGGGGCGACGCGCGGGCGTAGGCGCGCAGCCCGCGCTGGCCCTGCCAACCAGCCGCAGGCCGCCAGCGCCCCGCCGCCTATGCGGGGTGCGGCGGGCCAATGCGGGTCTGGCCTCAGAGCTTGAAGCGGCCCATGAGCTCGGTGAGCTGGCGCGCCTGATCGCGCAGCGACGCCGCCGCCGCCGACGCCTGCTCCACCAGGGCGGCGTTTTGCTGCGTCACGCCGTCCATTTGCGCCACTGCGCTGTTGATCTGCTCCAGCCCCTCGGCCTGCTCGGCGCTGGCCGAGGCGATGTCGCGCATGATCTGCGTCACTTGCGCAATGCTGCCCACGATTTGCTGCATGGTCTGGCCGGCCTGGGCCACTTGCTCGTTGCCGCTGCCGACCTTGGCCACCGAGTCGTCGATCAGGCCCTTGATTTCCTTGGCGGCGGAGGCAGCGCGCTGCGCGAGCGAGCGCACCTCGGCTGCCACCACGGCAAAGCCGCGCCCCTGCTCGCCGGCGCGCGCCGCTTCCACGGCGGCATTCAGCGCCAGGATGTTGGTCTGGAACGCGATGCCGTCGATGACGCTGATGATGTCAACAATCTTGCGCGACGAGGCGTTGATGGCGTCCATGGTGCCCACCACCTGCGCCACCACGTTGCCGCCGTGGCTGGCTACGCTCGAGGCCTGATCGGCCATCTGGTTCGCCTGGCGCGCGCTGTCGGCGTTCTGGCGCACGTTGCTGTTGAGCTGTTCTGTAGCCGACGCGGTTTCTTCGAGCGAGCTGGCCTGTTGCTCGGTGCGCTGCGACAAGTCCTGCGTGCCGCTGGCCACTTGCGCGCTGGCGCTAGCGATGGCGTCGGCGTTTTGCAGCACCTGGGTGATCATCTGGCGCAAGCCTTGCTGCATCTGCTGCAACTGCGTCAGCAGCGTGGCCACTTCGTCGCTGCCGCTTTGGGGCGGAATGTCCAGGCTCAGGTCGCCTTCGGCGATGTGCTGCGCGGTGAGCTTGGCCTCGTTCAGGCCGCGCTTCATGCGCCGCATGGCCACGATCAGGAAGGCGCTCACCGGCAACACGCCGAGCAACAAAATGGCGCCAAACAGGATCTGGCTTTGCCGGTAACGCTGGGTGGCGTGGGCCACTTCGCGCAGCGCGGCGCTGGCTTGGTATTCGGCCAGGGCGACCATGGCGCGCTCGAAGGCCAGGCCCTCTTTTTGCATGGCTGCATACAGTGTCTGCATGTTGGTGGGCGAAAAGTCGCCTTGTCGAACCGCTTGCATCACTTGGTCACGCGGCCGCTGCCAGGCGCTGCGGGCAGCGGCCATGGCGTCAATCAAAGCTTGTTCTTCGGCGCTGACCGAACGACCCTGGATCTGTTCTTGCGCGGCGTTGTTGGCTGCGCGTGCGGCAGCAATGTTGTCAAAATGCTGCTGGATAGGGTGCGGGAACAGCGCTCGTGTCGGGTTGTCGGGGGCGTGCTGGAACAGCAGCAGCATTTCCAGGCGGTTGTGCAGGAAGTTTGCACGCAAGGTTTTGAGCGAACTGAGGGTCAGCATGCGATCGTCGTGCACGTGCTGCAAGCTATCGCGTGCGCTCGTCAAGCCCCAGAGCGCGGAGGCAAACGCAAACGCAAACAGCAGCAGAAAAGCGAGCAGACCGATCCAGACGCGGCGGGTGATGGAGAGGCGATTGAGCATGGGCTAGAGGGCTAAGAAGAGGGGCGCAAAAAACCACCCCCCGGTATCCAGGGGGTGGATGCCCACATCATAGCCCACGCCAGCCGCCTTTCAGGTCAACCAGAAGGGGTGCAACCCTAGGGTTTACTCCGGGCTCGGGCGCACCCTGCTGCCGCTGGCAGCGTGGCAGCCGCGCACCCTCAGCCGACCTCAACCATGCGCTGCCAGCGCCGGTCAGGGCTCGATCCCATGGGGGTTGCGGTCTTCAGCGTCGGCAGCTTGGCGCACGGCGGGCAACTGCTGGAGCAAGCTTGGCAGCCATTCCTGTACCGTCTCCCACACCAGGTCGAGGTTGATGTCGAAATAGCCGTGGGCCATGCGGTTGCGCATGTTGCGCATGCTGCGCCACGGTACGTCGGCGTGTGTTTGAGTGAACGCCAAATAAGCCTCCATCACGCGGCTGGCGGCCTCGCCGATGACGATCAGGCTCATGATGACGGCCTGCTGGGTGCGCTTGTCGGCCAGGAAGTCGTCCTTGGTCATCCCTTGCACGAAGCTGCGCGCGTCGCTTGCGGCCTGCTCGATGTGCTCGAGGCAATCGGGCAGGCGCTGCGCGTTCATACCGGCTGCGCCTGCGCCAGCACTTGAGCCCGAAACTTGGGCGGCAGGTCGCCGGGAGTCAGCAGATCGACTTTCACACCAAGCAGCGCTTCCAGTTCTTGTTCCAGATCGCCCAAATCCAACAAGGTCGCACCGGGCAGCGCATCGACCAGCAGGTCGAGGTCGCTGCCCTCCTGGTCGGTGCCATGCAGCACCGAGCCGAAGACGCGCGGGTTCGCGCTGCGAAAACGGCCTACCGCTTCGCGCACCGCGCTCCGTTTCATCTCAAGCACAACAGACGGTCGCATAGGCCCCTTTGCTGATCGAACTGTGCACGATGATAGGCAATCGAGCGCAGCGTTTCAAGCCCCCTGAAGGGTGCAGGCCCAGGGTTCATGCGCGGTTGGGGTGTGCCTGATAACCGCAGGCAACCCTGCAGCCGCCCTCAGCGGTGCGACGCCAGCGCGGCCCCCATGCGCGCGCGGTACCACTCGTGGAAGTGCTGCATGCCGTCTTCCATCGGGCTTTGGTAGGGGCCGACTTCGCTCGTGCCACGCTCCAGCAGGGCTCGGCGCCCGGCGTCCATGCGTTCGGCGATCTCGTCGTCTTCGATGCAGGTTTCCATGTAGGCGGCACGTTGCGCCTCGATGAACTCGGGCTCGAAGGCGGCGATTTCCTCCGGGTAGTAGAACTCGACCCGGTTCAGGGTCTGGTTCACGCCCAGCGGGTGTACGGTCGAAACCGTGAGCACGTGCGGGTACCACTCGAGCATGATGTGCGGGTAGTAGGTGAGCCAGACCGCGCCGCGCTCCGGCAGGGTGCCGTTGCGGTGTTGCAGCAGCACCTCGTGCCAGCGCTGGTAGACGGCGCTGCCGGCGGCTTTGTGCGGCAGGTTCTGTATGCCCACGGTCTGGATCGAGTACTCGGGCTTGAACTGCCAGCGCAAGTCGTCGCAGGTGACGAAGTTGCCCAGCCCCGGGTGGAAGGGCACGACGTGGTAGTCCTCCAGGTAGACCTCGATGAAGGTCTTCCAGTTGTAGTGGCATTGGTGGTGCTCGACGTGGCCGAGCACCATTCCCTCGAAGTTGAGGTACTCGCGCAGCTCCATGCCGGCCAGGTCGGCCTCGATGTCGCGCCCGTTGTCCTCGAACAGCAGGCCGTTCCACTCGCGCAGCTTCCAGCGTTGCAGGTTCAGGCACGGGTCTTGGGCGAAGTGCGGCGCGCCGATCAGCTCGCCCAACTGCCCCAGGGCCGAGCCGCCGCTGTAGGTCCAGCGGTGCAGTGGGCAGACGATGTGGCCGCCGGCGTGGCCGCTGGCCTGCTGGCCCAGATTGCCGCGGCCCTTGAGCATGATGGCCTGGCGGTGCCGGCAGACGTTGCTGACCAGCTCCACCCCTTGCGCCGTGCGCACCAGCGCACGCCCCTCGCCCTCGTGCGGCAGGGCGTAGTAGTCGCCCAGGTTCGGCACCGTGCAGGCGTGGCCGACGTAGCGCGGACCGGGCTCGAAGATCAGTTCCCGCTCTTTTTTCAAGAGCGCCTCGTCGAAATAGACGGATACGGGCAATTGGCTTGTGGCCTGCTGCAATGGAAGACTCAAATCAGACATGATGGTCCTGACCTCAAGAGACTCCCCCTATGAAGGGGCAGGGAAAGCGCGTGTCGGTGCGGGGCAGCGGTTCGGCGCGGACTGGGGGTGAAACAACTCCCATCGAGTTGAAAACAAGGGAGCGCGATTGTACCCCCGGGGTTCCCGTGGTCGGGGTCCAATCCAGGGGAATCCGAGCGATTCTGGGCGCAAGCGCCTAAAATCCAACCCTCCATGCCGCCGCTGCGGCACCGCCCCGGTTTTTTTGCCTTGCCCATGCCCAAACCCCAAGCTGGCCACGCCGCTGCCGGCGCCCCCCCCTCGTACGAAGCCGCGGCGCAAGAGCTCGACGCCTTGCTGGCCCGGCTCGACGGCGGCCAGTTGCCGCTCGACGAGTTGCTCGCCCAGCACCAGCGCGGCAACGAGCTGCTGGCCTACTGCCGCGCCCGGCTCGAGGCGCTGGAGCAGCAGCTCACGGTGCTGGAAAACGGCACCGAGCGCCCTTGGACGCCGCAGCCGTGAGCGCCGCGTCGCTCCAGGCCCCCATGCAAAACGCAGGGCAACCACCGACCCCAGCCCCTGATTTCAGCGCCTGGAGTGTGGCCCGCCTGGCCGAAGTGGAGCGGGCGCTGGACGCGGCCCTGGCGCCGCAGGCGCCGGCCGCGCTGGGCTTGGCGATGCGCTACGCGGTGCTCGACGGCGGCAAGCGCCTGCGGCCGTTGCTGGTGTGGGCGGCGGCCGAGGCGGCAGCCGGTGCGCCCGCGGCCGCCTTGAGCCCGGCCACGCACGCCGCCGTCCAGCGCGCGGCTTGCGCCGTCGAGCTGATCCACGCCTACTCACTGGTGCACGACGACCTGCCCTGCATGGACAACGACGTGCTGCGCCGCGGCAAGCCGACCGTGCACGTGCGCTTTGGCGAGGCCACGGCGCTGCTGGCTGGCGATGCACTGCAGGCGCTGGCTTTTGAGTTGCTGCTGGACCAGCCCGATGCCGCCCTGGGGGCCGCGCTGGCGCTGCAATTGGCCCGGGCTGCCGGGCACCTGGGGATGGCGGGCGGGCAGGCGATCGATCTGGCCAGCGTCGGCCAGCGCCTGTGCCTGGCCGAGCTCGAAGACATGCACCGCCGCAAAACCGGCGCCCTGCTGCTGGCCAGCGTGCAGATGGGGGCGATGGCCGGTGGTGCCGATGCCGCTGCCCTGGCCGCCCTCACGCGCTATGGCCAGGCGCTCGGGCTGGCGTTTCAGGTCATCGACGACGTGCTCGATGTGGTGGCCGACTCCGGCACCTTGGGCAAGACCGCGGGCAAGGATGCCGCCGCCGACAAACCCACTTTCGTCTCCCTGCTGGGGCAAGAGCGGGCGCGCCAGTACGCCCACGACTTGCTGGCGCAGGCCCACGCCGCCTTGCAAGAGGGCCCCGTGGCGGCGGCGCAAACCCTGCACGACCTGGCCGACTGGGTGCTGCACCGCTCTCACTGAAAACCCCTACACACCCCCATGACTGGCTTGCTCGACACCATCCAATCCCCGGCCGACCTGCGCCGCCTCACGCGCGCCCAGTTGCGCCCGCTGGCCGACGAACTGCGCCAGTTTTTGCTGCACAGCGTGGCCCAGACCGGTGGCCACCTGAGCTCCAACCTCGGCACGGTCGAGCTCACGGTGGCCTTGCATTACGTCTTCAACACGCCGCACGACCGGCTGGTGTGGGACGTCGGGCACCAGACCTACCCGCACAAAATCCTCACCGGCCGGCGCGAGCGCATGCACACGCTGCGCCAATTGGGGGGGGTGAGCGGCTTTCCGGTGCGCACCGAGAGCGAGTACGACACCTTTGGCACCGCGCACTCGTCCACCAGCATCTCGGCCGCGCTGGGCATGGCGGTGGCGGCGCAGCAGCAGGGCGCCGACCGGCACGCCGTGGCCGTGATCGGCGACGGCGCCATGACGGCCGGCATGGCCTTCGAGGCGCTCAACAACGCCGGCGTGCTCGAGCAGGCGCAGCTGCTGGTGGTGCTCAACGACAACGACATGTCGATCAGCCCGCCGGTGGGGGCGCTCAACCGCTACCTCGGGCAACTCATGAGCGGGCGTTTCTATTCGGCCGCCAAGCAGGTGGGCAAACAGGTGCTGGGCGTGGCGCCGCCGCTGCTCGAGCTCGCGCGCCGACTCGAAGAAGGCGCCAAGGGCATGGTGGTGCCGATCACCCTGTTCGAAAAATTCGGCTTCAACTACATCGGCCCGATCGACGGCCACGACCTCGACGCCCTGATCCCAATGCTGGAGAACCTGCGGCGCCTCAAGGGGCCACAGTTCCTGCACGTGGTGACGCGCAAAGGCCAAGGCTACAAGCTGGCCGAAGCCGACCCCATCGCCTACCACGGCCCGGGGAAATTTGACCCGGCGGTCGGCCTGCCCAGCCCGCCACCGAGCAGCAAGCTCACATTCAGCCAGGTGTTTGGGCGCTGGCTGTGCGACATGGCGGCGCACGACGAGCGCCTGGTCGGCATCACCCCGGCCATGCGCGAAGGCTCAGGGATGGTCGAGTTTCACCAGCGCTTCCCCGAGCGCTACCACGATGTGGGCATCGCCGAGCAGCACGCCGCCACCTTTGCCGCCGGGCTGGCCTGCGAAGGCCTCAAGCCGGTGCTGGCGATCTACTCCACCTTTTTGCAGCGCGCCTACGACCAGTTGATCCACGACGTGGCCCTGCAAAACCTGCCGGTGGTGTTCGCGCTCGACCGCGCCGGCCTCGTCGGTGCCGACGGCCCCACCCACGCCGGCGCCTACGACATCGCTTTTCTGCGCTGCATCCCCAACGTGTCGATCGCCTGCCCGGCCGACGAGGCCGAGTGTTACCAACTGCTGTGCACCGCCTACCAGCAGCAGCACCCGGTGGCCGTGCGCTACCCGCGCGGCAGTGGCGCCGGCACGGCCTTGCCCAGCGACTTGCAGGGGCTGCCCTTTGGGCGCGGCGAACGGCGTCGCCAAGGCCAGCGCGTGGCGCTGCTGGCGTTTGGCACCTTGCTCTACCCGGCCTTGCAAGCGGCCGAGCGGCTCGACGCCACGGTGGCCAATATGCGTTGGGCCAAGCCGCTGGACCGCGCGCTGCTGCTCGAACTGGCGCAGCAACACGACTGCCTGGTGACCATTGAAGACGGCGCGCTCGATGGCGGCGCGGGTTCGGCGGTGCTGGAGGCGCTGCACGAGGCCGGTCTGCTGCGCCCGGTGCTGCGGCTGGGCCTGCCCGACCGCTTCGTCGAGCACGGCGATGCGCTCAAACTGATGGCGCTGCTGGGGCTGGATGCGGCGGGCATCGAGGCCAGCGTGCGCGCTTGGCCGGCCTGCTCAGGCTTGCTTGCCTCAGCGGCCGCTTGAATGCCAGATTTCTGAATTGATATTTTTTCAATCGGCAACGCCTTTCCCTAGGGTTTACGCGACCCAAACCGGCTGTGTGCGGGTCCTACAATGCTCAGCAGCCATCCATCAGCCCAGCACATGGGGTGGTCGGTGGTACCTAACCCAAAACCAGCCTATCGGAGTCATTTAATGGATCGTCGCTCAATCATCGCCGGCACCGGCGCAGTTGGTGTAGCCGGCTTGTTGGCCGCTTGCGGCCCACGCGAACAAGCCGCCGCGCCGGCCGCCGCACCGGCAGCCGCCCCAGGCGCCCCTGCCGTCATCACTGGTGAGACCGTGCGCTGGCGCCTGGCTTCGACCTTCCCGCGTGCGCTCGACACCATCTGGGGTGCGGCCGAGGTGTTCGCCAAGGCCGTCTCCGACGCCACCGGCGGCCGGTTCCAGGTCAGCACCCATCCGGCCGGCGAACTGGTGCCTGCCATGGGGGTGTTCGATGCGGCGCAGGCCGGCACCATCGAGTGCGCCCACACCGCAACCTACTTCTTCTTCGGCAAAGACGACGCGCTGGCACTGGCCAACGGCGGCATCTCCTTTGGCCTCAACGGGCGCCAGATGACTTCGTGGTTCTACGAGGGCAACGGGCTGGCCCTGAGCCGCGAGCTGCTCGACACCTTCAACCTGGTCAATTTCGCCATGGGCAACACCGGGGTGCAGATGGGCGGCTGGTTCCGCAAGGAAATCCGCTCTCCGGCCGACCTGCGGGGCGTGCGTTTCCGCGCCGGTGGCTTTGCTGGCCGGGTGCTGGAGCGACTGGGCGTGGTGCCGCTGGCCATGCCGGCCGGTGAAATCTATCAGGCGCTGGAGCGCGGCACGGTCGATGGCGCCGAGTTCGTCGGCCCCTACGACGACGAAAAGCTGGGCTTTCACCGCGTGGCGCCGTTCTACTACTACCCGGGCTTCTGGGAAGCCGGGACGCAGCTCGACCTGCTGATCAACAAGGCCGCGTTCAACGCCCTGTCGCCCGAGTACAAGGCCATCGTCCACAACGCCGCCGCCTTTGCGCACACCACCATGCTGGCGCGTTACGACGCGCGCAACCCGGCGGCGCTCAAGCGCCTGGTGGCGGGTGGCACGCGCCTGATGCCGTTCCCACGTTCGGTCATGGACGCTGCGTTCCGCGCCGCCCACGAGCTCTACGCCGAGCTCAACGCCGCCAACCCGCGCTGGAAGAAGATCTACGACGACCAAATCGCCTTCCGCCGCGACCAGGTCTTGTGGCACGGTCTGGCCGAAGCCAGCTTCGACAGCTACATGCAGTTGCAGGGCCGCAACAACCGGCTCTGATCGGGGTGTTCGGGCCCAGCGCCTGACCCGCCCAAGACGCCCCGCTGCTGGCAAGCGGGGCGTTTTCGTATCCCAGGAACGTTGGGTTCAAGAAAAAATCACAGTGCCTACCGACTGTGAAGGTTTGCTCTTATGAAATACTTGATGTGGTTTTCGCGCGCCATCGACGCCCTCAATGGGGCTCTGGGCAAGGTGCTGATGTGGCTCGTTTTGCTCACCGTGCTCATCAGCGCCGGCAATGCGATCAGCCGCTACGCCTTGAGCATCAGTTCCAACGCCTGGCTCGAAATCCAGTGGTATCTGTTCGGGGCGGTGTTCCTGCTCGGTGCCGGTTTTGCTTTTTTGCGCAACGCCCACGTGCGCATCGACGTGGTCTCGAGCCGCCTGTCGGCGCGCACGCGCAACTGGATCGACATCCTCGGCATTCTGGTCTTCTTGCTGCCGCTGTGCTACCTGATGATCGCGCTGGGCTGGCCGCTGTTCGAGCGCGCCTGGATCAGCGGCGAAATGTCACCCAATGCCGGGGGTCTGATCCGCTGGCCGGCCTACCTCATGATTCCGCTCGGCTTTGCGCTGCTGGCGCTGCAAGCCCTGTCTGAGCTCATCAAGCGCTTCAATTTCCTGTACTTTGGCGGCCCCGATGCGTTGGCCCAAGGGGTGTCGAGCGACGTCGAGCAACTGGCGCGCGAACTGGCCTTGGCCGAACACGACCGGATCGAGCGCGAAGTGGCTGCGCGTGCGCAGGCCCAGGGTGGGAGCAAGGCATGATCGAGTTCATCACCGGCATTTTCGTGCCCCTGATGTTTCTGGGGCTGATCTTCTTTTTGCTCACTGGCTTTCCAGTCGGCTTTGCGCTCTCGGCCGTGGGCCTGTTGTTTGGCCTGCTCGGGATGGAGCTCGGGCTGTTTCCGGCCACCCTGTTTCAGGCGCTGCCGTTGCGCGTTTTTGGCATCATGCAGAACGAAATCCTGCTTGCCATTCCCTTCTTTACGCTGATGGGCATCATCCTCGAGCGCAGCGGCATGGCCGAAGACCTGCTCGAAACCGTGGGTCAGGTCTTTGGCCCGCTGCGCGGTGGCTTGGTGGTGGCGGTGGTGCTGGTCGGGGCGCTGATGGCGGCCACCACCGGCGTGGTGGCGGCGGCGGTGATTTCCATGGGACTGATCTCGTTGCCGATCATGCTGCGTTATGGCTACAACCGCGCCATCGCCGCCGGCACCATCACCGCCTCGGGCACGCTGGCGCAAATCTTGCCGCCCTCGCTGGTGCTGATCGTGCTCGCCGACCAGCTCGGCGTGTCGGTCGGCGACATGTACACCGGTGCCATGCTGCCGGCGCTGATGCTGATCGGCCTGTACCTGATGTTCGTCATCGGGGTGGCGATCGTCAAGCCGCAGTGGGTGCCGCCGCTGCCGCCCGAGGCGCGCATCTACAACGAGGCCAACGGCGCCAGCGGCCACAAATCGCTGATCGTGGTGATGGCGCTGGCCGTAGCGGCCGGCTACGCTTGGTCGCAGGTGCACAACCAGATGATGCACCGCTGGTTCGAGCGCATTGCCGATGCCCCGGCCGACGAGACCTTCATCATCTCGATGCTCGCCGGTGCCCTGGTGGCGCTGCTGCTGGCGCTGGCCAACAAGGGTCTGCGTCTGGGCCTGCTGTCCAAGCTGGCCGAGCGCGTCACCTTTGTGCTGATCCCGCCGCTGGTGCTGATCTTTCTGGTGCTGGGCACGATCTTTCTGGGCATCGCCACGCCTACCGAGGGCGGTGCCATGGGGGCCGTGGGGGCGCTGATCATGTCGCTGGCGCGCCGGCGCCTGAGCCTGCCGCTGTTGAAGCAGGCGCTGGAAAACAGCGCCCGGCTGGCGATCTTCGTGATGTTCATCCTGATCGGCTCGACCGTCTTTGGCTTCACCTTCAACGCCGCCGACGGCCACATCTGGGTCAAGGAACTGTTCAGCGGGCTGCCGGGCGGACAGCTGGGCTTTTTGATCTTTGTCAACACGCTGGTCTTCTTGCTGGGCTTTTTCATCGACTTCTTTGAGATCGCCTTCATCGTCGTGCCCCTGCTGTTGCCAGTGGCCAAGATGCTGGACATCAACCTGGTCTGGTTCGGCATCATCCTGGCCATGAACCTGCAGACCTCGTTCCTGACGCCGCCCTTTGGCTTTGCGCTGTTTTACCTGCGCAGCGTGGCGCCGCGCAACGACTACCTCGACGCCATCACCAAGAAACGCATCGCCGGGGTTACCACCGAGCAGATCTACAAGGGTTCGGTGGCTTTTGTGTTGATCCAGGTGATGATGGTGGCGCTGCTGATCACCTACCCGAACCTGGTCACGGGGCAGCTCGAGCAGGTGGAGCTGGCCGATGAGGCCGAAGTGCAGCGGCGTTTGCAGCAGATCCCCGGTTTCATGGGGGCCGGCGAAGGGGCCAACCAAGAGCCCGGGCAGGAGCAGGGGCAGTGGGGCGGGCCCGGCATGTGGGATGAGCCCGCTCCGGCCGAAGGTGCAGCGCCGGCCGATGCGCCTGCGGATGCGGCGCCCGCCGATGCAGCGCCCCCCCAAGGCGGCGCGCCGGATGGGCCGGCCGGCGCATTGCCGGCGCGTTGAGGGGGTACCTAGCGCATGCGCATAGATTGCCGCTTGCTCGATGCGCGCTTGCGCCAGTTCCAGCCCGCCTACGCCACCGGGGGCAGTGCGGGGCTGGACTTGCGCGCCTGCATCGAGGCACCACTCACACTGGCCGCCAACGCCTGCAGCCTGCTGCCCACCGGGCTGGCGATCCACCTAGCCGACCCGGGCTACGCGGCGCTGATCTTGCCGCGCTCGGGGCTGGGGCACAAGCACGGCATTGTGCTGGGCAACCTGGTGGGGCTGATCGACAGCGACTACCAGGGCCAGCTCATGGTCAGCGCTTGGAACCGCAGCAGCCAGCCCTACACCATCGAGCCGCTCGAGCGCATCGCGCAGTTGGTGATCGTCCCGGTGCTGCAGGCGCAGCTCAACTGGGTCGATGATTTTGAGCAGCCGAGCGCGCGCGGCGCCGGGGGCTATGGTTCCACCGGCCGGGCTTGAGCCCGCTGCCTAATGCCCAGTTCAGGCTTGCAGCCTGAAAAAACCCGCGCCGAGGCTGCCGCGGCCCACTTCTTCCTCGGTGGCTTCGCGCACGGCGTGGATTTTGAGGTCGAGGCGCAGCGCGATGCCGGCCAGCGGGTGGTTGGCGTCGAGCACCACGTGTTCGGGGTAGATTTCGCTCACAAAATACAGCCGATCGGGGCCGGCACCGGCGCTGCAGCCCGGTGGCAAGCCCTCAAAGGCCATGCCCACTTCGAGTTCGGCCGGAAAAGCGCTGCGCGGCTCGAGCAGCAGCAGCTGGTCGTCAAAATCGCCAAAGGCGCGCTCGGGCTCCAGGTGCAGCTCCATTTCCTCGCCCGCGCCGTGGCCTTGCAGGGCGGCTTCGATAGACTCTAACAGGTCGCGCCCGCCGAGCAAAAACTCGACTGGCTCGTCGAGGGTGTCCAGTTCTTCGCCCAAGGTGTCGGAAAGCGTCCAGGTGAGGGCGGCGACGCATTGCGGGGTGATTTTCATCGCACAATTGTCCCATGAGTTCTCAGCCCAAACCCAGCACCACGCCCTTGGCCGCCGTCCAAGTCCCCAAACGCTCCAGGGCGCGTAGCGGCCAGCCCTTGGCGCCGCCAGCACCCCCCGCGCTCCCTGCGCCTGATGTGTCCACGCCCTTGCTCGGCGGCCTGACGCCGCAGCAGTTCATGCGCCGCCACTGGCAGAAAAAACCGCTTTTGGTGCGCCAGGCCGTGCCCGGCTTTGCACCGCTGCTCAAGCGCCCCGAGCTGTTTGCGCTGGCGCAGCAAGACGGCGTAGAGTCGCGCCTGATTGTGCGCGAGGGTGATGATTGGAGCCTGGCTTCGGGCCCGTTCAAGCCGCGCCAGCTGCCGCCGCTCAAGCAGCCCGGCTGGACGCTGCTGGTGCAGGGGGTTGACTTGCACCACGACGCGGCGCACCAGTTGTTGCAGGGTTTCCGCTTCGTGCCCGACGCGCGCCTCGATGACCTGATGATCTCGTGGGCCACCGAGGGCGGCGGCGTGGGGCCGCATTTCGACAGCTACGACGTGTTCCTGCTGCAAGCCAGCGGCCGACGGCGCTGGCGCATTGGGCGCCAGCGCGACCTGACGCTGCAGCCCGACAAGCCGCTCAAAATCCTGCAACACTTCGAGCCCGAGCAGGAGTGGGTGCTGGAGCCCGGCGACATGCTGTACCTGCCGCCCGAGTGGGCGCACGACGGCGTGGCGCTCGACGACGGCTGCATGACCTACTCGGTCGGTTTTCGGGTGCCGCAACGGGCCGGGCTGGCGGCCGAGCTGGTGCAGCGCTTGGCCGAGGACTGGCAAGACGAGGCGCTCTACCGCGATCCCGATCAGCCTGCCTGTGCGCATCCGGCCGCCGTTCCGGCCGACCTGACCGACTTTGCGGCGGCCGCGCTGCAAGCCTTGTTGGCCGACCGCAAGGGGCTGCAACTGGCCCTGGGCGAGGTGCTCAGCGAGCCCAAGCCGCTGGTGTGTTTCGAGCCACCGCAGCAGCCTTGGGAGCTGGGCGCGGTGGAGCTGGATCGGCGCACCCGCATGCTCTACGACGAGCGCTGCATTTACATCAACGGCGAGGCGCTGCGTGCCAGCGGCCAAGACGCGCGCCTGATGCGGCGTCTGGCGGATCGGCGACAGCTCAAGGAGCGCCAAGTGCTGGCGGCGAGCCCGGCTGCGCAGGCGGCGCTGGCCGACTGGTACGCGGCGGGTTGGTTGCAGCGCGCTCCGGCGGGCTGAATGAGGGCATGAATAAGGCCTTGAGCGCAGCCATTGGGGTGCTAGCAAGGCCGGCTCCAATGCGGCCAAGTTGTCGCTATTTTGCAACAACCCTTCGGTTCAGTAAAATTTTTCCACCTAGGGTTATCCCGGCGCCTGGCTGTCAATTATGATCCCAGTGTGTGGCAGACACTTGGGTCTTTACGGGTGTCGTAGCCGCCGTGGATCGAGCGCTGGGTTTGCTTGTATAACCCTGTGTATCGTCCAAAATCGCCCAAAACCCCAACCCTTTCGAATGACCTCCCCATGAAAATCACCGCCCTGCTCGCCGCCCTGTTCGCCGCCGTTGCCCTGACCGCCTGCGGCCCGCAAGCCCCGGCTCCGGCCCCCGCCCCGGCTCCGGCCCCCGCACCGGCTCCTGAGCCCGCACCGGCTCCTGCTCCTGCCGACGCTGCTGCCCCGGCCGCTCCTGCAGATGCTGCCGCTCCGGCTGCTCCTGCCGACGCTGCTGCCCCAGCCGCTCCGGCTGCCCCAGCTCGTTAATCCCGAGCCCGCTGGCTTGGCACTTCCCCGGGAGGTGCCAGTATGAACCGCCCCGCGTACGCTGGGCGGTTTTTTTGCGCTTGTGGCGCAGGGCAGCGGTTCAAAGCCGTTTCACCAGCACCCGGCTGCGCCGGTCCCAGTTGTACTTGCGCTTGCGCGCTTCGGGCAGCCAGTCGGCATCCACGGGCGCAAAGCCGCGCTTGATGAACCAGTGCATGGTGCGCGTGGTGAGCACGAACAGGCTCTCGAGGCCCATCAGGCGCGCGCGTTGCTCGATGCGCTTGAGCAGTTTTTCGCCGTCGCCCTGGCCTTGCGAGTGCGGTGAAACGGTGAGCGCGGCCATTTCGGCGGTCTTGGCCTCGGGGTAGGGGTAGAGCGCGGCGCAGCCGAAGATCACGCCGTCGTGCTCGATCAGGGTGTAGTTGGCGATGTCGCGCTCGATTTCGGTGCGGTTGCGCTTGACCAGGGTGCCGTCTTTCTCGAAGGGCTCGATCAGTTGCAAAATGCCGCCCACGTCGTCGGCGTTGGCTTCGCGCAGGTTTTCGAGCTTTTCATCGACCACCATGGTGCCGATGCCGTCGTGCACATAGACCTCGAGCAGCAGCGCGCCATCGACGGCAAAGGGGATGATGTGGCTGCGCTCGACGCCGCCCTTGCAGGCCGCGACGCAGTGCTGCAAATAAAAGCCGGGGTCGGTGGGCAGCTGGCTCGGTGGCAGCTCGGCCAGCAGCTGCTCGGCTTGGGCCAGCGGCAGCTCGGTGTCGATCGGGTTGTCGTCGCTGGGCGGCTGGTGCGGCTGCACGCGGATGCCCGGCACCTCGGTGACAAAAATCAGTTTGTCGGCCTGCAAGGCGATGGCCACGCTGGTGGCGACCTCTTCCATGTTCAGGTTGAAGGCCTCGCCGGTGGGCGAAAAGCCAAAGGGCGAGAGCAGCACCATGGCGCCCATGTCGAGCGTGCGCATCAGCCCCGCCACATCAACGCGTCGCACCCGCCCAGAATGCTGAAAGTCGATGCCATCGACGATGCCCAGCGGGCGTGCGGTGATGAAGTTGCCCGACAGCACGCGCACCGTGGCCCCGGCCATGGGGGTGTTGGGCAGGCCCTGGCTGAAGGCGGCCTCGATCTCGTAGCGCAACTGGCCGGCGGCCTCCTGGGCGCAGTCCAGCGCCACTTCGTCGGTGATGCGCGTGCCTTGGTGGCTGCGCGCCGGGTGCCCCTTGGTGCGCAACTGCTCGTTGACCTGCGGCCTGAAGCCATGCACCAGCACCACGCGCACGCCCATGCTCTGGATCAGCGCCAGGTCTTGGGCCAGATTGGGCAGCTTGCCGGCCGCAATGGCCTCGCCGGCCACACCGACGACGAAGGTCTGGTTGCGAAACTTGTGGATGTAGGGCGCCACCGAGCGAAACCAGGGCACGAAGGTGAAGTTGAAGACCGTGGACATGGGCGGCTATGGGGCTGGGGCTGGAAACTCAGGGGCTTGGGTGGGCGGACAGGCAGCAAGCATACGCCAGACTGGGGGGCGCAGCCTGGGCGCTGGTCTGGCCCTGGCTGGCCGCAAGCGCGCCGTGGCTGGGGCAATCCCGGATAATCGCACAGCCCCACGTTGCCCCAGTACGGTCTGTCCGCCGCCCGCGCCTTGATCATCGAATTTCCCGACTCCCTGCCTGTGAGCGCCCAGCGCCAGGCAATCGAAGCCGCCTTGCGCGCGCACCAGGTGATCGTGGTGTGCGGCGAGACCGGCTCGGGCAAAACCACCCAGTTGCCCAAAATCGCGCTCAGCATGGGGCGCGGCCGCCTGCACGCCCGCCCGGGCGAGCGTGGGCGCCTGATCGGGCACACGCAGCCGCGCCGCATCGCGGCCAGTTCGGTGGCCAGCCGCATTGCGCACGAGCTCGGCACGGCGCTGGGCGAGGTGGTGGGCTACAAGGTGCGCTTCCAGGATCGGCTCAGCCCCAAGGCCTCGATCAAGCTCATGACCGACGGCATTTTGCTCGCCGAAACCCAGACCGACCCGCTGCTGCAGGCCTACGACACGCTGATCATCGACGAGGCGCACGAGCGCAGCCTGAACATCGACTTTCTGCTCGGCTACCTGCGGCAAATCCTGCCACGGCGGCCCGATCTGAAAGTGGTCATCACCTCGGCCACCATCGACGCCGCGCGCTTTGCGCAGCATTTCGCCTCGGCCCAAGGGCCGGCGCCGGTGCTCAACGTGGCCGGGCGCAGCTACGCGGTCGAGCTGCGTTACCGCCCCTTCGAGGACAGCCGCGACTACGGCCTCAACGAAGCGATTGCCGACGCCGTCGATGAGCTCTGGCGCGGCGGCGCCGGGTCTGGCGATGTGCTGGTGTTCTTGCCCGGCGAGCGCGAGATCCGCGAGTGCGCCGACCACTTGCGTCAGCACCTGAGCCAGCAGCCGGTGCTGCGCGACACCGAGGTGCTGCCGCTGTATGCGCGCCTGAGCCAGGCCGAGCAGGAGCGAATTTTCAGGCCCAGCGGGGCGCGGCGCATCGTGCTGGCGACCAACGTCGCCGAAACCTCGCTGACCGTGCCCGGCATCCGCTATGTCATCGATTCGGGGCGCGCGCGCGTCAAGCGCTACAGCCTGCGCAGCAAGGTCGAGCAGTTGCTGGTCGAGCCCATCAGCCAGGCGGCCGCCGACCAGCGCGCCGGGCGCTGCGGCCGTGTCGCCGACGGCGTCTGCATCCGCCTCTACGACGAGGCCGAGCACCAGGCGCGGCCGCGCTTCAGCGACCCGGAGATTTTGCGCTCCTCGCTGGCGGCGGTGATTCTGCGCATGAAGTCGCTGCGCCTCGGGGCGGTGGAGGATTTTCCCTTTCTCGAGGCCCCCTCGCAGCGCGCCATCAGCGACGGCTACCAGCTGCTGCAGGAGCTGGGCGCGCTCGACCCCGCCCAGCAGCTCACCGCGCTGGGCAGCGAACTGGCACGCCTGCCGCTCGATCCGCGCCTGGGGCGCATGATCCTGGAGGCGCGCGAGCGGCACGCACTCGACGAGGTGCTGGTGCTGGCCAGCGCGCTCACGGTGCAGGACGTGCGCGAGCGCCCACTGCAGGCGCAGGCGCAGGCCGATCGGGCGCAGGCGCCGTTTGACGACGACAAGAGCGAGTTCGTGGGCTACCTCAAGCTCTGGCGCTGGCTGGAGCAGGCGCGCAGCGGCAAGCCCATTGTGGGTGCGGTGGTCGAAGGAGTGAGTGCAGGCGCGGGTGCGGGTGCGCGCCCAGCCACCCAAACGGCAAGGGCCGGGCAGCCGGGGCAGCCGGGGCTGCAGCCACCGGCGCAGCACAAGCCCAGCCAGCGCCAGTACGAGGCGCTGCTGCGCCAGCACTACCTGAACGTGCGCCGGGTGCGCGAATGGCGCGACATCCACAGCCAGTTGCACACCGTGGTGGCCGAGCACGGCTGGAAGCTCAACAGCGCGCCGGCCAGCAGCGAGCAACTGCATCTGTCCCTGCTGGCGGGCCTGCTCGGGCACGTGGGCTGCAAGCACGAGAGCGAGGCGCACTACCAGGGCGCGCGCGGCATCCGTTTTTACCCGCATCCGGGGGCGCGCCTGAGCAAGAAACCGGGGCGCTGGATCGTTTGCGCCGAACTGGTCGAGACCACGCGCCTGTTTGGCCGCGGCATCGCGGCCATCGAGCCACAGTGGCTGGAGCAGGTGGGCGCGCATTTGCTGAGCAAGCAGGTGCTCGATCCGCGCTGGGAGAAAAACGCCGCCCGCGTGGTGGCCTCTGAGCGCGCCACCCTGTATGGTTTGCTGATCTACAGCCAGCGCCGCGTCGATTACGCGCGCGTCGATCCGGCCGGCGCACGCGCGCTCTTCATCCGCCAGGCGCTGGTGGCGGCTTTGCAAGATGACGTCTGGCCGCCCGAGTTCGAGCGCCGCCTGCCTTTTCTGGCCGCCAACCGGCAGGTGCTGGCGCAGGTGCAGGCGTTGGAGCACAAATCGCGCCGCCAAGACGTGCTGGTCGATGAGGAGCTGATCTACGCCTTTTACGACAGCCAGTTGCCGCCCGACCTGAGCAGCGGCACCGAGCTCGAGCGCTGGTACCGCGCCCAGGTGCGCCATCAACCCGAGCTGCTGCGCCTCAAGCGCGAGGAACTGATGCGGCATCAGGCCGCAGGCGTGACCAGCGTGGCTTTCCCGCCCACGCTGGCGCTGGGTGGCACCGAATGCAGCGCCAGCTACCTGCACCAGCCGGGCGATGCGCGCGACGGCCTGAGCGTGGCGCTGCCTGTGTTCGTGCTCAACCAGGCCAGCGAGGAGCGCTGCGAGTGGCTGGTGCCAGGGATGCTGAAGGACAAGATCGCCGCCTTGCTCAAGAGCCTGCCGCAAAAGCCGCGCGCGCGCCTGCTGCCGCTGCCCGAGACCGCCGCGCAACTGGCCGCCGAGCTCGGTCAGCCCGAGCACTGGGCCCAGGGCAGCCTGATCGAGGCCTTGCTGGCGCGGGTGCGCGCGCGCACCGGGCTCGACCTCAAGCGCAGCGACTTCAAGCTCGACCAGCTGCCCGCGCACCACTTCATGCACCTGCGCGTGCTCGACGAGCACGGGCGCCAACTGGGCCAAGGGCGCAGCCTGGCGGCACTCAAAGCCGAGCTGGGCGCGCAGGCGCGCGGAGCCTTTCAGGCGCTGGCGGGCTTGCAATTGGCGCTGCGCCGGGGCGCGGCAATGGGGGCCGCTGACGCCGTCCCAGACGCAGCAGCGGCCCGGTTGCCGCCCAGCCAGGCTGCACAGGCCGTGCCCGCCGCGCCCGCCGTGCCCGCCGTGCCCGCTCACCTGCACGGCGCTGCACCCAAGCAGCGTGGCCAGCCGGCCACCGCCCCAGCGAGCGCCACCGCCCCCACGCCTCAGGCCGCCAGCGAGCGCCACCGCGCCTGGACTTTTGGCGACTGGCCCGAGCTGATGGAGCTGGCCAGCGGCGCACACACCGTGATCGGCTTTCCGGCGCTGCTCGATGCCGGCGACGCCGTCACGCTGGCGGTTTATGACGAACCCGAGACGGCGGCGCGCAAGCACCGCGCCGGGCTGCGGCGCCTGTTTGCGCTGCAGCTGCGCGAAGCGCTCAAGCAGCTGGAAAAAAACCTGCCCGGGCTGCAGCAGATGGCGGTGTCGTACATGGCGCTGGGCTCGCTCGAGGAGCTGCGCAGCCAGATCATCGAGGTGGCGCTGGAGCGCGCCTTCATGGTCGAGCCGTGGCCGCGCAATGCCGCCGAATTCCAGCAGCGGCTGGAGCAAGGGCGCGGCCGCTTGGGGTTGATTGCGCACGAGGTGGCGCGGCAGACGGCGGCGGTGTTGCTCGAATACGCCGCCGTGGTGCGCAAGCTCAAAGAGGGCAAGTTCGAGGCCCAGCCACTGGCCGACGTGCGCGAGCAGCTGGGACAGCTGGTGGGCCCGCGCTTCGTGGCCGAGACGCCGTGGGCGGCGCTGCAGCACCTGCCGCGCTACCTGAAGGCAATCTTTCTGCGGCTCGACAAGCTGCGCGCCGACCCGGCGCGCGACGCCGCACACATGGCCACGGTGCGCGCCCAGGAGCAGCGCTACACGCGCCTGCTGGCCGAGCGCAAGGGCGTGCCCGATGCGCGCCTGGACGAGCTGCGCTGGCTGCTGCAAGAGCTGCGCGTGAGCCTGTTTGCGCAAGAGCTGCGCACGCCGCAGCCAGTGAGCGTCAAGCGGCTCGACAAGCTCTGGGCGCAGCTAAGCGGTTGATTCCTGCAGGCAAGCCGGGGTGGGCGCGCGCGGGCTTGGACTCACAAGGATGCCAACCGCGCCAGCGCCGCATCCAGGGTGGCGTCTTGCTTGGCAAAGCAAAAGCGAATCAGGCGCTGCCCCGCAGGCGGCTGGGCATAAAAGGCCGACAGCGGGATCGCCGCCACGCCGACGGCGCGCGTGAGCCAGCGGCAAAAGGCATCGGGCTCCAGATCGCGCTCGGGCACGGCCAGCGCGCTGTAATCGACGCACTGGAAGTAGCTGCCCTCGCAGGGCAGGAGCCCAAAGCGCGTGCGCGCCAGCCCAGCGCGAAAGCGATCGCGCTTGGCGGCATAAAAATCTGGCAGTTGCAGGTAGGGCGCTGGGTCGTGCAGGTACGCCGCCAGCGCGTGCTGCATCGGCGTGTTGACGGTAAACACGTTGAACTGGTGCACCTTGCGAAACTCGGCCATCAGCGGCGCCGGCGCCAGCACGCTGCCCACCTTCCAGCCGGTGACGTGAAAGGTCTTGCCAAAGCTGCTCACCACCAGCGCGCGCGCCGCCAGATCGGCAAAGCGCGCCGCGCTCTGGTGCGGCTGGCCGTCGTACACCATGTGCTCATAGACCTCGTCGCTGATCAAGATCACCTCGGTGCCGGCCAGCAGCGCCTGCAGGCGCAGCATGTCAGCCTGCTGCCACACGCGGCCGCTGGGGTTGTGCGGGCTGTTGATGAGCAAGGCGCGCGTGCGCGGCCCGATGGCGGCGGCCAGGGCATCGAAGTCGGGCCGGAAATCGGCGCCCAGCGGCACCCGCACCGGCAGCGCGCCCGCCAGCTCGATGTTGGGCACGTAGCTGTCGTAGCAGGGCTCGAGCACGATCACCTCGTCGCCCGGCTGCACCACGGCCAGAATGGCGCTGAAAATGGCTTGCGTGGCTCCGGCGGTGACGGTGATTTCGTGGTCCGGGTCGTAGCGGCGGCCGTACAGCGCTTCGGTCTTGTGCGCCAGCGCCTGCCGCAGCGCCGCCACGCCGGGCATCGGTGGGTACTGGTTGTGGCCGGCGCGCAGGGCCGCTTCGACCGCGTCCAGCAGGCGCGGGTCGCAAGCGAAATCGGGGAAGCCCTGTCCGAGGTTGACGGCCTGGCACTCGGTGGCCAGCGCCGACATCACGCTGAAGATGGTCGTGCCCACCTGGGGCAGGCGGCTGCGCACGGCGGGGGTGTGCAGGCAAGGGTGGGCCGGGGTGTGGGCCGCTGGGGTGTGGGCGTGCGTCATAGCTCGTAATCCGTGCCGCCACCGCGCATCGCCTTGTGGATGAGCTCGCGCGACAGGCGCTCGCTCAAGAATTCGGCAAAACGCAGCACGAACAGGCGCAGGTAGGCGCCGCGCTTGAACGCCACCCGGCTGACGTTGAGCCCAAACAGGTGGCCGAGCGGCCGCGACACCAGTTCCGGGCTGCGCTCGTCGCCCTGCATGGCCATTTCGGCCACGATGCCCACGCCCAGCCCGAGCTTGACGTAGGTCTTGATGACGTCGGAGTCGATGGCGTCGAGCACGATGTGGGGTTTGAGCTGGCGCTGCGCAAACGCCTGGTCGATGCGGCTGCGGCCGGTGTAGGAGGGGTGGTAGGTGATCAGCGGCACCTGCGCCAGGTCTTCGAGCGCGATGCGCTCGCGCTCTTGCAGCGGGTGGCCGGTGGGCAGCACCAGCGCGTGCTGCCAGTCGTAACAGGGCAGGGTGATGAGTTCGGGGTGTTCGCTCAGGGCCTCGGTGGCGATGCCGATGTCGGCCAGGTCGTCGAGCAGCATGCGCGCCACCTGCTCGGGCGAGCCCTGGTGCAGGCTGATGGACACCTTGGGGTAGGCGTGGCGCAGCTTGGCCACCGCCGCCGGCAGCACGTAGCGCGCCTGGGTGTGGGTGGCGGCGATGCTGAGCGTGCCGCTGTCCTGGGTCGCAAACTGGGCCCCGATGCGCTTGAGGTTGTTGACCTCGCGCAGGATGATTTCAATGCTGCGCAACACCTCCTGCCCAGGTTCGGTGACGCGCCGGATGCGCTTGCCGTGGCGGGCAAAGATGTCGATCCCCAACTCGTCCTCGAGTTCGAGGATGGCTTTGGAGACCCCCGGCTGTGAGGTGTGCAGCGCCTTGGCGGCTTCGGTCAGGTTGAGGTTGCGGCGCACCGCCTCGAGTACGAAGCGGAACTGGTGCAGATTCATGGTGGCGATTCTGCCACGGCCAATTCGGCCAGCAGCGCCAGCAGGCTAGGCTGCTCGGTGGGCGTGGGCAGCCACTCGAAACGCACCTGCGGGTGTGCCTGCTGCAGCTCTTGGGCCAGCAGGGGCATGTCTTGCCGTGCGTGTTTGCCCAAGCCAAAAAACAGCGGCAGCACGCGCAGCCGGGTGGCACCCTCGGCGACCAGGCGCGCGGCGGCCTCGGGCAGCGTGGGCGCGCACAGCTCGAGGTAGGCGCAGCTCACCTGCGCCGCCGGCAGGCGCGCGGACACGGCCTGGGCCACGGCTTCGACCGGTCCAAACCACTGCGGGTCGCGCGAACCATGCGCCAATACGATCACAGCCAACATAATCCAATGCTCCTTTGCATGCGGCCTCGGGCGCTAACGGCGCAGCACCAGCCAACCAAAAGCCCCAAGCGAGGCCACCGAATACAGCAAGGCCGGCGCGGCCGCTGCCAGCCACGGCCGCCAGGCCAGCAAGTTGCCGATATAGACAAACATATTGCTCAGCAGGACGAAGCTCAAGCCTAGCATGACGCCGATAAACACATAAGCCGCCAGCCCTTTGGAGCGAAAGTGCAGGTAGGCAAAGGGCAGCGCCAGCACCACCATCACCACGCAGCTCAGGGGGAAAAACAGCTTGCGCCAGAGCTCGATCTCGTAGCGCTGTGTGGCTTGGTTGTTGGCTTGCAGATGTTCGATGTACTGGTACAGGCCCCAAGCGCTCATGCGATCCGGGCGCAGCAGAGCCACCGAGACCATGTCGGCACTGAGCCCGGTGGGCCAATCGAGGCTGGGCAGTTGCTGCACCTGCAAGCGCGGTGGGTCGGCCTGGGTGTCGAACTGGTGCAACTGCACCTGGTGCAGCTGCCACAGCCCGCGCTCGGGCACCACGGTGGCGTGGGTGGCGCTCAGGGTGCGCGTGATGCGGCCGCCGGCGTCGAACTCGAACAGGCGCACGCCACGCAGATCGTTGGGCCCTTCGAGCGCCGCCACATTCACCGACACCTGGCGTTGCGCGCCGCGCTCCTTGAGCCAGGCGCCGGTCTGCCCCAGGCGGATCTGGCCCTCGAAGGTGGCTTTGAGCTGTTGCGCCTGGCGGTCGCTCCAGGGGGCGACGTAATCGCCCAGCACAAAGGTCAGGGCGGCAAAGGCCACGCCCAGCACCAGCATCTGGCGCAGAGCCAAGCCGGGCCCGAGGCCGCTGGTGCGCAAGATGGTGAACTCGGACGATTGCGCCAGCCGCACCAAACCGAACACCGCGCCGATCAGCACCGCGATCGGCAGCAGCTCGTAGAGGTGGCTGGGCAGCAGCAACGCCACGTAGAGCAGGGCTTGCCACAGGCCGTATTCGAGCGCCGGATCGAAGGGCGAGCGCTGGCCCAGCGCAGGCAGTTCCTCGATCAGGTCAAAGAAGGCGAACAGCGCCAAAAAAGCCAGCGCCACGAAGCCGATCGCCCACAGCAGCTCGCCGTAGATCAGTTTGCGCATGGTCTTCATGCCGGGGCTCCACGCCGCCACAGCCGCGCCGCGTTCAGCTCCCAGCCCCAATGGCGTTTGGCCAGCCAGAGCGCGCAGGCCAGACCGGTGCCGCCATGCAAGGCCAGCACAAAGGCCAGGGCGGAGACCTCGCCGGTGCCGATCCAGCGCTGGCCCATGGTCATGAGGTTGTAGTAAAAAATGAAGCCAAACAGCAACAGCAACACGTTGCCGCTTTTGTGGGCGCGCGGGTTGCTGGCGGCCAGCGCCAGCGCCATGAGCACAAAATTGACCGCGGCCAGCGCCAACCCCAGCCGCCACGCCAGCTCGCCCTGGTTGGCCGGTGTGGGTTCGGCCACCAGCACCCAGGTGGGGCGTGACTTGAGCCCTTGCGCCACGCCCATGGGCAGCGCCGGCGCGTCGATGAGCACGCGGTAGGCGGCAAATTCGCTCACTTGGACTTGGCCGGGTTGGTCGGGTTGGTCAAACAGCAGGCGCTGGCCGTGGTGGATGTGCAGCCACTGCTGCGACCCGAGCCACTCGACGCGCCCGCTGCCGGCGCTGAGCACGGTGCGGCTGCCGTCGGCGTCGGTGCTGGAGACAAAAATGTTGCGCGCCAGTGTGGGTTGTTGCGGGTCTTGTTCGATGAAGAACACGCGCCGCCCGTCGGCGCTTTCGATGAACTGCCCGGCTTGCACGCGCTCGAGCTCGCCGCGCTGGGCAAAGCGGTCGCGCAACTGCTCGGCCTGCTGGTTGGCCCAAGGCCAGATCAGCAGCACCATCAGGGCGATCACCGCCAGCACCGGCCAGGCAAAGCGAAACACCGGCTTGAGCAAGGCCGCCAAACCCTGGCCGCTGCAGTGCCAGATCACCATTTCGCTTTCGCGGTGCATGCGCGTGAGCGTCGAGGCCACGGCGATGAACAAGGCGATGGTGAGCACGATCGGCAGCCGGCCGACCACGGTGTAGGTCAGGACCAGCAAAATCTCTTGCGGATTGATGCGCCCCTGGTCGGCTTGGCCGAGGGTGCGGATCAGCAGCATGGTGACGACGATCACCAGCAGCACCAGCAAGGTGGCGCCAAAACTGCGCGCCAGTTCACGGCGCAGGGAAGAATGGAATAACATCGTCAAAAAACCATGTGAGCCTAGATTATGGACTTTGAACTGCAATCGCTGCATTTGTCGCAAGCTGCCACCTTGGAGGCCGACGCGCTGGTCGTGCTCTGGCCCGATGCCGCCGACCCCGCCAATGCCGCAGCCAGCGGCGCGGCGCGCTCGGTGGCTTCAGACGACCCCCTGACGCGCTGGGCCAGTGCCGCCGTGGCTCAGGCCGACATCGAGCCGGCGCTGGGCAGCGTGCTGCTGGCGCACCGCCTGCCGGGGGTGCAGGCGCGCAAGGTGGCGCTGGTGCGCAGCGGCGACGGCGGCCCGGCCGCCACGCGCAAGGCCGTGCTGGCGGCGCTGGCGGCGCTCAAGCACGGCGGCGCCAAGCGCTTGCTGTTGTGGGCCGGCGAGGTGGGTGCCGGGGCGCTGGCGGCGCTGCTCCAAGCCAGCGCCGAGGCCAGCTACAGCTACACCACCACCAAGTCTGCGTCCAAGGCGCAGCCGCGCAGCCTGCAAACCGTGCTGGTCGGGGTGAGCGACGCCAGCGCCTTGCGCAGCGCCTTTGCCCAAGCCCGGGCCACCGTCAAGGCCGTGGAGTGGGCCAAAGAGTGGGCCAACCGCCCCCCCAACCACGCCACGCCTCGGTTGCTGGCCGAGGCGGCGCAGCAGCTGGCACAAGGCAAGCGCCTGCAGGTCGAGGTGCTGGGTCCCAAGGAAGTGGCCAAGCTGGGCATGGGCGCCTATCTGGCCGTGGCCCAAGGTTCCGAGGAGCCGCTGCGCTTCATCGTGCTGCGCTACCAGGGCGCGCCCAAGGCCAGCGCGCCGGTGGTGCTGGTGGGCAAGGGCATCACCTTCGACACCGGGGGCATCAGCCTCAAGCCCGGCGCCGAGATGGACGAAATGAAGTTCGACATGGCCGGCGCCGCCGCCGTGCTGGGCAGCTTCGTCGCGCTGGCTGAGCTGCAGCCGGCGCTCAACGTGGTCGGTCTGGTGCCGTGCTGCGAGAACATGCCCGACGGCCGCGCCGTCAAGCCGGGCGACGTGGTCAGCAGCCTGAGCGGGCAGACGATCGAGATCCTCAACACCGACGCCGAGGGCCGGTTGATCCTGTGCGACGCGCTCACCTACGCGGCGCGCTTCAAGCCGCGCGCCCTGATCGACGTCGCCACCCTCACCGGGGCCTGCGTGATTGCGCTGGGCCACCTGCGCGCCGGCCTGTACAGCAACCGCGACGAGCTGGCGCAGGCCCTGCAGGATGCGGGGGCGGCGGCGCTCGATCCGTGCTGGCGCATGCCGCTCGACGAGGAGTACGAAGAGGGGTTGAAATCCAACTTCGCCGACATGGCCAACATCGCCGGCCGTCCGGCGGGTTCGGTCACGGCGGCCAAGTTTTTGCAAAAATTCGTCGCTTCCGAGCAGGCCTGGGCGCATCTGGACATCGCCGGCGTGGCCTGGAAGGGGGGCAGCGCCAAGGGCGCCACCGGGCGCCCGGTGGCGCTGCTGGTGCAGTACCTGCTCGACGAGGCGGCGCGCAGGGTCAACGACCAGCCGGTGACGGCGCCCAAGGTGGCCGCCGGCGCCAAAGGGCGCAAGCGCTGAATGCGCCCTCACCGCTCGAGCACGGCGGCATGAAAACGGTGGTTTTCCACTTCAATGTGGCGGCCCCCGTGCCCTACCTGTGCCGGCTGCTGCGCAAGGCCTCCCACGCCGGCCAGCGCACGTGGGTGCTGCTCGCGCCCGCGCTGGCGCACGAGCTCGACGCCGCGCTCTGGACCTTCAGCCCCGACGAGTTCATCGCCCATGGGCGCTGCGAGGCCGCCCAAGGCGGCGCAGCCGGAAAGGCTGGGCTGTGGCAGCGCGCGCCCGTGGTGCTGTCAGAGCAGTTGGTGGCGCAAAGCAGCGACTGGCCCTTGCTGATCAATCTGCAACCGCCGGTGCCCCCCGACGTGGAGCGCTTTGAACGCCTGATCGAGATCGTGCCCGCAGATGAGGCGCTCAAGCAGGCGGCACGCCTGCGCTGGCGCCATTACAGCCAACTGGGCTGGACGCTGCAACACCACGACGCGTCCGCCTGAGCCGCCCTTTCGGGGCCCCCAGACGCAGCGGTGTTCAGGACAGCTGCGTGCTGATCAGCTTGGTCATCTCGAACATCGACACCTGCGGCTTGGTGAAGATCACCTTGAGTTTGGCGTCGGCGTTGATCATGCGCTTGTTGGCTGCGTCCTGCAGGTTGTGTTTTTTGATGTATTCCCAGACCTTTTTGGTCACTTCGGTGCGCGGCATGGGCTTGTTGCCGATCACGGCCGCCAAAGCCGCGCTGGGGGTCATGGGTTTCATGAAGGCCGCATTGGGGGTGCGCTTGGCAGGAGCCGCCGGGGCCGCCGGCGCACTGGCCTTGGCGGCTGCCTTGGGTGCGGCTTTTGCCGCCGGGGCGCTGGCCGCAGGAGCCTTGGCCGCGGGGGCTTTGGCCGCAGGGGCCTTGGCCGGGGCCTTGGCAGCGGGTGCTTTGGGGGTGGGAGCCTTCGCAGCAGGCGCTTTTTTCGCAGTTGCCATTTGTTGATTCCTTCTGTGGGTTGGGGTTCGCTGCGGCGGCGGCATAACGCCCAGCGCAGCGCCTTGGCATCCTAAACCCAAAGTGGGTATTTGGATCGACTTGCGGCGGTAATTTTTTTGTCATTCGGCACCCGCGGCCCTTTTTGCTTCTCAGCCTCTGAGGCCTTGGTGGAGCATAAAGGCCGCCAGCGCGTACAACACCAGGGCAAACAGGCGTTTGAGAGGCCGCACCGGCAGCGCATGCGCCGCCCGCGCCCCCAGCGGGGCGCCGAGCACGCTGGCCAAGGCGATCACCAGCAGCGCCGGCAGAAAGATATAGCCCAGCGACGCCGCGGGCAGACCCGGCGTGTTGTGCCCGGCCAGCACATAACCGACGGAATTGGCCAGCGCGATCGGAAAGCCCAGCGCGGCGCTGGTGGCCACCGCTTGGTGCATGGCCACGTTGCACCAGACCAGCAGCGGCACGCTGATGAAGCCGCCACCGGCACCCACCAAACCCGAGACAAAGCCGATGCCGCCCCCTGCGGCCAGCTGGCCCGCCGGGCCGGGCAGGGTGCGGCTGGCGGCGGGTTTTTTGTCCAGCCACATCTGGGTGGCTGAAAAAGCCACGAACAGCGCAAAAACCAAGGCCAGGGTCTGGCCGTTGAGCGCGGCAAAAACGCCCAGGCTGGCCAGCGCCGCACCCAGCACGATGCCGGGCACGAAGCGGCGCCAGATGTCCCAGCGCACCGCCCCGCGCAGGTGGTGCGCCCGCACGCTCGAGAGCGAAGTGAAGACGATGGTGGCCATGCCGGTGGCAATCGCCATCTTCACGGCCAGGTCTGCAGCGACGCCCTGGTTGGCCACGATGACCGTGAGAAAGGGCACCAGCACCATGCCGCCGCCTATGCCCAGCAGCCCGGCCAAAAATCCCCCGCACAGGCCCAGCAGCAGCAGTTGCAGCACCAAAAGCGGGTCGAGCACGGCCAGGAAAGACAAGGGGGAGGGAGCAAAAGGGGGGAGGTTCAGGCGCGAGGTGGCGTGCGCCCGCAGTGGAAGGCGTCTGCCACCGGACCGGACCCGCATCCTGAACGGTGGGGTTCAGGTGGGCAAGGGCAGAGCAGCTTCGGGTTCATCTGACGCGAGACGATCACACCCACTGCACAATGTACCTAGCCCGGGCTCAGAGAGCATTGGTTCAAGGAAATATAGAACCCGGCAACGGTGGCAGACGGCTCCATTCTAGACGCAAAAACCGGAGCAACCAAGGATTTTTGAGCCTCAGCGCTCAAAGCAGCCGCCCGTCTTGGGCCAGTGCCTGATCGAGGCGCTCGATCAGCTGCTGCAGGCGGTTTTCGGGCAGGGGCTCTGGCCAGTCGCCCGATTCGGTCTGGCCAAAAGAGGTGTTGCGAAAGCCGCCGGGTTCTTTTTGATGCAGCTCATAGGCGATGTTGAGTGCCGCCAGCACGGCGATGCGGTCGCGCGCCTTTACCTTGCCGGCGTCGCGGATGCGGCACATGGCGTGATCGACCTTGGCCACCGCCTCGCGCAGGGCCGCCTCGCCATCGGCCGGGCACGCCAGCAGGTAGGTCTGGGCCATGATCTGGACTTCGATTTGCTTGATGGCAGGCTGATTCATGGACGGCTGTCGTCTGACTCGATGGGCAGTTGCTCGATCAGCGCATCGAGCCGTTGCCGCACGGCGTGGCTTTGCAGGCGCAGCAAGTCGCGCTCCTGGCGCAGCGCCTCGACTTGCTGCTGCAACAACTGGTTGGCGCGCAGCAGTTCCTCGTGGCGCACCAGCAAGCGGTTGACGCGCTCAGAAATCTGGTCGATGGGGGTCTGTGCAGGCATACAGTGCGCATTGTAGGCTGCGCCGGGGCGAGGGTGGGCACCAACCTGCGGCACCCAGTCTGCGGCGGACACAGGCCGTTACAATCTGCCCCGTTGGTGCTTGCCGCGCCAGTTCTGGTGTGGCGGTTAAACGGGAAGCAGGAGGGCCCTGGGCGCATCGAGCGCACGGGCCTAACCTGAGCTGCCCCCGCAACGGTAAGTGGACGAGCCGCCCGCAGACACGGGGCGGCTTCGCTGCGCGTCTCCAAAAGCCACTGGACTGCCTGGTGCTCGCACCAAGGGCCGTCCGGGAAGGCGGCGCCGGTCGCATCCACCAGCCCGGATACCGGCCAACGAGGTGGTTGCCCGCCCCGCGCGCTTGGGCGCATGGTGCGGGTGGCCGTTGCGCCCAAGGCACGGTCGGGGAAGGCGGTGCGGGCAATTCGATGCTTGGTTTCAATCATGAAAAATTCCCTTGAGCGCGCCCCCGTGGCGGCTTTGCCTGCGGCTATTCTGGGCCTGGCAGGTGCATTGTGCGTTCCTGTTGCCTGGGCGCAAACGCCTGCTGCTGCGGCGGCGGCTGCGGCTGCCAGTGGTAGCACGGCCTTGCCCGAGCTCGTGGTAACTGCAACGCGCTTTCCCGAAACCTTGGCCAGTTTGCCCATGGGGGTCAGCGTCATCACGGCAGAACAAATCAGGGTGTCGGGCGTCACGACCGTGAACGAGGCCATCATGCGGCTCCTGGGGGTGCCAGGGCGGCAGGATTTTCTCGGTGGTGGCAACTTTGACCTTGACTTGCGCGGCTTTGGTGAAACTGCAGGCTCCAATCAGGTGATCGTGCTTGACGGCGTTCGGCTGAACGAGGCCGATATGTCACAAGCCCGCTTGGCAGGCATCAACATTGACACGGTGGAGCGCATCGAGGTGCTGCGCGGCAGCGGCGCAGTCTTGTATGGCGAAGGTGCCACCGGTGGGGTGATTGTGATCACCACCAAGGCTGGCATGGGCCGTGAGCGGCAAAACTCGGCTTCCCTTTTCGCCAGCGTCGGCACGTACGACACGCAAGTGCTGCGCGCCAGCGCTACCTTGGCGGCCGGCGGTTTTTCGCTCGACGTGGCAGGCCAAGAGCGGCGCAGCGACAACCACCGGGACAATTTTCAATCGAGTACTGAAGGCTTGGACTTGGTCGCGCAGTGGGCGGGCGATTCGGTGCGCTTAGGGCTGCGGCATGGGCGCGATACGCTGGATACACGCTTGCCCGGGCCATTGACTTTTCAGCAGTTTCTGAGCAATCCACGCCAAACCATTACACCGAATGAATCGGCTGCCGTTCGTAATGAGCGCAGCGGGGTGTTCGGAGAATGGTTTGCGGGTGCTTGGCAGCTTGGGTTTGATGCAGGCAGTCGCAATCAGACTGTTCAATTTTTCACGAGCTGGCCAATGGTAACGGATGTTGATGCCGATACGTTCGGACTTCGAGGGCGTCACAGCGCAAGCCTTGGCTCTGGCACCAACGTATTCGTGTTGGGCTATGACGAGAATCGTTGGAATCGATTGCCTCGCAACGGGACTCCATCGCGCCACAAAAGTGAAGCATGGTATGTGAAAAACGATTACACCTGGGCCACGGGTACGCGGCTTTCTGTGGGCGCTCGAACTGAGAAGCTCAACAAAAGCACAGCTTCGGTTGCGCTGAACGACCGGCTGAATGCATGGGAGTTGGGTTTGGCCCAACCTCTGGCGCAGGGTCAAATGGTTTGGGTTCGAGCAGGAACGAGCTTTCGTCTGGCGAATGTGGACGAACTCAACTTCATGCCGCCCGGTATTGTCCTGAGGCCTCAAGAATCCCGGGATATCGAAGCGGGCTGGCGCTGGAGTGCAGCAACGTACCGCTTTGAAGTGCGCGCCTACCAAAGCAGGTTGACGAATGAAATTGGATTGGATCCAAATTTCCCCAATCCTTTTTCATGGAACGGTAGAGGCGCAAACGTTAATTTCGACCCAACCCTGCGCAGGGGCATAGAGGCTGATGCCGATTGGGCTGTCACAGATGCTCTGAATTTGGGTGTGCGCATGGGTTTTCGAGAATCCACTTTCCGGTCTGGCCCTTACGCGGGGCGCGACATACCCTGGGTTCCAAGCAGCACACTCGCATTGCGGGCCGACTGGCAGCCGGTTGAAGGCCACCGCTTGAGTGCGGGATTGAACTGGGTCAGCTCGCAAACGCCCTCTTTTGCCAATGAATGTCGCATACCTTCCTACACCACCGCAGACGTGCGCTACAGCGTGCAAGTGCGATCTGCTGAGTTGTCGCTCGGTGTGAACAACCTGTTTGACCGCCGTTATTTCACGCAAGCCATTGATTGCGCCGCTGACGGCAACCCCAGTGGAATATACCCTGAAGCAGGTCGCACCATCAACGCAGCAGTCCGCATCCAGTTTTAATTTCGTATGCGGCACCTTGGCCCCCGGCGCATCGTCTGCCTTACCGAAGAAACCACCGAGTGGTTGTACCTGCTCGGTCAGGAAGCGCGTATTGTTGGCATCAGCGGCTACACGGTGCGGCCGCGCCGGGCCAGGGAAGAAAAGCCTAAGGTCAGTGCATTCATCACAGCCAAGCTGGACAAAATCCTGGCACTTGAACCAGACTGTGTATTCGGTTTTTCTGAGCTTCAGGCCGATATCGCAGCAGCCCTGATTCGCGCTGGTGTGCAGGTGACGGTGTTCAATCAGCGCAGTGTGGCCGAGATTTTTGCCATGCTCTACCAGGTGGCGGCGATGGTCGGCTGTGCGCCAGAGGGTATTCGGCATATCGAGCGCATGGAGCAGCATCTGGCTGCCATTGAACAAGCGGCTGCAGCGCTTGATGGGCAAGGCAAGCGGCGGCCCTGGGTGTTTTTTGAAGAATGGGATGCCCCGCACATCAGCGCCATTCGTTGGGTCTCTGAGCTGGTGGGCATCGCAGGCGGGCAGGATGTATTCCCAGAGCTTGCAAGCCAAGCCATGGGGAAGGATCGCATCATCGCAGACGGTATGCAGATTGTTCAGCGGGCACCCGACATCATTGTCGGGTCCTGGTGCGGGAAGAAGTTTCGCCCAGAGAAAGTGGCGGCCCGTCCCGGGTGGGAGCAGGTGCCCGCCGTACAACATGGGCAACTGTTTGAAATCAAGTCGGCCGACATCCTCCAGCCCGGCCCTGCCGCTTTGACCGACGGGGTAGATCAACTGCAGCGCATCATTCAAGACTGGCGGCTGAATTATGGTTGAGTGCCCGGCTATCGAACTGATTTTGGGTGGACAGAAGTCAGGCAAATCGCGTCTGGCCGAAAGCCGTGCCCAGGTCTGGCTGGCCGCTACTCCCCATAGGCGCGCGGTGTGTCTGGCCACCGGACTGGCCGGTGATGACGAGATGCGTCGCCGCATCGAGCGGCATCGGCTCGATCGGGCGGTTCGGTTGCCAAGTTTGATCACCTACGAAGAGCCCAGAGAATTGGCCCAGGCCTTGCTGCAACTGAGTCGGCCAGATACCTTGGTGGTGGTCGACTGCCTCACTACCTGGCTGACCCAGGCGCTGATGCCACCCCCCAACTGGGAGCCCGTGTCCAACATGGCCGCAGCGCGCCTGCAGTTGTGCGACACTTTGGCGAGCTTGCCAGGCCCGGTGGTCATGGTGGGCAATGAAATCGGCTGGGGCGTGATTCCGATGGGTGCCGAAGTTCGGCATTTCGTTGACGAGCTGGGTTTGTTGAACCAGGCGGTGGCCCAGGTCGCTGAACGTGTGACGCTGGTGTTGGCCGGGTGTACGGTGACGGTCAAGGGGGCTGGCAGATGGTGAGCCGTCACGCCCTTGGGTGGTGCAAGGTCTGGTGGGTGGTGCTGTTGGCCTGGGGTTGGGCCTTGGCAGGCGCAGCGCAGCCGATACACCTGCTCGACGACCGCGGCCAAACGCTGCGCTTGAGCGCGCCGGCGCAGCGGGTGGTGTCTTTGTTGCCGTCGCTCACTGAGAGCGTGTGCGCGCTAGGCCAGTGCCAGCGCCTGGTGGGGGTGGACCGTTACTCCAACTGGCCGGCGCAGGTGACGGCGCTGGCGCGCGTGGGCGGCGGTATCGACCCGAATCTGGAGGCGATCGTGGCGCTGCGGCCGGACCTGGTGCTGGCTTCGACCGCCACGCGCGGGCTGGAGCGTTTGCCGGCGCTGGGCGTGCCGGTGCTAGCGCTGCGCACCGACACCTGGGCCGACGCGCAGCAGGCGCTGGTGCGCGTGGGCCAGGCGCTGGGCCTGCCGCCGCAGCAGGCGCTGGGGCTGTGGCAGCAGGTTGAGGCCGAAGTCGGCGCGCTGGCGCAGGCGTTGCCGCCGCAGGCGCGCGGCGCGCGCGTGTACTTCGAGGTCAACCCGGCACCGTTTGCCGCTGGCCCCGCGTCGTTCATCGGCCAGACGCTGACGCGCCTGGGGGCGGGTAACATCGTGCCGCCCGAAATGGGCCCTTTCCCGCAGCTTAACCCGGAATTTGTGGTGCGCGCCGACCCAGACTTGATCATCGTCGCCGACTTCGGCTTGGCCGACCTGGGTGCGCGCCCGGGCTGGCAGCGCTTACGCGCGCTGCGCGAGCAGCGCGTGTGCGTGCTCAGCCCCGCTGCCGCCGACCTGGTGGTACGCCCCGGGCCGCGCCTGGCCGAGGGCGCGCGCCATTTGGCCGCTTGCCTGGCGCGGCTTGCACCCTTGGCACGCCAGCCGTGAGCGCAAGCGCCCATGCTGGCGCTCACGCCAGCTCTCGGCCCGGCACCCTGGCGGTGCTGCTGCTGGCGTGCGCCGCTGGGTTGGGTGTGCTGGGGCTGGGTGTAGGCAGCAGCGGCTGGGAGCCGCTGGGCCAGTGGTGGCACGAGCCGCTGGCGCGCCAGATTGTGTGGGACATCCGCGCCCCGCGCACGCTCGCGGCCTGGCTGGCTGGGGCGCTGTTGGCGTTGGCCGGGGCCATCGCACAGGGCTTGTTTCGCAACCCGCTGGCAGACCCGTTCTTGCTCGGCAGCGCCTCGGGGGCGGCGCTGGCGGTGGCGTTGCTGCTGGCCGGGTTCGGGGTTTCGCCCTTTGCCGCCGAGGCGCTGCATCGCCTGGGCCTGACCGGGGCCGCCTTCGCCGGGGCCACGCTGGCGGTACTGCTGGCGCTGGCGCTGGCACGCGGCGTGCAGCACACCTTGCGCCTGCTGCTGTGCGGGGTGGTGGTGGGCATGGTGTTGGGCGCTCTCGGGGCGCTGGTGACGCTGCTGCACCCGCACACGCTGCCCGTGATGCAAGCCTTCATGCTCGGCTCGACCGGCTTCGTTGGCTGGGCGGCGGTGGCCCTGATGGCGGCGCTGCTGCTTGGCGCTTTGCTGGCGGCGTGCGCCCTGGCGCGCGTGCTCGACGCCTTGAGCCTAGGCAGCGACACCGCGCGCAGCCTAGGGCTGCCGCTGCCGCTGGCGCAGGCGCTGCTGGTGCTGCTGCTGGCCTTGTGTACCGGGGCGGCGGTGGCGCAAACCGGCCTGATTGCCTTCGTTGGCCTGGTGGCGCCGCACCTGGTGCGCGCGCTGGTGCGCGTCACGCACGCCGCCTTGCTGGCCTTGTCGGCGCTGATGGGCGGCACCTTGCTGCTGGGGGCCGATTTGCTGGCGCGCGCCTTAATGGCGCCGCAGGAGCTGCCGGTGGGCGTGCTCACGGCAGTGCTGGGGGGCGGCTACCTGCTGTGGTTGGTGCACCGGCGCGGAGGCAGCGCATGAGCGCCGTGGCGCTGCACGCGCGCGGCCTGCGCGTACGCCTGGGCCAGGGGGTGCAGGCGCGCAGCGCGCTGGCGGGCATCGACCTGGACGTGCGCGCTGCGCGCTGGACCAGCGTCGTGGGCCCGAATGGTGCGGGCAAATCGACCCTGCTGCGTGCCTTGGCCGGCTTGCAGCCGCTGCAGCAGGGCGCGGTTGAGCTGCTGGGGCGGCCGCTGGGGCACTGGGGCCGGCGTGAGCGCGCGCGCACCCTGGGCTGGCTGGCGCAAAGCGGCGCGGCGGCCTTGAGCGCCGACGATTTGAGCGTGTTCGACGTCGCCCTGCTCGGGCGCCTGCCGCACCTGGGTTGGCTCTCCGCCCCCAGCGCTGCCGACCTGGCCGCGGTCGAGCGCGCCCTGCGCCAGACCCAAGCTTGGGACTGGCGCGCGCGGCCGCTGGGTGCGCTCTCGGGCGGCGAGCGCCAGCGCGTGTTGCTGGCGCGCCTGCTGGCGCTGGAAGCGCCGGTGCTGCTGATGGACGAGCCGCTGCTCAACCTCGACCCGCCGCACCAGGCCGACTGGATCGCGCTGGTGCGCGCGCTGGTGGCGACCGGGCGCACGGTGGTCAGCGTGTTGCACGAAATCAGCACCGCGCTGCTGGCCGACGAACTGGTGCTGCTGCAGCACGGGCAGGTGCAATTTGCCGGCCCCTGCCACGACCCGAACGGCCACGCCGCGCTGCTGCGCGTGTTCGAGCAGCGGCTCGAGATCGTCGCCGTGGGCGGGCGCTGGGTGGCCTTGCCTGCGCTGCCCTCTGCCTTGCACACCCCTTCGTTATCTGCTTGCAAACCTTGCCTCCCGCACCCATGAACGACTGCGCCCACCCCTGGTCTGTACCCGAAGTACCCGATCTCGAGCACCTGAACCCGCCCGAGCTGGCGCAGCACTTGCGCTTGTGCCTCGATGCCAAAACCAAACCCCTGGGCAGCCTGGGCCGCATCGAAACCCTGGCGCAATGGCTGGGCTTGATCCAAGGCCGGCTCGACCCACGGCTGGAGCAAGCGCAGTTGCTGCTTTTTGCTGCCGACCACGGCTTGGCGGCGCAAGGGGTTTCGGCCTACCCGAGCGCGGTGACGGCGCAGATGGTGCGCAACTTTCTGGCTGGCGGCGCGGCGGTGAGCGTGCTGGCGCGCCAACACGCGCTGGCCTTGACGGTGGTGGATGTGGGCGTGGCCTCACCCCTGCCACCGCAGCCGGGCTTGCAAGTGCGCAAAGTGGCGCTGGGCAGCGCCGATGCCAGCCGGGAGCCGGCCATGACGCCTGAGCAATGCGCTGCCGCGCTGGCCCATGGCGCCGACGCGGTGCGCGCGCTGCCGGGCAACGCCCTGTTGCTGGGCGAGATGGGCATAGGCAACACCTCGGCCGCCGCCTTGCTGCTGGCGCGGCTGGGTGGGCTGGCGCTGGACGATTGCGTCGGCGCGGGCACCGGCCTGGACGCAGCCGGCGTGGCGCACAAGCGCGCTGTGTTGCAGCGCGTCTTGCACCTGCACGCGCACGCGCAAACGCCCCTGGAGGCCTTGGCTGCCCTGGGTGGGCTGGAGATTGCGGCCCTGGTGGGTGCGGCCTTGCAGGCGGCGGCGCAGCGCCGTGTCATCGTCGTCGACGGCTTCATCGTCAGCGCGGCTGTGCTGGTGGCGGCGCGGCTGCGCCCGGCGCTGCTGCAACGCTGTGTGTTTGCGCACCGCAGCGACGAGCGTGGCCACGCCGCGTTGCTGCGTTTGCTCAAGGCCGAGCCGCTGCTGGACCTTGGTCTGCGCCTGGGCGAAGGCTCAGGCGCGGCGCTGGCCTGGCCCTTGCTGGTGTCGGCTTGTGCCTTGCTCAACAACATGGCCAGCTTTGCGTCTGCCGGTGTCAGCGGTGCCAGCGCTGCTTGAGCGCGCAGGTGCGCGCCTGGCGCACGAGTTGCGCTGCTTTTTGCTGGCGCTGCAGTTCCTCACGCGCATCCCGGTCACCGGCCGGCTGGCCGAATGGGTGGGGTACAGCCCCGATTTGTTGCGCGCGTCGGCGCGCTACTTCCCGCTCGTTGGCGCGCTGTTGGGCCTGCTCACGGCCAGCGTGCTCGCCCTGGCGTGGTGCGCGCTGCCCACGGTGGCGGCAGCGGCTTGGGTGGCGGCGCTGCTTGCGCTGGCGGCGGGCCTGTTGCTCACCGGTGCCTTGCACGAGGACGGCCTGGCCGACACCTTTGACGGCCTGGGCGGCTCGGCGCAGCGCGAGCGTGCGCTCGAGATCATGAAAGACTCGCGCCTTGGCAGCTACGGCGCCCTGGCGCTGGTGCTGTCGCTGCTGCTCAAAGGCGCTGTGCTGGCGAGCCTGCTGCAAAGCGCGCTGGCGCTGGCTCTGCTGGCCCTGGTTTGGGGGCACACTGTCTCGCGCTGCGCACCCTTGTGCTTGCTGTACCGCTACCGCCATGTGGGTGACTTGGCCGGCGCCAAGTCCAAGCCGCTGGCCGACGGCATCGGTCGGATGGGTCTGCTTTGGGCTTGTGCGCAGGCCTTGGCGCTGCTGCTGGTCAGCGCTGCGGCGGTCAGCGCCTGGGCCGATCTGCCCTGGGGCGTGCTGCTGCTGGCGCTACTGGCCGCGTTGCTGGGGGCGGCTGGCGGCGCTTTTGTGCTGGCGCGTTGGCTGCTGCGGCGCCTGGGCGGCTACACCGGCGACGGCCTGGGCGCGACTCAGCAGGCCGCTGAAATCGGCTTGTGGCTGGCGTTGCTGCTGGCCGTTGCGCCGCGTTGGCCATGACGCAGGCGCACCAGGCCGCAGTCAGCCTTTGGCTGGTGCGCCACGCCCGGCCGATCCGCCCAGACGGCGGTAGCGTGGACGGCTATTGTTACGGCCAGCTCGACTGGCCGACTGAGCCGCACGCCAACGCCGAGCTCGCGCAGCGCCTGGCGCAGCGCCTGCCGCAGCAAGCCTTGCTGGTGAGCAGTTCGCGTCAGCGTTGCACCCGCCTGGCGCAGCAACTGCTGCAGTTGCGCCACGACTTGCACTACGCCGGTGCCGACGCGCGCCTGGACGAACTCCACTTTGGGGCCTGGGAGGGTCAGCGCTGGGACGACCTGGGCGCGGCTGCCCTGCAAGCCTGGGTGGACGACTTCGCTGCGCACGCGCCCGGCGGGGGAGAGTCGGTGCAGCGCTTGCTGGACCGTGTGGCGGCCGCTTGGCAGGCTTGGCAGGCCGCGCCCCTGCCGTGCGTGGTCTGGCTCTGCCACGCCGGTACGGCGCAAGCCCTGCGCTGGCTCTTGGGCTACGCGCACCCTGGGCCAAGCCAGGGCCTGCCGATTGCGCCTGCGCTGCCTAGGCCGCAAGCCCACACCTGGCCACGCTCAAACATCCCATTTGGCGGCAGCCTCATTTTCCCTAGGACATACCCTAAGTAGATGGAACTTTGGCCGTCGGCATAAGCTGGCTGTAAGCATCGGGTTCGACAGTGCCTGCCTGAGCGTTGCTTGGCCTTGGTTCGGCAGCGTTCTGGCGCGGCGGCGCTTGCTGCCGTTTCAGGTTGGAGGCTTGGCCCACTTCGGGCTGGCCCAGAAAGGAATCCTCTCATATGTCTAACCCCAGTACCAAAGACCCGGGCGCGCCCGGCCTCGAGTACGACGAAGCCAAGATCAAGCGCAAGCTTGGCGCGGCCATCGGTCTGCTGCTCATTTTTTGCGTCACCTACTTCGTCGCCGCCACCATCGCCACGCGCGAGTTCAAGGCCGTCGGCGGCATCGAAATCCTCGGTATGCCGCTGGCGCTCTACACCGGCATGCTGGTGTTCGTGGTCGGCCTGGTGGTCACCCGCATGTGCCTGAACCAAGACAAGGACAACTGAGATGGAAAATCCGATTGCCTTTGCGATTCTGGTCGTCAGCCTGGTCGCTGTCGTCTACATCAGTTGGTGGGGCAAGAAGCACACCAGCACCACCACCGACTTTTACGTCGCCGGCGGCAAGATCTCGCCGCGCCTCAACGGCTGGGCCATGTTCGGCGACTACTGCAGCGCCGCCAGCTTCCTCGGCGTCGCGGGTGCCATTGCGCTGGCCGGCATCGACAGTTGGTGGGTGGCCATCGGCTTCTTTGGCGCCTGGATCTTCGTGCTGGTGGCACTGGCCGGGCCGCTGAAGAGCTCAGGCAAGTTCACCGTGGCCGACGTGCTGGTGGGCCGCTTCGGTGGCCGCAGCCTGAAGTTCCTGGCCATGTTCACCACCGTCGTCATCGGCACGCTCTACTTGGTGCCACAGATCGTCGGTGCCGGGCACCTGTTCCAACTGCTGCTGGGCTGGGACTACATGATCACGGTGGTGGTTTCGGCCGTCATCATGGGCCTGATGGTGATTCTGGGCGGCATGATGGGCACCACCTACAACCAGGCGGTGCAAGGCGTGATCCTGCTCGCCGCCATGCTGCTGCTGTTCATCCTCGCGGTGCTGATCTACTTTGGCGGCAACCCGTTTGCCATCATCGCACAGGCCATGACCACCGTGCCGCCGACGCAAGCCGCGCCGATCATGGCCCAGGTGGTGGTACCGCCCACGCCCGAAGGCGCCTACGGCCCGTTCGTGCTCGCCGAAGCGGTGCGCGCCGGCTTTGCCAACCTGCCCAACGCGCTCACCCCGGGCGTGGCCACCCCCGACGTCTGGAACCAGCTCAGCCTGGTGCTCGGCCTGCTGCTTGGCGTGGCCGGTCTGCCGCACATCCTGATCCGCTTCTACACCGTCAAGGACGCCAAGGACGCCAAGAAAGGTGCCGAAATCACCATCATCGGCCTGGCCGTGTTCTACATCGCGGTGCTGTTCGTCGGCTTTGCCACCATGATGATCCTGTACCCGGCCCTGGTCGAAATGTTGCAGGCTGGCCAGCGTGGCCGCGCCACCAACATGGCGATTCCGCTGCTGGGCATGGAACTGGGTGGTGAGGTGGTGCTGGGCATCATCGCTGCCGGTGTCATGGCCGCGATGCTGAGTACCTCGGTCGGCTTGCTGATCTCGATGACCACCAGCCTGTCGCACGATGTCTACGCCGGCGTGCTGCGCCCGAACAGCACCGACCGTGAGCGTCTGGTGTTCGCCAAAGTCGGCGCCGTGGTGCTGACCGTGATCGCGCTGCTGGCCTCGGTCTGGCTCAAGGACCAGAACGTCGCCATCCTGGTGGCCATGTGCTTCGGTATTGCCGCCAGCACCTTTGCGCCGGTGCTGATCCTGTCGGTGTGGTGGAAGGGCCTGACCAAGGAAGGCGTGATCGCCGGCCTGGTGGTGGGCTTGATCGTCTCGCTGACCTTCACCTTCGCGCGCTTCTCGGCCGTGCCCGAAATCGCGGGCATCCGCGTGCTGGGCAACCCGGCGCTGTATGGCGTGCCGGCAGCGTTGATCTCGATCATCGTCGTCAGCCTGTTGACCAAAACCACGGGCAACGCACGCGAGTTCCTGGCCGCTGCGCACCGCAACTGAAGCGCTCTTTAGGAACGCTTGAAAACCCGCCGCAAGGCGGGTTTTTTTATGGATGCATGCCTCGGTGCAAAGCGGGTGTTGCGTGCGCGCCCGGTGGCGCCGGTGGTGGTGGCGTGCATGGCGGGCAGACTGGCTGGCGCTGCCGCCCAGCCGCCCAGCCGCTCAGAGCTGATTGACCGGGTACAAGCGCGCCAGCGAGCCTTGCACGCTCTTGACCACGGCAAAGGCGTTTTTCAGGTGTCCGCGTTCGAGGTTGGAAAGCTCGTCGGGGCGCAGGTAGTTGTCGGCGGCGTGGCCTTCGGACATGCGCTGCGCCTGGTGCTGCAGCCGCAGCGTACCCAGAAACTCGTGCGCGTCGATCAGGTCGCGCACCCGTTCGGGCGTGATGGCGCCGCTGTCGGCGGCGATCTGCAGCCGGTCGCGGGTGTTGACCGCATCCGAGCCTGCAGCGAGCGCATAAAAGCGCGCCATGTCGGTGATCGGGACGATGCCCTGCATTTTGAGATCCACGCAGCCCTCGTGCGCGCCGCCTTTGATGAGGCTGATGTTGCCCAGCCAGTTCAGCGGCGGCTGGCGCTGCAGCGCGTTGCCCGCCAAGGGCACCAGAAAGCTCTTGTTGCCGCGCGTGCGCTGCACCACTTCGGCGCGCAAGGTGTCGATCAGGGCCGCCTTGCCATAGACGAAACGCTGATCGAAAAACACGCCGGTGAGCATCAGCGCCTCGGGCTCGGGGAAGGCGATCCAATGGTGAAAATAGGCGCGCCACTTTTGCAGCGGCTGGCGCCACTGGTCGGTCATGGCCATCATCTCGCCCGGGCAATGGACGTAGCCGCAGGCAGCGAGCCCGTCGCAGACGAAGCGCGACAGTTGCTGGAAGTAGGCACCGTGCTGCACTGGGTCGTAGTCGTCGGCCAGCACCATGCAGTTGTCCTGGTCCGACTTCGCGGTCTGCTCGTTGCGCCCCTGCGAGCCGGCTGCCACCCAGGCGTAATCCACCGGCGCCGGGCCGAACTGCAATTCGCCCAGTTGCAGCAGGCGCGCGCTCAGGGCGTCGGTGATGGCGCTGACGATGTGGCCGGTGCTGTAGGCGCTGGCTTCGGCGGCGGCCAGGCTCTGCTGCAGCAGCTTGATGCGCGCACTGGTCTGCACCAGCCCTTGCAGCGAGTCTTGGTTGTAGATGGCGCCGGCCAGATAGACCGCCGAATTGCTCTGGCGCTCGCTCAAGTCGCTGCCGGTGATCATGCCCGCCACGGTCTGCCCGTCGAGCACCGGCACATGGTGGATGTTGTGGCGTGCCATGAGCAGCAGCGCATCGAAGGCCGGGCGCTCGATGTCGACGGTCAGCGGCGCCAGGGTGGCGATCTCCAGGATCGGGCGCGAGGTATCGAGCCCGGCGGCCACCACGCGGTTGCGCAGATCGCGGTCGGTGATGAGGCCAAACAGGGCCCCGTCCTGCACGATCAACACCGAGGAGATGCGGTGCTCGCGCATCAGGCGCGCGGCTTCGATGACCGGGGTTTGCGGCGGCAGCGTGACCGGCGCGCGCTTGAGCAGGCTGCGCACCGGGGTGGTCATCAGGGTGGTGGAGGCGTCGCTGCCGTGTGTGGGGGTGGGGTCGGTCTGGGTGTTCATGCGTGTGTGCGGGCAATCGCTCGAAATTCGCATCTTAAACCCAGGCCGGATTCGGGGCTGCTGGCTGGAATTTTTATCAGAGCGACGCAGACCAGCCGGGATTGGGCGACAATGCGGCCAACTTCAGACAGGGACCCTTCCATGCCCAGCGTTCCCCAATCTCTTTGCGCCGGCTTGCTGCAGCGGCCAACGAGGTGCGCACCATGACGCAGCCACTCCCTCTCGCGGCGTGGGCGCGGCGGGCATGGGCAGGTGTGGCGCTCATGCTTGGGCTGGGCGCTGCGGCAGGTTCGGCCACTGCGGTGGCCGCCACGCCCACGGCTGCGCTGCAACCGCCGCCGCTTTCTGCGCCGCTGCCCGCGCCCACGGCGGACGGGACCCATTTGCCCCCCTTGGGGCCGCCGGCCTGGACCGACGAAGCGCCACAGCTTTCGCGCTGGATCGAGCAGGGTTTCGCGGCGCAGCAGCGCGGCGAGGTGCTGCTGGCGGCCGAGCGCTACTGCGCGGCCGCACGCTTCGGCAGCACCGAGGCCCAGTACCGGCTGGGGCGGCTGTTTTTGGAGCGCATCGACGCCCAGGGCCGGCTCGAGGGCCGTGCCCTGCTGGCCATGGCGGCGCAGGGCGGGCACGAGCAGGCGGTGCTGGCCGTGACGCACACCGGCTTTGCTGCGGCGGTGCCCGATTGTCTGCTGACGGGGGCCGCGCCGCAGTTCGCGGTTCCGGTCGCGCCAGCGGCCCCCGCGCCGCCAGTGGCCGAGGCGGTGGTGCCGTTCGAGGTGGTGCAGCGCTTCATCGACGCGCTGCCACCCGAGCGCCAGCGCTACGCCGAATTGATCCAGCGGCTGGCACCGCGCTTCGAGGTCGATTTCCGCTTCGCGCTGGCGGTGGCGCGGGCCGAATCAAACTTCAACCCCAGCGCCGTGTCGCCCAAGAACGCCATGGGCCTGATGCAGCTCATTCCCGAAACCGCCGCGCGCTTTGGCGTGCGCTACCCCTTCAACCCGGAGCAAAACGTGCGCGGGGGCCTGAGCTACCTGCGCTGGTTGCTGGAGCGCTTCAACGGCGACGTGGCGCTGGCGGCAGCGGCCTACAACGCTGGCGAGGGCGCGGTGGAGCGCTTTGGCGGCATCCCGCCGTTTCGCGAAACGCAGGACTACGTGCGCCGCATCCTTAACTTTTACCGCGCGCCGCTGCACGTCTGGCCGCCGCAACGGTGAGCGCCGCGCACGGCAGCTGCGCCGCTGCGCCGGCGCGCAGGCCAAGCCCGCCGCTCACCGCTCCAGCTCTTGCCGGATCAGGGTGGCGATCTCTTCGATCGATTTGCTGGTGGTGGACAGGGTGCGGATGCCGGTGCGGCGCATCATGGCCTCGGCTTCGGCGACCTCGTAGCGGCAGTTCTCGAGGCTGGCGTAGCGCGAGTTCGGGCGCCGCTCGTGCCGGATCTCGCTCAGGCGCTGGGGATCGATGGTCAGGCCAAACAGCTTTTTCTTGTGCGGCAGCAGCGGCGGGGGCAACTGGCGGCGCTCGAAGTCTTCGGGGATGAGCGGGTAGTTGCTGGCCTTGAGGCCGAACTGCAGCGCCAGGTAGAGCGAGGTCGGCGTCTTGCCGCTGCGGCTCACGCCCACCAGTATCACATCCGACTGCGCCAGGTCTTTGTGCGTCTGGCCATCGTCGTGGTCGAGCGTGAAGTTGATGGCCTCCATGCGGTCGTGGTACTCGCGGCTTTTGGCGACATCGGAAAAGCGCCCGACGCGGTGGTTGGACTTGATGCCGAGCTCATGCTCGAGCGGCGCGATGAAGGTGCCGAACATGTCGATCAGCATGCCCTTGCAGTGGCCGTGCAGCACCTGCAGCACGTCGGGGTTGACCACGGTGGTAAAGACCAGCGGCCGGCGGCCATCGACATCGGCCGCGTGGTTGATCTGGCGCAGCGCCTGGTGCGCCTTGTCGGCGTCGTCGATGAAGGGCAGGCGCACGCGGCGCGGCTCGATCTCGAACTGCGCCAGGATGGCCTTGGCAAAGGTTTCGGCGGTGATGCCGGTGCCGTCGGAAACAAAAAAAGCGGTGCGGTGCGACATGCGGTGCGGCACAGGGTGCGGGTTTTACAATCCACGCATTATCCCGCCCCCGCGCCGGGCCCCGCTGCTGCCCATGCCGCTGTCCTTGCCGCCCCCACCGATGGGGGGCGCTGGCCGGCTCGTGCGCTTCACGCCAGGCCCGCCGTGCGCCGCAAGCTGCGCGCTGCGGCCAGCCATGGGCGGGTGACCGGTTTTTTAACTTTGGAGCCCTCCACCATGTCGCAACTGTTTGACCCGACCGCTCTGGTCGTGCCGTTCGAGCAACTCAGAATGACCGACGTCGAGGCCGTAGGCGGCAAAAACGCCAGCCTCGGCGAGATGATCTCGCAACTGCCGCAAGGCGTGCGCGTGCCCACCGGTTTTGCCACCACGGCGCACGCGTTTAGGCAATTTTTGGCCGCTGACGGGTTGCATCAGCGCATCCAGGCCAGGCTCGACGCGCTCGACACCGACGACGTGCGCGCGCTGGCGCAGTGTGGGGCCGAAATCCGCGCCATGGTCGAGGCGCAGCCCCTGCCGGCGGCGCTCGAGCAGGCCATCCGCGCCGCCTTTGCGCAGCTCGATGGCGCCAGCAGCCACGCCAGCTATGCGGTGCGCTCCTCGGCCACGGCCGAAGACCTGCCCGACGCCTCCTTTGCCGGGCAGCAGGAAACCTTTCTGAACGTGCACGGCATCGACGAGGTGCTGCACAAGATCAAGGAGGTGTTTGCCAGCCTGTACAACGACCGCGCCATCAGCTACCGCGTGCACAAGGGCTTTGCGCACGCCGAGGTGGCGCTCTCGGCCGGGGTGCAGCGCATGGTGCGCTCCGACCTGGGCGCGGCCGGCGTGGTCTTCACCATCGACACCGAGTCGGGCTTCGAGGACGTGGTGTTCATCACCAGCAGCTACGGGCTGGGCGAAACGGTGGTGCAAGGGGCGGTGAACCCAGACGAGTTCTACGTCCACAAACCGATGCTGCTGGCCGGCAAGCAGGCCGTGATCCGGCGCAACCTGGGCTCCAAGCTGCTGCAGATGGTGTTTGCCACGCCCGAGCAAAAAGCGCGCAGCGGCAAGCTGGTGCAGACCATCGAGGTGCCGGTGGAGCAGCGCAACCGCTACAGCCTGAGCGAGGCCGAGGTGCTGCAACTGGCCCACTACGCGCTGGTGATCGAGCGCCACTATGGCCGCCCGATGGACATCGAGTGGGGCAAGGACGGGCTCGACGGCCAGATCTACATCCTGCAGGCGCGCCCGGAAACGGTCAAGAGCCAGGCTGCCGGCCAGGTCGAGCTGCGCTACCAGCTCAAGGGCCAGGGCGCGGTGTTGGCCACCGGGCGCGCCATCGGGCAGAAAATCGGCACCGGGCCGGTGCGCCTGGTGCAGCACCTCAGCGAGATGGAGCAGGTGCAGCCCGGTGACGTGCTGGTGACCGACATGACCGACCCGAACTGGGAGCCGGTGATGAAGCGCGCCAGCGCCATCGTCACCAACCGCGGCGGGCGCACCTGCCACGCCGCCATCATCGCGCGCGAGCTCGGCATCCCGGCCGTGGTCGGCTGCGGCGACGCCACCGAGGCGCTCAAGGACGGCACCCTGGTGACCGTGAGCTGCGCCGAAGGCGACACCGGCCGCATCTACGACGGCCTGCTGGAGACCGAAATCTCCGAAGTGCAGCGCGGCACCATGCCCGAGCTCGACCTGAAGATCATGATGAACGTCGGCAACCCGCAGCTGGCGTTCGACTTTGCCCAGATTCCCAACGCCGGCGTCGGGCTGGCGCGGCTCGAGTTCATCATCAACAACAACATCGGCGTGCACCCGAAGGCGATCCTCGACTACCCGCAGATCGACGCCGACCTGAAGAAGGCGGTCGAGTCGGTGGCCCGCGGCCACGCCAGCCCGCGCGCCTTTTATGTCGATAAAGTGGCCGAAGGGGTGGCGACGATTGCGGCTGCGTTCTGGCCCAAGCCGGTGATCGTGCGCTTGAGCGACTTCAAGAGCAACGAGTACCGCAAGCTGGTGGGCGGCAGCCGCTACGAGCCCGACGAAGAAAACCCGATGCTCGGCTTCAGGGGCGCGGTGCGCTACCTGAGCACCGATTTTGGCGAGGCCTTTGCGATGGAGTGCGAGGCCATCCGGCGCGTGCGCGAGCCCATGGGGCTGGACAACGTGCAGGTGATGGTGCCGTTCGTGCGCACCCTCAGGCAGGCCGAGCAGGTGGTGGAGTTGCTGGCCAGCTTTGGGTTGAAGCGCGGCGTCAACGGCCTCAAGCTGATCATGATGTGCGAAATACCCAGCAACGCCATTTTGGCCGAGCAGTTTTTGCGCTATTTCGACGGCTTCTCGATCGGCTCCAACGACCTGACCCAGCTCACCCTGGGGCTGGATCGCGATTCCGGGCTCGAGCTGCTGGCGCAGGACTTCGACGAGCGCGACCCGGCGGTGACGGCGCTGATCGCCCAAGCCATTCAAGCCTGCCGCGCGCAGGGTAAGTACATCGGCATCTGCGGCCAAGGCCCAAGCGACCACCCCGACTTTGCGCGCTGGCTGCAGCAGCAGGGCATCGGCTCGATCTCGCTCAACCCCGACACCGTGATCGAGACCTGGAAGCAGCTGGCGCAGTGAGGGGGCTTTGTGGCCGATGAGGTGGGGCGAGCGCAGCCCCTGCCTGCCTAGGGGTTGGGCGGTGGTGCCCGCAGCAGCGCGGCGATGGGGTGCAGATCGTCTGCGCTGAGCACGCCGCTGGCTTGGCGCAGGCGCAGGGTGCCCAGCAGCACCTCGTAGCGGGCGCGCGCCAGCTGGGTTTTGGTGTCGAACAGCTGGCTTTGGGCGTTGAGCACGTCGAGGTTGATGCGCACCCCGACCTCGAGCCCGAGCCGGTTGGCCTCCAGCGCGCTCTGGCTGGAAGCCTGCGCGGCCTGCAGCGCCTGCACCTGCCCGACGCCGGAGACCACGCCGAGGTAGGCGCTGCGCGTGGCTTGGGTGACGTTGCGCTGGGCGGCGTCGAGCTCGGCGCGGGCGCGGGTGTGCAGGGCCACGGCTTCGTCGATGCGGTTTTGCAGCGCGCCGCCGCTGTAGAGCGGCAGGTTGAACTGGATGCCGACGCTGGCGTCGCGCTGACGCACGTGGCCGCTGGCCGGCAGGGCCGGGTTGGGGCTGCGGGCGAGCTGCAACTCGGCCGTGGCATCGACGGTGGGGCCGCGCGCGGCCTGCGCCCGCTGCACCTCGAGCGCAGCGATCTGCAAGCCGGCCTCGGCCTGGCGCAGCAAAGGGTGCGCGGTTTGCGCGCGCTCGACCCAGCTGGTCAGGGCGGTGGCGGCGGTTGCAGGGGCGGTTGCAGGGGCGGTTGCAGGGGCGGTTGCAGGGGCGGTTGCAGGGGCGCCCGGCAGGCCCGGCAGCGCGGGCAGGGCCACGCCTTCGGGCAGCAGCCACGGGCGCACCGGGCTGCGGCCGACCAGTTGTTCGAGCGCGAGCTGGCGCACCTGCAGCTCGTTGGCGGCCGCGATCTGCTGCGCGCGCACGAGGTCGAAACGCGCCTGCGCCTCGCGCACGTCGGTGACGGTGGTGGCGCCGACCTCGAACATGCGCCGGGCGGCGGCGAGCTGCTCGGCCACGGCTTGCTGTTGCGCCTCGATCAAGCGCAGCCGGTCTTGCGCCGCAAGCAAGTCGAAGGTGGCTTGGGCGGTGCGCACGATCAGGTCTTGCTCGGCGCTTTGCAAGCGCGCCTGCGCCGCCTGCAAGGCCCATTGCGCCTGTTGCAGCGCCAGCTGGTTGGCTGGGCGAAACAGCGGTTGGCTGGCGCCCAAGGTGAGCTGCTGCTGGTTGAGCAGGCGGTCGGGCCCGGGCAGGTTGGTGTCGCGGTGCGTCCATTGCGCGCCGCCGCTCAGGGCCACACTGGGGCGCACGCCGGCCTGGGCTTGGGCGGCGCGGGCGCGGTCGGCCTCGAACTGGGCTTGCGCGGCCAAAAAGCTGGCGTCGTGGGCGCGTGCGGCGGCAAAGAGCTCAGGCAGGTTCTGGGCATGGGCATTGCCAGCCGCCAGCAAGCCGGCCAGGGCGCAGGCCAGCGCTGTCAGTCTGGAGGTGCCAGCGTGGGCGCGCCGCAGGGGGTTCATGGCTGGGGGCGGATCAAAACTGGAAGCGCGAGGCTTCGGGGAAGCCGCGCAGACGCGGGGCCACGGTGTCCCACGGCTGTTCGGTGTAGTAGCTGGCGGGGCCAGTGCGGCGCACCAGGGTGGCGCGCATGATCGGCTCCTGGCCGACGATGGCAAACAGCCGCCCGCCGGTCTTGAGCAGGGCCAGCAAGTCGGCGGGCACCTCGGCCACCGAGCCGCTGAGCACGATGGCGTCGTACGGGGCGTTGCTGCCACAGGCGGCGCAGCGCTGAGCCGCGGCGTCGGCGCAGCGTACCTCGACGTTGTCGATGCCGGCGGCGCGCAGCCTGAGGCGCGCCTGCTCGGCCAGCGCCGGGTCGATCTCCAGGCTCAGCACGCGCGCGCTCAGGCGGCCCATGAGTGCGGCCATGTAGCCGGAGCCGGTGCCGATCTCGAGCACGCTGTCGGTGTCTTGCAGGGCCAGGTCCTGCAGCGCACGGGCCTCGATCTTGGGCGCCAGCATGCACGCCCCTTCGACCGCTGGCTGGCACAGCGGGATTTCGACGTCGGCCAGCGCCAGCGAGCGGTAGGGGGCGGGCGCGAAATCTTCGCGCTTGAGCTGGCCCAGCAGCTGCAACACCCGCGCATCGAGCACCTCCCAAGGCCGAATCTGCTGCTCGATCATGTTGAAGCGGGCTTGTTCGAAGTCGAAGGCGGGTTGGGCGGGGCTCATGGCAGACTCCAAGGAGGCAGAGGATGGGGTTGCGGGCGATTTTAGCGGACGGCCTGCTTGGGCCCGAGCGCGGGTCCGAGCGCGGCCCTGGGTTCGGTCCCGAGCAGCTGGCGCAAGCGGTACAGCGCCTCGAGCGCCTCGCGCGGGCTCAGGGCGTCGGGGTCGAGCGCGGCCACGGCTTGCTCGAGAGCGCTCGGGGGCGGCGCGGCGGCGGCCTCGGGTGCCGGGGGCTGCGCGTCTGGGGCCCAATCAGGCGCGGTGGCCTCGAAGGCGGCGCTGGGCGCGGGGGCAAACAGGTCGAGCTGCGCCTGCGCCGCCGCGCTGTGCGCCTCGAGCGCGTGCAAGAGCTGGCGCGCATGGTGCAGCACGGCGGCGGGCACGCCGGCCAGCCGCGCCACCTGCACGCCGTAGCTGCGGCTGGCTGGGCCGGGCTCGATCTGGTGCAGAAAAACGATCTCGCGCCCGTTCTCGACTGCGCTCACGTGTACGTTGAGCGCGGCAGCGTGCTCGGCCGGGAAGCGGGTGAGCTCGAAGTAATGGGTGGCAAACAGGGTGCAGGCGCGCACCTTGTCGTGCAGGTGGCTGGCGATGGCGGTGGCCAGCGCCAAGCCGTCGAAGGTCGAGGTGCCGCGGCCGATCTCGTCCATCAGCACCAGGCTGTGCGCGGTGGCGCGGTGCAGGATCTGGGCCGCCTCGCTCATCTCGACCATGAAGGTGGACTGGGCGTTGGCCAAGTCGTCGGCGGCGCCGATGCGGGTGTGGATGGCGTCCAGCGGCCCCAGGCGGCAGCTTTGCGCCGGCACATAGCTGCCCATGCTGGCCAGCAGCGCGATCAGCGCCACCTGGCGCATGTAGGTGGATTTGCCGCCCATGTTGGGGCCGGTGACGATCTGCAGCCGCGCCTTGGGGCCGAGCACGGTGTCGTTGGGGGTGAAGGCGGTGTCGCTCGCCGCCAGCCGCGCCTGCACCACCGGGTGGCGGCCGGCGCGGATTTCGATGCCGGGCTCGAGGCTGAATTCGGGCGCACACCAGTCGAGCGTGAGTGAACGCTCGGCCAGCGCGCACAGGGCGTCGAGCGTGGCCAGCGCGCGCGCCAGTTCGGTGAGCGCGCTCAAATGCGGTTGCAACTGCTCCAGCAGCGCCTCGTAGAGCCATTTCTCGCGCGCCAAGGCGCGCTCCTGGGCGCTGAGCACCTGGTCTTCAAAGGCCTTGAGCTCTGGGGTGATGAAGCGCTCGGCGTTCTTCAGGGTCTGGCGGCGCCGGTAGTCGGCCGGCACCCGATCGAGCTGGCCTTGGGTGATTTCGATGTAAAAGCCGTGCACCTTGTTGTACTGCACGCGCAGGTTGGCGATGCCGCTGCGCTCGCGCTCACGCGTCTCGAGCTCGAGCAAAAAGGCGTCGCAGTTGGCTTGCAGCGCACGCAAGCCATCGAGCTCGGCGTCGTGGCCGTGGTTGATCACGCCGCCTTCGCGCAGCAGCGCCGCCGGCTCGGGCAGCAGGGCGCGCTGCAGCAGCTCGGCGCAGCCCGGCGGCGGAATCAGGTGTTGCGCCACCAGTGTCAGCAGGGCAGATTCGGCCGGTGGGGCGGTGCTGGCCGGCTGTGGCACCGCGCCGCTTTGCAGCAGCTGCGCCAGCGCGGCGGCGCGCTGCAGCGTCTGCACCAAGCCGGCCAGTTCGCGCGGGCGCACCTGGCGCAGCGCCAGCCGCGCCGCGATGCGCTCCACATCGGCCGACCCGGCCAGCGCCTGGCGCAGCGGCTGTTGCAAGTGCTCGCGCAGCACGCCGATGGCTTGCAGGCGCTCGCGCGCCGGCGTGCGCTCGCGCGCTGGCTCCAGCAGCCAGCGGCGCAGCAGCCGGCTGCCCATGCCGGTCTGGCAGGTGTCGAGCAGCGCAAACAGCGTCGGGCTGGGTTCGCCGCGCAGGGTCTGCGTCAGCTCCAGGTTGCGCCGCGTGCTCGGGGGCAGCTCGATCAGTTCGTCGGGCCGCGCCACGCGCAGGGTGGTCAGGTGCGCCAGCGCCCGCCCTTGGGTGTGCTCGGCATAGTCCAGCAGCGCCGAGGCGGCCGCATGGGCCAGCGGCAAATCCTGCGCGCCCCAGCCGGCCAGACTCGCGGCCTGCAGCTGCGCGCACAGCTTGCGCAGGCCCAAGGCGCTGTCGAAGGCCCAGGCCGGGCGCGCCGCCAGGCTCAGGCGCGCCGGTCCGGCCGCGCCGGCGCCCCCCGCCAGCCCCGGCCACTGGCGCTGCAGCTCGTGCAGTTCGCGGGCGCAGGGCTGCGCCAATTCGGCGCTGTAGAGCAGCTCGCTGGGCCCGATGCGCGCCGCCCAGGTCGGCAACTCGTCGCTGCGGCACTGCGCCAGCTGCAGCTCGCCCAGCGTCAGGTTCAGCCACGCCAGGCCCAGCGTCTGACGCGGCCCCCAGTGCAGCGCCAGCAGCACCGGCTCGGCCTTGTCGGGCAGCAGCTCGGCCTCGGTCAGGGTGCCGGGCGTGAGCACGCGCAGCACCTGACGCTCGACCGGCCCCTTGGCCGTGGCCGGATCGCCCACCTGCTCGCAAATGGCCACCGATTCGCCCTGCCTGAGCAGCCGCGCCAGGTAGTTCTGCGCCGAATGAAAGGGCACGCCGGCCATGGGGATCGGCTCGCCTGCCGACTGGCCGCGCCGCGTCAGGGTGATGTCGAGCAGGCGCGCGGCCTTGTGGGCGTCTTCGTAGAACAGCTCGTAAAAATCGCCCATGCGGTAAAACAGCAAGGCGTCGGGGTGCTGGGCCTTGAGCGCAAGGTACTGGCGCATCATGGGCGTGTGCGCGCTGAGCTCGGCGGCACTGGCGGCGGTTGCGCTGGCTGCGCTGGCCGAGGCGCTGGCCCTTGCGCCGGGTTTGGTCGAGGCGTCTGTTGCGCTGCTGGCCAAGGGGTGGGGGGTGCTCATGGAGGCCGATTTTGCCTGCAAGCGTGCGCGGCCGGGGCTGGGCGCTCAGTATCGAAGGCGTGGGGCCCGCCCCTTCGAGCGCAGCGGCGGGGTTGGCTGCCGCATCTGCGGTGACGCTGTTGCGCAGGATGTGTAAGATGTTCGCCATGCAAGCATTGATTCCTCCTCACCCCGCCTGCCACAAGTGCCAGGACCGTCCGCCGCTGGACTTTGATTTCAGCATGGCCTTTCAGCCCATCGTCGATGTGCGCACCCAGCAGGTCTATGCCTACGAGGCTTTGGTAAGGGCACAGGCTGGCGGCTCGGCGGCCGAGGTGCTGGCGCAGGTCAACGCCGAAAATCGCTACCTCTTTGACCAAACCTGCCGTGTCAAGGCGGTGGAACTGGCGGCACGCTTGGGCATGACGGCGCGCCTGAGCATCAACTTCATGCCCAACGCAGTCTATGAGGCCGCCACCTGCATCCGCGCCACGCTGCTGGCGGCGCAGCAGTACGGCTTTTCAACCCAGAAACTGGTTTTTGAAATCACCGAAAACGAGCGCCTGGTCGAAAAAGAGCACCTCAAGCGCATCATCAAAGAGTACAAGCGCCAAGGCTTCAAGACCGCCATCGACGACTTTGGTGCCGGCTACTCGGGCCTGAACCTGCTGGCCGAGTTTCAGCCCGACCTGATCAAGCTCGACATGGACCTGACGCGCCACATCGACAGCGACCAGGTTCGCCAAGCGATCGTGCGCGGCATCTTGGGGGTCTGCGAGGCGCTGCAGATCGAAGTGGTGGCCGAAGGCATCGAGACCGTGGCCGAATTCCAGACCCTGCGCGGCATGGGTGTGCCCTACATGCAAGGCTATCTGTTTGCGCGCCCGGCCTACGAGCAACTGCCAACGGTGCACTGGCCAGCGGGCTAGACGGCGCCGTCGGTTTCGCCTGCGCTCGCCGGGCTGGGTTTGGGCGCAGGTGGCGCGATCCGGCTATAGCCGTGCAGCAGGCTGACCATCTGGCCGTAGATGCGCGGGTTGGCGGCCAGGCATTCGCCCCGTTCCAGAAAATCGGATTCGCCGCTGAAGTTGCCCACCAGACCGCCGGCTTCGGTCACCAGCAGCGCGCCGGCGGCCACGTCCCAGGGGCTCAGGCCGGTCTCGAAAAAGCCGTCGGTGAAGCCGGCGGCCACGTAGGCCAGGTCGAGCGCGGCCGAGCCGGGGCGGCGCACCCCGCGCACCTTGGGCATCACCTCGCCCAGCATCTGCATGAAGTGTGACAGCGAGTCGCCGGGCCGGAACGGAAAGCCGGTGCTCACCAGGCAGTCGCTCAACTGGGTGCGCTTGGCGACGCGGATGCGGCGTTCGTTGAGGAAGGCACCGCGGCCACGGGTGGCGGTGAACAGGTCGTTGCGCGTCGGGTCGTAGATCACGGCCTGCTCGAGCTTGCCGTGCACCTGCAGCGCGATGCTGACGCAATAGACCGGAAAGCCGTGGATGAAGTTGGTGGTGCCGTCGATCGGGTCGATGATCCAGACGAAGGCGCGGTCGCGCCCCTTGCCCTCGCGCCGGCCCGATTCTTCGGCCCACAGGCCGTGGTCGGGGTAGGCCTCGTGCAGTGTGGCGATGATGGCTTGCTCGGCCGCCTGATCGACTTCGGTGACGTAGTCGTTGGTCTGCTTGGCCGATACGCGCACCGCCTCGATGTCGAGCGCGGCGCGGTTGATCAGGTTGCCGGCAGCGCGCGCGGCCTTGATGGCCACGTTGAGCATGGGGTGCAGGTGCGGGGAGGTCATGGTTGTGTAGGAGCGCAGGGTGGGGGCGCGATGGCCGCAGGAAGAGGGGCCATTTTAACGGGGCTGGGGGAGGGGCTGGGGCGCTGGGGGCAGTCGGTCTCATGCCGTCCGCTGCGCGGCCAGAAATCGGCCAACCGCCCCCAGCGCCCCAGCCCCATGAGATCAACCAACCGCCCCCAGCGCCCCAGCCCCATGAGATCAACCAACCGCCCCCAGCGCCCCAGCCCCATGAGATCAACCAACCGCCCCCAGCGCCCCAGCCCCACGAGATCGACCAACCGCCCCCAGCGCCCCAGCCCCATGAGATCGGCCAACCGCCCCCAGCGCCCCAGCCCCATGAGATCGGCCAACCGCCCCCAGCGCCCCAGCCCCATGAGATCAACCAACCGCCCTGAGCTTCCCAGCCCCATGAGCCCGGCGCGGCTGCGCCCGACCTGTCATGGGGCAGCGCGAGCGCCTGGGTGGCACTGCGCCAGCCGCAGCGCAGCGGTGGCTCATGGACAATCCGGGCTCAACCCGTCCACCCCCCATCTGGCCCATGCACCAGCAGACTATCGTCAGCCGCTTCATTTTGATCGAGCCCAGCCACGCCGGCAATGTGGGGGCGGTGGCGCGTGCGCTCAAGGTGATGGGCTTTGCCGATCTGGTGCTGGTGCGGCCGCGCTGGGCCGATGTGTTGCAGCGCCCCGAGGCGCTGGAGCGCGCCAGCGGTGCCGCCGATGTGCTGGCGGCGGCACGGGTGGTGGACACGCTCGACGCCGCGCTCGACGGCATCACGCACCTGTGCGCCACCGCCATGACGGCGCGCGACTTTGGTCCGCCCACCCTGGCCCCGCGCGAGCACTTGGGTCCCTGGGTGCAGGCGCAGCAGGCCGCGCCTGCCGGCGCGCACGGGGTGGCGTTTGTCTTTGGCCCCGAGCGCTACGGCCTGAGCAACGCCGACGTCTATCGCTGCCACGCGAGCCTGCGCATCCCCACCGCTCCCGGTTACGGTTCGCTCAACCTGGCCGCGGCGGTGCAGTTGATCGCCTACGAGTGGCGGTTGGCCTTGGGCGGCTTTGCGGAGCCTGTTGAGGAACGCGCCGGCCAGCATACCGAAGAGGGCACCGATCAGCCCGCCGGCGCTCCCGCGCCGCCAGCGCGCCACGCCGCCGCCACCCGCGCCGACGCCGCCACCGTGGCCGCCGCCCTGGCGCACTGGGAAAAGGCGCTGGTGGCGCTGCAATACCTCGACCCGGCGGCCCCGAAAAAACTGCTGCCGCGCCTGCAGCAGTTGCTCAACCGGGCCCAGCCCACGCTGGCCGAAATCCATATTTTGCGCGGGGTGGCGCGTGCGGTGTTGCGGTTGGCGCAAACCAAAGGGTAGACTGCGCGGCTATGTTTGCCCGACTCAAGTCCGACCTCGACTGCATCCTGGAGCGCGACCCGGCGGCGCGTTCGCGCTGGGAGGTGCTGACCTGCTACCCCGGCTTGCATGCGCTGCTGCTGCACCGCATTGCGCACCGGCTCTGGGGCCGGGGCTGGAAATGGCTGGCGCGCTGGCTGGCGCACTGGAGCCGCTGGCTCACCGGCATCGAAATCCACCCCGGCGCGCAGATCGGTGCGCGTGTGTTCATCGACCACGGCATGGGCGTGGTGATCGGCGAGACAGCCGAAATCGGCGACGGCTGCACCATTTACCACGGCGTCACGTTGGGCGGCGTGGCGCTGCACAAGGGCGCCAAGCGGCACCCGACGCTGGGGCGCGACGTGGTGATCGGGGCCGGCGCCAAGGTGCTGGGCGGCTTTGTGGTGGGCGACGGCGCGCGCGTGGGCAGCAACGCGGTGTTGACCAAGGCCGTGCCACCTGGGGCCACGGCGGTGGGCAACCCGGCGCGCATCATTTTGGCCCAAGCCGATGCCCGGCGCGAGGAGCAGGCCGCGAAACTGGGTTTTTCGGCCTACGGCATCACGCAAAGCGACGACCCGCTCAGTCAGGCGCTGCGCGGCCTGATCGACAGCACCGCCAGCCAGGAACACCAGATCGCTCTGCTGTGGCAGGCATTGGAGCAGTTGTCGGCCCAGCAGGGCCTGAACCCGCCGCTGCCCCCCGACGCCGCCCGGCTCGAGCAGTTCGAGGCCCAAAGGCTCAACGATCTGGTGGGCAAGTAGGGGCTGGCCTGCGGGTAGAGTGGTGTTGCGCGCTTGATGGGACAAATAAAACCGATGGATTTTTGTCCCTGCTTATAGACCAGGCCAATAACCCTTGAAATTCCGATGGCAGTCCCAATGCGTATGGCATGGACAAAGAAGACGGAAGAAGGCTCTCGCGCCAAGCCCAGCACCAAAGGCGCAAACAAGCGGTGCGACTGCACGGGCAGGGCATGCACCAACTGCCCGCCTCAAAGCGGCAGGTGCGGCGCCGCCAGCTCGCGCACCTCGGCTTCGCTGCGGCGGCTATTGCTGGCGACGGCCGGCGCCAACCATCAGGGTGCCAGCAGCAATTGCGCCACGCCGCTCGGGTCGTGGACGCGGTGCGTGTGCACCTGCCAGACCGCGTGTACGAGCTCGGCTTGCAGCACCGCATCGGGCGCACCGTGTTGCACCAGGCACCCGTCTTGCAGCACCCAGCAGCGGTCGGCGTAGCGCAATGCAAGGTTGAGGTCGTGCAGCACCAGCAGCACGCCGGCGCGGTGGCTGCGGCTCCACTGGCGCAAGGTGTGCAGGGTGGCGTGCTGGTGTTGCAGGTCGAGCGCGGCGGTGGGTTCGTCGAGCAGCAGCCAGCAGGCGCGACCGTCGGGGCTGGGGTGCCAGACTTGCGCCAGGGTGCGGGCGAGCTGCACCCGTGCGCGCTCGCCGCCGCTGAGCAGCCGGATGCTGCGCTGCGCCAGATGCGCCACGGCGCAGTGTTCGAGCGCAGCGCGCACGATGCCGGCCTCGTCGGCGCTGGGTTGCAGCCGGTGCGGATAACGCCCGAGTTCCACCACCTCTTGTGCCGTGAAGTCGAAGGCAGGCACCAGCTCTTGCGGCAAAAAGGCGCGTCGGCGTGCCAGGGCCGCGCTGTTGCGCACGCCCACCGGCTCGCCGTCGAGCCAGACGGCACCGCTTTGCGCCTTGCGCAAGCCGCCCAGCACGTGCAACAGGGTCGATTTGCCGGCGCCGTTGGGGCCAAGGATCACGCCCAGCTCGCCCGGCACCAGCGTCAGGTCCACGCCGTCGAGCAGGCTGCGGCCATGGATCTGCACGCCGATCTGGCGCGCCACCAGGCCCGGGCCGGGTGCAGCGTGGGCGGCGTGGGTGAGCGCAGCGTGGGGCAGGCGGGCATTCATGCGGCGACTGCGTGCTGGCTTGAGGGACGGGCGGGCATGGGGTTTGGGCTGCGAATGAGGTAGAGGGCGCCGCCTTCAGAGCGTGCGCGCGTGCGCGCTGCGCAGCAGCAGCAAAAAGAACGGCACGCCGACCAGCGCGGTGATGATGCCCAGCGGCAGCTCGGCGGGTGCGATCACGGTGCGCGCCCAGGCGTCGGCCAGCAGCACCAGTATGGCCCCCAGCAGCGCCGAACCCGGCAGCACCCAGCGGTGATCGGGGCCGGCGAGCAGGCGCACCATGTGCGGCGCCACCAGGCCGATGAAACCGATGATGCCTGCCGTAGCCGTCACGGCTCCCACCGCCAGCGCGGTGAGCAGCACGCAGCCGAGCTTGAGGCGCTCGATCGGCACGCCCAACATGACCGCTTGCGCCTCGCCCAGCGCGAGCGCGTTCAGCGGCCGCGCCAGGCCATGCGCCAGCAAGGCGCACGCGAGCGCGATCAGCCCCACCACCGTGACCGCCTCCCAATGCGCGCCGCCCAGGCTGCCCAGCATCCAGAACTGCAGGTTGCGCAGTTGCTCGTCGGTCGCGATGTAGCTGAGTAAGCCGATGCCGGCCCCAGCCAGGGCGTTGATGGCGATGCCGGCCAGCAGCATGATGCCGACCCTGGTTCCGCCCTCGCCCAGGGCCAAGGCGTAGATCAGCGCCGTGACCACCAGGCCGCCGCCAAAGGCCATCAGAATCAGCGGCCAGGTGCCCAAGGCCAGCGGCACATCGGGCCACCAGACGCTGGCGACGACGATGGCAAACGCCGCCGCCAGCGCCGCGCCGCTGCTGACACCGATCAGCCCTGGGTCGGCCAGCGGGTTGCGAAACAGGCCCTGCATCAGCGCCCCGGCCAGCCCTAAACTGGCACCGGCCGCCACGGCCAACACCAGCCGCGGCAAGCGGATGTTGAAAAACACCAGCTCGGCCGCGCCCCGTTCGGCGCTGCCCCACAAGGCCGCCGCCCAAACCGCAGGCAGCTCGGCCAAGGGCAGGCCAAAAGCGCCCTGTCCGCTGGCCCAGAGCAGGCTCAGCAGCACGCCCAGCAGCAGCGCCCACAACACCCAGGGGCCGCGTGTGCGCGCTTGGCGCGCGCTGCCGGGTGCGGTGGCGGAGGTGGCGGCGGAGATGGCGGCGGAGATGGCGGAGGTGGCGGAGGTGGCGGAGGTGGCGGAGGTGGCTGGGTTGGCTGGGTTGGCTTGCGCGTCCGGTCTGCGCCCGCGCGGCAGCCAGCGTTTCAGGGCCAGGGTGTTCATGCCTGCTGCAAGCCCTGGTGCAAGGCTTCCAGCACTTGCGGCAGGCGCGGCCCAAAGCCCAGCAGCGCCAGCGCGTCGTGGTGCAGCAGGGCAGTGCGCCCGCTTTGCTGGCGTTGCCAGGCGGGGGTCAGGCGCAGCTCGGGGCGCTGCCAAAAGCCGGTCTCGCCGCCTACCGCTTGCAGGCTTTGCGTGGTGGTCACGATGAGCTGCGGCGCGGTAGCCGCCATGGACTCGGCCGTCAGGGGGCGAAAGCCGTTGAAGCCGCTGATCACGTTCTGCGCCCCGGCCAGCGTGAGCATGGCGTGGGCAGCGGTTTGCTGCCCAGCCACCAGCGGGCTGCCGCCGTGCGCCATGATGAACAGCACGCGCGGCACCGGGCCGGTTTGGGCCTGGATGCGCGCGCGCACGCTGTGCCAGCGCTGCTCGAGCTGGGCCAGCAGCGCCTGCGCTTGCGCGCTGCGCCCGGTGGCCTGGCCCGCGGCTTGCAGCGTGCGCACCACATCGCTCCATTCGTGGCGGCGCTCGATCAGCTCCACCTGCACCCGCGCCGAGCGCAACTGCGTCAGCACCCGCGGCGGGCCTGAACCCGCCAGCGCCAGCACCACGTTCGGGCGCAAGGCCAGCAGCCCTTCGGCCGACAGTTGGCGCATGTATCCCACCTTGGGCGTGGCTTGCGCCGCCGCCGGGTACAGGCTGGTGGTGTCGGTTCCCACCAGTTGGTCTTGCGCGCCCAAGGCAAACACCGCTTCGGTGATGCTGCCGCCGACGGTGATCAGGCGCGGGCTGGGCGCACGGGCTGCCGCGGCACCCGAGGCCAGTGCGGCAAGACCCAAGGCGCAGGCGCGCCGCGTCAGGGCCGGGGCGGCATTTGCGCTGGCGTTGGAACCAACGCACGCCGCCGGACGCCGTGCCGGTGCGGCTGCCGCATCCGACGCATCCGCCGCTGCCCTCGGGTGCACGACTGGTTGGCTCATGCCGACGCGCCTTCTTCAGCCCCCGACAGGTGCGCCAGCAAATGGCGCCACTCGCTCAGCTCGGGGTTGCCGGGCTTGCGTGCGCCGAAGAACAAGGCCATCAGATCGCCGTGCGCATCGAACACCTCGAGCGAGCTGATGGTGCCGTCGCTGCTGGGCTTTTCCACCACCCAGACGTCGCCGATGTGGTCTTCGCGCAGGTGCAGGTTGAAGCCGGGGTCGAGCACGTTGAGCCACACCTGGCCGCGCATCTCCAGCGGCTCGACGCGCTTGATGGGCCCGCTGTGGATCTGGATGCAGCCGCTGCTGCCCACGAAAGCCATGATCGGGGTGTCGTCAAAGGCGGCCTCCATCAGCATCTGGCGCACCGAGCCGTGCGCGACGCGGCGCGTGAAGCGGCCCTCGACCAGGCGCAAACCGTGCTGGCGCTCCACGCCAAACTCGCGCAGCAGCGGGAAGAACTGGTGCACGTCGCTCATCTCGGACCAGGCCTGGGCAAAGGCGGCGGCGTCAACGGCAGGGTCGGCCCCCTTGGGCTCGGCCGCAGCGGGTGACTCGAACACCGGCGCTGCGGCCTGTGCGTCCTGCCACTGCGCCAGCACCGCCTGCCAGGCGGCGCGGTCGCTGCCTTCACGCAAGAAAATCTTGTGTACCGCCGCGCCCTGACGGTCGAAGAATTGCAGGCTGCTGCTGGCCGGCTTGTCGGCGTCCGGGTGCAGCTCGGTCACCGCCAGGCCGGCGTGCCACTGCTTGAAAAACAGCCGCAAATCGATCTCTTTGCCCAGTGCCAACCCGACCTGGTTGTGAGCCGACAGCTTTTCATAGACCCCGGTTTTTTCGTGCACCACGCTGCGGTTGCGCGTCAGCGCCAGCAACGGACCGCAGGGCTGCAGCGCTTTGAGCAGCTCCAGCCAGTCGGGGCGCAGCGCCATGGTGCGCGTCGGCTGCTCGTGTGTTCCGAGGTGCGCGGCTAGCGCAGCGCCTTCGGACAGGCCGATGTGTTCGGCGGCGTCGCGCGCGCGCAGGCCCTTGGCGCGTGCCGCTTGGTAGGCTTGGCGGATTTCGGCGGTGTTCATGGTGTGGCTCCGATTAAAAACTGCTGACCAGTGACAAGGAAAGGCTGCGCCCCGGCGAGCTGAAGGCATCGAGCACGGCCGAATTTCCGGCCAGGCCCTGCACGTTGCTCCACTGCCAGTATTTGCGGTCGGTGAGGTTGTTGAGCGCCGCGCTCAGGCGCATGCTGCGGTTGATCTGCCAACTGGCGTTGAGGTCGAGTGTGGTCCAGCTCGGGGGGGCAAACTGCTGCGCGCCGCCGGTGAGGGTGTTCAGGATGTCGGCCCGGTCCTTGGCGGCGGTGTGCGTCAGGCGTGCGCCCAGCGTCCACTGCTGCAGCCGGTGTTCCAGCCCCAGCACCAACCGTTCCGGGTTGACCGAGTTCAGCGGCTGGTTCAGCACTGTGTCGCGGCCTTCGGTCTGGCCATAGCTGGCGCGCAGCGTGGTGGCCGTGCTCAGGGCCCAGCGGCCTTCGAGCTCAAAGCCGTGCATGCGCACGCGGCCGCGGTTGACCGACTGGAAGGTGCGCGGATCGGCCACTGTCCCGGCTCCGCCCACGAACACGCCGTCTTCGATGAAGTCGCGGTAGCGACCGGTGAAAGCCGTGGCCAGCCACTGCAGCGCGCCGTGCTGGCCGCGCGCACCGAGCTCAAAGGTGCGGCTCTTTTCCGGGCGCAGGTTGGGGTTCGGGATCGTGCGGTAAGGTGAAGCCCCCACCAGGTTTTCAAAGAAGTTGTTGAGTTGCAACGGACTGGGAGCGCGGAACCCCGCCGCCAGATTGCTGAAAATCTGCCAGTTTGCCTCTGGCCTGAAAATCAGGCCCAGCTTGGGCGAGAGCGCATCGCCGGACAGGTCGGCCAGTGCGCGCCGGAACAGGGGGCTTTCCTGCGCGTCGATGTCGAAGCGGTCGTAGCGCAGCGCCGGGATGATGCTCCAGCGCTCGCTTAAGAACTCGCTTTGCACGAACAGCGCCTGCGTGGTCTCGCGGGTGGTCGGGAAGCGCTGCAAGGGGAAGGTGTCGCCCGCTGGTGGCGCCACGCCGGTGCTCAGGTTTTCCATGTCGGTGCGTGTGAGCTCGATGCCATAGACCAGCTGCTGCGCCCAGCCGTGGCCCAGGCCGCGGCGGCGTTCGGCTTGCAGCGACGCTTGCCAGATGTCCTCCCAGTAAGTGACGTCGCGCACGCGGAAGGTGGCTGGGTTGGGTGGGCTGGTGCTGGCATTGCGGTGCTCGATCGCCACTTCGCGTTTTTCGGCCTGCTGCAGGCCGACGTGGGCGCGCAGGCTGTCGGCCCAGGCGGCGCGCAGCGAGAACTGGCCATCCCAGCTCAGGCGCGTGCGGCTCGAATCCATTTCGCCGCGCAAGTCGCGCGTGGCACCGGGCGCCAACGGGTTGACACCACGCGCACTCAAGGCATCGACATCGGTGGATTTTTCTACCTGTTCGGCGGTGAAGGTGTGCTGCTGCCCGCCGCCGGGCGCAAATACCAGCTTGCCCAGCAGGGCGTGGTTGCGATCGCGCTGCGGGTTGGGTGCGGTGCGGGTGCTGTTGGCGGCCTGGTTGGTGCCCTGGTTGTCGAGTGCGCCCGCACGTCCGGTTTGCACGCTGCCCAGCCACTGCCACTGTGCGCTGGCCAGGCCGGCCAGCGTCAGGCCGATGCCGCTGCTATCGTCCTCGGTGTCGGCGCGCAGCATCAGGCGGCCACCCAGGGTTTGGCCGGGCTGCAGCAGGCTCTCGGGGCGCAGCGTGAACATCGCCACCATGCCGCCCAGGCCGTCGGAACCGTACAGGGCCGAGGTCGCGCCGCGCACCACTTCCACGCGCTCGATCAGGCCCATATCGTAGTAGTCGCGGCCAAAGGCGGCCGATCCCAGCACGCCGGCGACCAGTTCGCGCGGCATGCGCACGCCATCGACGGTGAGCAGCACCCGGTTGCCCTGCATGCCGCGGATGTTGAAGCCGGCGTTGCCGTCGCGCCCGGTGGCACCCAGCACGGCGCCGAAGCGCTGCGGTGCCCGGCGCACCTCGACGTTGGGCAAGTCGCGCACCAGTTCGCGGATGTCCTGCGCTTGGGTGGGGTCCAGTGCCGCGCCTTCGAGCACGTCGATGCGCTGCGGCACGTCGCCCAGTTCGCGCTCGGCGCGTGCGCCGCTGACCACCACGGCATCCAGTTGCGCCGTCGATGCGCCACTGCCAGCGGTCGGCGCGGCTGCGCTGCTGCCGGTGGTTGGGCTGGCCGCACCGGTGCGTGCGCTGGGCGTGCTCTGCGCCCAAGCCAAGCCGCTGCCCAGCAGGCAGGCCAGCGCGATCGGGTGCAGCAGGAAAGGGGAAGGGGTTCGGGAAAGTTGGGTCACGAGTCGGTCCAGTGGCGAGTGCAAAGAAGGAAACACTGGCTGGCTCGTGGCACCGCAGGCGGTGACTGGCTGGCTGAGGGCGGAGAAGTCAGGCAGGGGCGCGCGTCCGGCGGCGCATCATTTGGTCAGGATGAGTTTGTTTTGCCCCGTCAGGCTGAGGCGATAGACCTGCCCGGCGTGCTCGATCAGCAGCGTGCGCTGGCCGGCGCTGAGCTCGGTAAACGTCCAGGCGCGCTCACTCGAGCTGGGCGCGGGAGCACACCTGTGCGTGGCAGGGTGGGCGAGGGCAGGCGTTTGCATGGCTTGATTATAAACACCAATGCGAACGATTCGCAAGTGCTCTTGATCTGAGTCAAATGCGGCGTGGCCTTGGCGCAACACGCCAAGCTCACAACGCGGGCAAGCCGTCAAGCCGCCCGTGCGTTGCCGCCAGGGCGCTGCCTGGCCGTGCGCCAGCACCAGCCACGGTTCCCAAGCCACAGCTTGCCTCTCAGACCACTTGCCCAAGCTGGAAGATCGGCAGATACATCGCGATCACGATGCCGCCGATGATCGTGCCCAGCACCACGATGATGATCGGCTCCATCAGGCTCGACAGGCCAGCCACCATGTCGTCCACCTCTTGCTCGTAAAAGTCGGCCGCCTTGCCCAGCATGTGGTCGAGCGAGCCCGATTCCTCGCCGATGGCGGCCATTTGCAGCACCATCGAGGGGAAGATGCGGGCGTTGTTCATGGCCATGGTCAGGCTGGTGCCGGTGGCCACTTCGCGCTGGATTTGCGCGGTGGCGTCGGCATACAGGCTGTTGCCTGCGGCCCCACCGACCGAGTCCAGCGCATCCACCAGCGGCACCCCGGCGGCAAACATGGTGGACATGGTGCGGGTCCAGCGCGCCACGGTGGATTTTTCCACCAGCGTACCAAACACGGGCAGCTTGAGCAGCGCCCGGTCCATGAAGCGCTGCACCTTGAGGTTGCGCTTCCAGGCCTGCATGAAAAAGTACAGGCCGCCGCCCAGTGCGCCAAAAATGATCCACCAGTAAGCCACGAAAAACTCGCTCATGGCGATCACCAGCAGCGTCGGGGCGGGCAAGTCGGCACCGAAGGCAGAAAAGACCTCCTTGAAGGCCGGTATGACGAAGATCATGATCACCACCACGACCACGAACGCCACCACGATCACGGCCGTCGGGTACATCAGCGCCGACTTGACCTTGCTCTTGATGGCCTCGGTTTTTTCCATGTAGGTGGCCAGACGGTCCAGCAGCTCTTCGAGGATGCCGGCGGCTTCACCCGCTTCCACCAGGTTGCAATACAGGGCGTTGAAGTACAGCGGGTGTTTGCGAAAGGCGGCGCTGAGCGAGGTGCCGGTTTCGACGTCGGTGCGCACCTGGTTGAGCAGCTTGCTCACGCTCGGGTTGGGGTTGCCGCGTCCGACGATGTCAAAGGCTTGCAGCAGCGGCACCCCGGCCTTCATCATGGTGGCCAACTGGCGCGTGAAAATAGCGATGTCCTTGGGTTTGATGCGTTTGGCCGACGCGGTTTTGCGTTTTTTGACCTTTTGCACCAGCACGCCCTGACGGCGCAGCGTCGCCTGCACCTGGTTTTCGCCGGCGGCGCGCACCTCGCCGCGCACAGGTTTGCCGTTGCGGTCCTTGCCTTCCCACTCGAATACGTATTCCTTGATGTCTTTGGTGGTTGCCGTCGCCATGATTCCCTCTTTCGGTTTTGCATCGGGACCACACGCCTGTGTGGTCAATCGTTGGTGCAGCCCAGCACTTCCTCGAGGGAAGTCAGGCCCAGTTTAACCTTGCGCAGCCCCGATTCGCGTAAAGTGCGAACGCCTTCGGTGCGCGCTTGGGCCAGAATCTCGAGCGCGCTGCCGCCGCGCAGAATGATGTGCTGCATCGCTTCGCTGATCGGCATGACCTGATAGATGCCCACCCGCCCCTTGTAGCCGTTGTAGCACGCCTTGCAACCCACAGGGCGCCACGGTTTCCAGCTGCCGTCGAGCTCCTCGGGCTTGAACCCGGCATCGAGCAGCGCCTTGTCGGGCAAGTCTTCAAAGGGTTGCCGGCACTGCGTGCACAGGCGCCGCGCCAGCCGCTGCGCCGTGACCAGGTTCACGCTGGAGGCGATATTGAACGGCAACACGCCCATATTCTGCAAGCGCGTCAGGGTGCCGGGGGCGTCGTTGGTGTGCAGGGTCGAGAGCACCAGGTGGCCGGTCTGGGCGGCCTTGATGGCGATGTCGGCCGTCTCCAGGTCGCGAATCTCGCCCACCATGATGATGTCGGGGTCTTGGCGCAAAAAAGACTTGAGCGCGGCGGCGAAGGTCAGGCCCGCCTTTTCGTTGACATTGACCTGATTGACGCCGGGCAGGTTGATCTCCGACGGGTCTTCGGCGGTGGAGATGTTGACCCCGGGCTGGTTCAGGATGTTGAGGCAGGTGTAGAGCGACACCGTCTTGCCCGAGCCCGTAGGGCCGGTCACCAGCACCATGCCGTAGGGGCGGCTGATGGCCTCCAGCAGCAGCGCCTTTTCGTCCGCTTCGTAACCCAGCGCGTCGATGCCCATTTGGGCGCTGCTCGGGTCCAGGATGCGGATCACGATCTTTTCGCCAAACAGCGTGGGCAGGGTGCTGACGCGAAAATCGATCGATTTGTCGGGCCCGACCTTGAGCTTCATGCGTCCATCCTGCGGCACGCGTTTTTCGGCGATGTCGAGCTTCGAGATGACTTTGATGCGCGAAGCCAGCTTTTCTTTCAAAGCCACCGGCGGGGAGGCGATTTCGCGCAGCTCACCGTCGATGCGGAAGCGCACCCGGTAAAAATGCTCGTAGGGCTCGAAATGCAGGTCAGAGGCCCGCATCGTGTAGGCATCGAGCAGCATTTTGTGCAAGAACCGCACCACGGGCGCGTCTTCGACTTCGGCCGACACCTTCTCGGAGCTTTCAGCGGTGGCGATCTCGATCGCTTCGGCGTCGAACTCGAATTCGCCGCCCACGATGTGCTCGATCGCTTCGCTGGCGCTGGCGCTGGTGCTATCGGTCAATTTGGTGAGCTTGTCCAGCTCGGCGATCACCCAGTCCACCGTGAGCTGGGTGGTGAACTTGATTTTTTCAGCGACGTCGGAGTGGGTGGGGTCGGCGGTGGCCACCGTGATGCGGTTGCCGCGACGGCTGAGCACGACGATGCGAAACTGCTTGGCCATCTTGGGGTCGAGCACGCCTTTGGGCAGGCGCTGCAGGTCGATGGCGTCGAGGTCGATCAAGGGCGCCGCAAAGGTGCGCGACATGGTGTGCGCCAGTTCGCGTGCGCTCAAGGCCCCGCTGCCCACCAGTTCGGCGATGAAGCTGCTTTTGTGCGCCTGGGCTTTGGCGTACAGCCCTTCAGCGTTTTGCTGGCTCAGGGTGCCAGCGGCCACCAGCGCACGCGCCAGGCCCGGCAGGGCCATGCTGGAGATAGGGGCTTCGCTGTCGATCATGGCAGTGGCTGGCTGGCGTGGGCGTCAAGGCAGGCGCGGCCGGGCCGTGGCCAAGCCGCTCGCACGAGGCCAGTTCGTGTATATTCGCGCCTGCTTTTGCCTTGATGCGCGCACTTCGACGCATTTTGGTACTGATTTAGGAGCTGACATGGATTTGCGCAAACTCAAGACCCTGATCGACCTCGTCTCGGAGTCGAATGTATCCGAACTCGAGATCACCGAGGCCGAGGGCAAGGTGCGCATCGTCAAAAGCCCGCCGGCGGCCGCACCGCTGGTGCAGGCACCGGCCGTCGTGGCCATGCCGCCTGCCGCCCAGAGCGCTGCGGCGCTGGTTGCTGCGGGCGTCGCGCCGCCGGCGCCAGCGGCAGCGCCCGCAGCCCCCGCAGCACCCGCAGCACCCGCAGCACCCAAGGGGCAGGAGCTCAAATCGCCCATGGTCGGCACCTTTTACCGCGCCGCCAGCCCGGGGGCCAAGCCCTTTGTCGAGATCGGGCAGGTGGTCAAGGTGGGCGATCCGGTGTGCATCGTGGAAGCCATGAAAATCCTCAATGAGATCGAAGCCGAGCACGCCGGCACGGTGACGCAGATTTTGGCCGAAAACGGTCAGGTGGTCGAATACGGGCAACCCCTGTTCGTGCTCGAGTGAGGGCGCAGCGGCCATGTTCAAGAAAATCCTGATCGCCAACCGCGGCGAGATCGCCTTGCGCGTGCAGCGCGCCTGCCGCGAACTGGGTGTCAAGGCGGTGATGGTCTATTCCGAGGCCGACCGCGACGCCAAATACGTCAAGCTCGCCGACGAGGCGGTGTGCATCGGCCCGCCGCCTTCGGCGCAAAGCTACCTGAACATGCCGGCCCTGATCTCGGCGGCCGAAGTCACCGACGCCGAAGCCATCCACCCCGGCTACGGCTTCTTGAGCGAGAACGCCGACTTTGCCGAGCGCGTGGAAAAAAGCGGCTTCGTGTTCATCGGCCCCACGCCCGAGGCGATCCGCACCATGGGCGACAAGGTGGCGGCCAAGCAAGCCATGATCCGCGCCGGGGTGCCCTGCGTGCCCGGCTCCGAAGGCGCCTTGCCCGACGACGCGGCCGAGGTCAAGCGCATCGCGCGCTCCATCGGCTACCCGGTGATCGTCAAGGCCGCGGGCGGCGGCGGTGGCCGCGGCATGCGCGTGGTGCACACCGAAGCGGCGCTGCTGCACGCGGTGCAGACCACCAAGGCCGAGGCCGGCGCCGCCTTTGGCAACCCCGAGGTCTATCTGGAAAAGTTTTTGCAAAACCCGCGCCACATCGAAATTCAGATTCTGGCCGACAACTTTCGCAACGCCGTCTATCTCTACGAGCGCGACTGCTCGATGCAGCGGCGACACCAAAAGGTGATCGAGGAAGCGCCGGCGCCGGGCATCGCGCGGCGCCTGATCGACCGCATCGGCGACCGCTGCGCCGCAGCGTGCAAGAAAATCGGCTACCGGGGCGCTGGCACCTTCGAGTTTCTGTACGAGAACGGCGAGTTCTACTTCATCGAGATGAACACCCGGGTGCAGGTCGAACACCCGGTGACCGAGGCCGTGACCGGCATCGACATCGTGCGCCAGCAGATCGCCATCGCCGCCGGCGAAAAACTGCCGTTCACGCAGCGCCAGATCGAGCTGCGCGGCCACGCCATCGAGTGCCGCATCAACGCCGAAGACCCCTACAAGTTCACCCCCTCGCCCGGGCGCATCAGCGCCTGGCACGCGCCCGGCGGCCCGGGTGTGCGGGTCGATTCGCACATCTACACCCACTACCTGGTGCCGCCTAACTACGATTCGATGGTCGGCAAGCTCATTACCCACGGCGACACGCGCGAGCAGGCGCTGGCGCGCATGCGTTCGGCCCTGTCCGAGACCGTGATCGAGGGCATCAAGACCAACATCGCCCTGCACCGCGAGATCTTGGTGGACGCCAATTTCGAGGCCGGCGGCACCAACATCCACTACCTCGAAGCCTGGTTGGCGCAACGTGAGCGCTGAGCCGATGGCTGGGGCCGAGCCCCCGGGCGCGGCCGAGCCCGCAGGCACGCAGGGCGCGCTGTACGAGTTGCTGTTGCTGGTTCCCGAGAGCCAGGTCGAGCCCGTGAGCGAGGCGCTGGAGGCGCTCGACGCCCTGAGCGTCTCGGTCGAAGACGCCGACGCCGACACGGACGCCGAGCGCGGGCTGTTCGGTGAGCCGGGCCTGCCCGCGCCCAGGGCGGGCTGGGCGCGCTCGCGCCTGTCGGCGCTGTTTGCCAGCGCAGCGGCAGCGCACGACGCGCAGCAGCTGCTGCAAGCGCAGGATTTTTTCGCCGGTTGCGAGGCCTGCGCGCTGCGGCCGGTGGCCGAGACCGATTGGGTGCGCCTGACGCAGACGCAATTCGAGCCGGTGCCGATCACCCCCACTTTTTGGATCGTGCCCAGTTGGCACGAGGTGCCGCCTGCGGCGCTGCAGGTGATTCGGCTCGACCCCGGGCAGGCCTTTGGCACCGGCACCCACCCCACCACCCGCATGTGCCTGCGCTGGCTGGCGCAGCAGCCGCTGGCGGGCCGCAGCGTGCTCGATTACGGCTGCGGCTCGGGCATTCTGGCGATTGCGGCGGCCAAGTTTGCGGCCCAGCGCATCGACGCCGTCGATATCGACCCGGTGGCGGTGCAAACGGCGCAGCGCAACGCCTTGCACAACGGTGTGCAGCTGCATACCGGTTTGCCCGACCTGGCCAGCGGCCCCTACGACGTGGTGCTGGCCAACATTCTGGCCACACCGCTCAAGCTGCTGGCGCCGCTGCTGTGCGAGCGCGTGGGCCCTGGAGGGCATTTGGTGTTGTCGGGTATCTTGCAGCGCCAAGCCAGCGAGCTGCAGGCCGCTTACGCGCCGTGGATGGCGTTGCAGCGCAGCGACGCCGAAGACGGCTGGATTTTGATGACGGCGCGCGCGCCTCGAGGCGTTGCACTGCAATAATTGAAGCATGAGCTTCATCACCCGTTGTCCGGCCTGTGCCACCGCCTTCAAGGTGGTGCCCGACCAGCTCAAGATTTCCGACGGCTGGGTGCGCTGCGGCCAGTGCCAGCAGGTGTTCAATGCCACGCTCGATTTGCAGTCGTGGTCGCCGGGGCCGGAGCCGGCCGCGCCCCAGTCGCCCCACCAACCGCCGCAGCCAAGCCCACAGCCCGCAGCGCAGACGGGCGCTGCCATGCCCGCGTCTCGCCCCGCGCCAGCGTGGGAGCCGGAGTCCGTGGTGCCGTCCGCTGCGCCCGCGCAGACCGAGCCGCAAGGGCCGCAAGGGCCGCAGCCAGAGACGCAGGCGCAGCCAGAGGTGTCAGGCGCCACGGCCTCGCACCTGCACGCGGATGATGCCGAGCCGGCACCGCTGCCGCAGCCGCTGCCCGAGGCGCCCCAGTCCGAGGCGCCGCCGTCACCTTCGCCAGCCGCTGCCAGCCCAGAGCCCCACGTGCAAAGCGCCCCGGCGCCGTCCTTCGTGCGCCAGGCGCAGCGCCAGGCCCTGTGGCAGCGGCCGGGGGTGCGCCTGTTGCTGCTGCTCGCGGTGGCCGCGCTGGCGCTGTTGCTGGGCCTGCAAGCCGCCACCCAGTGGCGGGCACCGCTGGCGCGCGCCGTGCCGGCCACGCAGCCGGTGCTCGAGGCCCTGTGCCAGACCTTGGATTGCCAGCAGGCCCTGCCCACCAGCCCCACCGATGTGGTGATCGACAGCTCGGTGCTGCTGCGCCTGGGTCCCGGTGTGTACGGTTTTCAGGTGGTGCTGCGCAACCAGTCGGCGCTGGAAGTGCTGAGCCCGGCGATCGAGCTCACCCTGACCGACATCCACGACCAGGTACTGGTGCGCCGCGTCCTGCTGCCGCACGAATGGCCGCGCCCAACCGCCACCCTGCCGGCCGGGGCGGAGTGGTCGTTGCAATTCGAGCTCGCCTTTGAGGGCATCGAAGGGCGCGTCATGACGGGCTACCGCGCCATCTTGTTTTACCCCTGATTGTGATTTCGACTGCCACCCACTACCTGCTCTCCCCATTTGCACCATGACCATTCTGATTTGCGGCTCGCTGGCCTTTGACACCATCATGACTTTCGAGGGCCGCTTTGCCGAGCAGATCCTGCCCGAGCAGTTGCACATCCTCAACGTCTCCTTTCTGGTGCCGGCCCTGCGGCGCGAATACGGCGGCTGCGCTGGCAACATCGCCTATGGCTTGCGCCAGTTGGGCGTGCAGGCGCGCCCGGTGGCGGCGCTGGGCAACGACGGGCAAGACTATCTGGAGCGCATGCAGGAGCTGGGCATCGACACCGGCGCGGTGCAATGGGTGAGCCAGCACTACACCGCGCAGGCCATGATCATGACCGACCGCGACAACAACCAGATCACCGCCTTTCACCCCGGCGCCATGGCGCTGGCGCACCAGAACCCAATCGTGGCCGCACCCGAGGCGCGCATCGCCATCGTCTCGCCCGATGGACGCCAGGCGATGATCGAACACGCCGAGCAGCTGCACGCGCTCGGGGTGCCCTTTGTGTTCGACCCGGGCCAAGGGCTGCCGATGTTCGACGGCCCCGAGCTGCTGCGCTTCATCGAACTGGCCGACTGGGCCGCGCTCAACGACTACGAAGCGCGCATGTTGAGCGAGCGCACCGGCCTGGGTTACGCCGAGCTGTCGCAGCGGCTGCGCGGCCTCGTGATCACGCTGGCCGATCAGGGCTGCGACCTGTGGCAGCAGGGCCAGTGCAGTCGCGTGCCTGGGGTGCCCGCGCGCGCGGTGCTGGACCCGACCGGCTGCGGCGACGCGCTGCGCGCCGGCTTGCTCTACGGCCTGGCGCAGGGTTGGGACTTGCGGCGCAGCGCCGAACTCGGCAACCGCATGGGTGCCGAAAAAATCGCCTCCCGGGGTGGCCAGAACTACCGCTTCAGCCTCTGAGCGGCCGAGCGCCGCCGCTGCCCAGCCGCTCTGCGCGGGTTCAGGGTTTCTTGCCAGTGGGGAAAGGCCAAGCCGCCTTGGGGTTGGGTGCTGGCGGCTGAACCGGCGCCTTGGCCTTGGGCGCCTTGGGTGCCTTGGGGGTTTTTTCGACCTTGGGCTCGGTTGGCGCGGCCTTGGTCGATTTCTCCGCCTTCACTGCCTTCACTGCCTTCACTGCCTTGGCGGGTTTGGCGGGTTTGGCGGGTTTGGCGGCTGGGGAAGGAGCGGGTGCAGCGGGTGCGGCCGCCGGCTTGGCGGCCGTTTTCTTGCTCACTGCGGCAGCCGGAGCCGGAGCCGGCGCTGCAGCCGGTGCCGCTGTGCTGGCTTTGGGCACGGTTTTGCGCGCTGGCCGCGGCGCGCTGGCCGCCGGGGTTGCAGGTGGCTTGGGTGCCTCGGGTGCCGCAGCGGCGGTCTTTTTTGCAGGTGCCATTCTTTACTCCTCTTGGGTTGGTTGCAGTTTGACAATGGCGCTGCGCCTGCGGCGAACCGACGCAGCCAGCGGGCTAAGGCGGTGTCAGTCCCACGACAGGGCGCCGCCCGTCTGGTACTCGATCACACGCGTCTCGAAGAAATTGCGCTCCTTCTTCAAGTCTATCATTTCGCTCATCCACGGAAAGGGGTTTTCTTCGCTGGGGTAGAGCGCATCGAGCCCGATCTGGGTTGCGCGCCGATTGGCGATGTAGCGCAGGTAGCCCTTGAACATCGAGGCGTTGAGCCCGAGCACGCCGCGCGGCATGGTGTCTTCGGCGTAGCGGTACTCGAGTTCCACGGCCTGCTCGAACAGCGCCCTGATCTCGGCCTTGAAGGCCGGCGTCCAGAGGTGCGGGTTCTCCAGCTTGAGCTGGTTGATCAGGTCGATGCCAAAGTTGCAGTGCATCGATTCGTCGCGCAGGATGTACTGGTACTGCTCGGCAGCGCCGGTCATCTTGTTCTGCCGCCCCATGGACAGGATCTGGGCGAAGCCGACGTAGAAAAACAGCCCCTCCATCAGGCAGGCAAAGACGATCAGGCTCTTGAGCAGCTTCTGGTCGGCCTCGGGCGTGCCGGTGTGAAAGGCCGGGTCCATGATGGTGTCGATGTAGGGCAGCAGGAACTCGTCCTTGTCGCGGATGCTGGGAATTTCGTGGTAGGCGTTGAAAATCTCGCCCTCGTCCAGCCCCAGGCTTTCGACGATGTACTGGTAGGCGTGGGTGTGGATGGCCTCTTCGAAGGCCTGGCGCAACAGAAACTGGCGGCACTCGGGCGCAGTGATGTGGCGGTAGGTTCCGAGCACGATGTTGTTGGCCGCCAGCGAGTCGGCGGTGACAAAAAAGCCCAGGTTGCGCTTGATGATGCGGCGCTCGTCCTCGCTCAGGCCCTTGGGGTCTTTCCAGAGCGCGATGTCGCGGCTCATGTTGACCTCTTGCGGCATCCAGTGGTTGGCGCAAGAGGCCAGGTATTTCTCCCAGGCCCATTTGTACTTGAAGGGCACCAACTGGTTGACGTCGGTCTGGCCGTTGATGATGCGCTTGTCGGCGGCGTTGATGCGCTGGTGCGTGGGGCGCTCGCGCGCGGCTGCCGGCTGCGCGGCCGCCACAGCGGCCGCCTCATGAAGGTTGGCTTGGGCCGCCGCAGGAACGGGGGGCAGGTTGGGGGCGGGCGGCAGCGGTTGCAGGGCCGGTTCGGGGTGGTCGTCCCAGTTCAGCATGGGGTTTTCCTGTTTGGTGGATTATGAGGGGTTGCACGAAAAAAGCAAGCGCCGCAGCGGCTTTTGCGCACTGCGCAGGCCGCCGTGTGGTATCTGGGCAGCGGCGGCATCATTGGCAGGCTTCGCAGCCCGGGTCGTCGAGGGCGCAGAACCTGACGTCTGTGGCCGGGCCGGCCGCAGCCAAGGCGCTTGGGCTGCCCAGCGCGGCGGCTTGGCCGCTGCCGTGGGCGCTTGCAGCCTGCATCGACACCGCGTTCAACTGGCCCACGCGGCCGGTCGATTTCTCGGCCTGGGTGGCGCTGGTGGTGCGCAGGTAGTAGGTGGTCTTGAGCCCGCGCAGCCACGCCAGCTTGTAGGTCTCGTCGAGCTTCTTGCCCGAAGCCCCGGCCATGTAGAGGTTCAGGCTTTGCGCCTGATCGATCCATTTCTGGCGCCGTGCGGCGGCCTCCACCAGCCACGCCGGTTCCACTTCAAAGGCGGTGCGGTAGAGGTGTTTGAGTTCGGCCGGCACCCGGTCGATGGGCTGCAGCGAACCGTCGAAGTGTTTCAGGTCCAGCAGCATCACCTCGTCCCAGAGCCCGAGGCGCTTGAGGTCGCGCACCAGGTAGGCGTTGACGATGGTGAACTCGCCCGAGAGGTTGCTCTTGACCGATAGGTTGCCAAAGCAGGGCTCGATCGAGGCATCGACGCCGACGATGTTGGAGATCGTCGCCGTGGGGGCGATGGCCACGCAGTTGGCGTTGCGCATGCCGTCGCGGGCGATTTTGGCGCGCAGCGCGTCCCAGTCCAGCGTCTGGCTGCGATCGACTTCGAGGTAGCCGCCGCGCGCCTGCGCCAGCAGTTCGAGCGAGTCCAGCGGCAGCACGCCGCGCTGCCACAGCGAGCCTGGGTAGCTCGAATAGCGCCCGCGCTCGGCCGCCAGATCGCTGCTGGCCCAGTAGGCGTGGTAGCAGACGGCTTCCATGCTCTGGTCGGCAAAGGCCAGCGCCTCTGGGCTGGCGTAGGGCGTGCGCATCTGGTAGAGCGCGTCCTGAAAGCCCATGATCCCCAGCCCCACCGGCCGGTGGCGCAGGTTGGAGTCGCGCGCCTTTTTCACTGCGTAGTAGTTGATGTCGATCACGTTGTCGAGCATGCGCATGGCGGTGGCCACGGTGCGGCGCAGCTTGTCGTGGTCGAGCACCCGGGCGCCCGAGCCGCAGTCGGCGTCTTTGAGGTGTTGCGCCAGGTTGACCGAGCCGAGGTTGCAGACCGCGATTTCGCTGTCGCTGGTGTTGAGCGTGATTTCGGTGCACAGGTTGGACGAATGCACCACACCCACGTGCTGCTGCGGGCTGCGCAGGTTGCACGGGTCCTTGAAGGTGATCCAGGGGTGCCCGGTTTCGAACAGCATCGACAGCATCTTGCGCCACAGATCGGTGGCGGGCAGCTTTTTGTAGGGCGTGATCTCGCCGCGCGCGGCCTTGTCCTCGTAAGCCACGTAGGCGCGCTCGAACGCTGGCCCCACCAGATCGTGCAGATCGGGCACGCTGTGGGGCGAAAACAGGCTCCAGTCGCCCTTTTCCAGCACCCGTTTCATGAACAGATCGGGTATCCAGTTGGCGGTGTTCATGTCGTGCGTGCGGCGCCGGTCGTCGCCGGTGTTCTTGCGCAGCTCCAGAAACTCCTCGATGTCCAGGTGCCAGGTCTCGAGGTAGGTGCAGACCGCCCCCTTGCGCTTGCCGCCTTGGTTCACCGCCACGGCGGTGTCGTTGACCACTTTCAAGAACGGCACCACCCCTTGCGATTCGCCGTTGGTGCCCTTGATGTGGCTGCCCAGGGCGCGCACGCGCGTCCAGTCGTTGCCCAGCCCGCCGGCAAACTTGGACAGCAGCGCGTTGTCCTTGATCGCCTCGTAGATGCCCTCGAGCTCGTCGGGCACCGTGCTCAGGTAGCAGCTCGAGAGCTGCGAGCGCCGGGTGCCGCTGTTGAACAGCGTCGGCGTGCTGCTCATGAAATCAAAGCGCGACAGCACCTCGTAGAACTCGATCGCCCGCGCCTCGCGCTCGATCTCGTTGAGCGCCAGCCCCATCGCCACGCGCATGAAAAACACCTGTGGCAGCTCGATGCGGCGCTTGTGCTGGTGCAAAAAGTAGCGGTCGTACAGGGTCTGCAGGCCCAGGTAGTCGAACTGCAGGTCGCGTTCGGGCCTGAGCGCCGCCGCCAGCCGCGCCAGATCGAATTGCAGCAGATCGGGGTTGAGCAGCTCGGCCTGCACCCCGAGCCGGATGCAGGCCGGGAAGGCGTCGGGGTAATGGCTGGCCAGTTCGGCTTGCGTCAGATCCTGCCCCAGCACCTCGAGGGCGATGGTGTGCAGCAGCAGCCGGGCGGTGGCGTAGGTGTAGTCGGGGTCGGACTCGATGCGCGTGCGCGCCGCCAGAATGGTCGCCTTGTAGACCTCTTCCAGCGGCACGCCGTCGTAGAGGTTGCGCAGCGTTTCGGCCACGATCGGCTCGGGCCGCACCGCCTCGCCCAGCCCGGCGCAGGCGTTGGCCACCAGGGTGCGTAGGCGCTCCAGGTCCAGCGGTTGGCGCTGGCCGCCGAGGCTCACGTGCAGCACCGGGGCCGCAGGCGCGGCGCTGGCTTGTTTGGCGGCGCGTTCTTGGGCGCGGCGCTCGCGGTAGAGCACATAAGCCCGCGCCACCTCGTGGTGGCCGCCGCGCATCAACCCCAGCTCCACCTGGTCTTGCACGTCTTCGATGTGAAAGGTGCCGCCGGCCGGACGCGAGCGCAGCAGCGCCCGCACCACGGCCTGGGTGAGCTGCTCTACGTCCTCGCGCACGCTGGCCGAGGCGGCCCCGTGGGCCCCGCGCACCGCCAGAAAGGCTTTCATCAGCGCCACCGCGATCTTGCTCGGTTCGAACGGCACCACCGAGCCGTTGCGCCGGATGATCTGGTAGTGCGGCAGGCTGCCGCCAAGGGGGGCGCGGGCGGCCTCGGGGGCAGCGACCTGGGGGCGCTCGGTGGATGCAGAGGAGGGGGCAATGGACATGGGTGTTCCTTGTGGGGGTGCAATGGCTGCAGCCGTGCGGCTGGGGGGTTGCTTGGCACCTCGTGACCACTACCCGTAGTGGTTCATGGCCAAGTCAAACACTAGCGCTAGTGTAGCGGCGAAATTCGTGGCGCGGCCACCCAAGCCCGCAATCTGGTGGTTTTTGGCCCTGCAGTCCAGGGTAAACACCGATGCCTCGGGCTGTGCCAAAATGGGCCACGGCCGCCCCAGCCACTGTGGCTGCGGCCCCCTCAAACGGAGATTTGCGTTTATGACCGATTGGCTCGACGCCGTGCGCTGGGACGCCCACGGGCTGGTGCCGGTGATTGCCCAAGAAGCCAGCAGCGGCGACGTGCTGATGCTGGCCTGGATGAACCGCGAGGCGCTGGCGCAAACAGCGGCCTTGGGGCGCGCCGTGTATTACAGCCGCTCACGCGCCAAACTCTGGTACAAAGGCGAGGAATCGGGGCACGTGCAGCAGGTGCACGAAATCCGGCTCGACTGCGACGCCGACGTGCTGCTGCTCAAGGTCACCCAGCTCGGGCACGAGCCCGGCATCGCTTGCCACACCGGCCGCCACAGTTGTTTTTATCTGCGCTGGCAAGCGGCCGCGCCTGCGGGGCCGGGCGGGCAGGCGGCTGGCGGGCGCTGGCTGACGGTGGAGCCGGTGCTCAAAGACCCCGAATCGATCTACCGCTAAACTCCATCCTGCACATGAGCACCCCCCCTACAGCCTCCAGCCCGGCCCCGGCCATGGGCGCCGACGACACTCTGTTGCGCCTGGCCGCCCTGATCGAGACCCGCAAGCCTGCGCACGGTGGCGACCCGGCGCGCAGCTACGTGGCGCGCCTGCTGCACCAGGGGCCGGATGCGATCCTGAAAAAAATCGCCGAAGAAGCCGGTGAAACCCTGATGGCGGCCAAGGACTTGCAGCACGGCCGCGGCAGCGCGCAGGCGCTGGTGGGTGAAATGGCCGATCTGTGGTTTCACAGCCTGATCGCGCTCGCGCATTTCGGCCTCTCGCCCGCCGACGTGGCGGCCGAGCTGGCGCGCCGCGAGGGCCTGAGCGGCCTGGAAGAAAAGGCGCTGCGCAAGCTGCAGCAGCGCCAACAGGATGGGCACCAGCAACGAGGGGAGGCCGCTTGAACGACACCTTTGGTCCGGACACCGGCCGCAACCCCGGCGGCAAAACCCCAGACGAGCTCGCCAGCCTGCGCCAGCTCACGCTCATCATCTACCTCCTCTACGCCCTGTCGTGGTTGCTTGGGGTGACGGCGATCATCGCCATCGTCATCAACTACGTCAAGCGCGAAGACGCCCAAGGCACCCTGTACGAGAGCCACTTCCGCTGGCAGATCCGCACCTTCTGGTGGGGGCTGTGCTGGTTCGTGCTGGGGGCCTTGACCGTGGTGCTGCTGGTGGGTTTTGCGATCCTGTTTGCGGCCACCGTCTGGGTCATCTACCGGCTGGTCAAAGGGCTTCTATACTGGAACGACCGCAAGCCGCTGCCGCTTTGAAGCCTACGCTCCCCCCACTGCACGCAAGCCCCATGAGCCACGACCCGAACTGCCTGTTTTGCAAGATCATCGCCGGCCAGATCCCCAGCCGCAAGGTCCATGAAGACGACGACCTGCTCGCCTTCCACGACATCCACCCCTGGGCCCCGGTGCACTTCCTGATCGTGCCCAAGCTGCACCTGCCATCCATGGCCCAGCTCGGGCCCGAGCACGAGCACCTGATGGGCAAGATCATGTGCCTGGCCCCCAGGCTGGCGCTCGAGCAGGGCTGCCGCCCCTGGCCCGAAGGCGGCTTTCGCATCGTCTGCAACAACGGCGCCGAGGGCGGGCAAGAGGTGCCGCACCTGCACGTGCACGTCATCGGTGGACCGCGCCCCTGGCGCAAGGGCTGAGCCGCGCCCGCCCGCGCGCCCGGCCAAGATTTGCACCGTGTGGCCTTGCAATCCGGACTTTCTCATCCATATCGGTGACAATAGCCGTTTGGGCCGGTGGTGAACCATCGGCCGGTCTTGTAATCAATCGAACCCGGGGCTGCCTTGGCCCCGACGCAGGAGTTTGCCATGGGTACGTTGTCGATTTGGCACTGGCTGATCGTTTTGCTGGTGGTGATCTTGGTGTTTGGCACCAAAAAGCTCAAAAACATCGGTTCCGACCTCGGTGGGGCCGTCAAAGGTTTCAAGGATGGCATGAAGCAGCAGCAGGCGGATGGGCCGGCCTCCGAAGACGGGGCAGGCGCTGCCGCCACGACGACCACCGCACAGGTCGGGCAGACCCCGGCGGCAACCGACAAGAACACCATCGACGTCGAAGCCAAGACCAAGCCTTGATCAAAGCGCCGCGCCGGCCGTCGGCTTGGGGCTGCGGCCGGCTGCACTGAAAGCCTTGCATGCTGGATTTTGGAATTTCAGAGATCGCCCTGATTGCGGTCGTGGCGTTGGTGGTCATCGGGCCCGAGAAGCTGCCACGCGTGGCGCGCACCGTGGGCACCCTGCTGGGCAAGGCGCAGCGCTACGTGGCCGACGTCAAGGCCGAGGTCAACCGCTCGATGGACCTCGAAGAGCTCAAGAAAATGAAAGAATCGGTCGAAGGTGCGGCGCGCGAAGTGCAAGCCGGCGTCGGCAGCTTCGAGAAAGACTGGATGGAAGCCACGGCGGGCCTCGAGGGCTCCGGGGCAGCTGAAGCACCCGAGGCCACGCCGCGCGCCGATCCCCACCCCGCGTACTCGCTCGGGCACTCGGTCTATCCGCCGTTTTCGCGCCCGAAAAAGAGTTTCAGGCTGCGCCAGCAAGCGGTGCCCAAGTGGTACAAGGCGCGCACCGGCCAGCGCAGCTTCGTGCAGTCGGGCGCGGCGCGGGTGGCGCGCCACCGGCCCAAGACCTACCCGGTCTCTCCCAGCGCCATGACGCCCTCGCGTTGATCCCCCTCGAGCACTCCCATGGCAGACCCCACCCCCAAGGCCGATGAGCTCGCCGGCACCGAGCAACCCTTCGTGCAGCACCTGGTCGAGTTGCGCGACCGCATCCTCTACAGCTTGGCCGGCGTGGTGGTATTTGCCATCGGGCTGGCGATCTGGCCCGGGCCCGGTGGGTTGATCGACTTCATCGCCATCCCCATCCGCAACCACATGCCGCCCGACGCCAAGCTGATCGCCGTCGGCGTCTTCAGCCCGTTCTTTGTGCCGCTCAAGGTGTTGCTGATGTCGGCCATGATCATGGCCTTGCCCTGGCTCATGTACCAACTGTGGGCCTTCGTCGCCCCCGGTTTGTACAGCCACGAAAAGCGCTTTGCCCTGCCGCTGATCTTCATCGGCAGCCTGTTGGCCTATGGGGGCATCGCGTTCGTGCAGTTCTTCGTGCTCGACCAGATGTTCTTCTTCATCCAGGGCTTCACCCCGGACAGCGTCGCCGCCACGCCCGACATCGCTTCCTACGTGCAGGCGATCCTGTCGCTCTACCTGGCCTTCGGGCTGGCGTTTCAGGTGCCGGTGGTGGTGCTGCTGCTGGTGCGCTTCAACCTGGCGAGCATTCAGCAGCTCAAGGATTTTCGCGGCTACTTCATCGTCTTGTCCTTCGTCATCGCCGCCATCGTTACGCCGCCGGACGTGATCTCGCAGCTGGCGCTGGCCATACCGATGTGCCTGCTGTATCAGGTGGGCATTTGGGGGGCAAGCTGGTTCAAACGCTTCAGCCAAGCGCCCGAAGAACCCGAGGCAGCGGACTAGACCTGAACGAAGCGACCGGTGCTTGGAGCGCCGCCCCTAGCGCGCAGGGTCCGGTGCCTGCGCAGCTGGCGGCGGTGGGCGCCGCCCCGGCGTCACCTGCAGCGCCAGGCGTTCGCCCCGGCGCTCGATTTCCAGCGGCGCCGGCTGCCCTGGGGGCAAGGCGGCCACCGCCGCCAGCAGCGCCGCGACATCGGGGATGGGCTGACCGGCCACGCTCAACACCACGTCGCCGGGTCGAATTCCGGCCCGCGCTGCGGGGGCATCGCGCAGCACGCCGATGATGATCACGCCGCGCTGCTGGCGCAGACCAAAGTGCTGCGCCAAGTCAGGCGTGATGGCTTGCGGCTCGACCCCGATCCAGCCGCGCGTCACCGCGCCGTCGCGCACGATCGCTTTGAGCACCTCGCGCGCGGTGGAGGTGGGGATGGCAAAACCGATGCCCATGAACCCGCCCGAGCGCGTGAAGATGGCGGTGTTGATGCCGATCAGGTGGCCTTGCACATCGACCAGCGCGCCGCCCGAGTTGCCGGGGTTGATGGCGGCGTCGGTCTGGATGAAATCCTCGAAGATGTTGATGCCCAGTTGCGTGCGCCCCAAGGCGCTGACGATGCCACTGGTCACCGTCTGCCCGACGCCAAAGGGGTTGCCGATCGCCAGCACCGCATCGCCCACGCGCAGCGCGTCGGAGTCGCCCAGCACCGCCACCGGGAGCGCGGGCAGATCGATCTGCAGCACCGCCAGGTCGGTGTCGGGGTCGGTGCCCACCACCCGCGCCAGAGCCTGTCGGCCGTCGCTGAGCTGGATGTCGATTTCCTCGGCCCCGTCGATCACGTGGTGGTTGGTGAGCACGTGGCCGGCGCTGCTGACGATCACCCCGGAGCCCAGCCCGGTTTGGGGCGAGCGCGGCGCCTGCTCGCCAAAAAAGAAGCGAAACCAGGGGTCGTCGGCGTGCGGGTGGCGCTGCGGGGCCTGACGGGCGCTGATGCTCACCACCGCCGGCGCCGCCAGCTGTGCCGCCGCGCTCAGGCTGGCAGCGGCCACCGCTTCGCTGCGTGCCGCGCCGGGGGCGGCTTCGAGCAGCGGCACGGTGCGCAGCTGCACTGGGCGCTGCAGCCACTGCGGCTGCAAGGTGGCGACCACGAACCAGGCCGCCAGCAGCACCGTCACGGTTTGGGAAAACAACAGCCAAGTCTGTTTCATTTTGGATTCTGTCTGTCTTTTGCGCACAGTTTGACCTGCGTCAAGGCGCCGGCGATGAAGCTGGCATCCAATCGGGCTGTCTTTTAATCCCACATGAAAGGAAGGGTCATGGAGGCCTGGAATGAGCTGTTTTCAACCACCTACGGTTTGCTCAGCATCGTCACCATCGTCGGCGTGATCGTCATGGCGGCGTGGTTTTACCGCTATTTTGTCACCAAGATGCACGAGTCGGAGCGCGAAGAAAAGCAGCGCTCGAAGCAAGGCCCGCTGGGTCGCCCGTCCGGGCAGGCTTAAGCCCGTGCGCGGCGGGTGCGACAATCGGGCACCTTGTGTGTCCGAGCGGGTTGCGCCATGCCTACATCCTTAGCCCCTTGCGGTCTTGTTGCGCAGGCCGTCGAGCGCGGCCTGCTGCTGCAGCGCCTCGATGCCACGCTGCAACCCGAGCGCTTTCAAGACTATGGCCCCAACGGCCTGCAGGTCGAGGGCCGAGCGCAGGTGCGGCACTTGGTCAGCGGCGTCACGGCCAGCCGCGAGTTGATCGAGCGCGCCATCGCCGCCGGGGCCGATGCCATTCTGGTGCATCACGGCCTGTTCTTGCGCGGTCAAGGCGCTTGCGTCACCGGTTGGCTGAAGCAGCGGCTGGCGCTGCTGCTGGCGCACGATGTGAGCCTGCTGGCCTACCACCTGCCGCTCGACGCCCACCCCAGCCTGGGCAACAACGCCCAGTTGGCGCAGCGCCTGGGTTTTAGCCCCTTGGCCGACGGCTGGGGCCGCTTTGGCGAGCAGGAGTTGGGCTTTGTCGGCCACACCGATTGCCCCGACGCCAGCGCCCTGGCGGCGCACGTGCAGCAGCAACTGGGGCGGCCCGTGACGCTCATCGACGCCCCCGGCCGCCCTTTGCGCCGCATCGCTTGGTGCAGCGGCGGGGCGCAGGGGTATTTCGAGGCGGCCATCGCCGCCGGGGCCGATGCCTTCATCACCGGTGAGCTGTCTGAGCCGCAAACGCACCTGGCGCGCGAATGCGGCGTGGCCTATCTGGCTTGCGGCCACCACGCCACCGAGCGCTACGGCGCCCCGGCGCTGGGGGCGGCGGTGGCCGCCGAGCTGGGCCTGACGCACCAGTTCATCGACATCGACAACCCGGCATGAACGCGCCGCGCCCCATCGCCATCAGCATGGGCGACCCGGCCGGTGTGGGGCCGGAGCTGATCGCGCAGGTGTTTCGCTTGCAGCCCGACTGGGCCAGCCGCTGCGTGGTGGTGGCCGACCTGGCCGTGATGCGCCGCGCCGTGGCCCTCAGCGGTGGCCTGTTGCCGCTGGCCGTGCTGGAGCACTGGCAGCAGGCGGCCGCGCTGCCGCCGCGCTGCGTGCCGCTGCTGCCGCTGCCGGCCGTGGCCGAGCTGCCGCCCTTGGGTCAAGTGAGCGCCGTGGCCGGGCGCGCTGCGGCCCGCGCCGTCGAAGTGGCCACGGCGGCGGTGTTGCGCGGCGAGGCGGCGGCGCTGGTCACCGCCCCGATTCACAAAGGGGCGTGGCACGCCGCCGGCATCCACCATCCCGGCCACACCGAGATGCTGCAGGCGCTGGCGGCGGCGCACGTGGGCTGCGCCGTGGAGCAGTTGCCGGTGCGCATGATGCTCTCCAACGCCGAGCTGCACACGGTGTTGGTGAGCGTGCACCTGCCCTTGCGGGCGGCCATCGACGCCGTGACCCAGGCGCAGGTGTTGCAAAGCCTGCAGCTCACGCACCGGCATTTTGCGCAGGTGCTGGCGCGCCCGCGGTGTCGCATCGCGGTGGCGGGCCTGAACCCGCACGCGGGCGAGGGCGGGCTGTTTGGGCGCGAAGAAATCGAGCACATCGCGCCGGCCATCGCGGCCGCCAAGGCCGAGGGCATCGACGCCCATGGCCCCTTTGCCCCCGACACGGTGTACATGCGCGCGCGCCGTGGCGAGTTCGACGTCGTGCTGGCCATGTACCACGACCAGGGGCTGATTCCGGTCAAGTACCTGGGGCTGGAGCAGGGCGTCAACACCACGCTGGGCCTGCCGTTCTTGCGCACCAGCCCAGACCATGGCACCGCCTTCGATCTGGCCGGCAGTGGCAGCGCCGACCCCTCCAGTCTGCTGGCCGCAGTGCGCGCTGCGTTGGCACACACAGATCGGCCCCTGTAGGCGGGAAATACCGCCGGTGGTTACCAAGTGCTGCCAAGGGTTTTGGGCGCTGGCTGGTTTCAATCCCTTACAATGCGCTGTGCTTTGGGGCGTTGAAGCAGCTGCGCTGGCTTTGTCGCCCCGACTCCCGAGTCCTCACGTCACAGAAAGATTCCCATGAGCGAAGCCGCCGTTGACAACGGTCGCCGTGTTTGGCTGATTTCCACCTGCGCCATGGGCGGCGTGGGGGCAGCCGCGGTCGCCGTCCCCTTCGTCAGTTCATTTCAACCTTCTGCGCGTGCGCGCGCGGCCGGGGCCTCGGTCGAGGTGGATATCTCGCGCCTGGCCCCGGGCGAAAAAATGGTGGTCGAGTGGCGCGGGCGCCCAGTCTGGATCCTGCACCGCACGCCCGAAATGTTGGCCTCGCTGGAACGCGTCGAGCCGCGCCTGGCCGACCCCGAATCCGAGCGCCGCACCTTCCCCACGCCCGAGTACGCGCTCAACCGCCATCGATCCATCAAGCCCGAGTTTCTGGTGGCGGTGGGCATCTGCACCCACTTCGGTTGTTCGCCGACCTCGCGTTTTGCCATGGGCGACCAGCCCGGGTTGCCGGCCGACTGGCCGGGCGGCTTCTTCTGCCCCTGTCACGGCTCGGCCTTTGATTTGTCGGGGCGCGTGTTTGCCAACATGCCGGCACCCGACAACCTCGAAGTCCCGCCCCACATGTACCTGAGCGACACCCTGCTCCTGGTGGGCGAAGACCAACAAGCCTGAAGGCACGCAAAAGGAAGATCATGGCTGCCGAATACAAAGAAATCTCCCCCAACGCCCCGGCGGGCGAGCAGTTGCTCAACTGGATCGACAACCGCTTTCCGCTCAGCAAGCTCTACAAAGAGCATCTGTCCGAATACTACGCGCCCAAAAACCTCAACTTCTGGTACTTCTTTGGCTCGCTGGCGCTGCTGGTGCTGGTGATCCAGATCGTCTCGGGCATCTTTTTGGTGATGCACTACAAGCCCGACGCGACGCTCAACGCCGCCGGCGTGCCGGTGGCCTTTGCCTCGGTCGAGTACATCATGCGCGAAGTCGAGTGGGGCTGGCTGATCCGCTACATCCACTCCACCGGGGCCTCGTTCTTTTTCATCGTGGTCTATCTGCACATGTTCCGCGGCCTGATCTACGGCTCCTATCGCAAGCCGCGCGAACTGATCTGGCTCTTTGGCTGTGGCATTTTGCTGGTGATGATGGCCATCGCCTTCACCGGCTACCTGCTGCCGTGGGGCCAGATGTCGTTCTGGGGTGCGGCGGTGATCGTCAACCTGTTCGTCGCCATCCCCATCATCGGCCCCGATCTGGCGCTGCTCATCCGCGGCGACTTCGTGGTCGGCGACGCGACGCTGAACCGCTTCTTCAGTCTGCACGTGATCGCGCTGCCGCTGGTGCTGCTGGGCCTGGTGGTGGCGCACATCATCGCGCTGCACGAAGTCGGCTCCAACAACCCCGACGGCATCGAGATCAAGAAGCACAAGGACGCCAACGGCAAGCCGCTCGACGGCATCCCGTTTCACCCCTACTACTCGGTGCACGACCTGATGGGCGTGGGCGTGTTCCTGATGATCTTCTCGGCCGTGGTGTTCTTTGCGCCCTCGGGCGGCGGCTACTTTCTCAAGTACACCAACCTGATCCCCGCCGACCCGCTGGTCACGCCGGCGCACATCGCCCCGGTCTGGTACTTTGCACCCTACTACTCGATGCTGCGCGCCGTGACCACCGAGTTCATGTACGTGCTGGTGGCCTGTACCTGGGTGGCGGCCTTCCTGGCCCTGTTCCGCAGCCACTTGACCCTCAAGGGCAAGGGCTTGGTCTTGGGCGGCGCCGTGGTCGGTACACTGGCCATGCTCGGCCTCGACGCCATGTTCTGGGGCGTGGTCGTCATGGGCGCGGCGGTGGTGATTCTGTGCTTCCTGCCCTGGTTTGACCGTTCGCCGGTGGCCTCCATCCGCTACCGCCCGACCTGGAACAAGTACCTGTATGGCGCCTTTGTCATCAACTTTGCCATCCTGGGCTACTACGGGGTGTTGCCGCCATCGGTCATCAGCACCCGCTTCTCGCAGTTCGGCACCTTGTTCTACCTCGGCTTTTTCCTGCTGATGCCGTGGTGGAGCCGCTTGGGTGAGTTCAAGCCGGTGCCTGGCCGCGTCAGCTTCACCCCGCACTGATCAGCCGATCCTACGCATACGCTGGAGTCAACGAATATGAAAAAATGGATTGTGGCTGGCCTGTTGGCGTTTGGTCTGGTCTCGGGCGCGGTGGCGGCCAAAGGCGCGTTCCCGCTGGACCGTGCCCCCGACCTGAGCAACGACGTCGAGGCCTTGCAACGCGGCGGCAAGCTGTTCATCAACTACTGCCTGAGCTGCCATTCGGCCTCGTTCGAGCGCTACAAGCGCTTCAAGGAACTGGGCCTGACCGAGCGCCAGATTCGCGACAACTTTCTGTTCACCGACGGCCGCGTGGGTGATCTGATGCAGGCCGCCATCAGCCCGGCCGACGCCAAGGTGTTCTGGGGCAAAGCCGCCCCCGACCTGAGCATGATCACGCGTTCGCGCGCCGGCTCGGGCGGCACCGATTACATCTACACCCTGCTGCGTTCGTACTACCGCGACGACACCATCGGCCACGGCTGGAACAACCTGGCTTTCCCGACCATCGCCATGCCCAACCCGCTGTGGTACCTGCAAGGCGAGCGCCGTCCGATCATCGAAACCGTGACTCACGCCGACGGCAGCAACACACAGGTGCTGCGCGGCTGGGAACAGGTCACGCCCGGCACCATGAGCGAAGCAGAGTTCAACCGCTCGGTGGCCGAACTGGTGGCTTTCCTCGACTGGTTGGCCGAGCCGCACCAAGACCAGCGCCAGCAACTCGGGATTTTTGTGCTGCTGTTCCTCGCCGGCTTCACCGCCCTGGCCTGGAAGCTGAACAAGGAATACTGGAAAGACATCAAGTAACTCCTGCATGCACGCCGCCCACAGCCGGGCCTGCTTGTGACAGTGGTCTGCCTTGCCCCTTTGGGGCTTCATCGGGCACGCCACTGTTTGTTTTTTGTATCTAGGAGCTGACAGCCATGATGGTTCTGTACTCGGGCACCACCTGCCCTTTCTCGCACCGCTGCCGTTTCGTGCTGTTCGAAAAGGGCATGGACTTTGAAATCCGCGACGTCGATCTGTACAACAAGCCCGAAGACATCGCGCTCATGAACCCCTACGCGCAGGTGCCGATTCTGGTCGAGCGCGACCTGATCCTGTACGAGTCCAACATCATCAACGAGTACATCGACGAGCGCTTCCCGCACCCGCAACTGATGCCAGGCGACCCGGTGGAGCGCGCGCGCGTGCGCCTGTTTCTGCTCAACTTCGAGAAAGAGCTGTTCACCCACGTCTCGGTGCTCGAAAACCGCAGCCTCAAGAGCGGCGACAAGTCGATCGACAAAGCCCGCATCCACATCCGCGACCGCCTGACCCAGTTGGCCCCGGTGTTCCTCAAAAACAAATTCATGCTGGGCGACAACTTCTCGATGCTCGACGTGGCGATTGCACCGCTGCTGTGGCGGCTGGACCACTACGGCATCGAGCTGAGCAAAAACGCCGCGCCGCTGCTCAAGTACGCCGAGCGCATTTTTTCACGTCCGGCCTACATCGAGGCGCTCACGCCGTCCGAAAAGGTGATGCGCAAGTAAGCGCCGCCCGCCATGAACCAGGACAAGCCAGCGCTGCCCTCGACCCGGCCCTACCTCATTCGGGCCCTGCACGAGTGGTGCAGCGACCACGGTTTCACTCCCTACCTGGTGGTGGCGGTGGACGCCACGGTGCGGGTGCCGCCAGAGTTTGTGCAAGACGGCCAGATCGTGCTCAACACCAGCTACGAGGCCACCAGCCACCTGCAGCTGGGCAACGACTGGATCGAGTTCAAGGCCCGCTTTGGCGGGGTGCCGCGCGACGTGCAGGTGCCGGTCGATCACGTGCTGGCGATCTACGCGCGCGAAAACGGCAGCGGCATGGCTTTTGACCCGCCCGAGCCCGCAGCACAGAATCAGGCGGCCCCGGCAGATGCCGGGCCCGGCCTCAGGCTGGTGCCCTTGGCTGGGCCCGAGCCCGAAGCCGAGGCGCCCAGCGCGGGCCCTGAACCCCCCCTGCCTGGCCCTGGGCCGGGCAAGCCGCGCCAGCCCGTGCTCAAGCGCGTGAAGTAGGACGCGTGAAGTAGAATACGCACCCGTCGCCGCCTTAGCTCAGTTGGTAGAGCAACCGCCTTGTAAGCGGTAGGTCGTCAGTTCGAATCCGACAGGCGGCACCATCCCCCCGTTTTTGGTACAATGCGCGATTCTTTGGGAATCAGCCCAGAGAAATCACCATTTGAGGTTTCCAATGTACGCGGTCATAAAAACCGGCGGCAAGCAATATCGCGTTGCCGTTGGCGAAAAACTTAAAGTAGAACAGATTGCTGCGGACGTGGGCCAGGAAATCGTGATCGACCAGGTGTTGGCCGTCGGCAGCGGCGACAGCATCCAGGTTGGCACGCCCTTGGTCAGCGGCGCAACGGTCACAGCCACGGTGGTCTCGCACGGTCGTGGCGACAAGATCCGCATCTTCAAGATGCGCCGGCGCAAGCACTACCAGAAGCGCCAGGGCCACCGGCAAAACTTCACCGAGCTGCAAATCGGCTCGATCCAGGCTTAAGGAGCGGCACACCATGGCACAGAAAAAAGGCGGCGGCTCAACCCGCAACGGCCGCGACTCACAACCCAAGATGCTGGGCGTCAAGGTCTTTGGTGGCCAGCAAGTCTCGGCCGGTGCAATCATCGTGCGCCAGCGCGGCACCCAATTCCACCCCGGCACCGGCACCGGCATCGGCAAGGACCACACCATTTTTGCCACCGTCGATGGCACGGTGGGCTTTGCCGTCAAGGGCGCCCTGAACCGCAAGGTCATCAGCGTCGAGGCCGCCGCAGCGCCCGAGTCGGCCTGATTGGCCTGAGCGGCTTGCTCCAGCGGCCACGGCCGGCCTGCAGCCAATCCCTCCACAGCCAACCCAGAGGCCCGCTTGCGGGCCTTTTGCCCATCAAGTTGCCTGCCAGGGCGCCGTAGCCCCCACATTGGCCTCACAATTGCCCCCATGAAGTTTGTAGACGAAACCACGATCGAGGTGGCGGCGGGCGATGGAGGCAGTGGCTGCGCCTCGTTCCGGCACGAAAAGTACAAGGAATTCGGCGGCCCCGACGGCGGCGACGGCGGCCGTGGCGGCCACGTCTATGCCCTGGCCGACGAAAACCTGAACACGCTGGTGGACTTTCGCTACACGCGCAAGTTCGAGGCCCAGCGCGGCGAGCACGGCAAGGGCTCCGACATGTTCGGCCACAAGGGCGAGGACATCGTGCTCAAGATGCCGGTCGGCACCCTGATCCGCGACGCCGACACCGGCGCCCTGCTGCACGAACTGTTGCAACCGGGCCAACTGGTGCTGCTGGCCAAGGGCGGCGACGGCGGTTTTGGCAACCTGCGCTTCAAGAGCGCCATCAACCGCGCCCCACGCCAAAAAACCCCAGGCCACCCCGGCCAGCGCTTCAACCTGCAGCTCGAGCTCAAGCTGCTGGCCGACGTCGGGCTGCTGGGCCTGCCCAACGCCGGCAAATCGACCTTCATCACGGCGGTGTCCAACGCCCGACCGAAGATCGCCGACTACCCCTTCACCACCTTGCACCCGAACCTGGGTGTGGTGCGCGTGGGGCCCGAAAAAAGCTTCGTCGTCGCCGATCTGCCCGGCCTGATCGAGGGCGCGGCCGAAGGCGCGGGGCTGGGGCACCTGTTCTTGCGCCATTTGCAGCGCACCCGGCTGCTGCTGCACGTGGTCGATCTGGCCCCTTTCGACGACGCGGTCGATCCGGTGGCGCAGGCGCGCGCGATCGTCAAGGAACTCAAAAAATACGACCCGGCGCTGCACGCCAAGCCGCGTTGGTTGGTGCTCAACAAGCTCGACATGGTGCCCGAAGCCGAGCGCGCGGCGCGTGTGCGCGACTTTGTGCGCCGCTTTCGCCACAAGGGACCGGTGTTCCAGATTTCGGCCCTCACCCGCGAGGGCTGCGAGCGCCTGGTGCAGCAAATCTACCAGCACATCGCGGCCGGCCAGCAGGCCGAACGGCCGCCAGCCGAGATCGATCCGCGCTTCGAGCCTTAAAATCGGCCGCGCCGCGAGCTTTGTTCTGGTCCGCCCCTCCTTCCTTGTTCCATGGATCAACCTGTCTGCCTGGCGCCTGAATGGCGCGTCTCCGAGGCCGCCGTGGCCGAGCGGCTGCGCGCCGCGCGCCGCATCGTGGTCAAGGTCGGCTCGAGCCTGGTCACCAACGAAGGCCGCGGGCTCGACGAAGCCGCCATCGGCCAGTGGAGCGCGCAGCTGAGCATCCTGGTGGGGCAGGGGCGCGAAGCGATCGTGGTCAGCAGCGGCGCCATTGCCGAGGGCATGAAGCGCCTGGGCTGGGCCGTGCGCCCCAAAGCCATCAACGAGCTGCAGGCCGCCGCCGCCGTGGGCCAGATGGGGCTGGTGCAGATGTACGAGACCAAGCTGCGTCAGTTGGGGCTGGGCAGTGCGCAGGTGCTGCTTACCCACGCCGACCTGGCCGACCGCGAGCGCTACCTGAACGCGCGCTCGACCCTGCTCACGCTGCTGGCGCACCGGGTGCTGCCGGTGATCAACGAAAACGATACCGTGGTCACGGACGAGATCAAGTTCGGCGACAACGACACCCTGGGTGCCCTGGTGGCGAACCTGGTGGAGGCGGACGTGCTCGTCATCCTCACCGACCAGCGCGGGCTGTACGAGGCCGACCCGCGCCGGCACCCGCAGGCCCGCTTCGTGCAGGCGGCGCGCGCCGGTGACCCGGCGCTCGAAGCCATGGCCGGCGGGGCCGGCTCGCGCATCGGCACCGGGGGCATGATCACCAAGATTCTGGCCGCCAAGCGCGCCGCCAGTTCGGGCGCCAGCACCGTGATCGCCTGGGGGCGCGAGCCCGATGTCTTGCTGCGCTTGCTTGCGGGCGAGCCCATCGGCACCTGCTTGCTGGCCGACACGCCCAAGCTGCAGGCGCGCAAGCAGTGGATGGCCGACCACCTGCAACTGCGCGGTGCGGTGCGCCTGGACGACGGCGCCGCTGCCAAGATCGTGCAGGAAGGCAAGAGCCTGCTGCCCATCGGCATGACGGCCGTGGAGGGCGAGTTTGCACGCGGCGACGTGATCGCTCTGCGTGCGCCCGACGGCAGCGAACTGGCGCGCGGCCTGGCCAACTACAGCGCCGCCGAAGCGCGCCTGCTGTGCCGCAAGGCCTCGAGCGACTTCGAGCGCCTGCTCGGCTACGCCGCCGAAGCCGAAATGATCCACCGCGACAACCTGGTGCTGACGCAGCGCGGGGGCTGAAGGTGGGTTGTTTTTTTACGCCCGCCTGCGGCAGTGGCAGTAAATGAACTGCTGCACCGCGCCCGTGGGCGTCCGGTGCGCTTCGCGTCGCTGCTCGAGCAGTTCGAACGGCGCGCCGAACTCAGCCTGCAGCGCATCGGGGCTGTAACGTGCCACCGGCAGGCCGCTGCACTGCGCCGGGCCGTCTTCTGCAAAAGTCGCCACGACGACATGGCCTCCGGGTCTGAGGGCATGCAGAACCTGCGCCACGTAGGCACGGCGCTGCTCGGCCTCGGTGAGGAAGTGAAAGACCGCCCGGTCGTGCCATAGGTCGTAGGCGTGCTGGGGCAGTTCGGCCTGCGTGATGTCGCCCACGAGCCAGCGCACCCGCCGGCCCTGAGCGCCGAGCCGCGCCCGCACCTGCTCCAGCGCCGCAGCCGAAAGATCGAGCACCGTGAGCGCCGAGTAGCCGTGCGCCAGCAGATCGTCCACCAGCGTGGAGGCGCCGCCGCCCACGTCCATGATCTGCGCGCTGGACGGTAGCCCCGAAGCGCGGATCAGGCGCAGCGATTGTTCGGCATGCGCCTGGAACCAGCTCACGCCGTCGCTGGGCTTGGTCGTGTAGACGCGCTCCCAGTGGTCTTGGGCTTGGATGCGTGTCACATCCTGGGCGCTCACTGCGCGGCGGCCTCCGGCACGCCTTGCCACAGCATGTCGTAGCCGAGTTCCTTGGTCTCGCTGCACATCTGCGCCAGCGCCGCGAACTTGTCGCGAAACACCGCGTCGGCGTGCGAGCGCTCGTGCTGCTCGAACGAGCGCCAGTAGGTGACGATCACGACATCGTGGTCGGCGCTGCGGTCGGCACCCAGCGAACCCTCGTCGGACACGAAGCCGGAAAAGCGGAACACCTGTCCGGCGATGAAGCCACCCTGGTCGTTGCCGTAGGTTTCCTTGACCACGCTGCACATCTCGGCCAGCGCGAGCTCGATGTCGTTGTAGTCGACACCGGGTTTGAGCTTGACGATATTGAAAAGCAGCTTGGCTCCAAATGGGATCGTGATCGGTCCGAACATCGCTTGAGTCTCCGGTTTTGCTGAAACACCGCCCCCAGCATACATCGACCAAGCTTCAGCCCACCGGCCTGCCTGCAATCACCGCCGGTTTGTAGGGTTGGCTGCATCGGCCTGCGCCGCTGCGGGCAGCGCCGCTTGCGGGCGCCGTTGCTCGGGGCGCACGCGGGCCGCGAGCAGCTCCTGGGCGCGATCCGGATCGACAGCGTCGCCCGCCGCGTCGACCAGCGGCAATTCGGCGTCGTTCCAGCCGCGCACACCGGTTCGCAGCGACACCACATCGACGAAACCCATCACGGTCATGGTCTCGGCGGCCAGCAGCGAGCGTTGCCCGGAGCGGCACACGACCACGATAGCCCGCTCACGGCCGCCGGCCAGCGCCGGCTCGGTGTCGTCGTGGTCCCACTCGCAGGCGGCCTCGAGCACGCCGCGCGGCACGTTGACCGAGCCGGCGATGCGGGCCTGCGCGTATTCGGCCGGCTCGCGCACGTCGAGCAGCAGCGGCGCGTCGGGCTGCTGCAGGCGCGCCGCCACATCCCAGGGCATGAGCTCGCGCACACGCGAGCGCGCCGCCGCCTGCAGGTCGGCGTAGCGCTTCACGCCCGGCACCCGCTCAGCGATGCCTGGGGCGCGTCTGCCGCCCGTGGTGGATCGGCGGCCATCATGCGACGCTGCCGAAGCTGCGGTCGGTGGCGCCGCCCGGTGCGCTCAGGCCAGCGAGCCGGCAGCCCTGGGCGATCGGCCCTCCGGGCAAGAGCGTGTACAGGTACTTGATGCCGCCCTTGTGGTGGAACTTCTCCTCGAGGGCGTCGTGCAGTTCGGTGAGCGTGACTGGCGCATCTTCGTGGCGCGCGTAGAACGCCTGCAGCCCGCGCACCAGCTCCCAGTGGTCGTCGCGCAGGGCGAGGTTTTCCTGGCGCGCCAGCTCTTGCGCCACGCTTGGCGTCCATTCGGGCGGCGCGTGGGGAAAGAGCGGGTCGGGCTCGGACGGTCGGCCGCGGATGGCATCGGTGGATCGTGTCATGGCATCCTCTCGTTGGTTCGTGCGGGCTTTCATTGGAGCGCAACATCGGCGCCAGCGCACTAGGGGTTTGTCCGCATTCAGGCATCTTCCTGAATGCACGAGTTCAAAATCCTGAATGCACGAGTTCAAAATCAAGGATAGACTTATATTCATCAACAATCGTACATCGTTTGAGAACCCGGATCATGCACAACCTGCTGCCCTTCCTGCGCTGGTTCCCGATGTCGGCCACCACCCTGCGCGCCGACGTCGTGGCCGGGATCACGGTGGCGATGGTGCTGGTGCCGCAGAGCATGGCCTATGCGCTGCTGGCCGGGTTGCCCGTGGTCTATGGCCTGTACGCGGCGCTGCTGCCGGTGGTGATCGGCGCGATGTTCGGCAACTTCAACCTGCTGCACACCGGGCCGGTGGTGATGCTGTCGATCATGTCGCTGGCGGCGGTGGCACCGCTGGCGGCGGTCGGCAGCGACGAGTTCATTGCGCTATCGATCATGCTGGCGCTGATGGTCGGCGTGCTGCGCCTGGCGATGGGTCTGTTTCGGCTCGGCGGCATCATCAATCTGGTCTCGCATCCGGTGCTGGTCGGTTTTACCAATGCGGCGGCGCTGATCATCGCCTTCTCGCAGTTGCGCTTCATCATGAACGTGCCCAGTCCGGGCACCGGCAGCTTCGTCGGCGACATGACCGAGCTCGTGGGCCGGCTCGACCAGGCCTACCTGCCGGCCGTGGTCTTCGCGCTGGTCACCGGCGTGCTGCTGTGGACGCTGGCGCGCTGGCTGCCGCGGGTGCCGGCGGTGCTGCTGGCGGTGGTGATCGGCACCCTGGCCAGCGCCGCAATCGACTTCGAGCAGACCACGACGGTGCCGGTCGAGCGCGTGGCCGATGCGCCAACGCTGGCGCTGATCGACGAGTTCAAGCAGACCCGCGTGCAGATCCGCGAACTCTCGACGCAGGCGGCCAACCAGCGCGCCGAAATCCGCAGTGCGCGCGCCGCCGATGTGGCGGCGACCGAACTCGAGGCGCTGCGCGCCGAACTGGCGGTGCTGGAGGTGCGCGTCGCGCAGTTGCGGCGCGAGAACAACGCGCGCCGGCTCGACATCCACGCCCAACCCTTGGTCAAGGTGCAGGCGGCGGATGCCGCGCCGCGCTTCTACCACCAGGACCGTGCGCCCGCCAATGCCGCGCCGGGGGTGTGGCGCTTCGCTGGCGTCAGCGGCGCCGAGATCAAGCTCGCCGCAGGTGGCGAGGTCGTCGGCAGCATCCCGCAGGGGCTGCCCGACTTCAAGGTGCCGATGCTGGACTGGAACATGATGCTGGTGCTGCTGCCGGCGGCGTTCGTCATGGCGCTGATCGGCTTCATGGAAGCGACCTCGATCTCGAAGGCGCTCGCGACCCAGACCCGGCAGCGCATCGACACCAACAAAGAGCTGATCGGACAGGGGCTGGCGAACATCGGCGGCGCGTTCTTTCAGAGCTATACGGTCAGCGGCTCGTTCTCGCGCTCGGCGGTGGCCGGCCGCAGCGGTGCGCAAACCGGGCTGTACGCGGTGGTGAGCGCGCTGGTGACGCTGATCGTGCTGCTGTTCCTGACCGGCAGCCTGTATCACCTGCCGCAGTCGGTGCTGGCGATGATCGTGATGATGGCGGTGTTCGGCCTGATCCGCGTGCGACCGATCATCCAGGCCTGGAAGGTGCAGCGCTCGGACGCGGTTGCCGGCATCTTCACCTTTGTGGCCACACTGGCGTTTGCGCCCGACATAGCCAATGGCATCCTGGTCGGCATGGCGCTGACCGCCGCCCTGTTCCTGCTGCGCACCATGCGCCCGCGCGTCGCCGTGCTCGGGCGCATGCCGGATGGCACGCTGGCCGGCACCGACTTGCACGCGGTCGAGCCGCTCGGGCGCAACTTCGTCGCGCTGCGCTTCGACCGCTCGCTCAATTACCTCAACGTCGCCGCCTTCGAGGACAGCGTGCTGGAGGCGATCGCCAACCACGCCGGCATTCGCGCCCTGCTGGTGATCGCCTCGGGCATCAACGAGGTGGATGCCTCGGGCGAGGAGAAGCTGCGCGAACTGCAGCGTTCGCTCGCCGCGCAGGGCGTGACCCTGATGCTCGCCAGCCTGAAGGCGCCGGTGGCGGAGGTGCTCGAGCGCTCCGGTCTGCTCGAACAGATCGGGCGCGACAACGTGTACCCAAGCCGTGAGGAGGCGGTGGCGCAGGCGCGCCGGCGCTTCGACAGCGAAACGGTTTGAAGCCAGCGCGCGCTTGCCGCGCGGTCAAGCGATCTTCAGTCGCTCGGCCACCTCGTCCCAGAAGCGGATGCGCGCCTCGATGGCCGCGCAGGCCGCCTGCTCCGCCTCGCGCCGCTTTTGAGCATCACCGGCGCAGAGCAGGTCCAGCATGCGCAGGGACATGGGGCCGTGGAAGCCCTCGTCCAGATGGATGTGGCGTTTCAGATAGATGTGGAACAGGGGGGCGTCCTGCTCGGTGATGCCCATGCGCGCCAGCAGGCTGCGAAACATGCCGGGGATCACGTGTTCGCGGCCCAAGGCCAGGGCCGCGGCGACGACGTGGGCCCGGTCGCTGCGGATAAAGCCGAAGGTGCTCTCCAGGAAACGCTGCGACGGCTCCGGGGCGATGCCGGCAGCCAGCGCCGCTTCGATGCCCGCGCGCGCGGCCAGGGCCACGAAGGCCTCGGGGCCAGATGGATCTGCGCCCAGCTCGCGCATGGCACCGCAGTAGAGTTCGAAATGGCTCAGGCAGATGTCTGCGCCGTCGGGGCCGGGGATCTTGTCGGACTCCTCTTCCAGCACCAGTTCGTTGATGAAACGGCAAACCGTCGCATCCGGCCCCGGTGCCCAAGGATAGCGGGCCGGTGCGATGTGGTGCTGCAGATACTTGAGCAGGGACATGAAATCCCACACCGAGTAGATGTGGCATTCCATGAAGCGACGCAGGTCGTCGAGGTCCCGCAGGCCGTAGACGGGATGGGTATCGAGGCGCCGACGCAGGGGGGCGATGACTTCGGGATCGAATCCTGGGGGCTGGCTGGACATGGATGAAGGCTGGGGTTTGGGCAAAAGCGGCATCATACTGAATGCCTTAAGCCATGGCATGGGCCAGGTGATCTGCTCTGGTCAGTGGAGCACCAGCGGCGCATCCCCAGCGCATGTCAGGCAAGTTGCCGCCTCGTTCAGGCGGCCAGGCGCGTTGCCTTTGAGGTGCAGCGCTCTAGCGCAGGTTGGCTGCTTGCGCGCTGGCGCGCAGCGCCCGCAGCATCTGCGCCGGGTTGCCGTTGGGGGCGGCGCCGTCGCACAGGCCGGCGCGCGCCAGTGCCCAGGCCGGGCGGGCGGCGGCGTGGTCGCGCCAGTTGACCCAGCGCGTTTGCCCGGCGCTGCGCCAGTGGCCCGCGCTCGAGTCAAAGTTGGCCGGCAGCGGCAGTTGCTGTGGCGACCAGCGCGCGTAGGTGCGCATCTCTTGCGTGCGGCAGCGCAGGCCCTCGTGCATCACATTCACCGCTCCAGAGCGGCTTTGCGCGACCACGACGTAGCGCACCACGCCGTCGGCGCCGATCTGCAGCGACTCGGGCACGAGGCCAAAGCGCAGCTCGGGCGCGGCTTGGCCGAGGTCCAGCGGCACCAGGGCGGCGCTGCTGAAGGCGGGCGGGGGCGGCACTTCGCCTTCCTGCCACTGTTCGCCATCGGTCAGGAACAGCGACTGCCCGGCGGCGGGTGCCACGGCAGCCAACAAGGCCGCTGCCAGCGCCAAGGCGCCGAGTTGGCGTGCAACAGGGGTTGAGGGGTGCAGTTCGATCATGGGGGGGTGGGGCGAGCGGGCATGGCAGGCGTTTGCACCGTGGTGTCAAACTGGGGGTTGGGCTCGAAGGTGGCGCCCGGGGGCAGTTCCATGTGCATGGGCATGTGCACGGGCATGGGGTGCGAGGCCACGCCGCTGCCGCTGGCCGTGCCCGATGGGGGGGCGCCAGGCCGGCCTGCGCCGGCCAAGCTGGGGCGCGGGCGCAGCAAACCCCGCCCGCTGCGGTGGCGGGCGTCGGCGGGGAGGTGGCGCGCCAGTTCGGTCAGCGCCATTTCATAGACGCCGCGCTTGAACTCGACCACCACGTCCAGCGGCACCCAGTAGTCGTGCCAGCGCCAGGCGTCGAACTCGGGGTGGGCGGTGGCGCGCAGGTTGAGCAGCCAGTCGCCGCCGAGCAGGCGCAGCAGGTACCAGATCTGTTTCTGGCCCTTGTAGTGGCCGCGTGCATCGCGGCGGATGTAGCGGTCCGGCACTTCGTAGCGCAACCAGTCTCGCGTGCGGGCCACGACGCTCACGTGCTCGGGCTTGAGCCCGACTTCTTCGTGCAGTTCGCGGTACATGGCTTGCTCGGGGGATTCGCCCCGGTCGATGCCGCCTTGCGGAAACTGCCACGAATGCGTGCGGATGCGCTTGCCCCAGAACACCTGGTTCTTCTGGTTGAGCAGAATGATGCCGACATTGGGCCTGAAGCCGTCTCTGTCAAGCATAATCAACCCCAATTTTTAAACTGTCCCGATTATGCACGGTCTGCGCCCTTTTGTGGGCCTCGTGTGGGGTCTCTGCGGCCCTGGGCGCAAGCGTCAGCAGCGCCCAGGGTGGCCCCAGTGGGCTTGCGGGTGCCAGTCGGGAACGCACGCACGCCCATGAAAGCCTCTCAGTTCTTCATCTCCACCCTCAAGGAAGCCCCCACCGACGCCGAAGTGGTGAGCCACCAGCTCATGCTGCGCGCCGGCCTGATCAAGAAACTCGGGGCCGGCATCTACACCTACCTGCCCATGGGTCTGCGCGTGATCCGCAAGGTCGAGCGCATCGTGCGCGAGGAGATGGATGCCGCCGGCGCGATCGAGCTCACCATGCCGGTGGTGCAGCCGGCCGAGCTGTGGCAGGAAACCGGGCGCTTCGAGAAGATGGGGCCCGAGCTGCTGCGCATCCAGGACCGGCACGAGCGCGACTTTGTGGTGCAACCCACCAGCGAAGAGGTGGTGACCGATCTCGCGCGCCAAGAGCTGCGCAGCTACAGGCAGCTGCCCAAAAACTTTTATCAGATTCAGACCAAGTTTCGCGACGAGCGCCGGCCGCGCTTTGGCCTGATGCGCGGGCGCGAGTTCACCATGAAAGACGCCTACAGCTTCGACCGCGACCGCGACGCGGCCCAAGCCAGCTACCAGGCCATGGCGGCGGCCTATAGGCGCATCTTCGAGCGCTTCGGGCTGCGCTACCGCGCCGTGGCCGCCGACAGCGGCGCCATCGGCGGCGACCTGAGCGAGGAGTTTCAGGTGATCGCCGCCACCGGCGAAGACGCGATCGTCTATTGCCCGCAGAGCGACTACGCCGCCAACCTCGAAAAAGCCGAGGCGCTGGCCCCGGCCGGCCCGCGCCCGGCCCCGAGCCAGCCGCTGACGCTCACGCCCACGCCGGGCCGCAGCACCTGCCCCGAGGTGGCCGAGCTGCTCGGGTTGCCGCTGGCGCGCACCGTCAAGTCGCTGGTGCTGGCCACCGACGAGATCAACGAACGCGACGAAATCGTGGGCAGCCGCATCTGGCTGCTGCTGCTGCGCGGCGACCACGATATGAACGAGGTCAAGGTGGGCAAGCTGCCGGGGCTCAACCTGGGCTACCGCTTTGCCACCGAGGCCGAAATCATCGCCCACTTTGGCACCCGCCCGGGCTACCTGGGGCCGATCGGGCTCAAGCAGCCGGTGCGGGTGGTGGCCGACCGCGAAGTGGCGCTCATGGCCGACTGGGTCTGCGGTGCCAACCTAGCCAACCACCACCTCACTGGCGTCAACTGGGGCCGCGATTTGCCCGAGCCCGACCTGGTGGCCGACGTCCGCAACGTGCTGCCCGGCGACCCTTCGCCCGACGGCGCCGGGGAACTGCTGATCGAGCGCGGGATCGAAGTCGGGCATGTGTTCTACCTGGGCACCAAGTACAGCCGCGCCATGAACGCCACCTTTCTGGACGAAGACGGCAAACCCAAACCGTTCGAGATGGGCTGCTACGGCATCGGCATCACGCGCCTGCCGGCGGCGGCGATCGAGCAAAACCACGACGAGCGCGGCATCATCTGGCCCGACGCCATCGCGCCGTTCACGGCGGTGATCTGCCCCATCGGCATGGAGCGCAGCCCAGCGGTGCGCGCGGCGGCCGAGCGGCTCTACGCCGAGCTCAAGGCGCTGGGGGTCGATGTGCTGCTCGACGACCGCGGCGAGCGCCCGGGGGCGATGTTTGCCGACTGGGAGCTGATCGGGGTGCCGCACCGCATCACGGTGGGCGACAAGGGCCTCAAGGACGGCCAGATCGAATACCAGCACCGGCGCGAGGCGCAAGCGAGCAAGCTCGAGCTGGCTCAGGCATTGCCATGGTTGCGCGAGCGGCTGGGGGTGTGAGCGGGTGATGGCAGCGTGCGAAGCCAAGGGCAGCTGGAGCCGGCGCCGCTGGACTGCGGCCATGGCTTGCACGGCAGCAGCCACAGCCGCTGCGTGGCCGCTGCGCCCGGCGGCTGCCAGCCAGCTCGAGGAGCCGCTGGCCGATTCGGTGCGCCACGCCTTGCGCGCTGCGGTCGAGTTCGCCGACCCGCTCGAGCCCGAGTTTGCCAGCACCGAGGCGCGCATGGCCTACCTGCGCTGGCTCAAGGCCATCAGCCCGCGGCTGGCGCGGCACAAGCCCGACTTCAACCAACGCCTGGAGTTTTTGCAAACCCTGTGGTACGAGAGCCGCCGCGCTGGCCTCGATGAGTCGCTGGTGCTGGGCCTGATCCAGGTCGAGAGCGGCTTCAGGCAGTTTGCGATCTCGGTCGTGGGGGCGCGCGGTTATATGCAGATCATGCCGTTTTGGGCGCGTTTGATCGGCGATGGCGACGTGGGCGGCTTGTTTCACCTCAAAACCAACTTGCGCTTCGGCTGCGTGATCTTGCGCCACTACCTGGACCGCGAACGCGGCGACCTGTTCATGGCGCTGGGGCGCTACAACGGCAGCCGCGGCCGCAGCGCCTACCCAAACGCCGTGTTTGCGGCGCAGCGGCGCTGGCAGATCGGCTGAGGGGGCTCGGCCCAAGGTGGCCAGCCCAAGGCGCCTGCCAGCTCGAGAGGTCGGGTTTCAGGCCTTGGAGGCGCTCGAGGCGGCCAGCACCTGCTGCAGCTCGCCCGATTCGTACATCTCCATCATGATGTCGGAGCCACCGATGAATTCGCCGCGCACGAACAGCTGCGGAATCGTGGGCCAGTTGCTGTAGTCCTTGATGCCTTGGCGAATTTCGGGGTCTTCGAGCACGTTCACGGCCTTGACGGCGCTGGCCTCGACGCCGCAGGCCTTGAGGATTTGCAGCGCACGGCCCGAAAAGCCGCACATGGGGAAGGTGGCAGTGCCTTTCATGAACAGCACGACGTCGTGCGTTTTGACCAGGCTGTCGATGCGTTGTTGGGTGTCAGTCATGGGGGTGGGTGGTTGGCAAGAGGAAGGCTGGCAAGGTGGCGGATTATCCCTCAGCCCCTGTTTTTCTGCAGCGCCTAAAACCCTACGGGCTGCAGTGGCTGGCTTTGGCCAGCGCCAGTGCGCAGGCGTGGGCGCTGGCCCAGGCCCACTGGAAGTTGTAGCCGCCCAGCCAGCCGGTCACATCCACCACTTCGCCGATGAAGTACAGCCCCGGCTGCGTGGATTCCATGCTTTGCGAGCACAACTGGCGCGTGTCCACGCCGCCGCGCATGACTTCGGCCTTGGCCCAGCCCTCGTCGCCGTGGGGCGTGGGTGCCCAATGGTGCAGGCTGGCCGCCAGCTGCGCCAGCGCCTTGTCGCTGCAATCGCTCACGGGGCGCTGCCAGTCGGGGCGGTGTTGGGTCCAGAGCTCGCACAGGCGCTGTGGCAGCTGCTGGGCCAGCAGGTTGGGCAGCCGTTTGCGCACCCCCGCTGCCTTGGCCGCCAGCAGCGTGGCTTCGAGCGCGGCTTGGGGATGCAGGTCGATGCGCAAGGGCTGGCCGGGGTTCCAGTAGCTCGAGATTTGCAGCCCCGCCGGGCCGCTCAGGCCGCGGTGGGTAAAGAGCAGGTCTTCGTCGAAAGCCATGCTTTTGTTGCCGGTTGCGATCTGCACAGGCAGCGCCAGGCCAGCCAGGTGCGCGAAGGGGGCCCAGCCAGAGGGCTCGAAGGTGAGCGGCACCAGCGCCGGCCGGGGCGCGACGATGGGCAGCCCAAACTGCTGCGCCAGCCGCAAGCCCCAGTCGCTGGCGCCGATCTTGGGCACCGGCAGGCCGCCCGTGGCCACCACCAAGGCGTGCGCCGCCACCGTTGCGCGCTCGGTTTCGAGCCGGTAGCGTGGACTGCCTGGCGCGCCGTCGTGCCAGTGCACGGCGCGCACGCCGCAGGGTTGCCAGTGCGTCACGCCGCCGGCGCCGCATTCGCGCAGCAGCAGGTCGATCAGATCTTGCGCCGAGCGGCTGCAAAACAGCTGGCCCTTGTGCTTTTCCTGCCACGCCACACCGTGGCGCTGCAGCAGGGCGATGAAGTCGGCCGGGGTGTAGCGCGCCAGCGCCGAGCGGCAAAAGGCCGGGTTCTGGCTCAGGAAGTGGCGCTGCGGCTGGCGCGGGTCGAGCTCGCGGTTGGTGAAGTTGCAGCGTCCGCCGCCCGAGATGCGGATCTTTTCGGCCACCTTGGGCGCGTGATCGAGCAGCAGCACGCGCAAACCGCGCTGGCCGGCGATGCCGGCGCAAAACAGCCCCGCCGCGCCCGCGCCGACGATGGCGACGTCAAACACCGGGGTCATGCAAGCAGAGTCGTGGGGTGCGCGGGCTTCGGGCTCACTGCCGGCCCAGCAGCAGGTATTCCATCAGGGCCTTTTGCACGTGCATGCGGTTTTCGGCCTCGTCCCAGACCACGCTCTGCGGGCCGTCGATCACTTCGGCCGCCACTTCCTCGCCGCGGTGCGCGGGCAGGCAGTGCATGAACAGCGCCTCGGGGTGCGCTTGCGCCATCAGCCGTGGCGTCACGCACCAGGCGCCGAAGGCGTGCTGGCGGGCGGCGTTTTCGGCCTCGAAGCCCATGCTGGTCCAGACGTCGGTGGTCACCAGATCGGCCCCGGCGCAGGCATGCAGCGGGTCGTCAAACACCTGCCAGCAGTTGCCCGCAGCGGCCACGCCCGCGATGTCGGGCTTGACCTCGTAGCCGCTGGGGGTGCTCACGCGCACGCCAAAGCCCAAGATCTGCGCCGCCTGCAGCCAGGTGTTGGCCATGTTGTTGCCGTCGCCCACCCAGGCCACCGTCATGCCGCGCAGCGCCCCCACATCGAGCGTGCCGTCGGCGCGGCGGCCGCGGTGCTCGAGCCAGGTAAACAGATCGGCCAGAATCTGGCACGGGTGGAATTCGTTCGTCAGGCCGTTGATCACCGGCACGCGCGAGTGCGCGGCAAAGCGCTCGATCTTGCTCTGTTCGTAGGTGCGGATCATGACCAGGTCGGTCATGCGGCTGATGACGCGCGCGCTGTCTTCGATCGGCTCGGCGCGCCCGAGCTGGCTGTCGCCGGTGGTCAGGTGCACCACGCTGCCGCCCATCTGGTACATACCGGCCTCGAAGCTGACGCGGGTGCGCGTGCTGGCCTTCTCGAAGATCATGGCCAGGGTGCGGTCGCACAGCGTGTGGTGCTTTTGGTAGGTCTTGAACTTGTGCTTGATGAGCCAGGCGCGCTCGAACAGGTAGGCGTACTCGGCGGCGGTGAAATCCTTGAACTGCAGGTAGTGCTTGAGGGCGGTGGCTGACATGGAGGGCGCTCTGCAAAGAGGGGGTTAGGCGGCCAAGGGTTCGGTCAGCAACTGCTTGATCTGGGGCACCAGCAGGGCCACGATCTCGTCGGCCTCGCCGCCGCTGAGGATGAGCGGCGGCACCAGGCGCACCACGCGCTCGGCGGTGACGCTGATCAGCAGCCCCGCCTCGGCGCAGCGCTCGACCAGCACGGCGCAGGGGCGGTCGAGCTCGATGCCGATCATCAGCCCCTTGCCGCGCACCGCACGCACGCCAGGCTCGTGCATGAGCTGGGTCGTGAGCAGGGTCTGCAGCTGAAAACCGACCTTGGCCGCGTGCGCGAGCAGGCCGTCTTCTTCCATGATGCGGATGGTTTCGATGCCGGCGCGCAGCGCCAGCGGGTTGCCACCAAAGGTGCTGCCGTGGTTGCCGGGCTGGAACAGCTGCGCCGCTTTGGGGCCCGCCACCACGGCGCCGATCGGCACCCCCGAGCCCAGCCCCTTGGCCAGCGGCATGACGTCGGGCACGATGCCGGCCCACTGGTGCGCGAACCACTTGCCGGTGCGGCCCATGCCGCATTGCACCTCGTCGATCATCAGCAGCCAGTCGTTGGCGTCGCACAGGGCGCGCACCTGCTGCAGGTAGTCGGCGCTGGCCGGGTGTACGCCCCCTTCGCCCTGAATGGCCTCGAGGAACACCGCCACCACATTGGGGTTGCCGTCTGTGGCGCGGCGGATGGCTTCGGCGTCGTTGAGCGGCACGCGGATGAAGCCCTCGACCAGCGGCCCAAAGCCGGCTTGCACCTTGGGGTTGCCGGTGGCGCTCAGGGTGGCGATGGAGCGGCCATGAAAGGCTTTCTCGTAGACCACGACCTCGGGCCGCTCGATGCCCTTGTCGTGGCCAAACTTGCGCGCCAGCTTGAGCGCGGCCTCGTTGGCCTCGAGCCCGCTGGAGCAGAAAAACACATTGCTCAGGCCCGAGCGCTCGACCAGCAGCCGCGCCAGTTGCTCGGTGTAGCGGTGGTGGTAGTAGTTGCTGATGTGCATCAGGGTACCGATCTGCTCCTGCAGCGCCGGCACCAGCTTGGGGTGCGCGTGCCCAAGCGTATTGACGGCGATGCCGCCCAGCGCATCGAGGTAGGCCTTGCCGTGCACATCCCAGACGCGGCAACCCTTGCCGTGCGCGAGCTCGATCGGCACGCGGCCATAGGTGTTCATGACGTGCGGTTGCACCGGGGCGGCTGGCAGCATGGATCGAGTCCTGATCGAAAAGTGAGTGAGAGGAAGGGGGAAGGGCGATGCCCGACCCTCGGCACCGCCAAGGGTAGAAGCGAACATTGTAGGCGCAGCTCGAGGCGCAAAGGCGGGCGCAGAAGCGGGGAATTCGAGCGCAAGTCTTATATAAGATAGAATACTGCCATCCACCCATCGGTCTCTACCGGTTCAGCACGTGCAGCGAGCGATCCTCGGCGGCGGCTGGCGGACTCCCTTTAAGGCCTGAACCCCCATGGTCTCCCCGAGCGCCAATGAAGTCTTCATTCAGGGCCGCACCCGCAGCGGCAAACCCTTTCGCCCCAGCGACTGGGCCGAGCGCCTGTCCGGGGTGATGAGCCCTTTTCACCCGGCAGGGCGGATGCCGGGCGCGCACCTGGGCTACTCGCCTTGGTGCATACCCAAGGTGATCAACGGCGTCAAGTGCGTGGTGCTCAACACCGCCTTGCGCGACTACGACCCCATGGCTTGGGACTTCGTGATCGGCTTTGCGCGCGACAACGAGCTGGAGGTGGTGGAGGCGTGTCTGCTGCCCGATCGGGATGCCATCAGCCCAGCGCCTGGCGATTCGACCCCGTGAGCCAGACTTCGGGCACTGCAGCGCCGCCAGGCGGACAGGCCTGTGGTCAGACAAAAAAACCGCCCCGAGAGGCGGTTTTTGCAGGGTGAGCGGGGTTTGCTGGCAGCGCACCCGGTTCAAACGGCAGGCGGTGTGGGGGCTGAACAGCCCCCCGGGCCTGGGCGGTCGGTCTGGCTGGTGGTCAGGCCGCTGCGGTGGGGGTGGCCAGGGCCTTGACTTTGGCCGACAGGCGGCTCTTGTCGCGGGCGGCCTTGTTCTTGTGGAAAATGCCTTTGTCGGCCACAGTGTCGACCACGCTCTGCATCTGGGCAAAGAGCGCGCTGGCTTGGCTCTTGTCGCCGGCCAGCACGGCCTTTTCGACCTTCTTGACGGCGGTGCGGTACTTCGAGCGCAGCGAGGTGTTGGCGGCGTTGAGCTTGACGTCCTGGCGCGCGCGTTTGCGGCCTGAGGCCAGGCGGGGGTTCTTTTTCTTCGGCTTGGTGGCCATGTGTGGGTTCCTTGAGTGGTTTGTGGATGTTGCCAGCAAAACCCTGCATTATAGACGCAAGCCGCTGCTCTGGGCTAGAATAGACTGTTGTTTCTTGCAGTCTTTGATCGCGGTCAAGCTGGTGTAAGGGCGGGCAGGATAGAATGTTCGGATGCAGTTTTGGGCTGCCCGCAATGTGTCCGGCACGGCCTGCGCGCTGGCATTTTATCCCTTGCTTTTCTCGATGCACACGACACCAGACCCCCTAAGCGGCGTGCAGCCGCCCCCAGCCGCAGCCTCTGCTGCCTCTGAGCGCCCGGTTCCTGCCGGGGCCCCGCTGCCGCACCGCAAGGTCATCCGCGGCTGGATCACGCCGTTGGCCGAGCGCCGCACCGCCATCGCGGTGGCGCTGCTGGTGCTCGACTGGGCCATTTTTGCCGCCCTGATCGCCGGCACCATCGTGCTGCAAGCCTGGTGGGCCAAGCTGCTGTGTGCGCTGGCGGCGGGTTTCGTGATCGGGCGCTTGTTCATCATCGGGCACGACGCCTGTCACCAGAGCTACACCCCGCACCGCGGCCTGAACCGGGTGCTGGGGCGCATCGCCATGATCCCCTCGCTCACCCCCTACAGCCTGTGGGAGGTGGGTCACAACGTGGTGCATCACGGCTACACCAACCTCAAGGGCGTGGATTTCGTCTGGGCGCCGCTGACCAAGGCCGAGTTCGAAGCGCTCTCGCCCGGCCGCCGCGCCCTCGAGCGCATCTACCGCAGCGGTTGGGGCCCGGCGCTGTACTACCTGATCGAGATGTGGTGGCTGCGCATGTTTTTTCCGCGCAAGACCTACATGGGTACGCAGCGCAGCGAGTTCATTTGGGACGGGGTCTTCGTCGCGGCGGTGGCGCTGCTGTGGATCGCCGGCCTCGTGTGGGCGGCGCTGGCCACCGGGCAGCCGGTGTGGCTGCTGATCGTCATGGGTTTCGTGGTGCCGTTCCTGTTCTGGAACGCCATGATCGGCTTCGTGGTCTATGTGCACCACACCCACACCAGCGTGCAGTGGCACGACGACAAACACCTCTGGGCCAAGGCGGCGCCCTTCGTTTCGACCACCGTGCACCTCAAGTTCCCCTACCGCATCGGCGCGCTGGTGCACCACATCATGGAGCACACCGCGCACCACGTGGACATGAGCGTGCCGCTGTACAAGCTCAAAGAGGCGCAGCAAAAGCTCGAAGACATGCTGCCCGGACGCATCATCGTGCAGCAGTTCAGCTGGCGCTGGTACTTCGAGACCGCACGCAAGTGCAAGCTCTACGACTTCACCCAGCGCTGCTGGACCGACTTCCAGGGCCGCCCGACCAGCGGGCAGGCGCCGTCTTACGCCGTTTGAGCCGCGCCGCCGTCTTCTTGCGTCTTTGCTGCACCGGCGCCGTGCCGGTTGACGGGAGGGTGTGCGGCCGCTGGCGTTGCGGGCGCACCACAGCCCACCCGTTTCGGTTTTTTGCTTTGTCACGTTGTGGTGCGACAATCCGCCTTAGATGAATCCTGCTTTTTCTGAACTCTCGCTGGCCGAGCCGCTGGCCCGTGCCGTGGCCGAACTCGGCTTCACATCCATGACGCCGATCCAGGCGCAGGCGATTCCGGTGGTGCTGCAAGGCCGCGACGTGATGGGCGCGGCCCAGACCGGCACCGGCAAAACCGCCGCCTTTTCCTTGCCGCTGCTGCAGCGCCTGCTCAGGCATGCCAGCGCCTCCACCTCGCCGGCGCGGCACCCGGTGCGCGCACTGGTGCTGCTGCCCACGCGCGAGCTGGCGGTGCAGGTGGCGCAGCAAATCGAGCTCTACGCCAAATACACCGAGCTGCGCAGCACGGTGGTGTTTGGCGGCATGGACATGAAGCCGCAAACCGCCGAACTCAAGCGCGGGGTCGAGGTGCTGGTGGCCACCCCGGGGCGGCTGCTGGACCACATCGAAGCCAAGAACTGCGTGCTCAACCAGGTCGAATACGTGGTGCTCGACGAAGCCGACCGCATGCTCGACATCGGTTTCCTGCCCGACCTGCAGCGCATTCTTTCGTATTTGCCCAAGCAGCGCACGACCTTGCTGTTCTCGGCCACGTTCTCGTCCGAAATCAAGCGCTTGGCCTCGAGCTACCTACAAGACCCGGTGACCATCGAGGTCGCGCGCTCCAACGCCACCGCCGCCACCATCGAGCAGCGCTTTTACCGCGTCGAAGAAAACGACAAGCTCCAGGCGCTCAAACAGGTGCTGCGCGAGCGCGAGATCGGCCAGTCGTTTGTGTTCGTCAACAGCAAGCTGGGCTGTGCGCGGCTGGCGCGCACGCTGGAGCGCGACGGCTTCGTCACCACGGCGCTGCACGGCGACAAGAGCCAGGACGAGCGCCTCAAGGCGCTCGAAGCCTTCAAGAGCGGCGCGGTGCAGCTGCTGGTGTGCACCGACGTGGCGGCGCGCGGGCTCGACATCAAAGACGTGCCGGCGGTGTTCAACTTCGACATCCCGTTCAACGCCGAAGACTACGTGCACCGCATCGGCCGCACCGGGCGCGCCGGGTCTTCCGGGCAGTCTTTTTCCTTTGTCAGCGGGCGCGACGCCAAGTCGCTGGCCGACATTGAAAAACTGCTCGGCAAAAAGCTCGAGGTGGAGCCGCTGGAGATCGAATCGGATCGGCGCCGTTTCGGCGGCGAGCCGGGCCGCATCAACGACGGCCAGCGCCTTTGGCACGACCCGCGCGGCAGCAGCGATCTGCGCGCCCTGCGTCCGCAACGGCCAGCGCGCCCGGCTGCCGACCCGTTCTTTGAACAGCCCTACCAGCCCAAGTTGGCACCCGAGGTCAAGCCCGAGTGGGAGCTGCAGTCTGCCAAGGCCGGCACGGGGGCGCGCACCGGGTCGCCATTCATCCGCTCCAAACGCAAGGTGGCGGCCTTGTTCAAGGCTGCAGTCGTGGTCGAGTCTGGCGCCGCATGCGAGCCACTGCCCCGCCCCGAGCCGGTGTCCTGAGGCGAGGGGTTTTCAGCGCCCCGGCTTCAGTTCCTGTGGGCACTGCACCTTGATGATGAGCGGCGCATGCGTCGATGCGGCTGCGGGCAGCTGGGCTGCGCTCAGGCAGCCACCCCAGACGCAGCCGGTGTCCAGCGCCAGCAAATCGGGCTGCTTCAGCGGCCCCAGCGTGGACCAATGACCAAAAGCGATCGGGTTGCCTGCCGTCAGGCGGCCTGGCACCTCGAACCACGGCAGGTAGCCGGCTGGCGCGGCGGCAGAGCCGTCTTTGCTGGTGAACTCCATGCTGCCGTCGGCGCGGCAAAAGCGCAGCCGCGTCAGCGCGTTCACCACCACGCGCCAGCGCTCGGCCCCTTGCAGATCGTCGCTCCAGCGTTCCGGCTGGTCGCCGTACATGTGCTGCAAAAAATCCCCAACTTCGGGCCCGGCCAGTTGCTGCGCCACTTCGCTGGCCAGCGCCAGCGTCTGCGCCGTCGTCCACTGCGGCAGCACGCCAGCGTGCACCAGCAGCCAGCCCTGCACCTGCAGGGCCAGCGGGCGCTGGCGCAGCCAGTGCAGCAGGGCGGCGGCGTCGCTGGCTTGCAGCACGTCGCCAAAGCTGTCGTGGCGGCTGGCGCGCCGCACCCCGTGCGCCACCGCCAGCAGGTGCAGGTCGTGGTTGCCCAGCAGGCAATGCGCGGCGCCTTCGAGGGCGCGCAGGCGCCGCAGCACCGCCAGCGAGGCCGGACCGCGGTTGACCAGATCGCCCAGCAGGTAGAGCGTGTCGCGGCTGGGCGAAAAATCGATTTTGTGCAGCAAGCGCTGCAAGGCGGCGTCGCAGCCCTGTACGTCGCCGATCAAGTAATTAGGCATAAACCGCGATTATGGACGCCCTGCTGATCCTGTTCCTGATTCTGCTCAATGGCGCCTTTGCCATGTCCGAGCTGGCACTGGCCTCGAGCCGCAAGGCGCGCCTGCTGGCGCTGGCCGAAAGCGGCGACCGCGGCGCCCAGACCGCGCTCGAGCTGATGGACAACCCGACCCAGTTCCTGTCCTCGGTGCAGGTGGGCATCACCTCGATCGGCATGCTCAACGGCATCGTGGGCGAGGCCGCGTTCAGCGACGACTTTGCCGCCTTCATGATCGGCTGGGGCGTGTCCGAGGGCTCGGCCAGCATCGCCGCCACCGCCATCGTGGTGTTGGTCATCACCTTCATCACCATCGTCTTTGGCGAACTGGTGCCCAAGCGCATCGGCCAGATCTACCCCGAAACCGTGTCGCGCTGGATCGCGCGCCCGATGACGCTGGTGGCCCAGGCGACCAAGCCTTTCGTCTGGTTGCTCACCCACACCACCCAGGCCACGCTCAAGCTGCTGCGCATCGACAACGCGGCGGTGCAGCAAGTCACCGAGGCCGAGATCGACGCCAGCCTGCAAGAGGGCGTGGGCGCGGGCATCATCGAGGCCAACGAGCACCAGATGGTGCGCAACGTCTTTTTGCTCGACGACCGGCCGCTGACCTCGATCATGGTGCCGCGCCCAGACGTGCTCTGGCTCGACGCCGCCTGGCCGCTGGCGCAGGCGCTGGATGCGGCGCAACGCGGCGGCCATTCGTGGTACCCGGTCTGCCGCGGCGGCCTGCACGAGGTGCTGGGCGTGATCCACCTGCCGCAGCTGGTGGCGCTGGCCTTGGCCGAGCCGGCCGTGGGCGCTGGAGGGGGGGGCGATGAGGCCGCTGCGGTGGGGGCGGCGGGTGCGGTGGTTTGCGCGCCACACTGGGCCAGCCAGGCGCGCGCGCCGGTGTTCGTGCCCGAAACCCTGAGCGGCATGGAAATGCTCGAGCAGTTCCGTGCGCGCGCCACACGCATGGCCTTTGTGGTCGATGAGTATGGCGAGGTGCAGGGCGTGCTCACGCCGCTGGATCTGCTCGAGGCCATCACCGGCGAGCTCTCGCCCGAGACGCCGCTCAAGGCCTGGGCGACGCCGCAGCCGGACGGCTCGTGGCTGGTCGATGGCGCCATGCCGGCGCACGAGCTCAAGGTGCGCCTGGACATCGACGCGCTGCCCGACGAGGACAAGGAGCGCTACAACACCGTCGGCGGCCTGATGCAGACCGTGGCCGGCGAGCTGCTCAACGAGGGCGAAGCGGTGCAGGTGGCAGGCTGGCAATTCACCGTGCAGCGGCTCGATGGGCGCCGCATCGACGAGGTGCGGGTGCACCGTGTCGTGCAGGCGTCAGCTTCCGACGCCTGATTGGGTTAGGGTCGGGGCCACGATCAACGACCCAGGAGACCCCACCCATGACACGCACGGTGCAACAACTGTTCGACCTCAGCGGCCAGACGGCGCTGGTGACGGGGGGCTCGCGCGGCCTCGGACTGCAAATGGCCCACGCCTTGGGCGAGGCCGGTGCGCGCGTGCTGCTGGTGGCGCGCAAGCGCGATGAGCTCGACGAAGCGGCGCAACGGCTTCAGGCGCAAGGGATCGAGGCGCAGTGGATCGTGGCCGACTGCGCCCAGCAGGCCGATTTGCAGCGCCTGGGCGCCGAGGCGCTGCAGCGCCTGGGCGCGGTCGATGTGCTGGTCAACAACGCCGGCGCGGCCTGGGGTGCACCGGCCGAGGAGCATCCGGTCGAGGCTTGGGACAAGGTCATGAACCTCAATGTGCGCGGCTATTTTCTGCTCAGCCAATACCTGGCCCGGCACTGCATGATCGCGCGCCGCCGTGGCAGCATCATCAATCTGGCGTCGATCGCTGGCCTGGGGGGCAACCCCCGCGGCATGCAGACCATCGCCTACAACACCTCCAAGGGTGCGGTGCTCAACTTCACCCGGGCGCTGGCGGCCGAGTGGGGGCCGCACGGCATCCGCGTCAACGCCATTTGCCCGGGCTTCTTCCCCAGCCGCATGACGCGCGGCACGCTGGAGGCGCTGGGCGAGGAGCGGCTGGCCGCGCACGCACCGCTGGGCCGCTTGGGCGACGACGAAGACCTCAAGGGCCTGACCGTGCTGCTGGCGTCGGCCGCAGGCAAGCACATCACGGGTCAGTGGCTGGCGGTCGATGGCGGCGTGAGCGCCGTCGTCGGCGGCTGAGAGGCTCGACTGCGCGCACGCTCACACCCTGCTACGCAACCCTCACAAGGAACATGGCCATGACCACCAACACCCGCATCGTGCTCGCCGCGCGCCCGCAAGGCCAAGCCGGCCTGGAGCATTTCAGGCTCGAAACCGTCGCCCTCGAACCCTTGCAAGAGGGCCAGGTGCGGGTGCGGCACCATTACCTGAGCCTCGACCCCTACATGCGCGGGCGCATGAACGAGGGCAAGAGCTACGCCGCGCCGCAGCCGCTCGATGAGGTGATGATCGGCGGCACGGTGGGCGAGGTGATCGAGAGCCGCCACCCGCGCCACACCCCCGGCGACTGGGTGGTCGGCATGGGCGGCTGGCAGCAGATCGGCGTGGTCGATGCCAACCAGGCCGGCGCCCTGCACCAGGTCGATCCCACCCACGTGCCCCTGAGCCACTACCTGGGGGCGGTGGGCATGCCGGGCGTGACGGCATGGCACGGGCTGGTGCGCATCATCGACCCCCAGCCGGGGCAAACGGTGACGGTGAGCGCCGCCAGCGGCGCCGTGGGCAGTGCGGTGGGCGTGCTGGCCAAGGCACGCGGCTGCCGCGTGGTGGGCATTGCCGGTGGCCCGGACAAATGCGCCTACGTGCGCGAGGAACTCGGTTTTGACGACTGCATCGACCACCGCCGTCATCCCGATTACCTCGCGCTGGCGCAGGCGCTCAAGGCCGCCTGCCCGCAGGGCATTGACGGACATTTCGAGAACGTGGGCGGGGCCGTGCTCGACGCTGCGCTGCTGCGCAGCAACGCCTTTGCCCGCTTTGCCATCTGCGGCATGATCGCGGGCTACGAAGGCCAGCCGCTGCCGCTGCTGAACCCGGCGCTGATCCTGGTCAACCGCCTGCGCGTGCAGGGCTTCATCGTCAGCGAGCAGATGCAGGACTGGCCGCCGGCGCTGGCCGAACTCGGGCAGCTGGTGGGCAGCGGGCGTTTCCGGCCGCGCGAGACCATCGCCCAAGGCATCGAGTCGGCCCCGGCGGCCTTTCTGGGCCTGCTCAAGGGCCAAAACTTTGGCAAGCAGTTGGTGCGGCTGATCTGATGCGGGGGCCGGGCCGGGCCGGGTGGCCCGGCGCGCTGGCTCCACTATACTGCCCAGCTTGGATCACCCTACCCAGCGCCCCCATGCAACTCGACGAACTTCTGGCGCAAGCCAAGGCACTGCCCAGCATCCCGCGTGTGGTGTCCGAGGTGTCGGCCGAGCTCAACAAGGCGGAGCCCGATGCGCGCCGCATCAGCGAGGCCATCGGTACCGACCCGGCCCTCACCGCCCGGCTGCTCAAGCTGGCCAATTCGGCTTTTTTTGGCCTGTCGCGCGAAATTCTGAGCGTGCAAGACGCCGTCAACATCCTGGGCTTCAACCAGTTGCGCACCACGGTGCAGGCGGTGGCGCTGGGGCGCAGTTTCAAGGCCGTGCCCGGCGTCAACCTCGAGCAGTTCTGGCGCTACAGCCTCAACAGCGCCAAGATCTGCCGCACCCTGGCGCGCAGCATGCGCCAGAACGAGGGCGCGGCCTTCACCGCCGGCCTGGTGCACGCGGTCGGCGACCTGGTGCTGCACATTGGCCTGCCCGAGGTCATCGCCCGCATTGACTGGAGCGTCTCGCCGTTCGACATCAAGCGCGCCGAGGCCGAGCGCGCCGTGCTGGGCTACACCTACGCCGACGTCAGCGCCGCCTTCGCCGCCAAGTGGGATTTCCCCGAACTGATCGTGCGCGCGCTGCGGCACCAGCTGCTGCCCTTCGAGGGCGATGTGTACGAACCGCTGGCCGGCATCGTGCACATGGCGGCGTGGCGCGCGCGCGCGCAAGAGATCAACCTCGACCGCGAGGGCCTGGCCGCGACCTTCCCCGAAGTGGTGGCGATTCTGCTCGGGCTCGACCTCGACATGGTGCTCGACAAAGACCCGAGCGAATGGACTTCGGCTGGCGAACTGTCGGCGTTTTTGGGTTGATGATGCCTGAGCCCCCGATGCGACTCGACGAACTGCTGCGCCAACCCCAAAGCCTGCCGGTGGTGCCCGAGCTGGCGGCCAAGCTGATCCAGACCTTCGAGTTCGACGAGGTCGATGTCGATGCGCTGGCGCGCGACATCGAGCACGACCCGGTGCTCACGGCGCGCCTGCTGCGGCAGGCCAATTCCTCCTTTTTTGCCCTGCTGCACCCGGTCGGCACGGTGCGCGAGGCGATTGTGGTGCTGGGGCTCAACAAGGTGCGCGCGCTGGTCATCGCCGCCGCCCTGAATGCCAGCTTTCATGCCGTGAGCGGCATCCACCTGGACCGATTCTGGCATTTCAGCTTTGCCGCCGCCACCGTGGCCCGGCTCTTGTGCACCCCGCGCCGGCTCGATGCCAACCTGGCTTTCACGGCGGCGCTGTTGCACGGGGTGGGCGAACTGGTGCTGCACATGGGCATGCCCGAGGCCATGGCCAGCCTGAACCGGCGCCTGGACGTGTTTGCGCTCGAGCGCGCCGAGGTCGAGCGGCTGGCGCTGGGCTACAGCTACGCCGAAACCGGGGCCGCGCTGGCGCAGCACTGGCGCCTGCCGCGCTTGCTGGTGACGGCGATCGCGCAGCACACCGAGCCGCTGGCACCCGCCGAACAGGAACCGCTGGCGGCGGTGGTGCACCTGGCCAGCTGGCGCGCACGCCTGCTGCTGGCGGGCAACCGCGCCAACGAGCTGATCGACCACTACCCGGACGACGTGGGCGAGGCGCTGGGGCTGGACCCGGACCTGCTGGTGGCGCCCGACGTGGCCGGGCTGGACCGGTTGCCGGCGCTCTGATGGCGGCCCGCTTGCAGGCCCTGCGCCTCTATGCCGGCCCGGCGGCGCTGCGTCATCTGCACACCCAGGGTTTGCAGGCGCGCGACGTGGGCATCGTCGCCGGGGCCGCCGGCGGCCCCAAGGGACTGATTCTGGGGCCACTGGATCGTTTCATCTTCGGTCATTGGCTGGCGCAGAGCGCGCAGCCGATCGACCTCGTGGGCGCCTCGATCGGGGCCTGGCGCATGGCGACGGCCTGTCTGGACGACTGCGCGGCGGCGTTCGAGCGCTTCGAGCACGGCTACATCCGCCAGCAGTTCGAGCTGCCAGCGGGGCGCAAGCGGCCCACGGCGGCGCATGTGAGCAAGCGTTTTGCGCACAATTTGCAGCTGTTCTACGCCGGCCGGGCGCAACAGGTGCTGGCGCACCGGCGCTACCGGCTGCATGTGCTCACGGCCCGTGGCCGCCACCTGCTGCGGCGCGAGGGGCGCTGGCGCACCCCGGCGGGCTATCTGGGTGCCTGGCTGAGCAACGCGCTGCACCGCCCGGCCTTGGGCGCCTGGCTGGAGCGGGTGGTGTTCTCGACCCCGGGGGCGGCCTTGCCCTTTGGCTGCACCGACCTGCGTACGCAGCAGGTCTGGCTCGACGAGCGCAACTGGCTGCCGGCGCTGCAAGCCAGTTGCTCGGTGCCGTTTGCCATGCAGGCGGTGCCCGACATCGCCGGCGCGCCCCCGGGCGCCTACTGGGACGGCGGCATCACCGACTACCACCTGCACCTGGACTGGCAGCGCGCGCCCGGCCTGGTGCTGTATCCGCACTTTCAGCGCCAACTGGTGCCCGGTTGGCTCGACAAGGCGCTCAAGTGGCGCCACCGCAGCACGGCGTTTCTGGATCGCACCCTGGTGCTGGCGCCGGACCCAGCTTGGCTGCGCACGCTGCCCGACGGCAAGCTGCCCGATCGCAGCGATTTCGAGCGCTACGGCAGCGATCTGGCGGCGCGCATGCGCGCCTGGAGTGCGGCGGCGGCGGCGAGCCAGCAGCTGGCGGACGAATTCGCCGCCTGGCTGCAGCGGCCCGATCCGTCGGTGGTGCAGTCGCTGTAGCGCCTGGCTGCGGTGTCACATCGAGGCCTCGAGCAGGGCGCGGTAGTCGTCGGGGCTGGCCAGGCGCGGGTTGCTGTGGTGGCAGTGGTCGGCCAGGGCGCCTGCGATCACGCGTTCGAACACCTCGGGGCCCACGCCGAGCGCCGCCAGTCCGCTGGGCAGGCCCAGGCGTGCGTTGAGGGCGCGGATGGCCGGTCCGACGGCCTGCGGGTCTGTGCCCAAGCCCATGGCCTGCGCCATGCGCTCCAGCCGGCGCTCTTGCTGCACCGCTGCGGCGCTGGCGTTGAAAGCCAGCACAGCGGGCAGAAACACCGCATTCAGGGTGCCATGGTGCAGCCGTGGCAACACGCCGCCCAGGCTGTGGCTGAGCGAATGCACGCAGCCCAACCCCTTTTGAAACGCCAGCGCGCCCTGCATGCTGGCGCTCATCATCTGCAGCCGCGCCTGGCGGTCGAGGCCGTCGCGGGTGGCGCGCTCGATGTGCGCCCAGCCGCGCGCCAGCCCGTCGAGCGCGATGCCGTCGGCCGGCGGGTTGAAGGCGCTGGCCATGAAGGTTTCCATGCAGTGCGCGATCGCGTCCATGCCGGTGGCGGCGGTGAGCAGCGGCGGCAGGCCGAGCGTGAGTTCGGGGTCGAGGATGGCCGCCTTGGGCAGCAGGTGCCAGCTGTGAAAGCCGAGCTTGCGTCCGTCATCGACGATCAGGATGGCGCCACGGGCCACCTCGCTGCCGGTGCCGGCGGTGGTGGGCACGGCTATCAGGGGCGGTAGCTGGGCGCTGATCTTGGTCGAGCCGCCCTCGATCGTGGCGTAAGCCTTGAGCGGTCCCGGGTGCGCGAGCGCGATCGCCACGCCCTTGGCGCAGTCGATGGCGCTGCCGCCGCCGAGCGCGATCAGGCCGTCGCAGCGCGCCTGCCCATACACCGCCGCGGCGGCGCGCACGGCGGCCTCGGTCGGGTTGCTGGGGGTGGCGTCGAACACCGCGTGCGGCAGGGCAGCGCCGCCTTGGCCGAGCGCCGCCACGGTGCGCTCGAGCAACCCGGCGGCGCGCACCCCGGCGTCGGTGACGATCAGCGGCCGCTGGATGCCCACGCGCCCGCACTCGCTGGCCAGCAGGCGCAGGGCGCCGAGCTCGATCTGGATTTGGGTCAGGTAAAAAATCTGGGCCATGGGGCTTGCCGTCTCCAGGGTGGTGTGGGGGCCGCTGTCAGCCGCCGATGTAGCTCATTTCGATGCGCTTGCCGGCCTCGGGCGCGCGCGCTGCGGGGGGCAGGCTGGCGCGCAGCTCCGAGTAGCGCTCGCGCCGTGGCTGCCAGATGGCGGCGATGGCGTGGGCCAGATCGGCGTCGCTGGCGCCAGCGCGCAGCAGGGCGCGCAGATCGTAGCCCTGGGTGGCAAACAGACACAGATAGACCTTGCCCTCGGTCGAGAGCCGGGCGCGGTTGCAGTCGCGGCAGAAGGCTTGCGTCACGCTGCTGATGAAGCCCACCTCGCCCAGCGCCGGGTCGTGGCGGCCATCGGGCCCGGCGTGGCCCCAGCGTTCGGCGGTCTCGCCGCTGGCGCTGGCCGGCAGCGCCAGCAGCGGCAGCTCGGCCTCGATCAGCTGGCGCGCCTGCGCGCTGGGCAGCACCTCGTCCATCTGCCAGCCGTTGCTGCAGCCCACGTCCATGTATTCGATGAAGCGCAAGGCCAACGGGCGGCCGCGGAAGTGGCGCACCAGCGGCAAGATCTGGTGTTCGTTGGTGCCGCGCTTGACCACGGTGTTGATCTTGATCGGCCCCAGCCCGGCGGCCTCGGCGGCGTCGATGCCGGCCAGCACCTCGGCGACCGGAAAATCGGCGTCGTTCATGCGCCTGAACACCGCGTCGTCGAGCGCGTCGAGGCTGATGGTGATGCGGCTCAGACCGGCGGCCTTGAGGCTGCGCGCCTTGCGTTGCAGCAAACTGGCGTTGGTGGTCAGGGTGAGGTCGAGCGGCAGGCCCTCGGGGGTGCGCAGTTGCGCCAGTTGCTCGATCAGGGTTTCGACGTTTTTGCGCAGCAACGGCTCACCGCCGGTCAGGCGCAGCTTGCGCACTCCGTGAGCCACAAAGAGCCGCGCCAGCCGCGTGATCTCCTCGAAGCTGAGCAGATCGGCGTGTGGCAAGAAAGCATGGTGGCGGTCGAAGGTTTCGCGCGGCATGCAGTAGCTGCAGCGAAAGTTGCAGCGGTCGGTGACGCTGATGCGCAGGTCGCGCAGCGGCCGCCCCAGGGCGTCGAGCAACACGCCGCTGGGTGGCGGCTGGTGCCCGTTCGTCGGCCCCGTCGGCACCGCCAGACCGGGGTTGAAGGCGTTGACCAGGGGGATGATGCGCTCTGCCATACGGCGCAAGCTTATACCAAGTGGCGCCGCAGGGGGGCGCGGCGGTGCATTCAGCCGGTTCCAGTCAGTTTGGCGCAGGTAAAATCGGTTTCAATTCCTGGCCCATCTTCAACCACAGGCTGTACACCCATGTCACTCGACCACGTCACCCCTGGCAGCAAGGCCCCCGCTGTGTTCAACGTCATCATCGAAATCTCGATGAACGGCGACCCGATCAAGTACGAAGTCGACAAAGCCAGCGGCTGCATCTTCGTCGACCGCTTCATGAACACCGCCATGCACTACCCGACCAACTACGGTTACGTGCCCAAGACCATCTCGGGTGACGGCGACCCGGTGGACGTGCTGGTGATCACGCCGGTGCCGCTGCCGCCGGGCGTGGTGGTGCCGTGCCGCGCGCTGGGCATCCTGAAAATGGAAGACGAAGGCGGCGTCGATGGCAAGGTGCTGGCGGTGCCGACCGAAAAAATCCTGCCCCTGTACTCGCAGTGGCAGAGCCTGTCCGACTTGAATCCGATCAGCCTCAAGCAGATCGAGCACTTCTTCGAGCACTACAAAGACCTCGACCCAGGCAAGTGGGTCAAGGTGCTGGGCTGGGACGGGCTCGAGGCCGCGCACCAGGAAATCCGCGACGGGATTGCCGCCTACCAGAAAGAGCAGCAGCAAGGCTGAGGGCCTCAGGCTGCCCCCACCGCTGCTGTGGCCGCTGCCTTGCCTGCCGATTTGCCCACCGCTTTGCCCACCGCTTTGCCGCCTGTGCTGTCGGCCCCCCCGAGCGCTGCCACGCTGACGCTCTGCGTGGCGCAGCTCAACGTCGTCGTCGGCGACCTGGCGGGCAACGTGCGCCAGATCGCGGCGGCGGCGCAGGCCGCGCACGCCCAAGGCGCGCGGCTGCTGCTCACGCCCGAGCTGGCGCTGTGCGGCTACCCCGCCGAAGACCTGTTGCTGCGGCCAGCCTTCGTGGCCGACTGCGAGGCCGCGCTGCAGGAGCTGGCGCGCCTGAGCGCCAGTTGGCCGGGGCTGCACCTGGTGGTGGGGCACCCGGCGGCGCTGGGGCCTGGGCTTGAGGCGGGTGCTGTCCCGGGTGCGGGTGCGGGCGCTCGGGCTGGACGATGGGCCTGCCCTGCTGGTGGCCCTGCCGACAGCCCCACGGCCCATCTCCCCGACTTCCCCCCTGCCAGCGGCCACGGCCGCACGCGCTGCCTCAACGCCGCTTCGGTGCTGGCGCACGGGCGCGTGCTGCTGCGCTATGCCAAGCGCGAGCTGCCCAACTACCAGGTGTTCGACGAGCAGCGCACCTTTGTGCCGGGCCAGGGCGTGGGCGTGTTCGATCTGGCTGGCAGCGCCGGGCAGCGGCTGCGCCTGGGGCTGCTGATCTGCGAAGACGCCTGGTACCCAGAACCCGCCGCACAGTCCAAAGCCGCCGGGGCCGAGCTGCTGCTGGTGCTCAATGCCTCGCCCTTTCACTGGGGCAAGGGCGCGCAGCGCGAGCAGGTGATGCGCCAGCGCGTGGCCGAGACCGGCTTGCCGCTGGTCTATGCGCACCTGGTGGGGGCGCAAGACGAAGTGGTGTTCGAGGGCCGCAGCTTCGCCCTTGGAGCCGACGGCCGCCTGGCCGCGCGCGCCGCCAGCTTTGTGCCTGAGCTGTTGCGCATCGACCTGTGGGCCAGCGACGCGATGCCCGCCAGCGCGCCCGCTCCAGTCGGCGGCATGGTGCCGCTCCAGCCGTGGCGCCCAAGCGGCCCGGTGGCCCCCGAGCCCGAGCCGCTGGCCGAGCTCTGGCAGGCGTTGGTGCTGGGGCTGCGCGACTACGTGGACAAAAACGGCTTTCCGGGGGCGCTGCTGGGCCTCTCGGGCGGCATCGATTCGGCGCTGGTGTTGGCGCTGGCGGTCGATGCCTTGGGGCCTGAGCGCGTGCGCACGCTCATGCTGCCCTCACCCTACAGCGCCGACATTTCGCTCATCGACGCCCGCGACATGGCCGCGCGCCTGGGCGTGCGCCATGAGGAACTGTCGATCCAACCGGTGTTCGAGGCGCTGCTGCACACGCTCGAGCCCCTGTTCGAGGGCCGCGCCCCCGACCTCACCGAAGAAAACCTGCAGGCGCGCATCCGCGGCATGTTGCTCATGGCCTTGTCGAACAAGTTTGGTGCCATCGTGCTCACCACCGGCAACAAGAGCGAGCTGGCCACCGGCTACTGCACCCTCTACGGCGACATGGCCGGTGGTTTTGCCGTGCTCAAGGACGTGCCCAAAACCCGGGTCTTTGAGCTGGCGCGCTGGCGCAATGCCCACGACCCCTTTGGCCGCGGCCTCAACCCGATCCCCGAGCGCATCATCACCCGGCCCCCGAGCGCCGAACTGCGCCCGAACCAAACCGACCAGGACAGCCTGCCGCCCTATGAGGTGCTCGATGCCATCGTCGAGCGCTACGTGGAGCAAGAGCAGAGCGCGGCCCAGATCGTCGCCGCCGGCTTGCCCGCGGCGGCGGTGGAGCAGGTGCTGCGGCTGCTGCGCCTGAGCGAATACAAGCGCCGCCAAGGCCCGCTGGGCACGCGCGTGACGCCGCGCAGCTTTGGCAAAGACTGGCGCATGCCCAACACCAACCGCTACCGCGGCTGATTCGGCTTGGCCAAAGCCGGCGGCGGCGCAGCTTCAGCGCGGCCGCAGCCACGCGCCATCGCTGAGCTGGCGCGGTGGATGCAGCACCACCTCGTCGCCCGCTTGCAGCCCGGCGAGGATCTGCACCCGGCCTTCGCCCTGCAGGCCCAACTGCACCGGCTGCAGGCGGGCGCGCTGCCCTTCGATGCGATACACCGCCCAGCCGGGCTCGGCGCCGTGGCCGTCGGCAGCGCCGGTGTCGCCGTGGCGGAATACGGCTGCGCTGGGCAGGTAGAGGGCCTCGGGCACTGCGCGCAGCACGAAGCGCGCCTGCACCCGGTAGCCCTCGCCCAGGCCCGCCCAAGCGGCGGGCGCATCGCGCAGCGCCAGCCAGACCCGCACCCGCTGCTCCTGCACCCCGAGCGCCGACACCTGGGTGAACGCCGCCGGTTCGATGCGGCGCACGGCCGCGTTGAGCGTCACCGGTCCGCCCCAGCGCCGCAGCTCGACCGCCATGCCAGGGCGCAGCCGCACCGCGTCGGCCGACAGCACGTCGGCCTCGACTTCGAGCGCCTCCGGGTTGCCCAGCTCCAGAATCGGTTCACCCAGCGGCACCGCGCGCTCGCTCTGAAAATGGCGCCGCAGCAGCACGCCGTCGATGGGCGCGCGCAGCAGCAGCGCGGCCCCGCTTGGGTGTTGCGCCTCGGGTGCCAGCAGGGCGGCGCGGGCGGCGTCGCGCTGGTAGCGGGCGCTGCCTTGGAGCCATTGGGCGCTTTGCGCACGCTGGGCGCTTTCATCGCGCTGCGCCTGCGCCTGCTGCAGCGCCGCCGCCGACACCATGCCTTGCGCCGCCAGCGCCTGGGCGCGCGCGGCTGCTGCAGCGGCCAGGCGCGCCGTGTGCGCGGCAGCCTGGGCATCGGCCTGGGCGGCGGCGTAAGCGGCCTGCGCCGCTGCGGCCCGCGCCTGCGCCTGGGCGCGGCTGCGCGCATCCAGCGCCGGGCTGGCCAGCGGCAGCAGCCGCACCAGCACCTGCCCGGCTTGCACGCGCTCGCCGGGCTCCCACTGCAGCCGTTCGACCACGCCTGCCACGGGGGCGCTCAGCACAAAGCGCTGTTGCACGCGGGCGCGGCCTTCGGCCTCGAAGCTCTCGCGCACCTCCCCTTGCCGCACCGTGGCGCGGTCCACCGGGTGGCGCTCGGGCCACAGCGCCAGCGCCAGCAAGGCCGCCAGCACCGCAGCGGCGAGCAGATAACGCAGCCAGGGGGCAGAGGTCAGGGGATGGGGCATTTTTACTCCCGGGTTTTCAACACGGCCACCAGGTCCAGCAGGCGCAGGCGGCGCAAGGCCCACCAGGCTGCCAGGGCCGAGGCCAGCAGCATCACCAAGCCGCCCAAGGCAAAAGCCTGCGGCGTGAGCACCAGTGGGATGCGAAACAGCTCGTTTTGCATTCCCGCCACCAGCAGCGCGCTCAGGCCGTAGCCGATGGCAAAGGCCGGCAGCAGCGCCAGCAGCACCAGCGCCCCCAGCTCGCCCAGCAGCAGATTGCGCACCTCTTGCGGGGTGTAGCCCAGCACGCGCAGGCTGGCCAGGTCGCGTGCGCGCTCGGCCAGCGTGATGCGCGCCGCGTTATACACCACCCCGACCGCGATGCTCGAGGCCAGCAGCGTCATGATCAGGCCAAAGGTCAGCATGCCCTCGGCCATGGTGTCCATGAAGGCGGCGATGGCGCGCTCCTGTTCGCTCACGGTGGCCACGCCGGGGCGCTGGCGCAGCGCCTGCAGCAGCGCCATTTCCTGCACCGGGTCGATGCGCAGCAGGGCACCGGTGAGCAGCGCACCGTCCAGCAGCAAGGGATTGAGCCAGTCCAGCCGCGCATACGCGCCCACGCCCAGGTACTCGCGCACCGTGCCGGCCAGCGGCAGCATCAGGGTGTCGCGGCGGCCGTCCAGAAACTCCACGCTCAGCATTTGCCCAGGGCGGATTTGCAGCATCTGCGCCAGGTGCTCGGTCAGCAGCAGGCCCTGCGTGGGCAGGGCGACCGGTTGCAGTCGTTGATCGAGCACGCGCCGCAGTTCGCTCTGCGCCGGCAGGCCCTGCAGGGTCGTGACGAAGCTGCGCGGCCCGTGGCGCAGCCGCACCGGACTGTGCCGCACCCCTTCGAGGGCCAGCACGCCAGGCAGGCTGGCCAGTTCCGCCAGGGCGCTGGCCGGGGTGGCGTGGGTGAACGTCAGGCTCAGGTGCTCGCGCTGCGCCAGATCGAACTGCACGCGCACGATTTCGTCGATGGCGCTGGCTTGCAGCCGCGACATGATCAAAATCCCGCCCGCCAAGGCGATGCCCAGCACCGACAGCAGCGTGCGCACGGGGTGGCGTTCCAACTGGCGCGCCACCATGCGCGCCGACGGCGGCAACCAGCGGCTGGGCAGCCAGCTTTCGCTGCGCGCATGGACAAAGCGCGCAGGGCTGGGCGGGCGCATGGCCGCGGCCGGTGCCAGCCGCCAAGCGCGCCACAGGCCGGCCGCGGTGCCCAAGGCGGCGGCACTGAGCGCAAAGGCACAGGCCAGCCACACCAGCTCGGGCCGCAGGCTCCAGTCCAGGTAGGGGAAGTGGTAAAAGCCGGCGTAGAGCGCGGCCATGCCACGTCCCAGCCAAGCCCCCAGCGCCAGCCCCGGCAGCACGCCGACGCTCACCAGCAGCAGCACCAGGGTGGCGTAATGGGCCGCAATCTGCCGGTTGCGGTAGCCAAAGGCCTTGAGCAGCGCGATCTGCTCTTGTTGGGTACGGATCAGGCGCGCGCTCACCACGCTGAGCAAAAATGCCGTCACGCCCAGGAAAATCAGCCCAAACAGGTGCGACATGGTGCGCAAGCCCAGCAGTTCTTCTTCCAGCAGGCGGTGCGAAAACTGCAGTTCGCGCCCGTGGCTGCCGCGGCCCCCATAGGGCTGCAACAACCGGTCGACGGCGGCGATCAGGTCGGCCTCGACGGCCTCGGGGGCCAGCTCCAGCGCCAATTGGTTGAAGGCACCCTCCAGATCGAGCGCCCCGGCCAGTGTGTCCGGCGGCAGCCACAGCACCGCAAAGTGCACAAAGTCGGGGAACAGATCGCCCGGCCGCACCGGGTAGGTGAACTCGGGCGAGAGGCCAATGCCGCTGATGCGCAGTTCCTGCCGCTGGCCGTTGACGATCGCCACCAGCGCATCGCCCGGCTGCAGGCCGTGCGCCAGCGCAAAGGCTTCGCCCAGCACCGCTTCCCAGGGTTGGGTGGGCCAGCTGCCGCTGCGCAGATACAGCTGGTTCAGACCCCCGGGGCGCTCGGGCAGCGCGACCAGTTGCCCGGTGATCGGGCGCTCAAAATCGGGCAGCTCCAGTTGCGCCAGCGTCTGCACCCGCCCCTGGGCCTGTTGCACGCCGGGCAGGGCGGCCAGTTCGTCGAGCAGGGTCAGGGGCGCGCGCTGCAGGCTGGCAAACAGGTCGGCAAAGCGGTGTTCCGCGTAAAAGCGCTCGCGTGTCTGCTGCAGCGCCTGGTAGTTGCTCAGCGCCATCACCAGGGTGGCGATGCCGCCGATCACCACCAGCGCAATCGCCAGCGCCTGGCCGCGCAACTGCCAGGCGTCGCGCAGCAGTTTGCGCTGCAGCGCCTTCACCAGTGCAGCTCCTGCGGCGCCTTGGGGGCCGGGTTGCGCTGTTCGCGATCGATCAGGCCGTCGCTCAGGCAGATCACCCGATCGGCCATGTCGGCAATCACCGCGTTGTGTGTGATCACCACCGTCAGGGCGCCGAGCTGCTGGTGGATGCGCCGCAACGCCTCCAGCACCCGCACCCCGGTGCGCGAATCGAGCGCGCCGGTGGGTTCGTCGCACAGCAGCACCGCCGGGCGCTTGGCGATGGCGCGGGCGATCGCCACCCGCTGCTGTTCGCCGCCCGAGAGCTGGGCCGGGAAGTGGTGCTGGCGCTCGCTCAGTCCAACCCAGTCCAGCGCTTGTTCAGCCGGCATCGGGTCGGGGGCGATGTCGGTCACCAGTTGCACGTTTTCCAGTGCCGTCAGGCTCGGTATGAGGTTGTAGAACTGGAACACGAAACCGATCGAGGCGCGCCTGAAGCGCGTCAGTTCGGCCTCGTTGGCAGCGTCCAGGCTGTGGCCCCGGCATTGCACTTGGCCACTGCTGGGGCGGTCGAGCCCGCCCAGGATGTTGAGCAGGGTCGATTTGCCGCTGCCCGAGGCCCCCAGCAAGACCACGAACTCGCCTGGGTAGAGGTCGAGATCGATGCCGCGCAGCGCCTGCACCTGCACCTCGCCCATGGTGTAGTGTTTGCACAAGGCGCGCGCACGGAATACCGGTTCGATCGCTGCTGTCATGGGGAGGCATGATAAAGTCAGGCCAGTCGTTTTTCGTTGGAGCCCTTGCGCATGAAACAAATCACCGCCGTCATCAAACCCTTCAAACTCGAGGAAGTGCGCGAGGCCCTGGCCGAGCAGGGCGTGACCGGCCTGACGGTGACCGAGGTCAAGGGCTTCGGGCGCCAGAAGGGCCACACCGAGCTCTATCGTGGCGCCGAGTACGTGGTCGATTTCCTGCCCAAGGTGCGCATCGACGTGGTGCTCAGGTCCGAAGACGTGGAGCGCTGCGTCGATGCCATCATCCGCGCCGCGCGCACCGGCAAGATCGGCGACGGCAAGATCTTTGTCAGCCCGGTCGAGCGCGTGGTGCGCATCCGCACCGGCGAGCTGGACGAAACCGCGATCTGAGTTTCGGCACCGTTGCGCGCGCCGCTGCGCTGACGGGCTTCAAATCTGCTCGAGCCGGTCGGGCGGGGCGAAGCCGGCGTTTTGCACCAGCGCGGGCAGCAGGGTGTCGATGCTGGAGGAGATCTGGATCAGGTCGAGCTGCCAGTGGTCCATGAAGCCGGCTTGGGCCGAATGGCCCAGCGCGCCCAGCAGCGCGTCGTAGTAGCCGCCGATGTTGAGCACGCCGATGGGCTTGTCGTGGTAGCCGAGCTGGCGCCAGCTCCAGACCTCGAACCATTCTTCGAGCGTGCCGATGCCGCCGGGCAGGATCAGAAAGGCGTCGGCGCGTTCGGCCATGAGCTGCTTGCGCCGGTGCATCGAGGGCACGACGTGCAGTTCGGTGCACTCGCGCTTGGCGTGTTCCTTGATTTCGAGGCTTTGCGGGATCACGCCCACCACCTCGGCGCCGGACCCGAGGGCGGCATCGGCCAGCAGCCCCATGAGGCCGTTGCCGCCGCCGCCGTACACCAGCTGGCCGCGGTGGCGGCCGATCCACTGCCCCACGGCTTGCGCGGCTTGGGCGTGGCGCGGGTCGGTGCCGCTGCGCGAGCCACAAAACACGCACAGGCTGAACATGGGCGCCAGCTGCGTGGCGGGGGCTGCCGGGGAGGGGTGTGGGCTGTTCATGGTCGCTATTCTGGCACGGCTGGGGGCCACGGCGGCGCCCGGTGGGTGGGGTGGCCATCTAGCCGGCCATGAAGCGCGCGTGCAGCGCCCCCAGCCACACGCCGCCGCACAGCAGCAAGCTCAGCAGCACGGCGGCGCTGCCCATGTCTTTGGCGCGCTTGGACAGGTGGTGCCACTGCGGCCCGATGCGGTCGATGGCGGTCTCGATGCCGGTGTTGAGCAGCTCGACGATCATCACCAGCAGCACGGTGCCCACCAGCAGCCCGACTTCGAACCAGTTTTGCCCCACCCAGAAGGCCGCCGGCACCATCACCAGCGCCGCCAGCGCCTCCTGGCGAAAAGCCGATTCGTCCCAGGCGGCGCGCAAACCCATGAGCGAGTAGCCCATCGCGTTCCAGAGCCGCAGGATGCCGCGGCGTTTTTGTTGCGTGACGGGGTCCAGGTGCGGCAGGGTGGGGTCGGACATGGCGGTGGGGCAGGGGCTCAGGGCGTGTCGGCGGGGGGCGGGGCGTGGATCAGTTGCGTGCCAGCCCAGGCGTCGTGCCAGAACTGGCGCTGCGGGTGCAGCCGCGCCAGCAGCGCGTACAGCGGCACCCAAAATAACATCATCCACAAAATCCATGACACCTGCAGTTGCAGCGCCCAACCCAGCAGCATGGGCGGCGCAAACCAGACCCAACTGAGCACGTAGCGCCACAGCGCGTGTGCCAGCCGCAGCGGCCGCCCAGCGTGGTCAACGACGCGAATGTGCCAGGTTTTCATGGCCAGCGTCTGCCCCTTGTGCCAGAACCAGGCGAAGTACAGGCCCGCGACCACGAACAAAAAGCCCTGCAGGGCGTGGCGGTTCTGCATCGGCTCGCGGCTGTCGGTGAGCACGCCAAAGGCCAGCGCGGCGATGAAGATGACGCCAAACATCAGCGTGCCCTCGTATAGCCAGCAGGCCATGCGCCGGCGCAGCGAGGGGGCCGAGGGCGCAGCCGCCGGCGCCGGGCAAGCAGTGGCAGGCTGGGAGCGGGTGGCAGAGGCGGCGGGGCGGTTTTTGCTCATGTGGGGGCGTGGCGTGGGCAGCGTATCGGCGCGCATTGTCGCACCCAGCGTGGGGCGCCGGTGTTGCAGGGCAGCAAAGCCCGCCGATCGTGTCATAATGGGCGCTTATCCCAATTCAATCCGGCAAACGGGTCAAGGTTGCGCGGCATCGAGCCGCCATGGCTTTGGCCTCAAGTCTCGCAGCGGCCCCACAAGGGCTGGCTCAGAGGCACCCAAGGTTTTTCGTCAGAGAAATACCCGAAAGGTTCATCATCATCATGGAAATCAAGACATCCGCATCCGCCCCTGCAGCCAGCGCGGGCCACCCCGGCACGCCCGAAGAGCTGATGGGGGGCGAAATCCTCGTGCGCGCCCTGCAGGCCGAAAACGTGCGCTACCTCTGGGGCTACCCCGGCGGCGCCGTGCTCTACATCTACGACGCGCTCTACAAGCAAGACACGATCCAGCACGTGCTGGTGCGCCACGAGCAGGCGGCGGTGCACGCCGCCGACGGCTACGCCCGCGCCACCGGCGAAGTCGGCGTGGCGCTGGTCACCTCGGGTCCGGGCGTGACCAACGCCATCACCGGCATCGCCACCGCCTACATGGACAGCATCCCGATGGTGATCCTCACCGGTCAGGTGCCCACGGCGGCGATCGGGCTCGACGCCTTCCAGGAGTGCGACACCGTGGGCATCACGCGCCCGATCGTCAAGCACAACTTTCTGGTCAAGGACGTGCGCGATCTGGCGCTGACGCTCAAAAAAGCCTTCTACCTGGCGCGCAGCGGCCGCCCGGGCCCGGTGGTGGTCGATATTCCCAAAGACGTGTCGTTCAAGAAAACCGCCTGGAACGGCTACCCGGAAGCGGTCGCGCTGCGCTCCTACAACCCAGTGCGCAAGGGCCACGGCGGCCAGATCCGCAAGGCGCTGCAGCTGCTGCTGACGGCCAAGCGGCCCTACATCTACACCGGCGGCGGCGTGCTGCTGGGCAACGCCGTGCCCGAGCTGCGCACCCTGTGCGATCTGCTGGGCTTTCCGGTCACCAACACCCTGATGGGGCTGGGGGCGTTTCCGGCCACCGATCGGCGCTTTTTGGGCATGCTCGGCATGCACGGCACGCTCGAGGCCAACAACACCATGCAAAACTGCGACGTGCTGCTGGCGGTGGGGGCGCGCTTTGACGACCGCGTCATCGGCAACCCCAAGCACTTTGCGCAAAACGAGCGCAAGATCATCCACATCGACATCGACCCCTCGAGCATCTCCAAGCGCGTCAAGGTCGATGTGCCGATCGTGGGCGACGTGCGCGAGGTGCTCACCGAGCTCATCGCCATGCTGCAGGAAAGCCCGCTGCGCCCCGACGGCCGCGTGTTGGCCGACTGGTGGCAGACCATCGAGGGCTGGCGCAGCCGCGACTGCCTCAGGTACGACGACAGCAACCCGGACGTGATCAAGCCGCAGCGCGTGATCGAAACCCTCTGGAACCTGACCCGCGACGCCGACGCCTACGTCACCTCAGACGTCGGCCAGCACCAGATGTGGGCGGCGCAGTACTACAAGTTTGACCGCCCGCGGCGCTGGATCAACTCCGGCGGCCTGGGCACCATGGGCGTGGGCATTCCCTACGCCATGGGCATCAAGCTGGCGCGGCCCGAGAGCGAGGTCTATTGCGTCACCGGCGAGGGCTCGGTGCAGATGTGCATCCAGGAGCTGTCCACCTGCCTGCAGTACGACACGCCGATCAAGATTCTCTCGCTCAACAACCGCTACCTGGGCATGGTGCGCCAGTGGCAGGAGATCGAATACTCGGGCCGCTACAGCCACAGCTACATGGACGCGCTGCCCAACTTCGTCAAGCTGGCCGAGGCCTATGGCCACGTCGGCATGCTGATCGAGCGCCCGCAGGACGTGGAGCCGGCGCTGCGCGAGGCGCGCGCGCTCAAGGACCGCACGGTGTTCATGGACTTTCGCACCGACCCGACCGAAAACGTGTTCCCGATGGTCAAGGCCGGCAAGGGCATCACCGAAATGCTGCTCGGCAGCGAAGACCTCTGAAGCCCGGAACTGGAGTGCAGAGCATGAAACACATCATTTCCGTTCTACTGGAAAACGAAGCCGGCGCGCTGTCGCGTGTGGTCGGGCTGTTTTCGGCGCGCGGCTACAACATCGAATCGCTCACCGTGGCCCCGACCGAGGACGCGTCGCTGTCGCGCATGACGATCCAGACCACGGGCTCGGACGAAGTCATCGAGCAGATCACCAAGCACCTGAACCGCCTGATCGAGGTCGTCAAGGTGGTGGATCTGACCGAAGGCGCCTACACCGAGCGCGAGCTGATGCTGGTCAAGGTGCGTGCGGTGGGCAAGGAGCGCGAGGAAATGAAGCGCATGGCGGATATTTTCCGCGGCCGCATCATCGACGTCACCGACAAGAGCTACACCATCGAACTCACCGGCGACCAAGGCAAGAACGACGCCTTCCTGCAGGCGCTCGAGCGCAGCGCGATCCTCGAGACCGTGCGCACCGGCCCCAGCGGCATCGGCCGCGGCGAACGCATTTTGCGGGTCTGAACAGCCCGCTCCGTCCCCGTATCATCAACCCCTTTTTTCATTTGGAGCCCCGAGCATGAAAGTTTTCTACGACAAAGACTGTGACCTCAGCCTGATCAAGGGCAAGACCGTGGCCATCATCGGCTACGGCAGCCAGGGCCACGCGCACGCGCAAAACCTCAACGACAGCGGCGTCAAGGTGGTGGTGGGCCTGCGCAAGGGCGGCGCCTCGTGGGACAAGGTCGGCAAGGCCGGCTTGCAGGTGCAGGAAGTGCACGAGGCCGTGGCCGCCGCCGACGTGGTGATGGTGCTGCTGCCCGACGAGCAGATCGGCGCCGTCTACAAAAACCAGATCGAACCCCACATCAAAAAAGGCGCTTCGCTGGCTTTTGCGCACGGCTTCAACGTCCACTACAACCAGGTCAACCCGCGCCCTGACCTCGACGTCTGGATGGTCGCCCCCAAGGCCCCCGGCCACACCGTGCGCAACACCTACACCCAGGGCGGCGGCGTGCCGCATCTGGTGGCGGTGCACCAAGACCCATCGGGCAAGGCGCGCGATCTGGCGCTCTCCTACGCCATGGCCAACGGCGGCGGCAAGGCCGGCATCATCGAAACCAGCTTCAAGGAAGAGACCGAGACCGACCTCTTTGGCGAGCAAGCCGTGCTCTGCGGCGGCGCGGTGGAGCTGGTCAAGATGGGCTTCGAGACCCTGACCGAAGCCGGCTACGCCCCCGAGATGGCCTACTTCGAGTGCCTGCACGAGCTCAAGCTGATCGTCGATCTGATGTACGAAGGCGGCATCGCCAACATGAACTACTCGATCAGCAACAACGCCGAGTTCGGCGAATACGTCACCGGCCCCGAGGTCATCAACGAGCAGTCGCGCGCGGCCATGCGCCATGCCCTGAAGCGCATCCAGAACGGCGACTACGCCAAGATGTTCATCCAGGAAGGCAGCCTGAACTACCCGAGCATGACGGCGCGCCGGCGCAACACGGCGGCGCACCCGATCGAGGTCGTGGGCGGCCAGTTGCGCGCCATGATGCCCTGGATCGCCAAGAACAAGCTGGTGGACCAGAGCCGCAACTAAAGCCGGGTAAGGCTTGGGGCTTGGGGCCGGCCGACCATGCTGCGCTTGTTGCGCCGGCAGCCCCTGCCCACCCTGTGCGCCGTCTGCCGCCGCTGGGGCCGCGATGCCGTCTGCCCCGACTGCTGCGGCCAGTACGCGCGCCTGCTGCCGCGCTGCCCGCAGTGTGCCCTGGCGCTGGCACCGGGGCTGGCGCTGTGCAGTCGCTGCACCGAAGCCGGCCCGGGCCCGCTGGCGCAGTGCGTGGCGCGCGTGAGCTACGAGTGGCCGTGGGTCGATGTGGTGGCGCAGTTCAAGTTTCGCGCCCAACCCGCCTGGGCCCATGCGCTGGCGCAGCTGATGCTGCAAAACCCGCTGGCGCACGATCTGCTCACGCAGGCCGACGGCCTGCTGCCCATCCCCCTCAGCCCAGCCCGGCAGGCCGAACGCGGCTACAACCAGGCGTGGGAGCTGGTGCGCGAGCTGCAGCGCGCAAGCGGCCTGCCGGCCTTGCCCACGGCCCTGCTGCACCGCGAGACCCAGCAGGTGCAGCACGAACTGGGCCGCGCCGCGCGCCTGGCCCATGCGCAGCAGGCCTTTGCCGTCAACCCGCGCCAGCGCAGCGCGCTCAAGGGTGGGCACTGGGTGCTGGTCGATGACGTGCTCACCACCGGGGCCACGCTGCAAGCCGCCGCCCGGCACCTGCTCGACGCCGGCGCCGCCCGCGTCAGCGCCTTGGTGTTTGCCCGCACCCCGACGCCGCTGCAAGGGGGCGACGAAACCCAGGCCGAAGCCGAGCTCAATCGCCTCGATTAAGTGCGCAAGCAAAGGCGGGGGCTGACCGTCATGGCACTCGGTTAAGCCCAAAACGCATGGAATCAGGGACGCATGGAATCAGGGTGCGTTGCGCACCAGGCCGAGCCGTGCCATGTGCCTGAAAATCGTGCTCCGGCCATGGTGAACCCCCGTGGGGTTAAGGGCTGGGGCGCTGGGGGCAGTCGGCCTCATGCCGTCCGCTGCGCGGCCAAAAATCGGCCAACAGCCCCCAGCGCCCCAGCCCCGCGCGCTGGGATAAGCCGGTGCGCCTAGGCTGTGCTCACATAAAATGAGCTCGCCGGCAAGCGCTACCCCTTCGGTTTGTACTATTGCTGGCATATTTTTCAGGGAACCGCATGTCCGAACTCAACTTCAAGGGCAAGGAGTTTGTCTTCAACCACCATCTGGCGGTGCCGCACCGGCCTCTGGTGCCCGACGCAGCCAAATCCATCGGCACGCCGCGCCTAGACGGCAACCTCGTGATTCACGGCGACAACTTGCACGCTTTGAAGTCGCTGCTGCCCATGTATGCCGGCAAGGTGGATTGCGTGTTCATCGACCCGCCCTACAACACCGGCAACGAAGGCTGGTGCTACAACGACAACGTCAACAGCCCCATGATGCAGGAGTGGCTGCGCTCCAACCCCATCGGCATCGAGGACGGGCTGCGCCACGACAAATGGTGCGCCATGATGTGGCCGCGGTTGCGGCTGCTGCATGAGTTGCTGGGCGAGGCCGGCAGCATCTGGATCACGCTGGACGACAACGAGGTGCACCGGGCGCGCTCGATGCTGGACAGCATCTTTGGCGAGAGCAACTTTGTGGCCACGTGCATCTGGCACAAAAACTTTTCGCCCAAGCCCTCCGCGCAGTTTTTCTCGGAAGACCACGACTACCTGTTGGTATATGCCAAGAACAAGGAAATCTGGCGTCCCAATCTCTTGGAGCGCACAGAAGACATGGATGCGCGTTTCACCAACCCAGACAATGATCATCGTGGTCCTTGGATGTCTGGCGATATCTCTGCTAGAAACTACTACGGGGAGGGGAGTTATTCCGTTACTGCCCCGTCCGGCCGAGTTATTGATGGCCCTCCCTCTGGTCGCTATTGGACTGTGTCTCAGGCAAAGTTTTTGGAGATGGATCGCGACAAGCGTATCTGGTGGGGCGAGGAAGGAGACAACCGGCCAAGGTTGAAGCGCTTCCTAAGGACACTCTGAAAAACTCAAAATCAGGTCAGCCAGCAGGCTGATGCATTCCACCAGCTGAGATTTCGAGCGATTTAAGCCAGCTTGATTCCAGCCTCGCCTTCAAAAAACGCTGTTTTTATCTTTTCTGTGCCATTTCTCCAGTTTTTGGACGCACTCATGCCTGCGCACCCATCAGCTTGTGTCGCGCCATCCACAGATTGGAGAGCGCAAACAGCGTCTTGATCTGCAAGGTGTTCTTCATCAAGCCCCGATAGCGCACCTGCTTGAAGCCAAACTGGCACTTGATGACCCGAAACGGGTGCTCCACCTTGGCGCGTATCTTGGCCTTGATCTGCTCGACTTTGTCGATCAGCGCATCCACCAGCTTGTTCTCTGTGTCCAGTTGCTTGCGCTTGCCGGGGCGCATAGCGATGTGCCACTTGCAGCCGGTCTGGGCTTCGGGGCGGTGGTCTGCGCCTTGGTAGCCTGCGTCGCCGTATGCGTCGGTCTCTTGGCCGTGCAACAGGCTGTTGCCTTGGGTGACATCGGAGACGTTGCCCGAGGTGCCGCAAACGGTGTGCACCAGACCCGAGTCGGCATCGACGCCGATGTGGGCCTTCATGCCAAAGTGCCACTCGTTGCCCTTCTTGCTCGAATGCATCTGAGGATCACGCGCTCGGTCTTTGTTCTTGGTCGAGCTCGGCGCGGCGATGAGGGTGGCATCGACGGCGGTGCCGGCTTTGAGCAGCAGGCCGCGTTGTTCGAGCAGTTCGTTGACGGTGGCCAAGATGCGCTCGGCCAGCTTGTGCTTCTCCAGCCGGTGACGAAAGCGAAGAATGGTGCTCTCATCGGGCAGTCGGCCAAAGGGGCTCAACTGGGCAAACTCGCGGTACAGCGGGGTGTCGAAGAAGGCTTCTTCCATGGCCGGATCCGACAGGCTGAACCACTGCTGCATGAAGTGTACGCGCAGCATGGTCTCGAGGGCAAAGGGTGGCCGGCCGTTGCGCCCGTCGCTGTAGTAGGGGGCGATGAGCTCAACCAAGGCAGCCCAAGGCACCACGGTTTCCATCTGCTGCAAAAAAACCTGTTTGCGGGTCTTGCGTGTGCACAGGCTCAGATCAAGTGGGCTTTGTTTCATGTGCTGAAGTGTGCCATTCAAGGCTTACAGCTGGCATACTGCTGGGAGTAGTTTTGCAGGGTTTCCCTAACAGACGTTCAGCAGGGACGAGTTCCGCAAACATTGTGGCGTTTTCAAGAGGTGGGTCATACCCAAGACGCCAAAAAGGAGTTGCTGTCGATCCTTGACTTTGCTAGTTCTGACGATGTTTTCGTTACCCCCAAGCCTGTCGGTCTGTTGCGCCGCATTCTCGACTTGGCCACCACCGAGCACTCGATCGTGCTGGACTCCTTTGCCGGCTCTGGCACCACAGCTCATGCGGTGCTGGCGGCGAACAAGGCCGACGGTGGTGAGCGCAAGTTCATCCTCGTGGAGTGTGAGGACTATGCCGACTCATTAACTGCCGAGCGCATACGTCGCGTCAGCCAGGGCTACGCCTACCAGGGGAACCACCGAGTCGAGTTGATGCAAAGGTCCCTGACCTTCACCGACTTGAGGAACGCCGACCGACTGTTGCACGACATCGCGGCGATCGAAAACCTCGAAGGCTCGCAATACGATAGGCTGGAGAAGAAGGTCAAAGACGGCGTGCTGCTGGTGGAGGGCGTCAAACAGATCACCGAGCGCATGGAGGGCCTGGGCGGCGAGTTCACCTACTGCACCCTGGGTGCAGCGGTGGACATGGACCGAATGCTGACCGGCGAACACCTGCCATCGTTCGACCAATTGGGGGCCTTGCTGTACCACATGGCCACCAACGAGGCCATGCAACCCGCTGCTATGGCGCTGGATCAGGCCACGGGTGTGGGCTACCTAGGCGAGTCCGCCCAGTACCACGTCTGGCTGATTTACAAGCCGGAGCTGCAGTTTTTGCAGTCGCGCGAGGCCGCTCTGACCATGGCCAAGGCGCAGGCTTTTGTGGCCGCCAAGCCCGGCAAAAAGCAACTGGTGTTTGCCCCGGCCAAGTTTGTGTCGCAAAGGTTGCTGGGCGCGGCCGGCCTAGCCGTGGAGTTTGCCCCGCTGCCGTGGGCGCTCTACCGCGCCGAGAGGGGCTGACATGGCATTGCGCGATCTGGACTACCAGGGCCGCGTGCTCGCTGCACTCGATGCGTATTTGGCCGCGCTGTCGGCTCAGAAGCAGCGGGCCGACAAGATCGCTGCTTCCAACGTGGGCGAAGACGACCCCGACCTGATACGGCCTGTGCCCGACTTCCCCAAGGAGGCATGGGCAGCCATGGCCGCAGCCAACCGCTTGCCTCCATCCCGGCAAGGCATCCCGTTTTCTGAGCGGCTGGATGGTGTCGGCCGGCCTGTGCCCAATGTGGTGTTCAAAGTACCCACCGGGGGCGGCAAGACCTTTTTGGGCGTGGCCGCGCTGTCCAAGATTTTCGGCACCTACCTGGGGCAGAGCCGAGGCTTTGTGCTGTGGATTGTGCCCAACGAGGCCATCTACACCCAGACCAAGCGCCAACTCGTCAGCCGGCAGCACCCGTTGCGGCAAATGCTGGACGTGCTTTCGGGTAATGCAGTGCGCATTCTGGAAAAAGACGACCATTTAGACGCCCGCGATGTGGCGCAGCACCTGTGCGTGATGCTGTTGATGTTGCAGTCGGGCAACCGCGAAAACAAGGATTCGCTGCGCATGTTCCGCGACCGTGGCGACGTGGTGGGTTTCTTCCCACCCGAGGGCGACCAAGAAGCGCACGCCGAAGCCTTAAAGCGCACGCCCAACCTAGATATCTACGACCTGGCAGGCGCGGCCTACTCGTGGCCCCAAGTCAAGGATTCGTTGGGCAACGCCTTGCGGCTCATCCGCCCGGTGGTCATCATGGACGAGGGCCACAGGGCCGTGTCCCCTCTGGCCTACAAAACCCTGTACGGCTTCAACCCGTGCTTTGTGCTGGAGCTGACCGCCACGCCCAAAGACGTGGCCGCCACCAACGGGCGCAACCCCACCACGGCACGGCACGCCAACGTGCTGGTGGAAGTCAGCGGCATCGACCTGGACCGGGAGGGCATGATCAAGATGCCCATGAACCTTGACCCGCGCGCCGGAACCGACTGGCGCAACACCTTGGCCGCCGGATTGGAGCGCCTGAACCTGCTGGATACCACGGCACGGCGGTTTCAAGCCGACAGTGGGCGCTACATCCGCCCCATCCTGCTGGTGCAGGTAGAACGGACCGGGCAGGACCAACGCGATGGCACCCGCGTGCACGCGCTGGACGTGAAGCAGTGGCTGACCACGGTGGGCGCTGTGGACGAGGCGGAAATCGCCATCAAGACGGCCGACACCAACGATCTGGCCGACCCCGAGAACACCGACCTGATGAGCCCGCTCAACCGGGTGCGCGTGATCATCACCAAGCAGGCCTTGCAAGAGGGCTGGGACTGCCCCTTTGCCTACGTGCTGTGCGCACTGGCCGCCAGTGCCAACCTAGCGGCCATGACGCAGCTGGTGGGGCGCATTCTGCGGCAACCCCATGCAGAAAAGACGGGCGTGCCCGCATTGGATGAGTGCTACGTCATCACCCACCACGCCAACACCGCCGAGGTGCTGGACGCCATCAAAAAGGGCCTGGAAGAGGAGGGCATGGCCGATCTGGTGAAGGAAATCAAGACCCCTGACGGCAGCGGCGGGCGCGAGCCGCGCCCCATACAGCGGCGCCCTGTGTTTGCCCAGCGGGAGATCTTCCTGCCCTTGGTGTTGCGCGTGCTCGACGGCACAGTCCGCCCGCTGGACTATGAAGAGGACATCCTGTACGCGCTGGACTGGTCTGACTTGGATGTCACGCCGTTCGTGCAGCGCATTCCTTTGAACGCCGCAGGCGCGGACCGGCAAATGCGCCGGATTCGCTTGGTCGAGCAGGGGAGCGAGCGCATTGTCGATGAGGCCGCTGAGGACAGCCAAGAAGTGCTGCGTCTAGACATCCCCTACGCCGTGCGCATGGTTTGCGACATCGTGCCCAACCCCTGGTGGGGCCGCGCCCTGATTGGCCAAGTGCTAGACGGTTTGCGCCTGCGTGGTTTCACTGATGCCAAACTGGGCGAGATTGCCGGTCTGGTGATTGAAGCGCTGCGCCAGTGGCTGGAAACCCAGCGCGACGCCATGGCCGAAGCCCTGTTTCGTGCCGAGGTGCACGCCGGGCGCATTCAATTCCGGCTGCGGACGGACGGCAAGAACTGGCGCATGCCGCTCCAAGCCGAGACCTATGAGCCCGTGGGTGCGGATCAGTTGCTTGGGGCCAGCGGGGGTCCGCTGGCCAAGAGTTTGTTCTCTCCCATCTACAAGGGCGATTTTTCGAGTCCGGACGAGCGCGATGTTGCGGTGTACCTCGATGCGGAACAGGCCCTGCAATGGTGGCACCGCAACGTGGCCCGCAGCCACTATGCGCTGCAAGGCTGGCGGCGCGAGAAGGTTTACCCCGACTTCATTTTTTCGGTTCAGCACGAAGCCCACGCCAGCCGCGTGGTGGTCTTGGAAGTGAAGGGCCAGCACCTGGCGGGCAACGACGACACCGAGTACAAAAAGGCCGTGTTGCAGCTCATGACCTCGGCTTTTGGCGTGGACCAGGGCGAACGGGTGGGCGAGTTGGAGCTGGAGCTTGCGGGGCAGCCGAGCGTGGTGTGTGATTTGGTGCTGCTGCCCCATTGGAAAATCGAACTACCCGAATACTTAGCTGCAACCGGTGCCACAGGCCTGCAATCCTAGCCAGCAGAGCAACTTATCCCCCCATGTTCAACCTCGTCCTGGTTCACCCCGAAATCCCGCCCAACACCGGCAACGCCATCCGCCTGAGCGCCAACACCGGTTGCGCCCTGCACCTGATCGAGCCGCTGGGTTTTGCCATGGACGACAAGCACCTGCGCCGCGCCGGGCTGGATTATCACGAGTACGCCGCCGTGCGCCGCTATGCCGACTGGGCCGCGTTTTTGGCGCAGCAGCAGCCGGATCCGCAGCGGCTGTTTGCGTTCAGCAGCCTGGCGCAGCGTTCGGCCTTCGAGCCGCGTTACGCGCCCGGCGACTGCTTCGTGTTTGGCTGCGAGACCGCCGGTTTGCCGCCCGAGCTGCTGGCGCAAATCGCACCGGCGCAGCGCCTGCGCCTGCCGATGCGGCCGGGTCAGCGCAGCCTGAATTTGTCCAACGCGGTGGCGGTGGTGGCCTTTGAAGCCTGGCGCCAGCAGGGCTTTGCTGGCGGCGAGCCCGCTGCCGCTGTACCCGGCGCAAGCCCCGCGCCCGCCTGAAAGCCGACGGCTGGGGCGCCTATTGCTCCAGCCAGCGACAGATCGGCAGCCACTGCTCGAGGTCGCGCTGCACCCGCCCTGGTGCCACGTCGAACAGCGTCAGCCCTTGGCCGGCGAGGTTGATGTAGTTTTGCGTGTCGCGCAGATAGGTGAGCACCGGCAGCTCGAGCCCTTGCACAAAGGCGCGCAGCTTTTCGGCCGAGAGCGTGCGCGCATCGACCCGCATCCCCACCACCCCGATCGGCAAGCCGACGCTGCGCCGGCGCTCTTGCAGCTCGGCCACGAAGTCTTGCGTCGCCAGGATGTCGAACACGCTCGGTTGCAGCGGAATCAGCAGCTTGTCGGCGCGCTTGAGCACCTCTTTCAGGTCGCGCCCGTGCAGGCCGGCGGGGGTGTCGAGCACCACGTGGGTGGTGCCGGGCGGCGGTTTCAGGTTGTCGCTGTGGCTGGCGTCCCATGTCACAATAGGCCGCGCCTGCTTGGGCCGCAAGGCGAGCCAGCGGCTGGCCGACTGCTGCCGGTCCGAGTCGCCCAGCAGCACCGTGTGTCCGCGCCGGGCCAGATAGCCCGCCACTTGGGTGGACAGAGTGGATTTGCCCACTCCGCCCTTGGGGTTGGCGACGACGATCACGGTCATGCGGTTGCTCCAAACGTCTGCGGTTGGCCGACTCTACCACCAGCAACCCCCCTTCACCTCATCATCCCCATGCAAGAGCTGCTGCACTGGTTCCAACATTTGAGCGTCGTGATCGAGTCTGGGGCCGTGCTGGCCGGGGCCCTGTCGGGCTTGCTGGCGGCGGCACACAAGCGGCTCGATCTGGTGGGGGTGTTCACGGTGGCCTTTCTGACCGCCTTTGGCGGCGGCACGCTGCGCGATCTGCTGCTCGATCAGCGCCCCTTCTTTTGGGTCGAGCACCAGCATTGGCTGTGGGTGCTGCTGATCCTGTGCCTGCTGGCGGTGCTGTTCATGCGCCAGCGCCATTTTGCCCCCACCGAGCGCGCCATGCAGTGGCCCGACGCGCTGGGGCTGGGCTTGTTTGCCGCCATTGGCGTGAGCAAGGCGCTGGCCGTGGGCATGCCCGAGCTGGTGGCCGTGCTCATGGGGGTGGTCACGGGTGTGTTTGGCGGCGTGCTGCGCGACGTGGTGTGCAACGAGATCCCGAGCGCCTTCAGCGACCACAAACCCTACGCCATCTGCGCCTTCGTGGGCGGTTGGGCCTACGTGGGCTGGTGGCACTGGAGCGGTTCGTCCGAGCAGGCGATGCTGCTGTGCGTGGTGCTCACCTTTGGCCTGCGCGCGCTGGCGCTGTGGCGCAATTGGGTGGTGCCGCCCTGGAAAATCTGAAGGCGCGGCTGCACCTGGGGTGGGCAGGGGCGACAATCGGGCCATGTTTGAACCCTCGCAAGCCGATGTGCGGCGTTTCTTTTGCGGCGTCTATGCCAAGCTGGGCCAGCAGACGGCCCTCGAGCCGATCGAGGTGCTGGCCGGCCAGTGGATCGAGCGCCACCCCGAATACCACGCCGACCTGGCCGACCTCGATGCGGCGTTGCGTGCCCTGCAGGGGCAGGTGCCGCCGCGCGACAACCCCTTTTTGCATCTGTCCATGCACCTGAGCATCAGCGAGCAGTGCTCGATCGACCAGCCGCCGGGCATCCGGCAGGCGGTGGAGCTGCTGACGGCGCGCCGGGGCAGCGTGCATGCGGCGCAGCACGAGGTGATGGAGTGCCTGGGGCGCATGCTCTGGGAGAGCCAGCGCAGCGGCCGCCCGCCCGATGGCGCCGCCTACCTCGACCACGTTCGCCGCCGCGCCACGGCGGACTGAAAGCAAACGGCCCCGGCAGGTTGCACCCACCGAGGCCGTTGGGCCGAAGACACTTCGAGCCCGGTGACGCGGCGGAGTTGGTTTGTCGCGCCGCGTCGCAAGCAAGGGATTGCTTGCGTTCCAGTTGCCGGGCGCAGGGGAAACCCCCAGCGCGGGCAGTGGTCGGCTAGGGCTGTAAAAATCAAGGCGCCCAAGCCAACGCCTTCACTTTAGCCGATCGGGGGCTGGTTGGGCAGAAAAATTTCGCTATCGAGACCATTTTGGTGATCAAAATTTTTTCGCCATTGAGCTCGGTTTCCCTTCCTGTAGGTCTGTGCCGAAGACATTGGCGGGATTTTGATATCCATTTAAATCATGAAAAATGCATTCTAAAGTCTTGACAATGTATTTTGAGGTCCCTACCATCCGCGCATCTTCGCCCTGGTGCCGTGCCCTCGAGGCCCGTTTGCCCCAGAGACTGCCGAGCAGGCGCCCTCGCGGTGCCGCGTCGGCCCAACCCACGCTGGCCCATTTCGAGCTCCCAATGCGCACCGCCTCGCGGTGGGTTTGGAGCCTGGGCAGCGTTGAAGGAGTTGCCATGACCGCATCCACTTGGGCCCGATTTTTTGGGCCTTCTGACACGGCGCTGCAAAGCCCACCCGACGCGCCTGCGCACCGCAGCGTCGCCTCCCGGCTGCAGCGCCTGCTGCGCCTGGGCCGCGGCAGCCTGCTGTTGCTCGGGCTGGCGCTGGTGCTGGCGCTGGGCGCGCTGGCCCTGCAGCCCCAGTTGCGCCAGGGGCTGGAGTACCACGCCCTGGGCTGGCTGCTGCAGCGCCAGTTGGCGGCCCAGGAGGTGACGGTCGAGCCCGGTGCGATCGAGCGCGTGACCGTGGCCGACCCGAGCGACCTGACCGGTCAGCAGCAGCGCGTGACCGACTGGTTGAGCCGCAAATACCGGGTGGCCAAAGAACCGATGAGCGCGCTGGTGGCCGAGGCCTACGTGGTGGGCGAGCAGCTCGATCTGGACCCGAAACTGATCTTGGCCGTGATGGCGATGGAGTCGCGCTTCAACCCCTTTGCCGCCAGCCCGGTGGGCGCACAGGGCTTGATGCAGGTGATGACGCGGGTGCACAGCGCCAAGCTCGAAGACTTTGGCGGCAAGCTGGCGGTGTTCGACCCGCTCACCAACTTGCGCGTGGGCGCCATGATTTTGCGCGACACCATCCGGCGCTCCGGCTCGATCGAGGGCGGGCTGCGCCTGTATGTGGGGGCGGTGAGCACCGATGGCCGCGACTACATCGACCGCGTGCTCTCGGAGCGCGACCGGCTGCACCGCGTGGCTGCGGGGCAGCGGGTGGGCTTCAATGCCGGGCAGCGGCGCACCCGTCCATTGGCCCAGACAGCAGACGCTGGGGCCACGGCCGCCCCCGAAAGCGCCAGGCTGGCGGCCGCCGCGCCCGAGCAAGACAAGGCCAGCACCTCGAGCCCAGGCTTGGCCGTGCCTGCCAGCAGCCCGGAGCCGGATGCTGGCCCCCGCCTGTACCCTGCAAAATCGCTGCCCTCCTGATAAAATCGGGGATTCTGCAAGGGCCGCGCGCGTCGGCCAGAACCGGCCCCGAAGCGGCCCCCACACACCGCCATCCATGTACTCCCGCTCCACCACCCTCGCCCACACCGACCCCGAAATCTGGGCCGCCATCCAGGCCGAACACCTGCGCCAAGAGCAGCACATCGAGCTCATCGCCAGCGAGAACTACGCCAGCCCAGCGGTGCTGGCGGCCCAAGGCACGCAACTGACCAACAAATACGCCGAAGGCTACCCGGGCAAGCGCTATTACGGCGGTTGCGAGCACGTGGATGTGGCCGAGCAACTGGCCATCGACCGCCTCAAGCAGCTCTTTGGCGCCGACGCCGCCAACGTGCAGCCGCATTGCGGCGCTTCGGCCAACGAGGCGGTGTTTCTGGCCTTCCTCAAACCCGGCGACACGATCTTGGGCATGAGTCTGGCCGAAGGCGGGCACCTGACGCACGGCATGGCGCTCAACATGAGCGGCAAGTGGTTCAATGCCCTCTCTTACGGCCTCAACGCGCAAGAGGAAATCGACTACGACGCGATGGAAGCCAAGGCGCGCGCGCACCGGCCCAAGCTGATCATCGCTGGGGCCTCGGCCTACAGCCTGCGCATCGACTTCGAGCGCTTTGCCCGCATCGCCAAAGAGGTGGGGGCGATTTTCATGGTCGACATGGCGCACTACGCCGGGCTGATCGCCGCCGGCGTCTATCCCAACCCGGTGCCGCACGCCGACGTCGTGACCTCGACCACGCACAAGAGCCTGCGTGGGCCGCGCGGCGGCATCATCCTGATGAAGGCCGAGCACGAAAAAGCCCTCAACAGCGCCATCTTCCCGGGCCTGCAGGGCGGGCCGCTGATGCACGTGATCGCCGCCAAGGCGGTGGCCTTCAAAGAGGCGCTGCAACCCGAGTTCAAGGCCTACCAGCAGCAGGTGCTGCGCAATGCGCAGATCATGGCCCAGACCCTGACCGAGCGCGGCCTGCGCATCGTCAGCGGGCGCACCGAAAGCCACGTCATGCTGGTCGATCTGCGCGCCAAGGGCATCACCGGCAAAGAGGCCGAGGCGGTGCTGGGCCGGGCGCACATGACGATCAATAAAAACGCCATCCCCAACGACCCCGAAAAGCCGATGGTCACCAGCGGCGTGCGCATCGGCACCCCGGCCCTGACCACGCGCGGCTTCAAGGACGACGAAGCGCGCCTGACCGCCAACCTGGTGGCCGACGTGCTCGAGCACCCGCGCGACGAAGCCGTGCTGGCTGCCGTGCGCGCCCAGGTGCACGCCCTGACCGCGCGCTTCCCGGTCTATGGCTGATGGGGGCCGGGCATGAAATGCCCTTTTTGCAGCCACCCCGACACCCAAGTGGCCGAAACCCGGGTGGCTGAAGACGGACAGCACGTGCGCCGCCGGCGCCGCTGCCCGGCCTGCGACAGGCGTTTCACCACCTACGAGCGGCCCGAGCTGGCGCTGCCGCTGGTGGTCAAGAAAGACGGGCGGCGCATCGACTACGACGCCGCCAAGCTGCGCGCCAGCTTTGCCCTGGCGCTGCGCAAGCGCCCGGTGAGCACGCAGCAGATCGACGCCGCCCTCGAGCGCATCGAAGAAGCCCTGCTGCAACTCGGGCAGCGCGAAGTGGCGTCGCAGCGGTTGGGCGAGATGGTGATGCGCGAGCTCAAGAAAATCGATCAGGTGGCCTACATCCGCTTTGCCAGCGTCTATCGCAGCTTCCAGGACATCGACGAGTTCAAGACCCTGGTCGATGAAGTGCGACAATAGCGCCCTATGTTCACCGGCATCATCACCGGGGTGGGGCGCATCACCGCCGTCCATCCGCTAGGCGCTACGGCGCAGCACGGCAAGCGCCTGTGCATCCAAACCCCGCCGGGCTATTTGGCCGGGGTGGGCTTGGGCGACAGCATCGCCATCGATGGCGCCTGCATGACCGTGACCGCGCTCGATTTGGACGCGCACCAGTTCACGGTCGAGGTCTCGGCCGAGTCGCTGGCGCACACCGCCGGGCTCGATCGCCCGGGCGCGGTCAATCTGGAGCAGGCGCTGCGGGCCCAGGATCGGCTCGGCGGCCACATCGTCACCGGGCATGTGGATGCGGTGGGCCGCGTGCTGCACTTTGCCCCGGTGGGCGAGAGCTGGGCGCTGCACCTGCTGGCCCCGTCGGAGTTGGCGCCGTACCTGGCCACCAAGGGTTCGCTCACCGTCAACGGCGTCAGCCTGACCGTGAACGCGGTCTGCGACCGCCCCGAGGGCTGCGAATGCCACCTCAACCTGATCGGGCACACGCTCAGCCACACCACGCTGGGCCAGTTGCAGGCCGGTCAACCGGTCAACCTCGAAATCGACCTGATTGCGCGCTACGTGGCGCGCATGCTCAAAACCCCAGCATGAACACACCCAGCCCCGAACCGGTCGCCATTGCGCCCGTGGCCGAGATCGTCGCCGAACTGCGCGCTGGCCGCATGGTGATCCTGGTCGATGAAGAAGACCGCGAGAACGAGGGCGACCTGGTGCTCGCCGCCGACCACGTCACGCCCGAGGCGATCAACTTCATGGCGCGCTTTGGCCGCGGCCTGATCTGCCTGACGCTCACGCGCGACCGCTGCGAGCGGCTGCAGCTGCCGCCCATGGTGGCGCGCAACGGCACCAAGATGGGCACGGCCTTTACGGTCTCGATCGAGGCCGCCGAGGGCGTGAGCACCGGCATTTCGGCCGCCGACCGCGCCCGCACCGTGCAAGCCGCCGTGGCCGCCGACGCGCGCCCGACCGACCTGGTGCAGCCGGGCCACGTCTTCCCGCTGCAAGCGGTCGATGGCGGCGTGCTGCTGCGCGCTGGCCACACCGAGGCCGGCTGCGACCTGGCCGCGCTGGCCGGCTGCAGCCCCGCCGCCGTGATCTGCGAGATCATGAACGACGACGGCAGCATGGCGCGCCTGCCCGACCTGCAGCGCTTTGCGGCCGTGCATGGGCTCAAGATCGGCACCATCGCCGACCTGATCGAGCACCGCAGCCGCACCGAAAGCCTGGTGCAGCACATCGGCAGTCGCAGCCTGCTCACCGCCAGCGGCGAGTTCACCGCGCACGCCTTTCGCGACCAGACCAGCCCGGCGCTGCATCTGGCGCTGGTCAAGGGCACTTGGGCGCCACAAGACGAGGTCTGCGTGCGCGTGCACGAGCCACTGAGCGTGCTCGATGCGCTCGAAGTCGGGCGCGCCATGCACTCGTGGTCGCTCGAGGCCAGCCTGCGCCACATGGACGCGCAGGGGCGCGGCGTGGTGGTGCTGCTCAACTGCGGCGAGAGCGCCGAGCAGCTGCTGGCGCAGTTTGAGGGCACGGCCCGCGCCACCCAAGCGCCCGAGCGCGGTCGCAGTGGGCTGGACCTGCGCACCTACGGCATCGGGGCGCAAATTTTGCGCCACTGCGGGGTGCACAAAATGCGCCTGCTGGGTGCGCCCCGGCGCATGCCGAGCATGACCGGCTACGGGCTGGAAGTGAGCGGTTTTTTGAACAAAGGACATTGAGATGCTGGGTGCAGACAAAGGCCGGGCCGCCGCGCTCGACGGCCAGGGCTTGCGCGTTGCGCTGGTGCAGGCGCGCTTCAACCTCGACGTGACCGACGCGCTGGCCCAAGCCTGCCGTGCCGAGTTGCTGCGCCTGGGCGTGACCCCCGAGCAGATCGAGCAGGTGCAAGTGCCGGGCGCGCTCGAGCTGCCGCTGGCGCTGCAGGCGCTGGCCGCCAGCGGGCGCTTCGACGCGCTGGTGGCGCTGGGCTGCGTGATTCGGGGTGAAACCTACCACTTCGAGCTGGTCTGCAATGAGAGCGCTGCCGGCATCAGCCGGGTGGCGCTGGACCACCGCATTGCGCTGGCCAACGCCGTGCTGAGCACCGAAAACCTGCAGCAAGCGCAAGCGCGCCAAGTGGACAAAGGGGTGGACGCGGCCCGGGTGGCGGTGGAAATGGCGCGCCTGCTGCAGCAGTGGGTGAGCCCATGACCGCACCCGTGCACCCGGAAGCGGGCTCTGCAGCGGCCCCTGCTGCAGCCCCGGAGGCCCCCAAGCCGCGCAAGGCAGCCGACAAATCGGCGCGCACCCGGGCGCGCGAATTTGCCGTGCAAGCGCTCTATCAGCATCTGGTCGGGCGCAACGCCGCGGCCGAGATCGACGCCTTCACGCGCGAGCTCAGCGGTTTTCATAAGGCCGACAGCGTGCACTACGACGCGCTGCTGCACGGCTGCATCGCCAGCGCGCCCGCGCTCGACGTGGCGCTGGAGCCGCTGCTCGACCGGCCGTTGGTCGAGCTGTCGCCGATCGAGCACGCGGTGCTGTGGATCGGGGCCTACGAGCTGCAGCACTGCCTCGACGTGCCTTGGCGCGTGGTGCTCAACGAGTGCATCGAGCTGGCCAAATCTTTTGGCGGCACCGACGGCCACAAATACGTGAATGGCGTGCTCAACCAGCTGGCGCCGCAGTGGCGCAGCGCCGAGGTGCAGCGCGACGCCGCCCGCCCCAACCGCAGCCCCCCACCGGCGCCTGTGCGCCCGCTGCCGGCGCCATCTGCCTGAAGCCGCACAGCCATGTCTCAACCCTTTCACTGGCCGGTGCGCGTCTATTGGGAAGACACCGACGCCGGCGGCATCGTTTTTTACGCCAATTACCTCAAGTTTTTCGAGCGCGCCCGCACCGAGTGGTTGCGCAGCCTCGGGCTGGAGCAGCAGCGCCTGCGCGAGCAGACCGGGGGCGTGTTCGTGGTCAGCGAGACCGCGCTGCGCTACCAGCGCCCGGCGCGGCTCGACGATTTGTTGCAAGTGAGTGCGCGCGTCACGGAACTCGGGCGCGCCGCCCTGACACTTCACCAAGAGGCGCGCCTGTGGCCGCCGCAGCCCAGCCAGGCCGCCGCCCCGCATGAGCCCACGGTGGCCGAGCTGCTGTGCGAGGCCACCATCCGCATTGGCTGGGTCGATGCCGCCACGCTCAGACCGCTGCGGCTGCCGCCGGCCTTGGTCCATTTGCTGAATCAATCATGAAACCGGATTTTTCCGTCATCCAACTGATGCTCGAAGCCACCTGGGTGGTGCAGGCGGTGGTGCTGTTGCTCATCCTGGCCTCGATCCTGAGCTGGGCGGCGATTTTTCGCAAAGGTCTGCTGCTGCGCCGCGTGCAACGCCAAAGCGACGAGTTCGAGCGCGATTTCTGGTCTGGCGGCCAGCTCAACGAGCTCTACCAAGCGGCGCTGCAACGCGCTGCCGATGCCAGCCCGACCGAGCGCATCTTTGCCAGCGGCATGCGCGAGTTCCACAAGCTGCGCGACCGCCGCGTCAGCCAGCCCGACGCGCTGCTCGACGGCGCCCGCCGCGCCATGCGCGCCAGCCTGCAGCGCGAGGTCGATGCGCTCGAGGCCAATATGTCGTTCTTGGGCTCGGTGGGCTCGGTGGCGCCTTACGTGGGTTTGTTTGGCACCGTCTGGGGCATCATGCACGCCTTCACCGGCATCGGTGCCATGGCGCAAGTCACGTTGGCAGTGGTCGCGCCCGGCATCGCCGAAGCGCTGGTGGCCACCGCTATCAGCCTGTTTGCCGCCATCCCCGCCGTGGTGGCCTACAACCGCTTCGCGCACGACATCGACCGCGCCGCCAACCGCATGGAGAGCTTCATCGACGAGTTCTCCAACATCTTGCAGCGCAACGTCGCCGCCCAAGGCCAACCGGGCGCGTCGGTGCCGGTGGCCCCGGCGGTCGGGCGCTGAGCACACGGAGCACCGCGCACCATGCCCGCCGTCGCCACCCGAGGCCGAGGCCGCCGCACCATGAGCCAGATCAACATGGTGCCGTTCATCGACGTGATGCTGGTGCTGCTGATCATTTTTATGGTGACGGCCACCTTGATCGTCCCGGGGCAGATCGAGCTGCCCGGCGTTGGCCAAGCCGCGCGCCAACCCGAGCGCTTCATCCATGTGGTGATCGACGCCCAAGGGCAGATCGAGCTGCGCGACAGCACCGCCACCGGCCCAGCGCAGGCGCTGACGCTGGAGCAGCTGCCGGCCCAGGTGCTGGCCCTGCAAGCCGCTGCCGCCACTGCGCCCGCGGATGCGGCCGCAGCGCCCGCACCCGCAGCGGCGCCGGTGATCATCAGCGCCGACCGCAGTCTGCGCTACGAAACGGTGATCGAGGCCATGGACGCTTTGCAGCGCGCCGGGGTGGCGCGCATTGGGCTGGCGGTGCAAGAAGCCACGCCCTGAAAACCGCCCCGAGCCCAACTTGTCCGCGCGGGATGCACGCAACCCCACCCGACCTCAACCCCCCGGCCCCCGGCCGCTGGCGCCTGCCGCTGGCCTTGGCGCTGGCGGCGCATGCGCTGCTGCTGTTGGCCTTGAGCGCCAGCGTCAACTGGCAGCGCGAGCCCGCCGTGCAGGCGGTGCAGGCCGAGCTGTGGGCGCAACTGCCGCAGGCGGCTGGGGCGCCAGCTGCGCCAGCGCCCGTTGCAGCCCCACCTGCGGCCCCACCCGCGCCCGAGCCACCGGTTGCGCCACCGCTGCCTCTGCCGCCACCACCAGAGCCGCCGCCGCCGCCGCCGCCACGGCCAGCACAGCCACCGCCACCGCCACCACGGCCAGCGCCGCCAGCGCCCGCGCCCACGCCGCCCCCAGTCCGTGCGCCGGCCCCGGCGCCAGCGCCCAACCCGGCGGCCATCGCCCTCGAGCAGCAGCGCGAGCGCGAGCGGCTCGAGCAGCGCCAGCAGCAACAGCGCGCCGCCGAACAAGCGCGGCAGGCCGAACAGGCCCGGCGCCAGCAGCGCGAACTGGAAGCCCAGCTCGAGGCCGAGCGCCAGCACAACATCGAGCGCATCATGGGCCGGGCGGCGGCCACTGCGGCGCCGGCTGCGCCCGCTGCCCCCGGCACGGCCGCCGTCGCCGCCGGTCCCTCGCCCGGCTACGCCAACCGCCTAGCGGCGGCCATACGGCCGAACATCGTTTTCACCGAGATCCTCAGTGCCAATCCGCGCGCTGAGGTCGAGTTGCGCGCGCTGCCCGATGGCACCATCCTGAGCGCCCGCTTGCTGCAATCGAGCGGCCATGCCGGCTGGGATGCGGCGGTGTTGCGGGCGATCGAACGCACGGGGCGCCTGCCCCGCGACGTCGATGGCCGCGTGCCTAGCGTGCTCATCTTGGGCTTCAGGCCGCAAGACTGAACCCCTGGGTGCAGCGATGTCATTGGGGTAGGGTCGTATCGGCCAAACCGTGGCGCTGCATCCAGTAGCGCAGTTTGGCCAAAGTCCAGCCTAGGTGGCGCGCGGTGCGCGACTGGTTCCAGCGGTGCTGGTTGAGCCAGGATTGCAGTTGCTCGCGGGTGGGGGCTTGATCGTCGGGGCCCTCGGCGGGTGCGGCAGTTGCCGGGGGCGGGGCGCTCGACGGCGGCGTCCCGACGGCCTCGGCGTCCAGCACGGGGCCGGGGTGCAGGGCGAGCGCGCGCTCGAGCAGGTTTTCCAGTTCGCGCACGTTGCCCGGGAATGGGTGGCGGGCCAAGCGCTCCAGCGCCGCAGCGCTGAGCACGGGGGGCGTGCGCAGGCCGCTGCGCTCGCTCAGGCGCTGCAGCAGCGCGGCGGCCAGTTCGGGTAAGTCGGCAAGGCGCTGGCGCAACGGCGGCAGCTGCAGGTCGATGACGTTGAGGCGGTAATACAGGTCTTGCCGGAAGCGCCCTGCGCGCACGGCCACCGCCAGGTCGAGGTGGGTGGCGCTGACCAGCCGCACGTCGGTGGCTTCGTCGTCGGTGGCGCCGAGGCTGCGCACGCGCCGCTCTTGCACTGCACGCAGCAGCTTGACCTGCATGGGCAGCGGCAGATCGCCGATTTCGTCCAAAAACAAGGTGCCGCCTGCCGCCGCCTGAAAGTAGCCCTCGCGGTGCGCGTTGGCGCCGGTGTAGGCGCCTTTGCGCACGCCGAAGAATTCGGCTTCGAGCAGGGTGTCGGGGATGGCGCCGCAGTTGACGGCGATGAAGGGGCCGCCGGCGCGGTGGCTGCAGCGGTGCAGCGCGCGCGCCACCAGCTCTTTGCCGGTGCCCGATTCGCCCAGCACCAGCACCGGCGCCATGCTGCGCGCCACCCGCTGCACGCGCTCGCGCAGCGCGCACATGGCGGGGCTGGAGCCCACCAGCGGCGCCAAGGCGGGGTCGGCCGCCACCGATGCCACCGATTTTTCACCCCGGTCGTGGCTGGGCCTGGCGGCGGGAGCCGGGCTGGGCCGGGGTTCGTCAGTCACAGGTTCCGATTCCTTACCCCGGCCCAGCCCGGCCCCCGCTGTTGGGCCTGGGGCAGGGTGAGCAAGCTGCGCTGTCGCATTGGGAACGACGGCGTTGCCGGACGGCAACGCGGCTTGCAGTGCGTTGGCCACGGCGGCGCGCAACTGGGCTGGCTCGACCGGCTTGGTGAGGTAATCGAAGGCGCCGGCCTTGAGCGCCTGCACCGCGTTCTCGGCCGAGCCGTAGGCGGTGACGACGATGGTTTTTTCGGCCCGCCCGGCCTGCGCCAGCTCGCGCACCAGCTCCAGCCCCAGGCCGTCGGGCAGGCGCATGTCGGTGATCAGGGCGTCGAAGCGCTGTCTGGCCAGCAGCGCGCGCGCCTGGGCCAGATCGCTGGCGGCGGCGACCCGGTGCCCGCTCTTGCTCAGCGTCAGCTCGTAGAGCGTGAGCAGGTCGGGTTCGTCATCGACGACCAGCAGATGGGGTGCGGTGCTCGGGGGCATGGGGGCTGAAGGGAGCATCAGACGCTGGGGGCTTGCGGCGGCGCGGCCGCATACACCTCGACCAGCGGTTTGAGCAGCAGGTGGCGCATGTCGCGCAAGCGGTTGATGATCGACTCAGTGAGCACATGGCCACTGCGCAGGATGAGCTTGTGTTCTAGGCTCAAAATCGGCGCGGCCAGCACCATGCCGGCTTCCAGGCCCTCCAGCGCCAAGACGCGGCTGCTTGGCTGCTCGGACGTTGCGCTGCGGGCTGGGGTGTCGCGCAGGATCGAGGCCGACAGGGGCGAGTCGGCAGGGGGTTCGGCGGCGCTCAGGCCCAGATAGTGGACGGCAGGCTGGGCAATGAAGGCTTCGGTCAGCGCTTGTTCGATGGCTTCTTGCAAGGCAAAGGCGCTGGCTGGCTTGGCGAGGTAGCCATTGATGTCGAGCGCAATCGACTGCAGCACCAGGTCTTGCTCGGCGTGCGACGACAGCAGCACGATGCGCGTCTGCGGCCCAGCCGGGGTTTGGCGCGAACGGATCAGGCGCACCAGCTCCAGTCCGCTGGACTGGCCCAGATCGACGTCGGTGATCACCAGCCCATAGCGGACGTACTCGAGGCAATGCAGGGCCTGTTCGACGCTGGCCGCGGTCTCGACGCGCCCGAGCCGCAACTGGCTCAGCAGTTCGGCATAGGTGGCGCGCTGGAAGTCTTCGTCTTCGACCAGCAGAATGTCCAGCTCTGGCGCGCTGGCCGTGCGCCGCTTGAGGCTGCCGGGGTGCCAGTGCGCCACCCAATCCGGCACGGCCTCGGCCGGCATGGGTTTGGCGATCAGAAAGCCTTGGGCGATGTTGCAGCCCATGGCCCTGAGCATTTCCCACTGCGCGGGGGTTTCAATGCCTTCGGCGGTGCACTTGAGCTTGAGCTTGCGCGCGATATCGAGGCTGGACTCGACCACGATGCGCGTGGTTTCGTGCTGGAGCGCCGTTCTGACAAAAGATTGGTCGATCTTGAGTTCGGTAAACGGCACCCGGGTCAGTTGCTGCAGCGCCGAGTAACCGGTGCCGTAGTCGTCGATCGACAGCCCAAAGCCGCGCAGGCGCAGCCGCGTCAGGTTTTCCAGGCTGGGCCCGAGGGCTTGCATGGCCGCCGATTCGGTCACTTCCAGGATCATGCTGCCGGGCGGAAAGCCGTGTTTGGACACGACTTCAACGATGCGCTCGGCCAGTTCGACCCGGCCCAGCGACCTGAGCGAGAGGTTGACCGAGAGCGTCAGATCCAGGCCGCGCTGGTGCCAGGTGTTGCCTAGGGCGGCCGACTGGGCCAACACGATCCACGTCAGGTGATCCATCAGGCCGTGGCTTTCGACCGCCTCCAGAAACGCACCCGGTGCCAGCAGGCCACGCTGGGGGTGGTTCCAGCGCACCAGCGCCTCGGCGCCGACGACGCGGCCGCTGTCCATTTCGACCTTGGGTTGAAAGTAGGGCACGAACTCGCCCTTTTTCAGGCCCGCGGCGATTTCGTCCCGCTCGACCGTGGGGGTCGCCGCACCGGCTGGGCGCGACTTGTGCAGCGCAGAGGCCTGGTAGTGCGCCAGCAAGCCGAGTAGTTTGCTGCGCGAGGGCGGTTTGGCCATGTCGCCCAGAATCGGCAAGTGGTAGGCCTGGGCCATGGCAAAAACCGAGTCGCGCATGGCGGCGTCGAGCTTGCTGACCAGAATGATCGACGGCAGGCTGGGCAAGTCGACCATGTGCCGCAGCAGGGCCATGCCGTCCATATCCGGCAGGTCGATGTCGCACAGCAGGATGTCGGTCGGTGGCGACTGGGCCTGCAGCATCTCGAGCGCGGCCCGTCCATGTTCGGCTTGCGCGATGTGGCGCGCCCCGATGCGCGTCAGCAGCGCCACCAGACCCGCGCGCTGCGTTGGCTCGTCCTCGACGATCAGGAAGTGCAGGCGCTCGATCTCGGATGGGTTCATGCTGGCTTCTCGCTGGCTGCTGTAGGCACCATTTTGCACCCTGGGCTAGCGCGGCAGCTCGGGTTCGAGTTCGGCCGCCGCCGCTTTCCACGCCGCCAGCGCGGTGTCGATGGCGCTCCAGTCCTGCTCCAGGGCGGCGCGCCCCAGCGCCAGGCTGGCGCTGCCCAAGCGGTCGGCGCCGATCATCAGCGCCGCACCCAGGATGCGGTGCGCCAGATGCGCCAGCGCGGCGGCGTCGCGGTCTGCGGCCGCCCGCCAGAGGGCTTCGGCGTCGGCCTGGTGCGCGGCCCGAAAGCGCAGCAACAGCGTGCGCTCCAGCGCCAGATCGCCGCCCGACAATTCGCGCAGCGCCCCGTGCCTCAGCGCTGGTGCTGGTGCTGGCGCTGGGCTGGAGGCTGGGCTGGAGGCTGGGCTGGCGGCTGGTCCAGCGGCTGCTGTGGATGCTGCAAGAGCGGCGTCAGCGTCTGCGGCCCAATCCGCAGGCGCTGTGGCGCTGTCGGTTTGCGGCTCGGTTTGCGGTCCGGTTTGCGGTCCGGTTTGCGGCAGCAACTGCTCGAGCTTTTGTTGCAGCAACAGCAGGTTGCTCGGTTTGACCAGGATGTCGTCGGCACCGGCGGCGACGCAGTCGGCGCGGGCGTCCGACAGGGCGTTGGCGGTCCAGGCCAGTATCGGCAGACGCGCGCGGTCGGTGGCCGCTTCACGGCGGCGGATCTCGCGCATCAACTGGTAGCCGTCCATGTCGGGCATGTGGCAGTCGGTGATCAACAGGCCGTAACGCTCGCACTCCCACCGGCGCAAGGCCTCATGGCCATTGCTGGCCTGGTCCGAGGCGTAGCCCAGCGTCTGCAGTTGCGTGCTCAGCAGGTCGAGGTTGCTTGGGTGGTCGTCAACCAGCAGCACCAGGCGCCCGGCAGCGCGCTCCCGCGCCCGTTCGGCGGGCGTGAAGGCGTCGGGGGCAGACGGGCTGCCGCCCCTGGGCTGCCAAGCAGCAGGCGGGCTGGCTTGCATCTGCGCGGCGCTCAGGACGGGCAAGTCCAGCGTCAGGCTCAGGGTCGTGCCCACGCCCGGCGTGCTCTGGAGCTCGAGCTCGGCGTGCATCAGCTCGGCCAGGCGGCGGCAAATCGCCAGCCCCAAGCCGCTGCCGCCATAGCGCCGCGTGGTTTGCGTGTCGCCCTGAGCAAAGGGCTGGAACAGCGTGGCCTGGGCTTCGGGTTCGATGCCAATACCGGTGTCGGCCACCGACAGGCGCACGCGTTCGCTGGCACCCTGGCGCTGCACGCGCTGCGCCATGAGCGTGACTTGCCCGGTGTGGGTGAACTTGACGGCGTTGGAGAGCAGGTTGTTCAGGATTTGGCGCAGCCGCAGGCGGTCGGCCAGCAGCAAGGGGCTGAGCTGGGGGTCCACCCAGTGCACCAGTTGCACGCCTTTGCTGGCGGCCAGGTTGCGAAAGCTGTCGGCGCTGAGCTCGATCAGTTCGCTGATCGCGGTCGGCTCGGGGTGGATCTCGAGCTTACCGGCCTCGATCTTGGAGAAGTCCAGAATGTCGTCGATCAGGTGCAGCAGCGCTTGGCCCGATTGCAGCGCCACGCCCAGCATGCGCTGGGCCTCGTGGTCGTGCGCGCGCAGTCCGAGCAGCTCCAGCATGCCGAGCAGGGCATTGAGCGGGGTGCGGATCTCGTGGCTCATGGTCGCCAGGAAAATGTCCTTGACTTGCGACAGGCGCTGCGCCTCCAGGCGCGCCAGTTCCAGTTCGGCTGTGCGCTCGGTCACGCGCTGCTCCAGGCTCTGGTTCAAGGCCGCGAGGGCGTCGGTGTCGCGCCGGCGCTCGATCGCCAGCCCAGTCAGGCGTGCCCAGTCGTCCAGGCACTCGAGCTCGGACGCGGTCGGCGTGCCCGGGCTGCGGTAATAGACGGCGAACGCCCCCAGAACCTGGGCGCTGCCGCTGCGCACCGGGGTGGACCAGCAGGCCCGCAGCCCCAGCGGCAGGGCTAGGGCAGCGTAATCGGCCCACAGCGGGTCGGTGGCGATGTCGCTGACGATCACCTGCTGCTTGCGGTGCATCGCGGTGCCGCACGAGCCCGCTTGCGCGCCGATGGCCAGGCCATCGACGGCGCGCACGTACTCGTCTGGCAGGCTGGGTGCGGCACCATGGCGCAGGTGCTTGCCGTCGGCGTCGAGCAGCAGGATCGAGCACAGCGCCTCGGGCATCAGCCCCTCGACTTCGCGCGCAATGCTCTCGAGCACCGCGCTCAGAGGCTGGTGGCTGCTGATGGCGTCGAGCACGCGGATTTCGGCCTGCTGCCGCCGCTGCTCCTGCTGCAGTTGCGCCGTGCGCTCGTGTACGCGCTGTGCCAGCGTGTGCTCGCTGGCCACCAGCGCGCGCCGGCCGGCTTCGTTGGCGCGCAGTTGGCGCCGAATGAACCAGAAGGCGGTCAGCAGCACGGCGGCGACCAGCAGCGCGAGCAGGGCGTAGGCATTGGTGTTGACCACTTGGGCGCGGTCATGCCGGGTCTGATACGCCGCCAGTTGGCGCTGCTCTTGGGCCTCCATCGCATCCAGCAATTCCGTCAGGCGCGCCCGGGTCTGGCGCATCGGTGCGCTGTCGCTGTAGAGGCGCGCCGCCAGCTCACCCGCGCTCAGGCGCAGTTCGAAGACGCGCTCCGACAGGGCGCGCCGTTCGTCGAGCAGTTCGCGCACCTGATGCCAAAGCTCTTGCTGCGCGGCATTGCCTTGCGTCAGTTCGCGCAGCCTTTGCATCACCTGGTCGCGTTGCACCCAGTGCGCGTCGAGGGTGGTCAGCAGAGCCTTGTCACCGGTGATGAGAAAGTTCTGGCGCTCGACATCGATGTGCAGCGTGAGCATTTTGACCGAGGACAGCGCATCGAGCACTTCGTGGGTGTGCGCGATGCGCTGCTCCAGCCGGTCGGAGTCGCGCGTGAGCTGCGAGGCGGTGTAGGCCAGCACCAGCAGCACCAGCACCAGCACCACGCCGGCAAAAATCACCGTGATTCTGCTCTCGAAGGGCGTGCTCGGCTTCAAGCTAGGCATGGCGCAGTCTCCCTATCGGCAAAGAGGCACAGCATACGCTTTTTCAGTGCCCGCCGGCGCTGGTAGGGGCGGCAAAGCGCAGCACAAAGGCATGGCCGGCGGCTTCGGCGCGGTCGGCGCGCCAGTAGTCGAGCTGGGCCCCGTGGCGCTGGCACAACTGGCGCGCCAGGTACAGCCCAAGCCCGCTGGAGCGGCTGTTTGAGGAGTTGAAGGGCTCGAACAGGTGCGCTTCGACATCGGCCGGCATCGGGAGGCCGGGGTTCCAGACCTCGAGCTGCACGCCCTCGCTGCCGTGCCGGGTGGCGAGTTGCAGCGGCTGCGGGCTGTCGGCGGCGTGGCGCAGCGCGTTGTCGAGCAGGTTCACCAGCACGCGGCGCAGGTGCTCGGCCTCGAAGGCAACCGTGGCCTGGGGCGCGCCGGGCCGCCATTCGAGCTGGGCTTGCGGGTTGAGCGCCAGCCAATCGGCCAGCAGGGCGGCGACGCTTGGGTCCAGGCTCAGGCTCGGGCTGCTGCCGTCGGGGCGCAGCGGTTGCCGGGCCAGCTCCAGAATGTCGTCCACGGTGCGGCTCAGGCGTTTGGCGTTGTGCCCGATCATGGTGCTCAGGCGCTGTTGGGCTGCGGTCAGCGCTTCTTCGGCCAGCAGCGTGTTGGCCTGGCTGATGGCGGCCAGCGGGTTGCGGATTTCGTGCGCCACCGCCGCCGACACGCGGCCCATGGCGGCCAGTTTTTCGGTGCGGATGCGCGCTTCGATGTCGCGCAGGCTTTCCATGAAAATGACGCAGGTGGGCTGCGCCGGGCTGTGTGGGGCCGGCCTGTTGAGGTGGGCGCGCAGTTGCACCTGCAAGGGCTCTGCGCCCGGCCTGGGCAGGCGCATGGTGCAGCTCGTGTGGCTGCCTTGCGACAGCACGGCCCGGGTCCAGCTCGCCAGCAAGGGCCAGGCCGGCAGCGTGCTCAAGGCGGCGTAGGGGGGCTGCGCCTCGGCGGCGCCGAGCATGGCGCAGGCGGCGGGGTTGGCGTGCCAGATCTGGCCGCGTGCGTCGATCACCAGCACGCCCTCGCTCAGGCCGGTGGCGATGATCTGGTTCACCTGGGTCTGCGCGTCGGCCATGGCGCGGTGGCTGCTGGCTTGCGCCTGCTCGCGCCCCAGGCGCTGCGCCAGTTGGTGCACCAGCAGCGCCACCAGGAACAAGCCCGCGCCGCTGATGGCGCCCTGGGCATAGGTGGCGGCGTGCTGCGGGCGCAGCAGCTCTCCGGCCACGGCATCGAACAGCAGCACCAGGGTGGCAAAGGCCGCGCTGCCCAGGGCCAGCCGCAGCGGCCCGAGCACCGCCGCCAGCAGCACCGGCAGCACGAACAGCGGCATGTAGTTCACGCTGCCACCGTGTGTCCATTGCAGCAGGCCAAAAAAAGCCAGATCGACCCACAGGGTCAGCAGCCAGACCGGGGCCCAGAATGAGTCGGCCTGCGCCGGGCGGCTCCAGCGCAGCGCGGCAGCGGTCGAAACCAGGTAGGCCGCACACAACAGCAGCAGCCACAGCGGCACTTGGCCCTGGGCTTGGGCCCAAGCCAGCCAGGCCAGCAAACCGAGGGCCACCAGCAGCCGCGCCGCCATGAAGTAGCGCCACAGCCGGGCGCTCGACTCGGTCGTGTTCTCGAAGTATGGCGCGCTGGGCGCAGGCGGCGCAGGGGCCGGCACCAACCAGGTCGGGGCAAAGCCCGCTGCGTCTGCTGCCGCGCTGGCTTCAGCCTTCGGCGCGCTGGCGGTGTTCGTGGTCACAGTAGTGCCCCAGCGCCCCAGGGGTGGCATCGCTCAGCGGCAGGTGCAGGCCGCAGTGGCGGCACTGCACCATCTGCACCGGTGCGGCCAGAGCCTGCTCCTGCGCTTTGCGTGCCGCCGCTTGCGCCTGCGCCTGCGTCGCCTGGTGTGGCTCGCGCTCGCGCAGGCGCTGGCGCCGCTTGTGGCGCCAGATGAAAAACGCCAGCACCAGCACCAGCGCGACCAAGGCGTACTTCATGCCGGCAGCCGCTGCAACAGCACTTCGAGTACGAAGCGCGAACCCACATAGCCCAGCAGCAGCAGGCCCGCCGCCAGGTACAGCATGCGCGCCGCGCGCCAGCCCCGCCAGCCGTAGCGCCAGCGCCCCAGCAGCAGCACCCCCAGCACCCCCCACGAAAGCAAAGTGAAAACGGTCTTGTGCGTCCAGGCCCAGCCGCTGGCGTACAGCAGCCACGAGAAATAGACCCCGGCCAGCAAAGTGAGGGTGAGCAGCGCGAAGGCGGCGCCGACGAAGCGAAAGGTGAGGCGTTCGAGCATCAGCAGCGGCAGCGCCGGGTTGGAGGGCTGGCCGCTGCGCATCTGCTGCTCGCTGCGCTGCATCATCCAGGCGTGCGCCACCGCCACGCCCAGCAAACCGTAAGAGGCCACGCCAAAGGCCCAGTGCAGCGGCAGCCAGCCCGAGAGCAGCGCCGGATAAGTCTGGCCCGGAAACAGCAGCGCCAGCAACACCGCCGGGGCGCCCAAACCGGCCAAGGTCCAGCGCGTGGCCAGTTGCGGGTAGAGCCGGGTTTCGAGCGCGTACACCGTGAGCACCAGCCAGGCGGTGACCGACAACGTGGTGGCAAAGCCAAAGCGCGCCGGTGTCACGGCCAGCGCCGCCAGCAGCGCCAGCCCATGCAGCAGCCACACCGCCAGCATCAGGCCGCTGGTGGGGCCGCGCCCAAGGTGGCGCGAGCCCCAAGCCAGCACGAGGTAGCCCAGCGCCGCACCCACCGCCGGCGCAGTGCTCCACCAAGGGCTTGTGGCGAGTATCATGCTTGGAGTTTAAACCCAGCCCACGATTGTCCGCATGGCCTCAGCCCTTACCGAAAAACTCTCACGCTTGGTCAAAGAACTGCGCGGCCAAGCGCGCATCACCGAAGACAACGTCGCCGACATGCTGCGCGAGGTGCGGCTGGCGCTGCTCGAGGCCGACGTGGCCCTGCCGGTGGTGCGCGACTTCATCGCCCGCGTCAAGGCCAAAGCGCTGGGCGCCGAGGTGGTGGGTTCGCTCACGCCGGGGCAGGCGCTGGTGGGCATCATCCACAAAGAGCTCGCGGCCACCATGGGCGCCGATGCCGCCGGCGAGCTCAATCTGGCGGCGCAACCCCCGGCGGTGGTGCTCATGGCCGGCTTGCAGGGCGCGGGCAAGACCACCAGCACCGCCAAGCTGGCGCGGCACCTGATCGAGCGGCGCAAAAAGAAAGTGCTCACGGTCTCGGGCGACGTCTATCGCCCCGCCGCCATCGAGCAGCTCAAGACCGTGACGGCACAGGCCGGCGCCGAGTGGTTCCCGAGCACGCCCGAGCAACAGCCGCTCGATATCGCCCACGCCGCGCTCGACTACGCGCGCAAGCACCATTTCGACGTGCTGCTGGTCGACACCGCCGGCCGGCTGGCCATCGACGCCGTCCTGATGGCCGAAATCCAGGCCCTGCACGCCGCGCTCAAACCGGTCGAAACCCTGTTCGTGGTCGATGCCATGCAGGGCCAGGACGCCGTCAACACTGCGCGCGCCTTCAAGGACGCGCTGCCGCTCACCGGCATCGTGCTCACCAAGCTCGATGGCGACTCCCGCGGCGGCGCGGCGCTGTCGGTGCGCGCCGTGACTGGGGTGCCGATCAAGTTTGCCGGCGTGAGCGAAAAGCTCGACGGCCTCGAGGCCTTCGATGCCGAGCGCCACGCCGGCCGCATTCTGGGCATGGGCGACATCGTGGCGCTGGTCGAACAGGTCACGGCCGGGGTCGATGTGGCGCAGGCGCAGGCCTTTGCCGCCAAGGTCAAGAGCGGCGCCGGCTTCACGCTCGAAGACTTTCTGGAGCAGATCCGGCAGATGAAAAAAATGGGCGGCCTGGCGAGCCTGATCGACAAGCTGCCCAGTCAGCTATCGGCCAAAGCCGGTGTCGCCGACATGGACCGGGCCGACAAGGAGGTGCGGCGCAAGGAAGGCATCATCTGCAGCATGACGGTGGCAGAACGGCGCAAGCCCGAACTCATCAAGGCCACGCGCAAGCGCCGCATCGCCGCCGGGGCCGGGGTGCAGGTGCAAGAGGTGAACCGCTTGCTCAAGGAGTTCGAGCAGATGCAGGGCATGATGAAAAAAATGAAAGGCGGCGGCCTGATGAAGATGATGAAGCAGTTTGGCGGCATGGGCGGCGGCGGGCTGGGCGGCATGGGGTTGCCCAAGTTTCCGGGGGCGCGCGGCTAGGCGGCACCACCACAGGAGCGGCTTTGGATTCCGATCTGGCGGCAACGGTGGCAAGCGGCGGCTGGGGCGCACTGTTGTGGGCCGAGGCGCTGCTGGGCGCGCTGGCCTTGGCGCTGGCGCTGGCCATGCGGCCTTGGCGGCTGCTCAGCGGCGGGGCGCTGATCTCGCCCGTGCTCGGCACCTTGGTCTTGCTGCCGCCGTTGTGGCTGGTGCCACAGTACCTGCCGGTGGGCCTGCCGGTGCAGTTTTCTGGCGCCTGCCTGGTGCTGCTGATGCTGGGCTGGCCGCTGGCGGTGCCGGTGCTGGCGCTGGTGGCGCTGCTGGTCTGGCTGCTGGGCGATGCCGGGGTGGCCAGTGCGCTGTCGCAATGGTTCTGGATGGGGCTGGTGCCGGCGACGCTGGCGTTTTTCATCGGCGCCGCCATCCGTCACTGGCTGCCGCCGCACATCTTCATCTACACCTTGGGGCGTGGCTTTCTGGGCACGGCGCTGGCGGTGTTCGTGGCCGGGGTGCTGTTCGAGCTCGCGCACGCCATGACCGGCTCGCACGACCTGGTGCAGGCCGTGGTCGCGCGCTGGCTCATGGCCTGGGGCGACGCCTTCATCACCGGCATGCTGGTGGCGGTGTTTGTGGCCTTCGCGCCGCAGTGGCTGGCCACGTGGTCGGATGCGCGCTATCTGCAAGCGCCGAGCAAGAGCAAGCCCTAGGTAAACCCGCAAACCCGGGCCGCGCTGCGTGCGGTCGGGGCGTTTGTCAGCATGCCGGGGGTGGTTGTGCAGGGCCATGTGCGCTTGCTGCCAGCCCCAGGCGCTCCATTTCGGCTTGTGCTTTTGCAATCACTTCAAACAACATGCTGCAGGCTTGCTCTGCGGCCCATAGGTTGTCCAGAAAAGTTTGGGCATCGTGCATGTATTCATGTACCAAGGCGTTGCGCAGTCTGCGCGCGGCAATGAAGGCGTCGGCATTGGGCAGCAGTTCCAGCCTTTCGGCGCTGTCCAGCGTATCGAGCAAGGTCTTGCTCCTTTCGCCGACCAAGGCCACCATGCGGGGCAACAATTTTTCGCCCAAGTGGTCTTGCAGTCGGCCAAAACGGCTGGCAAAAGCCTCGACTTTTTCGGCCAACTCGGGCCGCTCGCCCAAGCTTTGCACCCAAGCCAAGTCGATGGGCAGCGCAAACAGCGTGCTTTGGCTGTAGCGCAGGTGCGCAGCCTCTTTGTGCGCCAAATCGAGCGCCAGCAGCGCCGGTTGCGCCTGTTCGGGCAGGTATTTGAGGCTCATAACAGAATGCCGCTGCGTCGCGCCCTTTCCAGCACCGGGGCTGGGGGGGTGACGCTGTCTTTGAGCAGGATGTCGATTTTGCGCTCGCCCAATTGGCGAATCAGCGCCACATAGATGGCCCCGACGGTGGCAGCGCGGTTGTTGACCCGCTGGTCGGTTTCAAACAACAGATCGATGTCGCCCCCTTTTTGGGCGTCGTCCACGCGCGAGCCAAAGAGGATGACCCGCGCGCCCTCACCCAGCACGGCGTGCGCGGTGTGCTTGATGGCGGCAACGTGCTCAGGGCTTAGGCGCATGAGGAGGGGGTTGGCGACTGAAGGGTGCCTGGGCAGTCGGGATTTGCCGCCGGCGCACCTGCCCCAAGCGGCACCGACGGCTGAATGGCCTGAAACGCACGCGCCACTTTAGCACGGAAGCGGCTTCTGGCTCTTGCAGTAGGTGACAAACGCAAAGCGCAGCCCGCTGGCGCTGGTGTGCGGCGTGCGCGCGCATTCGCGCCACTGCGGCCCCAGTGGCGGGGCGTGGGCGTCGCCTTCGAAGTCGGCGTCGATCTCGGTGGCCAGCACGCGCTGCGCCAGGGGCAGGGCCTGGGCATAGACTTGGGCGCCGCCGATCACCCACAGCTCGGGCGGCGCGGGCTCGAGGGCGGCGCAGTGGGCCAGCGCGTCCTCCAGGCTGGTGCAGGGCTGGGCGCCTTGGGCGCGCAAGGCGGCGGCGCGCAGCGGGTCGCGCGTCAGCACCAGATTGAGCCGCCCGGGCAGGGGGCGAAAGCGCGGCGGCAGGCCATCCCAGGTGGCGCGGCCCATGAGCACCGGGCAGCCCAAGGTGTGGCGCTTGAAGTGCGCCAGGTCTTCGGGCAGGTGCCAGGGCAGGCGGTTGTGCAGGCCGATGACGCCATTGGCGGCGCGGGCGTAGATCAGGTTGATGCGCATGGGGCAAGCATAGCGCAGAGGATTGGGCCGGGCGAATAAAATCTGGGTTTAACCGAGCCCGACCATGTCCTCCAGCACCCTCAACCTGCCCGTGGCCAGCGTGGCCGAGATACGCCAGACCTTCCTCGACTTCTTTGCCCAGCGCGGCCACAGCGTCGTGCCCTCGAGCCCGCTGGTGCCGGGCAACGACCCGACGCTGATGTTCACCAACAGCGGCATGGTGCAGTTCAAGGACGTGTTTTTGGGCACCGACCGCCGCCCCTACGTGCGCGCGGCCTCGGTGCAGGCTTGCCTGCGCGCCGGTGGCAAGCACAACGACCTGGAAAACGTCGGCTACACCGCGCGCCACCACACCTTTTTCGAGATGCTGGGCAACTGGAGCTTTGGCGACTACTTCAAGCGCGAGTCGCTGCGCTGGGGCTGGGAGCTGCTGACCGAGGTCTACCGCCTGCCGCCCGATCGGCTCTGGGCCACGGTGTACATCGACGACGACGAAGCCTACGAGATCTGGACGCAAGAAATCGGCCTGCCGCCCGAGCGCGTGGTGCGCATCGGCGACAACAAGGGCGGCAAGTACCAGTCGGACAACTTCTGGATGATGGCCGACACCGGCCCCTGCGGCCCGTGCTCCGAGATCTTTTACGACCACGGCCCCGAGGTGGCCGGCGGCCCGCCCGGCAGCCCGGAGGCCGACGGCGACCGCTACATCGAAATCTGGAACCACGTGTTCATGCAGTTCGACATGCAGGCCGACGGCAGCCTCAAGCCGCTGCCCGCGCCCTGCGTCGACACCGGCATGGGGCTGGAGCGGCTGGCGGCGGTGTTGCAACACGTGCACAGCAACTATCAGATCGATTTGTTTCAGTCCCTGATCGGCGCGGCGGCGCGCGTCACCGGCTGCGCCGACGCCAGCAGCCCCTCGCTGCGCGTGATCGCCGACCACCTGCGCGCCAGCGCCTTCCTGATCGCCGACGGCGTGTTGCCGGCCAACGAAGGCCGCGGCTACGTGCTGCGGCGCATCATCCGGCGCGCCATCCGCCATGGCTACAAGCTCGATTGCAAGCGGCCGTTTCTGCACCGGCTGGTGGACGAACTGGTGGCGCAGATGGGGGCCGCTTATCCGCATCTGGCGGCCAGTGCGGCGCGCATCGCCGGGCTGCTGCAGATCGAGGAGGAGCGCTTTTACGAAACGCTGGAAAACGGCATGGAGATGCTGGAGCGCGCGTACACCGAGCTGGCGGCCTCGGGGCAGGCGGCGCTGTCGGGCGAAGTCGCTTTCAAGCTGCACGACACCTACGGCTTTCCGCTCGACCTCACGTGCGACGTCTGCCGCGAGCGCGGCTTGCGGGTGGACGAAGCCGGCTTTCACGCCGCCATGGAGCGCCAGAAAACCCAGGCGCGTGCGGCCGGCAAGTTCAAAATGGAGCGCGGGCTCGACTACGCGGGCGGCGGCAACGAGTTCGTCGGCTACGGCGCCTTGCAGGCCAGCGCCAAGGTGCTGGCGCTGTACCGCGACGGGGTGCCGGTGGCCGAGCTCAAGCACGGGCAGGCCGGGGTGGTGGTGCTCGAGGCCACGCCGTTTTATGCCGAATCGGGCGGTCAGGTGGGCGACAGCGGCCGCCTGCACAGCGGTTCGGCCCATTTTGCCGTGGCCGATACGCAAAAGATCAAGGCCGATGTGTACGGCCACCACGGGCAACTGGAAGCGGGCACGCTGGCCGTGGGCGATCACGTGCTGGCCGAGGTCGATGAGGCCAGACGCGCCGCGATCGCGCGCCACCACAGCGCCACCCATCTGCTGCACCGCGCGCTGCGCGAGGTGCTGGGCGCGCACGTGCAGCAAAAGGGCTCGCTGGTCACGCCCGAGCGCACGCGCTTCGACTTTGCCCACCACGCGCCGCTCACGCCGGCCGAATGCGTGGCCATCGAGGCGCAGGTGAACGCGCAGATTTTGGCCAATCAGCCCACCGAGGCGCGGCTGATGGACCTCGAGCGCGCCCAGCAGTCGGGCGCGCTGATGCTGTTTGGCGAAAAATACGGCGACACCGTACGCGTGCTCGACATCGGCAGCAGCCGCGAACTGTGCGGCGGCACGCATGTGCGCGCCACGGGCGAGATTGGCCTGTTCAAGATCGTCTCGGAGGGCGGGGTGGCGGCCGGGGTGCGGCGCATCGAGGCCGTGACCGGCGCGCACGCGCTGGCCTATCTGCAACAGCTCGAGGCCCAAGCGGGCGCGGCGGCCGAGGCGCTCAAGGCCCCGGTGGCCGAGCTGCTGCCGCGCCTGCACACCGTGCTCGAGCAGGTGCGGGCGCTGGAAAAAGAGCTGGCCGTGCTCAAGGGCAAGCTGGCGGCTGCGCAGGGCGACGAGCTGCTGGCGCAGGCCGTGCAGGTGGGCGCGGTCAAGGTGCTGGCGGCCAGCCTGCAAGGGGCCGACGCCAAGGCGCTGCGCGAGACGCTGGACCGGCTCAAGGCGCGACTGGGCAGCGCCGCGATCGTGCTCGCCGCAGTCGAGGGCGGCAAGGTGCAGCTGGCCGCTGGCGTCACGCCCGACTGCATGGCGCGCCTCAAGGCCGGTGAACTGGTGAACTTCGTGGCGCAGCAGGTGGGCGGCAAAGGCGGCGGCAAACCCGACCTCGCCATGGCCGGCGGCAGCAACCCGGCCGCGCTGCCGCAAGCGCTGGCCAGCGTCCCCGCCTGGGTGGCGCAGCGGCTGGGGGTGGCGGTTTAGGCTTGGCTGGTTGGGGGCAGGCGGCCACAGCGATTTCAACCATGAAATGGTCCGCCTCGTCGTGCAAGTTGGGCCGCCAGAGGTGGCGCACTTCGACTTCTGATCAATCCGGCCAAGCCAGTTGGCGTGTGCTTTCAAAACGCCGTGGTGCGCCGCTGATGGGGTCGTCGAAAGCGATGGCGTGCGCCAGCAGGCGCAGCGGCGTGCGGTAGTCTTCGGCTTGGCCGGCGCTGCGCAGGGTGTAGGGGTAGAACTGGTCGCCCACTATCGGCAGGCCGAGTGCGAGCATGTGGACGCGCAACTGGTGCCGCTTGCCCGTGACCGGGTGCAGGCGGTAACGCGCCCAGGGGCCGCGGGTTTCGAGCAGGTGGATTTCGGTTTCGCTGTTGGCGCTCAATGCTTCGTCGGGCCGCGCTTCGCGCATTTTGTAGAACGCTTGTTCGCATTCGCGCACATGGCTGCGGCGCGTGAGCGGAAAGTTCAGGTGCGGTGCCGTGGCGGCAATGGCTTCGTAGCTTTTGTGCACGCGGCGCTCGCGGAACAGGCGCTGGTAGGCGTCGCGCTGCTGCGGCTGCACGCTGAACAAGACCAGCCCGGCGGTTTCGCGGTCCAGCCGGTGCAGTGGGCTCAAATTCGGCAGCCCGAGTGCCTGCTTGAGCCGCACCAGCAGGGTTTCGCGCACGTAGCCGCCGCCCGGGGTGACGGGCAGGAAGTGCGGCTTGTCGGCCACCACCAGGTGTTCGCACTGGTGCAGCACCTGGGCCTGAAACGGGATCGGCGCTTCGGCCTGCGGCAATTCGCGCCAGTAGTAAATGCGCTCCCCGCCCAGGTAGGGCGCGTCGGCGGGCAGCGCCTGCCCGTCTTCGCCGCACACCTGGCCCGCTTGCAGGCGCTCCAGCCACTGGGCGCGGCTGATGCGCGGCAGGCGCTGGCTGAGGCAGTCGAGCAGGCTGGCCCAGGGCGGCTGGCGCAGGCGGGGCAGTGCCAGGCAACTGGGCGCGAGGCCGTCGCGCAGCGGCAAGTGGGGGTTCTTGGGGCGGTGCGCCATGGGGCAGGAAGCGGATGCAAACCGGGGTCAAGGGGTGCGGCGCGGCGCGAGCGGGCGGCAGACTTGGAACGGCAGACTTAGAACGCACCACCCGCAGCCGGGCTGACGCGGGCACGCAGGCGCAGGTCGCGCCCCAGGGGCAGGGTTTCGATGAACTGCAGCGCCACGCCTTGCTCGAGCGCGCGCAAGGGGCCGAAGGCGGCCAGCCCCTGGCCCTGGCCCAGCAGCAGCGGCGCGAGGTAGAGCAGCACTTCGTCCACCAGTTGCGCGCGCAAAAAAGCGCCGTTCAGGCGCGCGCCCGCCTCCAGGTGCAGTTCGTTCACCTGCTGCTGTTGCGCCAGGTCGTGCAGCACCCAGCTCAAGTCCAGCTCGCCGGATGGGGGCAGGCCGTCGGGGCCGGGCCATGGCGCAGGCGGGTGCGCGCCGGTGGCTGCAGCGGCTGCGCTGGGCGCGGCGATCAGGCTTGCGCCCTGGGCTTGCAAGGCGGCGTGGCGTTGCTGGAAGGCAAGCCGTTCGTTGGCGGCGGCGGCGTGGGTGGCCCAGGGCGCGTCCAGGTTTTGGTGGTAGATCAGCACCCGGCCCGGCGGCTGCAACACGCGCGCCTGCAGCGGCGTGCGCAAATGGCTGTCGAGCAGCACGCGCAGTGGCTGCTGCGCGGTGGGCACCAGGCGCACGTCCAGGCGCGGGTCGTCGGCGCGCAGCGTGCCGCTGCCGCTGAGCACGGCACCGGCGCGCTTGCGCCAGGCGTGGCCGTCGGCGCGGGCCTCGGGGCTGGTGATCCATTGGCTGGCACCGTTGGGCAGGGCCGTGATGCCGTCGAGCGACGCCGCCACTTTGAGCCGCACCCAGGGCCGGCCGCGTTCCATGCGGCTGAGAAAGCCCAGGTTGAGCGCACGCGCCTCCTGCGCCAGCGGGTGCGACTCGGGCAGCACATCCACCTGTACGCCAGCGGCGCGCAGGCGCTCGATGCCGCGCCCGGCCACCAGCGGGTTCGGGTCGCGCAGCGCCACCAGCACGCGCGCCAGCCCGGCGGCGATGAGCGCGTCGCAACACGGCGGCGTGCGCCCGTGGTGGCTGCAGGGCTCGAGCGTGACGATGGCGCTGGCACCTTGCAGCGGCGCACCCGCAGCGCGGGCCGCGTGCAGGGCCATGACTTCGGCGTGGGCGCCGCCCGCGTGCTGGGTGTGGCCGCTGAAGCTGCGCCCGTCGCGGCAGATGATGCGGCAAGCCACGCGCGGGTTCGGTTCCGACAGGCCTATGGCCTGCTCGGCCAGCGCGCCCAGGCCATCGAGCCAATGCGGCTGCACCCAGTCTGGCAGGGCAGCGTCGGCGCGCGGGCTGGGGTGGGGCGGCACGCTGGGGAGGCTCATGGCGTGTTGGGGCTGAGCTGGGTGCGGTTTGGGCAGCTACCCAGCCGAAGCAGCGTGCGTGCTGTGGGTGGCATGGGGGTGGCCTTGGCGCCGCTCGAACACCAAGTCCCACACGCCGTGCCCTAGGCGCAGGCCGCGCTGTTCGAACTTGGTCAGGGGGCGGTAGTCCGGGCGCGCGGCAAAGCCGCCGTCGGCAGCGCGGTTGCGCAGCAGCGGCTCGGCGCTGAGCACGGCCAGCATCTGCTCGGCGTAGGGCTGCCAGTCGGTGGCGCAGTGCAGGTAGCCACCCGGCTGCAAGCGCTGCGCCAGCAAGGCCACCAGCGGCGGCTGGATCAGGCGCCGCTTGTGGTGGCGCAGCTTGTGCCAGGGGTCGGGGAAGAAGATGTGCGCCCCGGCCAGCGCAGCGGGCGCGAGCATGTGTTCGAGCACCTCGACCGCGTCGTGGCGCACGATGCGCACATTGTCCAGGCCGCGCTCGGCGCAGCGCTTGAGCAGCGCGCCCACGCCGGGCTCGTGCACCTCGCAGCAGAGAAAATCGTGTTGCGGGCGCAGGGCGGCGATGTGCGCCGTGGCCTCGCCCATGCCAAAACCGATCTCGAGCACCAGCGGCGCACGGCGGCCAAAGGCGGCCTGCGCGTCCAGCGGCTGGCGCGCAAACGGCAGCAGCCAGCGCGGCCCCCAGTCGGCCAGCGCCTTGGCTTGCGCCGTGGTGGTGCGCCCGCCGCGCTTGACGAAGCTTTTGATGGTTTTGGGGTGGGGGACAGTGGGCGCAGCAGCAGAGGGCGCAGCAGAAACAACAGTAGCGGTAGACATAGCAGGCGCAGCGTTTGCACGGGGCGCGGCAGCAAGGGGGGAAGCGGATGCTGCGCAGGCAGCGTGGGGATCAAGAGTGAGAGCAGCCATGTCGATTGATGCGACTGTAGCGCAAAAGCGCACACGCCATTCCTGCACCCAGGCCGCCAGCGCGGCCGCCAGGTCTGCGCCTTCGCTGCTCAGGCCAAGCACCGCCGCCGCGGCCCTGAGGGCCGCCAGCGGGTCGCGCAAATCCAGCGCGGCGGCGCCGTTTTGCTTCGACAGCTTGCTGCCGTCGGGGCCCAGCACCAGCGGCGTGTGCAGATAGTGCGGCGTGGGCAGGCCCAGCGCACGCTGGAGCACGATCTGGCGCGCGGTGTTGTCGGCCAGGTCGGCGCCGCGCACCACGTGCGTGATGCCTTGTGCCGCGTCGTCCACCACCACCGCCAGTTGGTAGGCCCACAGGCCGTCGGCGCGCTGGAGGACGAAGTCGCCCACCTCGAGCGCCACCTGTTGCTGCTGCGCGCCCAAGCGCCGGTCGTGCCAACGCGTGGGGCCAGGCAGCGCCAGCGCTTGCTGCACCGCAGCCACGTGCAAGCGCCAGGCGCTGGGGCTGGGGCTGGGGTTGGGGTTGGGGTTGGGGTTGGGGTTGGGGTTGGTGCGGGCAGTGTGTGCGTCGGCTAGCGCAGCGCTCGAGCCCAAGGCAGGCAAGGCCAGCGGCGGCCGGCACGTGCCGGGGTAGATGCGCTCGCCGTGGCGCGGGCGCAGCAGCCCAGCCGCGGCGCTGGCGGCGTCGATGGCCTTGCGGCTGCAGTGGCACGGGTAGGCCCAGCCGTGGGCCACCAGGTGCTGCAAGGCGGCGGCGTAGCGCGCCTCGTGGGCGCTTTGCCATGTGGGGGGCTGGTCGGGCACCAGACCGCAGGTGCTGAGCTGCTGCACGATCAGACGGTCGGCGCCGGGCACGCAGCGCGGGCGGTCCACGTCTTCGAGGCGCAGCAGCCAGGTGCCGCCGTGAGCGCGGGCGTCGAGCCAACTGGCCAGCGCCGCCACCAGCGAGCCGGCGTGCAGCGGCCCGCTGGGCGTGGGGGCAAAGCGGCCGCGGTAGCCGCTCAGGCCATGGGTGGCTCTCGTGCCGATCAAGCCGCAGCCAGGGCCAGTTCCAGCCCCGAGACAAAGGCGTTTTCGACCCGGTGCCCCAGGCACCAGTCGCCACACAGGCCCAGACCGCTGGCGGCGTCGTACAAAAACGGCTGCCCCAGCGCACGCTGCGTCTGCGCGTAGCGCCAGCGCTGCACCTGCGCCAGCGTGGGCTCGGCGCGGATGCCGGTGACTTCGGCAAAGCCCTTGAGCAGCTTGGCCTTGACGCGCTCGGCATCGTCCTCCAGGTGCTCGGCCGACCACTGCGGGCTGGCCTGAACCGTCCAGCGCTCGATCGCCGCACGCCCAGGCTTGCTGTTTTCGCGCGCCACCCAGCGGATGCGGTGGTGGTCGCTGCTGGCGGCGTGCCAGGGCGGGCCAAAGGGTTCTGGGCCGCTTGGGGTGGCCTGGGCAAAAGCCAGCATCAGCGTCCAGCAGGGCGCGGTTTGCACCGCATCCAAGGCCTTGACCCAGGCAGGCGCCACCGCGCTGGCGCGCAGCAGCGCCTGGGCCTGCGGCGCCGGCAGCGCCAGCAGCACGCGGTCCAGTCCGCCCAGCACCTGTTGCGCGCCGGCGGCACCGGCGCAGCGCAATTGCCACTGCTCGGGGTGCAGGGCGTCGCGTTCCATGCCCACCACCTGCGCGTGGTAGTGGCTGCTGGCGTTGAGCGAGCCATCGGCCAGCGGCAGCGCCCACTGGCGCAGCAGTTCATTCATGCCGCGCACCCCCACCCAGCGCGCTTTCTTGACTGGACTGGCGCTGGTCAGCGCTTGCCCCAAGGTGTCGAGCACGCGCACGGTGGGCACCTGCCACGGGGCGATCAGCTCGGGGTGCAGCGCCAGCGCGGCTTTGAAGCGCTCGTCGGTGACGGTGAAGAACTGGGCGCCGTGGTCGAAGCCGCCAAACTCGGTCAGGCGCGTGGACATGCGCCCGCCGGGGCTGTGGTGTTTGTCGAGCAGCAGCACCTCGTGGCCAGCCTGGGTCAGCGTGCGCGCTGCGGTGATGCCGGCCATGCCCGCCCCGACGACGGCGGTGCGGCGCGCCCGTGGGGCGCCGTCGGTTGCAGAGGCGCGGGAGGTGCCGGCGCGGCGGCGTGCTTGGGTGCTCATGTCGGTCTCCTGTGGGTGCCACAGTGTAGCGAAGCCGCAGGCAGGCACGCTGCCCCTCAGGGCTGGGTGACGAACACCAGCCGCTCGATGCCGGCGCGCTGGGCGGCGGCCAGGGCCAGTGCCACGCGCTCGTAGCGGGCGGCGGCGTCGCCCTGCAGGTGCAGGGGCGGTTGTGGTGCCTGTTGCGCCAGCGCTTGCAGGCGCAGCATCAGTTCGGCGTCGGGCACGGCGGCATCGTTCCAGTGAAAACCACCCTGCGCATCGACGCTCAGGCGCACGGCCTCGGGCGTGGGCGCGCTGGCTGCGGCGGCCGCGTGGGGCAGTTGCACCTGGATCGAATGCGTGATCACCGGCACCGTGACGATGAAGACGATCAGCAGCACCAGCATGACGTCGATGAGCGGGATCATGTTGATCTCGCTGTGCAGTTCGCCTTGGTCGGGCTCGAGGTTGGAGGGGGGGGCCATGGTGCGTGCGCCTTGGGTCAGTGCGGGCAGGCCGGTGCGGTTGCCGGTGCGGATGAAGGGGCGGCCACGCCGGGGCGGTTCGAGGCCACCCGGTGTCCGGTCACGAAGTAGGCGTGCAGGTCGTGGGCGAAGCGGTTGAGCCGGTGCAGGATGGCCTTGTTGCCGCGCAGCAAGGCGTTGTAGCCGAGCACGGCCGGAATCGCCACCACCAACCCGAGCGCGGTCATGATGAGCGCGGCGCCGATCGGCCCGGCCACCTGGTCGATGGTGGCGCTGCCGCCCGCCCCGATGCCGACCAGGGCGTGGTAGATCTTCCACACCGTGCCAAACAGCCCGATGTAGGGTGCGGTCGAGCCGATCGAGGCCAGGATCGCCAGGCCGGATTGCAGGCGCGCGCTGCTGTCGTCGAGGGCATTGCGCAGCGCGCGCGTGACCCAGTCGCTGACGTCGAGGTTGTCGTGCAGTTGGCGCGTGGGTGTGCCGTCGAGGTGCAGGATGTGGCTGGTGGCTTCGCGCCCCTGCAGCGCCAGCAGATAAAAGGGGTTGTGGCCGTCAGGCCCGAGTTTGTTCAGGCCTTCGGCAAAGTCCTTGCTGTGCCAGAAACTCTCGAGCAACTGCGCACGCGCGCGCAACTGGCGCAGGTGCAGCGCCTTGAGCACGATCACCACCCAGGTGGCGATCGACATGCCCAGCAGCGCGAGCGCGGTGCCGCGTATCACCCAGTCGCCTTGGTGCCAGACGTAGGTCAGGCCAAAATGAGTTTCCATGCCTGCTTTTTACTCCAATACAAAATGAATCGGCACCAGGTGCCACATGGCCTGTGGTTCGCCGTTGTGCGTGCCGGGCACGAAGCGCCAGCGCAACACCGCCTGCTGCGCCGCGTGGTCCAGGCGCGCAAAGCCGCTCGAGCCATGGATCTGGACCGCCGAGGCGCTGCCGTCGGCTTCGATGCGCACGCGCAGCAGCACCCGCCCCTGTTCGCCCAGACGGCGGCTCAACACCGGGTAGGGCGGGGCCGGGTTGTGCAAATGGGCCGCATTGCTCGAGGGGAGCACGATCTGCGCCGGCGCCGGCGCTGGCGCTTGACCCTGCCCAGAGGGGGCGCGGTCGGCAGCCGCGTCGGCTGGGGCATCCAGGGCGCCCGTGCCGCTGCTGCGGTGATCGTGCGCTGCGCTGTTGGCTGTTGCGGTGCCTTGGGGGTTGTGGTGGGGGGCGCTTTGCGGGCTGGTTGCCGCAGCCGCTGGCGCCTGCGCCGTGGCCACCGGCTGTGCGGGGGCCAGTGGTTGCACCGAGGCCGGCGCCGGCGCTGCAGGAGCGGGCGCTTCGGGGCGGGCGGTGCGCTCGGGCAAGGCGCGGGCGGCGGGCGCAGTGGGTGCGGCCGGTGCGGCCGGTGCGCTGGCCCGAGGGGGTGCGGGTGCCACGGCGGCGGGGGCTGTGTGGGCCGCCTGGGCGCGCAACTCAACCACCACCTGCGTCCCCTGCGGCGGGGCAGATGCGGGCGGCGCCCAGGCGCCGTGCAGCGCCCACAGCGCCCCGGCGTGCGCCAGCCCCACGGCGGCGGTCACGCTGACGGGGTGCGCAAAGGTGCGCCAAGGCGGACGGGGCAGGGGCATGGAAGCAGGATGCTGGGAGCTCGGGGCAAGCAGGGGGCAAGAAAGTTGCCCACTGGGGGGCCGGGGCAGGCGCAGCAGCATAGCAAACTATGGGCGGCGCTGCTCAATTGTAAATGAGAATCATCCCATACGTGTGTCTACGCCCAAGCCCAAGCCCACGCCCACGCCCACGCCCGAGGCCAGCGGTGCGGCAGCATTGGCGCGATCGGGTCATCCGTTGTGGGTGTCCACCGCTGGGCAAGCGGCAAAATGGTGCAGCAAGGCGCTGGCGCTGGCGGGGTTGGCCAGCCGCTGCAGCCACCATTGCAGCGCCGGGCCGGGGGTGCTGGCGGCGCTGCTGCGCCAAGCGTAGCCGATGCGATGCACCCGCGCCGGCAGCGTGGTGCGCTTGCGCAGCAGGGCGCCGCTGTGCAGGTGCCCTTGCACCAGCGGCAGCGGCAGCGCGCCACAGCCCAGGCCGCGCAACTGCGCCGCCAGCTTGTGCTGCATGGTCGGCACGGTGAACACCTCTTGCCCCGGCAGCAGGCCCACGCTCTGGCCGCGCCCCGCAGGTGCGGTGTCGGCCACCGCCACCACGCGGTGCGGCTGAATGGCAGCGGGCGTGAGCGGCTCGGGGGCGCTGGCCAGCGCGTGCTGTGGCGCCACCACAAACACAAACTCCACCTCGCCCAAAAAGCCGCTGTGCAAGCCCGGCAGCCCGCTGCCATCGAGCGCCAGGCCCAAGGCCAGATCGGCCTTACCGCTCAACAGCGCCTCCAGCGTGCCCGACAGCGTTTCGGTGCGCAGGCGCAGCCGCGTCGGGGCTTGCAGGGCATAAAAATCGTGGCACAGATCAAACAGTGGCGCGCTGGCGATCACCGCGTCGGCGGCCAGCGTGAGCTCGGGCTCCCAGCCGGTGGCAATGCGACGCACGCGCAGGGCCACCGCGTCGAGCTCGCGCAGCAGGTGCTCGCTGGCGCGCAGCAGCTCCTGGCCGGCGCGGGTCAGGGTGGCGCGGCGCGAACGGCGGTCGAACAGCAGCACGTCGAGCGCGTCTTCCACCTGGCGCACGCGGTAGGTGAGCGCGCTGGGCACCATGCCGAGCTCGCGCGCCGCCGCCGCCAAGCTGCCGCAGCGCGCCACAGTGCCGATCAGGTGCAGGTTGTCGGGGGATAGGGCGTGGCGCGGATTGGGCATGGTGGGGGCCTGCATATACAAAGATTTTGAATGATGCCAGCAAATATATGCGGCCACCAGACCGGCTGCAACGCCTACATTCCATACATTGCCCTTGCCGACAGCAAAGCAACGGTTGGCCCCTTCCAGCTCGGGTGCCGCTGCGCTGCTGCCCAAGCCCACAGACCTTGTTCCAGGACACGCTCCATGCACATCCGCCGCAGCGCCGAACGTGGCTACGCCGATCATGGCTGGTTGCAAAGCCGGCACTCGTTTTCTTTTGCCGACTACTACGACCCGGCGCACATGGGCTGGGGCAATCTGCGCGTGATCAACGAAGACTGGATCGCGCCGGGCACCGGCTTTGGCACCCACGGCCACCGCGACATGGAGATCGTCACCTACGTGTTGCAAGGCCGGCTGGCACACCGCGACAGCATGGGCAACGTCGAGACCATCAGCCCCGGCGAGGTGCAGCGCATGAGCGCGGGCACCGGGGTGCGCCACAGCGAGTTCAACCACGAGCCCGGCGGGCAGACGCATTTGCTGCAAATCTGGATCGAGCCCAGCCTCAAGGGCGTGGCGCCCGGTTACGAGCAAAAAACCTTTGACGCCGCCCTCAAGCGCGGCCGCCTGTGTCTGCTGGCCAGCAACGGTGGGGTCGATGGGTCGGTGCACATCAACGCCGACGCCGCACTGTATGCCGGCTTGTTCGACGGCGCCGAGTGCGCCGAGCTGAGGCTCGACCCCAAGCGCAAAGCCTACGTGCACGTGGTGCGCGGCGCCATCGGCGTCAATGGCAGCGCGTTGCAAGGCGGCGACGCGGCCCTGCTGGCGACCGAGAGCACACTTGAACTCAGCCACGGGCACGGTGCCGAGGTGCTGGTGTTTGACCTGGCGGCCTGATCCAATCTCCCTCCCCACCCGCGCACGGCCACAGGTCGGCGCATTTTTTGAAAGCCCTCCCATGAGCAAAATCGTCGTTGTTTACCATTCTGGCTACGGCCACACGCAACGCATGGCGCAAGCCGTGGCCGAAGGGGCCGGCGCGCAGCTGCTGGCCATCGACGCCGATGGCAACCTGCCCGCCGGCGGCTGGGAGGCGCTCGACGCCGCCGACGCCATCGTCATGGGCTCGCCCACCTACATGGGCAGCGTGAGCTGGCAGTTCAAGAAGTTTGCCGACGCCTCGAGCAAGGCCTGGTTTGCGCAAACGTGGAAAGACAAGCTCTTTGCCGGCTTCACCAACAGCGCCACCATGAACGGCGACAAGCTCTCGACCCTGCACTACCTCTACACGCTGGCCATGCAGCACAGCGGCCTCTGGGTGGGCACCGGCCTCATGCCCAGCAACAGCAAGGCAGCGCAGCGCAACGACGTCAACTACGTCGGCTCCTTCAGTGGCGCCATGGCGCAAACGCCCGCAGACGCCGGCGCGCACGAAATGCTGCCCGGCGACCTCGAAACCGCGCGCCTGTTCGGCCAACGCGTGGCCGCCACGGCGCAGCGCTGGGCGCGGGGCTGAGCCACCCCCCATTTGAGGCATGAAAAAACCCGGCCTGGAAGCCGGGCTTGCAACGCCCCCGCGCCGGTCTGGCGCAGTGTGGCGTGTGTGAGGATAGCGCTCAGCGCGCCGGAGCAGCGGCGGGTGGGGCGTCCCATTGGGCGCTGCGGCCGCCTTGGATGGCGGTGCAGACCAAGGGCGTGCCGTAAAAGTCGATGCGCTCGCCCACGGCAGCGAAGCGGCCGGTCAGGGCGTTCAGGCATTGCGGCGGCGCAGCCGGGGCCGCTGCTGCAGCCGGGGCCGCCGGGGCTGCAGCAGGGGTAGCCGCCGGGGCGGCAGCAGCCGGAGCAGGGGCCGCCGGAGCGGTTGGGGCCGTGGCGGTGGGCGGGGTGGCGCAAGCGGCCAAGGTGACAGCGGCCACAGCGGCCAAAAGCAGATGACGCATCGAAAACCTCCAAGGATTGACACAAACCAGGAACAAGGCAAGCCCCGGCATTCTTGCCCCTGGATGTTGCAGTTTTGTGGCAGTCGGTGGCCAGGTCGGGCATCCCTACAATCGTGCCCATGTTCGTACACCTGCGCTTGCACACCGAGTTTTCCGTCGTCGATGGCACCACGCGCATCGACGCCGTCACCGCCGCCGCCGCTGCCGACGGCCAGCCCGCGCTGGCCATCACCGACCTCAACAACCTGTTTGGGGCCATCAAGTTCTACCAAGCGGCGCGCAGCGCTGGGGTGCAGCCCATCCTCGGGGCCGAGGTGCTGTTGCAGGGGCTGGGCGCCGCCCCCGCTGGCGCCGCCGCGCCAGCCGGGAGCAATGCCTGGCCGCGCCTGCTGCTGCTGGCGCAAAACCAGGCCGGCTACCTCAATCTGTGCGAGCTGCTGTCATTGGCCTGGGGCAGCCCGGTGCAACGCGATCAGGCCGTGCTGCGCTGGGACTGGTTGCGTCAGCACCACGAGGGCTTGATCGTGCTCAGCGGTGGCGCCGCCGGGCCGGTGGGGCAGGCGCTGCTGGCCGGCGACGAAGCCGCCGCCGCCGCGCTGGCGCAGCAACTGGCGGGCCCCTTCGCGCAGCGCTTCTACCTCGAGGTGCAGCGCGCCGGCCGTGCCGACGACGAACGCCACCTGCGCGCCACCGTGGCGCTGGCCAGCCGGTTGGGGCTGCCGCTGGTGGCCACGCACCCGGTGCAGTTCCTCGCGCCCGACGATTTTCAGGCCCACGAGGCGCGCGTGTGCATCGCCGAAGGCGAGATTCTGGGCAACCCCCGGCGGCCCCGGCGCTTCACACGCGAGCAGCATTTCAAGACCAGCGCCGACATGGCGGCCCTGTTTGCCGACCTGCCCACGGCGCTGGCGCAAACGGTCGAAATCGCGCGCCGCTGCCACCTGCAGCTCAGTCTGGGCAAGCCGCAGCTGCCGGCGTTCCCGATCCCGCCCGTGGACGGGCAGCAACTGGGCACCGAAGACTACTTCCGCCACGCCTCGCAGCAGGGCTTGCAGCAGCGCCTGCAGCAGCTCTACCCCGACGCGGCCGAGCGCCTGCGCCAGCAGCCGCGCTACCAGGAGCGGCTCGAATTCGAGCTCGGCACCATCATCAAAATGGGCTTTCCGGGCTATTTTCTGATCGTCTCCGACTTCATCCAGTGGGCCAAGGCCCACGGCTGCCCGGTCGGGCCGGGGCGCGGCTCCGGGGCCGGTTCGCTGGTCGCCTACGCGCTGCAAATCACCGACCTCGACCCGCTGCGCTACCAGCTGCTGTTCGAGCGCTTCCTCAATCCCGAGCGGGTGTCGATGCCCGACTTCGACATCGACTTCTGCCAGGCCAACCGCGACCGCGTGATCGACTACGTCAAGGGCAAGTACGGCCTCGCGGCGGTGAGCCAGATCGCCACCTTTGGCACCTTGGCGGCGCGCGCCGCGATTCGCGACGTCGGGCGCGTGCTCGATTTCCCCTACGGTTTTAGCGACGGCATCAGCAAGCTGATACCCAACAAGCCGGGCCAGAGCGTGACGCTGCAGTACCCGCCGCGGCCCAAACCCGCCAACGACAAGAACCAGTACGCGATCGAGATGGAGCCGCTGCTGGCCGAGCGCATCGAACGCGAAGACGAGGTGCGGCAACTGATCGAGCTGGCGCAAAAGCTCGAGGGCCTGACGCGCAACGTCGGCATGCACGCCGGCGGCGTGCTGATCGCGCCCGGCAAGCTCACCGATTTTTGCCCGCTCTACCAGCAGCCCGGCAGCGAAGCCGCGGTGAGCCAGTACGACAAGGACGACGTCGAGGCCATCGGGCTGGTCAAGTTCGACTTTCTGGGGCTGGCCACGCTCACCATCCTCGAGCAGGCCAAAGAGCTGATCGTGCAGCGCCACCCCGACCAGGCCGGCTTCAGCTACGAACGCCTGCCGCTCGACGACGCCGCCACCTACCGCCTGTTCCAGGACGGCCGCACCGAGGCCGTGTTCCAGTTCGAAAGCCGCGGCATGCAAGGCATGTTGCGCGACGCGCGGCCCAGCCGGCTCGAAGACCTGATTGCCCTCAACGCGCTCTACCGCCCCGGCCCCATGGACCTGATCCCCAGCTTCGTGGCGCGCAAGCACGGGCGCGAGCCGGTGCAATACCCGCACCCGCTGCTCGAGCCGGTGCTGGCCGAGACCTACGGCATCATGGTCTATCAGGAGCAGGTGATGCAGACGGCGCAGATCCTGGGCGGCTACAGCCTGGGCGGTGCCGACCTGCTGCGCCGCGCCATGGGCAAGAAAAAGCCCGAAGAAATGGCGCAGCAGCGGCTGGTGTTTCGCGCCGGTGCCGCCGCCCAAGGCCTGAGCCCGCAGCAGGCCGACGAGGTCTTTGACCTGATGGAAAAGTTTGCCGGCTACGGCTTCAACAAAAGCCACGCCGCCGCCTACTCGCTGCTGGCCTACCACACCGCCTGGGTCAAGGTGCACTACACGGCCGAATTCTTCTGCGCCAACCTGACGCTGGAGATGGACGACACCGACAAGCTCAAGCTGCTGGTCGAAGACGCGCAGCGCTTTGGCCTCGAGTTCGAACCGCCCGACGTCAACCTGGGCGGCTACCGCTTCGAGCCGGTGAGCGACCGCTGCATCCGCTACGGCCTCGGGGCCGTCAAGGGCACCGGGCAGCAGGCCATCGAGGCCATCGTGGCCGCGCGCCAGGGCCGGGGCGCGGGGCCGCGTGCCGACGTGGTGGGGCCGTTCAGCAGCCTGTTCGACTTTTGCGCCCGCATTGAACGCGGCCGCCTCAACAAGCGCACCGTCGAGGCGCTGGTCAAGGCCGGCGCTTTCGACCGCCTGCACCCCGACCGCGCCGCCGTGCTGGCCTCGGTCGAGCTGGCCTTTGATTTCGCCCAGGCCCAGCAGGCCAACGCCCTGCAGGGCGGCTTGTTCGACCTGCCCGGCCAGGCCGGCGGCCACGGCGCCAGCGACCAGGAGCCGGCGCTGGCCGAGGCGCCGCCGTGGAGCGTGCGCGAGCGCCTGACGCACGAAAAGGCCGCGCTCGGCTTTTACTTTTCGGGCCACCTGTTCGACCAGGCCGCCGACGAAGTGCGCCGCATCGCCCGCACCCCCTTGGCCGACGTGGCCGAGAGCCGCGAACCGCAGCTGCTGGCCGGCATCGTGGGCGATTTGCGCGTCATCAACGGCCAGCGCGGCAAGGTGGCGATCTTCAAGCTCGACGACCGCAGCGCCGTGCTCGAAGCCAGCGCCGACGACGCGCTGTGGCAGGCGCACCGCCAGTTGCTGCAGGACGACGAACTGGTGCTGCTGCAAGTGCTGGCCCAGCCCGACCGCTTTTCGGGCGGGTTGCGCCTCAAGGTGCAGCAGGTGTGGGACTTGCCCGCTGCGCGCTGCCGCTTTGGCAAATGCCTGCGCGTGGCCGTGGGGCCCACCCAGCGCCCCGAGGTGGCGGCGCTGCTGCAAGCGCACCCGCCCCGGCGCCACCAGACCGAGCTGGGCGAGGTGCTGCGCGGCCTGCCGCTGCGCCTCGAGCTCGAGTTGGAGGCCGTGCGCGCCACGCTGCAGCTCGACCCCCAGCACGCCCAGTGCTACCCCAGCGACGCCGCGCTGGCCGCCTGGCGCACCCAGGCGCACCAGCAGCGCGCCGAGGTGGTGTACGACTGACCGAGGCTCTGCGCGCCCGGCACAGGGCTGGCAGTCACCAGCAACCCGCGCTCGCCAAGTTGGCGCTGTCCAGCGCCGTTTGGGTGCCGCGCTGGTCGATGCGCAGCGTCAGGCAGGCGGCGTCGCGCGCAGCCTGGCCGCCCTGGGCCACGGCCTGAATGGTGAATGTGCGCGCCGTGGGCGCGCCGTGCAGCGAAAAGTTGTAGTGCGCGGCCAAGTCGGTGCTGCACTGCATGACCGGCAAGGCCAAGCCCTGGTAGCTCATGTTCGTGGTGTGGTAGCGCTCGGCAAACTGCGCCAGCTCCAGCAGGCAGGCGGTGGCCGCGTCGCGCCGCGTTTCGGTCACGTGGCGCTGGTAGCTCGGCAGGGCGATCGCCGCCAGAATGGCGATGATGGCCACCACGATCATCAGCTCGACCAAGGTGAAGCCCGCTCGCGCCCGGCGCGGTGCCCAGGGCGTGCGGCGGGCGCGGGCCGTGGCCGGCGCGGATGGGGCTGCAGGGGTGGAGGTGTACATGGTGGCAGCGGGTGTTGCGGGTGCAGGGGTGGGTCGGAGGGGTTTGGAGGCTGGGGCGCTAGCGGATGATCTCGCGCCACGAGATGCGGCCACGCAGCCCGGCCGCCAGTGGGCGCTGCACGCGCACATCGGCCACCTGCGCCAGCGAGCCGCCCACCACCAGGCGGTCGCCCACCAGCACCGGTTCGCTCAGCAGCCCGATGCCGGGGTCGAACGAGGCGATGAAACGCGTGCCGAGCAAATCGTCGGTGAAACGGTCGTCGCGGTTGACGTCGAGCAGCCCGACCGTGATGCCGCCGCCGGTGAACGGGTCGAGCAGGTTCAGAAAGCCGGTGCCGCCCGGCTCGCACGGGTCCCCCACCACCGGGATGATGCTGCTCACGGCAAGCGACGGCACGATGGTGGGCAACAGCCGCGCCGCACTCACTACGCGCTCGCCGCGGGCTGTGCCGGGAGGATGCGGAGGCTCAGTCCAGTCGAAAAACCAGCCTCGGCGGCCAGCCATGTCGCCCGCTGTGGCGAGCTCGAAGGTGCGCACGGTGCGGCCAGCAAAAGTGCCGACCTGGTCGATGCGGCGCTGGCGCAAGTCGCCGCGCCCGGCAATCGCCACGCCCTCGTCGATCAGGCCGTAGAACGACTGCACCCGCCGGTCGGCCGGGTCGGTGTTGGCCATGTAGCTGCCGGTGCCAAAAAACAGGAAGCGCTTGCCGACGTGCGGGTCGCCGGCCACGGGGTTGGTCTCGACCGTGATCGGGGCCGTGATCGGCTGGCGCTGCCCCAGTGCATTCTGGGCCACGAAAAAGGGCTGCGGTGTTGTGCTGCTGCCGTGGAACGAGCCCCATTGGTTTGAGTTGGAGTGGCTCAGGTCGAACTTCCACACATTGCCCTGCAAGTCACCCGCATAAGCAAACTGCACCACGCCGTTGCCGTCCAAGGCCAACCCCGGGCTGGCCAGGCCGTTCGGGCTGGCTGCGCTCCCAACCAGGGTGTCGATGCGCTCGATAAGCGCACCCGTGCGGAGGTTTTTGATGTAGAGCACAGCGCGGCCATTCGCGCTGTTGTAGCCGTTGCCAAAAATGACCGCATCCACAGTGGAGTTGGCACCGCTGCGCACGCGCGCAATCACAGGCCGCCCGAGCAGGAAGCCCATGTCGTTGTCGGCGCTGCCCGTGGCCTCCCAGAGCGCCCGGCTGGCGTTGTTGCTGGCGCCGAATTGTGCCGGGTCGGTGACATCGAGCGCAAACAGGCCGCGCCCGCCCCGGCCCAGAAAGCCGACCAGGATGTTGCGCCCGCCGGTCTGCGCGCGCTGCGAGACGGCAATCTCGCCGTCCACAAAGTAGCGGTGGTCATACGCTGGGTCGGCAAGCGTGCGCATGTGCTGCAGCAAGCCACTCGGGGCAAAGGCAAACTGCTCTACGCCCGTGCTGGCGTTGAAGGCGTGCAGAAAGCCGCTGTTGGAGCCCACGAACACGGTGTTGTTGTCGCCCACATACACCGGCGACGAATGGATGATGTCGCCCAGCACAGTGGTCGGGCGGTTGCGCAGCGTGCCGCCGTGGCGCAGCTCGTCGCTGGCATCACCGCGCAGGTAGTTGACAAGCTGCTGGCGAACCGTGTCGTCGGCGCCAAACAAGTTGCGTTGCGCCGTGCTCAGGCCAGCCCAGTTGAAGGCCACCGTGTCCGGACTGGCGGCGGCGTTGGTGGTGAACAGACGCCGCTGGTCGTGCGCAGGCAGGCCGGTGGAGGCGCGCCACAGCGGTGTCGCGCCCACCCCGGCAGCCGCGACGGGGAAAGCCGACAGGTCGCCCGACCAATTGGCGCTGTTGAACGTGGCCTGGAACACCGCGCTGTCGGTGGTGATGAAGGTGCTGTTGGCCGACACATTGCCCGCTGCGGCGCTGCGCTCGAGTATGGTGTTGAAGGCGCGCGCCAGCGAGTCGCGCAGCAGGGCCGGGTTTTGCACCAGGTGGTAGGTGTCGGGGGTGCCGTCGCGGTTGCTGTCCCACTCGTCTTGCAGGTCGGGGCGCAGGTTGCCATTGCGGTCGTTGAAGCCGCCCCACTTGGCTGCGTACCAAAGCGGGTCGCGCAGGAAGCCGGCTGCGGTGCCAGCGGCAGCGGCGGTGAAGGTGCGGTCGGAGCGGTCGTTGCCCGTGCCGCCACCCAAACGAGGCAGGGTGCCACAGCCAGAGGGGAACGGGTCGGCATCGCAAAAGCCTGGGGATTGCCCGGGCGGTACGTTCAGGAAGTAGGGGCGGTTGACGTTTTCGTCCTGCACCACGAGGTAAACCCCGTCGGCAGTGCTGCCCGAGAGCACGTAGCCCATGGCGTGCTGGATGCCGCCGGCTTGGTACTCGGGTATGAGGATGACACGCAGGCGCCCATCGGCCTCGAGGCTGATTTCGTAGCGCACGATGGCGTCCATGTCGTGGTCGGCGCCGGCCTCCACGTCTTCGAAGTTGATGCGAAACACCGCGCGGTAGCGCCCGCCGTTGATGGTCGAATTGAAGTCCGCGCACATCGACGCCACCCCACCCGCTGCCTGCGGGCAGGAGTTGACAATGCTCTCGACGTAAAAATCGACGATCTGGTTCGTGGGTTGGAAAGTCCCCTTGGCGTTGCTGATACTAGAGCCCCCCACCGACTTGGCAAAGGGTACGAGCGAGAAGCTGCGCCCATTCGTGGAGGGCACCACGATTTGTGGCAGCGGCGCGCTCAAGGCAACAGCAAAGGTGTCGACGGTCTGGTTGCCGCGAACGTTGGGGCGCAGGTCGGTGCGGCGGGCGTAGTGGGCCACCGAAGCCGAGTAAAAACTGCCCTGCATGGTCGGGTCGCTTGGGGCCAGACCGCGGATGTCGCCCAGTGAGGTGACGTTCTTGGCTGTGGGGGCACCGTCGGCTACAGTGCCAACCTGGCCGATGAAGCGCGAACCGATCACGCCGGGTTCGTGGGTGGCAATTTCCTGGCCTATCGTGGCCACGTTCAGGGCTGGCAGGTTGCTGGGGAGGTCGCCAGTGAAACTCGCAAAAGCCGAGCCCGGCAACTGGTCCGAGTCAAAGGTCGGGTTGATGTTGGAAATGACGAGCAGGTTCGGGCGCGCACACCATTGGGCGCGGGCGGCCCCGCTGGTGGTGCTGAAAGGGTCGTCCCAAGCGGCGCGGGGCAGGCCCAGGTGTTCATCGGTGCCGCCGGAGGTGTCAAAGGCGCTGGTCGGGCTGCCAAGGCCGGCGAAGTAGCGCACCGCTTCGTACATCATCTCGGCAATCGGGTTGCCCCAATCGACGAATTCGCCTTGGTTCATGGCTCGCGTGGTGACCCAACCGCCGCGGTAGGCGTTGTCGGTGCGGCCGTCGTTGAAGCCGCGGATGCGCAGCGCATCCAGCGTTTGCACGATGCGGGCATTCGCCGTGAAAGTGCCGTCGGTAGCGTGGTTGACTTCGTCGCGAAACGACGACACCACGTCGCGTAACACGCCACCCGATAGGTTGCGGTCGTAGCTGCCGCTGAGCAGGCCAAACAGCATGGCGTTGTTTTCGCCAAACTCGTGCAGCAGGCCCACGGGTTTGAAGACGTCGTCGGCAGCACTGGCCGCGTTGGCCCCTGGGTAGCGGCGGCAGCCCTGGTTGAAGCTGGCGGTGCAGACCTCCACACGCACGGTGTGGTCGGTACGCGAGCCAGCGTGGTTGTTGGTCTCGTGCAGCACCGGGCGCTCGGTGGAAGCCCATTCCCAGACGCGGCGGTTGGAGTTCTCGATCACGCGCAGCAAGGGGGCGCGGTTGCTGCAACTGCTCAGGGTGGCGCAATTGCGGCCGCGTACGTCGGTGAGGTTGCCAAAGAAGTGACGCCGGGTGCCGCTGCCGCTGGGTTGGCCCAAAGGGGTGAAATCCCGAATATCGTAACCATCCACCGCCGTGCTGGTGTATTCCTTGGCCCAGGAATGCGCGTCTTGCGGGATGTAGGAGCGGCGCAGAATGGTTTGGGTGGCGGTATCGACCTCACGGTAGCCGCCGTAGAGCACCACGCGCAGCGCGTCGATGCGGCTGGTGGTGGCCCAGTTGAGCCAGTTGCCGGACCAGTGATCGGCGGTGGCGCAACGAAAGTTGCGGTTGCCGGTATCAGCTATCGCGTTGGCTGCTGGCTGAAACAGTCCGGCGTTGTCGTTACGTCGCCCTTCTGCAGTGGTTGCACTTGCGGTGTAGGTGTAACACAGCCGCGAATCGAACAAGCCCAGGTAGGTGATGCGCGGGTTGAAGCGCAAGTCCAGCACGCCGTCGCCATCGATGTCGCTGGCGTCGTTGTAGGCTTCGTTGAACAGGGTGCGGTCGCGCCCCACGGTGAGCATGACCAGCGGCGGCTGCGCCTGCACCACCCCCAGCGGCGGCGCGGTTTCGGGGCTGGTGCCCAGCGGCGCGGGGCTGCTCGCGGCGGCCATGGGGCCCAGAAGCAGGCTGGCCGCAGCCGCACCCAGGGCACCCAGCAGGGCGCAGCGGCGCAGCCAGCGCCCGGCCGCAGCGGGCCAATGCAGGGCGGACAGAGATCGGGCAAGGGGGGGTGGCATGGCGCGGCTCCTCATTGGGCGGCATAGATCGACTGCACGATCACCGCAGCGCGGCCGTCGGCTGGGTGGCTGCGCGCGGTGATGCGGTAGCGCTCGCAGTGCAGGTTGAGTGTGGGCTCCTGCGGGTTGCAAGGAAAATTCGAGCCCAGGTGCTCGACAAAAAACTGTGGCGCGCCCGCGGCCAGCGGCGAGACCGCCGTGGTGGCGTTGTGCCAGCCGGTAAAGCTGTCGTTCATCCAGCGTGCGTCGTTGCAAGCGGCAGCGGGCGCTGAACACAAGCCGTTGACGCAAGCGCCGTTGTTGAGGTTGGTGCAACTCATGGCTTGCGTTGGGAAAGCGCCATTCGCAGGGTTGGCGAGCGACTGCGCGTCGGCCAGCGCCTCGCCTTCGCGCAGCGCGGTTTCGGCGGCCTGGAAGGCGAGGTTGCGGTCAAAGGTGTTGGTCGCCATGCGCTCTTCTGCCGTGAGCATGCGCACCGAGGTCACGCCCAGCAGCGTGACCAGCAGCAGCATGATGAGCGCCATCAGCAGCACCATGCCGCTTTGGGTGTGGGGGCGGTGGGGCAGGGTGTTCATGGCAGGCGGTTGCGCAGACCGACGACAAAGGGCAGGGTGCGGGTGATGCCTACTCCACCGACCCCAACCGCCTCGGCGGTGTAGTAAGTCAATTCCAGCCGCACCGCCTGCACCCGGTTCCAGTCGTTCACCGTGGTGGCCGCGACATAGCTGCTGCCCAGCGCGCCCGCAGCGCTGCGTTCGAGGTAGAGCAGTTGCAGGTTGGAGACGTTTTCGATCATCTCCTCGGGTGCGTTGGCCTGCGCCGTGCCGGCCGCATTGCCCAGCGCAACCCGGTACAGCGAGGTGCCGCCACGGCCGTTGAAGCCGATGTACCAGGCGTGCGCTTGCAGCCGGGTCAGGAAACCGCCGGCGGCAAAGGAATGGTCGCTGCCTGCGGTCGTGCAGTCGTGCGGTGGCGCGCTGGAAAGGCCCAGTTCCTTGCGGCAGTTGCCCGGACTCACGGCAGCGCCGGTGTTGTGCACGATGGTGGTGTTGGCTTGATTGGCGTTGCTCACCTGAAAAATGGCAGCCTGCCGCATGTCGCAGGCGAGCACGATGTCCCCATCCTGGAGGCCGTGCTGATTGCGGTCGACTTGCAGCTGCGCCGCAGGCGGGTTGTGGCTGACGACGCTGAGTGCGGCCTCATTGCTGCCCGACCACACCACCACCGCGTCGGTGCCCGCCACGCGGTCGAGCGGGTTCAGCCCAAAAGCGCGTGCAGGCAACTGATTGACCGGGTTGGCTTCGTCCTGCTCGTAACCCCGCAGCCCTTGGCCCCACTGGTGCCACCAAGTGCCGGCGGGCGCTTGAACCACATTGGCCACAGGCAAGCGGCTGCCGCAGGCAATGCCGCCGGCTTCGCGCAGCTCGCGCCCGAGCAGCTCGAACGCCAGGCGCGCGTTTTCGTTGATGCGCGCCATGTTCTCCACTTGGCGGAAGGTTTGGTGGTTGGCCAGATACAGCCCGCCCACGGCCCCGATCAGCAGCAGGCCCAGCAGCAGCGCCACCATGACCTCGATCAGCGTCAGGCCGCGCTGGCGCAGCGCGCCAGCGGCGCCGTGGCGCGGGTGCGGGGGCTGGGTTGGCCAGCGGCTCATTGCGCCACGCGCCGCCGCCGGTGCCTGCAAGGGGCGCCGGGTGTGCAGGGAGCGGGCGGGGCGGGCGGTGGGGGTGTGCATGGTATGTGGGCGGGCTATAGCTGGCTGACGATTTCGACCATCTGCGCCGCCGCGCCCCCGGTGCCGTGGGTATCGTCCCAATAGACGCGCACGGTGCAACTGGCCGACCCGCCCCCCGCTACGCAGGCCACCAGGCCGCAGGTGGTGTTGGCATCGCCCAGCGTGGCGCGCATGGCCAGCAGCCAGGTGCGCTGGTCGTGCGTGACCAGGCTGGTGTCGGCTGGGGGGGTGCAAACCGGCACATCCGGCGTAGCAGGCGGACCGGGCATGCCCAGTGCCCCCAGGTCGTACTGGCCCGCAATGGCGTCCTCGCGGTTGGCGCGCATGGCGTCCATCATGAAGTGCGCCAGCATCGAGGCTTGGCTGCGCTGCAGCGCGCTGTGGTTGTTTTGCAGCGCGTTGATCTGCATGGCCGACATGCCCAGCAGCCCAAAGGTGAGCAGCAAAAACGCCACCAGCACCTCGATCAGCGAGGCTCCGCGCTGGCGCTTGGCCGCAGCGGCCCTGCGCAGCTGCGCAGCAGAGTGCAGGCAGCCCAGCCGGTGCGCTGCGCCCAAGGGAGGAGTGTGGGCGGGGTTCATGGCGTGCACGAGGTGAAATTGGCGCGGTTGTCGTCTTCGGGGATGCGGTCGGCGTTGCTGTCGGTGGCCAGGCGCGGCCGGCTGGGCGTGACGACGATGGCGCGCGCCTGCAGCAACTGGTTGTTGTTGCAGACGATCAGGTGCCCGGTGTCGAGCGCCTGCCCGCGCGCGTTGAAGCGCACCCGCTGCGCCACCCCGTCGCTGCCGCGCAGCGTGAGCCCGGGCCCGAGCGCGCCCCAGGTGCGCAGCACCGCATCGGCTGGCACGGCCGGCGGCCCGGCCACCGCGGGCGAGACCGCGCCGTCGCCGTTGCGGTCGTGGAACACGATCCAGCCGCTTTCCCAGCCTGCGGGGCTGCCGCAGGCGGTGCCGTTGGCGCTGCGGCACAGCGTCACGGTGCCGTTGAGGCGTATGGCTTCGGAGCGCGCCAGTTGCAGCCCCATCATCAGCTCGTTGACGGCGCTGTTGATCCGGTTGCGCTCGATCATGGCGCGAAAGTTGGGCGCGGCCAGCGCGGCCAGAATGGCCACGATGCCCACCACCACCATGACCTCGATCAGGGTGACGCCACGAACGTGGCAGCGAAGGCGGTTCAAGGCACACATGCGCGCATCATAAGGTTGCACCGGCGCGTGTGCGGGCCGCCAGCCGACGAACGGCGCTTTTGGGCTGCCCAGCGGTAGTCGTCTGCAAGGGGGGCGGTGCCCGTGCACAATGCACACTGTTTCAGGCAGCAAACCAAATGAAGCCCCACATGCCAAGCATACCCCTCGAGCAGCCTAGTGCAGTGTCTCGCAAATACCTCGACATGAAACCGCGTCTTCTTGCGCCATGCCGCGTTGCAAGCCCTTGCCATATGCACCATATGGCTGCGGGCTTGCGCCTTGCCTGGCGCAAGAATCCATCGGCTTCATCCTGTCAAGCCATTTGCGAGACACTGCACTAGCGCTTCGAACCACACCGGCGGCCTGCGCACAGCGCGCCCTGCCACTGCCCTGCCCACTACCGATTTTTAAGACCCCAGCCATGACCGAGCCTGCCCCCACCGCGGCCCAGGCGCACGCCCAAGCCCAGCCCGGGCTCGACCCGCTGGCTGCCCAGCGCTGGCGTGCCCTGGAGCGCGCGCAAAGCCCCTGGCTGCACGAAGAGGTGGGGCAGCGCATGGCGCAGCGGCTCGACTGGCTGCTGCAGCCGCCCGCCACCTGGCTGAGCTGGCACCCGGCGCTGGGCGGCTGGCGGGCGCAGCAGGCGGTGGCGGCGCGCTGGCCGCAGGCGCGCCTGCACCTGCTCGACGAACAAGGCCGGCTGCAGCCGCCGGGCGCCAGCCCAGCGCCCGCCCCCATCGCCCCCGGACAGGCCGATCTGCTCTGGGCCAACATGGCGCTGCACCTGTATGCCGAGCCGCAAGCGCTGCTGGCCTGCTGGCACCGCTGGCTGCGCCCCGATGGGCTGCTCTACTTCTCGAGCCTGGGGCCCGACACCCTGCGCGAGCTGCGCCCGCTCTATGCTGCACGCGGCTGGCCGCCGCCGCACCAGCCCTTTGTCGATATGCACGACTGGGGCGACATGCTGGTCGAGAGCGGCTTTGCCGCCCCGGTGCTCGACACCGAGCGCATCGTGCTGTGCTACCCCAGCCCCGAACGCCTGCTGGCCGACCTGCGCGCCTTTGGCCGCAACCTGCACCCGCAGCGCCCCGCCAGCCTGCGCGGCCGCGGCCACCGCCAGCGCCTGCTGGCCGCCATCGGGCACGAGCTGCCGCGCACCCCAGAGGGCCAGTGGAGCCTGAGCTTCGAGATCATCTACGGCCACGCCGTGCGCGCCACCCCCCGCGTGCCCGTGGCCGCCAGCAGCAGCGTGCCGCTCGAGCAGATGCGCCAGTGGCTGCGCCAAGGGCGTGGCTAGGGGATCACACCCCCAAGCCCCTTCAAGCCCCGCCGAAGCGGGCCGCTGTGCGCCGTACCAGCCCCTTTTGCCCAAACTTTGCCCAAACTGGGCTGCAGCGCTAGAATGGACGCGACCACCGCAGCAGGGGCCAAGCGCATGACAACCGATACCGAACACACCAGCTGGGACGACCTGCGCGCCATGCTGCGCGCGCTGGCGCAGCAGTCGGCCGAGACCGATGCGCGCATGAAAGAAACCGATGCGCGCATGCGCGACACCGATGCACGCATGCGCGACACCGACGCGCGCATGAAAGAAACCGGGCGCCGGCTGGACCAGCTCGGGCAGCAGATCGCCGGCCTGGGCGACAAGTTTGGTTACTTCACCGAGGGCATGGCGCTGCCGTCGATGGAGCGGCTGCTCACCGAGCGCTTTGGCATGGAAAACATCTCGCCCCGGCACCGCGTGCGCCGGCTGGGGCGCGAGCAGGAATACGATGTGCTGGCCTGGGCCAACGGCGAGGTCAACAGCGTGGTGCTGGTCGAGGTCAAGAGCCGCGTGCGCCCCGAGGCCATCGAGCAACTGCAAGAGCAGATCGAAACCCTGCCGCTGCTGCTGCCCGAACTGGCCGGCAAGGTGCGCCTGGGCATTCTGGCCGGGGTGGACTGGCAGCCCGAGGTGGAGCAAGCGGCCCAGGCCGCCGGCCTGTACACCGCGCGCATCCACGACGAGATGTTCGAACTCACCACGCCCAGCGGCTTTGCGCCCAGGCGCTGGGGCAAATGATCAACCCACAGCTGCCAAACACACCCAAGCCTGGGCACCCCCGCCGCACCCTGCTGCACGCGCTGCTGGCCGTGGGCGCGCAGGCCGAGCGCCTGCAGGTGCGGTTCGTGAGCCTGGACGGTGCCACACAGGAACCCTGGCCGGGATAATGCATTTCCATGAACTATCAGCGCATCCAGCCGTTCCCTGCACCCAACGCCTACGAGTTCCCAGAGCTCCGGGCCTTGTCGTCCGTGTGGCATGAACGCAGGGCCGCGCTCGAGGAAGATGGTGCCTACAAAGAGTTCATCAAGAAGCTCCAGCGAGAGTGGGCCATTGAGACTGGAATCATCGAACGTCTGTACACGTGGGACCGCGGCGTCACGGAAGTTCTCATTGAACAGGGTATTGAGTCCTCGATCATTGTGAACCGAGGAGGCGTGTCCAAGCGGGATGCCGAACACATCCAGACACTCATCAACGACCACCTGGGTATCGTCGAAGGTCTTTTCGGCTACATCAAGGGCGAAGAGCCGCTGACTGAGTACTTCATCCGCAGCCTGCAGGCGCAGTTCACGGCACATCAGGACTACACCGAAGCAGTCACGGAAGCGGGCGATCTCGTGCGCGTCACCTTGCAAAAGGGTGAGTACAAGACCCTTCCGAACAATCCGCGCCGCCCAGACGGTGAAGTGCATCCATATTGCCCTCCAGAGTGGACCAAGGAAGAGATGGAATCTCTCATCCGCATGTATCGCGCAGCGGAAGCGGACTACATGCCAGAGCTCAAGTCGGCCTGGCTGCATCACCGCTTCACGCAGATCCATCCGTTTCAAGACGGCAACGGTCGCGTCGCGCGGGCGCTTGCATCGCTGGTGTTTCTGCGGGAAGGGCTCTTCCCGCTTGTGGTGCGCGAGTCTGACCGTAAAGCGTACATCGGTGCGCTGGAAACAGCCGACGCCGGCGACCTCGGGCCGCTCGTTGCGTTCTTCGCGCGCCGTCAGCGCGACGCGATTCTCAAGGCGCTTGGGCTTGAGCAGCAGGTTCAACAAAGCAAGTACGCCGAGCAGATTGTCGCGTCTGCCCTCGAACTCCTGCGCGGCCGCTTTAACCGCCAGCAGCAAAAGGTGTCAGCGGTTTACGAGCATGCCGACAAGCTGTACGCTCAGGTCGAGCAGAAGTTCCGTGAGCTTGCCACAACCCTTGATCCTCAGCTGCGCTCGCTTACGCCGCCGCAGCGTCCCGAGGGCCAGTACCAAGCGCGTTCAAACTCTGCCGACAACGCATCAGGGCAACATCGCCACTACTTTCAGAAGCAGATCGTCGAAATCGCAAAGCGTTTTGACTACTTTGCAAACCTTGAGCGCTTTCGTGCCTGGGTGCGTCTCACGCTCACCACGGATCAGGGCTTCGACTACGTGGTGAGTTTCCATGGATACGGGCCCGGCGATACCGGGATCCTGGCGGCGTCTGCGTTCACTTACATGAAAGCGCCGCGAGAAGAGGGGGGGACGGAGCCGGTCGCTCTTCAACCCGCTGCGACGGAGCTTTTTCAATTCAACTATGCCGAGTCGTTCGAGACGACGGAGAAGCGCTTCGCAGAGTGGCTCGAAGCGTCCATGGCGATTGCGCTTGCAGAATGGAAGCGGTCTCTCCAGACCGGCGTGTGAGGCTTGGTCTTGCCCCACATCTTTGCCCAAACTGGGCTGCAGCGCTAGAATGGACGCGACCACAGCAGCAGGGGCCAAGCGCATGACAACCGACACCGAACACACCAGCTGGGACGACCTGCGCGCCATGCTGCGCGCGCTGGCACAGCAGTCGGCCGAGACCGACGCGCGCATGCGCGACACCGATGCACGCATGCGCGACACCGACGCACGCATGAAAGAAACCGGGCGCCGGCTGGACCAGCTCGGGCAGCAGATCGCCGGCCTGGGCAACAAGTTTGGCTACTTCACCGAGGGCATGGCGCTGCCGTCGATGGAGCGGCTGCTCACCGAGCGCTTCGGCATGGAAAACATCTCGCCCCGGCACCGCGTGCGCCGGCTGGGGCGCGAGCAGGAATACGATGTGCTGGCCTGGGCCAACGGCGAAGTCAACAGCGTGGTGCTGGTCGAGGTCAAGAGCCGCGTGCGCCCCGAGGCCATCGAGCAACTGCAAGAGCAGCTCGAAACCCTGCCGCTGCTGCTGCCCGAACTGGCTGGCAAGGTGCGCCTGGGCATTCTGGCCGGGGTGGACTGGCAGCCCGAGGTCGAGCAAGCGGCCCAGGCCGCCGGCCTGTACACCGCGCGCATTCACGACGAGATGTTCGAGCTCACCACGCCCAGCGGCTTTGCGCCCAGGCGCTGGGGCAAATGATAAACCCACACCTCCACAGCAGCAGGGGCCAAGCGCATGACAACCGATACCGAACACACCAGCTGGGACGACCTGCGCGCCATGCTGCGCGCGCTGGCGCAGCAGTCGGCCGAGACCGATGTGCGCATGAAAGAAACCGATGCGCGCATGCGCGACACCGACGCACGCATGCGCGACACCGATGCGCGTATGCGCGACACCGACGCGCGCATGAAAGAAACCGGGCGCCGGCTGGACCAGCTCGGGCAGCAGATCGCCGGCCTGGGCGACAAGTTTGGTTACTTCACCGAAGGCATGGCGCTGCCGTCGATGGAGCGGCTGCTCACCGAGCGCTTCGGCATGGAAAACATCTCGCCCCGGCACCGCGTGCGCCGGCTGGGGCGCGAGCAAGAATACGATGTGCTGGCCTGGGCCAACGGCGAAGTCAACAGCGTGGTGCTGGTGGAGGTCAAGAGCCGCGTGCGCCCCGAGGCCATCGAGCAACTGCAAGAGCAGATCGAAACCCTGCCGCTGCTGCTGCCCGAACTGGCTGGCAAGGTGCGCCTGGGCATTCTGGCCGGGGTGGACTGGCAGCCCGAGGTGGAGCAAGCGGCCCAGGCTGCCGGCCTGTACACCGCGCGCATCCACGACGAGATGTTCGAACTCACCACACCCAGCGGCTTTGCGCCCAGGCGCTGGGGCAAATGATAAACCCACACCTGCCAAACACCCCCAAGCCTGGGCACCCCCGCCGCACCCTGCTGCACGCGCTGCTGGCCGTGGGCGCTGGCGGGCTGCTGGCGGCTTGCGGGCCGCGTTCGCCCTTTGCGGGCATCGACATCACCGGCGCCAGCTACGCCCAGGGCTTTGACCTCACCGACCACAACGGCGTGCGCCGCACCCTGGCCGACTTCAGGGGGCAGGTAGTGGCCATGTTTTTTGGCTTCGTGCACTGCCCCGACGTCTGCCCCACCAGCATGGGCACCCTGGCCCATGCGCGGCGGCTGCTGGGCGCGCAGGCCGAGCGCCTGCAGGTGCTGTTCGTGAGCCTGGACCCGGCGCGTGACACGCCCGACATCATGCGCGCCTACATGGCCGCTTTCGACCCCAGTTTTTTGGCCCTCTACGCCCCCGAGGCCGAGCTGCCCGCGCTGGCGCGCGCGTTTCGGGTCTATTTCAAGCGCGTCGAGGGCAGCACCCCCGACAGCTACACCATCGACCATTCGGCTGGCAAGTTCCTGTTCGACACCCAGGGCCGCGTGCGCGTACACCACGCCTTTGGCAGCAGCGCGCAGGCCATTGCCGCCGACGTGAAGCTGCTGCTGGACGAGCCTGTGCGCGGCTGATGCGGGCAGTGGCTGCACCGGGTTGCTGTGCCAGCTTGCTGGACATCAAAATTTAACGTCAAAATTTGATGTGGTGGCGGCCCAGGTCAAGCCCATTGTGCGCCCAGCCCGCCCCCACCCGCCCCGTGTGCGTCCCTGAGATCCCCTGCGCTCCCCGGCGCGCCCCGGTGCGCCCCGGTGCGCCCCGGTGCGCCCCTGCCGCTACCCAGCCTGGCACGAAAACTGCTTGAGTATGCGCAGCCTCAAGCCCCTTGAGGTGGGTTTTTAGGCTCAACCTGTGTTTTTCAACCACTCCTGGAGGGAACTTCCCATGAAACGCGTACAACAAGGCTTCACGCTGATCGAACTGATGATCGTCGTGGCCATCATCGGCATTTTGGCGGCGATTGCGCTGCCGGCGTATCAGAACTACGTTTCTCGCTCAAAAGTTGGAGCTGCGCTGGCAGAAGTCAGTGCTGGCAAGATTGGCGTCGATGAACTGATGATGCGCGACAGCGCGGCTGATGATGCTGTGGCACGAACTGCATCGGGTTTGCCAACTGCTGCTACAGCCCATTGTGATCATGATGTCGCTGTACAAGGTGCTGGCGCCGCGACTTTGATCTGCACCATCCAAGGCGGGCCAGGTAACGTAGTAGGCGATACGATCACCCTGACACGTGCGTCTGCTACCGGGCTTTGGACTTGCACCACCAACGTACCTGCTGAATTTAGGCCGGCGGGTTGCGGCGCTGGCACCTGATGCCCCAGCATTACCAGACCCCAGGCGCTCAGCACCTCCTGCGCTGGGGTCGGTGACCGCTGCCCCGGTAGCCAAAGCCGCCGCCATGTGACCGTGGCGGCGGCGCTTTGTCTTTTCCGCATTGGGGCCGGCCCATGAACGCTGCAGCGCTGTTGCACCAGTTTCAGCCCCAGGGTGCCGGGCGTGGGCGCGCGTTGGGGCTTGTATGCTTGTATACCGCTTGCGCCGTGGCGCTGTTGGGGTCGCTGGTGCTGCTCTTGCCGCTGGGCAGTTGGCACGACCAGCAACGTTTGCTGCTGCAACTGCCCATCGTCGTCGCCGTGTTGCTGGGTTTGCAGCAGCGCTGGGCCGCGCCGCCCTTGGGGCTGGGCTTGGCCGTACTGGGCTTGGCCGCTTGCGCGGCGGCAGCGCTGCCAGCGCTGGCCCTGATCGAGTGGGCGCAACTGGCCGGCGTCGTGCTGCTGGCGTGGGCCTGGGGGCGCGGTCTAGCCGCCTCTACCCTGGGCGCGCGCTGGTTGTACGTGGCGGCGCTGCTGGCGCTGCTGTTCTGGCTCCAGATCGGGCTTGCGCTGCTGGCCGCTCTGCACCACGGGCACGCCCTCAACTCCTGGTGGCTGCTGCCGGGTTTTGACAACATCCGCTTCTTCGGCCAGTCAGCCGCCGTGCTGCTGCCGCTGTTGCTGGGGGCCTACGCGCTGGCGCGCCTGCAGCGCCTGCCGCAGCGTTTGGTGGCAGCGCTGTGGCTGCTGCTGGCGCTGTGGTGGACGGCGCTGCTCATGAGCGAATCGCGCGCCGCGCTGCTGGGTGCGCTGCTCACGCTCGCGCTGTGCGCTGCCGTGCCCACGCTGCGCCGCGCCTGGCTGCGCCCCTACGCCGCCAGCGCGGTGCTCGGCGCGTGCGTGTACGCCTTGCTGTTCGTGCTCCTGCCTGCGCTGGGCTGGGTGGAAGCCACATCGAATGTCGGCGACCGCATCAATCAGACCCTGTTCAGCGCCAACCCGCTCTCCAGCCGCGAGGTCTTGTGGTTACAGGCGTGGGAGCATTTTCTGCAGCACCCTTTGCTGGGCGTGGGGCCGATGCACTTTGCCTACTTCCCCAACCCGGTGGCGGCGCACCCGCATTCGCTGCCGCTGCAACTGCTGAGCGAATGGGGCCTGCCGTTCACGCTGCTGCTGGCCTGGGCGGCGTGGCGCGTACTGGCCCCCGGTTGCGTGCTGGCTTGGCAGCAGCCCCCCAACACCGAAGCGGCGCTGGTGCGCGCCGCCTGCCTGCTGGCGCTGGCGAGCGCAGGCGCGGTGTCGCTGTTCGACGGCAACTTCGTCATGCCTTACCCGCTGCTGCTGTTTGCGCTCGCGCTCGGGGGTTACTGGAGCACCCTGGGCAGCGCCTCAGCACCCGCGAGCGACACGGAACCCGCCAGCGCTGCCGTGGCAAGCCACGAAACTGCGCGCCAGGGCGCAGCCAGCCCCAGCGCTGCCCGCTGCTGGCGCTGCTGGCGCTGGCGCCGCTGGGCCAGCGTGGCCCTGCTGGCTACTGTGGGCCTGAGCAGCGCCGTGCTGGTTCCGCTCGACTTTGCCCTGCGTCTGCCCCTGAGCCTGGAAGACTTCCAAGCCTACCAAGGCGGCCCCTTCCAGCCGCGCCTGTGGCTGCAAGGCGTCATCGCCTGGCCGCGGCCTTGAGATCTGTGCCTGCACGTGGGCCTCGGTCAGGCTTGCAGCGCGTTTGCACGCCCGCTTGGGCTGCGCGGCCTCGCCCAAGTGCGAGCAGCCGTTGTGGCTGTGGCGCAAGGACGCAAGCTGGCTGCTGCGTTGGCTGTCGCTGACCGCGTGTCATCCTGCGCACCTCAAGCGTGTCATCCTGCGCGCAGTCGCAGGATCCATCCATCACCCACACGCGGCCATGGACTGCCGCGGCTGGGCTGCGCTCCACGCGCCAATGACAGCAGCTATCATCCCCAGCACCATGGCCCACCCCAACCACGCCCACGACAGCGGCTACAAGCTGCTGTTCTCGCACCCCGAGATGGTGCGCGACCTGCTCACCGGCTACCTGGGCGGCGCCTGGTTGGAGCAGGCGGACTTCAACACCCTGGAGCGCGTCAACGCCAGCTACGTGAGCGAGACCGAACGCCAGCGCCACGACGACATGGTCTGGCGGCTGCGCGTTGGGCAGCAATGGGTGTGGGTGTACCTGTTGCTCGAGTTCCAAAGCGAGCCCGACCCCTGGATGGCCTTGCGCATGATGGTCTACGTCGGGCTGCTGTCGCAACACCTGGTCAAGGAGGGCGAGCTGCAAGACGGGCTGCTGCCCACCGTCGTGCCCCTGGTGCTGTACAACGGTGCAGTGCCCTGGAAATCTGCCACCGACGTGGCCGACAGCTACGCCCCCAGCCTGCCCGGGCTGGAAGCCTACCGGCCCCAACTGCGCTACCACCTGGTAGACGAAGCGCGGCTCAAGCTGCACCCCCTGGACGAAGTGCGCAACCTGGCCGAAGCGCTGTTTCGGCTCGAACGCAGCCGCACGCCGGCCGACATTGCGCAAGTGCTGGCCGCGCTGGGCCAGTTGCTGCAAGGCACGGCCATGCAACCCTTGCGCCGCACCATCAGCGTGTGGGTGCGCCTGCTCTTGCGGCGCAAGGCACCACGCGCTAACATAGACGAAATCGACACCATCAACGACCTACTGGAAGGCAGCGCCATGTTGGAGCAAACCATAGAACGCTGGTTCATTGAGGCCACCCAGAAGGGGGTGCGCCAGGGCTTGCAGCAGGGTATGCAGCAGGGTATGCAGCAGGGTATGCAGCAGGGTATGCAGCAGGGCTTGCATCAAGGTTACGCCAAGGCGCTGGCCTTGCAATTGCGCCTGCGTTTCGGCACCGTGCCGGACTGGGCAGATGCGCGCCTGGCGCAGGCCAGCGAAGCGCAACTGACGGACTGGATGGGCCGCATTTTCACGGCGGCGTCTTTGTCTGAGTTGTTGGGCCCAAACGACCCGGAGCGAGAATAGGGGCCGGACCAATAAGCAAACGTCGTCTGGCGCGCCCCAAGCCATGCCCACGACAGCGGCTACAAGCTGCTGTTCTCGCTCCCCGAAGTGGTGTGCGACCTGCTCACCCCCCGCCGACTTTTACAAGAGCATGACGACTGAATGCTGCCTACGTCGATCCTGCCTACATCGCCCAGGTGCGCCGCAAGCTCGACCTTGACCAGCGGCAGGCCGCTGAGCTGTTCGGCGGAGGTGTCAACGCTTTCTCGCGTTACGAAAACGGCAAGACCAAGCCGCCGCTGGCCGCGTGTCATCCTGCGCGCAGTCGCAGGATCCATCCATCACCCACATGCGGCCATGGACTGCCGCGGCTGGGCTGCGCTCCACGCGCCAATGACAGCAGCTATCATCCCCAGCACCATGGCCCACCCCAACCACGCCCACGACAGCGGCTACAAGCTGCTGTTCTCGCACCCCGAGATGGTGCGCGACCTGCTCACCGGCTACCTGGGCGGCGCCTGGTTGGAGCAGGCGGACTTCAACACCCTGGAGCGCGTCAACGCCAGCTACGTGAGCGAGACCGAACGCCAGCGCCACGACGACATGGTCTGGCGGCTGCGCGTTGGGCAGCAATGGGTGTGGGTGTACCTGTTGCTCGAGTTCCAAAGCGAGCCCGACCCCTGGATGGCCTTGCGCATGATGGTCTACGTCGGGCTGCTGTCGCAACACCTGGTCAAGGAGGGCGAGCTGCAAGACGGGCTGCTGCCCACCGTCGTGCCCCTGGTGCTGTACAACGGTGCAGTGCCCTGGAAATCTGCCACCGACGTGGCCGACAGCTACGCCCCCAGCCTGCCCGGGCTGGAAGCCTACCGGCCCCAACTGCGCTACCACCTGGTAGACGAAGCGCGGCTCAAGCTGCACCCCCTGGACGAAGTGCGCAACCTGGCCGAAGCGCTGTTTCGGCTCGAACGCAGCCGCACGCCGGCCGACATTGCGCAAGTGCTGGCCGCGCTGGGCCAGTTGCTGCAAGGCACGGCCATGCAACCCTTGCGCCGCACCATCAGCGTGTGGGTGCGCCTGCTCTTGCGGCGCAAGGCACCACGCGCTAACATAGACGAAATCGACACCATCAACGACCTACTGGAAGGCAGCGCCATGTTGGAGCAAACCATAGAACGCTGGTTCATTGAGGCCACCCAGAAGGGGGTGCGCCAGGGCTTGCAGCAGGGTATGCAGCAGGGTATGCAGCAGGGTATGCAGCAGGGTATGCAGCAGGGCTTGCATCAAGGTTACGCCAAGGCGCTGGCCTTGCAATTGCGCCTGCGTTTCGGCACCGTGCCGGACTGGGCAGATGCGCGCCTGGCGCAGGCCAGCGAAGCGCAACTGACGGACTGGATGGGCCGCATTTTCACGGCGGCTTCTTTGTCTGAGTTGTTGGGCCCAAACGACCCGGAGCGAGAATAGGGGCCGGACCAATAAGCAAACGTCGTCTGGTGCGCCCCAAGCCACGCCCACGACAGCGGCTACAAGCTGCTGTTCTCGTACCCCGAAATGGTGTGCGACCTGCTCACCCCCCCCCGCCGGCTTTTACAAGAGCATGACGACTCATGCCGATCACCGTATCTGGCAGGATGTGTACCACGCCAAGACAGCAAGCCGCGCGGAGGTGTACCTGAAGCTGACGTGAATCCACCACCATCCCGGCGGTGACGGGTGATTTTTGTCCGGCTTGTGGCGAGGCCATCTTGAACCGCGAACACGGCGACCGTTACAGCGAACTGCTTGGTCTGTTCCAACGTGTTCACGGCTGAACGCGCTGGCACTGCAGCGTGCGCGGTTGTACAAGGAAGTTGACGCGCAACGTGTTCCCGCGCAACTGCGCTTGCACGCCGTAGCCGGCAAAGTGCTCCCGTTGCCGGGTTGGAGGCACGGGGTGCAGCTCATGGTTTTGCCCTTCGAGCCGGATGGAAACCACCCCTTGCACGGGGAAATACCGCCAGTCCAGGCGCTCGCCGTGGTCGCACTGGAAATACGAGCGCGTAAAGGGCGCAGGCGGAACCGGCGGCGCGTCGGGCATGGCCGCGTCTGCAGGCAACGCGGCACCGTCAGGCAGGGCAGGCGCTGGGGCTGGTGCGGCTGGTGCGGCTGGTGCGGCTGGTGCGGCTGGCGGGGCTGGCGGGGCTGGCGGGGCTGGCGGGGCTGGCGGGGCTGGTGCATGGGGCGCGTCGCAGCCAGCGAGCAGCAGCGCGGCGCTCAAGCCCACGCAGCAGGCAGCCCACACGGCGCCAGGCCGTGCAGGCGAACAAAGGTGGCCAAGGCAATCTTGCATGGGTGCCAGCTTAACCCAAAACCCGCTCTTATGGCCCTTGCAGCCCCTTGCCCCGTACCGCCTTCGCATCTGGAGTGAATGGCTTGATCCGACGCGAGGCAGGCGCGTGCCCGCGAGCGATCGCCTTGGCTTCTTTCAGGCTTTGCACCAAGTCAGCGAACAATGTTTTTTCCATCTTGTCATTGTCCCCGAACGCAGCGCCGTCATGGCCCGCGCGGCCAGCGTGGCCGAGAGAGCCAGCCTTGCCAAATGTTAGATTTTTAGCTAAACTATCTAACAATGAGGCAAGCATGAGCACATCACAAGCCATCCGCGAGCGCATCGCGGCCCAACCTGCTGGCGCACCTTTCACCCCAGCGCTGTTTGCTGGCTTGGGTACGCGCGCGTCCATTGACCAGGCCTTGATGCGCCTGACCCGGCAAGGGCGCATTGAGCGGCTCGGCCGTGGCCTCTACACCGTGCCCAAGGCCAGCCGCTTGGGTCTGAAGACGGTGCCCACGCCGGAAACGGTGGCGCTGACCGTCGCTGCCGCCGAAGGTGCCTCGATCGAAATTCACGGGGCCGAGGCCGTTCGCCGCTTTGGCTTCAGCACCCAGGCGCCGGCCCAGCCGGTGTACTACACCACCGGTTCGTCGCACACCGTGCGCATGGGCAAGTTGCTGGTGCGGCTGCAGCACGTGGCACCGCGCAAGCTCGCGCTGGCCGGTCGCCCGGCGGGCCAGGCCTTGTCTGCGCTCTGGTACTTGGGGCGCTCGCAAGTTACGTCGGCTACGTTCGAGCGTCTTGCTGTCCTGCTGCCGCAGGCAGAGTTCGAAGCCTTGCGCAGCGCCAAGGCCTCCATGCCGGCCTGGATGCTCGAAGCCCTGCGCCGCTACGAGGAAGGCGCGTGGGCGCATGACTGACACCCGGCGCGAGCACTATTTCGAGCTGAGTGTCAGCGATCAGGCCGATGTGCTCCTGAGCCTGGCACCCGTGTTGGGCCGTCGGGCCGAGATCCTCGAAAAGGACATCTGGCTGTGCCAAGTGCTCGACATCCTGTTTCAGTTGCCGTGCCGCAAGCCCATGGCATTCAAGGGCGGCACCTCACTGTCCAAGGTCTACAAGGCGATTGACCGTTTCTCCGAGGACATCGACGTCACCGTCGATTACCGCAGCCTGGTGGCGGACGCCCCCGAGCTGGAATCGATGACCAGCCACAGTCAGCGCGGCAAATTGTCGGACGCACTGCAGGCAGCGCTCACGGCGCACGTCACCGACGAGTTGGCGCCGGCCTTGCAGGCAGCGCTGGCCACGGCGCTTCCCACGCAACCCACCAGCCTCAAGCTCAGCGCTGACGCCGAAAAGTTGTGGGTGTTCTACCCCAGCGCAGTGGAGAACACCGACAGCTACGTGCGTCCGAGCATCTTGATCGAGTTTGGCGGTCGCAACTCGACCTTGCCGCAGAGCACGTTGGCCATCACACCGGATATTGCCGAACACGTCCCCAACCTGGCGGCGATCGTGGAGCGCCTGCAGCGGCTGGAAGCTGAAATCAATGGCATGGCCCGCGCGGCCAGCGTGGCCGAGATGCGCCAGGCCTGGGACACACACCCTTGAGGTCCGTGCCCGCCCGCGTCTGTGGTTGCAAGCTTTGCTTGGTGCACCCAATCAGACCCCCAGCTTGTCAGCCTCCGAGGTAAACGCATCGGCATAGAACTCGTGCTCGGGCAGGCCGGCGGCGGCAAAGTCGCGCCGCGCCGCCTCCACCACCACCGGCGCGCCGCAGGCGTACACCTGGTGGCCCGAGAGGTCGGGGAAGTCGGCCAGCACGGCGCGGTGCACGAAGCCGCTGCGCCCGCTCCAGCCGTCTGCGGGCAGCGCGTCGGACACCACCGGCACGTAGCGCAGGTTGGGCATGTCGGCGCACTGGCTGGCAATCCAGTCGTTCAGGTACAGGTCGGCCGGGCGCCGGCCGCCCCAGTAGAGGGTGATCGGGCGCTCGCAGTTGAGCAGGCGCAGGTGTTCGATCAGCGCCTTGATGGGCGCCATGCCGGTGCCCGAGGCCAGCAGGATGATGGGCTTGGCGCTGTCGGCGCGCAAGTAAAAGCCGCCCAGCGGGCCTTCGATGCGCAGGATGTCTTTCTCTTTCAGGCTGCCAAACACCTGGTCGGTGAACTTGCCGCCGGGCAGGTGCCGGATGTGCAGCTCCAGCCCCGGCGCGACCGCTTGCAGGTGCGGCGCGCTGGCCATCGAGTAGCTGCGCCGGCTGCCGTCGCGCAGCAGCACGTCGATGTACTGGCCGGCGTGGTACTGGAAGCTGTCGCTGGCGGGCAGTTGCAGGTGCACGATCATCACGTCGTCGGTGGCGCGCTGCAGGGCTTTGACGCGCACCGGCAGCTTTTTCACCGGGAAGGCGTCGACAGCGCCCACCTGTTTGGATTCAAGCACCACGTTGCTGCGCGGCTGGGCGCGGCAGGTGAGCACAAAGCCGGCCGCCTGTTCGGCCTCCGACAGTGCCTTGGGCTGAAACGCGCCGTGCTCGACCGTGCCACTGAGTTTTTTGCATTTGCACGAGCCGCAGGCCCCGTCTTGGCAACCATAGGGCAGGGCCACGCCCTGGCGGATGGCGGCAAGCAGCACGGTTTCGCCGCTTTCGGCGCTAAACTGGCGGGCACTGGGTTCGATGGTGATGGTGTAGCTCATGCGGGCGCGGTTCCTGGGATGGGGCCGGTAGCAGCCAAAACCGCTATTTTCTCAAATTGGATGGCGCACATGACCATGCTGGGGGCTTTGCCGGCGCGCTTCAGGCGCCAACGGGTGTTGATCGTGGGCTGCGGCGACGTCGGCTTGCGCTGCGCGGCGCTGCTGCGGCCGGGGCGGCGCGTGCTGGCGCTGACCTCGTCGCCCGAGCGCCTGGCGCTGCTGCGCGCCCAGGGGGTGGTGCCGCTGCTGGGCGACCTCGACGACCGCGCCAGCCTGCAGCGCCTGGCCGGGCTGGCCACCAGGGTGCTGTACCTGGCGCCACCGCCCAATGCGGGCGCGGCCCCCGCCGACCCGCGCAGCCGGGCCCTGGCGCAGGCGCTGGGGCGGCGCAGCCGGCCGCGCAAGCTGGTCTATGGCTCCACCAGCGGCGTCTATGGCGACTGCGCCGGCGCCTGGGTGAGCGAGACCCGCCTCCCACAGCCCAGCACGGCGCGGGGGCAGCGCCGGCTGGCGGCAGAGGGCACCTGGCGCGATTGGGGCCGCTGGCGCGGGGTGGATGTGTCGCTGCTGCGCATACCGGGCATTTATGGCGGCGGCCGCCCCGGTGGCGCGCGCGAGCGCCTGCTGCGCGGCACGCCGGTGCTGCGCTCGCCAGACGACGTGTACACCAACCACATCCACGCCCACGACCTGGCCCGCGCCTGCGTGCGCGCGCTCTGGTGGCACGCGCCGCAGCGCTGCGCCCACGTCTGCGACGACAGCACGCTGCGCATGGGCGACTACTTCGACCTGGCCGCCGATCTGTACGGCCTGCCACGGCCGCCGCGCATCAGCCGCGCCGAGGCGCAGGAGCGCCTGAGCCCGATGCTGCTCAGCTTCATGAGCGAATCGCGCCGACTGCACAACCAGCGCCTGAAACGCGAGCTGCGGCTGTGCCTGCATTACCCCACGCCGCAGCAGGGCCTGTTGGGGTAAATCCGGGTTCAAGCGGCGGCCTGCGCGCCCACGGTGGTGAGCAGCAGATACACCGTGTAGCCCACGAAGCTGAGCACCAGCAAACTGCCGCTGACGCGCGATATGCGCCCGGCCTGGCCGCCGCGTTGGCGCGCCAGCACGAACAGCGCCAGCGTCAGCGCGCCCATCACCAGCATGTCGCGGTACAGAATGGCGGGCTCGGCCACCAGCGGGTGGATCGCGCCCGCCAAGCCGACCACGGCCAGCGTATTGAACAGGTTCGAACCCAGAATGTTGCCAATGGCCAGATCGTGCTCGTTCTTGCGCGCGGCGGCGATGCACGAGGCCAGCTCGGGCAGCGAAGTGCCCACCGCCACCACGGTCAGGCCAATCACCAGCTCGCTCACCCCGAGCGACTGCGCCACCAGCACCGCACCCCAGACCAGCAGGCGCGCGCTGGCAATCAGCAGCACCAGCCCGGCCACCAGCCACAGCCAGGCCAGCCGCACCGAGGCCATGGTGTGCGCGTCCATCTCGGCGGCGGTGTCGTCGGCCAGCGTGTCCTTGCCGCCGCGTAAGCCTTGCCAGATCGACCAGCCCATCACGCCGGCGAAAGTCAGCAGCAGCAGCACCGCATCGAGGCGGCTTACGCTCAAGTCCCACAGCAGCGCCACCGACAGCAGCGTGACGCCGCACAGCAGCGGCAGCTCCTTGCGCAGAATGCCCGACTGCACCACGATCGGGCTGATGAGGGCGGTCAGGCCCAGAATGAGCGCGATGTTGGCGATGTTCGAGCCGTAGGCGTTGCCCAGCGCAATGCCTGGGCTGCCCGCCAGCGCCGACAGCGCCGACACCGACAGCTCCGGTGCCGAGGTGCCAAAGCCGATGATCACCACGCCGATGAGCAGCGGCGGCAGGCTGTAGTGGCGCGCCACCGTGGCCGCGGCGTCGATGAACTTGTCCGCCGCCCAGACCAGCACGGCCAGACCCACGAACACCGACAACAAAGGCAAGAGCAAAGACATGATCGGCTGACCCCAGAGGCGCTGCTGACAAAAGAAAAGGCAACATCGGGTGGGATGCTGCCTCGGGTAGTGGTGCCGGGGGCCGGACTCGAACCGGCACGGTGGGTTACACCGGCAGATTTTGAATCTGCTGCGTCTACCAATTTCGCCACTCCGGCACTGAAGTGAGGCCGGATTATGGCACATTAGAGGCCTTGAGCGGCCTGCGCTGCCCGGCGCACGGTTCGCATTTTGCTGATTGATCGTCCGAATTTGCCACCATGCCACGCGCCCAGCCCCACCCCCCGTCCCTCGACCCTCCCGTCAAGCCCGCCAAGCCTGCCCGGTCATCCAGGAAGGCTGCGGCCGCCGGTGAGCCGCCGGCCTACCCGAGCATCGAGTCCACCGTGGGCCAGACGCCGCTGGTGGCGCTGCAGCGCATCGGGGCCGAGGCCAACCGGGCGCGGGGCAACGTGCTGCTGGCCAAGCTCGAGGGCAACAACCCGGCCGGTTCGGTGAAAGACCGGCCGGCGCTGGCCATGATCCGGCGCGCCGAGGAGCGCGGCGAGATCGCCCCCGGCGACACCCTGATCGAGGCCACTTCGGGCAACACCGGCATCGCGCTGGCCATGGCGGCGGCGATTCGGGGCTTTCGCATGGTGCTGATCATGCCCGAAGACCTGTCGATCGAGCGCGCCCAGACCATGAAGGCCTTTGGCGCCGAGCTCATCCTCACGCCCAAGAGCGGCGGCATGGAGTACGCACGCGACCTGGCCGAAAAAATGCAGCGCGAGGGCAAGGGCCGGGTGCTGGACCAGTTCGCCAACCCCGACAACCCGCGCATCCACTACGAGACCACCGGGCCCGAGCTGTGGCAGCAGACGGCTGGGCGCATCACGCATTTTGTCAGCGCCATGGGCACCACCGGCACCATCACCGGCGTGGGGCGCTACCTGAAGGAGCGCAACCCGGCGGTGCGCATCGTGGGCGCGCAGCCGAGCGAGGGCTCGCGCATTCCGGGCATCCGCAAATGGCCGTCCGAGTATCTGCCCAAAATCTACGACCCGGCGCAGGTCGATGAGCGGGTGTACGTGAGCCAGGCCGACGCCGAGCAGATGTGCCGCCGGCTGGCGGCCGAGGAGGGGATTTTTGGCGGCATATCGGCCGCCGGGGCTTGCTGGGTGGCGCAGCAGATCGCAGCCACGGTGGAGCACGCGACCATCGCCTTTGTGGTCTGCGACCGCGGCGACCGCTACCTGTCCACAGGGGTATTCCCGGCCTGATCGGCCCTTGTCAGCCTGGCGTCCGCCGCGCCGCTAGAATAGCCCGCAAAGGCAACCCGACACACCATGAATGCAGACCGAGAACTCGACGCCCGTGGGCTGAATTGCCCCCTGCCCATCCTCAAGGCCAAAAAAGCCTTGGCCGAAATGAGCAGCGGCCAGACGCTCAGGATCATCGCCACCGACTCCGGTACGGTGCGCGACTTTCAGGCCTTTGCCAAACAGACCGGCAACGAGCTGGTGGAGCAAAGCAACGTCGGGCCCGAATACATCTCGGTGCTGCGGCGGCGCTGAGCTTGCGCCTGGGTTTGGGCAGCGGCACGCGGCCGCTGGGCCGTGCTCATTCGATCTTGAGGTAGGCGAAACCGAGCTCGTTTTGCAGTTGCGCGATGCGCACCACGCCCGAGGGCACCAGTTCCACCCCTGGGTACAGTCTGGCGCGATCGAGGTTGACCTGGGCGCGGGTGATCTCGCACAGCTCGAGCTTGACCCGGTGCACCTGGTTGAGCGCCAGCAGGCGTCCGCGCAGGTTGTCGCGCTGCTGCACCAGCGCGGCGTCGGCGGCAAAGGGGGTGCCGGTGAGCGGGTCATCGGTCAGGAAGCGGATGCCGTGCGAGTTGAAGACGACGCGCACGTCGAAGTCGAGCATCTCGTTGGTGTAGTGCGTGACCATGAAGTTGATGCTGGTGAGCATGGAGCTGAAGCGCCGCGGGTCGGCAAAATCGGCGTGATAGACCACGCGGGCCACCTGCGCGCGCGCGGGTGCCTGCGCCTGTGTCTGCGCTTGCGCCTGCGCCTGCGCCGGAGCCGAACTCAGCGCGGCCGCAGCCAGCACCAGCAGGGTCAGCAAGCCCTTCAGCAGCCAAGCGGGGTATCGGTAGGGTTGCGAGGCGGTGGGCCTGGGGGTGCGTTCGGGGGGCATGGTGTCTCCTGGTTGGGGTTTTGGATGGGCGCGCACAAGACCGGTGGCCTGCAACGGCCACCTTGCCGCACACTGTAGCGCCTGATGCCCAGGCATGGCAATCAGGGCTTATCCGGTGCCCCATGCAGAGCGGTTTGTCTGCCCGGTTCGGGGGACGGTTCGAGCGGTGTCCCCCAAGCTGGCTGGCTTATAGGCCCAAGCGCTGCAGTTGCAGGCGCACTTGGGCCAGGGTGGCGTCAAAGTCGGCCAAGCGTTTGCGCTCTTGCTTGAGCACGGCAGGCGGGGCTTTAGCCACAAAGGCCGGGTTGTCGAGCTTGGCCTGGGCCTTGGCCATTTCGGCTTGCAGGCGCGTCGCTTCCTTGCCCAGGCGCACGCGTTCGGCGCCCACGTCCACTTCTACGTACAGGCACAACCGCAGATCGCCCTGCAGGGCCACCGGGGCGGCGGCAGCAGCGGCGCTCCAGGCGGCTTCGTCGGCAAAGCAGCGCACTTCGCTCAGGCGCGCCAGCGCCTGCAGCTGCGGCGCCATGCGCGTCAGCCATTGGGCTTGGGCGCTGTTGTGGGCGTAGGCGTACAGCGGCAGGCGCTGCGCCGGCGACACGCCAAGCTCGCCACGCAGGTTGCGGCAGGCGTCGATCACGGCCTTGAGCTGCGCCACTTCGGCTTCGGCCAGCGGGTCGATGCGCTCGGGCTGCGCCACCGGAAAGGGCGCGACGCTGATGCTGGCCTGGGGCAGCGGCTGGCCGTTGGCGTCTTGCGGCCAGCGCCCGGCCACGGGGGCCACGGTTTGCCACAGCGCTTCGGTGATGAAGGGGATGATGGGGTGCGCCAGGCGCAGCAGGGTTTCGAGGGTGCGGATCAGGGTGCGGCGGGTGGCGCGCTGCTGCGCCGGGCTGCCCTGTTGCAGCTGCACCTTGGCGAGCTCTAGGTACCAGTCGCAGAACTCGTTCCACACCAGTTCGTACACGGTTTGCGCCACCAGGTCGAGCCGGTAGTCGGCAAAGCCTTGTGCCACTTCGGCCTCGGCGCGCTGCAGGCGCGAGACGATCCAGCGGTCGGCGGCGCTGAAGTCGAGGTAGGGGCTGTCGTTTGCTTCGGTGCCGCCTTGGCTGCCGCTGCTGGCGCAGCTGCTGGGGGGGTGGGCGGCCAGGCCGCAGTCGTGGCCTTCGCAGTGCATGAGCACGAAGCGGGTGGCGTTCCAGAGTTTGTTGCAGAAGTTGCGGTAGCCTTCGCAGCGTTTGCTGTCGAAGTTGATGCTGCGCCCGAGTGCGGCCAGTGCGGCGAAGGTCAGGCGCAGGGCGTCGGCGCCGTAGGCGGGGATGCCGTCGGGGAATTCGCGTTCGGTGGCTTTGCGCACGGCGGGCGCGGTTTCGGGTTTACGCAGGCCGCTGCTGCGTTTGTCGAGCAGGGGCGCGAGTTCGATGCCGTCGATCAGGTCCACGGGGTCGAGCACGTTGCCTTCGCTCTTGCTCATCTTGCGGCCCTGGGCGTCGCGCACCAGGCCGTGGATGTAGACGTGGCGAAAGGGTACGCGCCCGGTGAAGTGGGTCGTCATCATGATCATGCGCGCGACCCAGAAAAAAATGATGTCGTAGCCGGTGACGAGCACGCTGCTGGGTAGGTACAGGTCGTAGTCGCTCAGGCTTGCGCTGTCGTCTGGCGCGGGCGAGGGCGCGGGCGGGCTGGGTGCGTCCGCAGCGATTTTGCGGCCTTCGGACGCATGAGCAAGGGCGTACCCAGCCTGACCGCGCCCGGGGGCGTCGGTACCGCTGGAGCCGTCGGGCCAGCCGGGGGCACTCTTGCTTAGGCGTCCTTCGGCCGCAATGGCGCTGCGAGCGCCCCCGGCCGTCCCGCCGTCTCCGGCTGGGCCGGCGCCGCCCAGCCCCCACCCCAGGGTCGAAAACGGGATCAGGGCGCTGGAGTACCAGGTGTCGAGCACGTCGGGGTCGCGCACCAGGCCGGCGGCGAGCAGGGCGTCGCGCTGGCTGGGGTTGAGGCTGGCGCAGTGGGCTTCGAATTGGGCCTGGGCGGCGGCGGCGTCGCGCGCCACATACACTTGGCCTTCGAGGTCGTACCAGGCCGGGATCTGGTGCCCCCACCACAGCTGGCGGCTGATGCACCAGTCCTGCAGGTTGCCCATCCACTGGTTGTAGGTGTTGACCCAGTTTTCGGGCACGAAGCGCACGGCGCCGCTGGCCACGGCGTCGATGGCTTTTTGGGCGATGCTGCGGCTGTCGGGGGTGGCGTGGGTGTTGGCGCCATCGGCTGCGGGCGTGCGCGGGGCCTGGTTGACGGCCACGAACCATTGGTCGGTGAGCATGGGCTCCACCACTTGGCCGGTGCGGGTGCAGCGCGGCACCATCAGGCGGTGTTTCTTGGTCTCGACCAGCAGCCCGGCGCTTTGCAGGTCGGCCACCACGCGCTGGCGCGCCTCGAAGCGGTCCAGGCCGCGGTAGGGCGCGGGGGCGTGGTCGTTGAGCGTGGCGTCGAGCGCGAGCACGCCGATGATCGGCAACTGGTGCCGCTGCCCGACCGCGTAGTCGTTGGCGTCATGCGCCGGCGTGACCTTGACCACACCGGTGCCAAAGGCGCGATCGACGTAGGCGTCGGCAATGACCGGGATTTCGCGCGCGCACAGGGGCAGGCGCACGTACTGGCCGACCAGATGCGCGTAGCGTTCGTCTTCGGGGTGCACCATCACGGCCACGTCGCCCAGCAGGGTTTCGGGGCGCGTGGTGGCCACCACCAGCTGCCCGGCGCCACTGACCAGCGGGTAGGCGATGTGCCAGAGCCAGCCGTCTTCTTCCTCGCTTTCCACTTCCAGGTCCGACACCGCGCTCTTGAGCACCGGGTCCCAGTTGACCAGCCGCTTGCCGCGGTAGATCAGGCCCTGTTCGTACAGGCGCACGAAGGTTTCGGTGACCACCAGCGACAGGCGCTCGTCCATGGTGAAGTACTCGCGGCTCCAGTCCACGCTGTCGCCCATGCGCCGCATCTGCTGCGTGATGGTCTGGCCGGATTGCGCTTTCCACTGCCACACGTGTTCGATGAAGCGCTGGCGCGATTCGGTTTCGCTGGCGCCGAGCTGGTGCCGGTTGCGCCCCTGGGCCTGCAGCTGGCGCTCGACCACGATCTGGGTGGCGATGCCGGCGTGGTCGGTGCCCGGCAGCCAGAGCGTGTTGTGGCCCAGCATGCGGTGGTAGCGCGTCAGGCTGTCCATCACGGTCTGGTTGAAGGCGTGCCCCATGTGCAAGGTGCCGGTCACGTTGGGCGGTGGCAGCTGGATGGCAAAGGCGGGCACGCCGGCCTGCGCCTGTCCGGTGCCGCGCACGCCCGCGCGCCCCAGGCCGCGCCGCTCCCATTCGGGGCCCCAGCGCGCCTCGAGTTCGGCCGGTTGGAACGATTTGGGCAGGCTGTGCAGGCCCGGCTGGGCTGGGGTGTCAGGCATGGTGGGCAAGGTGCGGGCTGGGGAAAGAAATCGCGGGCTGCGCTGGGGCAGGGCGGCGGTTGATTTTATCGGGCTGGCGCTGGCCTGGCTGGCGCTGGCCTGGCTGGGGTGCCTCCTGGCTGGGGTGCCTGGCTGGGGTGCCTGGCTGGAGCCGCCGGGCCGGGCGGGGGCGATCTTGCTTAGGCGTCCTGCGGCCGCAATGGCGCTGCGATCGCCCCCGCCCGGCCCGGCGGCCCCAGCCAGGCCAGCAGCCCCAGCCCGCCTGCTGCTGCTGTTGGGGGTAGGTCAATTGACCCTTGTGTGATATAACATACCAAAGTGTTATACTGGACGCCCAGCGTACGGAGATCGCCATGCACTTCAACATCTATCTCGACGACAGCACCGGGCAGCAGCTCAACGCCATGGCCCAGCAGGTGGGGCAGAGCCGCAATGCGCTGATCCGTGCTGCGGTGCGCGAGTGGCTGGCGCAGCAATCCCAGCCCCAGTGGCCCCAGGCCGTGGCCTGCTTTCAGGGTATCGCCGATGTGCCGCCGTTTGAAGCCAGTCGCGAGCGGCTCAAGGCACCTGCTGACGACCCGCTGGCATGAAGTACCTGCTCGACACTTGCACGGTTTCGGATTTTGTCAAGGGCCAAGCGGGCGTGATGGCCCGCCTGAAGGCGACCTCACCGAAGCTGATCGTGGTCTCGGCGCTCACGCGCATGGAAATCGATTACGGGTTGGCGCTCAACAGCGAGCGCGCCCGCAAGCTGGCGCCGGTGCTCGATGCCTTGTTCTCGGTCGTGGGCACCGTGCCCTTCAACGAGGCCGATGCGCAGGCCACGGCGGCCATTCGCGCAGCCCTCAAGTTGCAAGGCCAACCCATCGGCGCCTACGATGCGCTGATTGCCGGCACCGGCGTGGCACGCGGCCTGATCCTGGTGACCTCTAATGTGGGTGAGTTCAACCGGGTCAGCGGCTTGCAGGTCGAGAACTGGCGCTAGCGGCGCACGGGCTGGGGCCGCTGGCCCGGCGCCCCCAGCCAGGCCGAGCGGGGGCTGCGGGTTGGGGCCACCGGACTGGGAGGGGGCGATCGCAGCGCCATTGCGGCCGCAGGACGCCTAAGCAAGAACGCCCCCGCCTGGCCCGGCGGCCCCAGCCCGCCCACCGCCCTGCGCTGCCCCGATAATTGCAGCCAGAGCCCCACCGCCCCCACCGCAGACCAGAGGACCCGTCACCGATGTTGTTTTTGTTGTCGCCCGCCAAAGCGCTCGATTTCGAGACCCCGGCGCATAGCGCCAGCCACAGCCAACCCCAGTTTGTGGCGCAGGCGGCCGAACTGGTGGCGCAGCTGCGCACCCTGGCCCCGCACGAACTGGCCGCGCTCATGGGCCTGAGCGACAAGCTGGCGGCGCTCAATGCGGCGCGCTTTCAGGCTTGGCAGCCGGTTTTTACGCCCGCCAACGCCAAGCAGGCGCTGCTGGCTTTTGACGGCGACGTGTACGACGGCTTGCAGGCGCGCACTTTGAGCGAAGCCGACCTGCAGTGGGCGCAGCAGCACCTGTGCATCCTGAGCGGCCTGTACGGCGTGCTGCGTCCGCTCGATCTGATGCAGCCCTACCGGCTCGAGATGGGCACCCGGCTGGCCACCGCCCGGGGCAAGAACCTGGTGCAGTACTGGGGCCGCCAGATCAGCGACTACCTGAATCAGCGCGCCAGCACCGACCCGGTGCCGCTGGTCGTCAACCTGGCCAGCGAGGAATACTTCAAGGCCGTGGATGCGTCGGCCCTGCAGCCGCGGGTGCTGCACTGCGTGTTTGAGCAACTGCACGGCGGGCGCTACCGAGTCATGGGTTTTGCCGCCAAGCGCGCGCGCGGCCTGATGATGCGCCACGCCATCGACTGCCGCGCCATCAGCCTCGAGCAGCTCAAGGCCTTTGACGCCGAAGGCTACCGCTACGTGGCCAGCGAATCAGGGCCCGACCGGCTGGTGTTCCGCTTGTCGGCCTGAACGCCGCTGCCACAGCCGCCGCCTGCCGCCAGCCAGTCTTGCCCCAGCCCTTGCAACCCCGCTGCCCTGTCCACAGCCATGCCCCCCACCGACCCACCAGCCCCCGCGCCCTTGGCCCTGCCGCAGCCCGACTGGGGCGCGGCGCAGCGCTGCCTGGATTGCGGCGATCTGTCGGTGGAGCTGCGGCTGCGCTTGCAGCAGCCACCGCTGGCGCTGTTCGATGGGCTGCTCACGCCGGCCGAGTGCGCGCAGCTGATCGAGGCCGCGCGGCCGCGGCTCAAGCGCTCGCTCACCGTGCAGACGCGCAGCGGGGGCAGCGAAATCAACCCCGACCGCACCAGCAGCGGCATGTTTTTTGGGCGCGCCGAAACCGAACTGGTGCGGCGCCTGGAAGCGCGCATCGCCCGTCTGCTGCGCTGGCCCGTAGACAAGGGCGAGGGCTTGCAGGTGCTGCACTACCCCGAGGGCGGCGAGTACAAGCCGCATTACGACTACTTCGACCCAGACGAGCCCGGCACCCCCGCGCTGACGCGGCGCGGCGGCCAGCGCCTGGCCACGGTGCTGATTTACCTCAACCAGGTGCCGCGCGGCGGAGCCACCACCTTCCCCGATTTGGGGCTCGAGGTGCTGCCGCACTGCGGCCAGGCGCTGTATTTTGCCTACGAACGCCCGCACCCCAGCACGCGCACCCTGCACGGCAGCGCGCCGGTGTGGGAGGGCGAAAAGTGGGTGGCCACCAAATGGCTGCGCGAACACCACTTTGTCTGATGCCCCCCTCCAGCCCCTCCAGCCCCATCCCGCCGATGTCGTCCACCTGCCCACCGCCCGCTCAGCCCCTGCCGCCCGGCAACCCCGTGCCCCCCGCTGGCGCCCAGCCCCTGCCGCCCGGCAACCCCGTGCCCCCCGCTGGCGCCCAGCCCCTGCTGCTCGGCCAGCCCACCGCGTACCCCGAGCGCTACGACCCAACGCTGCTGTGCCCGCTGCCGCGTGCGCCCAAGCGCGCCGAGCTGGGGCTGGGCCACCCCTTGCCCTTTCTGGGGGCCGATCTGTGGACGGCTTACGAGCTCAGCTGGCTCAATGCGCGCGGCAAGCCGCAACTGGCGATCGTGCATTTCACCGTGCCTTGCGAAACGCCGCAGATGCTCGAGAGCAAGTCGTTCAAGCTCTACCTCAACAGCTACCACCAGAGCGTGTTCGAGAGCGCCGAAGCGGTGCAGCAGCGCCTGCGCCACGATCTGACCGAGGCGCTGTGGCGCGGCAGCGAGCGCAGCGGCGGCGTGGGGGTGCGGCTGCTGCGCCCGGCGCAGTTTGGCCAGGAGCGCTTGCAGGCGCTCGAGGGCCTGAGCCTGGATCGGCTGGACAAGGCGTGCAGCGACTACGAGCCCGCCCCGCAGCACCTGCAAGCCGACCCCAGCCAGGCCGTGGTGCAAGAGGTGCTGACGAGCGACCTGCTCAAGAGCAACTGCCCCGTGACTGGCCAGCCGGACTGGGCCAGCGTGCAAATCGCCTACAGCGGGGCGCCGATCGATCAAGCTGGTCTGCTGCGCTACCTGGTCAGCTTCAGGCGGCACAGCGGCTTTCACGAGCACTGCGTGGAGCGCATCTACCTCGACCTCTGGCAGCGCTGCCGCCCGCTCAAGCTCAGCGTCTATGCGCGCTACACGCGCCGCGGCGGGCTCGACATCAACCCCTGGCGCTGCAGCCACCCGCAGCAGCCGCCCGAGCCGGTGCGCACGGCACGTCAGTAGGGCGGGGTAGGGTGGGGCGCCGCGCCCGTACAATGCAAACCCATCAACTACACAGGAGCGTGCATGAACAAGGTCTATCCCAGTGCGGCGGCGGCGCTGCAGGGTGTGGTGGCCGATGGGCAACTGATTGCGGTGGGCGGCTTTGGCCTGTGCGGCATCCCCGAGGCACTGATCGACGCGCTGCGCGACAGCGGCGTGCGCGACCTGACGGTGATTTCCAACAACGCTGGGGTCGATGGCTTTGGTTTGGGCAAGCTGCTCGAGACGCGCCAGATCCGCAAGATGATCTCGTCTTACGTGGGCGAAAACAAAGAGTTCGAGCGCCAGTACCTGGCCGGCGAGCTCGAGCTCGAGTTCACGCCGCAGGGCACCTTGGCCGAAAAACTGCGCGCCGGCGGCGCCGGCATCCCGGCGTTTTTCACCAGAACCGGCGTCGGCACCATGGTGGCCGAGGGCAAGGAGCTGCGCGACTTCGACGGCTCCACCTACGTCATGGAGCGCGCCCTGCGGCCCGACGTGGCGCTGGTCAAGGCCGACGTGGCCGACCTGTCGGGCAACCTGCGCTTTCACCTCACGGCGCGCAACTTCAACCCGGCTGCGGCCATGGCCGGCAAGCTGTGCATCGTCGAAGTCGAGCGCATCGTCGCCACCGGCGACATCGCCCCCGACGACGTGCACCTGCCCGGCATCTACGTGCACCGCATCGTGCACAACCCGACGCCCGAAAAGCGCATCGAAAAGCGCACCACGCGCGACCGCAAAGTTTGAGCAAGGAGCCAAGAATCATGCCCTGGACCCAAGACCAGATGGCCGCTCGTGCGGCGCAAGAATTGCAGGACGGCTTTTACGTCAACCTCGGCATCGGCATCCCGACGCTGGTGGCGAATCACGTGCCCGACCACATGGAAGTCTGGCTGCAGAGCGAAAACGGCATGCTCGGCATCGGCCCCTTCCCCTACGAAGACGAAGTCGATGCCGACCTGATCAACGCCGGCAAGCAGACCGTGACCACGATCAAGGGCTCGTCGATCTTTGGCAGCCACGAAAGCTTTGCCATGATCCGTGGCGGCAAGATCAACCTCTCGATCCTGGGCGCGATGCAGGTCACCGGCAGCGGCGACCTGGCCAACTGGATGATTCCGGGCAAGATGGTCAAGGGCATGGGCGGCGCCATGGATCTGGTGGCCGGCGTGCCGCGTGTGGTCGTGCTGATGGAGCATGTGGCGCGCAAAAAAGACGGCAGCACCGACCTGAAGATCATCCCGCAATGCACCCTGCCGCTCACTGGCAAGGGGGTGGTGAACCGCATCATCACCGACCTGGGGGTGATGGACGTGACCCCCGAGGGCCTCAGGCTGGTGGAGCTGGCGCCCGAGGTGACGCGCGACGAAATCCAGAGCAAGACCGGCGTGCCGCTGCTCTGAAAGGTGACGCCATGAAGCTCGACCACGCCACCTTCGACCAACTCTTTCGCAACGCCCGCAGCCACAACGGCTGGCTGGACCGGCCCGTCCCCGATGCCCTGCTGACCGAATTGCATGAGCTGATGAAATGGGGCCCGACCAGCGCCAACTGCTGGCCCTTGCGCGTGGTCTACGTCAAGTCGGCGTCGGCGAAAGCGCGCCTCATCCCCGCCCTCATGGAGGGCAACCGCGCCAAGGTGCAGGCCGCGCCGGTCACCGCCCTCCTGGGCATGGACATGAACTTTCCCGACTCGCTGCCGCAACGCTTCCCGCATGTGGACGCAAAATCGTGGTTCGCCGGCAATGCCGAGCTGACCCGTGCCACCGCCTTTCGCAACAGCAGCCTGCAGGGCGCCTATCTGATGCTCGCCGCACGCGGCCTCGGCCTCGACTGCGGGCCGATGTCTGGCTTCGACGCCGCGCAGGTGAATGCTGCATTCTTCGCCGGCACCTCGATCGAGGTCAACTTCATCTGCAGCCTGGGTTATGGCGACGCCAGCCAACTCTACCCGCGCAGCCCGCGGCCGGACTTCGCCGAGGTCTGCCAGATCGTCTGAGGCCGGTGCCGGCCATGCCGCAGGTTCTGGGGAGCGCTGCCGGTGCGCCGCATCACCCAGATGGGTTAGTCATCCTCATCCAATGCGGTGATAGGCGCACCAGAGGGCCTCATGCAGAATCACGGCCGTTGCGGCATGAAAGCCGCTATAACCCAGGAGACACAAATGGAATTCAACAAAGAATTTGACGCTTCCGGCTTGGCCTGCCCGATGCCCATCGTAAAAACCAAAAAAGCATTGGCCGACATGGCCAGCGGCCAGATCCTGCGCGTGATCGCGACCGACCCGGGTGCGGTATGCGACATGGCCGCCTTCGCCGAGCAGACCGGCCATACCCTGCTCGAGCACAGCACCGAGAACGGCAAGTTCGTGTTCTTCCTGAAAAAAGCCTGAATTCCCTGAGCGGAATCCATCGGGTCGGGCGCTGCAATGAAAGATTTCGATATGCGGTGCGTTTTCTGTGCTGAAATGGAGCGATGCATATGACCGAAGGAATCAATCCGGCCACGTTGGTGGTGGTGGGCGCTTTTCTGCTGGCCTTCATCTTTGGTGCCGTTGCCAACAAGACCAACTTTTGCACCATGGGTGCAATCTCCGACGTGGTCAACATGGAGCACTGGGGGCGCATGCGCATGTGGCTGCTGACCATCGCGGTGGCGATCCTCGGGGCCAACCTGCTCCACTTCTTCGAGCTGATCAACCTGTCGGATACGATCTACCAACGGCCGGTGCTGCCTTGGCTGTCGCTGCTGCTGGGCGGTGTCATGTTCGGCGTGGGCATGACCATCGCCTCGGGCTGCGTCAACAAAAACCTGGTGCGCGTGGGCGGCGGCAGCATGCGTTCGGTGGTGGTGCTGATTGTCGTGGCGATTTCGGCCTACATGACGCTCAGGGGCCTGTTTGGTCAGTGGCGCACCAGCTACCTGGACCCGGTAGCGATCGACCTGTCGCAGTGGGGCTTGAGCGATCAGAGTCTGCCGCATCTGCTGTCCGCGCTGACCGGCCTGCCGGAACCGACGGCGCTGCTGATCACCATGACCGTGATCGTCCTGGCCTTGCTGGCCTTTGTGTTCAAGGACAAACGTTTCCGCAGCAATCTGTCGCACATCATCGGTGGGCTGGTGCTGGGTCTGTTGGTGGTGGCGGCGTGGTTCCTGACCGGCAATATCGGCCACGGTGAAGACCCGGATACGCTCGAAACGGTGTACTTCGCGACCAATACCCGCACCCTGGAGTCGATGAGCTTTGTCGCACCGGTGGCTTTCAGCCTGAACATGCTGTTGCATTGGACCGACCAGTCGCTGGTCATGACCTTCGGCATTGCGACTGCGATTGGCGTGGTGCTCGGTTCGTTTGTCTACGCCATCAGCACCAAGCAGTTTCGCTGGGAAGGCTTTGCCTCGGTGGAGGACTTGCGCACCCAGCTCCTCGGGGGGGTGCTGATGGGCTTTGGCGGCGTGCTCGCAATCGGCTGCACCGTCGGGCAAGGCGTGTCGGGCGTGTCCACGCTGGCAGTCGGCTCCTTCATGGCGCTGGCCGGCATCATCGTCGGTGCCGCAGCCACCATGAAGTGGCAGCAACGCTGATTACGGTTCTGGTTTTTCGGCGCGTCGGCGCGGCTTCCAGGCCACGATTTGCGCGACGATGCGCCCCCAGGGCAGGTGCACCAGACTGCCCTCGTGTTCCTCTTGGGCTTGCACCACCATGCGGTGCACATCGGCTTGCGGCGCACCCAGCACCTGCTGCAAACCCTGCAAACCGCCACAGTGCAGGCGCATGACGGTGCCGTGGGTGAGCGGCACACCGGGGTACAGTTTCAGCGGGAAGGTGGCCCGCTCCACGAACAGGCGCTCCAGCGTTTCGCAGTTCAGGTGCGCCGGCGCTGAGCAGCAGGCCAGCACCTCGCGCTCGGCGACGCAGTGACGCTCAGCCAGTTCGCACACCGCCTGACGCGCCAGCAAGGCCGCCCTGAACACGCAGGGCAAGCGCTGGGCTTCGGCCACGGTGCGGCGGTACGCAGCCTCATCGACCATGCCCAGCCCCAGGGGTTATTCTTCGCCCGGGTGGCCGGGCTCGCGCACCTGGCACAGCAGTTCTTCGGCCTGCAAGGCGTTCTCGGCGAAGATCACTTTCACTTTGTCGGGGCTGTTGGGCGGCAGCGCGGCGCGCAGCGCCTTGGCTTGGGCAGAAGCCGCGCCAAAGGCGCCATGCTCTTCCAAGGGTTCGAGCAGACCGAAGGGTTTGATGCGGTAGATGTAGTAGGGCATGGGTTCCTCAGACGTAGCGTTTGCTGGCACGGCGCCGCCCGGGCAGCGCCTTCTGGATGACGACGCCGCGCACCAGCGACAGATCGGGCAGCGAATGGTCGGGGAAGGCCGGGTTGAGCGCGTGCAGCATCCAGCCGTTGGCCTGCTGGCAGAGCTGGCGGAAGATCCATTCGCCTTCGTGCTGGGCCAGCACGAAGCTGCCGTCGCGCAACTGGCCATCGGGCTCGATGAGGATGATCTCGCCCTCCAGGAACTCGGGCTCCATGCTGGTGCCGAGCACGCGCAGGGCGAAGGTCTCGTTGCCGCTGCAGGCTGAGGCGGGCATTGCATCGAGCTGTAGCGTCATGCCAACTCCCCGACCGGAACGGCCAGCACCAGGCTGTGGATCTGCGCCGCCGGCACGCCCGCCGCACGCAACTCGGCGTCGAGCGCTTGCACGAACAGCGCCGGGCCTGCGAGGTAGAAGTCGCAGTTGATCTCGAACAGATCGGCACGCATGGCGCGCGCCAGTTGCAGCGCACCAAAAGCCACGTCGGGCTCGGCCAGCAGCTCGTATTCGAACAGGTCCAGCGCTTGCGACCAGGCGCGGCACTGGTTGGCCAGGAAGTGACCGTCGGGCCGCGTGGCGAGCCAGAAGAGCGAGAGCGAGGGCGCGCTGTCCAGCGCCAAGGCGTGCTCGATCAGGCTCTTGACTGGCGCAAAGCCGGTGTCGCAGGCGGCGAAAACCAGCGGCCTCGTGCTCTCGGCCAGCACGAAATCGCCCACCGGCCCCCATACCGTGACGCTGTCGCCCGGCTGGATGCGGTCCGCAAAGAGCTGGTCCGACAGGGAATCGAGCGGGTGGTGTTCGATGAAGAACAGCAGGTTGCGGTCGTCGCACGGGCAACTGGCGATGGGGTACTGGGCGTGCACGTCGCTGCCGTCTGGGCGGTGCAGGCCCAGCGTGACCGACTGACCGGCCAGAAAGCGCAGGCGGTGGCTGCGCGGCGTCTGCAGGTGCAACTGGCGCGTGCCCGGCGCGAGCTGGGTGACGGCGCGCACCGTGGTCACGATCTGCTGCTGCGGGATGTCCTGCGGGCCGCTGGCCTCCAGCAGCTCCAGCGTCAGTTCGCTGCTGGCGGCGGTGTGGGCGCAGGCCAGCGTGTAGCCCTGGGCGCGTTCGGCCTCGGACAGCGGGTAGTCAAAGGCTTGGGTGCGCACGACCTGGCCGGAAATCACGCGCACCTTGCACATGCCGCAGGTGCCGTTGCCGCAACCGTAGTTGAGCTTGAGCCCGGCGAGCAGGCCGGCCTGCAGGAGGGTGGCGTGTCCCTCGACAACGAACTGGTGGCCGCTGGGGCGCACCGTGACCTGGGCTGTCATGACTTTGAGCATGTCGTCCATCACCGTGAGCAGGTCGGCCTGTTCGGTCGCAAGGGCCTGCGCCAGACCGTGGTCGACAAAATCCTGCAGTTCAGACAGCGCCAGCGGCGTGGCGCCGCTCTCTTGCAGGGCATGGATGCGCGTCTGCAGCGCAAGCACCAGGGCGTGGTAGCGCTGCAGCAGGCGCCGCACATCGGCCAGCTCCTGCGTCTGGTGAAACAGCCGCTGTGCCAGCACCTCTTGACTGGGAAGTAGCCGCTCGCGCAAGCGCTTGCCGAAAGCCTCGTCGCGGATGTGGGTCACGCGCTCCAGCATACCGGTCTCTTCGAGCTGCACGTCGGGATACAGCCGCAGCAGCTCGTCGCTGGACACCAGGCCCTCGGTCAGCACCAGCGCACCCGAGCGCACCTGCTGCTGCAGCGCACCGCGCGACACGCCCACGATCTGGGCGGCGCGCCAGAGGGTCAGCCAGTGGCTCACGATTGCAGCTCCGGCACGGCCAGCAGCGGCGCGCGCCGATCGGCCGGGGGCGGCGCAGCGACGCGGTCCAGGTAACGCGCGCGGTACAGCAGGCGCGGGCGCAGCGGGTCGTCGCTGAAGGCGCTGCGCTCGTGCGGCACGTTGTTGCAGACCAGGCCCATGCCCGGTTGCAGCAGCAGGCGAAAGATCCAGGGCGCAGTGCTGGACAGCAGTTGCTCGAGAAAGGCGACCGCCGCGCGCGTGTCGGGGTCGTCTTTCCAGGCGATGCTGCGCGTGCGCGCGGTGTAACGCATGTGCAGCACGTGGCCTGCGTCACGGTCCGGCAAGACGCTGAACACCGGGCCGCTCTGGGCCGGGCGGGCCACGCCCTGCTCGTCGGTCCGTTCGGGTATCGTCATGGCGTCGGGCGCCATGAGCGCACGCACCCACGCCGGGTTGGCGTCGCGCAGCGCAATGTAGAGGCGGTGATGATCCACCAGCCCGCTGACACCGCCCTCACGCGCCGCGCGCACGCAGTGCAGCAACATGCCTTCGATGCGGCGCGACTGCGGGTGGTAGTAGCCGTCGGTGTGCCAGCGGATCGGTTTGTCGGTGTAGGGGATGAAGTCGGCGCGGGCGCCCAGCTGCTGCGCCGACACCGCGATCGGCGAGATGCCGTCTTCGTCGGCCAGCCAGTTGGCATCGAGCCGGTGCAGGCCCAACTGCGCGCCGAGCAAGCGCGGCAGCGCCTTGTCTTCGCACGCAATTGGGCTGCGGTAGACCACCATGTTGGCGCGCGCGCAGGTGCGCAGCAGCGCCGTGCGCTCGTCTGGGCTCAGGCAACGTGGGTCGGCCACATCGACGATCAGGTCTTCTGGGCGCTGCGGCATCGTCGCCAGCCGGGCCGCGCGCCACTGCGCGTAGGCCTGCGGCTGGTCGAGGTCGAATGGGTTGGGTGCCGTGCCTGACATGGTCAATCTCCGCTCATGGAGGCACGCCTCTTGGGCCGTGGCTCGGTGGACAGGGCGCCTTGCATGCCGCGGCGCACCAGCTCCAAGGCCTCGGGCACTTCATAGGCCATCATTTGGTCTATGACCCAGTAGCGGTCCTTGGCCGGCATCACGCCCTCGATGCGGCTGCCCAGGTAGCGCACGAAGGCAAAGTCCGGCCCGTCGGGGCCGTGGCCGAAGTCGGCGTAGGCCGCGCCAAGCTCGTTGAAGAAAGCGATGAACTGGTTGCGCCAACTGTCGGTGTCGGCGGGCGGCGGCCCCAGCCATTCCTGCTCGCTCTCTTCCAGGATTTCGGCCACGCGGCGCACCAGGGCAGCGGTGAACTCTGCGCGTTGTTCGGCGTCCATGCGCTCGAACGCCATGCGGTCCACCACTTGGCACAAGAAGCCGAGAACTTCGCGCATGAAAGCGAAATACTGCGGGCCGACCTCGATGTCGAAGCGGGCCTGGCGCATCTGCTTGACCATGTTCTGCGTCGCGCGCCAGACGATGAAGGCGACGACGCTCGCCGTCTCCTTGGCGGACTTCGGGCGCCCGCTGTCAAACCACTGGTTCTTGATGCGCAGGGCCATGGTGCTGGGGGCTCAGTACCCGCCCTTGCCCAAGGGCTGGGGCAGCCCGGCCACTTTCGCCGCCTGCTTGGCGGGCCCGAGCGGGAACAGGTCGTACAGGTACTTGCTGTCCACGCCCTCGCGGATCTCGCCGTAGCCCTTGAGCATGTTGCGGAAATTGGGCGTGTGGCCGTGCTCACGGTACTGATCGCGCATGTAGTTGACGACGGCCCAGTGTTCGTCTGTCAGCACGATGCCCTCGGCCGCCGCGATCACCTCCACGGCTTGGGCGCTGTAGTCGGGTTCGAGCAGATAGCCTTCGGCATCGGTTTCAAGTTCAACGCCATTGATGAGGTAGCCCATCCTTGAGTCTCCGTGTGAGGGGGTTGGTGAAAAAAACTAAGCGCCGACCGCAGCGACCGACCGGTGCGGAACGAAGATGCCGCAACCCAGCAAGCGGTGCCCGCCGAGGCCGCGCTCCTGCAGGCGCAGCGAATCGACCCTGCTGAGATCATGCAGCATCAGGCTGAAGGTGGTCTGGGTGCCCGCAGGCCAGTCGCGCTGCTGGCGTTTGCCACAGATCGGCTGCGAGCGCACGGCCAGGGCCTCCAGTGCGCCGTTCATGGCCTGCATGAAGGCGATTTCGTCGTCGCACTCGGCGGCCACCGCGTAGGCGTACAGGGTGTGGTGGGGCAGCAGTTCGCGCAGGTGTGGTTGGCCCAGGGTCAGCGTCTGCGCGCCGATCTGCAGGGCGCGTCCGGCCAGTTTGGCGGCGACATCGAAACGCTGGCGCGGCAAGCGCAGCAGCAGGCGCGTGCGCTGCGACAGCAGGGCTTGGGCACCGGTGCCGTGCACCAGCTTGAGCGGGTGGATGCCGGCCAGCGGTTCTTCGGCCAGCCAGGGCAACTCGCGCTCGAGCGCGAGGCGCAGGGCCGGCGCGGCATCGCGCGGCAGGCTGTGGCCTTCCAGCGGATAGACCAGGTCCACCAGGGTGGACGGCAGCGGCTCATCGAGGCTCGTGTTCATGCTGTGGCAACGCCGGGCAGATGGCTGTGGTGTGGTTTCATGACGACTCCTTGCGCTCGGCCTGCTCTTGCGCCCAACGCAGCAGCGACCGGCCCCAGTGTTCGGCGGTCTGGGGGTCGATGTCGAAGATCGTGAAGCGGCTGCCTTCTCGGATGCGCGTGCGCAGCAGGCTCATGCCACCACCGTCGTGGTCCAACTGTTGCAGCTCGACTTCCTGCCCACCGAGGGGAACCCGGAATCGGTCTAGCGGGGTGATCTGGCTCATGTCTCCGTCACTCTTAGGTTGGCGCCCATGGGCAAGCCTTGTTTGTGTACCATATTAAATCGGTTCCGGTTTCGTCGGTCTATAGCCGGGACAGGTGGGGTTCCATAACCCATCTGGGTAGCACACTCTAGCCAACGCGGGGGATAGCATGACGTCCACTGCGCCTCGCAAAATACGCAGCAAGCAAAGACGGGCACGCTGAGTCTGTTCGATGCCAAGGTTTCAAGACCGCCGTTGTCGAAAACGGCACACCAACAGGAGACAAGTCATGGCCAAAAAGATGCACGCCACGCCGATGCTCGATGAACTCGAGAGCGGCCCATGGCCCAGTTTCGTGACCGGCCTCAAGCGGCTGGCGAGCGAAAAAGACTACATGGTTGACGTCATGGGTCAGCTCGAAACGTCCTACCGCACCCGCAAGGGCTTCTGGAAAGGGGGCACGGTGGGGGTGTTCGGCTACGGCGGCGGTGTGATCCCGCGCTTCACCGAACTCAAGGACGCCGACGGCAAGCCCCAGTTCCCGGATGCCGCCGAGTTCCACACGCTGCGCGTCATGCCGCCGGCCGGCATGCACTACGACACCGACATCCTGCGCAAGTTCTGCGACGTCTGGGAGAAGCACGGCTCGGGCCTGATCGCCTTCCACGGCCAGTCGGGCGACATCATGTTCCAGGGCGCGACCACGGCCAAGGTGCAGGACGCTTTCGACGAGATCAACGAGCTCGGTTTTGACCTCGGCGGCGCCGGGCCGGCGGTGCGCACCGCGATGAGCTGCGTCGGCGCGGCGCGCTGCGAGCAGTCGTGCTACGACGAGGCCAAGGCGCACCGCCAGGTCATCAACACCTTCCTCGACGACATCCACCGCCCGGCGCTGCCCTACAAGTTCAAGTTCAAGTTCTCGGGCTGCTCCAACGACTGCATGAACTCGATCCAGCGCTCGGACATGGCGGTTATCGGCACCTGGCGCGACAACATGCGCACCGACGAGGCCCTGGCGCGCAAGTGGTTCGACAAGCACGGCATGAACGAGCTGGTCAACGACGTCATCAACCGCTGCCCGACCAAGACCATCCAGCTCAAGGAGGTCAAGGACGTGGCGCAGGGGCCGAAGATCTCCAGCGTGAAAATCAACGACAGCCAGTGCCTGGAAATCGACAACAGCAACTGCGTGCGCTGCATGCACTGCATCAACGTCATGACCGGGGCGCTGGCGCACGGCACCGACACCGGCGCCACGATCCTGGTCGGCGGCAAGCGCACGCTCAAGATCGGCGACCTGATGGGCACGGTGGTGGTGCCCTTCATGTCGCTCAAGACCGAAGAAGACTACAAGGGCTTGGTCAAACTGGCGCAGAAGATCATCGACTTCTTTGCCGAGAACGCGCTGGAACACGAGCGCACCGGCGAGATGATCGAGCGCATCGGCCTGGTCAACTTCCTCGAAGGCATCGATCTGGAGGTGGACCCGAACATGGTTTCCACCCCGCGCACCAACCCCTATGTGCGCACCGACGGCTGGGACGAAGAGGTGGCCAAGTTCAACGCCCGCAAGCAGGCGGCCGCCTGAGCGGCGCTGGCTGCCCTCCATCCCATATACCCAACGACAACGGGAAGACCACCATGGCCCAATTGCGTACCCCCATCGAAAGCGGCGTGCCGGACAACAAAAAGTACCTGCATCCGACCCTGCTCAAAAACTATGGCAACTGGAAGTACCACGACCGGCCCCGGCCCGGCGTGCTGCACCACGTTGCGCACAATGGCGACGAAGTCTGGTCGGTGCGCGCCGGCACCCAGCGCCAGATGGACGTGCACACCATCCGCAAGCTGTGCGACATCGCCGACACCTACGCCGAAGGCCATGTGCGCTTCACCATCCGCTCGAACATCGAGTTCATCGTGTCGGACCCGAACAAGGTCGCGCCGCTGATCTCGGCCCTGACCGAGAGCGGCTTCCCGGTGGGCGGCACCGGCAACTCGGTCTCGATGATCGCGCACACCCAAGGCTGGCTGCACTGCGACATTCCGGGCACCGACGCCTCGGGCGCGGTGAAGGCGCTGATGGACGACCTGTACGAGGAGTTCATCCGCGAGGACATGCCCAACCGCGTGCACCTGTCCACCAGTTGCTGCGAGATCAACTGCGGCGGCCAGGCCGACATAGCCATCGTGATCCAGCACACCAAGCCGCCCAAGATCAACCACGACCTGGTGGCCAACGCCTGCGAGCGCCCGGCGGTGGTGGCGCGCTGCCCGGTGGCAGCCATTCGCCCGGCGCTGGTCAACGGCAAGCCCTCGCTCGAGGTGGACGAGAAGAAGTGCATCTGCTGCGGCGCCTGCTACCCACCCTGCCCACCGATGCAGATCAACGACCCGGAGCATTCCAAATTCGCCATCTGGGTCGGCGGCAAGAACTCCAACGCCCGTGGCAAACCCACCTTCATGAAGATGGTCGCTTCCGGCATCCCCAACAACCCGCCGCGCTGGCCCGAGGTGTCGGAGATCGTCAAGAAAATCCTCTACACCTACAAGGAAGATGCGCGCTCCTGGGAGCGCCTGTCGGACTGGGTGGAGCGGATCGGCTGGCCGAACTTCTTCGAGAAGTGCGATCTGCCCTTCACCAAGTACCTGATCGACGACTGGCGTGGTTCGCGTGCAAACCTGAACGCCTCGACCCACATCCGTTTCTGACCCACTTCTGCGGACCCAGCACATGAAATTCGGACTACTCGTCAGCGAGGGGCCCTACACCCATCAGGCAGCGGACAGCGCCTACCAGTTCTGCATCGCGGCCATTGCCAAGGGCCATGAAATCCAGCGCGTGTTCTTCTATCACGACGGCGTCAACAACGCCACGCGCTTGACCGATCCGCCGCAGGACGACCGCCATATCGTCAACCGCTGGTCGGCGCTGCAGGCCGAGCACAAGGTCGATCTGGTGGTGTGCGTGGCGGCGGCGCTGCGCCGCGGTATCAAGGACGAGGTGCTGGCCCCTGGCTTTCGCATCTCGGGCCTGGGTCAACTGGTGGACAGCGGGGTCAAGGCCGACCGTCTCGTGACTTTTGGGGACTGATCGGACCATGCCCACCCCTACACTTCGTACTCTGCCCCCCGCGGGGGCGCGGTCCGCCTTTGAAGCGGCCCGGGAGGAGCTGCTATGAAAAAGTTCATGTTCATCAACCGCAAGGCCCCCTACGGCACGATCTACGCGCTCGAAAGCCTCGAGGTGGTGTTGATCGCCGCCACGCTGGATCAGGACGTGAGCCTGGTTTTCATCGACGATGGCGTCTATCAGTTGGTCAAGGGCCAGCAGACCAAGGACATCGGCATCAAGAACTTCTCGCCCAGCTACCGGGCGCTGGAGGGCTACGACGTGGAGAAGCTCTATGTCGACCAGGACTCGCTTGCCCAGCGCGGACTGAGCAAGGCCGATCTGCTGGTGCCGGTCGAGGTGCTCGACAGCGCCCAGATGGCCGAGCTGATGGCGCAGCAAGACGTGCTGCTTAGTTTTTGAGGAGGGCACCGCCATGCTGCACATCGTCAACAAATCTCCCCATCAGACCCAATCGCTCGAGAGCTGCCTGCGCCTGGCCCTGCCCGGCCACGCCGTGCTGCTGATCGAAGACGGCGTCTATGCCGCCACCGCCGGCAGCCCAATCGAGGCCCGGCTGCAAGACGCTGGCAACCCGATCAAGTTCTACGCGCTCAAGCCCGATCTGGACGCGCGCGGCCTGGGTGCGCGCGCCCTGAGCGGCGTGAGCCTGGTCGACTACGGCGGCTTCGTCGATCTGGTGGCCGAACACAGCGCTTCGAACAGCTGGCTCTGAGCCTAGAACAATCCGCATTTCCATCCCTAGAACCTGAGGAGCAAACCATGAGCATCGTTATCAACGACCAAACTTTCGAGACCGACGAAGAGGGCTACCTGATCAACCTGGCCGACTGGAACAAGGAGATCGCCGAGTACATCGCCGTGGAAGAGAAGGTCGAGCTGACCGAGAACCACTGGGAGGTCATCAACTACCTGCGCGAGTACTACAACGAGTACCAGATCGCCCCGGCGGTGCGCGTGTTGACCAAGGCCATCGGCAAACAGTTCGGCGAAGAAAAGGGCAACAGCAAGTACCTCTACGACCTGTTCCCTTACGGCCCCGCCAAGCAGGCCTGCAAAATCGCTGGACTGCCCAAGCCCACCGGTTGCGTCTGAGGCGACACCCGTCAGGTAATGAGTGCTCTCTCGATTTTCTTCGCTGCGCTGTATTACTTGGCCGCCGCCATCCTGGTGGTCGGGCTGGCGTTCAAGATCCGGCAGTACGCCCTGACGCCGGCGCCGCTGAAGATTCCCCTCACGCCGGCGCCGCTCACGCGCGCCGGTGTGGGCTGGCGCCTGACGCGTGAACTGCTGTTCTTTCAGAGCCTGTTTCGCGCCAGCAAGTGGACCTGGGTCTTCAGTTGGGTGTTCCATGTCGCGCTGCTGCTGGTGTTGTTTCACCATGTGCGCTTCACCCTGGAAGAGTTCTGGTCGCCGATAGGCATGATTCCGCTCTACAACAACTACGCCAGCGTCGCCATGCTGCTCGGCTTGGCTGGCTTGTGGGCGCGGCGTTTCCTGGTGGACCGCGTGCGCTACATCTCCACCCCCTCGGACCATCTGATGCTGGCGCTGCTGGTGGCCATCGGTCTGACCGGTCTGGGCATGAACCTCTACACAGACGTGGACATTCTGGCGGTCAAGGCGTTCGTGTTTGGCCTGATGCAGTTCAGCATCTTGCCCCTGCCGGCTGAGCCGCTGCTGCTGCTGCACATGTTCCTGGTGGCCGTGCTGATGATCATCTTCCCCATCAGCAAGCTATTGCACGCCCCCGGCCTGTTCTTCAGCCCGACGCGCAACATGTCCGACAACCCGCGCGAAGCCCGGCATCTGGCCTCCTGGGCTGCGAAGCTGGACAAATAATCAGAGCCCCGATTCCCCATGGCCACCGCCGGATTCACCACCCCCAAGCTCAAGCCCTACCCGGTCATTCCGCTGATCCGGGAGGGCAGCAGCGCGCACCTCAAGCCCTTTGTGGCATCCGAGGCAATCCAGAAAAACCTGGGCTTCCCGGGCGAGCTGGTGCCAGACTGGCAAGCCAAGGCGATTGCCAAGATGGGCGAGTTGCTGGGCAAATACCGCTCGCTGCGCGTGTACATGGATGCCTGCGTGCATTGCGGCGCCTGCTCCGACAAATGCCATTACTACCTGGGCACCGAAGACCCGAAAAACATGCCGGTGGCGCGTCAAGACCTGATGCGACAGGTGTACCGCCGCTATTTCACCTTTGCGGGTAAATACTTTCCCCAACTGGTCGGCGCCAAGGATCTGACGCGCGAGGTGCTCGACGACTGGTACAGCTATTACCACCAGTGCTCGGAATGCCGCCGCTGCTCGGTCTTCTGCCCCTACGGCATCGACACCGCCGAGGTCACCATGGCCGCGCGCGAGATCATGGCCTCGATCGGCATGGGGCAGAAATATTCCAACGAAATCATCGGCAAGGTGCACCGCGTCGGCAACAACCTGGGCATCCCGGGGCCGGCGCTGGAAGACACCCTGCTGGGGCTGGAAGAAGACACCAAGGACGAAACCGGTCTGGACGTGCGCTTCCCGCTCGACGTCAAGGGCGCTGAGGTGCTGCTGATCACGCCATCGGCCGATTTCTTCAGCGAACCCCATGTGGACAGCCTGATCGGCTACGCCAAGGTGTTCCACGCCGCCGGCGTGAGCTGGACGCTCTCGAGCATGTCCAGCGAGGCGGCCAACTTCGGCATGTTCATCGGCAACTACGAGCAGATGCGCAAGATCGCGCTGCGCATCCGCCAGGCGGCGCTGGAGCTGGGTGTCAAGCGCATCGTGGTCGGCGAATGCGGTCATGCCTGGCGCGTGGCCTACAGCTTCTGGAACACGCTGGCGGGCATCGGCGCCGGTGGCCAGGATCCGTTTGCCATCGAACTGCAAAACCAGCTCGACCAGCGCTACAAGCAGCCCATGCACATCTGCGAGTTCACGCACGATCTGATCGTGCGTGGCGCACTGCGCTTCGACAAAGAGCGCAACGACGACCGCATCATCACCTTCCACGACTCGTGCAACGTGGCACGCGCCTCGCGCATGGGCGACTTCGCCGGCGGCCAGTTCACCATTCCGCGCGCGATCATCAAGGCGGTGGCCAACCACTTCCACGACATGGCACCCGAAACCATCCATGAGCGCACCTTCTGCTGCGGCGGTGGCGGTGGTCTGCTCACCGACGACCTGCTGGAGCTGCGCGTCAAAGGTGCGCTGCCCCGCATGGAAGCGCTGAAAAACGTGGTGGACGCACACGGCGTGAACTTCATGGCCACCATCTGCGCCATCTGCAAGGCGCAGTTCACCAAGGTGTTGCCGCAGTACGGCTTTGACATGAGCATGGTGGGCGGCGTGCACCAGCTCGTGAGCAAGGCCATCCGGCTTGGTGACAAGTAAGCCCCCCCGCCACGACGACCGAAGACCAGACAACGATCACAGGAGACACGATATGTCAGTTCAGACCGAAACCGTCAGCGTCAAGCCCCTCAACTTTCGGCGCTACAAGGACGGCGACCACAAGCCGGGGCCGTGGCAAAAACAGATCTTCAACGCCGATCACTCCCACAAGTGCCCGACCTACATCCAGAGCACACCGCCTTGCCAGGGCAGTTGTCCTTCGGGTGAGGACATCCGCGGTTACCTGAACATCGTGCGCGGCGTCGAAAAGCCACCGGCCGGCATGCCTTGGCAGGAATACGCCTTCCGCCGCTTGACCGAAGCCAACCCCTTCCCCTCGGTGATGGGCCGGGTCTGCCCGGCGCCGTGCGAATCGGGCTGCAACCGCAACCAGGTGGAAGACTTCGTCGGCATCAACTCGGTCGAGCACTTCCTCGGCGAGTACGCCATCGCCAACAAGCTGGCCTTCAAGAAGCCGGATTTCTCCAGCGGCAAGAAAGTGGCCGTGATCGGCGGCGGCCCGGCCGGTTTGTCCACCGCCTACCAGCTCGCGCTGCGCGGCCACGCCGTGACGCTGTTTGACGAACGCGCCGAACTCGGCGGCATGATGCGCTACGGCATCCCCGGCTTTCGGACGCCGCGCCACGTGCTCGACGCCGAGATCCAGCGCATTCTGGACCTGGGTGTGGAGGCGCGCACCAACTGCCGCATCGGCACCGACATCAGCATGGCGCAGATTCGTGCCGATTTCGACGCCGTGTTCCTGGGCATGGGCGCACAGTCCGGCCGCGGCCTGCCGGTCGAGGGCGCCGATGCGCCCAACTGCGTCACCGCCACCGCCTTCCTCAAGGCCTTCAACGACGGCCGCCTGCACCACGTGGGCAAGCGCGTGGTGGTGGTGGGGGGCGGCGACACCTCGATCGACGTCGCCACCGTGGCCCGGCGCCTCGGCCACATCGACCAAGTGCACGAGACCGACCACCCCGAGTCGGCCATCTTTGGTCACGTGGCCCACGACGTGGCTTCGGTCTCGGCCAAGCAGGGTGCCGAGGTCACGCTGACCTCGGTCTTCAGCATCGACAAGATGCAGGCCTCGAAGCACGAGGTCGAGCACGCCCTGTCCGAAGGCATTGCCATCCGCGGCGGTTGGGCGCCGGTGTGCGTGGTGCGCGGCCCGGACGGACGCGCCACGGCGCTGCGCGTGATCCGCTGCGAAGCCAAGATCGTGGGCGGCAGGTTGGAAATCAAGAACATCGCAGGCACGGAAGAAGACCTGCCGGCCGACCTGATCGTCTCGGCCATCGGCCAGGCGGTGGATTTCACCGGGCTGGAGGAGTTCAACAACGGCAAGGGCGCAGTGCCGGCCGACAAGAACTACCAGGTGCAGCCGGGGGTGTTCGCCGGCGGCGACGTCATCCGTCCGCATCTGCTGACCACGGCCATCGGTCACGGTGCCATTGCGGCCGAGGGCATCGACCGTTTCCTGCGCGGCGAGGCGCTGGACAAGCGGCCCAAGATCGACGTGCACGCCTTCGACCTGCAGCGCAAGATGATCGAGAAGGGTCTGAGCATCGGCACCGTGAAAGAACCGATACACGGCACCGACAAGAGCAACGTGGCGATCCACAACTACGACAACCGCTCCGACCGCTACGTGATCTCGCACAAGGAGCTGTTTCTCGGCCACTTCAACTACACGCCGCGCAACCGCCGCCACATCACCAACCTCACGGCCGAAGAAGCGCTGGGCAATTTTGACGAGCGCTTGCAGGCGCTGGTCGAGGCGCAGGCGCAAGCCGAGGCCAAGCGCTGCATGAGCTGCGGCCAGTGCTTCGAGTGCGACAACTGCGTCGTCTACTGCCCGCAGACCGCGGTCTTCAAGGTGCCCAAGTCGAAAGCGACCACCGGGCGCTATGTGGACACCGACTACAGCAAGTGCATCGGTTGCCACATCTGCCACGACGTTTGCCCGACCGGCTACATCCAGATGGGCCTGGGGGAGTAAGAAGCCCCTCTGCGCGACCTGTGCGCCACCCCTGAGCTTGACCGCCATGGACCGCCTGCTGATCTCCGCCGCCCACAAGTCTTCGGGCAAGACCACGGTCAGCCTGGGATTGTGCGCGGCCTTCACGTCGCGCGCGGTGGTGGTGCAGCCCTACAAGAAAGGGCCGGACTACATCGACCCGATGTGGCTGGGGCGGGCCAGCGGTCGGGCTTGCCACAACCTCGATCCCTACCTCATGCCAGCGGAGCAGATCGGCGCTGTCTTTGCCCGCCAGGCACTCGGTGCCGACCTCTGCCTCGTCGAAGGCAACAAGGGGCTCTACGACGGTCTGGCGCTCGACGGCAGCAACAGCAACGCTGCGCTGGCGCAACTGTTGGACCTGCCGGTGCTGCTGGTGATCGACGCGCGCGGCATGACGCGCGGCATTGCGCCGCTGATCCTGGGCTACCAGGCCTTTGACCGCCGCATCCGCATCGGTGGCGTGATCCTGAACCGGCTGGGTGGCAGCCGACACGAAGCCAAGTTGCGCGCCGTGATCGAGCATTACACCGACGTGCAGGTGCTGGGCGCGATCGCCGAAGACGCCGACCTGGCGCTGAGCGAACGCCACCTGGGCCTGATGCCGAGCAACGAACATGCCGATGCCGCGCGGCTGATTGCCCGCATAGGCGAGCGCATCGCGCTGCAGGTCGATCTGGAGCGGGTGCGCGCGCTCGCCGCCAGTGCGCCAGCGCTGAACCTCTCGCCCTTGCCCAAGGCACCTGTCACCAGCACGGCCCAGCGCGTGCGCATCGCCCTGGCGCAGGATCGGGCCTTTGGCTTTTACTACCCAGACGACCTGCAGGCCTTGCGCGACGCGGGCGCCGAGCTGCTGCCGTTCGACACCCTGAGCGACCCGGCGCTGCCCGAGGCCATCGATGGCTTGTACATCGGCGGCGGTTTCCCCGAGCTGTTCATGGACGCCCTGCAGGCCAACGTCGCGCTGCGTGCGCAGATCGCGGCGTCGATTGCGGCCGGTCTGCCCACCTACGCCGAATGCGGCGGACTGATGTACCTGGCGCGCTCGCTGCAATGGCGTGACAAGCGTTGCGCGATGGTCGGTGCCGTGGCCGGCAATGCCACGCTGCACGACAAACCGGTGGGACGCGGCTACGTGCACCTGAGCGCCAGCGGGCACATGCCTTGGGCCGGACTGCAAGGCCAGGGCATCCGCGCCCACGAATTCCACTACTCCAGCCTGGACGGCTTGCCCGCTGACACGCGCTACGCCTGGCGCGTCACACGCGGCCATGGCATCGATGGACGGCACGACGGCATCGTGCAACACAACCTGCTCGCCTCCTACACCCATCTGCGCAGCGTGGCGGGCACCGACTGGGCGCGTCACTTTGTCGATTTCGTGCGCGCCCAGCGGGTGCAGAATGCGCACTTGGATCCGCATGAAAGGCTCGCCGCATGAACGCCACGCTCACACCCCCGACCGACGTATTCACCCGCATCCTGATGGTCAACGGCAAGCCGATCGAGACCGATTCCGAAGGCTACCTGCGCAACCTCGGCGACTGGTCCGAAGACTTCGTGCGCGCGCTGGCCGCACAAGAAGGGCTGACGCTGACGGCCGAGCACTGGGAATTGGTGCACTACCTGCGTGCCTACTACGCCGAGCATGGCGTGCAGGCCCAGGTGCGTGCCATGATCAAGCATTTCACCCAGGTCTGGGGGCCCGAGCGCGGCAGCAACCACTACCTGCACGATCTTTTTCCGCGCGGCGGTCCGCAGAAGCAGGGCAACCGTCTGGCCGGCCTGTTGCGCACCAAAGGCGAACACTGAAAGGCAGCAAATATGTTTACCCTGACACCTGCAGCAGCACAGCAGATACGGCAGGCCGCCCTTGAGAGCGATGCCGAACAACTGGCCCTGCGCGTCGCGGCCCGGCGCATGGCCGATGGCTCCATCGACTACGGCATGGGTTTTGACGCGGTGGCCGAGAACGACGCGCGTCTGCTGCTGGAGGACGTGGCGGTGGTGATCGCCGCCGCCCACGTCGATCTGCTGGAAGACACGGTGCTCGATTTCGTCGAGATGGAGCCGGGGCAGTTCAACTTCATTTTCGTCAACCAGCAGCCAGAGGCCGAGGCTCCCGCTGCCAGCGGCTGCAGCACCGGTGGCGGTTGTGGCAACGGCGGCTGCGCACCCAGTGGCGGTTGTGGCCCACGGAGCACAAGCGCATGAGCATTCGACCTGCGCCACAGCGCTCCAGCGGCTGCGTCTATTTGGTGGGCGCCGGGCCAGGTGATCCGGAACTGCTCACCCTCAAGGCGGTGCGCTTGCTGGAGCGGGCCGACGTCGTCGTTTACGATAACCTCGTCTCTTCGGGGGTGCTGGACTTGGCTGCACCCGAGGCGCGGCGCATTTTTGCCGGCAAGCGCCGCAACGAGCACACCCTACGCCAAGAGCAGATCAACGCCTTGCTGGTGCAGCTGGCGCGCGAGGGCAAGCAGGTGGTGCGGCTCAAAGGGGGCGATCCCTTCGTGTTCGGGCGCGGCGGCGAAGAAATGCAGGAGCTCGCCGCGCACGGCGTACACTTCGAGGTCATCCCCGGCGTGACCGCCGCCTGTGGCGTGGCCAGCTACGCCGGTATTCCGCTCACGCACCGCGACCACGCGCAGGGCTGTCTGTTCGTCACCGGCCACCTGAAGGACGGCAGCGCGAACCTGGACTGGGAGGCGCTGGTGCGCCCGAACCAGACGGTGGTGATCTACATGGGGCTCAACGCCCTGCCCGACATCTGCCGCCAGTTGATGGCGCACGGAGCCCCTGCCACGCGACCGATTGCCGTCGTGCAGCACGGCACCCTGTCCACGCAGCAGGTGCTCACCGGCACCCTGAGCGACCTGCCGGCCAAGGTGGCGGACAGCGGCTTCACCTCACCCAGTCTGCTGATCGTCGGCAACGTGGTCAAGCTGCACGGAACCTTGAACTGGTTCGACCCGCAGACGGGGGCGACCAGCTACCTGCCCCCCGGACACCTCGAGAATTTGCAGTTTCCGATGCTGAACGCGGCGGCGGCCAACTGAAGCCCAGAACCTTCAGTTCGACCGCCGTTCGGAGGCGTTTTCCAGCTCTGCGCCCCTGGGCGAAGGGTCGCTCGAGGTGCGGTGCTGGAATGCGAACACGGCCGCTTCCACACGCGAACTCAGGTCGAGCTTGGCCATGATGTGGCGCACGTGCAGCTTGACGGTGTTGTGGCTGATGTCCAGCGCCCGCGCTATCACCTTGTTGCTCATGCCGCGCACCACATGGTCCAGTACCTGGCGCTCGCGCTCGGTCAGGGTGTCCATCAGATCGCGCTTGACCGCACCCTTTTGCCCGCTCTGCCACATCTGTGCCAGCTTGGGGGCCATGGACGGGGCCACCACCAGTTCGCCGCGCGCAGCCCGGCCGATGGATTCGATCACGTCGTCGGGGTCCATGTCCTTGAGCAGATAACCGCGTACACCGGCGCGCAGCGCCGCCGACAGGTCGTCTTCGCTGTTGCTCATGGTCAGCACCACCACCGGCACCTCGATGCCCTCGGTGCGCACCGCGCGCAAAATGCTCAGGCCGTTGTCTGGGCCCAGGCTCAAATCCAGGACCATCAGATCGGGCTGGAACTCGCGCAGCAAAGGAATCACCCGTGCCCCCTCGCCGGTGGCCGCGACGACCACCATGCCGCTGCGGTTCTGCAGCAGTTCGGACAAGCCGCTGCGGCACATGGCGTGGTCGTCGACCAGCATCACGCGGGTCTGCATGGCTTTCGTGGCGGGTGTCGTCATGCCGTGCGCCCTGCGGCCACATGGGAGGTCGGCAGCAGCAGGCGCACGCGGGTGCCGCCCCCGGCGTTGTCCCCCACCTCCAGGCTTGCCCCCAGGCGCTGGGCGCGGCTGTGCATGATATCCAAGCCAAAATGGCCGGACGAGGTCAGCGCCTTGGCGCTGGTCACGAGGGTGGAGACGCTGGGCGTGACCATGCCCAGGCCGTCGTCCTCGATCACGAACTCCAGGCCCGCCGGGGTCTTGTTGATGGCCACCGCTGCGTGCCGGGCCATGGAGTGTTTGGCGATGTTGGCCAGGCATTCCTGCACGATGTGGAACACCTGGATTTCCTGCTCATCGGAGAGGTTCAGATGGGGAACCGTGTTGCGAATCTCCAGCGCGATGCCGTTGCGGTCGAAGAAGCCCTCGGCGATGCCTTGCAACGCATGCAGCAGGCCCAGCGGATCCATGCGCGTGCGAAAGTAGGTCATGACCTCGCGCAGGTTGTCGTGCACCTCGCTCACCGCCTGCTTGACGTCTCCAAAATACTTGATCGCCTTCGGGTCGTCGTGGGCCAAAATGGCGTCGTTCAGCAGAGGCAGGCGCATGCGCGCGTAAGCCACGGTCTGCGCGATCGAATCGTGCACTTCGTTGACCATTTCCTGGCGTTCCTTCATCACCGTCATGCGCAGCCGCTCGCGCTCGATGCGGGCATTGTGCAACGCAAGCCCCAGCAGCCGACCGATCAACCTCAGCATGGTCTGCGTGGCCGCCGGCAGCTCGACCCTGGAGGCAAAAAACAGGTTGTAAATCCCGAGCACCTCGCCGGCGTGCGAGAGCGAGATCGCCAGCACGCCCTGGCATTGTCCGCCAAAATAATGGCCACCGCCTTGCCGGCCGCAGGATTGCAGATCGTCCACCCAGCCCAGCACGTCGCCCCCGAATGCCGTGCCGCACATGCCACAGCCACGGCCGACCAGGCGTTCGGCCTCGAGTACGTGGGGGGGCAAGCCCTGCTGCGCCACCAGCCGCATGTGTTTGCGGTCATCGGTGAGCACGCGCACGGCACCCGCCTGGGCGCCTGCCAGCGCAGCAATGGAGACCAGGAATTGCTGCAGCAGCAGCTCCAGGTCGTCGTCTGACTTCCCGTGCGGCGCCGCTTTCAGAAGGGTGCCGCTCTCTTGGAGTGGGTAGGCAGTGAGCGTGGACATGTCGCAAGTGGCGCCCGGTTGGGCGCTTGGTATCAGCAGCAAAGAGCATTGTAGAACGCAAGCCTGCATTTCTTACTTGCTGAAAACCCGTACTTGCCGGGGGTGGCTGCAGTGGGTTTGGCGTCTGGCTTGGCGCTGCGCACCGTGGCGCTACCCATCTGGGTGATGCGGGGTTACCCGTGGCGGTGATAGACTGAAAAGCGTTCCCAGACTCTAATGGAGTCTCTTTCCGCGGTCCGACCCGTGCAATGCGGGGGTGGACGATTTGCATGGCTCCGTTTTCAGTGAATAAACCCCAACGCATGTCAGTCACACCGCTTCACGATCCCTGCAGCCCACCTTTGCCAGGTGCCACGACCGAGATACGCAACACCACCTGCTACATGTGCGCCTGCCGTTGCGGCATCCGGGTGCATCTGCGCAACGGCGAAGTGCGCTACATCGACGGCAACCCCGATCACCCGCTCAACCAAGGCGTGATCTGCGCCAAGGGTTCGTCGGGCATCATGAAGCAGTACTCGCCTGCGCGGCTCACGCAGCCGCTGCGCCGCAAGGCCGGCAGCGAACGCGGCGCCGCCGAGTTTGAGCCCATCAGCTGGGACGAAACCTTCCAGATCCTCGAAGACCGCCTGCGCCACTTGCGCAGCACCGACCCAAAGCAGTTCGCGCTGTTCACCGGGCGCGACCAGATGCAGGCACTCACCGGCCTGTTCGCGCGCCAGTTCGGCACCCCCAACTACGCGGCGCACGGTGGTTTTTGCTCGGTCAACATGGCCGCCGGCATGATCTACACCATCGGCGGCTCGTTCTGGGAATTCGGTGGCCCCGATCTGGAGCGCGCCAAGCTGTTCGTGATGATCGGCACCGCCGAAGACCACCACAGCAACCCGATGAAAACGGCGCTGTCCAGGTTCAAGCGCCAAGGCGGTCGGTTTGTGAGCATCAACCCGGTGCGCACCGGATATTCGGCCATCGCCGACGAGTGGGTGCCGATCAAGCCCGGCACCGACGGCGCGCTGCTGCTGGCCTTGGTGCACGAGATCATTGCGCTCGGGCTGTACGACCGCGAGTTCTTGGCGCGCTACACCAACGCCGGCCAACTGGTGAACCAGAACGCCGACAGCGACGACTTTGGCCTGATGCTGCGCAACGCCGAGGGCGACATCGTCAACCCGCTGCGCCCGGCCAACTTCTACTGGTGGGATCGCCACAGCCAAGCGCCGGTGGCCGACCACGCCGAGGGCACCGACCCGGCGCTGCTGGGCCACTTCCAGATGCCCGACGGCACACCCGCTGTGCCCGCCTTCCAGCTGTTGCAGGAGCGCGTCAAACCCTACACGGCCGACTGGGCCGAAGGCATCACCGGCATCCCGGCCAACACCATCCGCCGTCTGGCGCGCGAGATGGGCATCACCGCGCGCGACCAGAAAATCGAGCTGCCCATCGCCTGGACCGACAGCTGGGGCAAGCGCCACGAATCCGTGACCGGCAACCCGGTGGCCTTCCACGCCATGCGCGGCCTGGCGGCGCACAGCAACGGCTTTCATACCATCCGCACGCTGGCGATTTTGATGAGCCTGCTGGGCACCATCGACCGCCCGGGGGGCTTTCGCCACAAGGCGCCCTACCCGCGTGCCGTGCCGCCCAATGCGCGCCCGCCCAAGGGACCCGAGGCGGTGAAACCCGACACACCGCTCAACGGCGCGCCATTGGGCTGGCCCGAGAGCCCGGACGATCTGTTCGTGAACGACCAGGGCGAGCCGGTGCGCATCGACAAGGGCTTCAGCTGGGAGCACCCGCTCTCGGCCCACGGCCTGATGCACAGCGCCATCACCAACGCCTGGCGCGGCGACCCGTACCCGATCGACACGCTGATGATCTTCATGGCCAACATGGCCTGGAACTCGACGATGAATACGTCCGAAGTCCGCAAGATGCTCAACGACAAGCGCGAGGATGGCGAGTACAAGATCCCCTTCCTGGTGGTGTGCGACGCCTTCCAGAGCGAGATGACGGCCTATGCCGATCTGATCCTGCCCGACACCACCTACCTGGAGCGGCACGACTGCATGTCGCTGCTCGACCGACCCATCAGCGAGTTCGACGGCCCGATGGATGCGGTGCGCATTCCCGTGCTGCCGCCCACCGGCCAGTGCAAACCCTTCCAGGACGTGATCGTCGAGCTGGCCTCGCGGCTCAAGCTGCCGGCCTTCACGGCAGCCGACGGCAGCCGCAAGTTCCGCGACTACCCCGACTTCATCGTCAACTACGAAACCGCGCCAGGTTCCGGCATCGGCTTCCTGGCCGGCTGGCGTGGCAAGGGTGGCGAAAAAAGCATGCGCGGCGAGCCCAACCCGAAGCAGTGGGAGATGTACGAAAAGAACAACTGCGTCTTTCACCACCAGCTCGAACCGGCACAGCAGTACATGCGCAACTGGAACGACAACTACATGCGCTGGGCCCAAGGCGTGGGGCTGCGACGCGACCGCGACCCGGTCGTCATCCACATCTATTCCGAGTTCATGCAGCGCTTTCGCTTGGCCGCACAGGGCAAGAAGCCCACGGGCCAGGGCAGCAAACAGCCGCCGCAGCGCCTGCGCGAACGCGTGAGCACCTACTTCGACCCGTTGCCGTTCTACTTCGCGCCGCTCGAAGAGCAGGCCACCGACAGGACGCGTTACCCACTCAACGCGGTAACGCAACGTCCGATGGCGATGTACCACTCCTGGGATTCGCAGAACGCCTGGCTGCGCCAGATCCACACCCACAACTACCTGTTTGTCAACGCCCGCACCGCGCAGGCCCAGGGCATCAGCGACGGCGGCTGGATGTGGGTCGAGTCGCCTTGGGGCAAGGTGCGCTGCATGTGCCGCTACAGCGAAGCGGTGGAGCCCGGCACGGTCTGGACTTGGAACGCCATCGGCAAGGCCGCCGGCGCTTGGAACCTCAGCACTGACGCCAACGAATCGCAACGCGGCTTCCTACTCAACCACCTGATCAAGGAAGAGTTGCCCGCTGCCAACGGCTTGACGGTCTCGAATAGCGACCCGATCACCGGACAAGCCGCTTGGTACGACGTGCGCGTGCGCATCTATCCGGCGGGCGCCGATGAACCCGAGCAGACTTGGCCACAGGCCGAGCGGCCCATGACGGTGGTGCCGGGCATGAGCGAAGCGCCCAAGCGCCGCGCCTGGATGGCAGGCTTGGGCATGGGCAAGCCGAAGGGCACCAACGTGGAGGGCGCGGCATGACTCAGCTTGCTTTGGTCATCGACCTCAATGTCTGTGTGGGTTGCCACGCCTGCGTCACCAGCTGCAAGCAGTGGAACACCTCCGGCGCCGGCGGTCCGCTGGTGGACGACAACCCCTATGGCGCCGACCCCACCGGCACCTTCTTCAACCGGGTGCAGACCTTCGAGGTCGGCGAGTTCCCCAACACCCAGACGGTGCACTTCCCCAAGAGCTGCCTGCACTGCGAAGACCCACCCTGCGTGCCGGTGTGCCCCACCGGTGCCAGCTACAAGCGCGCCGAAGACGGCATCGTGTTGGTCGATATGGACAAGTGCATCGGCTGCAAGTATTGCAGTTGGGCCTGCCCGTATGGGGTGCGCGAGTTCGACGAAGGCAGCAAGGTGATGACCAAGTGCACCCTGTGTGTGGACCGCGTCACCAGCACCACGCTGCCCGAGGCCGAACGCCAGCCCGCTTGCGTGCTGGCCTGTCCGGCCAAGGCGCGCCTGTTTGGCGACGTGCACGACCCCGAGTCGGTGGTGTCGGTGGCCATCCGGGAGCAGGGCGGTTATGCCCTGATGCCCGAATGGAGCACCCGACCCTCCAACCATTACCTGCCACGCAAGCGCACCGAAATCACGATCCATGCGGAAGACCTGGTCCGGGTGGACAACCCACTCAAGATCGACGGCAAGCTGCCCGAACTGCCCCAGCAGGGCGCGGGCCGTGAAGACTTTGCAACTTGACGGACTCCCACTGTACCACCGCGAACCATCATGAATCCAGCTTTCTCGGTCATCTTCTTCACCACACTGATCGGCGCGGCGCAGGGTCTGTTCCTCGCCTTGTTCGGCGCGCAACTGGCCGACCTGGCAACGCCTGCCTTCCTGGTCACCGGCGGCGCCGTGGCGCTGGCGCTGACCGTGGCCGGCCTGGTGGCCTCGTTCTTCCACCTGGGTCGGCCCGAACGCGCCTGGCGCACGGCCACCATGTGGCGCACCTCGTGGCTGAGCCGTGAGGTGATCGCGCTGCCGCTGTTCATGGGCACGCTGTTCCTGTGGACGCTGGATCATGTGCTGGGTTTGGGTTATACCTTGGTGCTGGGCGGATTCACGGCGTTGGCCAGCGTCGCCCTGTTCGTCTGCACGGCCATGATCTACGCGTGCATCAAGTTCCTGCAGGAGTGGGCCAGCCCGTACACGCTGGTGAACTACACCTTATTGGGTTTGGCCTCGGGCTGCACGCTGGCCACCGCGCTGGCGGGTCTGATGGCACCGGAGATGATTGGGTTCTTTGGTGCCGCCGCGCTCTTGTTCACGGCGTTCGGGTTGGTGAGCCGCTGGCTGTCGCTGCTGCGCAATGCGCGCCTGGTGCCGCGCTCCACGCTGCAATCGGCTATCGGCATCCGCCACCCCAAGATCACCCAACGCGCCCAAGGCTTCATGGGCGGCTCATTCAACACGCGCGAGTTCTTCCATGGCAAGACGCCCGGCGTGCTGCGCAGCGTGAAGTGGGCCTTCCTGCTCGGCGCCTTCGTCTTGCCGCTGGCGCTGGTGGCGCTGGGCATCGTGTCGGCCTCGGCCGGCCTGTTGGTGCTGGCCTTTGCAGTGCAGTACCTGGGCCTGCTGGCCGAGCGCTGGTTCTTCTTCGCGCAGGCCAACCATCCGCAGAATCTGTATTACCAAACGGTGTCATGAGCGCACCCGGCAGCTCACGCTGGGCGCGCTTCTTCCCGTTCCTGGATTGGTTCCCGGTCAGCTTTCTGCTCCTGCGCAGCGACCTGATCGCTGGCATCACCGGCGCGCTGGTGCTGGTGCCCAAAGCGATGGCCTACGCGCAGCTCTCTGGGCTGCCGGTTCACTTCGGTCTGTACGTGGCGCTGGTGCCAGCCATCATCGCTGCGCTGTGGGGCTCGTCGCGCCAGCTCTCCACCGGGCCGGTGGCGATCATTTCCCTGATGACGGCGGCGGCGATCACGCCCTTGGCAGCGCCTTTTTCTGCCGAGTTCATCGAGTTGGCGTTGCTGCTGACCTTGATGGTGGGGATCATACAGTTCGCGCTTGGTGCCTTCAAGCTCGGAACGATCGTCAACTTCGTCTCGCACCCGGTGATCCTGGGCTTCATGAACGCGGCGGCGATCATCATCGCGCTGTCGCAACTGAACATGCTGCTGGGCATCCCCAAGGGCAGCAGCGGCTCGTTTCTGGGCGACGTCTGGGCAACGCTCAGCTTCTTGCCGCAGACGCACCTGCCGACGCTGGGCATGGCGATTTTCGCGCTGGCGCTGATGCTGGTGCTCAAGCGCATCGGGCCGATTTCCAAGCTCAGCGTGCTGATTGCGGTGGCGGTGACCATTGTCGTCAGCGCGCTGATCGGCTATGGGCAAAAGACGCAGGCGCGCATTGACCAGGTCGTCGACGCGCCGCTGCGCGAGTCCTTGCTCGCCTACGAGCAGACCAGGCAGCGCATCGGCGCGCTCAACGCCCAAGCCGCCGAGCAGGCGGCGCGCCTGCGTGCCCTGCCCGAAACGGATTGGCGCGCCATGGCCGAGTTGCGGCACGCCTTGCATCTGAGTGAGCTCGACGCGGCCGACCTCGCCGCTGAGAACCAGCAGCGCTGGCGCGAGCTGTCGCGCCTGCGGCTCGCACGCATCGAGGCACCTGCAGGGGGCGAGGCCCGCTTCGCACTGCCCAGCCAAGTGGGCGCCGACGTTCAGACCGACGGACGCAGTTGGCGCATCGTCGGCTTGAGCGATGGCCAACTGCAGCTCTCGGGCGGTGGCGAGGTCGTCGGCCACATCCCGCAAGGCCTGCCGGAGCTGCGCTTGCCCAGCATCGGCTTCGATGCCTTCCTGTCGCTGTTGAGTGCGGCGGTGGTGATCGCCCTGGTGGGCTTCATGGAGTCGATGGCCATGGCCAAGGCCCTGGCGGCCAAGACGCGGCAACGGCTGGACCCCAACCAGGAGCTGCTCGGCCAGGGTCTGGCCAACTTCGCGGGCTCGTTCTTTCAGGCCTATCCGGCCAGTGGCTCGTTCACCGGCTCGGCGATCAACCTGCAGGCTGGTGCCAAGACCGGTTTTGCGATGGTCTTCAACGCCCTGTTCGTGGCCGCGACCCTGCTCTTTCTCACGCCCTTGCTCTACCACCTGCCCAAGGCCACCCTGGGCGTGATCATCCTGCTGGCGGTCACGAGCCTGATCACCCCGGCGGCGCTCAAGCACACCTGGCGCGCCAACCGCGCCGACGGTGTGGTGGCCGCCATCACCTTCGTCGTCACCTTGGTGGCGGCCCCGCACCTCGACCAGGGCATACTGATCGGTGCCGGGCTGGCGGTGCTGCTCTACCTGTGGCGCACGATGAAGCCGCGCGTGGCGGTGCTCGGGCGCCATCCCGACGGGGTGCTGCGCGACGTGCAGGTGCATCCGGACCTGCCTACCAGCCCCGAGGTGCTGGCGCTGCGTTTCGATTCCACGCTGTACTTCGCCAACGCCGCGTTCTTCGAGTCGCAGGTGCTCGACGAGCTGGCGAAGAAGCCCACTGCCAGCCACTTGCTGATCGTGGCCAATGGCATCAACCAGATGGACGCCTCGGGCGAGGAGGTGGTGCGCCACATCGTCGAGCGCCTGCGCGCCGGTGGCATCCGAGTCGTTTTTTGCGGCGTCAAGAAGCAGGTGCTGGACGTGATGCGACGCACCGACCTGGACCAACTGATCGGTGCCGACAACTTGTACCCGAACGAGGAACAGGCGCTGACGGCCATCTACGCCAGCCTCGGCCGCGACGGGCGGGGCGAATTGCTGCCGCTGGCCGCCCTGTCTTTTTCACCCCTTCCCTCAACCCCAAACGGACCTCAGCCAACCCCATGAGTGACGCTCTCAACTACCTCGTGAAAACCCGCGGTGAAACGCTGGGCCACTACTTTGCCTTTCTCAAGGGCTGCGGCACCCACCTCGACCCCAAGACGCGCAACCTGATCTCGGTCATCACCAAGGTCGACGCCCAGACCGAGCGCGGCTTTCGGCAGTACCTCGGTCGGGCGCTGCGCGAGGGCTGCACCCCCATGGAGGTGCTGGACGCGCTGCTGATGGCCTTTCCCACCTTGGGGTTGGCGAAAATTGTCTGGGCCGTGGACATCATCCTGGACATGAACATCCCCGGCTTTGAGCCCGAGGCACTGACCCAGCAGCCGCAGTGGCACGACGTGATGGCCAGCGCCGACGCAATTGAAGGCGAAGTGATCCGCACCGAATGCGACGGCCGCGGCCTGTTTGTCTATCGCAGCCAGCAAACCGTCCAGGTGTTCGACAGCCGCTGCCCGCACCAAAGCACCGACATCCCCGAACTGGCCCTGAGCGGCAGCACCCTGACCTGCCCCAAGCACCAGTGGGAGTTCGACGCCCACAGCGGCGCCTGCGTCAAGAAGGGCAACAGCCCGCTCAAGCGCTTTGAAGCCAAAGTCGAGGCCGGGCGCATTCTGGCGTTCTGGTAAATCCGCCGCGTCGGTGTCGGCGGCGGCACAGAAGGGCATGAAGACATGAGGGAATTCAGGTCTTCATTAAAATTCGCAAGGTCAAATCAATACACTGGAGCATCATGGCTGTTTCTGAAATTCAGGTGCAAACTGCACTGAAAGCGTTGCTCGACCCGAATACGCACAAAGATTACGTATCGACCAAATCCGTACGCAACCTCAAGATCGACGGCAATGCCATCTCGCTGGATATTTTGTTGAGCTATCCGGCGCAAAGCCAGTTGGCTGCCATCAAGCAGCAGGTCGAGTCCGCGCTCCAAGGCATCGACGGCGTCAGCAACGCCAATGTCAATGTCGGTTTCAAGGTCGTTGCGCACAGCGTGCAGCGTGGCGTCAAGATGATTCCCAACGTCAGGAACGTCATTGCGGTTGCGTCCGGCAAGGGCGGCGTCGGCAAGTCCACCACCGCCGTCAACCTGGCGCTGGCGCTGGCCGCCGAAGGCGCGCGCGTCGGCATGCTGGACGCCGACATCTACGGTCCGTCGCAGCCCACCATGTTGGGCATCAGCGGCAAGCCCGAATCCATCGACGGCAAGAACATCGAGCCCATGCTCGGTCACGGCATCCAGACGATGTCGATCGGCTTCCTGATCGACGTTGAAACCCCGATGGTGTGGCGTGGCCCGATGGTCTCGCAGGCGCTGGAGCAACTGGTCAACAACACCAATTGGAACGATCTCGACTACCTGGTGGTGGATCTGCCGCCGGGCACGGGCGACGTCCAGCTCACGCTGGCGCAGCGCGTGCCGGTGACCGGGGTGGTGATCGTCACCACGCCGCAGGACATTGCGCTGATCGACGCGCGCAAGGGCCTCAAGATGTTCGAGAAGGTCGGTGTTCCGATCATCGGCCTGGTCGAAAACATGAGCCTGCACATCTGCTCGAACTGCGGCCACGAGGAGCGCATTTTCGGCGAAGGCGGCGGCGTGCGCATGTGCGAGGACTACCACGTCGAGTTTCTGGGCGCGCTGCCGCTCGACCGCGCGATCCGTGCCGACACCGATTCCGGCAAGCCCTCGGTGGTGTCCGATCCGCATGGCCGCGTGGCCGACATCTACAGACAGATTGCGCGCCGGGTGGCGGTCAAAATTGGTGAGGCGGCGGTGGACCATTCCAACAAGTTCCCGCACATCGTCGTCTCCAACACCTGAAGGGCAGGCTGGGTTCGCTGCAAGCCATCAGGTCTCGGCGGCTTCGATCAAGAAACGCAGGCGGCGGCGCCCCTGCCATTCGTCGGCGTCGAGGCGGTAGGCCATCCGGGCGCGCGCGGGCAGCGCTTCGGTGCGGCCAAACCAGATGCCATCGACCGGCTCGCCGCCGTGGCGCAGCTTGAGCGCGAGGTGTTTTTGCCCCAGCAGGCGCTGCGACAGCACCTCGAGTTCCTCGCAAAACAGCGGCGGCGCAAAGCCCTGGCCCCAAACCTGCTGCTGCAGTGAGTCGCACAAGTCCAGGCGGCGGTACTGTGGTTCGAGCGCGCCGTCGGCTTCGATGCGCTGCTCCAGGGTGGCGGCATCCAGCCATTCGCTGCCGATCTGCTCGAAGGCGGCGGCAAAGGTGGGCAGCTGAGCGGCGGCAATGGTGCAGCCGGCTGCGGCGGCGTGGCCACCAAAGCGCAGCAGCACGCCGGGGTGGCGCTTGGCGATCAGGTCCAGCGCGTCGCGCAGGTGAAAGCCGACGATCGAGCGCCCCGAGCCCTTGAGTTCATCCGCCTTGTCGGCGGCTTGGCTGGGCGCAAACACGAAAGTGGGGCGGTGCAGCCTGTCTTTGAGCCGCGCCGCCACGATGCCGATTACGCCTTCGTGAAACGCGTCGTCGTACAGGCACAAGGCCGGCGGGGTGGCGGTGTGGGTGGTGCAGCGTGCTTCGGCCAGTTGCAGCGCCTGCTCGCGCATCTCGCCCTCCAGGCTTTTGCGCTGGCGGTTGATGGCGTCGAGCGTCTGCGCCAGCTCGGCTGCACGCGCCGGGTCGTCGCAGCTGAGGCATTCGATGCCCAGCCGCATGTCGCTCAAGCGGCCGGCGGCGTTGATGCGCGGCCCGAGCGCAAAGCCAAGGTCGAAACTGCTGGCCAAGGCGCTGCGCCGGCCTGCCACGTCAAACAGTGCCGCCAGACCGGCGGGCATCTGGCCGTTGCGGATGCGTTTGAGGCCCTGCGCCACCAGGCGCCGGTTGCAGGCGTCGAGCCGCACCACATCGGCCACCGTGCCCAGCGCCACCAGTGGCAGCAGGGGGTCGAGGCGCGGCTGGTTGCTGGCGCCAAATAAACCGCGCGTGCGCAGTTCGGCGCGCAGCGCCAGCAGCACATAGAACATGACCCCGACCCCGGCCAGCGCCTTGCTCTCGAAGCCGCAGCCGGGCTGGTTGGGGTTGACGATGACGCAGTCCTGGGGCAGCGCCACGTGGCCGCCGATCACCGCGGGCAGGTGGTGGTCGGTGATCAGCACCTGCAAGCCCAGGGCGCGCGCGTGCGCCACGCCTTCGACACTGGCGATGCCGTTGTCCACCGTCACCAGCACATCGGCCCCGCTGGCGTGCACGCGCTCGGCGATGGCCGGCGTCAGGCCGTAGCCGTCTTGCACACGGTCGGGCACCAGGTAGTCGGCGCGGTTCCAGCCCAGTGGCTGGCCCAGCAGGCGCAAGCCGCGCAGCGCCAGCGCGCAGGCGCTGGCGCCGTCGCAGTCGTAATCGGCCACGATGCAGATGCGCTTGCCCGCCTGCAGGGCATGGGCCAGCAACTGCGCGGCGTCGGTGCAGCCGCGCAGCTGCTCGGGCGGTGGCAGCCGGGCCAACTGGTCGTCGAGTTCGTCTGCTGAGCGCACGCCACGGCCGGCGTAGAGGCGCGCCAGCAACGGGTGGATGCCGGCTTGTTCGAGCGCCCAGATGGCTCGAGGCGGGGCGTCGCGCTGGGTGATTTTCAAGCTTGGGGCCAAATGGAGAAGGGGAGGGCGCGATGCAACGGTTTTGCCATGCAAGCGTCAAATGTCTTTCACACAGCAGCGCTAGCATCGACAGAGCTGCAGCCGCTGGCTGATCATTTATGGCTGTTTTACCTCGAGGCTCAAACCCCATGCAACCCATTCGCGCCCGCGCCACCAGCGCCGATCATACCGCCGCCTCTGGCCCGTGCCCCGCGCTGCCGCAGAGCGGCCAGGCAAGCACGGCGGCCGGCCGGGCCTGGGTGTTCTTCAAGCGCTGGCTGGCCAACCCGCTGCAGATGGGCTCCATCGTGCCCTCGTCGGACGCACTGGGAAGCCGGGTGGCCGCTGCGGTGCACCGCAGCCCCGACGGCATGGTGCTCGAGCTCGGCGCCGGCACCGGGGCCATCACGGCGGCCATGATCCGCGGTGGCGTCGGCCCCGAGCGCCTGATCGTGGTGGAAATCGTGCCCGAAATGGCCGAGGTGCTGCGCAGAACCTACCCCGGCGTCACCGTGCTCTGCGGCGATGCCTGGGAGCTGCCGCAACTGCTGGGGCTGCAGGCCGCCGGGCGCATCGGCAGCGTGGTCTGCGGCATCCCCATGGTGTTGCTGCCACTCGAGCGCCAGCAGGGGCTGATCGACGCCATCGAGGCCGTGGCCCCTGGGCGCGGCTTTCTGCATTACTCGTACTGCGTCACCTCGCCGCTGTCGGCGCACAAGCTGGGCTTGCAGGGCAAGCGCGAAGCCTGGACGCCGGCCAACTTTCCGCCGGCCTCGGTCTGGCGCTACACGCCACTGGCGGCACGCTGAGCGGGCGCGGCAGCGGCTGCAGCGCCAGCCCCGACCGGCGCTCGTTTGCAGCGAAAACCGTCTCCGGCTGGAAACCTCCCCTTCAGGGGATAATCGGACGCGGCAGAGGTGCCACCTCTGCGGTGTGGTTTCGCCCGGTCAGCCCGGGTGCGGATTGAGACATGCAGCTTCCCTACGAACTCCGGCTTGGCTGGCGTTACACCCGCGCCGGCCGCTCCAGCCGGCGCAACGGTTTCATCTCCTTCATCAGCGGCGTGTCGATGTTGGGCATCGCGCTGGGCGTGGCGGCCCTGATCATCGTGCTCAGCGTCATGAACGGCTTTCAGACCGAGGTGCGTGACCGCATGCTGGGCGTGCTGGCGCACGTCGAGGTGTTCGCGCCCGGCGAGCAAGCCATCCCGCACCTCGATCTGACCTTGCGCGAGGTGCGCGCGCACCCCGAGGTCATCGGGGCGGCGCCGTTCATTGCCGCGCAGGGCCTGCTGGCCTGGGGCGACACCATGCGGGGCGCGCAGATCCGGGGCATCGACCCGGTGCTCGAGCCCCAGGTCACCGAACTGGCGGCCGAGCAGCAGGCGCTGGCGCAACTGCAGCCAGGCGCCTTTGGCGTGGTGCTGGGGGCGGCGCTGGCGCGCAACCTGGGTGTGGGGCTGGGCGACGCAGTGACGCTGATCGTGCCCAGCGGCCAGCTTACGCCGGCGGGGGTGATGCCGCGCATGCGCCAACTCACGGTGGCGGGCCTGTTCGATTCTGGTCACCACGAGTTCGACTCTACCCTGGCTTATCTGCACTACCAAGACGCGGCGCGGCTGTTTCGCCTCGAAGGCCCGACCGGGGTGCGGCTCAAGATCCGCGATCTGCACCAGGCCCCCGAAGTCGCCCTGCAACTGGCGGCCACGCTCAGCGGCGACCTGTTCATCCGCGACTGGACGCGCGTCAACCGCACCTGGTTTGCCGCCGTGCAACTGGAAAAACGCATGATGTTCATCATCCTGACGCTGATCGTCGCGGTGGCGGCCTTCAACCTGGTCTCCACATTGGTGATGACCGTGACCGACAAGCGCGCCGACATCGCCATTTTGCGCACCCTGGGGGCGAGCCCGGGCAGCATCATGGCCACTTTCATGGTGCAGGGGGCGCTGGCCGGCCTGATCGGCACCGCGCTCGGGTTGCTGCTCGGGCTGGGGGTGGCGCTCAACGTCGATAGCCTGATGCCGCTGCTTGAGCGCCTGCTCGGCTTTACCCTGCTGCCGCCCGAGATCTACCTCATCACCACCTTGCCCAGCGACCCGCGCAGCGCCGACATCGTGCCGATCGTGCTGATCGCGCTGCTGCTGGCTTTTTTGGCCACGATTTACCCGAGCTGGCGCGCCAGCCGCGTCAACCCGGCCGAGGCGCTGCGCTATGAATGAGCCAGTCCAAACGCCCGTGGTGCTGGCCGCGCAGGGGCTGGTCAAGCGCTTTCGCGAAGGGCCGATCGACCTCACCGTGCTGCAAGGCGTCGATCTGCAAGTCTGCGCCGGCCAGACGCTGGCCATCGTCGGCGCCTCGGGTTGCGGCAAGAGCACGCTGCTGCACCTGCTCGGTGGGCTCGACGCGCCCAGCAGCGGCGCGGTGCAGCTCTGCGGCCAGGCGCTGCACCGGCTGCGGCCAGCGCAGCAAGGGCAGTTGCGCAACCGCCATCTGGGTTTTGTCTATCAATTCCACCATTTGTTGCCCGAGTTTTCGGCGCTCGACAACGTCGCCATGCCGCTGTGGATACGGCGCGAGCCGCGGGCGCAGGCGGCGGAGCAGGCCGCGCAGTGGCTGGCACGGGTCGGGCTGGCCGAGCGCACCCAGCACCGCCCAGCCGAGCCTCTCGGGCGGCGAGCGCCAGCGCGTGGCTTTGGCGCGCGCGCTGGTCACCCAACCGGCGTGCGTGCTGGCCGACGAACCCACCGGCAACCTGGACCGCGCCAGCGCCAGCACGGTGTTTGAGCTCATGCTCGATCTGGCGCGCCAGCAGGGCACGGCCTTTGTGGTCGTGACCCACGACCCGGAGCTGGCGCAGCGCTGCGACCGGGTGCTGCACATGCGGGGCGGGCGCTTGCACCCGCTCTGAATGTCAGTGGCCTGCGGGGCGCAGCGTGCCCATGGCAAAGATATTAGGGTTTTTACCCTTACAAATATAAGTGTGCAGAAATATAGTTGCAGCCAAGCGGCTACGACAACGCTGCGCAAATGGAGCACAAGGTGGCAACGGATTCGTACCAAGTGATCGGGCGCGTGCTGCCGGCCCCTGTGAACCATCCCTCACCCATCCACACCCGAGGTAGCCTATCGATGAAAACCGGCCAGTCTCTGCTTTCCCTTGTTGGTGCGGCCGCTCTGTTGGCCAGCACAGGCGTCGCTCAGGCCGGCACGACGGTTGACGGCGCCGCCGCCACCGCCCTGGCCCAGCGCATGGCCTGCATGGCCTGCCATGCGGTCGAGCGGCGCTCGGTGGGTCCGTCCTACCGCGACATCGCTGCCCGGCACCAGGGCATGGATGTGGCCAAACTGGCGGCTTCGATTCGCGCCGGCGGTTCCGGCAAATGGGGTCCGGTACCGATGCCGGCCCAACCTGCCTTGTCCGAAGAAAACGCACGTGTGCTGGCGGCCTGGATTCTGGCCGGCGCACCCGCACGTTGAACTCTACCGGGTTTATTCAATCCAACGCGTACCCCACCTCACTTCCCCAAAGGAGACAACCGTGAAAGCCAACCGTCGAACCGTACTCCAGACCAGTGGCGCCATGGCGACCTTGGTCGCACTGGGCATAGTCACTGCCCAACAGGCCCACGCCGCCAGCCGTCCGGGCTTTGAGGCGCGCAGCCTGCAAGACGCGCTGCGTGCCGTGGGCGGCACACCCGCGACTTCGGCCCAGATCCGCATCGTCTCGCCCGACATCGCCGAAAACGGTGCCGTGGTGCCGGTGGGCGTGGCCAGCACCCTGCCCAACACCACCGAGATCTTCATTTTGGTCGAGCAAAACCCTGTGCCCATGGCAGCCTCGTTCGCGATTGTCCAAGGCACCGAACCCGACATCCAGACCCGCATCCGCATGGGTCAGAGCAGCAACATCGTGGCGGTTGCGCGCGCCGACGGGCGCTTGTTCTCTGCCGTCAAGGAAACCAAAGTCACCCTCGGTGGCTGCGGCGGCTAAAGCCACCTCACACCACACCACACCACACAAGGAGCAGAGATCATGTCATCACCGATGCGAATCCGAGCCGTCGAAGAAGGCGGCGTGACCACTGTGCGCGTGCTCATGGCACACGTCATGGAGACCGGCGTGCGCCGTGGCGCCGATGGGAACCCCATCCCCGCACACTACATCAACCGAGTCGAGGCGACCCACAACGGGCGCAATGTGCTGAGCGCCAACTGGGGCCCGGCGGTGTCGCAAAACCCGTTCCTGGCGTTCCGCTTCCGCGGTGCCGCCAAGGGCGACCGGGTCGCGGTGCGCTGGACCGACAACCGCGGTGGTACCCGCACCGACGAAGCGGCGATCACTTAAAGCCCCTCCCACCCGAGCGGACGGGTTGGGGCGCTGCCCACAACCCGTCAGAGGGCCAGCCGGTTGCGTGCCTGGCTGGCCCTTTTTGTTTTTAACGTTAGCTGCCGACAAGAACAGGAGACAAAGATGAGTATGAGCCGACGCGAGTTCATGCAGGTGCTGGCCGTGGCCAGCGCCGGCGGCATGGCGATCAGCCACCCCGACGTTTTGGCCGCGCGCCCCGGCGCCACGCACAGGCTGTACGACGTGCCGCGCTTTGGCAACGTCAGCTTCATGCACTTTACCGACTGCCACGCGCAGCTCATGCCGATCTACTTTCGCGAGCCCAGCGTCAACATCGGCGTCGGCGAGGCCTTTGGGCGCATCCCGCACCTCGTGGGCGAGTCTTTGCTGCGCCACTTCAACATCCGCCCCGGCACGATCGAGGCGCACGCCTTCAGCTACCTCAACTTCGACCGCGCCGCGCGCACCTTCGGCAAGGTTGGCGGCTTTGCCCATTTGGCGACGCTGGTCAAGCAGATCAAGGCCAGCCGCCCGCACGCGCTGCTGCTCGACGGCGGCGACACCTGGCAAGGCTCGGCCACGGCGCTGTGGACCAACGCCCAAGAACATGGTCGATGCCTGCAAGCTGCTCGGGGTAGACATCATGACGCCGCATTGGGAGTTCACCTACGGCGCGGCGCGTGTGCAGGAAATCATCGCCAAAGACTTCAAGGGCCACATCGACTTCGTGGCGCAAAACATCGCCACCGCCGACTTTGGTGACCCGGTGTTTCCGCACTACACCATGAAGGAGCAAAACGGCGTGCGCATCGCCGTCATCGGCCAGGCCTTCCCGTACACCCCGATTGCCAACCCACGCCACTTCGTGCCCGACTGGACCTTTGGCATCCAGGACGAGCACATGCAGCAGGTGGTCGATCGGGTGCGTGCCCAAGGCGCGCAGGTGGTGGTGGTGCTGTCGCACAACGGCATGGATGTCGATATCAAGATGGCGGGCCGGGTGCGCGGCATCGACGCCATTCTGGGTGGCCATACCCACGACGGCATGCCGGCGCCTTTCATCGTGCGCAACGCCGGCGGCCAGACCCTGGTGACCAACGCCGGCTCGAACGGCAAGTTCCTGGCCTTGCTCGACTTCGACGTGCGCGGCGGCCGCATCCAGGGCTACCGCTACCGCCTGATGCCGGTGTTTGCCAACCTCCTGCCCGCCGACCGCGAGATGCAGGCCTACATCGAGCGCGTGCGTGCGCCCTACCAGGCGCGCCTGAACGAGCCCTTGGCCGTGACCGAAGGCACCCTGTTCCGGCGCGGCAACTTCAACGGCTCCTGGGACCAGCTCATACTCGAGGCGCTGATGGAAGTCCGCGGCGCCCAGATCGCCTTCTCGCCTGGGGTGCGCTGGGGCACCAGCCTGCTGGCGGGCGACACCATCACCACCGAGCGCCTGATGGATCAGGTCGGCCTGACCTACCCGGCCACGACGCTCAACGAGTTCACCGGCGCCGACATCAAGAACATCCTCGAAGACGTGGCCGACAACATCTTCAACCCCGACCCCTACCTGCAGCAGGGCGGCGACATGGTGCGGGTGGGTGGCATGAGCTATGTCTGCGCCCCCAGGGCGCCGATGGGCCAGCGCATACTCGACATGCGCATCAACGGCACGCCGATCGAGGCCCATCGGCGCTACACCGTGGCCGGCTGGGCCTCGGTGCAGGAGGGCGTGACCGGCACCCCGATCTGGGACGTGGTGAGCGAGTACCTGCGCGACCAGAAGGTGATCAAGCCGCTGCGCATCAACACGCCACGGCTGATCAACGTCGGCACCGACCCGGGTGTCTCGCCCACGCTGCGACGCGGCGGCAGCGCCTGAGTGCGGCCGTTGCGCTGGCCGCTCTGCCTCTCTCAGGCCACCGGGTAGGTGCCGGGCAGCAGGATGGAGCGGTCCACGGTGTCGATGTCGGTGTGGCCCGTGAAGGCCATGCTGAGCTCCAGCTCTTTGTGGATCAACTCCAGCACCTTGCTCACGCCGGCTTGGCCCTGGGCGCCCAGGCCGTAGAGGAAGGCGCGGCCGATGTAGGTGCCACGGGCCCCGAGTGCGCGCGCCTTGAGCACGTCCTGGCCGCTGCGGATGCCGCCGTCCATGTGCACCTCGATCTGCGAGCCCACGGCCGCCACGATCCTGGGCAGGGCGTGGATGCTGCTCTCGGCGCCGTCGAGCTGGCGCCCGCCGTGGTTGCTCACGATCAGCGCGTCGGCGCCCGATTGCACCGCCAGCCGGGCGTCGGCTTCGTCCTGTATGCCCTTGAGGATGAGTTTGCCGCCCCAGCGCTGCTTGACCCACTCCACGTCGGCCCAGTTCAGGCCGGGGTCGAACTGCTGCGCCGTCCAGGCGCTGAGCTGCGACATATCGCTCACGCCCTTGACGTGGCCGACGATGTTGCCGAACTGGCGCCGTCTGGTGCCCGCCATCTTCAGGCACCAGCGCGGTTTGGTGAGCAGATCGAGCACGCTGGCCAGGGTGGGTTTGGGCGGGGCCGAGAGGCCGTTCTTGAGGTCTTTGTGGCGCTGGCCCAGAATTTGCAGATCCAGCGTCAGCATCAGCGCCGAGCAGCCGGCGGCCTTGGCGCGGTCGATCAGGCGGGCGATGAAGTCGCGGTCGCGCATCACGTAGAGCTGAAACCAGAAACCCGGGCCGGCGTGCGCGGCCACGTCTTCGATCGAACAGATGCTCATGGTCGAGAGCGTGAACGGCACGCCGAAGGCGCGCGCGGCGCGTGCGGCAAGGATTTCGCCGTCGGCGTGTTGCATGCCGGTCAGGCCGGTGGGGGCGAGCGCGACCGGCATCGCCACTTGCTGGCCGATCAGGGTGCTGCGGGTGCTGCGGCCCTCCATATTGACCGCCACGCGCTGGCGCAGCTTGATGGGCACGAAGTCGGCCTCGTTGGCGCGGTAGGTGCTCTCGGTCCACGAGCCGCTGTCGGCGTAGTCGTAAAACATGCGCGGCACGCGCTTCTGGGCCAAGCGGCGCAGGTCTTCGACGCAGGTGATGACGGTCATGGGCGGGTCTCGCTGTGATGGATCCCGCATGATAGCGCCCGGGGGCAGCAAAGGCCGCTCCGGGCTGTTGAAAAGCGGCTGCTAGGGCGTGAAATATGGCGCTGCCGTCGCGCAGGAGGGGGCTTACTGCGCCGTGTGCAGGCACTCGGTCAGCTTGAGCCCGGTGAGCTGGTGGATGGCGCGCCCGATGTAGTAGAGCACCAGCAGCATCATGAGCGTGGCCGGGATGGCGATCATGGGGTAGCTCAGGAGCGTGAGGCGCCCGAGCTCTTCGTTGAAGGCGGTGGTGCCGGCCGGGCTGACCACGATCCAGCGCGCCAGAATGAAGTTCATGGTGGCCGAAAAGAAGAAAGTGGCGCCCAGCATCCAGGTGGCGCGCAGCAGGCGGGCCTCAAATTCGGCTTGGGCACCGCGCAGCTGCAACTGCGCCTGCACGCGCTCGACGTCGATCAGCCGCGGGTGGTAGAGCACGGTGCGGATGAGCGGGTAACGGGTCCAGGTGGAGCCGATGACCACCAAACCGATCAGGCCCGGGATGGCGGCCTCTTTGACCGCGAGCCAGAAGGCGTCGAGCTCGAGCAGCCCGATGCCGCCAGTGAGCCCGATGCTGACCAGACCCAGCACGGCAAAGGGGTTGATGCGGCTTTGCAGCCACAGGTCGCGCGCGCCCCAACCGAGCGGAAAAGCCAGCGCCAACAGCAGCGCGTTGACGGGCCCGAGGTCTTCTGGGCCGCTGAGCTGCATCAGGATGATCGACGGCACGATGACCGCGATCAGGACCTCGGTCAGGGGGCTGGTGGGTTTGCGCTCGGTCATGGGGGCTTAGCTGCAACTGATGCTGCCGCAACCGCTCATGCTCGCCGGGCGCACCCGGGAGGGGTCGGGCAGGGTTTCGGTCTGGGTGTCGAATTGCAGCGCCTGCAGGTGCTGCGCCAGCCCGGCGTCCATGCTCTGCGCGTGCAGGGGCAGCCACTCGACCAGCGCCTCGGCCATGCGGGTGATGATGCTGCGGTCGCCCTGGTGAAAGTGCGCTTCGACGGCGATCAGGGTGTCGAGCACGCTTCGGTGCTGCAGGCTGTGGCAGTTGTCGGCGGTGAAGCCGCTGGCCAGCATCCAGCGGTCTTCTTGGGCGAAGTGCTCGGTGGTGTGCGCAAGCAGGGCGCGGTAGGGTTCGAGCTGCTGCTCGGGTGGCAGGGCGCGCAGGTGCGCCAGCATCTCCACCATTTCCTGGTGCGTGGCGTCCATGCGCGCGTCGCCGGTTTGCAGCGCCTCGGACCATTGCAGATCGGGCACGGGCGGGAACTCGCGCGCGGGCGCGCTGGGTGCGGTCGGACTGGTGGTCGGCTCTGGGGTGGCAGTGTTCATGGGGCAACAGGATAGCGCCGGCGGGTGACACGGGTCTTGATGCGCGTCAAAACCTGAGTCGTACCGCCGGATTAAGTTCAAAAAGCGCCGCCGGGCCGCCCCAAGGCGCTTGGCGCCCCCTCCGGGACGGCGCGAGCGCGCAGCGCCAAGCGCAGGGGCACGACCTCACTGTTCGTGTGGCAGCACCAGTTGGCGCAGGTCGCGGCGGGTTTCGACCAGCACCAGCGGTCCGTCGTCGGGCAGTTGCACTGGCTTGGGCTGGCGCGGCACCTGCGGCGCCGGCACCAGAGCGGCGCTGGCGGCGCGGGCCTGCTCGATGCGGGCCGGGTCGGACTGCACCCATTGCAGGCCGGCCTGGCTGGCCAGCGCCTCGAGCTCGGCCAGCGGCAGCGCGAAGGGGGCGCTGGCTGCGGCTGCAGCTGCAGCTGGGGCTGGGGCTGGGGCTGGGGCTGGGGCTGGGGCATGGGCTGGGGGGGCTGCGGCCGGTGCCGGTGCTGCCGGCGCGGGCTGGCTGCTGGGCCGGTTGAAGTACGAGCGTGCCGGTGCGGCGTCCTCGTCCTCGCTGGGCTCGGTGGCGGCGCTGGCGGCACTGGCTGTGGCGGCGACCGTGGCCAGGGCTGCGGCGCGCTCTGGGCTGTCGGTGCTGGCCTCGGTGCCAGCGCTGCCCTCGGTGCCTTCAGTGCCGGCGGCGCGTTCGCGTCGGTCGCGGCCGAAGCGGTCGCGGCTGCGGCGGCGCCCACCCGTGCCCTCGTGCTCGCGTTCGCCCGCTGGCTGGCTGGAGCCGTTTTCTTGGGCGACCGCGTCCTCGACCGAGGCGGGCTGGGCGCTGGCATCGGCGTCGCTTGGGTCGGCAAAGGGTGCGCTGGCATTGGCCGCATCGGCTGCGGCGGCGCTGCGTCGGCCCTCGCCGCGTCCACCCCGGCTGCGCTCGCGCCGCGCGTGGTCGGCGGGTGCGCTGGTGCTGGCCTGGCCGTCTGCTTCGCCGCTGGCGCTGGGCAGCGGGGCTTCGGTGCCGGTGTTGACTGGGCGTCCCTCGCGCTCGGGCCGCTCACTGCGTTCGCCGCGCTCTGGGCGGCCGGAGCGGCGGCTTTCGCTGCGCTCGGGCCGCTCGCCGGCTTCGGTGCGTGCGCCACCGCGCTCGGCGCGGCCTTCGGTGGCGCCCTCGACACGGCCCTCTGCGCGCCCTTCGCTGCGGCCAGGACGCTCGGTGCGCTCGGTGCGCTCGGTGCGCTCGGTGCGGCGGCCTTCGCCAGCGCGCGCACCGGCTTCGGCAGCGCCTTCGGCGCGGTTGCTGCGCTCAGAACGCTCACCGCGCTCACCGCCGCGCTCACCGCCGCGCTCACCGCGTCCACGGCCGCTGCCGCTACCGCCGCCGCGTGGGCTGCGGGGCGGCTCTGTCTTGGTGGCCGCAGAGCCGGCTGCTGCGGCGCGCGTGGCCGCCGGTGCCGCTGCAGGCGCAGCCTCGGGGGCCGGTGCCAAGCCCAGCAAGCGCTTGAACCACGCCATGAAGCCGCTCGAGGCGGCGGCCGGCGCGCTGCGCGCGGCTGCGCCCGCGCTGGCTGCGGGGGTGGGTGTCGCAGCGGGTGCATGAGGCACCGCCGCAGCCGCACCGGCTGCGCCAGCGCCCGTGCCGGCCTTGACCGCGACCTGCGGGGCCGGGCCGTCGGGCAGCACGCCCTTGATCAGCGGCTCTTGCTTGTTGGCGCGCTCGTGGCTGCGCCGGGTCACGGTGGCCACGTCGTCGATCTCCTCGGCCAGCCGGTAGCTGGCGTCGAGTTTGTCGAGGCGCGGGTCGTCGTGCTTGAGGCGCTCGAGCTTGTAGTGCGGCGTGTCGAGCGACTTGTTGGGCACCAGCAGCACGTTGATGCGCTGGCGCAGTTCGATCTTGGTGATCTCGGTGCGCTTTTCGTTGAGCAAGAAGCTCGCCACCTCGACCGGCACCTGCACGAACACGGCGGCGGTGCCGTCCTTGAGCGATTCTTCCTGGATCACGCGCAGGATCTGCAGCGCCGAGCCTCTCGGTGTCGCGGATGTGGCCCGAGCCACCGCAGCGCGGGCAGGGGATGGAGGCGCCTTCGGACAGCGTGGGGCGCAGGCGCTGGCGGCTCATTTCGAGCAGGCCAAACTTGCTGATGGCGCTGAACTGCACCCGGGCGCGGTCTTGGCGCAGCGCGTCGCGCAGGCGGTTTTCCACTTCGCGCCGGTTGCGCGATTCTTCCATGTCGATGAAGTCGATCACCAGCAGGCCGCCCAAATCGCGCAGCCGCGCCTGGCGCGCCACTTCGTCGGCGGCTTCGAGGTTGGTGCGCAGCGCGGTTTCCTCGATGTCGCCGCCCTTGATGGCGCGCGCCGAGTTCACATCGACCGCCACCAGCGCTTCGGTCTGGTCGATGACGATCGCGCCGCCGCTGGGCAGTTGCACCGTGCGGCTGTAGGCGGTTTCGATCTGGTGCTCGATCTGGAAGCGCGAAAACAGCGGCGCGTCGTCGCGGTAGCGTTTCACCCGATGCCCCTGCTCGGGCATCACGTGGCTCATGAACTGGTGCGCCTGTTCGTAGATGTCGTCGGTGTCGATCAGGATCTCACCGATCTGGGTGTTGAAATAATCGCGGATGGCGCGTATCACCAGGCTCGATTCCTGGTAAATCAGGAACGCGCCCTTGCCGGCCTTGGCGGCGCCGTCGATGGCGTTCCAGAGCTTGAGCAGGTAGTTCAAATCCCATTGCAATTCACCCGCCTCGCGCCCAATGCCGGCGGTGCGCGCGATGATGCTCATGCCACCCGGGTAGTCGAGTTGATCGAGCACTGCTTTGAGTTCGGCCCGCTCGTCGCCTTCGATGCGCCGGCTCACGCCGCCGCCGCGCGGGTTGTTGGGCATCAGCACCACGTAGCGCCCGGCGAGGCTGACGAAGGTGGTGAGCGCCGCCCCTTTGTTGCCGCGCTCCTCTTTTTCGATCTGCACCAGCAGTTCCTGGCCCTCTTTGATCACGTCCTGAATGCGCGCTTGCGCCGGCGCGGTATTGCCCTGGAAGTATTGGCGCCCGATTTCCTTGAAGGGCAGAAAGCCCTGGCGCTCTTCGCCGTAGTCCACGAAGCAGGCTTCGAGCGAGGGCTCGACGCGCGTGACCACGGCCTTGTAGATATTGCCCTTGCGCTGCTCGCGCCCTTCGATCTCGATTTCGTAGTCGAGCAGTTTTTGCCCATCGACGATGGCCAGCCGCCGCTCTTCGGCTTGCGTGGCGTTGATCAACATGCGTTTCATGAATTTTCCTCTGACTTGCACACACCATGCCCCAAAAGCGGGGCGCACGGCCAGCGGCCAGCGTGCGGCGAGCGAACGAGGAGGAATTGCCGGAGATCCCGGGCGCAAGCGGGGGCTGCGCAATCGGCTGCTGGAGCGCAGCCGCGCAGCCTCAGACCTGCCCAGGCATGGGCGCGTGGAGGGCGGTGAGCAAAGGGGGCCAGTGGTGGGCTGTCACAGCGTATGCCAGTGGGGCTTTGGTTTCACTTTGGTCCGCATGCAGCCTGCGGCGCAAGGACGCGGGCTGCACGTTTGGGGTATTCCGTATCGGGTTCGCTTCGTTTGTGCTGACCCATCCTGCGGTTCGTGCGGCCGCTGTGGGCGGCTTTGCTGCAGCCTGTGCGGGGCGGCACGAAAGGGCAGGGCTGGCGACTTGTCACCGAGCCGGGGGTGGCGGTGCCTTAAAATTCAAGGCTGCCTCAAAGGCTTGCTCGAAGGCATGCCATACACTCACCCATCGACTCAGGTGGCAACCATTATAAACCATCCCAGCCCTGCCGTGCGCCTGCTCGTGGTCGATGCCGAATCCGACGGTCAGCGGCTCGACAACTACCTGCTGCGTGAGCTCAAGGGGGCGCCCAAAAGCCTGATCTACCGCCTCATCCGCTCGGGCGAGGTGCGGCGCAACAAGGGCCGGGTGCAGGCCGACAGCCGCGTGGCCGCTGGCGATGTGCTGCGCATCCCGCCCTTGCGCCTGGCGGCGCCCGCCCAGCCCGCATTGGCGCTGGCGGCGACGGCGGCGCCAGCGCGCGAGTTTCCGCTGCTCTACGAAGACGACGCCCTGCTGGCCATCGACAAGCCCGCCGGGGTGGCCGTGCACGGGGGCAGCGGGGTGTCGTTTGGCGTCATCGAGCAGTTGCGCCGCGCGCGCCCGCAGGCGCCGCTGCTGGAACTGGTACACCGCCTGGATCGCGAAACCAGCGGGATCTTGCTGGTGGCCAAAAAGCGCAGCGTGCTGCGTCTGTTGCAAGAGCAATTGCGCCAGCGCAGCATGGGCAAAAGCTACCTGGCGCTGGTCAAGGGCCAATGGCCGGCCCGGCTCAAAGTGCTCGACTGGCCCTTGCACAAGTATTTGCTGCCCGACGGCGAACGCCGGGTGCGCGTCACCGATGCGCACGATCCGCAGGGCCTGCGCGCGATCAGTCTGGTGCAGGTGTTGGGGCAACTGACGTTGGCTGGCGCCAGCGAAAGCGGTGCCGCACAAGTGGCCACGCTGCTGGCCGTGACCATTAAGACCGGGCGCACGCACCAGATTCGGGTGCATTTGGCGCACGCCGGGCATCCGATTGCCGGTGACGACAAATACGGCGATTTTGGCTGGAACCGCGACTTGCAGAAACTGGGCGGCAAGCGCATGTTTCTGCACGCCTGGCAATTGCGCTTCACGCACCCCGTGCTGGGGCAGGAAGTGCAACTGCAGGCGCCTTTGCCGGCCGATTTGTTGCTCTGGGCCGATTGCCAGCGGTTTTTGTGATTACAATCGGAACTCTCGTTAACCTTCGTTTAAAGGAATCTCGATATGGCCACTTACGCCGAACTCAAAGCCCAAGCCGAAGCCCTGCTGCTGCAAGCCGAGCAGGTGCGCAAGCAGGAATTGAACAACGTCATTCTGGGCATCAAGGCCACCATGAAAGAGCACGGCATTACGCTCGAAGACTTGGGTGCCGCAGCGCGCAAAGCCGGTGCCCGCGCCAAAGCCCCAGCCAAATTCAAAGGCCCCAACGGCGAAACCTGGTCTGGCGGGCCGGGGCGCAAACCCGAGTGGGTGCGGGCCCTGCAGGCCGAAGGCAAGAACATCGAAGACTACCGCATCTGAGCGCCTCGCTGCGCGGGCGGCGTCCGTCCGTCCAGGCGCAAGCGGCGGCGGTTCTGCGATAATCTGCTGCCAAGCGCGACGCTTTGCCTTGGGCGCAGCGTCAGACCGGCCCGGCAGATCCCACGGGGGCGCTTGAATGCGCCCTTCCTCTTTTTTGCAGCCACCCGTCCCATGCGCCCGCGCCAATTCGACCTCATTGCCTTCGACTGGGACGGCACCCTGTTCAACTCCACCGCCCAGATCGTGCGCGCGATCCAGGCCGCGGTGCGCGACGTCGGCGGCCGCGTGCCCAGCGACGAGCAGGCCGCCTGGGTGATCGGCATGGGTCTGATGTCGGCGCTGGCCCATGTCGCCCCCGACGTGCCCCCCGAGCGCTACCCCCTGCTGGGCCAGCGCTATCAGCAGCATTATCTGGCGCAACAGCACGAATTGACCCTGTTCGAGGGCGTGTTGCCCTTGCTGGCCGAACTGCGCCAGCGCCAGCACCTGCTGGCGGTGGCCACCGGCAAAAGCCGCCGCGGCCTCGATCAAGCGCTGCATTCGGTGCAGCTGCAAGGGGTGTTCGACGGCTCGCGCACCGCCGACGAAACCGCGGGCAAGCCGCATCCGCTGATGCTGCACGAGCTCATGCAGGCGTTCGACGTGGCGCCCGAGCGCACGCTCATGATCGGCGACACCACGCACGATTTGCAGATGGCGCGCAACGCCGGCTGCGCCAGCGTGGGCGTGAGCTACGGCGCCCACGACCACGCCCATTTCGACCCCCTCGGGCCCTTGCAGGTGGTGCATTCGGTGCCCGAGCTGCGCGCCTGGCTGGCCGCACACGCCTGAGCCTCATCCCATGGCCGTGCAATGGTTTCCCGGGCACATGCACGCGACGCAAAAAGCGATCGCCGAGCGCCTCAAGTCCATCGACGTGGTGATCGAGCTGCTCGACGCGCGCCTGCCGGGCTCGAGCGCCAACCCGATGCTGGCGCGCCTGATCGGCCCCAAGCCCACGCTCAAAATCCTCAACAAGCAGGATCTGGCCGACCCAGCCCGAACGCAGGCCTGGCTGGCGCACTACCAAAGCCAGCCCCACACCCGCGCCATCGGGCTCGATGCCGGCATGGCCGGGCCGGCGCGCGCCCTGATCGGCGCCTGCCACGAGCTGGCCCCCAGGCGCGGCGGGCTGGCCAAGCCCATGCGCGTGCTCATCGGTGGCATCCCCAACGTGGGCAAATCCACCCTCATCAACACCCTGGTGGGCAAGCGCGCCACCCGCGTCGCCGATGAAGCCGGGGTCACGCGGGCAGAGCAGCGCATTTTGCTCGCCGATGATTTTTATCTCTACGACACCCCGGGCGTGCTGTGGCCCAAGATCATCGTGCCTGAAAGCGGCTACCTGCTGGCGGCCAGCGGCGCCGTGGGGCGCAACGCCTACGACGAGGAAAGCGTGGCGCTGGAGCTGCTGCTGCGGCTGCGCCAGCCTTATGCCGCGCTGCTGCAGGCGCGTTATCAGCTGCCGCAAGCGCTCGAGCAGATCGCCGCCATGCCCGAAGATGCCTTGCTGCAAGCCATCGGCCAGCGCCGGGGCTGCCTGCTGGCCGGCGGGCGTTTGAACAGCCAAAAAGCCGCCGAAGTGCTGTTGAGCGATTTTCGCAGCGCCGCCCTGGGTCGCATCACGCTCGAGACGCCGCAGCAATTTGCGCAGTGGCTGCACGCCGCCCAGCAAGCCGAGGCCGAACGCGCCGCCGAGCGCGCTGCCGCACGTCTGGCCAAGCCGCAAGTGGAGCGCGCAAACCACACCTGACCTGCCAATGGACGCCTTCCTGATCGCTTTTTTGTTTGGCCTGGGCTACTTCACGCTCAAGGCGCGCAGCGAGCGCGAGCGCATCGCTTTGCTCAGCAGCCACCTGCGCCGCTACCAGATCGAAAAGCTGATGGAGCAGCTCAACCACGGTTACCTGCGTGCCCTCGGCGAGCCCGACCCCGAGCGCCGCGCCCCGATGTGGGCCGCGCTGGCCGAGGCCGAGGGGCAGCTGGCGCAACAGCTCAGCGACTTGGCTGCCGACATCGGCCAGCTGCCGGCCGCGCAAACCCGTCTGTGCCGCGTCAGCCTGCCCATGATCGAACGCTGGCTGCCCCAGTCCACGCTCGATTTTCGTGCCGTGCTGCGCGTCCACGCCGAGGCCGTGCAGGCCGCAGCCGCCAACCACGAACGGCGCAGCGCCAAAGCGCGCGCCCACATGCTGCTGGCCGAGCTGATGCTGTTTCAGCACACCTGCCACTGGTTCTGCAAATCGCGCAGCGTGGCCTCGTTTCGCCTGCTGGCGCGCCACCGCACCGCCTACGAGCAGGTGCTCGAAGCCATCGCCCCGACCACCCGGCGCGCCTACCTGGCGCTGCTTCAAGGCGGCCCGCGCGCCGCCTGAAGGCTAGAATCGTGGGCTTGCGCCCCGATGGTGAAACAGGTAGACACAGCGGACTTAAAATCCGCCGCTTGCTGCATAAGCGGCGTGCCGGTTCGATCCCGGCTCGGGGCACCAGCGCTGGCTTAAATGGAGTTTGTATGTCGGCCATCAAGATTGTCACCCTCGGCCAAAGCGGCCTGCAAGTGCCCGCCATCGGCTTGGGCACCATGACTTTTGGCGAGCAAGTGGGCGCGGCCGAGGCCTTTGCGATCATGGACCGGGCGCTCGAGCGCGGGGTCAACTTTTTTGATACCGCTGAGATGTATTCGGTGCCGCCGCGGGCCGAAACCTATGGCGCCACCGAGCGCATCATCGGCCAGTGGCTGGCGGCGCGCCCCGGGGTGCGCCAGCGCCTGGTGCTGGCCACCAAAGTGGCCGGGCCGGCGCGCGGCATGAGCTGGATTCGGGGCGAGCACACCGGCCTGACGGCGCCCGAGATCGTGGCGGCCTGCGAGGGCAGCCTGCGCCGCCTGGGCACCGACGCGATCGACCTGTACCAGATCCACTGGCCGGCGCGCAACGTGCCGATGTTTGGCACGCTGTACTACGACCCGTCCAAGGATCGGCCCTGCCCCTCGATACTCGAGCAGTTGCAGGCGCTGGCACAGCTGGTGCAGCAGGGCAAGGTGCGCGCCATCGGCCTGTCCAACGAAACCCCCTACGGCGTGCACGAGTTCGTGCGCCTGGCCGAACAGCATGGCTTGCCGCGCGTGGCGAGCGTGCAAAACCCCTACTGCCTGATCCACCGCGGCGCAGAAAACGGGCTTGACGAAACCCTGCACCGCCTTGGGGTCGGGCTGCTGGCGTATTCGCCGCTCGGTTTTGGCCTGCTCACCGGCAAGTACGATGCCAGCGGCTTCGAGGGCGCCGACCCGGCGCTGGGCCGCATGGCGCGTTTTGCCAGCATGCGCCAGCAGCGCTGGGGCCGCGCCAGTGCGCTGCAGGCAGCGCGCCGCTACAACGCCCTGGCGCGCGAGCACGGCCTGGCGCCCACCCAAATGGCGCTGGCCTTTTGCTACACCAAGTGGCAGGTGGCCAGCACCTTGATCGGCGTCACCTCGCTGGCGCAGCTCGATGCCTGCCTGGATGCCTGGGGCACGGTGCTGGCGCCCGAGCTGCTGCAAGCCATCGACGCCATCCGGCTCGAGCAGCGCGACCCGGCCTATTGACCAGCCCGCCCGCGCCGATGCGGCGCTGCCTTTGCAAGGGATGACGATGATTGTTGAGTGGCTCTGGCTGCCGGCCCTGGTGCTGGCGTATTTGATCGGTTCGCTGTCGTTTGCGGTGCTGATCAGCCGCCTCATGGGTTTGAGCGACCCACGCACCTACGGCAGCCAAAACCCGGGCGCCACCAACGTGCTGCGCTCGGGCAACAAGGTGGCGGCGGCGCTCACGCTGCTGCTCGACGCCTTCAAGGGCTGGTTGCCGGTGTGGCTGGTGGCGCAGTGGGGGCCCGATTGGGGGCTGGGCTGGGGCACGGTTGCGCTGGTGGGCCTGGCCGCCTTCATCGGCCATGTGTATCCGGTGTTCATGCGCTTTCAGGGTGGCAAAGGGGTGGCCACCGCCGCCGGGGTGCTGCTGGGTTTTGAGCCCTGGCTGGGCCTGCTGGTGCTGCTGTCGTGGGTGCTGACGCTGTTGCTCACGCGCTACTCCTCGCTGGCAGCGATCGTGGCGGCGCTGCTGGCGCCGCTGCTCTATTGGTTCGGTTCGCCCGCCCTGTGGCAGATGCAGCCCGCCCTGGGCATTGCCATCAGCGCCATGAGTGCCCTGCTGCTGTGGCGCCACAGCGGCAACATCCAGCGCCTGCTGGCCGGGCAAGAGGGTCAGGTGGGCCGCAAAAAAAGCTAATGCGCCAGCGCCATGCGCGACAGGTGCAGCAGCCGGGCGTGGTTGAGCCGCACCCGCACCGTTTGCGCCACCAAGGCAGCGGCAATGCCGCAACCGTCGGTGCGGGTGTCGATGAGCGTGGGTTCGGCCAGCGCCACCTCGGCGACATCGAGCACGCTGGCCACCCAGGGCGCGCCCGGCTGCGTGGTGCGGCGCAGCACCACGGCGACGGTGTCGTCTTCGAGGCGCACAAAGCTGCCCGGCGGGCAAATGCCCACGGTGCGCAGCAGGGCGTGGCCGATGGCGTTGACTGCGCTGCCCCCGCTGCCTGCACCCGCCTGGGGGGCCAGCAAGGCGTGCCGGCCCGAATCGGTGACGCAGCGGCCGGCGCGGGTTTCGCGCGGGCTGATCTGCGCCGCGTAGCGGTCGGTGGCTTGCAGCAGCCGGGTCGGGGTGTCGAGATCGTCAGAGCGTTCGTGGTGTTGCTCCACCGTGTGCAACCAGTCGGCGTCGGTGACACCGAGTTCGCGCAGCCACTGGGCGCTCCGCGCGGCGTGGGTGTCGATGGCGGCGCGTTGCTCGGCGCTGGGTTCGATGGCCTGTTCCGCCAAGGTGTTTTGCAGCTGCGTCATGCCAATGTTCATGGTCAGGGCAGCGTGCGCCAGGCTGTCTTGTTTGGCGGCGGGGCAATCGAGGCTGGGCGCCACCAGCCTGCACAAGGCCCAGCACAGCAGCGCGTGCGAGCTGCTGTAACCGATGCTGGAGCTGGTGGCCAGTTGCAGCAACCAGTACAGGCTGGCGTCGGGGTCGATTTGCAGCAGCTCCTGGGCTTGTGCCTGCAGCGCCTGCACGCGGGCGCAAAAATCGCGCTGCGCGTGCGGCTGCAGCAGCATCTGCGCCAGATCGCTCTCGAGGTCGGACCAGCGCTGCGTCCACTCGCGCATGAGCGCGTAGGCGGGGTCGGGCGCGGCGGCAAAATTCATGGCTGGCAAGCGGGCGGTTTCAATCGCGAAAGTTGTTGAAGCTCAGGGGCAGGCCGGGCAGGGCTTGGCGGATCAGGGCCATGGCGGCTTGCAGCTCGTCGCGCTTGGCGCCGCTGACGCGTACCGCCTCGCCCTGAATCGCGGCTTGCAGCTTGAGCTTGCTGGCTTTGATGGCTTGCTGGATTTTCTTGCCGTCTTCGGTGGCAATGCCTTCGCGCACCTTGAGCACTTGACGCACCTTGTCGCCGCCCATTTTTTCGATTTTACCGGCATCGAGAAAGCGCACATCGACGCTGCGCTTGCTCAGCTTGGCGCGCAAGATGTCGTCGATCTGGGCGAGCTGGAAGTCGCTGTCGCCGCTCAGAACGATGTCGTTTTCCTTGAGCTCGATGGCGGCGCTGCTGCCCTTGAAGTCGAAGCGGTTGCCGATTTCCTTGGCGGTTTGATCGACGGCGTTTTTGATTTCAACCCGGTCGGGCTCGAGGACGGTATCGAAAGAGGGCATGGTGCGGTGCGGTGAAGGCGGGGGTGCGACAATCCCCGGATGTTAGTCGAGAAAAACGTGGCCTTGCAGCCGCACAACACATTTGGCATCGCGGCACAGGCGCAGCGCCTGCTGCGGCTGCGCAAAGCCGAGATGCTGCCCGACCTGGTGCGCCAGCCCGGCTGGTGCGCCGCGCGCCTGCGCGTGCTCGGCGGCGGCAGCAACATCGTGCTCACCAGCGACGTCGAGCCCCTGGTGCTGAAAATCGAAATGCTGGGGCGGCGCCTGCTGCGCGAGACCGAGGCGGGCTATCTGGTGGAGGCCGATGCGGGCGAAAACTGGCACGATTTCGTCACCTGGACGCTGGATCGCGGCTGGTTTGGGCTCGAGAACCTGGCGCTCATCCCCGGCACGGTGGGCGCGGCCCCGGTGCAAAACATCGGCGCCTACGGGCTCGAGCTGCAAGACCGCTTTCATTCGCTCGACGCCGTCGATCTGCACAGCGGCCAAGTGCACAACCTGGACGCGGCGCAGTGCCGTTTCGGCTACCGCGACTCGGTGTTCAAACGCCAGCGCAGCAGCGCACCGGACCACGGGCTGGCCGGGCGCTGGCTCATCACGCGGGTGCGCTTTTGGCTGCCCAAGCGCTGGCAACCCGTGCTGGGCTACCTCGAGCTGGAGCGCAAAGTGGCCGAGACCGGCCTGGAGCAACCCACGGCGCGGCAGATTTTTGATTGGGTGTGCCAAATCCGGCGCGCCAAGCTGCCCGACCCGGCCGCAATCGGCAACGTCGGCAGTTTTTTCCAAAACCCGCTGGTCAGCCGCGAGCACTGTGCCGAAATTTGCACCCGCCACCCAGCCGTGGTGCACTACCCGCTGCCCGATGGGCGCGTCAAGCTCGCGGCTGGCTGGCTGATCGAGGCCTGCGGCTGGAAGGGCCAGACGCTGGGCCGCGCCGGCGTGTACGAAAAACAGGCGCTGGTGCTGGTCAACCGCGGCGACGCCTTTCAGCCGTGCAGCGGCGCCGAGGTCATGGCGCTGGCCACCGCAATCCAAGCCAGCGTCCTGGAGCGCTTTGGCGTGCGGCTCGAAATCGAACCGGAGCTGTGGTGAGCCCCGTCCCCTCCAGCCCCACGCCCGAAGCGGCGACGAATCTGGGCCCCGTGCTGCAGCCCGGCGTGCGCCGGCGAGAGGCCTTCGGCTGGGCGATGTTCGACTTTGCCAACTCGGGCTACACCACGGTCGTCATCACGGCCATTTACGGCGCTTACTTCGTGGCTGGTATCGCCGGCGGTGCCACCTGGGCCACGCTGGCCTGGACGGCGGCCTTGGCTTTTTCCAATCTGCTGGTGCTGCTCAGCGCCCCCGTGCTGGGGGCCTGGGCCGACGTACACGCCGGCAAAAAGCTACTGGCGGCGCTGACCACCATCGGCTGCGTGCTCACCACGGCGGCGCTGGGCTGGGCCGGGCCGGGCAGCGTGCTGCTGGCGCTGGTGCTGCTGGTGCTGTCGAATGCGTTTTTCAGCGCCGGCGGCAATCTGGTGGCGGCCTTTTTGCCCGAGCTCGCGCGCCCGCAGCGCCTGGGCACCCTGTCGGGTTGGGGCTGGGGCTTGGGCTACATCGGCGGCTTGCTGTGCCTGGCGCTGTGCTTGGCCTACATCACCTGGGCGCAGGCGCGTGGCCACACCGCCTCTGAGTTCGTGCCGGTCACCTTGCTCATCACGGCGGGCCTGTTTGCCCTCACGGCCCTGCCGTTTTTCCTTCTGGTGCGCGAGCGCGCGCAGCCGCAAACGCGCTCTGGCAGCTCGGCGTGGGCGCAGGTGGCCCAGACCTGGAGGCAGTCGGCCCGCTACCAGGACATGCGCCGCTTCATCGTCTGCATCGTGTTTTATCAGGCCGGCATCATGACGGTGATCGCGCTGGCGGCCATCTACGCCCAGGAGGTGATGGGTTTTGACACCGCGCAGACGGTGATGATGATCTTTGTCGTCAACATCACCGCCGCCATCGGGGCGCTGGGTTTTGGCTACCTGCAAGACCGCATCGGCCCGGTGCGCGGCATTGCGCTCACGCTGCTGGGCTGGATCGCGATGGTGCTGGTGGCCTGGTCGAGCGAGAGCGCGGCCAGTTTCTGGGTCGCGGCCAACCTCGCCGGGCTGTGCCTGGGGGCGAGCCAGTCGGCCGGGCGGGCGCTGGTGGGCTATCTGGCACCGCCGGCGCAGCGCGCCGAATTTTTTGGGCTCTGGGGGCTGGCCGTGATGCTGGCCTCGATCGTCGGCCCGCTCACCTACGGGCTGGTGACCTGGCTCACCAGCGGCGACCACCGCAGCGCCATGCTCGTGACTGGCCTGTACTTTGTGATCGGGCTGGCGCTGCTGTACGGCATCGACGCCGAACGCGGCCGCCGCGCCGCGCTCGCAGCCGATGCGCAAGCGCAAGGGCAAAACCAGTATGTGCAGTATGTGCAGTAAGGGCAGGACCAGGGCTTGCTGGCAGCGGCTTGGGCGCTTGCGTGCGGCCGCCGCGCCGCTAGAATGGTCATCAAAGCGCTCATCACACCCGCAGGCACTTCGGCCCTTCAACCCCATGGCACCATGACAAGCGAACTGCGCTGGCGCCAGCGCTTCGACAACTACCAGCGCGCCCTGGCGCAACTCACCCAGGCGCTGGCCCTGATGCAGCAGCGCCCCTTGTCGGAGCTGGAGCGCCAGGGCCTGATTCAGGGCTTTGAGTTCACGCACGAGCTGGCCTGGAATGTGCTCAAGGACTACCTGGAAATGGAGGGCATTCAGGGCCTGGTGGGTTCACGCAGCACGGTACGCGAGGCCTTCAAGCGCGGTTTGGTCGAGGACGGTGAAACCTGGATGGACATGATCGACAAGCGCAACCTCTCCAGCCACACCTACAACGTGAGTGTGGCCGAAACGGTGGCTGCAGCCATAGCGCAGCGCTACTACCCGGCGTTTTTGGCTCTGCAGACCCGTTTGCAGCAGCAAACCTAAGCCATGCAGCCCGCCACAGAAGCCGACTTTGGGCTGCCTGCCGCCACCCTGGAAGCCATCCGGAGCATCCTGGCTGAGGCGCCAGCGGTGCAACGCGCCATCATTTTTGGCTCGCGCGCCATGGGCAACTACCGCCGTGGCTCAGACATCGATCTCGCCCTGCAGGGACCGGACGTCACCCTGGACGTACAAACGCGCCTGAGCGCACGGCTGGACGAATCGCCCATTCCGTATCAGGTGGACTTGGTGCGGCTCGACGCGCTTGAGCACCCCGGCTTGCGTGCCCATATCGAGCGCGTTGGGCAAGTGTTTTACGAGCGCGCTTTCAGGAGTCTGGAAATGACGGCAACTCGGTAACAGGACACAGCCCCCAGCTTGTGCCTGCCCGCGCCTTGATTTCCCAAGCCCCCAAGCCCCCAAGCCCCCAAGCCCCCAAGCCCCGCAAGGGGCAGCCGCACACCCCACCAGCGGCGCTTTCCACCAGTGGGCAGCGGTTTTTTCCCTTCACCCCTCTCCCGCCGGGGGAGGGCAGGGGCCAGGGTTCCCGTATCTGCCCTCACACCCTCTCGATCCTGTGCTAAGCTGCCGCCAGCATCCACCTACCCGCCTGAGGAGCGCGCCCCATGCCCACCATCAGCATGTTCTACGGCATACTGGTATTGATGTACGCTCTCGACACCGCCAAGAACCATCATCCGCACATTCGCCAGCAACGGCCAAACCCCCTACCCGATTGACCCCTTGCGTTAAGGAGGCCGAACATGACGCCCGACGTGGTCAAGGTGCTGCCATCGCCCGAGTTCTTCATCGAAGCTGAGTTTGCGAATGGCGAAGTGCGGCGTCTGGATATGCGCCCCTTTCTGGCTTACCCCGCCTTTGCCGCGCTCAAGGAGCCTGGGTTTTTCATGCGTGCCCATGTCCGCAATGGAACCGTGGCTTGGTCTGAGCAAATTGATTTGTCACCTGACACACTCTACCTGCGCGGGAAGTGAATTCACCCCTCTCCCGCCGGGAGAGGGCAGGGGGCGAGGGTGGTGCCAGTGGCGCTTGCTGTAACAATCTCTGCAAGGAAAGCCAATGCAAAGGAAAGACAGCGCTACCGTCAAGCGCACGCTTGACCTCTCCAAGCCGCCCGTCCTGAGCGCGCAGCAAAGGGCGCGCTTGGCCGCCGTGGCAGCCATGCCAGACGACCAGATCGACTACAGCGATGCCCCCGAAGTCGATACAGGCTGGCTGAAAGCCACGCTCAAACTGCCACGCGCCAAGCAACAGGTGACGATGCGCCTGGATGCCGACGTGCTGGAGTTCTTCAAACGTCCGGGCACCAAGTACCAAACGCAAATCAACGCCGTTTTGCGCTCCTACGTGGACGCACACAAACGTCAGGAGCAGACCTGATCTTGCCCCCGCATTCCCGGACCGGTCCTGCTTTCAACGCTGGGTGGTTCCCAGGGCGCGGACGTGCCCTCGATTCCTCAGACGTCCAACTCATCTCCCGCCGGGGGGGAGAGCGGGGGGTGAGGGTAGCCCAAACTTTACCCCGCTCAGATGTGCGTGATCTGGGTCGGGGCGAACTCGTCTTTGATCAACTGCGGGTGCTGACACCTGCACAATGTCTGGAGCAATGGCAATGACGACATTAACGATACGCTTGCCGGATGACACGGCGCAGCGCTTGAAATCGCTGGCGAAAAGCCGTGGCCTGAGTACCAACAAATTGGTAGAGGAACTCAGCGCGCGGGCCTTGGCGGCATGGGACACCGAGAACCATTTTCGGGCCATGGCCGCAACGGGTGATGTGAAGCAGGCCTTGGCGATTTTGGATCGGCTGGATGCCGAGGATCAACGGGCGCATCATAGGGGACCGTCATAGGGAACAGACCACGGTTTTTCGGCCCGTCCCCAAGCCCCCAAGCCCGATACCCAGCCAAGCCCCGCAAGGGGCAGCCGCACACCACACCAGCGGCGCTTTCCACCAACTGGCATAATACGCCATAAACCCAGTCTTGGAGTTAGCCATGCCCACACGCAATGTCGTCCTCACCGACAGCCAGGCCAAGTTCATTGAGCACATGGTAGCCGTTGGCCACTACCAGAACGCCAGCGAGGTGCTGCGCGAAGGCTTGCGTCTGGTTCAGGCGCGGCAGGCCGAGCAAGCCGCCAAACTCGCCGCCTTGCGCGAGGCCGTGGCGGTGGGCAGGGCCGACATCGAGGCCGGGCGCTATATCGAGTTCAACGATGCGGCGTCGTTGCGCTCACACATCCACGGCATCAGCCAGCGCGTGCTGGCGAAACGCGGATGAGTGGCTGGACGGTGCGTCTGGCTGATCGAGCCGATCAAGATATTGAAGAGGCTCTTGCCTGGACGCTTGAGCACTTTGGGCCGTTGCAGCTTGAGATCTACGCCGACATCATCAACGCTGCCTTGGAGGCATTGAATGCAGGGCCGCACTTGCCAGATGTGCGCAAATGCCCTGAATTGGGTGATGGCATAGCCACACTGCACGTGGCGCGTCATGGTGGAAAGGGTAGGCATCTGTTGGTGTTTTTTGTCGACGAAGCGGCCTGCGAGGTCGAGATACTGCGCGTACTGCACGACAGCATGGATTTGGCGCGGCATCTTGATTCGTAGCTTGGTAACAGGGGGCAGCCGCACACCACACCAGCGGCGCTTCCCGTCAGCGGGCACCGGTTTTTTCCGAGCTTGCTCGAAGGCGTTAACGTGGTTATACTGGCGCAACCATGCGCATCGTGCTCGACACATCGGTACTCGTCGCTGCAGCGCGTTCGCGCCAAGGGGCTGGTGGTGAGCCGGCCGAGCCGCAGGTGGTGGACACGCTGGGCGGGCGCTTGCACGTGCGCTGGGACGAAGGCGGACAAGCGCGAGTGCTGGGCACCCTGATGCTCGGACTGTTGGCCGGGCACCGGCGCTACATCGGACCGCCCATGCCTCCACCAGCGCTGCCGGCGACTGGGTAACTGCCGGATTCAGGTTCATTCATCGCCACCAGGCCCAGCGGCTTCAAGACGCTTGCAGGTGAGTTGGCAACGCCGTTCGATGAGGCCTACGATCTCGTCGAGTATGTCGTGATCCCATTCCCGTTTGGCAAACAAGGAACGCAGGGAGGCCGCCTCTGAGGGCAACTGGCGCGCCAGCGTCAGAATCCGCTTTTTGACCTGTGCGGGTGACAGCCCAGCAGCCTGTGCAAACTGTTCCCAATGCCGCACCTGAACCTCGGTGAATTTGAACTTGCTGCCGATCTTCATCGCCATCTTGTCGGTGAGGATCAGCCACTCGGTGAATGGCTGCACTGGCGGCAGTCAGTTTCATCTGTCCTGCGAGTGCCAAGCAGAAGCCCTCATTGAACACGCTGCCTTCTACAGCCTGAATGGCCGGCTTGAGAATGTGGGAGCTTGGTGTGTTCTGCAGAGGTAGGCCGAGGCGTCCCTCGGAAAAGACGACGGGCAGTTTGTCCTGCGCTCCTGCCAGTGACAGGCGCAGCCCTTCCTCTCCGGCCAGCATCGGGCGGCGGGGCAGTTCGTTCAGGATGGCGATCAGCTCTGCCTCGTCCAGCCAACGTACGGCCTGCGCTGATGGGATAAGATCGGGCCGTTGTCCAGGCTCTAGCAGACTGACCGCTCCAGCGCATTCGCCGCCGATGCCAACAAGCAGGGCAAAGTCATTCTGGCGGGAGACGTGCAGGGTCTGGGCAATCAGCCTGCGCTTGTCACCTTCAGGCAGAAGGCCGGCAAAGAAGGGGCGGGTGGCCTTGTCATCAAAAGCCTCTGCCTGCAAGGGCAGGTGATGCGACAGTGGGCGTGCGTTGGCGGATTGCAGCCATTGCGTTGAGTAGCAAAAGTTCAGCCGACCATCGACTTGTGCAAGCTGCCCGACGTGCTGCCCCAGCAGCCAGACTTGCAGGACGCGGCTCATTTCGGGTCAGCCTGTGTCTGGCTGTCTTCTGAACTCGACACGTTGAGCGTTGCCCCCAGCGCCTGAAGAACCCGCAAGACGTTCTCCAGGCGGACGGTTGGCTTGCCAGCTTCCAGATCAACAATAAACCGCACCCCAACGCCGGCTGCAAGCGCCAGTTGGGGCTGGGTCAGGCTGAGTGCTTTTCGGGTGCGGCGTACCACGTCGCCCAAGTGTTCTGGCGTTTCGATCAGTGTAGGCATGTGAATTTCCTGTTCGGGAAATTATAAGGTCTGAAGAAGGTGCTGTCAAACAAATTAACCGATCGGGAATTCTCACACAGTGGCCGCCACCGTCCGTCCCACCCTGGCGCCTGCGTGTTTGCCTGCAGCGCCACCGACGATTTCTTTCGTACCTGTTCCTGCGCAAGGCCCGCTCGGGCGTGGCCATGCCTGAGCTTGACATGTTCGGCGAAGCACCCGCGCCGCTTGCGCGCCGGGCAGGGCAAGCGCGGCGGTGTGCGCGAGCACCGCCCACACGTGGTCGACATCAAGGCCTTGCGCACCAGGGTGGGTATGACGCAAGAGCAGTTTGCCGCCCGCTTCGGCTTTTCTACCGCCCCCTGGCCCTCCAGCCTGCAACCCACCCCTCTCCCCCCGGCAGCGGGGCAGGGGTGAGGGTGGCCCCGCATCAAGCACTCAGCTCAACGCGCAGCTATTCTATGCGTTTGCGCTTGCTCAACGCCGTTCATGTGGTTATACTGGCGCAACCATGCGCATCGTGCTCGACACATCGGTACTCGTCGCTGCAGCGCGTTCGCGCCAAGGGGCCAGCTTTGCCTTGGTGCGCAGCCTGCCGCACCCTCAGGTGCAAATTGCGCTCAGTGTGGCGCTCTACACCGAGTGGCAGGCCGTGCTCACGCGACCCGAACACATACCGCCTGGTTTATGCGCCGAAGACGTGCTCAACTACCTGCGCTACCTTGCCTCCATTGCGCACCTGCAGGATGTGCATTACCTCTGGCGCCCGTTTTTGCGCGACCCAGACGACGACATGGTGCTGGAGTGTGCCGTGGCTTCAGGCTGCCGTTACCTGGTCACACACAACTTGCGCGACTTTGCGCGCATTACCCAACTGGGCGTCGAGCCCATTGCCCCCGCCGCCCTGCTTGCCTTGCTGAGGAACCCGCCATGACCGCCCTGACCGTCCGCCTGCCCCAGTCGGTACACGCCAAGATACGCGAATTGGCCGCGCGCGACCGCATCTCCGTCAACCAGTTCATAGCCAGCGCAGCGAGCGAAAAGCTGGCCTCCATGCTCACGCTCGACTACCTGCGCCAGCAAGCCGCACTCGGCCGGCGCGAGCACTTTGAGCGCTACCTCAGCGCCGTACCCGATCAGCCCGAGCTGCCTGGGCAATAGGGCGTGTGGGCACAGCCCCCGGTTTCTTGGCCCGTCCCCAAGCCCCCAAGCCCGATACCCACCCCCGCTTCGCTGGAGGCGACCGCACGCCATAAGTCTTGTCGGTACAAACCAAACAGACTAGAATGCGCCGCATATGGCCACGATCACATTTGACACGCTGGACGCTACGCGCCGTTTGCGCGATGCTGGCTTCGACGAGAAGCAGGCTGAGCAGGTGGTGCGCGTGCTGGCCGACGCGCAGTCCAACCTCGTATCCCGCGAGCATTTCGACGCCAAGTTTGCCGTCGTCGAGGCCAAGATGGACAAGCTGGCCTGGATGATGGGCATCCTGATCGCCATCGCCATCGCCAACTTTGCCAAGCAGTTTTTCTAGGCGGGTTGTTCTGCGGAGTTCAAGGGGCCAGCCTCATTAGATGTCAAGTCCCGGACAATCCAGCGCGCACACATCGCGCACCGCACCGTGGCCTGGAACGACGAGGTCGACCTTGCACCCGAAAGCCTGTACCTGGAAAGCACACCGCTGAATTGAGGGCTGCAGCGAGCGAGAAGCTGGCCTCCATGCTCACGCTCGACTACCTGCGCCAGCAAGCCCCGCAAGGGGCAGCCGCACACCCCACCAGCGGCGCTTCCCACCAGCGGGCACCGGTTTTTGCCTACACCCCTCTCACCCACCCTGCTAGAATGCTGGCAACAAAAAGTCAGCCTGGGGTGGACCATGCAGCAGCATGACGGCCACTGCGGTAGCCTGCCCCAAGCGCTGACACCCCTTCACCCCCTCCCTCGTGCCTCCCACCACCCCCCAACCAACGGCCGAGCTGCTGCGGCTGTGGCGCAGCCTCAGCCCACGGCGCAAGGTGCAGGCGGTGGGGGTGATGGGCCTGTCGGTGCTGGCTTCGTTTGCCGAGCTGCTCAGCATCGGAGCCATTATTCCTTTTCTGGCAGCGCTTACCAACCCCGAACTGCTGTTTGCGCAAGCCTGGCTGCAGCCCTTGCTGGCGCGGCTGGGCATAACCGAGCCGGGGCAGTTGCTGCTGCCGCTGGCGCTGGCATTTGCAAAGGCAGTGGTGCTGGCTGGTGTGGTGCGCATCGTGGTGCAGTGGGCCAGCGTCAAGCTTTCGCTTGCTATTGGCCACGACATGGTGAGCAACATTTTTCACCGCACCCTTCACCAGCCTTATACGGTGCACATTCAGCGCAACACCAGCGAGGTGATTGATGGCATTGTTCTGAAAGTTGAGCGAGTGATCGGTTCGGTGATTACTCCCATGGTTGGCGCTTTGACTTCGGTATTTACATTGCTAGTTGTTTTGCTGGCGGTTGTCGTTTTTCAGCCGATAGTCGCACTAGGCATCATTTTTGGTTTGGGTGCCATTTATGGCGTCATATACTGGCTCACGCATGGGCGTCTGGTGCGCGACGGCCTGCGTGCAGCCAAGGCCGCTACCGCACGCATGCAAGTATTGCAAGAGGGCCTTGGTGGCATACGCGACATTTTGCTCGATGGCACCCACGCCACCTTTGGCCGCCGTTTTAATGAAGCAGACCTCATTTTGCGCCGAGTGCAGGTGCGGGCAACCGTTATTTCTGTTACGCCACGCTTCATGGTCGAAGCGCTGGGGATGGCGCTCATAGCCATGGTGGCTTTCTTTATGTTGCAAACCCAGGATGGTAGTGCGGTTATGGCCGTGCCAATTCTTGGTGGTTTGGCCTTGGCCGCCCAGCGCATGTTGCCCATGGTGCAAAACATCTACACAGCATGGTCTTTGCTGAGTGGGAACACTGGCTACTTACGCGAAGTACTGGCCTTGGTAGAGCAGCCCGAGCCACAACCAAATGCAAGCTCAAAACCCCCTACCCAGACACCCGCTGCCTTGTTGCACTTCTCTCAAAGCATTGAACTGCACAACGTCAGCTTTGCCTACAACGCCAGTGGCCCGCAAGTGCTGCGCAACGTCAACCTGAGCATAGCCAAAGGGGCGCGCATCGGCATCGTGGGCAGCACTGGCAGCGGCAAAAGTACGCTCATGGACATCATCCTCGGCCTGCTGCCGCCCAGCGCGGGCGAGCTGCGCATCGACGGGCTTGCCATCAATACCCAACAAGCGCGCGCGCACTGGCAAAGCCACGTGGCGCACGTGCCCCAAGCCATGTTCCTGGCCGATGCCAGCGTGGCCGCCAACATCGCCTTTGGCACGCCCGAGCCGCTCATCAATCACGCGCGCGTGCAAGACGCCGCCCGCCGCGCCCAAATTGCCAACACCATCGAAAGCTGGGAGCACGGCTACGCCACCCTGGTAGGCGAGCGCGGCGTGCGCCTCTCGGGCGGGCAGCGCCAGCGCTTGGCCATCGCACGCGCGCTCTACAAACAGGCCGACGTGCTGGTGTTCGACGAAGCCACCAGCGCGCTGGACGACGACACTGAAGACGCCGTGCTCCAAGCCATCGAAGCCCTGGGGCCGGAGCTGACCATCATCCTCATCACCCACCGCCCGCGCCCGCTGCGTGCCATGCATGCTGTGTGGCGTGTAGAAGGCGGCATGGTTCACAAGCAAGCATGAAATCTGCACAAGCCCGGTCAGTGCGCCCCACCACCACGCAAACCCCAGCCACACTCAACAATAAACCCGTGGCCGTCATCGGCCTGGGCTACGTTGGGCTGCCATTGGCCGTGGAATTTGGCAAGCAGCGCAGCGTCATCGGCTTCGACATCAACCCCGCCCGAATCCAAGAGTTGCAGGCCGGGCGCGACAGCACACTCGAAGTCACGCCTGAGCAGCTTCAGGCCGCCAAGCACTTGCTTTTTTCGGATCAGGCCGAAGACCTGCGTCGATGCGAGGTATTCATCGTCACGGTGCCCACCCCGGTGGACCAAGCCAACCGGCCCGACATGATGCCGCTCATCAAGGCCAGTGAAACCGTGGGCAAAGTGATGCGTGCAGGGAGTGTGGTGGTGTACGAATCCACCGTGTACCCTGGTGCCACCGAAGAGGTGTGCGTACCGGTGCTGGAACGGATGAGTGGCCTCAAGTTCAACCAGGGCTTCTTCTGCGGCTACAGCCCCGAACGCATCAACCCCGGCGACAAGGTCAACACGCTCACCACCATCAAAAAGATCACCAGCGGCAGCACGCCTGCGGTGGCCGACGCGGTAGATGCCCTGTACGCCCAGATCATCACCGCCGGCACGCACAAGGCCAGCAGCCTCAAGGTGGCCGAAGCCGCCAAGGTGATCGAAAACACCCAGCGCGACCTCAACATTGCCCTCATCAACGAACTGTCGGTGATCTTTGCGCGGCTGGGCATCGACACCCTGGAGGTGCTGGAGGCCGCCGGCAGCAAGTGGAACTTCCTGCCCTTCAGGCCCGGCCTGGTGGGCGGCCACTGCATTGGCGTGGACCCGTACTACCTCACCATGAATACCGCGCCCTGTCGGTGGCCGATCTGCGTTCCTTGTGCCGGGGCGAGCAGCCCGTTCTGGCCGATGTGAAAAGCCTTTTCGACCGCTATGCCGCCGCCGCCGCCGGCTTCACCGTGTTCAGGCTCTGATGCCCCCTTCCATGACGATCACCCCCATCACCGACCGCAAAATCCGCTTTGCCCTGGTGGGCTGCGGGCGCATTTCCAAGAACCATTTCGACGCCATGGCCCAGCACGCCGAACACGCCGAGCTGGTGGACGTGTGCGACATCGATCCGGCTGCCCTGAGCAAAGCCGTGGCGGCCACGGGTGCCCGAGGCCATGCCAGCCTGCAGAGCTTGCTGCAGCACACCACGGCCGATTGCGTGGTCCTGACCACCCCCAGCGGCCTGCATCCCCGCCAAGCCATCGAGGTGGCCGCCAGCGGGCGGCACGTCCTCAGCGAAAAGCCCATGGCCACCCAATGGGAAGATGGCCTGCGCATGGTGCGCGCCTGCGAAGAAGCGGGTGTGCAGCTTTTTGTGGTCAAACAAAACCGCAAGAACGCCACGCTGCAACTGCTCAAGAAGGCGGTGGAGCAAAAGCGCTTTGGGCGCATCTACATGGTGGCCCTGAACGTGTTCTGGCAGCGGCCCCAGGTGGGCTATTACGACCAAGCCCCATGGCGCGGCACCTGGGCGCTGGACGGTGGCGCCTTCATGAACCAGGCCAGCCACTATGTGGATCTGCTCGAATGGCTCATCGGCCCCATCGATTCCCTCCATGCTTACACCGCCACCCTGGCTCGTGACATCGAGGCCGAAGACACCGGCGTCATCAGCGTGCGCTGGCGCAACGGCGCGCTGGGCTCGCTCAACTGCACCATGCTCACCTACCCCAAAAACCTGGAAGGCTCCATCACCATCCTCGGTGAAAACGGCACGGTGCGCGTGGGTGGTGTGGCCGTGAACGAAATCCAGCAATGGCAGTTTGCCGATGCTCGCCCCGAAGACGAACAGATCCAGGCCGCCAGCTACGAAACCACCAGCGTCTATGGCTTCGGGCATCCGACAGATCGCCCGCCATGGGCAAGACAGGCGCTACCACCACGTGCGCGTGGGGGTGAATAGCCGGCTAGACACTCTGCAGGCGGCCATCTTGCTGCCCAAACTGGCGGTGTTTGACGAAGAAATTGCCTTGCGCCAAGTGGTGGCAGACCGCTACAAGGAGCAACTGCAAGGGGCTGAGCAACTGCTGCTGCCGGTGGTGGAGCCGCACAACCAGAGCGTGTGGGCGCAATTCACGGTGAGGGTGAAAAACCGCGATGGGGTGCAGAAGCAACTGCAAGTTGCTGGCGTGCCTACCGCTGTGCATTACCCCATCCCTTTGAACCGGCAACCGGCGGTGGCAGATGCGGCTGTGAAACTGTCAATCGGAGACCTGGTGGCCGGGGAGGTCATGAGTTTGCCGATGCACCCCTTCATGGATGAAGAAAACCAGAAGCTTATTGCGGGTGCGTTGCTTGAGGCGACTTCATGAAAGTAGTCACTGTTGTAGGCGCCCGACCCCAGTTCGTCAAAGCGGCGGCTGTTTCGCGTGCCATTGCATCAGAATCATCTGGGCGGTTATCGGAGGTTCTGGTTCACACGGGGCAGCACTATGACGAAAACATGTCAGGTGTTTTCTTCGATGAACTCGGCATTCCTCCTCCTGCTCATAATCTCGAGATTTCCGGCGGCTCACATGGCGCCATGACCGGGAGAATGCTGGAGGCGGTAGAGAAAGTGTTGCTGGCCGAAAAGCCGGACTGGCTGCTGATATACGGCGACACCAACTCTACCCTTGCAGGTGCATTGGCGGCCGCGAAATTACAAATTCCTGTTGCCCATGTCGAAGCTGGTTTGCGCTCCTTCAACATGAGGATGCCTGAAGAGGTCAACCGTATTCTTTCGGACCGGGTGTCCAGTCTGCATTTTTGCCCCACTTCAACGGCGGTCTTGAATCTCGCCGCCGAGGGTATGAGCCTGGTTGGGCCGCGCCCCTGCTTGCCGAGCCAGACCGAGCTGATCGCTGCGCGTGAGCGCCTGGGCGTGTACGCGGTACGCCCAGGCATCACGGGCTTGGCGCAGGTGAGCGGCATAGACATGTCCACCCCCGAGCTGCTGGCCCAGACCGACGCGCAGATGATCCGCACACTGTCGCTGCGCCACTATCTGCGCTACTTGCTGCAAACAACCGTGGCTGGCGGGGGGCGTGGCGACGCCATACGGAATTGAATATGCCATCCGACAGCGCGCACGCGCAACGCCTGAAAGCCGCACTGCTCGCCATGCCGCGCCAGGGCAAGCGCGCCTTGGCCCTTGCGCTGGACGTGGCCCTGTGCGTACTCACCGTTTGGCTGGCCTTCTACCTGCGGCTGGATGAATGGGTGCGCTTGAGCGGCGAAGGCAGCTATCGGCCCCAATGGGCCGTGCTGGCCTCGGTGGCGCTGGCCTTGCCGATTTTCATCACGCACGGGTTTTACCGCGTCATCTTCCGCTACTCCGGGGCGGCGGCCATGCGCATGGTGTTGCGCGCCTTTGCGCTCTACGGCTTGCTCTACGCCACGGTGGTCACGGCCATCGGCCTGCCCGGGGTGCCGCGCAGCGTGGGGCTGATCCAGCCCATGTTGCTGCTGCTGGCGGTGGGGGCCTCGCGCGCCTTGGCGCGCTATTGGTTGGGCGGGCTGTATCAGTCGATTTTTACCCGCCTGAGCCTGCCCAAGGCGCTCATCTACGGCGCTGGAAGCACCGGCCGCCAGCTCGCCGCCGCCATGGCCAACAACCACGAGCTGCAGGTGGTGGGCTTCCTCGACGACGACGACCGCCTGCACGGCCATGTGCTCAACGGCCTGCCCATCCACAGCCCGCACGACTTGGCAGGCCTGGTGCAGGCGCACGGCGTGCGCACCGTGTTGCTGGCCATGCCGTCGCTGCCGCGCCAGCGCCGCAACGCCATTCTGGCCAGCCTGCGCCCGATCCGCGTGGCGGTGCGCACCCTGCCCAGCGTGAGCGACCTGGCCCAGGGCAGGCTAGGTGTGTCGGACCTGCACGAGATCGACATCGACGACCTGCTCGGGCGCGAGCCGGTGTTGCCCAACCACATCCTGCTGGCGCGCAACATCAGCGCCAAGGTGGTGTTGGTCACCGGGGCAGGCGGTTCGATTGGCAGCGAACTGTGCCGCCAGATTCTGGCCCTGGGCCCAACCAAGCTGCTGCTGGTCGAGCAAAGCGAATTCGCGCTCTACGCCATCCACCAGGAACTGCAAGAAAAGCTGGCCAGCCCAGCAGGCGCCGCGCCAACCGTGCTGCTGCCGCTGCTGGCTTCGGTGCAAGACGGCGAGCGCCTGCACGAGATTTTGTCCACCTGGCGCCCGCACACGCTCTACCACGCCGCCGCCTACAAGCACGTGCCGCTGGTGGAGCACAACCCGGCCGAAGGCATCAAGAACAACCTGTTCGGCACCTTGCTCACGGCCCAGGCCGCCGCGGCAAACGGCGTGGCCGACTTTGTGCTGGTGAGCACCGACAAGGCCGTGCGCCCGACCAACGTCATGGGTGCCAGCAAGCGCCTGGCCGAAATGGCGCTGCAGGCGCTGGCGCAAGCGCAGACCCGCACGCGTTTTTGCATGGTGCGCTTTGGCAACGTGCTGGGTTCATCGGGTTCGGTGGTGCCCAGGTTTCGCCAGCAAATCCGCGACGGCGGGCCGATCACGCTCACGCACCCGGATGTCACGCGCTATTTCATGACCATCCCCGAGGCGGCGCAGCTCGTCATTCAGGCTGGCGCCATGGCCAAGGGCGGCGACGTGTTCGTGCTCGACATGGGCCAGCCGGTGCGCATCATGGACCTGGCGCAGCGCATGGTCGAACTCTCGGGCCTGACGGTCAGGGACGACAGCCACCCCGAAGGCGAGATCGAGATCGCCATCAGCGGTCTGCGCCCGGGCGAGAAGCTGTACGAGGAGCTGCTGATCGGCGCCAACCCCAAGCCCACCCTGCACCCGCGCATCATGAAAGCGCACGAAGACTGCATCCCCTGGCCCGAGTTCGAAGCCGCGCTCCAAACCCTGGAGCTGGCCCTGAGCGCAAACGACGTGGCCGTGACGCGCCGGCTGATGCAGCAACTGGTGGCCGGCTACACCCCCAGCGACGCCATCGTCGACTGGGTGCACCTGGAGCAGGAGGCCGGCGCGGCTGCGGCGCAGGCGCGCGCCGTGTAGCAACCAAGCCCAGGGCGCTGGCTTTGCTTAACCCGGAGGGGTACTCGAGCTGAAGCGACTTTTTACTTGCACCCTGGGGCGGGCAGCCGCTCATATGAACAACCATTGCTTTATTGTCTGTTTGTGAATATAAACGGGGCATGGGTGCACTTGACCACTATCTTGACGACCGGCTCGCGCAGGGTCGGGCCTACTTCAGCCGCGAAGAAGGCGTGGCTGCTCTTGGCCTCAGCCAGCAGGCGTTCATGGCTGCCACCGCCAGGTTGGCCAGAAAGCAGCGGCTCGTCAGTCCCCGGCGGGGTTTTTACCTGATCCTGCGGCCGGAAGACCGGGCTGCCGGCGCACCCGACCCGGTGCGCTGGATCGACCCGTTGATGCGCTATCTGGAGATCGACTATCGGATTTCACTGCTGCGCGCGGCGGCCTTTCACGGCGCGTCGCACCAGGCGGCGATGGTGTTCCAGGTGGTCGCTGCGCGCCAGCTCCGCAAGCTGGAGATCGGCCGCCATCGAATCCAGTTCATCTATCAGGCCCCCGCTTCGTTTGCCCACGTGAACCGCCCCGACTGGCTCGACCAGATCAAGAGCGAAGCAGGCTTTGCCAAGGTAGCGGGCGTGGAGCTTACCCTGCTCGATGCCGCGCGCTATTTCCACGCAGCGGCGGGCATCCATGGCGTGGCCCAAATGGTGAAGGATTTGGGCGGGCAGGCCGATCCGCGCAAGCTGACCAAGGCCGCCGCGCATTACGAGAACGCCTCGGTGCGGCGGCTCGGCTATCTGCTCGATCTGGCCGGCCATGTCCGGCAGGCCGATGCCCTGGCGGCATTTGCCCGACAGGCCAAGTCGATGAAACCGCTCGACCCTTCGGTCAGGCCGCTGCTGCCGGAACTGGCCGTGCCACATGAAAAGAACACGCGCTGGAAGCTCGTCGTCGATGAAGCGATAGAGGTCGACTTTTGATTCCCAACGCCTACATCCAAGGCTGGAGTGCCATCATTCCGAAGACATCGATCTGGTGCAGACCCGCGCTGAACCCATTGGGGCCACGGTCGATGCGATCCGTGACGCCTTGTCTTGGTTGGGCAAGTGCAATCGCGAACAAGCCGGACACTCGATGCACCTGATCTACAAATACGCGCCAGAGGCCGATGCGCAAGCGACTTTGAAGCTCAAGATCGAGATCAACACCCGCGAACACGACAACCTGCTGGGCCTCAAGCCTTACCCTTTCGCCGTGGATAACGACTGGTATCGCGGCGCTACGGAGACAATGTCCTTCGCACCGGAGGAATTGTTCGGCACGAAGTTGCGCGCCCTGCTGCAGCGGCGCAAGAACCGCGACCTGTTCGACCTGCATCGCGGGCTCGAGCAACTTGCGCTGGACACGGATAAGCTCATCGCCTGTTTCGAGCACTACCTTGCCCTCGAAGGCAAGCCCATCAGCCGCGCGGTCGCCGAGCAGCGCATGCTGGAAAAGCTTACGCGCAGCCTCACCGAAGACGTTGAACCCTTGCTTCCAGCCGGCGCGCGCTTCAACGATGAGGACGCGATACGCGCCTTCGGGCGCGTCTGGCGGGAGCTGATCGTTCGTCTCAAGGGGGATGCCTGGAAACTGACTGGCCAAGTGCTCGCGGGCTTGAGGGCCGCAAGCTATCCAGGCTTGCTTGAAGGGATGAACCCATGTGCGGCCTGACCGGCTGGCGTGGCACCGAGGGCTGGCGGGCGCGCTTGCGCGCATGGGCCTTCAGAACAGCCGCTTGGCCGAAGAATGTGTTGCACAATCCGGAACACAGCTCCACGCCAATGACAGCCGCGCCGCGCTCGAGCTGGGCTGGCGCGCCCTACGCGGCCTGCCCGAGATGATGCGCGACACCTGGCGCTGGCTTCGCTCAACCCGGAGGGGTACGCAGCTTGATGCAAGGATAGATTTGTGTCACTGCGAAAACGCCTGGATGTGCGCGTGCTGGGGGGCGTTGGTACGCACCCAGTTGAGGTATATTCGAGCGGTATATTGAGCAAGGATCCACCAGTGGTATCTGTCATCAAACGCAAAACATCTCTCACGCTGGACGCAGAAGTGCTTGACTACGCCAAAGCGCTGGAGATCAACGTTTCGGCGGTGGCCGAAGCAGCGCTCAGGAAGGCGGTGGCCGAGGCGCGCCGCGAGCAGTGGTTGCGCGAGAATGCAGCCAGTTTTGCTGCGCAAGCGGCATGGCATGAACGCCATGGGCACCCGCTGGCCGAAATCATCTGATGTCTGGCGTTTAGTGCTGTTACCAGTCCCATCCCGGGACTTGCGGCACCAAGGATTGTTCATGGCACGCGCCGTGTTGCGTGAACTGGCGCAGACCGTGGTGGGGCTGGGTTGGCGCGCCCAACGCGGCCTGCCCAAGATGGTGCACGACACCTGGCGCTGGCTTCGCTCAACCCGGAGGGGTACGCTTACGCTGCTCTACCAGCATCCACTTGTCTTCATGAGAGAGACGTTTATGTTCTAAAATGTCCTCCATGGAAAGCCTATTTCGCGATGCCGTGCGCCAAAAGATTGCCGACAGTCTGGCTGCGCCCTTGCCGGTGCTGACGCATCGGGACGTGCGTCTGCCCCGCATACCGAACAAGGCGGTGGCGGTGATCGGGATGCGGCGCAGTGGCAAGACCAGCTTCCTGTGGCAGGAGCTGGCGCGCCGACATGCAGCAACCGGCGAGCGCGACGGGCTGCTGTATTTCAGCTTCGAGGACGAGCGCCTGGCCGGCATGACGGCGAGCGATCTGGGGCTGGTGGTGGAGGAATACTACCGTCTGGCACCAGAGTGGCGCGATCGCCGCCGCGCTACCCTGTTCCTGGACGAGATTCAGACCGTCCCCGGCTGGGAGCTGTTTGCGCGCCGTCTGCTCGACGGCGAAAACATCGACCTCTTTCTGTCCGGTTCTTCGGCCAAACTGCTCTCGCGTGAAGTGGCGACCAGCATGCGCGGGCGCGCGGTCGAGGTGGTCGTGACCCCGTTCAGCTTTCGTGAGTATCTGCGCCACCACGGCTGCGAGCCTTCCAAGTCCGTCGCCCGGCTCACCAAGGCGGAACGCTCGGCACTCGACCGCCGCCTGCAGGACTATCTGCGCGTAGGGGGCTTCCCGGAAGCGCAGGGGCTTGGTGCGCGAGACCGGCAGCAATTGCTGCAAGCCTATGTCGATGTCGTTTTGCTGCGCGACATCATCGAGCGGCACGCGGTCTCGCACCCCCTGGCGCTGCGCTGGCTGGTGCGGCAGTTGCTCGGCAACCCGGCCGGTGCGTTCAGCGTACACAAGTTCTACGGCGACCTGAAGTCGCAGGGCATTGCAGTCGCCAAGGGCACCCTGCACGCCTACCTGGGGCACCTGGAAGACGCGTTTCTGGTGCGCGTGCTGGCGCTGGCCACCGATTCGGTGCGCCGAAAGATGGTCAACCCGCGCAAGGTCTATCCGGTCGATGTGGGCCTGATCCCGCTGTTCGACCGTTCCGGCAAGGCCAATCTGGGCCATGCCCTCGAAACCTGCGTGCTGCACGAGCTGGATCGACGCGGTGCAGAGGTCGGCTACGTGCACACCCAGGCAGGGCACGAGATCGACTTTGCGGCGCGCTACCCCGATGGACGCACAGAGTTGATTCAGGTGTGCGCCAGCCTGGACGATGCGGCCACGCGCGAGCGCGAGCTGCGCGCGCTGCTGGGGGATTGCGCCGAGTTTGCGCAGGCCAAGCGCAGCCTGATTGCGCTGGACATACCGCCAGTGCTGGAACTTCCGGCCGGCATTGCCTTGCACCGTGCCGTGGATTGGTTTTTGGGGGGCGAAGACGGATGTGTGGCCTGCGGTGGCTGAAAATCGTCCACGTAGCGGATGATTTTCATGCTATAAACGAGCCATGTTCAGGCGCCACATCGAACCCTTGCTCAGCGCAGCGCTGGCCGATACGCCGGTGGTGTTGCTCAACGGCGCGCGCCAGACGGGCAAGAGCACCCTGGTTCAAGCGCTGGCCAAGTCGAGCGGCCGGCGCTACCTGACGCTGGACGACCGGGTTGTGCTGGCGGCGGCCAAGGGTGACCCTGCAGGCTTCGTCGCTGGCCTGGCCGGGCCGGTGGTGCTGGACGAAATCCAGCGCGCGCCAGAACTCTTTCTCGACATCAAGGCGGCGGTCGACCGTGAGCGCTCCCCAGGGCGTTTTTTGCTCACCGGTTCAGCCAACGTCTTGCTGCTGCCGCAGTTGGCCGATTCGCTGGCCGGGCGCATGGAAATCCTGACCCTCTGGCCGCTTTCGGCTGCCGAGTTGGCGGGGCAGGCGGGCACCAACCGGTTGGACGCGCTGCTGTGCGACGATTGGGCCGCGTTGGCCCTGCCGCCCGTCGACCGGGGGCTTTGGATCGACAAGCTGCTCAGCGGCGGCTTTCCCGAAGCCGTGGCGCGCACCAGCGCTCGGCGCCGCAGCGCCTGGTTCGAAAGCTACCTGCACACTCTGCTGCAGCGCGATGTGCGCGAGCTGGCGAACCTGGAGCAGCTCACCGAGGTTCCGCATCTGCTGCAACTGCTCGCTACGCGCAGCGCCAGCCTGCTCAACCAAGCCGAGCTGTCGCGTTCCTGCTGTCTGCCGCAGACGACCCTGAAGCGTTACCTGGGCTTGCTCGAGACGCTGTTTCTGCTGCAGCGGGTGCCGGCTTGGGCGCGCAATCCGGGCAAGCGTTTGGTCAAGGCACCCAAGGTCTTTTTGCCCGACAGCGGGCTGTTTGCCGCGCTGCTGGACTACAGCGCCGGCAAGTTGCTGGCGCTGCCTGGCTTGCCTGGCCCTTGGGTCGAAACCTGGGTGGCTGGCGAGCTGCTCAAGCACCTGGCTTTTTCGGCCAAGGGGGTGCGCCTGTGGCATTACCGCACCCAAAGCGGCCTAGAAGTCGACTTCGTGCTGGAAGACCGCCTTGGTCAGCTGACCGGCATCGAAGTCAAGGCCAGCGCGAGCGTAGACGCCAGCGATTTTCGCGGCCTGCGCCACCTGCAAGAAACCGAAGGGGCGGCCTTCCGGCGTGGTGTGGTTTTCTACGCTGGCCGCGAAACGGTCGCCTTCTCGGAGCGTCTGGTGGCGCTACCGCACAGCTTCTGGTGGGCCTAGGTGACCCATCCCGAACGATGCCGTGGCATAGCTCGGCTCCTTTGGTTTCGTGTATATTGGCCTTTTACTCCAATCTGCACGAATTAAATGTACCGCCGCACCCTTGCCCGCACCCTGCACGCCATCAGTGCCAGTTTTCCGGTCCTGATGCTCACAGGCCCACGTCAAGTAGGCAAGACCACCTTGCTGGGCATGTGTGCACAGGGCGCGCCGCGCCGGTATGTGACGCTGGACGATCTGGACGCGCGCGCACTGGCGCAGTCCGACCCGGCGCTGTTCCTGCAAACCTGGCCTGCGCCGGTGATCATCGACGAGGTGCAGTATGCCCCGCAGTTGTTCTCGGCCATCAAGATGCAGGTGGATCGGGCGCAAGGCAACGGCCAGTTCTGGCTCACCGGCTCGCAAAAGTTCCAGTTGATGCGCGGCCTGACCGAAAGCCTGGCCGGGCGCGTGGCCATCGTCGATCTGTTGGGCCTGTCGCAAGCCGAACTGGACGGGCGCGCCGACGCATCAAAACCCTTTGTGCCGAGCGCCGAGTGGGTCGCCCAGGCACGCCAGCACGCGCAGCCCAAGCCCCACTCAAGAAACTCGCCGGGCCGCCCCAAGAGTTTCTTGCCCCTTGAGGGGGGAACCGAGCGTAGCGAAGGTTTTCGGGGTGGGCTGATGGCGGTGTTCGAGCGCATCTGGCTCGGTGCCTACCCGCGGCTGCACACGCAGGGCGAGCAGGCGCCCCTGGTGCGCGACGTGTTTTATCGTTCCTACATCCAGACCTACATCCAGCGCGACGTGCAGGATGTGCTGCGGGTCTCGGATCAGACCGCCTTCAACCGCTTTTTGATTGCAGTAGCCGCCCACACCGGGCAGTTGCTGAATGTCGCCAGCCTGGCGCGCGCAGCCGATATCGACCACAAAACCGCCAAGGCCTGGCTTTCGGTGCTGGAAACTTCGGGGCTGGTGTACCTGCTCCAGCCCTACCACTCCAACCTGAGCAAGCGCCTGGTGAAAGCGCCCAAGCTGTATTTTCTCGATACCGGCCTGGCGGCTTACCTCACCCGTTGGCCAGATGCCGCTTCGCTGGAAGCGGGTGCCATGTCTGGTGCGCTGCTGGAAACCTGGGCGCTGAGCGAAGTCCTGAAAAGCTACTGGCACAACGGGCGCGAGGCACCGCTGAGCTTCTACCGCGACGCCGACCAGCAGGAGGTGGACCTGATCGTCGAAGCAGCCGACACCCTGTACCCGGTCGAGATCAAGAAAACCGCATCCCCCTCGCACCACGCCAAGCGGCACTTTACGGTGCTCGACAAGTTGAACAAACCCGTGGGCCCCGGTGCGGTGCTGTGCTTCGTCGAGCGCGACGTTCCGCTTTCCAAAGAGGTGACGGCGATTCCGTTCGCGTATCTGTGAACGAATCGGGTACCACATCTTGCGCCGCTTGCCCGAGTTGATGGGCGCCACCACACCAGGTTCCTTTTGCTTCGATAGCCTGCTCTCAGCCCCCCAAGCGCACCAGCTCCGCGCCGCCAGCGCCCTGAGCCAGCAAGCCGGCCTGGGTGTAAACGCCGAGCTTGGCGCGGGTGTCGCTGATGTCGAGGTTGCGCAGCGTGAGCTGGCCGATGCGGTCGGCGGGGGAGAAGGGCGCGTCTTCGACCTTTTCCATGCTCAGGCGCTCGGGCGCGTAGCTCAGGTTGGGCGACTCGGTGTCGAGGATCGAGTAGTCGTTGCCACGGCGCAGCTCGAGCGTGACTTCGCCGCTGATGGCGCGCGCCACCCAGCGCTGCGCCGCCTCGCGCAGCATGAGGGCTTGCGGGTCGAACCAGCGCCCCTGGTAGAGCAGGCGGCCGAGCTTGCGGCCGTTGTCGCGGTACTGCTCGATCGTGTCTTCGTTGTGGATGCCGCTCACCAGCCGCTCGTAGGCGATGTGCAGCAGCGCCATGCCTGGGGCTTCGTAAATGCCGCGGCTCTTGGCTTCGATGATGCGGTTTTCGATCTGGTCGCTCATGCCCAGCCCGTGCCGGCCGCCGATGGCGTTGGCCTGCAGGAACAGCTCGACCGGCGTGGCGAAGGTCTGGCCGTTGAGGGCCACCGGCTGGCCTTCCTCGAAGCGCACGCGCACTTCTTCGGCCTTGACTTCGACTTCGGGCTTCCAGAACGCCACGCCCATGATCGGGTTGACGATGCGGATGCTGCTGTTGAGGCGCTCCAGGTCTTTGGCCTCGTGCGTGGCGCCGAGCAGGTTGCTGTCGGTGCTGTAGGCTTTTTCGACGCTCATTTTGTAGTCGAAGCCGTGCGCGATCAGGAACTCGCTCATCTCCTTGCGCCCGCCGAGCTCGTCGATGAAGCGCTGATCGAGCCAGGGCTTGTAGATTTTCAACGCCGGATTCGTGAGCAGGCCGTAGCGGTAGAAGCGCTCGATGTCGTTGCCCTTGAAGGTGCTGCCGTCGCCCCAGATGTGGACCTCGTCGGCCTGCATGGCGGCCACCAGCAGGGTGCCGGTGACGGCGCGCCCCAGCGGCGTGGTGTTGAAGTAGGTGTTGCCGCCGGTGCTGATGTGGAAGGCGCAGCTTTGAATGGCGGCGATGCCCTCGGCCACCAGTTGCGCGCGGCAGTCGATCAGGCGCGCCTGCTCGGCGCCAAAGGCGAGCGCCTTGCGCGGGATGTCGTCGTAGTCGCTCTCGTCGGGCTGGCCGAGGTTGGCGGTGTAGGCGTAGGGCAGGGCACCCTTGCGCTGCATCCACAGCAGCGCGGCCGAGGTGTCGAGCCCGCCAGAAAAAGCGATGCCGACCTTCTGGCCGACGGGGAGGTTTTGCAGGATGGTGGGCATGGCGGCGGCGCTGGGTTCAGGCAGGTTCAGGCAAAGTGGCAGATGTAGTGGAAGGGTTGATCGCTGACGCGAATCTGAAAACTTGAATTGGCAGGCACCGCGAACGACTCGCCCGCAGCGCAAGGCCGCCAGGCGCTGCTGCCGGCCAGCAGGTAGTCGCAGGCGCCGGCCACGCATTCCATCACTTCGGCGGCGCCGGTGTTGAAGGTGAGGGTGGCGGGCAAGATGACGCCGACCGACTTGCGCGTGCCGTCGGCCAGCGTCAGGCTGTGGCTGATGCATTTGCCCTCAAAATACACATTGGCCTGGGTTTGGACGGTCACGCCATCGAATTGGGTGGTGCTCATGAAGGATGCGCAGGGTTGAAAGATACGAACGATGCGGGGGCTGTGCGGACTCGCGGGCGGAACCCGGCGCTTGCCCCCGATTCTAATTCCTGCGCAGCAGCGGGCCATGCACGACAATCCCGCCTGGGGCTTGCCTTGCCCTTGGCCGTGCTCCCCCAGCCGGCCCCCCACTCACCGCCTCCCGAACACCATGACCGACCCCCGCCCCCCCGCCCCCGCAACCCCGCCGCAAAGCCTCGAGCAATGGTTGGCCCACTGCGAGCGCCTGCACCCCAAGAGCATCGAAATGGGCCTGGATCGTGTGCGCACGGTGATGCTGCGCATGAACGGCGGCCGTGGCATCGTGCCGCCGTGTCCGCTGATCACGGTGGCGGGCACCAACGGCAAGGGCTCGACCTGCGCCATGCTCGAATCGATCTACCGCCACGCCGGTTACCGCACCGCGCTCTACACTTCGCCGCACCTGGTGCGCTTCGAGGAACGCGCCCAGGTGCGGGGCGAGCCGGTGGCGGCGGCGGCGCTGGCGGCGGCTTTTGCCGAAGTCGAGCGCGCACGCCTGGGCGAGGGCGGGCAGCCCGAGGTTTCCTTGAGCTACTTCGAGTTCAGCACGCTGGCCATCGTGCAGACGCTGGTGGCGGCACAGCCCGAGGTGCTGGTGCTCGAAATCGGCATGGGCGGACGGCTCGATGCGGTCAACCTGTGGGATGCCGACTGCGCCATCATCACCAGCATCGACCTCGATCACATGGAGTTTCTGGGCCCCGACCGCGAAACCATCGGGCTCGAAAAAGCCGGCGTCATGCGCAGCGGCCGCCCGGTGGTGGTGAGTGACCCGCTGCCGCCCCAGAGTGTGCTGGAGCGCGCGCACACGCTGGGGGCCGAGGTGCAGCGCATCGGGGTCGATTTCCAGTTCAGCGGCGACCGCCAGCAGTGGAGCTGGAGCGGGCGCAGCAAACGCTACAGCGGCTTGGCCTACCCGGCCTTGCGCGGGGCCAACCAGTTGCAAAACGCGGCCGGGGCGCTGGCGGCCATCGAGGCCCTGCACCCGCGCCTGCCAGTCACGGCGCAGGCGGTGCGCAACGGGCTGGCGCTGGTGCAGTGGCCGGGGCGCTTTCAGATCGTGCCCGGACAGCCGGTGCTGGTGCTCGACGTGGCGCACAACCCGCACTCGGTGGCGGCGCTGGTGCAAAACCTCGACGCCCAAGGCTACTTTCCGCGCACGCACGCAGTGTTTGGCGCCATGGCCGACAAGGACCTGGGGCCGATGCTCGAGCGCGCCGGTGCGCTGGTGGATCGCTGGTACTTCACCGATCTGCCCGGCGCGCGTGCCGCCAGGGCGGCCGATCTGCTGGCGCGCTGGCAGGCGCTGGCGCAGCGCCCGGGCAGCAGCGCCAGCACCCACGCCGATGCGCTGGCGGCGCTGGCCGCGGCCCGCGCCGCTGCCGACCCGGCTGATAGAATCGTGGTCTTTGGGTCTTTCCTTACGGTGGGGGCCGTGCTGGAGCAGGGGGTGCCGCGTTTGGCGGCCCCACACTTGCCCACTTGACGCCTTGCCACAGCCTGAAGGCTGCCGTGCGCTGGCCCTTGGGGTGCAGGGACAGGCCCGATTTTTTGCAACCCACGGTGTCACAGCGGCTCATGTTCAAACTGCGTTCAGGCGGCAGCGGTGCCAACGCCCCAGCCCCGCCGCCCACCATCGAATCCTTGCGCCGGCGTGCGCGCCAGCGCCTGATCGGGGCCGGCATATTGGTGTTGGCGGGGGTGATCGGCCTGCCGCTGCTCTTTGACACCCAGCCGCGCCCGGTGCCGGTTGACATCGCCATCGAAATCCCAGACCGCCAGCCTGCCCAACCCTTGCCCGTGCAGCCGCCCGCGCCTGCAACCGAGGTGGCACCGGCCGCTCCCGCTCCTGTGCCTGTGCCAGCCGCGCCAGCCACCGCACCCACACCCGCCGCCCCGGCCCGCCCGGCAACGCCCCCTGTACCCGCTCCTGCCCCGGCTCCTGCCCCCGCCGAGGCCAACCGCGCCCAAGCCATCCTCGAAGGACGCACGCCCGCCGCCGCGCCAACGGCGCCGGCCACCCCTCAGCGCCTGGTGGTGCAAGTGGGCGCCTTCGAGAGCGCCGAGCGCGTGCGCGAGGTGCGCCAGCGCCTCGAGCGCGCCGGCTTGGCCACCTACACCCACGTGGCGCAAACCCCCGACGGTCCGCGCACCCGCGTGCGCCTGGGGCCCTTTGCCAGCCGCGCCGAAGCCGAGCGCGCCGCCGAGCGCGTGCGCCAGCTCGGCTTGCCCGCGGCCATCCTCACGCTATGAGCCGTGGCCGCCGTCGATGTCTTTCTGCTGCTGCTGTTGCTGGCCTCGTTGCTGATCGGGGCTTGGCGCGGGCTGGTGTACGAGGTCTTGTCGCTCAGCGCCTGGGTGGCGGCGTTTTTTCTGGCGCAGTGGTGGGCCGCCGACGCCGCCGCGTGGCTGCCGCTGGCCGAGCTCGACCCGCCCTTGCCCTTTGCCATCGGCTTTGCGCTGGTGTTCGTGGCCTGCGTGTTTGCCGGCGGTTTTCTGGCCTGGCTGTGCAAAAAAGGCATGGATCAGGTGGGCTTGCGCCCGGTCGATCGCACCTTGGGCGCGGCCTTCGGCGTGCTGCGCGGCGTCGTGGTTTTGCTGGCGCTCACCGTGCTGCTGCACCTGACGCCGCTGCACCAGCACCCGGCCTGGCAGCAGTCGCTCGGTGCCGGCTGGCTCTACAACGGTCTGTCCGCCCTCGAAGGCCTGATGCCGGTTTGGCTGGCGGCCCATTTCCCTTGATAACAACAGGATTCTTCTTATGTGCGGAATCGTAGGCGTGGCCAGCACGGCGCCGGTCAACCAGTTGCTCTATGACGCCTTGCTGCTGCTGCAGCACCGCGGCCAGGACGCCGCCGGCATCGTCACCGAACAAGAGCGCAAGTTCTTCATGCACAAGGCCAAAGGCATGGTGCGCGACGTCTTTCGCACGCGCAACATGCGCGCGCTGCCCGGCAACCGCGGTCTGGGGCAGGTGCGCTACCCCACCGCCGGCAACGCCTACAGCGAGGAAGAGGCCCAGCCCTTCTACGTCAACGCGCCCTTTGGCATCGTCATGGCGCACAACGGCAACCTGACCAACGCCAGCGCGCTGCGCCACGACATGGTGCAGCTCGACCACCGCCACATCAACACCGACAGCGACTCCGAGGTGCTGCTCAACGTGCTCGCGCACGAAATCGGCCGCGCCGGTGCCCACGGCGCTTGGAGCACCGAGGCGCTGTTTGCCGCCGTGGCCGCCACGCAACTGCGCTTGCAAGGCTCGTATGCGGTGGTGGCCCTGATCGCCGGCCACGGCCTGCTGGCCTTTCGCGACCCCTTCGGCATCCGGCCGCTGTGCATCGGGCGCGGCAAAGACGGCACCGTCATGGTGGCCAGCGAATCGGTGGCGCTCGAGGGCACCGGGCACGATTTTTTGCGCGACATCGCGCCTGGCGAAGCGGTGTTCGTCGGTTTCGACGGCCACATCCAGTCGCGCCAGTGCGCCGCCCAGCCGCGCCGCTTCCCGTGCGTGTTCGAGTACGTCTATCTGGCCCGGCCCGACTCCACGCTCGACGGCATCTCGGTCTATCAGGCCCGGCTCAACATGGGGCACACGCTGGCCGAGCGCCTGCGCCTGCAGGTGCCGCTGGATGAGATCGACGTCGTCATCCCGATCCCGGAATCCAGCCGCCCAGCCGCCACCCAGCTGGCGCAGTTGCTGGGCAAGCCGTACCGCGAAGGCTTCGTGAAAAACCGCTATGTGGGGCGCACCTTCATCATGCCGGGGCAGGCGGTGCGCAAGAAATCGGTGCGCCAAAAGCTCAATGTCATCGGCAGCGAATTCAAGGGCCGACGCGTGCTGCTGGTCGATGATTCGATCGTGCGCGGCACCACCAGCCGCGAAATCGTGCAGATGGCGCGCGAAGCCGGCGCCGTCAAGGTCTATATGGCCAGCGCCGCGCCGCCGGTGATGTACCCCAACGTCTATGGCATCGACATGCCCACGCGCGACGAACTGGTGGCGCACGGGCGCACGCTCGAAGAAGTGCGCCAGATCATCGACTGCGACGCCCTGATCTACCAAAGCGTGGACGACATGAAGCGGGCCGTGGGCTCGATCAACCCGGCGCTCGACGGCTTCGAGGCCTCGTGCTTCGACGGCGTGTACATCACCGGCGACATCAGCGACGACGACGTGAACCGCCTGCACACGCAGCGCAGCGGCAGCGAAGAAGACGACGCCGACAGCTCGCGCCTGGCGCTGCCCAACTCCCGCGAGCAGTAAGCCACCATGGCCACCCCTTTGCATCGCGACACGCTGGCGCTGCGCGTGGCCGTGGAGCGCAGCCTGCATGGCGAACACTCCGAGGCGCTGTATCTGAGCAGCGGCTTCGTGCAGCCCAACGCCGCCGCCGCCGCGCGCCGGTTTGCTGGCGACGAAGACGGCTACACCTACGGCCGCAGCGGCAACCCGACCGTGAGCAGCTTCGAGCAGCGCTTGGCCGCGCTCGAGGGCAGCGCCGCCGCGCTGGCCACGGCCTCGGGCATGGCCGCCATCACGCTGGTCTGCTTTGGCCTGCTCAAGGCGGGCGACCACGTGCTCTATTCGCAGTCCATGTTTGGCTCCACGCTCAAGCTGGTGGGCACCGAGTTTGCGCGCTTTGGCGTCGAATCGACCTCGGTGCCGCAGACCGACCTGGGTGCCTGGGCGCGCGCCGTGCGCCCCAACACCCGGCTGCTGCTGGCCGAAACCCCCACCAACCCACTGACCGAAGTCTGCGACATCGCCGCGCTGGCCGATCTGGCGCACGCCGCCGGCGCCTGGCTGGCGGTGGACAACTGCTTTGCCACCCCGGCGCTGCAGCGCCCGCTCGAGTTCGGCGCCGACATCGTGCTGCACTCGGGCACCAAATTCCTCGATGGCCAAGGCCGCGTCATGGCTGGCGCGGTCTGCGCCAGCGCCGAACTGATTCACCAGCGCCTGCTGCCGGTGCAAAAAAACACCGGCATGGTGCTCTCGCCCTTCAATGCCTGGGTGGTGCTCAAGGGCCTCGAAACCCTGAGCCTGCGCCTGCAGGCGCAAAGCGCACAGGCGCTGGCGCTGGCGCAGTGGCTGCAAGCGCACCCGGCGGTGGCGCGGGTGCATTACCCGGGCCTGGCCAGCCACCCGCAGCACGCGCTGGCCATGCGCCAGATGGCTGGTTGCGGCGGCGCCGTGCTGGCCTTTGAGGTGGCGGCCAGCAGCCCCGAGCAGGCGCGCGCGCGCGCCTTCGGTGTGCTCGATGCGCTCCAGGTGCTGTCGCTGTGCACCAACCTGGGCGACACCAAAACCCTGTGCGCGCACCCGGCCAGCACCTCGCACGGCAAGCTCAGCGAGGCGCAGCGCCAGGCCGCCGGCATCGTCCAGGGGCTGGTGCGCGTGGCCGTCGGGCTCGAGCACCTGCCCGACATCCAGGCCGACCTCTTGCGCGGCCTCGACCGCATCGACACCTTCCACCCATGAGCACACCGCGCATCCGCACCCGTTTTGCCCCTTCGCCCACCGGCTTCATCCACCTGGGCAACATCCGCTCGGCGCTCTACCCCTGGGCCTTTGCCCGCGCCCAGGGCGGCGACTTCATTCTGCGCATCGAAGACACCGACCAGGAGCGCTCCAGCCAGGCCGCCGTCGATGTGATTCTGCAAGGCATGGCCTGGCTCGGGCTCGACTTCGACGAAGGCCCCTACTACCAGATGCAGCGCATGGCGCGCTACCAGGAGGTGCTGGCCGACCTGCTCGCGCGCGGTCTGGCCTACCCCTGCTACATGAGCGTGGCCGAGCTCGACGCGCTGCGCGAGCGCCAACTGGCGCGCAAGGAAAAGCCGCGCTACGACGGCACCTGGCGGCCCGAACCCGGCAAGGTCCTGCCCCCCATCCCGGCGGGCGTGCTGCCAGTGCTGCGCTTCAAAAACCCGATCGGCGGCGTGGTGGCGTGGGACGACAAGGTCAAGGGCCGCATCGAGATTGCCAACGCCGAGCTCGACGACCTGGTGATCGCCCGCCCGGCCCCGACTGCAGCACCAGGCAGCGAACCCGGCAGCGAACCCGGCAGCGAACCCGAAGCCGCACCGAGCAGCGCGGAGTCTGCGCGCATCGGCGTGCCGACCTACAACTTCTGCGTCGTCGTCGATGACATCGACATGCGCATCACGCACGTCATCCGTGGCGACGACCACATCAACAACACCCCGCGCCAGATCAACATCCTGCGCGCCCTCGGGCACGAGCCGCCGGTGTACGCGCACCTGCCCACCGTGCTCAACGAGCAGGGCGAGAAGATGAGCAAGCGCAACGGCGCCAAGCCCGTCACCCAATACCGCGACGAAGGCTACCTGCCCGACGCCATGCTCAACTACCTGGCGCGGCTGGGCTGGAGCCACGGCGACGATGAAATCTTCAGCCGCCAGCAGTTTTTGCAGTGGTTCGACCTCGAACACCTCGGGCGCAGCGCGGCCCAGTTCGACGAAGCCAAGCTGCGCTGGGTCAACGCCCAGCACCTCAAGGCCCTGCCCGAGGCCGAGCTGGCGCCCCTGGTGGCCGAGCAACTGGCGCGCCGCGGCTTGAGCGCCGACGAGCGCCTGCCCGCCATCTGCGCCCTGTTCAAAGACCGCTGCGACACCACCGTGGCGTTGGCCGACTGGGCCGCCTGCTTTTACCGCGAGCCCCAGGTGGCGCCCGAGGCGCTGGCCGAACACGGCGGGGCGGCGCTGCGCCCGGCGCTGGCGGCGCTGGCCGCCGAACTGCAAACCTGCGAGTGGAGCCGAGCCGGCATCGCGGCGGCGCTGAAACGCGTGCTGGCCGCGCACGGCCTCAAAATGCCGCAGCTCGCCATGCCGGTGCGCGTGCTCGTCATGGGCACCCCCAACACGCCGGCGCTCGACGCCGTGCTGGCGCTGCAGCCGCGCGAAAAAGTTTTGCGCGCCTTGCAAAAGGCCTGAAAACCTGTCTATAATTCGAGTCTTGCTGATGCACGAAGCGCAGAGCCATGGCTCTGAACCGAGTGCAAAGGTTGCAGCTCTCCAAAAGGGGGTATAGCTCAGCTGGGAGAGCGCTTGCATGGCATGCAAGAGGTCAGCGGTTCGATCCCGCTTACCTCCACCAAGGCGGGCTGCAACAGGTTTCACGGTAACAGTTTTCTAGGTTTGACCCTATCGTCTAGAGGCCTAGGACATCACCCTTTCACGGTGAGTACCGGGGTTCGAATCCCCGTAGGGTCGCCAACCGCACGGAGCGGTAGTTCAGTTGGTTAGAATACCGGCCTGTCACGCCGGGGGTCGCGGGTTCGAGCCCCGTCCGCTCCGCCAAATAGCACGCATATCGAGCCGCAGCGCCTTTGGCCTGCGGCTTTTTTGCGCGCCCAGGTGCGCAGAGATGGGTGGCTTTCAGACTTCGCGCCGGCGTGCCAAGGGCGGGTTGCGCTCAAAGTAAGCGACGATGCCGCGCAGCATGGCGTCGGCCATCTGGTTTTGAAAGCGCGGGTCGCGCAGGCGGCGTTCTTCGTCGGGGTTGCTGATGAACGTGGTTTCGATCAGCAGGCTGGGAATGTCGGGCGCGCGCAGCACGGCAAAGCCGGCTTGTTCGACGCGCGGTTTGTGCAGGCGCCCGACGCGGCCCAATTCGCGCAACATCACATCGCCCACGCGCAGGCTGTCGTTGATCTGCGCCGTGGTGCTCATGTCGAGCATGATGCGCTGCAACACCGTTTCTTGCTCGCGCAAATTGACGCCGCCCACCTTGTCGGCGGCGTTTTCGCGGTTGGCCATCCATTGGGCGGCGGCGCTGGTGGCGCCGCGCTCGCTGAGCGCAAACACGCTCGAGCCGCGCGGCCGCGGCGTAAAAAACGCATCGGCGTGCACGCTCACCAACAGATCGGCCTGCACCCGGCGCGCCTTTTGCACCCGCACCCGCAGCGGCACGAAGTAGTCGCCGTCGCGCGTCATGAAGGCGCGCAAGGTGTGGCCGTTGACCTGGGTGCGGTTGACGCGTTCGCGCAGCTTGCGGGCGATGGCCAGCACCACGTCTTTTTCGTGCGTGCCGCCGGGGCCGATGGCCCCTGGGTCTTCGCCGCCGTGTCCGGGGTCGATGGCGACGACGATCAGGCGGTCGGCGCGGCCACCGGTGCTGCCACTGGGTGCAGGGCGTGGCCGGCTGGCACCCGAGGCGGTGGTGGTCGGCGGCGGGGGCAGCCTGATGGTCCCCAGACTGGGGGCGGCAGCGCGCTGGTCGGCGGGCAAACGGGCAATCAGCTCGCCCAGCGGGTCGGGGGGGGTGGGCGCATCGGGTGCAGCAGCTGGCGACGGTGCGCGGTCGCTGGGGGCTGCAGCGGGTGGCGGGGCGGGGTCGTTGAGCTCGCGCAGCCGCTGCGCGATCAGTTCATCCAGCGGGTTGCGCGCCTGTACGGGGTACAGATCGAGCACGAGGCGGTGCTGGAACGCGGCCACCGGGCTGAGCTGGAACACCTGCGGGTTGATCGGGCGCTTCAGGTCCACCACCAGCCGCACCACCCGGGGCGCGTGCTGCCCGACCCGAATCGCGGCCACGTTGGGGTCGTCGGGGCGCACCTTGCCGGTGAGCTGCTGCGCCATCGGGGCCAGTTCGATGCCCTCGAGGTCCAACGCCACCCGGGGCGGGTCGGGCATGAAGTGCGGCGTGGCTTGCAGCGCGGCGTCGGACTCGATGGTCAGGCGGGTGTAGTCGGGGGCTGGCCACAGGCGCACGGCCACGATGGTGGCGCCCCAAGCCAGCTGCGGCGCGCCCAGCGTGAGCACCAGGCTCGAGCCCAGCCACTGCAGGGCGCTGCGGCGCCTCATGCCTGCAACGCCTCCAACAGGCGCACACCCAGCGCAGTGCGCGCACCCAACTGCAGCCGGCGGCTGTCGTCGGCCAAGGTTTCGAGGTGCAGTTCGAGGTCGGGCATGGGCAGCATTCCAGTGGCTTTTTGGGGCCACTCTACCAGCTTGAGTCCGGGTTGTGTAAAAAGTTCACGCAGTCCCGCATCTTCCCACTCTTGAGGGTTGATTAGTCGATAAAAATCCGCATGCACGACTTCCATTCCTGGGCCCCAGCGTGGGCCTGCTTCGAGGCGGTAAGTCTCGACGATGGCGTAGCTGGGGCTTTTGATGCGGCCCTGCACGCCCAAAGCGCGCAGCAGATGGCGCACAAAAGTGGTTTTGCCGCTGCCCAGATCGCCGTAACAATGCAGGTGCGCCTGCCCGATCTGGGCGCAGGCGGCCAGCCGGGCGGCGAGCGCGGCGGTGGCGCTCTCATCCGCCAGCAGCAGGGTCGTGCAGGCCAGCGGCTGCGCCTCGGGGGCTGGGCTTTCTACAATCGCTGGGTTATGTTCGATGCGGCTCAATTCGTCACACAAATACAAGGCTGGGGCCGGGAGTTGGGATTTTCGCAAATCGGCGTGGCCAGTGTCGATCTGTCCGGCGCCGAAGACGGGCTGCGGCGCTGGCTCGAGGCCGGCTTTCACGGCGAGATGGGCTACATGGCCGCGCACGGCCTCAAGCGCGCCCGCCCGGCCGCGCTGGTGCCCGGCACCCTGAGCGTGATCAGCGCGCGCATGGATTATCTGCCCAGCAGCCATGGGCCCGATTGGCGCGCGCAGGAATGGCATGGTTTGCACCAGCCCTTACAGGGCAGCGTGGCCTTGTATGCCCGGGGGCGCGACTACCACAAGGTGCTGCGCCAGCGGCTGCAGCGGCTGGCCCAGCGCATCGAGCAGGGCTTGCAAGAGCAGGGCGCTGCAGCTGCGGCGGCGCCCAGCGGCAGCGGTGCCGGGGCGCCCACTGGCGGCAGCGCGGCGGCGCAGCAAGCCCCCAGTTGGCGCGTGTTTACCGACTCGGCGCCGGTGCTCGAGGTCGAGCTGGCGCAGCGCAGTGGCCTGGGCTGGCGTGGCAAACACACGCTGGCCCTGAGCCGCGACGCCGGTTCGATGTTTTTTTTGGGCGAGATTTTCCTCGATGTCGCACTGCCGCCCAGCGCCGCAGTCGGCAGCCACTGCGGCCACTGCCGCGCCTGCCTCGATGTGTGCCCGACGCAGGCCATCGTGGCCCCGTACCGGCTCGATGCGCGCCGCTGCATTGCCTATCTCACGATCGAACACGCCGGGCCGATCGCGCCCGAGCTGCGGCCCCTGATCGGCAACCGCATCTACGGCTGTGACGACTGTCAGCTGGTGTGCCCGTGGAACAAGTACGCCCAGCGCGCCCGTGTGCCCGATTTCGAGCCACGGGCGCCGCTGCAAGCGCCCGAGCTGCTGCGCGTCTGGCGCTGGAGCCGCGCCGATTTCGAGCACCACACCGAAGGCACCCCGATCCGGCGCATCGGCCACGAGCGCTGGCTGCGCAACGTGGCGGTGGCGCTGGGCAATGCGCTGGCCAGCGGCCGGCTGGAACCCGAGCAAGCAGCAGCCGTGCAGGCGGCGCTGGCCAGCCGCCTCGAAGACCCCAGCGCCTTGGTGCGCGAGCATGTGCGTTGGGCATTGGTGCCCCAGGAGAGGAATCGAACCCCCTGACCACATGCACCCGGAAAACCTGGCGCGCGAGCTGGGCTAAAACACCCGGTCGTGGTTTGACCCAAGCGCGGCTGCGCTGGATCAGCGTTGCTGTGCTACCATGCAGTTCTCTTGTAACACATGAGGGCAAAGCCATGAGCGAGGCCACCTTTACCTTCCGGGTCGATCAAGCGCTGAAATCCGAGTTCTCTGCTGCAGCCAGACTGCGCGACCGCAACGCCGCGCAGCTCCTGCGCGATTTCATGCGCGACTTCGTTCGGCAGCAGCAGGAAGCTGCCGAGCATGACGCATGGTTTCGTCGCCAGGTGCAAATTGGCCTGGACTCAGCCCATGCGGGCCATCTGATCCCGGCAGCCGAAGTCGAGGCAAAGTTTGCGGCCAGGCGGGAGGCTGCGCGCCGTCGACTTGAAGCCTCCGCCGAATGATGGAGTTGTTCTGGACGCCAGAGGCGACACAAGACCGCGACGAAATCTATAAAGCGATCTGAGCTTGCGGCACCATAGGTTTCCTTGCACGAAACCCAATCAGCGCCGGTAATGCGTCCGGCTGCACACCAGGCCAGTCTTTCTTTACGCGCTTTTCGTAGAGCTTGAGCGTCAAGCGCTCGATGCCATTGCCCGCCGCCTCTTGCGCAAAAACAAAATCACCGACCTCGGAGCTAAAGCATCCGGGGTTGTGCAGGTAGCCCCGCTTAAAAACGCTGAACGGTCGCCAGCGGCAAGAACAGCGTGAGCGGCGAGTCAAGCAAGGCGATGAAGCCGTGATACCGGTAGAAGGCCGCTGCAGCCTCATCCTTGGCATCCACCATCAGTGCGAAAGCGGCAATCTCCGAACGCGCCGAGCGGTCGAGTGCATCGGCCAGCAGCGCAGCGCCCAGCCCTTGGCCTTGGAACGCCCGATCGACAGCCAAGCGGCCCATACGAACGGCAGGCACGGTCGGGTAGCGAGGCAGCTTCTTGCCCGTGCTGGCTGGAAGGTCGGACAGCAGCAGGCTTGCGGATGCCAGGGTGTAGTAGCCAGCGATGCGCTTCCCGTCCGCCACGGCCACAAAACAGGCCGCCACGCGGCGGCGCATGTCCTGGGTAGCTTGCTCGCGCAGGTAGCGGTTCAGCGGCTCCGAACCGCAGTGGAACGCGGCGCGGTCATGCCCGGCAGCAAGCGGCGCGAGCCGCAACGGTGCGCCGCTCATTCAGCGCGCAAGAGCCGGCTGCGATGGGCAAAAGCACGCTCCAGCGCCGCTGCCGGTTGCGGCGGCGACAGCAGCGCTTGCGCAAAGCACTCCTGATCGGCCAGCGAGAGCCGGATCACTTCCGACTGCTCGATGGCGCGTTGCGCCGCGTCCTGCACGGCGGACACCACAAAATCGGTCATGGTGCGCCCCTGAAGCTCAGCGGCGCGCTTGAGCATCGAATGCAGATCGGTGCTGATGCGGGCTTCGAGGCGAGCGGTAGAGACGGCAGTGGGCATGGTTTTTCTCCAGGCTCAATCTTACGGCAAATTGCCGTACTTTGCAAGAGAAGTATCGGGGCCAGGCTCGTTATTGATCCGTCCCGGCTCGTTTCTGGCGGCAAGCGCCCAAGTCAGGGCAAGCCCCGACACCCCCGGTGAACGCGAAAGCCACCGCAGCAACAAAATGGCGTATGATGTTGCATGTAACACTGGAGTATCGATCATGGTTGTGGCTGCGAGTGTGAGTGAGCGGGTGCAAAAGCACCGCGCCGCTTTGCGTCGGTCGGGCTTGCGCCCGGTGCAGATTTGGGTGCCCGACACGCGCCGCCCGGGTTTTGCGCAGGAGTGCGAGCGCCAATGCCTGCTTGCGGCTCAGGCTGATAGGGGCGACCCGATGGCGCAGGCGTTTTTGGACGATGCCTCGAGGGACGTGGACGGCTGGACTGCATGAGGCGCGGCGACCTTGTAGCGGTCGCCATGCAGGGTGATTTTGGCAAGCCGCGCCCGGCTCTGGTGGTCCAGGCCGACCTGTTCGGCGCACACAGCAGCGTTACCGTGCTGCCGATAACCAGCACGCTGATCGATGCGCCGCTGCTGCGCGTAACCCTTGAGCCGAGTACCCGAAACGGCCTGCAGCAAGCTTCCCAGGTCATGGTGGACAAGGCACAGACGTACCGGCGCGAAAAGGTCGGGGCGCCGTTTGGCCGCATCGATCCCGACGCACTGATCCAGGTCGAACGCTGCCTGGCCGTGTTTTTTGGGATCGCAGACTGAAAAACCACTTGCGTGCGCTGCCCTGATGGACTTGCCTTGCCTCCCGCCGAAGGCGTATCGCCCCCACGGCGGCAAGCAGGGCAGGCGTGCAGCAGCTCCCGCCGTCACCGACCCAGCCCCTCACCGGCCCCGCCGCAGCCCCGGCAGACCGCGCGTGTACGCCAACGCAGCCGAACGCCAGCGCGCCTAACGCGTCCGGCTTGCAGCTAAGGGCCTGCGCATCGTGCGACGCATCGAGCGTGTAGCGCCGCCGCCTCTCCAGAGCCGCATCATCGACCTGTCCGAGTGCCGCGAAGCATGGGCCGGGCGCAAGTGAGCGGCCTTTCGGGGACACCTCAGGGACAAACGGCGCATGTATGGCGCCAGGGATTTTTTGGTGCCGGAAAGAGGAATCGAACCCCCGACCTTCTCATTACGAATGAGCTGCTCTACCGACTGAGCTATTCCGGCTTGTGGGGGCGGCGCGCCGGCGTCGGCCACCCAGCCTTTGATTATATTGCCTCGGGCAATCTGGGTTCAATGCACCCGCATCCCCGGTTCGGCGCCCGGCCAGGCTTGCAGCAGGTACAGGCCGGGGCGGGCTTCGGGGTCGGCGTGCGCGGCCGAGAGCACCATGCCTTCGCTGACGCCAAACTTCATCTTGCGCGGCGCCAGGTTGGCCACCAGCACGGTGAGCTGGCCCACCAGCTGTTCGGGCTGGTAGGCGCTGGCGATGCCCGAAAAGACGTTGCGCAAGCGCCCTTCGCCGGCGTCGAGGGTCAGGCGCAGCAGCTTGGTCGAGCCGCTCACGGCCTCGCAGGCGACGATGCGCGCGATGCGCAGATCGACTTTGGCAAAGTCATCGATGCCGATCGCCGGGGCGACGGACTCGCCGCCGGGCAGGGGGGTGTGGGGGTCGCGCTCGGAAGCGTGGGCGGGGGGCGTGGCGGCGTGGCTGGCCTTGGCCTTAGCCGCCGCCGCTGGCGTGCTGGGCTCGAACAATTCCTGCAGCCGCTTGGCGTCCACGCGCTGCATCAGGTGCTGGTAGGCGCCGATGGGGTGGCCAGGGCCCAGCGCCGTGGCGGCGTTGGCCCAGTCGAGCGGCGGGCAGCGCAAAAAGGCTTCCACCTGGGCAGCCAGCACCGGCAGCACCGGCTTGAGCAGCGCCGTCAGCACGCGGAAGCACTCGATGCAGGTGCTGCACACGTCTTGCAGCCGCGGCGCGCAGTCGGGCTGGCGGGCCAGTTCCCAGGGCTTGTTTTGATCGACGTATTCGTTCACGCGGTCGGCCAGCGCCATGGTCTCGCGGATGGCCTTGCCGTACTCGCGCTCGGCAAGCAGCTCGGCGATCGCCGGCACGGCGCGCTGCAGGCCGTCGAGCAGGGCTTCGCCATCGGGGGCCAAGGGCCCCAGGCGGCCGTCGAAGCGCTGGGCCAGAAAACCGGCGGCGCGCGAGGCGATGTTGATGTACTTGCCGACCAGGTCGGAGTTGACGCGCGCGACGAAATCCTGCGGGTTGAAGTCCACGTCCTCGTTGCGGCTGCTCAGCTTGGCCGCGAGGTAGTAGCGCAGCCACTCGGGGTTGAGGCCGAGTTGCAGGTATTTGAGCGGATCGAGCCCGGTGCCGCGGCTCTTGCTCATCTTTTCGCCGCTGTTGAGGGTCAGAAAGCCGTGCACGTAAATGGCGCTGGGCACTTTGCGGCCCGAAAAATGCAGCATCGCCGGCCAGAACAGGCTGTGGAAGGTGATGATGTCCTTGCCGATGAAGTGCACCTGCTCGACCGCCGGGTCGGCCAGAAACTGCTCGAAGCTTTGCGCCGTGCGCGAGGCCGGGTGCCAGTGCGCGGCCGCCTGGCCGCGGTCGAAATGGTGCTTGAGGCTGGCCAGGTAGCCCACCGGGGCGTCGAGCCAGACGTAGAAGTACTTGCCCGGCGCGTCCGGGATTTGGATGCCGAAGTAGGGCGCGTCGCGGCTGATGTCCCAGTCGCCCATTTTGGCTTGGCCGTCGTCGCCGGGGGCGAGCCATTCGCTGATTTTGTTGAGCACCTCGGGCTGCAGGCGCCCGGGGGTGTTGGTCCACTGGTCGAGGAATTCGAGGCAGCGCGGATCGGAGAGCTTGAAAAAGAAGTGCTCCGACTGGCGCAGCAGTGGCGTGGCCCCTGACAGCGCCGAGTAGGGCTGGCGCAGCTCGGTCGGGGCATAGACGGCGCCGCAGGCCTCGCAGTTGTCGCCGTACTGGTCGGGCGCGCCGCACTTGGGGCAGATGCCCTTGATGTAGCGGTCGGGCAGGAACATGTTTTTCTCGGGGTCGAAAAACTGTTCGATCGTGCGGCTCTCGATCAGCCCGGCGGCCTTGAGGTCGAGGTAGATGCGCTGCGCCAGGGCGTGGTTTTCGGGTGCGTCGGTGCTGTGCCAGTGGTCGAAGCGGATGTGAAAGCCCTCGAGGTAAGGGGCGCGCCCGGCGGCGATGGCGGCGACGAACTGCGGCGGCGTCTGGCCGGCTTTTTCGGCGGCGATCATGATCGGCGCGCCGTGGGCGTCGTCGGCGCAGACGAAATGCACCTCGTGCCCGTGCAGGCGCTGCGCGCGCACCCAGATGTCGGCCTGGATGTACTCCATGATGTGGCCGATGTGGAAGGCGCCGTTGGCGTAGGGCAAGGCGGTGGTGACAAAGAAGCGGCGCTGGGTCATGGGGCAGGGCAGTGGGCGGGCAAGCGTTTGATTTTAACGGTCGCCATCTGCCTTGGGTTTTTGCCTTTGCGGGCCGGCGCCGTGCGCCCGCGTCACGTCGAGGCGCCGGATGTCGCGCGACAGCAGCCCCAGCAGCACCAGGCAGCCGCCCGTCACGCCCATGAAGATGAACAGGCCGCGGATGCCCAGCAGCTCGCCCACCGGCGCCGCCAGCGCCAGCCCGATCGGCGCCGCCAGCGCCACCACCGTGGTCATGAGCGACAGCGCCCGGCCCTGCAGGTGATTCGGGATCGTGGTCAAGAGCAGCGTCGACAGCGGTGCGTTGCCGATGATGTAGAAAAACCCGCTCAGCGTCCAGGCCACGACGGCGAGCACGAACCAGTCGGGGTCGGGCAAGGCCGTGGCGGCCAGCATGAAGCACGACAGGGCAAAACCGGCGATCACCCAGCGGATGTGGCGCTTGGGCGCAATGGCGGCCACCACCAGCCCGGCCACGATCATCGCCACCCCGGCCAGCCCTTCCATCAGCGCCACCTCGGCCGGGCCGCCGCCAAAGTGGTTGCGGATCAGCAGCATCACCAGCGTGAACGAGGGCATCACCACCATCACCACCAGCGCCAGCAGGGCGTACAGTTTGCGCAGCCCCGGCACCGACCACACGGCCTTGAAGCCCTCGACGAAATCGCGTCGCAGGGTGTCAAAAAAACCGTGTACGCGCGGTTTGGGCCGCTGCGGCTGCGGGATGGTGAACAGCAGCAGCGGGATGATGCCCAGAAAGGCGGTGAACACGTCGATGCTCAAGGCCCAGCCGATGGGCAGGATGCTGATGGCAAAGGCACCCAAGGGCGCTGCGGCCACGGTCATGATGCCGGTCAGGCTCTGGTTCAGGCCGACGGCGCGCGGCAGAAAATGCGCGGGCACCAGATTGGCCAGGCTGGCCACTGCCGCCGGGTACTGGATCGCCTGCAGCGAACCGCGGATGAAGACCATCACGAACACGTGCCAGATTTCGATGCGCCCGGTCAGGAACAGCACGATCAGCAGCACCATGCACAGCGCGCCCAGGGTGTCGGCGGCGATCATCAGCAGGCGCCGGTTGTAGCGGTCCGCCAGCACGCCGCCGATGGGGCTGAGCAGCGCGTAGGGCAGCAGGGCCAGGATGCCGGCGATGGCCAGCATCGAGACGCTGCCGGTGGTGTCGGTGATCCACCACAGCAGCACGAACTGCGTCATGGCCGAGCCGATCAGCGACACCGCCTGACCCAGAAAAATCGACCAGTAGCGCAGCTTCCAGTGCGGGCCGGGGTCGAGGCCGGTGGGTGCGGCCGCAGCGTCTGGAAGCGGGCTGGGTGTCATGCTCGAGCGCTCGAACCGGGGCGCCGCAGCCGTGCAGGCCGCCCCGGCCGTGGCCGGCCCGCAGCGGGCTGGGTGGAGGACGAAGGATGGGGCGCTGGCTTAACGCAGGTCGGCGGCCAGCACTTGCACGATGCGCTGCGCCACCGCCGCCGGGGCGGGCTGGCCGGCGGCGTCGAGCACCGACACCGTGCTGCGGTTGTCGGTGCTGCGCACCACGATGCGGTAGCGCTCCGGCGCCGTCGCCGCCTGCGCCCGCGCGCCACCAAAAATGCGGCCCAGGAAGCCCGGTTCGGCGCGCGCGGGGGTGGCATCGGGGGCCACGAAGCGCACGAAGTACAGGCCCTGGGCGCGGTCGCGGTCTTCGACCGTGAAGCCGGTGCGGTCGAGCGCCAGCCCGACGCGGCGCCAGGCGCGATCGAAGCCTTCGTCGATTTGCAGCACCGGCAGGTTGTTGACCGTTTCGATGCGCGACAGCGGCTGCGCCGGGGTGGCGGCGGCCTCCAGGGCCTGTGCCTGCTCTTGCGTCACGCCCAGTTGCACCATGAGCCGGCGCAGAAATTCGGCTTCGAGTTCGTGGTTGGTGGGGCGCGGCTGCCACAGGGTGCTGTCGCGGCGCTCGTTGAAGACTTCGATCATGCCGCGGTGGCTGATGAAGATTTCGGTGCCGCCGTCGGCGCGGCGCTCGAGCCGGGTGCGAAAGCGGTCGCGCTCGCCGGTGGAGTACAGGGTGTCGAACAGGCGCCCGAGGGTGGCGCGGATGATGTCTTGCGGAATCTGGGCGCGGTTTTCGGCCCAATCGGTCTCCATCAGGCCCAGTTGCTGCTGATCGAGGGTGAGGAAAAAGCCGTTGGCCTGCCAAAAGTCGCGGATCGGGCTCCAGAGCTGCTCGGGGGGGCGGTTGACCACCAGCCAGCGTTGGTCGCCGGCGCGCTCGATGCGCACGTCGCCCATTTGCACGGCGGCCGTGGGCGTGGCCGCGGCACCGGGTTGCGGGAGCTGAAAACCGGCTGCGGTGACGGCGGCGCCGGGCGCCACGAAGCGGCTGTCGCGCTGCAACTGGGTCAGGTCGGGCGGCACCTCGAGGGTGGCGGCCGGGCGGGCGCTGCGGTAGTCGATGCGGTCTTCCTGCAGCGCCGAGCAGCCGCTGGCCAGCAGCGCCGTGATGACCAGGGCGCTGCCGGTCAGGGCCGTGGTGGCAGGGGCGGGGCGGCGGTGCGGGGTCTGGGTGATCGGGTTCATGGCGGGTGTCTGGTGCGGGCGGTCGGGTTCGAGCGGTCGGGTTCGGGGCAGAGCGGGGGCTTGGAGGGCCTGAGCTTACAGCAAGCCGGCTTCCTGCAGGGCTTGTTCGACCACGCTCTGGCTGCTGGGGGTGAGGGGGGTGAGGGGCAGGCGCAGGGTGGCGCCACAGCGCCCGAGCCGCTCCAGCGCCCACTTGACCGGGATCGGGTTCGGTTCGATGAACAGCTGTTTGTGCAGGGGCAGCAGCTGCATCTGCAATGCCATGGCGCGGGCCGCGTCACCGGCGCAGGCGGCGGCGCAGAGATCATGCATCAGGCGCGGGGCCACGTTGGCGGTGACGCTCACGTTGCCGTGGCCGCCGCACAGCATCAGGGCCACGGCGGTGGCGTCGTCGCCCGAATAGATGCCAAAGCCCACCGGCGCCTGGCGGATCAGCCACTGGGCGCGCTCGATGTTGCCGCTGGCCTCCTTGATGCCAAAAATACCCGGCACTTCAGCCAGCCGCAGCGCCGTTTCGGGTTGCAGGTCGGCCACCGTGCGCCCGGGTACGTTGTAGAGCATGATGGGCAGCTCGCCGCAGGATTCGGCGATGGCCTTGAAGTGCTGGTACTGGCCTTCCTGGGTCGGTTTGTTGTAGTAGGGCACGACTTGCAGCTGGAAGTCGGCCCCGACCTGGTGCGCGTAGCGCGCCAGCGCAATCGCTTCGGTGGTGGAGTTGGCGCCGCAGCCGGCCAGCACCGGGCGCCGGCCAGCGGCCTGCTCGACCGCCACGCGGATGATCTCGCAGTGTTCTTGCACGCTCACGGTGGGCGACTCGCCGGTGGTGCCGACCACGCCGATGCCGTCGGTGCCTTCGGCGATGTGCCAGTCGATCAGGCGGCGCAGGGCCGGGTAGTCCACGCTGCCATCGGGTTGCATGGGGGTGACCAAGGCCACGATGCTGCCAGTGATCGGTGTCGTCATATGTGGTGGGGGGTGCGAAAGCGGTGGGTCAAGCGCGCATTCTACCCAGCCGCGCGCCCTGCCGGTGCAGGCCCGTTGTGGCGCGCCCCAAACTCAGAAACTGCCGAACAGCGTGCCCAGCGTGATCAGCACCACCAGCGCCACCAGGGGCACGGCCATGGCAGTCATGGCCAGATCGGGGTAGGCCTGCCGGTGCGTCAGGCCGCAGATGGCCAGCAGGGTGATCACGGCGCCGTTGTGCGGCAAGGAATCGAGCCCGCCAGTGGCCACGGCGGTGACGCGGTGCAGCAGCTCGGGGTTGATGCCGTGCGCTTGCGCCATGGCCAGGTAGGTGTCGCCCAAGGTGGACAAGGCAATGCTCATGCCGCCCGAGGCCGAGCCGGTCATCCCGGCCAAAATGTTGACGGCGATGGCCAGCGAGATCAAGGGATTGTCGCCGCCCAGCACCACCACCGAGTCGCGGATCAGGACAAAGGCGGCGAGCGAGGCGATCACGGCGCCAAAACCGACCAGGCTGGCGGTGTTGAAGATCGGCAGCAGCGCAGCGTTGGCGCCGCAGTCCAGGCTGAGCGTGAGCTTGGGCAGGCGGCGCCAGTTGATGGCGATGAGCACGATGATCGACAGCGTCAGGGCGGCGATGATCGACCAGATGCCGCGCACTTGGTCGATGTGGGTCTCGCCGTAGAGCGGCAGCGCCAGAAAACCGGTGTCCATGCGCGGGATCAGGACAAAAGTGAACAGCAGGTTGATGGCGATCACCAGCACCAGTGGCAACACCGCCACCCAGGTCGGGGGCGCGCCGACAGAGGGGCGTTCGGGGCTGAGCTCCATGACGTCGAAACCCTCGCCGGCGGCGCGTTCGCGCATGGCCTTGTCGGGCGTGGCGGGTTCGTCGGAGTGCTGGCCGTAGCCCTCGGCGGCGAGCTGGCGCGCGCGGTACTCGAGCCACAGCATGCCGAGGCCAAACATCACCAGCGCGGTGATCAGGCCCAGCCCCGGCGCCGCGAAGGGCGTGGTGCCAAAGAACGGCATCGGGATCGCGTTCTGGATCGCGGGCGTGCCCGGCAGCGCCGTCATGGTGAAGGTGAAGGCGCCCAGTGCAATCGTGGCCGGCATCAGGCGCTTGGGCAGGTTGGCCTGGCGAAACAGCGCCGCCGCGATCGGATAAACCGCAAAAGCCACCACGAACAGCGACACGCCGCCATAGGTCATGATCGCGCACGACAGCACCACGGCCAGGATGGCGCGTTGGCTGCCGAGCAAGCCGATGATGGCGTTGGCCATGACCTTGGCGCTGCCCGAGTCTTCCATCAACTTGCCAAAAATGGCGCCAAGCAGAAACACGGGAAAGTAAAGCGCGATGAAACCGGCCGCCGAACCCATGAAAACCTGGCTGTAGCTGGCCAGCACCGGGCCGTCGAGCGTGGCGATGACGGCAAAGGTGGCCAGCGCCGGCGCCAGGATCAGCAGACTGATGCCCCGGTAGGCCAGGTAAATCAGCAGGCCCAGGGTGATGAGGATGACCAGAATATCAAACATCGGCAGGTTTCACTGAAGGGGGCAGTTGAGGGTGTGGCAACAGGCAGACGCGCTCGGTTCCAAACCGCGCCGTGGCCGGATACTAAACCGAAGCGGGTGACGCGGGTGTGACAAGGCAGTGGCGCCAAACCCGCGAGCGCAGCAAACCGCCGCAGCGCGGGCCGGGATGGCAGCGACGGCGGCCTCAGAAGCACAGCCAGACCTGATTGGCCAGCTTGAGCATGAAGTCGGGGTGGGTATAGAGGTTGAAGGTGAGCAGCAGCAGCGCGCAGGCGGCCAACCCGATGAGCGCGCGCAGCAACCGCGTTTTCATGTGGCTGCTCCTTGCAGGCGCTGCGGGCCGCGCCGGATCGGCTGCTCGTTGATCGGCCAGTTGACCGCCGCCGCCAGCACACCCAGCCCGATGGCCAGCAGCCAGACCACATCGTAGCTGCCGCTCAGGTCGTAGAGCAAGCCGCCGAGCCAGACGCCCAAGAAGCTGCCGATCTGGTGGCTGAAAAACACGAAGCCGCCCAGCATCGACAGGTGCGCGACGCCGAAAATCTGCGCCACCAGCGCGTTGGTGGGCGGCACGGTCGAGAGCCACAGCAGGCCCATGACGGCGGCAAACAGATAAACGCTGGTGGGCGTGAGCGGCGCCAGCAAAAACAGCGTGATGGCCACCGAGCGCGTCAGGTAGATGAAGGCCAGAATCTTGCGCTTGGCCAGCCGCTGCCCGAGCGCGCCGGCGATGTAGGTGCCAAAGACGTTGAAGAGCCCGATCAGCGCCAGCGCGTAGCTGGCCACATGGGGCGCGAGGCCAAAATCCTTGAGGTAGCTGGGCAGGTGCACGCCGATGAACACGACCTGAAAGCCGCACACGAAGTAGCCCGCCATCAGCAGTTGAAAGCTGCGATAGCGCGCCGCTTCGTGCAGCGCCTGCATGATGCTTTGTTCGCGCACCACCGGTGCGCCACCGGCGCCCAGCACCGGTTCGCGCAAGCCCCAGGCCAGCGGCGCGATCAACAGCACCACGGCGGCCAGGATCAGCAGCGCCTCTTGCCAGCCAAAGCTCAAGATCAGCCAGCCCTCGACCGGCACCAGCAGGAACTGGCCAAACGAGCCCGCCGCCGCCGCCACGCCCATGGCCCAGGAGCGGCGCTCGGCCGGCACTTGGCGCCCGATCACGCCGTAGATCACGGCAAAGGTGGTTCCGGCCTGCGCCGCCCCGATCAGCAGCCCGGTGGTGAGCACAAACAGGAATGAAGTCTGCGACAGCGCCATGCCCACCAGCCCGAGCGCGTAGAGCACGGCCCCGGCCACCAGCACCTTGAAGGCGCCAAAGCGGTCGGCCAGCATGCCGGCAAAAATGCCAAACACGCCCCAAGCGAGGTTTTGAATGGCGATGGCAAAGGCAAAGGTCTCGCGCGACCAGCCCTGCTCGGCGGTGATCGGCAGCAGCCACAGCCCAAAGCCGTGCCGGATGCCCATCGACAGCATGACGATGGCCGCGCCACAGAGCAGCACTTGCCACATCGACAAACGCGGGGCCATGGCGGGTGCGGGTTCAGTCATACGGGCAAATGTAACCAATTATTGCGTGGCTTGCAGGGTGGGTGGGCAAGGGCGGGTGGGCAATGGGCCAGCGCGCCGGCCAGCCTCTCTACAATCCGCCCCCATGCCTGCCCCCACTGCCCCACGCGCGCCGGCTTCGGCCGGCGCCTATGCCGAAAGCTCGATTCGTGTCCTCAAGGGTCTGGAGCCGGTGCGCCAGCGCCCCGGCATGTACACCCGCACCGACCACCCGCTGCACATCATCCAGGAGGTGCTCGACAACGCCGCCGACGAGGCCTTGGCCGGCTTTGGCCAGCGCATCGACGTCACGCTGCACGCCGACGGCTCGGTCAGCGTCGAAGACGACGGGCGCGGCATTCCGCATGGCCTGCACCCGGAGGAAAACGCGCCGGTGCTGGAGCTGGTGTTCACGCGCCTGCACGCCGGCGGCAAGTTCGACAAGGGCCAGGGCGGGGCTTACAGTTTTTCGGGCGGGCTGCACGGCGTGGGCGTGAGCGTGACGAATGCGCTGGCGCGTCGGCTCGAAGTCAGCAGCCGGCGCGAGGGCCAGGTGGCGCGGCTGGTGTTTGCCGACGGTGCCGTGCTCGAGCCGCTGCAACTGCGGCCAGCGGCGAACGGCGAACGCAAGCCGGGCACCACGGTGCGCGTCTGGCCCGATGCGCGCTACTTCGACAGCCCGGAGCTGCCGCGCGCCGAGCTGCTGCACCTGCTGCGCAGCAAGGCGGTGCTGCTGCCGGGCCTGCGCGTGCAACTGCACGACGAAGCCACCGGGCAGAGCCAGAGCTGGCACTACCAGGGCGGCTTGCGCGACTACCTGCTGCAAAGCCTGCCCGGCGAGCCCCTGATCCCGCTGTTCGAGGGCGCAGCCTACGCCGACGCCAGCAGCGAAGCCTTTGCCGCTGGCGAGGGCGCGGCCTGGGCGCTGGCCTTTACCGAAGACGGGGCGCTGCTGCGCGAGAGCTACGTCAACCTGATTCCGACCAGCGCCGGCGGCACGCACGACAGCGGCCTGCGCGACGGTCTGTTTCAGGCCGTGCGCGGCTTCATCGAACTGCACGCGCTGCTGCCCAAGGGCGTGCGCCTGCTGCCCGAAGACGTGTTTGCGCGCGCCAGCTACGTGCTGTCGGCGCGCGTGCTGGACCCGCAGTTTCAGGGCCAGATCAAGGAGCGCCTGAACTCGCGCGACGCGCTGCGGCTGGTGAGCACGCTGGTGCGGCCGGCGTTCGAGTTGTGGCTGAGCGAGCACGTCGAGCACGGGCGGCGCCTGGCCGAACTGGTGATCCGCGCCGCGCAAACGCGCCAGCGCGCCGGGCAGAAGGTGGAAAAGCGCAAGGGTTCGGGCGTGGCCGTGCTGCCAGGCAAGCTGACCGACTGCGAAAGCCGCGACCTGGCGCGCAACGAGCTGTTTCTGGTCGAGGGCGACAGCGCCGGCGGCAGCGCCAAAATGGGGCGCGACAAGGAATGCCAGGCCGTGCTGCCCTTGCGCGGCAAGGTGCTCAACACCTGGGAAGTCGAGCGCGAACGCCTGTTTGCCAACACCGAAATCCACGACATCGCGGTCGCCATTGGGGTCGATCCGCACGCCAGCGCTGCCAGCGCCGACCTGAGCGGCCTGCGCTACGGCAAGATCTGCATCCTGGCCGATGCCGACGTCGATGGCTCGCACATCCAGGTGCTGTTGCTGACGCTGTTTTTGCGTCACTTCCCAGCCCTGATCGCGGCCGGCCATGTCTATGTGGCGCGCCCGCCGCTGTACCGCGTCGATGTGCCGGCGCGTGGCAAAAAACCGGCCAGCAAGGCCTACGCGCTCGACGAGGGCGAGCTCGAGGCGATTTTGGACAAGTGCGCCAAAGACGGCGTGGCGCGCGCGCGCTGCTCCATCAGCCGCTTCAAGGGCCTGGGCGAAATGAACGCCGAGCAGTTGTGGGACACGACCCTGAACCCGGACACGCGCCGCCTGCTGCCGGTGCACTGGGGTGCCTGCGACGCCGCCGCCACCGAAGCGCGCATGACGCAACTGATGGGCAAGGGCGAAGCGGCGGCGCGCCGCGCCCTGCTCGAGCGCTGGGGCGACGCGGTGGCGGTGGACGTGTAGCACCCTCAGAAAGCGGGCAGTTCGTCGGGGGCGGTCAGTCCGTTGTCGCTGCAGGCAAGCATGGCGTCGGCCTTGACCCATTGCTGCAACAAGCGGCGCAGGTGGCTGAGGTCGTCGAGCAAGGTGTCGGCGCTGGCGGCGTCGAGCTCGTGCCGCACCACCGCCGCCAGCAGGCAGGCCTTGCCGTCCTGGTAGCCGCGCTCGAAGGCGGCCAGTGCGGCGGCGTTCTGGTTGCAGGGCGCTTGCAGGCAGGCCAGCGCCTGCGCCAGCAGCGGCGGCAGGGCGGCGGGCGGGGCGGGCTGCGCCGCCGTTTCGGCCAGGCGCAGCGCGCTGGGCACCATGCGCCCGGCTTCGTCGAAGTAGCGCGTGGCGCGCAGGCACAGCGTGAGCTCGTTCGAGACCGAGCGCGGCATGCGTTCGGCGCGCAGGCTGGCTATGTAGTCGGTGATGGCGTTGGCAAGCTGGCGCGCGCCCTCGGCAGCGCTGCTGGCTTGGCTCTGGTTTTGCAACGCCGCCGTGGCCACGCTGGCCAGGGCGGCGCGCAGGCGCGGCAGCTCGGCGCGCACCGCACCCAGCGCCAGTTCGGGCGAGCTGGCCAAGGTGTGGTCCAGGTGCTGCGGGCGCGCCAGCTCGTCGTCGTGGCGGCGAAAAAACGCTCCAGCCAGTCGGCCAGTCGGCCCACGAAGGGCAGCAGCAGCAGCACGCCCATGGCGTTGAACACGGTGTGAAACAGCGCCAGGAACACGGCCGGGCTGTCTTCCATGCTCAGCGCGCTGGCCAGCCAGTCGATCAGCCACAACATGAGCGGCAAAAGCAGCAGCGCCACCACGCCGGTAATCACGTTGAAGGCAATGTGCCCCAGCGCCAGGCGCCGCGCCGCCGCCGTGGCCTTGAGCGCTGCCAGCGCCGCCGTGGCCGTAGTGCCGACGTTGGCCCCGATCACCGCCGCCGCTGCGGTGGGCAGGTCGATCAGGCCGCCCGTGGCCGCGGTCAAGATCAAAGCCACCGCCGCGCTGGAAGACTGCACCAGCGCCGTCACCACAAAGCCCAGCAGCAGCGCCGTGGCCCAGTGCGCGCCCATGCCGCCGGCGAGCGCGCCCTCGCCATAGCCCGTCGCCACGCCGCCCAGGGCCTGTTGCAGCAAGTCCAGCCCCATGAAGAAGAGGCCAAAGCCGATCAGTGCATCGCCCAGGCCTTGGCGCCTTAGTTCGGCGCTGAGCAGGCGCAAGGCGACGCCGACGACGATGATGGGCAGGGCAAAGGCGTCGATGTCAAAGCCAAAGCCCACCAGGCTCACCAGCCAGGCGGTCATGGTGGTGCCGACGTTGGTGCCAAAAATCACGCCCAAGGCTTGGCGCAGGTTCATCAGCCCGGCGTTGACGAAGCCGATCGCCGCCACCGTGACGGCGCTCGACGACTGCACCAGCGCCGTGACCACGAAGCCGGCCGCGACCCCGCGCACCGGCGTCGAAGTCCAGCGCCCGAGCAAGCGCTTGAGCCCGGCGCCGCCAAAGGCCTTCAGGCCCTCGGTCATGAGCAGCATGGCAAACAGAAACAGCGCCAGGCCACCGGCGGCCAAAGTGAGGTTTTCCCAGTTCATGGCTCGGATTATCCTGCACTGTCATCAAAATGACGCATCGACATGCTAAGCGCACAAACGCGCTTCCACCGCCGCCAGCGCTTGCGCCGGACCAAACAACACCACCACGTCGTCGGCCTGCAACTCGAAATCGGGCGCTGGTTGCAGCAGGCGCTGGCCGCCGCGCTGGATGGCGTTGACTTCCACCCCCGCCGCCGCCAGCTCGAGCGCGCCTATGCGCTGGCCCACGGCCCAGCAACCCGGTGCCAGCGTCACCGAGTGCAGATGCGCCAGCGTCGGGTCTTCGCCGGCCAGGGTCGGGTCGCCCTGGAACAGCTCGCGCAGCAGGCGGTAGCGGTCGCTGCGCGCTTCGCGCAGGCGGCGCAGCACGCGCGTCATGGGCACGTCGAGCAGGGTCAGGGCGTGCGCCACCATCATCATGCCGGCTTCGAGCGTTTCGGGCACCACTTCGGTCGCACCCGCCGCGCGCAGCGCCTCGACGTGGCTTTCGTCGCGCGTGCGCACCATCACCGGCAGCTCGGGGCGCAGGTTGCGCACCTGTTGCAGCAGCTTGAGCGCCGCCGCCGGGTGGTCGTAGCTGATGATGAGCAAGCGCGCCCGCGTCAGCCCCACGGCTTCGAGCACCGTCGGGTCGGCGGCGTCGCCGTAATAGACCGGCTCGCCGGCGGCGTGGGCTTCGCGCACCAGTTCCGCGTCCAGGTCCAGCGCCACGTGCGCGATGCCCTCGCGCTCCAGGAAGTTGGCCACACTCTGGCCGATGCGGCCATAGCCGCACAAAATCACGTGCTGCTGCAGCGCCGCGCCCGGTTGGTTCGGGGCCGCCGCAGTGCCGTCGCAAGCGCCGGGCCCGGCCGCAGCGCTGCTTTCGGGCCCGAGCACGAACGCGGCCAGCTCGGCGCTGTAGCGGATCAGGAACGGGCCGGCAATCAGGCTCAGCAAGACCGAGGCGAGCGCAATCTGCGCCGTGGCGCCGTCGATGCCGCCGCTGCCCAAGCCCAGCGCCAACAGGGCAAAACCAAACTCGCCCCCCAGCGCCAGCGTCAGCGCCGTGCGCAAGGCGGTGCGGCGGCTGTAGCGGCCCAGACGCACCAGCGCAAACACCAGCGCTACCTTGGTGGCTAGCAGCGCCAGCGCGCCCAGCAGCGCCCAGGGCCAGACCGCCCACAGCGCGACCGGGTTGATGAGCATGCCGATCGAGACGAAAAACAGCCCCAGCAGCACGTCGCGAAAGGGGCGGATGGTGGACTCGATCTGGTGCCGAAACTCGGTCTCGCCCAGCATCATCCCGGCCAGAAAGGCGCCAAAGGCGAGCGACAGCCCGAGGCTGTCGGTGATCGCGGCCGAGGCCAGCGACACCAGCAGCACGGTGAGGGTGAACAGCTCGGCCGAACGCCGCACCGCCACGGCGTGAAACAGCGGCCGCAGCAGCCAGCGCCCAGCCAGATAGACCAGGGCAAAGGCCAGCAGCGCCTTGACCAGCGCCAGCGCCAGCGGCTGCGCCACCCCGCCAGCCGCCGCCAGGCCCAGCACCGGAATCACGACCACGAACGGCACTGCGGTCACGTCCTGGAACACCGACAGCGCCAGCCCGAGTCGGCCATGGCGCGTGTGCTCCTCGCCTTGCTCGGCCAGTTGGCGCGCGATGATCACAGTCGAAGATTGGGCGAACACCGCCCCCAGGATGAAGGCCGCCACCGGGTCCAGCCCTAGCGCCCAGCCGCCCAGCCCCACCAGTGCCGTGGTCAGCGCCACCTGCCCGGTGCCGAGCCAGAGCACACTGTGGCGCAGGGCGTAGATTTGCGGCAGCGAAAAATTGAGACCGATCGTGAACAGCAGGAACACGATGCCGAACTCGGCCACCAGGCGGATGGTTTCGGTGTCGCTGATCAGGCCAGCGACGTAGGGCCCGAGCAGGGCACCGACGGCCAGATAGCCCAGGCTGGCCGGGATGCCGGTGCGCTGAAACAGCGCCACCGCCGCCACGGCGGCCGCGAGCAAGGCCAACAATTCAAACAGCGGCGGCAGGTTCATGGCACGCGATTGTGCCCGCTGCTGCGGCCGCACATGCGGCCGCTCATGCGGCCGCGTTCAGGCGCGTGCCTGGGGCTGCTGCCAGCGAAACACGCGCATCGGCGGCACGTTGCGCCATTCCCACTCGAAGCTGGGTTCGCCCATCACTGGCGTGGTGTAACTGGCCACGTGGGCGCGGAACTGGTAGGCCACAAATCGTCCACCGGGGGCCAGGTGGGCCTTGATGGCGGCGACGATGCCCTGGGCCACCGGCACCGGCAGGGTGGAAAACGGAATCCCCGAGACCACCACATCGGGCGCGGGCAGGCCCCAGCGCTCCAGGTGCTGGCCCAGGTCGGCGGCGCTGCCCTCTTGAATCAGCAGGCGCTGGTCCTGGTTGCGCTGGCGCAGCCGGTTGGAGAATTCGGGGTTGAGCTCGATCGCCAGCAGCCGTGCCTGCGGCGACATGGCGCGCAGCAGCGCGCGCGTGCTGCCGCCGGTGCCGGGCCCGAGTTCGACCACGCAGCGCGCACGCGCCAGGTCGCAGGCGCGCACCACGCCTTGTTCCAAATAGGGCGAACTGGGCACCACCGAGGCCACCGACATCGGTTGCGCCATGAATCCGCGCAGAAAAGCCAGCGCGTCGGCCAAACGCGAGTCTTGCTTCGGGCGGCTTGGGGTCTGGTGCTCGAACGGGTGGTTGGCGGCAATGCTGCGGGGCTCGGCACTGCGGTCCTTGTGATGGGTCGGCACTGGTGCTCCTGGGGGTAATCGATGTAAAAACCCGGCCACCAAAGGGCGGCTGGGCGGCAATGGCGCTACTGTAACCCAGTCGAACGGGGATTTCACGCGTTTGTCATCTGAGAAAGATCAGGGGAAACCGCTAGTTAGGGGCGATTTGTGACACTTCGTGGCCAAAAATTCAAGAGTCTGTCACAAAACTGCCATAATTCCTGCGTAGGATCGTGGACGCCCCTTAAACCTTCCTCCAAAGGAACCCGATGAAACGCACTTTCCTGAAAACCGTGGCTGCCACCGCTGCGCTGGCTATGACCGGCGGCTTTACCAAGCTGGCCACCGCTTCGACCATCATCACCGGCGCCGGCGCTTCGCTGCCGTTCCCGATTTACTCGCGTTGGGCCGAAGCCTACCGCGCCGCGACCGGCGTGCAGTTGAACTACCAGTCGATCGGCTCTTCGGCCGGCATCCGCCAGATTCGCGCCCGCACCGTCGCCTTTGGTGCCACCGACGCTCCCGTTCCGGGCGCCGAGCTCGAGCGCGACGGCATGGTGCAGTTTCCGGCCATCGTCGCCGGCGTCGTGCCCATGTTCAACCTCGAAGGTTTTCGCCCTGGCGAGCTGCGGTTGACCGGTCAGCTGTTGGCCGACATGTTCAGCGGCCGCATCGTCAACTGGAACGACCCGCGCATCGCCGCCGTCAACCCCGGCCGCACCTTCCCGAACCAGGGCATCACCGTGGTGCACCGCGCCGACGGCTCGGGCACCACCTTCGTCTTCACCGACTACCTCTCGGCCGTGAGCCCGGAGTGGGCCAGCAGCATTGGCCGCGGTGCCACCGTGCGCTGGCCGGCGGCTTCGTCCATCGGTGGCCGCGGCAGCGAAGGCCTGTCGGCGATCGTGGCGCGCACCCGCGGGGCGATCGGCTACGTCGAGTTCTCGTACGCACGGCGCAACAACATTCCGCACATGGCGATGCAGAACGCCGCCGGCAACTTCGTCCAGCCCGATGACCGCACCTTCTCGGCCGCCGCCGCCGGCATCGACTGGTTCAGCGTGCCGGGCATGGGGGTGTCGATGGTCAACGCCCCTGGCGCCAACTCGTGGCCCATGGCCACGGCTTCGTTCATCCTGATGTACAAGCAGCCGGCCAACGTGGCCGAAAGCAACGCCGTGCTGGCCTACTTCGACTGGGCGTTCCGCAACGGCGACGCCTTGGCTCTGGAGATGGACTTCGTGCCGATCCCGGACACCTTGGCCGAAGCCATTCGGACCCGGGTCTGGAACCAGATTCGCCGCGCTTAAGCGCCGTTGCCACTGCCGCCGCTGCCGTGCGTCTGTCGTGCCGCAGCTGTGTTGCACCCGCCGTGCCGTCCTCTGGGCGGTCGGCGGTTTGCTCTTTTTAAGTCTGGACTGATTATGATAAGCGCCAGTTCCGCTACGACGCTCGACCCCCCTATGTCCACCCCTGTACAAGCGCACGACTTGGGACACCCCCACGTGCTCGCCATCGCCAAGCGCCAGCGCCTGCACGATGCCCTTTTTTACCGCGTCTCGCAAGCCTTTGCCGTGTTGGTGCTGATGGCGCTCATCGGCATCATCGTCACCTTGTTCATCAACGCCTGGCCGGCGTTTCGCGAGTTCGGCTTTGCCTTCATCTGGACCGCCGAGTGGGACGTGGTCAACGAGCAGTTCGGCGCCCTCATGGCCATCATCGGCACCTTGGCCACTTCGGCCATTGCCATGATCATCGGCGTGCCGCTGGCCTTTGGCATCGCGCTGTTCCTGACCGAAACCTGCCCGGTCTGGCTGCGCCGGCCGCTGGGTACGGCGGTCGAGCTGCTGGCCGCCATCCCGTCCATCATCTACGGCATGTTCGGCCTGTTCGTGTTTGCGCCGCTGTTTGCCGACTACTTTCAAATTCCGGTGCAAGAGCTGATGGCCGGGATGCCCATCATCGGCGCCATCTTTGGCGGCGTGCCCAACGGGCTGGGCATTATGGCCGCCGGCATCATCCTGTCGTTTATGGTGCTGCCCTACATGGCCGCCGTCACGCGCGACGTGTTTGAAGTGGTGCCGCAAATCCTGCGCGAATCGGCCTATGGCTTGGGTGCCACCACCACCGAAGTGGTGCGCCATGTGGTCATGCCCTACGCCTTCAAGGGCGTGGTCGGGGCCGTGATGTTGGGCTTGGGGCGCGCGCTGGGCGAGACCATGGCCGTGACCTTCGTCATCGGCAACGCACACCGCATCCCCGAGACCATCAACGCGCCGGGCGTGTCGATCACCTCGGCGCTGGCCAACGAGTTTGCCGAGTCCTTTGGCATGCACATGCACACCCTGTTTGCGCTCGGTTTCCTGCTCTTTATCCTGACCTTTGTGGTGCTGGCGCTGGCGCGGCTGCTGATTTTGCGGGTCGAAGAAGGCAAGGGCAGCAAAGGATACTGATATGCAAATCAACCAATCGCTCTACAACCAGCGCCGGCGCAAAAACGCTGCCATCATGGCCTTTTCTGGCGTCGCCTCGTTGATCGGGCTGGCGGTGCTGGTCTGGATTTTGTTCGTGCTGTTTTCCAATGGCTTTTACGCCCTCGATTGGGAAATCTTCACCCAAGACACACCCGCGCCCGGCACGCCCGGCGGCGGCTTGCGCAACGCCATCGTCGGCAGTTTGATCATGGTCGGCTGCGCGGTGCTGATCTCGACCCCGATCGGTGTCTTGGCCGGCATTTACTTGGCCGAGTTTGGCGACGCCAACAAGACCGCCAGCGTCACGCGCTTCGTCAACGAGGTCATGCTCTCGGCGCCGTCGGTGGTGCTGGGCTTGTTCGTGTTTGCGGTCGTGGTCATGACCATGGGCAATTTTTCGGGCTATGCCGGCATGATCGCGCTGTCGCTGATCGCCATTCCGGTGGTGATCAAAACCACCGAAAACATGATGCGCATGATCCCCGGCAGCTTGCGCGAGGCCGCGTTCGCGCTCGGCGCGCCGCACTGGAAGGTGGCGACCATGGTGGTGCTGCGCGGCGCCCGCGCCGGCGTCATCACCGGCGTGCTGCTGGCGCTGGCGCGCATCAGTGGCGAGACCGCGCCGCTGCTCTTTACCGCGCTCAACAACCAGTTCTTCACCCTCGACATGGACGGCCCCATGGCCAACCTGCCGGTCTGGATCTACCACATGGCCATGAGCCCATTCGACAACTGGAACGAGCTCGCTTGGGCGGGCGCTTTGCTCATCACCTTGACGGTGCTGGCGATCAACATCACGGCACGCATTTTGTTCCGTGAGCGCGTCAAAGTCTAAATTAAGTCCTTCTGCAAACTGGAAATTCGTATATGTCTGAAGCCTCTATCGAGCCACGCAACGCCATCGAGGTGCGCAACCTCAACTTTTACTACGGCGGCTTTCATGCCCTGAAAACCGTCAACCTCGACATCATCGAGCGCAAGGTCACGGCCTTTATCGGCCCCTCGGGTTGCGGCAAATCGACGCTGCTGCGCACCCTGAATCGCATGTACAGCCTGTACCCGGGCCAGCGCGCCGAGGGCTTGATCAGCTTTTATGGCCAAAACATCCTCGACGAAAAGCAGGACTTGAACCTGCTGCGCGCGCGCATCGGCATGTTGTTCCAAAAACCGACGCCGTTTCCGATGTCGATCTACGACAACATCGCATTTGGCGTCAAGCTCTACGAAAAACTCAGCCGCGCCGACATGGACGAGCGCGTGCAGTGGGCCCTGAGCAAAGCCGCACTCTGGAACGAAGTCAAAGACAAGCTCAAGCAAAGCGGCCTGAGCCTGTCGGGCGGGCAGCAGCAGCGCCTGTGCATCGCGCGCAGCGTGGCGGTCAAGCCCTCGGTGCTGCTGCTCGACGAGCCCACGGCGTCGCTGGACCCGATCTCGACCGGCAAGGTCGAGGAACTGGTGCACGAACTCAAAAAAGACTACACCATCGCCATCGTCACCCACAACATGCAGCAGGCGGCGCGTTGCAGCGACTACACCGCCTACATGTACTTGGGCGAGCTGATGGAGTACGGCGCCACCGAACAGATTTTCTTCAAGCCCAAGCGCACCGAGACCGAAGACTACATCACAGGAAGGTTTGGTTGATCATGAGTGAAAAACTGCTCTCCAGCCAGTTCGAAGCCGAACTGGCCCACGCCACCGCCCGCATGCTCGAAATGGGCGGCTTGGTCGAATCCCAGCTGCGCCAGTGCATATACGCCTTGCATCACCTCAGCCTCGAGACCGTGCAGCAGGTGCTCCAGCAAGAGGCGCTGGTGAATAATTTTGAAGTCGAAATCGATTACGAAATCACCAGCACCATGAGCCGGCGCCAGCCCACGGCGCGCGACTTGCGCTTGCTGGTGGCCTTGTCGCGTGTGGTCATGAACCTCGAGCGGGTGGGCGACAAGGCGGCGCGCATTGCCAAGCTCATTCGGGCCCACATTCAGGCCGGGGCGCCGCGCGCCTTGCCCTGTGGGGATCTCGAGGCGAGTTTGACATTTGCGATCGAGCAGTTGCATCAAACCCTCGATGCCTTTGCCCGGCTCGATGCCAACGCGGCCAATGCAGTCATCAATCTGGACGACCGGCTCGATGAAGATTATGCCGGCTACACGCGCAAGCTCATCACCTACATGATGGAAGATCCGCGCACCATCGGCGCCAGCCTCAACCTGTTGTTCTTGGCCAAGGCCATCGAACGCGTGGGCGATCACGCCAAGAACATCGCCGAAGCCACAATCTACGTCGTCAAAGGCGCCGACGTGCGCCACACCAGCGAAGAGGAAAGGAAGTCGGCCCTGCAATGAGAAAGCTCCCACGGGTGCTGGTGGTCGAAGACGAGCCGGCCATCGCCGAACTGATTGCCGTCAACCTGCGCCACAATGGCTTTGCACCCACGGTGGCCTTTGATGGCGAGTCGGCGCAGCGCGAAGTCGATGCGGTGCTGCCCGACGTGATTTTGCTCGACTGGATGCTGCCCGGCGAGAGCGGGGTGGCGTTGGCCAAGCGCTGGCGCTTGCAAGAGCGCATCAAAACGGTGCCGATCATTTTGCTCACCGCGCGCACCGAAGAGTCCGACAAGGTGCAGGGGCTCGATGCCGGGGCCGACGATTACGTCACCAAACCGTTTTCCACGCAGGAGTTGCTGGCGCGCATACGCGCGGTGCTCAGGCGCCGTGCACCCGAGATCGTCAACGATGCGGTGCAATTGGGCGATTTGACGCTGGATGCCTCGACCTACCGCGTGATGTGGAGCGGCAGCGAGCTCAAGATCGGCCCGACCGAATTCAAGCTGCTGCACTACCTGATGAAGCACCCCGAGCGGGTGCACACACGCGGCTTTTTGTTGGATCGCATCTGGGGCGACCATGTGTTCATCGAAGAGCGCACCGTCGATGTGCATGTGAAGCGCCTGCGCGAGTCGCTCGGCGCTGCCGGCGCCATGATCGAGACGGTGCGTGGCGCCGGGTACCGCATCACGGCCAACCCCATCAAGGCCAAGCCCAAACCCGACATTGCCGAGGCATGATGCGACGCCTGCTCGAGCTGCTGGCGTTTACGCTGGTTGCGGGCGCGTTGGCAGCGGCGTTTGGGCTTGCCAGTTGGCTGCCGATATTGGGCAGCGCCTGCGGGGCGCTGCTGTGGTTCGTGTTCGATGCGCTGCGGGCGCGGCGCGTGCTCGATTGGTTGCGTCATGGCAGCGCTGCCGCGCCACCGCCTGCCGTGGGCGTCTGGGCCGAGGTGGTCGAGCGTGCGCGCAAGTCCTTCAAGGCCTTGAACCGCAAGGCGCGCAAGAGCGAGGCGCGGTTGCAGGAATTTTTGGCCGCCATTCAGGCCTCACCCATCGGCGTGGTGTTGCTCGATAAATCTGCGGCCATCGAGTGGAGCAATTTCACGGCCGCCCAGCACTTGGGTTTTGACCCCAAGCGCGATCTCAAGCAACCCATACGGCACTTGGTGCGCGTACCCGAATTCATCGATTATCTGGTGCAGGGCGATTACGCCCAAGCGGTCGAAATCGATGGCCGCGACGCCACCCCGGGCCACCCGCAGCGCATTTCCATCAACCTCTACCTCTACGGCAAGGGGCGGCGTCTGATGCTGACGCGCGAAATCACGGCGGTTGAGTTGGCCGAAGCCATGCGGCGCGATTTCGTGGCCAATGTGTCGCACGAAATACGCACCCCTCTGACCGTGGTCAGCGGTTTTATCGAGACCTTGCAAACGCTGGATCTGTCGGCCAGCGAGCGGCGCGAGTACCTCGAATTGATGAGCACCCAAGCGCAGCGCATGCAAAGCCTGGTCAGCGATCTGCTCACCTTATCAAGGCTCGAAGGCAGCCCGGTGCCCGGTGTGGGCGAGTGGATCGACGCTCAAGCCATGCTGCAGCAGGTGGTCAGCGAGGCGCAGGCGCTGTCGGAGGTGCTGGGCAGCGGTCCCCATCAGGTGCTGGCCCAAAGCGGCCCGTCTTTTCTGATTGCGGGCGCGCGCCCCGAGTTGCACAGCGCCATGTCGAACCTGCTCAACAACGCCGTGCGCCATACCCCGGCGGGCGCGCAGGTGCGCGCCGGCTGGACCCTGAACAGCGACGGCGGCGCCGGTTTTTATGTCAGCGACGACGGACCGGGCATCGAGGCCGAGCACCTGCCGCGCCTGACCGAGCGCTTTTACCGTGTCGATCGCAGCCGCTCGCGCGAAACCGGTGGCACGGGGCTGGGCTTGGCGATCGTCAAGCACGTGGCGCAGCGCCATGGCGGCCAGGTGCAGATCGAGAGCGCGTCGGGCCAAGGTTCGACTTTTCGCATCATCTTGCCGCCCAGCCGGGTGCTGAACCACAGCGATTAGCTTGTGGCTGCGCTCGCGGCGTGGTGTGGCCGGGCTTACTGCTGGGTTGGGTCACCTGGGCGGCGCTCGAACACCAGCCAGACGTCGCGGCCTGGGCGCAGGCGCGGCTCCTCGCGCAGCAGCTGCCACTGGCGCAGGTTGATCTGTGGGTGCAGGGTCACAAAGGCTTCGGAACTGACCACCAAGCGCGGGCAGTGAGCATCGGCCGCACCGCCGCTGATGCGCTGCACGCGCAGGCCACCGTGGTACTGCAAGGCGGCGATTTGTTCGTGCGCCAGCCCGTGCACCAGCACGCACTGCTGCGCCGGTGTCAGGGCGGCCACGCGCTGGCTGATGGGCGCCAGCCCCATGCCGTGGTTGAGCACTGGCAACCAGAGCGTGAGCAGCAACGACCAGCACAGCGTGATCCCGCTGGCCGACAACACCAGGCTTTTCCAGAGCGCGGGTTGGTGGCGGCCGGTGCGCCAGGCGATCACACCCAGCCACGCCAAGGTGAGGATGGCCGCTGGTGCAAACAGATGGGCTTCGAATTGCGGCACAAAATTAGGCAGCAGCTTGGCCACGTTTTCGGCCGGTTCGGCGGGCACGCCCGTCATCATGGCCACCCAGATGATCCAGATGATGATCGCCGAGGCGCTAAAGAGCAGCATCGCCAGCCAGTCGATCAAAGCGGCGGCGCTGCGCGACAGGGTGGGCAAGGCAAAGGCCGCCAGCAGCGCCAAGGCCGGCAGCGCCAGCAGCAAGATGCGGTCGCTGCCGCGGTGGACAAAGGTTGCCAGCAGCAGCCCAAGCAGCCACAACAGAGGCAGCAGCAAGTGTGGGCTGCGCCATTGCCGGCGCCACTTCCACAGCGTCCAAGCGGCCAGCAGGGCGCAGGGCCAAGTGAACCAGAGCAACAGCCGGGCCAAGCTCTCCCACGAAGCCCCAAGCTGCCAGTGCGGCAGGATGCCGGGCCAGTCCAGCCAGCCAGCGGGCCAGCCGATCGCGTACACCAGAGCGGCGGGCACCAGCGCCAAGCCGGCCATAGAGCCGCGCAGCGCTTGCGAGGGTTTGGCTGGGTTGGAAATGCCGCACCAGCGCGCGCACTCGCCGCCGAGCAGCAGCAACAGGGCGATGCCCGGCGCGCCGCTCAAAGCCAAGCCAGCCATGGCCAGCCCCCAGAGCGCTAGGGTGGTGCTTAAGCGCAGTTCCGAATGAAAGCTGCGCGCGTAGGCCCACAGACCCAGCGCCACAAAGGCCAGTCGCGCCGCATCCACGCTGGATTGGTGCGCCAGCAGGGCCAAGCCGAGGCAGGCCATCAAAGCCAACAAGGCGGCGTCGGCCAAGGCGCGGGCGTAGTGGGTGGGGTGCGCTTGGCCGCCAAAGGCAAAAACCACCGGCTGGGCACCGGGCTGGCGCGCAAAGTGGTAGGCGGCGTACCAAGTCGAGATCAGGGTCAGGGCCAGCAAGGCCATGAAGGGCAGCTGGGCCGCTTGGTGGGCGGGCAGCCACGGCAAGGCGTAGATGGCCAACGCGCCGAGCCAGTAGGGCAGCCAGCCGATGCCCAGCGCCGTTTCGCCCAGCAGCTGCGGGTGCAGCCATTGGCCGGGGTGGGCGGCGAGCTCGCGCATCACACCCAACGAGGCCAGGTCGGCGTTGCGCCACGGGTCGCGGCCGATGAAGCCAGGCAAAACGTAGAGCAGCCCCAGCGTCCACAACACCCAGCGCGGCAAGCGCCGGGCGGCGTGCTGGCTCACGAGGGCGGGGCTGGGGTGGTTCACGGGTGGCTAAAACTGGCTTAGGTGGCGGTTGCCGAAGCCAAGAAAAAAGCAGCCTTGCGGCTGCTCATCGGTGGCACGCAGGCGGCCGACCAGTTTACTTGGCCGTGCGGGCGAAGCGGTTGCGGAATTTTTCCACGCGACCGCCCATGTTGTCCACGCTCTTTTGCGTGCCGGTGTAAAAAGGGTGCGATTCGCTCGAGGTGTCGAGCTTGTAGAGCGGTAGCTCGCGCCCGTCGTCGAGCTTGATGGTCTCGCGGGCGTTGACGCAGGAGCGGATCACGAACTGCTGGTTGTTCGACAAATCGACGAAGCAGACTTCGCGGTAGTTGGGGTGGATGCCGGATTTCATGGCTTTACCTATCAAATGGGGCGCAAAGGACAACGCAGCAGCCACTACCGGCCCATCCGGCAGCACTTTCCGCAAAACTCGAATTATAACCGCTGGCTGTGGTGTTGGGCACAAACATGGTGTTGAGCACAGACCTGATCAACCGCCCGAACCTCAGCCGCCGCGGCGCATGAGGTCGAAGAACTCGTGGTTGTTCTTGGTCTGCTTCATGTTTTTGAGCACCATTTCCATGGACTCGATCTCGTCCATGTTGTACATGAACTGGCGCAGGATGCGGGTTTTTTGCAAAATTTCGGGTGCCAGCAGCAGCTCTTCGCGCCGCGTGCCGCTGCGGTTGAGCTGCACGGCGGGAAAGACGCGTTTCTCGTACAGGCGCCGGTCCAGGTGCAGCTCGGAGTTGCCGGTGCCCTTGAATTCCTCGAAGATCACCTCGTCCATGCGGCTGCCGGTGTCGATCAGGGCGGTGGCGATGATGGTCAGCGAGCCGCCTTCTTCGACGTTGCGCGCGGCACCAAAGAAACGCTTCGGGCGCTGCAGTGCATTGGCATCGACGCCGCCCGAGAGCACCTTGCCCGAGCTCGGCAGCACGTTGTTGTAGGCGCGCGCCAGCCGGGTGATCGAGTCGAGCAGGATCACCACGTCTTTTTTGAGCTCGACCAGGCGCTTGGCGCGCTCGATCACCATTTCGGCCACGTGCACGTGGCGCGTGGCCGGCTCGTCGAAGGTGGAGGAGATCACCTCGCCCTTGACGGTGCGTTGCATCTCGGTCACTTCTTCGGGGCGCTCATCGACCAGCAGCACCATCAGCGTGACTTCGGGGTAATTGGCGGCCAAGGCGTGGGCGATGGTCTGCATCATCACCGTTTTGCCGCTCTTGGGTGGGGCCACGATCAGGCCGCGCTGGCCCTTGCCGATGGGCGCGATCAGGTCGATCACGCGGCCGGTGATGTTTTCCTCGGTCTTGATCTCGCGCTCGAGCCGCAGCTGCTGCTGCGGAAACAGCGGCGTCAGGTTCTCGAACATCACCTTGTGCTTGTTGTGCTCGGGCGACAGGCCGTTGATCTTGTCGAGCTTGTTGAGGGCGAAGTAGCGCTCGCCGTCCTTGGGCGTGCGCACCTCGCCTTCGATCATGTCGCCGGTGTGCAGGTTGAAGCGCCGGATCTGGCTGGGCGAGATGTAGATGTCGTCGGTGGAGGCGGTGAAGCTGGTGTCCATGTTGCGCAGGAAACCAAAACCGTCTGGCAGCACCTCGAGCACGCCGTCGGCAAACACCTGCTCGCCGGTTTTGGCGCGCTTTTTGATGATCGCAAACATCAGCTCCTGTTTGCGCATGCGGCCGGTGTTTTCGATTTCCAGCGCATCGGCCTGCTTGAGCACTTCCGAGACGTGCAAGGCCTTGAGTTCGTTGAGATGCATGGGGTGCGCTCCTGCGAGGAGTCGGGGAAAGGGGTACGGGAGAATCAGGGGCCGTTCTGCAAGACAGGGCCAGCCGGGAAGCGGCAGCCCAGGGCAGTTCAGGGGGCGGGCAGTTTGGAGCGGGCCTGCAGGGGCGCCATGCTCGGTGAGCCAGCCGGATTATGACAGGAAAAACCCCCCTGCACATGTGCCCAACACACAGGAGGGGCGCCAGGGGCCGCGCTGCCTGGGCACCAAAGCCGACTTGCACCCAGCAGGCGAACGAAATCAACCTGCTCGCCAGCCAGCCACCGGCACCGCACGCAGAGCGCGCAGCGCACGGGGTCTGGGTGGGCTGCGCGAGGCTCCGATCAGGTCAGGTTGGAGTCGATGAAGGCGCTGAGTTGCGCCTTGTTGAGGGCACCCACCTTGGTGGCGGCGACCTTGCCGCCTTTGAACAGTATCAGCGTGGGGATGCCCCGAATGCCGAACTGCGCCGGCACCTGGCGGCTTTCATCGACATTCATCTTGGCGATCTGCAGCTTGCCGTTGTAGTGGGTGGCCAGCTCGTCCAGGATGGGGGCGACGGTGCGGCAGGGGCCACACCACTCGGCCCAAAAATCGACCAATACCGGCAGGGAGGACTTGATTACGTCGGCATCGAAGCTGGCGTCGGTGACTTGCTTGATCAGGGGGTTGGCCATGTGGGTTTGCCTCGTCGTTGCGTCGCTGCAGTTGAAAGTGGGTCGGGATCGGGAAAGAATAGGGGGTGACGAGCCTCGACCCCGGCACTGGATTCACAGTTAGGGCTGCTTGGTTCCCCACCTGACCCGGTTGGCCGCTTCACCATGCGGGAAGGCCCGTCGGGTCCGATTGTAAGCCAGAGAATAGAATGGGCGCATGTCGTACCTCGTTTTGGCCCGCAAGTACCGGCCGCAGAACTTTGCCCAGATGGTGGGCCAAGAGCACGTGGTGCAGGCGCTGGGCAATGCGTTGCGCAGCCAGCGCCTGCACCACGCCTACCTGTTTACCGGCACGCGCGGGGTGGGCAAGACCACGGTGTCGCGCATACTGGCCAAGTCGCTCAACTGCACCGGGCCCGATGGCACCGGGGGTATCACGGCCGAACCCTGCGGCCAGTGCCCGGCCTGCCGCGAGATCGACGCCGGGCGCTTCGTCGATTACACCGAGCTCGACGCCGCCTCCAACCGCGGTGTCGATGAGGTGCAGGCGCTGCTGGAGCAAGCGGTCTACAAGCCGGTGCAGGGGCGTTTCAAGGTGTTCATGATCGACGAAGTGCACATGCTCACCGGGCACGCCTTCAACGCCATGCTCAAGACGCTGGAGGAGCCGCCGGACTACCTCAAGTTCGTGCTTGCCACCACCGACCCGCAAAAGGTGCCGGTGACGGTGCTCAGCCGCTGCCTGCAGTTCAACCTGCGCCCCATGCCGCCCGCGACCGTGCAGCAGCACCTGGAGCAGGTGCTGCAGGCCGAGCAGGTGCCGTTTGAGGCCGGTGCGCTGCGCTTGCTGGCACGCGGCGCGCGCGGCTCGATGCGCGATGCCCTGAGCCTGACCGACCAAGCCATCGCCTTTGGCGCTGGGCAGCTGCAAGAGGCGGCGGTGCGCCAGATGCTGGGCGCGGTGGAGCGCGGCCATGCGCTGCGCTTGGTTGAAGCCTTGGCCGCCGGAGACGGCGCCAGCGTGGTGCAGACGGTGCAGGCCTTGCGTCTGCAAGGCTATGCCGCCGCATCGGCGCTCGAAGAGATGGTGGGCCTGCTGCAGCGCATGGCGGTGCTGCAGGCGGTGCCGGCGCAGTTGCAGCCCCACGACCCCGAAGACGCCGACTGCGCCCGCCTGGCGGCTTTGCTGCCCCCCGACCAGACGCAACTGCTCTATAGCCTGTGCCTGTACGGGCGCGCCGAACTCGGGCTGGCCCCGGACGAATACGCGGCGCTGAACATGGTGCTGCTGCGGCTGCTGGCCTTCAGGCCCGAAGGGGTGGAAAAAAAAAGCCTGAAAAGCGCTGAGCCGCTTGGTGCGGCGGGGCAGGTGCGGGCGGCTGCAACACCTTTGCCTGCACCTGCGCCGTTGCCAGCCCCAGCCCCCACCCCCCTGCCCGATTTCTGGCAGAGCGTGGTCAGCGACTTGGTGCAGCGCGAGGCGGTGACGGCGCTCACGCGCGAGCTGGCCTTGCAGGCCGAGTTGGTGCGGCGCGAACCCGGCTGCTGGACGCTGCGCGTGGCGCAGGCGGCGCTGGCCAATGGCAGCGCGCGCGAGCGGCTGCAGTCGGCGCTGGCGCAGGCTGGGCATGCGGTGAGGCTGGAGCTGGAAATCGCCCCCGCGCACGACACCCCCGCCCAGCGCGCGGCTGCGGCTGCGCAGGCGCGTTTGCAAGCCGCGCACGACAGCTTGCTGCAAGACCCCTTCGTGCAGTCTATGCTGCGCGACTTTGGCGGCAAAATCGTGCCCGGCAGCTTGCAAGCGCTCTGAGCCACGAGCGGTTTGCGACAATCCCCTCAAAACCCTTCCAAATCCCCCCTCCAAACAAAGGAAACCCATGTTCAACAAAGGACAACTGGCCGGCCTGATGAAGCAGGCGCAAGCCATGCAGGAAAACATGAAAAAGGCCCAAGACGAGCTGGCCACGCTCGAGGTCACGGGCGAATCCGGGGCTGGTCTGGTCAAGGTGGTGATGAACGGCAAGCACGCCGTCAAGCGCGTGAGCATCGACCCCAGCCTGCTGGCCGAGGACAAAGACATGCTCGAAGACTTGGTCGCTGCTGCCTTCAACGCCGCTGTGCGCCGGGTTGAGGAAAATTCACAGGAAAAACTGGGCAAACTCAGCGCCGGCATGCCCAGCTTGCCGGGCGGCATCAAGCTGCCTTTTTAAGTTAAGCAAGCGCGATCGGCAGAGCATGGCCAAAGCGCTCGAGTCGCTGTTGCGCGCGCTGCAAGGCCTGCCCGGGGTGGGGGCCAAGACGGCCTCGCGCATGGCTTTTCACCTGCTGCAACACGACCGCGATGGCGCGCTGGAGCTGGCGCGCTCGCTCACGCGCGGGGTGGCCGAGCTGCGCCATTGCACGCGCTGTTACACCTTCACCGACGCCGACCTGTGCCCCACCTGCACCGACCCAGCGCGCGACGACACCCTGCTGTGCGTGGTCGAAACCCCCGCCGACCAGGCGGCGCTGGAGCGCACCGGCGTGTACAAAGGGCGCTACTTTGTGCTGATGGGCAAACTCGGCCCGCTGGCGGCGCTGGGGCCGCAAGAAAACGGTGTGTTGCGCCTGCTCGAGCGCCTGCAAGGCGCCCAAGGGGATGCGGTGCGCGAACTGGTGCTGGCCACCAGTTTCACCGCCGAAGGCGAAGCCACCGCGCACCTGATCACCCAAGCGCTCAAGGGGCGCGACATCAAAGTGACCCGGCTGGCGCGCGGCGTGCCGCTGGGCAGCGAGCTCGAGTACGTGGACTTGGGCACCATTGCCCACGCGCTGGCCGATCGGCGCTGAACGGTGCCGTTCAGCGCCGTTCAGCGCTCAGGGGCGCAGCACCATGGGTAAACAAGCGCGCTGCCCAAACCCGGCGCTTGCGTACGGCGGCCTCAAGCCGACTTTTTCAACCAAGTCAGCGCAGGCCAAGTGAGCACCCAGAGCGCCACACCGATGCCCACCGCCGTACCGATCACGAACAACCAGTCGGCAAATTGATTGACATCGGCAAAGCTCGAACCGGCCACGCCGGGGAACAAAACGAAGGCCAGCACCATGGCGATGGCGCCGATGGCGCCGCTGGTGGGCAAGGTTTTGCGCCACTGGCCCTTGGGTGCGCGCAGCAGCGCCAGCACCAGTGTGGCGCTCCAAGCCACAGCCAACAAGACAAGCAGCCACAGCATGGGGAGCAGGATTTCGTAAACGATGTTCAGGCCAAGCCAGAGGTTGTACAGCATGGTGGGTGTCTCTCTTTTCGGTTGATGGAGGTCAGGCGCGGCCGTCGAGCACCGCGATGTAGGCGGGTTTGAGCAGGCGCACCTTCATCACCCAAGCAAAGAAGCTGTCTTGCAGCGGATCGATCAGAGGCAGCGTGGGCACCAAGTTGCCGTCGTGGTCGAACTCGACCAACAGCGCCGAACCCACGCGGGTGATCAGCGGGCAGGAGGTGTAGCCGTTGAACTTCTGATCTGGGGCCTGGTTCTGGATGGCCCGAATCAGGTGGCCGGCCACGATCGGCGCCCCGCCCTTGACGGTGGCGGCGGTTTTGCCACGCGGCGTGCCGTTGATGTCACCGATGCCGAATACGTTGGGGAAGCGCCGGTGTTGCAGCGTTTCGCGGTTCACTTCGAGCCAACCGCCGCCGGCAAAGGGGCCTTCCTTCCAAGACAGGTCGCTGTTGCGCACCGCGTCTGGGGCGCTCATGGGCGGCACCACGTGGATGAAGTCGTAATCGACCGTGTTGACTTCGCCGGTGGGTTGGCCGGCGTTGAAGGTGCTGAAGGTGGCGCGCCGGGCGCCGATGTCGATGCCGGTCAGGCGCTGTTGCAGGTGGTGCGCAATGCCGAGGCGCTCAAAACGACGACCGATGTCTTGGTGATAGACATCGACGCCGAACAGCGCCGCGCCGCCGGTGTGGTAGCTGATCTCGGCGCGCTCGCGCGTCCCCACTTCGCGCATCCGGTCGTCGAGCAAGAAGGTGACCTTGACCGGTGCCCCGGCACACTTCATGGGGGTATGGGGTGCGGTCATGACGGCGCGCCCGCCGGTGCGGCGAAACGCGTCTATGAGCTTCCAGGTGCTGGCGGCGGCTTGCGGGCTGGCATAGACCGAAGTCAGGCCGTTTTGCCCCAGTGCCGCTTCGTCCATGCCGGCGATGGCCTTGTAGTTGAGCTGCAAGCCCGTGGCCACGACCAGAAAGTCGTAGCGGATGCGCTGCCCGCCGCGGGTGACGACGGTGTTGGCCGTGGGGTCGAATTCGGCCACGTAGTCCTTCACCCACTCGATGCCGCGCGGGTGGTAGCGGCTGTTGTGCTGCAAGACCGCGCGCTCCACGGGCCAGATGCCCCCGGCCACCAGAGTCCAGCCGGGCTGGTAGAGGTGTTGCTCGCGGCCGTCGATGATGGTGATGCGCGCGCCCTCGAGTCCGCGCGCGAGCCGGTTGGCAATGGCGATGCCGCCGGCGCCGCTGCCGGCGATCACGATGTGGGCCTGGGTGCGCACCCGGGCCTGGGCGCTGGCGCTGGCGCCTGCCAAGGCGGCAGCCAGCGGGGTGGCGGCGAACCCGGCCAGAAGGCGGCGCCGGCCGATGGGGGATGGTTGCATGAACGCGTCTCCGATTGAAACTGATGGACCTGATACCCTGTCGTGTATATTGGTACAGGCAAGTGTAACGGCTCAGACCGGATTCGAGCAGCCAGCGTTCGCGGATTTATATCAGTAAAAACCCTGATGCATCCAGGGCGCCGCGCCAATCAGCCGTAGCGCCCAGTGATGTAGTCTTCGGTGCGCTTTTGCTTGGGTGTGGTAAAGATCATGTCGGTCGGTCCGAACTCGACCAGTTCGCCCATGTGCATGAAGGCGGTGTAGTTCGATACCCGCGCCGCCTGGTGCATGTTGTGGGTCACGATCAGGATCGTGACCTTGTTCTTGAGCTGGCCGATCAGGTTTTCGATCGAGTCGGTGGCGATCGGGTCCAGCGCCGAGGTCGGTTCGTCGAAGAGCAGGATTTCGGGGTCGGTGGCCAGCGCGCGCGCGATGCACAGGCGCTGCTGCTGCCCGCCCGAGAGGTTGTAGGCCAGGCTGTGCAGCCGGTCCTTGGCCTCGTCCCAGAGCGCGGCGCCGCGCAGCGCTTCCTCGACCTTGTCGTCGATCAGCGCGCGCTGGCGCACCCCGCGCACGCGCAAGCCGTAGGCCACGTTTTCGTAGATGGATTTGGGGAACGGATTTGGTTTTTGAAACACCATCGAGTTGCGCATGCGCACCTCGATCGGGTCGATTTCCGGGCTGAGGATGTTGATGTGGTCGGGGTTGATGAGGATCTGGCCCTCGTAGCGGTTGCCCGGATACAGGTCGTGCATGCGGTTGAAGCAGCGCAAAAAGGTGCTTTTGCCGCAGCCCGAAGGGCCGATGAGCGCGGTCACGCTGTTCATGGCCAGCGTCAGATTGATCGACTTGAGCGCCTGGGCCCCGTTGCCGTAATAAAAACTGAGGTTTTGGGCCACGGCTTTGGCTTCTGTCGGTGCAGTGGGTTTCAAGGCTAAGGGCTTTCGTGGTGGGGTGGGGCAGCGGCCTAGGGGGCATGGGCGCTTGCGTACAGGGCAGGGTTCTTGGCAGCGCGCCAAACGCGGGTCACCAGCGGATGCGCTTGCGGTAGCGGTAGCGCAGCCAGATCGCCAGGGCGTTCATGGTCAGGGTAATCAGCATCAAGACCACGCCGGCCGCAGCGGCGAGCTCATGAAAAGCGGGGGACGGGCGCGAAACCCAGTTGAACATCTGGATCGGCACCGTGGTGAACGGGTCCAAAAGCCAGGCGAAGGAAATGAAGGGGAATGCGTCGGTGATCGGGGCCGGCGGCAGGAAGGCGATGAAGGTGAGTGCGCCGATGGTGATCAGCGGCGCGGTTTCGCCGATGGCGGTGGCGGTGCCGATGATGACGCCGGTCAGAATGCCGCCCTTGGAGTAGGGCAGCAAGTGGTCGCGCGTTGCCTGGCCTTTGGTGGCGCCCAAGGCGTAGGCGGCTTCGTGGATGTGCTGCGGAATCGAGCGGATCGCTTCGCGCGTGTTCATGATGATCACCGGCAGGATCATCAGCGCCATGGTCAGGCCGGCGGTCAGGATGCTTTGGCCCAAACCCAATATGTGGACGAACAAACCCAGCGCCAACAAACCGTAGATGATGGGCGGCACGCCAGCGAGGTTGGTGATGTTGATTTCGATCAAGTCCATCATCCAATTGCGCTTGGCGTAGATTTCCAGGTAGATGCCAGCGGCCACGCCCACCGGCACCGCCGTCAGCACGGTGACGGTAATGACCAGAAAACTGCCGACCCAGGCCGACAGAATGCCGGATCGGTCGGCAAAGCGCGACGGGAAGTGGGTGAAAAACTCGGGCGTCAGGCGGTGATAGCCGTCGACCAGCATGGACAAAATCAGCGCCAGCAGCACCAGCACGCAAAACATCATGGCCAGCAAGGCGCCGATGGCAAAGACGTGGTCCCAGCGTTTGTGGGCCGCGATCAGGCCGCGCACGGCCTGAATTTCATTCGGGGCAATGCTCATCGGGTGTGATCAGTAGTTTTCGCGGAAACGACGGCGCAGGTAATGCCCCAATACGTTGAGCGCCAGCGTCATGAGCAAGAGCACCAGGCCGACGGCGAAAATGCTCTGGTATTCCAGTGTGCCGTGGGCCACGTCGCCGATTGAAACTTGCGCGATGTAGGCCGTCATGGTGGCGGCGGGCTGGGTCGGGTCCAGTGTCAGGTTGGCTTGTTGGCCGGCGGCAATGGCCACGATCATGGTCTGGCCCAAGGCCACCGACATGGCCAGAATGTAGGCGGCAATGATGCCCGACAGCGCGGCCGGAAACACCACCAGCCAGGCGGTTTGAAAGCGCGTGGCACCCATGGCGTAGGAGCCTTCGCGGATGTCCATGGGCACGGCGCGCATGGCGTCTTCGCTCATGGAGCTCACGAACGGTACGATGCTCACACCAATGACCAAGCCGGCCGAGAGCATGTTGAAGCCTTGCAGCCCGGGTATGAACAGCGCCAGCACCGGCGTGACCAGCAACAGCGCGAAATAACCGTACACCACCGAGGGCACGCCGCTGAGCATTTCGAGCGCCGGTTTGGCGGTTTCACGCACCTTGTGCGGAGCGAACTCACCCAGATAAATGGCCACCAGGGTGCCAAGCGGGATGGCGACCAGCAAGCCGATCGAAGTCACCACCATGGTGGCGCTAACCAGGGGCAAAATGCCGTAGCGCGGCTCGTAAAAGAGTGGCGTCCATTGGGTGTCGGTGAGGAAGTCCCAGATCGAGACATGGCGGAAAAACGCCATCGACTCGACCACGAGAATCGTGACCACCGCAACCGTGATGGCGATGGCGGATACCGCCGCCAAGAATAAGATGGATTGAACCACGCGCTCCATGACGTGGCGGCCCTTTTGGGGGTGGAAGCGGGAGCGCGTGGGACTCATCAAGCTGAAAACCTAGGCTTGGATACAGATGGAGGAACGATCAGCGCGGGGCGCGCTGCATCACGTCCTGAATGCGCACGCCGATGGTGGGCTCACCGCCAGCGAAGCGGGTGCCCAGGCGGTTTTCACGCAGATGGCCGGCCGCGATGGTGTAGGCCTCGGCCGGCAGCGGCACGAAGCCGACTTCACGCGAGAGGCGCGCACCGTTGGCCAAGAAGAACTCGGCAAACTGGCGCACTTCGGGGCGAGCCAGCGAACGCTCGGCGATGTAGATGAAGAGCGGGCGCGCCAGCGGCTGGTAGGTGCCGGCAATCACGTTTTCCATGGTCGGGGCCACGGCGGCGCCGCCAGCGGCGGGCACGATGTTGACCGAGCGCAGGCGGTCCTGGTTGGCCAGGTAGTAGGACATGCCGAAGTAGCCCAGGGCACCACGGTTGCGCGACACGCCCATGACGATGACGTTGTCGTCTTCGCTGGCCATGAAGTCGGTGCGGCTCTGGCCGCTGCGGCCCATGATGGCTTCGGTGAAGTAGTCGAAGGTGCCCGAGGCGGTGCCGGGGCCGAACAGGGTCAGGGCCTGATCCGGGAAGGCCGGATCGACTTGACGCCAGTTGGTGATGCGACCGGTGGCTGCCGGCTCCCAGATGGTGCGCAGTTGCGCCACCGTCAGTTGACGCGCCCAGGTGTTGTCGCGGTGTACGGCGACGGTGAGGGCGTCGAAGGCCACCGGCAGTTCGATGAAGCGGATGCCAGCGGCGCGGCAGGCTTCGATCTCGGCCGGGCGTGCCGGGCGCGAAGCGCCGGTCACGTCGAGTTCGCCACGGCAGAAGCTGCGAAAGCCGCCGCCGGTGCCGGAGGTGCCGACGGTCACGCGCACCGCGCCGCGTTGGGCGCGCTGAAACTCTTCGGCCACCGCTTCCGAGATCGGGAACACGGTGCTGGAGCCATCGACCCGCACGGTGGTGGGCGTCTGGGCCCAGGCGGTCGAAATACCCACCACACCAGCCAAGGCGGCGGCTGTGGTGAGCGCAAGGAAGGCACGTTTGCTTTGCATGTGGCGAACTCCGCAAGGATGAATCAAAAAACCAGGACCCCCAAACCGCTGCACGCACACCGGGGCGGCGTCGCAGCACAGGCCCCATGATGCAGAGCCATTGTGAAACTTGTGTGACTTTTCCAAATGCGCTGCAGGGTCTGTGTGAGGCCTGGACTGGGCCCAGCAATGGGACAATCGCCGTTCATGAACGCTCCAGATCCCAACGCCGCCTTGGAAACCGCGCCAGAATTCGCACCTGAGGCCGCTGCGCGCCGCCAGCGCCTGCACACCCTGCGGGAACTGCTGCGCCACCACGCCCACCTGTACCACGTGCTCGACGCGCCCGAAGTGCCCGATGCCCAGTACGACGCCTGGTGGCAGGAGCTGCTCGCGCTCGAGGCCCAGCACCCCGAATGGGTAACGCCCGACTCGCCCAGCCAGCGCGTGGGGGCGCCGCTGCGCGAGGGTTTTGCGCCGGTGGTGCACCGGGTGCCGATGCTGAGCATCCGCACCGAAACCGACACCCAGCCCAGCGGCGCCGAGGCCTTTGATGCGCGCCTGCGCAAAGAGCTCGGCCTCACAGCCACCGACACGGCGCTGGAGTACGTGGCCGAGCCCAAGTTTGACGGCTTGGCCATCAACCTGCGCTACGAGGACGGGCGCCTGGTGCAGGCCGCCACCCGCGGTGACGGCAGCACGGGCGAGGACGTGACGCACAGCGTGCGCACCATTGCTCAGATCCCGTTGCGGCTCGACCAGCGCCTGCGCCCGGCACCGGCGCTGCTGGAAGTGCGCGGCGAGGTCTACATGCGCCGCGCCGACTTTGAGGCGCTCAACCAGCGCCAGCGCGAGCGCATCGCGGCCGGGGCCAAAGGCGAAAAAACCTTTGTCAACCCGCGCAATGCCGCCGCCGGGGCGGTGCGCCAGCTCGACCCAGCGGCGGCGGCCGGGCGGCGCCTGAGCTTTTTTGCCTACGGCTGGGGCGAAGCCCCCCCTTTGCCAGCCAGTACGAGGGCCTGCTGGCACTGCGCGACTGGGGTGTGCCGGTGTGCGACCTGGTGCAGCGCTGCCGCGGGGCGCAAGAGCTGGTGCAGTATCACCAGCGCATCGGCGCCCTGCGCGACCAGTTGCCCTTCGACATCGATGGCGTGGTCTATAAGGTGGACCGGATCGAGCTGCAGCAGCAGCTGGGTTTCGTGACGCGCGAGCCGCGCTGGGCGCTGGCGCACAAGTACCCGGCGCAAGAGCAGTGCACGCAGGTGCTGGCGATCGAAGTGCAGGTGGGGCGCACCGGCAAGCTGACGCCGGTGGCGCGTCTGGCGCCGGTGTTCGTGGGTGGTGTGACGGTGACCAACGCCACCTTGCACAACGCCGAGGAGGTGCAGCGCAAGGACGTGCGCGTGGGCGACACCGTGATCGTGCGCCGCGCCGGCGATGTGATCCCCGAAGTGGTGGCGGTGCTGAGCGCCAACGCGCCGGATGCGCCGGCGCGTGGCCCGGCGTGGCAGATGCCGCAGGCCTGCCCGGTGTGCGGCGCCGCCGTGCGGCGCGAGCCCGACTCGCCCGAGCAGCGCTGCGGCGCTGGCCTGGCCTGTGCGGCGCAGCGCCAACAGGCCCTGCTGCACGCCGTGGGCCGGCGCGCCCTGAACATCGAGGGCCTGGGCGACAAGCTGGTCGAGCAGCTGGTGCAGTCGCAACAGGTGCGCAGCCTGCCCGATCTGTACCGCCTGAGCGTGGACGATCTGGCCGGGCTCGAGCGCATCGCCGACAAATCGGCGCTCAATCTGGCGCAGGCGATCGAGGCCTCCAAACGCACCACCTTGGCGCGCCTGCTCTACGCGCTGGGCATCCGCCATGTGGGCGAGCGCACGGCCAAAGACCTGGCGCAGCACTTTGGCAGCCTGCAGCGTCTGCAACAGGCCAGTGTGGAGCAGTTGCTGCAAGTGCCCGATGTGGGGCCGGTGGTGGCGCAAAGCGTGTACGAATATTTTCGCCAGCCGCAGCACCTCGAGTGGCTGGAGCAGCTGCGCGCCTTGGGTCTGCAGTGGAGCGAGACAGGGGCTCTGGGCAGCGCTGCCGGCCCAGAGCCGGCAGCGTCTGGCGCAGCGACCGCAGCAGAATCGGCCCCCGCCGCCGCGCTGCCGCTGAGCGGCAAAACGCTGGTGCTCACCGGCACCCTGCCCACGCTCTCGCGCGAGGCGGCGCAGGCCCTGATCGAGGCCGCCGGCGGCCGGGTGAGCGCGTCGGTGAGCAAAAAGACGCACTGCGTGGTGGCGGGTGCCGAAGCCGGAAGCAAACTGGACAAGGCGCTGGCGCTCGGGCTGCCGGTGCTCGACGAAGCGGGGTTGCGCGCGCTGCTGGCGCCGGGGTAGCGGGCGGCTAGTCTTCCGACTCGAGCGCGGCCAGCAGGTCGTGGTTGAGTTGCGCCTGCGCCCGCGCCAGATGCAGCTGTGGGCTGCGGATCAGGAAGGTGTCTTCGACGCGCTCGCCCAGCGTGCTGACCTTGGCCAGTTGCACATCGACCTGGTGCTGCGCCAGCACGCGCGCAATCGCGTACAGCAGCCCGATGCGGTCGCTGGCCGACACGGTGAGCAGCCAGCGCTGGCCTTTCTCGTCGGGTTGCAGGCCCACGCGCGGCACGATCGGAAAACTCTTCACGCGGCGCGACAGCCGCCCTTTGCCGGGCGCAGGCAAGGGGCCGCCTCGTTGCAGCGCCAGGGGCAGGTCGTTTTCCACTTGCGCGATCCACTCCCGATGCTGCTCGGGCAGGCTGGCGGGCAAGACCTGAAAGGTGTCGAGCGCAAAGCCGTCGAGGGTGGTGTGGATTTTGGCGTCCTGGATGCTGAAGCCGCCGCGATCGAAATACGCGCACACGCGCACGAACAGTTCGGCGTGGTCGGCGGTGTACACCAGCACCTGCAAACCCTCGCCGGCGGGCGACTGGCGCGCGCGCACCAAGGGGGCCGGGCCCACGCCCACGCCCACGTCCGCCGCGGGCCGCTCGCTGCCATGGGCCGTGGTGCGCTCGTGCAGGGCCTTGCTGATCTGGCGCGTGTGCCAGGCGATTTCGTCGGCCGAGTGGCGCATGAAGTAGCCCACGTCGAGCCGCTGCCACAGCCGCTGGTGCGCCTGCTGTGGCAAGGCGTGCAGCGCCAGCCGGGCCAGCGCCTCGCGTTTGCGGGCTTCGATTTCGGCCGCTGGGTCGGGGGCGCCGCCGCCGAGCACGCGCAAGGTGGCGTGGTACAGGTCTTCGAGCAGCTTGGCTTTCCAGGCGTTCCAGACCTTGGGGCTGGTGCCACGGATGTCGGCCACGGTGAGCAGGTACAGGGCGCACAGGCGCCGTTCGCTGCCCACGCGGCGCGCGAAGGCGGCGATCACGTCTGGGTCGGACAGATCCTCTTTCTGTGCCACCCGGCTCATGCTCAGGTGTTCGGCCACGAGGAAGCGGATCAGCTCGGCGTCGGCGCGCTCGAGGCCATGCTGGCGCGCAAAGCTGGCGACCTCGCGCGCGCCGACCTCGGAGTGGTCGCCGCCGCGGCCCTTGCCGATGTCGTGAAACAGCGCCGCCAGGTAGAGCAGCCAGGGCTTGTCCCAGCCGGCGGCCAAGCGCGCACAAAACGGGTATTCGTGCGCATGCTCGGGGATGAAGAAGCGGCGCACGTTGCGCAGCACCATCAGGATGTGCTGATCGACGGTGTAAACGTGGAACAGATCGTGCTGCATCTGCCCCACGGTGCGGCGAAAGGCCCACAGGTAGCGCCCCAGCACCGAGGTCTGGTTCATGAGCCTGAAGGCGTGCGTGATGCCGCTGGGCTGCTGCAGGATGCGCATGAAGGTGGTGCGGTTGCGCAGGTCGCGCCTGAAGGCGGCGTTCATCAGCCCGCGGGCGTTGTAGAGCGCGCGCAGGGTGCGCGCCGACAGCCCGGTGATGCCAGGTGCGGTCTGGTGCAGCAGGAAGGTTTCCAGTATCGCTTCGGGCTGCTGCCAGTACAGGTCGTCATGCACCACTTCGAGCATGCCGCCCTTGTCCAGAAAGCGCTCGTTGATGGGGGTCGGGGGCTGCACCGTGCCGCACTCGCCGGCATCGATGCGCTCCTGGATGTTGAGCAGCAGCACTTCGTTGAGCTGCGTCACGGCCTTGGCGGCCCAGTAGTAGCGCCGCATCAGCGCCTCGCTGGCGCGGCGCGCGCGTCGGGCGTGCAGGGTTTTGGGGCTGTGGGCGTCGTCGGTCTCGGGTTCGGCGCGGTAGCCAAAGGCCTGCGCCAGCGCCGATTGCAAGTCGAACACCAGCCGGTCTTCGCAGCGCCCGGCCAGCACGTGCAGGCGGGCCCGGATCAGGCTCAGCAGCGCCTCGTTGGCCTTGAGCTGGCGGCCCTCGAGCGCCGTGGCCAAGCCGCGCTGCACCAGTTCATCCCACGAATGGCCCAGGCCCGCTGCCTTGGCCAGCCACAGGATGGTGTGCAGATCGCGCAGGCCGCCGGGGGATTCCTTGCAGTTGGGCTCGAGCGCGTAGGGGGTGTTTTCGTATTTTTGATGGCGCTGGCGTTGTTCCAGCAGCTTGGCCTGCATGAAGGCGCGCGCGTCCAGGGCGTCGATCAAGGCGCAGACCAGCAACTGAAAGGGCTTGCGCGCCCCGGCCAGCCAGCGGCTCTCGAGCAGGGCGGTCTGCACCGTGACGTCGGCCGCCGCTTCTTGCAGGCACTGCGCTTGCGTGCGCACGCTGGAGCCGATGCTCAAGCCCACATCCCAGCAGGCGCCGATGAAGGCTTCCAGCGCCGCCTTGACGGCCGGCTGAGCCTCGAGCTCGAGCGCCTCGGGCAGCAGCAGCAGCACGTCGATGTCGGAACGCGGAAACAGCTCGCCCCGCCCGTAGCCGCCCACGGCCACCAGCGTGCAGCCCGGTGGCAGCGCCGCCTGGCGCCAGAGCTGGCGCAAGGTGTCGTCGGCCAGCCGCGCCAGCCGCCGCAGGGGGGCGTGGATGCCGCGCGCCGGCCCTTGCCAACTGCCGATCTGCGCCCAGAGCGCCGCCCGGCTCTCGTGGTAGCGCTGGCGCAGCGCAGGCGCTGCAACTGGGGGGCTGGCGGGTGGCATGGCAGGGGTGCGGTTCAAGGGGAGTGTGCCCCGCGCCAGCAGGGGACGGGTGTCAGGCCGGCCGGCCCGCTGGGGCGCGGCCCGGTGGCGGGGGTGAGCCGGCCGAGAGCGTCAGAATCTCGAAACCGGTCTCGGTGCACAGCACCGTGTGTTCCCACTGCGCCGAGAGCGAGCGGTCTTTGGTGACGATGGTCCAGCCGTCGCCCATTTCGCGGATCTCGCGCCGGCCCTGGTTGATCATGGGTTCGATGGTGAAGGTCATGCCGGCCTGCAGCGCCAGCCCGGTGCCGGGCTTGCCGTAGTGCAGCACCTGCGGCTCTTCGTGAAACTGCTGCCCGATGCCGTGGCCGCAAAATTCGCGCACCACCGAGTAGCCGGCGGCTTCGGCGTGCTGCTGGATCGCGTAGCCGATGTCGCCCAGCCGTGTCCCTGGGCGCACGCGCTCGATGCCCTTCCACATTGCCTCGTAGGTGATGGCGCACAGGCGCAGCGCCGCCGGGGCTGCGCCGCCGACCGCAAACATGCGGCTGGTGTCGCCGTGCCAGCCGTCCTTGATCACGGTGACGTCGATGTTGACGATGTCGCCGCGTTTGAGTGGTTTGTCGTTGGGGATGCCGTGGCAGATCACCTGGTTGACCGAGGTGCAGATGCTTTTGGGGTAGGGCGCATAGCCGCCGGGCGCGTAGTTGAGCGGCGCCGGGATGGCCTGCTGCACGCCGACGATGTAGTCGTGCGCCAGCCGGTCGAGCTCGTTGGTGCTGATGCCGGGCTGCACCAGCGGGCCGAGGTAGTCGAGCACTTCGGCGGCGAGCCGGCCAGCGCGGCGCATGCCTTCGATGCCGGCGGCGTCCTTGAGGGTAACGGTCATGGGGGTGTATTTTTGCAGATATTGGCCTGCCCGACAGGGGTCGAACCTGTGACCTACGGCTTAGAAGGCCGTTGCTCTATCCAGCTGAGCTACGGGCAGAAAAGGCCACAATGCCTGCACAATCCCGGCAGCTGGCGGGCGCTTGGGTTGGCCAAAAAACCTGCGTCGATTTTAGCAGCCTGAAGGCCCCAAGGTTGACACGCGATGGGTAGACTGGGTATATACTGCGTCAGTACCTTGGCAAAGGAGCGCACCATGTCGAAAGCAGCCGTTTTCACGATGAAGCTGGAGCCAGAGCTGCGCGCCGACTTCATGGCCGAGGTGGCCGGCGAAGATCGGCCGGCCTCCCAGGTCATGCGCGAGCTGATGCGCGGCTACATCGAGCAGCGCCGTCAGGCCCGCGAATGCGACGAATATCTGCGGCGCAAGGTCGAAGCCGGCCGCGCCTCGATGCGTGCCGGCCGGGGCCGGCCGAATGATGAAGTCGAGGCCGCGTTCGCTGCCAGGCGCAACCAGGTGGCGGCGGGCCAGGCGTGATCGTCGTCTGGACGCCAGAAGCGGAACAAGACCGCGCCGACATTTGGGACTGCATCGCGGCCGACAACCCCGGCGCGGCCGTTCGCATGGATGAGCTTTTCAGCGCTGCCGCCGCCCGGCTGGCGGCGCATCCAAAAATGGGCAAGGCGGGCAAGATCGCAGGCACCCGTGAGCTGATACCGCACGAAAGCTACAGGCTGGTGTATGAGATCGACGGCGGCACGGTTTGGGTGCTGGCCTTGGTGCATACCGCACGCCTGTGGCCGCCGGCGCGATGAAGTGAGGGCATGGCATGGGCAGGAAAAGGCCGGTCTTCGCATTGAAGGCCGACCCGGCCCGCGCCGTCACGCCTGACAGGCAAGGGGCGGGCAGACGCAGCGCTTTGCTGCCGCGCTCACTTGGGAATGGCGTAGTCCGCTTGCGTCAGGTGGTCGATGCCGCAGCTCAGGGTCTCGATCCAGTCGATGAATTCTTGCACCGCCGGGCCGCTCAGCGGCGCACCGTGTTGCGGCACGATCATGCGGATGGGCAGCAGCTGGCGGGCCATGTTGGCCCATAGCCTGAGCACCTTTTGCGAGACCATGTAGCGGCGGTGAAAAGCCTCTATGCGGGGGAGGTTCGGCGCCAGCGAGGTGATGGGTTGGGCGGCGTCGGCCGAGGTGCCCAGCGACACGCCCAGATCGCCCGAGAACAGGATGCGGCTGACGGGATCCCAGAACTGAAAGTTGCCCTCGGCGTGCATGAAATGCGCCGGCAGCGCCACGATCTCGCTGCGGCCCAGCGGAATGCGCATGCCCGCATCCGGGATGCCAACGATGCGCCCGGCGGTCTTGCCCGGCTTGCAGAAATGCGGCGCAAACCGCTCCCACAGGCGCGAAATGTACAGCGTGGCCTGGGTGCTGGTCATCCAGCGATCGAGCGAAGCGATGATGTCCGGATCGGCGTGCGAGGCCAGGATTTCGGTCAGTTTGTGGGGCGGAAAAAAGCGGTTGATGCTGAGGAGCAGCTCGTTGTAAGCCACGTTGCCACCGGGGTCGATGATGGCGCCTTGCTGCTCGTCAACGATCAGAAACTGGTTGGCCTGCACCGCTTCGCCGCCCTCGTCGCTCAGGTGCGCGAACATCAGGCAGACGTGATTTTTGTGGTTGTAGAGTTCAATGGCCATGACCAGGGGATTCTAGTGTGGCGTTGCGCGCTATCTGGAACATAAAACCGCGCCTTTTCGTCCCTGCTGTCGTTGCAAATCCGCGCCATAGTGGCACTATGGCTGTGGTTTGCGCCTAAGCAGGGCCAAAAATCCATCGGTTTTATTTGTCCCATCAAGCGCGCAACACCACACTAGAGGCGATTGGTCACCACCCTGGTAGTGGTCGTGGGCCAGAGCGCGGCACCAGAATGAAAAAATATAACAGAAAAATCAGATGGCGGCCTGCATCCCATGCTCGAAATGCTGGGCCATGAGGCTGCGGGCGGCGGCCGCGTCGCGCTGCCCGATTGCGGCCATGAGCGCACGGTGTTCGAGCAGCGACTCGTGCAAGCGGCCCTCGCGCAAGAGCGAGCCATGGCGCTTGAGCTTCATGACCTGGCGCAGGTCGGACACCACTTGGGCGCGCCAGCGGTTGCCGGAAATGTCGAGCAGTTGCCGGTGAAAGGCTTCGTTGAGAGCAAAAAAGCGTTCGCGCGCGCCGGTCTGCGCATCGGCAGCGGCCTCGAGTTGCTGGTGCAGGTCTTGCAGCTGCTGCAGTTGCTCCGCACTGGCGCGGCTGCAGGCAGCGGCGGCGGCGTCGGCTTCGAGCAACGCCAGCAGTTCATAGACTTCGCGCAGGTCTTGCTCCGAGACTTCGGTCACGTAGGCGCCGCGGCGCAGCTTCATGGTCACCAGGCCTTCGGTGGCCAGCACCTTGAGCGCCTCGCGCAGCGGCGTGCGGCTGATGCCCAGCTCCTGGGCGATGCGCAGCTCGTCGATCCAGCTGCCGGGGGCCAGTTCGCGGCTGAAGATGCGCTGGCGCAGCCGCTCGGCCACTTCCTGATAGAGGGCGGTGCGTGGGGCGAGTGCGGTGGCAGCGGACATGGGAGCGGCTAGTGCAGTGTCTCGCAAATGGCTTGACAGGATGAAGCCGATGGATTCTTGCGCCAGGCAAGGCGCAAGCCCGCAGCCATATGGTGCATATGGCAAGGGCTTGCAACGCGGCATGGCGGAAGAAGACGCGGTTTCATGTCGAGGTATTTGCGAGACACTGCACTATGAAGGGCGGGGAGTCAAAGTCGGGCCGTGTCGGGTCATGGCGGGCGTTTGCGGGTGCTGGAGCTTGAACAGGGGCAAGTGCGCAAGCCGTGGGCAAAGCTTGCACCGAGCTGACCAGGGATTGTACGCTCGATTGGATTTTGCATCGATAATTATGAATCATGGTGTAGAATGGGCGCGTGCGCCGGCACGGGGTCGGCGCGGTGCGTGCGTGTGGGCTTGCCGGCCATGGGTCCGGTGCAAGGAGAGTGGTTCATGTCGGGTTCCGAGTTCAAGGCGGCTGCGCTCCAAGACTGGCAAGCCGCTGCAGCGCAGTCGCTCAAGGGGCGAGCGGTGGATGCGCTCGACTGGATCACGCCCGAAGGCCTGCGCGTCAAGCCGCTCTACACCGCCGCCGACCTGCAAGGCCTGCCCTACACCGACACCTTGCCCGGTTTTGCGCCCTACATCCGCGGCCCGCAAGCCACCATGTACGCGGTGCGCCCTTGGACCATCCGCCAGTACGCCGGTTTTTCTACCGCCGAAGAATCGAACGCCTTTTACCGCCAGGCGCTGGCCGCCGGCGGACAGGGTGTGAGCGTGGCCTTCGACCTGGCCACGCACCGCGGCTACGACAGCGACCACCCGCGCGTCACGGGTGACGTGGGCAAGGCCGGGGTGGCGATCGACTCGGTCGAAGACATGAAAATCCTGTTCGACGGCATCGACCTCGGGCAGGTGAGCGTGAGCATGACCATGAACGGCGCCGTGCTGCCGGTGTTGGCCGGTTACGTGGTGGCGGCCGAAGAGCAGGGTGTGGCGCAGGAGCAGTTGAGCGGCACGATCCAGAACGACATCCTCAAGGAGTTCATGGTTCGCAACACCTACATCTACCCGCCTGAGCCCTCGATGCGCATCATCGGCGACATCATCGCCTACACCGCCAAGCAGATGCCCAAGTTCAACTCGATCAGCATCAGCGGCTACCACCTGCAGGAGGCCGGCGCCAACCAGGCGCTGGAGCTGGCGTTTACGCTCGCCGATGGGCAGGAGTACGTGCGCACCGCCATGGCCAAGGGGCTGGATGTGGACGACTTCGCGCCCCGCCTGAGCTTTTTCTGGGCGGTGGGCATGAACTTTTACCTCGAGATCGCCAAGATGCGCGCGGCGCGTCTGCTCTGGTGCCGCATCATGCAGGGCTTTGGCGCCAAGAAAGACAAAAGCCTGATGCTGCGCACGCACTGCCAGACCAGCGGTTGGAGCCTGACCGAGCAAGACCCGTACAACAACGTCGTGCGCACCACCATCGAGGCGCTGGCGGCGGTGTTTGGCGGCACGCAGAGCCTGCACACCAACAGCTTTGACGAAGCGATCGCGCTGCCGACCGAGTTTTCGTCGCGCATCGCGCGCAACACCCAGCTCATCATCCAGGAAGAAAGCCAGATCACGCGCGTGATCGACCCCTGGGCCGGCAGCTACCTGATGGAAAAGCTGACGCAGGACATGGCCGACGCGGCCTGGGCGATCATCGAGGAAGTCGAGGCCATGGGCGGCATGACCAAGGCCGTGGACAGCGGCTGGGCCAAGCTGCGCATCGAGGCCAGCGCGGCCGAAAAACAGGCCCGCATCGACTCGGGGCGCGACGTGATCGTGGGCGTGAACAAATACCGGCTCGAGCAGGAGGCGCCGGTGGACATTCTGGAAGTGGATAATCACAAGGTGCGCGAGCAGCAGATTGCGCGCCTGCAAGCCATCAAGGCCAGCCGCGACGGCACGGCGGTGCAGGCGGTGCTGGCCGAGCTGACGGCGGCGGCCGAGTCGGGGCAGGGCAATTTGCTCGAGCTCTCGATCCGCGCCATGCGGCTGCGCGCCACCGTGGGCGAGGTCTCGGATGCGCTGGAGCAGGTTTTTGGGCGCCACCGCGCCGACACACAAAAGGTGACCGGGGTGTATGCGGCTGCTTACGACCATACCGAAGGCTGGGCACGGCTGCAGGCCGAGATCGCCGAGTTTGCCCAGGCCCAAGGCCGCCAGCCGCGGGTGTTGATCGCCAAGCTCGGCCAGGACGGGCACGACCGCGGCGCCAAGGTGGTGGCCACGGCCTTTGCCGACCTCGGTTTTGACGTCGACATCGGGCCGCTGTTCCAGACGCCCGAAGAATGCGCGCGCCAGGCGATCGAAAACGATGTGCACGCGGTCGGCATCAGCACGCTGGCGGCGGGCCACAAGACGCTGGTGCCCGCGATCATCGAAGCCCTCAGGCGCCAGGGTGGCGACGACATCATCGTGTTTGTGGGCGGCGTGATTCCGCGCCAGGACTACGACTTCCTGTACCAGGCCGGCGTCAAGGGCATCTACGGCCCTGGCACCCCGATCCCGGCCAGCGCCAAGGACGTGCTCGAGCAGATCAAGCAGGCGCTGGCTTGAGCGCCGACCCAGGTTTGTCATACAGTCAAGACCGTATTGCAACAGCGGGGTAAGCGCCATGGCCGTCTCAGTCCGACTCGATCTTTGGTGATGCACGCCCTCCTGCCCGATCTGCTGGGGCCGCCCAATGCGGCGCAGCGCCGCGCCCTGGCCAAGGCGATCACGCTGATCGAATCGAGCCGCGCCGAGCACCGCCTGCAGGCCCATGCGCTGCTCGACGCGCTGCTGCCGCACACCGGACGCAGCCTGCGGCTGGGCATCAGCGGCGTGCCTGGGGTGGGCAAGAGCACCTTCATCGAGGCCCTGGGCCTGTACCTGATCGGCCAGGGGCAGCGCGTGGCGGTGTTGGCGGTGGACCCGTCGAGCAGCGTCTCGGGCGGCTCGATACTGGGCGACAAAACGCGCATGGAGCGCCTGAGCAGCGACGAGCGCGCCTACATCCGCCCCAGCCCGAGCCGGGGCCAACTGGGCGGCGTGGCCGAAAAAACGCGCGAAGCCATTTTGCTCTGCGAAGCCGCCGGCTACGGTGTGGTGATCGTCGAGACCGTGGGCGTGGGCCAGAGCGAAACCGCCGTGCACGGCATGACCGACCTGTTTTGCCTGCTGCAACTGCCCAACGCCGGCGACGAGCTGCAGGCGATCAAAAAAGGCGTGATGGAGCTGGCCGACCTGGTGCTGATCAACAAGGCCGACCTCGACCCGGCCGCCGCCACCCGGGCCCGGGCGCAGATCGTGGCGGCGCTGCGCCTGTTTGGCTGGCACGGCGAGCCCGCGCCCGCGCCCGAGGCGGATGCAAGCGACGCGAGCGCAACCCACGCAACCGCCAGTGCGCAGCGCGCCCCCGCATGGCAGCCGCAGGTGCTCGAGTTCAGCGCCCTGAGCGCCGCGCGGGCGCAACCCACAGGCGCCGCCGCGCAGGCGCCGCCCACACCCCCCAGCGCGCACCGCTTCGACGCCTTCTGGGCGGCGGTGACCGAATTTCGGCGCGTGCAGCAGGCCAACGGCCAGTGGCAGGCGCGGCGCCAGCGCCAGGCCAGCGCCTGGATGTGGGCCTTGATCGAGGCCGGGCTGAAGCAGCGCTTTGCCGCCCACCCGCAGGTGCGGGTGCGCCTGCCCGCGCTGGCGCAGCAGGTGCAGGCCGGGCAGTTGGCGCCGTCGAGCGCTGCGCACCAGCTGCTGGCGCTGCTCGAACCCGCACCACCCCCGCAAGCGCCCGCGCCGCCAGCCGCCGCGTGCCCCCCTTGACATTCCAGTCCAACCCCCCGGAGCCCACAGTCCCATGCAAGACATCCTCGACCAACTGGAGCGCAAGCGCGCCGCCGCCCGCCTCGGCGGTGGGCAAAAGCGCATCGACGCCCAGCACGCCAAAGGCAAGCTCACCGCGCGCGAGCGCATCGAAGTGCTGCTCGACGAAGGCAGCTTTGAAGAGTGGGACATGTTCGTCGAACACCGCTGCAGCGACTTCGGCATGGCCGAGCAGCGCATCCCCGGCGACGGCGTGGTCACCGGCTACGGCATGATCAACGGCCGTCTGGTGTTCGTTTTCAGCCAGGACTTCACCGTCTTTGGCGGCGCCCTGAGCGAGGCCCACGCCGAAAAAATCTGCAAGATCATGGATCAGGCCATGAAGGTCGGGGCGCCGGTGATCGGCCTCAACGACTCGGGCGGCGCACGCATCCAGGAGGGCGTGGCCTCGCTGGGTGGTTACGCCGAGGTGTTTCAGCGCAACGTCTGCGCCAGCGGCGTGATTCCGCAGATCAGCCTGATCATGGGGCCGTGCGCCGGCGGCGCGGTGTATTCGCCCGCCATGACCGACTTCATCTTCATGGTCAAGGACAGCAGCTACATGTTCGTCACCGGCCCCGAAGTGGTCAAAACCGTGACGCACGAAGAAGTCACGGCCGAAGAACTCGGGGGTGCGAGCACCCACACCAGCCGCAGCGGCGTGGCCGATCTGGCGTGCAACGACGACGTCGAGGCGCTGCTGATGCTGCGCCGCCTCTACAACTACCTGCCGCTCAACAACCGCGAAAAAGCCCCGCTGCGCCCCAGCGGCGACCCGATCGACCGCGCCGAACCGAGCCTGGACACGCTGGTGCCAGACCACCCCAACAAAGCCTACGACATGAAGGAGCTGATCCTCAAAACCGTGGACGATGGCGACTTCTTCGAACTCCAGCCCGACTACGCCCAAAACATCATCGTCGGCTTTGCGCGCATGGACGGCCAGACCGTGGGCATCGTGGCCAACCAGCCGCTGGTGCTGGCCGGCTGCCTCGACATCAAGAGCAGCATCAAGGCGGCGCGCTTCGTGCGCTTTTGCAATGCCTTCAACATCCCGGTGATCACCTTCGTCGATGTGCCCGGCTTCATGCCCGGCACGGCGCAAGAGTACGGCGGCATCATCAAGCACGGCGCCAAGCTGCTCTATGCCTATGCCGAATGCACGGTGCCCAAGATCACCGTGATCACGCGCAAAGCCTACGGCGGTGCCTACGACGTGATGAGCTCCAAGCACCTGCGCGGCGACGTCAACCTGGCCTGGCCGAATGCCGAAATTGCCGTCATGGGCGCCAAGGGCGCGGTCGAGATCATCTTTCGCGAAGAAAAGAAAGACCCGGCCCGGCTGGCGCAGCGCGAGGCCGAATACAAGGCGCGCTTTGCCAACCCCTTTGTCGCCGGTGCGCGCGGCTACATCGACGACGTGATCCTGCCACACGAAACGCGCAAGCGCATCTGCCGCTCGCTGGTCATGCTGCGCGACAAGAAACTCGACAACCCGTGGCGCAAGCACGGCAACATTCCGCTGTGACGGCCCAAGGAGCGTACCCGATGTTCAAGAAAATCCTGATCGCGAATCGAGGTGAAATCGCCTGCCGCGTGATTGCCACGGCCAAAAAAATGGGCATCGCCACGGTGGCGGTGTATTCCGAGGCCGATCGCGAGGCGCGCCACGTCAAGCTGGCCGACGAGGCCGTGCTGCTGGGCCCCGCGCCCAGCCGCGAGAGCTATCTGGCGGCCGACAAGCTCCTCGCCGCCTGCCACGCCACCGGCGCGCAGGCGCTGCACCCCGGCTACGGTTTTTTGAGCGAAAACGAAGACTTTGCGCGCCGCTGCGAGGCCGAGGGCATCGTCTTCATCGGCCCCAAGGCGCACAGCATCGCCGCCATGGGCGACAAGATCGCCTCCAAAAAACTGGCACAAGCCGCCGGCGTGAGCACCATTCCGGGCTGGAACGACGCCATCGGCACGCCCGAGCAGGCGGTGCAGATCGCGCAGGGCATCGGCTACCCGGTGATGATCAAGGCCAGCGCGGGCGGTGGCGGCAAGGGGCTGCGCGTGGCCTACAACGACCAAGAGGCCTTCGAGGGCTTCAGCAGCTGCCGCAACGAGGCGCGCAACAGTTTTGGCGACGAGCGCGTGTTCATCGAAAAATTTGTGCAAGAGCCGCGCCACATCGAAATTCAGGTGCTGGGCGACGCGCACGGCCACGTGATCTACCTCGGTGAGCGCGAGTGCTCGATCCAGCGCCGGCACCAAAAGGTGATCGAAGAGGCGCCGTCGCCCTTCATCAGCGAGGCCACGCGCCGCGCCATGGGCGCGCAGGCGGTGGCGCTGGCGCAGGCCGTGCAGTACCAGAGCGCGGGCACGGTCGAGTTCGTGGTCGGCAAAGACCAGGATTTCTACTTCCTCGAGATGAACACCCGCCTGCAGGTCGAGCACCCGGTGACCGAGTGCATCACCGGGCTCGATCTGGTGGAGCTGATGATCCGTGTCGCCGCCGGCGAGCCGCTGCCGCTGACGCAAGCCGAGGTCAAGCGCGAAGGCTGGGCGATCGAGTGCCGCATCAACGCCGAAGACCCATTGCGCAATTTTCTGCCCAGCACCGGGCGGCTGCGGCGCTTCAACCCGCCACAGCCTACGCTTTTTGCAGCGGGAACGCCCTTTGCCAACGGCACCCCGGCCAGCGCGGACGCTGCCAGCGCCGCCTTTGGCGGTGTGCGCGTGGACACTGGCGTGTTCGAGGGCGGCGAGATCCCGATGCACTACGACTCGATGATCGCCAAGCTGATCGTGCACGGCCGCGACCGTGCCGACGCGATTGCGCGCATGCGCGAGGCGCTCAACGGCTTTGTGATCCGCGGCATCGGCAGCAACATCCCGTTCCAGTCGGCCCTGCTGGCGCACCCAGACTTCGTCTCGGGTCACTTCAACACCGGCTTTATCGCCCAGCACTACGCGCACGGCTTCAGGGCCGAGGACGTGCCGCACACCGACCCCGATTTTCTGCTGGCGCTGGCCGCCTTCGTGCGCCGCAAGAGCCGCGAGCGCGCCACCGGCCTCTCGGGCCAGTTGCCGGGCTATGGCGTGAAGGTGGGGCAGGATTACGTGGTCATCAGCCTGGCGGCCGATGGCGCGCACCGCTACACCCCGGTGCACGTGGACGAGTTCGTGGGCGAGAGCGGCTGCGCCTCGGTGCGCGTGGGGGCGCGGCACTACCAGCTGCGCTCGCTTTCGCGCCTCAACGACATCGTCATCAGCGGCCACTGCAACCAGCAGCCCTTCACGGCCCAGATCGAGCGCGGCGCGCCCGGCAACCCGCTGGCGCTGGTGCTGCAGCACAACGGCGCGCGCCTGCAGGCCATGGTGGTCTCGCCGCGCATGGCCGAGTTGCACCGCCTCATGCCTTTCAAGCGGCCGCCCGACCTGAGCCGTTTCGTGCTCTCGCCCATGCCGGGGCTGCTGGTGGACGTGGCGGTGCAGCCGGGCCAAAGGGTGCAAGCCGGCGAGCGCGTGGCGGTGATCGAGGCCATGAAGATGGAAAACGTGCTCTTTGCCGCCGCCGACGGCGTGGTGGCCAGGGTGCTGGCGGCCAAGGGCGAAAGCCTGGTGGTCGATCAGCCCATCGTGGAGTTCGAGCAGTGAGCGGCCCCCACGCGCCACCGCTGCGTGGGTCGCTGCCCCCCGAGGGGGCGGATCCGGCCGGCCCGGCGCCGGAGCGTTGCGGCACTCCCCGTCCCTTCAAGGTGCTGGGCGTGCAGCAGATCGCCATCGGCGGCCCCGACAAAGAGCGCCTGCGCCAGCTCTGGGTGCAGTTGCTGGGCTTGCAAGTCACGGGCAGCTTTCGCAGCGAACGCGAAAACGTCGATGAAGACATCTGCACCCTTGGGCGCGGGGCGCACGCGGTCGAGGTCGATCTGATGCAGCCCATCGACCCACAGGCCAAGCCGGCGGTGCACGGCACGCCGCTGAATCACATCGGGCTCTGGGTGGACGACTTGCCCGTGGCCGTGCAGTGGCTCACGGCGCAGGGGGTGCGCTTTGCCCCCGGGGGCATCCGCAAGGGCGCAGCCGGTCACGACATTTGCTTCATGCACCCCAAGGCCAGCGCCGAATTTCCCTACTCGGGCGAAGGCGTGCTGATCGAGCTGGTGCAGGCGCCGCCGCAGGTGATCGCGGCGCTGGGCTGAGGGGCTGGGGGGCTGGGCTGTGAGCGCATTCCGGCACCCAGGCGCCGCAGCTGTCAGAATGACGCCATTGCGAAGTTTGGAGGTGCACACCATGGGTAGGTTTGGATTGCGTGGCACCGCTGCGCTGCGCGGCCTGGCGCTGGTGGCGCTGGCGCTGGTGCTCGCGGGCTGCGCCAGCGTCAACCTCGGGGTTGCGGTGCCTTTGGGCCGTGGCGCCTCGGTAGGCGTGGGCGTGGGCAGCGATGGCCGTGTCGGCGTGGGCGTGGGGGTATCGGTGGGCGCGGGCAGCGTCAACGTCGGCACCAGCGGTCAGCTTCCCGTCAACAACGAGGCTCAAACTGTGCCGCAAAATTAGCCCGGACCGGCGCTAGGCGGTGGCCTCTCACGGCCCCCCGCGAGCCCCAAGCGCTGGCCTACAGGGCTCAGGAGACAAGCACAGATTTTTTCCTCTCAAGCCGCAAACGGTGGCACAATCGCGGAATTGCGTGGGCCCTTTACAGGCCCGTGTCGCATCCGCCAATCGGTGCAGCCGTGTCGCGGAAGGTTTTCTCAACCCACTTGTGTTTCCTGCAGGGAAACTGAAGGCGAGCGATTTCATGAACCAGACCCCTGGCGTCTATCAGGCCTATCAAGGCAATTCGTACCTGTTCGGCGGCAATGCGCCCTATGTCGAGGAGATGTACGAGAACTACCTCGCCGACCCGACCTCGGTGCCCGATTCCTGGCGCGACTACTTCGACGCGCTGCAGCACGTGCCGGCCCTCGACGGCAGCGCGGCGCGCGACGTGCCGCACCTGCCCGTCATCAACGCCTTTGCCGAGCGCGCCAAGCAGGGCGTGACGCAGGTCGTGGTGGCCTCGGGCGCCGACCCGGAGCTGGCGCGCAAGCAGGTCTATGCGCAGCAGCTCATCGCCGCCTACCGCAACGTCGGGCAGCGCTGGGCCGACCTGGACCCGCTCAAGCGCGCCGAGCGCGAGTCCATCCCCGACCTCGACCCGGCTTTTTACGGCTTTGGCGACGCCGATTTCGAGACGGTGTTCAGCACCAACAACACCTTCTTCCGGCGCGAGACCATGCCGCTGCGCGAGCTGCTCAACGCGCTGCGCGAAACCTACTGTGGCAGCATCGGGGCCGAGTTCATGTACCTGACCGACCAGACGCAAAAGCGCTGGTGGCAGGAGCGGCTTGAGGGCATACGCAGCAAACCCAATTTCAGCGTCGAGCAAAAGAAGCACATCCTTGACCGGCTCACCGCAGCCGAGGGCCTGGAGCGCTTCCTGCACACCAAATACGTGGGCCAGAAGCGCTTCTCGCTCGAAGGCGGCGAGAGCTTCATCGTCGCCATGGACGAAGTCATCCAGCAAGCCGGCGCCAGGGGCGTGCAAGAGATCGTGATCGGCATGGCGCACCGCGGGCGCCTCAATGTGCTGGTCAACACCCTGGGCAAGATGCCCAAGGACCTGTTTGCCGAGTTCGACCACACCGCCCCCGAAGACCTGCCCGCCGGTGACGTGAAATACCACCAGGGCTTCAGCTCCGACGTCTCCACCCCCGGTGGCCCGGTGCACCTGAGCCTGGCCTTCAACCCCTCGCACCTCGAGATCGTGAACCCGGTTGTGGAGGGCTCGGTGCGCGCGCGCATGGACCGGCGCGGCGACCGCAAGGGCGCGCAGGTGCTGCCCATTCTGGTGCACGGCGACGCCGCCATCGCCGGCCAGGGCGTGGTGCAAGAGACGCTGGCGCTGGCGCAAACGCGCGGCTACTCCACCGGCGGCACGGTGCACATCGTCATCAACAACCAGATCGGCTTTACCACCTCCGACCCGCGCGACGCCCGCTCCACGCTCTACTGCACCGACATCGTCAAGATGATCGAGGCGCCGGTGCTGCACGTCAACGGCGACGACCCGGAAGCGGTGGCGCTGGCGGCGCAGCTGGCGATCGAATACCGCATGACCTTCGCCAAGGACGTGGTGATCGACATCATCTGCTTTCGCAAGCTCGGCCACAACGAACAAGACACCCCGGCGCTGACGCAGCCGCTGATGTACAAGAAGATCGCCCAGCACCCGGGCACGCGCAAGCTCTACGCCGACAAGCTGGCGGCGCAGGGCCTGGGGGAAAACCTGGGCGACGACATGGTCAAGGCCTACCGCGCCGCGCTCGACGAAGGCCGGCACACGGTGGACCCGGTGCTGACCAATTTCAAGAGCAAGTTCGCCGTCGATTGGGCCCCGTTCCTGGGCAAGAAATGGAGCGACAGCGCCGACACCGCGATTCCGCTGGCCGAGTGGAAGCGGCTGGCCGAGCGCATCACCACCCTGCCCGCCAGCATCACGCCGCACCAACTGGTGAAAAAGGTCTATGCCGACCGCGCCGACATGGGCCGCGGCGAGCTCAATGTCGACTGGGGCATGGGCGAGCACATGGCGTTTGCCTCGCTGGTGGCCAGCGGTTATGCGGTGCGCCTGTCGGGCGAGGACTGCGGCCGCGGCACCTTCACCCACCGCCACGCCGTGATCCACGACCAGAACCGCGAGAAATGGAACGAGGGCACCTACATCCCCTTGCAGAACGTGGCCGACAACCAGGCCCCGTTCGTGGTCATCGACTCGATCCTGTCCGAAGAAGCGGTGCTGGGCTTCGAGTATGGCTACGCCTCCAACGACCCGAACACGCTGGTGATCTGGGAAGCGCAGTTTGGCGACTTCGTCAACGGCGCCCAGGTGGTGATCGACCAGTTCATCGCCTCGGGTGAGGTCAAGTGGGGCCGCGTCAACGGCATCACGCTCATGCTGCCGCACGGCTACGAGGGCCAGGGCCCGGAGCACAGCTCGGCGCGCGTCGAGCGCTTTTTGCAGCTCGCTGCCGACACCAACATGCAGTTGGTGCAGCCGACCACGGCGAGCCAGATTTTCCACGTGCTGCGCCGCCAGATGGTGCGCAACCTGCGCAAGCCGCTGGTGATCTTCACGCCCAAGAGCCTGTTGCGCAACAAGGACGCGAGCTCGCCCCTGAGCGAATTCACCAAGGGTGGTTTCCAGACCGTGATCCCAGAGCACAGCGCCGAGGTGGCCAAAAACGCCAGCGCCGTCAAGCGCATCATCGCCTGCTCGGGCAAGGTCTATTACGACCTGGTCAAAAAGCGCGAAGAAAAGGGCGCGCACGACGTGGCCATCGTGCGCGTTCGAGCAGCTCTACCCGTTCCCGCACAGGGCCTTTGCCGCCGAGCTCAAGCGCTACCCGAATGCGACCGAGATCGTCTGGTGCCAGGATGAGCCGCAAAACCAGGGCGCCTGGTTCTTTATCCAGCACAACATCCACGACAACATGCTCGACGGCCAGCGCCTGGGCTACGCCGGCCGCGCCGCTTCGGCCTCGCCGGCGGTGGGCTACGCGCACCTGCACCAGGATCAGCAAAAGACCCTGATCGAAGCCGCATTCGGCAAGCTCAAGGGCTTCATCCTGAGCAAATGAGCCCTGCGCCTGCGGGCGCATGCCTCCACACCCAGCACACGCGAAATTTAGCCCAGCCACGTCAAGCCGTTTAGACACCCAGCACACGCATTCAAGGATCGAACCATCATGGCGCTCGTAGAAGTCAAAGTCCCGCAGTTGTCGGAATCCGTGGCCGAAGCCACCCTGTTGCAGTGGAAGGCCAAAGTCGGCCAGCCGGTCACGGCCGATCAAATCCTGATCGACATCGAGACCGACAAGGTGGTGCTCGAAGTGCCGGCGCCGGCCACGGGCGTGCTGGCCGAGTTGCTGGTGGCCGACGGCGGCACGGTGGTCTCGGATCAGGTGATCGCGCGCATCGACACCGAAGGCAAGGCAGCGGCTGCCGCCCCTGCCGCCAGCGCCAAGGCCGCCCCGGCCGCTGCGCCGGCCACTGCCCCGGCCGCCAGCCAGGCAGGGGCCAGCGCCGCCGGTGTGGCCATGCCGGCCGCCGCCAAGCTGTTGGCCGAGCACCAGCTGAGTGCCGCCGCCGTGGCGGGCACGGGCAAGGACGGGCGCGTGCTCAAGGGCGACGTGCTGGCGGCCGTGGCCGCCGGCGCTGCCGCCCCGGCCAAGGCCGCCGCCCCGGCTGCGGCCATCCCCACCGGCGTGCCGACCCAGGCGCTGCCGCAAGTGGCGGCCCCGAACATCGACCTCGGCCAGCGCCCCGAGCAGCGCGTGCCCATGAGCCGCCTGCGCGCCCGCGTGGCCGAGCGCCTGCTGCAATCGCAGGCCACCAATGCCATCCTGACCACCTTCAACGAGGTCAATATGGCGCCGGTGATGGAAATGCGCAAGCGCTTCCAGGAGCGCTTCGAGAAGGAGCACGGCGTCAAGCTGGGCTTCATGAGCTTCTTCGTCAAGGCGGCGGTGCACGCGCTCAAGAAGTTCCCGGTGGTCAACGCCTCGGTCGATGGCAACGACATCGTCTATCACGGCTATTTCGACATCGGCATTGCGGTCGGTTCGCCGCGCGGGCTGGTGGTGCCGATCATCCGCAACGCCGACCAGCTCGGCTTTGCCGAAATCGAGAAGAAAATCGCCGAGTTCGGCAAAAAAGCCCAAGAAGGCAAGCTCGGCATCGAAGAGATGAGCGGCGGCACCTTCTCGATCTCCAACGGCGGCACCTTTGGCTCCATGCTCTCGACGCCGATCATCAACCCGCCGCAGTCGGCCATTTTGGGCGTGCACGCCACCAAAGACCGGGCCGTGGTGGAAAACGGCCAGATTGTGATCCGCCCGATCAACTACCTGGCGCTGAGCTACGACCACCGCATCATCGACGGCCGCGAAGCCGTGCTCAGTCTGGTGGCGATGAAAGAAGCGCTCGAAGACCCGTCGCGCCTGCTGTTCAACCTCTGAGCCGGAGCGCCCTACCATGAGCCAAATATTTGATGTGATCGTCATCGGCGCCGGCCCCGGCGGCTACGTGGCCGCCATCCGCGCCGCCCAGCTCGGCTTCAAGGTGGCGTGCATCGACGCCTCGAGCAACGCCGACGGCGGCCCGGCCCCGGGCGGCACCTGCACCAACGTCGGCTGCATCCCGTCCAAGGCGCTGCTGCAATCGTCCGAGCACTACGAGCACGCGCGGCTGCACTTTGCCGAGCACGGCATCAGCACCGGCGCCGTGAAGATCGACGTGGCCCAAATGCTGGGCCGCAAAAACACGGTAGTCAAGCAAAACAACGACGGCATCCTGTACCTGTTCAAGAAAAACAAGGTGGCGTTTTTCCACGGCCGCGCCAGCTTTGTGCAGGCTGGCGCTGCCGGCTACCAGATCGCCGTGACCGCCCCCGCAGCCGCCGCAGAGGGCGCCCAGCCGCAGACCCTGAGCGCCAAACAGGTGATCGTGGCCACTGGCTCGAGCGCGCGCGAGCTGCCCGGGGTGCCCTTCGACGAAGTCCACGTGCTCTCCAACGACGGCGGCTTGCGCTTAGGCGCGGTGCCCAAGCGGCTGGCGGTGATCGGCTCGGGCGTGATCGGGCTCGAGCTCGGTTCGGTCTGGCGCCGCCTCGGTGCCGACGTCACCGTGCTCGAAGGGCTGCCGACTTTTCTGGGCGCGGTCGATGTACAGATCGCACGCGAAGCCAAGAAGGCCTTCGACAAGCAAGGCCTGAAGATCGAGCTCGGGGTGCAGGTGGGCGAGATCAAGGCGCTCAAAAAAGGCGTATCCATCGCCTACACCAACGCCAAAGGCGAGCCGCAGACGCTCGAGGCCGACAAGCTGATCGTCTCGATCGGGCGCGCACCCAACACGCAGGGGCTCAACGCGCAGGCGGTGGGCTTGCAGCTCGACGAGCGCGGCGCCATTGTGGTCGATGCCGACTGCCGCACCAACCTGCCCGGCGTCTGGGCGGTGGGCGATGTGGTGCGCGGCCCCATGCTGGCGCACAAGGCCGAAGAAGAGGGCGTGGCGGTGGCCGAGCGCATCGCCGGCCAGCACGGGCACGTGAACTTCGACACCATCCCTTGGGTGATTTACACCAGCCCCGAAATTGCTTGGGTGGGCCGCACCGAGCAGCAGCTCAAGGCCGACGGCGTGGCCTACAAGGCCGGCACCTTCCCGTTTTTGGCCAACGGCCGCGCGCGCGCGCTGGGCGACACCACCGGCATGGTCAAAATGCTGGCCGACGCCGCCACCGATCAAATCCTGGGTGTGCATATCGTCGGGCCCATGGCCAGCGAGCTGATCGCCGAAGCGGTGCTGGCGCTCGAGTTCAAGGCCAGCGCCGAAGACATCGCGCGCATCTGCCACGCCCACCCCAGCCTGAGCGAAGCCACCAAAGAAGCGGCGCTGGCCGTGGACAAGCGCGCGCTCAACTTTTAAGGGGTTGAGAGGCATGCCTCTCAGCCTCAAAGCCCTAGGCACAGCCGGCCCTGCAATGCCCGAGCCCAGCGCGATGAGCGGACTGCCCGATCCAGCCGCCGAAGCGGGCAGCGCCTCCTCGCTCGATGCCCCGGTGGCCACGCCGGCCGAGCGGGCGGCGTTGCAGCAGGCCCGGTCGGCGGCCCAAGCAGCTGCTGCGCCGGCCCCCGCTTGGGCCCCAGTGCGCGCCCTCTACGAAGCCGAGCTGCGCCAACGCGGCTACCAGAGCGACCCGGCGCAGCTGCGCGCCGTCGAGGCGCTGGAGCGTTGCGCCGCCGAGTGGACGCACTTCAAGCAGCGCCGCTCCAACGCCCTCAAGAAGTTCATCAACCGCCTGCCCATACCGCGCGGGGTGTATCTGTACGGCGGCGTCGGGCGCGGCAAAAGCTTTTTGATGGACTGCTTTTACAACGCGGTGCCGCTGCGGCGCAAGACGCGGCTGCATTTTCACGAGTTCATGCGCGAGGTGCACCGCCAACTGGCCGAGCTGCAGGGCACCGTGAACCCGCTCGACGAGCTCGGGCGGCGCATGGCGGTGCGCTACCGGCTGGTGTGTTTCGACGAGTTCCACGTCGCCGACGTCACCGACGCCATGATCTTGCACCGCGTGCTCGACGCCATGCACAAATACGGCATCGGCATCGTCACCACCAGCAACTTCCACCCCGACGGCCTGTACCCCGACGGCCTGCACCGCGACCGCATCCTGCCGGCCATCGAAGGGCTCAAGCGCCACATGGACGTGCTCAACGTCGATCACGGCGTCGACTACCGTCAGCGCACGCTCGAGCAGCTGCCGCTGTACCTGTGGCCGCTGAGCCCCGAAGTCGAGGCGCAGATGGAGGCGGCCTTTGAGCGCCTGGCCGAGGCGCGTGACCAGGAGCCGCTGCTGCAGATCGAGGCGCGCTCCATCCGCGCCATCCGGCGCGCCGGTGGCGTGGTGTGGTTCGACTTTCGCACCCTGTGCGGCGGCCCGCGTTCGCAGAACGACTACCTCGAGCTCGCCAACCAGTTCCACACCGTGCTGCTCAGCCACGTGCCGCACTTGCCGGTGAACATGGCGGCGCAGGCGCGGCGCTTCACCTGGCTGGTCGATGTGCTCTACGACCGGCGCGTCAAGCTCATCGTCTCGGCCGCCGTGCCGCCCGAGCAGCTCTACACCGAGGGCCCGCTGGCGCACGAGTTCCCGCGCACCGTCTCGCGCCTGAACGAGATGCAGTCGCGCACCTACCTGCTGCAGGCGCGGCGCGAGGTCGATACCGGGCTGACTTGAGACCCAGACGCCAGAACCCAGACGCCGCGCCACGCTGGTTAAGATCGCAGACCCTGAAAGGTACTCTGCCCCATGTCTGCTTTGTTTGCTCTCGATGACCTGCCCCCGGAGGCTTTTCCGGACCCCCAAGTGGCGCAACTGCGCGTGCCGCCGCACTCGATCGAAGCCGAATCGAGCGTGCTCGGCGGGTTGCTGCTCGACAACAGCGCCTGGGACCGGGTCGCCGACCTGATCGTCGAATCCGACTGCTACCGGCGCGAGCACCAGCAGATATTTGCGGCCATTGCGGCGCTGATCAACGCCGGCAAGCCGGCCGACGTCATCACCGTGTTCGAGCACCTGAGCGGCCAAGGGCGCGCCGACGAAGTCGGGGGGCTGGCCTACCTGAACTCGCTGGCGCAGTTTGTGCCCAGTGCCGGCAACATCCGCCGCTACGCCGAGATCGTGCGCGAGCGCGCGATTTTGCGCAAGCTCATCGGTGCCAGCGACGACATCGCCGGCAGCGCCTACAACCCCAAGGGCCGGCCCGTGGCGGCCATTCTGGACGAGGCCGAGCAAAAAATCTTCCACATCGGCGAAGAGGGCTCGCGCCTCAAGCAGGGTTTTCAGTCGCTCGATGCACTCGTCGTCAACCTGATGGACCGGGTGCAGGAGATGGCCGACAACCCGAACGACATCACCGGCGTGCCGACCGGCTTCATCGACCTCGACCGCATGACCTCGGGCCTGCAGGCGGGCGATCTGGTGGTGCTGGCGGCGCGGCCCTCGATGGGCAAGACCGCGCTGGCCATCAACATCGCCGAACACGTGGCGCTGCACGAGGGCCTGCCGGTGGCGGTGTTTTCGATGGAGATGGGGGCGGCACAGCTGGCGGTGCGCATCGTGGGTTCGATCGGGCGCATCCACCAGGGGCGCTTGCGCACCGGCAAGCTCAACGACGACGAGTGGCCGCGCCTGACCGAGGCGATCGAAAAACTGCGCCACGTGTCGCTGCACATCGACGAAACGGCGGGACTGACCGCGGCCGAACTGCGCGCCAACGCACGCCGGCTGGCGCGCCAGTGCGGCAAACTAGGGCTGATCGTGGTCGATTACCTGCAGCTGATGAGCGGCAGTGCCTCGGGCGACGAAAACCGCGCCACCGAACTGGGCGAGATTTCGCGCGGCCTCAAGATGCTGGCCAAGGAGCTGCAATGCCCGGTGATCGCGCTGTCGCAGCTCAACCGCTCGGTCGAGACGCGCACCGACAAGCGGCCGTTGATGAGCGATCTGCGCGAATCGGGCGCCATCGAGCAGGACGCCGACATCATCATGTTCATCTACCGCGACGAGTACTACACCAAAGAGGCCTGCAAAGAGCCGGGCGTGGCCGAAATCATCATCGGCAAGCAGCGCAACGGCCCAACCGGCACCGTCAAGCTCACCTTTCTCAACGTGCTCACGCGCTTCGAGAGCCTGGCGCAGGAGGGCGGCTACCATGGCTGAAGCCGCTGCCTTGGCCCGCCCCAGCCCACTGCCGCGCACCGAGTTTCGGCATTTCATGCCGATGCAGACGCGCTGGATGGACAACGACCTCTACGGCCACGTCAACAACGTCGTCTATTACAGCTGGTTCGACACCGCGGTCAACCGCTACCTGATCGAGCAGGGCGTGCTCGACATCCACGCCGGTGCGGTGATCGGGCTGGTGATCGAAACCTAATGCAACTACTTTGCCTCGCTGGCCTTCCCCGAACCGGTCGAAGCCGGCCTTCGGGTGGCGCACCTGGGGCGCTCCAGCGTGCGCTATCAGGTCGGGCTCTATGCCCAAGGCGCGCCGCTGTGCGCGGCCTCGGGGCACTTCGTGCATGTGTATGTGGACCGGGCCACGCGGCGCCCGGTGCCGCTGCCGCCGGATTTGCACGCCGTGCTCACCGCTTTGTTGTGAGGTCGCAGCGCTGTCGCCCAGGCGGCGCTGCAGGCCCGGGCGGATGCGCTTTTAGCCGCCATAATCCACTGGGTGCGCGACCTTGCACCCGCCCTTCAGACCATCGGAGCCCTACCGCATGACCGCAGCCGTCCCCCAGAATGCCCCGCCTCCCCCCTACGTGCGCCCGGTGGTGGCCGACCCCGCCAGCGTCGAAACGGCGATCGAGAGCCGCCAGTCGATCCGCGCCTATTTGCCCACGCCGGTGCCGCGGCCGCTGTTGGAGCGGCTGCTGGCACTGGCCAGCCGGGCCCCTTCGGGCACCAACACCCAGCCCTGGAAGGTGTACGTGCTGCAGGGGGCCAGCCGGGATGCCTTGGTGCAAAAGGTCTGTGCCGCCCACGACGCCGTGCGCGCCGACCCGACGCTGGCCGAGCAGTACCGCGAATCCTACGACTACTACCCCAAGCAGTGGATCAGCCCCTACATCGAACGGCGGCGTGAAAACGGCCTGAGCCTGTACAGCCTGCTGGGCATCGGCAAGGGCGACAAAGACCGCATGCACGCCCAGTGGCAGCGCAACTACCGTTTTTTTGACGCGCCCGTGGGGCTGTTCGTGACCATCGACAAGGCCATGGGTGGCGGCTCGCTGCTCGACACCGGCATGTTCCTGCAAAACCTGACGCTGGCCGCGCGCGCGCACGGGCTCGACGCCTGTGCCCAGGCGGCCTGGAACGGCTACGCCAGCATCGTGCTGCCGCACGTGGGGGCGGGCGACAATGAGATGCTGGTGTGCGGGCTTGCGCTCGGCTACGCCGACACCAGCGACCCGATCAACACCTTTCGCACCCCGCGCCTGCCCGTGGCTGCCTTCACCACCTGGCTCGAATGAGCGTGCAGCGGCCCGGCGTGCTGCTCACGCGCCGCCTGTTCCCCGAGGTGCTGCAGCGCCTGAGCGCGCACTTCGAGGTGCGCGACAACCCCGACGACGTGGTCTGGACCCCAGCCGAACTGATCGAGCGCCTGCAAGGGCAGTGGGGTCTGTTGGCCACCCAGGGTGAGCGCATCGATGCCGCCGTGCTGGCCGCCTGCCCGCAACTGCGTGTAGTCGCCAACATGGCGGTGGGTTTCAACAACCTCGACCTCGAGGCCCTGGCGCGCCACGGCGTGCAGGCCAGCAACACCCCCGACGTGCTCACCGAGAGCACGGCCGACTTCGGCCTGGCGTTGCTGCTGGCCACGGCGCGGCGCATCGGCGAGGGCGAGCGCTACCTGCGCGCCGGGCGCTGGCACAAATGGTCGGCCGACCTGCTGCTCGGCGCCGAGGTGCACCACAGCACGCTCGGCATTCTGGGCATGGGGCGCATCGGGCAGGCGATCGCGCGCCGCGCCGCGCACGGCTTTGCCATGCAGGTGCTCTACCACAACCGCAGCCGGCTCGACGCCGCCACCGAGCACGCCTGCGCCGCCCGCTACGTGAGCAAGGCCGAGCTGCTGCGCCAAGCCGACCACCTTCTGCTGGTGCTGCCCTACACGAGCGCCAACCACCACGCCATCGGCGCAGCCGAACTGGCGCAGATGAAGCCCAGCGCCACCTTGGTCAACCTCGCGCGCGGCGGCATCGTCGATGAACTGGCGCTGGTGCATGCGCTGCGCAGCGGTCAGCTTGCCGCCGCTGGGCTCGACGTGTTCGAGGGCGAGCCGCACGTGCGGCCCGAGTTGCTGGAGCTGCCCAACGTGCTGCTCACGCCCCACATCGCCAGCGCCACCCGGGGCACCCGCCTGGGCATGGCGCTGCTGGCGGCAGACAACCTGATCGCCTGCCACCAGCGCGGCCAGTTGCTGACGCCGCTCAAGCTCCCCATGGCTTGAACCCAGAGCTGGATCAAGGGGCGGCGGCGTCGAGCTTGAGCACGATCAGGCTCAGGTTGTCGCAACTGCCGGCGGCGCGCCGGCGCGCTTGCGCCACCAGCTGCTCGCACGCCTGCCGGGGTGAGGCCTGGTGCATCAAGGTGCCCAGTTCCTCGTCGCTGAAGCACTGCCAGATGCCGTCGCTGCAGGCCAGCAGCGCGTCGCCCACTTGCAAGGCATCGCACTGGTGGCCTTCGATGGCCGGGGGCTGCTCGGTGCCGAGGCAGTGCAGCAGCAGGTTGCCGCGCGGGTCGGTGCGCGCCTGTGCGTCGCTCAACAGCCCCTGCGCCACCAAAGCCTGCACCAGCGAGTGGTCCCGGCTGCGGTGCAGCAAGCGCGCGCCACGAAAGTGGTACAGCCGCGAATCACCCGAGTGCGCGAAATGGCAGCGACCGCCCGGCACGAGCAACAGGGCCGCCAAGGTGCTGTGGGGCTCCAGATCGGCGGCGGAGGCGGCCGTCAGGCGTATGCCCAGATGGGCTTCCTGCGCCAAGCGCTGCAAAAACGCGGCCCCATCGTCGGTGGCCGGATCGAAGCGCTGAAACAACTGCTGCGCCGTCATCAGCACCTGTTCGGCGGCCTTGCGGCCCCCGGTCAAGCCACCCATGCCGTCGGCGATCACGCCCAGCACGCAGCCCTTGTTGTGCGCGTGCGGCCACAATCCCAGCTGATCTTGCTGATAGGGGCGGTCGCCCTGGTCGATGCCCGTGCAGGCGCTGATGCGGTAGGGGGCGGCCATGTGCACGGTGGTGGGGCCGATGGCCCGACCGAACGGGCGCCGGGCTGGCCTTTATCGCGATGTGGGCGCGGTCTTTATTCGACGCTGCCCATCATGCTCTGCAGGTAGTTTTGCACCCCCACCTTGCCGAGCAGATCGATCTGGGTTTCGAGGAAGTCGATGTGTTCCTCGGTGTCGTCCAGGATTTGGAGCAGCAGGTCGCGCGAGACGTAGTCGCGCACCGTTTCACAGTGGGCGATGCCGTCCTTGATGGTGGCCTGCGCCGCGCGCTCCAAGGCCAAGTCGCTGTTGAGAATTTCGGGTACGTTCTCGCCGATGTTGAGCTTGCCCAGGTCTTGCAGGTTGGGCAGGCCGTCGAGCATGAAAATGCGGTCCATCAGGCGGTCGGCGTGCTTCATCTCGCCGATCGATTCCTGGTACTCCTTTTGCGCCAGCTTGTCGAGGCCCCAGTGCTTGAGCAGGCGGTAGTGGACAAAGTACTGGTTGATGGCGGTCAGTTCGTTCTTGAGCTGGGCCTGCAGGTGAGCGATGACCTGGTGGTTGCCTTGCATGGTGAAGGGTCCTTTGTTCTGTAGGGTGGCGAGCAAGCGCGGCCTGCGCATAGGCTCTGCGCCCATGCAGTTTAGCGCTTTTGTGGCCACCACGCATAGGCCATGGCGACGCGGCGCGTCGGTTTGCGCACCGGGTGCAGGCGGGCATGGTCGGCATCGATGTGCCGGTTCCGGTGCCCAGGGCCTTTCACGGTTTTGGCGGCTGCAAGTGCAGCGCCTCTGCTGCAGCGCATCAATGCCCGCGATAGCCACGATCAATAAACAGCGGCTATCGGCTGGGCTATCATAGCCAGGGTTTCCACTCATCTCGTCAACCCTCAGTCATCCCCTTTCAGGAGCATCCATGTCGATCATCAATACCCAAATCCAACCCTTCAAGGCCCAGGCTTTCCACAACGGCAAGTTCGTGCAAGTCTCGGACGAAACCCTCAAGGGCGAGTGGTCGGTGCTGATTTTCATGCCCGCCGCCTTCACCTTCAACTGCCCGACCGAAGTCGAAGACGCGGCCGACCACTACGCCGAGTTCCAGAAGCTGGGGGCCGAGGTCTATATCGTGACCACCGACACCCACTTCTCGCACAAGGTCTGGCACGAAACCTCGCCCGCCGTGGGCAAGGCCAAGTTTCCGCTGGTGGCCGACCCGACCCACACCCTGACGCGCGCCTTTGGCGTGCACATCGAGGCCGAAGGGCTGGCGCTGCGCGGCACCTTCATCATCAACCCCGAAGGCCAGATCAAGACCGCTGAAATCCACGACAACGCCATCGCCCGCGACGTCAAGGAGACGCTGCGCAAGCTCAAGGCGGCCCAGTACGTGGCCAAGAACCCAGGCCAAGTCTGTCCAGCCAAGTGGAACGAAGGCGCCAAGACCCTGGCCCCGTCGCTCGAACTGGTCGGCAAGATCTAAGCCAGTCCCTCAAGCCCACGGCCTGGCCCCGTGCCAGGCCCGGTCCTCCCCCTGTTTTTTTAAACGTAGGATTGCACATGCTCGACGCCGCCCTCAAAGCCCAGCTCCAGGCCCATCTGGAGCGCCTGCGGCAGCCGGTTGATCTGGTGGCTGCGCTCGACGACTCCCGCGCCGCGCAAGAGATGCGCGAGTTGCTCGAAACCCTGGCGGCGCTGTCGGACAAAATCCGGCTGCGCACCGACGGGCAGGACGCGCGTGTGCCGTCCTTCAGCGTGCAAGGGCAGGGCGGGCCGGGCGGGTTGCGTTTTGCCGCCGTGCCGCTGGGCCACGAGTTCACCTCGCTGGTGCTGGCGCTGCTGTGGGCGGGGGGTCATCCGCCCAAAGTCGAGGCGAGCCTGATCGAGCAGATCAAGGCCTTGCCGGGCGACTACCGTTTTGAAGTCTATATGTCGCTGAGCTGCCACAACTGCCCCGACGTGGTGCAGGCGCTCAGCCTGATGGCGCTGCTCAACCCACGCGTGCAGACGGTGGTGATCGACGGCGCGCTGTTCCAGCAAGAGGTCGATGAGCGCGACGTGCTGGCGGTGCCTTCGGTCTATTTGAACGGTGCGGTGTTTGGCTCGGGCCGCATGAGCGCCGAAGAGGTGCTGGCCAAGCTCGACGCCGGCGCCTTGGTCAGGCAAGCGCAGCAACTCGACGCCCTCGAGCCGTTCGACCTGCTCAACATCGGCGGTGGCCCGGCGGGCACGGCGGCGGCGGTGTATGCGGCACGCAAAGGCATCCGCACCGGCTTGCTGGCAGAGCGCATGGGCGGCCAGCTCAACGACACGCTGGGCATCGAGAACTACCCCGGGCACCTGCACACCGAAGGCCCGAAGCTGGCCGCCGAGCTGGAAGCGCATGCGCGCCACTACGAGGTGCAGCTGATGAACCTGCAACGCGCCGTGCGCCTGCTGCCGGCGGCGCAGCCCGGCGGCTTGATCGGCGTGGAGCTGGCCAGCGGCGCGGTGCTCAAGGCGCGCAGCGTGGTGCTCTCCACCGGGGCGCGCTGGCGCAACATGAACGTGCCCGGCGAGGCCGAGTACAAAAACCGCGGCGTGGCCTACTGCCCGCACTGCGACGGCCCGCTGTTCAGGGGCAAGCGCACGGCGGTGATCGGCGGCGGCAACTCGGGCGTGGAAGCGGCGATCGACCTCGCCGGCATCGTGCAGCATGTGACGCTGCTCGAGTTTGCCGACGAGCTGCGTGCCGACGCCGTGCTGCAAGCCAAGCTGCGCAGCCTGCCCAACGTGAGCGTGATCACGCAAGCCCAGACCACCGAGGTGCTGGGCGATGGCGCGCGCGTGGTGGGCCTGCGCTACACCGACCGCCGCAGCGGCACGCCGCACGAGCTGGCGCTGGATGGGATTTTCGTGCAGATCGGCCTGGTGCCCAACACCGAATGGCTCAAGGGGACGCTGGAGCTCAACCGCTTTGGCGAGATCGCCATCGACGCCAAGGGCCACACCAGCCTGCCGGGGGTGTTTGCAGCCGGCGACTGCACCACGGTGCCCTACAAGCAGATCGTGATCGCCGCCGGCGAGGGCGCCAAAGCGGCCCTGAGCGCCTTCGATTACCTGATCCGCACCCCGCAGGCGCATGCGGCGCTCACCGAGGCCGTGCCGCAGGATTGAGTCGGGCTGATGGCCGAGGGGCTAGACCAGCCCCATTTCGGCCATCGAGCGGCAGCTGTCGGCGGTGACGATGAAGTGATCCAGCACCCGCACGTCCACCAACGCCAGCGCCGCTTTGAGCGTGGCGGTCAGGCTCTGGTCGGCGCGTGAGGGCTCGCTCACCCCGCTGGGGTGGTTGTGGGCCAGCACCACGGCCGCAGCGTGGTGGTGCAGGGCGCGCAGCACCACTTCGCGCGGATAGACGCTGGTCTGCGTCAGGGTGCCGCGAAACAGCTCCTCGAAGGCCAGCAACCGGTGCTGGCTGTCCAGGTACAGCAGCGCAAACACCTCGTGCCGCTTGTGGCCCAGGGGGAGTTGGAGGTACTGCGCCACCGCTTGGGGGGTATCGAACAAGGGCCGCGCGCTCAAACCCTGGGCCAGCGCGCGCCGCGCCAGCTCGACCACCGCCAGCAGCTCGGGGGGTTTGGGCGGCCCCGGCCCTGATGGGGGGGAGCGCCGGCGGGGCGGGGGGGAGCAGCCCGGCCCCGCCACCGAGGGGGGCCCCAGTTCCCGCGCGAGTGCCCCGTTTTTGCGCGGTGGGGGGGGGGGGAGGAGGGCGCGAGGGCGGGGGCGCGGGGGGGGGGGGGGGCGCGGGGGGGGGTTTTGCGGGGGGGGGCGGGGGGGGGGGGGGGCGGGGGGGGGGGGGGGGGGGGGGGGGGGGGGGGGCTTTTTTTTAAAGGGTGTTTTCCTTTTTTTTCGCCCCCCTTTGGCGCCGCGCGGCCCCCCCCCGAACCCCCGCGGGCCCCCCCTCCTTTCCCCCCCCCCCCCCCCGCGGGGGGGGGGGGGGGGGGGGCGACGACCCCCCCGGCCCCCCCCCCCCCCCCCGGGGGGGGGGGGGGGGGGCGGGGCGGGGGGGGGGGGGGGGGGGGGGGGGGGGGGGGGGGGGGGGGGGCGGGCCGCCCCGGGCGGGTGGGGGGGGCCCGGGGGGGGGGGGGGGGGGGGGGGGGGGGGGGGGGGGGGGGGGGGGGGGGGGGGGGGGGGGGGGGGGGGGGGGGGGGTCTTTCCCCCCCCCCCGGGGGGGGGCCCCCCGCCGCGGGCGGGGGGGGGGAGGACGGCGCGCTGCAGATCGACTTCAACCACCCGCTGGCTGGCCAGCCGGTGCGCTTTGAAGTGCAGCTGATCGGGGTGCTGTGATGCCGCCGCCCACGCCTGTGCACGAGGTGCTGCTGGCCGAACCGCGCGGCTTTTGCGCCGGGGTGGACCGGGCGATCGAAATCGTCGAACGCGCATTGGCCAAATTTGGCCGTCCGATCTACGTGCGCCACGAGATCGTGCACAACACCCATGTGGTCAACGACCTCAGGGCGCGCGGCGCCATTTTCATTGAAGACCTGGCCGAGGTGCCCGCTGGGGCCACGCTGGTGTTCAGTGCCCACGGTGTCAGCCGGGCGGTGCAGCGCGAGGCCGAACAGCGCGGTTTTCGCGTCTTCGACGCCACCTGCCCGCTGGTGAGCAAGGTGCATGTGGAAGTGGCCAAGCTGCACCAGGAGGGCTACGAGTTCATCATGATCGGCCACAAAGGGCACCCAGAGGTCGAGGGCACCATGGGCCAGCTCGACGCCGGCATCCACCTGGTCGAAGACCTGGCCGACGTGGCGCGGGTGCAGCCGCGCCAGAGCGAACGGCTGGCGCTGGTGACGCAGACCACGCTCAGCGTCGATGACGCAGCCGAGATCGCCGCCGCCGTGCGCGCCCGCTTTCCAGCGCTGCGCGAGCCCAAGCAGCAAGACATCTGCTACGCCACGCAAAACCGCCAGGACGCGGTCAAGCTGCTGAGTCCCTTGGTCGATGCGGTGGTGGTGGTGGGCAGTCCAAGCAGCTCCAACACCAACCGGCTGCGCGAGCTGGCGCAGCGCCTGGGGGTGCCCGCCTACATGGTCGAAGACGCCTCCGAACTGCGCGACCACTGGTTTGCCCACACGGCGCGTGTGGGCGTGACCGCCGGGGCCTCGGCGCCGGAACTGCTGGTGCAAGGCGTGCTGCAGCGCCTCAAGGCGCTGGGCGCGGTGTCGGTGCGCAGCCTCGACGGCGCACCCGAAACCCTCAAGTTTCCGCTGCCCAAGGGGCTCAAGGGGGATTGAGCCCGAGCCCCCTCAAGCGCGCAACACCACACTAGCCGGCGCGGGGGCATGGCAAGCCGCTCATGGGCTGTGCGGCTGGGGTGGGGTGTAGGGCGGGCCGGCGGCGATCAGGTGCGCCAGCTCCAGGGTGTGGCGCACCTGCTGCCCGATCGGGTCGGGGATGGCGTGCGCGCCAGCCAGCGCGGCCTCTATCCAGCGCCGGGTGGCTTCGGCGTCGGGCGTGGGCAGGCCGGGCACGGGCATCAGGGGGCCGCCCTGGGCTTCGTGGATGCGCCAGCGTTGCCCGGCGACGAAGGCGTCCATTGCCGGGCAACGCCGTGCGTCGGCCACGGGCTCGCCCTCGGTGCCGCGCAACAGCAGGGCGTGGGTGCCGGTCAGCGCCAGCGTGGCGCTCATGCTGTGCAGGTATTCGCTGTGGGTGTAGCTGCTCAGCAGCAAGGCCGGCCCGGCGACCGGGTTCATGAGCTTGACCAGGCTGTGGGCGCTGTTGCGCAAGCCCACGGTGCGGCGCACGTCGAGCAGGCGCTGCAGGCCCGGGTGCAGGCGCTGCGTGGGCACCCAGCAGACCCGGCCGGGTTGCAGATCGGGGCTGAGCAAGCCCGCCGCCTCGAGCGCCGGCAGCAGCGCCTCGGGGTGGGCGCGGGCGTCTTCGGTGGCGCAGCCGTGCCACAGCACCGCCAGCCCGGCGCGCGCCAGCAAACCAGCCAGCAACGGGGTCAGCGCCGGCAGCTTGCGCGCGCCGTTGTAGCTGGGCAGCACCACGGTCGGAAACGGGCTGTGGGCGGGGGCGGGCCAGCGCTGCAGCCGCTCATGCAGCGCGTCGAGGAAGCCCGCCAATTCTTCGGCGGTCTCGCCCTTGAAGCGCATCGCCAGGCAGAAGGCGCCGATCTCGAGATCGCTCACGGTGCCGTCCAGCACCTGCCCAAACAGGTCGGCGGCCTGCCCGCGGTCGAGCGCGCGCGCACCGTCTCTGCCGCGCCCGATTTTTTTCAGATGGTCTTTGATGCTCATCGCTGCGATTGTGCCAGCATGGCAATCGCTGAGCGCTATGGAGCGATGGGCGTTTCGGGCCCCATGGCGGGCGCGGCCACGGCCTGCAGCAAGCGTTTGAGCTGCGGTATGCAAGCGCCGCACTGGGTGCCGCAGTGGAGCGTGCGTTGCAGGTGTGCCAGCCGCTGGCTGGCGTTGCCCGGGCTGCTGGCCAGGTGCAGGGTGATGGCCTGCTCGCTGACATCGAGGCAGGCGCAGACCTGGGGGCTGGGGCTGGCCTGCATTGAAGCCGAGGCCGAGGGCGCGGCTGCGCTGGGCCGCAGCAGCAGCTGTCCGCCTACCGGCACGGGGCTTTCGTCCAGCAGCAGCGTCTTGAGCCAGGCGGCCGAGCGCACGTCGCCACCGAGCAGCAGGGCGTCGAGCCGCTGGGGGTCAGAGGGGCTGGGGCGCAGCAGGCGCAGCGCCCGCACCTGGGCGCGCTGGGGGTCGCGGTAGCACAGGGTGTCAGGGGTGTTCAGCCCCAGGCGCGCGGCCACGGCTTCGAGCAGCGCGGCGGCTGGGGCTTGCCGGCTGGCGGCGCGCAGCAGCACGCCCGTGCGCCCCTGCTCCTCGTGGCGACCAAAGGGCACGCAGGTGGCGAAGTCGAACTGGTGCAGTTGCTTGGACAGCCAGGCCCGGGTTTGGGCGGCCTCGTATTCTGGCAGCCAGGCCAGGGCCAGCAGAGTCCAAGGCAGGTCGATCGGTTCTACGCGCACCGCGGCGTGCTTGAGTTCCGGTTGTTTGGAGGCCGGACAATAGGCTGGGGTGCTCAGGGCATTGACGCCCAGCAGCGGCTGGCCGGTCGGCGTGCGCCCGCCCAGGCAATCCGAGCCCCAGTGCATGGGCAAAAAGACCTGCCCCGGCCCCAGATCGGCGCAGGCCTGCAGCGGCAGCACGATGCGTCCGCGTGCGCTCTGCACGCTCACCAGCGCACCGTCGGCCAAGTGGCTGCGTGCCATGTCTTGAGGGTGCATCTGCAGCACCGGTTCCGGGGCATGGCCAAACAGGCGTCCGAGCAAGCCGGTGCGGCTCATCCCGTGCCACTGGTCGCGCAGCCGGCCCGTGTTCAGGGCCAGCGGGTAGCTGGCGTCGCAGGTTTCGTGGGGCGGGCGGTAGGCGAGGGCCGCAAAGCACGCCTTGCCGTCGGCGGTCGGGAAGCGGCCGTCGGCATACAGGCGCTTGCGTCCACGGTTTAGCCCCTTGGGCAGCGGCCACTGCTGTGGGCCGGCGCGCTCGAGCAGGGCGTAGCTCAGGCCGCTGATGTCCAGGTCGCGGCCGCAGGTGCTCTGGCGGTGTTCGTTCCACACCGCTTCGGGCGTGGGGTAGTCGAAGTGGATGCGCCGCTGCGCCTCGGGCTGCGGGTGCAGCAGGGCTTCCAGGCGCTGTGCGAGGTCGCGCGCGATCACCCAATCGGGCCGCGGGCCGTCTTGCGCATGGTCGGGGTGGTGCGGCGCGGGCACGGCGCGGCGCACACGGCTGATGCAGCGCTCGCTGTTGCTTACGGTGCCCTCTTTTTCGCCCCAGGTGGCGGCGGGCAGCAGCAGGTCGGCGTAGGCGGTGGTGGCGGTGTGGGCAAAGGCCTCCTGCACGATCACGAACTCGGCCCGCTCCAGCGCGCGGCGCACCATGCGCTGGTCGGGCAGGCTTTGGGCCGGATTGGTGCAGACGATCCACAGCACCTTGACCGCGCCCTCGGCGGCGGCCTGGAACATCTCGACGGCGCTGCGCCCGGCTTGCTCGGGCACGCTGCTCAGGCCCCAGAGCTGCGCCACTTCGGCCCGGTGCGCGGGGTTGGACAGATCGCGGTGGGCGCTGAGCAAGTTGGCCATGGCGCCCACTTCGCGCCCGCCCATGGCGTTGGGCTGGCCGGTCAGGCTAAAGGGACCGGCACCGGCCTGGCCGATCTGCCCGGTGGCCAGATGCAGGTGGATCAGGGCGGCGTTGTTGGCGCTGCCGTTGCTGCTCTGGTTCAGGCCCTGGCAGTACAGGCTCAGGGTGGGACGGCGGCGGCGGCCATCGCGGCCGCTGAAGGCTGGGGCACTGGCCGCCGGGGTGCCCGCCGGGGCCGGAGCGTCGAGGCCGGCAAGCCAGCGCGCGGCGGTGACCAGGTCGGCCTGTTGCAGGCCACACAGGCGCGCCGTGTGGGCGGGGGTGTGTGCGCGCACGATCGCCTCCAGGGCCGCAAAACCGTTGGTGTGGGCGGCGATGTAGGCCCGATCGACCCAGCCTTCCTGCAGCATGATGTGCAGCAGGCCGTGCAGCAGCGCCACATCGGTGCCGGGTTGCAGCGCCAGATGCAGGTCGGCGCAGGCGGCGGTGTCGGTGCGGCGCGGGTCGGCGACGATCAAGCGCATATCCGGCCGCGCTGCGCGTGCGTCTTCAATGCGGCGAAACAGCACTGGGTGCGCCCAGGCGGTGTTGCTGCCGACGATGAACAGCGTTTGTGCCAGCCCCAAATCTTCGTAGCAGGGCGGCGGCGCGTCGGCCCCCAGGGTGCGCTTGTAGCCGACCACGGCGCTGCTCATGCACAGGCGGGAGTTGGAGTCGATCTGGTTGCTGCCCAGCACGCCTTTGACGAGCTTGTTGAAGACGTAGTAGTCCTCGGTCAGCAGTTGGCCGCTCACATAGACGCCCACGGCGTCGGGGCCGTGCTGGCGCACGGTGCTGGCGATGCGGTTGGCCGCCAGATCGAGCGCCGGTTTCCAGGCCATGGCCTGGGGCGGCTGGCCGCGTGCGCTGCGCCACTGCGGATGCAGCAGCCGTGTGACTTGCGCCAGCTCGGGGCGGGCGCTCAGGTGCAGGGTCGAGCCTTTGCTGCACAGACGGCCGAAATTGGCCGGATGCTCGGGGTCGCCGCGCACGCCGGTGATGTGGCCGCCCTGGTGCTCGATCAGCACGCCACAGCCCACGCCGCAGTATGGGCAGGTGGAACGGGTGGTGGCCATGGGGGTGCGCCTTATCGGGCGCCCACGGCGGGCGCCGGGCAGCTGCCGCTGGTCACGCCAGGGCAGGTGCGCCGGGCCGGGCCAGCCAGTGGCCGCGTGGCCTCGGTCGCCAGGGTGTCGAGCTCGTGGGCGTCCAGGAACACCTGCCCGTGCTCGACTTTGAGGGCGAAGCGCGGCGTTTGACCCTGGTCGGGCGCGGCGGCCTCGCCGCTGTCGAGGGCGATGCTCCAATTGTGCAGCGGGCAGGCGACGCTGTGCCCAAACACGATGCCCTGGCTCAGGGGCCCGCCCTTGTGTGGGCAGCGGTCGAGCAGGGCAAAAATTTGCTGGTCGGCGGCCTTGAACACGGCCACGTCGAGGCCGCGGGCGCGCGCCACGCGGCGCGAACCCAGGGCCGGGATGTCATCAACGCTGCAGACGGGAATCCAGCGGGTCATGGTGTCTCCTGAGAAGGTGTGTGGCAATGCAGGCCGCAGCCCTGTGGTGGTGGCGCATCAGCCCGGCAGCGCGGCGGTTTCCAGGGGCTGAAACTGGCGCACATCGACCTGCGCCCGCTCGAGATCGAACCACGGATCGGGCTCGCCCGCGAGCGCCGCCTGCAGCTGTTGCCACAGCGCCAGGCGCCCAGCGGGGTCGTCGAGGATGCGCTGCTTCACGTAGTCCAGCCCCACCCGGTTCACAAAATGCACCGTGCGCTCCAGATACCAGCCTTCCAGCCGGTAGAGCTGCATGAAGGCGCCGGTGTATTCCATCACTTCGGCGGCGCTTTTGAGCTTGCAAAAAAAATGCCCCACCTCGGTCTTGATGCCGCCGTTGCCGGCGATGAACATCTCCCAGCCGCTCTCCACGCCAATGATGCCCACGTCCTTGATGCCGGCCTCGGCGCAGTTGCGCGGGCAACCGCTGACCGCAAATTTGACCTTGTGCGGTGCGTACATGCCAAAAAAGGCGCGTTCCAGATCCTTGCCCATCTGGGTGCTGTCCTGCGTGCCCATGCGGCACCACTCGGAACCGACGCAGGTCTTGACCGTGCGCAGCGCCTTGGCGTAGGCGTGTCCGCTGGGCATGCCGATCTCTTTCCAGACCTGCACCAAGTCTTCTTTTTTGACGCCCAACAGGTCGATGCGCTGGCCGCCCGTGACCTTGACGGTGGGAATCTGGTACTTGTCCACCACGTCGGCGATGCGGCGCAGTTCGGCGGCGCTGGTCTCACCACCCCACATGCGCGGCACCACGCTGTAGGTGCCGTCTTTCTGGATGTTGGCGTGGCTGCGCTCGTTGATGAAACGGCTCTGCGGGTCGTCGCGGGCTTCTTTGGGCCAGGTGCTGATGAGGTAGTAGTTGAGGGCCGGCCGGCAAGTGGCGCAACCGCTCGGGGTGCGCCAATCGAGGGCCTGGTACACGGCGGCGATGTTCAGCAGCTTGCGCTCGCGGATGGCATCGCGCACCTCCTGGTGGCTGTGCTCGGTGCAGCCGCACAGGGCTTTTTTCTGCGGTGCGGCCGAGTAGTCGCCGCCGGCGCTGAACATCAGGATCTGCTCCACCAGGCCGGTGCAGCTGCCGCAACTGGCGCTGGCCTTGGTGTGTTTGCGCACCTCCTCCAGGGTGAACAGGCCCTGGCGCTTGATGGCTTTGCAGATTGCCCCTTTGGTGACGCCGTTGCAGCCGCAGACCTCGTCGCTGTCGGCCATTTGGGCGGCCTTCTGGTGCCCCTGGTGGCCGGCATCGCCCAGGTTGCTCTCGCCAAACACCAGTCGGTCGCGGATGTCGGCAATCGAGCGGCCTTCGCGCAGCAGCTTGAAATACCAGCTGCCATCGGCCGTGTCGCCGTAGAGGCAGGCGCCGACCAGTCTGTCGTCTTGCAACACCAGCTTCTTGTACACGCCGCCGTTGGGGGCGGTCGGGTCGCTGAGCAAGATTTCTTCGGTGCCGGGGCCGCCCATGAAATTGCCGGCGCTGAACAGATCGATCCCCGTGACCTTGAGCTTGGTCGAGGTCGCGCTGCCGCTGTAGCGGGCGATGCCGTACTCTGCCAGGTGGTTGGCCAGCACCTTGCCCTGCTCAAACAGTGGGGCCACCAGACCGTAGGCGACGCCACGGTGCGCGGCGCACTCGCCCACGGCGTAGATGCGCGGGTCGGTCACGGTCTGCAGCGTGTCCGAGACCACGATGCCGCGCTGCACGTGCAGCCGCATGCGTTCAGCCAAGGCGGTGTTGGGGCGGATGCCCACCGCCATGACCACCAGCTGGGCCGGGATTTCTGGCTCGGGGGCGCTGCCGGCCTTGAAGCGCACGGCGGCCACGCGCCCATCGGCACCGGGCAGCAGCGCCTCGGTCTGGGCGCCGAGCAGAAACTTCAGACCGCGCGCCTGCAGCGAGCGCTGCAGCAATTCGGCGGCGCGTTGGTCGAGCTGGCGCTCCATCAACCAGGGGGCCGCATGCACCACGGTCACCTCCATGCCGCGCTTCATCAGGCCGTTGGCGGCTTCGAGGCCCAGCAGGCCACCGCCGATCACCACCGCCTGCCGGTGCTGCGCTGCGGCAGCGATCATGGCCTCGGTGTCGGCGATGTCGCGGTAGCCTTGCACGCCGGGCAGTTGCGCGCCGGGGATGGGCAGGATGAAGGCGTTGGAGCCAGTGGCCAGGATCAAGCGGTCGTAGGCGACAGTTTGCGTGGCCCCGCCGGGCCCGCTGGCGTGCACCAGGCGCCGGGTGCGGTTCACCGCGCTGACGGTCCAGCCCGCGTGCAGGGTGATGCCGTGCTGGCGGTACCAATCCCAGTCGTTGAGCACGATCTGCTCGGGTTCCTGCTCGCCGGCCAGCACCGGCGAGAGCAGGATGCGGTTGTAGTTGGGGTGCGGCTCGGCGCCAAAGACGGTGATGTCGTACAGATCGGGGGCGAGCTTGAGCAGCTCTTCGAGCGTGCGCACGCCGGCCATGCCGTTGCCCACCAGCACCAGTTTGGGGCGCGGAGCTGGCGTGGGGGTGGGAGTGGTTGGCGCGGCGCCGTGGGGGGCGGTGGTTTCCATCATGCGGCCTCTTTATGCATGTGCGTCTGGCGGGTGTACAGAAAATCGAGCACTTGTTTGCGGCATTGCAGGTAGGTGGGGTGGTCCGCCAGTGCCACGCGCTGGCGCGGGCGCGCCAAGGGCACCGGCAGCACCGCACCGATGGTGGCCGAGGGGCCGTTGGTGAGCATCACGATGCGGTCCGAGAGCAGCACCGCCTCATCCACGTCGTGCGTCACCATCACCACCGTGCTGTGGGTGCGGGCCACGATTTCGAGCAGTTCGTCTTGCAGCTTGGCGCGGGTGAGGGCGTCGAGCGCGCCGAAGGGCTCATCGAGCAGCAGCACCTTGGGCTCCATGGCCAGCGCGCGCGCGATGCCGACGCGCTGTTTCATGCCGCCGCTGATTTCCCCCGGGCGCCGTTGCGCCGCGTGGCTCAGGCCCACCAGTTCCAGCGCCGCGTGGGTGCGCGCCGCCAGTTCGGCTTTGCTCTCCGACTTGGCCCCGGCGCTGCGCGATCCGGCGCCAAAGACGCGCTTGACGCCCAGGTGCACGTTTTCAAAACAGGTGAGCCAAGGCAGCAGGGAGTGGTTCTGAAACACCACGGCGCGCTCGGGCCCCGGGCCGGCGATCTCGCGCCCGGCGCACAGCAGCATCCCCGAGCTCGGCGAACTCAGGCCGGCGATCAGGTTGAGCAAGGTCGATTTGCCACAACCCGAGTGCCCGATCAGGGTCACGAACTCGCCCTTGGCGATGCGCAGGTCGATCTGGCGCAGGGCCTCGAACTCGCCGCGCTGGGTCTTGAAGCGCTGCGCCACGCCTTCGATCAGGATGTAGGAGCAGTCGTTCACGATTTGACTTCCTCGAAAGTAAAGGCGCGGGCGAGGCTCACCAGGGCCCACTCCAGCAACAGGCCGACCAGGCCGATGACGAAAATCGCCACGATGATGTGCGTGATGTTGAGGTTGTTCCACTCGTCCCAGATCCAAAAGCCGATGCCGACGCCGCCGGTCAGCATTTCGGCCGCAACGATCACCAGCCAGGCGGTGCCCACGGCCAGGCGCACGCCGGTGAGCACGTAGGGCAGCACGGCGGGCAGCAGGATCTGGGTCAGGATGGTCCACTCGCTCAGGTTGAGCACGCGCGCCACGTTCAGGTAGTCTTGCGGCACGCGCTGCACGCCGACGGCGGTGTTGATGATCATGGGCCAGATCGAGCAGATGAAGATGGTCCAGATCGCCGCCGCTTCGGTGCCCTGGAACACCAGCAGCCCGATCGGCAACCAGGCCAGCGGCGACACCGGCTTGAACAGGCTGATCAACGGCGCGCCCATGCGCCCGGCAAAGACCGAGCGCCCGATCAGAAAACCCAGCGGAATGCCCACCAGGGCCGCCAGACCAAAGCCCAGCCCGACGCGCTCGAGCGAGCTGAGCACCTGCCAGCCGATGCCGACGTCGCTGGGGCCGTTGACGAAGAAGGGGTCGGAAAACAGCTCCAGCGCCGCACTCCAGGTGGCGCCTGGGGTCGGGAACTGGCCTTCGCCGCTGCTGGCGGCCAAATGCCACAGGCCGATGAGCAGCAGCAAACCCAACAGCGGCGGCAAAACCTGGGACGGCCATGCGCTGACATCCCAGCGCCGCCCCAGGGGGCTGGGCGCCAGATTGGCGGCCGGGGCGGTGGTCGTGTGGGCATGTGCAGCCGGGGCGCTGGCAGGGTGTTTGCCCTCCAGCGGTTTGGGGGGATGAAAGACGGCGCTGACCATGGTGGCGGCTCCTTAGGCTTTGACGCTGAAGCTGTCGGCGTAGCGCGCCGGGTCGCGGCCGTTCCAGACCACGCCATCCATCAGGGTGCTGCTGCGCAGCGGCTCGCGTGGCACGCTGATGTGGAGTTGCGTGGCGGCCTGGCGGTAGAGCTCGATCTGGTTGATCTGCTGCGCCACTTGCAGGTAGTTGGGGTGCTCGCGCAGCAGACCCCAGCGCTTGAACTGGGTCAGGAACCACATGCCGTCGGACAGGAACGGGAAGTTGACCGCGCCGCCGTCAAAGAACTTCATGTGCCTGGGGTCGTCCCAAGTGCGCCCAAGGCCGTTCTGGTAGCGCCCCAGAATGCGATCGCGGATCACATCGACGCTGGTGTTGACAAAGGGGCGGGCGGCGATGGTCTCGGCCATGCGCAGCCTGTTTTGCAGGTTGGCGTCGATCCAGCGGCTGGCTTCGAGCACGGCCATCATCACGGCGCGTGCGGTGTGGGGGTGGCGGCGCACGAAGTCGGCGCGCGCGCCCAGCACCTTCTCGGGGTGGTCGGGCCACACATCCTGGGAGTTGGCGGCGGTGATGCCGATGCGGTCTGCGATGGCGCGGTGGTTCCAGGGTTCGCCGACGCAGAACCCGTCCATGTTGCCGACGCGCATATTGGCCACCATCTGCGGCGGCGGCACCGTGATGACCTTGGTGTCGCGCAGCGCGTTGACGCCGGCGCTGGCCAGCCAGTAGTACAGCCACATGGCGTGGGTGCCGGTGGGGAAGGTCTGGGCGAAGGTGTAGTCGCGGCGCTCGCGTGCCATCAGTTGCGTCAGCGTGGCCAGGTCGACCGCGCCGCGCTCGGCCAGTTGGCGGCTCAGGGTGATGCCTTGGCCGTTGCGGTTGAGCGTCATCAGCACGGCCATGTCGGTGCGCGGCCCGCCCAGGCCCAGTTGCAGCCCGTAGATCAGGCCGTAGAGCGCGTGCGCCATGTGCAGTTCGCCATTGAGCAGCTTGTCGCGCAGACCGGCCCAGCTGGCTTCCTTGGACAGGACGATGCGCACGCCGTACTTGCGATCCAGCTCCAGCACCGAGGCCATGATCACCGAGGCGCTGTCGGTGAGCGGGATGAAGCCGATGCGCACCTCCTCGAGTTCGGGCCGCGCCGCGCCTTGCGCATGGGCGCTCGGGCGCAGGCCGGGCATCAGGCCGGTGCCGGCAGTGGCCAGCAGGGCGGCGCCGGCGAGCGCCGCGCCGTGGCGCAGGGCGCTGCGGCGCCCGCTGTCTGGGGCGGCGGCGGCCGGTGCCGGGCCAGCGGGTGGGCTTGCTGCGTGGCGGTTTGCCTCGGGGTTGGCAGAGTCTGGTGCCAAGGCCGGGCAGGGTTTGGAGGGGATGGGGCTGAACGCGGGCATGACAACTCCTGGAACATTGAACAATCGAAAGGCGCTGCAGAAAATGAAAAAACGGCGTCCTCCAGGGCCCGCCATGAAAGCGGGTTGGAGGGACGCCGTTGCCCCTGTGGCTCTGCGAGCCGGGTTCGAGCCGCCATTGGCGCGAACCATGCCGTCAATCAAGCAGATTCCGTGCCAAGGTGGTTTGGGGCTGAGTTTGCGGGAGGGGTGGGGCACTGGCGCTGCCTTGGCACCCATTGGCCGCCCCGGCGCACCAAATTCGCGCCCGGGCGCTTACCTTCTTGGTGCAAGCAGGCGGCCCATCGACAGCACCGCCTCGGCCACATCCACCATGCGCTTGTTCTGGTTCATGGCCAGCTCGCGCAGGGCCTTGTGCGCGGCCGGTTCGTCGAGCTGCTGGTGCGCCATGAGCAGGCCCTTGGCGCGCTCGATCAGTTTGCGCTCGTTCAGGCTGGCGCGCAGCGTCTCGAGCTCGGCGGCGGCAGCTTGCAGCCGCTGGTCCTGGTCTTGCACCAGGTCGAGCACCGACTTTTCCAGCCCCAGCGCCAGACCTTGGGGCGTGGGCTGGAGGGTGGGGGGCGTGGTTTCAAAAAAAGCGCTGCCGCGCACGCCGTGGGTCTGCGCGTCGGGGGGCTGGCGTTGGCGCTGTTCGAGTTGCCCGATCTCGGTTTGCACCCGAGCCATGCAGGCCTGGGCTTGCGCGACCAGATCCTGCGTCAACTGGTCTTCGACCGGGCGCATCTGGTCCATGCACTGGCTGCAAACAGCAAACCAGAGCGCGCTCTGTTGCGGCTCCAGCGCCCCCGCAGCCGCTGTTTGCAGCAGCAAGCGGCGCAAGCGGCTGCGCTCGCCAAGGGGTTGGGCGCGCTGGCGCTGATGCCAAAGCTGCAGCAGCGGCGCACTGGCAAAGGACTCGAACACCTGCAGGCAGCGCTGCTGCGCCTCGATCAGTTCGCTCAGGTGCAGCAGCTCGGGCGCTTGCGCCTGGCCACGGGCAAACAGGGCGGCACCTGCAGCCCGCTCCTGTCCGGCCCACTCCTTGCCTTGCATGAGGTTGAACAGCGCCACCAGCGGGCGCAGCAGCTCGGGGGTGCTGGCTTGGTCGGCGGCTTCGAACACCACGGCCAGCAAGCCGGCGATCAGGCGGGCGTAAGCGGCCGACAGCCCTTGGGTGTCGAGCGCCTTGGTGGCCACACGCGTGCGCAGCAGGGCGAGCGCATCCAGGCCTTGAAGCGCGTAAGCCACCCGGCCCAGCAGCCGTGCAGCGTGCGGTGTGGGCGCGCTGAGCAGGGCAACGGACTCGTGCAGCCACTGCGCCACCTGGGGGTCGGTGTGCCGGATTTGCTGCTGCAGTTCGGCCTGCGGGTCGGCCTGCGCTGAGCCGGCCCACCCCACCCAAAGGTTGGAGAGCCCGCGCTCGCGCTGCAGCTCGTGCACCAGCGCGGCGGTGCTGCGGGCCAGCGCAATGCTCTGTGCCAGCCGCTGCAACTCGCTCAGCTCGGTGTGTTTGGCGGCCAGTAGGAAGCTGAGGCTAGAGGTCATCGAGTGGGTGGGCAGTCAGGCGGCGTCGGGGTTGTGCCGTCTGCTCCAAGCAATTTTCATGCCCTTGTGGCGCGGGAGGGTGTCGCGGGATGCAGTGCCTGCCTTACACTCATCCCATGCTGATTTTGGGAATCGAAAGCTCGTGCGACGAAACCGGGGTGGCCTTGGTGCGCGCCCAAACTGGTGCGGCCCCACCGCAGTTGCTGGCGCAGGCCCTGCATAGCCAGGTGCAGATGCACGAGTCGTATGGCGGTGTGGTGCCCGAGCTGGCCAGCCGCGACCACATCCGGCGCGTGCTGCCGCTCACCCACAGCGTGTTGCAGCAGGCCGGTTGCACGCTGCAGCAGATCGATTGCTTGGCGTTCACGCGCGGCCCGGGCTTGGCTGGGGCCTTGCTGGTGGGGGCCGGGGTGGCGTGCGGCATGGCGGCGGCGCTGGGCAAGCCCACGCTGGGGGTGCACCACCTCGAGGGGCATCTGCTGTCGCCCTTCTTGAGCGCCGATGCGCCCGAGTTCCCGTTCGTGGCGCTGCTGGTTTCGGGCGGGCACACGCAACTGATGCGCGTCGATGGGGTCGGGCGCTACCACTTGCTGGGCGAAACCATCGACGACGCCGCCGGCGAAGCCTTCGACAAATCGGCCAAACTGCTCGGGCTCGGTTACCCCGGCGGCCCGGCGCTGGCGCGGCTGGCGGCACAGGGCGAGGCTTCGGCTTTCGCCCTGCCGCGCCCGCTGCTGCACAGCGGCGATCTGGATTTTTCTTTTGCTGGCCTCAAAACCGCGGTGCTCACGCAGGCGCGCAAGCTGGGCGCCGAACTCGAAGCGCGCCGGGCCGATCTGGCCGCCGCCACCGAGGCCGCCATCGTCGAGGTGCTGCTCAAGAAATCGCTCGCCGCCTTGCAGCAAACCGGTCTGCGGCGGCTGGTGGTGGCCGGCGGCGTGGGCGCCAACCAGCGCTTGCGCCAGCAGCTCGATGCCGCTGCCCAGCGCCTGGGGCTGCGCGTGCACTACCCCGAGCTGCACCTGTGCACCGACAACGGGGCCATGATCGCACTGGCCGCCGCCATGCGCTGGCAAGCCGGCTTGATGCCGGCCGACGCCTGCGGCGAGGGGTACAGCTTTGCGGTGCGGCCGCGCTGGCCGCTGGCGCAGAGCACAGGCGCCGCAGCCAGCGCGCAACCGGCTTGACGGGCGCTGCCCCCTCCATGGGGCATAGTCGTGCCGCCAGCGCCGTGAGAGGCCGCGCGAGCGCCGCGGACAGGCCGTGGAGCGCAGCCGCGTTCGGGCATAATAGCCGTTCATCAACCGCCGGGTCTGCACAGCTCGGCGGTTTGCATTTGGAGACGCAACAATGCCCACCTATCCCGTGACCAAGCGCGGCGCCGAACAGCTCAAATCCGAGTTGCAGCGCCTCAAATCCAGCGACCGCCCGGCGGTCATCAACGCCATTGCCGAGGCGCGCGCCCAAGGCGACCTGAGCGAGAACGCCGACTACGACGCCGCCAAAGAGCGCCAGGGCTTCATCGAAGGCCGCATCGCCGAAATCGAGAGCAAGCTGGCGCAAGCGCAGGTCATCGACCCGGCCACGCTCGACGCCGGTGGCCGGGTGGTGTTTGGGGCCATCGTCGAGATCGAAGACGAGCGCGGCGGCACGGCCGTCACGTACCAGATCGTGGGCGAAGACGAGGCCGACCTCAGGCAGGGGCTGATCAACATCTCGAGCCCGATCGCACGCGCCCTGATCGGCAAGGTGGAGGGCGACGTGGCCGAGGTGCAGGCCCCGGGCGGCGTCAAGCGCTACGAGATCGTGGCGGTGCGCTACCAGTAGGCCGCAGCCTGGGCGCTAAGCCGCCGCAGCGCGCTCGGCCGCCTGCACGGTGTTGCTCAGCAGCATGGTGATGGTCATGGGCCCGACGCCGCCGGGCACGGGCGTGAGGTAGCCGGCAACCTCTTTGACGCCGGCAAAGTCCACGTCACCACACAGTTTGCCAACGGCATCGCGGTTCATGCCCACGTCGAGCACCACGGCGCCGGGCTTGACCATGTCGGCCGTGAGCAGCCCTGCCTTGCCCACCGCGGCCACGATCAGGTCGGCCTGGCGGGTGTGGGTCTTGAGGTCTGGGGTGCGCGAGTGGCACAGGGTCACGGTGGCGTCGCGTTGCAGCAGCAGCAGCGCCATCGGTTTGCCGACGATGTTGCTGCGCCCGATGACCACGGCGTGCTTGCCGCGCAAGTCAAAGCCGATGTGCTCCAGCATTTTCAGGCAGCCGTAGGGGGTGCAGGGCCAGAAACCGGGCTGCCCGACCAACAGCGCACCGGCGCTGGCGATGTGAAACCCGTCCACGTCCTTGGTCGGGCTGATGGCTTCGATCACGTGCTGCGCGTCGATCTGCGGCGGCAGCGGCAGCTGCACCAGAATGCCGTGGATGCTCGGGTCGGCATTGAGCGCGGCGATGCGCGCCAGCAACGCGGACTGGCTCAGGCTGGCAGGGTGGCGTTCGAGCAGCGAGTGGATGCCGGCCTCGGCGCAGGCCTTGACCTTGTTGCGCACGTACACCTGGCTGGCCGGGTCGTCGCCCACCAGCAGCACCGCCAGGCCGGGCCGGTGGCCCTGCGCCGCCAGCTTGGTCACGCGCTGCGCCAGATCGGCGCGCAGTTGCCGCGACAGCGCCACGCCGTCGATCAAGTGAGCAGTCATTGCAGAAACAGAAGGGGTGGTAAAGGGCAGGGGGTCAGGCTTTCGCGCCCGGAGCCAAGGCGATTTTGATCAGATCGGCGACCGTGTTGGCGCCGAGCTTTTCCATGATGTTGGCGCGGTGCGCCTCCACCGTTTTGATGCTGATGTTGAGGTCGTCGGCGATCTGTTTGTTGAGCCGCCCGGCCACGATGCGCTCGAGCACCTGCGATTCGCGCCCGGTGAGCCGGGCCATCAGGGCTTCGCGGCTGGCGGCTTGCTGGTGGTCGGCAAAGGCGCAGCGTGCGGTCTCCAGCATGCGATCGACCAAGGCCATGAGCTGCTGCTCGTCGAAGGGTTTCTGAATGAAGTCGAGCGCGCCTTTTTTCATCGTCTGCACCGCCATGGGCACGTCGCCATGGCCGGTGATGAAGACGATCGGCAAGGGGGAGTGGCGTTCGAGCAGCCGGTCTTGCAGCTCCATGCCGGTCATGCCGCCCATGCGGATGTCGGCCACCAGGCAGGCCACTTCGCGCGGGTCGTAGCGGCTTAAAAAGGCCTCGGCGGATTCGAAGCAACGCACCCGATAGTCTTTGCCTTCGAGCAGCCACTGCAGCGAGTCGCGCACCGCCTCATCGTCATCGACCACATAAACCAAACCGCGCTTAGCCATCACACTCATTTGTCGCCTTCATTGGGTCGGCCCAGGCCCGGCGGCGGGCACTGGCCTTGGGGTGCATCAGGATTTGAGCGCAATCAGCGAGGGGAGCCAGAAGCTGAATTCGCAACCCATGATTTCGTGCCCATTGTAGAGGTTGCGCGCCTCGAGCCGGCCGTGGTGCGATTCGACGATCGAGCGGCACAGCTTGAGCCCGATCCCCATGCCCTCGGCCTTGGTGCTGTAAAAGGCCTCGTAGATGCGCTCGAGTCGTTCGGGCGGGATGCCGCGGCCGTTGTCGCGCACGCTGAACTCCACCACCGGCAGGCCCTCGACGTGGCGCGGCGTCACGCACAGCTCGACCTGGCGCTGCCCGACAGGGCGCTGCGCCTGCATGATGGCTTCGCCGGCGTTTTTGAGCAAGTTGATGAGCACCTGTTCGATCAGGATCGGATCGACCAGCAACTGCGGCAAGCGGGCCGCCACGTAGGTGTTGAGGCGCACCAGATGGCGACGCAGATCGATTTCGGCCAGTTCCACGGCGTTGGCCACCATCTGCGCCGCGTCCGACGGGATCGGGGTGGGTTCGCTGCGTTTGACGAAGGCGCGGATGCGCTGGATGATCTGGCCGGCGCGCTGGGCCTGTTTGGCGGTTTTTTGCAGCACCTCGAGCAGTTCGGCTTCGCTGATCTGCTGTTGCTGCAAGCGCGCGATCATGCCGCTGCTGTAGTTGTTGATGGCGGTCAGGGGCTGGTTGAGCTCGTGCGCCACGCTCGAGGCCATCTCGCCCATGGTGATCAGGCGGCTGGCGGCCTCGGCGCGCTCTTGCTGCAGGGCGGCTTGCTGCTCGGCGCGCCGGCGCGCCGTGATGTCGGAGGCGATCACCATCTGCACCAGCCGGCCATCGACCCAGGTCAGGTAGCGCGAGCGCACTTCCAGCCACTTGTTGAGGTCGTCGAGGAACAGCTCGGCGTGCTCGGTGGTGGCCTCGAACAGGGTGTCGGTGGGCAGGCCGGCCAGGCCGTCTGACTGGTGGTCGTCGCCATCGGGGCGCGTGGCGCTGCTGCGCTGGCTGAGCTGGATCAACTGCCGGTGCCCTTCGGCGGTCGAGCCGAACCAGGTCTGGTACATGCGGTTGGCAAACAGCAGTTCGGTGCTGTTCAGGGGCGCCACCGACACCGCTTGGTCGAGCGTGTCGAGCACGGTGGTGAAGCGCCGGTACGAGGCCCCGAGCTCTTCGCGCACGCGCTTGGGTTCGCTGATGTCGGTCACCGAAGTCATCCAGCCGGTCTGCTGGCCTTGCGAGTCGATCAGCGGCGAGACGTACATGCGGGCATAAAAGGTGCTGCCGTCCTTGCGCTGCACGGGCATCTCGAAGCCCCCGGCGTTGGTGCGGCCACTGAGCTCGTCATCGAGCCGGGCGTGCAGGTTTTCCACATGGGCTGCGGGCCAGTAGGGGAAGGGGGCCTGCGCACCCACCAGATCGGTCTCGCTCCAGCCGGTCATGGAGCAAAAGGCCGGGTTCACGTAGGTGATGCGGCCATTGAGGTCGAGCGCGCGCATGCCGGTGAGCATCGAGTTTTCCATGGCGCGACGAAACAGCGTCTCGGACTGCAAGGCGCGCTGCGCCTGCAGCCGACGCCGGGTGTGGCGCAGGTTGGTCAGCAGCATCCAGATGGTGAGCAGGCTGAGCGAGCCGACGACCCAGAAAAACCCTTCACCGGCGGCATCGCGGCTGATGCGGTAGCTGGTGGCGCGCAGCTGCAGATGCGGGCCCACAGGCGTGACCGCCAGCTGGGCGCTGCGCGGGTGCCCAGCCCAAGGCAGCCAGGGCAGGCCCTCGGGGTCGAGTTCGTGCGTGCTGCCGGCCACTACGTTGCCGTTCAGATCGACCAGCGCCAGCGCGTAGCGGGTGCGCACATCGCCGGGCACCCCCAGGCGCAGCAGCATTTCGAGCGAATACTCGATCATCAAGGTGCCCTGGTGGCGCCCCATGTGCGTCAGGGGCAGCAGCAACAGCAGACGCGAGTCGGGCCCTCCTGGGCCGCCCAGTGGGCGGCTGAAATGCGGCTGCAGGGTGGTGCGCGCCACACCTAGCGCGCCCCCGGTGTCGGCATCCAGCACCGGTTGGCCGACGCTGCGGTCGAGCTGCGCCGGCGCCTGCACGGCGGCGTGGGCCGACACCACCTGGTCGCGCGCATCGAGCCAGGTCAGCGCCAGCAGTTCGGGAAAGCGCCCAGCCAGCAGCTCGGCCTCGAGGGCAAACAGCTGGGGGCTGAGTTCGCCGCCGACGATCTCTGCGGCCATGCGCTGCAGGGGCTCGTGCGGCTCCAGCAAGCGCAGCCGCAGGCGCTGCTGCGCGTACTCGACATCGCGCGTCACCTCTTGCTGCTCGCGCTGGGCCTCGAGCCGGGTGAAGTAGGTGAACGCCGAGGCGATGGCGGCCAAAAAAAGCAGCACCGAGATCAGGGGCACGATGCTGACCATCCGGTCTTGCTGCGCCGGGCTCAGGCCCAGCCACCAGCGCTGCCAGCGCCGCCAAGGGCGCCAGTGCGCGCGCAGCCAGCCGAACCATGAACGGGGTGTAGTCATCGGCTCCAAGTCTATGGGAAAAACCCGCCTCGGATCGGGCTTGCTCATGGGCTGGTGTGCGGACGCAATTTCATAATACAAAAAATTAATCTGCATCTTGAAAAAACGCACAAACTCTGCCACACTTGCGCAGAGGTGGCGCGCGCCTGTGTCACCATAAACCCGTCGGTGTCCGCCGCGATCGCGCGCACCGCAGTGGCCCACAAACAGGAGACGCCGCATGTCCGAACCCCTGCCTCCCTCCCAGAGCGTGCTCAGCGCGCCCGACCTCGACGCCCAGGAAACCCGCGAATGGCTCGACGCCCTGACGGCGGTGATCGAGCGCGAAGGCCCGCAGCGCGCCCACTTCTTGCTCGAGCAACTGCTCGAAGAAGCGCGCGAGCACAGCGTGGACCTGCCGTTTTCGGCCACCACCGGCTACGTCAACACCATCGAGCCGGGCGAAGAAGCGCCCAGCCCGGGCAAGCTGGCGCTCGAGGGGCGGCTGCGCGCCTACATGCGCTGGAACGCGATGGCGATGGTGGTCAAGGCCAACCGGCTCGACCCGGCCGACGGCGGCGACCTGGGCGGTCACATCAGCTCGTTCCAGTCGCTGGCGCACATGCTGGCGGCGGGCTTCAACCACTTCTGGCACGCCGACGACACCGACAGCGGCGGCAGCCACGGCGGCGACCTGCTCTACATGCAGGGCCACAGCGCGCCCGGCATCTACGCCCGCGCCTTCATGGAAGGGCGCATCAGCGAGGAGCAGTTGCTCAACTTCCGCCAAGAGGTCGATGGCCGGGGTCTGTCGAGCTACCCGCACCCCAAGCTGATGCCCGACTTCTGGCAGTTCCCGACCGTGAGCATGGGGCTGGGGCCGCTGATGGCGATCTACCAGGCGCGCTTCCTCAAGTATCTGCACGCGCGCGGCATTGCCGACACGGCGCGGCGCAAGGTCTGGGCCTTTTGTGGCGACGGCGAGATGGACGAACCCGAATCGCTCGGCGCCATCGGCCTGGCGGCGCGCGAGGGGCTGGACAACCTGATCTTCGTCGTCAACTGCAACCTGCAGCGCCTCGACGGCCCGGTGCGTGGCAACGGCAAGATCGTGCAGGAGCTGGAGGGTGAGTTTCGCGGCTCGGGCTGGAACGTGATCAAGCTGCTTTGGGGCCGCCAGTGGGACGAGCTGCTGGCGCGCGACAAGGACGGCGCCCTGCGCAAGATCATGATGGACACGCTGGACGGCGACTACCAGGCCTTCAAGGCCAACGACGGCGCCTTCGTGCGCAAGAACTTCTTTGGCCGCTCCCCCAGCACGCTCGAGCTGGTGGCCAAGATGAGCGACGCCGACGTGGCGGCGCTGCGCCGTGGCGGCCACGACGCCTCCAAGGTCTATGCCGCCTTCCACCGCGCCCAGCACCACCAGGGCCAGCCCACGGTGCTGCTGGTCAAGACCGTCAAGGGCTACGGCATGGGCAAGGCGGGCGAGGGCAAGAACACCGCGCACCAGACCAAAAAGCTCAGCGACGAGGACATCCGCGCCTTCCGCGACCGCTTCAACATCCCGATCCCAGACAGCGAACTGCCCAAAATCCCGTTCTACAAGCCGGCCGACGACACGCCCGAGATGCGCTACCTGCACGAGCGCCGCCAGGCGCTGGGCGGCTACCTGCCCAAGCGGCGCGCGCGCAGCAGCGAGCAGTTCACCGTGCCGGCGCTCGAAACCTTCAAGGCGGTGCTCGAACCCACCGCCGAGGGGCGCGAGATTTCCACCACCCAGGCCTACGTGCGCTTCCTCACGCAGCTGCTGCGCGACCAGGCGCTGGGGCCGCGCGTGGTGCCGATTCTGGTCGATGAGGCGCGCACCTTCGGCATGGAGGGGCTGTTTCGCCAGATCGGCATCTACAACCCCAAGGGCCAGCTCTACACCCCGGTGGACAAAGACCAGGTGATGTACTACCGCGAAGACAAGGCCGGGCAGATCCTGCAAGAGGGCATCAACGAAGCCGGCGGCATGGCGAGCTGGATCGCGGCCGCGACCTCGTACAGCACCAACAACCGCATCATGGTGCCGTTCTACATCTATTACTCGATGTTTGGCTTTCAGCGCATCGGCGACCTGGCCTGGGCGGCGGGCGACATGCAGGCGCGCGGCTTCTTGCTCGGTGGCACCAGCGGGCGCACCACGCTCAACGGCGAGGGCCTGCAGCACGAAGACGGGCACAGCCAGATTCTGGCCGGCACCATCCCCAACTGCGTCAGCTACGACCCGAGCTTTGCGCACGAGGTGGCGGTGATCCTGCACCACGGCCTCAGGCGCATGGTCGAGCGCCAGGAGAACGTGTTTTACTACCTCACGCTGCTGAACGAAAACTACCCCATGCCGGGCCTGCAGCCGGGCACTGAGGAGCAGATCCTCAAGGGCATGTACCTGTGCCAGGAAGGCCCCAAGCTCACGCCGCGGGTGCAGCTGCTCGGCAGCGGCTCCATACTGCGCGAGAGCCTGTATGCGCAGCGCCTGCTGGAGCAGGACTGGGGCGTGGCGGCCAATGTCTGGAGCTGCCCGAGCTTCAACGAGCTGGCGCGCGAGGGCCAGGACTGCGAGCGCTGGAACCTGTTGCACCCGACCGAGGCGCCGCGGCAGGCGTTCGTGACGCAGCAGCTGGCTGCGCACACCGGCCCGGTGGTGGCCGCGACCGACTACATCAAAGCCTACGCCGAGCAGATTCGGGCCTTCATCCCCAAAGGGCGCAGCTTCAAGGTGCTAGGCACCGACGGCTTTGGCCGCAGCGATTTTCGCAGCAAGCTGCGCCAGCACTTCGAGGTCAACCGCCACTACATCGTGGTCGCCGCGCTCAAGGGGCTGGCCGAGGAGGGCGCTTTGCCCGCCACCAAAGTGGCCGAAGCGATCGCCAAATACGGCATCGACGCCAACAAGATCAACCCCCTGCACGCCTGAAGCGAGCGAAAGGCACCCATCATGGCAATGATCGAAGTCAAAGTCCCCGACATCGGCGACTTCACAGACGTGGCGGTGATCGAGCTGCTGGTCAAGGCGGGCGACCGCGTAGCCCAAGAGCAGTCGCTGGTCACGGTCGAGAGCGACAAGGCGTCGATGGAAATCCCGTGCTCGCACGCCGGCGTGGTGCGCGCGCTCAAGGTGGCGCTGGGCGACAAGGTGAACATCGGCTCGGTGCTGCTGGAGCTCGAAACCGAGGATGTGGCCGAGCCGGCTGCTGCCCCTGCTGCTGCGCCCGCTGTCGCGGCGCAGGTTGCCGTGCCCGTGGCCGCCGCACCGGCAGCGGCGCCAGCCGCGCAGCCCGGTACGCCCGTGCCGGCCCTGTCCCCGGCCGCTGCACCCGCGCAAGCCGGCGCCGCGCTGCCCCATGCCTCGCCGTCGGTGCGCAAGTTTGCGCGCGAGCTCGGCGTGCCGCTGGCCGAGGTCAGCGGCAGCGGCCTCAAGGGCCGCATCACGCTGGCCGACGTGCAAGCCTTCAGCCGCGCCGTCATGGCCGGGCAGCAGCACACCCAAGCGGCCCGGGCGGCCTTGGCTGCCAGCGGCGCCGGTGGGGGGGGTGCCTCTGGCAGTGAGCTGGGCCTCATCCCTTGGCCCAAGGTGGACTTTGCCAAGTTTGGCCCGATCGAACGCAAAGAGCTGGGGCGGATCAAGAAAATCAGCGCCGCCAACCTGCTGCGCAACGCCGTCATGATCCCGGCCGTGACCAACCACGACGACGCCGACATCACCGAACTCGAGGCCTTTCGCGTCGCCACCAACCGCGAGCACGAAAAATCGGGCGTCAAGGTCACCATGCTGGCCTTCCTCATCAAGGCCTGTGTGGCGGCGCTGAAAAAATTCCCCGACTTCAACAGCAGCCTCGACGGCGACGCGCTGATCGTCAAAAACTACTGGCACATCGGCTTTGCCGCCGACACGCCCAATGGCTTGATGGTGCCGGTGCTCAAGCACGCCGACCAGAAGGGGGTGCTGCAAATCAGCCTGGAGATGGCTGAACTGGCCAAGAAAGCGCGCGACGGCAAGCTCAGCCCGGCCGAAATGAGCGGCGCCACCTTCACCATCTCCAGCCTGGGCGGCATCGGCGGGCGCTACTTCACGCCCATCATCAACGCCCCCGAAGTCGCCATTCTGGGTGTGTGCAAAAGCCAGCTCAGCCCGGTCTGGAACGGCGAGGCTTTTGTGCCGCGTCTGCTGCTGCCGTTGTCGCTCACGTGGGACCACCGCGTCATCGACGGCGCCGCGGCGGCGCGTTTCAACGCCTATCTGGGCCAGATTCTGGCCGACTTCCGCCGCGTGCTGCTCTAACTTGCCATGAACAACCAAACACTTCAAAACCCAACCGAGTTCGACTGCGACCTGCTGGTGCTGGGCTCGGGCCCAGGTGGCTATTCGGCCGCTTTTCGGGCCGCCGATCTGGGCCTCAAGGTCGTGCTGGTCGAGCGCTACGCGCAGTTGGGCGGGGTCTGCCTGAACGTGGGCTGCATCCCCTCCAAGGCCTTGCTGCACGTGGCGGCGGTGCTCGAAGAAGCCAGCCACCTGGGCGCGCTGGGGGTCGAATTTGCCGCCCCCACGGTGAGCGTGGACAAGCTGCGCGCGCACAAGGACAAGGTCATCGGCAAGCTCACCGGCGGCCTCGGTGCCATGGCCAGGATGCGCAAGGTCGAGGTCGTGCGCGGCTACGGCGCCTTTGTCGGCCCGCACCAGGTCGAGGTGGAAGAAACCCAAGGCAGCGGCCAGGAGCAGACCGGCAGCAAGAAAGTGCTGTCGTTCAGGCGCTGCATCATCGCCGTGGGCTCGCAGGCCGTGCGCCTGCCCTTCCTGCCCGACGATGCGCGCGTCGTCGACAGCACCGGCGCGCTGGCGCTGCCCGGCGTGCCCAAGAAGATGCTGATCATCGGCGGCGGCATCATCGGCCTCGAGATGGGCACGGTCTATTCGGCGCTGGGCGCGCGGCTGGACGTGGTTGAAATGCTCGACGGCCTGATGCCGGGCGCCGACCGCGATCTGGTCAAGGTCTGGGAGAAGATGAACCAAGGGCGCTTCGACCGCATCCTGCTCAAAACCAAAACCGTGGGCGCCCAAGCCACGCCCGAAGGCATACGGGTGCAGTTCGAGGGCGCAGACGGCAGCGTGAGCGAAGGCCTGTATGACTTGGTGCTGCAAGCCGTGGGCCGGGCGCCCAACGGCCACAAGATCGCCGCCGAGCGCGCCGGCGTGGCCGTGAACGGGCGCGGCTTCATCGAAGTCGATGCGCAGATGCGCAGCAACGTGGCGCACATCTTCGCCATCGGCGACGTGGTTGGCCAGCCCATGCTGGCGCACAAGGCGGTGCACGAGGCGCACGTGGCGGCCGAGGTGGCGGCGGGCGAATTGCTGGGCAGCGCCGAGCTGGCGCGCGCGGCTTTCGATGCGCGCGTGATCCCCAGCGTGGCCTACACCGACCCCGAACTGGCTTGGGTCGGCCTGACCGAAGAGCAGGCCAGGGCGCAGGGCATCGCGGTGCGCAAGGGCTTGTTCCCGTGGAGCGCTTCCGGGCGCGCCTTGGCCAACGGCTGCGAGCAGGGCTTCACCAAGCTGCTGTTCGACGACCGCCCCGAAGCCGCTGGCCACGGCCGCATCGTGGGCGGCGGCATCGTCGGGCGCCACGCTGGCGATTTGATCGGCGAAGTCGCGCTGGCGATCGAGATGGGCGCCGACGCCGTGGACATCGGCAAAACCATCCACCCGCACCCCACACTGGGCGAAAGCATCGGTCTGGCGGCCGAAGCCGCGCACGGCAGTTGCACCGATTTGCCGCCGCAGCGCCGCTAGCACCAGATCCAAGGGAGCATCGACCATGCCCAGCTTCACCGACTACGACCAGCACGACGCCCTCGGCTTGGCCGACTTGGTGCGCCAGGGCGCGGTGAGCGCACGCGATCTGCTCGACGAAGCCATCCGCCGCCGCGACGCGCTCAACCCGCAGCTCAACGCGGTGGTGCACGACATGGACGAACTGGCCTACCGCGCCATCGAGGCCGGGCTGCCGCAGGGGCCGTTCACCGGCGTGCCGTTCTTGCTCAAAGACCTGCTCGCAGCCTACGCCGGCGTGCCGCTGACGCACGGCAGCCGCGCCTTGCGGCACTACGTGCCGGATCGCGACAGCGAAATGGTGCGGCGCTTCAAGGCCGCCGGGCTGGTGATTTTTGGCAAAACCAGTTGCCCCGAAAACGGCTACCTGGGCAGCACCGAATCCAGGCTGCACGGCATCACGCGCAACCCTTGGGATTTGCAGCGCTCGGCGGGCGGCTCCAGCGGGGGCTCCGGGGCGGCGGTGGCGGCGCGCATCGTCCCCATGGCCAGCGGCGGCGACGGCGGCGGCTCGCTGCGCATTCCGGCTGCGGCCTGTGGCGTGGTCGGGCTCAAGCCCTCGCGCGGGCGCAACCCCTACGGGCCGCTGGTGGGCGAGCCTTGGTTTGGGCAGGTGCAAGAGGGCGTCATCAGCCTGAGCGTGCGCGACACCGCCGCTGCGCTCGACGCCACCAGCGGCCCTGACTTGGGCTGCCCCTACACCGCGCCGGCGCCGGCGCGGCCCTTTGTGCACGAGGTGACGCAGCCGCCGGGCAGGCTGCGCATTGCCTGGTGCGAGCAACCCCTGATGCGCTCGGGTGAGCTCAGCGCCGACTGCCGCCACGCCCTGCAGCAGACGGTGGCGCAGTTGCAGGCGCTCGGGCACGAGTTGGTGCAGGCGCAGCCGCCGATCGACCGCCACGTGGTCGGCCCAGCCTACCTGATGCGCGTGATGTGCGCCGCCGCCACCGACCTGCGCGAAGCGCGCCGCCTGCTCGGCCGGCGCTTGCGGCCAGACGATTTCGAGCCCGCCACCTGGTTGCTGGCGCGCTTTGGCGAGTCCCTGTCCAGCGCCCGAATCGAGCTGGTGGCGCGCGATCTGCATCGGCAGCGCTACCTGTTCGAGCACTTCATGCAGGGCTGCGACCTGTTCCTCACGCCCACGCTGGCCAAGCCCCCGGTGCCGCACGGCGAATTCCAGCTGCGCGGACTCGACCAGATCGCCGCCACCCTGGCCACCTACACCGGCCTGGGGCCGCTGACGCGGCTGCTCGACACCCTGCTGCCCACCTTGGTGCAAAAAAACTTCGACTGGGTCGCCGCCCCGCCGCTGGCCAACCTCACCGGCAACCCCAGCCTCTCGCTGCCCTTGCAGCACAGCAGCACCGGGCTGCCCATCGGCCTGATGTTCACCGCCCGCTACCTCGACGAAGCCTGCCTGCTGCGGTTGGCCGGCCAGCTGGAGCGCGAACTGCCGTGGCGCCAGCGGCGACCGCCGTTGCTGGCGGCGCTCTGAATCTCGGTTGAACCCATCGCTGCCGCAGCGCGCTGGTGTACAGTCGCGCCCATGAACGACCTTGCCGGCAAACACATCGTCCTGGGGCTCTCGGGCGGCATCGCTTGCTACAAGGCGGCCGAGCTGTGCCGGTTGCTGGTCAAGGACGGCGCCACGGTGCAGGTGGTGATGACCGACGCCGCCTGCCAGTTCATCACCCCGACCACGCTGCAGGCGCTCAGCAACCGCCCCGTTTACAGCAGCCAGTGGGATGCGCGCGAGCCCAACCAGATGGCCCACATCAACCTCGGGCGCGCGGCCGACGCCATCTTGATCGCCCCTGCCAGCGCCGATTTGCTGGCCAAGCTGGCACAGGGCCGCGCCGACGATCTGCTGACGCTGCTGTGCCTGGCGCGGCCGGCCGAGCGCGTGCCCTTGCTGCTGGCCCCGGCCATGAACCGCGAGATGTGGGCGCACCCGGCCACGCAGCGCAACGTGGCGCAACTGCGCGCCGACGGGGCCCACGTGTGGCCGGTGGGGCAGGGCGAGCAAGCCTGCGGCGAAAGCGGCGACGGCCGCATGCTCGAGCCCGAGCAACTGCTGGCGCTGCTGCAGGCGCAGTTTCAACCCCAGTGCCTGGCCGGGCAGCGGGTGCTGGTCACCGCCGGCCCGACCTTCGAGGCCATCGACCCGGTGCGCGGCATCACCAACCATTCGTCGGGCAAGATGGGTTTTGCCATTGCCCGCGCCGCCCGCGAAGCCGGGGCCGAGGTGCGGCTGGTGGCCGGGCCGGTGCACTTGCCCACGCCGCTGGGCGTACACCGCTGCGACGTGCAGTCGGCGCTGCAAATGCAGGCTGCGGTGCAGGCCGATCTGGATTGGGCCAGCGTGTTCGTGGCCGCCGCCGCCGTGGCCGATTGGCGGCCCGCGCACAGCGCCGAACAAAAAATCAAGAAAGACGGCAGCGGCCAGCCGCCCAGCCTGGCGTTTGTGGAAAACCCCGACATCCTGGCCGAAGCAGCAGCCAGCCCGCGTGCCCGCGCCGGGCAACTGTACTGCGTCGGCTTTGCCGCCGAAAGCCACGACCTGCACGCCCACGCCGAGGCCAAGCGGCGGCGCAAGGGCGTGCCGCTGCTGGTGGGCAACATCGGTCCCGCCACCTTTGGCCGCGACGACAACGCCCTGCTGCTGCTCGACGAACAAGGCAGCCAGGCCTTGCCCGCTGGCCCGAAGCTGCAGTTGGCGCGCACCCTGGTGGCCGAAATCGCACGGCGGCTGGGTCGGGCTGGGTGTTGAGGCGGGCACGAGGCGGACACGATCCGGCCTTGATACCCCTGCTCGGGGCAGGCGATGCCAGCCTGGTCCGGCCCCAGGCACCGGCCGTATATTGCATAATGATCATGCAACGATAAATAGACGCGCACCGCGCAGCCCTTGCACCGCGCACGGTGACGATGCAGTGCCCACAGGAGACAACGCCATGACACAGCCCTCAGAGGCCCCAAACCGCCCCAGCCGAGCGCACGACCGCACCCGGCGCCGCCTGCTCTTGGGGGCCGCCGGCGCCGGAGCCGGATTCACGGCGCTCGCGCTCACCGCCCCGGTGCGCACGCTGGCGCAGCAGGTGCAGGAGTTCATCCAGGGCCCGCCGGTGCCTGATGTGGCGCCAGAGCAGTTGTCGCCGCACGTCTGGATGATCCGAGCCCGCGATGGTTTCCCAACCCCCGAAAACCTCGGTTTTTTTGCCAACGTGCCGTTCGTCGTCACCAATGCCGGGGTGGTGGTGCTCGATCCGGGCGGTTCGCTGCAGATCGGCGAGATGGCGATCCGCATGATCCGCACCGTCACGCCCCGGCCGGTGGTGGCGGTGTTCAACAGCCACTACCATGGCGACCATTGGCTCGGCAACCACGCTTTCGTCAACGCCTTTGGACGCGAGCTGCCGATCTATGCCTTGCAGGGCGCCAAGGATGGCATCAAGGGCGCAACAGGCAATCTGTGGCGCAACCTGATGGAGCGCTGGACCAATCAGGCCACTGCCGGCACGCAAGTGGTGTCCCCCAACCGCACCGTGCGGCACGGACAGACGCTGCGCTTTGGCCAGGTCGAGCTGCGCATGCACCACTACGGCATTGCCCACACCCCCTACGACCTGTCGATCGAGGTGCGGCCGGACCGGGTCACTTACGTGGGCGATGTGGCGATGGATAACCGCATCGCCAACATGGACGACGGCTCCTTTCCCGGCACGCTCGAGTACTTCGACAAGCTCAGCGCAGCGGCTGGCGAGCAGCTCTGGGTGCCTGCCCACGGCCGCGCCAGCCGCACCCTGCTGCGCGACTATGGCGAGTTTTTCCGTGGCATCTGGGAGCACAGCCTGCAGGCCGTCAAAGACGGCCACGGTGTCGAGGTGGCGCGCGCCAATGTGCTCAGAGACCCCCGGGTGGCGCGCCACGCCACCACCATGCTCGGCTTCGAGTCCAACATCGGACGCTACATCAGCCTGGCTTTCTTGGAGGCCGAGCAGTTGGCTTTTTGAGCCAACCCGGTGGTGCTCAAGCCGCCGTTGTCGGGGCAGCCGTGCCGGCTTGAGCCTGCAAGCCCCCCAGGGCCTGGGTGAGGTCGCCGATCAGGGCGCTGAGCTCGGCGGTGGCGATGGTGGCGTCGGCGTCGAAGCCGCCTTCCTCCTCGGCTTGGCCGTGCTCGGCAAAGACCCCGTCCAGAAACTCGATCTTGCTCAGGCTGCCGCTCTCGGCCAGCACGAAGCGCACCCGTCCCTCCCAATCCAGCGCCAGCTTGGTGGGCAGCTTGCCTTGGCCGATGTGCAGGCGCATCTGCTCGTCGTCGAGCGGGTGGCGGGTGAACTTGACCGCGGCCTTTTGCTCGTCGGCCGCCTTCAGCTCCACCTCCTGCCCGGGCGCAAACTGGGGCGGCCAGTCGTCGGCGCCGCCACTGAGCCAGTTGGTCATCGCCACTTGGGGCGAAAGCTGGGTGTGCCAAGGCCGGGGCTGCAAACCCGTGAACGATTTGAGCAGGGTGCTGATGGCCTCGTCGCAGCGCGCGCTGCTGTTGCTGTCCAGGGCCAGCCGGCCGTGGATTGGGTCGATCCACAGCATCACGCTGCGGCTCTGCGCAAAAGCCATGGGCAACAGCTGCTGCACGATCTCGTCGCGCAGTTGGCGCTGCTCGCGCCGCCCCGGCTGACGCCCCTCGCGGGCCGCGATCTGCTCCAGCCGCTCGTCGAGGTGGCGCTGCACCACCGCGCCCGGCACGCGCTTATGCTCGCTTTGCAGCCGCAGCAGGCGCTGGCCGTTGACCAGCTCCACCAGCGCGCCGTGCTCTTTGCCGCGCGGCGGCACCCAGCCGATCGAGTGCTCTTGGCTGGCCATGCAGGGCACAAAAGGCGCCGCGGACAGCGCCTGCTCCATGGCCTCGAGCGTGGGCAGCGTTTGCGGGTCGAGAAGGCAGAGAGTGAGTTGTTTGAACACGGTGTGCGGCAGAAGTACGAATTAAGATTTAAATGCTAACAATGATTTTGCAGGCTCTGCTGCATTTTAGTACAAGCCCGGTGCCGTTCGCTCATCCCGCCTGGGCTGCGTCCCAAGAGAGCCCAGGGAGGAGATTTTTTCTGCGCGCGCGCCAAACCGGCCCGAAGTTGGCATAGAATTCGGTCTTCAGCAAGCGGCTGTAGCTCAGTTGGATAGAGTACTTGGCTACGAACCAAGGGGTCGTGGGTTCGAATCCTGCCAGCCGCGCCAAAACTTAGGTTTTAAATCAACGGGTTAACCCTTGTTAGGGGTTGGCCCGTTTTTTTTGCTGGGGGCTGTGGGGGGCTCGGCGCGGATGAGGAGAGGGTGGTGGCTATTGGATACATCGGTGACCGGCTACACGCCGTGTTGTTCACGCCCCGCGCTGGCAAGGTGCACGTCATCAGCCTGCGCAAGGCGAACAAACGAGAGGTGAAGCAGCATGAGCAAAAAGCCCAACCCTGAACTGCTGGACGACGAAAATCCAGAGTGGACGGCAGAAAATTTCGCCAAGGCACGTCCTGCCAGCGAGGTGCTGCCTCAGCTTTTCGGTGAGAAAGTAGCCAGGGAAATGCTCAAGCCCCGTGGCCGCCCGCGTGTCGAGTTTCCGAAGGAACGCATCAACATTCGGCTGTCGCATGAGGTGGTCGAACACTTCAAATCGGCAGGCGTTGGCTGGCAGACACGCATCGACAGCGCCTTGCGCCAGTACATTGCAGAGCACCCAAAAGCCCGTTGAGCGTCGGTGGTGGGGCCCTCGCAGAAGGTCAGGTCGTAGGCGGGGGCGAGATGCCAAGTCTGGTCTTATGCCATTCTGCGCTGGTTTCGTCCTCATGGGCGTGGCGCAGCAGAGGGTTGCCGATGAGGTGGGCGGGAGCTGCGCCGGTGTCCTCTGTGTTTGGCGGAAGCGGTGAGATTCGAACTCACGAACGGTTGCCCGTTGCCGGTTTTCAAGACCGGTGCAATCGACCACTCTGCCACGCTTCCTGCGGTTCAACGCCAAGTTTTTGATTGTAAGCTGGCGGGCTGGCTGTAGCCGACAGGGCCGGTGGCGGGGGGGGTGACGGGATGTCGGCTTGTAGGGGATTTTCGGACTTCAAGTCCAGCCGTTTTCCGACTCATGGCGGCGCGCTGCGGGCATACAGTGAAATCCATGCGGGCTGCATGGTGCACCTGCAAACGCTGGAGCCCACGACATGATGACGATCAGCGACGCCACAGGCGTCAGAACCCATGTTTCCATCCGGCCAAGGTCAGTTGCGGCAAGCGGTGAGAGGTCGGCAAACCGAACCGAGTATTGGCCCTTCACGCTGCGCCTGGCCAGCGGTGCGCAGGATCTGGCCAAGGTGCTGGAGATTCGGCACGGTGCCTATGCCCGTCATTTGCCACCGACCATGACAGCCTCGTTGCGCGAACCCGAAGCGCTGGACGGGGCCGATGGGGTGGTGCTGCTGCTGGCCGAATCCAAGCTCGACGGCGCGCCCATGGGCACCATGCGCATCCAGACCAACCAGGGGCGGCCGCTGGCGCTGGAGCAATCGGTGCAACTGCCGCAGTGGATGCAGGGCCTGCCGCTGGCCGAGGCCACGCGCCTGGGTGTGAGTCTGGACGGCACGGCAAGGCTGGTCAAAGTCGCCCTGTTCAAGGCCTACTACCTGCTCTGCCTGCAGGCCGGAATCCGCTACATGGTGATCACGGCCCGCGCACCGCTGGACCGTCAGTACGAGCGCATGCTGTTTCAGGACGTGTACCCACACCTGGGTTACATGCCGCTGTCCCACGTATTCAATCTGCCGCACCGGGTTTTGTACCTAGATGTGCAAAATGTGCGTCAGCGCTGGGAGGAGGCCGGGCATCCTTGGTGTGATTTCATGTTCTACACCGAGCACCCCGACCTGCAGTTGCCATACAAGCTGTGAGGACGTCGAGGGTCATCCGGTGCGTGGCAACGCCGCTGCGGGCAGATCGGCGCCGAGCACCAGATCGACGTGATCGAGTTCGCTCGGAGCCAAGGTGCTGAGGTAGGCCTTGAGCCGGTCGTCGGCGATGAAATCGGCCCCCGAGCGGGCCGCCAGCATGGCTTGCGGCGTCTGCGGCCGGGCCACCACGTAGCCTTGCACGTAATCGACTCCGATTTCGGCCAGCGTTTCCACGGTTTCAAAGTCTTCGGCCCATTCGGCGATGGTTTTCATGCCCAGGTTTTGCGCCAGGCTGACGATGGCTTCGACGATCGCCACGTTGGCCGGGTGCCGGTTCATGTTGACGATGAAGCTGCCGTCGATCTTGAGCAGATCGGCCGGCAGTTCCTTCAGGTAGGAAAACGAGGTGTAGCCGGCCCCGAAGTCGTCCAGCGCCACCTTGGCGCCGGCGGCGCGCACCCGGTCGATGAAGCGGTGCGTGTTGTCCATGTCGTGCAAGGCCACGCTTTCGGTGATCTCCAGGCAGATCCGAGGTGCCACCGTGCGGTGGCGCTCGAACATGACGAACACATCGTCGATGAAGCGCTCGTCGTTGAGCGAAGCCCCGCTCAGATTGACGCAGACGAAGCGGTTTTGCGCCAAGGCCTGCTGGTGCTGCTCCAGCCAGGCCAAGGTCTGGGCCAGCACCCAGCGGTCGATCACGCCCATGCGGCCGGCGATTTCGGCGGCCTGTATCAGGCGCGCGGTGGGCACCAGTTGGCCGTGTTCGTCGTGCATGCGCAGCAAGACTTCGAAGTTGTGCGACCCATGCGGCGTGCGCAACGACATGATCGGCTGCATCTCCAGATACAGGCCCGCGACCGACTGCTGGCTGGCCAGTTGTTCGACCAGATGCAGCTGCGCTTCGTGATCGCTGAAGATGCCCGAGCTGCGCTCAAACACCACCAGCGTGTTGCCCTGGCCCTTTTTGGCCATGCGGCAGGCGTGGTCGGCGGTGGCGATCACGTCTTTGGCCAGGCTGCCGGTGGCGACTTCGATCAAGCCGATGGAGCCGCGCACCTGGAAGGCGCGCTCCCCGACCTGACAAGCGCTGCCGCCGATCTGGTGCAGGATTTCCCTGCACACGGCCTCGGCCTGCGCCAGCGGCGTGTGCGGCATGACGATCAAAAACTCGTCGCCGCCGACGCGGCCCAGCTGCATCCTCTGGATCAAGGGGATTTGGGCCCGTTGGCACACGGTGTGCAGCACGGTGTCGCCGGCGGCATGGCCATAGAGGTCGTTGATGAGTTTGAAGCGGTCCAGATCGAGGTAGGCCACCGCCAGCGGATGGCCGCGCGCCAGGTCGGCCAGGCCGTTGCCCAGCACCTGCTCGATGCCGCGCCGGTTCAGCACCTTGGTCAGGGTGTCGTGGTGCGCCAAAAACCGCAGGTGTTCGGTGGCCTGGGCCTTTTCGGTGATGTCTTGCAGGGTGCATTCGAGCTTGTCGCCGGCCAGGGCAGCGCGCACCTGAAAGCGCCGCCCCGGTTCGGGCCCGGTCTGGTGCAGCAGCTCGAGTTCGGCGGTGCCGTGCCTGCGTGTCTGCTCCAGCAGGGCATTCCAGTGGACGGGGCCAAAGCGTTCGGGCCAAGTCTGTGCGCGCAAACCCGCTTCAGTCTCGCCCAGCAGGTGTTGCAGGGCCGGGTTGGCGCTGCTCAGGTGGCCCTGCAGGTCGAGCGAGAACAGGCCGATCGGCAGCACTTCGTAGGTGTGTTGCAGCTCGGCCTGAGCCGCCAGCCGCTGTTGCTGCGCCAGCCGGATTTGCTCGGCGATCGCCAGCGAGGCCAGCAGACTGGAGGCCAGCGCGGCGGTGACGCTATTGAAGGCCCAAAGCAGCCCCTTGAGGCCTAATGCTGCCGCTGCAACTTCCAGCAAGCTGGCCAGCAGCGCAACCGAAATGGCAGCAGCGTACCAGACCGCCACTCTGGAGCGGGTGCGCATAAAGATTTTGGCCAGCAAAAACAGCAAAGCCAGCAGACTGAGGCCAGCACAAATCCAGATGATGGGCAAAAACTGAGCGTATGGCAGGACGACGGCCAACAGCAGCAGCGGCAGGCAACACCATTTGATGGCGGTACTCAGGTAGGCGTGCCCGACCTGGGCCAGCTCGTCGCGCAGCAGGGAGACGAACAGGGTAAAAGTGACCACGTAATACAACGCCAGCGTCAACGGCCGCATGGTTTGCAGCCATTCGTAGGGAATGGTGTGCCCCAGCCACTGCTGGTCCCAGCCCATCGAGAGCGCGGCCATGCGCAGGTTCACCACCAGCCAGGCGGCAAACAGGACGTAGGTGCGGTTGCGGTTGATCAGGCCGGCGATCAGGGTAAAGAGCGCCAGCACCAGAATGCCGCCGTCGAGCAGGCCCGAGCCACGGTGAAACTGCAGTTCGCGCTGGGACAGATCGGTGGCCTGCCACTGCAAGGCCGCGATGCGGCCCGGGCCGACCAGTGTGGTGCGACACAGCAAGGAACTGGCACCAGCGGGGTCGAAAGCAAAGCCGGCGCGGGCCAACTGCATGCTGCCCTGCAGCGGTTCGGAACGCGAGCCGCTGGCCAACAAGGTCAGGGTGCTGGCGTCCCAGCAAGCCAAGCCATGCGCATGGCGCGAGGGAAATTCGATGCGTATGGCTGAGGGGGCCGCAGGCTGGGGTTGCAGCAGCAGCCAGAAGGGCGTCTCCAGCAAATCGTTGTCCTGTTGCAGCACGGGGGCCGGTGCCGCTTGCGTCAGCCGCTGCAGGGCCTCGGCGGCCTGCCAGGTTCCCTGGGCGTCGTGCAGCACCTGAAACTGCAGCGCGGTGCCTTGGCCATGGGCGTAATGGCTGCTCCAGCTCCAGAGAGCCCACAGCGTCAGCAGGCCGAACAGAACGGGCAGCCAAAACACTGAAAGCGCCAGCAGCACACGGTCCAAGCCATGGTTGAGGCGGGACGGCCAAGCTGCAGACGAGGGTGAAAGTGGGGGCATAAACTGGGTCAGACCCGATGTGCTGATTGCTCCCCTTTGGCGTTGGGCTGCATTATGCGGCCAATTTCGCTGTGATCTGCGCATTCTGCGCTTGTGCCACACTCTGTGGCTTATGGACAAACCCGAACTGGCGCAGCAGGCGCTGGCCTGCTACGACCGCCTGCTGCAGCGCGACCTGGGGCTGCGGCCGCGGCCGGGGCAACGGCTGATGGCCGCACAAGTGGCGCAAACCTTCAGCCAAGCCGATCTGGGGCCGCTGGAGGCCTCGCAGGCGCTGCCCGGGGCGGAGCCGCAGCGCGCCTTGGCCGTCATCCAGGCCGGCACCGGGGTGGGCAAATCGCTGGCCTACTGCGCGCCGGCGCTGGCGCTGGCGCTCGAGCGCAACACGCGTGTGCTCATCAGCACCGCCACCGTGGCCTTGCAGGAGCAGCTGGTGCACAAAGACTTGCCGGCCCTGGTGGCGCAGTTCGAACAACCCCTGCGCTACGCCCTGGCCAAGGGCCGTGGCCGCTACGTCTGCAAGCTCAAGCTGGAGCGTCGCTTGGCTGGCTTGGGGGCTGCGCGCGGCAACGACGCCGCCGCCGACGAGGACCTGCACGAGGACGACTGGTTTCTCGAGCCGCAGCCGCCTCAGCCCGGGGGCGCCAGCGACGTGGACACCTTGCTGGCTCTGCAAGCCGATTTGGCCAGCGGTCGCTGGAGCGGCGACTTCGATGACTTGAGCCAGCCCCCTGCAGGCCCGCTGTGGCAGTCGGTGGCGGTGCAGGCCAGTTCGTGTGCGGCGCGCCATTGTCCGGTCTATGGCCAGTGCAGTTACTTCGAGCAGCGCAAGGAGCTGGTGGGGGCGCAGGTGATCGTGGTCAACCACGACTTGTTGCTCAGCACCCTGGGCTCGCGCACCTTGCCCGACCTCGACAACTGCCTGCTGGTGATCGACGAGGCGCACCACCTGCCGGCGGTGGCGCTGGAGCAGTTTGCCAGCCGCATGGACTTGAGCCGCCTGGGATGGATCGAACGCCTGGCACAGCGCGCCATGCGCGCTGGCGCCACCTTGGGGCTGGCAGAACTGGCCGGCGTACACGAGCAGGCGGCGGCGTTGCGCCAGGCCATGCAAGAGCTGGCGCGCTGGGTGGTGCAGCAGCATGGCCCCGAGCTGAGCGAGGAACCGGCAGGCTGGGCGCCCGAGCGCGTGGCCCGGCTCAGCCAGGGCCAAACGCCCGCTGCGCTGCTGCAGCCCCTGGAGGCGCTGCAGCGCAGCGCGGGTGCCTTCATCGACTCGTTGCGGCTGCTGGCCAAAGCCCTGCGTGCCGAAATGCGCGAGCAGCCGCAGCAGTCGCGTCAGCTCGCCACCCTGTACGCCCAGTTGGGCAGCCTGACGCCGCGCCTGGAGGCCGCGCACGAGACGGCGCGCCTGTTTTTGCAGCAACCCAGCCTGGGGGACGAACCGGTTGCCAAATGGTTCAGTGTGCAGTCTGCGGGGGCCGATGCGGCGCTGATGGCGCATGCCAGTCCGACCCTGCCGGGCAGCACCTTGCGCCAGCACCTGTGGGGCTCGGTGCGCGCGGCCGTGCTGACGTCGGCGACCTTGAGCAGCGGCGGGCGCTTTGATTATTTCTTGCGCGAATCCGGTCTCGAGCACGACCCGGACGCTTGCACGCTCGAAGTGCCCAGCCCCTTCGACTTCAGCCGCCAGGGGCGGCTGGTGCTGGGCGGTACCCGTGCCGACCCCAAGGAGGCCAGCGCCTTCAACGCCGAGCTGGTGTGCAGCCTGTTGCACGACCTGACTGCGGTGCGCCACGGGGCGCTGGTGCTGTTTACCTCGCGCCTGCAGATGCGGCTGGCTTGCGAGGCCCTGCCGGCGGCCCTGCGCGCACGGGTGCTGGTGCAAAACGAGCTGCCGCGCCAGCGCCTGCTGCGCTTGCACGCCGAGCGCGTGGCGGCTGGGCAGCCGTCGATCATTTTTGGCATGCAGTCTTTTGGCGAGGGCCTGGATCTGCCGGGCCAGCTGTGCGAGGACCTGTTCATCACCAAACTGCCTTTTGCTCCACCGGACGACCCGGTGGGCCAGGCGCGGGCCGAGTGGCTGCGCGCCGCTGGGCGCGATCCGTTCCAGGAGCTGGTGCTGCCTGCCGCGGCGATGCGGCTGGCGCAGTGGGTGGGGCGAGCCATCCGCACCGAGGACGACCAAGCGCACGTGGTGTGCTACGACCGGCGCCTGCACCAGAGCGGCTACGGGCGCCAACTGCTGGCGGGCCTGCCGGGCTTTGCGCGCATCGTGCGCGCGCCGCTCCAGCCGCTGCCAGAGCCGGCCGCGCGCTAGCCCGGCCGCTTGCCCCAGCGCGCGGGGCGCAAGGGCTTATGCGCTCGCCGGCGGAAAACGCCGATACCAAGCCCCATAGACCCAGCAGGCGGCGCAGAACGAAAACGCCCACTCCAGCGTGGCGAACACCACCAGTATGCCTGCCGGCACCATCCACAGGTCGCTGCCCGAAAGGAACAGCGCCAGCGACACGCTGCTGGCGATGAACAGGATCTTGTTGGCAAACATCTTGGCCCCGGCGTCTTCGAGCTTGCCGGCGCAGTTGGCGCGCAGCATCAGCGCTTTCCAGAGGTGGTGCGAGGGGCAGCGGTGGTGGCCGAAGAAGCCGCGCACCAAGCCCAAGGCGACCAGCAGCGCCATCAGCCAGGCGAAATTGAGCGCCAACGCCAGCGCGGCGACGGCAAAGGTGATGAAGGCTTCGAGGCGGATCACGTTGGACCAGACCTGGGGGACGTCGAAACGCAGCATGGAATACTCCTTTAAGAAACGGATGGGGGTATTGTAGCGGGTTCTGGCCAAGCGTGCACAGCGCTGGTCTGGGCGACCGGTCTGGGCGCTGCGGCGGCCCTACAATCGCTGCAAACGGAGTGCAGCAATGAGCATCAAGAGCGACAAGTGGATCCGCCGCATGGCCGAACAACAGGGCATGATCGAGCCCTTCGAGCCGGGGCAGGTGCGCCAGGCCGATGGCCAAAAAATCATCAGCTACGGCACCAGCAGCTACGGCTACGACATCCGCTGCGCGCGCGAGTTCAAGGTCTTTACCAACATCCACAGCACGGTGGTGGACCCGAAAAATTTCGACGCCAAGAGCTTTGTCGATTTCGAGGGCGATTCGTGCATCATCCCGCCCAACAGTTTTGCACTGGCGCGCACGCTGGAGTATTTTCGCATTCCGCGCAACGTGCTCACCATCTGCCTGGGCAAGAGCACCTACGCGCGCTGCGGCATCATCGTCAACGTCACGCCTTTCGAGCCCGAGTGGGAGGGCTTCGTGACGCTGGAGTTTTCCAACACCACGCCGCTGCCGGCCAAGATCTACGCCGGCGAGGGCTGCGCGCAGGTGCTGTTTTTCGAGAGCGACGAGGTGTGCGAGGTGTCGTACAAGGACCGCGGCGGCAAGTACCAAGGCCAGCACGGGGTGACGCTGCCGCGCGCCTGAGCGGGTTTGCGGCCCAAGGCATCGGCACGGCCCAGCGGCATCTTCAGCCGGTTTCAGCAGCCTGTTTCAGCCGCTTGTTTCAGCAGCCCATTCCAGTCCAGCCTGCACCCGTCCATCCAAGCGCCATGTCCGAGCACGATCTGTTCAGTTTCGGCCCGCAGCCCAGCGGCGAGCCCGAGCTTTCGCGCCCGCGCCGCGACCGGCGCATTGTGGGCCTGCCGCTGCGCCAGACTTGGGATTTGTTCGATGCACCGCTGCAGGGTGCGCGCGTGATCAGTACCGGCCTGTGGCGCAGCGAGGTGGGTGAATGGGCGATCGCTTTCGGCCCGACCGAGCGCGAGGTGTTCACGGTGCTGGAGGGGCGTTGTCGCATCCGGCGCGACGACGGCAGCCACGTCGAGGCCGGCCCAGGGCAAACCATGCACATCCCGCCCGGCTTCACCGGCTCGTTCCAGGTGCTGGAGGCGGTGCTCAAGGTTTATGTGATCGTGGAGTAGGGCGGCTCCACCAGGGGCAGCCGCACGCAGGCGCGCAGCCCGATGCAGCGGCCGTGCCCGTCGAGCCGGTTTTGCAGCTCGATCTGCCCGCCCAGCGTTTGCACGATGCCATGACAGATGGCCAACCCGAGGCCCGAGCCATGCGGGGCCTGCACCGCCGTGTGGAAGGGCCTGAAGGGGTTGTCGAGCAGATCCTGCGGCAGGCCAGCGCCGCTGTCGTCGATCGTCAGTTGGGCCCAGCCGCGCTCCGGTCCGGCCCGCAATTCGATGCGCAGCGCGCCCCCCGGCAGTGAGTGGCGGATGGCGTTGTGCAGCAGGTTGCGCGCCAGTTCTTTGAGCGACCACTCGTGCGCGCGCACGCGCAGGGTGGCGGCAGTGGGATCGAGCAGCAATTCGAAATCGAGCTGCTTGTCGGCCACCAGCGCGGCCACGTCGAGCGCCACCGCGCGCAGCGCCTCGGCCCAGGCCACCACCGGCACGTCGGCCTGGATGCGCAGCTGCTCGATTTTGGCCAGTGCCAGCATCTGGTTGGCCAGCTCGGTGGCGCCATCGACGGTCTGCATCATCTCGCGCAGCGCCAGCTGGGTATCGACGTCACCGCGCAGGGCCGATTGCAACTGCGTGCGCAACACCGCCAGCGGCGTCTTGATCTGGTGCGAGGTGTCGCGCACGAAGCGCTTTTGGTGTTGCAACAGATCGCTCAAGCGCGCCATGTGCTGGTTGGTGGCTTGCAGCAGGGGTTGCAGTTCGGTTGGGGCGGCGGCGCTGTCGAGCGGGCTGAGGTCGTTTTCGGGCCGTGCGGCCAAGGCGGCGCTGAGCCGGCGCACCGGCAGCGTGGCGCGCTGCACCACCACGAACACCACCAGGCCGATCAGGGCGATCAACAGGCTTTGGCGCCAGAGGGTGTCGAGCAAAATCTGGCGCGCCAGGGTTTGGCGCAGTTCCAGTGTTTCGGCCACCTGGATGGTGGCCATGCCCAGCCCATGCACCCCGGCCACCGGTTGCAGCAACACCGCCACGCGCACCGGCTCGCCTTGGTAGTGGTCGTCGTAAAAGTGCACCAGCGCGGCGTACAGGGTGTTGGTGGGCAGCCTGCCGCGCCAGGGCGGCAGGTCGGCAAAACCGGCCACCATTTCGCCCGAAAATCCGGTGACGCGGTAGTACAGGCGGCTGCGGTTGTCGGCCTCGAAGGCCTCCAGCGCCGCGTAGGTGAGCGAACCCAGCAGCCGGTGGCCGTGCAAGGCATCGGGCACCACTTCGAGCTGTTCGCCGATGGCTTTGGCGCTGGCCAGCAGGGTGCGGTCGTAGGCGGTGTCGGCCGCGTTCAGGGCCTGCTGGTACAGCACGTAGGCATTGAGCACCAGAAAGGCCACCACCGGCAACAAAATGCCCAGCATCAGCTGGCTGCGCAGCGAGCGTGGGGGCAGGTTCATTCTTGCGCCTTGAGCAGATAGCCCAGGCCGCGCAAGGTCACGAGTTCGACGCCGAGATGGGCGATTTTCTTGCGCAGTCGGTACACCACCACCTCGACCGCATCGGGCAGGACTTCATCGGCGTGGGGAAACACCCGCTCCAGCAATTGCTCTTTGGCGATGGCGCGCCCTGGGCGCTCGAGCAGGGCGCGCAGCAGCGCCAGTTCGCGCGGCGCCAGATCGAGCGCGCGGCCCTCGAAGTACACCGCGTTGCTGTCGGGGTCGGCGCGCAGACCGCAAAATGCGGGCCGTGCGCCGGCGTCGGGCGCGCGGCCAGCGCTTGCACCGCTGCTCTGGCTGCGCCGGTGCAGGGCGTGAATCCGGGCCTCGAGTTCGTCGAGGTCAAAGGGCTTGGGCAGATAGTCGTCGGCCCCGGTCTTGAGGCCGAGCACCCGGTCACCCACAGTGCCGCGCGCGGTGAGGATGATCACCGGGGCCGCAAAGCCGTTCTGACGCGCCTTGTGCAGCACCTGCAAGCCGTCGAGCCCGGGCAGGGTCAGATCGAGCAGCACCACATCGGGGGCGCTGGCGGCCCAGGCCTCCAGGGCTTGGCGGCCGTCGCTGCACAAGGCCACCGCAATGCCGCGCCGCTGCAACGAGCGCTGCAAGCTGGCTTGCATGGCAGGGTTGTCTTCGATCAGCAGCAGCTTCATGGTGGCTAGTGTGGCGTTGCGCGCTATCTGGAACATAAAACCGCGCCTTTTCGTCCCTGCTGTCGTTGCAAATCCGCGCCATAGTGGCACTATGGCTGTGGTTTGCGCCTAAGCAGGGCCAAAAATCCATCGGTTTTATTTGTCCCATCAAGCGCGCACCACCACACTGGAGATTATCGCCGTCTCGCTGGCGCTCGGGGGGGCGGCAGGGTTTTGCCACGCCATCCAAGTCCATGCAAGCGCAGAAAAATCAGGGAAAGTACCGAGGGTCCTGACAGCGCTTTGACAGCGTGCAGGCCGATCATCGAGGCCATTCCCACACCATCGGAGACTTGCCATGCGCCGCGACACCTTTCTCAAATCCTTGACGGCATTGGCTGCAGCCAGCGCCACCGGCTTGCCGCTGACGGCGTGGGCGCAGTCTGCGCTGCGCATGATGATTCCCGCCAACCCAGGGGGTGGCTGGGATCTGACGGGCCGTTCCCTGGGCCAGGCGCTGCAGGACGCCGGGCAGGCGCAGTCCGTGACTTTCGAGAACCGCGGCGGCGCCGCAGGAACGATCGGGCTGGCCCAGTTTTACAACGCGCGCCGCGGCGACCCCGATGCCCTGCTGGTGATGGGGGCCGTGATGCTCGGTGGCATCATCACCGGTCGGCCGCCGGTGAGCATCACCCAGATCACGCCGATCGCCCGCCTGACGACCGAGTTCAACGTGTTCGTGCTGCCCGCCAATTCGCCACTGCGCACCATGCGCGATGTGGTCGAGCAGCTGCGGCGCGATCCGGGCAGCGTGAAATGGGGCGGGGGGTCGCGCGGGTCGACCGAGCACGTGGCGGCCGCCCTGATTGCCCGCGCTTCGGGGGTTGATGCCGGGCGCATCAACTACGTGCCGTTTCGTGGCGGCGGTGAGGCGGTAGCGGCCATTCTGGGGGGCAACGTGACCATCGGCGGCAGCGGCCTGAGCGAGTTTTTGCCGCACATCCAGGCCGGGCGCATGCGCGCCATCGGCGTCACTTCCGAGCAGCGCCTGCCTGGGCACGACATCCCGACCCTGCGCGAGCAGGGCATCGATGTGGTGATCGGCAACTGGCGCGGCGTCTATGGCGCGGCGGGCATCACGCCGGCGCAACGGGCCGCCCTGACCGAGCGGGTGGTGCGGGCCACCCAAAGCCAGACCTGGCGCACGGCCTTGCAGCAAAATGGCTGGACATCGGCCCTGCTCACCGGGCCCGCCTTCGACGAGTTCGTGGAGCGCGATTTTGCGCGCCTGCGCGCGGTCATGGCCATGTCGGGCATGATCTGAACCGCCCGCACGCACCAATGCCCGCCTGAACGCCATGGAACCCTCGTCGCCCTCGTCGCCCGCCACCCAGCCCGTGCATTCATCGCATTCGGTGGTCCTGCAGGTGCTGCTCGCGCTCGGGGTGCTGGGGGTGGCGGCGCTGCTGGCTTATGGCGCGACGCAGATCCCCGCCGAGGCCGGGTATGCGGGCATCGGGCCCAATTTTCTGCCCTGGGTGGTGGCGGCGGCGCTGCTGGTGTGCGGCGGCTTGTTGTTGCGCCAGGCCCTCACGGGCGGCTTCCAGAACCTGGACCAGGCCTCGGGGGCACCGCGCGCCGATTGGCACGCCTGGGCGTGGGTCTCGGCCGGGGTGCTGGCCAACGCGGCGCTGATCGAATACATCGGGTTTGTGCTCAGTTGCGCCCTGTGCTTCACGCTGGCCGTGCGCGGTTTGCGCATCGCTGAAGGCAAACCGGGTGGCGGCTGGATGGGGCTGGTGCGCGATGCGGCCATCGGCTTGCTGCTGGCGGCCCCGGTGTACTGGCTTTTTGCCCAACTGCTGGCCGTCAACTTGCCCAGCCTGACCGCAACCGGCTGGATCTGAGGCCCCCCTTCAGGGCCGCCCAAGGCGGTTCCGGATCATGGAAATTTTCGAACAACTGATGGGCGGCTTTGCCACCGCCGCGACCCCGGTCAACCTGATGTGGGCGTTTCTGGGCACCGCCCTGGGCACCGCCATCGGCGTGTTGCCGGGTCTGGGGCCGGCCGTGACGGTGGCGATGCTGCTGCCCATCACGGCCCAGGTGGAGCCCACCGCCTCGCTGATTTTTTTCGTCGGTATCTACCTCGGAGCCATGTACGGCGGCTCGACGACCTCGATCCTGCTCAACACCCCGGGCGAGACCGGCACCATGGTGACGGCTCTGGAAGGCTTCAGAATGGCCAAGAGCGGGCGCGCCGGCGCGGCCTTGGCCACTTCGGCGATCGGTTCGTTCGTGGCCGGCTCCATTGCCATCGTGCTGCTGACCCTGTTTGCGCCTGCGGTGGCGGATTGGGCGGTGCAGCTTGGCCCGCCCGAATACTTTGCCTTGATGCTGCTGGCATTCGTCACGGTGAGCACGGTGCTGGGCAAAAGCGCGCTGCGCGGCCTGACGGCCTTGTTCCTTGGGCTGGCGCTGGGGCTGGTGGGCATGGATCAGATCACCGGGCAGGTGCGCTACACCGGCGGCGTGCTCGAGTTCATGGACGGCATCGAGGTGGTGCTGGTGGCGGTGGGTTTGTTTGCCGTGGCCGAGGCGATCTACAACGCCATGTACGAGGGCCGCAGCGTCAGCACCATGAACCGCCTGACGCGGGTGCGCATGGACCGCAGCGAATGGCAGCGCTCGTGGCCGGCCTGGTTGCGCGGGGCGGGCATGGGGTTTCCCTTTGGCACCATACCGGCCGGAGGCACCGAAATCCCCACCTTCCTCAGCTACGCCACGGAGCGCAAGCTGGTGGCGCCCCAGCACCGGGCCGAGTTTGGCGGCACCGGGGCGATCGAGGGGGTGGCAGGCCCCGAGGCCGCCAACAACGCCGCCGCCACCGGCACCCTGGTGCCCCTGCTGGCCCTGGGCATACCCACTTCGGTGACCACGGCGGTGCTGCTGACGGCGCTGCAGAACTACGGGCTCAACCCAGGGCCGCAGCTGTTCCAGACTTCGGAGGCGCTGGTGTGGGCGCTGATCGCCTCGCTCTACATCGGCAACGTCATGCTGCTGCTGCTCAACCTGCCGCTGATCCGGCTTTGGGTCAAGCTGCTGCTGGTGCCCAAGCCCATGCTCTACGCAGGCATCATGGTCTTTGCCACGGTCGGGGTCTATGGCATGCGCCAGAGCGCTTTCGACCTGTTCCTGATGTTCGCCGTGGGTCTGCTGGGGGTGTTGATGCGGCGTTTCGATTTTCCGATTGCGCCCGTGATCGTCGGCCTGATACTGGGCCCGCTGGCCGAGGCGCAACTGCGCAACGCGCTCTCGATAGGCCAAGGCAACTGGTCGGTGTTCATCGAGCGCCCGCTCTCGCTCGGGCTGCTGCTGATCGTGCTGCTGGTGCTGATCACGCCGCGCTGGCTGGCCTGGCGGCGACGCGCCTGATGCCGGTTCAGCGCCGCCAAGCCCGGCGCAGGCTGCCCGGTGGCAGCAGCACGGCGGCGATCGCCACCATGACGCAGAGCACCGCCACGCCGTCTTGCCAGCGCGGCCATTCGTTCATGATCAGGGTGGCGCTGGCGGTGCCGATCAGGGGCACGAGCATCACGCTCATGGCGCTGGTGGCCGGCGGCAGGTGGCGCGCGAGCGAAAACCAGATGATCTGGGCAAAGCCGTAGTTGAACAGCACGCCGTAGGCCAGGCTGATCCACATCGGCACGCTGAACTGGAACTGCGGCCACGGTTCGCTGGCCGCCGCCATGAGCCACATGCAGACGCTGGTGAGCGCCATCATCCAGACGGTGAGCGCCTCGACCGGCAGCGTGAGCTGGGCGCGGCGCATCATCAGTGTGCCGATGGCCCAGCAGAGCGCCGCCCCGAGCATGACGACGACGCCAAATGGGCTGCCAGCGAGGTGGCCCCATTCGTCGGCCAGCAGCAAGGCCACGGCCAGCAGCACGGCGGCGGTGGCGGCCAGGCTGCGCCGGGTCAGGGCCAGGCCAAAAAAGAGCGCGCCCAGCAGCACGGTCCAGACCGGCATGGTAAAGCCCAGAATGGCGGCGCGCCCCGATGCCAGCGCCTGCACGCCAAAAATCGACAGGGTGTGCCAGCCGAGCATGTTCGGCAGGCCCAGGGTGACGATGCTGCGCCACTCCGACGCCCCGCGGGGCACCATGCGCACGCCGCGCAGATAGAAAAACACCGCCAGCCAGAGCGTGCCGCCGGTCATGGTGAAGGCGCGAAAGTACAGCGGCGTGAGCTCTTGCAGCGAGAGTTTCATCATCGGCCAGTTGACGCCCCACATCAGCGTGAGCGCGACCAGGCCGACCAGTTGCGATCGGTTGAGCACGGTGCGCGGCCTGCTCTAGACCGCGACCGGCGCCTTGATGGCCGGGTGGTGCTGGTAGTCGAGCAGTTCGAAGTCGGCCAGCTCGTAGTCGAAGATCGAAGGCGGGCGGCGCTTGAGCTGCAAGCGCGGAAAAGGGTAGGCCGGGCGGCTGAGTTGCAGCTGCACCTGCTCGGTGTGGTTGTCGTAAATGTGGCAGTCGCCGCCGCACCAGATGAAATCACCGGGCTCGAAATCGCACTGCTGCGCCAGCATGTGCGTGAGCAGCGCGTAGCTGGCAAGGTTGAAGGGCACACCGAGGAACAGATCGGCGCTGCGCTGGTAGAGCTGGCAGCTCAGGCGCGGGCGCCCCTGCGCGCTGGCCGGGGCGACGTAAAACTGAAACAGCACGTGGCAGGGCATGAGCGCCATCTGGGGCAGCGCGGCCACGTTCCAGGCGCTGACCAGCAGGCGGCGGCTGTCGGGGTTGCGTTTGAGCTGTTGCACGAGGTCGGCGATCTGGTCGATCTGGCCGCCCTCGGGGGTCGGCCAGCTGCGCCACTGCACGCCGTACACCGGCCCGAGGTCGCCGTCGGGGCCGGCCCATTCGTCCCAGATGGTGCAGCCGCGCTCTTGCAGCCAGCGCACGTTGCGCCCGCCCTGCAAAAACCACAGCAGCTCGACGATCACGGCCTTGAGATACACCTTCTTGGTGGTGACCACGGGCAGGCCTTCGCTCAGGTCAAAGCGCAGCTGGTGCCCAAACACGCTGCGCGTGCCGGTGCCGGTGCGGTCGCCCTTGGCCACGCCGTGTTGCATGACGTGGCGCAGCAGGTCTTCGTAGGGGGTGCGGATGGGGCGCGGGCTCATGGGGCGGGATTATCCGGCAAGGGCCGCGACAGCACCCGCCCCGGGTTGAGCAAGCCCTGTGGGTCCAGCGCCTGCTTGATCTGGCGCATCAGGGCCAGCGCCTGCGCGTCTTTGTAGCGCGGCAGGGTGGCGGCGCGCAGGGTGCCGATGCCGTGCTCGGCGCTGATCGAGCCGCCGTGGCGCTGCACGCAGTCGAACACCAGCGCGTTGATGCGCGCCTCGTGCAGGCGCAAAAAGGCGGCGCCGTCGGCCCCAGCGGGGCACTGCACGTTGAAGTGCAGGTTGCCGTCGCCCAAATGGCCAAAGTTGACCAGGCGCGCACCCGGCAGGGTCTGTGCCAGCAGGGCCTCGGCCTCGGTGCAAAAGGCGGGGATGCGCGAGATCGGCAGGCTGATGTCGTGCTTGGCGTTGAGCCCTTCCTGCGCTTGCGCCAGCGGGATGCTCTCGCGCACGTGCCAGAGCCGCTGCGCCTGCGCCAGCGATTCGGCCAGCACGGCGTCGCCAGCGCAACCCTGCGCCAGCGCGCTTTGCAGCAAGGACTGCAAGCCGGCCTGCATCTGGGCTTGCGTGTCGGACTGCGCTTGGTCTGGGGCCGCGTTTACGCTCAGCTCGATCAGCACGCAGTAGGGCCAATCGGGCCACAGCGGCGGGCGCAGCGCGGGCAGGTGCTGCGCCACCAGGTGCAGCGCCAACTGGCCCATGAGCTCAAAGCCGCTCAGGCCCGGCCCCAGCGTGCGCTGCGCCAGCGCCAGCAGTTCCAGTGCCGCGGGCAGCGAGGGCACGCCCACCCAGGCGCAGCCTTGGGCCGCCGGCTGCGGCTGCAGCTTGAGCGTGGCGGCGGTGATGATGCCCAGCGTGCCCTCGCTGCCGATGTAGAGGTGGCGCAGGTCGTAGCCGGTGTTGTCTTTGCGCAGGCCGCCCAGTCCGTGCCAGATGGCGCCGTCGGGGCACACCACTTCGAGCCCCAGACACAGATCGCGTGCGTTGCCATAGCGCAGCACCTGGGTGCCGCCGGCGTTGGTGGCCAGATTGCCGCCGATGGTGCAACTGCCTTCGGAGGCCAGGCTCAGCGGCAGCCACAGACCGGCCTCGGCTGCGGCCTGCTGCGCCGTTTGCAGCACGCAGCCGGCTTCGAGCGTCAGGCTGTGGTTCGCCGCATCGAGGGCACGGATGCGGTTCAGGCGCCGGGTGCACAGCAGCACCTCGGTGCCGCTGGGGTCGGGCACGCCGCCCAGCACCAGCCCGGTGTTGCCGCCTTGGGGCACGATCGGGGCCCCGGCGGCGGCGCAGGCGCGCACCACGGCCGCCACTTGCGCCGTGCTGCCCGGGCGCACCACGGCGCGCGCGCGCCCGCGCTGGCGGCCGCGCCAGTCGCGCTCGAAGGGCTCGAGTTCGGCCGCGGGCGCATCGGGGGCCAGCACGTAGGCGGCGCCGACGCAGGCGCGCAGGGCCTCGAGCAAGGGGTCGGGGGCGGCTGCGCTCATGGGGTGCAAGGGCCGATCGCGGGCTGGGTCAAGGGCCGGATCATGGACCAGCCGGGCCGCTTTGGCGGTGGCCAGGATCGGCTGCGCCAACCCCAGCCCCGGCCACGCCAGCCCCGGCCACGCCAGCCCCGGCCGCCTGAGCGGTTTCCTGCGCCGCCGCCGCTTCCCGCATGGCCTTGGCCGCTTGCAGCCGCAGTTTGATGTGCATGGCGCAGGCGGTGAACAGCGCCACGCACAGCAGCACCTGGACCGTGGCCAGCGCCTGCGACCAGCCGGCTTCGGTGGTGGCGCGCACCACGCCCTCGAGGAAGTAGAACCATACCAGCAGGCTCACCCAGCGGTAGGTGTACATGCGCAGGCGCAGCAGGCCCGGCAGCGGCAGCAGCAGCGGCAGCACCTTGAGTGCCCACCACGAGCCACCCTCACGCAGCGGTGCCAGCCACAGCTCCCAGGCCAAGCCGAGCACGATCAGCGCCAGCACGCTGGCCACAGCGATGAAGCGCGTGCGCCGCGCCGCCGCCGATGGGGGGGTGGAGACGAGCGCCAGGTGCGCGGCAGTGCCGTCGAAATCGGGGGAGGGGCTTGGGTTCATGGAGCGGTGCAAAGGTGGTGGCATGATCCCAATCGGCACCCAAGGTGCGCCCAGTGGAAAATCTGGGATGATAGCGCCATGCGGGCATCCAAGCTGTCATCAGGGGCCATGGGCGCGGCCCAAATCTTGCGCCGACCGGCCCAGACCCTGTGGGAAGGGCTGCTGCACTTCCCGTGGCGCACCACGGTGCAGACGCTGCGCGCGCGCTTTCGCGCCGACGACCTGAGCAACGCCGCTGCCAGCCTGTCGTTTACCACCGCCTTTGCCCTGGTGCCTTTCATCACCGTGGCGCTGGCCGTGTTCAGCCTGTTTCCGGCCTTTGCCCGCGTCGAGCTGCAAGTGCGCCAGTGGCTGCTCAGCGGCCTGATTCCACCGCACATCGCCGAGCCCATGGCGCAGTACCTGTCGCAGTTTTCGGCCCACGCCGCGCAGATGGGCGGGGTCGGGGCGGTGGGGCTGTTGCTCACGGTGCTGGTGATGGTCTGGTCGATCGACCTCAAGCTCAATGAAATCTGGCGCGTGCGCCGCTTGCGCTCGTTCATGCAGCGGCTGCTGATCTACTGGAGCCTGCTGACGCTGGGCCCGCTGCTCATCGGCCTGAGCCTGAGCCTGAGCTCGTATGCGCTCTCGGTCTCGCAGGGCTGGGTGCAGGGCGTGCACGGGTTGCTGTTCACGCTGTTCGAGGGCCTGGAGTTTGCGGTAATTGCGGTGGCCCTCGGGGCCATGTTTCGCTACGTGCCCAACGCCAGCGTGCGCTGGAGCCATGCGCTCGCCGGTGGCCTGTTTGCGGCCCTTGGGGTGGAGCTGGTCAAGGGCCTGCTGGCCTGGTATCTGGTGGCCATGCCCACGCTCTCGCTGCTCTATGGCACGCTGGCCACGCTGCCCATTTTGCTGTTCTGGGTCTATCTGGTGTGGGTGATCGTGCTGCTGGGCGCGGTGGTGGCGGCTTATCTGCCCAGCCTGCTGGCCGGGGTGGCGCGGCGCGGCGACACACCGGGCTGGCACATGCAACTGGCGCTGGAGGCGCTGGCGCAGCTGCAGCTCGAGCGCCAGGCCGGGGGGCGCGGGCTGGCGCTGGACGCGCTGGCGGCGCGACTGCGCGTCGATACGCTGCAGCTCGAAGCCCCACTGGAGGCGCTGCAGGCGCTGGACTGGGTCGGGCGGCTCGACGAAGGCGGTGAGCGCTTCGTGCTGCTGGTGGACCCGGCGCAGACCGCCGCCTCGCCGCTGCTGCAAAGCCTGCTGCTGCCGGTCGAGCCCAGCACGCTGGCGCTGTGGCAGCGCAGCCGCTGGAGCGAGGCGCGGCTGGCCGATCTGCTGCCGCACCACGGCGCCTGATCGCGGCGCCTGATCGCGGCGCCTGATCGCGGCGCCGCTTCAGGTGGGTGGCAGGTAGTCGCGCAGGCCTTGCAACACCGCGTCTGGGGCTTCGCTCATCAGGGCGTGGCCTGCAGCCAGACGCAGCACGCGGCTGCCCGCAGGGGCGGCATCGATCAGGCTTTGCGCCGCTTTGGGTGGCGTCATCTGGTCGTGCTGGCCCAGAATGAACAACACCGGGCGGCTCAGGCGTTGCAGCGCTTGCAGGCCCTGGTCGTAGCGGTCGCAGGCCGCAAAGCCCCGTTGCAGCAGGTTGGTTTGGGGGTTGCTGGCCAGCACGCGGCGCATCAGGGCGCGCGAGCAGCCACGCAGCCAGGTGCCGGGGCCGAGCACCGACGGCCCGCTGGCCAGGCTGCTGTGGCTGTACTGGTTGATGCGCTCGATGGCTTGCAGCGGCTGCTCTTGCGCCTGCTGCAGCAGGGCGGGCGCGACGCGCATGGGGTAGGCGCTGCCCACCAGCGCCAGGTGGCTTATGCGCTCCGGCGCCGTGGCGCTGGCGTGCAGCGCGATCAACGAGCCCCAGCTGTGGCCGACCAGCGCCGCCTGCCCGATGTGCAGCGCGTCGAGCAGCGCCAGCACGCTGGCGGCGGCTTCCTCGACGCTCGCCGGCGCTGCGCCGCCGCTGCGGCCGTGGCCGGGCAGGTCGATGGCCAGCACGTTGAAGCCGTGGTGCGCGAGGTAGCGGCTTTGCAGGATCCAGACGCTGTGGTCGTTGAGCACGCCGTGGATGAAGACCACGGTCGGGCGCTGCGGCGCCAACGGGCGGCCGCCGGTGTAGGCGTACAGGGGGCCGCTGGGCAGGTCGATCCACATGGTTTTAGTCCCCTGCCTTTTGCGCCACCTTGAGGGCGCGCTGGAGGTCGTCGATCAGGTCGGTCGGGTCTTCGAGCCCGATCGACAGCCGGATGGTGCCGGCGCCGATGCCGGCTGCGGCCAGTTCGGCGTCGTTGAGGCGAAAGTGGGTGGTGCTGGCCGGGTGGATGACGAGGCTGCGGCAGTCGCCCACATTGGCCAGGTGGCTGAACAGCTGCAGCGCTTCGATGAAGGCGCGGCCCTGGGCGCGGCTGCCCTTGAGGTCGAAGCTGAACACGCTGCCGGCGCCGCGCGGCAGCAGCCGCTGGGCCAGCGCGTGGCTGGGGTGCGACTCGAGCAGCGGGTGCCCGACGCGGCCCACAAAGGGGTGGCGTGCCAAAAACTCCACCACCGCGGCGGTGTTGCTGATGTGGCGCGCCATGCGCAGCGGCAGGGTTTCGATGCCTTGCAAGATCAGCCACGCGCTGTGCGGGCTCAGGCAGGCGCCGAAGTCGCGCAGCCCCTCGCGGCGGGCGCGCAGCAAAAAAGCCCCGACCGTGGACTCCTCGCTGAACACCATGTCGTGAAAGCCGGCGTAGGGGGCGCACAGTTCGGGGTGCCGCCCGGCGCGCTCCCAGTCGAAGCTGCCGCCATCGACCAACAGGCCGCCGATCACGGTGCCGTGGCCGCTCAGAAACTTGGTGGCCGAGTGCAGCACCAGGTCCGCGCCCAGCGCCAGCGGCTGCATCAGCCACGGGGTGGTGAGCGTGCTGTCAAGCAGCAGCGGCAGGCCGGCGTCGTGCGCGATCTGCGCCACGGCGGGCACGTCGAGCACATCCAGCCCCGGGTTGCCCAGCGTCTCGCCGAACAGCAAGCGGGTATTGGGGCGCACGGCGGCGCGCCAGCCATCGAGGTCGGCCGGCGCCACGAAGGTGGTTTCGATGCCGAAACGGCGCAGCGTGTGTTGCAGCAGGTTGTGGCTGCCGCCGTAGAGCGCGCTCGAGGCCACCAGATGCCCTCCGGCGCCGGTCAGGGTCGCCACCGCCAGATGCAGCGCCGCTTGCCCGCTGGCGGTGGCAATGGCCCCGATGCCGCCTTCGAGCGCGGCCACGCGCTGCTCGAGCACCGCGTTGGTCGGGTTGCTGATGCGGCTGTAGACGTGGCCGGCGCGCTCCAGATTGAACAGCGCCGCCGCCTGATCGCAAGACTCGAACACGAACGAAGTGCTCAAGTGGATGGGCAGTGCGCGCGCCCCGGTGCCGGGGTCGGGGGCGGCGCCGGCATGCAGGGTCAGGGTGTCGAAACCGGGGTCGGCGGGGCCGCTCATGGGGGTTTGTCCTAGAGTCTGGGGTGCGGGGGCTGAATTGGGCTCCATTGTGGGCTATATTTGAGTCCGATCCGGGGTCGGACCATACAGGAGTCTAGCGATGAAGGTCAGCGACATTTTGCGCGTCAAGGGCGGTACGCTCTACACCATTTCCCCCGACGCGCCCTTGAGTCAGGCGGTGCAGACCATGGCCGAGCTCGACATCGGCTCGCTGGCCGTGATGGAGCACGGCGAGCTGGTGGGCATGCTCACCTTCCGCGAGGTGCTGCACACGGTGGCGCGCAACGGCGGCAACTGCGGCACGGGCACGGTGCGCGCGGTGATGGACGACCACTACATGAGCTGCACCAGCCAGACCGACCTCGAGCAGGTGCGGCCGCTGATGCTGCAAAAGCACTCGCGCTACATGCCAGTCATGGACGAGCGCCTGCTCATGGGCGTGATCAGCTTCTACGACGTGGCCAAGGCGGTGGTGGAAGCGCAAAACTTCGAGAACAAAATGCTCAAGGCCTACATCCGCGACTGGCCCGAGGAAGAAGCGCAGCCGGCCGACAAGGTCTGAGCGCCGCTTGCTGTGCATGCGCAATCCGGGATAATCCGGCCGCATGAGCGGCAACACCTTCGGCACCCTGTTTTGCGTCACCAACTTTGGTGAGTCCCACGGCCCGGCCATCGGCTGCGTGATCGACGGCTGCCCGCCGGGCATGGCCTTGAGCGAAGCCGACATTCAGCCCGAGCTGGATCGGCGCCGCCCCGGCACCAGCGCCTTCGTGACGCAGCGCAAAGAGCCCGACCAGGTGCAGATCCTCAGCGGCGTGTACCAGGGCCAGACCACCGGCACCCCGATCGCGCTTTTGATTCCCAATGCCGACGCGCGCAGCAAAGACTACGGCGAGATCGTCCAGACCTTTCGCCCCGGCCACGCCGACTACAGCTACTGGCGCAAATACGGCCTGCGCGACCCGCGCGGCGGCGGCCGCTCGTCGGCGCGCCTGACAGCGCCCACGGTGGCCGCCGGGGCCGTGGCCAAGAAGTGGTTGCAGCAGCAGCACGGCATTGCGTTTCGGGGCTGCCTGACGGCACTGGGGGCGCTCGAAATCCCCTTCGAAGGCTGGGAGCACGTGCGGCACAACCCGTTTTTTGCCCCGGTCTCGGATGTGTCGGCGCTGGAGCACTATTTGCACGACTTGCGCAAGCGCGGCGACTCCTGCGGGGCGCGGCTGCGCGTGAGCGCGCAAGGGGTGCCGCCGGGGCTGGGCCAGCCGATCTACGACAAGCTCGACGCCGACATCGCCTACGCCATGATGGGCCTCAACGCCGTCAAGGGGGTGGAGATCGGGGCCGGTTTTGGCTGCGTGGCCGATCTGGGCAGCACGCACGGCGACGCGCTCACGCCGCAGGGCTTCGTCGGCAACAAGGCCGGCGGCGTGCTGGGCGGCATCAGCAGCGGCCAGGACATCGAGGTGACGCTGGCGATCAAGCCCACCAGCTCGATTTTGCTGCCGCGGCCTTCGATCGACCTGCAGGGCCAGCCGACCGAAGTGCTGACCAAGGGCCGCCACGACCCCTGCGTGGGCCTGCGCGCGGTGCCGATTGCCGAGGCCTTGCTGGCGCTGGTGCTGATGGACCATGCGCTGCGCCACCGCGCCCAGTGCGGCGACGTGCGGCTGGAACAGGCGCCGATTGCGGCGGCGGCGCCGGGCTGAACCGGGTGCCCGAGCCGCTGCTTCAGGCCCCGCCAGCCCCGTACTTGCGCACCAGCGCCGCAAGCGCGATCTGGTAGCCCTCGACGCCAAAGCCGATCACGATCCCGGCGGCGGCGGGCGAGAGGTACGAGTGCTGTCGGAAGGGCTCGCGCGCATGCACGTTCGAGATGTGGCATTCGATCACCGGCAACTGGGGCACGCCCTTGACCGCGTCGTGCAGCGCCACCGAGGTGTGGGTGTAGGCGCCGGGGTTGAACACGCAGCCCAGCGCCAGACCCTCGCGTTGCAGGCGACCGTACTCGTGCAGCTTGTCGATCAGCGCGCCTTCCCAGTTGCTTTGCAGGCATTCGGCGGCGTAGCCCAACTGGGCGGCGGTGCGCTCAAACGCCGTCTGCACATCGGCCAGCGTGGTGTGGCCGTAGAGCTCGGGCTCGCGCGTGCCCAGCAGGTTCAGGTTGGGGCCATTGAGGAGCAGGATTTTTTTCATGGCCCGGATTGTGCTTTGTTTTCGCAGCGTTGGGGTTCGCTTTGGGGATCGGGCCAGCGCAGGGCGCCAGTGGCCAGCAGCACGCCGAGCAGGATCACGCCGCCACCGGCGACCATGCTCAGCGTGATCGCCTCACCAAGCAGCAGCGAGCCGTAGATGAGCGCAAACACCGGAATCAGAAAGGTCACGGTGAGCGCCTTGCTGGCCCCGGCGCGGGCGATCAGGCGAAAAAACAGCAGGTAAGCCAGCGCCGAACACAGCAGCCCGACCGCCCCCACCGCGCCCCAGGCCCCTGGGCTGGGGGCCTGCGCCGGCCAGAACCAGAACATGGGCAGCGCCAGCGCCAGCGCCGCCCCGGCTTGGCTGCCGCCGGCGATCACCAGCGGCGGCACGTCGCTCAAATACCGCCGGTGGTGGCTGGCTGCCAGCCCGTAGCACAGCGTGGCCCCCAGGCACGCCAGCACCGCCCAGCCGGTGCCGCCGCCTGCAAAATCGGCCTTGGGCCACGAGAGCAGCACCACCCCGGCAAAGCCCACCGCCAGCCCGAGCGCACGCCCGGCCGGTAGGCGCTCACGCAGCCACAGCCAAGCCACCAGAGCACCAAAGAGCGGTGTGGTGGCGTTCAGGATTGCCGACAGGCCGGTCGAGATCGACAGCAGCGCCCAGGCAAAGAGAGCGAAGGGCAGGGCCGAGCTCAGCAGCCCCGAGACAAAAATCGCCCCGGCGTGGGCGCGCAGCACACGCCAGTGCCCGGCCAGCAGCAGCAGCGGCAACAGCGCCGCAGTGGCCACGCTGACGCGCAGGCCGGCGGTGGCCCAGGGCCCAAACTCGGCCGCGCCCAGCATCATGAACAAAAACGAAGAGCCCCAGAGGGCAGCCAGGAGCAGGAATTCGGCGGCGAGGGGCAGGCGCATCGGAGCGATTGTCGCTCATGCCCAGCGCCACTGCTGCGCCGGCCTTGCGGCAAGGCCGCGCGGGCTCGGCCTGCACGCCCGGCCTCACTTGCCCCACGAGTCCTTGAGCGCGGCGATGCGGTTGAACACCAGCAGGCCGGGGCGGTGGTCGTGCCGGTCGGCGACGAAGTAGCCATGGCGTTCGAACTGAAAGCGCTGCTCGGGCTGCGCCTGCGCCAGCGTGGGCTCGAGCCAGGCTTGACGCACCTGCAGACTGTCGGGGTTGAGGGACTGCAGAAAATCGGCCCCACCGGCTTCGGGCTGGGCGGTGTTGAACAGGCGCTCGTACAGGCGCACTTCGGCGGCCACGGCGTCGGCGGCGGCCACCCAGGTGATGGCGGCCTTGGCCTTGACGCTGTCGGCACCCGGGCTGCCGCTTTTGGTGCCGGGCAGCAGCACGGCGTGGACGGCGGTCACGTGGCCGCTGGCGTCGGCCTCAAAGCCGGTGCACTCGATCACGTAGGCGCCCTTGAGGCGCACCCGGCTGCCGGGGCTGCACTGGGCGGGGTTGTTGGGGTCGGGTTGCGGCGGGTGCAGGCGCTTGTAGCCTTTGGGGGGCACGGTGGCAAAGTCGTCGCGCTCGATCCACAGCTCGCGCCCGAGCAGAAACTGGCGCGGCGCCGGTGCGCTCTGGCCCTCGGGGGTGTGCGGCAAGGCGGGCAGGGTGCAGCTTTCGGTGTGGTCGGGGTTGCCGTGCAGCTCGGCCCAGTTGCTCAGCACCAGCTTGAGCGGCTCCAGCACCGCCATGGCCCGCGGCGCGCTGTGCTCCAGGTCTTCGCGCAGGCAGCCCTCGAGGCTGGCGTAGTCGATCCAGGAGTCGCTCTTGCTGGCGCCGATGCGCTCGGCAAAGAGGCGGATTGCGCTCGGTGTGTAGCCGCGCCGGCGCAGCCCGGCCAGGGTGGGCAGGCGCGGGTCGTCCCAGCCGCGCACGCGGCCTTCGCTCACCAGTTGCGCCAGCTTGCGCTTGCTGGTGAGCACGTAGGTGAGGTTGAGGCGTGCGAATTCGTACTGACGCGGCAGCGGGTGTTGCAGCAGGCCGCCTTCGGCCAGGCGCTCGAGCAGCCAGTCGTAAAAGGGGCGCTGGTCTTCAAATTCGAGCGTGCAGATGCTGTGCGTGATCTGCTCGAGCGCGTCCTCGATCGGGTGCGCGTAGGTGTACATCGGGTAGATGCACCAGGCGTCGCCGCTGCGGTGGTGGGTGGCGCGACGGATGCGGTACAGCGCCGGGTCGCGCAGGTTCAGGTTCGGGCTGGCCATGTCGATCTTGGCGCGCAAGACCATGGAGCCGTCGGGGTGCAGACCGGCGCGCATCTGGCGCAGGCGTTCGAGGTTGTCGGCCGGGCTGCGGCTGCGGTAGGGGCTGTCGGTGCCGGGGCGGTTGAAGTCGCCGCGGTGGGCGCGCATGGCCTCGGCGCTTTGTTCATCCACATAGGCGTGCCCGGCCTGCACCAGGTATTCGGCGGCGCGGTACATGAAGTCGAAGTAGTCGCTGGCAAAGTAGCGATGCGCCTGGCGTTGGCCGCCCTGCTCGGATTGCCAGTCAAAGCCGAGCCAGCGCACCGCCGCGTCGATGGCATCGACGTACTCCTGCTCCTCTTTTTCGGGGTTGGTGTCGTCGAAGCGCAGGTGGCAGACGCCGCCGTAGTCGTGCGCCAGCCCAAAGTTGAGACAGATGCTCTTGGCGTGCCCGATGTGCAGGTAGCCGTTGGGCTCGGGCGGAAAGCGCGTGCGGATGCGCGCCGGGTCGGGCACGCCGGCGGCGTGATGCGCCGCATCACCGGGGCTGCCGCCCCAGCGCCGGTTGGCGTAGGTTCCGGTTTGCAGGTCGTGCTCGATGATCTGGCGCAGGAAGTTGCTGGGTTTGGCTTCGGGCGCGTGGGCGGCACTGACCGACGCGCTGGCAGGCTGGCTGGGTGGGGCAAGGGGGGAACTCATGGGCCGATTTTAGGGGCTGGGGCGCTGCGCGGGTGGCCGGGGAGGGGGTGCCGGGGAGGGGCAGTTACACTGCAGCCTTCGTGTTTTCTGGCTTCGTATGGACATCGTTTTGCTGCTCAAGGCCGCCGTGTTGGGGCTGGTGCAGGGCATCACCGAGTTTTTGCCGATCTCATCGACCGGGCACTTGATTTTGACCTCGGCCCTGCTGGGCTTGCACGGCGAGAAGGTGCGCCTGTTCGAGGTCGTGATCCAGGTCGGGGCGCTGCTGGCCATCGTCTCGGTGTATCTGGAGCGGCTGTACCAGACGGCGCTCGGGCTGCCGCGCGGCGACGCGCAAGCCTGGCGCTTCACGCGCAACGTCGTGCTCGGCTGCCTGCCCGCCATTGCCGTGGGCGTGCTGTTCTTTGACTTCATCACCGGCGTGCTGTTCAACCCGCTGGTGGTGGCGAGCACCTTCATCAGCGGCGGCCTGCTCATCCTCTGGGTCGAGGCGCGTTACGCCCGCCGCCCGAGCCAGCGCGTGCCCGAGGTCGACGCCGTGGGCTGGCGCGACGCGCTCGCCGTGGGCCTGATCCAATGCCTGGCGTTGGTGCCCGGCGTGAGCCGCTCGGGCGCGACCATCATCGGTGCCATGGCGCTGGGTTTTTCGCGCCGCAGCGCGACCGAGTTCAGCTTCTTCCTCTCGATCCCGATGCTGCTCGGTGCCGCCAGCTACGACCTGTACCAGAACCACGCCCTGATCACCCGCGCCGACCTGCCCTTCTTCGCCGTCGGCATGGTCGTAACCTGGCTCTCGGCCTGGGCCTGCGTGCGCTGGCTGCTGCGCTACGTGGCGCAACACACCTTCGTGCCCTTTGCCTGGTACCGCATCGCCTTTGGCCTGCTGGTACTGCTCACCGCCTGGCTGGGGTGGGTGGATTGGACGCGTTGAATGCGCCCTGGGCAGACAAAGCCAGCAAGGCCCGCTCCAGCGCCGCTGCCGTGGCGGCGGGCTGTTCCATCGGGAACAGGTGTCCGCCGTCGAGCATCTGCAGCCGTGCGCCGGGCTGGGGGCCGAGCAGGCGCTGCGTCAAGTCCATGCCGACCTGGCGCATCTCGACCGAGTCGCTGCCGCCTATATAGGCCAGCGGGCAGGCCAGCGGGTGGCGGCGCAGCAGCGCTTCGAGCTGGTGCGGCAGGGTGTCGTAGATGCGGGTTTCGATCTCGCGCTCGAAGCTGAGCACGCGCTTGCTGCTGCCGTCGGGGCAGGCGACTTCGTGCGTGCCGTGGGCGACGTAATCGCGCAGCACGCGCGCGTCCCAGCGCGCAAAGGTGGGCTTGTGCGCAAAGTGGGCCAGCGCGGCCTCGGCGTCGGGCCAGCTCTGGCGCCGCTTGCGGCTGACCTGCCCGGGCGACACGGCGCCGATCAGGCGCGTGCGCTTGGCCGCCTGCAGCGCCCGCGCGCGCCAGCCGCCGAGCAAGGGCGCGTCGAGCAGCACCACGCCCGCGAGCCCCTGCCCGCCCAGACGCGGGTGCCGGGCGGCGCACATCAGGCTCAGGTAACCGCCCAGCGAGTGCCCCACCAGGTACAGCGGCGGCGCTGCAGCCGTGCCGCTTCCAGGCGCGGCCACCTGCTGCAACACAAAATCGGCCAATTGCTGCACCAGGTGCGGCCAGTTGTCGCTGACTGGGTAGGCCGGGTCGTGCCCGAGCTTTTCTGGCGCCCAAAGGGCGTAGCCCCGTTCGCGCAACGCCTCGAACAACACCCGGTAGGTGCCGGCGGGAAAGCTGTTCGCGTGCGCGAATACGATGCGCGCGCGTGCGGGCGCAGCGGGGTGCAGGGTGGATGTGGCAGGGATGGAGGTCATGGCAAGGGAAACGCAGCGGGACTGCGCGTGCAGCGCAGAAAAAGGTGGCTGTGCCGAAGCCGCTTTGCCTAGCCTGCCCTGCATACAATGCCCAACATTTTAACGCCGCGCCTGGCCAGCCCTGCCAGGCTGTCGCGTAAGCCGAGCCTAAGCCACATGAGCCAAGCCTTCCGCAAAGAACCCGACCCAGACACCGCGCCCGACGACGAGACGGACGCGCCCGCCGGCGCCCTACCGCCGCAGGCGCGCGGCAAAAACTACCTCACCGCCGCCGGCCACGCGCGCCTGCGCGCCGAGCTGCTGCACTTGCTCGACGTCGAGCGCCCGCGCGTGGTCGAGGTGGTGCATTGGGCCGCCAGCAACGGCGACCGCAGCGAAAACGGCGACTACCTGTACGGCAAGAAGCGCTTGCGCGAGATCGACCGCCGCATCCGTTTTCTGACGCGCCGACTCGACATCGCGGTGGTGGTCGATCCGGCGCTGCAGCACGGCAGCGAGCAGGTGTTTTTTGGCGCTCGGGTGCGCTACGCGCGCGCCGACGGCAGCGAGGCCACGGTGCAGATCCTGGGCATCGACGAGGCCGAACCGAGCTTGGGGCAGATCAGCTGGGTCGCGCCGGTGGCGCAGGCGCTGCTGAAAGCGCGCGTGGGCGACGAGGTGCGGGTGCACACCCCTGCGGGGTGGGAAACGCTGGAGGTGCTGGAGGTCAGCTACCCGGCCGCTGCGGCCGCAGGCGCTGCGCCCGCACCACCGGCGCCGTGCGCTTGAGCTGGCGCAGCACCTGGGCCAGGTGCACGCGGTCGCGCACCGCCAGCGCAAAGCGCAGGTCGATGGTGTTTTGGCCGCGCTCGTCGCCCATGTGCAGGTGTGTGATGTCGGCATCCGCCGCTGCCAGCGCCGCAGCCACCTTGGCCAGCACGCCGGTGCCGTTGTTCACGGTCACAAGCACACTGGTCTCGAACGGCCGCGTGGGCTCCTCGGCCCATTCCACCTCGAGGAAGCGCTCGCTGTCGCGGTGCAGCAGGCGCTTGCCCGTGGGGCAGTCGTCGGTGTGCACCACCAGGCCGTCGCCCTTGCCCAGATAGCCGACGATGCGGTCGCCCGGTATCGGCAGGCAGCAGCCGGCATATTGCACCGAGGCGCCTTCGCTGCCGTCGAGCGAGACCACACCTTGGCTGGCCTGGTCGGCGGTGGCGATGCCGTAGCGCTCTTGGCTGATGAGCAGCACGTCGGGCTTGTGGCCGATCTCGCCCAGCAGCGCGGCCAGTTTTTTGGCCACCATGCCCGCGATGCGCTTGCCCAGCCCGAGGTCGGTGAGCAGCTCGCGCCGGTTGCGGTTGCCGGTAAAGCGCAGCAGTTTGTCCCACGCCGCCTGGTGCGCTTCGTCGGTGTCGTCGGGCAGGCCGATGAAGCCCTCGGCGCGCAGCGCCTGCAGCAGCAGGCGCTCGCCCAAGGCGTGCGATTCTTCCAGCGCCAGCGTTTTGAGGTGGTGGCGGATCTTGGAGCGCGCGCGCCCGGTTTTGACGAAGCCGAGCCACGCCGGGTTGGGCTGCGCGTGCGGCGAGGTCAGGATTTCGACCACATCGCCATTCTTGAGCCGGGTGCTCAGGGGCACCTGCTCGCCGTTGACCTTGGCCCCGATGGCGCGGTTGCCGATGTCGGAGTGGATGGTGTAGGCAAAATCCACCACCGTGGCCCCGTGCGCCAGCGTCAGGATGCGGCTCTTGGGCGTGAACACATAGACCGAATCCGGGAACAGGTCGATCTTGATGTGGTCCAGAAATTCGGCCGCGTCGTGCGTCACGTGCTGGATGTCGAGCAGCGATTGCAGCCACTGCGCATTGGGCTCGATCGCGGTCTGCGCGTCGGGCGCGCTGGATTTGTAGAGCCAGTGCGCCGCCACGCCGGATTCGGCCACCACGTCCATCGCCGGGGTGCGCAGCTGGAACTCGATGTTGGCGCCCAAGGGCCCCACCAGCGTGGTGTGCAGCGACTGGTAGCCGTTCATCTTGGCGATGGCGATGTAGTCGCGAAACTTGCCCGGCAGCGGTTTGTAGAGCTGGTGCAGGATGCCCAGCGCGCGGTAGCAATCGAGCAACTCGGGCAGGATGACGCGAAAACCGTACAGGTCGGTGACCTGGGCAAAGGACAGGTGTTTGCTGTCCATTTTGTTGTAGATCGAGTAGAGCGTTTTTTCGCGCCCGACGATGCGCGCTTCGAGGCCGTGGCGCAGAAACGTGCCCTCGATCTCGCCACGCACCTTGGCCACGAGGTCTTTGCGGCGGGTGCGCGATTTGTCCAGCGCCTTGGACAGCGCCCGATAGCGCCAAGGGTGCAGGTGCCTGAAGGCGAGGTCCTGCAGCTCGCGGTAGTTGTTGTTCAGGCCCAGCCGGTGCGCGATCGGGGCGTAGATTTCGAGCGTTTCGGCGCTGATGCGGCCCCACTTGCGCCGCGGCATGTCGCCCAGGGTGCGCATGTTGTGGGTGCGGTCGGCGAGCTTGATCAGGATCACGCGCACGTCGCGCGCCATGGCCAGCAGCATCTTGCGAAAGGATTCGGCCTGGTTTTGCTCGCGGCTGTCGAACTCGAGCTTGTCGAGCTTGGTCAGGCCATCGACCAGATCGGCCACTTGGGGGCCAAAGGCTTGCACCAGATCGGCTTTGGTGCAGCCGCAGTCTTCGAGCACGTCGTGCATCAGGGCCGCGCACAGGGCCTGCGCGTCGAGTTTCCACTCGGTGCACTGCAGGGCGACGGCGATCGGGTGCGTGACGTAAGGGTCGCCGCTGTTGCGCAACTGGCCCGAGTGGGCCTGGTCGGCAAAGCGAAAGGCCTGCCGCACCTGTTCGATTTCGGCGGCGCTGAGGTAATCCAAAGCCGCCTCGAGCGCGGCAAAGCGCGCCTCGACCAAGGCCTGCGGTGCGGCCGCGGGGCCGGTTTCGGAGGTGGCGATGGCTTGCTCGCTCATGATCCCGTTACTGTAGCCGCTTTGGCCTGGGCTTGCATGACGGACGCCACAATGGGCCTGGCGCTGGCGCGGCCCCAGGCTGGCTTGGGTGCAGTGCTGGGTACGCGGTTCGGTACCGGGTTCAGGAGGGCACTTTTTTGAGCATTTCGAGCCCGATTTTGCCGTCGGCAATTTCGCGCAGGGCGGTCACCACCGCTTTGTTTTTGCTCTCCACCTTGGGGGTGTGGCCTTGGTTGAGCATGCGTGCCCGGTAGGTGGCGGCCAACACGAGCTGGAAGCGGTTGGGGATTTGTTCCAGACAATCTTCGACGGTGATGCGGGCCATGGGGTGCGTATAGAAGTGAATGGACGGGGCTTGAGCGCTTAGATCTGCAGGGCCGCAAAGAGCGCGGCGCGCTGACGGCGCTGGGTGGCCACGCGCAAGCGCTGGGCCTGGGCGATCGTCTGCAGATCGAGCAAGGCGCGCTCAAAGCAATCGTTGATTATAACGAAATCGAAGCGATCGACTTGCGCCACCTCGGCCACCGCGTTGCGCAGCCGCAGTTCGATCACCTCGGCGCTGTCTTCGGCGCGCCGCTGCAGGCGCTCGCGCAGCGCTGCCCAGCTCGGGGGCAGGATAAAGATCAGCGCCGCATGGGGAAACTGCTGCTTGATCTGCAGCGCCCCTTGGTAGTCGATCTCCAGCACCAGGTCGGCGCCGCTGCGCAGCGCGTCGGCCAGCGCCGGGCGCGAGGTGCCGTAGCGCTGGCCGTGCACATGCGCCCACTCCACAAAGGCGCCCTCGGCCAGCAATTGGTCGAAGGCCTCGGCGCTCACGAAGTGGTACTCGCGCCCGTCGCGCTCCTGTCCGCGTGGCGCCCGGGTGGTGTGCGAGACCGACAGCGCCAGTTGCGCGTCGGCTTGGCGCCAAGCCTTGACGAGGCTCGATTTGCCGGTGCCGCTGGCGGCACAGACGACGTAGAGGTTGCCGGGGTAGTCCATGTTCATTCGAGGTTTTGCACCTGTTCGCGCATTTGCTCGATCAGCACCTTCATGTCGACGGCGATGCGCGTCAGCGCCAGGCTGGACGATTTGCTGCCCAAGGTGTTGGCCTCGCGTTGCAGTTCCTGGATCAGGAAGTCGAGCCGTTTGCCCACTTCGCCGCCGCGCTGCAGCAGTTGCCCGATTTCCTTGAGGTGCGACTGCAGCCGCGTCAGTTCTTCGGCGATGTCGAGCCGCAGGGCGTAGGCGGTGGCTTCGCTCAGGGCGCGCTCTTGGGCGGCGGCGGAGGCGGTCGGGGCCGGAGTCGAAACGGATGCGGTGGCGGTGTGGCCCATGGCCTCGTTCCAGCGCTCCAGAAAGCGCAGCCGCTGCTGTTCGACCTGGGCCGGCACCAGCGGCTGGGCCTGCTGCGCCAGCGCCTGCAGTTGCTCCAGCCGCTCGTGCAGCATCTGGGCCAGGCGCGCGCCCTCGCGCTCGCGGGCGCGGCGCAGATCGTGCAGCACCTGCTCGCACAGGCCGGATGCGGCCTCGGTCAGGGCGCTGGGGAGCGGGGTCGAGCGCGCCACCAGCTGCAGCAACTCGGCCACCGAGAGCTCGCGCGCTTGCGGCATCCAGGTGCGGATCTGGTCTTGCATGGAGAGCAGATTTTGCAGTTCTGCGCTGCTGGGGGCGCGCCAACCGGCGTCGGTGCGGCCCTCGACCCACGCGCGCACCTCGACCTTGCCGCGCTTGAGCAGCGCTTGCACGCGCTCGCGCAGCGCGGGTTCGCTGGCGCGCAGTTCGTCGCTCAGGCGAAAGCCCAAGTCCAGAAAGCGGCTGTTGACCGAGCGAATTTCCAGCCCGAGCACAAGTTCGGGCGCATGCTCGGGGGCTGCGGCCGGGCGCAGGCGCTGGCTGGCGCAGGAATAACCGGTCATGCTGTAAACTGGCACGGATTCACTCTCTTGTTGATCTGATTGCAAGGCTGCGGGTGCTTGCTCTGCGCCGATTATGTCAAAGACCAAACCCGCTCCCCTGCCACCCGACACCCAGATAGGCGGCTACCGGATCGTGCGCCTGTTGGCCAGCGGTGGTTTTGGCTTGGTCTATCTGGCGCTCGACCCGGCCGGGCTCAGGGTCGCGCTCAAGGAGTACCTGCCGGCGGCTTTGGCCTTGCGCGCGCCCGGCGAGCTGTTGCCCGTGGTGCCGCCAGAAAAGCTCTCGCTGTACCGCCTGGGCCTCAAGAGTTTTTTTGAAGAAGGACGGGCGCTGGCGCAGATTTCGCATCCTTCGGTGGTCGGGGTGCAGAATTTTTTCCGGGAAAACGAGACCGTTTACATGGTCATGGACTTGCTCGAGGGCGCCTCGCTGCAGGAGTTCGTCGTCACCGCGCGCACCCTCAAGCGCAAAAAGATTTTGCGCGAGGCCACCATCCGCTCGCTGTTCGATGAGTTGCTGCGCGGCTTGCGCATCGTGCATCAGCACAAGATGCTGCACCTGGACATCAAGCCCGCCAACGTGTTCATCACCGACGCCAACAAGGCCGTGTTGATCGATTTTGGTGCCGCCCGCGAGGTGCTGAGCAACGAGGGCCACTTCGTGCGCCCCATGTACACCCCGGGCTTTGCCGCCCCCGAAATGTACGAGCGCGGTGCCCAGCTGGGCCCCTGGACCGATCTGTACGCCGTCGGTGCCTGCCTGTACTCGTGCATGCAGGGGTATCCGCCCCACGACGCGCCGCAGCGCCTCGAAAAAGACCGGTTGCCGCTGGCCATGTCGCGCCTGCGCGGTTTGTATTCCGACAACCTGATCGAGGTCGTGCAGTGGTGCATGGCGCTGCCGGCCACGGCGCGGCCGCAGTCGGTGTTCGAGTTGCAAAAGGAATTGCAGCGCGAACCCGTGCCCATCTACACTCCGCCGACACTGGTCGACAGGCTGCGCCAGCAGGTCGGGCGCCTCTGGCCGGGCGCATCCAAACAACCTGTCACGCCCTCGGGACGCTCCAGCTTTTATCCCGAGTCATGAAGTTTTCGGTGTATCAGGCCAGCAGCCAAGGGGGGCGCGACGACAACGAAGACCGCTTGGGCTACACCCACTCGCCCGAGGGGGTCTTGCTCGTCCTGGCCGATGGCATGGGGGGCTACAGCGGGGGGGAGCGGGCGGCCGAAATTGCGGTGCGGGTTTATGCCCAGTCTTTTCTGGCCCAGGCCAGGCCCCGGCTGGCCAACCCCCAGGTTTTTCTGCAGCACACCTTGCTGCAAGCCAATCGCGCCATCGTCGATTACGCCCGCTCCAACGACCTGCCCGAGCAGCCGCGCACCACCGTGGTGGCGGCGGTGCTGCAAGACAACCAGCTGTGGGCGGTGCACGCGGGCGATTCACGCCTGTACGGGTTGCGCGCTGGGCAGGTGTGGTTTCGCACCCGCGACCACAGCCACCACGACAAGCCCGAGCTGTTTGCGCACTTGCCCCATCGGCCTCATCTGCCGAACCGCAACCTGCTCTTTACCTGCCTGGGTTCGTCCACGCCGCCCTTGTTCGACCACACCGGCCCCATGACGCTGCGCGCCGGCGACCAACTGCTGCTGTGTTCCGACGGCCTGTGGTCGCCCTTGGGCGACGACGCGATCGCTGCCGGCCTGCAAGGGCGCTCGCTGAGCGATGGCGTGCCCGACTTGGTGCGCCTGGCCTTGCTCAAGGCCGGCCCCCACAGCGACAACGTGTCTTTGCTGGCGCTGGAGTGGGGCACCGCCGGGGCTGCCGAAGCGGATCCTGCGACCGCACACGACGCACCACCCGAGCCAGACGCCGACGCCCCATCGAGCCGCGACGAAGGCAGCGATGTGTTCGACCTGGGGCGCATAGAACGATCGATCGACGAGATCCATGCCGCCATCCGCCGCACCGCCGTGCGCCGCAACCGACCCTGATTTTTTGCACTGTTACCCCCATGACTTCCAACGCCCTGACAGCTCAAGCGAGCACCACCCAAGCGGGTATCCAGGCCAGCCAGCGCCTCGGCGCCCGCCCGGCCCACGCCCTGCGCCCCGTGCGCATCACCCGCGCCTACACCTGCCACGCCGAAGGTTCGGTGTTGGTCGAGTTTGGTCGCACGCGGGTGCTGTGCACCGCCAGTGTCGAAGACAAGGTGCCACCGCACCAAAAAGGCAGCGGCGCCGGCTGGGTGACGGCCGAGTACGGCATGCTGCCGCGCGCCACCCACACCCGCAGCGCGCGCGAGGCCGCCAAGGGCAAGCAAAGCGGGCGCACGCAAGAGATTCAGCGCCTGATCGGGCGCTCGCTGCGCGCGGTGTTCGACCTGCAGGCGCTGGGCGAGCGCACCCTGACACTCGACTGCGACGTGCTGCAAGCCGACGGCGGCACCCGCACCGCCGCCATCACCGGTGCCTGGGTGGCGGCGCACGACGCGGTGCAGTTCCTGCTGGAGCAAGGCCGGCTGACGCAGTCGCCTTTGCTCCAGCCCGTGGCGGCGGTGTCGGTGGGGCTGCTGCAAGGTGTGGCGCTGCTCGATCTGGACTACGACGAAGACGCGGCTTGCGACACCGACATGAACGTGGTCATGACCGGCGCCGGCCATTTCGTGGAGGTGCAGGGCACCGCCGAAGGCCAAGCTTTCAGCCACGAGCAAATGGGCCAGATGCTGCGCTTGGCCGAAAGTGGCATCACCGAGCTCATCGGGCTGCAGCGCGCGGCGATCGGCTTGCCTGCTGGTGCCGTGGGGCCATGCTGAAGCCGGCCCTGACCCTGGTGCTGGCCACCCACAACGCGGGCAAGCTGGCCGAGCTGCAAGCCCTGTTCGGGCCCTTGGGCGTGCGTTTGCAGAGCCAGGCCGAACTGGGCATCGCCGCGGCCGCTGAGCCGCACCGCACCTTCGTGGAAAACGCGCTGGCCAAGGCGCGCCACGCCAGCGCCGCCAGCGGCCTGCCGGCGCTGGCCGATGACGCCGGCCTGTGCGTCGAGGCCTTTGGCGGGCAGCCGGGGGTGGACACCGCTTTTTACGCCACCCGTTTTGGCTACCCCAAGGGCGACGCCCACAACGTGCGCGCCCTGCTCGAGCAGATGCAGGGCATTGGCGACCGGCGCGCGGCCTTGGTCAGCACCCTGGTGGCGCTGCGCAACCCCGACGACTCCGAGCCCCTGGTGGCCAGCGGCCGCCTGCAAGGCCTGATCACCACCGAACCGGTGGGGACGCACGGCTTTGGCTTCGACCCCGTGCTCTACCTGCCCGAGCACGGACAAACCTGCGCCCAGTTGCCACCCGAGCTCAAAAACCGCCTCAGCCACCGCGGCCAAGCGGCCCGTGCCATGTTGGAGCTGATGCGCCAGCGCTGGCTGGGGCCAGACAGCGCGGCCAGGGCGCCAGTCCAGTGAGCAGCGCCAGTTCAGTGAGCGCCCAGAGCGTGCGCCTGGAGCGCCCGGGGCGCATCCAGCTCTCGAGCCTGCCGCCGCTGAGCCTGTACGTGCACCTGCCGTGGTGCATCAAAAAGTGCCCGTACTGCGACTTCAATTCCCACGCCCTCGACGGCGCCGCCGCCCCTCCTTGGGCGCGCTACCTGCAAGCCCTGCGCGCCGACCTCGAAGCCAGCCTGCCGCTGGTCTGGGGGCGCGCCGTGCACAGCGTCTTTTTGGGTGGCGGCACGCCCAGCCTGCTGCCGCCCGAGGCGCTCGAGCGGTTGTTGTCCGACGTGCGCGCCCTGCTGCCGCTGCTGCCCGAGGCCGAAATCACGCTCGAAGCCAACCCCGGCAGCTTCGAGCGCGAGCGCTTTGCCGCTTACCGCAGCGCCGGTGTGACGCGCCTGAGCGTGGGCGTGCAATCCTTTGACGATCGCTTTTTGCAGGCGCTGGGCCGGGTGCACGACGCCGCCCAGGCGCACGCGGCGGTGGCCGAAGCCGCGCAGCACTTCGAGTCTTTCAACCTCGATCTGATGTACGCGTTGCCGGGGCAGACGCTGAGCGATTTGCAGCACGACCTCGAGCGCGCCCTGGGCTATGCGCCGCCACACCTGTCGCTCTACCACCTCACGCTCGAGCCCAACACCGTGTTTGCCAAGCATCCGCCGCCGCATTTGCCCGACGAAGACAGCGCCTGGACCATGCTCGACGCCATCGGCGCGCGCTGCGCCAGCGCGGGACTGCAGCGCTACGAGGTGTCGGCCTATGCCCGGGCCGAGCGCCAATGCCTGCACAACCTGAACTACTGGCGCTTTGGCGATTACCTCGGCATCGGGGCCGGGGCCCACGGCAAAATCAGTTTTGCGCAGCGCCTGCTGCGCCAAGTGCGCTGGCGCGACCCGCAGCGCTACATGGAACAGGCCCTGCAGGGCCAGCCGGTGGCCAGCGAGCACGAGGTGCCGGCAAGCGAACTGCCGTTCGAATTCATGCTCAACGCGCTGCGCCTGCGCGAGGGCTTTGCCGTGGCCGATTTTGCCGCCCGCACCGGCTTGCCGCTGAGCGCGATCCAGGCCCCGCTGGCCAAGGCCGAAGCCCAAGGCTGGATCGAGCGCGACGCCTGGCGCATCCGGCCGAGCGCGCGCGGTTTTGATTTTCTCAACGACCTGCAAGCCTTGTTTTTGCCCTAGTGTGGTGGTGCGCGCTTGATGGGGCAAATAAAACCGATGGATTTTTGGCCCTGCTTAGGCGCAAACCACAGCCATAGTGCCACTATGGCGCGGATTTGCAACGACAGCAGGGACGAAAAGGCGCGGTTTTATGTTCCAGATAGCGCGCAACGCCACACTAGACCGTGGCGCTGGCCGGGCGACGATCGGTGCCGGTCCCCGGTGGCTACAGGCGCAAGTCATTTAACTGCTTGCGCCGAATGGACAACTTTGGATAATGCGGCCATGTTGCATCAGTGCTCGAGGGGCTGTCATGTTTGCGATCTACGGCACGTCTGGGCTCATGTACCGCGGTTTGGCGGAGGGTCTGCGCCGCGTCGTGCCCACCTTGCGCACCGTGCGCACGCGCGCCCTCGAGCCCGAGTTCGATCGCCCCTTGAACCCGCCCGATGCCGACGCAGGTGCCGCGCACCATGCCGAGCACCGTGGCAGCGCCCACGCCCTGAGTTCCTACAACCAGTTGCAACGGGCGCCGCAGGCGCGGCGGGCGCTGCGCACCGTGGCCGACGTCATGAGCCGCAAACCCGTTGCGCTGACGCACGACATGACCGTGCGCCAAGGTTGGTGGACCTTGTATCAGCGCGGCATCGGGCAGGCCCCGGTGCTGGATCGCCACGGCGGCGTCATCGGGCTGCTTTCGCGCGCCGAACTGATGCAACCCGAGCGCCTGCCCGCCCCCGACGGCCACGCCCTGGTCTGGCAGGCCCTGATGGCCCAGCCCGTGACGGAGGTGATGATCAGCCCCGTGCCCGCCGTCAGCCCCCAGGCCGATTTGCGCCGCTTGGCGCTGGTGCTGCTCGATACCGGCTTGCAGGGCTTGCCGGTGGTCGATGCCGACGGCCGCCTCGAGGGTTTCGTCACCCGCTCCGACATCCTCAAAGCCGTGGTGCACGACCCGCCGCTGGACCTATGGGCCGGCTAGGCCGGGCCGATGGTTGTGCCTTGGCCGGCTAGGCCGGCCGATGGTTGTGCCTTGGCCGGCCAGGCCGTTGTGGCGCCACGGCTGCAAAATGCGCGCGCTGGCACCACCGTGCAGATTTGCTTGGGGTCGTGCGCCCATTTGGGCGGCGAAAGCGGCGACAATAGAAGGCCGAAGCTGCACTTATCCCGATTAACCCGATGTGCCCATGCACCACACGCTACGTGGGTGCGCGCATCGCCTTGCCTACCACCCCCGAAGCCGTGAACGCCTCTGTCAAGTCCGCCCCATCCACCGCCGACCTGTCGCAACTCGACGCCCTGACCGGAGGGGCGTTCAAGTCCCCGACTTCGGGCGAGCGCGCCACCCGGCTGCGCGAGTGGCTCGCCAGCGAGCCCAGCATCGAGCAAATGACCGAGGTCTATCGCGAGCTCTCGCACCGCGACAAAGGTGCGGCCAAGCCGCTCAAGGACAAACTCGACGAGCTCAAGCGCATCAAGGCCCAGGACGCGATCGCTGAAGAGTGGGCGGCCAAGGCGCAGGCCCTGTTGGCCCTGCCACGCCTCAACCTGGCCGACGCCATGGGCTGGCAGCGCGAAGCCGCCAAGGCCGGGGCACCGCTGTCGCGCGAGCCGCTGGCCGGTTTGCGGCTGGCCTTGAGCGCGCGCATGAAGGCGCTCGAAGACCTGCAGCACCAGGTGCAGGTAGAGCGCGAGGCGGCGGTGCTGCTGGCGCAGCGCATCGAGCTGCTCTCGACCAAGCCGCTGACCGAGGCGCAGGCGCAGCGCGAACCCCTGCACAGCGACGTGGCCGCTTGGCAATCCCGCGCCAGCGGCTTGTGCGCCGACCCCGCCTGGGCCAGCCTCGAGCCCAGGTACGCGCAGCAACTCGAAACCTCGCGCAACCAGCTCAACTTGGTCTGGGAAGCCTTTGACGCCGCGCTCACCCAGGCCTTGGCTGCGGCCACCGACGAGCAGGTGGCCCTGCCGGCGGTGCCGGTGTGGGCCGACGAGCTGCGCGCCCTGCGCGGCGTGGCGGCGCCGCCCGCCGCCGATGCCGCCGAGCAGGCGGCGCGCCAGCAACAAGCCAACCAGGCTGTGGCTGCGGCCCTGCAGGCCTTGCAACAGGAGCTGGCCCAAGGGCACAGCAAAACCGCTCCCAAGGCCGCGGCCGCCTTGCGTCAGGTGCTCAAAGACCATGGCCGCCACATCGCGCCCGCGCTCGAGGCCGAGGCCCAGGCCGCCTTGGTCAGCAGCAGCGAGCTCGAAGGCTGGCAGCGCTGGCGCGCCGATCAGTTGCGCGAAGAGCTGCTGGCCAAGGCGGTCGCGCTCACCCAGGCCCCCGAGGGTCAGCGCATGGGCGGGCGCAAGGTGCAAGAGGCGCTGCGACAGCTGCGCGAGCAGTGGAAAGCCACCGATCAGGGCGGGGCGTCGAACCAGGCGCTGTGGAAAAAGTTCGACGAGGCCTGCAACGAGGCGCACAAGCAGGTCGAGGCCTGGCTGGAGCAGATCAAGCAACAAAACCAAGCCAATCGGGCCCAACGCCTGGCGCTGATCGACGAAGTGCACGCTTGGACGGCGGCGCACGCCACCAGCACCGACTGGAAGCTGCAACTGCGCGAGCTGCATGCCCTGTCGGAGCGCTGGCGCGAGTGCGGCCACCTGAGCGAAAAGCTCTATGCCGAGCTGCAGCCGCTGTGGAAGGCGGCCATGGCCCAGGCCCATGCGCGCCTAGAGGCCGCCCAAGAGCAGAGCGTGCAGCGCCGCCAGGCCCTGATTGCCGAGGCCCAGGCGCTGGGCCAGATGCCCACCTTGCGCATTGACGCCGTCAAGGCGCTGCAACAGCGCTGGCAGCAAGAAGCGCACGCCGTGCCGCTGGATCGGCGCCTCGAACAAAAGCTGTGGGAGGCCTTTCGCCAGCCCATCGACGCCGCCTTCGAGCGCAAGACGGCCGAGCGCGTGCACGTCGCCGCTGCCCTGAGCGCGCACGACCAGGCCGTGCTGCAAGCCGCCCAGGCGCTCGAAGCCGCCTGCGCAGCGGGTGACGTGCAGCGCATCCGCAGCGCCAGCGAGGCCCTGCAAGCCGTGCTGCGCGGCCAAACCGTGGCCGCCGTGGCACCCCCCACCCCCAGCCAGCCAGAACCGGCTGCGGCAGGGGCCGGCGCCGATGCGGCCCAAGCCCAATCCGAGGCCCAGCCCGAGGTCCAACCCGAGGCCCAACCCGAGGCCCAACCCGAAGCCGACGGCAAGGCCCCGGCCGCCCCGGCCGCCACCCCGCGCAAGCTGGTGGCCATGCGCGGCGACGACCGGCCCGGCATGGCGCGCGCGCAGCCCCAGTCTGGCCGTCCCGCCGGTGCTGCGGGCCGCGATGCCCGCCAAGGTCCACGCGCGGGCTTTGCGGGCGACGCACGGGCCGCGCAGCGCGGTGGCGAGCGCGCCGATTGGCGCAGCAACGAGCGCGAGGAGCGCGGCCCCCGCTTGGGCGACGCGGCCTTCCGTGCCCAGCGCCAGGCGCTGGAGCAAGCCGAGCTGGCACTCAAGAAGCTGGCGACGCAGGCCCACGGCGAGGCCCTGATGGGTTTGCTCGCTGCCTGGCAGCAGCGCAACCCGGCCCAGTTGCCGAGCGCGCAGGCCCTGGGCGGCAAGGCCGCCGCCGCCGCGCGTGCGGCGTGGGCCGCCGCCCTGACGCAGGCGGGTTCCGATGCCGCCGCCGCCGCGTGTGGCACGCACCTGCTGCGGCTCGAAATGGCGGCCGAACTGCCCACCCCGGTGGCGCACCTCGAGGCCCGGCGGGCCCTGCAACTGCAACTGCTCACGCGCCGCCACGACCCGGCCCCCGCGCAAACCTGGGCCCACGACGTGGCGCAGGTGCTGGCCAGCCCCCACGACGCCGCCGCTGCCGAGCGCTTGCAGGCGGTGCTCAAGGTGCTGCTGCGCCGCTAAGGCGCTGCGGTTGCCGCCGCCGGGTGCCTGAAAAAAGCATCCAGCAGCGGCAGCAAGAGCGGGAATTCGGCCCCGAAGCGCGCCCGCTGCACCGTATAGGCCTCGCAGGCCACGGCAAAAAACTCGGCTGCATCGGTGGCGCCGTAGGCGTCGAGCCAGGGCATGGGGGCGCCGAAGCGCTCGGCCATTTGCACCTCGCGCACGAAGCGGCGGTGCTGCTGGCCCCAGAGCGTGCGCCAGTGTTGCGCTGCGGCCGGCGCTGCCAGCCCCAGAAAGCCGTTCGGCAACCGGGGGCAGCCGTCGGCCGCTTGGTGGCGCGATTTGTGGCGCAGGTCGATCTGGTGCGCAAACTCGTGGATCACCAGGTTGTGGCCCTGCTGCGCCGTGGCGCTGGCCGTGCGCACGTGCGACCAAGCCAGCATCAGCGGCCCGCCCTGCATGGCTTCGCCCGCCAGCGCCTCGCGCCAGCGGTGCACCACGCCGGCCTCGTCGGTTTCTTCGCGCTGAGCCCAGACTTCATCTGGGTGCACCACGATGCCGACAAAACCCCGGTACCAGTCCAGCCCCGACAGGCCCCAGTGGATCCACGGCAGGCAGGCCTGGGTGGCGATGGTCAGGGCGATCTCGTCGTTGATCTGCAAGCCGTTGGCGCCGCTGAAGGTTTTTTGGGCCAAAAAATGGCGGCACAAGAGCTGCAAACGCTCGAGCTGGCCGGGCTCCAGCCGGTGCAAGAAGGGCTGCGCCTGCACCACGTGCCGCCAAAGGCCCGCCGGGATGGGCGGTGCGCCGCCCAGCCAGCGCGTCAGCGCGCGGGCCCAGCGGCTGTGGCGCAGCACGCGCAACCAGCGCGGCGCCGGGCTCATGCCGCTGGCCGGGGCAGCGGTGCGGCGGCTGCTTGGGCAGCGGCCATGTGGGCGGCCGGTGGCGGCGCGGCCGGTGTTTGTGCGGTGGCCTGTTCCGGGCTCAGGCGGCTGAACTGGCCCAAGCGGTCGAGCCGCAGCACCTCGCGCCGCGGCGGTTGGCTCAGGCCGCACCAGTCGCTCAGCACCAGGCGCTGCAAGCCCAACCCCAGATCGTGCAGCCCGGGGCGGTGGGTGTGGCCGTGGATCAGGGTCTGGCAGGCCGTGGCGTGCAGCCAGTCGCAGACGGTGGCCGCGTCCAGGTCGGCGTAGTCGGCGCTGGCCGCTTGGGACGCATTGGCCGTATGGGCCGTATGGGCCGTGCCGGTGGCGCTGGCACTGCCCGAGACCGAACCCGCGCCCACGCTGCGCTGGCTCTCGCTGGTGTGGCGTGCCATGCGCGCCAGCGCCTCGCGCTCGGCCAAGGGGCGCGCCAGAAAGCCCCGCTGCCAGTCGGGTGCGCGCACCATCTGGCGAAAACTTTGGTAGCTGCGGTCTTCCAGGCACCAGGCGTCGCCGTGGCTGAGCAGCAAGCGCTGGCCGGCGTATTCGAACACGCAGGGGTCGGCGATCAGGCGCACGCCGCTGGTTTCGGCAAAGGCACCGCCGAGGAGAAAGTCGCGGTTGCCGTGCATCAGGTAGATCGGCGCGCGCGCGCTGGCCGCAGCCAGCGCGGCCACGCTGCGCTGCAGCAGCGCGCTGTCGGGGGTTGCGCTCGGGCGCTGCAGCATGTCGTCACCGAACCAGAGTTCGAACAGGTCGCCGAGAATGAACAGGGCGTCGAAGCGGCCGTGCTCGAGGTAGTGCAGCCAGGCCGATGCCGTGCTGGGGTCTTCGGGGCGCAGGTGCAGGTCGGAGATGAACTCGACTTGCTCCCACGCGGGGGCGGCGCAGACGCGGTCGGGTGTGGGCAGCGCCCGCTGCGCCGCCGTCAGGGTGGCATCGTTCATGGTCGCAGGGTGATGTGCGTCGGTGCGCGCTTCATGGGGCGCAAGGGGCCAAGCGCAAGGGGATGGCTGGGATGGTGGTATGCGGCCGGTGCAGCCGGGGCGGCCGCCGGGCCTGCTCGCAGCCCGGCAAGCATCCCGGCAGGGGCCGCATCAGGCTGCGCTGCCCGCCAGCTCGACGGCTTTTTCCAGCACCACGTCGTCCAGCGGCACGTCGTCGTGCATGCCCTTGCGCCCGGTCTTGACGCTGCGGAGCGCGTCCACCACCTCGGTGCCGGCGATCACTTTGCCAAACACGGCGTAGCCCCAGCCCTGCGCGGTGGGGGCGGTGTGGTTCAAAAAGCCGTTGTCGGCGACGTTGATAAAGAACTGCGCCGAAGCCGAATGCGGCGCCGAGGTGCGCGCCATGGCCACCGTGTAGCGGTCGTTTTTGAGGCCGTTGTTGGCTTCGTTTTCGATCGGGTCGAGCGTGGGCTTTTGCTTCATGCCGGGGGCAAAGCCGCCGCCTTGGAGCATGAAGCCGTCGATCACGCGGTGAAACACGGTGCCGTCGTAGTGGCCGCTGCGCACGTAGGCGAGGAAATTGGCGGCCGAAATGGGCGCCTTGTCGGCGTCGAGCTCGAGGGTGATGACGCCGCGACCGGCGATGTGCAGTTCGACTTGCGGGTTGGCCATGGTGTTTATTGCTCCAAAGTGGCGTTGAGAATGGTGACGGGTTGCAGGGGCACGTTGCTGAACGCGCCCCGGCGGCCGGTGGGCACGGCGCGGATGCGATCGACCACGTCGAGCCCCGAGACCACGCGGCCAAAGACGGCGTAACCGTGGCCGTCGGGCGAGCGCGGCTGATCGAGCATGGGGTTGTCCACGACGTTGATGAAGAACTGCGCCGTGGCCGAATCAGGCACCTGGGTGCGCGCCATGGCCACCGTGCCGCGCAGGTTGCTCAGGCCGTTGCGGGCTTCGAGCGCGATCGGGGGCCGGGTGGGCTTTTGCTGCATCTCGACCGTAAAGCCCCCGCCCTGGATCATGAAGCCGGGGATGACGCGGTGAAACACGGTGCCGTGGTAGTGGCCGTCGCGCACGTATTGCAGAAAGTTTTGCACCGTCAGCGGCGCGCGCACCGGGTCGAGTTCGAGCACGATCGCACCCAGATTGGTGTTAAGGGTGACGCGCGGGGCCGCAGCGGGTGCGGTGGCCGGGGCGGCTGTGGGCGCTTGCGCATGGGCGCTGCCCAAGCTTAGGGCGCTGGCGAGCGCGACCGAGCCGAGCAGGAGGGGGGCGAAGTGGCGGCGTTGCATGGTGGGTAGGGCTAGAAGGGGGGCGGGGGGATGGACGATTGGACAGTGCACCAAGGGAGCTGGGGCGTGGCGTGTGCGTCAGCGCGCCGGTGCGGCGGTAGCCAGCAAGGCCTCGAGCGCCTGCAGCCGCTGGGCTAGGCCGGGAGCGTGCGGTGTCTGCTCAAGGGCGCGGCGATAGGCTTCGGCGGCGCGTTGCAACTGCACGTCGCCCAAGTTGCGCCATGCGGTGGCGTAGTGCGGGTGCAGGCGCAGCGCCTGCTCGAGGGCCAGTTGCGCTTCGAGCAAACGCCCGGCGGCGGCGTGCAGCACGGCCAGGTTGTTGTGCGGTTCGGGCAGCTCCGGGTGCTCTTGCACCAGGGCGGTGAAGGCGGCTTTGGCGGCATCCGTCTGGCCCATGCGCTGCAGCAGCACGGCGCGCATAAAACGCATCTGCGCATCGGCCGGGTGCTGCGCCAGCCAAGCGTCGGCCTGCGCCAGCGCGGCGGGCCAATCGCCGGCCTGGCTTTGGCGCTGCACCGCGTCGTAGGGGGCATCTTGCGCCAGCGCCGGGGCGCCTAAGCCCAACCCGAGCAGCAGCGCCAGCAGGGCAGCGGCCAGCAGGTGGTGGGCGTGGCGCGGGCGCAAGGGCCGCCAGCGGCGGGCAGTGGGGGCAAAGGGCATGTGCAAAGGGGGCGGGCTGGTGCTCAAAAGCAGAAACCGGTAACGGCAGCGGCGGCGGCAGCGACGGCGCCGATATACTTGCCGGATTGTATCTGCGCGGCCCCGATTCGGGCTTGCCCAGCCTTTAGTCCCATGGTGGATCCGGTTGTAGGCCCCACGGGACGCCCTGCTGATTGCTGCGCTGTGCACACCGTTTTGTGTTCTGATGGCTTGCCGTGCAGCCCCCACGCCCAGCCGTTTGGGCACAGGTGCCCAGATTCCCTCGATTTGCCCCCAGCCCATGACCCTGCGCATCCACAACACGCTCACGCGCCGTCTCGAAACCTTCCAGCCGCTGCAGCCCGGCCACGTGCGCATCTACGTCTGCGGCATGACGGTCTATGACCTGTGCCACCTCGGGCATGCGCGTTCCATGCTGGCTTTCGACGTGGTGCAGCGCTGGCTCAAGGCCAGCGGCTACCGCGTGACCTACGTGCGCAACATCACCGACATCGACGACAAGATCATTGCCCGCGCGCTGCACAACGGCGAAACCATCCGCAGCCTGACCACGCGCATGGTCGAGGCCCTGCACCAAGACGCCGACGCGCTGGGCATCGAGCGCCCGACCCACGAACCGCGCGCCACCGACTACGTGCCGCAGATGCTGGCCCTGATCGGGCAGCTGGAGCAAAAGGGGCTGGCCTACCGCGCCGCCGACGGCGATGTGAACTACGCCGTGCGCGCCTTTGCCGGCTACGGCAAGCTCTCGGGCAAGAGCCTCGACGAGCTGCGCGCCGGCGAGCGCGTGGCCGTGGCCGACGACAAGCGCGACCCGCTCGACTTCGTGCTCTGGAAAGCGGCCAAGCCCGACGAGCCCGCCGACGTGCAGTGGCCCAGCCCTTACGGCGCCGGGCGGCCGGGCTGGCACATCGAGTGCTCGGCCATGAGCTGCGCGTTGCTGGGCGAGTCTTTCGACATCCACGGCGGCGGTGCCGACCTGCAATTTCCGCACCACGAAAACGAAATTGCCCAAAGCGAAGGCGCCAGCGGCCAGCCCTTGGCGCGCTTTTGGATGCACAACGGCTTTGTGCGCGTCGATGAAGAAAAAATGTCCAAGAGCTTGGGCAACTTTTTCACCATCCGCGAGGTGCTGCAGCGCTACGAGCCCGAAACGCTGCGCTTTTTCATGCTGCGCGCGCACTACCGCAGCGCGCTCAACTACTCCGACGCGCACCTCGACGACGCCCGCAGCGCCTTGCGTCGCCTCTACACCGCGCTGGCGGCGGTGCCCGTCGCGCCGGCTGGTGAGGGCGCCGCTCCCGCGGCCATCAACTGGGCCGAACCGCACGCCGCGCGCTTCAAGGCCGCCCTGGACGACGACTTTGGTACCCCGCAAGCGCTGGCGCTGCTGTTCGAGTTGGCCACCGAAGTCAACCGCAGCCGCAGCGCCGCCTTGGCAGCGTTGCTCAAGGCGCTGGGTGCCATTTTGGGGCTGCTGCAGCAAGAGCCGCAAGCGTTTTTGCAAGGCGGCGTGGGGGCGGCAGCCGTTGCCGACGGCTTGCCAGCGAGCGCCATCGAGGCCCTGATCGCCGAGCGTCGCGCCGCCAAGGCCGCGCGCGACTTTGCCTTGGCCGACCGCATCCGCCTGCAGCTGCAAGACCAAGGCGTGCTGCTGCAAGACAGCGCCCAAGGCACCACATGGGTGCGGGCCTGATGCCAGTCTGCCGTCTGCCGCCCTATTGGGCCGAGGCCTGCACGCACCTGATCGAGCGCGACCGGGTGCTGTGCAAACTCATCCCCCAAACCACGCACGCCGGCCTGCAGTCGCACGGCGACCCCTTCGTTACTCTGGTGCGCAGCGTCATCGGTCAGCAGATTTCGGTGGCGGCGGCGCAAGCCGTTTGGCAGCGCTTCGAAAAGCTGCTGCCGCAGTTCGAACCCGCGGCCTTGTTGCGCCTGCGCGTGGATGAAATGCGCGCCGCCGGCCTGAGCGCGCGCAAGGTCGAGTACCTCGTCGATCTGGCCTTGCACTTCGACAGCGGCCACCTGCGCCCCGACGAATGGCCGGGCATGGACGACGAGGCCATCGTCAAACAACTGGTGGCGATCCGCGGCATCGGGCGCTGGACGGCCGAGATGTTCCTCATCTTTCACCTGCTGCGCCCCAACGTGCTACCGCTCGACGACGTGGGGCTGATCCGCGGCATCAGCCAGAGTTATTTTTCGGGCGAGCCGGTGAGCCGCAGCGACGCGCGCGAAGTCGCCGCCCCTTGGGCGCCGTACTGCAGCGTGGCGACTTGGTATATTTGGCGCTCGCTCGACCCGCTGCCGGTGGCTTATTGAATGGCCTCTCAGCCTCTGAGGCGCCGCCGCGGCCCAGCCCCGTTTGTTCTTTGACTGTTCATTGACCCCGAACCAGGAGCCCGATCTTGGCCAAAAAAGTTTTTCTCGATTTCGAGCAGCCCCTCGCCGAGCTCGAAAGCAAAATCGAAGAGCTGCGCTACGTGCAGAGCGAATCGGCGGTCGATATCTCGCAAGAGATCGAGCAGCTGAGCAAAAAAAGCCTGCAACTCACCAAAGACCTCTACACCCACCTCACGCCGTGGCAGGTGACCAAGATCGCCCGCCACAGCGAGCGCCCCTATACGCTCGATTACGTGCGCGAGATCTTCAGCCACTTTGTCGAGTTGCACGGCGACCGCCATTTTGCCGACGACCAGAGCATCGTCGGCGGGCTGGCGCGCTTCAACGGCCAGCCCTGCGTGGTGCTGGGCCAGCAAAAAGGGCGCGACACCAAAGAGCGCACGTTGCGCAACTTTGGCATGACGCGCCCCGAGGGCTACCGCAAAGCGCTGCGCCTGATGAAGCTGGCCGAGAAGTTCCGGCTGCCGGTGTTCACCTTTGTGGACACCCCCGGCGCCTTCCCCGGCATCGACGCCGAGGAACGCAGCCAGTCCGAGGCCATCGGGCGCAACATCTACGAGATGGCGCAGCTCGAGGTGCCGATCATCAGCACCATCATCGGCGAGGGCGGCTCGGGTGGCGCGCTGGCCATCGCCGTGGCCGACCAGGTGCTGATGCTGCAGTACGCGGTTTATTCGGTCATCAGCCCCGAAGGCTGCGCCTCCATTTTGTGGAAAACCAGCGAGCGCGCCAGCGACGCCGCCGAGGCGCTGGGCATCACCGCGCACCGTCTCAAGGCGCTGGGGTTGGTGGACAAGATCGTGAGCGAACCGGTGGGCGGCGCGCACCGCGACCCCAAGCAGATGGCGGCCTTCCTCAAGCGCGCGCTCACCGACGCCCTGCGCCAAGTGGCCGACCTCAAACCCAAAGAGCTGATCGAGCAGCGCCACGCGCGCCTGAACAGCTATGGCCGCTTCATCGACACCAAGGCCGACGCGCGCAGCGCCGCCCCGGCCAGCGCCCGCAGCCAGCACGCGCGCCACCAGCCGCTCGACACCGACGCGGTCTAGAGCGCAGTACGGGCTCCAGCGGCTTTTGCGGCGCCAACGGCCCCCTTTGTGTGCGAACCGCGCCTGCAGCACCGCCCTTGGCCCAGCCGCCGACCAACCCGCTGGCGGCGCTGGCCGACTGGGCGCGCTTACACCCCCTGAACGCAGCAGCGCAGGCGCTGGAGCGCCCCTGGGCCGTGGCCTACAGCGGCGGCGCGGATTCAAGCGCGCTGCTGCTGGCCGCGCACCAGCTCTGGCCAGGCCGGGTGCAGGCGTTGCACATCCACCACGGCCTGCAAGACGCGGCCGCGGCCTTTGTGGCGCACGCCCAGCAGCAGTGCGCGCACCTGGGCTTGCCGCTGCACGGGCAGTGCGTACACGCGCAGCCCGCGCCGGGCCAGAGCCCGCAGGACGCGGCACGGCGGGCGCGCTACCGCGCCCTGGCCGCAATGGCGCAGCAACATGGGGCGGCCTGGGTGCTGCTGGCGCAACATGCGCAAGACCAGCTCGAAACCGTGCTGCTGGCGCTCACGCGCGGGGCCGGTTTGCCGGGCCTGGCCGCCATGCCTCCCGCGTTCGAGCGCCACGGCTGCGCCTTTGGCCGCCCCTTGCTTGATAGCGACGCCCGGGCGTTGCGCGCCTGGCTGCAGGCGCAGGGCACCAGCTGGATCGAAGACCCGAGCAACGCCGACCCCGCCTACGTGCGCAACCGCATCCGGCTGCAGGTGCTGCCAGCGCTGCTCGACGCCTTCCCGGCCAGCCTGCACACCTTTGCCCGCAGCGCTGCGCAGGCCGCACAAGCGCAAGGCCTGCTCAGCGAGCTCGCCGCGCAAGACTTGCAACACAGCGGCGACCCGCCTGCACTGGCAGCCCTGCGCAGCTTGAGCCCAGAGCGCCAAGCCAACCTGCTGCGCCACTGGCTGCGCAGCCGCCACGCCACCCAGGCCAGCGCAGCGCAACTGCACGAACTGCAGCGCCAAATCGCCGCCTGCCGCACGCGCGCGCACCGCATCGAGCTCAAGCTCGGCCACGGGCGCGTGCAGCGCTGCGGTGAGTGGCTGGTGTACGAGCCTGGGCGCGGCTGAATGGGCGCGGCTGCAGCCAGGCCGGGCATAATGATGGACAATCTGGGACAATCTGCACGTCCTGCAAGATGATCGATTGCGTTCCAGCCCGTGCCCCCTCCAGCGAGCCGACATGCCTTCCACCACCACCATGACCGTGCGCCTGAACGCCGCCCTGAGCGACTTTGTGAGCGAGCGTGTGCAGCGCGAGGGCGTATTTGAGAATGTGAGCGACTATGTGCGCGACCTGATCCGGCGCGACATGGAACGCCAGGAGCAGCAAGCCTTGGAGCGGCTCAAGGCCGAGCTGGGGCGGGCCTTTGCGGCACCCGAGTCAAGCTACAAGCCCTTGACGGCATCCGAGGTGATTGCCCGCAACCAGCAGACTGCCTGAGCGATGCCCGCCGTGCACGTCCAAGAGGCGGCCTCTTGGCGTCTGGACGAGATCTATCGCTACACCCGCGAGCGCTGGGGCGAGCTGCAGGCCGAGCGCTACCTGTCGGGCCTGTTTGCGGCTTTTGAAAGCATAGATGTGCATGGGGTCGCATCCCGGCCCGTGCCAGCCGAATTGGGCGTGGAGGGTTTTTTCTTCCGTTACGAGCGACACTTTGTGTACTGGCGGCGTTTGTCCAACGGCGACATCGGCATTGTGACCATATTGCACGAGCGCATGCATCAAATTAGACATTTGCGTGCAGATTTTTTCGGCGAGAAATGATTTTTGCGTTCGCTGGGCATGGCGCGCGCCAGCCGATGCCGCAGCGCCCCCCCCGGGCGCGAACTCAAAACTTGGGCCGCACCACCTCGACATCCTCGGTGTACACAATGCCGGCGTAGTCGTTGAAGTAGTGGGTCATCACGCCGTCGACGATTTTCACCGCGACTTCGGGCGGGACGATGAACTCGATTTTCACGTTGCTGAACACGTCGCCGTGGCCGCTCAAGGCACCGGTGCGGGTGCCGTGGTAGCCGGAGCCGTTGACCAGCGACGAGGTATAGCCGACCGAGCCGAGCGAGCGGCTGAACTCGACCAGCCGATCGTGCAGGACTTTTTCGGTGATGACGACCACTTTCTTGGCTGGAAGCATAGAAACACCTCGTTGGTGTGGGGTTGAAGATTCAGCCATGATCATAGGTCAAAAACCATCTGTCCCAGAATCAGGAACAGCGGGATGCAGATGGCGATGGCCACCGGCGTGCCGATCGCGGTCGAAGACCCAATGTAGGACGACGGATTGGCCGACGGAATGCCGGCGCGCAGCGTCGGCGGGCCTGAAATGTCGGAGCTCGACGCCGCCACGATGGCCAGCAAGATGACGCCGCCAGGGCTCAGGCCCACCCACAGGTGGGCGATGTAGCCCAGGCCAAAACCAATCAAGCCGTGCACGATCGGCATCACGAAAGCATAGGCCGCGTACCAATGCCCGACCTTGCGCAACTCGCCCAAGCGCTGGTAGGCCTCGATGCCCATGGTCACCATCAGCACCGTGAGCAAGCCACGGAACAGCAAGTCGTAAAAGCCCTCGAACACGGCTTCCGGGCGCGCCAGCAAGCCGATGGCCAGCCCCAGCAACATGGCCGACAAGGCCGGGCCCTGCAGGCTTTCCTTGACGATCGGCCAGACCTCGACCCGCTTGGCTGACGCACCCTTTTGCTTGTTGAGGACGATGTTGGCGATCACGATCGCCAGCACCAGCGCCGGAATGTCCATGAACGGGTACAGCGCCGGCACCCAGGCTTCAAAGTAAATGCCGGCGTCTTCGAGCATGAACATGCCCGCCGCCATGGTGGAAGCGCTCACGGCACCGAACAGCCCGGCGGTAGCCAGTGCGTCGTCGGTGCGCACGCCGCGCATGCGCGCCAGCGTCAGCCAGCCCAGCAGCACGATGCTCATGCCGATGAGGGCGCTGAACAGCGCCGGCACCAGCATGGCGGTGATGTCGCCTTCGCGGATTTCCATCCCGCCCTGGATGCCGATGCGCATGAGCAGCACAAAGACGCAGAAGCGGTAGATCGCATCCGGAATGTCGAGCTTGCTGCCCAGGGCAGCGGCCAACATGCCGCCGATCAGGAACGCCAGCGTCGGCGTCTGGAACTGGGTCAGAAAGGTTTGCCCAAATTGCAGCAGGATATCCACCAATGTTCTCCTCTGGCCAAGGCCGAGCGTGCACCGCAGCGGTCTAGGGGTTGCATGATCAAATCCCAAACCCTCGTGCAAGGGCGTGGATGGAAGAGGCAGCAGGTTTTAGAAATGTAAACGTCGGCAATTTTATGTTTTACTTTCACACCATGATGTCGGGATGGGCAGCATAAAAACTGAATTACCTTCAGCTTTGGCCGCATTATCTGTGTGCAGGCTTGGGCACTGACGACCGCAATGCCTATAATTTGCTGCACGATGAGCGCTTCGCCCCTGCTCCGCAATCGCCGCGCGCCCCGGCCGCTGGCGGTGTGGGTTTGGCTGCTGCTGCTGGCTGTGGGCTGGCTGGGGTTGGTCGCCACGCCTGGCGCCGCCGACCCGGTGCCAGCGGCCACGCCGCGCACTGCGGTGCAGTTGACGATCGACGGCCCGATCGGCCCGGCCAGCGCCGACTACCTCGTGCGCGGGCTGGCCCAGGCGCAGCAGCGCGGCGCCACCGCAGTCGTGCTGCGCATCGACACCCCGGGTGGGCTCGACACCTCGATGCGCGAGATCGTGCGCGCGCTCCTCGCCTCGCCGCTGCCGGTGCTGACCCACATCGCGCCCAGCGGCGCGCGTGGCGCCAGCGCCGGCACCTTCATTGTCTACGCCAGCCACGTTGCGGCGATGGCGCCGGGCACCAGCATCGGCGCGGCGGCCCCGGTGCAGGTTGGCGGCGGTGGCGGCCTGCCGCTGCCGCAGCGGCCTGCCGACGCGCCGCCGGCGCCAACGGCGCCGCCCTCGCCAGTGGGCGCACCTCTGACGTTGGCACCGCCGGTGGCCAGCCCCGACCATCCCGCCGCACCCGTGCGCCCCGCGCCAGCCCGGCGCGACGCGCGCGAGGCCAAGGTGGTCGAGGACGCGGTGGCCTACATCCGCTCACTGGCCGAGCTGCGCGGGCGCAACGCCGACTGGGCCGAGCGCGCGGTGCGCGACGCCGCCAGCGTCTCTGCCGAGCAGGCGCTGGCGCTGGGCGTGATCGACTTCATCGCCGCCGACACCGCCGACCTGCTGGCCCAGGCCCACGGCCGCGAGGTGCGCGTGGGCGAGGCCCGGGTCGTGCTCGAGACGCGTGGCCTGGCCGTCGAGGCGCTCGAGCCCGACTGGCGCACCCGCCTGCTGGCGGTCATCACCAACCCCAACGTCGCGCTGATTCTGCTGATGGTCGGTGTCTATGGCCTGTTGTTCGAGTTCATGAACCCCGGCGCGCTGCTGCCCGGCACGGTCGGCGCGATCAGCCTGCTGCTGGGCCTGTACGCGCTGGCCGTGCTGCCCATCAGCCAGGTCGGTGCGGCGCTGCTGCTGCTGGGCATGGTGCTGATGCTGGCCGAGGCCTTCACGCCCTCGGTGGGCGTGCTGGGCATCGGCGGGCTGGTGGCTTTCGTCTTCGGCGCGACGATGCTGATCGACGCCGACGTGCCGGGCTACGGCGTCTCGCTGCCGCTGATCCTGGGCATCGCGCTGGCCAGCCTGGCGCTGTCGCTGCTGATCGCGCGGCTGGCGCTGAGCTCGCATCGGCACCGCGTCGTCACCGGCACCCAGGCCCTGATCGGGGACACGGCGCAGGTGCTCGACTGGAGCGGCGGCGCCGGCCATGTGCTGGCCGCCGGCGAGCGCTGGCAGGCCGGCGGCGCAACCGACCTGCAGGTCGGCCAGCAGGTGCGCGTGGTCGAGATTCGTGGCCTGCGGCTGCAGGTGGCGGCACCGCCGCCCACCGTGCCCGGACCCACCGGGTTAGAATCAGGAACCGACCCCATCCGGAGCCCGCCATGATCTTCGACCTGGCTTTCCTGCTGCCCCTCGTCATCTTGGCCTTCGTCGTGCTCGGCATGGCGATCCGCATCCTGCGCGAGTACGAGCGCGGCGTGGTCTTCACGCTTGGGCGCTTCACCGGCGTCAAGGGCCCCGGGCTGGTCCTGATCGTGCCCTACGTCCAGCAGATGGTGCGCGTGGACCTGCGCGTGACCGTGCTCGACGTGCCGAGCCAGGACGTGATCACGCGCGACAACGTTTCGGTCAAGGTCAACGCCGTCGTCTATTACCGCGTGGTCGAATCTGATAAGGCGGTGATCCAGGTCCAGAACTTCCACCAGGCGACGAGCGAGCTGGCGCAGACCACGCTGCGTTCGGTGCTGGGCAAGCACGAGCTCGACGAGCTGCTGTCCGAGCGCGACAAGATGAACGCCGACATCCAGGACATCCTCGATGCCCAGACCGACACCTGGGGCATCAAGGTCGCCAACGTCGAGATCAAGCATGTCGACCTCGGCGAGACCATGGTGCGTGTGATGGCCAGGCAGGCCGAGGCTGAGCGCGAGCGGCGCGCCAGGATCATCAACGCCGAGGGCGAGGAGCAGGCCGCGCGCAAGCTGCTCGAAGCCGCCCGCGTGCTCGGCGAGGTGCCCGAAGCGATGCAACTGCGCTACCTCAACACGTTGGCGGCGATCGGCACGCAGAACAGCACGACGATCGTGTTCCCGTTCCCGACCGAGTTTTCGCAGTGGCTGTCGCGACTGCAGCCCGTTCCAGACCAGCCGACGTCGTCGCCAGGTTGAGGGCGCATTCGCTCGGTCCGGCTCTTGCCCCCTCCTGGACACAGGTGCCGCGTTCGGCCTGCTGCGTCGTTGGACTAGGCTGTGGGAGCCGTGGCTGACGGGAGCCGTGGCCGGCGCAAGGGCATTTATAATTTCCGGCTTTGCATCCTGGGCCCGTGGCGGCGGCTATCTGCCGCGCTGGGCCCCATTCCACCGCACCCCTCTCATGGCACTCATCGTTCACAAGTACGGCGGCACCAGCATGGGCTCGACCGAGCGCATCCGCAACGTCGCCCTGCGCGTCGCCAAATGGCAGCGCGCGGGGCACCAGATGGTGGTGGTGCCCAGCGCCATGAGCGGCGAAACGAATCGTCTGCTGGCCCTGGCCAAGGAACTGGCGCCAAGCCAAACCCACAGCGCCTACGAGCGCGAGCTCGATCAACTCGCCGCCACCGGCGAGCAGGCTTCGTCTGCGCTGCTGGCCATAGCCTTGCAGGCCGAGGGGCTGGAAGCGGTGAGCTACTGCGGCTGGCAGGTGCCCATCCGCACCAACAGCGCCTACACCAAGGCGCGCATCGAAGCCATCGACGACGCGCGCATCCGCGCCGACCTGGCGGCCGGCCGCGTGGTCATCATCACCGGCTTTCAGGGGGTGGACGCCGGCGGCCACATCACCACGCTCGGTCGCGGTGGCTCCGACACCTCGGCGGTGGCGGTGGCGGCGGCCATTCGGGCGCAGGAATGCCTGATCTATACCGACGTCGATGGCGTTTACACCACCGACCCGCGCGTGGTGCCCGAGGCGCGGCGGCTGGAGCGCGTGAGCTTCGAGGAAATGCTCGAAATGGCGAGCCTGGGCTCCAAGGTGCTGCAAATCCGCTCGGTCGAGTTTGCCGGCAAGTACCGCATGCCGATTCGCGTGCTCTCGAGCTTCACGCCCTGGGACATCGACCTGAACACCGAAGCCCAGTCGGGCACCCTGATCACTTTTGAGGATGAGCAAACCATGGAACAAGCCGTCGTCTCCGGCATCGCCTTCAACCGCGACGAAGCCAAGATCACCGTGCTCGGCGTACCGGATCGCCCCGGCATCGCCTACCAGATTCTGGGCGCGGTGGCCGCGGCCAATGTCGAGGTCGATGTCATCATCCAGAACATCAGCAAAGAAGGCAAGACCGACTTCAGCTTCACGGTGCACCGCAACGACTACGCCAAAACGCTCGAGCTGCTGCGCACCCAGGTGGCGCCCAAGCTGGGGGCGGCCGAAGTGCTGGGCGACGCGCGCATCTGCAAGGTCAGCATCGTCGGCATCGGCATGCGCAGCCATGTGGGCGTGGCCAGCCGCATGTTCCGCTGCCTGAGCGAGGAGGGCATCAACATCCAGATGATCAGCACCTCCGAGATCAAGACCTCGGTGGTGATCGACGAAAAATACATGGAGCTGGCGGTGCGCGCCCTGCACCGCGAGTTCGACCTGGACCAACCCACCGACAGCCTGAGCACAAATTGAACGCTGTCCCTGAATGCAGCCACAGGGGGGGCGGTTTTCGGGCATAATCGCAAGCTCTGGAGTGATGACCGAGAGGCCGAAGGTGCTCCCCTGCTAAGGGAGTATGCGGTGTAGAGCCGCATCGAGGGTTCGAATCCCTCTCACTCCGCCAATTGCGGCACGGGCCTTGTACTGCAAAAGCCCCAAGCTGCGTGCAAGCCGCCCCAAATTCCCGATCATGAGCGCATTCAACGAAGAACGGGTTCTCACCGTTCACCACTGGACCGACCGGCTGTTCAGTTTCACCACCACGCGCGACGCTTCGCTGCGCTTCTCCAACGGCCACTTCACCATGATCGGGCTGCGCCTGGAAGGCGGCAAGCCCTTGCTGCGCGCCTACAGCATCGCCAGCGCCAATTACGAGGAGCATCTGGAGTTCCTCAGCATCAAGGTGCCCGACGGCCCGTTGACCAGCCGCTTGCAGCACATCGTGCCCGGCGACACCATCGTCGTCGGCCGCAAGCCCACTGGCACGCTGCTGATTGACTACCTGCTGCCGGGCAAGCGCCTGTACCTGCTCGGCACCGGCACCGGGCTGGCGCCGTGGATGAGCATCATCCGCGACCCGGCCACCTACGAGAAGTTCGAGCAGGTGGTGCTGGTGCACGGCGTGCGCGAGGTCAAGGAACTGGCCTACTACGACTACCTCACGGTGGACTTGCCCCGGCACGAGTTTCTGGGCGAGATGGTGAGCCAGCAACTGCGCTACTACCCGACCGTGACGCGCGAGCCGTTCAAGAACCGCGGTCGCATCACCGACCTGATCGCCAACGGCAAACTGGCCGCCGACCTGGGCCTGCCGGCGCTGAACCCGGCGCAGGACCGGGTCATGATCTGCGGCAGCCCCGAGATGCTGCGCGACCTCAAGCGCATGATGGAAGAGCGCCAGTTCGTGGAAGGCAACACCAGCACGCCCGGCGACTACGTGATCGAGCGCGCCTTCGTTGAAAGTTGAGCGCGGGTGCGCTATCCTTGGCGCCCATGACCTCTTTACTTGACGCGTTGGCGCACCACCCGCGCCGCTGGCTGTTGCTGCTGGCGCTGGTGTGCGTGGGCATGTTTGGCTACGGCCTGTACCTGCAGCATGGGGTGGGCCTGCAGCCGTGCCCCATGTGCGTGGTGCAGCGCTACGCCTTGCTCGGCGTCATGCTGCTGGCGCTGCTTGCCGCCGCCTTGCCGCAGCGCGGCGCGCACCTGGCGGGCACGGTGGCGATCGTGCTCATGGCGGGTTTTGGTGCCTTCACCGCCGCGCGCCAGAGCTGGTTGCAGTGGTACCCGCCCGAGTTCGTGACCTGCGGGCGCGATTTTTACGGCATGATCGCCAGCTTCCCGCTCGAGCGCGTGATCCCCATGCTGTTCAGCGGCAGCGGCGATTGCGCCAAGGTGGACTGGACCTTTCTGGGCCTGACGATCGCCAACTGGTCGTTTCTGGTTTTCACGGGCATGGCGCTGCTGGCGCTGGTGCTGTTCCTGGCCCTGCTGCGCCGGCGCTGACGGACCCGATTTTCACCGTCCTGTCATCCAGGCCGCGCACAATCCCTAGATTGATCTTTACCTTACCAGGAGCGGTTTGGACCATGCGCACGCACTCCGATTCCAATTTGCTGGCCGGGCATGGGCAAATCTGCAGCATTCGTGAACTGATCGACAGCGCAGCGCTGGAGGTTCATTTTCAGCCCATCGTCGATTTGGCCGGGGTTTCGGTCCATGCCCACGAGGCCTTGGCGCGGCCGCCGCATGGCAGCCCCTGGAGCGGCCCGCTCGAACTGCTGGCTTCGGCCCAAAGCGAACACCTGACGCTCGAGTTCGAGCTCGAATGCCTGTTCCGGGCCTTGTGGCACTGGAGCCGCAGCGCGCGCGTCGGGCGCCTGTTTCTCAACGTCAGCGCCTCGGTGCTGGTTCAGGCCACCGAGCGCCAGCAGATCGTGCGCCTGTTCGACCACGCGCAAGCCCTCGGTTTGTCGCTGTCGTCGCTGGTGCTCGAACTCACCGAGCACGAACGGGTCACCGACATCGGCGCCATCCTCGGCGTGGTCGAGCGCCTGCGGCGCCACGGCGGGGCGCTGGCGCTCGACGATTTCGGCGATGGGCACTCCAGCCTGCGCCTGTGGTCGGAGCTGCTGCCCGAATACGTCAAGATCGACAAATACTTTGTCAGCCAGGTCAACCAGCACAGCCACAAGCTGCAAACCATACAGGCCCTGAGCCGCTTGGCCGAAACCTTTGGCAGCAAGCTGGTGGCCGAAGGGGTCGAAACGGCCGATGAGCTGGAAATTTTGCGCGATCTGGGCCTGCCTTATGCCCAAGGCTTTTATTTGGGCCGACCCCACGCCGACCCAGCCTCTGCTTCCCTGCCCGATGCCGAGCGGGTGTTGCACAGCCGCCAGATCAGCGTCTTGCCGCTGCAAAAGCAGGTCAGCAACCGGGGCTTGACGGCGCGCGCCTTGCTGATCGAGGCGCCCACGGTCTGCGCCGAAGCCAGCCACGAGTTGGTGGCGGGTCTGTTCAAGCAGCACAAGGGCTTGCATGCGCTGGCTTTGATCGAGGGCGAGCGCCCGGTGGGGCTGATCAGCCGCAAAACCTTGCAGGACCTGTTCCTCCAGATCTTTTTTCGCGACATCTACGGCAGCAGGCCCTGTCGCATGCACGCCAATCCCGACCCCCTGCTGGTCGATATCCACACGCCTATCGAAAACCTGACCGAAATCCTGACCTCTGCCGATCAGCGCTACCTTACCGAGGGCTTTGTCATCACCGAGGGCGGCCTGTACCGCGGCCTGGGCACCGGGGCCGACCTGGTGCGCATGGTGACCGAGGCGCGCATCGAGGCCGCGCGCCACGCCAACCCGCTCACTTTCTTGCCCGGCAACATCCCGATCACGCTGCACATCCAGCGCCTGCTCGACAACCAGCAAGACTTCATCGCCTGCTATGCCGACCTGAACCAGTTCAAGGCCTTCAACGACCACTACGGCTACTGGCGCGGCGACGCCGTGATCCGCCTGCAAGCCGAGTGCCTGCAAGCCGTTTGCGACCCGCGGCGCGATTTCATCGGCCACGTGGGGGGCGATGATTTCGTGCTGCTGTTGCAAAGCCCCGACTGGAAGGAGCGGCTGGAGTGCGCGGTGCAGACTTTCAACCGCAAGGCGATCGAACTCTACGACCCGGCCGACCAGATCGCGGGTGGCGTACACGCCGAGGACCGCAACGGCCAACTGCGTTTTCACCCCTGCACTACCGTCAGCCTGGGGGTGGTCAAAATTGAACCGGGGCGCTACCGCGACGCCGAGAGCGTGGCCAACGCGGCCGCCAGCGCCAAGCACCAAGCCAAGCAAAGCCGCTCCGGTTTGTACTTGCTCGAGGATGCGCCCAGAGCACAGGCAGACGCCAAGGCCTGAAGTCCCGGTCCTCGAGGCTGGCGGCACTCAGCGTCTAGAAAGCAGCAGCCACAGCGTTTTGCGTGGCATTGAAAATCGCACCATTTTCTGGCCCGCCAGAGGCGACAATAGGGCCTGAACGGCCTGCCATGCGGCGCCCAAGCGCCCACGGTCCGTGCCACCCACCTCCAGCCCTACAGACCCCCTGCCCACCATGGACGAAGCCACCCCGGCGCCAAGCGCCAAAACGACGACCCCCGAGTGGGAGCGCGCGACACTGGAAAAACTCGCCTTTGGCGCACTGCGCGAGCAGCGCGCGGCGCGGCGCTGGAAGATATTTTTCCGCCTGCTGTGGCTGGGCTTGGCGCTGTTCATCGTCGCCATGCTGATGCGCGACTACGCCGCGCGCGCCACGCTGACGCAACCGCACACGGCGCTGATCGAGGTGCGCGGCGTGATCGCCTCGGGCACCCCCAACAACGCGCAGGCGGTGGTCGAGTCGCTGCGTGCAGCGTTTGAAGAGCCCACCGCCAAGGGCGTGCTGCTGCGCATCAATTCCCCTGGCGGCTCGCCGGTGCAAGCAGGCATCATCGCCGACGAAATCCACCGCCTGCGCGCCCTGCACGACAAACCGGTGCACGCCGTGATCGAGGAAGTGGGTGCGTCTGCGGCTTATTACGTGGCTTCGGCCGCCACCACCATCCACGTGGACAAGGCCAGTCTGGTGGGCAGCATCGGGGTGATGATGGACGGTTTTGGCTTTACCGAGCTGATGAACAAGGTCGGGGTGGAGCGGCGCTTGCTCACGGCTGGCAGCAACAAGGGCTTCATGGACCCGTTCAGCCCACCCAACCAGGCCCAGGTGCAGCACACCCAGCAAATGCTCGACGACATTCACCAGCAGTTCATCGGCGTGGTGCGCAAGGGCCGCGGCGAGCGCCTGCGCGAAACCCCCGAGACCTTCAGCGGCCTGATCTGGAACGGCCAGCGCGCCGTCGAAAAAGGGCTGGCTGATGGTTTGGGCAGCGTGTCTTCGGTGGCGCGCGAGGTCATCGGGGCCGAACTGATCATCGACTACACCCGGCGCGAAAACGTGGCGCAGCAGCTGGCGCGCCGCTTCGGTTCGGGGGCGGGCGAGGCTGCCGTGCAGACCTTGCGCGACTGGGGCTGGACGCTGCGCTGAGTGCCGCAGCCTGAGCGGGTAGCAAAAAACATGGATGAAGCACGTGTGTTGATCGCCGGCGGTGGGCTGGCCGGGCTGGGTGCGGCGCTGGCGCTGCGGCGCGCGGTTCCGGGCCTGCCGCTCGAGGTGCTGGAGCAGGCCGAGCAGTTCTCGGAAGTGGGTGCGGGCATCCAGCTTGGGCCCAACGCGGTGCGGGTGCTGCGCGACTGGGGGCTGGAGCCGGCCTTGAACGAGGTCGCGGCCTTCCCCACCGATCTGCTGGTGCGTGACGCCACCAGCGGCGCCAGCCTGGGGCATCTGCCCTTGGCCGAGCGCGCCCAGCGGCTCTATGGTGCGCCCTACGCCACCATCCACCGCGCCGATTTGCACGCCTTGCTGCTGCAGGCGCTGCAGGCCGAAGGGGGCACGGGCATGCACCTGTTGCAGCGCATCGACGCCGTGCAACTGCCAGCCGAAGCGGGGGTTCCGCTGGAGCTGCGTACCCAAGGTGGGCGCAGCTGGAGCGCCGCCGCGCTGCTGGGCTGCGATGGCTTGCGCAGCCGCGTGCGCGAGCAGCTGCTGGGCGATGGTGCCCCGCGCTTCAGCGGCCACCTGGCCTACCGCGGTTTGGTCAAGATGGCGCGCCTGCCGCCCGAATTGCGCCAGACTGCGGTCACCGCTTGGCTGGGCCGGCGCATGCACGCGGTGCATTACCCGGTGCGGCGCGGCGAATGGCTCAACGTGGTGGTGGTGGTGCAGGGCGATTTGCCCGCCGAGCCCGCCGGTTGGGACCATCCGGCGCAACCACAGGTGCTGTGGCATGCCATGGGCCTGCTGCCGCAGCGCGATTTGCACCGCGTGCTCGAGGCCGTGCCGCTGTGGCGGCTGTGGCCCCTGTTTGGCCGCGCACCGGTGGCTGGCGCGCACCAGATGGCACGCGGCCCGGTGGCGTTGTTGGGCGACGCGGCGCACCCCATGAAGCCCTACTTGGCCCAAGGCGCCGCCATGGCGCTCGAAGACGCCTGGGCGTTGGGGCTGTCGTTGGCGGCGCAGGGCAGGGCGGCGGCCGATCTGGATTGGCCGCGCCTGCTCCAGCGCTGGGCGCAAGCGCGCTGGCGCCGTTGCGCCTGGGTGCAGGCGCGCTCACAGCGCAACGGCACCCTCTTTCACGCCAGCGGCCCGCTGCGCTGGGGCCGTGACGGTGCCATGCGGCTGCTCGGTCCGCGCCTGATCGACGTGCCGCGCCTCTACGCCGGGCCGCCGCCCCCCTGAACCCCGGCCGCAGCACCGATGGGCGGCAACGGCGCCTCAAGCCGGGTCGTCATTGGCCGCTTCGGCGGCGTTTTGGTGCAGCAGCCGGATGCCCACGCGCATGATCTCGCCGTCCTCGATCTGCCGCACGCTCAGTTCGGCGGCGCCGAGGTGGGCGTGGTCGCCCTCGACGGGTGGTCGCCCCAGCGCCTCGGTCAGCCAATCGGCAGCGCTCAGGCCTGGGTCGGCCACGGCGGGCCAGCCGTAAAAACCGCACAAATCGGCCATGCGGGCGTTGCCGGGCACCTCGAAGTCGCCAAAGACCTTGCGCGCGCGCACGGTGTCGTCCTCGTCGGGCAGGGCCACGGCGCAGCGCCGCGCCACCCAGGGGATGGTCGAGCCCTGCAACAACAGCGAGGCCATGACCACGATCAGCGCCACGCTGACAAAGATGTCAGCCCCCTGCACCCCGGCCATGACCGGAAAGATCGCCAGCACGATTGGCACCGCGCCGCGCAAACCCACCCACGAGATAAACGCGGTTTCGCGCCAGTCAAAGCGCAGCGGCTTGAGCACGATCCAGACCGACAGCGGGCGCGCCAGCAGCATCAGCACGGCCACCACGCCCAGCGCCGGCAACAGCGCATCGAGCGCGTCCGAGGGCGTGACCAGCAAGCCCAGCAGCAAGAACATCGAGGCCTGTGCCAGCCAGGCAAAGCCGTCCATGGCCGACAGCGAGGGCGCCACGCACTGCGTGGCCCGGTTGGCCACCAGCACGCCAAAAATGTAGATTGCCAAAAATCCCGAGCCCCCGACCCAGGTGGTGAGGGCAAACACGCTCAGGCCCGCCGAAGTGAGCAAGAGCGCACGCACGCCGCCGCTGGGGCGTGCCCACACGGTGAGCTGGCGCAGCAGCAGGGCAAAACCCCAGCCGGCGCCGATGCCCAGTGCCGCACCCCAACCAAACTGCAGCGCCAGGTCGCGCAGTGGCCACCACCATGCCATGTCGGCCCCGGCGTTTTGGGCATCGAGCAAGACCCAGCCGATCAGGACCAGCGTCAGATAGACCGCCATCGGGTCGTTGAGGCCGGATTCGATTTCGAGTGTGGCCGCAACCCGTTCGTTGAGCCTGACGCCGCTCGACTTGAGCAGCGCAAACACCGCAGCGGCGTCGGTCGAGCCGACGATGGCCCCCAGCAGCAGCGCCATTGGCCAGCTCAGGCCGAGCAAGAAATGCGCCGCCACCCCGGTCAGCGCGGCCGTGACCACCACACCCAGGGTGGCCAGCCACAGCGCGGGTTTGAGCCCGGTGCGAAAAGTGCGGTACTGGGTGCGCAGGCCACCGTCGAGCAAGATCACCGCCAGCGCGACGTTGCCGACCCAGAACGCGAGCTCGAAATCCTTGAAGGCCACCCCGCCCGGGCCGTCTTGGCCGAGCAACATGCCGGCGATGAGAAACACCACCAAGAACGAAAACCCGAGCCGCACCGAAAACAGGCCCGCCAGCAGGCTGACGAAAACCAGCCCGGCAGCGATCAGCAGCGGGATGGCGAGGAAGTCGAGCGAGAGCAGCATAGGGGCCATACCTTAGCAGAAATTGCGTCAGGGTCGGCCCTTTGCCTGCAGTGGCCCAGGCGGGCGTGCCGCCAAGGGCAGCGCCCGCCGTGTGACCCACACGCCGCGCAGCGATGCGCGCGTGCGCAGCCTTCAAACGCGGCCGCGGCCGCCGGTGGCGATGTACTGCTGCAGCTCCATCTCGTGCTCGCTCATGGTGGCCACGACCGAGTGCACGCGCTTGACCACAGCGCGCATGAAGTTGTAGACCAGTTGCGGCTGCTCGGTAATCAGCGGCTGGATGTCGCCGGCTTTGAAGCACAGCACCGCCGCGTCGCCCAGCGCACGCACCGACAGATGGTGTGGCGTTTGGTCGATGAAGCTGAGCTCGCCGACCAGGTCGCCCTTTTCGAGCACGTGTACGGTGACTTCGCGCCGGGTCTGGGTTTTTTCGCGCACCAAGGCCAGGCGGCCTTCGGTTACGATGTAAAAGCTGTTGGTAAGGTCGCCCTGATGGAACAGGAATTCGCCGTCTTGCAGCCGGTGCTCGCGCCCGGCATGGGCGGCCAGGACGGCAGCGCCGTCGCGGCCGATGTATTCGCCCAGAGGCGCCTCGTAAATCAGGCTGGCGATGCGCTCGACTTCACGCTCTTGCATGGTGTTCACTCCTTGAAAGGTTGGATACAGAAGGGGGCGAATTCAAATCGTTTCCAGGGCGCGCTGCCCGAGCAGGTGCTGCTGTGCCGCCCGAAAGTTGCATAAAGCGCGCGGGCTCAGGCCCATCTGCAGCTCCCACTCGTAGCCGCGCAGGGCCAGCACATGAACCTCGGGCAAGCGGCCAAAGCACATCTGACAGGTGGCCAGAATCGAGGCGATCGAGACTTCGTGCGAGGTAAAGCTGTAGTCGAAGCGCGGCTGGCCGCGGCTGAGGCGAAACGGTTCCACCGCCGCGTCCAGCGTGGCATCCACAAACAGCACGCGCGCAAAGCCGTTGATCAGGTCCGCGTCTTCGACTTGCAACTGGTAGTTGCGTTGCAGGGTCGCTTGCGGGCACAGGCCAGCGTCTTCGAGCCAGTCGATGAAGGCCCAGCCCAGGCCGTCGTCCTGGCGCCCGTCGTTGCCTATGCCCAGGATCAGCGCGTCGGGCCGATCGAAGTCGGCCAGGCGCAGCGCAAGGTCAGCGTGTGCGTTCATCGACCACGCTCCCCTGGGCATCGACCACGCTCACGTGCAGCGGCATTTTGCCCAGCGCGTGGGTGGCGCAGCTCAGGCAGGGGTCGTAGGCGCGAATGCCGACTTCGAGCGCGTTCATCATGCCCTCGGTGATTTCGGCCTTGCCGCCGAGCCAGTCTTGCGCCACCTGGCGCACGGTGCGGTTGATGACCTGGTTGTTCTGCGTGGTTGAGACGATCAGGTTGGCAAAGGTCATCTCGCCGCTTTCGTTGGCGCGGTAGTGGTGCAGCAAGGTACCGCGCGGCGCTTCGACCACGCCCACACCCTCACCGGTCCAGGCACCGGGGGGCGGCGTCAGCAGCAACTGGTCTTTTTGCAGATCGGGGTCGTGCAGCAGATCGCGGATCATCTCGGCCGCGAGCAGGATCTCGATCACGCGCGCCCAGTTGTAGTGCAGCGTCATCTGGCTCGCCTTGCCCTTGGTGTAGTGCTGGAAGCGCTCCAGCGCCTCCTGCGCCAGCGGCGTCGGCAGCGAGCGCGTGATGTTCATGCGCGCCAGCGGCCCCACACGCACCGAACCGGCCTCGCGCCCCAGCGCCTTGAGGTAGGGGAACTTCATGTAGCTCCACTCCTCCACGGCTTCCGAGAAATGATCGAGGTAGTCGTGGTAGTCGAATTGCGCCACCACGTTCTTGTCGGCGTCCTGCACGCGCAACTGGCCGTGGTAATAATCGGCGTCGCCGGCTTCGTTGACCAGGCACATGTCCAGCGCCGGGGCGTAGCCGAAGCTGTCCACCTGGTGCCGGTATTTCTCATGGTAATCGTAGAACAGTTCCAGCCCTTCGACGGCGTAGGCAATCACCTGATCCATGTTGATCAAGCCGTCTTCGCCCTTGAGCAAGCGGTCGCGTTCGGCGATGCTCAGGTTTTTGTTCACGCCGCCGGGAATCGAGCTGATGCCGTGCATGCGTTTGCCCAGCACCGCCTTGATCACCTCTTGCCCCCACTTGCGCAACTGAATGGCACGCTTGACCAGTTCCGGATTGGCTTCGATCAGGCCCTCGATGTTGCGCTGCTCGGGCGCAGCCTCGATGCCAAACATCATTTCGGGCGTAATCAGGTAGTAGTAGGCGGTTTGGTGCGACTGCAGCATTTGCCCATAGTGACCAAGGCGGCGCATTTTTTCCGCTACCGGCGTGACGTTGATGCCCTGCTTGAGGCCAACGCCCACCATGTCGTCGAGCGCCTTGGCGCCGCACAGGTGGTGGCTGACGAAGCAAATGCCGCAGATGCGCTGCAACAGCATCGGCGCTTCCCAGTAGGGGTGGCCCTGGATGAAGCGCTCAAAGCCCCGGAATTCGACGACGTGCAATTTGGCGTCCGTGACCTGGTTGTCGTCGTCCAGATGCACCACGACCTTGCCGTGCCCCTCGATGCGGGTCACGGGGTCGATGACCAGTTTTCTGCTCATGCTTGGCTCCTGAGTATCAGTCGTAGCGGTTGATCGAGATCGGCAGGTCGAACGGGCGACCGTGCACCAGATCGTCGAGCACCTTGAAAATGGCATCGCCGTCGGGCGGGCAGCCGGGGATGAAGTAGTCCATCTTGACCACTTCGTGGCAGGGGTAAACCTTGGTCGTGATGCGCGGAATGTCGGGGTGCAGCGGGATGGTCGGGCGCGCGCCGGGCACGCTGGTGGGCGCGTCGAGGTAGGCCTGCTGCAGGCATTCGCTCAGCGGCACCACGTTGCGCATGGCCGGCACACCGCCCCAGACGGCGCAGGCGCCGACCGAAATGAGCACGTCGCAGTTTTCGCGGAAGTGCTCCAGGGTCTCGATGTTTTCCTCGTTCGCTACGCCGCCTTCGACGAAACCGACCACGCAGCGCTCGGTGATGCGTTTCACGTCCGAAATCGAAGAGCGCGTGATCGTGATCTTGCTCAGGAGCGGAAACAGGCGCTCGTCCAGGTCCAGCAGCGACAAGGTGCAGCCCCAGCAGCCGCACAGGCCGATGGTGGCGACCTTGATCTTGCCCGCACGCCCGGCGGCCAGGGCTGGGTCGAACGGGGTGGCGGGCAGGTTGTGTGCAAACTCCTGCTTCGACAAGGCTTCAAGCACGAGGCTCATTTTTGGCTCCTGGAATGTTGAGGGTACGGGCGCGCAAGGTTTGCACCTCAAACTTGCGCTGACCGATGGGCACGTCGTGGCCGACGCGCTTCTTCAAGATCGTGCCCACCGGACACAAATCCACCGCCTGCTGCACCTGCTCGTCGCTCATGCGGTTGGCGAGTTCCACGTTCATGTCGATGCGCGCCGTGCTGCCGCGGCCGTGGATGGAGAAGATTTTCTGCCCCGTTTCCTGGTCGCGCACGAACTCGACGCAGCGCTGGCAGAAGATGCAGCGGTCGCGCTCGAGCCAGATCTTGTCGCTGCCGGGCGAGTTGTCGCGCACCGGGAAGCGGTAGGGGAAGCGCGACACCATCATGTCGGTCTCGTAGCCGACGGCTTGCAACTGGCAGCGCCCGCTCTTTTCGCAGCTCGGGCAGTTGTGGTTGCCTTCCACGAACAGGAACTCGACCAGCGCCTTGCGCATGTCGGTGATTTCGGGTTCGTTGACCTCAACCTCCATGCCGTTGGCCACGCGCACCGTACAGGCCGAGTTGACCGCGCCATTGACCTTGACCGAGCAGACGCGGCAGGTGCCGAGGCACGCCTCGCCCTTGACGTAACACAAGGTGGGAATGAAGACGCCCACTTCGGGGGCGACATCGACCAGGGTGCGACCGAGTTCGGTTTGCACCGGCTGGCCGTCGATCGTGATTTCGACTTTCATGTTGTCAGCTCCGTGGCAGGGGTGGGGGCGGGCTGGCTGCGCGGGTAGGCGGCCAGGGCGGCGTCGAGGTCAAAGGAAGGCAGCAGCGGCCCGTGTGGCTGCGCCAGCTTGGCCTGGTAGATCTCGGGGAAGCGCTCCAGCGTGTTGAGCATCGGTTTGGGCGAAGTGCCGCCCAGGCCGCAGCGGCTGGTCTTGCGCACCAAGTTGCCCCATTGCACGATGTCGGTAAAGTCTTGCTGGTGCGCGCGCCCGGCGCAAATGCGCTCCATCTTGTGCAGCAAATCGACGTTGCCCACCCGGCACGGGACGCAAATGCCGCACGATTCATCGACAAAGAACTGCATGTGCTCGCGCACGATCCAGAGCAGGTCGCGGCTCTTGTTGAAGACGGTGAAGGCACCGTTGCAGCCCAGGTCTTCGTAGCCGAGCCGGCGCTCACCGTCCTGGGCGGCCGAAATGCACTCGCCCGACGGGCCGCTGACCTGCACCGCCAGCGCGCCGTGCGCGCCCACCATGCGCAGCACCTCCTTGACCGTGATGCCCCATTCGACCTCGTAAATACCCGGCTTGCTGCAGTCGCCGGCCACGCTGAGCAGGCGCGTGCCGGTGGAGTCCGGCGTGCCCAGGCTGCGGTACCAGTCGGCCCCTTCAGACAAAATGTGGCTCACGGCAGCAAAGGTTTCGACGTTGTTGACGCTGGTGGGCATGCCCAGGAAACCCTTTTGCACCGGATACGGCGGCTTGAGGCGCGGCGTGCCGCGCTTGCCTTCGCAGGACTCGATCAGCGCCGACTCGTCGCCGCAGATGTAGGCACCGGCCGCCATCTGGATGCGGATGTCGAAGTCAAAACCCGCTTTGCCGCCTATGCTGCGCCCGAGCAGGCCGCGCGCCCGCATCTGTTGCAACTGCGCTTCCAGGTAGTCCTTGAGGTAATAGTATTCGGCGCGCAGGTACAGAATGCCTTGCGTGGCGCCAATCGCGTAGCCGGCCGCCAACATGCCAAAAAACACCTGTTTGGGCGAGCGCGTCAGCAGCACCCGGTCCTTGAAGGTGCCGGGCTCACCTTCGTCGGCGTTGCAGATGATGTACTTCTGCTCGCCCTCGGCGTCGCGGCACAAACGCCACTTCAGCCCGGTAGAAAAACCAGCCCCGCCACGCCCGCGCAGCTTGGAGGTGACCACCTCGTCGAGCACCCACTGCGGCGGCTCGGCCACCATGCGCGCCAGCATGTCGGCCAAGTCGAGCTTGTTGCGAAAGAACATTGGGCGCTGGGTGCGCACGTTGCTTTCCACCAGCGACTCGACGTAAGCCAGTTGGTCGGTGGGCAGCCCGGCCGGGTTGGCGATCTGCTCCGGCGTGCGCCCCTGTTTGAGCTGCTCGACGATGTCGGCCACCTTGGCTGGCGTCAGGCGCGTGAACACCACCCGGTCGAGCAACATGGCCGGTTCCTGGTCACTCAGGCCCACGCACGGCGTCTCAAAGAGGCCAAACAAGGCCTCGGCGCGCGGCTGGTTGAAGCGCTCACCGGTTTCCTGCTCCAGCGCGGCGTACACGGCGTCAAAGCCATTGAGCTTGGCCAGCACCGAATTGCACAGGTAGATGCAGTGCTTGCCCGAGGGCTGCAGGCGCAAGAAGTGGTAGAACGATGCGGTTTCCACCACATCGGGCACCGACAGGTTCAGGCCAGCGGCCAGCGGCGCCAGCGCCGGTTCAGGGATATGGCCGTGTTGCCACTGCAAATCCCACAACATGTCGAGCAGGCGCGTGCGGTCGTGGCCGTAGCGCGCGAGCATCGATTGAATGGCTTGCTCCATAAAATTCCTTTCTGTTTCAGGATGGGCGGTGGCGTAGCGTGCATCGGCTGGCGGGCCCTGAAGCCAGCCAGTCCCAGCTTGTCCAGGGCTGTGACCGTGCATAGTGCAGTGTCTCGCAAATACCTCGACATGAAACCGCGTCTTCTTCCGCCATGCCGCGTTGCAAGCCCTTGCCATATGCACCATATGGCTGCGGGCTTGCGCCTTGCCTGGCGCAAGAATCCATCGGCTTCATCCTGTCAAGCCATTTGCGAGACACTGCACTAGGGACTTGCAACAAGGGGGCCAGTTTGGGTGCAATCCGTGTTTACCCCTAGCGTGTTTTTCAACTCATTGATAAGGCACATATTATTTTGGAAGCCGAAGGGGGCGAAAGATACATCCTCTGCTCATGTGGAAATCGACCTTCCGCTTTGATGATCGGCTGGGCATGGGTTTAACCTTTGGTTCAACCAAGGAAAATCTTTGGCCCCGCGAGCGCGCGCCAGCCGAACCATTCTTTACTGCGCCGGCCCGCAAGGGTTTGAGCTTGATCAAATGACCGCGATATCTGAACCCCGCGCCCTCGATGCGAGCGACGGCGCAGGCCACGAGCCGGGTGCTGCGCGCAGCGTCGTGCTGGCCGGCGGCTGCTTTTGGTGCACCGAGGCGGTGTTTGAGCCCGTGCGCGGTGTCCTCGAGGTGGAGTCTGGCTATGCCAACGGCCACTGGCCCCAGCCCACTTACGAGCAGGTGTGCAGCGGCCGCAGCGGCCACGCCGAGGCCATCCGCCTGGTGTTTGACCCGGCGCAAGTGGGGCTGCGCACCTTGCTGGAAATCTTTTTCGCCACCCACGACCCCACCACCCTGAACCGCCAGGGGGCCGATGTCGGCAGCCAGTACCGCAGCGCCATCTATTGGACCGAGCCCGAACAAGAGCGGGTGGCGCGCGCGTTGATCGACGAGCTGCAAGCCGCCGACGCCTTTGGGGCGCCGATCGTGACCGAGCTCGCGCCGCTGCAGCGCTTTGACGCCGCCGAAGCCGAGCACCAGCGCTTCTTTGCCCGCCATCCGCACAACGGCTACTGCCTGGCGGTGGCCGCACCCAAGCTGCGCCACGTGCGCCAGCAGTTTGCCCAGTGGCTGCGCTGAAACGCGCTGGGCCTGAAGCGCGGGCTACACTGCAGGGGTGAGTTTGACCGAGCACCCCGTTTTTTTGTCGCTGACCCCGGTTTTTTTGCTGATCACGGTCGGCTACCTGGCTGGGCAGCGGCGCTGGATGCGCACCGAGTCGGTGCCCGATCTGTCGAACCTCGTGTTTTTGGTGCTGGGTCCGGCGCTGCTGTTTCACACCATGAGCACGGTGCAGATCGACGAGCTCGACCTGCGCCCGGTGGGGGCTTATTTTTTGGCCGTCGGGGCGTTGTTTGGCCTCAGCGTGCTGCTGCGTGGTTTGAGCTGCCGCAGCGTGGTGCTGGCCTTGGCGGGCACCTTCAGCAATCTGGTGATGATCGGCATCACGCTGGTCAAGCTGGCCTATGGCCAAGCCGGGCTGGTGACGCTGCTGACGCTGATTTCTGTGCATTCGCTGGTCTTGCTCACGGCGGCGACGATCATGCTCGAGCTGGCGCAGGCGCGCGAGGCGCGAGCCCAGCGCTCCTCCCCATTGACGCCACGGCGCGTCGCCCTGATCGCGGTGTCGGCCATGAAAAGCGCGCTCATCCATCCGGTGCCGCTGCCCATCCTCTGCGGCCTGCTGTTTGCCCAGACCGGCTGGACGCTGCCCGGGGTGGTGCAGCTGCCGCTGCAGCTGCTGGGCAGCGCCTTTGGCCCGCTGGCGCTGGTGCTGGTGGGAGTGAGTCTGGCGGGCTTGAGCCTGCGCGGCCACTGGGGCCCCGCGCTGGCACTGGCGGTGAGCAAAAACCTGCTGTTGCCCCTGATGGTGGGGGCCAGCGCCTGGGCTTTGGGCATCGATGGCCTGGCGCTGGTGGTGCTGGTGGTGGCCGCCGGTCTGCCGATCGGAGCCAATGTGTTTTTGTTTGCCCAGCGCTACCAGGTGGTGCAAGACCTGACCACCGCCGCCATGGGCGTCTCGACCCTGCTGGCGCTGCTCACCCTGAGCGGCTGGATGCTGCTGCTGTCGTGGCTGGTGGGGGTTTGATCTCTGGCGCTGGGAGGCAAATCGGGTGCATGGGGGTTTGTGGTGTTAGAATACCAAGTTCCCAACGCTTCGCTGGTCGGGTGGCCAGTCGCGTGTCTCAGGCGTTGCGAGGCTTTATTGTGGGGGGCTTGTGCCCCACCCGAAGGATTCAACCATGGTCGTCATTCGACTTTCTCGTGGCGGCGCCAAGGCGCGCCCGTTTTACAACATCGTCGTGGCCGACAAACGCAGCCGCCGCGACGGCAGCTTCATCGAGCGCATCGGTTTTTACAACCCGCTGGCCACCGGTGGCGAACAGCCGCTGCGCGTGGCGCAAGACCGCCTCAACTACTGGCTGGGTGTGGGCGCGCAGCCCTCTGACACGGCAGTGCGCCTGTTCAAGCAGGCCGCCAAAGCCGTTGCGCCATCGGCGCCAGCGGTCTGAGCGGGCTGGGGTTCGGCCGCTGGCGTTGCCCTTGGACCCATGGCCGCACTTGCCGCACTGAAGCCCGCACCGCTGCCCGCTGATGCGGTCGAATTGGGCCGCATACAGGAGGCGTGGGGCATCAAGGGTTGGGTGCGGCTGCACAGCCACAGCGCCACCCCCGATGCCTTGCTGCACGCTTGGCGCTGGTACCTGTTGCCGCCCGAAGCCCCTTTTGCCAGGGGCTTTGACGCTTTTGAAGGCAGTGTGCAGGTGCAGGTGCACGGCATCAAGCGCCACGCCGACGGTCTGGTGGCGCAACTGGCCGAGGTGCCCGACCGCAACGCCGCCGAGGCGCTCAAGGGTGCGCGCATCCTGGTCGCGCGCGCCGATTTCCCGGCCGCTGCGTCCGATGACGAGTATTACTGGGTCGATCTGATCGGGCTCGAGGTGGTCAACCGCCAAGGCGAGGCGCTCGGGGTGGTGCGCGATCTGCTCAGCACCGGGCCGCACAGCGTGCTGTGTCTGGAATACCTGGCCGAGGGCAAGCTGGCCGAGCGCCTGATTCCCTTTGTCGCCGCCTACGTCGATGCGGTCGATCTGCCTTCGCGGCGCATCACGGTCGATTGGCAACTGGATTATTGAGCGCCGCTGCCGCCGTGCAGGGCGCCGTGGCCATGCGCTTTGACCTCATCACCCTGTTCCCCGAGCTGTTCGAGCCCTTCATGCGCCACGGCATCACGAGCCGGGCCTACGAGTCGGGGGCCTTGCAGTTGCGTCTGTGGCCCTTGCGCGACTTCGCCGACGGCGCCTACCGGCGTGTGGACGACCGCCCCTTTGGCGGCGGCCCCGGCATGGTGATGCTGGCCGAGCCCTTGCGCCGCTGCTGGGAGGCGATCCGAAGCGAGCGCGCGCAGCTGGGCCTGCCATTGGGGCCCACGCTGTTGTTTGCGCCGCAGGGCCGGCGGCTCGACCACGCTTTGGTGGCCGAGCAGGCGCAGGGCAGCGGCGGCATTTTGGTGTGCGGGCGCTACGAAGGGATTGACCAGCGCTTCATCGACCAGTGTGTGGATGGCCAGATCAGTTTGGGCGATTTTGTGCTCTCGGGGGGCGAGCTGGCGGCGCTGGCCCTGCTCGACGCCGTGGCGCGGCTGTTGCCCGGTGTGCTCAACGACGCGCAAAGCCACCTACAAGACAGCTTCAACCCGGCCATCGACGGCTTGCTCGACTGCCCGCATTACACCCGGCCCGAGCGCTGGAGCGGTCCGCTGGGCGAGGCCGCAGTGCCCGAGGTGTTGCTGTCGGGCCACCATGCGCGCATCGAGGCCTGGCGGGCGCAGCAGCGCCGCGCAGCCACCGCACGCCTGCGGCCCGATCTGTGTCCGGCGGCATCGGTAAGCCCGCAGCGTGACGCCGATCAAACCTGATCCGGATGCTATAATCAAGGGCTTTCGATCCTCTGGTCGGCCGCCCCATGGTCCTTAGAGCGCGCAGTGCGCTCGGGCCAGCCCAGCATGGCTCATGCCGTGCCTGGGCTTGGGGCCTTTAGTGCAGCGCGACCACGATCGGTGTTTTAGGAAGCCATGAACCTGATCCAGATCCTCGAGCAAGAGGAAATCGCTCGTCTCAACAAGCAAATCCCCGATTTTTCCCCGGGCGACACGGTGATCGTGCACGTCAACGTCGTTGAAGGCACACGCAAGCGCGTGCAGGCCTACGAGGGTGTGGTGATCGCGCGCCGCAACCGTGGCCTGAACTCGGGCTTCATCGTGCGCAAGATCTCCAACGGCGAAGGCGTGGAGCGCACCTTCCCGCTCTACAGCCCGCGCATCGACCGCATCGAAGTCAAGCGCCGTGGCGCCGTGCGCCGCGCCAAGCTCTACTACCTGCGCCAGCGCAGCGGCAAGTCGGCGCGCATCAAGGAAAAGCTCGGCGCCTGATCGCGCCCTGCCTTTAGCGCGCAAGCCAGCTACCCAAGCGCATCGTGGGGCCCATCCAGCAGCGGCTGTTGCCACCCGACGATGCGCTGCGCCGCCAGCTGCACGATGAGGTGCATGCGCGCCCGCCGGCGCGGATCGCCTTGCCGGCGGCGGTGCTGTATGTGGCGCTGTTCAACGACGGCGTCGGCCGTCAGGACGAACTCGATGCCTTGCGTCAGTTGCCGGGGCAGGGCCACCTGTGCCTGGACGACTTGCAGGGCAATTTTCTGCGCCTGATGCTGCCCGGTTACACCCTCAAGTGGGAGCGCCACGCCGAATTCACGCGCTATTCGGTGGTGCAGTCGCAGACCCATGCCAACGCCGACTGGTTTGCTGCAGACCACTGGAGCGCGCAGCAGGTGCTGCCGGCCGGTTGGTTGGCGCGGCTGCCGGGGCGCACTTTCTGCGCCATCGAGCTGGCCTTGCTGTTGGGCGATCCCGATCGGGCGCAGCTGCTGCTGGCACAGGCGCGCGACGCGCTCGGTGAGCACACGCTGGCGGCCTCGGTCATGGGCAACCAGTCGCATTCGCTGCTGGTGACCGACTTCAAGCTGCGCGACAACGGCTTTGAGCGCGTGTTGGTCTATGCGACCGCGCACACGTCCGAGACCCGCGCCGGCCGCATCGCCCAGCGCCTGCTCGAAGTCGAAACCTACCGCCTCATGGCCTTGCGCGGCCTGCCGGTGGCCAAGGCGCTGGGGCCTGAACTGGCTCTGGCCGAAGCCCAGTTGGCGCAGATCACGGCCGACCTCGAGCACAGCGAGCGCTCCGACCAAGCCCTGCTCGACGCCTTGGTGACGCTGGCGGCCGGAGTCGAAAAAGCCATTGCCCAGCATTCGTTCCGGTTTTCGGCCACGCGCGCCTACCACAACCTGGTGGAGCAGCGCATCGCCGAGCTGCGCGAGTCGCCCATCCCCGGCACCCAGACATTGGGCGAGTTCATGCGCCGGCGCCTCGCGCCCGCCATGGCCACGGTGGCGGCGACCGAGCTGCGCCTGAACACGCTCTCGGAACGCGTGTCGCGCGCCAGCGCCTTGTTGCGCACGCGGGTCGATATCGCCACCGAAGGCCAAAACCAGCAGCTGCTGGAGAAGCTTACCCGCGGCCAGGCCCTGCAACTGCGCTTGCAGTCCACCGTCGAGGGCTTGTCGATCGCGGCCATTTCGTACTACATCATCAGCCTGCTGCTGTACGGCGCCAAGGCGATCGAGTCGGCGGGCGTGCCGATTCAGCCCAACATCGCCGTCGGTGCGCTGATTCCGGTGGTGCTCTACGCCGTCTGGCGCACCGTGCGGCGCATTCACCAAAAGCTGCACACCGCCCAGTGAGGCGGCGGCGTGCAGATCAGCGGGCGCTCAGGTATTCGGCCACGGCGGCCATTTCGAGCTCGGTCATGCGCTCGGCGACCATGTGCATGGCCAGGTTGGCGTCGGTGCGTTGGCGCGTGTTGAACTGCTTGAGCGAGTGCACGAGGTACTCGGGTATTTGGCCTGCCAGGCGTGGCAGGGTGGCGGCACCGCGGGCGTCGGCACCATGGCAACTGGCGCAGGACGGCAGGCCCGAGAAGCGGTTGCCGTAGTGGTGGATGTAACGCCCCACGGCAGCCAGGCTGGCGTCGCGCACCGGCTGGGTCATGGCCGGCAGGGCTTCGTAAAAGCGGCCCAGGGCCATCATGTCTTCGGGCGTCAGGCGCGCCACGGCGTTGGCCATGGCGGTGTGCTGGCGCTGCCCGGTCTGGTAGGCGCGCAATTGGGCCGCGATGTACTCGGCATTCTGGCCCGCCAGGCGCGGAAAGAGCTCACTCGTCGATTCACCCTGGGCTCCGTGGCAAATGAAGCACGAAGCCATGTGCAGGCGCTGCGCCCGTACCTGGTCGGCGGCCGGCTGGGCCCAGAGCAGGGCGGGTGACAGGGCCAAGCTGGTGGCAGCCAAGAGGGCACCCAGTCGGCGGGCAGCGGAGCGAGCAGTGGCAATCATGGCAGGAGGGGGAAAGAGGCTGAAACAGCCTGCACCCCAGCGCACGTGGCGCCGGGTGCAGGCAGCGCGGGGACGCTCTTTAGCCGAGCATGTCGGCCCAGATGTTGACCGCCCAGCCGATGGCGTAGCGGCCTTCCATTTCGTTGGGCGCCGGCGACACCCCGCCCGAACCCGGCACCACCAGCATGGTGCGCTGTTGCGCGTCCCAGCGGTGCACGCTGGCCACGTGCATGGCGTCGGTGTCGTTGACGAAGCTGTAGCAGGTGTTGGCCACGATGGGCATGGAGGGCACCGGTTGGCCCAACAGCAGCGAGACCACGGCGCCGGCGCAGACCTTGCCATGCTGGTTCGCCATGTGGCCCGATTTGGGCATGCCGGGCGAGATTTGAATCGCGTCACCGAGCACGTGCACATTGGGCACGGCGATCGATTCGTAGCTCAGGAAGTTGACTTCGCACCAGCGTCGGTTCACCGTCGCCAGGCCGCTGTTGACGGCCAGGTCGGCGGCGCGCATCGGCGGCAGCACATTGGCCACGGCGGCGCGGAAGTTTTCCTGCACCTCGAAGCGCAGCGTGTTGGTGGCCGCATCGACATCGAGCAGGGTGTGGCCGGGCCGGTACTCGATGTGGTTGGGGAAGTTTTGCTGGAACACGCGCGTGAACAGACCGCGCTTGGACTGGATCTCGGGGTTGGCATCGAAGATGATGACCTTGCTGCGCGGCTTGGCCTTCTGGAAGTAATTGGCCACCAGGCAGGCGCGCTCGTACGGGCCGGGCGGGCAGCGGTAGGGCACCGGCGGGATGGCGAGGGCATAGACGCCGCCGTCGGGCATGGCTTCGAGTTGGCGCCGCAGCGCCACGGTTTGTTCGCCGGCCTTCCAGGCGTGCAGCACGCGCGCCTTGGCCTCAGCCGAGGCCATGCCGGGCAGGGCTTCCCACATGAAGTCGATGCCGGGCGAGACGATCAGGCGGTCGTAACCGATTTCGCTGCCGCCGGCCAAGCGCACCACGCGCCGCGCCGGGTCGATGGCGTTGACGCGATCGCGCACCACCTGCACGCCGTGGCGCTGCTGCAGGTTGGCGTAGCTGTGGGTGATAAAGGCGATGTCGCGCTGGCCGCCGATGACCAGGTTCGAGATCGGACAGGAGACGAAGTTGGCGTTGGGCTCGATCAGCGTCACGCGCACCTTGCCTTCCGAGAACAGGCGCACGTATTTGGCGGCGGTGGCGCCGCCATAGCCGCCACCGACGACGACCACGTGGGGGGCGCTGGCGCCGGGCGCAGTGGCGCAAGCGCTCAGGAGGCTGACGGAGCCCAGGGCGCCGGCGGCGCTGAGGCTTTGGACAAAATGACGGCGTTGCATGGCAGTTGCTCCTTGTTCAGCGCGGCAGGGCGGCAAAATAACCGGCGATGGCGGCGATCTGCTCGTCGCTGTAGCCGCGGGTGTGGTGGTGCATGATGGTGGCTGGGCTGCGTCCGGTCTTGAAGCCCTGCATCTTGCGGATCATCTCGTCGCGGTTCATGCCGGCCAGCGATTCCATGCCAGGCTGGGCGCGGCCCGCCGTGCCGTGGCAGGACATGCAGGTCGAGGCCCAGACGCGGATTTGCATCGCACTGGGGGGTTGGGTGGGTGCGGCGGCGGGTGCGGCCGTGGCTGCCGGGGCCGCAGCGGGTGCCTGGGCCTGGGCTGCGAGTGCGGCGGTGCCGAGCAGGCCCACGGCAAGCAACTGAACGAGGGTTTTCATGGGGACAGTCTCCTTGGTGGGTGAAAACGGGTGCGCCGGAGGCAGCATCATTGAATGCTGATGCACAGTTTTTTTGCGATTTTAGGGTTCTGCTCGATACAAAACCTACAAAAAATGGGCTTTTGGCATCGGTGTTTTCCCTCTGCTCCAAAACCCTTGTAAAGGCAGGGTCGCTGGCGCCGCATGGTCGCATTATCTGAGCGCGCGGTGGGCAGATGCGCGCTCAGGTATCGAATATTGCGTTCTGAAGGTATGCGCTGGGGCTATAAGGCGGCTTGGCCTGCACACCAGGCGCCGGGTTAGTGTGGAAGTCTTCCATGATCCGGGGCGCTGCCCCGCATCATGAAAGTTAGTGCAGCAGGGCCTGGGCGAACTCTTGCGCATCAAAAGTTTGCAAGTCGGCCAACTGTTCGCCCACGCCGATGAAGTACACCGGCACCACGGCGCCGCGCTCGCGCCCCCAGGTGGCGATGGCGGCCAGCACGCCGCCTTTGGCGGTGCCGTCGAGCTTGGTCACCACCAGCCCGGTCAGGCCGAGCGCGGCATCAAAGGCCTTGACCTGCGCCAGCGCATTCTGCCCGGTGTTGCCGTCGATCACCAGCAGCACCTCGTGTGGCGCGCTGGGGTCGGCTTTCTGGATCACGCGCTTGATTTTCTTCAGCTCCTCCATCAGGTGCAGTTGGGTCGGGAGACGGCCGGCGGTGTCGATGATCACCACGTCGCGCCCGCGCGCCCGGGCGGCCGTGACGGCGTCGAAGCTCACTGCCGCCGGGTCGCCGCCTTGCTGGCTGATGACTTCGACCGTGTTGCGCGCCGCCCAGACCCCGAGCTGCTCGCGTGCGGCGGCTCTGAAGGTGTCGGCGGCGGCCAACAGCACGCTGGCGCCGGCGTTGGACAGGTGCCAGGTGAGCTTGCCGATGGTGGTGGTTTTGCCGGCGCCGTTGACGCCGGCGATCATCAGCACCGTGGGGCCGTCGGGCTGGGCGCCGATGGGCAGCGACTGCTGCAAGGGCCGCAGCAGGTCGGCCAGCGCCGCGGCCAGCAGCGCCTTGACGGCGGCCGGATCGGTGGTTTTGCTGGCCTTGACGCGCAGGCGCAGATCGTCGAGCAGATACTGGGTGGCCTGCACGCCGGTGTCGGCTTGCAGCAGCGCGGCTTCGAGATCTTCGTACAGCGCCTCGTCGATCTGGGTGCCGATGAACACGCTGCCGATGCTGCTGCCGGTCTTGCGCAAGCCCGACTTGAGGCGCTCGAACCAGGATGGGCGGCTAAGGTCGGCTTCGGGTGCGGTGGCGCTGGGCGCTTGCGGCGCCTCGAGCGCGCCTGCATTGGGCACTGCAGCCTGCGGCGGGGGCGCATCGGCCGGCGCGGCGGGCTCTGTGGTGCCAGAGAAAAATTTTTTCTTCAGGTAACTGAACATGGGGCTCGCTTGGGTATCAATGCCAAAGCGTGTGTAAAAACGCTCGCCGGCTCTGCGGGGCCGTCTCTGATGGACAATCCCCACCATGCATTCTATGAAACCTGTTTGGTCGCAGCGCTTGGCCTTGTGCCGCTGGCGTGGGTTCGGGTCGCTGGCGGCGTGGGCGGCGCTGGTCGCACTGCTGCTGGCCCCGCTCCCGTCCATGGCCCAAACGCAACAGTTCACCCTGGCCAACGGCCTGACGCTGATCGTGCTGCCGGATCGGCGCGCCCCCACGGTGCTGCATTCGCTTTGGCTGCGCGCCGGCTCCATGGACGAGGTCGATGGCCTCTCGGGCGTGGCGCACGTGGTCGAGCACATGCTTTTCAAGGGCACGCCGACGGTGGCGGAGGGCGAAATCTCGCGCCTGGTGGCGGCCATGGGCGGGAGCGACAACGCCTTCGTCAGCCGCGATGTGACCGCTTACCACCAGCAAGTTCCGGCGGCGCGCCTGCCCGACGTGATGCGTCTGGAAGCGGACCGCTTTGCGAACAACGTCTGGCCCGACGCGGCTTTTCAACGCGAGATGCAAGTCATCAAGGAAGAGCGGCGCCAAATGGTGGAGGAGTCGGCGCAGTCGCGCTTTTTTGAAGTGTTCATGGCCAGCGCCTGGCTGGCGCACCCGTACCGCCGCCCGATCATCGGCTGGATGAGCGATTTGCAGTCGCTTGCGCCCGACGACGCGCGCGCTTTTTTCCGCCAGTGGTACGTGCCTGGCAACGCGGCGGTGGTGGTGGTGGGCGACGTGGACGTGGCTCAGGTGCGGGCCTGGGCCGAGCGCTACTACGGCGCGATCCCGGCACGCGCCGTGCCGGAGCGCAAACCCCAGACCGAGCCCGCGCAGCGCGGCCAGCGCCGCATCGAGTACCGGGGCCGCACCGACCGGCCCTTGGTGGTGTTGGGTTACCGGGTGCCGCAACTGGCGCACCCCGACGCGACCGACGCCGACAGCGTCGACGCGCTGGCCCTGCTGTTGCTGGCTGGGGTGCTCGACGGCCACAGCGCCGCGCGCCTGGAGCGCCAGTTGGTGCAAGGGCAGGGTGGGCGCCGGTTGGCGGTGGACGTGAGCGCTTCGTTTCAATACCTCGGGCGCGGGCCACAGTTGTTCCTGCTGCTGGGCACACCCGCGGACGGCGTCAGCCCGGCCGAGCTGGAGGCCGCCTTGCAGGCCGAGATTGCCCGCGTGGCACGCGAGGGCGTGAGCGAAGCCGAATTGCGCCGCGTGCGCAACCAGTGGCTGGCGCGCGAAGTGTTCGGGCGCGACTCGCTCTTTGCCCAGGCGCGCTTGCTGGGCAGCTATTGGGCGCAGGGCTGGCCGAGCGACAGCGCCGAGCGTTTGCAGGCGCGCCTGCAAGCCATTACGCCGCAGCAGGTGCAGGCAGTGGCGGCGCGCCACTTTGCCGCGCAGCAGCTCACCGTGGGCGTGTTGTTGCCCGAGGTGCAACCATGAAAGCGCACAGCATGTCAGAAACCGTGGCGGACGCGGCTGTGTGCTCCCTTCTGCGCGGCTGGCTGGTCGCTGCCCTGGCCTGGTGCGTGTTGGCGCTAGCCCCGGCCTGGGCGGCACCGACGATCGAGCATTGGGTGCAGCCCAGCGGGGCGCGGGTGTTCTTGGTCAGCAACGCCAGCTTGCCGATGCTGGACGTGCAAATCGACCTCGACGCCGGCAACCGGCGCGACCCAGCGCACCAAGCCGGCTTGGCGGCGGCCACGGCGGCGTTGCTGCGCTCGGGCGCGCTCGCGTACGGCAGCCGCCCAGAGCTGGACGAAAACGCCTTGGCCGAAGCCTGGGCCGACCTCGGCGCGCAGTTCAGCGCCAGCGCCACGCGCGACCGCCTTTCCTTGCGCTTGCGCAGCCTGAGCCAGCCCGACTTGCTGCAAGCCGCACAAGACCTGTTGGCGCAGCAGCTGGCGGTACCGGCTTTTGCGCCACCGGTTTGGCAGCGCGAGCGCCAGCGCTGGGTGGCGCGCTGGCGTCACAGCCAGACCGAACCCGATGTGCTGGCCGAGCAACTGTTCACCCAGGCGGTCTATGGCAGCCACCCCTACGGCCAGTTGGCCCGGCCCGAGACCTGGGCCGCGATCGAGGCCACCGACGTGCGCGCCTTCTGGCAGCGCCACGCCCAGGCTTGCCTGGCGCGCGTGACCCTGGTGGGCGACATCAGCCGCGCGCGCGCCGACGCGTTGGTGCAGGCACTGCTGGCAGGCTGGCAGGCACACGGCTGCAGCGCTTTGCCCGCCGTGCCCGAAGTGCCTGCGCTCACACAAGCGCGCGGCATCGAACAGGCCTTTGCGGTAGCGCAAACGCAGATTCTGCTCGGCCAGCCGGGCCTGTCGCGGCGCAACCCGGACTTCATGGCCTTCATGGTTGCCAACCACATTCTGGGCGGCAGCGGCTTTAGCTCGCGCCTGATGCAAGAGGTGCGCGAACGCCGTGGCCTGACCTACGACATCCACAGCCGCTTCGTACCGGGCCGCCACGCCGGAGCTTTCCAGGTGGCTACCACGACCGAGCCGCAGCGTGCGCGCGCTGCGCTTGAGCTGGTGCAGGAACAGGTGCAGCGCTTCGTGGCCGAAGGCCCCACGGCGCAAGAGCTGGCGCACGCGCAAGCGACGCTGATCAACGGCTTTGCGCTGCGCCTCGACAGCAACCGCGAACAGCTCGAGCAAGTCGCCGCCATCGCCTGGCACGAGCTGCCGCTGGACCACTTGCAGACCTGGAGCGCGCAGGTGGCGGCGCTGGATGCGGCCCAGGTGCGGCGTGCGGCGCAGCGCGTGCTGCAACCCGAGCGCATGGTGACGGTGCTTTTTGGGAGCCCAGCGCCATGAGGCGGCCGCAGCCCGCGGGCCCAGCCGGTCAGCCAGCCACCCGCCCAAGCGCGCGTGCATCTTCCCGGCCCGCGGGCACGGTGCGCCTGATCGGCGGCCTGTACAAGCGCCGCAAGCTGGCGGTAGCCAACCATCCGGGTCTGCGCCCGACGCCGGATCGGGTGCGTGAAACGCTCTTCAATTGGCTGGGGCAAGACCTGTACGGCTTGCGCTGCCTCGACGCCTTTGCCGGCACCGGGGCGCTGGGTCTGGAAGCGGCCTCGCGCCGCGCGAGCGCGGTTTGCCTGCTGGAGCGCGACCCGGCGCTGGTGCAGGCGCTGCGCGCCCACGTGCAGCACCTCGGCGCGGTGCAGGTGCAAGTGCAGCAAGCCGATGCGCTGGCCTGGATGGCGGCGGCCACGCCGGGCGCGTGGGATGTGGTGTTTCTCGATCCGCCTTTTGCCGCTGCGACGGCGGGCGGCGTGTACCTGCGCGCCCTGGCCCTGGCGCGGCCGCTGCTGGCGCCAGACGGCCTCGTTTACCTCGAGGCCCCGCTGCCTTGGAGCGACGCCATGCTCGAGCCCTTGGGTCTGCGCCTGCAACGCCAGGGCCGGGCCGGGCAGGTGCACTACCATTTGCTGGCTGCGGCGCATAATGCAGCCCCATGAGCCGCTCTGCATCCACCAAAGCCACCACCGCCAAAGCCGCTGCCAAGCCCGCCACTGAGGCGCGGCTGGCGGTCTATGGCGGCACCTTCGACCCGCTCACCCTGGGGCATGAAGACGTGATCGCGCGCGCTGCGCGCCTGTTCGACCAGCTCATCGTGGCCGTGGCGGCGGCGCACCACAAGAAAACCCAGTTCACGCTCGAGCAGCGCCTGAGCCTGGCGCGCCAGAGTCTGGCCGAATGGCCCCAGGTGCGCGTGCTGCCCTTCGATGGGCTGATCATGGACTTTTGCCGCCAGCACGGTGCCACGGCGGTGGTGCGCGGCATCCGCAACGCCAGCGACTTCGACTACGAGGCCCAGATGGCGGCCATGAACCGCAAGCTGCTGCCCACGGTCGAAACCGTGTTCGTGCTGCCACAGCCGGAACTGCAGTGCATCTCCAGCACCCTGGTGCGCGAGATCGCCAAACTGGGCGGCGACGTCTCGGCGCTGGTCAACCCGGCGGTGGCGGCGCAGTTGCGCAGCGCCCACAGCGCCGCGCTGCATTGAAAGGGCGGCGCGCATGGCCCTGACGATCACCGCCGAGTGCATCAACTGCGACGTCTGCGAACCGGTGTGCCCAAATCAGGCGATTTCGATGGGCCCTGAGCACTACCAGATCGACCCGGCGCGCTGCACCGAATGCGTGGGCCACTTCGAGCAGCCCCAGTGTGTCGAGCTCTGCCCGGTGCAGTGCATTCCGGTGCACCCGCAGCACATCGAAGACCGCAGCAGCCTGGAGCGCAAATACCGGCGCTTGACGGCGGCCACCAGCCCCTGCGGCGCTTGACGTCCCCTGAAGGCTCCAAGGGGGGTTGACAGGCTTTGAATTTCTAGTGCGCAGCTGGCGGCGGCAGGCGCGGCGGCTTGGGGCGCACCGGTCTGGTGGTGTGTATGGCCGCAGTGGCGCGCTCCACTTGGCCGGCCAGCAGATCGGGCAGGGAGGCCAGCGAGCGCTCGATCGCCGCGTCGATGGCGCTGCGCTGCTCGGGGGCCGGTTTTTTGAGCACCCAGTGCACGACCTCGGCTTTGTGGCCGGGGTGCCCGATGCCGATGCGCAGCCGCCAATAATCGGCGCTGCCCAGTTGGGCGTGGATGTCGCGCAGGCCGTTGTGGCCGGCGTGACCGCCGCCGCGTTTGAGCTTGACCTCGCCGGGGGGCAGGTCGAGTTCGTCGTGGGCGACCAGAATCTGCTGCGGCTCGATCTTGTAAAAACGTGCCAACGCCGCCACCGCCTGGCCGCTGCGGTTCATGTAGGTGCTGGGCTCGAGCAGCCAAAGCGTGTGCTCGCCCACTTGGGTGCGGGCGGCGCGGCCAAAAAAGCTGCGCTCGGGGCGCAACTCGGCCTTGAGCGCGCCCGCCGCCGCTTCCAGCCACCAGGCGCCGGCGTTGTGGCGCGTATCGTGGTATTCGGGCCCGGGGTTGCCCAGGCCCACCAACAGCTTGTACATGAGCGCAGCCGCGCAGACGGCTGCGGGTTACTTCTTCTTCTTGGCTTTTTTGTCGCCAGCCGCAGAGGCCACCGGCGCCACGATGACTTCTTCCACCGGCTCGACCATGGTGGCCAGCGTCGGGTTCGGTTTGCCATGCGTGACCAGCTTGACGCCTGGGGGCAGCCTGAGGTCGTTGGCGTGGATGGCTTGGCCCTTGACGGCTTGGCCCAGATCGACTTCGATGAACTCGGGCAATTGGATCGCCAGGCACTCGATCTCGACTTCGGTGAGCACGTGGTTGACGGTGCAGCGGTCGATCTTCACGGCCGGCGAGGTGTCGGCGTTGATGAAGTGCAGCGGCACCTTCTTGTGCAGGCGCGTCTTGTCATCGACGCGCTGAAAATCCACATGCAGCACCAGCGGTTTGAAGGGGTGGTACTGGACGTCGCGCAGCAGCACCTTGTGCACCGCCCCGCCCAGCTCCATGTCCAGCACGCTGGCGTGGAAGCTCTCTTTGTGCACCGCGTGCCACAGGGCGTTGTGGTCGAGTTCGATGGCGATGGGCTGTTGCTCACCACCAAAGACGATGGCCGGCGTGCGACCCGAGTTGCGCAGACGGCGGCTCGCACCCGTACCCTGCGTGTTGCGCTCAAAAGCGACAAATTTCATGCTCTGACTCCTGCTAGGGCCCGGCCGCGACCAGCTCTGAACCCTGATTGAAAAAAACGCCTCGCGCCCAGGAAGCGGGCGCTGGCGCTGACGGTGCTTGCCGTTGCCGCTGGCGGGGATTAGTCGCTGTCGGTGTCGGCAAACAAACTCATCACCGACTCGCCGGTGGCAATGCGCGCCATGGTTTCGGCCATCAGCGGCGCCACCGAGAGTTGGCGGATCTTGGGGCAGGCCTGCGCCGCCTGGCTCAGGGGGATGGTGTTGGTCACCACCACCTCGTCGAGCGCGCCGCCCTTGGCGATGCGTTCGATCGCCGGCCCGGAAAAAATGGCGTGGCTGCAATAGGCATAGACGCTCTTGGCGCCGCGCTCCTTGAGCACCTCGGCGGCCTTGGTCAGGGTGCCGGCGGTGTCGATCATGTCGTCCATGATGACGCAGTTGCGGCCTTCGATGTCGCCGATCACGTGCATGACTTCGGACACATTGGGCTTGGGGCGGCGCTTGTCGATGATGGCCATGTCGCAGTCGAGCTGCTTGGCCAGCGCGCGCGCGCGCACCACGCCACCGACGTCGGGCGAGACCACGAGCAGGTTTTCGTAATTCTTGGCGCGCAGATCGCTCAGCAGCACCGGCGAGGCGTAGATGTTGTCGACCGGGATGTCGAAGAAGCCCTGAATCTGGTCGGCGTGCAAGTCCATGGTCAGGACGCGGTTGACGCCCACCACTTGCAGCATGTTGGCCACCACTTTGGCGCTGATCGGCACCCGGCGCGAGCGCGGACGCCGGTCTTGGCGTGCGTAGCCGAAATAGGGGATGACGGCGGAGATGCTGACGGCCGAGGCGCGCTTGAGCGCATCGACCATGATCAGCAGCTCCATCAGGTTTTCGTTCGTGGGCGCGCAGGTGGACTGGATCACGAACACGTGGCGGGCGCGCACGTTTTGTGTGATCTCGACCGTGACTTCGCCGTCGGAGAAGCGCCCGATGCTGGCCGCACCGAGCGGCGACTGGAGGTGCTGCGCGATTTCGGCCGCCAATACCGGGTTGGAGTTGCCGGTAAAGATCATGAAATCCGGTGCGTGCACGGGGGTTTGAATTTGCATGGAAAAACCGGCGCAGATAGAAGTATTTGGCAGGGGAGGAAGGATTCGAACCCTCGAATGCCGGAATCAAAATCCGGTGCCTTAACCAACTTGGCGACTCCCCTACACGGGTAACAAACCGAAGGCTTGCCACCGAATGCAGTGCTGGAACTGTAGCTTCGTGCTGAACAGAGCTTGCGATTATAGCCGTAAAAACCGCTATCAGCGCTCGCACCACCCAAACAGCGGATGTTCCTGCAAATTGCTGCAACACCTAGCGACCCAGTGTCCGGGCAGGTCGGCAACGCGGTATCGCGCGTTGCCGCCTGGCGCCAAGGGCGCAAACACCGCACTGCCCGAGCCGCTCATGCGCGCTTCGAGCCCGTGCTCGGCCATCCAGCGCAGGCCCAGAGCGATGTCGGGGCACAACTCGATGGCCACGGGCTGCAAATCGTTACCAAACAGCCCAGCCGTGGGGTTTGCAGCAAAGTCGGCGATTTTAGCTCGGGGTGTATCCCTTTTTAGGGCCGGGTGCGCAAAAATATCCGGGGTCGAGGCCCCGCTGGGGGGTTTGAGCACCAGGTAGCGTGCGGGCTGCAGATCGATGGGCTGCAGCGTGTCACCGATGCCTTCAACCCAGGCGTTGCGCCCGCCCAGAAAGAACGGCACGTCGGCCCCGAGTGTGAGGCCGATGCGCTGCAGATCGGCCCCATTCAGCCCCAAGCCCCAGAGGCGGTTGAGCGCGAGCAAGGTGCTGGCGGCGTCCGACGAGCCGCCACCCAAGCCGGCTTGCTGCGGTATCTGTTTGTCGAGCGCGATCTGTGCACCCCACGTGCAGCCGGTGGCGCTTTGCAGCGCCCGCGCGGCGCGCAGCACGAGGTCGTTGGCCGGCAGGGCTTGCTCGGGCTTGAGGTCTGGGTTGAGGTCCAAGCGGCTGATCTGGCCGCCACTGCGGCGCTCGAAGTGCAGGGTGTCGCACCAGTCGATGAGCATGAACACCGACTGCAACAGGTGGTAGCCGTCGGCGCGCCGGCCCACGATGTGCAAAAACAGGTTGAGCTTGGCCGGAGCCGGCACGTCGAGCAGCTGGCGCAGGGTCATAAGGAGGGCGCTAAATGGAGGCGGAGGCTGAGTCTCAATGCAGGATCAAGCGCAGCTCGACCGCCGGCGTGGGCAGCCAGCGCCGCGCCTGCAGGCGGCCTTGGGCATGGCGCGACAGATCGGCCTGCCAGCCTTCGATCTGGACCTGCTGCCCGCGCAGCCAAGCAAACAGGGCCGGCAGCGGCAGCGCGACACCAGTCAGGGCGGCGCTGAGCTCGTCCATGTGCGCAAAAACGCTGGTGCGCCCGTTGTGCAGCAGCAGCGCCTGCTGGGCGTCCCACTGGGCGTGCGCCACCCTTTGCCCTAGGGGGCTTGATAGGCTGAGGCTGCCGCTGTCGGCGTTGCCCCAGAGCTCAAAGTTGGCGCTGAAGTGCTGCACGGGTTCGGTTTCGATGCTCAGCGCCAAGCGTCCACTCCAGTGGGTGCGCTCGGGTTCGGGCGTGGGCTGCGTGGTGCAGAGGGGCTCATCGGTTGGCTGGTCTTGGGCGGCTGGGCGCAGGGGCACCGGGCTGGCGCAGCCCGCGAGCGCGGTCAGCGCACCCAAACCCAGTGCAAGCACGCACCGGCGGCGGCGCAACGGGGTGGATCGGTTCATGGCTGGGCCTGCAGCCGGCGCAGGGTTTGCAGCAGGGTGTCGTTATCGGGGTTGATCTGCAGCCCCAGGCGCCAAACGGCCAGCGCCTGCTCACGCTGCCCCAGCACCCAGTGCACCTCGCCCAGGTGGGCGGCGATCTCGGCATCGGGCAGGCGCTCGAAAGCCATTTTTAGCAAGCGCAGCGCGTCGGCGTGGTTGCCCAAGCGGAACTCGACCCAGCCCATGCTGTCGAGGATGTAGGCGTCGTTGGGGTCAACCGCCAGCGCTTTTTCGATCAGCGAGCGCGCCTCTTGCAGGCGCAGGTTGCGGTCGGCCAGTGAATAGCCCAGCGCGTTGTAAGCGTGGTGGTAGTCGGGGTGGCGCTGCATCAGCAGGCGCAGCATCTGCTCCATGGCCTCGTACTGGCCGGCGCGCTTGGCGGTGAGGGCTTTTTCGTAGAGCAGGTCGGGGTCGTCGGGGAATTGCTGCATCGCTTGGCCGTAGATTTGCAGCGCCTGTTCGTACTGGCCGATGTCGCGCAGCAGCTGGGCTTCGGCCACCAGCTTGCGCCGCGCTTGGGCGTCGTCTGGCTCGGGTTGCTCGCGCAGCAGCTGGCGCGCCGCCTCGACCTGGCCTTGGCGCGCCAGCAGGTGCGCGCGCCGCAGTTGCAGCGCAAAACCAGCTTCCTCGGGGTTGGGAATGCGCTCGAGCCAAGCTTGGGCGGCGGCCCAATCGCGCTGCCATTCGGCCAGTTGGGCCAGGTGCAGGTAGGCTTGGGTGCGGCCACGAGCCGCTTGTTCGGCTGGCTGGCCGGGGGCCAGTTCGAGGTAGCGCAGCAGGGCCGTGCGGGCCGGGCCGGGCCGGCGCGAATTCGTCTGCAAAATGCCTTGCAGCAGCCAAGCCGGGGCCAGATCGGGGGCGCGCTCGGTCAGCAGGCGCAGCTCGCGCTGGGCGTCGGAGACGCGCCGCAGCTCGAGCAAGCTCTGCACGTAGGCGAGGTGGAGGTCGTGGCGCTGGGCCGCGCCGGCGGCGTCGGTGCGCTCGAGGTAGGCGCGCAGCAGCGCTTCGGCCAGTACGCTTTGGTGTGGCAACAGATCCAGTGCCAAGGTGGCGCCGTGCACCGAATCGGCCTGCAGCTGCAGCGCCTGTTGCGCGGCTTGCAGCGCCGCCCGGTGGTTGCCCTGCAGCAAGTCCATGCGCCCCAAGGCGGCGTGCGCGGTGGCTGCGGTGGCGGGGTCGGCCAGCGCCGCTTGCAGCGCTTCATGCACCACACGCCGGGCGGCAGCGCGGTCGCTCAGGCGGCCCAGCGTGGCCGGGATGGCGCTGATGATGTCGTGGCGCCGCTCGATCGGGGTCATCTGAATCAGGCGCTGCAGCACCGGGCCAATTTCGCCCGGGCGGTTGAGGGCCAGCAAGATCTGCAGCTGAAAGCGCAACGGCTCATCGCTGTCTGGAAAAGCGCGCGACCAATCGCGGGCGGCGTTGAAGGCGGAATTGCCGGCCCGGCTTTGCAGCGCCATGTCAACCGCGCGCCTGAACAGCTCGGGGCGCTGCAGGCGCACGGCGGCGTCGAGCATGAGGGAGTGCGCGCCGCCCGGGTCGCCGCGCTGGAATTTGAATTCGGCGAGCAGCAGCTGGTAGAAGGTGTCGGCATCGAGCGCGGTGGGCGGGCCGGGAAACTGCAGCTCGAGCGCGGGTGCGCTCGGCTGGCTGGCCGGTTGCGCGGCCGCCGGGCCGTGCCCAAAACCGAGCAGCAGCAGGGCCGCCAGAGCGGCGACCCAGCCAAACCGCCGTCGGATGGCTTGGCCCACAAGGGCGGCAGCAGGAGTAGGGGCAGGGGGGAAGGCCAAGCGCATGATCCCATGATAATTCATGCGCTGCAACTGCGTTCTGCCAGCCGCGTTCCGCCAGCCCGATCCGTGGGTGGCCTCAACCTTTTACCCAAGCCTGCACCATGCCCGAACTGCCCGAAGTCGAAACCACGCGCCTGAGCATTGCCGAGCGGCTGCAGGGCGCCCGCATCGAGCGCATCGAAATGGGCAAGGCGCTGCGTTGGCCTCTGGGGGTGGCGCCCGAGGCGCTGCTGCAACGGTGCGTGCGCGCGGTGCGACGGCGCGGCAAGTACCTGTTGCTCGATCTGGATCAGGGCTTGTTGATGTTGCATCTGGGGATGTCGGGCAGCCTGCGTCTGGCCACGGCTCTGCCACCCCGGGGTCCGCACGACCATTTTGATTTGCACACCAACCGAGGCGTGCTGCGCCTGCACGACCCGCGCCGTTTCGGGGCGGTGGTCTATGCCGAGGGCGAATCCGACCCGGTGGCGCGCAAGCTCTTGGGCCGTCTCGGGGTGGAGCCGCTCTCGGGCGACTTTGAGCCCGAGGCCTTTTATGCCGCCTTGCGCCAGCGCCGCGCCAGCATCAAGCAGGTGCTGCTGGCGGGCGCGGTGGTGGTGGGGGTGGGCAACATTTACGCTTGCGAGGCGCTGTTTGTGGCCGGCATCCGCCCCACGGCGGTGGCGGCGCGCTTGAGCCGCGCGCGGGTGCAGCGGCTGCACGTCGCGATCGTGCAGGTGCTGCAACAGGCGCTGCAAGCCGGGGGCAGCAGCTTGCGCAACTACTCCAACGCCGACGGGCAGAGCGGCTACTTCCAACTGCAGACCCAAGTGTATGACCGTGCCGGGCAGCCATGCCGGGTCTGTGGTCGCCCGATTCGGCTGCTGCGCCAGGCTCAGCGCTCGAGCTATTACTGCGTGCATTGTCAAAAAGCCTGATCTGTGCAGGTTCTGGGGCAGCCTGAGCAGGCCGCCAGTGCTATATTGCCCCCATGGAATTCATCCAGCAATTTGATCTGCACAGCCGCTGGCGCCAGCAGCGGGCGCAGGATCTGGCCCGGATCGGGCAGTGGCTCGGCGGCCACGACCTGCTCGACGACGGCGCGCGCGCGCGCTTGGCCCATCTGCAATCCCAATTTGCCAGCGACCGGGTGATGGTGGCTTTCGTGGCCGAGTTTTCACGCGGCAAGTCGGAGCTGATCAACGCCATTTTTTTTGCCGGCTACGGGCGGCGCATCATGCCCGCCAGCGCTGGACGCACCACCATGTGCCCGACCGAACTGGGCTACGAAGCCGGCTTGCCACCTTGTTTGCGCCTGTTGCCGATCGAGACCCGCATGCAGGCGCAATCGCTGCTCGAGTGGCGCAGCGCCCCCGAGCAGTGGCAGCGCATCGACCTCGACGTCAACCAACCCGAGCAACTCGCGCAAGCCATCGAGCAGGTGGCGCAGACGCTGCGGGTGCCGGTCGAGCAGGCGCGTGCGCTCGGTTTCTGGCACGAAGACAACCCCCAAGATAACCCGGTGCCGGGCCCCGATGGCTTGGTGGAGGTGCCGCGCTGGCGCCACGCCCTCATCAACATGGCGCACCCCTTGCTCAAGCAGGGTTTGGTGATCGTCGATACGCCGGGCCTGAACGCGATCGGCACCGAACCCGAGCTCACGGTCGGTATGCTGCCCCAAGCGCATGCCGTGGTGTTCATACTGGCGGCCGACGCGGGGGTGAGCAAGTCCGATCTGGCGATCTGGCGCGAACACCTAGCCCCCTCGGCCGAGCGCGGCGAGTCGCGGCTGGTGGTGCTCAACAAAATCGATGTGCTCTGGGACGAGTTGAGCAGCCCGCAAGCCGTGGAGGCGCAGATCGAACGCCAGCGCCTGCACAGCGCCGAGGTGCTGGGCCTGCAAGGACAGCAAGTGTTTGCGGTCTCGGCCCACAAGGGTCTGCTGGCCAAGGTGCGCCAAGATGCGCAGCTGTTGCAGCAAAGCCGCCTGCCCGAGCTGGAGCGGGCGCTGGCCGATGACGTGCTGGGGCAAAGGCGGCGCCTGTTGCAGTCGGCTTTGCAGCAGGCGGTGCAGCAGTTGCGCACCGAAGTCGAGCGCCAGCTGCAGGTGCGCAGCCACGAGTTCGAAGAACAGGTGCAAGAGCTGCAAACCCTGCGCGGCAAAAACGCGACGGTGATACGGCAAATGCGCGCCCGCATCGAGCTCGAACAAGCCGAATTTGACCAGAGCGCGCTGCGCATCCAAGCCGTGCGCTCGGTGCACCTCAAGACGCTGCGGCTGTTGTTTGCCCAGCTGGGCAGCAACCAGATCAAGGCCGAAGTGGCCGAGTTTGCCCAAGCGCTCAAAAAGCCCGGGGTCAAACTGGGCGTGAAAACGATCTACAAAGACACCTTCGCGCGTCTGCGCAACGGGTTGTCCCAAGCGCAGCACTGGGCCAATGAGGTGCAGGAAATGCTCGCGGGCATGTTTCGCAGCCTCAACGCCGAATATGGTTTTACTTTGCAGGCGCCGCAGCGGCTGGATCTGTCGCGCTTTGTGCGGGCGATCGACGGCATCGAGAACGCGCATTTGCAGTATTTGGGCCTGACCAATCTGCTGCGGCTCACCCAAGCGGGGTTTTGCGAGCGGCTGGCCAAAGCGGTGCTGTCGAGCTTGCGCAAGCTCTACGAGGAAGCGTCGAGCGAAGCCGAAATCTGGAGCAAAACCGCAGCCTCGCAGCTCGATGGCCAACTGCGCGAGCGGCGGCGCAATTTTGCTCGCCGCCTCGAGGCCGTGCACCGCATCCAAGAGGCTGCGGGCAGCTTGGATGAGCGCATCAACGAGCTGCTGGCCCGCCAGGCCGAGATCGAAGCCGAGCAGGCGCGCTGGCTGCAGTTGTGCACCGAGGTGATTCGGCCCGATGCCGAGGAGCTTTCGCTGGTGCCAGACCCTGCCGCCTCGGTCGCCCCCTTGGCGCGGGTTGAACCTGCGCTGTCCTCGGCGACGAGCTGAAGCAGGCCCGGTGGCGCAAGCGCTGTTTTTTGACGCGCTGGTGGCGTGGCAGCGGCGCTTGGGCCGCCACCACCTGCCGTGGCAGGGCACGCGCGATCCGTACCGGGTCTGGCTGTCGGAGATCATGCTGCAGCAAACCCAAGTCGCTACCGTGCGCCCGTATTACGAGCGCTTTGTGCAGCGCTTCCCCGATCTGTGGGCGCTGGCGCAGGCCGAGTCTGACGAGGTGCTGGCGCATTGGAGCGGGCTGGGCTACTACAGCCGGGCGCGGCACTTGCATGCCTGTGCACGACTGGTGGTGCAACAAGGTGGGCGCTGGCCGGGCAGCGCGGCCGAGCTGCAGCGATTGCCTGGCATCGGGGCCAGCACGGCGGCGGCGATAGCGGCCTTTTGCTTTGGCGAGCGGGTTTCGATTCTGGACGGCAACGCGAAGCGCCTGCTGGCGCGGCTGCTGGCCTTTGGGGGCGATCTGGCGCACGCGCCCACCCAGCGCACGCTGTGGCAACAGGCCCAAGGGCTGTTGCCCGAAAATCCCAGCGCCACTGACATGGCCGCCTACACCCAGGGCCTGATGGACTTGGGGGCCCAAATCTGCACCCGCAGCAAGCCGCGCTGCCCCGAATGTCCGGTGGCTGCGCTGTGTCAAGGGCTGGCGCAGCAGCGCGTGGCCGAGCTGCCGCACAAGTCGCGCCGCAGCCCGCGTCGGCTCGAAGACTGGTGGCTGCTGCTGCTTCGCCGCGCCGATGGGGCCATTTGGTTGCAGCAGCGCCCGCCGCGGGGCATTTGGGCCGGCTTGTACGCGCCGCCGGTGCTGGCCACGCAGCAGGCCGCGCTGCAAGCGCCACCCGGTGTGCGCGCGGGGCAAGCGCCCACCCTGCATCCGGTCATCTCGCACAGCCTGACGCACCGCGAACTGCGCCTGCACCCGGTGCAGTGGCAGTGGGCTGTGGATGCGCCAGAGCCCGCATGGGGGCCGGGGCGCTGGCTGCAGTCGCTGGGGCAGCCGCCGGTGGCGCTGCCAGCCCCGATCCGCACGTGGTTGCTCGAACACCTGCCGCCTGCTGCCGGTGCAGGCACGGGCTTTCAAGTTTAAGGGTGGTGCTGCAAGGCGTCGAGTTCGCGGTGCCGCACCTGCACGCTGGCCAGTTCGGCAAAGCCCTGCGCCAAGCGTTCCACCAGATAGACCGAGCGGTGCTGCCCGCCGGTGCAGCCGATGGCCACCGTCACGTAGCTGCGGTGGTCGGCCTCCAGGCGCGGCAGCCAGCGCCTCAGAAAAGCCTCGATCTGCTCTTGCATCGCCGTCACTTCGGCTTCGGCCTGCAAAAACTGCGCCACCGCAGGGTCGCGCCCAGTTAGCAGGCGCAGTTCGGGTTCGTAGTGCGGATTGGGCAGCATGCGCACGTCGAACACAAAATCGGCATCCATCGGCACGCCGCGCTTGAAGGCGAAGGACTCGAACACCAACGTCAAGCGGGCCGGGGGCAGTTGCAGCAGCGCCTTGACCGTGCTGCGCAGGTGCGCGGCCTTGAGTTGGCTGGTGTCGAGCACTTGGGCCTGCTCGCGCAGGTCGCTGAGCAGCTCGCGCTCGAGCTCGATGGCATCGGCCAAGGCGCGACGCTGGTCGCTGCTGTCTTTGAGCGAGAGCGGGTGCAGGCGCCGGGTTTCGGAGAAGCGGCGCACCAGCGTTTCGGTGCTGGTGTCGAGAAACAGCACGGTGAGCGGCAGGCCACGGGCGCGCAGCTGGCGCAGCCGCAAGGGCAGGGTGGGCAGCGCGCGGGCGCTGCGCACGTCGATGGCCACCGCCACGCGCTCGGTGGCTTCGGCCTGCTGCAAGGCGACCAGCGGCTCCAGCAGATCGGGTGGCAGGTTGTCCACGCAGTAAAAACCGGCGTCTTCGAGCGCGTGCAGGGCCACCGATTTGCCCGAGCCCGACATGCCGGTGATCAGGACGAGTTGCATAACAGCTCCTGAGCGTGCGCCAAGGTGGTGTCGGTGAGCTGCTGGCCGCCGAGCATGCGCGCCACTTCGGCCACCCGCTGCGCACCGTCCAGGGGCTCGATCTGGCTGCTGCTGCCTTGCGCGTCTTGCCCTTTGCTCACGCGCAGGTGCTGGTGCGCGCAGGCCGCCACTTGCGCCAGATGGGTCACGGCCAGCACCTGCCGATCGCTCCCCAAGCGGCGCATGAGCTGGCCCACGGTGTGCGCCACCGCGCCGCCGATGCCGCTGTCCACTTCGTCAAAGATCAGCGTCGGGGCGCTGCCGACCTCGCTGGTGCAGACCGAGATCGCCAGCGCGATGCGCGACAGCTCGCCCCCAGAGGCTACCTTGCCCACTGGGCGCGGGGTGCTGCCGGGGTGCGCAGCCACCAAAAACTCGACTTGGTCGAGGCCGTGCGCTTGCGGCTCGGGCAGGGCCTGCAGCCGCACCTCGAAGCGCCCACCGGCCATCCCCAGGCCCTGCATGGCTTGCGTGATGGCGTGCCCAAGCCGCGCCCCGGCCTCGAGGCGCAGGCGGCGCAGGCGCTCGGCCTCGGAGCCAAAACGCGCCTGGGCCTGGTGTTCGGCCTGCTCCAGCGCGGCCAGATCGGCGCTGCGCTCGAGCTCGGCCAGCGCCTGGCGGCCGGCCTGCAGCCGCTCGGCCAGCGCCTGTGGCTCGCAGCGCAGGCGCCGCGCCAGCGCCAGCCACAGGCCTAGGCGTTGGTCCAGCGCCTGCAGCGCCGCTGGGTCGAGTTCGGTGCGCTGGGCGTGCTGTTGCAGGTCGTGGCAGGCGTCATCGACCTGCGCCAGCGCGCTGCTCAGCAGCTCGGCCAGGCCCTGGTAGCGCGGCTCCACGTGTTGCTGCGCTTGCAGAGCTTGCGCGGCGCGGTAGAGCAGGGTGCGGGCGCTGGCTTCGTCTTCGCTCAAGCAGTGCAGCGCCGTTTGCGCCGCCTCCAGCAGCGCTTGCGCGTGCGCCAGCCGCCCGTGCTGCAAGTTGAGCTCTTCCCATTCGCCGGGCAGCGGGGCTAGGCGCTCGAGCTCGGTGAGTTGCCACTGCAGGCGTTCGCGCTCTTGTTGCAGCTGGCTTTGTTGCGTGTGCGCCTGCTCGAGGCTGCGCTGCGCGGCGCGCCAGTCGCTCCAGAGCTGGCGCAAGGCGCGTGCGTCGATGCGGGCGTAGTCGTCGAGCAGCTGGCGCACGGCCTCGGGCCGCGTCAGGCGCTGCCAAGCGTGCTGGCCGTGGATGTCGAGCAGCAGCTCGCCCAGCTCGCGCAACTGGGTCGCGCTGGCGGTGCTGCCGTTGATCCAGGCGCGGCTGCGGCCTTGGGTGTCGAGCTGGCGCTTGAGCCGCAAGGGCTCGCCCGGCTCGCCCTCGAAGCCCTGCTCGGCCAGCCACTCGCAGGCCGCCGCCGTGGGCTCGAATTCGGCCACCACCTCGGTGCGTGCCGCGCCCTCGCGCACCACCGCGGCGTCGGCGCGCGCGCCCAGCGCCAACTGCAGGGCGTCGATGAGGATCGACTTGCCGGCCCCGGTCTCGCCGGTGAGCACGGTAAAGCCTCGCTGCAAATCCAGTTCCAGTTCGCGCACGATCACAAAATCGCGCAGCGCCATGCGTTGCCAGCTCAACCCACGCCCCCTTCGTTCCAGTGCAGCTTGCGCCGCAGGGTGTCAAAATAGCTCCAGCCCAGCGGGTGCAACAGGCACAGTTGGTGCGCCGCGCGCCGCACCACGATGCGGTCGCCATGCAGCAGGCTGGTGAAGCTCTGCATATCAAAGTGTGCGCTGGCGTCGCGCCCCGAGACCACCTCGACCGCGATTTCGCCGCTGGCTGGCAGCACGATCGGGCGGTTGGTGAGCGTGTGCGGCGCGATCGGGGCCATGATCCAGCCGTCGATGGCCGGGTGCAACAGCGGCCCACCGGCCGACAAGGCGTAAGCGGTGCAACCCGTGGGGGTGGCGATCACTAGGCCGTCGGCGCGCTGCTTGGCCACGAAATGGCCATCGACCTCGACCCGCAGCTCCACCATGCTGGGGGCGCTGCCGCGGTTGACCACCACGTCGTTCATGGCGATGGTCTCGAACACGCACGAGCCGTCGCGCCAGACGCTGGCGTGCATCAGCGCGCGCCGGTCTTGCTCGTACTGGCCGTGCAGAATGGCTTGCAAAACCGGGGCGTAGCCCTGCCACGGGATGTCGGTGATAAAGCCCAGTCGGCCTTGGTTGATCCCCACCAGAGGGACTTGCTGGCGCGCCAGCTGGCGCCCGATGCCCAGCATGGTGCCATCGCCCCCGAGCACCAGCGCCAAATCGCAGTGCCGGCCGATCTCGCTCACGTCGAGCACCGGGTAGGTTTCCAGCCCGGTGTTGAGGGCGGTTTCGCGCTCCAGGCTCACGGCGCAGCCCTGTTTGAGCAAAAAATGCGCCAAGGTGTCGATGATGCCGCGCGAACCCAGTGCGTTGTATTTGCCGATCACCGCCACGTGGTGGAAGCGCAGCTCTGCCGCAGGCGGCAGGGCAGCCAGCGGCGGTGCAGCAGGGGTTGAGGCGTGCTGATTCATGTGCAAATTAAAGCACAAGCCCATTAAAATCTTCCTCATGCTCGATGACCGCTCCAAGCACCTGCTCAAAACCCTGGTCGAGCGCTACATCGCCGACGGTCAACCGGTGGGCTCGCGCACCCTGTCGCGTGCGGCCGGGCTGGAGCTCTCGCCCGCGACCATCCGCAACGTCATGAGCGACCTCGAGGATCTCGGCCTGATCGCCAGCCCGCACACCTCGGCGGGCCGGGTGCCCACCGCGCGCGGCTACCGGCTGTTTGTCGATACCATGCTCACCGCCCGGCGCGACGAGCTCCCCGCCGTGGAGTCCATGCCGGCCGCTGCCCTGCATGGCGAGCAACCGCGCCAAGTGCTCAACCAGGCGGCGCAGCTGCTCTCCAGCCTGTCGCATTTCGTGGGCGTGGTGCGGGTGCCCAAGCGCGCCAGCGTCTTCAGGCACATCGAGTTTTTGAGCCTGTCGCAGCGGCGCGTGCTGGTGATTCTGGTCTCGCCCGATGGCGAGGTGCAAAACCACGTCATCCACACCCAGCCCGAGTTTGAACAAAGCCAACTGCAAGAAGCGGCCAATTTTCTCAACGCCCACTACGCCGGCCTGACGCTGAGCGAGGTGCGCGACCGCCTGCGCACCGAAGTCGAGCGCCTGCGTGGTGAGATCGCCGCCCTGATGCTGCAAGCGGTTGAGCTGGGTACCGAAAGCGAGGCGCAGCAAGACGCGGTGCTGGTGGCCGGCGAGCGCAACCTGCTGTCGGTGAGCGATTTTTCGCACGACTTGGGGCAGTTGCGGCGGCTATTCGATATCTTTGAGCAAAAAACCCAGCTCATGCGGCTGCTCGACGTCTCGCACCAGGCCGACGGGGTGCGGATCTTCATCGGCGGCGACAGCCAAGGCGTGCCGTTCGAGGATTTGTCGGTGGTCAGCGCGCCCTACACCGTCGATGGCGCCGTGGTCGGCACCCTGGGCGTGATCGGCCCGCAGCGCATGCCCTACGAGCGCATGATCCAGATCGTGGACATCACCGCCAAGCTGCTGGGCAACGCCCTGAGCCAGCCGCGCCAGGAGTTTCGCAGCCCGCCGTGAGCAGCTGGCGCCCAGCATGGGCCTGCGCGTGCCTGTGCCGGTGGGCGCATGGGCGCCTGTGCCGGCGCTTCCTTGGGCGCTTGTCTGGGCGCTTGGGGATGCAGTAAACTCCAGATCTCTGGGCCTCTAGCTCATGCTTGGTTAGAGCAGCGGACTTAAGCTGCGCCGCCCTGCGGTTCGCAAGAATACGGGCGGCGCGAATGTGGGTTGCCGGTGGGTAAGTTCACTCTGCCTGCCGGTAGAACTGCTCAAATTCGGGGAAACCTCTGCCTTGCTGGCGTGGCAATCCCGAGCGAAACTCCCCCTTGGGGGAGGACGTGTAGAGACTGTACGGGCAGGTCGTAACGACAAGAGACAGTCCAGACCACAAACCCGAAAGGGGTGGCGAAAGCCATAGCTGGTACGCATAATCCGTTGGTGCCGTGTTCGACTCACGGGAGGCCCACCATCTGCCCAAACTTCCAGACCGACGAGGGGGAGGCCGAAGGTCGGTGAAGCCGCGCCCGGCAGAGCTGCTGCAAGCGCCGCAACGCTCAACGCAGCACATCGCCCACGCAGACGTACTTGAGCTCCAGGTATTCGTCGATGCCGTGGTGCGAGCCCTCGCGCCCGAGGCCCGACTGTTTCATGCCGCCAAAGGGCACGTGCTCGGTGGCCAAGATGCCGACGTTGACGCCGACCATGCCGTACTCCAGCGCCTCGCTCATGCGCCAGATGCGGCCCACGTCGCGGCTGTAGAAGTAGCTCGCCAGCCCGAATTCGGTGGCGTTGGCGGCGGCGATGACCTCTTGCTCGGTGTCGAAGCGGAACACCGGGGCCAGCGGGCCGAAGGTCTCTTCGCGTGCGCACAGCATGGCGGCGTGGCAGTCGGCGAGCACGGTGGGGGCAAAGAACTGGCCGCTGCCCAGCGCGCTCAGGCGCTGCCCACCCACCAGCACCCGCGCCCCCTGGGCCTGCGCGTCGTCGAGGTGGCGTTGCACCTTGTCGAGCGCGGCGGGCTCGATCAGCGGCCCGATGGCCACGCCTTCGGCAAAGCCGCTGCCCACTTGCAGCGTGCCGACACGGGCCGCGAATTTCTGCAAAAAAGCCTCGTAGATGCCGGCTTGCACATAAAAGCGGTTGGCGCAGACGCAGGTCTGGCCGGCGTTGCGGTATTTGCTGGCCAGCGCGCCTTCGACCGCGCTGTCGAGGTCGGCGTCGTCAAAGACGATGAAGGGGGCGTTGCCGCCGAGTTCGAGCGCGAGCTTTTTCACCGTCGGCGCGCACTGCGCCATCAGGATGCGCCCGACTTCGGTGGAGCCGGTAAAGCTCAGGTGGCGCACGGTGTCGCTGGCGCACAGCACCTGGCCGATGGCGATCGAGCGCGCGCTGTCGGCACTCAGCACGTTGAGCACGCCCGGTGGCAGGCCGGCGCGCTGGGCCAGTTCGGCGGCGGCGAGCGCGGTCAGGGGCGTGAGTTCGGCCGGTTTGACGATCACCGGGCAGCCCGCCGCCAGCGCCGGCGCCACTTTGCGCGTGATCATGGCCAGCGGAAAGTTCCAGGGCGTGATGGCGGCGCAGACGCCGATGGGCTGCTTGAGCACCAGCAGGCGCCGGTTGGGGTCGAACTGGGGCAGGGTTTCGCCATTGACGCGCTTGGCTTCTTCGGCAAACCATTCGACGAAGCTGGCCCCATAAGCGACTTCGCCCCGGGTTTCGGCCAAGGGTTTGCCTTGTTCTGCGGTCATGAGTCGCGCCAGATCGTCCTGATGCTCCAGCAGCAGTTCGAACCAGCGCCGCAAAATCTGGCTGCGCTGCTTGGCGGTCTGGTTGCGCCAGGCCGGCCAGGCGGTGTGGGCGGCGTCGATCGCCTGCTGGGCCTCGGCCGGCCCGAGGTTGGCGACATCGGCCAGCTTGGCCCCGGTGGCCGGGTCGTGCACGTCAAAGCGCTGGCTGCCGGGCACCCAGCGGCCGTCGATCAGGGCGTCGGTTTTGAGCAGGCTGGGGTCGTGCAGCAGGCTCAGGGGGCAGGAGGTGGGGGTGGGCATGGGGTGACGGGCTCGCTCGTTTGGGGGGGTTCAGGTGCCAGGCAGCGGCTGCCAGTGCGTGTGCTCGGGGCCGAGCGCGGGTGGGGGCAGTGCGGCGCAGGGGCGCTGGCCGTCGAGCAGGATCGGGTGCGCCAGCGCCGGCGGGGTGCCCAGCGCGCCATCCTCCGGCGCCGCTTGCGCGGGCAGGATCAGGCCGCGCGCCGCCACTTGCGGGTGCTCGAGCACCTGCGCCACGTCCAGAATGGGCGCACACGGGATGCCCAGCGCATCCAGATGCGTGCGCCAGTCGGCGGTGTCGCGCTGGCGCAGCACTGGGCCGATGAGCTCGATCAGCTCTTGGCGGTGTTGCACCCGCGCCGGGTTGGTGCCAAAGCGCTGGTCGCGCGCCAGCAGCGGCTGGCCGATGGCCTCGCACAGGCGGTTGAACTGGGCGTCGTTGCCCACGGCCAGCACGAGGTGGCCGTCGCGGGTGGCAAAAACCTGATAGGGCACGATGTTGGGGTGCGCGTTGCCCATGCGGCTGGGCCGGGTGGCGCCGATGAGCTGGTTGCTGGCCTGGTTGGCCAGCATGGCCACTTGCACGTCGAACAAGGCGGCGTCGATCACGCGCCCGCGCCCGGTGCGCCCGCGCTCGTGCAGCGCGGCCAGGATGGCGCTGCAGGCATAGACGCCAGTGAGCAGGTCGGTGACCGCCACCCCCACCTTTTGCGGCTCGCCGTCGGGGTTGCCGGTGATGCTCATCAGGCCGCCTTCGGCCTGGATGGCGAAGTCGTAACCGGCTCGGGGCGAGAGCGGGCCGGTCTGGCCGTAGCCGGTGATGGAGCAGTAGATCAGGCGCGGGTTGAGGGCTTGCAGATTGGGCGCATCCAGCCCATAGCGCGCCAGTTGGCCGACTTTGTAGTTTTCGATCAGCACGTCGGCCTCGCGCGCAAGCTCGCGCACCTGCTCGATGCCTTCGGGCTGGGTCAGGTCGATGGCCACCGAGCGCTTGCCGCGGTTGGCGCAGACGAAGTAGGCCGATAGCCGCTGCTCGCCTTCGCCCCACCAGGGCGGACCCCAGGCGCGGGTGTCGTCGCCGCAGCCGGGGCGCTCGACCTTGATCACGTCGGCGCCGTAGTCGGCCAGTATCTGTGCCGCCCAGGGGCCGGCGAGCACGCGCGAGAGGTCGAGCACGCGCACGCCCTCGAGTGGTCGCACAGGCGTGGCGGCGGGGCTGGCGCTGAAGGGGGCAGGGGGCATGGGGCGTTGGGCTGTTCAGTTGGCAAAAGCGGCGATGCCGGTGATGGCGCGCCCAAGGATGAGGGCGTGCACGTCGTGCGTGCCCTCGTAGGTGTTGACCACTTCGAGGTTGACCAGATGCCGCGCCACCCCGTATGCGTCGCTGATGCCGTTGCCGCCGAGCATGTCGCGCGCCGTGCGGGCGATGTCGAGCGCCTTGCCGCAGCTGTTGCGCTTGAGCAGGCTGGTGAGTTCGATCGCCGCCTGGCCTTGGTCTTTCAGGCGCCCCAGGCGCAGGCAACCTTGCAGGCCGAGCGCGATTTCGCTCACCATATCGGCCAGCTTCTTCTGAATCAGCTGGTTGGCGGCCAGCGGGCGGCCGAACTGCTGCCGCTCGAGCACGTACTGGCGCGCACGGGCGCAGCAGTCTTCGGCCGCGCCCAACGCGCCCCAAGCGATGCCGTAGCGGGCGCTGTTCAGGCAGGTGAAGGGGCCCTTCAGGCCACGCACCTCGGGAAAGGCGTTGGCTTCGGGGCAAAACACGTCCTCCATCACGATCTCGCCGGTGATGCTGGCGCGCAGGCCCACCTTGCCATGAATGGCCGGGGCGCTCAGGCCGTTCCAGCCTTTTTCCAGGATGAAGCCGCGAATGGCGCCTTCATCGTCCTTGGCCCAGACCACGAATACGTCGGCGATCGGGGAGTTGGTGATCCACGTCTTGGCGCCGCTGATCGCGTAACCGCCGGGCACTTTCCTGGCGCGGGTGACCATGCTGCCGGGGTCGGAGCCGTGGTTGGGTTCGGTCAGGCCAAAGCAGCCCACCCACTCGCCGCGGGCCAGCTTGGGCAGGTATTGCTGCTTTTGCGCTTCGGTGCCAAATTCGTGGATCGGCACCATCACCAGCGAGCTTTGCACGCTCATCATCGAGCGGTAGCCCGAATCCACGCGCTCCACCTCCCGCGCCACCAGCCCGTAGCTCACATAATCAAGCCCGGCGCCACCGTAGGCCTCGGGTATGGTGGGCCCCAGCAGACCGAGCGCGCCCATTTCGTTGAAGATGGATCGGTCCGTGCTTTCGTTGCGAAACGCCAGTTGCACCCGCGGCAGCAGTTTTGCTTGGCAATAGGCGTAGGCGGCATCGCGCACGGCGCGCTCGTCGGCGCTGAGCTGGCTGTCGAGCAAAAAGGGGTCGGACCAATCGAAGCGGGGGCTGGAGGATGGAGTGGGCATGAGGGGCTCGCAGGTGGGGTCGCTGCACGCCGTCGCCCGGCGCACCGACGGGCCAAGTTTAGCGCTTGAGGCACCGATGTGGCGACCTGTCGTGTCGCCTCCAAGCCATCGATTTTGGTGCGCACGATTGGCGCAGCGCGAAGCCGTGCGCGGCTTGCCCTACCTGCCCGGTGTGGCGCGGCTGGAGGGCTGCGCCGCGCTCTTGGCCGCCACCAGCGCCGCACCCAGCAACGCCAGCCCTTCGTCGAGCAGGGCGTCGGAGGCGGTGAGCGGCACCAGGATGCGGATCACGTTGGCGTACAGGCCGCACGAGAGCAGCACCAGTCCGCGTGCCAGCGCTTCGGCGCAGACGCGGCGCGTGAGCTCGGGGTCGGGCTGGCGCTGGCCGGGCTGGGTGGCGGGGTGTGCGGCACAATCTGCAGCGGGCGCGGGCGCAAACAGCTCGATCGCCAGCATGGCCCCAAGGCCGCGCACATCACCGATTTCGGGGTGTACCGCCGCCAGCGCCTGCAAGCCGGCGCGCAGCCGCGCCCCCACGGCTTGCGCACGCGGCAACAGTTGCTCTTGCTCGAACACGTCGAGCACCGCCAGCGCGGCCGCGCAGGCCAGCGGGTGCCCGGCGTAGGTGCCGCCCAGGCCGCCGGGAGCGGGGGCGTCCATCAGGTCGGCGCGGCCGATCACGGCCGACAGCGGAAAGCCGCCAGCCATCGACTTGGCCATGGTGATCAGGTCGGGGCAGGCCTGCGGCCCCCACTGTTCGCACGCCAGCCAAGTGCCGGTGCGGCCGGCCCCGGTCTGGATTTCGTCGGCGATGAACACGATGCCGTGGCGCTTGCACAGCGCGTGCAGGGCCTGGGCAAACTCGGGCGGGGCGACGTAAAAGCCGCCTTCGCCCTGCACCGGCTCGAGGAGGATGGCGGCCACGCGCGCGGGCTCGACGTCGTACTTGAACAGGTGGTCGAGCGAGCGCAGCGCGTCGGCCACGCTCACGCCGTGCAGCGGGTTGGGGAATTCGGCGTGGTAAATCTCGGCCGGGAAAGGCCCAAAGCCGCTTTTGTAGGGCGCCACCTTGCCGGTCAGTGCCATCCCGAGCAGGGTGCGGCCGTGAAAGCCGCCGCCAAAGGCGATCAGCGCCGAGCGCCCGGTGGCGGCGCGCGCGATCTTGACCGCGTTTTCCACCGCCTCGGCCCCGGTCGAAAGAAAGAAGGCTTTTTTGGCAAAGTCGCCCGGCGCACGCGCAATCAGGCGCTCGGCCAGTTCCACGTAGGGCTCGTAGGCCAGCACCTGAAAGCAGGTGTGGTGGTACTGCTCGAGCTGGGTCTTGACCGCCTGCACGACGCGCGGGTGCCGGTGCCCGGTGTTGAGCACGGCGATGCCGCCCGCAAAGTCGATGTAGCGCTGGCCTTGCACGTCCCAGACTTCGGCGTTGTCGGCGCGCTCGACGAACACCTCGTAGGTCTGGCCCAGCCCGGCGGGCAGGGCGGCACGGCGGCGCGCCATCAGCGCGGCGTTGGTGGCGGGGGTGGCGGGGGTGGCGGGTGCGGTGCTGGGCGGGGTGTTCATGCGGGGCTGCGGGTTGGGCCAAGGGCGGATTGCAATATCGAAGGGCGGCGTGCGCTCGGGCGGATGGGCCTCACACTTCCCAGGTCGAGCCGTGTTCGGGCACCAGCGCGCTCCAGCGCAGCTCGGTTTCGATGCGGCGGCGCAGCGTGTCGGCGGCATCGGGCTCGCCGTGGATGACGAAGGCGCGTTGCGGCTGGCCGGGGATGGCGCGCAGCCAGTTCAGCAGCTGTGGCGCGTCGGCGTGTGCCGAGGAGGCGTGCAGTTGCAGCACCTCGGCGCGCACCGGCCAGTCCTGGCCGTGGATGCGCAGGCTGCTGCCACCCTGGGCGAGCGTGGCCCCGCGCGTGCCGGCGGCCTGAAAGCCGGTGAGCAGCACCAGGTTGCGGTGGTCGCCCAAATACAGCTGCAGGTGGTGCAGCACGCGGCCACCGGTGGCCATGCCGCTGGCGGACAGGATGATTTTCGGGCCGTGCTGTTGCGCAATGGCCTTGGACTGGTCGGCGCTGCGCGTCATGGTGGCGGCGCGCGCCATGGCGCTGCATTCGGCCGCGCTCAGGCGGTGCTCGCCCAGGTGCTGGGCAAACAGCTCGGTGCTCTCGATCGCCATCGGGCTGTCGAGGTACACCGGCAGCGACGCGGGGATGCGCCCCTGCTGCTTGAGCACGACGATGGCGTGCAGCAGCGCCTGCGCGCGCCCGACCGCAAACACCGGGGCGACCACGGTGCCGCCCCGTGCCGCCACGCGCTGCAGCGGCTCGGCCATTTCATCGACTAGGTTCTCGCTGGGGTGCTCGCGGTTGCCGTAGGTGGATTCGACGAACACCGCGTCTGCCCCCGGTGGCGCTTCGGGCGGGAACATGAGCAGGTCGTCGCAGCGCCCGAGGTCGCCGGAAAACAGCAGCCGCCGCCCCCCGACTTCGAGGCACAGGCTGGAAGCGCCCAAAATGTGCCCGGCCCCATGAAAACGTGCCTGCCAGCCCGGCAGCGGTTCGAACAGGCGCAGCGGCGCCACGGTTCGCAGCTGCTTGAGGCACTTGCGCGCGTCTTGCTCGGTGTAGAGCGGCAGCGCCGGCTGGTGTTTGGAAAAACCCTTGCGGTTGGCGTAGAGCGCGTCTTCTTCCTGGATGTGGCCGCTGTCGGGCAGCAGGATGCGGCACAGGTCGCGCGTGCCCGGCGTGCACCAGACCGGGCCGCGGTAGCCCTGGCGCACCAGCAGCGGCAGATAGCCGCTGTGGTCGAGGTGCGCGTGCGTGAGGGCCACGGCGTCGATGCCGCCGGCGGCCACCGGCAGCGCCGCCCAGTTGCGCAGCCGCAGCTGTTTGTAGCCCTGAAACAGGCCGCAATCGACCAGCAGGCTGCGGCCCGCGTGCTGCACCAAAAACTTGGAGCCGGTGACCGTGCCGGCGCCGCCCAGGAAAGTGACTTGGACGCTCATGCGCCCATTTGATCACAGAATCAGGAGAAAAAAGCCTTGGCTTTCTCGAACCAGCCCTTGTCGTTGGGGCTGTGTTTGTTGCCGTTTTTCTGGAACGATTCGTCGAGCTCGCGCAGCAGCCGGCGCTGGTGTTCGGTGAGTTTGACCGGGGTTTCGACATTGACGTGGCAGTACAGATCGCCTGGGTAGCTCGAGCGCACGCCCTTGATGCCGCGCCCGCGCAAGCGAAAGGTCTTGCCGTGCTGGGTGCCTTCGGGGATGTCGATGTGGGCTTTGCCGGTCAGCGTGGGCACGGCGATCTCGCCGCCCAGCGCGGCGGTGGTGATGCTCACCGGCACGTGGCAGTGCAGGTCGTCGCCCTCGCGCTCGAACAGATCGTGCTTGCGCAGCCGGATTTCGATGTACAGATCGCCCGCCGGGCCGCCGTTGCGTCCGGGCTCGCCGTTGCCGCTGGAGCGGATGCGCATGCCGTCGTCGATGCCGGGTGGAATCTTGATTTCGAGCTTCTTGAACTTCTTGACCTTGCCCTGGCCGCCGCAGGCGGTGCAGGGCTCGGGGATGATCTTGCCGCTGCCGTGGCAGTGCGGGCAGGTTTGCTGCACGCTGAAAAAACCCTGCCTCATCTGCACCACGCCGGCGCCGTTGCAGGTCGGGCAGGTCTTGACGCTGGTGCCCGGCTTGGCGCCGCTGCCGTTGCAGGTGCCGCAGTCGTCCCAGCTCGGGATGCGGATTTCGGCGTCCTTGCCGTTGGCCGCCTCTTCGAGCGTGATCTCCATCGCGTACGATAGGTCGCTGCCACGATAGACCTGCCGCCCGCGCCCGGCCCCGGCGCGCTGGCCACCAAAATGTTGCCAAAAATGTCACCGAAGGACTCGGAAAAGCCGCCAAAACCCTCGGCCCCACCGCCGGGGCTGCGCATATTCGGATCGACTCCGGCGTGGCCATACTGGTCGTAGGCGGCGCGCTTTTGCGGGTCGCTCAGCATCTCGTAGGCCTCTTTGGCCTCTTTGAATTTTTCTTCGGCCGCCTTGGCCGCTGCACCCTGATTGCGGTCGGGGTGGTGTTTCATCGCCAGCTTGCGATAGGCTTTCTTGATGTCTTCGTCGCTGGCGCTCTTGGGCACGCCCAGGATCTCGTAAAAATCGCGTTTGGCCATTTGGGTACCCGGTTATTCATGCAGCGCAAACGCCGCGCCCGGGCGGTGCAGGCCCGGAGTCGCGGCGGCGCGCCTGCTGCGTGGCCGCGCACGGGGCGCGGCTGAGCACAGCGGTGGATCAATCCTTCTTGACTTCTTTCACTTCGGCGTCGATCACGTCGTCGGCGGCGGCGCGCGAGCCACCCGCGCCTGCTGCGTCGCCGTCAGCCCCGGCCGCGCCCGCTGCCCCGGCCGCCGCAGCGCTGGCTTGCTGATCGGCGTACATTTTCTCACCCAGCTTCTGGCTGACGCTCATCAGGTCGGCGCTGCGGGCTTCGATGGCCGCCTTGTCCTCGCCCTTGACGGCTTCTTCAGCCGCCTTGATCGAGGCTTCGATGGACTCTTTTTCGGCCGCATCGAGCTTGTCGCCGTACTCTTTCAGGCTCTTGCGCACCGAGCTGACCAAGGCGTCGGCCTGGTTGCGCGCCTGCACCAGCTCCACCTTTTTGTGGTCTTCGGCGGCGTTGAGTTCGGCGTCCTTGACCATTGCCTGGATCTCGGCCTCGGTCAGGCCCGAGTTGGCCTTGATCGTGATCTTGTTCTCTTTGCCGGTGCCCTTGTCTTTGGCGCCGACGTGCAAAATGCCGTTGGCGTCGATGTCAAAGCTGACCTCGATCTGCGGCAGGCCGCGCGGTGCCGGCGGGATGCCCTCGAGGTTGAATTCGCCCAGCAGCTTGTTGCCGGCAGCGATCTCGCGCTCGCCCTGAAACACCTTGATCGTCACCGCCGGCTGGTTGTCGTCGGCGGTGGAGAACACCTGCGCGAACTTGGTCGGGATGGTGGTGTTCTTGCTGATCATCTTGGTCATCACGCCGCCCATGGTCTCGATGCCCAGCGACAGCGGCGTGACGTCGAGCAGCAGCACGTCGGTGCGCTCGCCCGAGAGCACCTGGCCCTGGATCGCGGCGCCCACGGCCACCGCCTCGTCGGGGTTGACGTCCTTGCGCGGCTCTTTGCCAAAGAACTCCTTGACCTTTTCCTGCACCCTGGGCATGCGCGTCATGCCGCCGACCAGAATCACGTCGTCGACCTGGCCCACGCTCACGCCAGCGTCCTTGATGGCGGTGCGGCACGGCGCGATGGTGCGCTCGATCAGTTCATCGACCAGCGCTTCGAGCTTGGCGCGGGTGAGCTTGATGTTGAGGTGCCGCGGGCCCGAGGCGTCGGCGGTGATGTAGGGCAGGTTGAGGTCGGTCTGGGTCGAGTTGGAGAGCTCGATCTTGGCCTTCTCGGCCGCTTCCTTGAGACGCTGCAGCGCCAGCACGTCCTTGGTCAGATCGACGCCTTGTTCTTTTTTGAACTCGGTCACGATGTAGTCGATGATGCGCTGGTCGAAGTCTTCGCCGCCCAGGAAGGTGTCGCCGTTGGTCGAGAGCACTTCGAACTGTTTTTCGCCGTCGAGGTCGGCAATCTCGATGATCGAGATGTCGAAGGTGCCGCCGCCCAGGTCGTACACCGCGATCTTGCGGTCGCCCTTGCCGTGCTTGTCGAGGCCAAAGGCGAGCGCGGCGGCAGTGGGTTCGTTGATGATGCGCTTGACATCCAGCCCGGCGATGCGCCCGGCGTCCTTGGTGGCCTGGCGCTGGCTGTCGTTGAAGTAGGCCGGCACCGTGATCACGGCTTCGGTGACGCTTTCGCCGAGGTAGTCTTCGGCGGTTTTCTTCATCTTGCGCAGGATTTCGGCGCTCACCTGCTGCGGCGCCAGCTTCTTGCCGCGCACCTCCACCCAGGCGTCGCCGTTGTCGGCGCGCACGATGCTGTAGGGCATCAGAGCGATGTCTTTTTGCACCTCTTTTTCTTCAAACTTGCGCCCGATCAGGCGCTTGACGGCATAGACCGTGTTCTTGGGGTTGGTCACGGCCTGGCGCTTGGCCGAGGCGCCGACCAGAATCTCGCCGTCCTCTTGATAGGCGACGATGGAGGGCGTGGTGCGTGCGCCCTCGCTGTTTTCGATCACGCGCGTGCTGTTGCCTTCCATGACCGAGACGCACGAGTTGGTGGTGCCCAGGTCGATGCCGATGATTTTGCCCATGTGTGGCTCCTAGAGTCTGAAATGCTGAAATGAAAACGACTGCAGCACAGATGTGGCCGATGGGCCGGATTTCAAGCGCTGCGGTCTGGCTGTCCGTTTGGGGGGAAAGAAAAACGGCTTATCTGGGGGCCGTGACGGTGACCATGGCCGGGCGCAGCACGCGCTCGGCGATCAGGTAACCTTTTTGCAGCACCGCCACCACGGTGTTGGGTTCTTGCCCGGGGGCCGCGACCACGCCGATGGCTTGGTGCTGGTGGGGGTCGAAGCGCTTGCCGGCCTCGGGTGCGATCGGCTGCACCCTGTGGCGCGCCAGCGCGCTTTGCAGTTGCTGCAGCGTGGCCTCGGCCCCTTGGCGTATCTGTTGCGCCGTGGCCTCTTGCACCGCCAGCCCGGCTTCCAGGCTGTCGAGCACCGGCAGCAGGCTTTCGGCAAAGGCTTCGACGGCAAATTTGCGCACTTTGCTCACTTCTTCGTCGGTGCGCCGACGCAGGTTTTCCATCTCGGCCTTGCTGCGCAAATACTGCTCGGCCAGTTCGGCATTTTGGGCTTGCAGTCGCGCCAGCTCCAGCGCCTGGTTGGTTTGCATGGCGGCAGCGTCGGCGGCCGCAGCGGCCTCGGCTTCTTCGGGCGAAACCGGAGCGTCGGCGGCGCTGGGCTCGGGGGCACTGGGTTCGGGGCGTTGGTAGGTGGGGTCTGAATGGGCTGACATGGCGGCTGGTGCGGGGTGGTGTGGCGCGCGACGCGGCTTTGGTGCAAGTAAAAGGTGGGAGCGAGTGGCTCTGCCTGAGTATGGGGCGCGGGATCGCGCTTTCAAGGGCCAGAGGGCAAAAATCCCGACTGGGCGCGGGCAGGTTTTGCTCCAGCCGCGCCGATTGTGCCCTAAGGGGCGGGGCAGGGCAAATCGAAAACCGTCCTCAGACCACGATTTTCTCGCGCGCGCGGGGGCGGCGGCGGGCGGGCCGGATGCGTTCTTGCTTAGGCGTCCTGCGGCCGCAATGGCGCTGCGAACGCACCCGGCCCGCCCGCCGCCGCCAGGGGTCGCCGCCAAGGGGGCGGGTGCGCACTTGCTTGGGCGTCCTGCGGCCGCAATGGCGCTGCGAACGCACCCGGCCCGCCCGCCGCCGCCAAGGGGGCCGGGTGCGCTCTTGCTTAGGCGTCCTGCGGCCGCAATGGCGCTGCGAACGCACCCGGCCCACCCGCCGCCGCCAAGGGGGTCGGATGCGCACTTGCTTGGGCGTCCTGCGGCCGCAATGGCGCTGCGAGCGCACCCGGCCCGCCCGCCGCTGCCAAGGGGGCGGATGCGCTCTTGCTTAGGCGTCCTGCGGCTGCAATGGCGCTGCGAGCGCACCCGGCCCGCCCGCCGCCGCCAAGGGCCGCCGCCAAGGGCCGGAACGCGGGCTATGATGCGTGGCGCACACCAATGCCTGCCATGCCGCCCGACCACGCCCACGCCTCCGACTGGCCCGCCGCCTCCAGCCCCATGTTGCACATCGAGGCTGGAGTGGCCACCCTGACCCTGAACCGCCCGGCGCAACGCAACAGCCTGAGCGATGCCGACTTGCAGGTGCTGTTGCAGCACCTGGCCAGTGTGGAGGCCGATGAAGGCGTGCGCGTGCTGGCGCTGGCGGCGCGGGTGCAGCCGCAGCGGCCGGTGTTCAGCGCCGGCTACCACATGGGCGGCTTTGAGGCCGATGCCAGCCAAGGGCCGCAAGGCTTTGAGCGCGTGTGTGCAGCGCTGGCGCGCGTGCGCCCGGTGACGCTGTGCGCGCTCAATGGCAGCGTCTATGGCGGCGCCACCGATTTGGCGCTGGCGTGCGATTTTCGGCTCGGGGTGCAGGGCATGGAACTGCGCATGCCGGCGGCCGCCCTGGGGCTGCATTACTGCGCCGGCGGTTTGCAGCGTTTTGTGGCGCGGCTCGGGCTGGGTGCGGCGCGGCGCATTTTCTTGCTGGCGCAACCCTTGAGCGCCGACGAACTGCTGCGCCTGGGCTACCTCGATGCCTTGGTGGCACCCGAGGCGCTGGCCACCGAGGTGGCGCGCTGGTGCCACCACCTGGCGCAACTGGCTCCACTGGCTTTGCAGGGCATGAAGCAAAGCCTACAAGAAATCGCCTTGGGCGAGCACAACACCACGGGCTGGTGCGAACGCGAGGCCCGCACCCAGCGCAGCGCCGACTTTGCCGAAGGGCGCGCCGCCTTTGCGCAGCGGCGCCCGGCGGTGTTTCTGGGGCGCTGAATTGGGTGGCACGCGTGCGGGTTGCCGCAGCTCAAGCACCCAGATGGCGGCCCGCAGGCACGGATGGTTCAAGATGAATCCGCCGCTGGCGCTGTTTCATGCGCTACCCGCCAACCCGGCCTCGGCCCAGAAGTGGTCAAAGTCATCGCCGACGCCCCAACCGACGCTGTGCCCGAGCTGGCGCACCAGGTCGAGCCTAGCCAGCAAAGCCGCTTGCTGCGCTTTGGGCAAGGCCAGCACGTATTTCAGCGCCTGTTGGAACATCCGCACCAGGGCGTCAAAAAAGCCTGCGTCGTCGATGCCGCAACCGGCCAGAAAATCGAACACTTGCTCGCAGTAGAACACGGTGAGTTCGGCCAAGCCCTCGGGCTGGCCCAGCGCCTTCTTGTAATCGCTGATCGCCTTCTTGGCCTTGCTGACCGAGATGGGACGGCGATAGTCCGGCGGGTTGATCCAGCAGATGATCGCGTCCTTGTAGGGCTGCAGCGGATCGGCGCCCAAGCCAAAGCGGGCGTGCAGAAACGCCTTGTTGTCCTTGCTGGCCGCGTACAGGTCTTGCACCAGCCCCAACAGGCCGGCGCGGTCGAAGTCGGCCAACTTGGTTTTGACGTCACTCCAACCGGGAGTGGCTTGGGTGGGTTTTTTCGTTGCCATGGCAATCCCGCCGGAATCAGGGGCGTTCAGAAGTAGGGCTGTGCGGTCATGGCCAACCGCTGTTTCGGGGTGTGATGCCGCCCAAGGCCATGTTCGGGCGTTGGTGATTGTATTGATGCATCCATTCCCAGATACGCGTTCCCAGATGCGCGTTTTGCTGTGGCTTGCCTGGCTTGATGCGCTGGTTCAGCTCCAAGTATCGATAAAAACGATATAATCGATATATAGGCTTGTGATTCTATCCAAAGTGCGAACAGGCGCGAATTCCAGCGAGCTTGCGGGTGCGGGGACCAGTTATCCGGGATTTTCGGATAACTGACGCATGCCACAAAGACACCACATCAGCCCCGCCCATGCAGGCGAAGGTACGCCATCAACCGTTCAAAGCGCGGATCAGCCTCGAGTTCCGGTGCGGCTATGCGCATCGCGTCAAGGCAGGCGCCGAGGTCACTGGGCGGCCATTGGGTTTGATCCCCTATCACCAGACTCAGGAAGTCCAGTGCCTGTTCCGGAAACTTGCCGCAGAGACCTGCTTCGCGTAGCCGATGCACCAGATCGTTCGGGTGGGCCGGTGGTTGCAACCAGGCGCGCAGCAGCGTCAAGGCCTCGGGGAACGCATCCTGAGCTGCCACGCAAAGGCGGCCGAGGCTTTCGGCGATGGCAGGTGAAACCTTGTCTCGCGTCTTGGGCCAGATGGCATGCAGATACGGTGCAACCCGGTTTGTCCAGTAGTCGGCCCGTTGTTCGCCAGCAGCCTCCAGCGCTCTCACCAATGCCTGTGCTGCATCGTGCAAACCATTTGGTGGCAGTGCGCGAGTGGCGGCCGCCAGCTCGGCGGTGGTGAAGGTTTCACCCGGATCGAGGGCGGCGAATGTCAGCAGCGATGCGTACTGCCCGTCGTGCTTGCCCAAAGCCGCATAGTGGCGCGCGGTGTCGAGGAAGGCCGGCTTGAGCAATTCCATCAGTGGGCGGTGCAGGCGCGCTGACCGCAGGAGGCCTCTCCACACCGCACGTGCTTCGGCTTCCGAGCGCTGCCAGTCGAAAAGCGGCAACAGGTGTCGCGTAGCCCAATCCCCGTCGACGCGGAACAACGCGATGACATGGGCCGCCAGCAAGACGCGGCCATGCCGAAATTTGTCGATCCGGGTATCGCAAAGCTCGGTGAACGTGGGCTTGATCTCTTCCGGCAGGCCTTGTCCATCCTCCAGCGAGCGTCGATACCACCAGCGCAGAAGTGCCTCGGTGACGTGCCCCACGGGGTGGTTGATGGCGCGCATGACGGGGTCGTCGGTATCGACGCCGCCCTGATGATCTTGCGCCAGGATACGGCGAGCGAGCACGAAAAAGAGGGTTTCGTGGCCTTCGAAGGTCTTGGCGATGGACTGCAGCCACCAGCTCACACCATGGTCGAGCGTCTGCAGTACCTCGTCAGGTGCGGTGGCCAAGATCGGCGCCATGTAACGCCAGGAGCGACTTTGCAGCGCCTCATCTGACCACGCCTTTAAAGCATCCCGCCAGCGATCGTTTGGCCAAATATTCTGTCTTGCCAGATGACACAAGGCGTATGCCGTAGCTTGGAAGCTATCTTTGCACCGCTCTCGCCAGTCATCTTCTTTGGATTCGGACAGCACCGGGTTTGCGATCAAGTAATTCAATACTCCGCGCCTGCTGCGAGGTATTGATACGAAATCCCGCCATGGATCCCTGTCACCGACCCAGCCACTCTCTATCCAGTAAGGAAACTCATCGCGCTGATCCTCTGCCAGCTTCCACTCCGGATACTGTGCCGAAAGCCCGCTGAGTCGGGCACCGCCTTCAGCACCCAAGGCCGCGCCGGCGTCAGCCATTTTTGCCAGCCGCAGCCAGATTGCGCGTTCCACGATACGGGTCCAGCGCTCCGGTTCGATGTCGTCCTTGAACATGTCGCGTGGAGGACCGGCGAGCACAGCCTGTTCCAGTTCCCGCAGCATCACCGCATCGAGGTGCGGCGCCATCGCCACCAGCAGGCGCATGGCCTCCCGTTCGGTTGCCACCGACCACAGCCACCAGTGATCGTCCGCCAGCAACCAGTCGAGCGCTTGGCGTTTGGGGATCACGTTGCCCTGTGCGGCAGCAAAGAAGGCGAGGCGCCGGAACAGCGGATAGGGCGTGTGCCACCAGGTCTGCGCCATGAGCGCTGCCCGCGCCGGCGATTGCGCAGCCGTGGCGAGCCACGCATCCCGGGTCAGATCGATCAACGCGGTCCAGTCGTGGAAGTCCCGGTTCTGCGGGTGCTCACTGATCGAGGGCTGGTGCCTAAAGGACAGATCGCTCCTGTCCCCGGCACCGTCAAGCTCGCGCATCAAATCAAGCGCGTCGCGCAACAGGGCGCTGAAATCGGACAGCAGTTCCGGCAATGCGGCGGTCCAGCGCTCATCCTCGGGCAGATCGCGCAGGCTGGAATGGACGTGATCCGTCGACAGCACGATCTCCCATTCCACCAGATCCTTGATGCGCTCTGGCTCGCGGCTTTCTCCGTCCTCAGCGGACAAGCGGAACGGCTCGCGCAACGATACGCGCGGTGACAGCATCTCGCGCAGTTCCAGGCGCAGGGTAGCGGTGAGCCCATCGCGCCTGAAGCGGTCGCGCCAGCGGTACAGGTTGAAGTCGCGCAGCCACGATTTCACGCGCCCGGTCAGCAGCAGCCGCCAAAGGGTGCGCATCAGCGGGCCGGGGATCGCGTTGGGTGCGCCCTCACGAATACGCGCCAACTTGGTGATGTTGCCGTCGCGTTCCAATTTGGCCAGGTAGCTAAGCCGTTCTTCTATCAGCTGGACGAGATGTTCATGAAGCTGCCCTCCGTGCTTGACCGACCAAAGCAGCAGGGCCGGGTCATCCAGATGACGGATCATCCAGCTTGCCAAATGCTCCATCACCTTGTCCCAGCGGCTGCCGCGCGCACCGGCATCGACGACACACATCAACGGCGCGAGCGGATACGGCGAAGGTCGGCGGGTCAGGCTGAAGGCGAGCGTGTCATCTACGGTCGCCCTGGGCGGGACACCGAAGCGGCCCAAGTCGGCATGCCGGTAGCGGTCCTCGCTCAGCGGCTCCAGCCAATCCAGCGACGGCACCGGGTCAAGCTCGGCAAAACGCTTTGCGGGCAGGCCTTCCCGATCGCTCAGCGCCCAAAGCATGCGGGGAATGAAGTAGTCCTGTTTCGTGGTCTTCATCGGTCGAGCGATGGTGCATTCGACTACGATATGTTCCTTGCTGCGCACGCCGTCGCGATAGGTCTCGGCCCAGGCGCGCAGGGTCTTGTGCAGATAGGCATGCCGGTTGTGCTCGCGGTAGAGAATGGGCGTGACGTTCTTGGTACGCCATTCGTTGATCCGTTCCTCTTCCTTGCCTTTGGAGAAACTGCCGAAGGCGAACATCTCCGGCGGCGACTCGCCCAGCAGACGGTCGGCAGCCAAGGCATCCATCATGTAGCGCAGCACCAGGTCGTTGAGGCTGTAGCCGACGAAGCACACGGTGTAGTTGCGGAACAACTCGCTAGCGAAACGGGCTGCCCAGCGCTCGGTGAGATAGGCCAGGCCGAAATCGCCGCTTGAGACGACCAGCCGGTCCAGTTCGCTCGCGGTCGGCGCAGCGCTGAGCAGGCCATGCAGGTACACCAGGCCATCCCAGCGATTCTTGGGCACAGGCAACAGTGGGGCCTTGAAACGCTCGATGGACAGCGACTTCGCGGCAATCACCTCCTCGAACAGGCGGTCGAAGTTGGTGGTGACGAGGCGGGTGTGGCCGGTGCGACACTTGCTCAGTGTCAGCAACGACTCATGGGTCACCATCGCGTTTTTGGCGGTGAGATTCGGGGTGAGAATTTCAGCGAGCGCCTTCCGAACAAGGGCCTCTTTGCGACGGCCGACGATGTTGTCTTCCAGCAAGCCGATGGCGGTATCGAAATGCCCGGCCTTGATCGCCGACTGCTGCACCGCAGTGGGCGTGACCGCCAGGGCTGAATAGACCTTCTTCACCAGCCCGGCGAAGCCCGGCAGGCGCGCCGGGTAGGAAATGCCTGCGCCGCAGAAGAACACGACGCGACCATCTTCGTGCGCCTGCAGCAGGCGCTCGGGGATGTCGGGGCCGTGGCGGACGAACTGCATTCAGTGGGCCTCGGAAAACACGCGTTCCAGCGTCGCCGGGATCAGTGCGTCGTTGGCTTGGCGGATGGTGGCGTGGCGGGCTTTGAGTTCTGCCACTTTGGTTTGTAAGGTTTCGAAAGTTCGCTGCGTGGCGAGGGATGGAATCGGAACCTCAATCGCCATCAGCTTTTCGAGACCCAGTGTCCGGTTTCTGCCTGCTCCGCCAGGCGATGCCTCGCCAATCTTTCCCAGACCGTCATCGGTGAGGAAGTAGTAGCGCAGGAACTCCGGCGAAGTGATATCGGGATCAACGCGACAGGTAATGAAGCGATGAGAGCCGAAGCGGCCCGCATTCTCCGGCTGAGCAACGGCGATGGCACCTTCCCAAGCGAACACGTTGGAGAAGAGAAGGTCACCGGGTTCGATGCTGAACAGTCGTTTGGTACCCACACCGGCGCCGGAGAGTGGCGGCTTGTGGAACGTGCCTTTGCCAAAGGAGCGGATTCCCAGCTCCGGATAGCTGCCTTCAAGTTCGATGGCAATTTCCCTCCGCACCAATGGTGCCACCTCGGCCATCGGCCGCACGGGCGCACCGGCAATGGCGTCACGAAAGCGCACGGCGAGCAACCGGTCGGCGTCGCGCTCGATGGCGTCGAGGTGTTCGTTGACCTGCCGAACCTTGTAGGCCAGTGTATCGAGACGGCTGACAAGGGCTTGTTGTTCGGCAAGCGGCGGCAGTGGAATCCGAATTGCCAAGAACTGGCTCGGCTTGATCCGGTTCTTCCCGCTCGTGCCTTGTGCCTTCTCATCACAAAGATTCCAGAAACCACGCCATTTCGTGATAAGTCGTATCCATCGCGGGTCTGTCCGGCCCTTGTCCAGCGCAAATGTCGGAAACTCCCCGCTGACATGGGTTCCTGCGAGTTCTTGTGTGGCTACTGCCACGCTTCCGTTCCTGGCCCAGATCTTGTTGACGACCAGATCGTTAGCTTCGATTCGGTTGAGCTTGGAATACTTGGTGTCGGCACCGTCGATTGTCTCGCGCTCGTAAGCACCTTCTCCCCAAAGACGAACGCCCAGCTGGCGATAAGCCGTTCCCGCAGTTGGCGTTACGAATCGCTCAACGGAGATGCACACATCCCCCAACGCGACTTTGGGCCACGCCTTCATACGCTGCCCTCCGCATCGCCACCACGCGCAATCCGCCGCACTTCCAGCTTACGCCGCGTTTTTTCCAGTTCTTCGGCCAGCAATTTTTCATCCGGCAGCGCCGTCCGGTATTCAGCCGTCAGCACCTTGTTGGACAAACCTTCGAGCGTGTAATGCGCTTCGTTGCTGCCTTTGCCTGCGCACAGGATCAGCCCGATGGGCGGGTTTTCGCCGGGCTTCATCCAGTGCTGGCGGGCGTAATTGAGGTACATGTGCATCTGCCCGGCATCGGCATAACTGAACTGGCCAACTTTGAGATCGATGACCAGCAGGCACTTCAAGCTGCGGTGAAAGAACAAGAGGTCGATGCGATACCAGTTGTCGTCCAAACGCAGGCGACGCTGACGGCCCACGAAAGAGAAGTCGTCGCCCAGCTCCAGCAGGAAGTCGGCAAGGTGCTGGACCAGTGCGTCCTCAAGGTCGGATTCGGAATACTCGTCTTTGAGATTGAGGAACTCCAGCACGAAGGGGTCTTTGATGGCCTGCTCGGGGGTGAGGGCGTCACCGGGTTCGGCCACTTCCCCCTTTTGGAGCATCGCCGCCTTGTTGTGCGAGAGGGCGATGCGTTCGTAAAACTGGCTGTTCACCTGCCGGTCGAGCTGGCGCACCGACCAGCCGCAACGCAGCGTTTCGGTTTCGTAGAAGGCACGAGCCTGCGGGTTTTTGACCGAAAGCAGGCGCACATAGGCCGACCAAGGCAGCGGGAAGGCTTGGGCCAGTGCAGATAGATCCGGGGATTGCCCAGACGCCGTCTGGAGAATTGGTGCAGCGGTCGATTTGGCAGACAGCGTCTGCGCAATCTGAGGCGCGGCAGATTTGCCAGACAGTGTCTGGCAAATCTTGTCCGTGGGCCAAGCCAGATAAAACAGACGCATTTGCTGCAAATTTTGCCGACTAAAGCCACGCCCGAAAAGGGCTGTCAAATCGGTTGCCAAGCGAGCAAGCAGCGCTTCACCATACTCGGCCCGATCTCTGCCGCCCTGTTCAAACTCGACAATGCGCCGCCCGATCTCCCAATAACTGGCCGTCATCAGGGCATTGACGCTGCGTGCAGCGGCGCGGCGGGCAGCCTCCAACAGCGCGACGATGTCGCCATGAACGGCAGCGTAGTCTGCCTGATCCAGAATGGCTGGCGTGCTGCGATCGGTCATGCCTGTACCTCGGCTACCAAGGCTTCGATCTCGCCCAAGAGGCGCATGACTTCAGCCTCGTGGCTGCGCATGACGGCGATCAGGTCTTTGGGATCGGCATGTTCCAGCTCGGCCTTGGCGTTCGGATTTTTCAGATCCAGGTTGAAGATCGGCCAGTACAGGGCGTCGCCCTCGGCTTGTGCTGCCTTGGCGGCCTGCTCGTGGGCAGATTGTTCATTCTTGAGTGCCTTCAGGCGGTCTTGCAGCTCTGCCTTCTGGCCGTTGGCGGCGGCCTGAATGGCCTGCTCCAATTCCCGAATGGGTTTGCCCAGGGCAATGGTGGCATTGCGCTGGCTTTCGGCCCGTTGCCAGTGCGGTGTGGCGGCGTCGATGGCGGCGGCGCGCTTGGCGGCGAAGTCCACGCGCCAGGACTGCGGCCCTTCCTTGCGGGCGTGCCACCAGTCGAGCACCGGCTGAAAGGCCTCGAAGGGCAGTGGCGCGGTCTTGCTGTATTTCTTGCGGCCCTCGGGCTGGGGCAGTTCGTAGTACCAGATCTCGTCAGTGGGGCCACCGCGCTGGAAGAACAGCAGGTTGGCCGGGATGTCGGTGTAGGGCGCGAACACGCCTTGCGGCAGGCGCACGATGGTGTGGAGCTTGAATTCCTTGAGCAGCTCCTCTTTGATGACGGCGCACACGCCATCGCCAAACAGCGTGCCGTTGGGCACGACGACGGCGGCGCGGCCTCCCTGCTCGGTGCCATGCCCGGCATAGCGCAGCTTGCGCATGATGTACTGCAGGAACAGCAGCGCGGTTTCGGCCGTCTGCATGTTGGCCGGGAAGTTGGCCTTGATGCCGGCTTCTTCCTCGCCGCCGAAGGGCGGGTTGGTGAGGATCACGTCCACCCGCTCGCTGTGGCCGATCTCGGTGATGCGCCGCTCCAGTGTGTTGCCGTAGGCGATCTGCGGCGCTTCCAACCCGTGCAGCAGCAGGTTCATCTGCGCCAGCATATAGGGCAGCGGCTTGGCCTCCTGGCCATAGAGGGTGTCGCGCTGCAGGGTGCGGCGCTGGTCCGGATTGGTCACCTGCTGGGCAATGTGGTCGTAGGCTTCCACCAGAAAGCCGCCGGTGCCGCAGGCCGGGTCGAGCACGGTCTCGCCCAGGCGCGGGTCGGTGACCTGCACCATGAAACGCACGACCGGGCGCGGGGTGTAGAACTCGCCCGAGTCGCCAGCTGCGTCGCGCATCTCGCGCAGCATCGATTCGTACAGGTGCGAGAGGGTGTGGATTTCCTCGCTGCTGCTGAAGTGAATACCGTTGATCTTGTTGATGATGTCGCGCAGCAGGTAGCCGCTGACCATGCGGTTTTGCACGCCACGAAACACGTTGGCGATGACCTCGCGCTGGCTGCCTTTCTCGCCGCTGCCGGCCAGGCCGCGCAGATAGGCGAACAGGCCCGCGCCGCGCGAGCCGTCGGCGCGGTGGCATTCGTCCTGGTTGATGAAGGCCAGCAGTTCGTCGCCGGTCAGGCCGTCCTCGCGTGCGGCCCAGTCGCGCCAGCGGTAGGGGGGCTCGATGATGGGGTGGTAGGGCTTGCCGTCGATCTCCGCTTCTTCCTCATGCACGACTTCGAGGTCGTCGAGGAACTTGAGAAACATCACCCAGGTAAGCAGCGGCAGGCGGTCGACGTCGCCATTGAGGCCCTTGTCCTTGCGCAGGATCTTGCGGGCGCTGCCGATCAGCGCCGACAGGTTGTCGCGCGTGGTCAGCGGTGCCTTGGCACGTTTGCTTCGGGTCTTCTTTTCGGTTGCGGCCATTCAGGAGGTTCTCGTCATTGGTAAAGGGCCGTCTGCAGGCGCGAGACGGCTTCCTTGAAGGGTTTGATGCCGCCGAAATGCTGGTTGGCGATTTCGGAGGGGCTGCCGAAGCGGTCGAAGGGTTGCACCTTCATCAGCTCGGACAGGGCGTTGAACTGGATGATGCCGCGTTCGATGTACTTGTCGAGCAGCAGCGTGAGGATTTCGCGGGCTGCACCGCCGTACTGGCCGAACAGATCCTGCGCTGCCTTTCTGGCCTGTTCCGCGCGTTGGCGGCGGGTGAGCAGCGGCGCGTTCCAGGCCAGATGGCACAGCAGATCGAAGGGGTCGGCATCGGGCTGGTCGGCGCTGGCCGCCAGCTCCTCGAAGCTGATGCCGCGCTCGGTCAGCTCACGCAGCACTTCGGTGCGGGTGTCGGAGCTGGCCCAGGCGGATTGCAGCGCATCGCGGCTCGGGTACAGGGTCCGAACGGTGCGGCCCGAGTATTCGGTGTATTTGACCACTTGCAGTTTCTTGCCGTCGGTGTCGAGGTCGTAGACTAGGTGGCCGATCACCTCGACGTCGCCGCCGTCGACGTAGAACTTGCGTGGCTCCTCCGGCGTCTCGGTCAGGATTTCGCCCTGGCCTTCGTCGGTGTTCGTGGCATCTACGGTGTAGTCGGCCGGCGGTTCCACGCCGGGGGGCGTTTCAATGACCGACTCGACGGTTTCGCCAGCCTCATCGATGGTTGCTTCCTCGATGCGCGCGGGATCGCCATCGAAATCCGGATCGGCAAAATGCTGGGTGGCGGTGCCGGTGAAGTCGATGATGTTGAAGTATTCCTTGCCGTAATCGACCTTCAATCGCGTGCCGCGCCCGATGATCTGCTTGAACTCGGAGCGGGAGCCGACCACGCGCGCCAGCACCACGTTCTTGACCATCTCGGCGTCGACGCCGGTCGTAAGCAATTGCGAGGTGGTCAGGATCACTGGCGAGGGTTTGTCCACGTCCCGAAAATGCTCGAAGTGAGTCAGGCCAATGGCACCTTCGTCGGCGGTGACGCGGCAGACGTAGTCGGGGTATTGCTTGACCAGATCGCTGTTGAGGTTGACCAGCTCCTGGCGCATTTCGGCTGCGTGCTCCTGATCGACGCAGAACACGATGGTCTTTGCGAAGCGGTCGGTGCCCTTGAGGAAGTCGGCGAGGTGCTTGGCAATGGCCTGGGTGCGCGCACGCAGCGCGATGATGCGCTCGAAATCCTTGGTCTGGTACTCGTCGTCCGGCACCGGGCGACCGAAGCGGTCGAGTTCGTCCTTGGACGGTCGCCAGCCGGCGGCATCCACCGTGGTGATCACGCGATGCACGCGATAGGGCGCGAGAAAGCCATCCTCGATGCCCTGGCGCAGGCTGTAGGTGTAGACCGGATTGCCGAAGTATTCGTAGCTGTCGCGCGATTCCTCGCGCAGCGGCGTGGCCGTCATGCCGAACTGCACGGCGGGCGCGAAGTGATCGAGTACCGCACGCCAGTTGCTGTCGTTGCGGCTGGAGCCGCGATGGCATTCGTCGATGATGATCAGATCGAAGAAGTCCGGCCGGTACTGGCGGAACACGTCTTCGTTGGCGGTGGACAGCGCCTGATAGAGGCCGAAGTACATGTCCCGGCTCTGACTCACGTCGCCTCCGGCGATCTTGTGGCGCGCATCACCAAAGGGCGCGAACATCTTGGCCATCGGGTCATCGACCAGGATGTTGCGGTCGGCCAGGAACAGGATCTTCGGGCGCCGGTATTCGCCGGTGCGGTTCCAGCGGCTGTTCCACAACTTCCAGCACAGCTGAAACGCCACGCAGGTCTTGCCGGTGCCGGTGGCCAGCGTGGCGAGCACGCGCTTTTGGCCAAGCAGGATGGCCTCGATCACTCGGTTGATCGCGATCTGCTGGTAGTAGCGCGGCACCTTGCCCGAAACCAGGTTGAAGGGTTCGAGCAGGTGGGGTGTGGCCGGATCGGGCAGCGCGGTGGCGGCGGTCAGCCGCTGCCAGAGTTCGGCGGGCGTGGCAAAGCGATCCACCTCGCGCTCGGTGCCGGAGGTATAGTCGATCTCGATGAGCCGATGGCCGTTGGTGGCGTAGGCGAACTTCAGGCCGAGCATCTCGGCGTATTCTTTGGCCTGCTGCACCCCAGATTCCGCCGGCAGCCCCAGTTCTTTCGCTTCCACGACGGCCAGTGGATAGTCGCGCCGGTAGTACAGCAGGTAGTCCGCACGTTTCTGCTTGCCACGGCGCACACGCCCGCCGGTGACGATGATGCGGCCATTGGTGAAGGTACGCTGCTCGCCGATCACGTGCGGCGCATTGCCCCATCCGGCCTCGACGAGCTTGGGTGTGACCAGCTCGCGGCAGGTGTCGGCCTCGGTCATGATCTGTGTCGTTGCCGTCATCGAGGCTGCCTGTTCTGTTTGTGAGTCATCGCCGCTACGGCATGTTGGGGAGCGGTGTTTGGCCCATCGCTTTGGCTCGGGCATCTTACATGAGTCAAAACAATTCCGACCCTCCTCGCATCCTTGCGCAGCAGCAAGAGTTGCTGCTCGCGCAGCGGCGCGAATAGTCCCAAAATGGGACTATACTGCAAGCCATGCGAGTGATTGCCGTGTCCACCCTTCGAGCCTTCTGGGAGCGCCATCCAGACGCCGAGCAGCCGCTGAAGGCCTGGTACGAGGAAGCCACGAGTGCGACCTGGAGCCAGCCCGCTGACATCAAGGCGCAGTACCGCAGCGCCAGCGTGCTGAAGAACCGTCGCGTGGTGTGCAACATCAACGGCAATGACTACCGGCTGATCGTGGCCGTTGCCTACAAGTTGCAGATCGTCTACCTGAAGTTCGTCGGCACCCACAAGGAGTACGACGCAGTGGACGCAGCAACCATCGATTCGGCCTGACCGGCCACGGAGGAAAACATGGACATCCGCCCCATCCGCACCGAAGCCGACTACAAGGCCACGCTCGAGGAGATTTCGGCCTTGATGGAATCCGACCCTGATCTGGGCACGCCGGAGGGTGATCGCCTGGACATCCTGGCCACGCTGGTGCAAGCCTACGAGGCCAAGCACGTGCCCATCACTGCGCCTGATCCGGTCGAAGCCATCAAATTCCGCATGGAGCAGAGTGGTCTGTCCGTCAAAGACCTCGAGCCCATCATTGGCAAGAGCAACCGCGTTTACGAAGTCCTGAACCGCAAGCGCCCACTGACGCTGGCCATGATCCGACGACTGCACAAGAGCCTGGGCATCCCGGCCGATGTGCTGATTGACTGACAACGGCTACACGCTGTGCCAAAATTCGCACACCTGTTCCGACCCCGTTCTGGTGATGGTTTTGGATCTGAAACGGCTAAACTTCTGACCAGACTGGTTGAATTGATTGGGGGCACCTATGCGCACCTGGCAAATCCAAGAAGCAAAAACCCACCTGTCCGAGCTTGTCCGGGACACGGGGCGGGCCGGACCGCAGGCGATCACCTGGCATGGCCGCGAGGTCGCGGTGGTGCTGTCCTGGGCCGAATACGAACGCTTGACTGGCGCGGGCCAATCGCTGGTCGATTTCATGCAGCGCTCGCCGCTGTTCGATAGCGATGACATCGATCTGCGCCGGGATGCCAGCACGACCCGCGAGGTGCTGCTTTGAGTTACCTGATCGACACCAACGTGCTGTCGGAACTGCGCCGCCGCGATCCCGATGCCAGGGTGGTGCGCTGGATGTCCGAGCGCCCGGCCAGCACGCTCTACCTTTCTGTCCTGACGCTGGGTGAGTTGCGCAAGGGCATCGAGGGCCTGCCTGAAGGAGATCGCAAGCGCCGCCTGCTCGACTGGCTGGAGGTTGACCTGCCAACTTTCTTCGCCGGACGCATCCTGCCTGTCGATGCCGCCGTAGCGGATCGCTGGGGGCGTCTGATGGCACAGGCTGGACGCCCGTTGCCCGCCATCGACAGTCTGCTGGCGGCTACTGCGCTGACCCATGGTTTGATGCTGATCACGCGCAACCTCAAGGATTTTCAACACCCGGATCTGCCGCTGCTGGACCCTTGGCTTACATGAGGCTGCCGGGCCAGCCCGCAGTGCGGCGCGTCTGAGACGGCCAACACTGGGGGAACAGGCAAAAAAACCCCAACCGATGAGGGTTGGGATTTTGGGTAGGTGGTGGTGGAACGCGGAACCGAACCCGCGTCCGTCATCTGAATCGTAGTCCGTCCGCAAGTCTCCAGTCCCGGATTTGGATCATTTGGCCGTTTCCGTGGACATTCGTCCGAACTGGAACAACCCCGGAGAGCAAGTTTTCAAGCGTCGTACTGGCTACCAGTCGGCTCCCGCACCTGCGGCATGTGACGCGCCGCGTATTGACAACGGCTACACGGTGCGCCACAATCCGTGTATCTTTTGTGTATGCGCGAATAGAAGAAACCCATGCGTGACGCCGCCATCAATCTGCGGGCCTTGCCCGAACAGCGCGATCTGATCGATCACGCGGCCAGCCTACTTGGCAAGAACCGCTCGGACTTCATGCTCGAAGCGGCCTGCGAGCGCGCGCAGTCCGTGGTGCTGGATCAGGTCTTTTTCAGCCTGGACGCCGACAAGTTCAAGCAGTTCACCGCGCTGCTCGACGCACCTCCTAGCCCCAACCCCGGGCTTGAACGTCTCATGGCCGTCAAGGCACCCTGGAGCGCCGGCGCGGCATGAGCTTGCTCTTGAGCGCACCGATTCCGCTCGCCGCCGCCCACATTCTGGACGATTTCGCTTGCGGTGAAGCCAGTCTCGATGAATGGCTCAAGCGCCGGGCACTGACCAACCAATTGAGCGGTGCCAGCCGCACCTTCGTTGTCACGGACAGGCAAGGGCGCGTCTACGGCTACCACGCGCTGGCCGCAGGCGTGGTGGCACATCAGGCGGCAAGCAGCAGCGTGCGCCGCAACATGCCCGATCCAGTGCCCGTGATGGTTCTGGCCCGGCTGGCCGTCGACCATCGGGCGCAGGGCATCAAGCTTGGAGCATCCCTGCTGCAGGACGCCGTCGGTCGTGCGGTGAGCGTTGCGCAGCACGCCGGTGTCCGGGCGCTGCTCGTCCACGCCCTCCACGACCGCGCCAAGCAGTTCTACGAGCACTACGGCTTCCAGGCGTCACCGCACCATCCGATGACGCTGATGCTGCGCTTGAACTCCGTCAAGGCTTGACCCAGCCTGCGGCATATGCCGAGCTTGGCTTTCACGCAGGCCTTCAAAGCAGCTGGCATCGGCGAGTGCCGTCGGGGCCGAGGCTGCTCCGGCCAACAGCAGGTTGCACAGTTGCAGGCGTTCGGAGGAACCCGCACAAGTATGCGGAAACCGGCGCGAACAGGCAAGAAAAAATCCCAACCGATGAGGGTTGGGATTTTGGGTATGTGGTGGAGCTGGGCGGGATCGAACCGCCGTCCGCAAGCCATCTGTGTGCAGTTCTACATGTGTAGTCGTCTGATTTGGGTCTCGCCAGGTGTGCCGCGCAGCGACACGCTGCACACCCTGCCAGCAACCTTGGGTCTTACCAGAGCGCAAGTTGCCCGCGCGCTGGCCAGCCGATGTGAATTACCTTGCAGCCGGGACGCCAACGGTATTGCTACCGCTGCCGCCCTTGCCCAGCCCATTGGCCGACTGTTGCAAGGCTCGCCGGGTTAAGCGGCGAGTGCGAAACGTTCGTCGTTTGCAGTTGCTTTTTTTCTGCTGATTTACGAGGTGACAGAACCTCGACATGCCCCGCAGCGCATCCGTTCCCACGTCGAAACCAATGCAGCCCCAGTACGGCTTAGTGTACACCCGATTGCAGAAAGTTCAACAGTTCGAGTGGGGCCTGGATGGTGGCGTCTGCTCCCCAGGTGTGGGGGTCGTCGGCGTGGCCGATGTAGCCGTACAGGGCCGCCACGGTGGCCATGCCGGCGGCGCGGCCGGCTTCGATGTCGCGCCGGTCGTCGCCCACGTAGATGCAGTGCGCGGGGGCGTAGCCCAAGCGACGCGCGGCTTCGAGCAGCGGGGCCGGGTGCGGTTTGGGGTGCGCCGTGGTGTCGCCACCGATGACCGTGCCGGCGCTGGCGAACAACGGCAGCGCGGCGGTAATGGGCAGGGCGAAGCGCTCGATCTTGTTGGTGACCACGGCCCACGCCATGCCGCGTTGGAGCAGCGCAGCAACCGTTTCGTTCACCTGCTCAAAGGCTTGGGTGCGCTGGTGCATGCAGCCTTGGTAGGTGTCGAAAAACTCGTGTTTGAGCGCATCGAAATCGGGGTGTTCGGGCCCCAGTCCTAGCGCGGCGTGGATCAACCCGCGCGCCCCGGCACCGACGGCGGGGCGGTAGTGCGCCAGCGGCAGCGGCTCCAGCCCGCGCGTGCGGCGCAGTTGGTCGGCGGCCCAGGCCAAATCGGGCGCGCTGTCGATCAGGGTGCCGTCGAGGTCGAACAGCACCGCGCGTACATGGGCAAATTTCATGCGGCGGGCTTTAAGCGGCGGGCCTTTGTGTGGCCACGAGGTAGTTGACGCTGGTGTCGGCGTCGAGCCAGTAGCGGCGCGTGAGCGGGTTGTACTGCAAGCCGCGCATGCCTTGCGCTTGCAGGCCGGCGGCGCGGCAGTGGCCCACCAGTTCGCTGGGGCGAATGAACTTGGCGTATTCGTGCGTGCCTTTGGGCAGCAGCTTGAGCACGTATTCGGCGCCGATGATGGCGAACAGGAACGACTTGGGGTTGCGGTTGAGGGTGGAGAAAAACACCCAGCCGCCGGGCTTGACCAAGGTCGCGCAGGCTTGCACCACCGACGCCGGGTCGGGCACGTGCTCGAGCATTTCCATGCAGGTCACCACGTCGTAGTGCGCGGGCCGCTCCTGCGCCCATTGTTCGGCGCTGATTTCGCGGTAGCTGACGTTCGGGGTTTCGGCCTCGAGCGCGTGCAACTGCGCCACCTTGAGCGCTTTGCTGGCCAAGTCGATGCCCAGCACCTGGGCGCCCTTGCGCGCCATGGCGTCGGCCAGGATGCCGCCACCGCAGCCCACGTCGAGCACGGTTTTGCCGCTCAAGGGGACGAGGGCTTCGATCCAGCCCAAGCGCAAGGGGTTGATCTGGTGCAGCGGGCGGAATTCGCTCTCGGGGTCCCACCAGCGGTGCGCGAGCTCGGAGAATTTGGCCAGTTCGGCCGGGTCGGCGTTGAGGGGTGTGTCCATGGCCAGATTATGGCTGGGCTTGCGGGTGCCTGCAAAAACCAAGTCTTGCAGCGTGGGTGCTGCGAACCACAGGTCCAAGGGCGAGGTCACGCCATGAAAAAACCGCCCCGAAGGGCGGTTTTGGAGTCGGTCGTGGGGCGCTTGGCCGGCAGACTGCGATCAGTTGCGGCGCGTGCCCACCACCTCGATCTCGACGCGGCGGTTCTGCGCCCGGCCTTCGCGGGTGCGGTTGTCGGCCACAGGCTGGGCTTCACCCTTGCCTTCGGTGTAGACGCGGTCGGCGCTGATGCCCTGGGTCACCAGGTAGGCCTTGACGGCTTCGGCGCGGCGCTCGGACAGGCGCTGGTTGTAAGCGGCGGGACCAGTCCAATCGGTGTGGCCAACGGCGATGATGACTTCGAGGTTGATCGGGCGGATCTTGTCCACCAAGTCGTCGAGGCGAGCCCGGCCTTCGGGCTGCAGCACGGCGCTGTCGAAGGGGAAGAAGGCATCGGCCGAGAAGGTGACGCGCGCAGCGGCCACTGGGGCTGGAGCAGGGGCCGGGGCCGGGGCGGCCGCAGGCGCCGGTGCTGGAGCCGGAGCGGGAGCAGGTGCTGGCGCAGGAGCTGGGGCGGGTGCAGGTGCCGGAGCAGGAGCCGGGGCCCGGGCGGGCGCCGGAGCCGGTTGCGGCACGATCCAGCCGTCGCAGCCCGGAGCAGCCGTGGCCGGCGTCCAGCTGGCGTTGCGCCAGCACAGGCGGTCGGCGCTGCGCCAGACGGAGCCGTCGGTGGCGCGCCAGTTGTCGATCGTGGCGGTGGCGGGGGCGCCGTGGTTGTGCGCGTGTGCCGGCAAGGCAGCAACGGCGGTCAGGGCAACTGCGGCAAACAAGGCAGCGACATTGTTCAGTTTTTTCATTGCATTCCTCGTAGAAGTGGGTAGACTGGAATTCAACCGAAGCACGACTGCCTCGCCCGAAGGTGCACACATTGTGCCACAAGCAAATTGCATGGCGCTTCTGATTGTGCGCCAGACCGGCACCACGAAGCCGCCGCAGGAGTCGCCAATGTTGCAGGGCAGCAACATGATCAGGGTTTTTACTAGGCTCCAGGGGCGGCAAGGGCCGATCTTGGGCGTATGCGCGAGGTTTCCGAGCCGCCAGCGCCAGCGCCTAAAATCGCGGATTGCCTTCCCGTTGCCAACCTTGCCGCGCCATGACTTCGTTTGCCAAAGAAACCCTGCCCATCAGCCTCGAAGAGGAGATGCGGCGCAGCTACCTCGACTACGCCATGAGCGTGATCGTGGGCCGGGCGCTGCCCGATGCGCGCGACGGCCTGAAACCGGTGCACCGGCGCGTGCTGTTTGCCATGCACGAGCTGGGCAACGACTGGAACCGGCCCTACAAAAAATCGGCGCGCATCGTCGGTGACGTGATCGGTAAGTACCACCCGCACGGCGACAGCGCGGTCTATGACACGATCGTGCGCATGGCCCAGGACTTTTCGCTGCGGCATCTGCTGGTCGATGGCCAGGGCAACTTCGGTTCGGTCGATGGCGACAACGCCGCCGCCATGCGTTACACCGAAATTCGCCTGTCCAAGATCGCGCACGAGATGCTGGCCGACATCGACCAGGAGACGGTGAACTTTGGCCCCAACTACGACGGCAGCGAAAAAGAGCCGCTGGTGCTGCCGGCGCGGCTGCCCAATCTGCTGGTCAATGGCTCGACCGGCATCGCCGTGGGCATGGCGACCAACATCCCGCCGCACAACCTGAACGAAGTCGTCGATGCCTGTCTGCACCTGCTGCGCCACCCCGAGGCCAGCGTCGATGACCTGATGGAGATCATCCCGGCGCCCGATTTCCCCACCGCCGGCATCATCTACGGCGTGCACGGCGTGCGCGAGGGCTACCGCACCGGTCGCGGGCGGCTGGTGATGCGCGCCAAATGCCACTTCGAGGACATCGACCGCGGCCAGCGCCAGGCCATCGTGGTCGATGAACTGCCGTATCAGGTCAACAAGAAGACGCTGCAAGAGCGCATGGCCGAGCTGGTGAACGAGAAAAAGATCGAGGGCATCAGCCACATCCAGGACGAGAGCGACAAGTCCGGCATGCGGCTGGTGATCGAGCTCAAGCGCGGCGAAGTGCCCGAGGTGGTGCTCAACAACCTGTACAAGCAGACCCAGCTGCAGGACACCTTTGGCATCAACATGGTGGCCCTGATCGACGGCCAGCCCAAGTTGTGCAACCTCAAGGAGTTGATCGAGGTCTTTTTGCAGCACCGGCGCGAGGTGGTGACGCGGCGCACCGTGTTCAAGCTGCGCAAGGCGCGCGAGCGCGGCCATGTGCTCGAGGGGCTGGCGGTGGCGCTGGCCAATATCGACGAGTTCATCCGCATCATCCGCGAGTCGAGCACGCCGCCGATTGCGCGCACCGAACTGATGGCGCGGCGCTGGGACAGCGCGCTGGTGCGCCAGATGCTCACGCGCACGCACGCCGACGGCAGCCGCGTCAACGCCGACGACTACCGCCCGGACGCGCTCGAGCGCGACTTGGGCATGCAGCCCGATGGCCTGTACCGGCTCTCCGAGACCCAGGCGCAAGAGATTTTGCAGATGCGCCTGCAGCGCCTGACTGGGCTCGAGCAAGACAAGATCGTGGCCGAGTACCGCGCCGTGATGGCCGAGATCGACGATTTGCTGCACATTCTGGCCACGCCGCAGCGCGTGTCGGTGATCATCGGCGAGGAGCTGGACGCGATCAAGGCCGAGTTTGGCCAGACCAAGCTGGGCGCGCGCCGCAGCACCATCGAGCACAGCGCCCACGACCTGTCAACCGAAGACCTGATCACCCCGACCGACATGGTGGTCACGCTCAGCCACGGCGGCTACATCAAGAGCCAGCCGCTGAACGAGTACCGGGCGCAAAAGCGCGGCGGGCGCGGCAAGCTGGCCACCGCCACCAAAGAGGACGACTGGATCGACCAGCTGTTCATTGCCAACACGCACGACTGGATTTTGTGCTTTTCCAACCGCGGCCGCCTGTACTGGCTCAAGGTCTGGGAGGTGCCCTCGGGTTCGCGCGGCGCCCGCGGGCGCCCGATCGTCAACATGTTCCCGCTGGCCGAGGGCGAAAAGATCAACGTCGCGCTGGCGCTCACCGGGGCCCACCGGCGCTTCCCGGCCGATCAATACGTGTTCATGGCCACCGCCATGGGGACGGTGAAAAAGACGGCGCTGGATGAGTTTTCCAACCCGCGCAAGGCCGGCATCATCGCCGTCGATCTGGACGAGGGCGACTTCCTGATCGGCGCTGCGCTCACCGACGGCCGCCACGACGTGATGCTGTTCTCGGACGGCGGCAAGGCGGTGCGCTTCGACGAAAACGACGTGCGCCCGATGGGCCGCAACGCCCGCGGGGTGCGCGGCATGATGCTCGAAGAAGGCCAGCGCGTGATCGCCATGCTGGTGGCCGAGGCACCCGACGAAGCGGGCGGCGCGCAAGCCAGCGCCACCACCCCGGCGGCGCGCGCCAGCGTGCTGTGCGCGACCGAAAACGGCTACGGCAAGCGCACCGCGATCAGCGAATACACGCGCCATGGCCGCGGCACCAAGGGCATGATCGCCATCCAGCAAAGCGAGCGCAACGGCCGCGTGGTGGCAGCGACGCTGGTGCACCCCGACGATGAGATCATGCTCATCACCGACAGCGGCGTGCTGGTGCGCACCCGGGTGGCCGAAATCCGCGAAATGGGCCGCGCCACCCAAGGCGTGACGCTGATCGCCACCGACGCCGGCGCCAAGCTCAGCGGCTTGCAGCGCGTGGTGGAAAACGACGCCGCCACCGAACCGGCCGCCGATCCAGACGCCAGCCCCGACGCCAGCCCGGATGCCACCGATCCCGACGCCGACCCCAGCACCAACCCCAGCGCTTGAGCCGCAGCGCCCACCCTCTAGCCCCCATTGCCCATGAGCCGCCCCTACAACTTTTCCCCCGGCCCGGCCACGCTGCCCGAATCGGTGCTGCAACAGGCCGCCGCCGAAATGCTCGACTGGCGCGGCAGCGGCATGAGCGTGATGGAGATGAGCCACCGCGGCCGCGACTACGGCCTCATCATCGAGCAATGCGAGGCCGATCTGCGCGAGTTGTTGGCCATTCCGCCCCACTACCGCGTGCTGTTTTTGCAGGGCGGGGCGCAGGCGCAAAACGCGGTGCTGCCGCTCAATCTGGCCGCGCTCAAGCCGCAGCGGCAGATGGATTACGTGGTCACCGGCAGCTGGAGCCAGAAGTCGGCCGAGGAAGCGCTGAAATACGGCGACGCGCAGGTGGTGGCCAAGGCGGACGGCTACACCCATATCCCCAACCCCGCCACTTGGCGGCTGCGCCCACAGGCCAGCTACGTGCACCTGTGCAGCAACGAGACCGTGCACGGGGTCGAGTTTCACCAGCTTCCCGACTTGCACGCCTTGGGCAGCGAGGCGCCGCTGGCGATCGATTTTTCTTCGCACGTGCTGTCGCGCTCGCTGGACTGGAGCCGGGTGGCGCTGGCCTACGGCGGGGCGCAAAAAAACATCGGCCCGGCTGGCCTGACGCTGGTGGTGCTGCGCGAAGATCTGCTGGGCCACGCGCTGCCGATTTGCCCAAGCGTGTTCGACTACCGGCTGCAGGCTGCCAACCAGTCGATGCTCAACACCCCGCCGACCTACGCCATCTACATCGCCGGCCTGACGCTGCAGTGGATCAAGGCGCAGCGCGAGGGCGAGTTGACCGGGCTGGCCGCCGTGGAGGCGCGCAACATCGCCAAGGCGCAGTTGCTCTACGACTGCATCGACGGCTCGCAGCTGTACCTGAACCGGGTCGATCCGGCCTGCCGCTCGCGCATGAACGTGCCGTTTTTCTTGCGCGACGAGTCGCGCAACGCCGCCTTTTTGGCCGGAGCGGCCGAGCGCGGGCTGCTGCAGCTCAAGGGCCACAAAATGGTGGGCGGCATGCGCGCCAGCCTCTACAACGCCATGCCGCTGGCAGGCGTGCAAGCGCTGGTGGAGTGGCTGCGCGAGTTTGAGCGCCAGTCATAAACCCCACCGCAGACCACACCCCATGAGCCTGCCTCACCCTGCCTCTTCGAGCGCGGCTGCTTCAGGGCCAGCCGATCCAACAGCCGCCGCGCCTGTTGCTGGCCCGGCAGGTCTGCCAAGCCCGGTCGCTGAAAACCCGGTCGTGCAAACCCCAGCGCTGGCCGACCTGCGGCTGCAGATCGACACGCTCGACGCCCAGCTGTTGGCGCTCTTGAACCAGCGCGCGCGCGTGGCCGAGCAGGTGGGGGCGATCAAGCGCGCCGAGGGCTCGCCTTTTTTCCGCCCGGACCGGGTCGCGCAGGTGATCGAGCGCCTGCAGGCGCGCAACCCCGGCCCGCTGCTAAACCAGCACGTGGGCGCGATCTGGCGCGAGATCATGTCGGCCTGCCTGGCGTTGGAGGCACCGCAGCGGGTGGCGGTGCTGGGGCCGGCGGGCACCTTCAGCGAGCAGGCGGCGGTGGAGTATTTTGGCAGCGCCGCCAACCTGATTTTTTGCAGCAGCTTCGACGAAGTCTTTCACGCCACCGCCGCCGGCACGGCGCAGTTTGGCGTGGTGGCGATCGAAAACAGCACCGAAGGCGTGGTCACGCGCTCGCTCGACTTGTTTTTGCGCTCGCCGGTGCACGTGGTGGGCGAGGTCAGCCTGCTGATCCGCCACAACCTGCTGCGCCAGTGCAACGCGCTCGAGGGCATCGAGGCCGTGCTGGCGCACCCGCAGGCGCTGGCGCAGTGCCAACAATGGCTGACGCGGCACCTGCCGCAGGCCGAGCGGCGCGCGGTCGAGAGCAACGCCGAGGGCGCGCGGCTGGCGGCCGCCAACCCGGCTTGGGCGGCGCTGGCCAGCGAGCGCGCCGCGGCCCAGTTTGGCCTGCACATCGTGGCGCACGCGGTGCAAGACGAAGCCTACAACCGCACCCGTTTTGCCGTGATCTGCCTGCCGCAGACCATGGCCATGCCACCGCCTTCAGGGCGCGACTGCACCAGCCTGGTGCTGTCGGTGCCCAACCGCCCCGGTGCCGTGCACGATCTGCTGGTGCCGCTCAAGCAGCACGGTGTGTCGATGACGCGCTTCGAATCGCGCCCGGCCAAATCGGGCCAGTGGGAGTATTACTTCTACATCGACCTCGCCGGCCACCCTACGCAGCCGAACGTGGCTGCGGCCTTGCAGCAGTTGCAGGGCTTGTGTGCCTTTTACCAACTGCTCGGGGCCTACCCGGTGGCCGATTGAAGGGGGCGGTGGCGATGTTCGAACAACTCGGTCTGATCGGCTGCGGCCTCATGGGCGGCTCCTTTGCGCTGGCGCTCAAGCGCGCCGGCCTGGTGCGGCGCGTGGTCGGCTACAGCAAATCGCCCCTCACCCTGAGCCGGGCGCGGGCGCTGGGTGTGATCGACGTCGAAGCGCCGTCGGCGCTGCTGGCGGTCTCGGGGGCCGACCTGGTGCTGCTGGCGCTGCCGGTGGCGGCCACCGAAGACACCTTCAAGGCCATTCGCCACCTGCTCGGGGCGCAGGCGCTGCTCATGGACGTGGGCTCGACCAAGGCCGACGTGGTGGCGGCGGCCCGGCGCACCCTGGGCACGCATTTGCCGCAGTTCGTGCCCGCGCACCCGATCGCCGGCAAGGAGGTGGCCGGGATCGAGCACGCCGACGCCGAGCTGTACCGGGGCTGCCAAGTGATCCTGACGCCGCTGCCCGAAACCGCAGCGCAGCAGAGCGCGCGCGCGCAGCAGCTCTGGCAGGCGCTGGGGGCGCAGGTGCGCCTGATGGACGCCCAAGACCACGACGCCGCCTACGCCGCCGTGAGCCACTTGCCGCACCTGCTGGCTTTTGCGGCCGTCAATGCGCTCGGGCAGCAGCGCGCCGGACGGCAGTGGCTGGAGCTGGCCGGCCCTGGGTTCAGGGATTTCAGCCGCATCGCCGCCAGCGACCCGGTGGTCTGGCGCGACATTTTGCAGGCCAACGCGGCCGAGGTGCTGGCGCAGTCGCGCCAGTTTCGGGCCGCGCTCGACGCGCTCGAGGCGGCCATGCAGCACAGCGACGGCAGCGCCCTGCAAAAGCTGATCGCGCACGCCAGCGCGTTGCGCAGCCAGTGGCAGCCGGCGTCAGGCTGCACACCACCCGCCGCCCCAGGCACAGAGCCCGCGCATCGGCCCTAGGGCGTCGCCAGCGCAGGCAGCCACCGCACCGCAGCCCATCGTTCACCATGTACCAGACCGCCTTTCTCGACTTGCCCCCCCTGATGAGCGCCGCTGGCCGGGTGCGGCTGCCGGGCTCCAAGAGCATCTCCAACCGCGTGCTGCTGCTGGCCGCGCTCAGCGCCGGCTGCACCACGCTGCACGAGGTGCTCGAATCCGACGACACGCAAGTCATGCTGGCGGCCCTGCGCGCCCTGGGCTGCCGCATCGACGCCACGGGCGCGCAGACGCTGCAAGTGCACGGGCTGGGCGGCCAGCTGGTGCAGCGCCAGGCGCAACTGTTTCTGGGCAACGCCGGCACCGCCATGCGGCCGCTGACAGCGGCGCTGGCGCTGCTGGCGGCCACCCAGGGCGCGCAGTTCGATCTTGCCGGCGTGGCGCGCATGCACGAGCGTCCCATCGGCGATTTGCTCGACGCGCTGCGCCAGCTCGGCTGCCCGGTGCAGTGTCTGGGCCAGCAGGGCTACCCACCGCTGCGCGTGGGCGACGGCGCGCGGCATGCGCTGCGGCTGGGCGAGGCCATTCGGGTGCGCGGCGACGTCTCGAGCCAGTTCCTCACCGCCTTGCTGCTGGCGCTGCCGCTGGTGAGCGCTCGGCAGTCGATGGTGATCGAGGTGCAGGGCGAGCTGATCTCCAAGCCCTACATCGACATCACACTGGCCATGCTGGCGCGCTTTGGCGTGCAGGTGCAGCGCGAGGGCTGGCAGCGCTTTGTCATCCCGGCGGGCAGCCAGTACCGCTCGCCCGGCGCGCTGCACGTCGAGGCCGATGCCTCGTCGGCGAGCTACTTTCTGGCGCTCGGGGCCATCGCGCCGCCCAGCCCGGGCAGCGAGGGCTTGCGCATCGAGGGCGTGGGGCTGGATTCGATTCAGGGCGACATCCGCTTCGTCGATGCCGTGCGCGCCATGGGCGCCGAAGTCGCGGGCCAGCCCAACGCGCTGTGCGTGCGCCGCGGGCGCTGGCCGCTGCGCGCCATCGACCTCGACTGCAACCACATCCCCGACGCCGCCATGACGCTGGCCGTGCTGGCGCTGTACGCCGACGGCCCGAGCGTGCTGCGCAACATCGCCAGCTGGCGCGTCAAAGAGACCGACCGCCTGGCCGCCATGGCCTGCGAGCTGCGCAAGCTCGGGGCCCAGGTCGAGGAGGGCGCCGACTGTCTGCGCATCGAGCCCCTGCCCGCCGACGGCAGCGGCTGGCGCCGCGCCAGCATCCACACCTACGACGACCACCGGGTGGCGATGTGCTTTGCCCTGGCGGCCTTCAACCCGGCGCGCCTCAAGGTGCGGATCGAAGACCCGAAGTGCGTCGCCAAGACCTTCCCCGATTTTTTCGAGACCCTGTTCGCGGTCTGCCAAACCGACGCGGCCCACATCCCGGTGCTGTGCATCGACGGGCCCACGGCCTCGGGCAAGGGCACGCTGGCCACCGAGCTGGCGCAGCGCCTGGGCTACCACCGGCTCGATTCCGGCCTGCTGTACCGGCTGCTGGGCCTGGCGGCCGCGCGCGCCGGCATCGACACCCGCACGCCGGCCTTGCAGCAGCCGGGCGGCGCTGCGGCGCTGGGCCAGCTGGCGCGCGACCTGCCGCTGCGCTTCGAGGGCCAGCAAGTGTGGCTGGGGGACGAGGAAGTGAGCGCTGCCCTGCGCAGCGAAGCCGCCGGCATGGCGGCCTCGCGCGTGGCCGCGCTGCCCGAGGTGCGCGCGGCGCTGCTGGAGCTGCAGCGCAGCTTCAGGCGCCTGCCCGGCCTGGTGGCCGACGGGCGCGACATGGGCACGGTGGTCTTTCCCGACGCCGCGCTCAAGGTCTACCTCACCGCCAGCGCCGAGCAGCGCGCCCAGCGGCGGCAGCAGCAACTGATGGCGCAAGGCATCCCTGCTACAATGGCAGACCTTTTGGCTGACCTTCAGGCGCGCGATGAGCGCGATCGCTCGCGCAGCGCCGCGCCTTTGAAGCCAGCCGAGGAAGCCCGCCTACTGGACAACTCCGAGCAGCGCATCGAGCAATCGGTGCAGCAGGTGCTCGACTGGTGGCAGGCGTGCAACTCAGGCCCCAACGGCCCCGCCGGCTGCCTCTGACAGCCGCAGGCCCGAGGGTTCACAACCATGAAACCCGCAGCGCCCGCTGGCCCTGCGTTTTTGTATCCGCCGCATGCCTTGTAATGGTTCCCTCGCGAGGCGCACGCGGCCCAGGAAGCCCCATGTCTGAATCCTTTTCCGCCCTTTTTGAAGAATCGCTCAAGCGCGCCGAAATGCGCCAGGGTGAGGTCATCACCGCCGAAGTCGTGCGCATCGAGCACAACCACGTCGTGGTCAACGCCGGCCTCAAATCCGAAGCCTACGTGCCCATCGCCGAATTCAAGAACGATCAGGGCGAACTCGAAGTCCAGGCCGGCGACTTCGTCTCGGTGGCCGTGGAAGCGGTCGAAAACGGCTACGGCGACACCATCCTGAGCCGCGACAAGGCCAAGCGCCTGGCGTCGTGGATGGCGCTCGAGCGCGCGCTCGAATCGGGCGACTTCGTCACCGGCACCACCAGCATCAAGATCAAGGGCGGCCTCAAGGTCATGGTCAACGGCATCAGCGCCTTCCTGCCCGGTTCGCTGGTCGACAGCCGCCCGACCAAGGACCTCACCCCCTACGAGAACAAGACGCTCGAGTTCAAGGTCATCAAGCTCGACCGCAAGCGCAACAACGTCGTGCTGTCGCGCCGCGCCGTGGTCGAAGCCTCGATGGGCGAAGAGCGCGCCAAGCTGCTCGAAACCCTGCGCGAAGGCGCGATCGTGCACGGCGTGGTGAAGAACATCACCGAATACGGCGCCTTCGTCGATCTGGGTGGCATCGACGGCCTGCTGCACATCACCGACATGGCCTGGCGCCGCGTGCGCCATCCGTCCGAGGTGGTGCAGCCGGGCCAGGAAGTCACGGCCAAGGTGCTCAAGTTCGACGCCGAAAAACAGCGCGTCAGCCTGGGCCTGAAGCAAATGGGCGACGACCCCTGGATGGGCGTGGCGCGCCGCTACCCGGCCAGCACGCGCATGTTCGGCAAGATCACCAACATCGCCGACTACGGTGCCTTCGTCGAGCTCGAGCCCGGCATCGAAGGGCTGGTGCACGTCTCCGAAATGGACTGGACCAACAAGAACATCGCCCCCAACAAGCTGGTGGCGCTGGGCGACGAGGTCGAGGTCATGGTGCTCGAGATCGACGAAGACAAGCGCCGCATCTCGCTGGGCATGAAGCAGTGCCGCGCCAACCCGTGGCACGAGTTTGCCGAAGCCACCAAGCGCGGCGACCGCGTCAAGGGCCCGATCCGCTCGATCACCGACTTTGGCGTGTTCGTCGGCCTCGCGGCCGGCATCGACGGCCTGGTGCACCTGTCCGACCTGTCGTGGAACGAACCCGGCGAAACCGCAGTGCGCAACTTCAAGAAGGGCCAGGAAGTCGAGGCGATCGTGTTGGGCGTCGATGTCGAGCGCGAGCGCATCAGCCTGGGCATCAAGCAGCTCGACGGCGATCCGTTCACCACCTTTGTGTCGATGAACGACAAGGGCGCGACCGTGGTCGGCAAGGTCAGGAGCGTGGACGCCAAAGGGGCCGAGATCGATCTGGGCTCCGACGTGGTCGGCTACCTGCGGGCCTCTGAAATCGCCCGCGACCGGGTCGAAGACGCGCGCAACGTGCTCAAAGAGGGCGACGAAATCACGGCCGTGGTGGTCAACGTGGACCGCAAGACGCGCAACATCCAGCTCTCGATCAAGGCCAAGGACATGGCCGAGCAGCAAGAGGCCATGGCCAACCTGAGCCAGCAAAACGCGGGCAACGCCGGCACCACCAGCCTGGGGGCCTTGTTGCGCGCCAAACTCGACAACAACGGTTGATGCGGCCATGACGCGCAGCGATTTGGTGCAAGCCTTGGCCGAGCGCTTTGCTCAGTTGGGTCAGCGCGACGCCGAATTGGCCGTCAAAACCATCCTGTCGGCCATCGCGCAAGCCTTGGCCCAGGGGCAGCGCGTGGAAGTGCGCGGTTTTGGCAGCTTCACGCTCAGCGAGCGCGCGGCGCGCATCGGGCGCAACCCGCGCAGTGGCGAGAGCGTGGCCATCGAGGCCAAGCGCGTGCCGCATTTCAAACCCGGCAAGGCCCTGCGCGAGCAGGTCGATGCCGGGGGCGGCACCCCTGCCACATAAAACCCAGCCCTAGTGTGGCGTTGCGCGCTATCTGGAACATAAAACCGCGCCTTTTCGTCCCTGCTGTCGTTGCAAATCCGCGCCATAGTGGCACTATGGCTGTGGTTTGCGCCTAAGCAGGGCCAAAAATCCATCGGTTTTATTTGTCCCCTCAAGCGCGCAACACCACACTAGCGCAGAGGGTGCAGGTGTGACGGGCTGGTCGGCCCGTTACAATCTTGCTCACCACTGGGGGCAAGCGTGAATTACCTCTCGTGGCTGCTCAAGGCAGCCCTTTTTTTTGTCGTCTTTGCGTTCGCGCTCAACAACCAAGGCGCCGTGCGCGTGCATTGGTTTTTTGGCGCCTATTGGGACGCCCCGCTGGTGCTGGTGGTCTTGGCCGCCCTGGTGCTGGGGCTGGCATTGGGTGTGGCGGTCATGACCCCGCTGTGGCTGCGGGCGCGCCGCGCCGCGCGGGCGGCAGCGGCGCCACCGGCCAACCAAGCCGAAACCAAAGCCAGCGGCGGCGAACTGCCCCCCCATGGAATTTGACCTGATCAGCCTGCTCTGGGGCCTGCCGGCGGCGTTTGCGCTGGGCTGGCTGGCGTCGCGCTTCGACTTGCGCCAGATGCGGCTGGAAAACCGGCGCGCACCCAAGGCCTACTTTCGTGGTCTGAACCACCTGCTCAACGAGCAGCACGATCAAGCCATCGATGCCTTCATCGAGGCCGTGCAAAACGACCCCGACACCTCCGAGCTGCATTTTGCGCTCGGCAATCTGTTTCGCCGCCGCGGCGACTACGACCGCGCCGTGCGGGTACACGAACACCTGCTGGCGCGTGCCGATCTGTCGGCGCACGAGAGCGCACGCGCGCGCCATGCGCTGGCTCAGGATTTTCTGAAGGCGGGCTTGCTCGACCGGGCCGAGGCGGCGCTGTTGCGGCTCGAAGGCACGCCGCTGCAGACCGACGCCCGGCTGGCGCGGCTGGCGATCTACGAGCGCACGCGCGACTGGGAGCAGGCCGCTGCCATGGCCGAGCTGCTGGAAGACGCCGGTCGCGGCAGCTTTCAATTGCGGCTGGCGCATTACCGCTGCGAGCAAGCCGCCACCTTGCGCCAGCAGCAGCACACCACCGAGGCGCTGGTGCTGCTCGAGCAACTGGTGCAGCGCATCCCCGAATCGGCGCGGGCATGGGTGCAGTTGGCCGATCTGCGCCACAGCCTGCAGCAAACCGAAGGGGCCTGGGCGGCCCTGCAGGGCATGGTGCAGCATGCGCCGGGGCATCTGCCGCTGGTGGCGCACAACCTGGCGCTGTGGGGCAAGCGCCTGGGGCACACGCAAGCCGTGCGCGCCCTGCTGCAGCAGTGGAGCGAGCAGCACGCCGCCTCGCTCGACGTCACCCAAGCCCTGGTCAGCCTCGAGGACGATGCACAAGCCGCGCGCGCCCTCTACCTCGAACACCTGCGCCGCGAACCCTCGCTGGTGGCCGCCAGCCTGTGGCTGGGGGGCGCGCACTGGGGATCGCCTGCAGAACAAAAGCTCGTCAAGCCCGCGCTCGAACGCGCCTGCGAGCCACTCAAGCGCTACCGCTGCGCCGGCTGCGGCTTTGAGGCGCGCCAGTATTTCTGGCATTGCCCCGGCTGCCAGAGCTGGGACAGCTACCCGCCCCTGCGCATCGAAGAGATCTGAACTCCAGCCACCCAGCCACCCAGCCTGCAGCCCCACCATGCCCAGCCAGCCACGCAGCCAAATCTTGATCGTCGGCGCCGGGTTGGCCGGTTTGGTCACGGCCTTGGAGTGCCTGCGCGCTGGCCGCAGCGTCACGCTGCTCGACCGCGACACCCCGCAGCGCCTGGGCGGCCTGGCGCGTTGGGCTTTTGGCGGCATGTGCCTGGTCGATACCCCGCTGCAGCGGCGCCAGCGCATCCCCGACAGCCCCGAGCGCGCGCTGCAAGACTGGCTGCGCTTTGGCGAGCTCGATGCCAACGAGCTGTGGCCGCGGCGCTGGGCCGAACACTACGTGCAGCGCAGCACGCCCGAGGTCTATGAGTGGTTGCTCGGGCAGGGCCTGCGCTTTCTGCCCGCTGTCAACTGGGTCGAGCGCGGCCAGTACGGCGAGGGCAACAGCCTGCCGCGTTACCACGTGCTGTGGGGCACCGCCGCGCACCTGACGCAAACCGTGATCGCCGCCTTGCAGCACGCCGGGCGCAGCAGTGGCGCGGCACGGCTGCAGTTGCTGCACCGGCAGCGCGTCACCGAACTCACGCAGCAGGCGGGCCGCATCAACGGCGCCCTCGCCATCGACGAAAACAGCGGCGCCGAGCAGTTTTTCGAGGCCGATCAGGTGGTGCTCGCCACCGGCGGCATCAACGGCAGCCTGGAGCAGGTGCGCCGCCACTGGCCCACGGCTGCCACGGGCGCGGCTGCACCGAGCGAACTGCTCAACGGCGCCCACCCCTATGCCGACGGCGCGCTGCATGAGCGCGTGCAGGCCTTGGGTGGCCTAGTCACGCACGCCGAGCGGATGTGGAACTACGCCGCCGGGGTGCCGCACCCGCAACCGCATTTTGCCGGCCACGGGCTCTCGCTCATTCCGTGCAAATCGGCGCTCTGGCTCGACAGCTCTGGGCGGCGCATCGGGCCACAACCCTTGGTCACGGGGTTTGACACCCACGACCTGTGCCAGCGGGTGGCGGCGCAGCCGCGCGGCTACACGTGGCAGTTGCTCAACTGGCGCATCGCCGCCAAGGAGCTGGCGATTTCGGGCGCCGAACACAACCTGCAGATCCGCGAGCGGCGCTGGCTGGCGTTTCTGCGCGAAACCCTGCTCGGCAACCACCGGCTGGTGCGCCAGATGCTGGCCGAAAGCCCGCATTTCATCGCCGCCGACACGCTGCCCGAGCTGGCGCAGCGCATGAACGCGCTGGCCGGCAACCCAGATCTGGCCCCCGGCACCCTAGAAGCCACCGTCGCCGCCTACGACGCCCAGTTCAGCGCCGGGCTGGCGCACTGCAACGACGAGCAGATCCGCCGCATTCTGCACGCCCGCCTTTGGGGGCCCGATCGGCTGCGCACCTGTGCGCCCGCCCCCTTGAGCCAGCGCGGGGCCGGGCCCTACATCGCGATCCAGTTGCGGCTCATCAGCCGCAAAAGCCTGGGCGGCTTGCAGACCGACTTGCACAGCCGGGTGCTGGACGCGCACGGCCAGCCGCTGCCCGGACTGTACGCCGTGGGCGAGGTGGCCGGATTCGGTGGCGGCGGGGCCTGTGGCAAACGCTCGCTCGAGGGCACCTTTTTGCCCGCCTGCATCCTGACGGCGCGTGCCGCGGCGCGCCACATCAACCAAGAAGCCACGCCATGAACGGTGCCCAAGCCTTGCTCAAATCCCTGGTCGATGCCGGGATCGACACCTGTTTCACCAACCCCGGCACCTCGGAGATGCACTTCGTCGCCGCGCTCGACCGCACACCGCAGATGCGCGCCGTGCTCACCTTGTTTGAGGGCGTGGCCACCGGGGCCGCCGACGGTTACGCGCGCATGGCCGACAAACCCGCCGCCACCTTGCTGCATCTGGGTTGCGGTTTGGGCAACGGGCTGGCCAACCTGCACAACGCCCGCAAGGCGCGGGTGCCGCTGCTCAACATCGTCGGCGACCACGCCCGCAGCCACGTGCAGCACGACGCGCCCTTGCAGTCGGACATCGAAACCGTGGCGCGCAACGCCTCGGCTTGGGTGCGCACCTCGGCCAGCACCCAAGCGCTGTGCCACGACGCCACCGAGGCGCTGGCCGCCTGCATCGGCCCGCCGGGTGCCGTGGCCACCCTGATCCTGCCCGCCGATGTGTCGTGGAGCGAGGGCGCGCAGCCGCAAGCCTTGGCCTTGGCTGCCGCGCCACCTTTGGCCAGCACCGCCAGCCTCGAGCGCTTGGCCCGCGTGCTGCAAGGCCCGGGGCGCAAGGCGCTGCTGCTGGGTGGGCGCGCACTGCGCCAGCCGGCCCTGCTGGCGGCGGCGCGCTTGGCCGCACACGCCGGGGTGGAGCTGTTTGCCGAAACCTTCCCAACCCGCCTGCAGCGCGGGGCCGGCCTGCCCGCAATCGAGCGCATCGCCTACTTGGCCGAACTGGCCTCGGTGCAATTGCGCGGGCTCGCGCATTTGATCCTGATCGACGCCAAAGAGCCTGTCTCGTTCTTTGCCTACCCCGGTCAAGCCAGCCGCTTGGTGCCTGATGGTTGCACCGTGCACACCCTGTGCAGCGCCGAGCAAGACGTGGCTGCCAGCCTAGAGCAACTGGTGCACACCGCAGGCGCGGCGCAAGCCACGCCCGCCTTGCAGCCAGTCCAGCGCCCCACGCGCCCGAGCGGCAAGTTCAACGCCGACAAGGTCTGCAAAGCGCTTGGGCACCTGCTGCCCGAGCGCGCCATCGTCGTCGATGAAGCGCAAACCTCCGGTCTGCTGCTGCCGCTCTACACCGCTGGGGCGCCGGCGCACGACCTGCTGACCCTCACCGGCGGCGCGATCGGGCAGGGCCTGCCATGCGCCGTGGGGGCGGCGCTGGCCTGCCCGGACCGGCCGGTGATTGCGCTCCACGGCGACGGCTCAGCCATGTACACCCTGCAAGCGCTCTGGACCATGGCGCGCGAGCAACTGCATGTGATCAACATCGTTTTCAACAACCGCAGCTATGCGATTTTGAACATGGAGCTGCAGCGCGTCGGCGCCGAGGCCGGCGGCAGCGTCGCGCAGCAGCAGTTCGACCTGAGCCAGCCGGCGCTGGACTTCGTGGCGCTGGGGCAAGGCATGGGCGTGCCCTCGCGCCGGGCCAGCAGCACCGAGGAATTTCTGGTTGCCCTCGAACACGCCTTGGCCACACCGGGCCCGCACCTGATCGAAGCCGTGGTGCCGCGCTCGGTCAGCGGTCTGAAGCTGCGCCTGTTGCCCTATCTGCTGCGCTCGCTGCGCCACTTGCCACGGCCGCTGGCGCTCGGCGTCAAGCGGGCCGTGGCGCCCTAGTCAGGCCGATCGCCCATCATTGCACCTCTTCCAGCGGCGGGCAGGTGCAGAACAGGTTGCGGTCGCCATAGACGTTGTCCACGCGCCCGACCGGGGGCCAGTACTTGCCGGCCAAGGCGCTGCCGTGCAAGGCGGCGCCGACTTCGCGCGGGTAGGGGTGCGGCCAGTCGCTGCGCGTGAGTTGCGCGGCGCAGTGCGGGGCGTTCTTGAGCGGGTTGTCGTCGCGCGGCCAGTGGCCGGATTCGATCTGGGCGATTTCGGCCCGGATGGCGATCATGGCGGCGATGAAGCGCTCGATTTCGGCCAGCGGCTCGCTCTCGGTGGGCTCGACCATGAGCGTGTTGGCCACCGGAAAGCTCAGCGTGGGCGCATGAAAGCCGTAGTCGATCAGGCGCTTGGCCACGTCTTCGGCCATCACGCCGCAGCTTTCCTTGAAGTGGCGCAAGTCCAGGATGCACTCGTGCGCCACGTGGCCGCTGTCGCTGGCGTACAGGGTGGGGTAGTGGGGGGCCAGGCGGCGGCTGATGTAGTTGGCGCTCAGGATGGCGCTCTCGGTGGCGGCGCGCAGGCCGTCGGCGCCCATCATGCGGATGTACATCCACGAGATCGGCAACACCGCAGCGTTGCCCAAGGGCGCAGAGGAGATGGCCCCCACGCTTGGCTGCTGCGCAGCCGCGCTGCCCCCCGAGGGGGCGCTCGCCAGCTTGGGGCGGCCCGGCGCTGGCGAGGAGATGGCCCCCACGCTTGGCTGCTGCGCAGCCGCGCTGCCGGTGTAGGCGCCGACGGCGGCGGCGCTGGCGTGGCCGGGCAGGTAGGGCAGCAGATCGGGCACCACGCACACCGGGCCGACGCCGGGGCCGCCGCCGCCGTGCGGGATGCAGAAGGTCTTGTGCAGGTTCAGGTGGCTCACGTCGCCACCGAACTCGCCCGGCGCCGCCAGGCCCACCAGCGCGTTCAGGTTGGCGCCGTCGATGTACACCCGGCCGCCGTGGCGGTGCACCAGCGCGCACAGCTCACGCACCGAGGTCTCGAACACGCCGTGGGTGCTGGGGTAGGTGATCATCACGCACGCCAGCCGCGCGCTGTATTGCTCGCACTTGGCTTGCAGATCGGCCATGTCCACATTGCCGGCGGCGTCGCAGCGCGTCACCACCACTTGCAGCCCCACCATCTGCGCCGTGGCCGGGTTGGTGCCGTGCGCCGACTGCGGAATCAGGCAGATGTCGCGCTGGCCCTGTCCGTTCGCGGCCTGCCAGGCGCGGATCGCCAACAGGCCGGCGTATTCGCCTTGCGAGCCGGCGTTGGGCTGCAAGCTGATGCCCGCGTAGCCGGTGGCTTGGCACAGCCAGTGCCGCAGTTGCTCGTCGAGCAGCCGGTAGCCCTGCATCTGCGCCGCCGGGGCGTAGGGGTGCAGTTGGGCAAACTCGGGCCAGGTGATGGGGATCATCTCGCTGGTGGCGTTGAGCTTCATGGTGCACGAGCCCAGCGGGATCATGCTGCGGTCCAGTGCCAGATCGCGATCCGACAGCGAGCGGATGTAGCGCAGCATCGCGGTTTCGCTGTGGTGGCGGTTGAACACCGGGTGCGTGAGGATGGCGCTGCGCCGGCGCAGCGCGGGCGGAATGCGCGCCGTGGTATCGTGTTCCAGCGCACCCAGGCAGGTGAGCGCGTGCGCGCCGTCGGCCAGCAAGGCCCAGAGCTGGTGCAAATCGGCGCGGGTGCAGGTTTCGTCGAGGCTGATGCCCACCCAGGCGGCGCGCTCGCCCACGTAGCGGCGCAGGTTGATGCCGGCGGCCACGGCGCGCTGGTGCAGTTGCTCGGCGGCTGCGGCGCTGCCCAGGTCGAGTGTGACGGTATCGAAGGCGCTGTGGTGCACCAGGCGCGCCCCGAGTTGCTCGAGCCCAGCGGCCAGGATGGCGGTGTAGCGCGCCACGCGCTCGGCGATGCGGCGCAGGCCCTGCGGGCCGTGATAGACCGCGTACATGCTGGCGACGACGGCCGGCAGCACCTGGGCGGTGCAGATGTTCGAGGTGGCTTTTTCGCGCCGGATGTGCTGCTCACGCGTCTGCAGCGCCAGCCGGTAGGTGCGGTGGCCGTGGGCATCCACACTCACTCCCACCAAGCGGCCGGGCAGCGAGCGCTTGAAGGGCTCGCGGCAGGCCAGATAGGCGGCGTGCGGGCCGCCCGCGCCCATCGGCATGCCCAAGCGCTGGCTGCTGCCAAACACGATGTCGGCCCCCATCTCGCCCGGGGCCTTGAGCACGGCCAGCGCCAGCAGGTCGGTGGCCAGCAGCAGCGCCGCGCCCTTGGCGTGGATCAGGTCGGCGCTGGCCTGCCAGTCGGCCAGCCAACCGCTGCTGCTGGGGTATTGATTCAGGGCGGCAAAGTAGTCGTCTTGCTGCAGCGCGGCCAGCCACTCGGGCTCGGAATGCACCAGTTGCACCACCAGGCCCAGCGGTGCGGCGCGGGTCTGCAGCACCTCGATGGTTTGCGGGTGGCAGTCGGCGCTGACCAAAATCGTGTGCCCGCTGGCCTTGACCGAGCGCTTGGCCAGCGTCATGGCTTCGGCGGCGGCCGTGGCTTCGTCGAGCATCGAGGCGTTGGCGATGTCCATCGCCGTGAGGTCGCAGACCAGGGTCTGGAAGTTGAGCAGCGCCTCCATGCGGCCCTGCGAAATCTCGGCCTGATAGGGGGTGTAGGCGGTGTACCAGGCCGGGTTTTCGAGGATGTTGCGCAGAATCACGCCCGGCGTGTGGGTGCCGTGGTAGCCCTGACCAATGAAGCTGCGCAGCACCTGGTTTTGCTGCGCGATGGCCTTGAGCTCGGCCAGCGCCGCGGCCTCGCCCACGGCCGGCGGCAGCTGCATGGGCTCGGCGCGCACGATGCCAGGCGGCACGATGGCGCCGATCAGGGCGCGGCGCGAATCCGCACCGATGCAAGCGAGCATCTGCGCCTCATCGGCGGCGCTCAGGCCGATGTGGCGGGCGTGGAATTCGGTCGGCTGCTCGAGCTCGCTCAAGCTGGGTAGGACAGGGTGGGTCATCGCGGGCGGGCAGGGGGATGGGGCGGTGCGGCTGCGGGTTGGGGTGGTGTTTACTGGGTCAGCTGGCCGTAGGCGGCTTCGTCGAGTAGGGCGTCGAGCTCGGCCGGTTGGCTCAGGCGCAGCTTGAAAAACCAGCCCGCGCCCATTGGGTCGGTGTTGGCCAGGGCCGGGTCGGCGCGCAGCGCTTCGTTGACTTCGAGCACGGTGCCACTCACCGGCATGTAGAGGTCGGCGGCGGCCTTGACCGACTCGACCACGCCAGCGACCGCTTTTTGCTCCAACTGCGCGCCGACTTCGGGCAGCTCCACAAACACCACATTGCCCAGCGCGTCCTGGGCGTGGGCGGTGATGCCGACGGTGGCGCAGTCGCCATCGAGGCGCAGCCATTCGTGATCGGGGGTGTATTTCAAGCTCATGGGGGGTGCTCCATTCGGGGGTGGGGGTTGGGTCGCGCAGACCCGGGTGGGGACGAACGAAAGTTCAGCGGCGATTTCAGCCGCGATGGTAGCGTGTGGGCACGAAGGGCAGGGCGCTGACCGTCATGGGCACGGTTTTGCCACGCACCACAGCGTGCAGCTGGCTGCCGACGGCGGCGTATTCGGGCGGCACGTAGCCCATGGCAATCGGCTGGTTCAGGCTCGGGCTGAGCAGCCCGCTGCTCACTTGGCCGATGGTTTGGCCGCTGGCGGCGTCTTGCAGGGGCGCGGGTTCGCGCACCGGCACGCGCTCGCTGGCCAGCAGCGCGACGCGCCGGCGCGCCAGCGGCTGGCGGCCTTCGAGCTCGGCCAGCACGCGCTCGGCGCCGGCAAAGCCGCCGGCACGCGCGCCGCCGCTGCGCCGCACTTTCTGGATCGCCCAGCCCAGTGCCGCCTCGGCCGGGGTGGTGCCGGCATCGAGGTCTTGCCCATACAGGCACAGCCCGGCTTCGAGGCGCAGCGAATTGCGCGCCCCCAAGCCCGCCGGCTTGACTTCGGGTTGCGCCAGCAGCGCGCGCGCCAAGGCGGCGGCAGCGGCTGCGGGCAGCGAGATCTCGAACCCGTCTTCGCCGCTGTAGCCGCTGCGCGTGGCATAGAGCGCATGGCCCTGCCAATGCAGCGCCGCGCCTTGCATGAACACCAGCTTTTCAGTCCCCGGCAGCAGCCGTTGCAAAGCCGTGGCGGCCAGCGGGCCCTGCAGCGCCAGCAGCGCCTGCTCGGGCAGGACGTCGATGGCGCAGCGCTGGCCCAGGCGCGCTTGCAGGTAGGCCAGATCGGCGGCCTTGCAGGCCCCATTGAGCACCAGCCACAGGTGGTCGCCGCGATTCACGAACATCAGGTCGTCGAGGATGCCGCCGTCGTCGGCCAGCAGCAGACCGTAGCGTTGCTGGTTCAGCCCGAGGCCGAGCACGTCCATGGGCAGCAGGGTTTCGAGCGCAGCCGCGGCGTCGGGGCCGCTGAGGCGCACCTGCCCCATGTGCGAGACGTCGAACAGGCTGGCGTGGGCGCGGGTGTGCAGGTGCTCGGCCAGCAGCCCGAGGCCGCTGCCTTGGTACTGCACCGGCAGCTCGTAGCCGGCAAAGGGCACCAGGCGCGCATTCAACTCTTGGTGCAGCGCGTGCAGTGGGGTGCGTTGCAGGGCGGGGGCTGAAGGGACTGCGGCTGTGGCGGGGTCACCAGGGGGCGAAGCAGCCCAGGCGGATGGGGTGTCTGGGGTGGGTTGGGGTGCACTCATGGCGCATGACTGTAGCGCAGAAAGCAGTCGCAGCCAGCGGGCACGGGCCACTGTCCGGATGGCGCTCCCGCAAACGCTGCACCCAGCCAAGCCGCCCATGAGGCCTTCGGCCTGGGCGCTGGGTGGGCAATCCAACAGTCGCCTCAATCCTCCTCGAGGTCGTCGGCCTCGTCGACGATGGCCTGCGCCGCGAGGAAGTACTTGTTCGTGGCCAGATCGCGCACGGTCTTGATGCCAAAGGCCGCTTTGAGTTTTTCTGCGTCGGCGACCGAGACGCCATACAGCGCATCGACCGGGGCTTCGGCGACTTCGGACATGGGCAGGCCATGATAGGCCTTGTCCAGAATTTTAGAGAGGTCCATGTTGACTCCTGAGGGTTGCAAAACAGCTGCGGGGGTTGATCCAATGCGCCCGGTTCGGGTTCCCAGGTTTGAAGCCGGGCCATCCAGACCGTGGCCGCCGTGTACCCTAACACAGAATTTTGAAGCCCTCGTGAGGGCCTCAGGGGGTTACATGCCCGCGTAATTGGGCCCGCCGCCGCCTTCGGGCGTGACCCAGACGATGTTTTGCGTCGGGTCCTTGATGTCGCAGGTCTTGCAGTGGACGCAGTTCTGGGCGTTGATCTGCAGGCGCTCGCCGCCGCCCTCGGCCGCAACGAACTCGTACACCCCGGCCGGGCAGTAGCGGCTCTCGGGGCCGGCGTAGCGCGCCAGATTGACCTGCACCGGCACGGTGGCGTCGCGCAGCGTCAGGTGCGCCGGCTGGTGCTCGTTGTGGTTGGTGTTGCTCACAAAGACGCTGGAGAGGCGGTCGAAGGTGAGCTTGCCGTCGGGTTTGGGGTAGTCGATGCGCGCGCACTCGGCGGCCGGGCGCAGCAAGCTGTGGTCGGGGGCGTGGCGGTGCACCGTCCACGGCGGGCGCTTGAGGCCGATCTTGGGCAAAAACCAGTGCTCGACACCGGTCATGAGCGCGCCCACGGTGTTGCCTTTTTTGAACCAGGATTTGAAGTTGCGCGCCTGGTCCAGCTCCTGGTGGAGCCAGCTTTGCGCGAACGCGGCCGGGTAGGCGCTGAGTTCGTCGCCACTGCGGCCGGCTTGCACCGCCTCAAAAGCGGCTTCGGCGCACATCATGCCGCTTTTGATGGCCGCGTGGCTGCCCTTGATGCGGGCGGCGTTCAGGTAGCCGGCTTCGCAGCCCACCAGCGCGCCGCCGGGAAACACGGTTTTGGGCAGGCTCAGCAGGCCGCCGGCGGTGATGGCGCGCGCGCCGTAACCGATGCGCTTGCCACCCTGAATGTGGGCGCAGATGCTGGGGTGGGTCTTCCAGCGCTGCATTTCTTCGAACGGGCTCAGCCAGGGGTTGGCGTAATCGAGCCCGACCACGAAGCCGAGCGTGACCCGGTTGCCCTCGAGGTGGTACAAAAAGCCGCCGCCGTAGGTGCGGCTGTCCAGTGGCCAGCCGGCGGTGTGCACCACCAGGCCCGGCTTGGCCTGCTCAGGCGGGATTTCCCACAGCTCCTTGATGCCGATGCCGTAGGCTTGCGGGTCTTTGCCTGCATCGAGCGCAAAGCGCTCGATCAACTGCTTGCCCAAGTGGCCGCGTGCGCCCTCGGCAAAGACGGTGTATTTGGCGTGCAACTCCATGCCGAGCTGGAAGTCGGGCCCCGGTTGCCCGTCCTTGCCCAAGCCCAGGTGGCCGGTGGCCACGCCCTTGACCGCGCCGGATTCGGTGTACAGCACCTCGGCTGCGGCAAAGCCGGGAAAAATCTCCACGCCCAGCGCTTCGGCCTGCTCGCCCAGCCACTTGCACACCGCCCCGAGGCTGATCACGTAGCAGCCGTGGTTGTGAAAATTGCGCGGCACCAGCCAGTCCGGCGTGCGGGTGGCCGATTTCTCTTTCAAAAAAAGCACGTCGTCGCCGCTCACGCGCTGGTGCAAGGGCGCGCCGCGTTCCTTCCAGTCGGGCAGCAGCTCGCTCAGGGCGCGCGGGTCCATCACCGCGCCGGACAGGATGTGCGCGCCCGGCTCCGAGCCTTTTTCCAGCACGCAGATGCTCAGCTCGGCCCCTTTTTCGGCCGCCAACTGCTTGAGGCGGATGGCGCAGGCCAGCCCGGCCGGGCCGCCGCCGACCACGACCACGTCGTATTCCATGGCCTCGCGTGGGCCGTGTTGTTCCAGTAGCGATGCGGGGGTTTTCATGCGGTATGGCGGTGATTGAAGGCGGCACGGGCGCGTGCCTGAACTTACGGCAAACTGTCAGATCCGAGGGTGCGCCATTGTAGGCGGCGTGGGGCCTGGATGGCCGTCGTTTGTGCGACTCAGGGGCCGCTGCTGCGGGCATACCCTGATTTTTGGGCATAAAAATACCGCCACGGTGGGGTGGCGGTGTGTGCGTGTCGGGTGCAGACACTCGAGGCCAAGCCGCTCACAGCCCCCAGCGGGGGCTGCGCGGCGGCAGGGCGCCTCAGCGGTCGCGCGCGAACGGACGCGGCCGCGGGGTGGCGTCGCTCGAAGGCGGCAGATGCGGCAGGGCGATGCGCGGCTGCTCGCCGGTGAGGGTTTTGAGGAAGGCGACGATGTCGGCGTTCTCGCGGTCGGTAAAGCGCCGACCCAGTTGCAGGCGGCCCATCACGTCCACGGCCTGGGTCAGGGTGTCGGCCCCGCCGTCGTGGAAGTAGGGGTAGGTCATGTCCACGTTGCGCAAGGTGGGCACCTTGAAGTTGAAGCGGTCGGCGTCCAGCCCAGTCACCGCAGCGCGGCCGATGACGCTGGCATCGGCGCGGCTGTGGTAGGGCTCGACCACGCCCATTTTCTGAAACGCGTTGCCGCCCAGGTTCGGGCCGTTGTGGCAGGCGACGCAGCCGACTTCGTTGAACAGGCGGTAGCCGTTGAGCTCGTTGGCGTTGAGCGCGGTGGTGTCGCCCAGCAGCCACTGGTCAAAGCGCGAGTTCGGGGTCATCAGGGTGGTCTGGAACTCGGCCAGTGCAGCCGTGACCATGTCCATGGTGATGCCCTCTTGGCCAAACACCAGACGGAACTCGCGCACGTAGGCCGGAATGGACTCGAGCACGTCGATGGCGAGTTCGTGCGTGAACGCCATTTCGCCCGGGTTGGCAATCGGGCCGCCGGCCTGTTCGCGCAGGGTGGCGGCGCGACCGTCCCAGAACTGGGCCAGGTTGAGCGCCGAGTTGAACACGGTGGGCGAGTTGATCGGGCCTTCCTGCCAGCGGTCACCGACCGAGGTGCGCAGGTGGTCGGCACCACCGCGCATGACGTTGTGGCACGAGTTGCACGAAATGAAGCCGGATTTGGACAGACGCGGCTCGAAGAACAGTTTTTTGCCCAGCTCGACCTTGCCTAGGTTGACATTCGGTGCCGGCCGGATGGGGGCGTAGAGGTGCCTGAAGGGGTCGGTGGCTGCCGCTGGCGCCGGGGGGATGGGCGGCACGGTGGCGCGCGCTGGCGTGGCGCGAGCCGGGGTGGCTGGGGCCGCCGCGCGCGCAGGAGCCGTTGCTCCGGCCGCGCCCGTGGTGGCAGAAGCGACGCGCACCGGCGCTTGGGTGTTGGATGAGGCGGCGGCGTAACCGCTCACGGCAAGCGCGACGGCGGCGGCGATAACCTGAATCTTCATGGCAAACGCTCCTAGGGGGGTTGGGAAAGTGACTGAGGTCAGCATAAACCCTAGGTTGAAAAGGTTTTTGACGCAGATCAAAGTTGTAAGCAATCGTTGCAAAAAGTGTGCAAATATTCGTAGCACACCCTCCACTTCCACATTAACTTGGGCGACGCCAGTGCCGGCTTTGACGCACCGGCTTCGGCGGCGGTGACGTTCTACAATCGAGCGCAATGAAGATTCTTCTGTCCAACGACGACGGCTACCAAGCGGCGGGCATCGTGGCCTTGTACGAGGCCCTGTGCGAGGTCGCCAGCGTCGAGGTGGTGGCGCCCGAGCACAACAACAGCGCCAAATCCAACGCGCTCACGCTGCACTCGCCGCTCTACATCCACCGGGCGCCCAACGGCTTTCGCTACGTCAACGGCACCCCGGCCGATTGCGTGCACATCGCCCTGACCGGCTTGCTGGGTTACACGCCCGATCTGGTGGTCTCGGGCATCAACAACGGCGCCAACATGGGCGACGACACGATCTACTCGGGCACTGTGGGCGCGGCCATGGAGGGCTACCTGTTTGGCGTGCCAGCGATTGCCTTTTCGCAGACCGAAAAGGGCTGGCGCCACCTCGACGCGGCGGCCGCCAAGGCGCAGGAACTGGTGCGGCACCTGCTGCCTTCGTTACAGGCGCAGTCTGGCGCGCAGCACCCGGCCGAGCCGTGGTTGCTCAACGTCAACGTGCCGTGCCTGCCTTTGAGCGAGTTGCGGGGCTTCAAGGTGGCGCGGCTGGGTCGGCGCCATGCGGCCGAGCGCGTCATCACCCAAGTGAATCCGCGCGGCGACACCATGTACTGGATCGGCAGCGCCGGCCCGGCCAAGGACGATGCCGAGGGCACCGATTTTTATGCCGCCGAGCACGGCTACGTCACCGTCACGCCGCTGCAGATCGACCTCACCGACCACGCCCGCTTGGCTTACTGGGGTCAGTCGGTGGCGCAGTGGTCGCGGGCGCAACCGCTGGCACCGGCGGCGCAGCCGCTGGCCATGCCCGCGCCCGGCGCGGAGCCGGCGCAGCCATGAACCGCTCTCGACCGGGTGCGGGCAAGGGCCCGGCTTCGGGCGCTGCGGCGCGCCCGGCCACGCGCCCGGCTTTTCCGGCCCAGATTCCGGGTCTGACGCCCCAGCCTGCGGCCCGCAGCGCTGCGGGTGCCCAGGCGGCCAAATCTGGCAGTGCGGGCAGTGCGGGCAAGTACGGCGCCGCGCCTGCGCCAGCCCCTCAAGGCGGCGGACTCGATTCGGAAGCGGTGCGGCTGGCGCTGGTGCGCCGCTTGGTGGCCCAAGGTTTGCAGCACCCGGCGGTGGAGCGCGCCATGGCCACCGTGCCGCGGCACCGCTTCGTCGATACGGCGCTGGCCTCGCAAGCCTACGAAGACATCAGTCTGCCGATCGGCTTGGGGCAGACGATCTCGCAGCCCACCATCGTGGCGCGCATGCTGGAGCTGCTGTGCACCGGTCGGCCGCTGCCGCTGGGGCGGGTGCTGGAAGTGGGCACCGGCTGCGGCTACCAGGCGGCGCTGCTGAGCCTGCTGTGCCACGAGGTCTATAGCATCGAGCGCCTGCGCAGCCTGCACGAGCGCGCGCGCGAGAACCTGCGCGAACTGCGCCTGCCCAACCTGCATCTGCTGTTGGGCGACGGCATGGCCGGGTACCCGGCTGGAGCCCCCTATGCGGGCATCATCGTCGCCGCCGCGGGGCCCGAGTTGCCCAGCGCTTGGTTCGAGCAGTTGGCCATCGGTGGCCGTTTGGTGGCGCCCACGGAACTCAGCCCGGGCCAGCAGCATCTGGTGTTGATCGAGCGCACGGCGCAGGGTTGGAACCGGCAGGTGCTCGATGCGGTGCGCTTTGTCCCCCTAAAATCGGGTGTGGGCTGATGAGTGCATCGGCCCGATTGGGCTTTTGATGAGGTACGGGTATGAATGCAAGGGTTGAGTCCGCTGGGTTTGGGCAGGACGGTACGCGCCGGGCGGGCACGGGCTTGGGGCGCGTGGTCGCTTGGGGCGGTGTGGCGGCGCTGGCGCTGGTGCTGGCCGGTTGCGCCGCACCCACGGCCCAACGCGCTCCCGTGACCGAGCGCAGCCCGCAGCCCGCAGCGCGGGCGGCCGCGGCCCCGTTGCCACCCGGAGCCGAAAACGCCGGGCTGCCCGGCTTTTACACGGTGCGCCCTGGCGACACCTTGATCCGCATCGGCCTCGAAACGGGGCAGAGTTGGCGCGACATCGCCGCTTGGAACGGCATCACCAACCCAGACCGGATCGAGGTCGGGCAGGTGCTGCGCGTGGCGCCGCCCGTGGCGGTTTCTGCAGCGCCAGCCGGGGCCACCCCTGCTCCTGGCGCAGCCGGCACCACGGCGGCGCCGGTGGCCACCCCCAGCGTCCAAGGCCGACCGCTCACCGACCCGGCCCAACCTGTTGCTCCAGAGCAGCCCCGCGCAGCACCCGGCGAGGCGGCCCCGGTGGCGGCGTCCCCTGCGCCAGCCGCCGGAGCAGCGGAAACCATCAGCCTGATCTGGCCCGCTGCCGGGCCAGTGATCGAGTCCTTTGACGAATCCCGCAACAAGGGCATCGGCATCGCTGGCCGCGCGGGCGACCCGGTGCTGGCGGCGGCGGCGGGCCGCGTGGTGTATGCCGGCGCGGGTCTGCGCGGTTACGGCAATCTGGTCATCATCAAGCACAACAACACCTTCCTCACCGCCTACGCGCACAACCAGGCGCTGCTGGTGCGCGAAGACCAGATGGTGCGCCAGGGGCAGCGCATCGCCGACATGGGCAGCAGCGACGCCGATCGGGTCAAGCTGCACTTTGAGGTGCGGCGCCAAGGTCGTCCGGTCGATCCGGCCGCTTTTCTGCCTCGGCGTTGATGGCGCACGCTCTGGCCCCAGCGGCCCACTCAAATCTTGTCAGCGCCCACGATCGCACCGAGCCCGAAGCCGAGCCGGCTGCTGCCCTAGCTGCTGCCCGCCCGGCGCCGGTTGCGCCGGCGCCCACCGCGCTGCCGGTTTCCGCTTGGCTGCGCGTCGATGCCATGGACCTCGATGCCCAAGGCGTGGCGCGGCGCCCCGATGGCAAGGTGGTGTTCATCGACGGCGCTTTGCCCACCGAGTGGGTGAGCGCGCACACGCGGCGCAGCAAAAACCAGTGGGAGCAGGCCGATCTGCTCGCCATCCACCGCGAATCGGCCCTGCGCGTGCCACCGCGTTGCCCGCATTTTGGCTTGCACGCCGGGGCCTGCGGGGGCTGCAAGATGCAGCACCTAGAGCCCGGGGCGCAGGTGGCGATGAAGCAGCGCGTGTTAGAAGACAACCTGTGGCACTTGGCCAAGGTGCGACCCGAAACGCTGCTGTCGGCGATCGTCGGCCCGGCTTGGGGCTACCGCTACCGCGCCCGCCTGTCGGTGCGCTATGTGGCCAAAAAAGCGCAGGTGCTGGTGGGCTTTCACGAGCGCAAGAGCCGCTATGTGGCCGATATGCGCGTCTGCCCGGTGCTGGCGCCGCAGGTGAGCGCGCTGCTGCTGCCCTTGCGCGAGCTGTTCGGGGCCATGGACGCGCGCGAAACCTGCCCGCAGATCGAGCTGGCGGTGGGCGATGCGCTCACGGCGCTGGTGCTGCGCCACCTGCAACCCCTGAGCGCAGCCGACTGCGCCCGTTTGCGCGCCTTTGCGCTCAGCCACAGCACGCCCGAGGCCCCGATCCAGTGGTGGCTGCAGCCCAAGGGCCCCGACAGCGTGCATTTGCTGGATGAGTCCGCCGAGCTGCCACGCCTAGACTACGCCCTGTCCGAGTTCGGGCTGCGCATGCCTTTTAGGCCCACCGATTTCACCCAAGTCAACCCGCACATCAACCGCGTGCTGGTGGGGCGTGCCGTGCGCCTGCTGGCGCCGCAAGCGCACGAGCGCGTGATCGACTGGTTCTGCGGCTTGGGCAACTTCACCCTGCCGCTGGCCACCCAAGCGCGCGAGGTGCTGGGCATCGAGGGCAGCGCGGCGCTGGTGGCGCGCGCCCAAAGCAACTGGGCTGAGAACCAAAGCCTGCGCGGTGGGCTGGCCCCCACCCGCTTCGAGGCGCGCAACCTGTTCGAGCTCACGCTGCAGCAGCTGTGCGCTTGCGGCGTGGCCGACAAATGGCTGGTGGACCCGCCGCGCGAGGGCGCCTTTGCACTGGTCAAGGCGCTGGCCGACTGGCAGCAGGCGCAGGCCGCCGGTGCGGCCAATGACGCCGCCGCATACGGCGCAGCCGCAGGCGCGCCCGAGTGGCGCCCGCCGCAGCGCATCGTTTATGTGAGCTGCAACCCGGCCACGCTGGCGCGCGACGCCGGCCTGCTGGTGCACCAAGCGGGCTACCGCTGCACGGCGGTTGGGGTGGTGAACATGTTTGCCCACACCGCACACGTGGAGAGCATGGCGGTGTTCGAGCGCGTGGCTGGCGGCTGAGGCGCCACCAAGATTCTCGCCTAGCGCGCCGGTGCTGCAGGGGCCGTTGCAGGGTTGGGCGCAGCGGGCGCGGGGGGCGTCGTCAGCCCGGGGCGCGGCGGCAAGGCGACCGTACCCGGTGTGGCCCCGCCGGGCGTGCCTGGTGTTGTAGGCCGCTGTGCCGGCGAGGGTGCCGGGGCAGCCGGGGCGGCACCAGCGGCAGCCGGGGCGCGTGGGGTGGCAGCCGGAGCAACAGGCGCCGGGGCAACCGGAGCGGCGCCCACTGCAGCCGGGGTGCCCGGAGCGCGTGGGGCAGCCGCCGGAGGCGCAGCGGGAGCCGGCGCCACTGCCGCAGCTGGCGTCACGGGCAGTATTTGCTCGGTCGGGCTGGCCGGCGCTGCCGCAGGTTGTTGCGGCATGCCCGGGATTTCGTTGTCGCGCATGTGCTGGTCCATTTCGCGCCAACCCTCAAATATCTCGGCCCTCGACATGCGCGGGTTGGAGGCAAAGCAGTCTTCGATGCTGCGCACCGCGTGGCGGCAGGCAGCGCCTACGGCGCGCGCCTCGGCGGCTTGGCGCTGCGTGGCCATGCCGGGGGTTTCAAGCCCCAGCATCTCGCAGCCGCTCAGCAGCAAAAGCGAGGACAGGACGGCGAGCCATCCCCAGCGGCGCAGGGGTGAGATTGCAGGATGGATGGGCATGGTGGAACGCATTGTCGGCCTAAATGCCGCGCACAGGCCAAGAAAAAAGGGGGCACAGGCCCCCTAAATTTATCATTCGAGTTGCACCGAGATTGCCCATGAGGCGCACCGCCGGTGCGGTCTGGGTGCAAGCAGAGGGCAGGCGGGAGCAAGCCCGCACGCCCCCTGTGCCGAAGATCACTCCTCGCCGCCCATCAGGCCCAGCAAAATCAGCAGGCTTTGGAAGATGTTGAACAGGCTCAGGTAAATGCCTAGGGTGGCCATGATGTAGTTGGTCTCGCCGCCATCGACGATGCGCTTGAGGTCCACCAGCAACAGCGCGCTGAAAACGCCGATCGCCATGGTGCTCAGGGCCGCCATCCAGATCGGGCTGCCGACAAAAATGTTGATCACCATGCCAGCGATCAGCACCAGCACGCCCATGAACAGCCACTTGCCCAAGCCTTCGAGGTCGCGCTTGATCACGGTCGAGAGGCTGGACATGACCACAAACACGCCGGCGGTACCGGCAAAAGCCGTCATCACCAAGCTGGTGCCGTTCTGAAAGTCCAGCACCATCTCCAACAGGCGCGAGAGCATCAGGCCCATGAAGAAAGTGAAGGCCAGCAGCAGCGGTACGCCAAGGGCGGAATCCTTGGTCTTGTGGATCGCGTACATGAAGCCGAAGGCCCCGGCCAAGAACACCACCAAACCGGTCATGCCGCCTAGCGGGGCAGTGATGCCCGTGGCCATGCCCACCCATGCGCCCAGCACCGTGGGCAGCATGCTCAGGGCGAGCAGCCAGTAGGTGTTGCGCAGCACGCGGTTGCGCTGCTCAGCCGATACGACGGGGGCACCGAAGCGGCCCCAAGAGTGGGCGGGTTGGGGTTGGTTCATGTGGCAAAACTCCTATAAGGTTTGCAGTGGATTCTAGCGCCAGCGGGCCGATAATGCGGGTTTGGTGCAAAACCAGCGCCGGCTGCAGGTCTTGCATGGAGTCCACCACTGCTAGGAAAGTTCATGAAAAGCAAACCCGTACTCGATCTGGCCGACGTCAAGGCCGTGGCTGCCGCCGCCGAGGCCGAAGCCCACAAAAACCATTGGGCGGTGACCATCGCCATCGTGGACGACGGCGGCCACGCCTTGTGGCTGCAGCGGCTCGACGGCGCGCCGCCGATTTCGGCGCAAATCGCCCTAGCCAAAGCGCACACCGCTGCGCTGGGGCGGCGCGAGAGCAAGGCCTACGAAGACGTGATCAACCAAGGGCGCACCTCGTTTCTGAGCGCGCCCACGCTGCAGGGTATGCTCGAAGGCGGCGTGCCGATCTTCAAAGACGGGCAGTGTTTGGGTGCGGTGGGCGTGAGCGGCGTCAAGTCGCCCGAAGACGCGCAGATTGCCAAGGCCGGCATCGCCGCGCTGGGTTGAGAGGCGCGGGGCGGCCACCATGAAGCGCCTGACCATGTCGCTCGACGACGAGCTGGCCGACGCCTTCGACGCCTTGGTGCTCGAGCGCGGCTACGCCAACCGCTCGGAGGCCTTTCGCGACCTGCTGCGCCACGACCTAGGGGCCGCGCGCTTGCGCGAGCACCCCGAACAGCCTTGTGTGGCGGTCATGAGCTACGTCTATGACCACCACCGGCGTCAGTTGTCCACGCGCCTGACCGACCTGCAGCACGCGCACCACGAGTACACGGTCGCCACCCTACACGCCCACCTCGATCACCAGCACTGCATCGAGACCGCCATTTTGCGCGGCCCCACGGCGGCGGTGCGCGCTTTTGCGCAGTCGCTGATTGCCCAGCCCGGCGTCAGCCACGGCCACTTGCATCTGGTGCCGGCGAGCTTGGAGCCCGATCACGGGCACACGCACGGGCACGCGCACCTCAAGCCTGCGCCCTAGCGCCGGCGGCGCAGCGTGCGCCTGCAAGAACCCTAGCGCTGCCGCAGCCCAAGCCCCCTATGCAACTTCTTCGGGTTTACCCGGGGTTTGTGCGCGCCCTATTTGTGTGACAATTTTATAAATCATCACACGATGAACCATTGGGTGCTTGGCATGGGGTCAAGCATGACTGGGCAAATATTCCTAGGGCAAATAGGATGCGCACGATCTACACACCGGGTGCCCGCAAGCGGCGCCGCTTCTGGCCTTTGGCCCTGATAGGCGCAGCGGCCTGCGCCGGCGCCGCCGAACCCGAGCTGCCGGCCCTGGTGGTTGCCGCGCCGGCCGAGCGCAGCAGCGCCCAGCTCGGCTTGAAGCTGCCGGCCAGCGCAGCCAGCCATTTGGGGCTGACGCCGCTCGAAACGCCAGCCGCCATTTACCTCATCACCAGCGAGCAGATGCACGAGCGCGGCTTGCGCACCACGCAACAAGCCCTGGCCACGGCGCCTGGGGTGCTGAGCGGGCAGTGCTTTGGTTTTACCTGCGTCACCATGCGCGGCTTTGCGCAGGCGCTGAGCGTGCCGTTTTTGTTCGATGGTTTGCGCTACCCGGGTTTGGCCATGTCGCCCCGGGGCACCTTTGTTTACGACCGCATCGAGGTGATCAAAGGGCCGGCCTCGGTCTTGCATGGGCTGGGCACGGTGACCGGCGCCGTGAACTTTGTCGCCAAGTCTGCCGATGGGGTGCCGCGGCGCGAACTGTTCGTGGCCACCGACCGCTGGCAGGCGCACAACCTAGGCCTAGACTTGGGCGGCACGCTGCACAACGGCTGGGCCTACCGCTTGGCCTTCAACGCCATCGACGCTGAGCGCGGCTCATCCGGTTGGGTCGAGCGCACCGGCTACCGTTACGTGCACGCGCTGGCCGAAGTCGGGCTGCAGCTGCGGCCCGACCTGCGCCTGACGCTGGCCGCCCAGCTCAGCGACGACGAAGGGCAGTGGTATTTTGGCACCCCCTTGGTGGCCGGTCGGCTCGACCAACGGGTGCGCGAGCGCAACTTCAACGTGGCTGACAGCACGATGCGCAAGCGCGTCGGCTGGTTGCGCGCGCGCCTAGACTACCAGTGGTCGCCGACGGTGCGTGTGCGCAACGAAACCTATGCCAACGATGAACAGCGCCTGTGGCGCAACGCCGAGCTGCACCGCTTCAACCCCAGCACCGGCCGGGTCGATCTGGGCGACTTTCTGCACATCGAGCACGATCAGGCGCTGCTGGGCAACCGCACCGAAGTCGCGTTCGAGCACCAGCTGCTGGGGCGCGCCAACCGCTTGCTCGTGGGTTGGGATTGGTCGCGCAACCGCCACCAGCGCAACAACAACGCACCCTTTGCCGCGCCGCCCGTGGCGCTCGATTTTTTGGCCCCGCAGCCGCTGCCGTTTGTCTCGATTTCGCCCTTTATGCCGCTGCGCCGCAGCGTGCTCGACCAGCAGGCGCTGTATTTCGAGAACCTGACGCAGTTGGCGCCGCAGTGGCGCCTGTCTTGGTCTGGGCGGCACGACCGCATCGAGCTCGACGCGCATGAATTGCGTTCGGGCGTGCAGTTTCAGCGGCGCTGGAGCGCCAATTCGTGGCGCTTGGGGGCGGTGTACGCATGGCGCCCTGGGCTGAACCTGTACGCGCAAACCGCGCGCGCCTTCGAGCCGCCGGCGCAGGTGGTGAACCTGGCACCGGCGCAGCGCGCTTTCGAGCTCACCCGGGCGCGCCACCACGAGCTTGGGGTCAAGGGCTTGCTGGCCCAAGGCCAAGGGGAGTTCACGCTGGCGTGGTTTGACACCGTGCGCTCCGACATCCTGACCCGCGACCCCAACCGGCCGGGCCAGACCGTGCAGATCGGGCAACAGAGCAGCCGCGGCCTCGAGTTTGACCTGCTGTGGCACCTCGATCCGCATTGGAGCTTAGGTCTCAACGGCACCCGGCTGCAAGCGCAGTTTGACCAGTTTTACGAAAACGTGGCCGGCACGGCGGTGTCGCGGGCCGGTTTGCTGCCGCCCGACACCCCGGAGCAACTGACCAATCTGCGCCTGGCGTGGCAGCCCAGCGCCCTGTGGCGGCTGCAGGCCCAAGTGCGCCACGTGGGCCAGCGCTGGGGCGACAACGCCAACACCGTGGTGCTACCGTCCTACACCGCGCTCGATTTGAGCGTGGCGCACTGGATCGGCACCGGCGAGCTGGCGCTGCACCTGCGCAACGCCACCGACCGGGTGTACCTCTCGCGTTCTGCGGGCGGCGGCGCACAAGCGCTGCTCGGCGAGCCACGGGCGCTCGAAATCTCGTACCGGGTGCTGTTTTGATGCGCGCCGCCGACCACACACCCTCCTTGGGGCTGCTGCTGGGCTTGGCCCTGTGGCTGGCTGGTGCATCCCCCGCTTGGGCCCACGACACTTGGGTGCAACCGCTGCAGCTGCGCCCCGTGCTGCACCAGCCGCTGCAGCTGCAGCTGTCGGCGGGCCATGGCCTGCAAGCGCTGGTGGCGCCCAAGCAGCGCCGCCAGCGCAGCCTGCGCCTGAGCACGGTCAGCGGCCTGGTGCGGCGCGCTTGGGGCTGGCGGCGCCAACGCGCCCGCGCCATCACCCACATCGGGCCCCTTGAGCCCGGCTTGGTGTGCGTGCAGCTGGCTTGCGCCGCGCGCCTGATCGAGATCGCGCCCGAGGGCGTGGAGCGCTACCTAGACGAAGTGCAGCCGAGCGCCGAGCTGCGCGCGCTCTGGAGCGCACAGCGGGCACGCGGCGAGCCGTGGCGCGAGCGCTACGCCAAAGAGGCCAAGGCCTATGTGCGTGCGGCCGGCAGCGTCGGCGCGGCCAGCACCTGGCGCCCGCTGCGCGCGCTGGGGCAGCGGCTCGAGCTGCTGCCGCTGCGCGACCCGACGCGCCTGCGGCCGCGCGCCGAGCTGCCGCTCGAGCTGCGCCTCGACGGCCGCCCGCTGGCCGCTGTGGCCTTGCGCTGCTACGACCGCAAAGGCGAGCGCGTGCTGCGCACCGACGCCCAGGGCCGGGTGCGCTTGCCTGTGCGCAGCCGCGGCCGCCAGCTCGTCGCCACCACGGTGCTGCAAGCGCCCCTTGCCCCCGGCCTGCCTTGGCGCAGCCGCTTTGCCACGCTGGCCTTCCAACTCCCATGACCCAGGACTCTCTTTTGCCCCGCAACCCCCAGCGGCGCTTGGCCCTGCAAGCCTTGGCCGCCGGTGCGGCGCTGCCCTGGTGGGCGCAAGCTGCGGCGCCGCAGCGCGTCTTGCGCGTCGCCGCCGGCCCCGACCGCTACAACACCGACCCCGAGCGCTTCAACTTCACCCTGCGCGGCCCCCATGCCCAGATCGCCGAAACCGGGGTGCGCCCCAACGCCCAGTTTGAGCCCGAGCCGCTGTTGTTCGAGCGCTGGCAGGTGCGTGCGGGCCAGTACCGGGTCACGCTGCGCGCCGGTCTGCGGCACCACGACGGCAGCGCACTCGACAGCGCCGCCGCCATCGCCGCCTTGCAATTCATGGCGCAGCGGCGCACCGATTTTTTGCAGATCGACCCGGCCAGCTTGCGCGCGCTCGACGCGCGCAGCTTCAGCTTTCGCTCGCGCACCGATTCCAACCTAGTGATCGAAAACATGTCGCACCGCGCGGCGTCGTTTTTTTCGCCGCACAGCGACCGCAGCAGCGCGCCGGCGGGCACCGGGCCGTGGCGCTTTGCGCGCTACCAGCCCGGCCAGGTGCTGGAACTGGTGCGCAACGACGCCTACTGGGGCCCGCGTGCGCCCCATGCGCGCATGAAGTTTCGCTTCGTGCCCGACGGCCAAAGCCGCCTGATGGCGCTGGTGGCGGGCGAGGTCGATCTGGTCTCTGAAGTCAGCCCGCAGATGCTGCTCGGGCTCAGCCCGGCGCTGCCGGTGCAGCTGCACCGCTCGCGCCCGGTGTCGTATCTGGCTTTGCTCGTCAACCTGCACGGCCAACCGCCCTTTGCCCGGCTCGCAGACCCGCGCTTGCGCCGCGCGCTGGCGCTGAGCATAGACCGGGCGGCGGTGGCGCGGGTGCTCTACGGCGGTCATGGGGTGGTGGCGCGCGGCCTGCTGCCCGACTGGATGTTTGGCCTAGGCGCGCACGTGCAGGGCTGGGGCCACGACCCGGTGCAAGCGCGTGCCCTGCTGGAGGCGGCCGGCTGGACGCTCGGGCCCGACGGCCTGCGCCGGCGCAACGGCGAGCTGCTGCGCCTGCGCTTGGTGGCGGCGTTCCCCAACTTGGCCGCCGTGGCCCCGTTCCCCGAACTGCTGCAACAGATGTTGCGCGCGGTGGGCATCGCGCTCGAGATCGTGGCCGTTGACGATTCCGCCTTGTACAGCCAGCGCTTTCTGGAGCCGGGGGCGGGCGATCTGTTTGTGGAACTGGGGGGCAACACCAACCTCGACCCCACCTTTTTGCTCTACAACCTGTTTCACAGCCAAACGCCCTGGCGCGGCTACCGCCACATGGCAGCTGGGGCGGCGCTGGATCGGGCCCTAGACGCCGCCCGCGCCAGCACCGACGCCGCCCAGCGCCTAGAGGCGGTGCGGCGCGCGCACCGCAGCGTCATCGACGAGGCGCTGGCTGCCATCCCGATCCTGCTGGTGCCGCAGTTCGTGCTCTCGCGCCCCGGGGTGCGGCTGACGATGTCCGAGCACCGCGACTGGATCGACTACGGCGCCGCGCTGCTGCCAAGCGGGGCGCGCTGATGCGGGCGGCGATCAGGCAGCGCCTGCTGTGGTTGCCGCCGTTGCTGCTGGCGATGTCGATGCTGGCTTTTGCCCTGGTGGCGCTGGCCCCGGGCGACCCGGTGGCGCTCGAAGCCATGCGCGCCGGCATCGTGCTCACCCCAGAAAACGCGGCGGCTTTGCGCCAGCAACTCGGGCTCGACGGCACGCTGGCCGAGCGCTACTGGCGCTGGCTGCAAGCGGTGCTGCAGGGCGACTGGGGCCATTCGATCGCCAGCGGGCGCCCGGTGGGCCCCAAGATCATGGCCCACTTTGGCCCCAGCCTGCTGCTGGCGCTCAGCGCGCTGGCGCTGGCCATGCCGCTGGCTGTGGGCTTGGGGCTGGCCGCGGCCTTGGCGCGCAGCCCTTGGGCGGCGGCCAGCTGGCGCGTGCTGACGCTGCTGCTGGTGGCGCTGCCGGGCTTTTGGCTGGCCTTGCTGGCCTTGCACTTTTTTGCCGTCCAGTGGGGCTGGGTGCGGGTCTTGGGCCAAGGGGAGCTGCGCGATCTGTGGCTGCCGGCGGCGGTGCTGGCGTTGGGGGTGGCGGCACCGGCCAGCCGGCTCATCCGCGAGCGAGCGCTGCAAGTCATGAGCGCAGCGCCGTTCAAGCTGGCGCTGGCCCAAGGGCTGGGGCCGGCGCAACTGCTGCTGACGCGCATTTTGCCCGGCACCCTAGTGCCCAGCATCACGCTCTGGGCCCATACTTTTGGCGCGCTGTTGGGCGGGGTGGTGATCGTTGAGCACATTTTTGGCTGGCCCGGGCTGGGGCGGCTGGTGCTCGAGGCCATCGCTGAGCGCGACTTCCCCATCCTGCAAGCCTATCTGCTGGCCATGGGGGTGGTCTATGTGCTGGTCAACTTGGTGGCCGATCTGCTCGCCGCCGCGCTCGACCCGCGCCTGCGCGCCAGCCTAGGGCTGCAGCCATGAGCGCCAAACCTTGGGGTCTGTACACCGGGCTGGCGCTGCTGCTGCTCTTGCTCAGCGGCGTGCTTTGGCCCGGCCTGTGGGCGCCGCACGACCCGCTGGCCCAAGATTGGTTGCGCCGGCTCGAGCCGCCGTCGGCGCAGCATTGGCTGGGCACCGATGTGCTGGGGCGCTGCGTTTGGTCGCGGGTGGTTTGGGCGGCGCGGGTGTCGCTTGGGGCGGCGCTGCTGGCGGCGGCGGCGCTGTGTCTGTTGGCCTTGGTCTGGGGCTTGGCGGCGGCCGTGAGCGCGCAGTCGGCGCGCTGGCGCTGGATCGACGCCGTGCTCATGCGCAGCGCCGACGTGCTGCTGGCCTTCCCCACGCTGGTGCTGGCGCTGGCCGTGATCGGCGTGCTGGGGCCGGCGCTGCTGACGCTGCTGCTGGCGCTGGTCATCGCTTGGACGCCGGCCATGGCGCGGCTGGTGCGTGTGATGGCGCTGGAGGCGCTGGCGCGCGACTACGTGCGCGCGGCACACGCGGCTGGGTTGTCGCTGCCGCGCCTGGTGCTGCGCCACGTGCTGCCGCCGCTGCTTGGGCCGCTGGCGGTGCTGGCCAGCCTCGAGACGGCGGGCGTGATCTTGGCCTTTGCCAGCCTGAGCTTTCTAGGGCTCGGGGCCCAGCCCCCGACACCGGAGTGGGGCCTGATGCTGAGCGAAGCGCGGCCGTTTTTCCAGACCGCGCCGCATTTGCTCTGGGGCCCGGGGCTGGCGCTGCTGCTCACGGCGCTGGTTTTCAACCTGCTGGGCGAGGGCTTGCGCACCCAGATCGATAGCCGCGCCGTGCTGCGCTGGTGAGCCCATGCAAGCGCCGCACCCACCCTTGCTCGACATCCAGCGCTTGAGCGTGCAGTCTGGCGTCACCACGCTGTTGCATGCGCTCAGCCTGCGCATTCAGGCTGGCCAGCGGCTGGCCGTGGTCGGCAGCAGCGGGGCCGGCAAATCGCTGCTCGCACACACCCTCATGGGGTTGCTGGCGCCGCCGTTGCGCGTGGCCTCGGGGGCCATCGCGTGGCAGGGCGCCGATCTGCTGCGGCTCAGCCCGGCGCAGCGCCACCGGCAGCGTGGCCTAGGGCAGTTTTTGATCTTTCAAAGCCCCGGGGCCTTGCTCGACCCGATGCTGTCGGTCGGCTGGCAATTGCGCCAATGCGCGGCCCGGGTAGGCGCCGGGCCGGCCGAGATCGTGGCGGCGCTCGAGCAAGTCGGGCTCGAGGCGCAGCCGGTGCTGCGCCAGCACGCCGGCCAGCTCAGCGGCGGCATGCAGCAGCGCGTGCTGATCGCCATGGCCTTGCTGCTGCGCCCGCAACTGGTCTGGGCCGACGAGCCCACCAGCAGCCTCGACTCAGACACAGCGGCCGAGGTGCTGCAGGCGCTGGCGCTGATGCAGCAGCAAACCGGCTGCGCGCTGGTGCTGATCACGCACGACTTGCGCATCGTGGCGCAGCATTGCGAGCAGATCGCGGTGCTCGAGCACGGGCGCTTGGTCGAAACGGCGCAGGTGGCAGCGTTCATGCGCGCCCCGGCCAGCGCCGCTGGGCAAGCCCTGCTGCGCGCCGCCCAAGTGCTGCAAGCGGGAGGCTAGCAGATGGTGGCGCCGCAACCCGTGCTCTCGGCCCAAGCGCTGCGCTGCGCCTATGCCGGGCAGGCGCCGGTGCTCGATGGCGTTGCGCTGCAGCTGGCGCCGGGCGAGGTCGTCGGCTTGCTGGGGCGCTCGGGCAGCGGCAAATCGACCTTGGCGCGCTGCTTGGCCGGCTTGCAGCCCTTTGATAGCGGCGAGCTGCGCTGGCGCGCTCAGGTGCTGCCCAGCGCGCGCACGCGCGCGCAACGCCGCGCGATCCAATACGTCTGGCAAGAGCCGCAACTGGCGCTCAGCCCCTACCGCAGCGCGCTCGAGAGCGCGCTGGAGCCGCTGCAAGGCTTTGGGCTGGGCGCGCCCGGGCAGCGGCGCGCCACCGCCGCGCAGATGCTGGAGCGGCTGGGTCTGCCCGCCAGCGCGCAGCAGCGCCGGCCGCATCAGCTCTCGGGCGGCCAGTGCCAGCGCGTGGTGCTGGCGCGTGCGCTGCTGGCGCAACCCGAGGTGCTGCTGCTCGATGAACCGTTTTCGGCCTTGGATAGCGTCACCACGCTGGCGCTGCTCGACGATCTGCCGCAGCTGCTGGCGGGTGCAGGGGCGGCGGTGCTGCTGGTGGCGCACGACCGCAGCCTGGTGCGCCGTCTGGCGCAGCGCGTGCTGTGGCTCGAGGGCGGGCAGCTGAAAGCGGTCAGCGCCGCAGCAGCCACCAGGCCACTGCGGTGGTGATGAGCAAGGGGAGCAACAAGCCGAGCCACATGGTGATCAATCTCGACGGTGTGTGTGGGCTGTGAGCGTTCGTGCCTTAGGGTGCCGTCTGTGCAGGGGGTTAACGCGGGCTTGCCGCGGCCAGCTCTTGGTGCAAATGCAACAAACGCTGGCTTGGGTGGCACTCCGACCAGATGCGCTGCGCCGTGTGCACGCACTGGCCGCACTGGGTCCCCACGCCGTGCTCGAACTGGATGGCGTCGAAGCCTTCGCCTTGCTGGGCGCAGGCGGCGATGGTCTTGTCACTGACCCGGCGGCATACACAGACGATCATGGGAGGGCTCCTGAGGGATTGGATGGATGATAATGATTCGCACTAAAGTCCGCAAACATTTTGTTGATAACCCTTGCAGCGTCATGGCCATCGGGGATTTTGTGCAGACTGCGGGTTTTTCTGGGCCCGGCAACCGATGTTTTGGCCTGCGCTTGGGGTAGATTCACAGCTTTACGATTTACCACGCTGATACGCCATGACTACGGAGCTGCCGCCCATCCCGGCCAAGCGCTACTTCACCATCGGTGAGGTGGGCGAACTCTGCGGCGTCAAGCCGCACGTGCTGCGCTACTGGGAGCAGGAGTTCACGCAACTGCGCCCCATGAAGCGGCGCGGCAACCGGCGTTACTACCAGCACCATGAGGTGCTGATGATCCGGCGCATCCGCGAGCTGCTGTACGAGCAGGGTTTCACCATCCAGGGCGCGCGCAACCGCTTGCAAGAGCAGGTGCAGCATGAGCGCGAGCTGCGCCGCAGCGGGGTTTCCACCCTGGCGCCCATGGAGCCGGAGCACGAAGACCACGACGCACCCGAGCACGCCGACTGCGCAGACGCTGCGGTGGGCGCCACCCCGGCCTTGAGCAACTGGTCCGCCGTGCGCGCCGAACTGCTGGCGATTCGGCGTTTGCTGGCCCAGCCCAGCCAGGGCCCCTAGCCCACCCACGCTGGCGGCCTCGACGGCATGCTAGAATGTCGGCTTCGGCGTGTAGCGCAGCCTGGTAGCGCACTTGCATGGGGTGCAAGGGGTCGCGAGTTCGAATCCCGCCACGCCGACCAAGCCACGATCAAAGCCCGGTACCGCAAGGAACCGGGCTTTTTTTCTGCTGCCCGAGCATGGGCGCAGGCTTGCACCGCCATGCGCGAAAATCAGCGCATGAACCCAAACGAGCCCACGCCATCCACCGAGCCCAGCGCACCCGCCCCCGAAGCCGGCTTCACCCAGCCTGGCGCACCAGACCCGATCCGCACCCATGACCCCGACGGCCTCGCCGACTACGCCGAGCGCGCTTACCTCGAGTACGCGCTGAGCGTGGTCAAGGGGCGGGCGCTGCCCGATGTGTGCGATGGGCAAAAACCGGTGCAGCGGCGCATTCTGTACGCCATGCAGCGCATGGGTCTGGGGCACAGTGGCGCCGGTGGCGCTGGGGCGGCGGCGGGGGCGGCCAAGCCGGTCAAGTGCGCGCGCGTGGTCGGCGATGTGCTGGGGCGCTTTCATCCGCATGGCGACCAGGCGGCTTACGACGCGCTGGTGCGCATGGCGCAAGACTTTGCGCAGCGCTACCCGCTCATCGACGGCCAAGGCAACTTTGGCAGCCGCGACGGCGATGGCGCCGCCGCCATGCGCTACACCGAGGCGCGGCTGGCGCGCATCAGCACGCTGCTGCTCGACGAGATCGACGCCGGCACGGTGGACTTTGTGCCCAACTACGACGGCTCGACTCTGGAGCCGCGCCAGCTGCCGGCCCGGCTGCCCTTTGTGCTGCTCAACGGCGCCAGCGGCATTGCGGTGGGCATGGCGACCGAAATCCCCAGCCACAACTTGCGCGAGGTGGCCAGTGCCTGCGTGGCGCTGATCAAAAACCCGGATCTGAGCGAAGACGAGCTGTTGGCCCTGCTGCCCGGGCCCGACTTTCCGGGTGGGGCGCAGGTCATCAGCCCGGCGGCAGACATTGCCCAAGCCTACCGCACCGGGCGCGGCAGCCTGAAAGTGCGCGCGCGCTGGCGCATCGAAGACCTGGCGCGCAACCAGTGGCAGCTGGTGGTGACCGAGCTGCCGCCGGGCGTGAGCGCGCAGCGGGTGCTGGAGGAGATCGAGGAGATCACCAACCCCAAGGTCAAGGCCGGCAAAAAGGCGCTCAGCCCCGAGCAGACGCAGCTCAAGGCCAGCCTGCTGGCGCTGCTCGACACCGTGCGCGACGAATCGAGCAAAGAGGCGGCGGTGCGCATCGTGTTCGAGCCCAAGAGCAGCCGCTTGGCCCCAGACGAGCTGATCGCCGCCCTGCTGGCGCACACCAGCCTCGAGTGCTCGGTGCCGATCAACCTGACGCTGGTGGGCCAGGACGGCAAGCCGCTGCCCAAGAGCCTGCGCCAGATGCTGAGCGAGTGGCTGTCGTTCAGGCAGCAGACCGTGACGCGGCGCAGCCAGCACCGGCTGGAGCGCGTGCTCGAGCGCATCCACATTCTGGAGGGGCGCGCGCTGGTGCTGCTCAATATCGACGAGGTGATCGCCCTGATTCGCAGCAGCGACGAACCCAAGGCGGCGCTGATGGCGCGTTTTGCCCTGAGCGAGCGCCAGGCCGATGACATTCTGGACATCCGCTTGCGCCAACTGGCGCGGCTCGAGGCGATTCGCATCGAGCAGGAGCTGAGCGAGTTGCGCACCGAGCAGGGCCGGCTCGAAGAGGTGCTGGCGCAACCGGCCAGCCTGCGCCGCTTGCTGGTGCGCGAGATCGAGGCCGACGCCAAGGCCTTTGGCGACGCGCGCCGCACCCTGATCCAGCCCGAGCGCAAGGCCAGCGCCGAAGTCCGGCTGATCGACGAGCCGGTGACGGTGGTGGTGTCGGCCAAGGGCTGGGTGCGCGCCCGCAGCGGCCACGGCCACGAGGCCGGCGGTTTTGCCTTCAAGGCTGGCGACGCGCTCTATGGCGCCTTCGAGTGCCGCACGGTCGACCACCTGATCGTGCTGGGCAGCAACGGCCGCGCCTACAGCGTGCCGGTGAGCAGCCTGCCCGGCGCCCGTGGCGATGGCCAGCCGATCACGAGCCTGATCGAGCTCGAGAGCGGCACCCAGCCGCAGCACTATCTGGCGGCAGCGGCGTCGCTGCAGTGGCTGTTGTGCGGCTCGGGCGGCTACGGTCTGCTGGCCGCAACCGAAGATTTGGTCTCGCGCCAGCGCGCCGGCAAGGCTTTTTTGGCGCTGGCCGAGGGCGAAACCCTGTGTCCGCCGGCGCCGGTGGCCGGGGCGCAGCAGGTGTGCGCGGTGTCGGCGACGGGGCGCATCTTGTGCTTCGATCTGGCCCAGCTGCGGCATCAGCCCAAAGGCGGGCGCGGCCTGCAGCTGCTCCGCCTCGAGGCGAGCGATCGACTCGTGGGTGCGCAACCCTACACGCGCAGCGTGCGCATCGAGGGCACGGGCCGGGGCGCCAAGCCGCGTGAAGAGACGCTGGAGGTGCGCAGCCTGCACAACGCCCATGGGCCCAGGGGCGGCAAGGGCAAGCCGGGCAACTTTGGCTTCAAGCCCGAGCGGGTGCTGCGCGTGCTTTAGGGCCTGGGCGCCAGCTCGGCGATCATCTCGATTTCGACGCAGGCCCCAAACGGCAACTGGGCCACGCCAAAGGCACTGCGGGCGTGTGCGCCCACGGCCGCGCCAAAGACCTCGGCCAGCAGCTGCGAGCAGCCGTTGGTGACCAGGTGCTGTTCGGTGTAGCTGTCGGTCGAGTTCACCAGCCCCATCACCTTGACGATGCGGCGCACGCCGTTGAGGTCGGTGCCGGCGGCCACGCAAGCCGCGTGCAGCGTGCCCAGCAGGTCGATGGCCACGGCGCGCGCGGCCGCTTGGCCTTCGGCGGTGTTCAGGTTCAGGCCCAGCTGCCCGACCCACGGCTGGCCGCCGCGTTTGGCGATGTGGCCGCTGAGCATGACCAGGTTGCCGGTTTGCACGAAGGGCAGGTAGGCCGCCGCCGGGGTGCCCACGGGCGGCAGTTCGATGTTCAACGCTTGCAGGGTGTGATAGACGCTCATGGGGGGCTTGGGCAAAAGTGGGTTGGCTGGATGGCGGTGGTGCGAATCGTGCGCGGCAAAGCAGCGGCGGCGTTTGAAGGCAGCGGCCGCGCTTGCGCCCGGGGTGGCGGCGCACGGCAATTCTAGGGCGATATGATGCGCCCAGAGGCAGGCGGGGATGCGCGCGGGTACGTGCGCGCCGCATCGGCAACCAAGAGCAGGGGAGCAACAGGGATGGACAGACCCGTGGCGATGCATCCGGCGCTGGCGCTGGGCTTGCCGCTGATGCTGGGCGGCATCGGCGGCGCGTGGCTGCAGTTGCAGCAGCCGCTGCTGTGGTCGGGCGGGGTTTATGGCGCGCTGGCGGCTGCGGCGCTGTGTCTGGGCGCGCTGCTGTGGGGCCGCCAGCCGGACCTGGGGGGCGCCAGGCAAAGGCTGTGGAGCTTGGGCTGGCTGCTGGTCGGTGCCGGGCTGTTGTTTGCCAGCACGGGCGGCCGGGCGCTGTGGTTTCAGGCCGGGGCGCTGGATGCGCAGCTCGAGGGGCGCGAGCTGGTGCTCGAAGGTTACGTGGCCGGTTTGCCGCGCCAGGGCGAACTGGGTTGGCAGTTTGAGTTTGTGGTGCGGCAGGCCTCGCTGGCCGAGGCCGGTGGCCGCAGCAGGCACGCCGGGCCAGCGGGCCAGCAAGCCACATCAGCGGGCCAAGCCGCACCACCCGGCCAAGCCGGGCAGACGGTGTCGGTGCCGCAGCGGCTGCGGCTGGCGTGGTTTGCGCCGCGCCCTGGGCGTGGGCCGCCGGTGCAGGCGGACGCGCAAGCAGGCGTCGCCGGACTGCCCGAGCTGCGCGCCGGCCAGCGCTGGCGCCTGACGGCGCGCTTGCAGCGCCCGCACGGCTTGGCCAATCCGGGTGGCTTCGATTTTGAGCTGCGGCTGTGGGAGCAGGGCATCCACGCCACCGGCAGCGTGCGCGCCGGGCCGGGCACGCCAGCGCCGCAGTTGCTCGGTCACGGCTGGGATTTTCCGGTGCAGCAGGCGCGCCAGTGGGTGCGCGACCGCATGCTCGACCGCGTGCAACCCGCAGCCACGGCCGGCGTGCTGGCGGCGCTGGTGGTGGGCGATCAGGGCGCCATCCCGCAGGCGCACTGGGAGACCTTTCGCGTCACCGGCGTCACGCACCTGATGGTGGTCTCGGGCACCCACATCACGCTCTTTGCCTGGATGGCGATGGCGCTCATCGGCCTGCTCTGGCGCTTGGTTGGGCGGCGCCTGCCGGCGCTGCTGCTGGCCGTGCCCACCCCGGTGGCGGCGGCCTTGGGCGGGCTGGCGCTGGGGTTCTTGTACGCGCTGTTTTCGGGTTGGGGCGTGCCGGCGCAGCGCGCCGTGCTGATGCTGGCCACGCTGGTGCTGTTGCAGCTCAGCGGCCGCCAGTGGCCGTGGCCCTTCATGTGGCTGGCGGTGATGCAGATGGTGGTGCTGCTGGACCCGTGGGCCTTGCTCAGCCCCGGTTTCTGGCTCAGTTTCGTGGCGGTGGCGGTCCTGTTTGCCAGCGGCCAGCCGCTGCCCACCGACGGGCGCAACGGGCGCCACTACGTGCAGGGGCTGGTGCGCACGCAGGCGCTCATGACGCTGGCCTTGGCCCCATTGCTGCTGCTGTGGTTTGGCGAGTTTTCGTTGGTGGGCTTGCTGGCCAACCTGCCCGCCATCCCTTGGGTCACGCTGCTGGTCACGCCGCTGGCGCTGGCCGGGGTGCTGCTGTGGCCGCTGTGGCTGCTGGCGGGCTGGATGGTCGATGCGCTGATGCTGTGGCTGCAAGCCTTGCAGCAGTGGCCTTGGGCCAGCATCAGCCGCCCGGCGTTGCCGCTGCTGCTGGCCTTGTTGGCCGCCCTGGGCGGGCTGCTGCTGGTGCTGCGCTGGCCGTGGTCGTTGCGCGCCTGGGGGCTGCTGCTGATCTGGCCGGCGCTGGCCTACAGCCCGGCGCGCCCGCCGCCGGGGCACTTCGAATGGCTGGCGGCCGACGTCGGGCAGGGCACGGCGGTGATCGTGCGCACCCAAAACCACACCTTGGTTTACGACACCGGGCCGCCCATGGGGCCGCACAGCGACGCCGCCCAGCGCGTGCTGCTGCCGCTGTTGCGGCGCCACGGCGAAGCGCCCACCAAGGTGCTGATCAGCCACATCGATACCGACCACGCCAGCGGCATCGCCACGCTGGCGCGCGCGCACCCGCAGGCGCAATGGCTGACCTCTTTTGACACCCGGCCGTGGGGCCTGGACAGCCAGCGCTGCCTGGCGGGCCAGAGCTGGGTCTGGGACGGGGTGCCGTTTCGTATCCTGCACCCGGGCCCGGACCATTACGCCGCGCGCCGCCCCGACAACGCCATGTCGTGCGTGCTGCAAGTGGGGACTGGAGCGGCTTCGCTGCTGCTGCCGGGCGATATCTACATCGAGGAGGAAACCCGCCTGGCGCTGGCGCAGCCCGATCTGCGCGCCGGGGTGCTGCTGGCCGCGCACCACGGCAGCCGCACCTCGAGCGGGCCGGTCTGGCTCGACACGCTGCAGCCACAGTGGGTGGTGATCCAGGCCGCGCACCGCAGCCGCTATGGCCACCCGCACCCGCAGGTGCTGGCGCGGCTGCAGGAGCGCGCCATCCCGTGGGTGGCCACACCCCTGTGCGGGGCCGCTTGGGGCAGCAGCCAGCGCCCGGACGAACTGCACTGCCAGCGCCAGCAGCGCCAGCGCTATTGGCAGCACCCGGATGGGCACCGCGCACTGCCCGCGCCGCCCTAGGTTCTCAGAGCGGTGGCAGCACGTCGAGCCGGCGCGCCGGCCAGTCGAGCACGGCGCAGCGCCGGTGCATCAGGCGGGCCAGATCGGGGTGCGCCGCGGTGATCACTTGGCTGGCGAAATGGGCCAGAAAGCGCGCGCGCAACTCGGCACCGGCGCGCTCGACGCCTTGGTTTTCGTAGGGCATGGAGGTCAGCAGCAAAAAACCGTCGGGGGGGATGCGCCCGGCGCGCATGTTGCTGTGGATGATGTCGGCGGCGGTGCGGATGGGTTGCGCCAGGTCTGGGCTGTAGGGGCCGATCATCAGGGCCAAATTGGGGGTGTGCAAAAAGTCAAAGCCGCGCCCAAGGCAGAGCACCCATTCGCGGTGTTCGATCGCCAGCGCCCGCCCGTGCTGCTGGCGCACGCCGGCCACGTGGGTCAGGTTGCCCAGCAGCAACGGCAGCAGGTCGGCGCGCACCGGGCGCGGCAGGCCGGGCAGGGTGCGCACCAGTTGCGCTTCCAGCGCCAGGGGGTCGGGTTCGGTGCCGGCCGGCGGCTGGGTGCGGGCATCGGGCTCGGGCTGGGTGGCCGCGGCAGCAAAGGCGGCCAGATCGAGCACGGTGCCGTCGGGGCCGTGCAGCAGCAGGGCTTCTTCGTCGGTCTCGAAGCCGCAGACGATCGGATAGACGCTCTGGTGCGCGGCGCCAAACAATGCCGACACCTGGGCGTGTATGGCCCAGGCGTGCGCCATGCTGTCGTCGCGGCGGTAGCGAAAACCGGCGCAACCGCGCTTGCGCTCGCCGCGCGACCAGTGGTAGGTGATGAGCAGCAACACCCGGCGTCCGCTCTGCGTTTGGTTGTTGACGAAATCGATCAGCAACTGGCTCAGGTAGGGCCAGCCGAGGTTGAACATGCCGCCCAGGTTGCGAAAGGGGGTGATGATGCCTGCGGGCAGCTGGGTGGCCAGCGCGAGGTTGACGCGCCCGTCCATGCACATCAGGGCGGCGATGGCGCTGGGGTGCTGCGCCCGGTAGCGCTGGCGCTCCAGCCAGGCCTCGGGGCCGCGAAACGATTCGCCGTGGCGCTGCGCCAGGTCGAACAGCCAGTCGATGCGCTGATCGATCGGGCTCTGGTGGATCGAAGCCGCAGGGGCAGCGACTGGGGTGGGGGTGGCTGTGGGCATGGATTCAACTCCGGCGCCGTGCCCGCACCGCCTGCCCCAGGTCGATCACCGCCATGACGTAGTAGCTGCTGGGGTTGTAGCGCGAGATGGCAAAAAAGTTTTGCGTGCCCAGCCAGTGGCTGGCGGGTTGGCCGCCGCGCGCCGGGTCGCCTTGTTCCAGTTCGACCAGCGCCAGCAGGCCGTCGTGCTGCAGCGCGGCGCCAGCGGGTTGCACGCCCAGGGCCTGCAACTGCTCGAGCGTGAAGCTGGGGCGGATGCTGGGCGCGAGCAGGGTGGGCAAATCGAGCCGCGCCGGGTCGAAGGTGAGCGGGAAGTGGGTGGGCATGCCGGGCTGCCAGCCGTGTTCGCGCAAGAAATGGGCCACCGAGCCGATGGCGTCGGGCGCGCTGTCGATCAGGTCGATGCGGCCATCGGCGTCGAAATCAACGCCAAAGCGCGGCCAGTTGCTGGGCATGAACTGCGGCAGCCCGATGGCGCCGGCGAAGCTGCCGCGCCAGGAGTCGGGGGGGCGCGGGTGCTCGCGGCTCAAACGCAGAAAGGCGATCAGTTCGGAGCGGAAAAACTCTCTGCGCTGGGCCGCGCGCGGGTGCTCGGGGGGGAAGTCGAAACCCAGCGTGGCCAGCGCGTCGAGCACGCGGTGCGTGCCCATGTGGCGGCCGTAGAGCGTCTCGACGCCGATGATGCCGACGATGAGCCAGTCGGGCACGCCAAACTCGCGCTCGGCGCGCTCCAGGCTGGCTGCGTGCTGCTGCCAGAAGCGCAACCCGGCCTGAATGCGCACCGGTTCAACGAAGCGCGCCCGGTAGGCCGGCCAGTCGCGCAGGGTGCCGCGCGGCATCGGCGTCATGAGGCGCACGATCTGCGGCCGGTGCCGGGCTTCGTGCCCGATCCAGCGCTCGGCCCAGCCGTCGTTCCAGCCCTGCTCGGCGTCGAGCTGGCGCGCAAAGGCCAGCGCGGCGGCGTGCTGGGCGAAGCTGCCGGGGGCGGCGGGCGCTGCCGGGGTGGGCACGGTCGGCACGGGTACATGGGCCGAAAGGGCGGTTCCCGAGTGGCGGCTGGGGGTGGCCAGAGCCCGCGCCGGCAGCAGGGCGCTGGGCAGCGCGGCAGCGCCCAGGGCCGCGAGAGTGAAGCGGCGGCGCTGGCGTTGGCTGGGCGCCGGTTCCAGAGTGGCAAGGGCTGGGTCGAGGGGCATGTTCAGGGGGTTCGGGGCAAAGGGGGCAACTGCCGCCATTGTCGGCGCAAAGCGCGCAGGTCGATCTGCTGGGTCGGGTCGAAGCGTTGGGCTTCGAGCCGCAGCAGCCAATGGCTCCAGGCGGTGGCAGTGGCGGTGGGGCAGTCTGTGGGCAGCGCAGCGGCGAGCTGGCGCGGGGTGGCTGGGGCTGGCACCACGCCACCCGCCTGGGCCACGGCCTTGCGGGCGCGTTGCAGCAGGCGCAGCCAGGGGTCGGGGCGCGGCCGCAACCACTGCAGCCAAGCCGCGGCGGCCAGGGTGGCCAGGCACAGCAGGCCCACCAGCAGGTACAGCAGCTGCTGCCAGTGCGGGGCGGCAAAGCCGAGCTGGCGCAGCAGCTCGAGCTGACGGTTCTGGCCGTAGTCGAGCACCCACTGGTTCCAGCGGTTGTTGGTGGCCTCCCAGAGGGCGCGCATCTGGGTCAGCAGATCGGGGTCGATCTGGATCAGGGCCGCGGCGATGGGCCCCGGTGGCGGCAGCAGCCGCTGCAGGTCGGCGGTGCGCGCCGGCGCCACGTGCGCGGTGGGGTCGATGCGCGTCCAGCCTTGGGCATCGAGCCAGACTTCGGCCCAGGCGTGGGCGTCGCTCTGGCGCACGGTCCAGAAGCCGTCGATGGGGTTGAGCTCGCCGCCGTGGTAGCCGGTGACGATGCGCGCCGGGATGCCCAGCTCGCGCATCAGCACCACGAAGGCCGAGGCGATGTGCTCGCAAAAGCCCTCGCGGCGATCGAACCAGAATTCGTCGGCGCTGTGGCGGCCGAACAGGCCCGGCTCCAGGGTGTACTGGTAGCCGCCGGTGCGCAGGCGCAGCAGCACGGCGTCGATCAACTGCGGCGCGCTGACGTCGGGCCCCAGCTGCTGGCGCAGTTCGGCCGCCAGCTGGCGCGTGCGTGGGTTGAAACCGGGGGGGAGTTGCAGGTTCGCTGCCAGCGTGGCGGCGGGGTGCAGCGGGCGGTGGCGCAGCTCGGGCCAAGCCACGGCCTCGAAGCGGGTGACTTCGGTCAGGGGCCGCGGCAGGATCCATTGCAGATCGGGCGTGAGCCGCGCGCTCTGGGTGCCGATGGGCGGCAGTTCCGGCGTGGTCTGCAGCGTCAGCACCCAGGGCTGGTGGCTGGGTTCCATGGTCAGGCGGTAGCGCAGCGGTGCGCCGGCGCGGTGCAGCTCGGTCTGCAAGGCGGCGCTGGCGTGCTCGGGCAGGCTGTGCTCGCCGTACTGGGGCAGCCACTGCTGGCCGTCGAAGCGGCTCAAAACCGGGCCACGGAAATAGAGCTGATTCTGGGGCGGGCGGCGGCCGTCGAGAAATTCGACGCGCAAGGCCACGCTGGGGTCGAGCGCCAGGCGCGCGATCTGCCCCACCTGCATCTGCCCCGTCAGGCCGCTGCGGCCCATCTGGGCGTCGGTGGGGATGTGCCACAGCGGGCCAAAGCGCGGAAACAGCACGAACAGCAGCAGCATCAGCGGCGCTCCGAACAGCACCAGGGCGCTGGCCTGGCGCAGCGCCTGGGTGAGCGGCGGGCGCCCCAGCGGCAGATGCGCCAGCACCAGGCCGGTGAGCAAGCCCAGCAGCGCCGGCACGATGCCCAGCGCGGTGAGCAGCGACTGCGAGTGCAGCAGCAGCGTGAGCAGGGTGAAAAAGCCCAGGAAAAACACCACCAGCGCGTCGCGGCGGGCGCGCAGCTCGAGCGTTTTGAGCGCCAGCAGCAGCACGATCAGGGTGCTGCCGGCCAAGGCGCCCCAGAGGCGGCCGTGGTGCAGCCAGGTGCCGGCCAGCACCAGCAGCAGCAGGGCCAGCATCACGGCGCGGCCGGGCAGGGGCTGGCCGCGCAGCGCCAACACGGCGCGCCCGAGCAGCAGCAGCAGCGCCAGCGCGCTGGCCCACAGCGGCTGGTGCGCGCTTTGCAGCAGCACGATCCAGCCCACCACGCCGAGCAGGAACAGCGTGTCGCGCAGCTCGCGCGGCCAGGTGCGCGGGGCCAGCGCCAAGGTCAGCCAGGAAGGCTGCGCCAAGTGCGGGGCCAGCTGCGTCAGCGGCATGCCAGTGCCTCCAGGCAACGCTGGCGCTGCGCCGCGCCCTGCTCGGGCGCGATGTCGCAGCCCGGCAGGCGCAAGCCGTAGCGCAGCCCCAGGGCGTCGGCTTGCAGCACCCAGGCACACAGGCGCGAGCGGCGTGCCTCTTCGTCGTGCAGCTGGCAGCGCGCGTGCTCCAGCCACAGTTCGGCCGCGGCGGGGTGGCTGAAGTCGCGGCTGACCCACTGCGCCTGCCCACCGCCGGCCAAGCGCGCGGCTTTTTTCCACAGCACCCACTTGAGCGGGTCGCCGCGCCGGTAGGGGCGGGCGCCATCGGTTTCGCCGCTGCGCTGGGCGGCGTGGGGGCCGCTGGCGGGGCCGTCCTCGTGTGTGGCGGCCAGCGGCAGCGCCGGCGCCGGGGTCTCGGGGGCCGGATAGACCCACAGCTGCGCCGCCGGCCGCCACCAGTGCCAGACCTTGAAAGTGCCGAGCGGATACACGGTCTGCACCCGCAGCGCCGGCAGCGGCAGGCGGCCGCGCTGCTGCGTGGGGTAGGCCAGCTGCACGCTGTGCTGCTCCTGGGGGCCGACATCGGCCCACACGTCGCTGGCTGCAGCGCCGCTGCCCAGCCACTGCAGCCCCACGGCATAGCGCGCGCGCCGCGAGGGGTTGCGCAAGTGCACTTCAACCGCTGCGCTCTGGCCAGCAAACACCGGCGCACCGGGGTGCAGGCTCAGCTCCAGCCCGGCCAGGTTGCGGTGCCCCACCCAGACCCCAGCCGCGGCACTGCCGGCGAGCAAAAAAGTGAGCAGGTAGCCCAGGTTGAGCTGGTAATTGATGCTGCCCAACAGCAACAGCAGCAGCGTCAAGCCCAGCATCCAGCCGGCACGGGTGGGCAGCAGGTAGAGGTTGTGCTGGTGCAGCGCGGTTTGGTCTTGTGGCGGCAAGCGGCGCAGCCACCAGGCGCGCAAGCGCGGCACCACGGCGGGTTGGACCAAGGCGGGCATGAGATCTTGCCTCCAGGCCCCTCAGCGCAGCGCCGTGGCCTCGATCATGGCCTGCACCTGCTCGAAGGCGCCGCGCCCGGAGCTGCCCAGCGGCTGCAGCCGGTGCGCTGCGGTTTGCGGCAAGATGGCGGCGACATCGTCGGCAGCGACGTAGCTGCGCCCCTCCAGCAGCGCACGCGCTTGGGCGGCGCGCAAGATCGCCAGTCCAGCGCGCGGGCTCAGGCCCTGGGCAAACCAGCGCCCGTTGCGGCTGGCCTCCAGCAGGTCTTGCAGGTAGTCGAGCACCGCATCGCTCAGGGCCACCGCCTGCACCTGCGCCTGAAGCCGGGCCAGGCCGGCGCTGTCGAGCAGGGCGGGCAGGGTGTCGAGCAGCTCGCGCCGGTCTTGGCCGCGCAGCAGCAGGCGCTCGGCCGGGCGGCTGGGGTAGCCCAGACGCAGGCGCATCAAAAAGCGGTCCAGCTGCGATTCGGGCAGCGCGTGCGTGCCCAACTGGTCGTGCGGATTCTGGGTGGCGATCACAAAAAAGGGCTGCGGCAGCGGCCGCGTCGCGCCCTCGACCGAAACCTGCTTTTCTTCCATGGCCTCGAGCAGCGCGCTTTGGGTCTTGGGGCTGGCGCGGTTGATCTCGTCGGCCAGCAGCACCTGGGCAAACAGCGGACCCGGGTGGAACACAAACTCGGCGCGCTCGCGCTCGAACACCGAAACGCCCATCAAATCGCTCGGCATCAAGTCCGAAGTAAACTGTACCCGTGAGAACTGCAGCCCGAAGCTGTGCGCCAACGCGTGGGCCAGCGTGGTTTTGCCGACGCCGGGCAAGTCTTCGATCAGCAGGTGTCCACCGGCAAGCAGGCAGGTGACGGCGTCGCGGATGACGCCGGCTTTGCCCACGATGACCGTTTCGAGTTGGCGCAGCAGCGGCGCGACGAGGGATTGGGGTTCGTGCATGGTGGCTACGATAACGGAAAATGGAGACAAGGATGAAACCGACCGGTTACTACACCCACCCCGCCTGCCGCAAGCACGACATGGGCCCGGGCCACCCCGAATGCCCGGAGCGCCTGGGCGCGATCGAAGACCGCCTGCTCATCACTGGGCTGGCCGACGCGCTCGAGCGCCGCGACCCCAGCCCAGCCTCGCAGGCGGAGCTCGAACTCGCGCATTCGCGCATGTACGTGGCGTCGCTGCGCGGCATGACCGACGAGCTGCGCGAGGAAGTGCGCGCCGGCGGCCCGGGCCGGGTGCAGCTCGACCCCGACACCTCCATCAACCTGCACACCTACGAAGCGGCGCTGCTGGGCGCGGGCGCGGCGCTCAACGCCACCGACGCAGTGCTGGCCGGCGAGCTGCAAAACGCCTTTTGCGCCGTGCGCCCGCCCGGGCACCACGCCTGCCGCGACCGCGCCATGGGCTTTTGCATCTTCAACCACGTGGCGCTGGCGGCCAAGTACGCGCTCGAGCGCCACGGCCTGCAGCGCGTGGCGGTGATCGACTTCGACGTGCACCACGGCAACGGCACCGAGGAAATTGTCGCCGGCGACCCGCGCATCCTCATGTGCAGCTACTACCAGCACCCGTTCTACCCCGAGTGGCCGCACGCCGAGGCCGATAATCTGGTCAACCTGCCGGTGCCCGCCTACACGCGCGGCAGCGAGGTGCGCGAGCTGATCGACAGCGTTCTGGATGCCGCGCCTGGAGGCGCACCGGCCCGAGATGATCTTCATCAGCGCCGGCTTCGATGCCCACCGCGAAGACGACATGGGTCAGCTCGGGCTGGTGGAGCAAGACTACGTCTGGATCACACAGCGCCTGCGGGCCGTGGCCGACAGGCACGCGCAGGGCCGCATCGTGAGCGTGCTCGAGGGCGGCTACAACCTGAGCGCACTGGCGCGCAGCGTGGAAGCGCACATTCGCGTGCTGGCCGATCTGTGAGTACCTGGTTGGTGAGTTTGAGCGCAGCAATCAACCCGGCGCTTGCCGCCCCTGCCACCCCGGTGCCCGAGCCGGTGGGCTTTTTTGTCTGGATCGGGGCGTTCCAGCAAAACAATGTGCTGCTGGAGTTGCTGTGCCTGCTGGTGGCCCTGCTGCTGGCGCTGTGTGCGGTCTGGTTGTTGCGGCGTGCCAGCCGCTCGATGGGTGTGCCCGACCCCAGCCCCGATCAGGCCAAGGGTTCGGTCTGGTTCGGACGGCGTCTGATCGACGGCGTCTTGTTCCCGCTGCTGTGGCTGCTTTTTGCCTATGCCGGCTCGGTGGCGCTGATGCGCTTTCAGCCCTTGGCCTTGTTTCAGATCGCCCTGCCGGTGCTGCTGGCGCTGGTGCTGATTCGGGTCACGGTGCGGGTGTTGCAAGTCGCGTTTGCGCAGGCGCGCTGGCTGGTTCCGATCGAACGCACGGTGTCGTGGGGCGTGTGGCTGATGCTGGTGCTGTGGGTCAGCGGTCTGCTGCCCATGGTGCTGCACGAGCTCGACCAGATCACCTGGACCTTGGGCGGCAGCACGGTTTCGGTGCGCACCCTGATCGAAGGGGCGCTGAGCGCAGCGCTGGTGTTGATCGTGGTGCTGTGGATTTCGTCGGCCATCGAAGCGCGGCTGCTGCATCAGGTGCAGGGCGGCGAATCGCTGTCGCTGCGCAAGGCGGGGGCCAACGCCATTCGGGCGCTGCTGCTGTTCGTCGGGCTGATTGTGGCCCTGTCGTCGGCGGGTATCAACCTGACGGCGCTCGGGGTGCTGGGCGGCGCCATCGGGGTCGGCATCGGTTTTGGCCTGCAGCGCTTGGCGGCCAACTACGTCAGCGGTTTCGTCATCCTGACCGAACGCTCCATGCGCATCGGCGACATGATCCGGGTGGATAACTTCGAGGGCCGCATCACCGACATCAAGGCGCGCTTCACCGTGATTCGCAGCTTGGCCGGGCGCGAATCGATCGTGCCCAACGAGATCTTGCTCACCAACCGGGTGGAAAACCTGTCGCTGGCCGACCCCAAGGTCTGGCAATCGACCGTGGTCAGCGTGGCTTATGGCAGCGATGTGGATCTCGTCTCGCGCCTGCTGTGCGAAGCGGCCCAAACCCAGAGCCGGGTGTTGAGCGACCCTGGTCCGGGCGCGTTTCTGTCGGCTTTTGGCCCCGATGGGCTCGAGTTCACCCTGGGCTACTGGATCGAAGATCCCGAAAATGGACCGCTGCGCCTGCGCTCGTCGATCAACTGCGCCATTTTGGCGGCGTTTGAGCGCCACGGGATCACCATTCCCTTTCCGCAGCGGGTGCTGCACCTGCCGAGTACGCCAGCGCCCCTGGCGACGGCGCCGCGCTGATCAGTCGTTCACGCCCACGATCACACTCGAGGCCTTGAACAGGGCACTGACGCGCTGGCCGACGGCGAGCTGCATGTCGCTGCAGCTCTGCTGCGTGATGATGGCCGCCAGGCTGGCGCTGCCAGACAGTTGCAGCACCACTTCGGCGTTCACGGCGCCGGGTGTGATGCGCATGATCGTGCCACTCAGGCAGTTGCGGGCCGAAAAACGCGCCCGGCTGGGCTTGGCAGCGGCGCCGTCGCTGTCGGCGGCGGCGTCGTCAGGGCACATCAGGATGATGGAGGAGGCCTCGATGAGCGCAAAGGCCTCGGTCCCGATCTGCAACCCCAGGCTTTGCGTGCTCTCGCGCGTGAGCAGCGCGACCAAGGGCTGGGGGGCGCCGATGTCGAGTTCGATCAGGTCGTTGACGGCCCCTGTGACGATGCGCGCCACGCGCCCCAGAAACTGATTGCGCGCGCTGGTTTTCATGGTCATGCTCCGCAAAAGCAGGTAGTCGTCGGCCATGCCGCAGGCCTGGCGGCTCAGGTGTTCGACAAAGCGCCGGTGCTCGGCCTCGAGGCGGCGGTAGTTGGTCACCAGTTGCAGGCCCCGCGGCGTCAGGCGGGTGCCGCCACCGCCCTTGCCGCCGGTCAGGCGCTGCACCAGCGGCTCGCCGGCCAGGGTGTTCATGGTGTCGATGGCGTCCCAGGCGGCCTTGTAGCTCAGCTGCGCCGCCTTGGCTGCGCGCGTGATCGAGCCCCAGGTGCCAATGTATTCGAGCAAGGCGATGCGGCCGGGGCCGCCGAAGTTGCGCTCGCCCGCCGTCATCCACACCAGCCCCTGAAGTTGCAGCGGGGCGGTGGGGTCAGGCAGCGCCGGTGCCGCGCCTTGGGTGCGCCGACTGGGCGCGGCGCGCTCGGCGCCTGGCTTGCGCGGGCTCATGGGGCGCTGCCCGATCGGCCCTCGTGCAGGCGCAGCACCTCGTCGCCAAACAGGGCCACGTCTTGCGGGTCGTGGGTAATGAGCACCATCGGCACTTGCAGGCGGCGCTGCAACGCGTCGAGTTCGGCGCGCATGGTCTGGCGCAGGTCGGCGTCGAGCGCGGCAAAGGGCTCGTCGAGCAGCAAGGCGCGCGGTTCGGCCACCAGCGCGCGCGCCAGCGCGGTGCGCTGGCGCTGCCCGCCCGAGAGCTCGTGCGGGTACTGGTGCGCCAGGGCACCGAGATCAAAAGCCTCGATCCAATACTCCACCGCCGGATGGCGCGCCCGCCGGCGCGGGTTCAGCCAGCCACGGGCGAGCGCAAACGCGATGTTCTGGCGTACCGTCAGGTGCGCAAACAAGGCGTAATCCTGAAACACATAGGCCAGCCGGCGCGCTTGCGGCGGCAAGAAAACGCCGCTGGCGGCGTCGTACAGGGTCTGGCCGTCGATGCGCACGTGGCCGGATTGCGGGCGCACCAAGCCGGCAATCGCCTTCAGGGTCTGGCTCTTGCCCGATCCCGACGGCCCGGCAATCACCAGGCGCTGCGCCTGCGACTTGAGCTGCACGTCGAGCGTGAACACGCGCGTGCCCGATTGCAGCCGGTTGCGCAGATGAAAGTCGAGCAGCATGGCGGGCTCAGTTCTGGTGGTGCGCGACGCGCCCCGGCATCAGGCGCGTGGCCGACAGCAGCACCGCAATGCAGACGATGGAGGTGATCGCTGCCAGCACGTGGGCCACGTCGTCTTGCCCGGCCTGCACGGCCTCATAGACCGCTATCGACAGCGTCTGGGTTTGACCCGGAATGTTGCCGGCGATCATCAGCGTGGCGCCAAACTCGCCCAGCGCGCGCGCAAAAGCCAGCAGCAGCCCGGCCATGATGCCGCGCCACGCCAGCGGCAGCGTGACGCGCAAAAACAGCGCCCATTCCGACACACCCAGCACGCGTGCGGCCTGCTCATACTGGCCCTCAACGGCCTCGAAGGCGGCCCGCGCCGGCTTGAACACCAGCGGAAAGGTCACGATCGCCGCCGCCAGCACCGCGCCTTGCCAGGTAAAAATCAGGTTGATGCCAAAGTGTTCATACAGCCACGCGCCTATGGGGCCACGGCTGCCCACCAGCACCAGCAGGTAGTAGCCCAGCACCGTGGGCGGCAGCACCATCGGCAGGGTGCACAGGGTGTCGAGCAGCTCGCGCCCGACAAAGCGCTTGCGCGCCAGCAACCAGCCCAGCGCCACGCCCAGCACCAGCGTGATCGCCGTGGCCCACAGCGCCACCTTGAGCGACAGGCGCAACACGATCCAAACGTCGTCGAGCGCTTCCATGGGGCCGCAGGTGTGGGCGCTGCGCCGCGCTCAGGGTTGCAGAAAGCCGTGGCGCTGCAGAATCGCTTGGCCTGCAGGCGAGAGCACAAAGGCGATGAAGCGCTGCACCGCGGCGGCGTTGGCCGAGCTGGCGCCGCGCACCGTGGGCGCAATCGGGTAGGTGATGGGCGTGCTGGTGGGCACCTGGAACGCCACCCGCACCCGATCGGGCATGAGCGCGGCGTCGGTGGCATAGACGAAGGCGGCCTCGACCTCGCTGCGCGACACGTAGTTGAGCGACTGGCGCACGTTGAGGGTAAAAATCGCCTTGCTCGACACCGCCGGCCAGAGCCCAGCGGCCTCGAGCGCGCGCTGGGTGTAGCGCCCCACTGGCACGCTGTCGGGGTTGCCGATCGCCACCCGGCGCACGGCGGCTTGGGTCAAGTTGGGCAGGCCGCTCAGGTGCAGGCGGCTGTCGGCCGGCACCGCCAGCACCAGCAGGTTGCGCGTGAAATCGCGCCGCTGCGCGGCCACGATCAGGCCGCGCTGCTGCGCCAAGTCCATGGTGAACTCGTCGGCGCTGGCAAACACATCCACCGGCGCGCCGCGGTCGATCTGCTGCAGCAGCGCCCCCGAAGCGCCAAAGTTGAACGCCACCCGCACTTCCGATTGCTGCGCCATGAAGGCGCGCCCGATGTCGTTGAAGGCGTTGGTCAGGCTGGCAGCCGCCGAGACCGTGATCTGCCCGGCGTGCGCGCCGGCGCTGGCGGCCATAATGCCCAGTACGCAAAACAGACGGCAGAGGAGGGCGCGCATGGGTACTGGCTTGGGTCCGGTTGGGGCCAATGGTGGGGGTTGCTGGGGAGGGTTTGCAGGTTGGGGCTTGCAGAGGCGGGCGAGACGGCCGGTCCGCTATGCCCGAGGCGTAATATACCACGGTACATAACGCTTGCGCGTGCCCTCTGCGCTGCTGTATCCACATCGACAGGCCCCGTGCAGGCCCGCAGCGCAGACGCTCGCATAGGTCATGATGCGCTGCACAAGGGCTGGCGAGGCAAGGCATCTCACGCGCAGGGTCAATCGCTTGACATCACGGCCACGAACCGCTCTATAATGCCGCAAAAAAGAACGGTCGTTCGTTTTTTTTGCGTGCGTACAATGTTGACGTTTACGTTAACGTCAAGTGACGGCGCTGGCGCCCCCAGTGGGCAGCGGGCGCTGGTGGGCGCGCGGTTTTACACTCAATCACACAGGAGCAAGGCATGAAAATTCTGGTCCCGGTCAAGCGCGTGGTGGACTACAACGTCAAGGTGCGCGTCAAGGCCGACGGCAGCGGTGTCGATATCGCCAACGTCAAGATGAGCATGAACCCCTTCGATGAGATCGCCATCGAGGAAGCGGTGCGCCTGAAAGAAAAAGGCGTGGCCACCGAGGTGGTGGCGGTGTCGTGCGGTGTGACGCAGTGCACCGAAACGCTGCGCACGGCCATGGCGATCGGGGCCGATCGCGGCATTTTGGTGCAGACCGATGACGAGCTGCAGCCGCTGGCGGTGGCCAAGCTGCTGGCGGCGCTGGTGGCGCGCGAGCAGCCGGGTCTGGTGATTTTGGGCAAGCAGGCGATCGACGACGACGCCAACCAGACCGGCCAGATGCTGGCGGCGCTGGCCAAGCTGCCCCAAGCCACCTTTGCCTCCAAGGTCGAGCTGGTGGATGGCCGGGTGCGCGTGACGCGCGAGGTCGATGGCGGGCTCGAGACCCTGAGCCTGAGCCTGCCGGCGCTGGTGAGCACCGATCTGCGCCTCAACGAGCCGCGCTACGTGACGCTGCCCAACATCATGAAGGCCAAGAAAAAGCCGCTCGACACGCTGACACCAGCCGATCTGGGGGTGGACACCACGCCGCGCCTCAAAACCCTGAAGGTGGCCGAACCGGCGGCGCGCAAGGCCGGCATCAAGGTCGGCAACGTGGCCGAACTGGTGGACAAGCTGCGCAACGAAGCCAAAGTGATCTGAACAGGAGACCGACCCCATGACCGCACTCGTCATTGCCGAACACGACCACGCCACACTCAAGGGCGCAACGCGCAACGCCGTCAGCGCCGCTGCCGCCTGCTGCTCCGAGGTGCACGTATTGGTTGCCGGCCACAACGCCGCCGCTGCCGCCCAAGCCGCAGCCCAGATTGCCGGGGTGGCCAAGGTGCTGCACGCCGACGGCCCCGCGCTGGCGCACGGCTTGGCCGAAAACCTGGCGGCCCAGGTGCTGGCGCTGGCTGCGGGCTACAGCCACATCGTGTTTGCCGCCACCGCCAGCGGCAAGAGCGTGGCCCCGCGCGCAGCCGCCCTGCTCGACGTGGCGCAGGTGAGCGAAATCACCAAGGTGCTGGCCCCCGACACCTTCGAGCGCCCGATCTACGCCGGCAACGCGGTGGCCACGGTGCAAAGCACCGACGCCGTGAAAGTGCTCACGGTGCGCGGCACCGGTTTTGACGCTGCGCCTGCCACGGGTGGCAGCGCCACCATCGAGGCCGTGGCGGCCGTGGCCGACAGCGGGCTGAGCACCTTCGTGGGCAGCGAACTGGCGCAAAACGACCGCCCCGAGCTGTCGGCGGCCAAGGTGATCGTCAGCGGTGGCCGGGCGCTGGGCAGCGCCGAGCAGTTCAATGCCCTGCTCACGCCGCTGGCCGACAAGCTCGGTGCCGCCATCGGCGCCAGCCGCGCCGCCGTCGATGCCGGCTATGCGCCCAACGATTTGCAGGTCGGCCAGACGGGCAAGATCGTGGCGCCGCAGCTCTACATCGCGGTCGGTATCTCGGGCGCGATCCAGCATTTGGCGGGCATGAAGGACTCGAAAGTGATCGTGGCCATCAACAAAGACCCGGAGTCGCCGATCTTTGCCGTGGCCGACTACGCGCTCGAGGCCGATTTGTTCCAGGCGCTGCCGGAGCTGGTCAAGGCGCTGTAAGCGCGCTCGGCCAAGGGCATCGGTTTCGATGCCTTTTTTGTATCTGCCTTCAACATGGCGTCAACGGTGCCCATCTGCTGTTAAACGGAGACTAAAAAATGAGCTATGTCGCCCCCGTCAAAGACCTGATGTTCAATCTGCAGCACCTCGCCGGGCTCGAGCAGGTGGCGCGCCTGCCCGGTTTCGAAGACGCCGGGCTGGAGACGGCGCAGGCCGTGCTGGAAGAATGCGCGCGCCTGAACCAGGAGGTGATCGCGCCCCTGAACTGGGAGGGCGACAGGTATCCGTCGTCGTACCACGATGGCAAGGTCAGCACCACGCCGGGCTTCAGGCAGGCCTTTCGGCAGTTTGCCGAGGGCGGCTGGCAGGGTTTGCAGCACCCGGTGCAGTTTGGCGGCCAGGGCTTGCCCAAAAGCATTGGGGCGGCGTGCGTGGAGATGTTCAATTCCGCCAACCTGAGCTTTGCCCTGTGCCCGCTGCTCACCGACGGCGCCATCGAGGCCCTGCTGACGGCGGGCACCGAGCAGCAGCAGCGGCTTTATTTGCCGCCCATGATTGCCGGTGAATGGACCGGCACCATGTGCCTGACCGAGCCGCAGGCGGGTTCGGATCTGGCGCTGGTGCGCAGCCGCGCCGAGCCGCAGGCCGACGGCAGCTACAAGGTGTTTGGCACCAAGATTTTCATCACCTACGGCGAGCACGACTACACGCCGAACATCGTGCACCTGGTGCTGGCGCGCATCCCCGGCGCGCCCGAGGGTGTGAAGGGCATCAGCCTGTTCATCGTGCCCAAATTTGTGCTCGACGCCGAAGGCAAGCCTGGGGCGCGCAATGACGTGCGCTGCGTCAGCATCGAGCATAAGCTGGGCATCAAGGCCAGCCCGACGGCGGTGCTGCAGTTTGGCGACCACGGCGGTGCCGAGGGCTACCTGGTGGGCCAGGCCAACCGCGGGCTCGAGTACATGTTCATCATGATGAACGCGGCCCGCTTTGCCGTCGGGCTGCAGGGCATTGCGGTGGCCGAGCGCGCCTACCAAAAGGCGGTCGGCTACGCGCGCGAGCGCCTGCAAAGCCGCCCGGTGGATGGCAGTTCGGCCCAAGCCGCGCCCATCGTCGTACACCCCGACGTCAAGCGCATGCTGCTCACCATGCGCGCCTGTACCGAGGGCTGCCGCGCCATGGCCAGCGTGGCCGCAGCCGCCTACGACGGCGCGCACCACCACCCCGAGGACGCCGCGCGCGCGCAAAACGCCAGCTTTTACGAGTTTCTGGTGCCGCTGGTCAAGGGCTACAGCACCGAGATGGGGATCGAAGTGGCCTCGCTGGGCGTGCAGGTGCACGGCGGCATGGGTTTCATCGAAGAAACCGGGGCCGCGCAGTACTACCGTGACGCGCGCATCCTCACCATCTACGAGGGCACGACGGCGATCCAGGCCAACGACCTGGTGGGCCGCAAGACGCTGCGCGATGGCGGCCGCACGGCGCGCGCCGTGGCGGCGCAGATCGAGGCCACCGAGGCCGAGCTGCAAGCCAGCGGCAGCGCCCACGCGCTGGCGGTGCGACAGCGGCTGCAGGCGGCGCGGCTGGCATTTCTGGACGTGGTGGCCTTTGTGCTCGAACACGCCAAGGGCAACCCGAACGCGGTGTTTGCCGGCAGCGTGCCCTACCTGATGCTGGGCGGCAACCTGGTGGCCGGCTGGCAACTGGCGCGTGCGCTGCTGGTGGCCGAGCGCGAGCTGGCTGCGGGGCGCGAGGCCGAATTCATGCGCACCAAGGTCCTGACCGCGCGCTTTTACGCCGACCACCTGCTCAGCCGCGCCGGTAGCCAGCGCGACGGCATCGTCGCCGGCCACGCCGCCGTGACCGAGATCAGCCCCGACGCCTTTTGATTGACGACCGACCAGACACGACCGACGAGCCCCATTGCATGTCCAACACCGCTTCCCACCCCGACCCCACCCGCCAATCGCCGCTGCCGGGTGCCTTGCAGCGCGTGCCATTCCCGGTCATCGGTGCGCCGCTGTTCATCATCAGCAACCCCAAGCTGGTGATCGCGCAGTGCTGCGCCGGCATCGTCGGTTCCATGCCGGCGCTCAACGCGCGCCCGGCGTCGCAGCTCGACGAATGGCTGGCCGAAATCACCGAGGCGCTGGCGGCGCACGACCGTGCGCACCCCGAACAACCGGCCGCCCCATTTGCCATCAACCAGATCGTGCACAAGAGCAACGACCGGCTCGAGGCCGATCTGGCGCTGTGCGCCAAGTACCGGGTGCCGATCGTCATCACCAGCTTGGGCGCGCGCGCCGACCTCAACCAGGCCGTGCACAGCTGGGGCGGGGTGGTGCTGCACGACATCATCAACAACGCCTTTGCGCACAAGGCGATCGAAAAGGGTGCCGACGGGCTGGTGGCGGTGGCCGCCGGGGCCGGTGGGCACGCGGGCGTGAAAAGCCCGTTTGCGCTGGTGCAAGAAATCCGCCAGTGGTTCAATGGCCCGCTGGCGCTCTCGGGCGCCATCGCCAGCGGCAGCGCGGTGCTGGCGGCGCAGGCCATGGGGGCTGATTTTGCCTACATCGGCTCGGCCTTCATCGCCACCGACGAAGCGCGCGCCAGCGCCGCATACAAGCAGTGCGTGGTTGACAGCAATTCGGACGACATCGTCTACAGCAACCTGTTCACCGGCGTACACGGCAACTACCTCAAGGCCTCGATCGTGGCCGCCGGGCTCGACCCCGACCACCTGCCCGAGAGCGACCCGAGCGCGATGAACTTCGGCGGTGCCGCCGCCAAGGCCTGGAAAGACATCTGGGGCTGCGGCCAAGGCATCGGCGCGATCGACCGCGTGCTGCCTGCCGCCGAGCGGGTGGCGCAGATCAAGCGCGAGTACGCGCAGGCGCGTCAGCGGCTGCTGGCTTGAGCCTTGTATAGATCAGAGTGGGGTGCTTGATCGGCAAGGCCTACCGCCCGCACGGCGCGCTATGCCGCCAGCACGGCGCGCCAGCGTTCGGCGGTGAGCGAGTGGGCGCGGCCAAAGCCGGCTACAAAGCGCGCCGACACCGGTTCGATTGCAAACAGCGCAAAGTCTGGAAACTCGAACAGCTCGCGCGCCTCGGGCAGCCGCTCGAGGTAGGCGGCGCGGGCGGCGGCGTAGCGCGGCGACTCGGGCAGGCAGGGCAGGGCGCGGCCCTTGAGGCTCAGGCGCGGCCGGGCCAGCGGGTTATGGGCATCCTGTGGTGCGCCACCCGGCTGCTGCGGTTCCTGCGCCTGTGTTTCGGCCACCTGCGCTTCGGCCACGAACAGCAGCGCCACGGCGGGTTGCTCGAGCATGTCTTTGGTGTGGGTGGCCAACCGGCTCACATGCACCACCGCGCTGCCGCATGGTGGCAGCAGCACAAAAGGCACCATCGAAACCGCAGGTTCACCCCGGTGCAGGGTGGCCAGCGCGGCCAGGCGCTGCGAGCGCAACAAGGCTTGCAGCAGATGGAGGTCGGCTTCGGTGAGGCTCACGGCGGCAGTGTAGCCGCTATTTTGCGCCGCTACAATGGTCAGTTGCAGCCTTGCCCGGCGCCTTGGGCGCGCCCAATCCAGCCATGCACACCATCCAGATCCGGTTTTTTGCAGCCCTGCGCGAAGCGCTGGGCACCACAGAGTTGCGGCTGTGCACCGCAGCGGCCACGGTGGCCGACTTGCGCGACGAGCTGATCGCACGCGGTGGCGTCCATGCCGAGGCGTTGGCGCGTGGGCGCGCGGTGCGCGCGGCGCTCAACCAGGCGATGGTGGCGGAATCCGCCGCGCTCAAGGACGGCGACGAAGTGGCCTTCTTCCCTCCGGTGACGGGGGGCTGAGGGTGGAGCCGCAGCCTGCCACCACACAGCCCCGGGTGCGCATCCAGACCGAGGATTTCGACCTGAGCACCGAAGTGGCCGCCCTGCACGCCGCCGACACGCGGGTGGGCGCCGCGTGCGCCTTCGTGGGTTTGGTCAGGGAATGGGCCCCCACGCTGGGCGCTGGCGCGGGGCCGGCGGCTGCTTCGCCGACGCTACCCCAGGCTTTCATGGAGCTCGAGCACTACCCCGGCATGACCGAGCGCGCCATCGAGGCGATGATCGAGCAGGCGCAGCAGCGCTTCGAGATTTTGGGCGCGCGCGTGCTGCACCGCGTGGGGCGGCTGGGCTTGGGCGAGCAGATCGTGCTGGTGGCGGTGACGGCGGCGCACCGCGGCCAGGCCTTTGCCGCCTGCGAGTTCCTCATGGACTACCTCAAGACCCAGGCGCCGTTCTGGAAAAAAGAGCACAGCGCCGCCGGTGCGCGCTGGGTCGATGCGCGCGCCAGCGACGACGCGGCGCTGGCCAAGTGGGGCATCGAAGCGGATAACGCGGCGGGCCCGGCCTGAGCCGCGCTCAGCCGCTGGCGCAGATTGCGCGCGCGCAACCTAGCCGCTGTCTGGCACAGCCTGATTTGCTCATGCTCCCCCCGCATACGCAGGGATTGACCTCAGAGCAAGGCCGCCGATCGATGCCATGAAAACTCCACGTTCAGCGAATTGCACGTTCCGCAGCCTGAACGAGAAAACCGGAGCGGGTCAGTCCGTGAGACTTGGCATAGTCATCGACCTTGGCGAGGATGCGCCGGGGGATGGTGATGTTGATCTTCTCTGCCCGGCCGTCGTACTTGCTGGTGTCGATCTCGACAAGCGCCCAGATGCCGCCTTCGAAGTCGGGATTGGTGCGATGCTTGCCCACGGGATGGGGAACGGGCACATCGCCACCGTCCTCGGTGATGCCTTCGAGGTGCAGATCAATGGCTTCAACCACGCTTTCCAGCGCCTCGTCCATGCTGTCGCCAGCAGAGAAGCAGCCCGGAAGATCGGGCACGGTGACACCCCAACGGGTGCCGTCGTCGCTATGCAGAACTACAGGGTATCGCACGGTATGACTCCTGTTCATTTCCAGCCCGCTTGCTTTTTGATGCTGTTCAGCGTTCCCTTCGGGATGTCCCCGTCCGGATGCCTGACGGTGACCAGTCCGGGCTTGTTGGCGTGCCTGAACTGGTGGTGCGAACCTTTGACCCGGGCCAGCATCCAGCCCTCAGCTTCTAGCAGCTTGATGACTTGCTTGCTGTTCATGGTGGTTATTATACCCACCAAACTGTCATGATCCTGGTGCTTCACCCAGGATCAGGACAATTGGCATCGGACAATGGTGCCCAGGGCAGAGTCGTTCATGTCGATCACCATGTGGAAAATGATCGACCCTGATCGCCACTTCAGGCTCATACCTCGTTGGACAAAACTATCCCCGCGTGAGCGGGGGAGCCGAGGTGGCGGTGGAAATGCCGGTGAGCGCGTGGGGTCAACCCCCGCGTGAGCGGGGGAGTCAAACTGAGCGCTATCGGTAAATCTCGCGCCGGTTGTCAACCTGCACCACCAGCACGCGCAAAGCGCCGTCCTGAATGTCACAAATCACGCAGCAGTCCCCCACCCGGTAGCGCCAAAGCCCGCCAAGGGGGCCGGTCAAGGGCTTGCCCGTGCTGCGCGGGTCCTCAAGTCCGGCGATGCGCTCATCCATGTAGTCCACGATGCACCGCGCCGTTTGCTTGTCGAGCCGGCAAAGCTGTGCTTTGGCCGTGTCGGTGTAATCAATCGTCCAGGCCAAGGTCTCTCCTCACGTCAGCCGCAGAATGCATCTGTTCCTGCCCCTTGCGGACACGCTCAAGAACGCCAGCAGCAAGGTAGTAGTCCTCCATTTCCTCGATGCCCCGCTCGATGATTTCGCGCAAGTAATACGCCTTTGTGCGCCCGGTGTGAGAGGCGAGGTAGTCAAGCCTTTGCTCCGTTTCAGGAGCGAGGCGAATCGAAGTGGCCATGTCAAAACCTCCGGTTTAGATACGTGCATTCACTGTATCACAAAGCGCCTGTCTTGACCAGTCGGGGCGCTACCCGGCGCGCATCATGCGCGCGCAGGGGCGGCCGCGGTCAATCCCCGCGTGAGCGGGGGAGCCCTTGGTGCTGCGCAGCAGCGCCGCCAGGGTGGCTTCGCTGTTGCGCTCCCAGCGGCTGCCGTCGGGCGCGGTGGAGCTGACAAAGCGCCGCTGGGTGCTTTCGACCGGCACCTCGCCGATGGCGGCCATGGCGGGCCGATGCCGTCGTCAAACAGCTCGAACACGAACCCAATCAGCCCCTGGCTGCATGAATGAGGCGACAACTTGCTTGACATGCACCGGTAGGCGCACCGGCGTATGATGCGCCCTCAAGGGGGCTTCGATGAACGATTGTGAGCAAAGCAGCCGGTTTTTGGCGCATGTGTGTACCGACGCGTCGGGTCTTCTGCTGCCGCACGGCCTGCCGCAGCATTTGCGCGGTGTTGCTGAGCTGGCTGCTGCACGCGCGCGCCCGTACGGCGCAGACTGGGCCCGGCTGGCCGGGCTGTGGCACGACCTAGGCAAGTATGCGCCGCAGTTTCAATCGATGATCCGGCGCGAAGCTACTGTCCAATGATACCGCTTGTCTGGTCTATAACAATGCCCGAAATCCACTTCATCGTTGAAAAAGCTGCAGAAGGCGGTTTTTCTGCCAGGGCAGTGGGTGCTGACATCTTCACCGAGGCCGATACTTTGTCAAGCCTCTGTGAACAGTTGCGCGATGCTTTGTGTTGCCATTTTGATGTAGACAGTGAACCTGAATTGATCCGTATTCTCATCACCCGCAGTGATGCCAAGGGGGAGTGACCCATTTAATCTTGCAACTTGTCGGCTAGCGCTTGCGCGCGTACTGCGTGCAGCACGGTTCCGGCCAGAGCTCATATCCCAATCGTGTAGACTGGCACCCGGCATATTGAGCCTGCACCATTTGGTTCCGGCAAAACAGCCGGTTTTTGGCGCATGTGTGTACCGACGCGTCGGGTTCGCTGCAGCCGCATGGCCTGCCGCAGCACTTGCGGGGCGTCTCTGAGCTGGCCGCTAGTGTGGCGTTGCGCGCTATCTGGAACATAAAACCGCGCCTTTTCGTCCCTGCTGTCGTTGCAAATCCGCGCCATAGTGGCACTATGGCTGTGGTTTGCGCCTAAGCAGGGCCAAAAATCCATCGGTTTTATTTGTCCCCTCAAGCGCGCAACACCACACTAGATGCGCGAACCATCTCGGTGCAGACTGGGCCCGGCTTGCCGGGCTGTGGCAGGACTTGGGCAAGTATGCGCCGCAGTTTCAATCGATGATCCGGCGCGAGAGCGGCTACGATCCCGTGGAGTTGTTCGTGCCGGGGCCGCGCAACCATTCCACGGCAGGGGCGATTCACGCCATCGAAAAGGATGGCCCCGAGCGCTGGCTGATGAGAAAGCTCCAGCGCTACAGCGTCAAGGCTCTGTTCAAGCAAGAGGTTGATGTAGTACGGGTTACGCGCTTAACGTCATGATTTGTAAAGTCATTCACTGCTGCGCTTATGGATGGGATCTTGAGACGTGTCAGGTCATTCGTCCACATCTTGCCTGAACAGAGCCAGCGTCAACCTGCAGCGCCGCAATGTCCTGCGATTGCAAGAGACGGGCGAAGTGCGTGAGACTCGATCCGGCATCTTTGCACAGGATGTGGATACGCTTTATGATGCGGAAATTGGCGTTGTCATGGACAGTCAAACCCCGTGGTATGTTTGACCAAGGAGCAACTTATGCAAGCGATTGAAATTGAAGCACCCATTGTCGATCACCGGCTGGTGCTGCACAGCGACAAGCTGCCCGCTCATGCTTCACGCGCCAAGGTAATCGTGATGTACGATGAAAACGACCAAAAGACCGTCACTGATATCCTGACTCTTGCCAGGGCAGCACGCAACTGCTTCCCTCAGGTTGAACGCGAGCAATTGCAAGCTGAATTTTCCGCCATGCGCACCGAATGGGAGCAGCGGGAGCATGGCCCATGAGGCTGCGCTGCCTAATTGTCCCATCCCGGACGATTGTATAGACTTGCTCAAGGCCCGTGGCACCGGCGTGGCGGGTTCCGGCCAGAGCTCATATCCCAATCGTGTAGACTGGTCGGCGCCGGCTCCACCTGGGCGAGATCGTTCCGGCCAGAGCTCATATCCCAATCGTGTAGACTGACGCGCACCAACATCGGCTGGCTGATTCGGTTCCGGCCAGAGCTCATATCCCAATCGTGTAGACTGGAGCAGATGCGGACGTCTACCACAACGCTGGTTCCGGCCAGAGCTCATATCCCAATCGTGTAGACTGGCCATTGGCTCGACCCGACGTGCAAGCGCGTTCCGGCCAGAGCTCATATCCCAATCGTGTAGACTCAGGCTGCCCGTCACGCGCAGCCGTGCGTGGTTCCGGCCAGAGCTCATATCCCAATCGTGTAGACTTGCCACCGCGTTCATGGCGGTCGAGGATGCGTTCCGGCCAGAGCTCATATCCCAATCGTGTAGACTAATGGTGAAGAACAGGATTTATCAGTTCAAGTTCCGGCCAGAGCTCATATCCCAATCGTGTAGACTCTGGGTCGCCACCGTGTGGCCGCCTTCTGTGTTCCGGCCAGAGCTCATATCCCAATCGTGTAGACTCGCCGGTGCCCAGGTGGCGATGATGCGCACGTTCCGGCCAGAGCTCATATCCCAATCGTGTAGACTGGGCGAGCCGGTTTTTGTCTGCGAGGGCTGGTTCCGGCCAGAGCTCATATCCCAATCGTGTAGACTAATACTCGAAACATTCCCGCTCGCACGAATGTTCCGGCCAGAGCTCATATCCCAATCGTGTAGACTGACGGGAGCGACGGCGATCTGTGCGACGTGGTTCCGGCCAGAGCTCATATCCCAATCGTGTAGACTTCCTCGAGCAGACACGAAACAGCCGCTTGGTTCCGGCCAGAGCTCATATCCCAATCGTGTAGACTGGCCATAGTCGATGGTCAAGCCCCAGCGCTGTTCCGGCCAGAGCTCATATCCCAATCGTGTAGACTTGCCTGCCTCCAGTACACGATGCACTGCAGGTTCCGGCCAGAGCTCATATCCCAATCGTGTAGACTTTCGAGGGCCAGGTGCTGGACGGCTGGCACGTTCCGGCCAGAGCTCATATCCCAATCGTGTAGACTCCCTGGGTGTGCACAGGACAGACATGGCGCAGTTCCGGCCAGAGCTCATATCCCAATCGTGTAGACTCTAAACCAAACTGCTAAGCCAGTCACTCATGTTCCGGCCAGAGCTCATATCCCAATCGTGTAGACTCTTGGCGATTCAAAGCCTAGCCGCAATCGAGTTCCGGCCAGAGCTCATATCCCAATCGTGTAGACTACAGCCTGCTCGAGCCGGTGTTTGCCGCATGTTCCGGCCAGAGCTCATATCCCAATCGTGTAGACTGAGCACGGCCAGCAGCCGGGCGGCGCGGCGGTTCCGGCCAGAGCTCATATCCCAATCGTGTAGACTTATGCGGCCACATGGCTGGTGCAGGGCAGAGTTCCGGCCAGAGCTCATATCCCAATCGTGTAGACTCAAACGCCAATAGGCTCGTCGCTGTTGTGCGTTCCGGCCAGAGCTCATATCCCAATCGTGTAGACTTTGGCAGGCGGCGTTCAGGTTTTGGGGTACGTTCCGGCCAGAGCTCATATCCCAATCGTGTAGACTTTGCCGACTGGTATAGCGACCTGGCTTCAGTTCCGGCCAGAGCTCATATCCCAATCGTGTAGACTCCGGCGCTCGATCTCCAGCGCCCGGGCCTCGTTCCGGCCAGAGCTCATATCCCAATCGTGTAGACTCCTGATGCGGGCCAATGGGATGACGTTTCGGTTCCGGCCAGAGCTCATATCCCAATCGTGTAGACTTGTTTTTCGCTTGCGCGAAGCGCCTGACCAGTTCCGGCCAGAGCTCATATCCCAATCGTGTAGACTCCCGGCACGTACACTTCAACACGGATGGAGGTTCCGGCCAGAGATCATATCCCAATCGTGTAGACTAGCGCTGCCGGGCTGCGCTCGATGCCTGTGGTTCCGGCCAGAGCTCATATCCCAATCGTGTAGACTGATCGACTTTGCTGCCAGCAAGGCGCTCAAGTTCCGGCCAGAGCTCATATCCCAATCGTGTAGACTCGCGCACCAGCGCATCGGCACCTTCGCGCTGTTCCGGCCAGAGCTCATATCCCAATCGTGTAGACTCACCCCAAGCGCGCCGTGCAGACCGTGGAGGTTCCGGCCAGAGCTCATATCCCAATCGTGTAGACTGTTCAAGCTCCAGCCCAAGCCGACTTTTGAGTTCCGGCCAGAGCTCATATCCCAATCGTGTAGACTTTTCACCTTCAACTGCGGGTCCAGCGCGTGGTTCCGGCCAGAGCTCATATCCCAATCGTGTAGACTAGCGGCTTCGGTCGCACGCGCGGCTTCGGTGTTCCGGCCAGAGCTCATATCCCAATCGTGTAGACTACGGGCTGAAGGCTACCCAAGGCCCGTAGGGTTCCGGCCAGAGCTCATATCCCAATCGTGTAGACTAGTCTTCGGCCCTGCGCGCCAACTCGTGGTGTTCCGGCCAGAGCTCATATCCCAATCGTGTAGACTTGCAATGAATGACCTGCGTCTGATTGCCATGTTCCGGCCAGAGCTCATATCCCAATCGTGTAGACTGTCATTTGCGCCCACGCATCCAGCATCTCCGTTCCGGCCAGAGCTCATATCCCAATCGTGTAGACTGTTACGATAATTCAAGTCTTTTTCGTCACGGTTCCGGCCAGAGCTCATATCCCAATCGTGTAGACTCCTGCCGCGTCCAATATACGCTCCAAGCAGGTTCCGGCCAGAGCTCATATCCCAATCGTGTAGACTAGGCGGGGGAGCTGGCGTGACATACGCTGAGTTCCGGCCAGAGCTCATATCCCAATCGTGTAGACTTCCCCGCGCGACGGTTTCGAAGACCGGCACGTTCCGGCCAGAGCTCATATCCCAATCGTGTAGACTCCACGGTGGCCGCGCCCGCCTGGACATATCGTTCCGGCCAGAGCTCATATCCCAATCGTGTAGACTCAAGACGGCATCGGCCTAAGCGCATCAAGCGTTCCGGCCAGAGCTCATATCCCAATCGTGTAGACTCCACTGAAAACCCGTGACGGCTGGGCCGTGGTTCCGGCCAGAGCTCATATCCCAATCGTGTAGACTGTCGAACACCTGACCGAGTATGCCCGCATGGTTCCGGCCAGAGCTCATATCCCAATCGTGTAGACTTATCACCGCAGAGGTGAGCATGGAAATCAGGTTCCGGCCAGAGCTCATATCCCAATCGTGTAGACTGTGCAGGCGCTGGCGCAGCATCAAGCGCAGGTTCCGGCCAGAGCTCATATCCCAATCGTGTAGACTCCTGGGCCGGGCTACATGCACCTGCCCAAGGTTCCGGCCAGAGCTCATATCCCAATCGTGTAGACTTGGAAGGACACGCCGGGAATGGTGGCGCAGGTTCCGGCCAGAGCTCATATCCCAATCGTGTAGACTCCATCATCGGCACGATGTGTTGAACACCGAGTTCCGGCCAGAGCTCATATCCCAATCGTGTAGACTGGCGGCGGCGATGATGTTATGAGCTCGCCAGTTCCGGCCAGAGCTCATATCCCAATCGTGTAGACTCCGTTTTCGGTAACTCGTTGACTTGTCAGTGGTTTTGCCAGTTTTTTGGGCTTGAAAAACATCGCTTAACTCAGAAAAGATCGAACTGATCGGGTGTTTTTGGGGCTGGCTGCTTCGCCTGACCATGAAAGCTGATGATGCGCTCGTACTGCTTGTCAGTAAACTGCAAGATGCTTACCCTGCCGCCTTGTGGCAGGGCAGCTTCGACCCGTTTGCAGTAGGTGTCTACTTGCGCTGGGCTGGTGCAAGAACGCATGTACACGCTGAACTGGCTCATCTCGAACCCCATGTCCAGCAGAGTATTTCTGAACTCGGTTGCCGCCTTGCGTTCGACCTTCTCTATCACAGGCAGGTCGAACATTACCACCATCCACATCAGCCGGTATCCTGTCAGCATGAGGTTCATGGCTTCATTCGCCATGCAGGGCAGACGCGAGCGCCAAAGGCAGACCGGGCAGTGGTAGGTCGAGTTTGTCACGTTGACCCAGATAGACCATGGCCAGCGAGGTTGCAAGCTTTTGCACGCACACCATGACAGGTGTGGCGCCTGTATCACTTTGCATGTCGTCGTACAGCGTGCGCACCAAAGCACGCTTGGTGTCAGGGGTAACTTGATCTTGGTGGTTGCGCCTAAGCTGCCAGACCTTGAGGTCGATGACGGGTCTGAAGGGCTCCATCACATCGTCAACCAACCGCATGGCGTTGTTGTCGTGGCTGTGGTGCAAGCCGATACTGGGGTGCAGGCCCGCAGCAATCAAGGCGCGCGCTGTGGTTGCACGAAGGACGGTGTATCCGTAGTTGAGCATAGCGTTGGTACCTGGGGCGTTCTGGTCACGGCGAAACTCTGGGCCGAACAGCAAGGTCCAGTATCGACGCGCTCCCTGGGCCTCCAGGTTGTCCGGGTCGCCACTCCTGACCTTGCTTGCTAGGGTTGAAAGCGGCGCGCTGGGAGCTGCGGCTGCTTGCAGTGCGGCGGCTTGTTGTTCGAGCTTGGCACGAACAATGGCCGCCCACAACCGCTTGCGGGTTGGCAGGCTGACCGTGATTTGTGCCTCGATTCGGCGCGCCTGCTCGAAATTGCCTTCGATGGGCAGCAGCATGCCCACAGCGTTGTGGTTTGCTGCACAGAGCACAAAGGGGCTGCCGCGTTCTGCCAAGGCCACCAGTAGGTTGTTCGTGTAGCTCAGACCATGCGCGTTGGCGATGACGGCGGCAATGTCGTCCAGAGGTACCTGCCCAAGCTCTTTGCGTTCACCCTCGGTGCCCTGAACTACCATGAAGCCTCGGTGCATGGACAGGTGACGCCGGTCATCGGCCACCTCTATGATGCGGCCGATCATATGCGCTACCCCTTGAAGCCGGGGTCCCGCAGTTCCCCGATGGGGGATATGCTAACTTTCCTTGCTAGAGCCTTCTGCAGAGAGCCTGCTTGCTTGTATCCTGAATCCGTGCCCCCACCCAGCCACCCCCTCCTTCCAGGCCAAGCAGCATGATCCTGCCTCCCCCTGAGCCCAGCGCAGCGCGTCTGCCCGCTCACTTTTTGAGCAAACGGCATCACACGGGTGGATTTTTGCTGCCCAATACAGCCCCAAACTGCCCAGATACGCCCAGTTTGGGGGCACCTGCGCGCGTACAGACGTGTCTGCTCCTTGCTGGCGCGTTTGCGCGCAGCCTCAGAACGGTTCGATGCGGCTCGGTGTGCCGCTCAAGGGCTGGCAGCGCGCAGCAGCCGCTGCTGCAGCGCGGCAAACACGCGCACATGGTCGGCAAAGGTGCAGCCAAAGTCCAGCACCAGGCGGCGCGCGTGCGCCACAAACCGGGCCGCGCGGTACATCACCTCCTGCAACACCGTCTTGATGCGCCGGCGCTTGGCTGGGTGGCGTATGGGAGCAAGCTCGCCCGTGAGCCCCAACTGCCCGATCAGGCGCAGGCAGTTGTAGGCAAAGGCACCCAGGTGCAACAAGGCATCGTTGGTGGCAAACTTGCCCGAGGGCAGGCGCTCCAGATCCAGGTCGGACTTGATCTCGGAGTGAAACTGCTCGTGCGCGCCGTGGTAGCGGTAGTGCTCGATCACCGCCTCGGGCGCCAGCGTCAGGCTCGTCCACCAGCCTTCGAGTTCGATCTGCGGCATGAGCAGATGCTGGCCCTTGCGGTCTATGGTGCGCTCGGTGACGCGCACAATCAGCCGCAGCGCACGCCTGTCCTGGCCCCAGGCGCGCTCGCGCGTCAGATCGAGCACGGCCACGCGCTTGCCCGCGCGCAGTTGCTCAAACGCCCCCGCTTGTTCGGCCTGCGCCACCCAGGCGGCCTTGTCCTGGCGTCTGGGGTTCCACTTGCAAATGAACTCCAGCACCCGATCCTGCGCCATCCAGCGCTGGCGCTGGGCGAGCTTGGCCAGCAGCAGGCGCGCGCTGTCAAAGCCGCTGTCTTCGACCATCAGGAGCGCCTGAGCGCTGGGCACCAAGCGCTGCAGCCGGGCAAAGGCGCGCTCGTAGAAGTACTCGGTATCGAGCGCCGAATGGTGGCTGCCCGCACGCAGCTCGAGCCCGACGTTCCAGCCTTCGTTGCCCAGGTAGCCGGCAATCGGGCAGTAGCCATCCACACCCTGGTAGGTGCGGCTGACGTGCTCTTTCTTGCTGTCGCTGTTGTTCATGACAAAGGTGTCGACCTCAAAGCGCACAAAGCCCTTGTGGGGCGTGATGGGTGCCTGCGTGCGCTCGAGCAGCCGCGTGCTGAGCTCGTCGAGCAGCTCGCGCAAGGCTTCGGCCTTGACATCGAGGCGCTGGCGCATCCAGACGCTGCTGGGTACTTTGGACAGGCCCAGGGCTTGCTTGAAGAAGCGATCGCCCCGAAACGGCTCTATGGCTTCAAAGTCGCTCTTGCCCAGGCTGAGCAAGCCGGTCAGGGCCTTGACCATGTCGGAGGTCTTCATGCCCTGCGACACCGGCAACTGCGGGTCGACCACCAGATCGACTTGCGCCGCCTCGCAACACTGCCCAATCAGGGCCAGACCGGAGTAAGAGGTCAGCGTGTGCTGGGCCGATTGACGTACCTGAAACTGCGGCATGTTCGCTTGGGTGAAACCACTACAGCGCAGATTATCTCACAAAATCATGGAGTTGAGATAGGAAGTGGGGGTGTGGGGCACGGATTTAGGTGTATGTGTAGCGCCATGATCCTGTTTTGTCTCGATTGCGGGCGTCGACGTTTGCTTCATTATGCGCAGCAAGACTCAGGCGTCCAGCAGAACTTATTGATGCAACTCGCATCACAGACATGCTGTCGTCAATTGCGAGCTTAATAATGTCACCATTGACTAAGCGCATCACGAGCGGCCTACCACTCATACTCAGTGTTGGGTGGCGCAAACGCGATAATCCGTGCAAACGCACCAATTGATAGGAATCAAAAGTTGAAATGACTTCTCCGTGCCATTTGCCATTTTCATCACGGACAATCTCTATGCAGTAGTTGCTGTCGCCTTTGTAGCCTTTGTAGGGCCGCAGTGAACCGTCAGGCTGCAAGCCATGTCTTTCTTGTGCCTTCTCGCAAGTAAATTCGATAACCTTGAGTGCCTCAGTGACATTTTCACGTTTGCCGTCAACGGACTTGTGGTATCTCACTACCCCATTACCCAGTAGAGCATAAGCGGTGTCGTTGTGCATGGCCCCCTCGTGGCCATGATCAGGCTTGTGGCTGACCCAGATGCAATTAACAGCTCGCTTTACATGCTCGCGGTAAGTCTCCCAAGGCGGTGGCATATTCTCAACCAGCCGGTTCAGTTGTCGATCAGAGGCACTTGCGCTGGCCTGCGCAAAACGTTGGAGCATGCCTTGGTCGGTAACGCCGATCACGCAGGCGTCGACAGCATGGTGTCGGTGGTTGTCGCGGTTCTTTTTACCGTCAAGACCGAGTATGTTGTTGAGGCCAAACTGGGCGCGCAGCATTGCGGTCATGCGGCCAGGGATAACGCGAGTCGCTTGTGGGCAAATCAGACTCAAGTACTCTCGCGCCACCCGACTCAGATAGCGCGTGTCGTTGAGCGCCCTTGCAAGGAAATCTTTATCGTCTCGCAGCCAACGCTCGTAGCCGTCTTCGGCAAACCGGTAGCGCTTGTTCCTGGGCATCTGTTGGACGCGCTTCAGCACATCGTCCATAAACCAACCCTGGGCTTCAAAGTCTGCACGCGCCTCCCATGGGGTTCGATTTCCCTTAATGCGGTTGGCTATTCGGAGCGCTACCGTCTTGTTGTCGAGGCTGTCGTCCAAAGTCTTGGAAAAAGGAAGAATATGCTCGATTTCAACCTGCTCGCTCAGGACCATGGTGGCGCTGATTTGGACGCCGCTGTACGGGCAGCGCCGATCGGCTGGGTCAAAGCTCAATTCCTTCCAGAGAATCAGCTTTTGAATGTCGGAATGGCGCACGCGCTCTGGGGCAACTTGCAGAATGGATGCTGCCATCTCGCGCAGCTCAGCATTGCGCTTCTGGTTCGCTGCTTGGCGTTCATTTTCTTCCTTGCGCTGTTCCAGATTTTGCTTAAGTTCGCGCGCGACCTCCACGATCACCTCTGACGGATGACCGTAGCGCTTGATGAGCGCATTGACAACTACGCGAATCTGGTTCAGACCGATATGGACAGTAGGGTTGGCGATCTTGCCAAAGCGCTCCTCGTCATTCTTTGGGTTATCTTTGGCAAACCCTACATGACGCTGCAAGAACTCACCGTAGTAGGGTAATTCTTTCAATGCATGGAGGTTTTGAATCTCACCGGTGGCTGGGTTTATGCGTTGCACGCCGGTGTCAAAGGTTCGGTTGGGAATCTCGCCAAAGGTGTTGAGTCGGCTGTGGTGATCAAAGCCTGCTGCCAATACCGCTTTGTCGTAACTGATAAGCGCGCGTTGCAACTCGGGCAGGATACGATCCAGTGCTTTAGTGGATAGGCTGCCATAACCTTCCGGCAGGGCTGCACAGGCAATGGCTTCGGCTCTCACCGCGTCCACTCCTGTGTTCATTTCCAGCCATTGGGTAAGTCTGGACTCGTTTTCCTCGCTCACCAACTGCATGACAATGGCATCTTGCTCGACGGCAGAGAAGCCAAACCACGCTTGACCGAAGTGTTCCCTTTTGCTCAGAATGACACTGGTGGCATTGCCTTTGAGTTCTTGTCTTTTTGGGTCTTCGAGGCTGAACCGAACCGCGCCTCCGAGACCGAGCATGCTTCTTATCTTCGTAAAGCTGAGTTTGCTGTTGCGTTCCAGTGCATCTGCCAGGGTGTTGCGCTGCTCCAGTGACAAGGGTTCCTCTCGAAGGCCATCACGAAGCAAGCGCAGATTGTTGGTTTCTTGGTAGATACGGAAGCGCTGTTGACTGGGTAGCGCAAGGGGTGCCCGATGTTCTTCTGGAAGCAAGGTGCAGCGCCCCGGTATGGCGGGCTTGAGATTTCGCTGGTGCAGCAGGCAGTCCCTGAGATCGGTGCGTGCTCGCTCGTTGAACTGGTGTGGGTCCAGCGCCGACTGTTTCAACCACAGGGCATCAAACTCAGCCTCAATCATGGCGCGATCTATGTAAAGATCGTAGCTTTTGTCAACCCGCGTTTTCCCGTCATCCTTCATTACGCGACGCTCACGAAAGCGAGCTCGTACCGTCTGACCCGCTTGATATCGGCGGTGAAGGTACTCGCCCACCGTGCGGGGCTTCCCATCCGCACCAGATGGGTCTAGCGCTGCGTGCAGTTGTTTGATGGATGACTTTAGGGCGCCGCTGTCGTTGTCTTTCTTGTCTGTTTTCCGATTGCTTTTGAAGCCGCGGCGCTGGTTGATATGGAAAAGTGCGCGCGCGAACTCTTCCGGCTTGAGCGCTTCGTTCAGACCTTTGGCGCGTAGCGCGTAGGGGTTAAGCGATTCCAGTGCCTTGCGCCCGCCTTCGTCCCTGGGGAAGAAGCCGTGCTCAATCAGGGTTCGCATCATGCGAGCCTTGCGCTTTAGCAGGCGGTCGCGGCGACGGCGCATAGAACGGGCCTCACGGCGGGATACTGCGAGCGATGACCCATCCTTAGGGTTGCGCCCGTCGCTGAAGATGCGCACACCCGCCTTGATGACCGCGACAGGTGCCGCAGGCTGATTGTTGCTCAACTTCAGCAGCGCCCAACCGAGCGAAGTGCTGCCGAGGTCCAGCGCGAGCCGGTAGCGAAAATTTTGCTGCATGCTGTTCCCCTACCTTGATCAAGGCTCTTGTCCGTAAAAGTTATGGTACAATACTACACCAATTCTAGATTGGGATATGAGCTCTGGACGCTAACAAGCTGAAAGATGCACCAAATGGAAGGGCCGCTATACGCGGCCCTTTTTCGTTATCCCTGAACGCGGTACTCAAAGCGACCGGCTTGAAGATGGGTGTGCACGCTCATTGAGGCCGAAGTGGGACGCGGCCTGAGCGCAGCCTGATCGATCAAGCAGGCTGCTGCGCGGCTTGCGCGTGCAGGCGTACGCCCAAGGCCCTGGCAACCTTGAGTACGGTGGCAAAGCTCGGGTTGCCGTCGGCGCTGAGCGCCCGATACAGGCTTTCACGGCTCAAACCAGCCTCTTTGGCGACCAGCGACATGCCCCGTGCACGCGCCACATTGCCCAACGCGCGTGCAATGCCAGCCGCGTCGTCGGGTGCCTCGCTCAGCCAGGCGTCCAGGTAGGCAGCCATCTCCTCGGGCGTGCGCAGGTGCTCGGCCACGTCGTAGGCGGTGGTGCTGACTTTCGGTTTTTTAGGCTTGGCGGCGGGGCTGGTCATGCGCTCATGCTCCATGGTCACGGTTCAATTGCAGGGCCTTGGCAATGTCTTTCGTCTGTGTCGACTTGCTGCCGCCAACGAGCAAGAGCAACAAACGCTCACCCCGTTGGGCGTAGTAAACCCGGTACCCTGGGCCGGTGTCGATCCTAAGTTCGCAGACACCTTCGCTCAAGTGACGGTAATCGCCCGGATTGCCATGAATCAGTCGGTCGACGCGCATCAGCACGCGCGCCCGACCGGCTTGATCGGCGAGCTTGTCGATCCAAGCGCGGTACTCGTGGGTCTTTTCGACACGCATCGGTGCATTGTAGCCCATGGGCTACGTGTGGCTGCATTTCCTTGTGCAGTTTCAGGTAACGCTGCCGCTGTCAAGCAACTCCGGGCGCTACACTGCGCGTAGACTATGTCTGAGCAAGCAGGGGCAAGACCATGAACGATGCTACAAGAACCAAGGTGCGGCAGCTCTACAGCTTCCTGAAAGAGGTGAACCAGCTGCGTTTCCGACCGGTCCGATCAATCGGCGAGCAGCCCAAGACGATCCGGCTTGCAGAGATGCCTGCCCATGAGTCGATCCGGTTCACACGCCCGGTGCTCGACGACAGCCCCCAAGAAATCTCCGATATTCTCATTCGGGTCAGGCGCCCGAACCTCACGCGTTGCCCGAAGCCGCCTGCGACCGTTGAGCCTTGGCTGCTGCCAGGCTGGGACGATCCGGCCAAGCCTGCCAACGTTGCCGACAGCCAAAACATAACCGTCCCGAACGTAGATGGCGAAGGCACGCAGGAGACCATCACTGTCCACTTCGAGGACGACGAGGAGCGCTTGGCCGATTGGGAGGCTTGGGTGGCCGCGCGCGACGCATGGGCCGCTCCGGAGCGCGCCGCTCGCCGGGCCATGTGGTTCTTCGAGGCTTTCTATGACATCCACTCGACGCTTGAGAAGGATGGGGAGCAACTGGAATTGCTCGCCGCCGACGGTCGTCTGTCATGGCGTACCGTTTCTGACGAGGATGGCGAGGTGTCGATCGACCATCCGATATTGCTCAAGCGGGTTGAACTTCGGTTCAATCCGAACGTCCCCGAGTTCACCATTCATGAGGCGGAGCGCGAGCCCGAGCTGTACGTCTCCCTTTGTCTTGACCTGAAAGAAGTCGAGCCGGTCGCCATCCGCAACCGCAAAAGCGAGCTCGATGCTTCCAGTTGCCATCCATTCGGATGGGGCGACACGGAAGCGTTCCTGCGCGCCTTCATCCAAACGGTTTCGCCGCTGAACGGCGAGTTCCTCGACGCGCCGGGCGGTTCCCCGAGCGAGGTGCCAAGGCTTTGGCGCGATCCCATGTTGGTGCTGCGCAAGCGGGTATTCGGGATCGCCAACGCAGTTGACGCCATCCTCGACGACATCGACAGCCGGGAGCTGTTCCCGCCTGCCCTGGGCCAGATCACTGGGACGGAGGCGACGTCGCCAGGCGCAGACTTGGGCGACTCGCTCGCTTGCGAGGAAACTGCAGCTCGCGCCGCAGTTGCACCCGCTATCCATGACGACGACATCCTTCTGGCCAAAGAGGCCAACGCGGAACAGTTGCAGATCATCCGCCGGCTGGCGCGTAGTGGCTCCGTCATCGTGCAGGGGCCGCCGGGGACTGGTAAGACGCACACGATCGGCAACCTGATCGGCCACTTGCTCGCTCAGGGCAAGTCCATCCTCGTGACTGCGCAGACGGCCAAGGCCCTGCGGGTATTGCGCGACAAGGTGCCGGAGACGCTGCGCCCGCTGTGCGTTTCGGTGCTTGGCAGCGACCACAAAGAGCGGGGCCAGATCGAATTGTCGATCGGCTCGATCAGCGAGCGGCTCACCAGCGACACCGCCGAGACGCTGACTGGCAAAGCGCAGACCTTGGCCGAAGAACGCCGCAAGCTGCTTTCCACGTCGCGGGAGCTCGCCCACAAGCTCAAGGAGGCGTTGGAAAACGAATACCGGGAAATACCGGTCGGCGGCAAGCGCTACGCACCTTCCGACGCGGCCAAGTTCGTGGCAGCCAACGAAGCCGAACATTCCTGGTTGCCGTCTCCGGTAAAGCTGGGTGCCGACATCGCTCTCACGGAGGAGGAGCTTGTTCGCCTCTATGCCTTGGGTGCGACCCACACGGCCCAAGAGGAGCGAGACGCCCGCTGCCCGCTGCCAGACCTCGCGGCGCTGCCTTCGGAGCGCCAGTTCCGGGTCATGGTTGCCGAGCACCGCGATTTGCTCACGCGCGACATCTCCGAAGGTGCCGACCTCTGGCGGCAGACAAACGGAGCAAGCGCCGAATTGGAGGAGATCGCCAAGGAGTTTGCAGCCGAGTTTTCCGACGATCTGCTTCGTCAAGCATGGCGGCCACATGCCATCGTTGCTGGCTTGCGCGGCGGCTCAGAACGTGAGGCGTGGGAGCTGCTCGTTGCGTCCATCGAGAGGGCCGCCGAGGCCAACGGAAAACACGTACTGGTTTTGCACCATCGCCCGCGACTTTCTGAATCCATGCCGGTCCAAAAGCAGTTGCAAGTGACGACCGAGATCAGGGAGCACTTGTCTGGCGGCGGTAAGCTCGGTTTCTTGCATCTCATGACTCGCTCGGAATGGCGTCAGCTCATCAAGACGGTTTCGGTAACAGCAGGGCAGCCCAAGCATCCTGATCACTTCGACGCCATCGGTCGGCTCGCTGGCTTGGAGGCCGCCAGGCTCGAATTGGAGGACCTTTGGAACGCCCTCGTTGGGGCCCGATCTGGCGCTGTGTTTGCCTCCTTGGCACCGGCCCCCGAGTTGTCTTGCCGGGCGTTGATCCCGGAAATACGGCGCTGCCTCGACTGGCATTCCAAGGTGTGGGAGCCTCTGGCTGCCAAGCTCAAAGCCGCAGGCCTGAAGCTCGACGAATTGCTCGCCGCGCAGCCACGCGAGGCGAGCCCGACCTTTGAATATCTGCTCATGGAGCGGCTTGCCTGCGGAATGTTGCCGCAGTTGCTGGCAAATGAGGTAGCCCGACGCAGGCTGAGGGAATGCGAGGTTTGGTTCGAGCGCCTCGCCACCCTCTCGGCCCAAGTGGACCCTTCGGCCCCTGACCTTGGCTGTACCGGCAGGCTTGTGGCGGCGGCCCGCTCGCTCGACCTGGAAGGCTACACGTCGGCATTGGAATACGCGCGGCGCTTGCATTCGGTCAAGCCACTTGTCGAGGAGCGCGACGCCTTGCTCGCAAAGATGCGGCTTTTCGCGCCGGGCTGGGCCGAGCAGATCGCGCATCGCGTCCGGCCGCATGACGGCGGGTCCATTCCCGGCGACTACAAGACGGCATGGACATGGCGCCAGCTCCATGATGAACTCGCTGAACGGGACAAACTCGACGCCCACGATCTTCAACACGAGATCGACAAAACCCGAAACACCCTGCGCCAAATCACGCAATCGCTCATTGAGTGCAAGGCGTGGGGCAGGCAGCTCGAGAGGTTGCAAGGGAACCACGCTGTCCGCCGAGCTCTGGTCGGCTGGCTGGACACTACCAAGCGCCTGGCACACACAAAAAAGGCGGACAAGCACCAGACTTTGCTGTCAGAGAGTCGTAAACTGATGGTTCGCTGCTCTGAAGCGGTACCCGTTTGGATCATGCCGATCTCGATCATGGCGGAACGATTCGACCCGCGGACAACGCGCTTTGATGTCGTCATCATCGACGAGGCAAGCCAAGCCGATTTCAACGCCCTGATTCCGGTTTACCTGGGAAAGCAGGTCGTTGTGGTTGGCGACCAAGAGCAGGTCACGCCGCTGGGCGTTGGCAAAAATCAAGCGACTTTGCAGAACTTGATTAAGACCATGTTGCAAGGCATTCCCAACGCGCACCTCTACGACAACCTCTGCTCGATCTACGACATCGGTCGCCAGTCGTTTGGCGACACGGTTCAGCTCGTTGAGCACTTCCGTTGCGTCCCGGAGATCATCGCGTTCAGCAACCAGCTATCCTATGAGGGCAAGATACAGCCGCTGCGCGAGGCGAACTCGACGAACCTCAAGCCCGCCTGTGTCGCGCGCCGGGTGAGTGGCTTTCGCGAGAACGATATCAACAGGAGGGAGGCCGAAGACATCATCGCTACCATCAAGGCAATGATCCGGCATCCGGCCTACGCGGGTAAAACGATAGGCATCATCACCATGATTGGCGATTCGCAGGCCGCCTTGATCCAGACGATGCTTCACAAAGAGATTGATGGCGTCGAGCTGGAGCAGCGCCGCATCCAAGTGGGCATTTCGGGCGAGTTCCAGGGCGACGAGCGCGACGTGATCTTCTTGTCCATGGTCGACAGTTCATCCGATGAGGGGACGCTGAGGATGACAGGCGTCGGTGCCTACGAGCAGACCAAGAAGCGCTACAACGTCGCGGCGAGCCGCGCCCGCGACCAACTTTGGGTTGTGCATTCCTTCGACCCAAACCTGAACCTGAAGTCGGATGATCTGCGCTTTCAGTTGCTGCGCCACGTCAAGGACCCGCAGGCGACTTTACGTGCTTTCGACAGGGAGGAACACAAGACCGAGTCGCCCTTTGAGCGCGAGGTGCTCAAGCGGCTTACAGGTGCTGGCTACCTTGTGCGGACGCAATGGCAGGTTGGCTACTTCAGGATTGACATGGTCGTTGAGGGCGGCGGCAAGCGCCTGGCCATTGAGTGCGACGGCGACCGCTGGCATCCCTTGGACAAGCTCTCAGACGACTTGGAGCGTCAAACCGTTCTGGAGCGCCTTGGCTGGCAGTTCGTCCGCATTCGGGGCAGCGCGTTTTACCGCAACCCGGAGCAGGCCATGCGCCCGGTCTTTGAGCAGCTCGTTGAGTTGGGCATTCCGCAAGAAGCGTTCTCGGCTGCCGAGGCTCCTGCCACCGACATGCACTTGATCCATGAGCTTGACGCCATCATCGCCGAAGGCTTCAAGGAGGAGGAGCAAACTGAGGCGGCGCAGCAGGCCTTGGCTGTGGCGACCGGGCAGGCCGAACTCGATACCGTCGCTTGGCCATCGGGATCAATTGGTTTCGAGCACGGGCAGATTGAGTCGATTCTTGATCGTGCGGGAGGCGTCGCCCCGCTTGAGGTTTTTCTGCGAGAAATGGCGAAGTCAAAGGGTTTCCAGCGGCTGGGCAAGAACGTCCGCAAGGCTTTGCTGGATGAACTCGCCAATCTCACCCGGCAAGGGAAGATCGCTGTCAAAGGCGGACTGATCCGCCTCATCCGATCCTTGGACGATGATGGTGCGTAGTCTGGCATGAGTGGGTGTTTTTAGCAAATCAAAGCCGACCCGATCTGGCCGCCAACGTTGGCGACCAATACGACGGCCGAAGGCTTGAAATCCCACCCCCCAGCCTCAACTGCATCGCATCCGAAACCCTCAGCGAGGCCGCCCCATGCGCATCGACAAACTCACCACCAAACTGCAACAAGCCCTGAGCGAAGCGCAGACGCTGGCCCTTGGGCAAGACCACGCCTACATCGAGCCGGCGCACCTGCTGGCGGTTCTGTTGCGCCAGCCCGATGGCCCCAAGGCGCTGCTGCAGCGCGCCGGCGTCAGCGTGCCGGCGCTGGCCCAGGCCGCCGACGAGGCGCTGGCCAAGTTGCCCTCGGTGCAGGGGCAAGAGCAGGTGCAGGTCGGGCGCGACACCGTCAGCCTGCTGCAGGCGGCGGAAAAGGAGGCCATCAAGCGCGGCGACCAATACGTGGCCAGCGAGCTTTTTTTGCTGGCCCTGAGCGAGAGCAAAATCGCCTTGGCCGACGCCGCGCGCAAGGCCGGCCTGAACCGCAGTGCCTTGCAGGCCGCCATCGACGCCGTGCGCGGTGGCCAGAGCGTTGACAACCCCGAAGCCGAAGGCCAGCGCGAGGCGCTGAAAAAATACACCCTCGACCTCACCGAGCGCGCCCGCGCCGGCAAGCTCGACCCGGTGATCGGGCGCGACGACGAAATCCGCCGCGCCATCCAGGTGCTGCAGCGGCGCAGCAAGAACAACCCGGTGCTGATCGGCGAGCCCGGTGTGGGCAAGACCGCCATCGTCGAGGGGCTGGCGCAGCGCATCGTGGCTGGCGAGGTGCCCGAAAGCCTAAAGGACAAGCGGGTGCTGGTGCTCGATATGGCCGGCCTGTTGGCCGGGGCCAAGTACCGGGGCGAGTTCGAGGAGCGCCTGAAATCGGTGCTCAAGGAGGTGGCCGCCGACGAAGGCCGCATCATCCTGTTCATCGACGAGCTGCACACCATGGTGGGCGCGGGCAAGGCCGAGGGCGCGATCGACGCCGGCAACATGCTCAAGCCGGCGCTGGCGCGCGGCGAGCTGCACTGCATCGGCGCCACCACGCTCGACGAATACCGCAAGTACATCGAAAAGGACGCCGCGCTCGAGCGCCGTTTCCAGCGCGTGCTGGTCGATGAACCCACGGTCGAGGCCACCATCGCCATTCTGCGCGGCCTGCAAGAAAAGTACGAGGTACACCACGGGGTCGAGATCACCGACCCGGCCATCGTCGCCGCCGCCGAACTGAGCCAGCGCTACATCACCGACCGCTTCCTGCCCGACAAGGCGATCGACCTGATCGACGAAGCCGCAGCCAAAATCAAGATCGAGATCGACTCCAAGCCCGAGGCCATGGACCGGCTCGATCGGCGCCTGATTCAGCTCAAGATCGAGCGCGAGGCGGTGCGCAAGGAAAAGGACGAAGCCAGCCAGAAGCGCATGACCCTGATCGAAGAGGAAATCGTCAAGCTCGAGCGCGAGGCCGCCGATCTCGAGGAACTCTGGAAGAGCGAAAAAGCCAGCGCCCAGGGTTCCGACCAGGTGCGCAAGGACATCGAGCAGATCAAGATCCAGATCGAGGACTGGACGCGCAAGGGCGACTTCAACAAGGTCGCCGAACTGCAGTACGGGCGCCTGCCCGAGCTCGAAAAACGCCTGCGCGAGGCCCAGGCCAAGGAAGCCGCCGGCGACGGCAGCGCCAGCGGGCCGCGGCTGCTGCGCACCCAGGTGGGGGCCGAGGAAATTGCCGAAGTGGTGGCGCGCGCCACCGGCATCCCGGTGGCCAAGCTGATGCAGGGCGAGCGCGACAAGCTGCTGCAGATGGAAGACAAGCTGCACCAGCGCGTGGTCGGGCAGGACGAGGCCATCGTGGCCGTGGCCAACGCCATCCGACGCAGCCGCGCGGGCCTGTCCGACCCGAACCGGCCGCTGGGTTCGTTCCTGTTCCTGGGCCCCACCGGCGTCGGCAAGACCGAGCTGTGCAAGGCGCTGGCGGCGTTTCTGTTCGACACCGAGGAACACCTGATCCGCATCGACATGAGCGAGTTCATGGAGAAGCACTCGGTGGCGCGCCTGATCGGGGCCCCGCCGGGCTACGTGGGTTACGAGGAAGGCGGCTACCTGACCGAAGCCGTGCGGCGCAAGCCCTACAGCGTGATCCTGCTCGACGAGGTGGAAAAAGCGCACCCGGACGTGTTCAACGTGCTGCTGCAAGTGCTCGACGACGGCCGCCTGACCGACGGCCAGGGGCGCACGGTGGACTTCAAGAACGCCGTCGTCGTCATGACCAGCAACATCGGCTCGCCGCTGATCCAGGCCATGGTCGGGCAAGACCCCGACGACATCAAGGAGGCGGTGTGGGGCGAACTGAAACACCATTTCCGCCCCGAGTTCCTGAACCGCATCGACGAAACCGTGCTGTTCCACGGCCTCGACGCTGGGCACATTGCGCGCATTGCCCGCATTCAGTTGCAGGTGCTCACCGAGCGCCTGGCGCGGCTCGAATTGGGCTTGCAGGTGAGCGAGGCGGCGCTGGCCGAGCTGGCCAAGGTGGGCTTCGACCCGGTGTTTGGCGCCCGGCCGCTCAAGCGCGCGATCCAGCAACGGATCGAAAACCCGCTGTCGCGCCAGATACTCGAAGGGCGCTTTGCGCCCAAGAGCACGGTCGGCGTCGATGTCGATCCGATCCAGGCCCCAGGGCAGTTCCAGTTTGCGCTTCTGGCACCGTGAGGAGGGGGCGGCGCCGTGTCGGGTCGGGCGTCAGGCACACGCAAGCCGTGCGGTCAAAATCGTGAGGTTATGCTTGCCCAGCCGCTCAAGGCAACCGCCGCGTTGACCGCCACAGGAGACCCCATGCCCGCCCGCCACCCCGCCGACGCCACTTCCTCCAGCAGCCGCTACGCCGATTTTTACCGCCGCTCGATCGACGAGCGCGAGGCCTTCTGGGCCGAGCAGGCGCAACTGATCGACTGGCAGCAGCCCTTCGAGCAAGTCTGCGACGCCCGCAACCGGGCATTTGCGCGCTGGTTCGTGGGTGGGCGCACCAATCTGTGCCACAACGCGGTCGATCGGCACCTGGCCGAGCGCGCCGAGCAAAACGCGCTCATCTGCGTTTCGTCCGAAACCGGGGCCGAGCGGGTTTACAGCTACCGCGAGCTGCACGCCGAGGTGCAGCGCATGGCCGCCATCCTGCTCGATCTGGGCGTGCGCAAGGGCGACCGGGTGCTGATCTACATGCCCATGATCGCCGAAGCCGCCTTTGCCATGCTGGCCTGCGTGCGCATCGGGGCCATCCACTCGGTGGTGTTTGGCGGCTTTGCCAGCCACGCGCTGGCCAGCCGCATCGACGACGCGCGCCCAGCCCTGATCGTCAGCGCCGACGCCGGCATGCGCGCCGGCAAGGTGCTGCCCTATCAGCCCCTGCTGGACGACGCGCTGCGCCTGAGCCAGCACCCGCCCAAACAGGTGCTGATGGTCAACCGCGGCCTGGCCGAGCTGCACCCGGTGCCGGGGCGCGATGTGGATTACGCCGCCGCGCGCGAGCGCTGGTTGCACGCCCAGGTGCCGTGCGTGTGGCTCGAGAGCGGCGAGCCGAGCTACATCCTCTACACCAGCGGCACCACCGGCAAGCCCAAGGGCGTGCAGCGCGACACCGGCGGCTACGCGGTGGCGCTGGCGGCCTCGATGCGCCACATCTACCTTGGCGAGCCGGGGCAGACCTTCTTTGCCACCTCGGACATCGGCTGGGTGGTGGGGCACAGCTACATCATCTACGGCCCGCTGCTCTACGGTATGGCGACCCTGATGTACGAGGGGCTCCCGACCCGCCCCGACGCCGGCATCTGGTGGCAGCTGGTGGAAAAATACCGCGTGAGCGTGATGTTCTCGGCCCCCACGGCGGCGCGCGTGCTCAAAAAGCAGGACCCGGCCTACCTGAGCCGCCACGACCTCTCCAGCCTCAAGGCCCTGTTTTTGGCCGGCGAGCCGCTGGACGAGCCCACCGCCAGTTGGATCGGTGCCGCCATCGGCAAACCCATCATCGACAACTACTGGCAAACCGAGACCGGCTGGCCGATTCTGGCGCTGTGCAGCGGCGTCGAACCCACGGCGGTGGGCAAGATCGGTTCGCCGGGGCGCGCCGTCTATGGCTTTGACGTGCGCCTGATCGACGAGCTCACTGGGGCCGACATCACCGAGCCCAACCGCAAGGGCGTGCTGGCCATCGAGGGGCCGCTGCCGCCGGGCTGCCTGCAAACCGTTTGGGGCGACGACGAGCGCTACCTCAAAACCTACTGGTCCAGCATCCAGGGCCGCAGCCTCTACAACACCTTCGACTGGGGCCTGCGCGACGCCGAGGGCTACTACTTCATTCTGGGCCGCACCGACGACGTGATCAACGTCGCCGGCCACCGGCTGGGCACGCGCGAGATCGAAGAGGCCATCGCCAGCCACTCCAACGTGGCCGAGGTGGCGGTGGTGGGCCGCGCCGACGCGCTCAAGGGCCAGGTGGCGGTGGCTTTTGTGGTGCTCAAGAACCCGGCGCTGGCGGCTTCGGCCGAGCAGGCTCGGGAGCAAGAGCAAGCCCTGATGCAGATCGTGGATGCCCAGTTGGGGGCCGTGGCGCGCCCGGCGCGGGTCTGTTTCGTCGCTGCGTTGCCCAAGACGCGCTCGGGCAAGCTGCTGCGCCGCGCCATGCAGGCGGTGTGCGAGGGCCGCGACCCCGGCGACCTGAGCACCATGGACGACCCAGCGGTGTTGCAGCAGATCCGCGATCTGCTGGGCTGAAGGGCCGAGGTTGCGCGGGGTTATCATCTGTCACTCGAGCAACTATCGGTTCATTCTGATGCAAACCCCCATTGAAGCCGCGGCCGGTGCCGACGATGCGCGTGTGTTTGAGCGCGCCGCCGAGTTGTTCGGCATCCTGTCCACGCCCATCCGCCTGCGCATCCTGAGCGCCCTGTGCGAGCAGGAAAAATCCGTGGGTCAACTGCTGACCGAAATCGACACCACCCAGCCCAATCTGTCGCAGCACCTGAACATGCTCTACCGCGCCGGCGTGCTGGCCAAACGCAAAGAGGGCACGCAGGTGATCTACCGCGTGCAGAGCGCGCGTGCCGTCAGCCTGTGCCGCAACGTCTGCACCCAGATCGCGATCGAACTCGATGATCCGCCCTCGGTGCCCTTGGCGCAGCGCCTCACGCCGCCCACCATGCCGTGACGGCGCCGCTGCCCGATCCCACCACCATGCCCAGCCCCCACACCGACTGGCAGCAGCGCAGTCTGGCCAGCGTTTGGCACCCCTGCACCCAGATGCAGCGCGCCGCCGCCGTGCCGCCGCTGGCCGTGGCGCGCGCCAGCGGCCCGTGGCTGCACGACCACGAGGGCCGGCGCTATTTCGACACCAGCAGCAGCTGGTGGGTGAACCTGTTCGGTCACGCCGACCCCGGCATCGGCGCCGCCATCAAGGCCCAGCTCGACGAGCTGCCGCACGTGATGCTCGCCGGCTGCACCCACGCGCCGGCGGTGGAGCTGGCCGAGCGCCTGAGCGCGCGCACCGGCGGCGAGCTCGGGCACCTGTTCTTTGCCAGCGACGGCGCATCGGCGGTGGAAATCGCGCTCAAGATGAGCATGCACCACTGGAGCAACTGCGGCCAGCCGGACAAGCGCGAGTTCGTTTGCCTGCAGGGCGGCTACCACGGCGAGACGCTGGGTGCGCTGGCCGTGACCGACGTGCCGGTGTTTCGCCACGCCTACGCGCCGCTGCTCTATGGCGGCGCGCACCTCGTGCCCACGCCCGATGCGCGCCTGGCGCAGCCGGGTGAGGACGCCGCCGCCGTGGCCGAGCGCGCCGCTGCCGCGCTCGAAGCCCTGCTGGCGCAGCGCCACGCCCACATCGCGGCGCTGATCGTGGAGCCGCTGGTGCAGGGCGCGGCCGGCATGGCCATGCACCACCCGCACTACCTGCGCCGCGCCCGCGCGCTGTGCGAGCGCTACCAGCTGCACCTGATCGCCGACGAAATCGCCGTCGGCTTTGGCCGCACCGGCAGCTTCCTTGCCTGTGAGCAAGCGGGTATCTGGCCCGATCTGCTGTGCCTCTCCAAGGGCATCACGGGCGGCTTCCTGCCGCTGTCGGTGGTGTTGTGCCGCGATGCCGTCTACCGCGCCTTCCTGAGCGACGAGGTGGCGCGCGGCTTCCTGCACTCGCACTCGTACAGCGGCAACGCGCTGGCCTGCCGCGCCGCGCTGGCGGTGCTCGATCGCTTCGAGCAGCGCGATGTGCTGGGCGACAACGCCCGCGTGGCGGCGGTGCTCGATGCGGCACTGGCGCCGCTGGCCCACGACCCGCGCCTCGAGCACCTGCGCCGCTGCGGCATGATCTGGGCTTTTGATGTGCGCGCCGAACACGCGCCGGCGCGCTTTGCCGAGCGCCTGCACCTGGTCGGGCGCCAGCACGAGCTGCTGCTGCGCCCGATCGGGCGCACCGTCTATCTGATGCCGCCCTACGTGCTCGACGCGGCGCTGGCGCGCTGGCTGGGCGCGCGCCTGATCGAGACCCTGAACGAGACGTTGAACCCTGCGGCGGCTGCCGACTCCGGCGCCGCACCACCCCCCGATGCTGATCGCACACCTGAACCGTCGGTTGCTTGAACTCGACGCCGCGGCGCTGCGGCGGCGCCTGCGCATCCAGACCACTCCGTGCCAGCCGCAGCTGCAGGTGCTGGGGGCCGAGGCCCCGCTGCTGGCTTTTTGCAGCAACGACTACCTCGGGCTGGCCAACCACCCGGCGCTGGCGCAGGCGCTGGCCGACGGGGCCCGGCGCTGGGGCGTGGGCAGCGGCGCCTCGCATCTGGTGAGCGGCCACACGCAGGCCCATGCGGCGCTCGAAGAACGGCTGGCGGCTTGGGCAGCGGCGCACATTCCGGGCGCGCGCGCGCTGCTCTTTGGCAGCGGTTACGCCGCCAACCTGGCGCTGCTCACGGCCTTGGGCGACGCCTCGAGCACGCTGTTTTGCGACCAGCTCAACCACGCCTCGCTGATCGACGGCGCGCGTCTGTCCAAAGCCGCAGTGCAGCGCTATCCTCATGCCGACCTGGCCGCGCTGGCGCAGCAGTTGCAAAGCTGCAACACGGCGCTCAAACTGATCGTCACCGATGCGGTGTTCAGCATGGACGGCGACCTGGCCGACCTGCCCGCACTGCTGCAACTGGCCGAGCGCCACGATGCCTGGCTGATCGTCGATGACGCACACGGCTTTGGCGTACTGGGCGCGCGCGGACATGGCAGCCTGGAGCACTTTGGGCTGCGCAGCGAGCGCCTGATCTATATGGGCACGCTGGGCAAGGCGGCGGGCGTCTATGGGGCTTTCGTGGCTGCGCACCCCAGCATCGTCGAGTGGCTGCTGCAGCGCGGCCGCACCTACATCTACACCACGGCGCTGCCGCCCGCGCTGGCGCAGGCCCTGCAAAGCAGCCTGGATCTGATCGAAGGCGCCGAAGGCACCGCGCGCCGCGCACACCTCGAGGCCCTGATCGGGCGCTGGCGCGCCGGCGTGCAAGCCTTGCTGGCGCCCATGGAGCGCGGGCCGGGCGGGGAGGGTGTTCGAGGCGCTCGGGTTGGGCCTGATGGGCAAGGCGCCACCGGGGCGCCGTTGCGGCCGCACCTGCTCGAGTCGCGCACCCCGATCCAGCCGCTGATCGTCGGCGATAATGCACGCGCGCTGAGCCTGGACGCCGCCTTGCAGGCCCGCAGCCTGCGCGTGCCGGCCATTCGCCCGCCCTCGGTGCCCGAGGGCAGCGCGCGCCTGCGGCTGACCTTCAGCGCCAGCCACACGCAGGCCGAACTCGACCGTTTGTTGGCGGCACTGGCCGCGTGTTTGCAGGAACTGCCCTCATGACCCTCCCACCCACCCCGGGCCAGCCGCTGAAAGGCTGCTTCGTCACCGGCACCGACACCGAAGTCGGCAAGACCCGCGTCAGCGCCGGCTTGCTGCACTGGCTGGGCGCGCAAGGCCTGCGCGCCGCCGGCTACAAACCGGTGGCCTCGGGCATGGAGCAGGTGGACGGCCGCTGGCTCAACGAAGACGTGCAGACCCTGTGGGCCGCAGGCTCCGGGGTGCGCCCCGAGCAGGTGGGGCCGCTGCAGCTGCGCACCGCTTGCGCCCCGCACATTGCGGCCGCGCTCGAGGGTCGGCAGATCGACTTTGCCACCCTGCGCGACGGCGCCCACGCGCTGGCGCAGCAGGTGGACTGTGTGGTGGCCGAAGGGGCCGGCGGCCTGTGCGTGCCGCTGGGCCCCGACTGGGACAGCTCCGACCTGATGCGCGCCCTCGGCCTGCCGCTGGTGCTGGTGGTGGGGCTGCGCCTGGGCTGCATCAACCACGCGCTGCTCACGGCAGAAGCCATCCGTGCGCGCGACCTGCGCCTGGGCGGCTGGGTGGCCAACACGCTGGACCCCGACATGCCTTTCCTGACCGAGAACATCGCCACGCTGCGGCACGAGTTTGCCCGCCGCCACCAGAGCCCGTGCCTGGGCGTGCTGCCGCGCCTGGCGTCCACGGGCGCGGTGCCCATGGCCCAAGCAGCGGCCACGCACCTGGATGACGCCGCGCTGCGCAGCCTGTTTGGCCTGCCACCCGCGCAGGCCTGAGCCTTACCTTTCCGCCCCACGAACCCACCTCATGAGCACTTGCGCCACCCCGATCGATGTCTCTGCCCTGCGCCGTGCAGGCGGCTCTGCGCCGGGTGCAGACGCCCGCCAGGCGGCCGTTGCCACCACGGCCCAACCCGCCCAAGCGGGCCCAACCGAGACCCCACCGCGTTGGTCGGTGGCCGCCATCGAAGCCCTGTTCGAACTGCCCTTTCTGGACCTGCTGCACCAGGCGCAGCAGGTGCACCGGCAGCATTTCGACCCCAACGCGGTGCAGCTCTCGACCCTGCTGTCGATCAAGACCGGCGGCTGCGCTGAAGACTGCGGCTACTGCCCGCAGTCGGCGCATTTCGATACCGGCGTCGAGGCCAGCAAGCTGCTGCCGCTCGACGAGGTGCTGCAAGCCGCCAGCGCCGCCAAGGCCCAGGGCGCGAGCCGCTTTTGCATGGGCGCGGCCTGGCGCAGCCCCAAAATGCGCGATCTGCAGCGCGTGACCGAAATGGTGCAGGGCGTGCGCGCGCTCGGGCTCGAAACCTGCATGACGCTGGGCATGCTCGAGGCCGAGCAGGCGCAGCAGCTCAAAGACGCCGGCCTCGATTACTACAACCACAACCTCGACAGCGCGCCCGATTTCTACGGCCAGATCATCAGCACGCGCAGCTACCAGGACCGGCTCGACACGCTCGAGCACGTGCGCGCGGCCGGCATCAAGGTCTGCTGCGGCGGCATCGTCGGCATGGGCGAAACCCGGACGCAACGCGCCGGCTTGCTGGCGCAGCTGGCCAACCTCGAACCCTACCCCGAGTCGGTGCCGATCAACAACCTGGTGCCCATGCCCGGCACCCCCTTGGCCGACGCCGCGCCGATCGATCCGTTCGAATTCGTGCGCACCATCGCCGCCGCGCGCATCACCATGCCGCGTGCGCTGGTGCGGCTGTCGGCCGGGCGCGAGCAGATGGACGACGCGCTGCAGGCGCTGTGCTTTGCCGCCGGGGCCAATTCGATTTTTTATGGCGATCGGCTGCTCACCACCGCCAACCCGCAAGCGGCGCGCGACCGCGCCTTGTTTGCCCGCCTGGGGCTGCGCGCGCACGGTGCCGCGCCCGAGGCGCTGCAGCCGGCACCGAATCAAGCCGCTGGTTGATTCCCGCTGCTGAGTGGCCGCTCCTGTGCCCTGGCGGCCTGAGCCGCCCTGGCGCGCGCCAGCGCCGCCTCGATCAGCGCGCGTTTACGCTCCAGCACCACCGGGTCGGTGTGTTTGGAGTGCGCGGGCAGGTCGGCCAGTTTGGCCTCGGCTTTGGCCAGCAGGCGCGCTTGGTGTGCTGCTTCGGTGCGCTGCAGGCGCGCTTGGCGGGCAATGTAGCGCTGGCGGGCTTGCTCGGCTTGCGCCGGGCTCCAGGCGGCCCAGCCGGTGGCCGTGGAGGCCGTGCCGTGGATACCTTGATCGCCTTGAGCGCCATTTGCGGCCGCCACCGGAACCATCTGAATGCAGTCCACCGGGCACACCGGCAGGCACAGATCGCAGCCGGTGCAATAGGCGTCGATTACGGTGTGCATGCGCTTGTGCGCGCCCACGATGGCGTCGGTCGGGCAGGCTTTGAGGCACAGGGTGCAGCCGATGCACCACTGCTCGTCGATCACCGCCACCGTCATGGGGCCCTCGAGGCCGTGGGCCGTGTTCAGCGGCAGGGCGGGGCGGCCCAGCAGGGCGGCCAAGCGCGCCACACCTTCCTCGCCCCCCGGTGGGCACTGGTTGATTTCGGCAGTGCCGGCGGCCAAGGCCTGGGCGTAGCTGCGGCAGTCTGGGTAGCCGCAGCGGCGGCACTGCGTCTGCGGCAACAGCGCATCGAGGCGTTCGACCAGGTTGTCAGCCACCGGCAGCGGGTTTGCGCACCGTGCGCCGGCGTGGGGCGCTGGAGGGTTCGGCGGGGGCGGCAGCGGTCTCATCCGAATCGCCGTCGTCGAGTTCTGCCGCGCCCAAGCGCGCCGCCTCGATGCCCGCGGCCGACTTCGGTTCGTGCTCGACAATAAAGGCCTTGACCACCGGATAGACCTGCTCGCGCCAGCGCCGGCCGCTGAAAATCCCGTAGTGCCCGGCGCCCGGCACCTCGTAGTGGCGCTGCTCCGGGTCTTCGATGCCGGTGCACAGCCCGTGCGCAGCGTGCGTCTGGCCACAGCCCGAGATGTCGTCGAGCTCGCCCTCAATGGTCAGCAAGCCGGTGTGCTTGATGTCTTGCGGGCGCACGCGCTCGAGCGCGCCCTGTTCGTTGCGCACATCCCAAGTGCCGTTGACGAGTTTGAACTCTTGGAACACGGTGTTGATGGTTTCGAGGTAGTAGTGCGCGTCCATGTCGAGCACGGCGTTGTACTCGTCGTAGAACTGGCGGTGTGCTTCGGCGCTCTCGTTGTCGCCCTTGATCAGGTCGCGGAAGTAGTCGTAGTGGCTGCTGGCGTGGCGGTCCGGGTTCATGGCGATAAAGCCGCTGTGCTGCAAAAAACCCGGATAGACGCGCCGCCCAGCGCCGGGAAAGCTCGCCGGCACGCGGTAGATGACGTTGTTCTCGAACCACTCGAAGCTGCGCTGCGCTGCCAGGTTGTTGACCGAAGTGGGTGATTTGCGCGCGTCGATCGGGCCGCCCATCATGGTCATGGACAGCGGCGCGAGTTCGCCCCGGCTGGCCATGAGCGAGACCCCCGCGAGCACCGGCACGGTCGGCTGGCAAACGCTGATGACGTGGCAGTTGCCGTATTTTTGCTGCAGATGGCGAATGAACTCCTGCACATAGTTGACGTAGTCGTCGAGGTGAAAATCGCCTTCGGACAGCGGCACCATGCGCGCGTTCTTCCAGTCGGTGATATAGACCTTGTGCTCGCGCAGCATGGTGCGCACGGTGTCGCGCAGCAGCGTGGCGTAGTGGCCCGACAGCGGTGCCACGATCAGCACCACGGGCTGGGTTTTGAGCCGGGTCAGCGTGGCCGGGTGGTCAGAAAAGCGCTTGAAGCGGCGCAGCTCGCAAAAGGGCTTGTCGATCTCGATGCGCTCGTCGATCGCCACGTGCTGGCCCTCGATGTCCACGTGGCGGATGCCGAACTCGGGCTTTTCGTAGTCCTTGCCCAAGCGGTGCACGAGGTCGTAGGCGGCGGCGATGCGTTGCGCCATCGGCACCTGGCCCAGCGGCGAGAGCGGGTTGGCAAACAACTTGGCGGTCATTTGCGCAAAGTCGGAAAAGGGCTCGATCAGCGAGCGCTGGTTTTCATAAATCTGGTACAGCATCGGCTCACCTCGTAAAAATAGTGCAGTGCAGCACAATATATCAGGCCGCGCTGATTTTGTCCTGACCTTTCAGCGACAACACGGGTGGGCGAGCGACGAAAGCGGCACAAGCAACCACAGAGGGCAGGTTCGAGGGGCGCTTGCATGCGCCAGCCATTAGAGCACCGCGGCAATCGAGCGGCAGACGTAATCGATGTTTTTGCTGTTGAGCGCGGCCACGCACATGCGGCCGGTGTCGGTGCCATAGACGCCGAACTCGCTGCGCAGACGCACCATCTGCTCTTTGCTCAGGCCCGAGTAGCTGAACATGCCGATCTGCTGCGTGATGAAGCCCATGTCGCGCTGCACGCCGGCGGCTTTGAGGCCAGCCACCAGGCGCGCGCGCATCGACTGGATGCGCAGGCGCATCTCGGCCAGTTCGCGCTCCCACAGGGCGCGCAGGGTCGGGTCGTTGAGCACCACGGCCACGATCGCGCCGCCGTGGGTGGGCGGGTTGGAGTAGTTGGTGCGGATCACGAGTTTGAGCTGCGACAGCACGCGCGCCGCTTCGTCCTTGCTCTGGCACAGCACCGACAGCGCGCCCACGCGCTCGCCGTAGAGGCTAAAGCTCTTGGAGAAGCTGGTGGCGACGAAGCAGTCGAGCCCGGATTGGATGAACTTCTGGATCACGGCGCCGTCTTCGGCGATGCCGTGGCCAAAACCCTGGTAGGCCATGTCGAGGAAGGGCGTGTGGCCGCGCGCCTGCAGCACCGCCACCACGCGGTCCCACTGCTCGGGGCTGAGGTCGTAGCCGGTGGGGTTGTGGCAGCAGGCGTGCAACAGCACGATGCTGCCGGGGCTGGCGGCTTGCAGGCTGGCGAGCATACCCTCGAAGTCGATGCCCAGGCGCTTGGCGTCGTAGTAGGCGTAGCTGCCGACGTCGAAGCCGGCGCTGGTAAAGAGGGCGCGGTGGTTCTCCCAGCTCGGGTCGCTGATCAGCACTTGGGCGCCGGGCTTGAGCTTGCGCAGAAAGTCGGCGCCAATTTTGAGCCCACCGGTGCCACCGATGGCCTGCACGGTGGCGATGCGGCCGCTGCGCACGGGCTCGCTGTCGGCGCCAAAGACCAGCGCCTTGACCGCGTTGTCGTAGGCGGCGATGCCGTCGATGGGCAGGTAGCCGCGCGCGGCCGGGTGTTCGAGCATGGCGCGCTCGGCCTGCTGCACGCACTGCAGCAGCGGCAGTTTGCCGTTGTCGTCGTAATAGACGCCCACGCCGAGGTTGACCTTGTGCGGATTGGGGTCGGCGGCAAACTGCTCGTTCAGACCCAGAATCGGGTCGCGCGGGGCCATTTCGACGGCGGCAAAAAGGGACATGGTGGTAGGGGCAGTGGGTTGAGGGTGGCGCGAATTTTACTGCGCTGGGCAGTGGCTGCGGCGCGTGGTTGCGGCGCCGGTGCCTACGGCCCTAGTGTGGCGTTGCGCGCTATCTGGAACATAAAACCGCGCCTTTTCGTCCCTGCTGTCGTTGCAAATCCGCGCCATAGTGGCACTATGGCTGTGGTTTGCGCCTAAGCAGGGCCAAAAATCCATCGGTTTTATTTGTCCCATCAAGCGCGCACCACCACACTAGCCGCATTTGTCGTGCGCGCGCCGGGCCGGGTCGGCCATGGCGGGCAGGTAGCCCGTGAGCCAGAGCAGAAAGCTCGCTGCCCACAGCACCGAGGCGGCGGCGTAGGCCCAGGTCGCGTCCATGCCCAGCGCCGGAGCCGCACGCAGCGCCGTCGCCGCCACCAGCAGCAGGGCGGCGGCGACGGCGCTGGGCGGCAGCTGCACCGACTGCCCGGTGTGCAGCCGCCCGGCCACCGCCAGCACACCGATGACCGCCAAGCCCAAGCCGCCCATGACGGTGACGTGCAGCCCGGCCAGTGCCGCCGCGCCGCTGCCCAGGCGCCCCAGCCCCATCAGAATCAGGCCGATGCCAGCGAGTGCGGCCGCGCCGGCCAGCACCAGCACCTCGGGCCTGAAAAAGCGCCAGCCGATGAAGGTGTCGCCAATCCGGTCGAGGAAGGCCGCGCCAGCGCCCAGCAGCAAGAAGGCCTGCACCGCGTTCGACAGGCCGAGCAAATGCGCCGCCAGCGCCACCGCGACCAAGCCGGCCGCGAGGTTGCGTCGGCCCGGGTGCGGCCGAAACGGCGTGCTGGCCTGCGTCGGGTCCAGCACTAGGTTCAGCACCGCTGGCAAGATGCGCGCCAGCGACAGCGCCATCAGTGCCAGAAAGACCAGCACCGCTGCGTGCAGCGCCGCCGAGGCCAGCGCGACGTCGTCGTGCCAGAACGCGAAACGCAGCCCCAGCGCCACCGCAGCAAAGGCCCACAGCCAGCCGGCAAAGGCCCACAGCCGCGCCACCGGTCGCCTCCACGCCAGCCAACTCGCATAGGCCGCCAAGCCACCGTAGAGCAAGGCGTCCAGGGCCGCAGCCAGCGGCAGCAGCGCTTCGGCGCCCCACAGCCCAATCAGGCGCGCCAGCAACCAAGCGCTGGCCAGCGCCCAGAGCGCGCGCCCGCTCAGGCGGGCGGTGCCGGTCCACTCTGGCATGGCCGAGAGCACGAAGCCGATCAGCGCCGCGCCAAAGGCGCCGTAGATCATCTCTTTGCCGTGCCACAGCGCCGCTGGCATGCCGGCAGCGCTGGGTAAGGTGTAGCCCAGCAGCAGCACCCACAGCAGCGGCCAGAGCGCGGCATGCAACGCCGCCAGCGGGAAGAACAGGCGCAAGGCCTCGAACGTCAGGCCCGCGCCCATGCGTTGCAGGCGCGGTTTCAACTCCATCCGGCCGTCCTTTCGTCGCTGCCCTCGACGGCTTGAAACAACGCATCGTGGGCCAGCCAGCCGTGGGCGGTCTCGAACACTGTGCGCGCATCGCGTGCGCCGGGAACGCCGGGCACGACACGCTCGCCGGCCAAGCCACGGCCACCGGCGTCGAGCACCAAAACGCGGTGGGCGATGCGCACCGCTTCTTGCACGTCGTGGGTCACGAACAGCGCGCCAAAGCCGTGGCGGCTGGCGGCTTCGATCACCAAATCTTGCATCGCACGGCGCAAGCCCGGGTCCAGCGCGGTGAAGGGTTCGTCGAAATAGACGAAGTCGGGCGCTGGCGCCAGCGCCCGCGCGATCGCCACGCGCTGGCGCATGCCACCCGAGAGCTCGACCGGGTACTTGCCGAGGTCGGCGGGGTCGAAATGCGCCAGCGCCGCGACCTCGGCCACGCGCGCGTCCCGCGCCGCTCGCCCCAGTCCGGACAGCCGCAGCGGGTAGGCGATGTTCTGGGCCGCAGTCGCCCAGGGCAGCAGGCGCGGTTCCTGAAAGACCATCGCGTGCCGGCGGTAGCCGCGCTCCAGCGTGCCACGCAGCGGGTCGAGGATGCCTGCGGCGATCGCCAGCAGCGTCGATTTGCCCGAACCCGAAGGCCCGAGCAGCGCCGCGACCTCGCCGGCGTGCAGGTGCAGCCGCACGTCTTCGAGCACGTAGCGGCCAAAGTAGGCGTGGCCGATGCCTTCGAGCACCAGTGCGGGCGGCCGACTCAACGCTTGACCCCCCAGGGTTGGGCGGCGCTGCGCCAGCGCTCGAGCTGGGAGCGGATTGGTTGCAGCAGCGCGTACTCGAGCAGCAGCAGCAGCGCAACGGCGATCAGCACCCACGACATTGCCGCCGTGACGTCGAGGCGCGAGCGCGCGTTGGCCAGTTCGGTGCCGATGCCGCCGGTGTTGGTCAGCAGCTCGGCCATCACCGCCACCTTGACCGCAGTGCCCAGCGCCACCGCGAGCGCTGGGAACAGGTGCGCAGCCAAATGGCGCAGCGACAGGTGGTAAAAGCGCTGCAGCGCCGAAGCGCCAAAGACGCGCGCCATGTCGTCGAGCCCGCGTTCGCGCGTGGCGATGCCTTGGGCGGCGGCACCAAAGACGATCGGCGTTGCGGCGATCACCACCGTGGCCACGACCGTGCCGTCGCTGGCGCCAAACCAGATCATCGCCAGCACGATCCAAGCGATGGGTGGCACGCCCAGCAGCACGGTCATCAGGGGCCGCGCGGCGAGCAGCGTGGCCATCGAGTAACCGGCGGCGATGCCGACCACGGTGGCTATGCTGGCGGCGACTGCAAAGCCGGTCGCGGCGCGCAGCGCGGTGGTGCTGGTTGCCTCGGCAAAAAGCGGGTCGCTCAGGGTCGCGCCGATCTGCTGTAGCGTCGCGACCGGGGCCGGCAGGATGAAGCTGCCGTAGGCCTCATGCCCGGCCTGCCAAGCCGCAGCCAGCAGGCACAGCCCCGCCAGCCCGGCCCAGCCCGACCACAAAAAGTTGCCCAGCCGACCGAGCCAAGTCATAGGTAAAAGTCATCGGCGGGCAGGCGGCCGCCGATCAGACCGATATCGCCTTCGGCCACCACGCGCAGATAGGTCTCGAGCGCCGGTCGCGCCTGGCGTGCGCGGTGCGCGACCAGGAGCGAGTGGGCAATCGACTGCTCGATCACCGGGGCCGGCAGGCCGAGCACGCCGGCTGCGGCTTGGGCCGCCGCGGCTGGGTTGGCGCGCGCGTAGGCGACGGCGCGCCCCAGACCGGCTTGCAGGGCCTCGACCGCTTGCGGGTGCTCGGTGCGCCAGCCGTCGCGCAGCGCCAACCCGGCTTGGGGCACGCTGGCATGACCAAAGTGCCGACCGAAGGCGGCTTGCACGTCGAAGGCGCGCACCAGCGTGCGGCCAGCGCGCGCAGCGCCGATGAGGGCGGCGCTGGCCGCTGGCTCGGGCAGCATCGCGGCATCGACACGCCCGGCCAGCAGCAGTTGCGCCGCCTCGGCCGGGGTGCCGGCGGGCTGAATGCGCAGGTCGCGCGCCGGGTCCAGCCCATCGGCACGGGCCAGCCGGCGAAACACCAACCCGGGTGAATCGTTGATGAACGGCAGGGCGAGCGAGCGTCCGCGCAGCGCGTTCAGGTCGGCCATCGGCTCGGCTGCGACGAGGGTGTTCAGGCCTTCGGTCATGACGTTGAGCAGGCGCAGCCCCAAGCCGCGGTTGTGCAGGTTGGCCGCCGTCACGGTCGGCACGATCGAGGTCTGGATCGTGCCGGCGGCGAGCCCGGCGCGCAGCTCGTCGGGGTCGCGCCAGATGCGCACCGAGAGCTGGCCGGCGACCGTTGACAGAAAGCCCTGTTGCACCGCCACGGCAAGCACCGCGCTGGGCGTGGAAGGTGGGCCCCACAGCACCAGTTCGCTGGGGCGGGCGAATGCGGGCAACGCAGGCAATGCCAGCAGCGCGCTGCTGGCCAGAAGGTGGCGGCGGGACAAGCTCATGGGATGGCTCCTGGGGGTTAAAGGCAAATGGCTGCAGCGCGTGGCGCATCAGGGCTGCGCCGCGTCGGTGCGCGCGGCGGTGGGCTCGAGGTCGGGCCCAGGGTCGTGCTCCAGCGCGGACAGTCGCGCCACCAGGCTGGCAGGCAACGCGGCACGCAGCGTTGGAATGGCCCACAGCAGCGCGCCGTTTTCTTGCGCGGCCAGGAAGTGGGTGTTGCCACGCGGAATCAGCAGCAGGGTGCCCGCTTCGTGCAGGCGCAGCGCGGCGGCGTCAAAGTGCGCGCCGTCGGCATACAGCACCGGGCCGCGCACCACCAGCAGCAGCACCAAGTCGGGGTGCGCGTGGCCGTGGGGTGCGATGCGGCCGTGGGGCGGGATTTCGGTCAGCGCGGCGATGCCACCGGGTTGCAAGGACGACAGCAGGATGCAGCGCTGCGCGGCCCCGGCGTGCACCGGCTGACGCGGCAATTCGGCGGGATTGACCACGATGGTTGGCGGGTTGGTGGACGGCATAGACAAGGTGCTGCTTCAACCGCATTGTAAGGCAAATGCGAGTCAGTCGCAATAATGTTTATAAGCAATTCGCAGCCAAGCCGCCTGATCGGGCATCTGCTGGCAGTGGTTTGGAATCAAGCGCCGGTCAGGGGCCTGAGTTCAGCCCAGCGCCGCTGCAACGCCTGGGCGGCGGTGACGGGGTCGGGGCTGGCGGTCAGGGCCCGCACCACGGCAAAGGCGCCGACGCCGCTGGCGGCGATGGCGGGCAGTTGCTCCAGGCCGATGCCGCCTATGGCCACGCTGGGCAGCGGTGGCTGCAGGCGCGCGAGCAACTGCGCGTAGGCGCGCAGCCGCGCGCTACCCTGGGGCGCGGTGGGCATGGCTTTGAGGGTGGTGGGAAACACGGCGCCCAGCGCAATGTAGCTCGGGCGCAGGGCGGCAGCGCGCAGCAGTTCGGCGTAGCCGTGGGTGCTGATGCCCAGGCGCAGCCCGGCGGCGCGCATCTGCTGCAGCGCCGCTGCGGGCAGGGCGTCGAGGTCTTCCTGGCCCAGGTGCACGCCGTAGGCACCGGCTTCGATGGCGGCTTGCCAGTGGTCGTTGATGTACAGGCGCGGCTGGGGTGGCGCGGCTGGGTGCAGCTTGCTGCGCTGGGCGGGGCCGCTGGTGGCTGCGTGGGCTGGCGCGCCTGCTGCCCCGATGGCGGCCACGGCGGCGCGCACCTCGGCCGCGACGGCGGCGGCACGTTCGGCTGCGGGCAGGGCGGGGTCGGGTTTGTAGCGCAGTTGCAGCGTCGGCACGCCAGCGGCGGCCAGGCGTTGCACCCAGGCGGCATCTGGCAGCACGGCGTACAGACCCAGCGCCAGCGGGCAGGGGGCGAAGGACGTGGGCTCGGCTTGCGGGTCGGGGTCGAGTTTGGCGTGCGGTGTGCCTGCTCGGGTGGCGCTGGCGTGCGGTGGCGGGTGTTGAGGGTCTGGCGGCTTTGGGCGCTGGGCGCTGGCAGGTTCGGCATCAAGGCCAAAGTCCAGCGGATCGTCGGGCCAGTCGGCGCGCCAGCGGCCTTCGCGTGCGCTGCGCCTGGCCCAAGCCTGTGCGATCACGGTCGCGTCGGCCTCGATGAAGCCGAGTCGGCGCGCCAAGGCCCAGGCGAGGTCGTGGGCGCTGTGGCTGGCGGGCAGGGCGCTGGGGTCGGCCTGGGCTTCGATGGCCAAAGCGGCGTGCTGGCGCACCAAGGCGTCGAGGTGGGCGGGGGCGGCGGGGGTGGAGGCCACGGCGGGGTTGGGGTGCATCGGCGCGGGCGCGAGCGTTCTGACGCCTTTCAGGCCTGGTGCCAAAAGGGCGTGCCCAGCACCGGCGTGCTGGGCTGGGCGCAGTCCTGCGGGTGCATGGCCCCGGCCAGAAAGGCGGCGCGCCCGGCACGCACCGCCGCCGCAAACGCCGCCGCCATGCGCACCGGGTCGAGCGCCAGCGCCACCGCGGTGTTGAGCAGCACGCCGTCGTAGCCCCACTCCATGACCTGGCAGGCGTGCGAGGGCAGCCCGAGGCCGGCGTCGATCAGCAGCGGCACCTGCAGGCGCTCGCGCAGGGTGCGCAGCGCGAGCGGGTTCAGCGGCCCCCTGCCGGTGCCGATCGGGGCCGCCCAGGGCATGACGGCCTCACAGCCGACATCGACCAGGCGCTGGCACAGCACCAGGTCTTCGGTGCTGTAGGGCAGCACCTTGAAGCCGCGCCGCAGCAACTGGTCGGCGGCGCCGACGAGGTTGAGCGTGTCGGGCTGCAGGGTGTAGTCGTCGCCGATGATTTCGAGCTTGATCCAGTCGGTGCCGTAGAGCTCGCGCGCCATTTCGGCGGTGCCGATCGCCTCTTGCACGCTGTGGCAGCCGGCGGTGTTGGGCAGCAGCGGCGTCTGCATGTTTTGCAGCAGCGTCCAGAAGCTGCGGCTGGACTCGGCGTTGGCGGCACTCTGGCGCCGCAGCGCGGCCGTGAGCATGGCGGGTTGCGCGGCTGCCACGGCCTGCTCGAGCAGCGCCGGCGAGGGGTAGCGCGCCGTGCCCAGCAACAAGCGACTGGAAAAATGCTGGCCGTAGAGGATCAGGGGATCGGCGGCGGGGGCCGCAGGGGCCGCATGTGCGGGGGGCGCTGGGGGGGCGGCGGTGTGGGCGGCGGATGGGGGGGCGGGGTTGGGGTTCATGCTGCAGGCGGCGGGCTCAGCCGCCGGTGACGGGGGAAATGAGCTCGATCCGGTCGCCTTCGGCCAGCGCAGTCTGCGCGTACTGGTTTTTGGGGACGAATTGCAGATTGAGGGCGGCAGCAAAGGGCTCGGTTGGGCGCGCGGCGGCCAGCGCATCGGCCAGTGTGGCGCTTGCGGGCAGCTCCAGCGCTTGCTGGTTGAGCCAGACGCGCAGCGGGGCGGGGGCGGAGGGAGCGGCAGATGGGGCGGTCATGAGGAGATTGTCCAGGGAGCGGCCCAAGCGGGCATCGAGGCGAGCACCTCGAAGTGTGCATCAAGCCGCAAGCGCCTGCGCACAGGGCTCGAAACGCAATGCAAGCCGATCGGCCAGATCGCGCTGGCCGTGCTGCACGTATTCCAGCACCGCGTCGCACACCGCCGGCCCGATCAGGTAGCCGTGGCGAAACAGGCCGTTGATCTGCAGCACCTGCGGCGCGCACTCGCGCACCAGCGGTTGGTGGTCGGGCAGGGTCGGGCGGCACTGGCTTTGCAGCCCGACGATGCGCGCCTCGCCAAAGCCGGGGTGTACGGCGTAAGCGGCACTGAGCAGCTCGAGCGCCGAGCGCGCGCTGACCTCAGACACATCCTCGGACTCGATCTGGGTGGCGCCGACGACGAAAAAATGGTCTTGCTTGGGCGCGATGTACAGCGGGTAGCGCGGGTGCAGCAGCCGCGTCGGGCGCTGGAGCGTGACGCCGGGGGCGTACAGGCAGGCGACTTCGCCGCGCACGCCGCGCAGCGGCTGCTGCGCGGCGCTCCAGTCGGCTTGTGCTCCCAGGCCACGGCAGTCGAGCACCCAGCCGCCGTGCGTGCGCTGCCAGTCCTGCGCTTGGGCCAGGCTGGTGGGCCGCTGCCAGTGCAGGTCGGCGCCGAGCGCTTGCAATTCGGTCGCCAGCGCCTGCAGCAGCTGGTGGTTGTCGAGTTGGCCCTCTTGGGGCAAATAAATCCCGCTCTGGAAGTGCCCAACCACGCTGGGCTCGAGGGCGGCGAGTTGCTGCGCGTTGAGCGCTTGCGCGGCCTGCAGTTCGGGCACCTGCTGCACCGTCTGCGCCCAGACGCGGCTCAGGCGCTGGGCTTCGGCGGCGTCCTGGCGGTGCCAGAGGATGAGCGTGCCGTCTTGCTGAAAATACACTGGCTGCGCCAGCGTGGCAATCAGCTCGCGCCAGCGCGGCAGCGCGTACAACCCCATGCGCACCACGTTGGGTTCGGCCACGGCGGCTTCGGCCAGCGGCGCCAGCATGGCGGCGGCTACCCAGGCGGCAGCGCCTTGGTCGTCGGCGCTGCGCGCTTCGTGCAGCGTGACCGCATGGCCGCTGCGCGCCAGCGCCAGGCCGAGCAAGCGGCCCAGTAGGCCTGCACCCAGGATGAGCACCGGGGCGGGGAGGGGACGGTTCGCAGGCATAAGGGGACAGAGGGCGTTGTTGAAAGGGTGCGACTGTGGGGTTCGATTGGGCCACGCTCGAGCGCGAGCACGGCTTGCAGCCAGGCCGATTATGAATTGAACCTGCGGGCCAGCGGGCTGACGCAGCCCCCATGCGCCCATAATCGTCCTTGACGCAGCTCAAACTATCTTCATGTTGCCCGACCCAGACAAGGCCCAGCCCTCCAGCCGCCCATGGCGCTGCGCGCGCGTGCTCACCATCGCCGGCAGCGACAGCGGCGGCGGCGCCGGCATACAGGCCGACCTGAAAACCTTTGCCGCGCTGGGCTGCTACGGCATGAGCGCGATCACCGCGTTGACGGCGCAAAACACGCTCGGGGTGCGCGCCATCCACGCCGTGCCCGCAAGCTTTCTGGAGCAGCAGATGGCTGCGGTGTTCGAGGACATCGGCGTCGATGCGGTCAAGATCGGCATGTTGCACGCGCCCGAGGTGGTGCGGGTGGTGGCGCGCGCGCTGGACCGCTACGCGCCGCCCTGGGTGGTGCTGGACCCGGTGATGGTCGCCACCAGCGGCGATGCGCTGATCGAGCCCGAAACCGTGGCCCTGCTGCGCACCGAACTGTTGCCGCGCGCCAGCCTGGTCACGCCCAACCTCGACGAGGCCGCGCTGCTGCTCGGGCACCCCGTGCCCGACGAAGCGGCGCTGGACGCCGCCGCCGCCGACCTGCTGGCGCTGGGTGCGCGCGCCGTGCTGCTCAAGGGCGGGCACCTGCAGGGCGCGCATTTGACCGACCTGTTGGCCTGCGCCGACACCCCCCCCGCTGCCTGGCTGCGCTTGCGTGGGCCGCGCATCGCCAGCCGCAACATCCACGGCACCGGCTGCACCCTGGCTGCAGCCATAGCCGCGCAGTTGGCGCTCGGCTTGTCGCTGGCGCAGGCTGTGCAGGCGGCGCACGCCTGGGTGCGCGCCGCCATCGAGGCCGGCGCCGGCGCGCGCATCGGCGCCGGGCACGGCCCGCTCAACCACGGCTTTGCGCCGCTGGCGCTGCGGCGGCTGCAGGGCTAGACCAGCCGCTGAGGCCAATTTCGGCGGGATATCCTCAACGGCGCGGCACCGGGCAGGGTGCGACGCTCATAGCCTGTCTCAGGGCGTGGCCGACTGGGCTGCGGCATCGAGCCGCTCGAGCACCCGGCGCAGCGTCGCGTGCGCCAGTTCGCAGGCCGCGTGCACCTCGGTGTTGGCCGACTGCGCGGCGATCACGCGCGGGTCCTGCAGCACGATGCGCGTGCGGCCGGGGCTGGACTCGGACGCACCGCCGCCGCACGGCAGCAGCGCCGCGATGTCGGACTCGGCCTCCAGCAGCGCGTGCGCCACCTTCGGGCTGCAGATGCCCAGCAGCTTCTGCGGGTGCGAGTCGATGCCGAGTTTGGCCTTCAGTGTGGCCTGCACATCGACTTCGCTGACGATGCCCATCTGCTCGGCGGCCAGCGCGGCACGCAGCGTCTCGATGGCCGCCGACAGCGGCTGGGCGAGTTCGACGGCAAAGGCGTAGGGTCTGTTCATGAGGGCGATCCCCTTGGGTTGCTGGACTGGACCATGTGGCGCAGGTCGGGCGCAGGGCGCAATGTTACCCGCGTCGGCCTCCGTCGCGCCTGCAGCCTTGCAGCTTCGGCGCGACGCTCGTTCAGGAGCCGAGCTTCCTCAGCGTGGCCCGGATGATTTGCTCCATCTCTTCGCCCGACTTCCTGATGATGGTACCCGCATGGCCGCCGACCATTGCGGCCATGGCGACCGAATTCATGCGCGAGATGATGACCCTGCCGGTGCTGGTCTGGTAGATCGCGACGCGGCAGGGAATCATCGACGCGACAAAGCGGGTTTCGTCCCTGGACAGCAGATCGGCGCTGTACCTGGCGCTGCAGGCGTCAAACACCAGCACCGGGTGTACCGTGAAGCCACGCTCGGACAGGATGCCGGCCATGTTGGTGACGTCGAGCACGCTCCAGCCGCCAGCCGTCAACGCCTCGCGGAACGCCGCGACCGTGGGCACCAAGGCCTTGGGGCTGGTGTCTTCCAGAAACAGCGCTGGCATCGCAGGCTTGGCCGGTGCCTGAGTCTGCGTCTGGGCTTGGGCACTGGCCATTGCGGTCAAGAACCAGAGGGCGATGGCCAGCAGCAGCCAAGCGGTGCCTTGCAGGAGCGGTTTGCGGATCGAACGGGTCGTGGTCAGAGCGTGCATGGAGGTCTCGGGTTGGTTCTGGATCAAGCGTGGGGTTGCGGTCGTGGCCTTCGTGGCCCTCGTGCGACCGGCATGGGGATGCGAGTTGAATTATGGGGGCTTGGCAGGCTGCGGTCTGCAACCCAGGTAGCAGACTGACCCCGCGCGATCCTGCAAGAATGTTGCCATGCCATCCTGTCAGCGTGACCCAGCGGCTCCATCCCGTGCGCAACCGTTTGAACCTCGACGAAGCAAGCAATGAACCACACCTTGAACACGGGCGCTTTGCTGCTCGCCCGCTTTCCGGTGTTGGCCGAGTTGCCGGCGGCACGGCTGGCTGAGCTGCTGGCCGCCGCACCGCTGCTCCAGGCCCCTGCGGGCAGCGTGCTGTTCAAGCCCGCCATGCCGTGCGAGGGTTTCCTGCTGGTGCTCGAAGGCAGCGTGCGCGTGGCCAAGACCTCGCCGAATGGCCGCGAGATCGTGCTCTACCGCGTCAGCCCCGGCGAGGCCTGCATCCTGTCGGGCGGACGCCTGCTGAGCGCGACCGCGTATGCGGCCCAAGGTAGCGCCGAAACCGACGCGACGCTGCTGTGCATCCCGGCCCACTGGTTCCAGGAGCTGATCCTGCAGCACCCTGCCTTTCTCCACTTCGTGTTCGACATGTACGGGGCCCGGCTGGCCGATGTGGTTGAACTGCTCGGGGAGGTCGCGTTCCGACGACTCGACGCGCGGCTGGCGCGGCTGTTGATCCAGCGCGGCCCGGTGCTCGAGGCCACACACCAGAACCTGGCGGATGAGTTGGGCAGCGTGCGCGTGTTCGTGAGCCGGCTGTTGCGCAAGTTCGAGCAAAGGGGTTGGGTCCGGCTCGAGCGTGAACGGGTGACGGTGCTGGACCCGAAGGCGCTGCTCGAGTTTGCCCAGCAATAGCGCCCCGCGTTGGGCAGCGAGGTCGCAATCGTCGGGCTGCACGAGCGCTTGAGCACGCCTGACCAAGGGCCCAGAAGCAGCGAGCGCAACTGCGGCGGCTTGCCGCTCACGCCGGCCCTGCTGCTGGCCATCCTGCCCCCGCACCACCCCCCACCCCCAGCAACTGCTGCAGTCGCGGGCTGGTGGTGGTGTATTGCAGCAACTGGCGCTGGCCGGGGCGCAGTTGGGCGGCGGCGGCGAACGCGGCCAGGGTGGCTTCGTGAAAGGCGCAGATGATGAGTTTGCGTTTGCCGGGGTAGTGGTTGATGTCGCCCACGGCATACAGGCCGGGTTCGGCGGTGGCCATGGTGGCGCTGTCCACGGGCAGCAGTTTGCGCTGTAGCGCCAGGCCCCAGTCGGCCAGCGGCCCGAGTTTGGGGCTCAGGCCCAGGCGCGGCAACAGCAGGTCGCAGGGCAGGGTGGTTTGGCCGCCGCCAGGGGTGGCCAGCAGCAGGGCCTGCAGGGTTGGGGGCGGCGGCTCCGATCGTGGCGCGGGTGCTGCAGCCGCTTGTGGCAGCGGCGCATCCGGTTCCCGCTGCGCCTGAGCCGGCCCAGCCGCGCCGGCGTCGGCGCCGCAGACGATGCCCACCGGCTGGCCGAGCACGAGCTGCAGCGTCTGCGCGGCCAGCGCTCGGTCCAGGGTGGCCTGCAGCGCGGGCTCGATCTGCAGGCGCTCGCTGCGGTGCAGCAAGGTGATGGGGTTCGGCCCCGTTGGTGGCGCCCGTTCAAGCGCCAGCGCCAGCTCCACTGCAGCCGCGTCGCCCCCGTGCACCACGATGTGCCGTGCAGCGGCCAGTGCGGCCTCGGGGGGCGGGTCGTGGTAGCAGACTTGGGCTGGCGCGCTGTGCTCGAAGGGCTCGAGCTCGGGCAGGGCTACTTTGCGTGGCACAAAGGCGCCGACGCCAGCGGCGATGAACACCGTGGGCGCCAGCCACTGCTGCCCGCCATGTTGCCCGCTGCGGCTGTGCACCAGCCAGCGCCCGTCGGGCTGGCGCTGCAGGCTGCTCACGAGCTGGCCCAAGTGCAGCGGCGGCTTGAAGGGGCGCAGTTGCTGCAGCAGGCGCTGGCTGAGTTCGCGGCCGCTGCACACCGGCAGGCCGGGCAGGTCGTAGATCGGTTTATCGGGGTAGAGCGCGGCGCACTGGCCACCGGGTTCGGGCAGCACATCGACCAGCTGGCAGGCAATCTCTTGCAGCCCGAGCTGAAAGGCCAAAAAAAGCCCAGCCGGCCCGGCCCCGATGATCAGGGCCTGCGTTTCGATCGGCGCTGGTGTGAGGGCCAAGGGGAGATGTCAGCGTTTGAGCAGGGGCAGCTTGCCGGTCATGTCCTTGTGCGCGTCGGCGTCGGGCAGCGGCGCCTTGCGCTTGGTGATGCTTTTCCAGCCCGGCAGGCGCGCCAGTTCGGCGTTGAGGGCGATCATGTGCTGCTGGTCGCGCGGCACGTCTTCCTCGGGGTAGATGGCGCTCACCGGGCACTCGGGGATGCAGACGGCGCAGTCGATGCACTCGTCGGGGTCGATGGTGAGGAAGTTGGGGCCTTCGCGGAAGCAATCCACGGGACAGACATCGACGCAGTCGGTGTATTTGCAGGCGATGCAGGCTTCGGTTACTACGTGGGTCATGACTCGGTGACTCGGTGACTCGGTGGCTCGGTGGCTCGGTGGCTCGGTGGCTCGGTGGCTCGGTGGCTCGGTGGCTCGGTGGCTCGGTGGCTCGGGGCGCGGGCTAAAGGAGGAGGAGGACGAAAGCCCGGATTTTAGGGCTTCGGGGTGCGCCAGTCCGAGGGGTGGTCAATCCAGCAACACCGCGGCGGCGGTGCGGTGGCTGGCGCTGTCCACCAATATCAAGGCCCCGAGCGCGCGCGACTGCGCGTAGGTCAGCGCCGGCAGCGGCGCTTGCAGTTGCAGCTCGAACGCGGCCGATGCCGTTGGCCTCGAGTCGCGCGGCGCTCTGTTGCTCCAGCGTGTGGATGTCGAGCCGGTGCAGCACCCGCGTGACCTTGGCCTTGACCCAGCGGTGCTGGTGCAGCGCCCAGTACAGGCGCCCGGGTTGCAGCGCCTCGTCGTCGAGCCAGGCCAGGGTGGCGCTCAAACTTTGGCGTGCTGGGTAGGGGCCGACCTGGGCTTGAGCGGGAGTGGTGGCGGCATCTGCGCCATGGCTGGCCAGCAACCAGTCGCCGCGCGAGACGTCGAGTTCGCGCTCGAGCAGCACGCCGGCGCTGTGCCCGGCGGCCACGGCCTGGGGCTGGCGGCAGCGGTTCAGCACCTGCACCACGCGCGCGCGCTGGCCGCTGGGGAACACCTGCACCTCGTCACCGGCCTGGATGCGCCCGGCCGCAACCCGGCCCCAAAAGACGCGCCGCCCGTGCGCCGGGGCCGCTGCCGCAGCCCCCTCGTGGTTGCCAACTCCAGCCGTGCCAGCCTGCGCCAGCTCGGCCGCTTGCACATCGGCGGCGCCGGGTTTTTCCACCCACTGCACCGGCAACGCCAGTGCGGCCTCGGGCGCCGGGGCAGTGTTGGGCAGTTGCTCGAGCACCTCGAGCAGCGTGGGGCCGTGGTAGCCGCACCAGCCGTCGTGGCCGTGGCCGCGATCGACCACGTTCCAGCCCTTGAGCGCAGACAGCGGCAGCACGGCGTGCGCCGCCAGCCCGGCCTGCTGGGCAAAGCGCAGCAAGGCGGCGCGGATGTGGGCAAAGGCCAGCGCGGCATCGGCCACAGCGTCGAGCTTGTTGACGGCAAACACCAGACTGGGCACACGCAGCAGGTGGCACAGCAGGGCGTGGCGGCGCGTTTGCGCCAGCAGGGCCAGGTCGGGGCGCTGCCAGTCGAGCTTGGTGGCATCGACCAGCAGCACGGCGGCGTCGGCGCTGGAGGCGGCGGTGACCATGTTGCGCGTGTACTGCTCGTGCCCGGGGGCGTCGCCGATGATGAACTTGCGCCGCTCACTGCTGAAGTAGCGGTAGGCGACGTCGATGGTGATGCCTTGCTCGCGCTCGGCCATCAGGCCGTCGGTCAGGCGCGCGAGGTCGAGCTGCGCGCCCGCGTCGGCCTCATCGGGCGCGGGGCTGGGGCTGCTGTGCGTGATGCCGGCCAAGTGGTCTTGCAGCACCGCTTTGCTGTCGAGCAGCAGGCGGCCGATGAGCGTGCTCTTGCCGTCGTCGACCGAGCCGCAGGTAATGAAGCGCAGCGCATCCATATCAAAAATACCCTTCGAGTTTGCGTTTTTCCATCGAGGCCTCGCTGGTCTGGTCGTCCATGCGCGTGGCGCCGCGTTCGCTCAACTGGGCGTTGAGGGTTTCGGCGACGATCTGCCCGGCGGTGCTGGCGTGGCTGGCCACCGGGCAGGTGCAGGTGATGTCGCCCACGGTGCGAAAGCGCACGCTCAGGTGCTCGACGGTCTCGCCGGGCTTGGGCGGGGTGAGCTCGGTCACCGGCACCAGCAGGCCGCGCCGCTGCACCACCGGGCGCAGGTGCGCGTAGTACAGGCTGGGCAGGGCGATGCGCTCGCGCTCGATGTATTGCCAGACGTCGATTTCGGTCCAGTTGCTGATCGGAAACACGCGCAAGTGCTCGCACGGTTGCAGCCGGGTGTTGTAGAGCGCCCACAGCTCGGGGCGCTGGTCTTTGGGCTGCCACTGGCCAAAGGCGTTGCGGTGGCTGAAGATGCGCTCTTTGGCGCGCGCTTTTTCTTCGTCGCGCCGGGCGCCGCCGATCAGGGCGTCGAAACGGAATTCGTCGATCGCTTCCAGCAGCGTGACCGACTGGTGCGCGTTGCGGCTCTGGCCCGGGTGCGCCAGGCGCACGCTGCCGCGCGCCATCGAATCCTCGACCCGGCGCACGATCAGTTCGGCCCCGAGTTCGCGCGCGCGCTGGTCGCGGAAGGCCAGCACCTCGGGGAAGTTGTGGCCGGTGTCGATCATCAGCAACGGATAGGGCAGGCGGCCACGGCCAAAGGCTTTTTCGGCACAGCGCAGCAGCACCAGCGAGTCTTTGCCGCCCGAGAACAACAGCGCCGGGCGCTCAAACACGGCGGCGACTTCGCGCAGGATGAAAAGGGTCTCTTCCTCGAGCGCGTCGAGCTGGCTGTTGTCGAGCCGGGGCGCGGCGCGGTGGCCGGGTTGGGGCAGGGGGAGGCGTGCGTTCATGGGTGGCTCCTTTGGTGCAGGCCGCATTCTTTGGCGCTGTCTTGTTCCCACCACCAGCGCCCGGCGCGCAAGTCTTCGCCCACGCTGACGGCGCGGGTGCAGGGCGCGCAGCCGATGCTGGGGTAGAAGCGGTCGTGCAGCGGGTTGTAGTCCAACCCGTGCTCGGCGATGTGGTGCCAGACGTCGCCCCAGCTCCAGTCGGCCAGCGGGTTGATCTGGATCAGGCCGGCGCTGGGCCGGTCGGCGTGTGTGGGGTCGAGGTCGCTGCGGTCGATGGCGGGCACCTCGGCGCGGTGGGCCGATTGTTCGCGCCGCAAGCCGGTGATCCAGGCGCGCTGGCCGTGCAGCGCCCGGCGCAGCGGCTCGACCTTGCGGATGGCGCAGCAGGTTTGGCGCAGGGCCACGCTGCGGCGCATGGCCTCGGTTCCTTCGCACGCCACGAAGGCCTCGGCCACGCCGGGCTGTGGCTGGTACACCCGCAGCGGCTGCGCGCCGGGCTGCGCCGCCCGCGCCTCGGTGCGCGCCAGCAGCGCCAGGGTCTCGGGGTGCAGGGCGCCGGTGTCGAGCACAAACAGCGGAATCGGCAGACCCAGGGCGTCGATCAGGTGCCGGATGACCACGTCTTCGGCCCCGAGGCTGGAGGCCTGCACCAGCGGCTGGTGCTCGCTGGCCGCTTGTTGCAGCAGGGCGCGGCTGCGCGCCAGCTTGGCCTCGAAATCGGCGCTGGGCTGGGCCTGCAGCAGGGCAGCGCGGGCGCTGCTCATGCCAGTGCTCCGATGGCGGTGGTGTGGGCGGCGGCGCGGGCAAAGCGCGGCCGCGGCTGCAGCGCGTCGCCCTGGTAAAAGCCGCCAAACTGTTGCAACAGACGCTGCCCGTGCACCGGGTCTTGGTCGGCGCGCAGCAGGGCTTCGTCGAAGCCGCAGCGCTGCAATTGCAGCAACTGGTCGATCAGCACCTCGCCGGTGGCGCGCAGCAGGCCGCAGTAGCCGCAGCGCCGGCGCAGCAGCACCGCCTGGCTGTAGGCGCGGCCGTCGGTGAATTTGGGCAACTGCAAGTCGATGCGCTGCACGGCGGACAGGTCGAGCGTTGACGCAAGCTGCGCGGCCCAGAGATCGAAATCGGGGGCCAGCGTGAGCACGCTGCCGGCGGGGTCGGGGGCGGCCGCGGCGGCCTCGGTTGGCGTGAGGAGTTTCATGGGCAAAATCGGTTGAAATCGGGGGGGCTGAGTGCGCCTGATCGGCTCAAAGCGCCATGGCGGCGCGGCGCACAGCCGGGCCGTCCGGTCTTTGGTGCGCGGCTTGGGCATGTGCGGCCATGTGCGCCTGCCACTGCGCGGTGGCCACGCGCACGGCGTTGGCGGCAGCCTTGAAAGGCTCGTGGCCAAGGCGCTGCAGGGCATCGACGAAGCGTTCGCCCGGTGCACGCCGTTCTTGGTAAACCTCCAGAATGGCCTCGATCGCGTCGCAGACCTCGCTGGAGGTGAATGACGGCCCCAGCACCTTGCCGGGCGTGGACGCGCCGCTGAGCGTGCTGCCATCCGATCCGCCCAGACTGATCTGGTACCACTCCTGGCCGTCTTTATCGACACCCAGGATGCCGATGTGGCCGCTGTGGTGGTGGCCGCAGGAGTTCATGCAGCCGCTCAGGTGCAGGTCGATGGGCCCAAGGTCGTGCAGCTCGTCGAGGTCCTGGTAGCGCTGCAGCAGGGCTTCGGCGATGGTCAGCGAGCGCGCATTGGCCAGGTCGCAGAAGTCGCCCCCAGGGCAGGCGATGAGGTCGGTGAGCAGCCCGATGTGGGGCTGCGCCAGGCCCAGGCGGCGTGCCGCGCGCCAGAGCTCGGTCAGCTCGTCGCAGCGCACCCAGGGCAGCAGCAGGTTTTGCTGGTGCGTGACGCGCACCTCGCCGGCGCTGAAGCGCTCGGCCAGTTCGGCCACGGCGTCGAGCTGGCTGGCGCTGGCGTCGCCCGGGGCTTGGCCCAGGCGCTTGAAGGCCAGCGTGACGGCGCGCAGCTCGGGGTTTTGGTGCGTGTGCACATTGCGCTGCAGCCAGCGCTCGAACTCCAGGTCGTCTTCGGTGCTCAGGCGCAGCAGGCGCGCCACGCGCTCGTCGGTGCAAGGGCGGCTGCTGGGGCGCGCAGGCGGCGCAAAAGCGGCGCTGACGCGCTGCAGCTCGGCCGCGCTGAGGGTGTGCGGGGCCCCGTCTTGCGCCACGATGCGCTGGTACTCGGCCTGCACTTCGTCAAAAAAGCGCTGGCCCTGGGCGCGCACCAGAATCTTGATGCGCGATTTGTACAGGTTGTCGCGCCGGCCCCAGGCGTTGTAGATGCGCACCAGCGCTTCCATGTAGTTGAGCAGCTGGTCCCAAGGCAAAAAGTCGCAGATCGTGCTCGCGATCACCGGTGTGCGCCCCATGCCGCCGCCCACCAGCACCTTGAAGCCCAGCGCCCCCGCCGCGTTGCGCCGCAGCTGCAGCCCCACGTCGTGCCAGTGCAGCGCGGCCCGGTCTTCGCGGGCGCCGACGATGGCCACCTTGAACTTGCGCGGCAGAAAGGCAAACTCGGGGTGCAGCGTGCTCCACTGGCGCAAGATTTCGGCAAAGGGGCGCGGGTCGGCCACCTCGTCGGGGGCGATGCCGGCCAGCGCGTCGGTGCTGATGTTGCGGATGCAGTTGCCGCTGGTCTGGATGCCGTGCATGTCCACGCTGGCCAGCAGCTCCATGACCTCGGGTGCGTGCTCGAGCGCAATCCAGTTGAACTGCACGTTTTGGCGTGTGGTGAAGTGGCAGTAACCGGTGGGCAGGCGGCTGGCGATGGCGCGGCCGTCGCGCAGCTGCACCGTGCCGAGCCGGTTTTGCGCCGCCACCGCCCCTTGGAACACGGCCGCGCCGGGCTGGTCGTAAACGCGCGCAATCTGTGCCAGCGCCCGTACCTGCGCGCTCGACAGCTCGCCGTAGGGCACGGCGACGCGCAGCATGGGCGCGTGGCGCTGGATGTACCAGCCGTTTTGCAGCCGCAGTGGCCTAAAGGCCTCGTCGGACAAGCGGCCGTCGCGGTGGCGCTGCCACTGGTCGCGGAACTGGGCCGCGCGCTGGCGGATGAACTGGCGGTCAAAATCGGTGTAGGTGTACATGCAGGTGGCCAAAGGCGGTAGAGTCGGGGCAGCAACCAATGGGTTCGACTGTAGGCCCCGGCTTCATATTTGCAAACTACTGTTTTTTTATTGAAATATAGCTTTTGATCATAAAGAAGGAGGCCAGGGCCGCTCCCAGTGCGACCGCGCACAATAGGTCAGTCACGGTGCAGTCATTTTTTTGCCTTAACTTCAAGCCCATGAACATCAGCAATATGCACGAAACCGCCTCCTTGAAACAAGCCAGCGCTCTGGAGCGCCGCGAGGGTCGGTCGATCTCGCCCGCCAGCCGCAGTGCCTACGACATCGACAGCCACATGATGGCGCAGTTGGCGCGTTGGTCTGCCGGCATTTCGCCCATCTCGCTCACGCTCTCCTGGACCGACTGGGCGCTGCACCTGGCCTTTTCACCAGGCTCGCAGGCGCGGTTGGCGCGCCGTGCGCTCGAGTCGGGCGTGCGCTGGTCGCAGGATGCGGTGCAAGCGCTGATGCCGCACTTGAACGCCGCCACCCCAGCGGCGGCGACGCCCGAGGCCCAGGCGGCGGCCACCCCTAGCAGCCTGAGCGAACTGATCGAAGACGACAGCCGCTACGCCGCTCCCGAGTGGCAGGGCTGGCCTTGGCGGCCCCTGGCCAGCGCCAACAAGCTGGGTGAGCAGTGGTGGTTCGATGCCTGCAACCTGCGCGGGATGCAGGATCACTCGCGCCACCAAATGCGCTTTTATGGCAACCAATTGTTTGATCTGCTCTCGCCCAGCAACTTTTTGCTGAGCAACCCGCAGGCGCTGCAGGCGGCGTGGGAGAGCCGTGGCCAGACCCTGCTGCAAGGCCTCAACTTCGCACTCGACGACCTGCGCCGCAGCCAAGGCATGCCACCCCGCCATGCCCCCCAGGTGGATCTGGCACCGGGCAAGGGCTTGGCCATGACCGAAGGCGAGGTGGTGCTGCGCAACGGCCTGATCGAGCTGATCCAGTACCGCCCCAGCACGGCCGAGGTGCAGGCCGAGCCCGTGCTGATCATCCCCTCGTGCATCATGAAGTACTACATCCTGGACCTGTCGCCGCACAACTCGATGGTGCGCTGGCTGGTGGGCCAGGGGCACACGGTGTACATCGCTTCGTGGCGCAACCCGGATGCCAGCGACGCCTTGCTGGGCATGGACGACTACGTCAGCGAGGGCGTGCTGGCGGCGCTCGACCACGTGCATGGGCAGTGCCAGACGCCGGTGCATCTGGTGGGTTACTGTCTGGGCGGCACCTTTGCTGCCATGGCTGCCGGCGCGCTCGGTGGCGGTGACGCGGTGCTGTCGAGCCAGAACCCGGAATCGGCCGCATCGCCGCTGGTTTCGCTGAGCCTGTTGGCGGCCGAAGTCGATTTCACCGACCCCGGCGAGATGGGCGTGCTGATCGACGAGGCCCAGGTGCGCCTGCTCGAAGACATGATGGCCAGCAAAGGCTTCCTGACCGGGCAGCAGATGGCGGCCTCGTTTCAGTTTCTCCATGCGCGCGACCTGGTCTGGTCCAGCCAGACCCGGCGCTGGCTGCTGGGCCATGAAGAGCTGCCCAATGACCTCATGGTCTGGAACGCCGACGTGACGCGCCTGCCGGCCCTGATGCACAGCCAGTACCTGCGCTCCTGTTTCCTGAACAACGACCTGGCCGAGGGCCACTACCTCTACCTGGGGCGGCCGATTTCGCTGCGTGACATCCGGGTGCCGGTGTTTGCCGTGGGCACCCTCAAAGACCACGTGGCGCCGTGGCGCTCGGTCTACAAGATTCACCGCCTGGTGTCGGCCGAGGTCACCTTTGCCCTGACCAGCGGGGGGCACAACGCGGGCATCGTCTCGGAGCCGGGGCGACCGCGACGCCATTACCAGTGGCTGAGCAGCCCCTTGCACCAAACCTGGCGCACCGCAGACGAGTGGCAGGAGCAAGCACCGCGCCACGAAGGCAGCTGGTGGCCGGCCTGGGACGCATGGTTCAAGGCGCAAGGCAGCGGCCAGCGCGTGCCGGCGCGCGTGCCGGTGCACGACCCGGCGCTGGGCAGCGCGCCCGGGCAGTACGTGCAGGTGCGCTACGGCGATTGATGCGCTGCAGGGGCGGTGCGGGTGGTCTGGCCGCCGCCGCGCACGAAGCGTTGCGCCAGCAGCGCCCGTGCCAAGGGCGCGGGCAGCGGCCAGGGCTCGCCGTGCAGCTGCGCGGCCAGCACCTCGCCGGCCAGCACCGACAGCGTCAGGCCACGCGCGCCCAGGCCCGTGAGCACATACAGGCCGGGCCAGCGTGCGCTATCCAGCGCGCCGACGGCGGGCAGCCGGTCGGGCAGGGTGCAGCGCACCGCCGCCCAGCCCTGGGCGGCTGCAAAAGCGCTGGGCATCTGCGCGCCCAAGCGGGGCAGCAGGCGCTGCAGACGCGCTTGGTTGGCGGCGTGGTCGGCCCCGGTCACGGCTGCCGTGGTGTTGCCGCGCTCGAACGTCGAGCCCACGATCCACAGCGGCGCTTCGCTGGGGCCGTGCATGCCCTGCAAAAAGCTGCCGTAGCCATGCACTGGCCACGGGGGCAGGGCGGCGCGTGCGGCAGCCGGCAGATCGCTCAGCAGCCCCCAGCTGACTTGCCCGCGCAAGGCTTGAAGCGGCAGGGTGTGGGCAGTGGCCTCGGGGCTGGTCTGCAGCGGGCTTTGCAGCCATTGGTCCGGCAATGGGTCCAGCAGCGCCCGCACCGCAAAACCCGCCGCCAGCACCACGTGTGGGGCCTGCGCCAGCGTGTGCCCGTGGGCGTCGAGCAGCGCCCAGCCTGCGGCCGTGCGCTGCAGGCGCGCCACGGCCGCGCCGCCGCGCCACACGATGCGCTCGTGCGCCAGCTGCGCGCGCACCAGCTGCGCCGGGCGCAACCAAGCCGCACTCGGATGCCAGAGCGCGCTGACGGGCGCATCGAGGTCGGCCAGTCCGGCGGCTTCGATCTGGCCTGGGCTGGCCTCCAGGCTCCAGTCGTCGTCGCGCGGGGTGTCGGGTGTGGCCGGGGGCAGGGCGCGTTTGTGCTTGACCCGGTGCTCGAGCGCCCCGCTGGGGGCCCAGTCTTGCCCTTGGGGCAACAGCGCCGCCACGCGCTGCAAGGTCGCGCGCAGCCCGGCGCGGCTGAGGCGCGACAGCGGCGCATCGTCGGGCGACACGTGGGGCGCGATCAGGCCTGCAGGCAGGCCCGAAGCGCCAGCGGCGGGGGCGCTGGCGGCGTCGAGCACCTCGACACGCCAACCGCGCTGCGCCAGGCTGTAGGCGGCGGCCGCGCCGGCCAAGCCGGCACCGACGACCAGCGCGTGGCCGGCACGTTCAGCCAGGGCGGCGTGGGTGTGCAAGGTACAGGCTGCCAAGCCACAGCGGCCGTTGGCGGCAGCCAGCGGCAGCGGTGCGCATCATGGGCCGCTGGGCGGCACGTAGCCGGCGGCTTGGTCGGCCCCGGCGCCAAAAAAGTGCTGCTCCATCTGCCGCGCCAGGTATTGGCGCGCCCGCAGGTCGGCCAGGTTGAGGCGGTTTTCGTTCACCAGCATGGTCTGGTGCCGGATCCAGTCGGCCCAAGCCTGTTTGCTGACTTGCTCGTAAATTCGTTTGCCCAGCTCGCCCGGATAGGGTGGGAAGTCGAGGCCCTCGGAATCGGTGCCGAGTTTGATGCAGTGAACCGTGCGTGCCATGGGAGTGTGGGTGAGTTGGAGTGAAGCCAGCCCCGACTTTACCAAGCTTTGCACCCACGGCATGCCCGCGGCCTGCATGAGCGCACAGTGGGCATGGGCGGCACCAGGCAGGAGGGGCCAAGGCGGCAGGGTGCGCCAGCCGGAGCATGGGGATTTACAATCGGGCTTTTAGATCATGGATGGGGAAGCGCTGCGGGTTTTGCGGGCAGGCCCCATTCGACTGTGAGCACCATCATGAGCCAAAACGCCCCTGCGTTCGAGATCCACGTCCACGGCGACGTTCCCCTGCGCGAGGAGGTGGACTACCCACAGATTCAGGACGCGCTCAAGCCGCTGTGGAAGTACGTGGGCGCGCGCTCGCTGGTCGATGCCGCGGCCAGCCAGTACGAAGAAGAGCCCGGCATCCGCTTCGAGGCCAAAGAGCGCCTGCTGCAGATTTGCTGGACGGTCGAGGGCGATGAGGATTTTCGCCTGGCCATCGACGAGGCCTGCATGGGCCTCAACGAGATCGCCGCCGCCGGAGCGGCGCTCGAGGTCTCGTTCTACGACATCGAGTTCGACGAAGAAGAGGCGCCCGAAGACGAAGAGGCGCGCGACGACTTCGTGCTCTGCTTCGTCGGCCCGACGCCCGCAGCCATCATGCAGGTGCAGCGCGACTTGCTGGTGCAAGACGTGGTCAACCTGATGGAGCGCCACTTCGACGCCTCGGAGCTCGGCGACGTAGTGGCCTCGATCGACCGCCTGTTCAGCAGCCGCTTCGACTCGCTGGTGAGCTCGATGCAGCTGGGCCGCCCGCCGCGCGGCTCGGGCCCGGCCGGCGGGCATGGCGGGCCGCGCAAGCCGCGCCATTTGCACTGAACAGATACAGCGCCTCAGCCGACCGCCAGCGCAATGCCCTTGAACTCGCCGCTGGCGATGCGCTGGCGCCATTCGGCCGGGCCGCTTTCGTGTACGTTGGCGCCCGAGCTGTCCACGGCCACGGTTACGGGCATATCCTGCACCTGGAACTCGTAGATGGCTTCCATGCCGAGGTCGGCAAAGCCCACCACCTTGGCCGCTTTGATCGCCTTGGCCACCAGGTAGGCGGCGCCGCCCACCGCCATCAGGTAGGCGCTGCGGTTGTCTTTGATCGCCTGCACCGCCACCGGGCCGCGCTCCGATTTGCCGATCATGGCGATCAGGCCGGTCTGCTCCAGCATCGTGCGCGTGAACGGGTCCATGCGCGTGGCCGTGGTCGGGCCGGCTGGGCCCACCACTTCGTCGCGCACCGGGTCCACCGGCCCCACGTAGTAGATGACGCGGTTGCGAAAGTCCACCGGCAGCGGCTCGCCCTTGGCCAGCAGGTCGGCAATGCGCTTGTGCGCGGCGTCGCGCCCGGTGAGCATCTTGCCGTTGAGCAGCAGCTTGTCGCCCGCCTTCCAGCTCGCGACCTCGGCCGGCGTCAGGGTGTCGAGCTGCACGCGCTTGGCCGTTTGCACGTCGGGCGTCCAGGTCACGGCCGGCCAGTCTTCGAGGCGCGGCGGCTCGAGCCGCGCCGCGCCGCTGCCGTCCAGGGTAAAGTGCACGTGCCGGGTGGCGGCGCAGTTGGGGATCAGGGCCACCGGCAGCGAGGCGGCGTGCGTGGGGTAGTCGAGAATTTTCACGTCCAGCACCGTGGTCAGCCCGCCCAGGCCTTGGGCGCCGATGCCCAGCGCGTTGACCTTCTCGTACAGCTCCAGCCGCAGCGCCTCCAGGCGCGTCAGGGCCGCCCCGGCGCGCTGGCGCTCGAGCAACAGGTCGATGTCCACCGGGGCCATGAGCGATTCCTTGGCCAGCAGCATGGCTTTTTCGGGCGTGCCGCCTATGCCTAAGCCCAAAATCCCCGGTGGGCACCAGCCGGAACCCATGCCGGGCACGGTTTTGAGCACCCAGTCCACGATCGAGTCCGAAGGGTTGAGCGCCGCGAACCTGGACTTGTTCTCGGAGCCGCCGCCCTTGGCGGCACAGGTCACCTCCACCTGGTCGCCGGGCACGATCTCGACGTGCAGCACCGCCGGCGTGTTGTCGCGCGTGTTCTTGCGCGCCCCCGCCGGGTCGGTCAGCACCGAGGCGCGCAGCGGGTTGTCGGGGTTGAGGTAGGCGCGGCGCACGCCTTCGTCGACCATCTGTTGCAGGCTGAGCGTGGCGTCGGCCCAGCGCACGTCCATGCCCACCTTCATGAACACCACGGCGATGCCGGTGTCCTGGCAAATCGGGCGGTGGCCTTCGGCGCTGAGGCGCGAATTGGTCAGGATTTGCGCAATCGCGTCCTTGGCGGCGGCGCCTTGTTCGCGCTCCCAAGCCCGGCCCAAGGCCTGGATGTAGTCGAGCGGGTGGTAGAAGCTGATGTACTGAAAGGCGTCGGCGATGGAATCGATCAGGTCTTGTGGGCGGATGGTGGTCATGGTCGGGTGACTGGTTAAAAATTTTCGGCTAAGGGGTTGAGTGTAAATAATTCGGGTATATGCGTGTCGGCGGCTTTCTGGTGATGCGGTAGGATGTAAGAGCCTCGTCAGAGAGCTTGAGCACAGTCATAGGTTGTCGATTTCACCCAACAGAGGAGCTTTTCATGTCCGCATCGTCGTCTGCCGTTCAGTCCACCTTGATCGAAAACCGCGTGTTTGAGCCCAGCGCCGCCACCGTCGCCGCCGCGCGTGTGTCCGGCATGGAGGCCTACCACGCCCTGTGTGCCGAAGCGGAACGCGACTACGAAGGCTTTTGGGCCCGCTTGGCCCGTGAGCAACTGGTCTGGCACAAGCCCTTCACCCAGGTGCTCGACCAGTCCAACCAGCCCTTCTACAAGTGGTTCCAGGACGGCGAGCTCAACGCCTCGGCCAATTGCCTCGACCGCCACATCGGCACCCCGACCGAGCACAAGACCGCCATCATCTTCGAGGCCGACGACGGCACCGTGACCAAGGTCACGTACCAGGAGCTGCTGGCCAAAGTGAGCCAACTGGCCAACGCGCTCAAGGCCATGGGGGTGAAAAAAGGCGACCGCGTCGTGATCTACATGCCCATGACGATCGAGGGCGTGGTGGCGATGCAGGCCTGCGCGCGCATCGGCGCCACGCACAGCGTGGTGTTCGGCGGCTTTTCGGCCAAGGCGCTGCAAGAGCGCATCCAGGACGCCGGCGCCGTGGCCGTGATCACCGCCAACTACCAGATGCGCGGCGGCAAGGAGCTGCCGCTCAAGGCCATCGTCGATGAAGGTCTGGCCTTGGGCGGCTGCGAATCGATCAAGAACGTGGTCGTGTTCCAGCGCACCGCCAGCGCCTGCAACCTGGTGGCCGGGCGCGACGTGCTGATGCACGAGGTCATGGCCGCGCAGTCCAGCGTCTGCGCGCCCGAAATGGTGGGCGCCGAGCACCCGCTGTTCATCCTCTACACCTCGGGCTCCACGGGCAAGCCCAAGGGCGTGCAGCACAGCACCGGCGGCTACCTGCTGTGGGCCAAGCAGACCATGGACTGGACTTTCGACCTCCAACCCAACGACGTGTTCTGGTGCACCGCCGACATCGGCTGGGTCACCGGTCACAGCTACGTCGCCTACGGGCCGCTGGCTGCGGGGGCGACGCAGATCGTGTTCGAGGGCGTGCCCACTTTCCCGCACGCCGGGCGCTTCTGGCAGACCATCGAGAAACACCGCTGCACCATCTTCTACACCGCGCCCACAGCCATCCGCTCGCTCATCAAGGCCGCCGAAACCGACGCCAAGGTGCACCCCAAGAACTGGGACCTGAGCAGCCTGCGCCTGCTGGGCTCGGTCGGCGAGCCGATCAACCCCGAAGCCTGGATGTGGTACTACCGCAACATCGGCGGCGAGCGCTGCCCGGTGGTGGACACCTTCTGGCAGACCGAAACCGGTGGCCACATGATCACCCCGCTGCCGGGTGCCACACCGCTGGTGCCGGGTTCGTGCACGCTGCCGCTGCCCGGCATCAGCACCGCCATCGTGGACGAGCAGGGCAACGACGTACCCAACGGCCAAGGCGGCATTCTGGTGGTCAAGAAGCCTTGGCCGTCGATGATCCGCACCATCTGGGGCGACCCGCAGCGCTTCAAGAAGAGCTACTTCCCCGAAGAACTGCGCGGCTACTACCTGGCGGGCGACGGCGCGGTGCGCTCCGAAGATCGGGGGTACTTTCGCATCACCGGCCGCATCGACGACGTGCTCAACGTCTCTGGGCACCGCATGGGCACGATGGAAATCGAGTCAGCCCTGGTTGGCAAGACCGATCTGGTGGCCGAAGCCGCCGTGGTCGGTCGCCCGGACGACCTGACCGGCGAGGCCATCGTGGCCTTCGTGGTGCTGAAACGCCCGGTGCCCACTGGCGACGAAGCCAAGGCGCTGGCCACCGAGCTGCGCAACTGGGTGGCCAAAGAGATCGGGCCGATCGCCAAGCCGAAAGAGATTCGTTTTGGCGAGAACCTGCCCAAGACGCGCTCGGGCAAGATCATGCGCCGCCTGCTGCGCTCGCTGGCCAAGGGCGAGGCGCTGACGCAAGACACCTCGACGCTGGAAAACCCGCACATCCTGGAGCAGTTGGCCAAGAGCAACTGATCGGGCTGGCGCGCGCCCGCGTTTGGGCGCGCGCGTGGTGGCTGGGCAGGCCTGTGTCCACTGCCCAAAATACAAGGGGGCCACACGGCCCCCTTGGTTCGTTTGCGCCCAAACCGGTGGTGGCCGGAACGGGGCGTGTGGCCGCAGTTCAGCGGTGGCTGAGCGACCAGGTGGCCAGGCGCCGCGCGTCGGCTTCGCTCAGGCGCGGGTTGGCGGGCATGGGCACCGGGCCCCAGACGCCCGAACCGCCGCGCTGGATTTTGGTCGTCATGCGCGCCACGGCGTCGGCCTGGCCGGCGTAGCGGGCCGAAATATCGCGAAACGAGGGGCCGACCATGCGCCGATCGACGGCGTGACAGGCCATGCAGCCGCTGGCGCGGGCGAAGGCGGCTTCGTCGGCCAGCACCGGGACGGTGACGGCAGGCAGCGCAACCAAGGTGGCGGCGGCTAGGGCGAACAAGGTGCGTTTCATGGGATGCTCCTGGGGTGGATAATTCGGGGGAGGCTGGCAGGTGCGATTTTATCCATATCCGCAGCCTTGAAATGGTGCAATTACGTCTGGTTGCAATCGATACCACCCAAGTTACAGGAGTTGAATATGTATCTGCTGATACTGGCGCTGGTTTTGCTCGGTTTGAAGCTGGCCGGCGTGGAGCCGGTGGCGCATTGGAGCTGGTGGTGGGTGCTGAGCCCCTTTGCGCTGGCAGCGCTGTGGTGGTTGTGGTCTGACCTGTCGGGCCGCACCACTCGCTTGGCCATGAAGGCCGACGAGCAGCGCAAGGCAGAGCGTTTGGCGGAGGCCAAAAAGCGTCTGCACAGCGGCGGCACCAAGGGCCAAGGGCACTGAGGCGGCACCAACGAGTGGACTGTAGGACAATCGCCGTCCATGGAACCACGCATCGCAGTCGATTTCGAGCAGCCCGCTTGCAGCACCCGCCACGCCTGGGCGCGGGTGCCGGTCGAGCCCGCGCCACAGGAGCGCCAAGCCCTCAAGGCGCAGATCAGGCAGCTGTTGCTCGAGCGCAATGCCGTCATGGTGTCGCACTACTACGTGCACCCCGACTTGCAGGATTTGGCCGAGGAAACCGGCGGCTTGGTGAGCGACAGCCTGGAGATGGCGCGCTTTGGCCGCGACCATGCGGCCCAGACGCTGGTGGTCAGTGGGGTGCGCTTCATGGGTGAGACCGCCAAGCTGCTGTCGCCCGAGAAAACCGTGCTCATGCCGGATCTCGACGCCACCTGTTCGCTCGACTTGGGTTGCCCGATCGACGAATTTGCCGCTTTTTGCGACCAGCACCCCGAGCGCACGGTGGTGGTCTATGCCAACACCAGCGCGGCGGTGAAGGCGCGTGCCGATTGGCTCGTGACCTCGAGCTGCGCGCTCGACATCGTGCGCGCGCTCAAGGCGCGCGGGCACAAAATCCTCTGGGCCCCAGACAAGCACCTAGGGGCCTATATCGAGCGCGAAACCGGCGCCGACATGCTGATGTGGAAGGGTTCGTGCATCGTGCACGACGAGTTCAAGGCCACCGAGCTGCAAGCGCTGATGCACCAGCACCCGCAGGCCAAGGTGCTGGTGCACCCCGAGAGCCCGGCCGACGTGGTGGCGCTGGCCCATGCGGTGGGCTCGACCAGCGCCATTTTGCGCGCCGCGCAGCAGTTCGATGCCAGCGAGTTCATCGTGGCCACCGACAAGGGCATGCTGCACAAGCTGCGCACCCTCAACCCCGGCAAAACCTTCATCGAAGCGCCCACGGCAGGCGACAGCGCCACCTGCAAGAGCTGCGCCCACTGCCCCTGGATGGCCATGAACAGCCTGGCCGGGGTGGCGCAGGCGCTGCGCAGCGGCAGCGGCGCCATCGAGGTGCCGGCCGCGCTGATCGAGCGCGCGCGCTTGCCGATCGAACGCATGCTGGCCTTCACGGCGGCACAAAGGGCCGGCCACGACGCCGGGGCGCTGGTGCCGCACCTGGGCGCCGCCTGAGCGGCAGCAGTGGGAGTGGCAGCAGGGGTTTGACCCTTTGCAGCAAATGGCCCTTGGTTGCAGTGGCCGCTCCCAGACTTCGATAATGGCGCTCTGCCTGGCGTTTGCACTTTTATCCAGAACACCTATCCCCCTTTCATGAACGCACCTGCCGAACCCTTCCTTGCCAGCGCCGCCCAAGTGGACCAAGCGGCCATCGCGCCGCTGCCCAATTCGCGCCGCATCTACGTGGCGGGCTCGCGCCCCGACGTGCAGGTGCCCATGCGCGCCATCAGCCAGTCCGACACCCCAGCCTCGTTTGGGGCCGAGCCCAACCCGCCGGTGTACGTGTACGACTGCTCTGGCCCCTACGGCGACCCGGCGGCGCAGATCGACCTGCGCCGCGGCCTGCCCGCGCTGCGCCAGCGCTGGATCGAGGAGCGCGCCGACACCGAGCTGCTCGCTGGCCTGAGCAGCGCCTTTGGGCGCGAGCGCGCCGCCGACACCAAGCTCGCGGCGTTGCGCTTTCCGAGCCTGCTACGTCAGCCGCGCCGCGCGCGCGCCGGTGCCAACGTGACGCAAATGCACTACGCCCGGCGCGGCATCGTCACGCCCGAAATGGAGTTTGTCGCCATCCGCGAAAACCTCAACCGCCAGCAGTACATCGACAGCCTGCGCCGCAGCGGCCCCAAGGGCGAGCGCATGGCGCAGATGCTGCTGCGCCAGCACCCCGGGCAGGCCTTTGGCGCCAGCCTGCCAGGCGAGATCACGCCTGAGTTCGTGCGCGCCGAAGTCGCGCGCGGGCGTGCCATCATCCCGGCCAACATCAACCACCCGGAAAGCGAGCCCATGATTATTGGGCGCAACTTTCTGGTCAAGGTCAACGCCAACATCGGCAACTCGGCGCTGGGCTCGTCGATCAGCGAGGAAGTGGACAAGATGACCTGGGCCATCCGCTGGGGCGCGGACACGGTGATGGACCTCTCGACCGGCAAAAACATCCACGAAACGCGCGAGTGGATCGTGCGCAACAGCCCGGTGCCCATTGGCACGGTGCCGATCTACCAGGCGCTGGAAAAGGTGGGTGGCAAGGCCGAGGAGCTGAGCTGGGAGATTTTCCGCGACACCCTGATCGAGCAGGCCGAGCAGGGCGTGGACTATTTCACCATCCACGCCGGCGTGCTGCTGCGCTACGTGCCGCTGACCGCCCAGCGCCTGACCGGCATCGTCAGCCGTGGCGGCTCGATCATGGCCAAATGGTGCCTGGCGCACCACCGCGAGAGCTTCCTCTACACCCACTTCGAGGACATCTGCGCCATCATGAAGGCCTACGATGTGACCTTCAGCCTGGGCGACGGCCTGCGCCCAGGCAGCATCTACGACGCCAACGACGCCGCGCAACTGAGCGAGCTGCGCACCTTGGGCGAGCTCACGCAGGTGGCGTGGCGGCACGAGGTGCAGGTGATGATCGAAGGGCCGGGCCATGTGCCGATGCAGCTCATCAAGGAAAACATGGACTTGCAGCTCGAGCAATGCGCCGAGGCACCGTTTTACACGCTCGGGCCGCTGACCACCGACATCGCGCCCGGCTACGACCACATCACCAGCGGCATCGGCGCGGCGACCATCGGCTGGTACGGCACCGCCATGCTGTGCTACGTCACGCCCAAAGAGCACCTGGGCCTGCCCAACAAGCAGGACGTGAAAGAGGGCATCATCACCTACAAGCTCGCGGCCCACGCCGCCGACTTGGCCAAGGGACACCCGGGGGCGCAGATCCGCGACAACGCGCTGAGCAAGGCGCGCTTCGAGTTTCGCTGGGCCGATCAGTTCAACCTCGGGCTCGACCCCGACAAGGCGCGCGAATTCCACGACGAAACCCTGCCCAAGGATTCGGCCAAGGTGGCGCATTTCTGCTCCATGTGCGGGCCGCATTTTTGCAGCATGAAAATCACCCAGGAGGTGCGCGACTACGCCGCCGCCCAAGGGGTGGCCGAAGCGCAGGCGCTCGAGCACGGGCTGCAGCAACAGTCGCAGGCTTTCAGGCAGTCCGGGGGCGAGGTCTATATCCCGTTGCAGCGGGTCGACTGAAGGGGGTGGGCTCAACCGCCCAGGCCGATGCAAGCGGCACGCTTTCTGTCACAATCGCGCCGGTTTTGTGGCCATTTATCGCGCCACACGGAGTTTCATCCCATGTTTCGCACCCTGCTCAAATCCAAGATCCACCGCGCCGCCGTCACCCACTGCGAGCTGCACTACGAGGGCTCGTGCGCCATCGACGAAGACCTGCTCGAAGCCGCCAACCTGTGCGAGAACGAGCAGATCCACATCTGGAACGTGAACAACGGCGAGCGCCTGGTCACCTACGCCATCAAGGGCGAGCGCGGCAGCGGCATGATCTCGCTCAACGGCTCGGCGGCGCGCCGGGCGGCGGTGGGCGATCTGGTGATCATCGCCGCCTACGCCCAAGTGCACGAAGACCGCATCGCCCGCCACGAGCCGCAACTGGTGTTCGTGGACGCACACAACCGCCAGACCGCCCTGCGCCACCACGTGCCGACGCAGGCGCTCTGAAGCGCTGCGCTGTCAGCGCAGTTGCTTGAGCTGCCAGACCGCCGTCATGCGGCCGGCAAAGGTGATGTCGAGGGTGGCCCCGGTGCCGTCCTGGCTCAGGCGCACGCCCGGTTGGGCCGGCGGGAAGGTCTGCTCGACCGCCAGCAGGCCGTCCTGCCAGTGCAGGCTGAGCCTGGCGTCCATGGGCAGGTAGCCGTCGAGGTAGCGGCGCATCAGCGGCCCGGCGTGCAGCGTCCAGCGCCCAGGGCCGCTGGATTCGAGCGCCTGCGTGCGCAGCCCGATGCACACATGGCCGCCCCGGCGCACGTCGGACAGCTCGACCCGGTGCCCTTCGACCCAGGCCCGGCCGACCCCGCTGCTTTCCAGGATTTCGAGGTGTTGCAGGCGCTCGCGGTTGAAGGCCACGACCACGCGCCGGTTCGGATCGAGCTGGTGGTGGCAGGTGCGCAGCGTCACCACGCCGGTCTGCAGGCTCAGCGCATCGAGCGTGGTGTGGGCCTCGTAGTGGTAGGCCAGCGGGTCGGGGCGTTCGGCCAGGAAGCGCAACTGGCCTTCGAGCGCCACGTCTTCGAGCTGCAACGGCGAGTTCTGTCCCAGCGCCGCAGCACTGGTCAGCGCGAACAGCAGGCAGGCAGCGGTGCGGGCAAGGCAAGGGCGCTTGGACATGCAGACTCCGAATGCGTGGAAGGTACGCCTTGCATTATGCGCCCGCAGGTTGAAAAGGGTGCTGGGGTTTACGCTTAGCCGCGCGCCCGGGCGGCTGGGTCGAGCACCGTCGGCCGCGCCGCCGCCAGGGTGTGTGGGTGGTCCAGGCTGTAGTGCAGGCCGCGGCTTTCGTGCCGCGCCTGGGCGCTGCGCACGATCAAATCGGCGACTTCGACCAGGTTGCGCAGCTCCAGCAGGTCGCGCGTGAGGTGAAAGCTGCGGTAGAACTCCAGAATTTCGGTGCGCAGCAGCGCGATGCGGCGCGCGGCGCGGTCGAGCCGCTTGTCGGTGCGCACGATGCCGACGTAGTCCCACATGAAACGGCGCAGTTCGTCCCAGTTGTGGGCGATCACCACCTGTTCGTCGGCGTCGCTGACGCGGCTGGTGTCCCATGGACGCACCGGCGGCAGGGCGGCGGCGGGCGCGGCCACGATGTCGGCCACGGCGGCGCGCGCAAACACCAGGCACTCCAGCAGCGAGTTGCTGGCCAGCCGGTTGGCACCGTGCAAGCCGGTGCAGCTGGCTTCGCCCACGGCGTACAGTCCGTCCAGATCGGTGCGCGCGCGCAAATCGGTGAGCACGCCGCCGCAGGTGTAGTGGGCCGCCGGCACCACCGGGATCGGCTCGCGCGTGATGTCGATGCCCAGCTCGGCGCAGCGCGCCAGGATGTTGGGGAAGTGTTCCTGCAAGAAAGCCGGACTCTGGTGCGAGATGTCGAGATAGACGCAGTCCAGGCCGTGTTTTTTCATCTCGAAGTCGATCGCGCGCGCCACCACGTCGCGCGGGGCCAGTTCGGCGCGCGGGTCGTGCTCGGGCATGAAGCGGCGCCCACCTTGTGCGGCCGGCAGCAGCAGTCGGCCGCCTTCGCCGCGCACCGCTTCGCTGATCAGAAAGCTCTTGGCTTTGGGGTGGTACAGGCAGGTGGGGTGGAACTGGATGAACTCCATGTTGGCCACGCGGCAGCCGGCGCGCCAGGCAGCGGCGATGCCGTCGCCGGTGGCGGTGTCGGGGTTCGAGGTGTACAAATACACCTTGCCCGCGCCGCCGGTGCACAGCACGGTGTGCGGCGCCACGAAGGCCTGCACCTCTTCGGCGCTTTCGTCAAAGGCGTAGGCGCCCAAGCAGCGCCGGCTGGGCCAAGTGGGCGTGGTGGCGTGGCGGTCGCTCAGGATCAAGTCCACCAGGTTGTGGCTCTGGAACACTTGAATGTTGGGGGCGGCGCGCACGCGCTCGATCAGCGTTTGCTGCACCGCAGCGCCGGTGGCGTCGGCGGCGTGCACGATGCGCCGGTGGCTGTGGCCGCCCTCGCGCGTCAGGTGCAGCTCGCCCTCGTGCAGGGTGAAGCGGGTGCCCATCTGGCGCAGCCAGTCGATGGCTGCGGGCGCGTTTTCGACCGTGAAGCGGGTGGCGGCCAGGTCGCACAAGCCCGCGCCGGCCACCAGCGTGTCGTCGATGTGGGCTTGGAAGCTGTCGTCGTCCGCCAGCACGGCGGCGATGCCGCCCTGCGCCCAGCCGCTGGAGCCGTCTTCGATGGTGCGCTTGGTCAGGATGGCGATGCGCAAGTGGCTGGGCAGCAGCAGCGCGGTGGCCAGGCCGGCCAGGCCGCTGCCGACGATCAGCACGTCGAAGGCGAGCGTGGCGGCGCCGGCGGTGGAGGGGGGCTGGGTCATGGTGCGGTCGGGCGCAATGTGGGGGCAGGGGGTGGATGGTACACAGTGTCCGCGCCGGCGCAGCTGCCCGGGCTCAGGCGCACGTAAATGGGCGCATAGGCGCTGGCTTGGGTGAGATCGACCAGCCCTTCGCGGCTGAGTTCGAGCAGGGCGATGAAGCTCACGATCAGCGCCGCCACGCCGCGCGCGGGTTCGAGCAGTTCGCCAAATTCGGCAAAGCGGCGCGGCTGCAGCTGGCGCAGCAACTGGCTCATGAAGGCGCGCACGCTCAACTGCGGGCGCTCGATGCGGTGGCTTTGCACCAGGCGGGCGCGCTGCAGCAAGGCGGCCCAGACCTGCGCCAGTTCGGTGGTATCGACGCTCGGCCAGACGGGGGCAGCAGGCGCGGCTGCAGCCAAGCTGGCTTGGGCGTACCAGAAGTCGCGCCCGTGTTGCGGCAGGGCCTCGATGCGCAGCGCCGCCAGTTTGACCTGTTCGTATTCCAGCAACCGGCGCACCAGTTCGGCGCGCGGGTCGGCGGCTTCGGCTTCGGGGCTGCTGCGTTTGGGCGGCAGCAGCAGGCGCGATTTGATCTCGATCAGCAGCGCCGCCATGAGCAGGTATTCGCCGGCCAGCTCGAGGTTGTGGGCGCGCACCTGCTCGACGTAGCCCAGATATTGGCGCGTGAGCTGGGCCATCGGAATGTCGAGGATGTTGAAGTTTTGCCTGCGGATCAGGTACAGCAGCAGATCCAGCGGCCCCTCGAAGGCGTCGAGGAACACGGCCAAGGCATCGGGCGGGATGTACAGGTCGGGTGGCAGCGCAAACAGCGGCTCCCCGTAGAGGCGCGCGAGCGCGGTGCCGTCGCTGGGTGCAAGGCTCATCGGTGTGCAGACGGCCCAGCACAGGCCCTGAGGTGCAGCAGGGCCGGCAAGGCCTGCAGGCTCAGCCTTTGAGCGTGGGCTCGGTTTGGTACACGTAGGGCTTTTGGGCCACCTTGGCGGCGTCGGCCTGCTGCCAGAATTGGCGGTCAATCGGCTGGTCCCAGAGCAAGGCGCGGCCTTGGCGCTGTTGCGCCTCGAGCTCGGGCTGACGGCCCTTGAGTGCGTCCAGAAACTCGGTGGCGTCGGAGCGGTAGTGCGGGCGGGCAAAGAGGGACATGGGGTGGGGCCTTGAAAGGGTGGCTTCAGGAACGGTGAACAGGCGGCGCAGCGGCCGCATCCTCCAGGTGGCAGCGCTCGATGCGCTCGACTTCGGTGCGCGAACCCAGGATCACGCTCACGCGCTGGTGCAGGCTGTGGGGCACCAGGTCGAGGATGCGCCCGCGCCCGGTGCTGGCGGCGCCGCCGGCTTGTTCGACGATCCAACCCATGGGGTTGGCCTCGTAGAGCAGGCGCAGCTTGCCGGGTTTGTCGGGTTCGCGTCTGTCCCAGGGGTACAGAAACACGCCGCCGCGGCACAGGATGCGGTGCACGTCGGCCACCATCGAGGCCACCCAGCGCATGTTGAAATCCTTGCCGCGTGGGCCTTCGCGGCCTTGCAGGCATTCGTCGATGTAGCGCCGCACGGGTGCGTCCCAGTGGCGCATGTTGCTCATGTTGATGGCGAATTCCTTGGTCTCGGGCGGAATCTGCACGCCGTCCTGGGTCAGCACCCACGAGCCCTGTTCGCGCTCGAGGGTGAACAGGGCCACGCCGTTGCCCACGGTGAGCACCAGCGTGGTCTGCGGGCCGTAGATGCAGTAGCCGGCCGCCACCTGTTGCGAACCGGGTTGCAGGAAGTCGGATTCGGCCACCGGCTCGATGCGCAGCGGGTCGTCGTTGTGGCGGCGCAGCACCGAAAAAATGGTGCCGATGCTGACGTTGACGTCGATGTTGCTCGAGCCGTCGAGCGGGTCGAACAGCAGCAGGTATTCGCCCTTGGGGTAGCGGTTGGGCACGGCGTAGATGCCGTCCATCTCTTCGGAGGCCATGGCCGCGAGGTGGCCACCCCATTCGTTGGCCTCGATCAACACCTCGTTGGCAATCAGATCGAGCTTTTTTTGCACCTCGCCCTGCACGTTCTCGCTGCCGGCGCTGCCCAGCACCTCGCCCAGCGCGCCCTTGTTGACGCTGATGGCGATGCGCTTGCAGGCGCGCGCCACCACCTCGATCAGCAGCCGCAGCTCGGGCGGGATGCTGCCGTGTACGCGCTGCTGCTCGATCAGGTAACGGGTGAGGGAGGTGCGAGGGCTCATGGCGCAGCTGGGTGGGGGTGGGGTGGGCGGCAGTTTGGCAGCCCGAGTTTAAGCCTCTGCGGCCAGGGCGCGGGTGACGATTTCGTGCACGTCGGGGCTCAGACCGGGGTGGGCGGCCACGGCTTGCAGGGCTTGCTTGGCGGCGCTGCGGTAGGGCTCGACCAGCGGCTGCCAGCGCTCGAGCGCACGCGCCAGCCGCGCCGCCACCTGCGGGTTGAAGGCGTCGATTTCGAGCACGCGCGCGCGCCAGAAGGCGTAACCGGCGCCGTCTGGGCGGTGCAGGGCGGCTGGGTTGGCGTGGCAAAAGCTGCCGATCAGGCTGCGTGCGCGGTTGGGGTTGCGCAGTTTGAAATCGGGATGCTGCAGCAGCGCCTGCACGCGCGCCAGCCGCATGCCGTCAAAATCGGGGGCGCTGGCCTGCAGGGCAAACCATTTGTCCAGCACCAGATCGTCGTGCCGGTAGCGCTGGTGCATGCGCTCGAGGGCCGGTTCGGCCAGCGCGTGGCCGCTGTGCAGCAGCGCCTGCAACGACTGGTGCAGCTCGGTCATGTGGGCGGCGTCCTTGCAGCGCTGGTAGGCTTTTCCGGGCCAGACCGCGTCGCCACTGGTGCGCGCAGCCAGGCACAACATATTCAGCGCCAGCCCGGTCAGGTCGCGGCGGGCACTCGAGGCCGCATCGGGCCGGTAGGCGCCCTCGGTTGGGTGGGCCTCGAAGGCCCAGACCCAGTCGCCGTGGAGCGCCTGCGCGAGCTGGCTGCGCACGCTCAGGCGCACGGCATGGATGCGTGGCGGATCCACCTGCTGCACCTGGTCGGCCAGGTAGGCCTCGCTGGGGGCGGTGAGCACCAGCGCCTTGAAGGCCGGATCGAGCTCAGGGTGGCGCAGCACGGCACGCAGGGCCTCCAGCGTGGCCGCATCGAGCACCTCGGGGCGCACCGGGCCGCTGGCCTGCAGGGCATCCAGCATCTGGCGCAACATCAGCTGCTGGCCGGCTTCCCAGCGGTTGAAGGCGTCGCTGTCGTGCGCCAGCAGGGTGCGCAGCGCTGCGTCGTCGAGCTCGGTCTGCACGGTCACCGGGGCGCTGAAGCCGCGCAGCAGCGAGGGGATGGGGGCGCGATCGAGGCCCACCAGCCCGGTGAACACGAAGCGCTGCACCGGCGCGCTCAGCACCAGGGTGCGGCTGGTGCCTGTGGCCTCGGTGTCGCCTTCGAGCTGCAAGGGCAGGGCGCGGCCATCGGCCGCCAGCAGCCCGAGCGCCACCGGGATCACGAACGGCTCTTTGTGTGGCTGACCCGGCGTGGCCGGGCAGTGCTGGCGCAGCTCGAGCGTGTACTGGCCCAGTGCAGGGTCGAACTGGGCGCTGGCCTGCACCCTTGGGGTGCCGGCCTGGGCGTACCAGCGCTTGAAGGCTTCGAGCTGCGCGGCCAGCGCGCTGCCGGGGTTGGCGTCGGCCATGGCCTGGGCAAAGTCGTCGCAGGTCACGGCCTGGCCGTCGTGGCGCTCGAAATAGAGCTTGAGCCCGCGCGCAAAACCGGCGCGCCCGAGCGGGTCCAGCGCCGCGTCGCTGACCAGGGTCTGCATCATGCGCACCACTTCGGCCCCTTTTTCGTAGACCGTGAGGGTGTAGAAATTGTTGATCTCGGCGTACTGGTCGGGGCGCACCGGGTGCGCCATCGGGCCGGCGTCTTCGGCAAACTGACTGCTGCGCAGCACGCGCACGTCTTCGATGCGCTTGACCGCGCGCGCCGAGGCGCTGCCCGCCATGTCCTGGCTGAACTCCTGATCCCGGAACACCGTCAGCCCCTCTTTGAGGCTGAGCTGGAACCAGTCGCGGCAGGTGACGCGGTTGCCGCTCCAGTTGTGGAAGTACTCATGTGCGACCACGCTCTCGACGTGGGCGTAGTCGGCGTCGGTGGCGCTGGCTGGGCTGGCGAGCACGTATTTGGTGTTGAAGATGTTCAGGCCCTTGTTCTCCATCGCGCCCATGTTGAAGTCGCTGGTGGCGACGATCATGAAGCGTTCCAGGTCCAGCGGCAGGCCGAAGCGCGCCTCGTCCCAGGCGATGGCGGCCATGAGCGACTGCATGGCGTGCTCGGTCTTGTCGAGGTCGCCGGCGCGCACGTAAATCTGCAGCGTGTGCTGGCTGCCGCTGCGGCTGATGATTTTTTGCTCGCGCTGCACCAGCTTGCCCGCCACCAGGGCGAACAGGTAGCAGGGTTTGGGGTGCGGGTCGTCCCAGACGGCGTAGTGGCGCCCGCCCTCGAGCGCGCCGTGCTCGACCAGGTTGCCGTTGCACAGCAGCACCGGGTAGGTGGCCTGGTGGGCGCGCAGCGTGACGCGGTAGCGCGCCATGACGTCGGGCCGATCGAGGAAGTAGCTGATGCGGCGAAAGCCCTCGGCCTCGCACTGGGTGAAAAAGGTGCCCTGGCTCAGGTAAAGGCCCATCAGATGGCTGTTTTGCTCTGGGCAGCAGGTGGTGAAGATTTCGAGCTCGAAGGGCTCGGGGCCGGCGGGCAGGTTTTCCAGCACCAGCTGGCCGGCGTCGAACCTGAAGCTGCAGCCGGCGCCGTTGAGCAGCACCCGCGCCAGGTTCAGGTCGGTGCCGTCGAGGCGCAGCGGTTGCGCCGGCACGGCCGGATTGCGCCGCAGTTGCATGCGGTTGAGGACGCGGGTTTTGGCCGGGTCCAGGTCTAGGCTCAGATCGACGCGGTCGATCAGGTAGGCCGGGGCGGTGTAGTCGTGGCGCAGCACCACGGTGGCAGGGCCTTCACGCAGGGTCATGGTGGCTTTCTTGAGGGGGCGGTGGGGGCGGCGATGGGGGGTGGAGCGGCCTGTTGGAGGCTGGGTTTGTCAGACGCCTTGCTTGAGCGCGGCTTCGATGAAGGGGTCCAGGTCGCCGTCGAGCACTTTTTGCGTGTTGCTGATCTCGACGTTGGTGCGCAGGTCCTTGATGCGGCTCTGATCGAGCACATAGGAGCGGATCTGGTGGCCCCAGCCGACGTCGGTCTTGCTGTCTTCGAGCTTTTGCTGCGCTTCCATGCGTTTGCGCATCTCGTGGTCATAGAGGCGCGAGCGCAGCCGTTGCCAGGCCAGGTCGCGGTTGCTGTGCTGGCTGCGGCTGTCTTGGCACTGCACCACGATGCCGGTGGGCAGGTGCGTCAGGCGCACGGCCGAATCGGTCTTGTTGATGTGCTGGCCGCCGGCACCGCTGGCGCGGTAGGTGTCGGTGCGCACGTCGGCGGGGTTGATGTCGATCTCGATCGAGTCGTCGATTTCGGGATAGACAAACACCGAGGCAAACGAGGTGTGGCGCCCGCCCGAGGAGTCGAAGGGGCTTTTGCGCACCAGCCGGTGCACCCCGGTTTCGCTGCGCAGCAGGCCAAAGGCGTAGTCGCCCTCGATCTTGATGCTGGCGCCCTTGATGCCGGCGCTGTCGCCTGCGGTTTCGTCTTCGATCGTGGTGACAAAGCCCTTGCGCTCGGCGTAGCGCAGGTACTGGCGCAGCAACATGCTGGCCCAGTCGCAGGCTTCGGTGCCGCCGGCGCCGGCCTGGATGTCGAGGAAGCAGTTGAGCGGGTCGGCGGGCTGGTTGAACATGCGCCGGAATTCGAGTTGCTCGACCTGGGCACGCAAGCCCGCCGCTTCGGCTTCGATGGTGGCCAGGGCCTCGGTGTCGGCATCGGCGGCGGCGAGCTCGAACAGCTCGGAGTGGTCGGCCAGATCGCGCCCGATCTGGTCCAGCACGTGCACCACATTCTCTAGACTGCGTTTTTCCTTGCCCAGCTCCTGGGCGCGCTTGGGGTGGTTCCAGACCGTGGGGTCTTCGAGCGCGCTTTCGACTTCGGACAGTTTCAGGGCTTTGGCATCGTAGTCAAAGATACCTCCGCAGCTCGAGCGTGCGCGCGCTCAGGTCGGCAAGCAGGGCAGAGAGGGCGTTCTGTTGTTCGGCATCCATGGTCGGTGGCGTAGGCATTCGGGTAAAGCGCGCATTTTCTCATGCGCCAAGCCTTGGTGCCGCGTCAATGGCCGCCGCCGGCTGCCCGTTCAGGCCCCATCGGCAAAAAATGCCTGCAACAAAGCGGCCAGGGCCGCCGGTTGGTCGTGGTGCAGCATGTGCCCAGCATCGGGCAGTTGCTCGATGCGGCACTGGGGCTGCGCGGCTTGCAGGCGCTGGTGGAACTGGTCGCGGGTGTATTCGCCTTGGCGGTACCACTGGCCCAGGCTGTCGGCTTGGGCCTCGACCACCAGCAGCGGGGCGCGGATGCTGCGCCAGACCGCCAGCACCTCGTCGGCCCGGTACAGGTGCGGGTTGACGATTTTGTGCGCCGCATGGCCCAGCACCTGCCACTGGCCGTTGGCGTCGGGCGCGGCCCAGTGGCTGGCCAACCAGTCGGCTTTCTCGGGCGCGAGGCGGGGGTTGGTTTTGCGCAAGCGCAGCGCCACGGCTTGCGCGCTGGGGTAGCTTTTGAGCGCCAGCGTGCCTTGGCGCAACGCGTCGATTTCATCGAGCCAGCGCGCGTAGCGCTGCGGGGCCTGTTCGGGCTGGCTGGCCGGCATGCCAAAGCCTTCTACGTTCACCAGGCGGCGCACCAGCGCCGGCCGCACGCCGGCGTAGAGCATGGCCACGTTGCCGCCCATGCTGTGGCCCACCACGTCGAAGGCGGCTCCGGCGGGGCGGCCCAGGTCGGCGTTGAGGTGCGCGATCAGGGCGTCGAGGTCGGCCAGGTAGTCGGCGAACTGGTAATGGTCGGCGCTGCCGTAGGCAAGTGGGTCGGTGGCCGTGCCGGACCCCAGCGGGCGCGATTGGCCAAAGCCGCGCCAGTCCGGGGCAACGATCAGGCGCTCGGTCAGCCAGGCTGGGGGCAGGGCATCGACCATGAACTGCCACGAGGCCGACACATCCATCCAGCCGTGCAACAGCAGCAGCGGGGTGGCGCCGGGCCGGTGCTGGCCCCACTGGCGCAGGTGGTGGTGGTGCCCACGCAGGGGCAAAAACAGGCTATGGCTGGGGTGGCGAATTGGGTACATTGCAGGGATTATCAGGAGACAAACCATGCCCAGGTGTCAAACAGCGGACAAGCCACGCACCAAACCTGAACGATCGACTGCGACCCGGGCAGCCAAACCGCCGCCCCAGGCCGATTCTTACGCCTCCCTGCACGCCGATTTTCACTGGCAGGTGCCGGAGTTTTTCAACATCGCCCAAGCCTGCTCGCGGCGCTGGGCCGAGCAGGCGCAGACCGCCAGCCAGACCGCCGTGATCGCCGACGGCCCCGACTGCGCCAAGCCGCGCCACCACAGCTACGCCGAGCTGCAGCAGGCCGCGAATCGGCTCTCCAACGGCTTGCGCCTGCTCGGGGTGCGGCGTGGCGAGCGGGTGGCGATCGCGCTGCCACAGCGCTTCGAGACCGCCGTCGCCTACATCGCGGTGCTGCAGTTGGGCGCGGTGGCGGTGCCGCTGTCGCAGCTGTTTGGCCCCGAGGCGCTGGAGTATCGGCTGCAAGACAGCGCCGCCAGCGTGGCACTGGTGGACCCACACAGCGGCGCGCTGGTGCAGACGTTGCGCGCCCAGTGCCCGGCGCTGCGCCACGTGCTGGGCCTGACCGGGGCACTGGAGCCCGAGGTGATCGACTGGACTGCGGTGCAGGAAGCGGCGAGCGCCGAATGCGCGCTGGTGCCCTCCCGCGCCGAAGACCCGGCGCTGCTGATCTACACCAGCGGCACCACCGGCAACCCCAAGGGGGCGCTGATCCCGCACCGGGCGCTGATCGGCAACCTGAGCGGTTTCATCTGCAGCCAGAATTGGTTTGGCTTTGACCCTCAAGCGGCCGGCGCGCCCTCGCAGGCGGTGTTCTGGAGCCCGGCCGACTGGGCCTGGACCGGGGGGTTGCTCGATGCCTTGCTGCCGACGCTGTATTTTGGTCGCCCGATCGTGGCTTGGAACGGGCGCTTTGCGGCGGCGACGGCCTTTGCGCTGCTGCAGCGGCACCGCGTCACGCACACTTTTTTGTTCCCGACCGCGCTCAAGGCCATGATGAAAGACTGCCCGCAACCGCGCCAGCGCTACCGGCTGCGCCTGCAAGCCATCATGAGCGCGGGCGAAGCAGTGGGCGATGCGGTGTTCGACTACTGCCGCCAGCAGCTCGGCGTGACGCTCAACGAGATGTTTGGCCAGACCGAAATCAACTACGTGGTGGGCAACTGCGCGCGCCTGTGGCCGGCGCGCCCCGGCAGCATGGGCCGCGCCTACCCCGGCCACCGGGTGGCGCTGCTCGACGAGCAAGGCCACGAATGCGCCGAAGGGGAGATCGGCGAGGTGGCGGTGCACCGGCTGGACCGGCACGGCGTGCCCGATCCGGTGTTTTTTCTGGGCTACTGGAACAATCCCGGCGCCACGCGCGCCAAGTTCAGCGCCGACCCGGCCTCGAGCTGGTGCCGCACCGGCGACTTGGCCGTCTGCGACGCCGACGGCTATCTGTGGTACCAAGGCCGCGCCGACGACATGTTCAAGTCGGCCGGATACCGCATCGGGCCGGGCGAGATCGAGAACTGCCTCATCAAGCACCCCGCCGTGCTCTACGCCGCCGTAGTGCCCAAACCCGACGCGCAGCGCGGCGCCCTGGTCAAGGCCTACGTGGTGCTGGCGCACGAGGCGGCGCAGCAGCGCGCGCACTGCATCAACCCGGAGCAAGAGTTCGACCCGGCGCTGGTGGCCGAACTGCAAGCGCACGTCAAGCAGCGGCTGGCGCCCTACGAGTACCCCAAAGAGATCGAGTTCATCGACGCCCTGCCCATGACCAGCAGCGGCAAGGTGCAACGCCGCCTGCTGCGGCTGCAAGAGCAGGAGCGGGCGCAGCAGCGGGGCTAGGCTATCCACCCCGGCAACGGCTCCAGCGCCACCCCGTTGGCAGGCGGGGTGATCAGGGGTGTCAAGGCGCGCCGGACCGATTCCCTTCCAGCCTCGCAAGCCTCTCGGGTATGCGCTTTGGGTTAGGCTCTGGGGCTCATGAACCCCCACGCCCCTGCCCCTGCTTCCGGGCCTTTGCCTCCCCAGCCGCCGCGGCCGCCCGCCACCCGCCTTGCTTCCTTTTGGAGCATCGGCTGGCGCGCGCTGCGCCGCGACGCCCGCGCGGGCGAGCTGCACCTGCTGTTGCTGGCGGTGGCCCTGGCGGTGGCGGCGCTCACGGCGGTGGGCTTTTTTGCCGACCGGTTGCAGCAGGGTTTGCAGCGCGATGCGCGCCATCTGCTGGGCGGCGACGCAGTGGTGCGCAGCGACCAGCCCCTGCCACCGGCCTTCGTGCAGCAGGCGCAGGCACTGGGTCTGGAACTGACGCAGCATCTGGGCTTTCCGACCATGGCGCGCGCCGACGACGCCCAAGGCGGCGCCGCGCGGCTGGTGGCGCTCAAGGCGGTGCAAGACAACTACCCGCTGCGTGGCCAACTGCTGGTGGGCATGGCGCCGGGCGACGCCGGGCAGGCCACCACCGAGGTGCCGCGCCCAGGCTCGGTCTGGGTCGATCCGGCCCTGCTGGCCGGGTTGGGGTTGCAAGTGGGGCAGACGCTGTGGCTGGGTGACAGCCGCCTGACGGTCGAGCGCCTGATCGTGCTCGAGCCCGATCGCGGCGGCGGCTTCATGAGCCTGCAGCCGCGGGTGCTGCTGCACCACAGCGATCTGGCTGCCACCGGGCTGCTGCAGCCGGCCAGCCGGGTGAGTTACCGGCTGGTGCTGGCCGGGCCAGACGCGGCCGTGCAGCAATACACCGCGTGGGCGCAGGCCGAGCTCGAGCGCAGCGGCGTGCGCGGGGCGCAGCTCGAATCGTTCGCGACCGGGCGCCCCGAGCTGCAACAAACCTTGGAACGCGCCGAGCAGTTCCTCGGACTGGTGGCGCTGCTGGCGGCGCTGCTGTGTGCGGTGGCGGTGTCGATTGCGGCGCGGGTCTATGCCACGCGCCACCTCGACAGCTGCGCCATGCTGCGCGTGCTCGGTCTGTCACAGGCCACCATGGCGCGCGCCTATGCGTTTTCGTTCATGCTCGTCGGCCTGCTGGCGGGCGTGATCGGGGTGCTGCTGGGCTATCTGTTGCACCATGGTTTCGTGCTGTTGCTGGCCGATCTGCTGCGCGCCGAGCTGCCGCCCCCCAGCGCCTGGCCGGCGCTGTTTGGTCTGGGGGTGGGCCTGACGCTGATGCTCGCCTTTGGGCTGCCGCCCGTGCTGCAGCTGGCGCGGGTGCCGCCGCTGCGCGTGATCCGGCGCGAGGTCGGCGGCATCAAGCCGGCCTCGCTCGGTGTGCTGCTCTTGGGCGGACTCGGTTTTGCCGCCTTGCTGCTGGCCGTGAGCCCAGACCTGCAGCTGGGTCTGATCGCGCTGGGCGGCGTGGCGCTGGCGGCGGCGCTGTTTGCCGCCGCCAGCTGGGCCGCGGTGCGCCTGCTGCGGCGCTGGGTCAACGAAGCCACGGCCCCGACTTGGCTGCGCCTGGCCACGCGCCAGATCGCGGCCCGGCCAGCGTATGCGGTGCTGCAGAGCAGCGCCCTGGCCATCGGGCTGATGGCGCTGCTGCTGCTGGTGCTGTTGCGCACCGACCTCATCAGCAGCTGGCAGCAGGCGACACCGGCCGATGCCCCGAACCGCTTTGCCATCAACATCCAGCCCGACCAAGCCGCGGCTTTTCAGGGCAGCCTGCGCGCACAGGGCCTCGAGCGCTTCGACTGGTACCCGATGTTTCGCGGCCGGCTGGTGGCCATCAACGACCAGCCCATCGACCTCGAGACGCTGCCCACCGACCGCGGCCGCCGCCTGGCCGAGCGCGAGTTCAACCTCTCGCACAGCGCGCAGGCGCCCAGCCACAACGCCATCGTCGCCGGGCGCTGGCAGCCCGAGGAGCAGGGCAGCATCAGCGTGGAGGACGGCCTGGCCACAGATCTGGGTCTGCAACTGGGCGACCGACTGACGTTCGAGATCGCCGGCGTGCCGGTGCAGGCGCGCATCAGCAGCTTGCGCGAAGTCGATTGGTCGTCGATGCGCGCCAACTTTTTTGTGCTGTTCCCAGTCGCGCAGCTGCCCGAGGTGCCGGTGACCTACCTGAGCGCCTTTCGCGCCCCGGCCGCAGCGGGCTTTGACGCCGAGCTCGTGCGCGCCTTCCCCAACATCACGCTCATCGACCTGAGCGCCACGCTGGCGCAGCTGCAGCAGGTGCTCGCGCAAGTCAGCCGCGCGGTGGAGTTTTTGTTTGCCTTTGCGCTCGCCGCCGGGCTGGTGGTGCTGTTTGCCGCCATCGGCGCCACGCGCGCCGAGCGCGAGCGCGAGTACGCCATTTTGCGCGCCCTGGGCGCCCAAACCGCCCTGCTGCGGCGCGTGCAGCGGGCCGAATTGGCCGGCATCGGCCTGCTGGCCGGTCTGCTGGCGGCGCTGGCGGCGCTGGCCATCAACTGGGCGCTGGCGCGCTGGGTGTTTGGCTTTGACTGGACACCGGCGCTGTGGACGCCCGCCGTTGGCGCACTGGCCGGAGCCGCGCTGGCGCTGGCCGCCGGCTGGGCCGGGCTGCGCGCCGTGCTGCACACGCCGGTGGTGCAGACGCTGCGCGCGGCGGCGCCGTGAACGAGTGCATGATCTTGCGCCACCGTTTGGTGCATGGCCCAGCCGGCCTGAATGGACACATGCCAAGCCGAGGCAGCGCTCAAGCCCTCACCACATCACCGGCCCGCCCTTGGCGAGTGCGCGCTGGTAGGCGGCGCGCGCGTGCACGCGCTCGAGCCAGGCGTGCAGGTGCGGCCATTTTTTGCTGGCGCTGCCAGGGGTGCCGCCCAGGCGGGTGAGCGCGGCTTCGATCGGGTAGCTCATCTGGAAGTCGGCCAGGCTCAGGTGCGAGCCGGCGAACCAGGGGCGCTGCGCCAGCTCTTGCTCGATGAAGGGCAGGGCGCGTTGCAGGTTGGGGTCGATGAGCTTGAGCTGCACCTGCTGGCAGACGTAGTGCACGATCGGCTGCACCAGCGGGCGCACGAAAAACGGCATGGGCTGGCGCGGCAGCATCTGGAACACCAATTTCATGAGCAGCCATGGCATCAGCGAGCCTTCGGCGTAGTGCAGCCAGAAGCGGCAGCGCCGGTGTTCGGGTGTGCCGGGCGCCGGCACGAGCTGCGCCAGGTCGCCTTGGGCGCGTTCGGCAAAGGTTTCGGCCAGGTATTCCAGAATGGCAGCCGATTCGGCCACGACTTCGCTGCCGTGCACCAGCACCGGCGACTTGCCCAGCGGATGCACCGCCTTGAGCTCGGGCGGTGCCAGCCGGTTGCCGCGCTGGCGGGCGTAGGTTTTGAGCTCGTAGGGCAACCCCATCTCTTCCAGCAGCCAGAGCACGCGCTGCGAACGCGACTGCTCGAGGTGGTGCAGCACCAGCGCTGGGCGGCTGGGGTCGGGGGGTGCGGTTGGGCTGGGGGCCGTGATCGTGGGTGCAGTGCTGGGTGTGTCCATCATCGTCAGGCCCAACTGGCCACCCCCCACAGAGCCCAGGGGCTGCGCCAGATAAACTGTGCAAAGCTTCAACTGATTAAGTTTATCCTGGAAGTTCAGCCAGGTCGTTTTTGCCATTGGACAAGGCTTGATCGGATTCGGTCATTCTGCCGCAAGGGGCCTCATGCGCGTGCATGCCCCGGTTGCCACGAGGCAGACAGCACCTCGGCCTGCTGCAGCACGGTCTGCACCGCCGCGTCCTGCAAATCCGGCGGGTAGCCGTACTTGCGCAGGATGCGCTTGACCAACACGCGCAGCCGGGCCCGGGCCGATTCGCGGTGGGCCCAATCGACGGCGACGTTCTCGCGCAAGGACACCAGCAGTTCGTGGGCAATCACCCGCAGCTTGTCGTCACCCATCACCTGCACGGCGGACTCGTTCTCCGCCAGCGCGTCGTAGAAGGCGATCTCATCCAGGGACAGGCCCTGTTCCTCGCCGCGTTTGTGTGCGGCGCGAATGTCCCGAGCGAGCTGGATCAGCTCCTGCAGCACCTCGGCGGTGGTGATGGCGTTGGCGTGGTAACGGGCAATGGCGTCTTCCAGTCGTTCGGTGAAGGCGCGGGTCTCGACCACGTTGGTGCGGGTGCGTGAGCGGATGCTGTCGCCCAGCAGCTTGCGCAGCGCTTCCAGCCCCAGGTTCTTCTTCTCCAGCTGCTGCACTTCGAGCAGGAACTCGTCGGAGAGGATGGAAATGTTCGGCGTCTGGAGGCCGGCTGCCGCGAGGATGTCGACGATTTCGGTGGAAACCACGGCGCGGCTGACGATCTGCTGGATCGCCAGATCACGATCCTGCCGGGTGGTGCTGACACCCACCGCCGTCTTGACCAGCGCGGCACGGATGGCCTGGAAGAAACCGACTTCCTCGCGGATGGCGCGTGCTTCGTCCGAACTTGCCGCCAGTGCGAAGGCCTTCGACAGGTTCAGCACGCCATCGGCAAAGCGCCGTTGCGCCTGCTTCTTGGCTTCTGCTGTCTTTTCCGCCGCCGCCCATTGCTGCTGCTTGCCGAGAATCCATTCGATGGCACCGGCCATCATGGCCAGCCGTTCGCTGGGCGTGCCGCTCAAGGCCGTGCGGTAGTCGAAGCCGTGAAACATGTCGCGCACGATCTCGTACTTCTCAAGCAGCACCGCCACGGCCTCACGCTCGTCGATGCCGGTCTTGTCCTGGTCGGGCCTGGAATACTGGGCGAGTGCCGATTTCAGGTTCTGGGCGATGCCGATGTAATCCACGATCAGGCCGGCCGGCTTGTCGCGGAACACCCGGTTGACGCGGGCGATGGCCTGCATCAAGCCGTGTCCGCGCATTGGCTTGTCGATGTACAGGGTGTGCATGCTGGGCGCGTCGAAGCCGGTCAGCCACATGTCACGCACGATCGCCAGCCGCAGCGGGTCTTGCGGATCACGGGCGCGCTTGGCCAGGAGATCACGCCGCGCCTGGTTGCCGATGTGCTGCTGCCACGCAACCGGGTCGGACGCCGCGCCGGTCATCACGATCTTGATGCTCCCGGCGGCGTCGTCGCTGCTGTGCCAATCGGGGCGCAGCTTGATGATCTCGTGGTAGAGCGCCACGCAGATGCGCCGGCTCATGCACACCACCATCGCCTTGCCATGGAGCGCCGCCACCCGGTCCTCGAAGTGCTGCACCAGGTCGGCGGCCACCCGCGCGAGCCGCTTGTCGCTGCCGACCAGGGCTTCCACCGTGCTCCACTTCTGCTTGGTGCGTTCGGCGTTGGGCTCGTCCTCGTCCTCCAGCAGGGCCTCGATCTCGGCATCGATGCGCGGCCTCTCGGCATCAATCAGCTCGATGCGCGCAAGGCGCGATTCGTAGTAAATCGGCACCGTGGCGCCATCCTCCACCGCGCGGCTGATGTCGTAGATGTCGATGTAGTGGCCGAACACCGCCGGAGTGTTCACATCGGTCGCCTCGATGGGCGTGCCGGTGAAGCCGATGAAGGAGGCGTTGGGCAGGGCATCGCGCAGGTACTTTGCGAAGCCGTAGGCGATCTCGCCGGTCTGGCTGGCCACCTTGGCCTTGAAGCCATACTGGCTGCGGTGCGCCTCGTCGGCGATGACCACGACGTTGGCGCGATCGGTCAGCGCCGGGAAACCGGCCTCGTCCGGCGCCGGGGAGAACTTCTGCAGCGTGGTGAAGATCACGCCGCCGGAAGCGCGGCCCAGCAAGGTGCGCAGGTGCTCGCGGTCCTGCGCCTGCACCGGCGTCTGCCGGAGCAGATCGCGGCACATGGCGAAGGTCGCAAAGAGCTGGTCGTCGAGGTCGTTGCGGTCGGTCAACACCACCAGCGTGGGGTTGGCCATGCGCGGCTCCAGCACCAGCAGGCCGGCGTAGAACGCCATCAGCAGGCTCTTGCCCGAGCCCTGCGTGTGCCAGATCACGCCCGCCTTGCGGTCGCCCGGCGGCTGCTCCCGCACGCTGGTCAGGCCGTAGATGGCCGGGTCCTCGGCCACCGCATGCTGGCTGGCCCGCAGCGTCGATGCCACCGCCTTCCTGACGGCATGGAACTGGTGGTAGCCGGCGATGATCTTGACCAATCCGCTGCCGGTTTCACCGAACACGGTGAAATGGCGCAGCAGATCGAGGAAGCGCCCCTGCTCGAACACGCCCTCGACCAGCGTAGCCATCTCCGGCATGCCCTTGGGCTCTACGCGGGTGCCGTCGGTGGTGCGCCAGGGCATGAAGCGCTCGAAGTCTGCCGACAACGAGCCGACCCGGGCCTGCAAGCCATCGGAGGTCACCAGCAGCGCATTGCTGCGAAACAGCGCCTGAATCTGCTGTTTGTAGGTCTGGAGCTGGTTGAAGGCGCCGGCCAGCGTCGCGTTCTCGCCGCCGGGGGCTTTGAGTTCGATCACCGCCAGCGGCAGGCCGTTGAGGAACACCACCACGTCCGGCCGACGCTTGGCCTGGCCTGCCACCACGGTGAACTGCTGCACGGCGAGCCAGTCGTTGTGGGCAGGGCGTTCGAAGTCGATCAGCCGCACCCTGCCCGCCGTCAGCGTGCCATCCTCGGCGTAGTACTCCACATCCGCGCCTTCGGTCAGCAGGCGGTGGATGCGGTGGTTCTCCTCCAGCAGCTTGGGCAGTTCCGACTGCGTCAGGCGGCGAATGGCGTCGGTCTGCGCCTCGGGCGGCAGCGCCGGGTTCAGCCGCGCCACGGCGGCGGTGAGTCGTGCCTTGAGCACGACATCGTTGTAGGCATCGCGCTCCGGCTGCTTGCCGTCAGGGCCGATGACATCGTCCGAGGCGCAGGCGAAGCCCAGCCGGGAAAGCTGCGCGAGCAGGGCGGATTCCAGCTGGGCTTCGGTCAGAAATGCCATCGCTGCTCCTTTATTCGTTGCTTTCTTTCAGTAACACGAAATGCTCCACCAGCTTCACCATCAGTTCCTTCTGATCGGGTTTGCTTTCGGCCACCAGCAGCGCCAGCGCCACCAGGGTGTTGTCGTTGATCAGCCGCTCTACCGGTCGCGCCAGCAAGTGCTGATTCAGGCGCAGATACCATAGGAACAGGAAGGAGCCGGTACGCTTGTTGCCGTCGGCCAGCGGGTGATTCTTGATGACGAAATACAGCAGATGCGCCGCCCGGCTGGCGACGTTGGAATAGAACAGCTCATCGCCAAAGCCCTGCTCGATGGTGGCGATGGCCGATGCCAGTCCGTTGCCGCGCAACTGGCCGAACAGCTCCGTGGCCTCGCCCTTGGCGATCAGCTCCCTCTTGAGCTGGTCGATGGCCGCCAGCACATCATGCAGATTCAGCGCCTGCATGTCGCCTTGTCTGGCCGTCTGCCCGGTAAGGCTTTGTTCGTCGTAGCCTTGCAGCAAGCTCCAGCTGCGGGCGTAATCGGCGATCACGCCCAGCACCGCCTCACCTTTGGCACTGACCAGTTGCTGGTTGGCCAGTGTGCGCGAGAGCAGATCCAGCGCCTGCTCGAACACGATACCACGCTCCTTCAGCCGCTGCTGGTTCAGGGTATAGCCCTCGACCAAGTGTTGCCTCAAGGTGTTGGTCGCCCAGATGCGGAACTGCGTGGCCCGTGCCGAGCTGACGCGGTAGCCGACGGAAATGATGGCGTCGAGGTTGTAGTGCTTGAGCTGGCGTTTGACCCGGCGACTGCCTTCTGTTTGAACTACTAAGATTTCCTTAGTAGTTACCACCTCATCCAATTCATTGTCAGAAAAGATATTTTTCAGGTGCATCAAGATGTTTTCAGGTGTGGTCGAAAACGCCTCGGCCATCTGCCGCTGCGTTAGCCAAACAGTTTCGCCCTCCAACCGCACCTGCACCGGCTGGTCGCCGGACTCGAAAATCACGATGTCATTCATGGGTTCCCTCCCTGGGAGTTGTAAATCCTGAGTACAGCTGCAAAGCATCGGCCTCCTTGTCGATGCTGAACACACGACTTGCGGCATGGTTGTCGAGCAGCCATTGCCAAAAGGCTGGGCAGAAATCCAGCCCGTAATGGAGGTTCTTGGCCTGCTGGGCCGGCTGATGTCGCGATCCGCCACGGTGCGGAAATCGGGAATCGGCAGCGGCTCCTGTGGCGGGGTGGGCAGGAACAGCGGAGGGCGTCTGACGCCAGAGGTCGATCTGATTGGGTGTAGTCATGTCGCGCGCTCCAGAAACGTCTCGGCATCCTTGACGCGCAGCTTGCCGGAGATCAGTTTGGGCAGCAGGGTGTCGCGGAGTTGGGCGAGGGTGCGGGATTCGAGTTCGTTGTGAATCGATTGCTCGACAAAAGGGGCCATGACGACGCCGAGTCTCTCCAGTACATCGTCTGGTGTGCAAAGCGTCTTTGCCGCCTTGAGATGACCTCGCTGGATATGGCACATGGTCGTGGCCTTTGAGGCCGCAATGGCTTGGAATTCCTCAAGGTGGTGATGCATCCAATGGCTGACAAACCATATGGGGTAGCGCTCGGAAGTGACTTTGAACAGGTGCTGATTGAGTGCGCCTTCACCTTCAGTCCAGAACTTTGCCAGAAGGCTGCCGGACCAGGAGAACAGGAAATCGCCATCCTTGACGATGTACTTGGCTGGCACCTCACGCGATGCGCGATCGCTCTTGGCGTTGACGCCATTGCGAAGTTCGGCGATCTTAATCACTGGGAGGCTGTCGTCAGGATCAGTCGCCGGGAATTTTTGCAGGGCAAGGCCATTGAGAAAGTCTGCGATCTCATCGAGCGGCCGTTCACTCCACCCCTCAGGCTTGCCCTCGTCGTCGAGGCGGTCGGGAAAGAGTTGCCAGAGGTCGGCGGGGAGGTAGGGTTCGCGGCCTTCCATCCGGGCGCGGACGGGGCCGAAATCGACGAACCAGTCCTTGAACAAGGCGCGGGCCATGGCCTCCAGGGTCTGGTTGCGGCGGCGGTTGAGTTCGATCTTGTCGTCCAGCGTGCCGAGAAGGTGGGCGATGGCGCGCTGTTCTGCGAGGGGTGGAATCGTCAACTCGAACTTGGGCACATCAGCGCACTTGAGGTTGTCGAACACGGCGCCTACATTGATGAACTTGCCGATCTGCTCCCACCATTGTGGACCTCTGGTAAGCCATCTCAGGAAGGGCGTATGGACTCGTGTCCCGTCTGCACGAAGCAAGACCAAATTCTGACCAAGTGCAAACTCGGAGCCAGGAGCTACAAAAGCAGTTTCGCCGGGGTTGCAGCGTCGAGATAGGACGACATCATCCGCAGCGGACCTTGCTTTACGAGTCCATTCGGCGAAATGGGCCGGCGAGATCCTGCGTGCATCCTTGAACTCAATTCGTCCGCTGCGCAGCTGAGGGATCGCCACGTATGGGTAGCCGACTTCTGCGGCTGGTGGCGTCCGATGATCACAATCCGTAAGCGTAACGCCAGCCTCGTGAAGTGTGAGCACTTCCCACTCACCGGCCATACCCAAGCCCCCTCAAGTTGGCCTCGATCGCCGCATCCAGGCGCATCGAATCCGGTAAACTCACGCCAACACCCAAGGCATGTCGCCCATGAACGCCAAAGCCCATCGCAAATTGCCCTCTCATCAGGCCATTGTTCGCGCCGTGGCCAGCTCCACGGCCATCGAAACCGGCCAGCGGATCGCTGAGATCGAGGCCGCGCTGCGAGAGGGGCGGAGAACGTTTGCTCATCTGTCGCTCGCCCTCAAGCCAGCGCCGAAGCCAGCGCGCGGTTGACCAGTTCCTGCATGGGTGCATAGTCCCTCCCCATGCCGCGTTGTATGGCGGCGAAATAGGACGGCTTGTCGGCATCCCAGCTGCTGTAGTCCAACGGCCCGCGCCCAGCCTGCACCGCCATCACGTCCGCCAGCAGGCGCGCAAGCCGGCCGTTGCCCTCGCGGAAGGGGTGGACAAGGATCAGCTCGACATGACAGACGGCGATGGCTTCGGCCAGTGCGTCGCCGCCCAGGCCTTCGCAGGACGTGTAGCGATGCAGTCCGTCGCGCTCGAACTCTGTCAGAAGGCGCGGAATCTGCGCCGCCGCCGCAAAGTGGAAGTCGCCCTTGGCAATGTTGACGCTGCGCTCCTCGCCGGCCCAGTCGTACACATGACCCAGCCACAGGCGATGCCACTCCTTCAGATCGGCCGCGTCCAGACGACGTGCAGGGAAATGCCTTTCGCTCAGTACGTGCTCGTAGAGCTGCAACAGCAGCTGCAGCTCGAGCTCGTCCATCTGCGCCGGGTCGGTGATGCCTGGCAGGTTGCGCAGCACTTGGTCGCCGGAACCCGGCTGCCACTCGGCTTGCGCGCCACTTGCCTGATAGCGATCAGCCGCCATACCCCAGCCCCCCCAGGTTGGTCTCGATCACCACATCCAGCCGCGCCGCTTCCTGCTGCTGCGCGCGCCACTGCGCGCTGAGGCGCTGCAACTTGTCGGTGATGGCTTCGCCGTCGTCCTCGGCCGCCTCCGCCCCGACATAGCGGCCGGGGGTGAGCACATGGCCGTGCTTGCGGATGTCTTCCAGGGTGGCGGCCTTGAAGAGTTCGGCGTCGAAGCCGAGATGGCCGCCGTTGTTCTTGTCCTTGCCGTTGGCCATGGGCCGTTCCTGTGGTTTGGTGGTGCGGCACGGGTGTCCGGGCTGCGTTGCAGCCTGATCGGGCCGTGCCCCTCCAGATTGCGCAGCGTGCGCGACAGATTGCGGGCAACCTGGTGCGCCAGTGTATCCGAGCGGATGCCGACGACGGTGCGCGTGGCGGCCCTGATCGATGGGCTGTGCGCAGACAGGTGGACGCCTCAGCCCGTGTTGCGCAGCCCGGCGGCGATGCCGTTGATGGTCAGGTGGATGCCGCGCTTGACCTTTTCGGCGGTGTTGCCGCTGCGGTGGCGCGCGATCAGCTCAACTTGCAGGTGGTGCAGCGGGTCGATGTAGGGGAAGCGCTGCTCGATCGAGCGCGCCAGTGCCGGATTGTCGGCCAAGCGCTCGCTGTGGCCGGTGATGAGCGCGAGCGCCGCCTGGGTGCGCTGCCATTCGGCCTCGATGCGCTCGACGATGCGCTGGCGCAGCGCGGCATCGGGCAGCAGCTCGGCGTAGCGGCGCGCCAGGGCCAGGTCGGCCTTGGCCAGCACCATGTCGATGTTCGACAGCAGGGTGCTGAAAAACGGCCAGTGCTGGTGCATCTGGCGCAGCAGGCGCGCGGCCTGCGCTTGGCCCAGTTCGGTGCACAGCGCCTCGATGGCACTGCCCAGGCCGTACCAGCCCGGCAGCATGAGACGGCACTGGCCCCAGCTGAAGCTCCAGGGAATGGCGCGCAGGTCTTCGATGCGCTGGTTGGCTTTGCGCGAAGCCGGGCGCGAGCCGATGTGCAGTTCGGCGATTTCGCGAATCGGGGTGGCGTTGAAAAAATAATCGGCAAAACCCGGTGTCTCATAGACCAGTTCGCGGTAGGCCGCCATGCTGGCATCGGACAGACGCTGGGCGGCGCGCAAGAAGCGCTCCGGCACCGGCTGCTCGGCGGGCAGCAGCGTGGCTTCGAGTGTCGCGGCCACCAGCGTTTCGAGGTTGCGCCGGCCGATGTCGGGGTTGGCGTATTTTGAGCCGATCACCTCGCCTTGCTCGGTCAGGCGGATCTGGCCGCGCACGGTGCCCGGGGGTTGGGCCAGAATGGCTTGGTAGCTCGGGCCGCCGCCGCGCCCGACGGTGCCGCCGCGGCCATGAAACAGGCGCAGCCGGATGGGCGCACCAAACTCGGCCCCGAGGCCATCGAACAGCGCCGCCAGCGCCGTTTCGGCTTGGTACAGCTCCCAGTTGCTGCTGATGATGCCGCCGTCTTTGTTGCTGTCGGAGTAGCCCAGCATCACCTCTTGCTCGCCATACTCGAGCGCGCCGGCGCGGCGCAGCATGGGTTCGATGCCGGGCAGGCGCAGGTAGTCCTGCATGATCGCGCTGGCCTGGCGCAGGTCGGTGATGGTCTCAAACAGCGGCACCACGATCAGTTCGGCGCGCGCGTGGGCGTCGAGCGTGCCGTGCAGCAGCCCGACTTCCTTTTGCAGCAGCAGCACCTCGAGCAGGTCGCTCACGCTCTCGGTGTGGCTGATGATGGCGTGGCGAATCGCGGCCGCGCCGTAGCGCTGGCGCACGCTGCGCGCGGCCTCGAAGATGGCCAGCTCGCTCAGGGTGTGCGGCTGGTAGGGCGCTTCGGGGATGCGCAGCGGCCGCACGTCGTTGAGCAGGCGCAGCAGCAGCGCCTGTTTTGCGGTTTCGGGCAGGGCGCTGTAATCGGTTTCGATGCGCGCCTGCGCCAGCAGGTCGGCCAAGGCGGCCTCGTGTCGATCCGAGCTTTGGCGCAAATCGAGCGTGGCCAGGTGGAAACCAAACACTTCGACGGTGCGCAGCAGCGGCCGCAGGCGCGCTTCGGCCAGCGCGGCGCATCCCTGGGCGCTCAAAGCGGCGTCGATCAGGCGCAGATCGGCCAGAAAGGCCTCGGCGTTGGGGTACGGGTCTTGCGGCGCCACGGCGTGGCGCGTGGCCTGGCCGCCGGTGAGCGCGGTCAGGGTGGCGGCCAAGCGGGCGTAGATGCCGGTGAGGGCGCGCCGGTAGGGTTCGTCCTGGCGGTGCGCGTTGGTGTCGGGCGAGCGCTCGGCCAGCGCCTGCATGTCCGGGGGCACGGGCAGCAGCATGGCCGAGAGCGAGAGCTCGCTGCCGAGCCAATGCACCTCGGTCAGGTGGTGGCGCAGAATCAGGTCGGCTTGGCGCTGCAGTGCCAGCTCGAGCGTGGCTGCGGTCACGTTGGGGTTGCCGTCGCGGTCGCCACCGATCCACTGGCCCAGGCGCAAGAACGGCGGCACGCGCTGGCCCCCGAGCGCCGCTTCCACGCTGCGGTAGAGCCGGGGCAGCTCGGGGATGAAGGTGCTTTGGTAGTAGCCCAGCGCGTTTTCGATCTCGTCGGCCACGCTCAGTTTGGTAAAGCGCAGCAAACGCGTGTGCCACAGTTGCAGAATGCGTGCGCGCATCTGCGCTTCGTTGTCGGCCAGGCTGCTCGCATGGGTCAGGGTGTCGCGCTGGGCCAGCAGGCGTGCGAGTTGGCGCTCGGCGTCCAAAATGCTTTTGCGCTGCACCTCGGTCGGGTGCGCGGTGAGCACCGGTGCCACGTGGGCGGTCTGCAGCGCCTGCGCCAGCTGTGCAGGGCCGACGCCGGCCTGCTGCAAGCGGCCCCAGGTGTGCGCCAGGCTGCCGCGCTGGATGCGCCCGGCCTGCTCGTGCACCGCGCGGCGTCGGATGTGGTGCCGGTCTTCGGCCAGATTGGCCAAGTGGCTGAAGTAGGTGAAGGCGCGGATCACGCTCACCGCCTGGTCGTCGCTCAGGGCTTGCAGCAGGGCTTTGAGCTGGCGGTCGGCGGCCTGGTCGGCATCGCGCCTGAAAGCCACAGACAGTTGGCGGATCTGCTCGATCAGATCGAAGGTCTGCGCGCCTTCTTGCTCGCGGATCACGTCGCCGAGCAGGCGGCCGAGCAGGCGGATGTCGTCGATCAGGGGTTGGTTGGTCATCGGGTGCTGCGCTGCGCGTTGGGTCAAGAAGGAAGGTGGGGGGCTGTGTCTGCGGCGCGCTCCATGGCCTTGGCCAGCGTCTTGCCCAGCTCCACGCCCCATTGATCATAGGGGTTGATGCCCCAGATGGCGGCTTGGCAAAACACCTTGTGCTCGTACAGCGCCACCAGCGCCCCCAGCGTGTGCGGCGTGAGCGCCGGCAGCCACAGGGTGTTGCTGGACACGTTGCCGGCAAAGGTGCGGTGCGGCAGCAGGCGCTGCACCTGGGCTTCGCTGCAGCCCTCGAGGAGCATGTGGCTGGCGGTGGCGGCGGCGTCGCGCCCCAGGGCCAGCGCATCGGCCTGGGCGCGCAGGCTCAGGTTCACCAGCCGGTGCTGGGTCGGGGCTTCGGGCAGGGGCGTGTCGTCGGTGTCGATGCCGATGAAGTCGAGCGTCACCCGGTGCCGGCCCTGGTGCAGCAGTTGGAAAAAAGCGTGCTGCCCCTCCACGCCCAGCCCGCCCCAGACGATGGGTCCGGTGTCGATTTGCACCGCAGAGCCGTCGATGTGGGTGCTCTTGCCGTTGGATTCCATGTCGAGCTGGCGCAGAAAATGCGCCAGGTGCTGCAGCCGGCTGGCGTAGGCGGCCAGACACAGCGTGGGGGTGTCGAGGAAGTTGCGGTTCCAGATGCCCAGCAAAGCCAGCAGCAGCGGCAGGTTGTGCCGCGCCGGGCTGTGCCAGAAGTGCTGGTCCATGGCGTGACCGCCGGCCAAGAACTCGCCAAAGGCCGTGGCCCCCACCGCCGCCGCCACCGGCAGCCCGATGGCCGACCAGACCGAGTAGCGCCCGCCCACCCAGTCCCAGAAGGTGTAGGTGTGCGGCGGCAGGTAGCCTTGCGCGTGCGCGAGCTCGGGCGCGGCGGTCACGGCGATCAGGTGTGCGCCTTGGGCCGGGCCGTCGATGCCGTGGCGGCTCAGCCAGGCACGCGCCGCCGCCGCCAGCAGCAGGGTTTCGGGGGTGGTGAAGCTTTTGCTTTGCACCACGAACAGGGTTTGCGCCGCATCGAGCGGGCGCAGGGTCTGGTACAGGCTCCAAGGGTCGGGGTTGGAGACGAAGTGCAGTTGCAGCTCGGGGCTGCTGTGCGCCGCCAGCGCGGTGCAGACCATGTGCGGCCCGAGGTCGGAGCCACCGATGCCGAGGTTGACCACGTGGCGGATGGGGCGACCGGCATGGCCCAGCCAGCGGCCTTGGTGCAGGGTTTGGGCGGCGTGCAGGAAGCGCTCGCGTTCGGCGGCGATCTGCGCCGTGAGCGCGTCGCCCCAGGGGTGCCCGGGCTGTGCCGGGGCGCGCAGGGCCGGGTGCAGCGCGGCGCGGCCTTCGGTGGCGTTGACCAGCGCCCCGCAGCGCTGGGCCTCGATCTGGGCCGGCAGCGCCGACTCCTCGGCCAAGTCGTACAGGGCGTCGAGCACGGTGTCGGTAAGGCGTTGGCGCCGGGCGTCGAGCCGCAGGCCGCAGGCCTGCAACTGCAGGTTGGCGCGGCGCGTACCCGGCTGCTGCAGCAGCGTACGCAGATCCGGTAGGGGGTGTTGCGCCAGCGCTTGCAGGCGTTGCCAGCTGCGGCGCTGTTGGGGGGGCAGGAAGGGATCGGGCATGGGTGGTGGTTTCAGCGCGCCGCCGCGATCAGTTGCTCGAGCCGCACCGAATCGGCGCAAAAGGCGCGGATGCCTTCGGCCAGTTTTGCGCTCGCCATGGCGTCTTCGTTGAGCGCCAGGCGAAAGCTGGCCTGGTCGTGCTGCTGCGGTTGCAGATCGAGGGTGCGCGCGGCTTGGGCGTCGAGCGCGCGCGGCAGCGCGTCGGCGCTGGCCACCGGTTGCGCCAGTTGCGCCAGCAGTTCGGGGCTGATGGTCAGCAGGTCGCAGCCGGCCAGCGCCACGATCTGGCCGCAGTTGCGAAAGCTCGCGCCCATGATCTCGGTGCCGATGCCAAAGCGCTTGTAGTACTCGAAAATGCGCCGCACCGACTGCACCCCGGGGTCGTGGGCGCCGGCGCGGGCGGCTTCGTCCCACTGGCTGCCGGCCTGCTTTTTGTGCCAGTCGTAAATGCGGCCCACGAACGGGGAAATGAGCTGCACCCGGGCCTGCGCGCAGGCCAGCGCCTGGCAAAACGCGAACAGCAGCGTCAGGTTGGTGCGGATGCCACGGCGCTCGAGCTGCGCTGCAGCCTCGATGCCCTCCCAAGTGGCAGCGATCTTGATCAGCACCCGGTCGCCGGGCACGCCTTCGGCCTGGTAGAGTGCCATCAGGCGCTCGGCGCGGGCGATGGTGGCGGCGCTGTCGAAGCTCAGGCGCGCATCGACTTCGGTCGACACCCGGCCGGGGACGATAGCCAGAATCTCGCAGCCAAAACGCACCAGCAGCCGATCGACGAGCTCGTCGCTGGGCCGGCTGCCAAAGCGCGCCACGGTCTGCGCCAGCAGCGGGGCGTAGTCGGGTTTTTGCACCGATTTGAGGATCAGCGAAGGGTTGGTGGTCGCGTCTCGCGGCTGGAACTGCGCCAGTTGCAAAAAGTCGCCGGTGTCGGCAACCACGGTGCTGTGCTGTTTGAGGGCTTCGAGCTGGTTCATGGTGGGGTGCGGCGCAGGCCAGCTGCGCGACCGAAGTGGCAGCAGATGGGTGGGCCTTAGTTCAGGGGCACGCTCAGGCGCTGGATGAGCTCTTTGGTTGCTGGGCGCACGCCGCGCCACCAGGCAAAGGCTTCGGCCGCCTGCTCGACCAGCATGCCCACGCCGTCGGCGAGCCGGCGCACGCCGGCTTGTTGGGCCTGACGCAAAAAGGGCGTCAGACCCTTGCCATAGACCATGTCGTAGGCCAAACCCTCGGGCTTGAAGGCGTGGGCGGGCAGCGGCAGCGCCTCGGCGCTCAGGCTGGCCGAGGTGGCGTTGAGCACCAGGTCGAACCCCTGGGGCGGCGCCAGCGCCTCGAAACCGCCACCGTGCAACACTGCGGCATCGGCCCCCAGCGCGACGAACTCGCGCACCAGCGCCGCGGCCTTGGCGGCGTTGCGGTTGAGCACCCACAGCTGCGCCGGCTGGGCGCGCAGCAGCGGCAAAATGGCCCCGCGGCTTGCCCCGCCGGCCCCGAGCAGCAACAGCGTGCGGCCGGCCAGCGGCTGGCCCAGGTTGTGGCTCAGGTCGCGCACCAGGCCGCTGCCGTCAAAGTTTTCGGCCAGGCAGCGCGAGCCCTCGAACTTGAGTGCATTGGCGGCCCCGGCGCAGCGTGCGCTCTCGGCCAGGTCGGTGGCGTAGGCGCAGGCGTCGAGCTTGAAGGGCAGCGTGACGTTGACGCCGCGGCCGCCGCTGGCGCGAAAACGCTCCACGGTGGCGGCAAACTGGCCCGCCCCCAAGGGGGCTTCGATGGCTTCGTAGCTCAACACTTGGCCGGTGGCCGCGGCAAAGGCGCGGTGGATGGTGGGCGATTTGCTGTGGCCTATGGGGTGGCCGATGACGGCGTAGCGGTCCATGCGCAGGCGGATAATGGAGTGGCGACTAAAAAGGCGATCAGGGCAGGTGCCGCATTGTCGCCGATGCGCTGAGTGTGTTGGTTGCAGCGCACCAGCCTGGCAGACGAATTGCGCTACATTGGCAGTGTTTGGTTCCCGGTCAAACCGATGCAGACTGCACCCAGCTCCCACACCAGCCGCAGCCCCAGCTCCGCGCCGCTGCGCGAGCTGTCTGACCACGGATGCGCTGGTGCGACAATGAAGCCGCGCCTCATCGCCGTCGTCGGCACCGGCGGCACCATTGCCGGTTGCGCGCAAAATCCGGGCGATGCGCTGAACTACCGTGCGGCGGTGTTGCCGGTGCAGGATTTGTTGGCCGGGCTGGCGCTGCCGCCGGGTTTGGCCATCGAGGCGCAGCAACTGGCGCAGATCGACAGCAAAGACGTGACCGAGGCCCATTGGCGCGCCCTGTTGCAGGCGGTGCAGCGCCAGCTCGAGCGGCCCGAGGTGTTGGCGGTGGTGGTCACGCATGGCACCGACACGCTGGAAGAAAGCGCTTTTTTGCTGCAAGCGGTGCTGCAGCCACCCAAGCCGGTGCTGCTGGTGGGAGCCATGCGCCCGAGCACGGCCTTGCTGAGCGACGGCGCGCAAAACCTGGCCGACGCCCTGCAACTGGCCGCCACGCCCGGCGCGCGCGGGGTGCTGGTGCCCTGCGCGGGGCAAATTTATGCCGGACACGAGGTGCGCAAGCTGCACCCGCATCGGCTCGAGGCCTTTGGCGCCGGCGACGCCGGTGCGCTCGCAGCGCTGGTCGGCGGGCGTTTGCAGCGCTGGCGGCCGTGGCCGGGCGAGGGTGGGTTGGGGGATGCGGCCTCCAAGGCCCAAGGGCAGCTGGCGACCAATGTGGCCACCGCCGGCGCTGCGCTGGCCCCGACCGTGTGGCCACTGTCACCGCGCCTGTTGCCGCGCCTGCTGGCCGCAGCGCCGTGGCCGCGGGTGGAGTGGCTCAGCAGCCACGGCGCGCAGAGCGGGGCGCTGGTGCGTGCGCTGCTGCTGCAGCGCGCACAGACCGACGGCTGCGAGGCGCCGCTGCGCGGATTGGTGGTGGCCGGCACGGGCAACGCCACGCTGCACGAGGCGCTGGCGCAGGCGCTGCAGCAGGCCGAGCAGGCCGGGGTGGTGGTCTGGCGCTGTTCGCGCATCGGCTCCTGTGCGCCCGCCGGGCCGGATGCGGCGCGGGGGGTGCTGGGGGCGTTGCTGGGTGAGGCAGGTGGAGCGCTGGACGCCGCCGCGCCCGAACCCACCCCAAGCGGCTTTGCTGCAACCGCACTGCCAGCGCCGCAAGCGCGGCTGGCGCTGCAGCTGCATTTGCTGGCGAACGAGCTGCAGGAAGGCAAGCCCCCGCAGTCCAGCCCCCGCTTCAGCTCTGCAAAGCGGCGAACACGCGGGCGGTGATGGCCTCTACCGTGCCGCTGCCACTGATCGAGCGGTATTTGGGCGCCACGGCGGGTTCGGCGGCGGCCCAGGCCGAGTAGTAATCGACCAGCGGCCGCGTTTGGGCGGTATAGACTTCGAGCCGCTTGCGCACGGTTTCTTCCTGGTCGTCGGCGCGCTGCACCAGCGGCTCGCCCGTGAGGTCGTCGAGCCCGGCCACTTTGGGTGGGTTGAACTTGAGGTGGTAGGTGCGTCCCGAGGCCGGGTGCGAGCGCCGCCCACTCATGCGCTCGATGATGGCCTCGAAGGGCACGTCGATCTCGAGCACGTAGTCGAGCCGCACGCCTGCGGCCTTGAGGGCGTCGGCCTGCGGCAGGGTGCGCGGAAAGCCGTCAAACAAAAAACCCTGGGCGCAGTCGGGCTGGCTGATGCGGTCTTTGACCAAGCCGATGATCAGGTCGTCCGAGACCAGGCCGCCGGATTCCATCACCGCTTTGGCTTGCAACCCCAAGGGGGTGCCGGCCTTGACGGCGGCGCGCAGCATGTCGCCAGTGGAGATCTGGGGAATGCCAAACTGTTGGCAAATGAAGGTTGCCTGGGTGCCTTTGCCGGCACCAGGGGCACCCAACAGGATCAGTCTCATGGGTTTCCTTTGTTGGAGTCGTGATTGCGAATCGGCACGGCGCTGCCGGCCTGCCCGCTGCCGCTTGGGCTGCAAGGGTTTCAACCATGCAAGGATAGCACGGCACCACTTGACGCTGGCTTACAGGCGGCCAGCGCCTGCGTCCCACCACGCGCGCACCCGCTGCAGGTCGGCCTCGGTGTCCACACCCGGCCCAGGCGCCTGGTCGGTGACATGCACCGCGATGCGCTCGCCGTACCAGAGCACGCGCAGCTGCTCCAGCGCCTCGCACTGCTCCAGCGGCGCGGCCGGCAACTGCGGGAAGCGGCGCAAGAACCCAGCCCGGTAGCCGTACAGGCCAATATGGCGCAGCGCTGCGGGCTGCGGCACCGGTGCGGCACCCGCTGCGCTGGACTGCCCGGGCAGGGGCGTGGCGGCAACAGGATCAGCGGGCAGCTCAGCGGCTGGTTCGGCAATCAGCTCGACAGGGCGGTCGCGCCAGTGGGGGATCGGGGCGCGGCTGAAGTACAGCGCCCGCCCTTGGGCGTCGAGCACCACTTTGACCACGTTCGGGGTCAGGAACTCGGCGGCGCTGTGCAAGGGGTGGGCAGCGGTGCTCATGACGCAGTCGGGGCGCTGTTGCAGCTGCTGCGCCACCGCCGCCAACAGTGCGGGGGCCATGAGCGGTTCGTCGCCTTGCAGATTGATGACCAAGGTTTCGTCGGGCCAGCCCAGCAGGGTGCAGGCTTCGGCCAGGCGGTCGCTGCCGCTGGCGTGGTCGGGGCGCGTCAGGATGGCATCGATGCCGTGCTGCTGGCAGGCTTGCACGATGCAGGGGTCGTCGGCCGCCACGGTGACCGAAAGCGCCCGGCTGGCCAGCGCCCGCTGCGCCACGCGCACCACCATCGGCGCGCCGCCGATGTCGGCCAGGGGCTTGCGCGGCAGCCGGGTCGAGCCGAGCCGGGCCGGGATCAGGACGTGAAAGGAGGTGGAATGCAAGGGGCTGCTGTGCAAGGGGCTGCTGTGCAAGGGGCTGCCCAAGGGGGGCGCATCAAAGCGCAGAGCTGGACGGGTCGGGCCGCGCCGCTTCTTCGGCGCTGATCGGACGCGCCTCGTTTTCCAGCATGATCGGGATGCCGTCGCGGATCGGGTAGGCCAGCCGGGCGCTGCGCGAGAGCAGCTCTTGCTGTTCGGGCCGGTAAACCAGCGGCCCTTTGGTGACCGGGCAGACCAAGAGTGAAAGCAGTTTGGCGTCCATGGCCGGGATGATACCCGCTTGCTGCGCGCCAGGGCGCAGGCGTTGGGGGATGGCCGCAAGAGCGAAAGCCGGCGGTGGCCGGCAGGAGCCAGGTTCAGGGCGAGGGCGAAGGTGCAGCAACCCGGCCCAAGGCCCGGTCCAGCGCCGCATAAAACCCCCGGTCTGGCTCTTGCTCCAACGCCACGGCCCAGACGCGGTGCGCCGGCGCGCCGGGCTGGCGCAGGGCGGCAAAGAGCTTGACCGCGTCTTTTTCGGTGCACAGCCAGTCCAGGTCGCTGGGATAGGGGGCGAGCGCCTGCAACAGGGTGGCGCAGTCGGCGTGGTCGGGCAGGGCCAGGGTGTGTTGCAGCGCCAGCCCGCGCTGGCGCAGCAGGGCAAAGAAGGCGTCGGGCTGGGCGATGCCGGCCAGCGCGGCGCAGCGCACGGCCGCCGGATCCGGGGCCGCCGCCTCCGCCGTACCTGGTTCGTCGTGGCTGTGCGCGGGCCCCTGCACCCAGTGCTGCAGCGCCAGCCGCCGGCCGTGGGCGTCGTAAGCCTGTTCGGCCAGCCGGCGCGTGGCGGCAAAGGCCGGGGCACCCGCAGCCAGCGCCGGGTCGGGGCGGGTGCCGGCTGGCAGCCCGGTTTGCAGCATCAGCAGCGGCCCACCGCCCCAGACCGGCGCCGGCCAGGGCTGGCGCAGCATCCCGGCCGGCAGCAGCCAGCCGTTGCCACAGCCGCGGGCGTCGAACACCAGCACGGTGAGGTCGCGCGCCAGCGCCCAGTGCTGCATGCCGTCGTCGCACAACAGCAGATTGACGCCGGGGTGCGCCGCCAGCAGCGCCCGCCCGGCGGCGGCGCGGTCGCGGCCCACGTACACCGGCACGCCCGTGGCCAGTGCGATCAGCAGTGGCTCGTCGCCGGTTTGGTCGGCGCGGCTGTCGGCGTGCACCGGCAGGCACTCCGTGCCGTGCCGGCCGTGGCCGCGTGAGAGCACGCCCGGCCGCCAGCCCTGGGCTTGCAGGTGCTGCACCAGGCCGATCAGCGTAGGGGTTTTGCCGCTGCCACCCACCACCACGTTGCCCACCACCAGCACCGGCACCGGCAGCCGGCTGGAGCGCTTGAGGCCGCTGAGATAGAGCGCGCTGCGCAGCGCCCAAGCGACGCGGGTGAGCAGCGAGAGCGGCCACAGCAGGCAGGCCAGTGCGCCGCGCCCGAGCCAGGCGCGCTGCAGCGCCTGCACCCAGGTGGCGCTGGCTGGGGGCGGAAAAGGGCGGTGGCGTTCAGCGCTCACGCGGCTGCTGGGTGGCAAAGGTGATGCGCTGCAAACCGGCGTTGCGCGCCGCCTCCATGGCGTTGATGACCGATTGGTGGGTGGCGGCCGCATCGGCATTGATCACCAGCGTGGGCTCGGTCTGGCCTTGGGCGGCCTGTTGCAGCGCCGCTGTGAGTGCCTGCACGCTGGGCGCAGCGAGCACTTGCCCGGCCACGGCATAGCGGCCGTCGGCGCCGATGGCGACCACGATCTCGTGCGCTTGCGTCTGCGCTGCCTCGGCGTCGGCTTCGGGCAGGCGCACCTGCAGCTGGGTGTAGCGGCTGAAGGTGGCGGTGAGCATGAGGAAAATCAGCACCACCAGCAACACGTCGATGAACGGGATCAGGTTGATCTCGGGCTCTTCCCGATCGCGGCGGCGGCTAAAGCGGATGGCCATGCTCAGCTCCAAGCCTCTCAGGGGCGGCGCAGCGTCAGCAGGTGCTGGGCAAAGCGCTCGGCGGCCACCTCCATCTGCAGCAGCCACGCTTCGTTGCGGGCGCGAAAGTAGCGCCAGAACATCAGCGCTGGAATGGCGATGATCAGGCCAAAGGCGGTGTTGTAGAGCGCGATCGAGATGCCGTGCGCGAGCTGCTCCGGATTTCCGCCACCCGGTGTGAGGCCGCCCGGCCCGGCCTGAGAGGCAAAAATCTCGATCATGCCCACCACCGTGCCCAGCAGGCCGATGAGCGGCGCGACGGACGCAATGGTGGCCAGCGCCCCGAGGTGTTTTTCCAGCTTGGCGGCGGCAAAACGCCCGGCGGCCTCGAGACTGGTGCGCAGCTCGGCTTCGGTGCTGGCGGGTTTTTGGTGCAACTGCTGCAAGCCGGCGGCGAGCAGCTCGCCCAACACCGAGTTTTGGGCCAGCTGTTGCACCACCTGGGGCGGGGGCACGGCCTTGAGCGAGACCGCAATCGCTTCATCGAGCAGTTTGGGGGGCGCCACGCGGGCCACCCGCAGGCTCAGAAAGCGCTCGACGATCAGCGCCAAACCCACCACCGAGCAGGCCATGAGGGGCCAGATCGGCCAGCCGGCGGCTTGTATGATCGTAAACAATGCGGGTCTCCTTGCGGCCGCGGCGCGGCGCTTGCAGGGCCCTGATTATCGCCCAGCGCCGTGCTGCGCAGCGTCCAGCGGGCCTGTGGATAAGTTTGTGGGTAACGATCTGGCTGATTTGCATTTGTCTGGCTTGGTTGCTGCGATATTTTTTTCAGGCCTCGCAAATTTTTTTAAAAGCTGTTTTGAATCAAAAGGTTGAAAAATGAATGCAAGGCGGGGCGAGAACCGAGTCGAGCTAAGTGGTGTGTGGCTCCCTTGTGGACAGTTTCAATTTTGGAGCGCGCATGGCCGCGGCTGATGGACTCTTTCAGAGGGGCGCTGAGGCGCCGCTGTGGGCCGTGGGCGAGCTGCTGGCAGCCCTGTCCGAGGCGCTGCAGGCGCAGTTCAATCCGGTGCGCGTGGTGGGCGAGGTTTCGGGCTATGTGCGCGCCGCCAGCGGCCACAGCTACTTCACCCTCAAGGACGAGCGCGGGCAGCTGCGCTGTGCGCTGTTCAAGCGCGCGGCGGCGGCGGCGGCGCTCGATTGGCGCGACGGCGTGCAAGTCGAGCTGCAAGGGCGCATCGACATCTACGGCGCCCGCGGCGAGCTGCAGCTGATCGTCGAGGCGGCCCGTCTGGCCGGGCAGGGCGGCCTGTTCGAGCAGTTCATGCGCCTGAAGTCCCAGTTGCAGGCCGAGGGCTGGTTTGACCCGGCGCGCAAGCGCCCGCTGCCCGCTTGGCCCACGCGCATCGGCGTCGTCACTTCGCCAGACGCAGCGGCCTTGCGCGACGTGATCACCACCCTGAGCCGGCGCGTGCCGCATCTGCCGGTGCGCCTGTATCCGGCGCGGGTGCAGGGCGAGGGGGCGCCGCAGGCCCTGTGCCAGGCGCTGCAGGCGGCGGCGGCGCAGTTCCAGGCCGGCTGTGGCTGCGAGCTGCTGCTGCTGGTGCGCGGCGGCGGTTCGCTGGAGGATCTGTGGGCCTTCAACGACCCGGCGCTGGTGCGCCAGATCGCCCAAATGCCCATGCCCGTGATCTGCGGCGTCGGGCACGAAACCGATTTCACCCTGGCCGATTTTGTCGCCGACCTGCGCGCTCCCACTCCCACCGCGGCCGCCGAGCTCTGCGCACCCGAGCGCAGCGCCCAGCTGCGCCACCTCGAGCGCTGTGCGCAGCGCCTGCAGCAAGGCGTGGCAGGGCAACTGGAGCAGCAGCGCCAGCGCTTGCGGCGCTGGCAGCAAGACTGGCTGAGCAGCGCCGCGCGCGACCTCGAGCGGCGCCATCTGCGCCTCGACCACCAGGCGGCGCGACTGCAGGCGCTGGACCCGCATGGCGTGTTGCAGCGCGGCTACGCCTTGCTCAGCGACGCCAGCGGGCGGCCGGTGCTGCGCTGCAGCGGCGTGCAGGTGGGGCAGGCGCTGCGCGCCCGCTTGGCCGACGGCCAGCTGGATTTGACCGTGTCTGCTGCGGGGAACTAGAGCCTCTGCCTACAATGCGTGGTGGCTGTGGCTGCGCGCCCAGGCGCACAGTTGCCGCTCGCGTACCGTTCACCAATCCCACCGGAGCCTTTGCCCATGCAACACACCCTGCCCCCGCTGCCCTATGCCCTTGACGCGCTGCAGCCGCATTACTCCCAGGAAACGCTCGAGTTTCACCACGGCAAGCACCACAACGCCTACGTCGTCAACCTCAACAACCTGCAAAAGGGCACCGAATTCGAGTCCATGACGCTCGAAGAGATCATCAAGAAATCCAGCGGCGGCATCTACAACAACGCGGCCCAGATCTGGAACCACACTTTTTTCTGGAACTGCATGTGCCCCGGTGGCGGGGGTGAGCCCAGCGGCGCGCTGGCTGCAGCCATCACGGCCAAATGGGGCAGCTACGCCGCTTTCCGCGAAGCCTTCGTCAAGAGCGCGGTCGGCAACTTCGGCTCGGGCTGGACCTGGCTGGTGAAAAAGCCCGACGGTTCGGTCGATATCGTCAACACCGGCGCCGCCGGCACGCCCTTGACCACGGCCGACACCGCGCTGCTCACCGTCGATGTGTGGGAGCACGCCTACTACATCGACTACCGCAACCTGCGGCAAAAGTTTGTCGAAACCTTCCTCGACCAGCTCGTCAACTGGCGCTTTGCGCAGGCCAATTTCGCCTGATTGCGGGCCGCGCTGGGCTGGCCCCTTCCAGCCTCAGAGGCCGGGAGGTTCAGTCGCTCAGCGCTGGCGCTGCTTCATGGCGCGCTCCACCTCGCGCTTGCCTTCGCGCTCTTTGAGCGTGTCGCGCTTGTCGTGCTCGGCCTTGCCCTTGGCCAGCGCGAGCTCGCATTTCACGCGCCCGTTTTTCCAGTGCAGGTTCAGCGGCACCAGGGTGTAGCCCTTTTGTTCCACCTTGCCGATCAGGCGCTGGATTTCGGTCTTGTGCATCAGCAGCTTGCGCGTGCGCGCGCTGTCTGCCGGCAAGTGGCTGCTGGTGCTGCGCAGGGGGCTGATGAGGCAGCCGATCAGGTACAGCTCGCCGTCGCGGATCACCACGTAGCCCTCGGTGAGCTGGGCCTTGCCGGCGCGCAGCGCCTTCACCTCCCAGCCTTGCAGCACCAAGCCGCACTCGTGGCGCTCCTCGAGGTGGTAGTTGAAGGCGGCTTTTTTGTTTTCCGCGATGCGGGCAGCAGTGGCGGCGGTGTTTTTGTTGGGGGTGGACATGGGGCGGGGGCAAGCGGGGCGGCCGGCGGCTCTACAATCCCGGCACGGCCTTGCATTGTATGAAAAGCATCCACAAGTCGGTTCTGCTCTGGCACAGCGCCCACGAAATGTTCGCGCTGGTCAGCGACGTGCCGCGCTACCCCGAATTTTTGCCCTGGTGCAGCGCCGGCGTGGTGCTGGAGCGCACCGCGCAGGGCATGGTGGCCTCCATCGGCATGTCGATGGCCGGCATGAAAAAGAGCTTCACCACGCGCAACACCCACGTCGAAGACCGACGCATCCAGCTCGAGCTCATCGACGGCCCGTTCTCACACCTCGACGGCATCTGGGAGTTCAAACCGGTGGGCGACGGCAGCCAGCGCGCCTGCCGCGTCGATTTCACCCTCAACTACGGCTTTGCCAGCAACACCTTGGCCACGCTGGTGGGGCCGGTGTTTGACAAGATCGCGGCCAATCTGGTCGATGCCTTCGTCAAGCGCGCCGATCAGGTCTATGGCGAATGACGCTTGAGATCACACTGCTGCACGCCTGCGCACCCTCAAAGGTGCAGGAGTGGCGCTTGCAGGTGCCTGCCGGCACCACCCTGGGGCAGGCGCTGCAACTGGCGTTTGGGCCGGCCGGGGCTTTGCGTGCCGCCGCGCCCGCCGGCACCGCCGAGGCCTGGCTGCAAGCCACGGCTGCGGGCGAGGTCGGGGTGTGGGGCCGCGTCGAGCCCGCTTCGACCCCCTTGCACGACGGCGACCGCATCGAGCGCTACCGGGCGCTGCGGGTGGACCCCAAAACGGCGCGGCGCGAGCGCTACCGCAAGCGCGCCCAACCCCAGGCGCGCTGAAGCCCAGCCCATCAAGGTCGGTTGGGTGCGGCTGCTGGCGCTGGTGCGGCTTGCGGGCTGCCGGCCACGGCTGGCGCCGCTGGGCAGTTGTCGCGCACGATCTGGCGCAGGCGCACGCTCTCGGCGCGGCGCATGGCCTCATCCATCGTCACGCGCTGGCCCTGCTCGTTGACCATGTACAGGGGCTGGCTGGCGGCGGCTTGCAAGGTCTCGAGCGAGGCGCGGGCCCGCTGGCAGTTGTCGGCCCGGATCTGGGCGTTGCGTTGCTCGACTTGCTGGCGCAGTTGCTCGTCGCTCAAGCGGCCTGTGCCTGCTGCGCCAGCCACGGGTGGGGCAGGGCGGGTGGGGGCAGCGGCTGGGGCGGTTGCGGGCGCGGCATTGAGCGCAAGGCTGGGCACCGGACCCGCTGGCGGCCGGCGCAGAATGCGCTGATCGGGCACCGTGGCCGGCGGCGGCGTGTCGCTGGCCACGCGGCGGCCGTTGTCATCGAGCCAGACCCAAGTCGGGCCGGCGGCCTGCACGGCGCTGGCCAGCAGCAGGCCGGTGGCCCAGGCCAGCAGCCCCAGGCGCGGCAACCGCAGCAGCCTGCAAATTTTTGCAATGTGGGTGTGGATCGAGGTGTGCATACCAAAAGCCCATGACGAAAGCGCAATATACCCGCACGTCGGCCCGCCTACAATAGCGCTTTTGGAGTTCACTCTATGCGCCTGCTTGGAAAAGCGCTCACCTTCGACGACGTGTTGCTGGTGCCAGCATACTCGCAAATCCTGCCCAAGGACACCTCGCTGGCCACGCGCCTGACACGCGACATCGCGCTCAACCTGCCGCTGGTCTCGGCCGCCATGGACACTGTCACCGAAGCCCGGTTGGCGATCGCGCTGGCGCAAGAGGGCGGCATCGGCATCGTGCACAAGAACCTGCCGCCGGCCGAGCAGGCCGCGCACGTGGCCAAGGTCAAGCGCTACGAGTCGGGCGTGCTGCGCGACCCGGTGGTCATCACCCCCGAGACCACGGTCTATCAGGTGCTGCAGTTGTCCGAAGAACTGGGCATTTCCGGCTTTCCGGTGCTCGACGGTGGCAAGGTGGTGGGCATCGTCACCGGGCGCGACCTGCGCTTCGAGACCCGCACCGAACTGCCGGTGCGCGAGATCATGACGCCGCGCGAGCGCCTCATCACCGTGCCCGACGGCACCACGCCCGAGCAGGCCAAGGCGCTGCTCAACAAACACAAGCTCGAGCGCCTGCTGGTGGTCAACGAGGCCTTCGAGCTCAAGGGCCTGATCACCGTCAAGGACATCCGCAAGCAGCTCAACTTCCCCAACGCCGCGCGCGACGCCGCCGGGCACTTGCGCGTCGGCGCTGCGGTGGGCGTGGGCGCGGGCACCGAGGAGCGGGTCGAAGCGCTGGTGCGCGCCGGGGTCGACGCCATCGTGGTCGATACCGCGCACGGCCACAGCAGGGGCGTGCTCGAGCGCGTGCGCTGGGTCAAGCAAAACTACCCGCAGGTGCAAGTCATCGGCGGCAACATTGCCACCGGTGCGGCCGCGCGCGCGCTGGTCGAGGCCGGGGCCGACGGCGTCAAGGTCGGCATCGGGCCGGGCTCGATCTGCACCACGCGCATCGTCGCCGGCGTCGGGGTGCCGCAGATCACCGCCATCGACAACGTGGCCACGGCGCTGGCCGGCACCGGCGTGCCGCTGATCGCCGACGGTGGCGTGCGCTACAGCGGCGACATCGCCAAAGCCATTGCCGCCGGCGCCAGCAGCGTGATGATGGGCGGCATGTTCGCCGGCACCGAAGAAGCGCCGGGCGAAGTGATCCTGTTCCAGGGCCGCAGCTACAAGAGCTACCGCGGCATGGGCTCGATCGGGGCCATGCAGCAGGGCAGCGCCGACCGCTACTTCCAGGAATCGGGCAGCGGCAACCCCAACGCCGACAAGCTCGTGCCCGAAGGCATCGAAGGCCGCGTGCCTTACAAGGGCTCGGTGGTGGCGATCCTGTTCCAAATGGCCGGCGGTCTGCGCGCCGCCATGGGCTACTGCGGCTGCGCCAGCATCGCCGACTTGCACGCCCAAGCCGAATTCGTCGAGATCACCACCGCCGGCGTGCGCGAAAGCCACGTCCACGACGTGCAGATCACCAAGGAAGCGCCCAATTACCGCGCCGATTGATGGCGCTGCAGCGCCGGCGCCAAAGCCAAAGACTGGCATCGAGCTGCCGCCCTTGCAGGGGCAGGGATAATCCCCGTTTATGCCACACCACAAAATCCTCATCCTCGATTTCGGCTCCCAAGTCACGCAACTGATCGCGCGCCGGGTGCGCGAAGCGCACGTGTACTGCGAAGTGCACCCCTGCGACGTGAGCAGTGAGTGGCTGCGCCAGTACGCCGCCGACGGCAGCCTCAAGGGCATCATCCTCTCGGGCAGCCACGCCAGCGTCTATGAGGTCGACGACAAGGCACCCGACGCGGTCTTCGAGCTCGGGCTGCCGGTGCTGGGCATCTGCTATGGCATGCAGACCATGGCGCAGCAGCTCGGGGGCAAGGTCGAAGCCGGCCGCACGCGCGAGTTCGGCTACGCCGAGGTGCGCGCGCGCGGCCACAGCGCCTTGTTGCGCGACCTGGCCGACTTTCACACCCCCGAAGGCCACGGCATGCTCAAGGTCTGGATGAGCCACGGCGACAAGGTCACGGCGCTGCCGCCGGGCTTTGCGCTCATGGCCAGCACCGAGGCCTGCCCGATTGCCGGCATGTGCGACGAGGCGCGGCGCCTCTACGGCCTGCAGTTTCACCCCGAAGTCACGCACACGGTGCAGGGCCGCGCCGTGCTCGAGCGCTTCGTTCTGGACATCTGCGGCGCCCGGCCAGACTGGGTGATGCGCGACCACATCGACGAAGCAGTGCAAAAAATCCGCGCCCTGGTGGGCGACGAAGAGGTGATACTGGGCCTGTCGGGCGGCGTCGATTCGTCGGTGGCCGCCGCCCTCATCCACCGTGCCATCGGCGCGCAGCTCACCTGTGTGTTCGTGGACCACGGCCTGCTGCGCCTGCACGAGGGCGACGCCGTGATGGCGATGTTCGTCGGCCAGCTGCACGCCAAGGTGATCCGGGTCGATGCCGCCGATCTGTTTTTGGCGCGGCTCGCAGGTGTCAGCGAGCCCGAGCAAAAACGCAAGATCATCGGCGGCCTGTTTGTCGAGGTGTTCAAGGCCGAAGCCGCCAAGATCATTTCAAGTGGCGCTTCAACCAAAGGCGCCAAGTGGTTGGCACAAGGCACTATTTACCCAGACGTGATCGAATCCGGCGGCGCCAGGAGCAAGAAGGCCGTGGCCATCAAGAGCCACCACAACGTCGGTGGCCTGCCCGAGCAACTGGGTCTGAAGCTGCTCGAGCCGCTGCGCGACCTGTTCAAGGACGAAGTGCGCGAGCTCGGCGTGGCGCTCGGCTTGCCGCCCGAGATGGTGCAACGCCACCCCTTTCCCGGCCCTGGGCTGGGGGTGCGCATCTTGGGCGAGGTCAAAAAAGACTACGCCGACTTGCTGCGCCGCGCCGACGCGATTTTTATCGAGGAACTGCGCTCCACCCTTGAGCCGCACAGCGGCAAAAGCTGGTACGAGCTCACCAGTCAGGCCTTTGCCGTGTTTTTGCCGGTCAAGAGCGTGGGCGTGATGGGCGACGGCCGCACCTACGATTACGTGGTGGCGCTGCGCGCGGTGCAGACCAGCGACTTCATGACCGCCGACTGGGCCGAGCTGCCCTACAGCCTGCTCAAGCGCGTCTCGGGGCGCATCATCAACGAAGTGCGTGGCATCAACCGCGTCACCTACGACATCAGCAGCAAACCGCCGGCGACGATCGAGTGGGAGTGAGGCACAAATCACCTCAATCCTTAGACTTGCGCAGCCCTCAGATCGACAACAAGCACACAGGAGCAGGTTGAATGTCTCAGAAACCAACCTCTCACGCATCCGAAGCGCGGGCGGGCGGGCGGCACCGCTACGGCTGGCCCGCGCGCCTGCTGCGTCGGCTGATGTTCGTTGACCTGCCGATCCGGCGCAAGTTCTTGCTGCTTGGCGTGGGCACCCTGTTCTGGTTTTGCGTGCTGGCGCTGGGCGGCGTGGCGGCGCTGTCTGCTTTGCAGTACCAGCACCACCAGCAAGCGCAACGCCTGCAACCGCTGCAGTTGGTGAACTTGCAAGTGCTGCAAGAGCTGTCGGCATTGGAGCGCGAGCTGATTCAGGTGCAACATCCCGACGGCAGCCTCAACCTGGACACGGTGCAACAAATGCGTCAGCGCGTGCAGACGATACGCCAGGCGCAGGCCGATTTGAACCGGCGCTTTGTGGCTTCGCAGCGCGAAGGCACGGTATTCGAAAGCCTGTTGCGCACCTTGGCCGACGAGCAATTGCTGGGTGCGCGCGGCATACAAGCCTCAGGGGCCGAAGTCGAGCGCATCGACCAGGCCTTGGCGCAGTTGCTGCTGCTGCATGGCGGTGCCAACGCCTTGGCCGACGGCAGCTTGGCGGCTGCGCGCCAGGACTTGCAGACGCGCCTGAACAACGCCTGGGTGCTGACGGACGAAAGCCGGGCGCAGATCGAGCAGGAGGCGCAGCGCGTCAGCGCTGGCATGGACGCCGTCATCCGCCATTCGGTGCACGCGCTGCTGGCGGCGCTGTTGTTGGCCTGTGTGCTGCTGCTGACCTTCGTCTATTGGATCATTGCCGCCTTTCACCACCCCATCACTTCGGTGATACGGCAAATCGATTCCTTGAGCACGGGCGAAATCGAGCTGGCGAAAAAGGTGCAGGTGCAGTCGAGGGACGAAATCGGCGTGCTGTCCGACAAGTTCAACCGACTGGTCGAGCGCGTTTACGGCATGACGGTGTACAAACGGGTGATCGAAGAAGACGCCACGCTGGAAGACGTGTACCGGCGCCTGGGCCTGGTGCTGGAGAGTGAAGTCGGCGTTCAGGCCTACACCTTGTACGAAGTCCACGCCACGCGCGCTGAAATGGCGCGCGTTTACCCGCCGCTGGTGGGCGACGCGCGCATGCACTGCGACGCAGCCATCCTGTCCGATTGCAGCCAATGCCGCGCCGTCAAGACCGGGCACAAGGTGTCGTCGTTCGAGTTCCAGGGCGTGTGCCGGCGTTTTGAAAGCGAGCCGGGAATGGGGCATATTTGCCTGCCCATGCTTGCCGGCGGGCAAACCATAGGTGTGATGCAACTGCTCTTTCCCGCTGCCGCCGACGGCGCAGCCCAAGACGCGCACATGGCGCAAAAGGTGTTCAGCGCCGGCACCTACCTAGAGCAATCGACCTCGGTCATCGAGGCCAAGCGCCTGATGCAAACCCTGCGCGAATCGGCCATGGTGGACCCGCTCACCGGTTTGTACAACCGCCGTTTTTTGCAGGATCACAGCCAGCAACTCATCAGCGGCGTGCTGCGGCGCAAGAGCCAGATCGGCCTGCTGTTGTGCGATCTCGATTATTTCAAGCAGGTCAACGATGGTTATGGGCACGATGTCGGCGACTTGCTGCTCAAACAGACCGCGCAAGTCTTGCGTTCTGCTGTACGCGATGCCGACGTGGTGATCCGCTTTGGCGGCGAGGAGTTTCTGATCCTCCTGCTGGACGTGCAAGCCGGGGAAGCGCTGCGGGTGGCCGAGAAAGTCCGCCAGTCGGTGGAGCAAATGAAGCTCAACGTCAACGGCGAAACGCTGCGCAAGACGATCTCGGTCGGGGTGAGCGAGTTTCCCGGCGACACCGACGGCTTCTGGCAGGCGATCAAGTACGCCGACGTGGCCTTGTACCAGGCCAAGGATCAAGGCCGCAACCGCGTGCTGCGCTTTGCCCCCGAGATGTGGCAGCAGGGCGAGTTCTGAAGTTTGCTCGGGGCTGAGAAGCGGGGACGCAGCCTCTGAGGCCGCAGCATCTTTCGGCGTATCGAGCGCCTGACTCAGGTTTTTCCAGACAAAAAATACTTACACTCGAGCCCCATGGCGCAACACCCTCCACTCGACCCCCATGCCCCGGCCATGAGCCTGGGCGCGCGGGCCGCCTTTGTGCTGCTGCCGCTGCTGGCGTTCCTGGCTGTGCTCTGGACGGCGGCGACGCAGCCGCTGCCGCTGGACATTCACATCGACTGGATCCCGGCGCTGGGCGTGCACCTGGACTTTCACATCGACGGCCTGACGCTGCTGATGCTGCTGCTCATCACCGGCATCGGGGTGGCGGTGTTCGTCTATGCCGGCGGCTATCTGGCCGGGCACCCGCAGCAAAACCGGCTCTACATTTTGCTGACGCTGTTCATGGTCGCCATGATCGGCACCGTGATGGCCGACAACCTGATCGTGCTGTTCCTGTTCTGGGAGGCGACCAGTCTGCTCTCGTTCCTGCTGGTCGGCTTCAACCACGAAGACCCAAAGAGCCGCAAGTCGGCGCAGCAGGCACTGGTGGTCACGGGCAGCGGTGGGCTGGCGCTGCTGGCCGGTGCCATCCTGCTCGGGCAGATCATGGGCACCTACTCGATCCAGGAGATCATCGCCCAGCTGCCCTACACCGAGCACACGCCGTTGCTCACAGCCGCGCTGCTGCTCATCATCCTGGGCGCCTTCACCAAGAGCGCGCAGTTTCCGTTTCACTTCTGGTTGCCAGGGGCCATGGCGGCACCCACACCGGTGTCGGCCTACCTGCACTCGGCCACCATGGTCAAGCTCGGCGTGTATCTGCTGGCGCGGCTGGACCCGGGCTTTGGCGGCTGGGAGCTGTGGCAGTGGACGCTGCAGATTTTTGGCTCCGTCACCGCCGCCTGGGCCATGCTGCTGGCGCTGCGCGAGCGAGACATGAAACGCATCCTGGCCTGGTCGACTGTGGCCACGCTGGGTACGCTGGTGATGCTGGTGGGCATGGACGGCTACGGTGCCACGATCGCGGTGAGCGCCTTGCTGCTCGGGCACGCGCTGTACAAGGCGCCGCTGTTCTTCGTCGCCGGCAACGTCGACCACGGCACCGGCACGCGCATCATCGACCGCCTGGGCAACTTGCGCCACGCCATGCCGCTGACGGCCCTGGCCGCGGCGCTGGCGGGCTTGTCCATGGCCGGCATTCCGCTGTCGTTTGGTTACGTGGTCAAGGACGTGGTCGGCGCGGCCGACGCGCTCGGGCCTCTGAGCGAGTTCGTCAAGGTGGCCAACACCATTTTTGCCTCGGTGGCGGTGGCGGTGGCGGCGGTGGCGGCGGTGCGCGTGTTCTGGCGCCATCCGGGCCACAACCTGACGCCGCCTGACGCGCACGAAGGCGGCCTGGCGCTGGTTGGCCCGCCGCTGGTGCTGGCCAGCATAGGCATTGCGCTCGGTTTGGCACCCTTCATGGCCGACACCCTCATGGCCCTGGCCGCCGAAGCCATGACGCCGCGCGCCGAAGCGGTGGCGGTGCACTTTGCGCTCGACTTCAGCCTCGGCAGCCTGCTGTCGCTGGCGCTCACCCTGGGCATAGGCACGGTAGTGTTCGTCTACTGGGACCCGCTGCACCGGCGCTTCGACCGCCTGCTGGCGTGCTTCGACAGCGTCAGCACACCGGCGCAGTACGAGCGTTTCATCAACGGCATCCCCAAAGTGTCGGCGCGCACCACGCGGCTGCTGCAACACGGCGACCTGAGTGGTTACAGCCTGCTGCTGCTGGGCTTTGTGAGTGCCGTGCTGGCGGCCATTTTGCTGGCCGGCTGGAACCAATGGGACTGGCCGGCCTGGGTCAACCCCAGCCTTGGTTTTGTGCTCGCCTGCCTGACCATAGGCGCTGGTGCGGTGTTGGCCCTGTTCCAGCGCGACCGCCTGGTGTTGCTGCTGTGCTCGGGCCTGGTGGGCTTTGGCAGCGCCTTGTTTTTCCTCTACACCGGCGCGCCCGACGTGGCCTACACCCAGTTCGTGGTCGAGACGGTGTTTGTGATCGTGCTGGCTTCCATCTTGCTCAAACTCAAGCGCGAAGGCCGTGGCCAAGGCTTGGAGCGCGCGCACAGCAACCGCTGGGCCTTGCCTTTGGCCTTGCTCTTCGGGCTGGTGGTCACGCTGCTGATGCTGGTGTCGCTCAGCGGCGTGTTCAACAGCCAGCTTACCGACTTCTTTGCCGTCACCAGCGTGCCGGAAGCGTTTGGGCGCAACGTCGTCAACGTGGTGCTGGTGGATTTCCGCGCCATCGACACCCTGGGTGAAATTGCGGTGGTGATGTTGTCCTTCCTGGCGGCCATATCCTTGCTGCAGGCGGTGCGCAGCCAGGGCGCGCGCCAGCGCGCCCAAACTCAAACAGGGGGTCAGGCATGAACCGCCGCGTCGTCATTCTGGAGGCGATTGCGCGCCCGCTCTACGTCACCATTTTGCTGGCTTCGCTCTGGGTGCTGCTGCGCGGCCACAACGAACCCGGCGGCGGCTTCATTGGCGGCCTGCTGGCGGTCACCGCCTCCATTTTGTGGGCCGTGGCCTACGGTTCCGACGCCGCAGCGCGCAAGCTCCCTTTTGGCTCGCCCCTGCGCCTGACTGCTATCGGCTTGGGCATAGGCATTTTGTCTGGCATCCCGGCCTTGCTGGTGGGCGACCCGTTCCTGACCCACATCTGGGGCAGCATCCCCCTGGGTTTTACCGACCTCAAGGTTTCGACCGTGATCATCTTCGACCTGGGCGTTTACCTGACCGTGTGGGGTGCCTTGGCGGGTTACACCGTCGCTTTGCTGGGTGCCGGCGAAGCGCCAGACGCCGATTCGGCTGCCGCAGCCTACGACGGAAAGGGCAGGCCATGATCTGGCTGATTGCCATCACGGTGGGCATCACGGTTTGCGCTGGCGTGTATCTGGCTTTTTCGCGCGACGTGTTTCGCTGCGTCATTGGCCTGGGGCTGCTGGGCAGCGCCATCAACCTGCTGTTTCTGGCCGCCGGGCGCTTGACCACCATGGAGCCGGCGGTGATTCCGCTGGGCGAGACCGTATTGCGCGACGCCTCCAACCCCTTGCCGCAGGCGCTGGTGCTGACCGCGATCGTGATCGGCTTTGCCCTCATCTGCTACTCCCTGACCCTGATGCTGCGCTTGATCCAGGCCACCGAAACCGACGACACCCAAGACTTGCGCATGGCCGAACCGCACCCGACCGACCCTGTCAAACCGCCCTACAACGGCGCTGCGCACGAGCCGGCCCTGCCTGAGGCGAGCGCGCCGGAGGCGGCCCGATGAGCGCCTGGTTGGCTGCCAGCCCGGTGCTCGTCCCCATGGCCACGGTGGTGGCGACGGCACTGGCGCAAAAAAACCCACGGGCGCAGTCGCTGCTGAGCCTGCTGGGCATTTTGCTCTTGCTTGCCAGCGCCTTGGCCTTGCTGGGCGCGGCGCACCAGGGCGCGGGCCTGCGCACCGTGTTTGGCGACTGGGGTGCGCCCTATGGCATCGAGTTTTACATCGACCGCACCAGCGCCGCCATGCTGCTCATCACGGCGGTCATGGGCCTGGCGGCGCTGGTGTTCCTGAACAGCGACGCCGACACCCAGCCCCGCCACCCGATGCTGCTGCCGCTCATGCACGGCTTGCTGCTCGGGGTGGCCGGTTCGTTTGCCACTGCCGACATTTTCAACCTGTATGTTTGGCTCGAAGTCGGTCTGGTGTGCGCGCTCGGCCTGCTGGCCATAGGCGGGCGCCTGGACCAGCTCGACGGCGCTTTCAAGTACTTTGTGCTCAACATCATCGGCACCCTGCTCTTGCTGGCGGCGGTGGGGCTGCTCTACGGCATGACCGGGCATTTGAATTACGACGCGCTGGCGCACGCCGCCACCCAGCTCAACCCCTGGATGCTGGGCCTGGTGGTGAGTGTGTTGCTGCTGGCGCTGCTGATCAAGGCCGGGGCCTTTCCGCTCTACGCCTGGCTGCCTGCGGCCTACCACACCTTGCCCGCGCCGGTGCTGGGGCTGTTTGCCGGCACCCTTACCATGCTTGGGGTGTACGCGGTGTTGCGCGTGGGCGGCAACATCTTTGCCACCTCGCCTAGCTGGGTGTACGAGGGCTTGGGCTGGATTGCCGCCGCCAGTATGCTCATCGGCGTGCTGGGCGCGGCCTACCACTGGGACATGCGGCGCATCCTGGCCTTCCACACCGTGAGCCAGGTGGGTTACATACTGCTCGCGATCGCGCTGGCCAGCCAGGCCGGCAACGCGGCGGCGCTGTTCTACACCGTGCACCATTTCATCGTCAAGGCCAACTTGTTCCTGATCGCGGCCATGATCTGGCGCCTGACCGGCAACTACGACTTGCGCAAGATCGGTGGCCTGTACAAGACCCACCCCTGGCTGGGCGTTCTGTTCCTGCTCATCGCCATGGCGTTGGTGGGCATACCGCCGCTGTCGGGTTTCTGGGCCAAGCTGCTGGTGCTGCAGGAAGCGCTGGCGCAAGGGCGCTATTTCTGGACCTTCATTGCGCTGCTGGTGAGCGTGCTCACGCTGTACTCGATGGTCAAGATCTGGATGGAGGCGTTCTGGAAGCCGCACCCCGACAAGCACTGGCAGCCGCCCGCGCAGACGCGGCTCTGGCCTGCCTGGGCCGCGACGCTGGGCCTGGCGGCGCTGACGCTGACGATTTCCCTCAACCCGCAGCCGCTGATCGAGTACGTGCAGGCGGCGGCCCTGAGCATGGGAGCGCGCTGACATGCCCAAACCCGTCGTAGCGCTGGTGCTGTTGCTGCGCTTTCTCAAGGCCGTGATTCTGTCCGGCATCCAGACCGTGCAGGTGATCGTGCGCTCCAGCACCGGCGCGCGCAGGCCGCCGCCTGCCGCTTACCTGCGCGTGCATTTCGCGCCCATGAGCCCGATGGGCGCCGCCCTGCTGGGCTGCATGATCACGCTCACACCGGGCACCACCACGATCGACATCGACATGGAAAACCGCATTATCCTGATGCATGTGCTCGATGCCTCCAACACCGATGCCATCGTGCAGGGCATACGGGACCGTTTCGAATCCAGCCTGGTGCGGCTGTTCGGGGAGCTGCGGGCATGATGATCGTTTGGGCCACCACGGCGCTGGTGCTGTGCGTACTCATCGCCATGGCGCTGATGACGTGGCGCATCGTGCAAGGGCCGACGCACGCCGACCGCATCGTGGCGCTCGATATTTTCCTGGCCGCGGCTGTGGCGCTGTGCGTGGCGGCCTCCATCTACACCGAGCGCACCGTGTACCTGGACGTGGGCATAGGGCTGGCGCTGGCCGGTTTCGTGACCACGGTCGGCTGGGCCTTGCTGCTCGACAAGGGGGCCGAACCATGATCGACACCGGAACGGTCTTGCATCTGCTGGCGGCGCTCTTTCTGCTTGCGGGCGGGGTGTTGCTGGTCATCGCCGCCTGGGGCGTGGTGGCGCTGCCCGACGCGCTGGCGCGCCAGCACGCCGCCACCAAGGCCGGCACCTTTGCCTTGTCCATGGTGCTGGTGGGCGCGATCCTTTTTGCCACCAGTTGGGACTGGACTTGGCGTGCGCTGCTGCTATTGGGCTTTCTGTTTGCCACGCTGCCGGTGGCCTCGCACATGCTGGCGCGGGCGGCGGTGCGCGAATCGCGCCTGATTGCCGACGTGGAGCAGGTGCGGCTGATCGGCGACGACCCGGCGGCGGGCCACAAGCCGGGCTCCGGCACTTGAGGTGACGCGCGCTGTGCTCAGTGGGGCGGGGCAGCGTGAGGCGGTGGCAGCGTGGGGCGGTGCCAGCTGGCCGCTGCCTTGCTCGATGCCGCCGGGGGCTCAACCGGCCGGCGCAGCGCAGCCGATCTCGGGCAGGTTGTAGAAGCGCCGGATGCCCTCCCACGCGGCCTCGGGCGTGTCCACGGTTTGGAACAGCTCCAGATCGGCGGGACTGATCACCCCTTCTTCGACCAACACCTCGAGCCGCAGCAGGCGCTGCCAGTAGTCGCTGCCAAAGAGGAAGATCGGCAGCGGTTTGGCCTTGTGGCACTGCACCAAGGTGAGCACTTCAAACAACTCGTCCAGGGTGCCGAACCCGCCCGGAAACGCCACCAGTGCCTTGGCGCGCATCAAAAAATGCATTTTGCGCAGCGCAAAATAGTGGAATTTGAAGTTCAGCTCGGGGCTGACGTAGGGGTTGGACAGCTGCTCGTGCGGCAGCGTGATGTTGAGCCCGAGATTCAGCGCCCCCGCCTCGTGCGCGCCGCGGTTGGCCGCCTCCATGATGCCGGGGCCGCCGCCGGTGACGATGTAGAGCCGATCTTGTGCTGGGCAGTGCAGGCTGTATTCGGCCACCAAGCGGGCAAAGCGGCGCGCCTGCTCGTAATAACGGGCGTTGCGCTGCAGGGTTTGGGCGGCGGCAATGGCTTGGGCATCACCGCTGGCCTGCGCCTGCTCAAGCGCCTCGGCCGCTGCTTCGGCGGAGCGAAAGCGCGCGCTGCCAAACACCACCACGGTGTGCTCGATGCCCAGCGCCTGCATTTCCAGCTCGGGCTTGAGCAGCTCGAGCTGCATGCGGATGCCGCGCGACTCGCGGCGCAGCAGAAACTCCGGGTCGGCGAAAGCCAGCCGGTGCGCGTCGGGGTGCAGCTCGACGCCGTCGGCGGCTTGGGCCTGCAGTTCGGCCCAAGCGTGCGCCAACCGGTTGACGCGCAAGTCTTGGGGGTTGCCCATCCGCCTTTTAGACGCGGCGGCGGTATTCGCCGGTGCGGGTGTCGATCTCGATGCGGTCGCCTTGTTCCACGAACAGCGGCACCGAAACCTCAAAACCGGTGGCGATCTTGGCCGGCTTGAGCACCTTGCCCGAGGTGTCGCCCTTGACGGCGGGCTCGGTCCAAGTGATCTCGCGCTCGACGCTGGTGGGCAGTTCGACCGAAATCGCTTTGCCGTCGTAGAACACCACTTCGACCGTCATGCCGTCGGCCAAGTAGTTGAGGGCGTCGCCCATGTTGGCGGCCTCGACTTCGTACTGGTTGTAGTCGGCGTCCATGCAGACGTACATCGGGTCGGCAAAGTAGGAGTAGGTGCACTCTTTTTTGTCGAGGATGACGTTGTCGATCTTGTCGTCGGCCTTGAACACGACTTCGGTGCCCATGTTGTTGAGCAGCGCCTTGAGCTTCATGCGCACCGTGGCGGCGCCACGGCCACCGCGGGCGTATTCGGTTTTAAGGACGATCATCGGGTCTTTGCCGTGCATGATGACGTTGCCGGCGCGGATTTCTTGGGCGAATTTCATGATGGGTGCGCAAATGCAGGGGTGCAAAAGTAAAACGTCGCATTCTACCTTTTCCCGTTTGCAAAGCGCAGCAGCTGGCCCAACAAGTCGCCTTGCTGGCTCAGGCGCTGACGCGCTTGCAGGGTGCAGTGGCGCCAACGTTGCAGGCGTTGTTCTGTTAGGGGCGCAAGCTCAGAAGTCGCCGCTTCTATCCCATTCCATGCCCGGTGCATTTGGCGCAGGCAGGGCGGGGCCTCGAGCCAATCCAGAAAGGCTTCAAGCTTGGCGTGGTGCGCGCCGTCGTCTTGCGGGTAGAGCTGCCAGACCAGCGGCTGGCCGGCCCAGAGCGCGCTCACCAAGGAGTCTTCGCCGCGCACGAGGTTGAGGCTGCTGCTGCGCAGCAGGGCGTCGAACTCGGTTTGCGCCAGCAGCGGCAGCCGTTCCACCGTGGCGCTGGCGGGCAGTGCCGCTTGCGCGCGCTGCCACGCCGCTTGGCTGCGCCCGGCGCAGACGCGCCAGTGCGCTTGCGCCAGCGCCGGCTGGGCGAGCAACGGGCTCAGGGCTGCAGGCTCGTAGCAAAACAGGGTGATGTGGGGGGGGCCGGGGGTGGGGGGCGCCTGGGTGTGCGGCTGGGTGTGGCTGGCCTCCAAAACGGGGGCGGCGCCTGAAGCCGGTGTGGGTGCCGGTGCGGCTGTGGCTGCGGCGGCTGGTGTCGCTGGCGCCTCTGGGTCAGGCGTTTGATCTGGCCCCAGCAGCCCGCCGCTGCCGGGCGTGAAGCCGGGGTAATAAAACCACTTGACGCGCCCGGCCAGTGGCCCGCTGAGCAGCGGCGAGGGCAGGCCGTGGCAGCGCTCGACCCAGGGTTCGGCGCTCAGGTACTCGAGGTTGATCCAGACCTGGCCGGCACGGCCTTCGGGTTGCAGCGCCTGCACCCAGTGCGGCGCGATGTGGCAGCCGAAGGCTTCGATCAGCACGTCGCTGGGTTCCATGCTGGGCGGCGCGGCCTCGGGCTGCAGGCGCGGCCAGTGGTGCACGCTCAGCTGCGCCAATGCGCCCCGCCCTTGGTGCAGGGGCGGGGCGCTGGGGCTGGCTTGGCTGGGGCCGGATCCAGGGCTGGGACCTTGCAGCGCGCCAGGGTGGGCCATCCAGGCCAGCGCCGAGGCGTCGTCCACCCACAGCCGCACGCGCTGGCCGTGCGCCACCAGTTGCCGCGCCAAGCGCCAGCACACGCCCAAGTCGCCCCAGTTGTCGATCACGTGACAAAAAATATCCCAGAGCCGGGGGGAAGCGGGTGCAGGTGCAGGTGCAGGTGCAGGTGCGGCGGCGGGGTTCATGGCACGCGATTGTCGCTGGCCCTGCGCGCGGCCAGGTGCCACAATCGGCAACCATGACCGAGGACGCGCCCGCCCCCTTTCCCGAATCGCTGCTGCACGCCGTGGCCACCCTGCCGGGCCTGCCGGGGGTGTACCGTTTTTTTGACGCCGCCGATGCGCTGCTCTACGTGGGCAAGGCGCGGCACCTGAAGAAGCGCGTGTCGAGCTACTTCAGCCGCCGCCACGATGGCACACGCATCGGTCACATGGTGGGCCAGATCGCGCGCCTCGAGAGCACCGTGGTGCGCTCCGAGGCCGAGGCGCTGCTGCTCGAGAACAACCTGATCAAGACCAGCCAGCCGCGCTACAACATCTTGTTCCGCGACGACAAGAGCTACCCCTACCTGCGCCTGGGCAGCGGCGTGGGGCGCAAGGCGGGCACGGTGGCGCCAGCCGCACCGGCAGCCGCACCGGCAGCCGCGCCACCACCGCTCGCAGCGGCGCAGCCGCAGGCCTTCCCGCGCCTGTCGTACTACCGCGGCGCCGTGGACGGGCGCGGCCAGTACTTTGGCCCCTACCCAAACGGCTGGGCGGTGAAGCAGACCATCGAGTTGCTGCAAAAGGTGTTCAGGCTGCGCACCTGCGAAGACACGGTGTTCCTGCACCGCAGCCGCCCCTGTCTGCTGTACCAGATCCGGCGCTGCAGCGGCCCGTGCGTGGGGCTGGTGAGCGCGGCCGACTACGCGCGCGACGCGCACGACGCCGCCGCCTTTCTGCGCGGCCAAACCGACACCCTGCTGACCGCGCTGGAGCAACGCATGCAAGCGCATGCCGAACAACTGGCGTTTGAGCAGGCGGCCCAGGTGCGCGACCAGATCGGCAGCCTGGCGCACCTGCTGCAGCAGCAGGCGATGGAGAACGTGCGCGACCAGGAAGCCGATATTCTGGCCGTGAAAGTGCAGGGCGGGCGCGCTTGCGTCAACCTGGCGATGGTGCGCGGCGGCCGCCATCTGGGCGACCGGCCTTTTTTTCCGTCGCAGGTGGCCGACGGGGCGCTGCTGGCCAGCGTCGAGGAGGGCGCAGATGCAGAGTCGGCAGCAGACCCCGCCCTAGAGACGATGACCGATGCGCCGGCACCGGATGCCGCCGCCACCCCGCCGCCCAGCCTGGAGACCCGGGTGCTGGAGGCCTTCATCGCCCAGCATTACAGCGCCTACCCGCCGCCGCCGCTGCTGGTGCTGGGGGCGCCCGTGAGCACGCACCTGCTCGATTTGCTCGGCCAGGCCAGCGCACACAAGGTGCATGCGGTGTGGCAGCCGCGCGAGCAGCGGCGCGCCTGGCTCGAGATGGCGCAGCAAAACGCGGCGTTGCAGCTGGCGCGCTTGTTGTCCGAGGAGGGCTCGCAGCAGGCGCGCACGCGCGCGCTGGCGCAGGTGCTCGATCTGCCCGACGAGGCGCTGGAGCGCTTGCGCATCGAGTGCTTCGACGTCTCGCACAGCGCGGGCGAGGCCACCATGGCCGCGTGCGTGGTGTTCGAGGGCCACAGGATGCAGAGCGCCGAGCACCGGCGCTACGCGATCGAGGGCATTGCGCCCGGTGACGATTACGCCGCCATGCGCCAGGTGCTGCTGCGCCGCTACGGCAAGCTGGCCGCAGCGCAGGCGCCCGAGGCCGCCGCTGGCCCACGCTGGCCCGATGTGGTGCTGATCGACGGCGGTGCCGGGCAGGTGGCCGTGGCGCGCCAGGTGTTCGAGCAGCTCGGGGCCGATGTGGGCCGCATCGTCGGTGTGGCAAAGGGCGCCGGGCGCAAGGTCGGGCTCGAGGAACTGGTGTTTGCCGATGGCCGCGACCCAATCGCCCTCGGGGCCGATTCGGCCGCGCTGATGCTGGTGGCGCAAATCCGCGACGAGGCGCACCGCTTTGCCCTCACCGGCATGCGCGCCCAGCGCACGCGCACCCGCACCGGCAGCAGCCAGCTCGAAGACATCCCCGGCGTCGGCCCCAAGCGGCGCGCGCGGCTGCTGCAGCGTTTTGGCGGTTTGCGTGGGGTGGCGGCGGCGAGCGTGGCCGATCTGGCTGGCGTCGAGGGCATTTCGACCGAGCTGGCGCAGCAAATCTACAAGGCTTTGCGCTGAGCGACGCGCCCGAATCCGGGCAAACCCTCGCATAATCGGGCCCATGTTTTTCAACCTGCCGACATCGCTCACTTGGGCGCGCATCGTCTCCATTCCCCTGATCGTGGCCGTGTTCTACTGGCCCGGGCTGGAGCAGAGCACGCAAAATCTGGTTGGCACGGTGCTGTTTGTGCTGTTTGCGCTCACCGACTGGGCCGACGGCTACCTGGCGCGCAAGCTGAATCAGACCTCGGCCTTCGGCGCCTTTCTGGACCCGGTGGCCGACAAGATCCTGGTCTGCGCCTGCCTGCTGGTGCTGGTACACCTCGACCGCGCCGACGTGTTCGTGGCGCTGATCATCATCGGCCGCGAGATCGCCATTTCGGCGCTGCGCGAGTGGATGGCGCTCATCGGCGCCACCCGCAGCGTGGCGGTGCACGCCCTGGGCAAGCTCAAAACCGCGGTGCAGATGGTGGCGATCCCGTTCCTGCTCTACGACGCCACGCTCTTTGGTCTGATCGACACCCGGGTCTGGGGCGCGGTGTTGCTGTGGATTTCGGCCATTCTCACGGTCTGGTCGATGGTTTACTACCTGATCAAAGCGCTGCCCGAAATCCGCGCCAAGTCGCGCTGACACAGCGCCCATATCGCGCAGCAGCGCTCACCCATGCTCGGCCGCTCGCCCCAGACGCCCCACGACGCTTGGTTGCGCGCCATGCCGTGGGTGTTCGTGCTGATCTGGAGCACCGGCTTCATCGTGGCGCGCTATGGCATGCCACACGCCCCGCCCATGACCTTTCTGGCCTGGCGCTATGCCTTGTCGATCGCCCTGTTTCTGCTCTGGGTCTGGTGGGCGCGGGTGGCGTGGCCGCGCAGCCGCTCGCAGTGGGGGCACCTGGCGGTGCTGGGGCTGCTGATGCACGCCGGCTACCTTGGCGGCGTGTGGGCGGCTGTCAAGGCCGGCATGGGCGCGGGCCTGGTGGCGCTGCTGGTGGGGCTGCAGCCGGTGCTCACCGCCATCTGGTTGTCGGCCTTTGCCGCCTCGGCCGGCCTGGCCGTGACGCGGCGCCAGTGGCTCGGGTTGCTGCTGGGCCTGGCTGGGTTGGTGCTGGTGTTGTGGCATCAGTTCGTGCCCTCAGATGCGGGGGCGGCCGTGGGCGCAACCACGGGCCAGATCGGCGCCACCTGGTTCAACGTCGGCCTGGCCGTCTTCGCGCTGCTGAGCATCACCGCCGGCACCCTGTACCAGAAGCGCCACGTGCAGCCCTGCGACGTGCGCAGCGCCAACACGGTGCAGCTGCTGGCGGCGTTTGCCGTCACGCTGCCGCTGGCGCTGCTCGAGCCCGGCGGCATGAACTGGAACGCCGAGCTGGCCGGTGCGCTGGCGTGGTCGGTGCTGGCGCTCACGCTCGGGGCCAGCTCGCTGCTCTATCTGCTGATCCAGCGCGGCGCAGCGGCCTCGGTGGCCAGCCTGATGTACCTGGTGCCGCCGTGCACCGTCGTGCTCGCCTGGCTGCTGTTCGACGAGCCCATCACCGCCCTGACCGTGACCGGTGTGGCGCTGACCGCGCTCGGCGTCGGCCTGGTGGTGCGCAGCCCCCCAACCGCCAAAGCCTGATACTTGCCCCACCCACCCCAGGAGCCGCCCCCATGAAAACGCACCGCATCGCCGTCATCGCTGGCGACGGCATCGGCCAGGAAGTCATGCCCGAAGGGCTGCGCGCGCTCGAGGCGGCCGCCAGCCGCTTCGGCATCGGCTTGCATTTCGATCATTTCGAATTTGCCTGCTGGCCCTGGTACGAGCGCCACGGCCAGATGCTGCCCGACGACTGGAAAGAGCAGATCGGCGGCCACGACGCGATCTATTTCGGCGCCGTCGGCTGGCCCGAGAAAATCCCCGACCACATTTCACTCTGGGGTTCGCTGTTGCGTTTTCGGCGCGAGTTCGACCAGTACGTGAACCTGCGCCCGGCGCGCCTGCTGCCCGGCATCAGCTCGCCCCTGCGCCGCCGCGACGGCACGCCCTACGCCCCGGGTGCGATCGACATGTGGATCGTGCGCGAAAACACCGAGGGCGAATACTCGAGCGTGGGCGGGCGCATGTACGAGGGCAGCGAGCGCGAAATTGTGCTGCAGGAAACGGTGATGAGCCGCCACGGCGTCGATCGGGTGCTGCGCTTTGCCTTCGAGCTGGCGCAGAGCCGCCCCAGGCCGCATCTCACCAGCGCCACCAAGAGCAACGGCATCGCCATCACCATGCCCTATTGGGACGAGCGCGTGGCCGCCATGGCGCGTCAGTACCCCGGCGTGCGCGTGGACCAGTTCCACATCGACATCCTGTGCGCCCACTTCGTGCAGCGCCCCGACTGCTTCGACGTGGTGGTGGCGAGCAACCTGTTTGGCGACATCCTGAGCGACCTCGGGCCGGCCTGCACCGGCACCATTGGCGTGGCGCCCAGTGCCAACCTGAATCCCGAGCGCCGCCAACCCTCGCTGTTCGAGCCCGTGCATGGCTCGGCCCCCGACATCGCCGGGCGCGGCATCGCCAACCCGATCGGCCAGATCTGGTGCGGGGCCATGATGCTCGATTTTCTGGGCCACCGCCCGGCGCACGACGCGCTGCTGCAAGCCATCGAAACCGTGCTGGCCGCCGGCAGCAGCGCCCCACGCACCCCCGACCTCGGCGGCCGCGCCCGCACCGCCGACCTAGGGCGGGCGATCGCCGAGGTGGTCGGCGCATGAGCGCAGCCCCGGCCGCCGTTCCAGCCCCCGGCGCCGATCCGCAGTCGGTCTTTGCCTTGCTCGACGACTGCACAGCCAGCGCCGCGCAGCCCAGCAGCCGACTCTACACCGGCTTCGTGCGCGAGCACGTCTGCACCGACGCGACCGACCGCGCCGCGCTGGAGGCGCTGTGGGCTGCGGTGGCGCAAGACCAGCGCGCCGGTTTGTACGCGCTGCTGCTGGCCGACTACGAATGGGGCGAGGCCTTGGTGCTCGGCCAGCCGGCGACGGCCTATCCGGGCGCGGCGCTGCGCTTGCTCATGTTCAGCCACCTGCAGCGGCTCGCGCGCGAGCAAGTCGATGCCTGGCTGCAGGGCTGGCCCGGCTTTGGCGCCGGTGGCGGCACGCTGGCGCTGCAGGAGAGCGTCGATGAAGCGGGCTTTGCGGCCGCCATCGAGCGCATCCACGCCGCCATCCGTGCCGGCGAGACCTACCAGGTGAACTACACCTACCGCCTGCAGGGCCAGGCCTGGGGCGAACCGGTGGCGCTGTACGCGGCCTTGCGCGCGCGCCAACCGGTGCCCTTTGGTGCGCTGCTGCGCCTGCCCGACGAACGCTGGCTGCTGTCTTGCTCGCCCGAGCTGTTTTTGCGCCAGCGGCACGGAGTCTTGAGCGCCCGGCCCATGAAAGGCACGGCCGCGCGCGGCCTTGCGCCAGACAGCGATGGCGTCGGCGACTGCGAAGCCGATCTGGCCAGCGCCCGCCAGCTCCAAGCCGACCGCAAGACCCAAGCCGAAAACGTGATGATCGTCGACTTGCTGCGCAACGACATCGGGCGCGTCGCACTCACCGGCAGCGTGCAGGTGCCGGCGCTGTTCGAGATCGAATCCTACGCCACCGTGCACCAGATGACCTCCACCGTGCAGGCCCGGCTGCGGCCCGAGGTTGGTTGGCCCGAGCTGCTGCGCGCCACCTTCCCCTGCGGATCGGTGACCGGCGCACCCAAGCACCGCACCCTGCAGCTCATCCGCGCCCTCGAAAGCACGCCGCGCGGCCCCTACTGCGGCGCCATCGGCTGGCTCGACGCCGCACCAGCAGGCCAGCGCGTGGGCGACTTCTGCCTCTCGGTGGCCATCCGCACGCTCACGCTCGGGGCGCCGCACCAGGGCCTGCGGCCGCTCAGCCTGGGGGTGGGGGCGGGCATCGTGCACGACAGCGTGGCCGCCGACGAGCTGGCCGAATGCCGCCTCAAAGCCCGCTTCCTCACCGGCCTGGACCCTGGCTTTGACTTGTTCGAGACTCTGCTGCACCTTCCCGGTTGCGGCTTGCAGCATCTGACGCTGCATCTGGCGCGCTTGGCGGCCAGCGCGCGGGCGCTGGGTTTTGCCTTCGACCCCGAAGCAGCCCAGGCGCTGTTGCGCCAGCGCGCGGCCGAGCTGCCCCCCGATGTCCCGGCGCGGGTGCGGCTGGCGCTGTCGCACAACGGCCGGCTCAGCCTTGCGCACGCCCCCCTGGCGGCGCTGGCGCCCGGTGTCGTGACGCTGCGGCTGCACCCCGAGCCGCTGCCGCTGCACAATCCACTGGCCGCGCACAAGACCACGCGCCGCAGCCACTACGACGCCGGCATCCGTGCCGCCGAGCGCGAGGGCGCCTTCGACAGCCTGTTTTTCAACACCGCCGGCGAGCTGATCGAGGGTGGGCGCAGCAACGTCTTCTTGCGCCTGGGCGGCCGCTGGTTCACCCCGCCCGTATCTGGCGGAGCCTTGCCCGGCATTCAGCGCAGTTTGCTGCTCGCCGACCCCGCCTGGGCCGCCAGCGAGGCGCGCCTGACGCGGGCAGATCTGCAACGCGCCGAGGCCATCGTGGTGTGCAATGCGCTGCGCGGCGCGCTGCCGGCGCGTTTGCTGGGGCAAGCCAGCACGCCCTGAGCCCCGGTTACAATGCGCCAGCCATTTCAGCCCAGCGCGCCTTCCCCGGTGCGTTCGGCTAACATCAGGGGTTTCCCGGTGGGGTGCTTAGCTCAGTTGGTAGAGCGGCGCCCTTACAAGGCGTAGGTCGGCGGTTCGAACCCGTCAGCACCCACCACCCACCAGCCCCATGCCGATGAGCCCGGCATTCATTCCCACGTTGCAGGCAGCGCCCACATGTTTGATTTTTTTCGCAACAACATCAAGTTCCTGATGGCGGTTCTGATGTTGCTGATCATCCCGGCCTTCGTGCTCGTCGGGGTCGAGGGTTATGGGCAACTGGGCGCTGACCCCAACGCCGTGGCGCGCGTCGGCGGCACCGACATCACGCGCGAGCAGTGGGAAGAGCGGCACCGCAACCAGATCGATCGACTGCTGGAGCAAACGCCGGGCCTGCAGCGCGCCCAGCTCGACACCGAGGCCAGCCGCTTTGCCACGCTCGAGCGCATGATCGACGAGCAACTGGTGGCCCTGGCGGCCCAAGATGCCCGTTTTCTGGTCACCGACCAGCAGCTCGCTGCCACACTGGCGCAAGACCCCACCATCGCCCAGCTGCGCCGCCCCGACGGCACGCTCGATCTGGAGCGCTACCGCCAAATCTTGGCCATGCAGGGCCTGACACCCGAGCAATTCGAGCAATCGGTGCGCGCCGACCTGATCCGCCGCCAGTTGCTCGAGGGCTTGGCCGTGACCGCTTTCGCCCCCCCGAAGCTGGCCGAACAGGCCTTGCAGCCATTTTTCCAGCGCCGCGAAATCCAGTTCACGGTGTTCCGGCCTGATGACTTCCGCGCCGGCGTCGCCCTCACCGAGGCCGACCTGCAGGCCTTCCACACCCAGAATCCGAACCTGTTTCAGTCGGCCGAACAAGTCGATGTCGAATACCTGGTGCTCGACCTGGCCGCGGTGGCGCGGGGCATCGCCATCAGCGAAGCCGATTTGCGCGCGCATTACGAGCAAACCCGCGCCCAGCTCGCCGCCAAAGAAGAGCGCCGCGCCAGCCACATCCTGCTCACGCTCGAGCCGGGCGCCAGCCCCGAACAACAAGCCCAGGTGCGCGCCCGCGCCGAAGAGCTGCTGGCCCAGGTGCGCCTCAACCCGGCCCGTTTTGCCGAACTCGCGCGCGCGCACTCGCAAGACCCCGGCTCTGCCGCCAGGGGGGGCGATTTGGGCTTTTTTGCCCGTGGCGCCATGGTGCCGCCGTTTGAGCAGGCGGTGTTTGCGCTGCAGCGCGGCGCCATTTCGGACTTGGTGCAGACCGATTTCGGCTTTCACATCATCCAGTTGCTCGAGGTGCGCCAGCCGGCCGCCGAGCCCTTCGAGGCCGTGCGCGAGCGCCTGACGGCCGAGCTGCGCCAGCAACAGGCGCAGCTGCGCTTTGCCCAAGCCGCCGAAACCTTTTCCAACTTGGTCTATGAGCAGGCCGACTCTCTAGCGCCCGCCGCGCAGGCGCTGGGCCTGACCGTCAACCGCGCCCAAGCGGTGGTGCGCCGCGGCCCCCAGCCCGCCGGGCTTGCTCCCGCCTTGACCCATCCCGAGCTGCTGCAGGCCCTGTTTGCCAGCGACGCGCTCACGCTCAGGCGCAACACCGAAGCGATCGAGGTTCAGGCCGGGCAACAGCTGGTGTCAGCAAGGGTGCTCGCGCACCGGCCCGCGCAGCTGCAGCCCCTAGACGCCGTGCGCCCACAAGTCCGCGAACTGCTGCTGCAGCGCCGCGCGCTGGATGCCGCGCGCACCGAAGGGCAAGCCCGCTTGGCGGCCTGGCGCCAAGCCCCGGAAGCGGCCCAAGGCCGGCTGTCACCCGCCGTGGCCCTGTCGCGCACCGAACCGCAAGGCGCGCCCGCCGAGGTGCTGCGCGCCGTGCTGAGTGCCGCCGCCCCAGCATCCGCCGATGCCCCGACTTGGGTAGGCGTCGATATGGGCCCCGACGGCTACGCCGTGATCCGCATCAACCGCGTGCTCGAGCGCGAGGCACCCGACGCGGTGCGCGCCGGGCTGGAGCGCAACCAGCTCGCCGATCTGTGGGCACAAGCCGAAACCCAAGCCTACCTGCGGCATTTGCGCACGCGCTTCGAAGTTGAAATTTTGCAGCCACGCCCCACCGCCGAAACCGCCGCCGCGTCCTGAATCAGGGGTATAATCTAAGGCTTGCGGTGGCTGTAGCTCAGTTGGTAGAGTCCAGGATTGTGATTCCTGTCGTCGTGGGTTCGAGTCCCATCAGCCACCCCACGTATTTCCAAATAATATCAAGCAGTTAGCCCGGTTTCCCGGGCTTTGTGCTTTCTGGGCTGCGCTCGATGTAACGGCGGATGTAAGCGCGTTTTGCACGTCAGCGGTGCGGCTGCTCGAGCACACAAAACCCGGATCAAGGGCCGGGCTCTGGCGGTGGTGCAAGCGCTGGCGGCTCAGGCGCTGGCTTGCTCCAGCCGCACCACGGCGCGGCAGCCTAGGGCTTTGGCATACCGCTGCACGGTGCGCATGGAAGGCTGGCGTTTGCCTGCCTCGAGCCTTGCAACTGCGCTTTGTGTGGTGCCCATGCGCTCGGCCACCTGGGCTTGCGTCAGGCCGGCGCGGGCGCGGGCGTGCAGCAGCTCGCGGGCCATATCGAACTCGGCGGCTAGGGCGTCGTATTCGGCTTGCACGGCGGGCTGCTCCAGCAGCTTGGCCTTGATTTGCTCGAGGGTGATCATGGCAGGGTCTCCAATCGGTTCAGGGCGGTTTCAATGGCGCGGCGCGGTGTGGCTTGGGTTTTCTTGATGAACACGTGCAGCACCAGCAGGCGGCGCTGGTGCACGGCAGCGTACACGGCGCGGGCTATGCCATCCCGGCCTTGTAGGCGCATCTCCCACAGCTTGCCTTGCAGGGGGCGTATGTGGGGCAGCCCTACACGCTGCGGCCCCAAGCCCTCCAGCAGCTCGGCAGTGCGCAGGAAGCGGGCTTGCATATCGGGCGGCAGCGCCAGCAGCTCGGGCTCGGCTTGCGGGTGCAGTGTCACAGTCCAATGAGTCACAGTATAGCCTTTTTGCAATGATTAAGCCACCACGCTCAGCTTGAGCGGCTGCGCTGGCGCAAAGCGCACTCCGGCTTGCTCGAGCATCCATGCCTCGATGCGCTCATGGTGGATGCGCAGCCCTTGCGGGTGCGGTGCTCGATGTTGTGCTCATCCATTTAATGCCTAGCGCCTTGCGCTAGCGCTTTCAAAGCGCCGAGCCCCACTCAAGGATTCGCCCACCCGGCTGATAATGCCTCGGCCTGTTTCAGCACGGTCTCCGTCGCTTCCTCCTGCCTATCCGGCGGGTACTTGTAGCGTTTGAGCAACGTCTTCACCATCACCCGCAGGCGCGCTCGCACGGTCTCGCGCACCGACCAGTCCACGGTCACTGATGCCCGCAGCTTCTGCGTCAGTTCGACCGCAATCGCCTTCAGTGTCTCGTCGCCTAGGTCGCGGACAGCGGCCTCGTTGGTTGCCAGCGCATCGTAGAACGCCATCTCGTCGCCGTTGAGCCCCAACTGCTCTCCGCGCTGCGCAGCGGTGTGGAACTTCCTAGCCATCTCGATCAGTTCTTCGATGACCTGCGCGGTCTCGATGGCCCGGTTGCGGTAGCGCTGCAGGCTCTGCTGCAGCAGCTCGGAGAACTTGGCCTGCTGCACGACGTTGGTCTTGAAGCGCGAGCGTATGTCGTCTTTCAGCAGCCGCTGCAGCAGTTCCACCGCGAGGTTGCGCTCTTTCATGTGGCGCACGTCCTCTAGGAACTCCTCGGACAGAATGCCAATGTCGGGTCGATTCAAGCCGGCGGCTTTGAAGATATCCACGACTTCGGCACTGACCACGGCTTTGCTGATGATTTGCCGCAGCGCGTGATCCTTCTGCTCATCGCTAAGCTTCTTGCCCGAGGTGCCGAACTTGGTCAGCGCGGCCTTTACGGCCTGCAGAAAGGCGAGCTCGTCCCGGTGTGCCAGCGCCCCGTCCAAGCTGCAGCAGAGGGCGAACGCCTTGCTGGCGGCCAGCACAGTGTCGGCAAAGCGCTTCTTGCCATCTTCCGAGCCCAGCACGTGGTTCGCCACGCCGGGCAGCAGCTGCCAGGCCTTCGTGCGAAAGTCGGTGTAGTCAAAGCCGTGTAGCATGCCGTGCAGCACGTCCATCTTTTCCAGCAGCACGGCTAGCGCGTCCTCGGCGGCGATGGTCGGCTTGCCGTTGCCCTTGGCCTGCGTGTAGTCCTTGAGCGCCGCCTTCAGCTCGTTGGCGATGCCGATGTAGTCCACCACCAGGCCGCCGGGCTTGTCCTTGAACACGCGATTCACACGCGCAATCGCCTGCATCAAGTTGTGGCCCTTCATCGGCTTGTCCACGTACATCGTGTGCATGCACGGCGCGTCGAAGCCCGTGAGCCACATGTCGCGGACGATGACCAGCTTGAAGGGGTCGGCCGGGTCCTTGTACCGGCGCTCTAGGCGCTTCTTGACGTCCCTGCTGTAGATGTGCGGTTTGAGCAGATTCTTATCCGAGGCCGAGCCGGTCATGATCACCTTGATGGCACCCTTCTCGGGGTCGGGGTCGTGCCAACTCGGGCGCAGAACCACGATGGCGTCGTACAGGTGCACGCAGATTTCGCGGCTCATGGCCACCACCATGGCCTTGCCGTCTAGGCTGGCCAAGCGGTTCTCGAAGTGCTCGATCAGGTCGGCCGCTACCTTCTGGATGCGCGGTGGCGCGCCCACCAACTTTTCCAGAGCGGCCCAGCGGCGCAGCTGCGCCGCCTTGACGGTGTCGTCCTCTTCGTCCTCGGTCAGCTCCTCCACTTCGTCGTCGAGATACGGCGCATCGGCTTCCTGCAGCTCCAGTCGGGCGAGGCGGCTCTCGTAATAGATGGGCACCGTGGCGCCATCCTTGACCGCCTGCTCGAACGTCGTAGATGTGAACGTAATCGCCAAAGACCGCGCGGGTGTCCCGGTCCTCCAGCGATACGGGCGTGCCGGTGAAGGCCACGAACGTGGCATTAGGCAGGCCGTCGCGCAAATGCTGGGCGTAGCCGTAACGCACGTTGCGCAGCACGCCGTATTTGGCGGTGGGTTCGGCTACCTGTAGCGCCATAGGCTCGTTGGCCGCGTCGTTGGTCGTTAGGGTCTTGCGGGCGTCCTTGATCTGCTTTTGCAGCTTGGGCATGCTGGCCTGGAAGCCGTACTGGCTGCGGTGGGCCTCGTCGCAGATGACGACGATGTTGTGCCGGTCGGAGAGGACGGGGAAGCTGTCCTCGTCCTCTCCCGGCGTGAACTTTTGGATGGTCGTAAAAACAATACCGCCCGAGGGCCGATTGGCCAGCAGATCACGCAGCTTGGGCCGGGTGTCGGCCTGCACTGGGGTCTCGCGCAGCAGCGCGGCCGCGCCGGCGAACACGCCAAACAGCTGGTTGTCTAGGTCGTTGCGGTCGGTCACCACCACTAGGGTCGGGTTGCCCATCTGGGGGTGTTGCATCAGCTTGCCTCCTAGGCAAGTCATCTCGATGCTCTTGCCCGCACCTTGGGTGTGCCACACCACGCCGCCCTTGCCGCGCCGTGAAGCATTGGCCTTCGGATTCGACGCCTCGAGCACGCTCTCGACCACCGCCCGCACGGCATGGAACTGGTGGTAGCCCGCCACCTTCTTGACCAGCTTGCCTTCGTCCTCGAACAGGATGAAGTGGCGCAGGTAGTCCAGCAGCAGGTCGCGCTGGAACAGGCCGTGCACCAGCGTTTCCAGCTCCTTCATGGCCCCCAGCGGGTCCACGGTCACGCCGTCGATGGTTCGCCAGGCCATGAAGCGCTCTTGGTCTGCCGTGAGCGAGCCCACGCGGGCCTCGATGCCATCGCTGATGACCAGCAGCGCGTTGCTCTGGAACAGGTCGGGAATGTCTTGCTTGTAGGTTTGCAGCTGGTTGAAGGCGGCCCACAGGTCGGCGTTCTCGTCGCCGGGGTTTTTGAGCTCGACCACCACCACGGGCAGGCCGTTGAGAAACAGCACAAGGTCGGGGCGCCGGGTGAGCTTCGGCCCTTGGATACTGAACTGATTGAGCGCGAGCCAGTGGTTGCGCGCGGTGTCGGCCCAGTCCACCAACTGCACCCGGTCGCCGCGGGTCTCGCCGTCCTTCTGGTACTGGACGGGCACGCCCTCCACCAGCCAGCGGTGCATCTGCCGGTTGGCCTGCACTTGGCCTGGGATGTTGGGGTTTAGCACCATGCGGCAGGCTTCGTCCTGCGCGCCGGCCGGAAGGTGCGGGTTCAGGCGCCGGATGGCATCGCGCAGGCGGTGCTTGAGCGCCACCTCGCGGTAGCTGTCGCGCTCGGTGCCCGGCGTCTTGGCGTCGGGTGGCGACACGTCCGGCCCATGGCCGATCTTCCAGCCCAGCGCCGCCAGCCATTCGAGCGTGGCTTGTTCGAGGTGGTCTTCGGTGATGCTTCCCATGCGCTGCAACCTACCACCAACGGTTACTCAACTGAGCGGCCCATGCCTCGAACGCAGCGATAGCCTGTTCCACTTCTGTCGCACTGTTCCCGAAAAGTCCAGAGCTCACATAGGGAGACCGCTCATGCTCGGCCGCAAGACTTGACCTCCATCCTTGCAAGACGCGTTCGCGGCCCTGACTTCGGTACCCGTAACGTCCTGGTGGATGGTACTCGGTGTTGAGTGGGCACAGCCTGTGATGCGCAATCGCGAGAACAATTTCTACCCAGTCGAACCGGAGGTCGTAGTCATGCCGCGAGTCGAACTCGTCTCCGAATCCACTCCAGAAGTGCTCGGCGAGCCAGTCACTCAAGGGAGCATGGCGACGGTCCTGGCCTTCCAAGAGTTGTCCCCAAGGCTGCGGGTTGTCGCGCAAAAGGCAAAATGGAGGAACGACGTCGACCGCGATGACTGGCTGTCGATTGGCAAACTCAAGCTCGTTCTTTAATAGCGGTGCAACCACATTGCAACGACCTCGGACTGATGCGCCCAGAAGCGCGGCGTATGTCAAGAGCGTGACGGGGTAGCCTTGGTATGCGAGCCACAGCGTCACGCCTTGGTTGTTCCGAGTGCCGTACAGACGGCGCTGTGCCGAAGCCAGCTGCTGGACTGCCCCACGGTCACCCCAACGGCCGACCTGAAAGGCTATGGCGCAAAGCGTTCGACAAATGCCCTCGTACAGCCGAACACGCGCGGTCACTGTTTCGGTGTTCACGGCTTCCGACGTGTTGAAGAGCCGCTCTTGCTGAAGCTCTTTGCAGACTCTGCGGCTTTCGTCGCCAATTAGGTCCGCTAGCTGAATCCGTGAGGTGTCGGGACTGGCAAGGTATCGCTTGCAGGCAGCAACTGCAGCCTTGACCGACAGTGGGTGGGGTTGGGAGAACTGTTCGATTGCCCTGACGCGTTGTTCAACGTTCTCGAAGAACGAATCAGCATCTGAGATTGCAACGTGCTGACCGCCTCGTAGGGCGAGCAGTGCTGCAACCCGCTCTCCAAGCTGCCCTCGCGCAGCGAAAAAGGTCGAGAACCGCCTGCTGGGTGCACGTTCAATCGCGCGCCGTAGTGCTTCATCCCATTCTGCGGACCAGCCGCAGGCGACCAGCCCGTACTCATCAAAGACTTGGTCGAGTAGCTTGTCGACCTGAGAGGCGTAGCTGGCCAACTCTTCTGGCGTATTGAGGATGCGTGTGTCGAGGTAGTCGCCATGAAGCTTGATAACGCAACACTTCATGTGAGCCAGCGGTACAGCGCCTTCGACTTGGTCCGGTGTGCTGATGACGGTAGGCGCGACTCCAACTTCTTCGAGCGCCCGCTCCATCAGGCGGTCAAAGTTCGTGGTGAGGATTACTCGGATATGGCCGCTCGAAGCCAGCCGTGCAATCGCTCGATGCGCCTTGGTGGGGGACTTCGCCCCATCCCGGCGTTCTTCCTCGGAGGGCTCAAAGTAGGCCCTGAGAATCTGCGCGCGCTCGGCGGGCGTTTTCGCTAGCGCATCCAGTAGGCGCGAGTAGCCCGGCTCCTCGCCATACTGGTTGCGGAACCAGGCGGCTGGGTCTGGCTCGCCGTCAGCTTCTTGCGCAGCAGCCAACTTCCTTACGAGGTCGAGCACAACCTCCCAGCCAGTCGGAATGCGGGCTGCTCTAGAGACGCCGGAGCCGAGCAACAGTGCGTAGACGCCCGGGCTCGACTGGATGGCGAACGCCAACGAGAGTTCCGGTGTCACGCCAGTGCCTCTTCGACTTGAGCTTGCAACTCCGGTATCTGTAGCTTGCCGGAGATGAGGCGAGGAAGCAGGATGTTCCGCAGGCTGGCGAGTTGCTCCGCCCGCTCTTCGTTTGAGCGGATGGTCTCGAAGAGTGGTCGCACGACATTGTTCCAAGCGACTAGGGGTCCTGCTTCCGGAATGCAAACGGGGCAATCCGTGACAGCCGCAGCAGGGAGGGCAAGAACGGTTGTGCCCGTCGCATACCCAACTGCGCGCTCTCGGAACGTGGGTTCCCGAAACGTGAAAAACAGGAAGTTGCGCAGCGCTTCTGGGTCGTGCGACCCTGTCCTCCGGACAGTGACCTTAAAAACGTGGTGGGACACGAATCCCGGCTCGAAGCCACAGGGAATGAGGACAGGTCGGCCCAGTATGTCTCTTGCCTGGGTCATGTCGGTGTTCGCGATGATGAGGTCACCGGGCGATACGGAATGCCGAGGCCGGTACTCACCGGTGTAGCGCTTTACCTTCTCACTAGCGAAGACTCGCTGCGCATTGAAGCAGCCCAGGTTGAACATGAAGGCCCCTTCCCCCTCAGACAACCCGTCGCCCTTGTACGAACATCCCTTGGTGAGTTCGCACAACGTGCCCAACGTGCTCGCCTCCCACCCATTCGGTATCAATCTCAGTTCCGACTCCTCCAGCTCCGCAGGAAACAGCGCCGCCGTGGCCGCATCCATGCCTTCGGGCTCGCGGCCATCGGCCTTGGCGCGCACCGGGTCGAAGTCGATGAACCAGCTCTTGAACAGGGCTTGGGCGATGGATTCGAGGGTGGCGTTGGTTTGGCGCAGGAGGTCGATGCGGTTGTCTAGCCGCCTTAACAATTCGACCGAGGCGCGCTGTGTCTTGACCGGTGGCAGCGGAACCTGCATTGCAGCAATCGCCTTTCCGGTGAGGTGCTTGATGGTCGTACCAGTGAAGTGCGCATCGAGTAGCCCTACGTTGGCCGCATGCCTGAACCAGTAGTAAAGGTAGTAGTTGTCCAAGCTCGGCTTGGGACGTATCCGGTGCAGCGCCTTTTGAATCTTCATCCGCTGGACCGGCCCGGTCCAGACGGCGCACCTTCCGGGCTCGCCACCCTCACAGACGACCAAGTCGCCAGGAAGGAGGCCGTAGCGCTCCTCTTCGTGAGACTCAAAGCGCATCTCGGACAAGTCGCCAAGCTCAAAAGCGCCCCAACGAACGTTGACGTTTCCCAGATATGGCTGCATGTCGCCCTTGTTCTTTTTGGCGTCAAGCATCTTCCCGAGACAGGCGTCAACGTGGTCACCAAGTCGGACTAGCGGCCAGTCAGACTGCATAGCCCAGCGCTCCAAGCTTCTCCCGAATCACCGCATCCAGTTCGGCCCCCTTGGCCATCTGCTCGGCCAGCTGCGCCGTCAGCCGCTCCATCTTGTCGTTGAAGGCCTCGTCGTCGTCGTCCGTGGCCTCGGCGCCCACATAGCGGCCCGGGGTCAGCACATGCCCATGCTCGGCAACTTCGGCCAGCTTCACGGCGCGGCAAAAGCCGGGCACGTCGGCATACGGTTCGTCCGAGCCCGCCTCGCCACTCTGGCGCCAGCGGTGCGCGGTGGTGGCAATGCGCTGTACGTCTTCGTCGTCGAACACCCGGGTCACGCGGGTGTCCATGCGCCCGAGCTTGCGGGCGTCGATGAACAGCACTTCGCCGCGCCGGTCGCGGCCGCCCTTGGTTTTGTCCTTGGCCAAGAACCACAGGCAGGCTGGAATCTGCGTGTTGAAGAAAAGCTGCGGCGGCAGCGCCACCATCACCTCGACCACATCGGCCAAGACCATCGCGCGGCGAATCTCGCCTTCGTTGTTCTGGTTGGACGACATGCTGCCGTTGGCCAGCACCACGCCGGCCTGCCCGCGCGGGCCTAGGTGGTGCAGGATGTGCTGCAGCCAGGCGTAGTTGGCATTGCCCGCGGGCGGGGTGCCATGCACCCAGCGTTTGTCGTCCAGCAGCCGGCCGCCGCCCCAGTCGCTGATATTGAATGGCGGATTGGCCAGCACGTAGTCGGCTTTCAAGTCGGGGTGCTGGTCGCGGTGGAAGGTGTCGGCCGGCTCTTTGCCGAGGTTGAAGTCCATGCCCCGGATGGCCAGGTTCATGGCCACCAGGCGCCAGGTGGTGGGGTTGGCTTCCTGCCCATAGATCGAGATGTCGCCGAACTTGCCGCCGTGGCTCTCGATGAACTTCTCGCTCTGCACGAACATGCCGCCGCTGCCGCAGCAGGGGTCGTACACCTTGCCCTTGTGCGGCGCCAACACCTCCACCAGCACCTTCACCACGCTGGCCGGCGTGTAGAACTGGCCGCCCTTTTTGCCTTCGGCGTTGGCGAACTGGCCCAGGAAGTATTCGTACACCTCGCCCAGCAGATCCTTGGCCTGATGCCCCTCGCTGGACGTGAAGCCGATGGTGGAGATGAGGTCGATGAGCTCGCCCAGCTTGCCCGGCTCCAGCTGCGCGCGGCCGAAGCGCTTATCCAGAATGCCCTTTAGGCGCGGGTTGTCGGCCTCGATGGCATCCAGCGCTCCGTCGATGCGCGTGCCGATATCGGCCTGCTTGGCTTTGGCGCGGATGGTCTCCCAGCGTGCAGGCCCCGGCACCCAGAAGCAGTTGACCATGGTGTAGTAGTCGCGCTCCTCGGTGGCTAGGGCACGGTCGTCGTCGTCGGGCAGGTAGAGGTCGTGCGAGTCGTCGGTGAACGCGGCTTTAAGCTCGGCGCGGCGCTCGTCGAAGGCGTCGCTGATGTACTTCAAAAAAATCAGGCCCAAGACAATGTGCTTGTACTCGGCGGCGTCCATTGACGAACGCAGCTTGTCTGCGGCGGCCCAGAGGGTCTTTTTCAGGTCTTGGTTCATCGCTCTCCCTAGCTGTTGCCTGCGCCGTCAAGGCCGGGCTGTCTTGCCTTTGCCGACCAAGGCGGCCAGTGACGGAGTATGCCCATGTGCGCGGCAGTGCACTAGCGATTTTCGCAGCATAACTGATTGGTGCCGAATCACTGTCTACCCAAGCCGCGTTCATCGGTCGGCGGCAATCCCCCCATGGGTGCCACCCTAGGCACGAAACGCCCGTGTTGCCTCCGAAAAAAATCCAATGGCGGCCTTGAGCAACACAACGCCCCGCCTGAAATTGCCCCAATTGTGTCATTTTCTCAAGCGATAATGGCTGCGTGAACCACGCACCAGAACCGATATCGTTCGAGCTTCCAGCCAAAAAAATCAGCACCCAACGGGCCAGCCGACCCATTGTCGGCGCGGCGGCGGCGCTGTCGATCTCGATTCCCCATGCCATAGGCGTCGGGCTGCTGGCTTTTGCGCCGTTGGCCACCCTGGGCTCGTTTAGTTTTCTCGCTCTGTGGTCGGCAGCTGTGCCTGGGGCCTTGCTCACGCTGCTGGCGCGCAGCAAGGGGGTGGTCTATGGGCCCTCGACGGCCGTGGCGCTGCTCTTTGGCGGCATGTTGGCCTTGGTGATCGATGCCGGCGCAGCGGCGTCCATAACTGCCGCACAGGCGCTGGCGATCACCGGCGTTTTCGCAGCGTTGGGTTTTTTGTTGCAAAGCCTGATTGCTTGGAGTGGCTTGGCCCGCATGGCGCGCTTCATTCCGGTTGCGGTGACGCAAGGTTTCGCGGCCGGGGTGGGCTTGTCGCTCATTTTGGCGCAGGTCAAGGGGTTGTACTTCATCAGCGGCGCGCACTGGGGCGCGTTGCTGGGCTGGCACGTAGGGATCGCAATGGCTGTGGTGGCCCTCAGCCATGTGTTGCAGCGTCTGTGGCCGCGTTTTCCCACGCTGCTGATCGCCGTCACCCTAGTCGCCTTGCCGTGGCTGTTCTGGGCCCCCGGAGTCGAGCTGCGCATGGCGGCCGAGCAAGCGGTTTTTATGCTGCCCGTGGTGCCCGACTGGTGGGCTGCGCCGTGGTGGTTGGTGATCGACCGGGTGGGTTTTCAACTTGCATCGCTGGCTTTGTTGATGGCGGTGGTGAACTCGCTCGAGGTGTTGGTCTATCACCAGCATCTGGAGGTTGAGCACGGACAACGCACTGCGCATGGGCCGGTGTTGGGGCGCGAGGGGTGGGTGGGGGTGGGCTGTGCGCTGCTGGGCATGATTCCAGCCTCGACCAGCTTGTCGCGCTCGCTCACCGCGCTCTTTTACACGGGCAAACCGAGCCTGCGGGCTGGGCAGTGGCACGCGCTGGCCATGATCGCCGTGGGTGTCAGCGGCTACTTGTGGCTGCCTTGGGTGCCGATGGCGGTTTTGATGGGGGCGCTGCTGATCACCGGTGTGCGCATGATTCCGCCTCCTCTGTGGGGGCTGCTCCAGACCCGCGAGGGCCGTGGGGCGCGCCTGCAGGCTTGGGTGGTGGCCTTGGTGTTCGTGGGCTCCAGCGGTGCCTTGGCGTTGCTGGCGGGTCTGCTGGTGGCCACTTTGGATCTGCTGCGCGCCTCGGGGGAGCACGCTATCCGGCGCATTCACTTGCAAGGCAAACTGCGTTCGCGCCACGTGCGTGGGCCGCAGGATGAAGGCTGGCTGGCGCCACGCATGGCCACGGTGGCGGTGTTTGAACTGCAAGGCATCGTCTCCTTTGGGGTTGCAGCCCAAGTGGTGGAGCAGGTGCGCTCCCATCTGAATGGCCACCGCTGCGTGATACTGGATGCCTCGCGCGCGCCCTCTTGGGACGAAACCGGCTGCCTGCACCTGATCGCCTTGGCGCACGAGCTGCAGACGCAAAACGTGGCGCTGCTGCTGTGCGGCGTGCGCGGTTTGGCGGCGCAACGCATGGCCCGGTTGCACATCTACACCGACCTCGACCACGCCCTCGAATGGGCCGAAGACCAGATTCTGGCCAGCCGCCCTGCAGCGGCAGCTCAGGCGGATTCGGTGCAGGCGGCGGCGCTGGGGGAGTTGAGCGACGGGCTCGATCCCGCGCAACAAGCGGCGTTGCGTGCCCTGATGAACAGCCAGCGCTATGCGCCGGGCGCGGTCATCATCCGCCAAGGTGAGCGCGAGCGCACGCTGCTGTGGGTCGCAGCGGGTACGGTGACACTCTCGACCGCTGAAGTACCAGAACAGGGGCTGCGTTTGTCGGTGATCGGGGCCGGGGCGGTGTTTGGCGAAATGGCTCTCCTGAACGGGATCGCCCGCACCGCCTACGCCCACGCCGGTGCCCACGGTGCCGTGCTCAGCAGCTTGTCGTGGGAGCGCTTTCAGCAATGGAGCCGCGACGACCCCGAAGGCGCATTGCTTTTCATCACAGCCCTGGCGCGCATGGGCATCCGGCGCCTGGGGGGAATCTCACAAGAGCTGCGCGCCGCCATGGAGTGATGATGGGGCTTTGGCCCGACCTTGAGGCGGCGCGGCGGCCCCCAGCCATCTACCGACCGAACAAAAAAACCGTGGGCAGCTCCAGCGGCAGGCGCGGGCGGTGTTGCTTCCAAGCGCCGACACTGGCGCTGTGGATGGCTTGCTGCGGCAAGCCCAAGCCCGCGCACAGCGCCAGCCGCGTCTGGGCTTGCAGGGTGGTCAGCAGGCTGTCGAGCAGCGCTGGGTTGCGGTACGGGGTTTCGATGCAGATTTGCGTCTGGCCGCTGCGCAGGGCCAGTGCCTCGAGCTCGCGGATGCGCTGCACCCGGGCCTTGCTTTCTTGCGGCAGGTAGCCCACAAAGGCAAACCGCTGCCCATTGAGCCCGCCGGCCGCCAGCGCCAGCATCAGCGAAACCGGCCCCACCAGGGGTGCCACGGGCAGGCCCAGCTGGTGCGCGGCGCGCAGCACCGAGGCGCCGGGGTCGGCGATGCCGGGCATGCCGGCTTCGCTCACCAGCCCCACGTCGTGGCCCTGCAAGGCTGGGGCCAGCAGGGCGGTGGCGTTGTGGCCTTGTTGGGGGTTGTGGTCGCCTTTTTTGTGCACCTCGCGCGGCAGCTCGACGATCTGCTGCGCTTGCAGAGGCTGCGACAGCGGCACCACCTGCCCGACGCGCTTGAGGAAGGCGCGCGTGCTTTTGGCGTTTTCGCACACCCAGTGCTCCAGCCGCGCAGCGGTCTGGATGGTCAGCAGGGGCAGGCTGTGCTCCAGCGGCGGGGCCGCGGCCGCCGGGTCGAGGCAGCCAAAGTCGAGCGGGGTCGGCACCAGATACAGGGTGCCCAGCGGCGCGCTGCGGTTCATGGCAACGCCACCCCAGCCTGGCGCAGCAGCTGGGCGGTGCGGATCAGGGGCAGGCCGATCAGGGCGGTGGGGTCGTCGCTTTCGATGCGCTCGAGCAAGGCGATGCCCAGCCCCTCGCTTTTGGCGCTGCCGGCGCAGTCGTAGGGTTGTTCGGCCTGCAGATAGCGCTCGATTTCCTCGTCCAGCAACGGGCGAAATTGCACCCGCACCGGCGCCATGGCGCTGCCGCTATAGCCGCTTTCGAGGCACACCAGCGCCACCGCAGTATGAAAGCACACGCTTTGGCCGCTCATGCGGCGCAACTGGTCGCGTGCGCGTTCGTGGTTGCCGGGTTTGCCGAGGGCTTGTGCGTGCAACTCGGCGACTTGGTCCGAGCCCAGCACCAGCGCCTGCGGGTGCCGCTCGGCCACCGCCTGCGCCTTGGCCAGGGCCAGCCGCTGGGCCAGCGCGGCCGGGGCTTCGCCGGGGAGCGGGCTTTCATCGACATCGGGCACCACCACGGCGAAGGGCAGTTGCAAGCGCTGGAGCAACTCGCGCCGGTAGGGCGAGCTCGAACCCAAAATCAAAGGGCGGTTGAGTGCGCTTGCCAAAGCGGCGGCGGGCAGGGCGGGAGAGGGCGAAAAGGGTGAGGAGGGTGCAACGGTCATGCGCCCATTATCTGTTCTGCATGCAGCATGCCTACTTCAGGTTGCCGGCCAAAAACTGCGCCAGGCGTTCGCTTTGGGGTCGGGCCAGCACCTCGCGCGGGTCGCCTTGTTCCTCGATGCGCCCTTGGTGCAGAAAAATCAGGTGGTTAGACACTTCGCGTGCAAAGCCCATCTCGTGCGTCACCACCACCATGGTGCGGTGCTCCACGGCCAGTTGCTGCATCACGCGCAGCACCTCGCTCACCAGTTCCGGGTCCAGCGCGCTGGTGGGCTCGTCGAACAGCATCACTTCGGGCTCGACCGCCAGCGCGCGCGCAATCGCCACCCGCTGCTGCTGGCCGCCGCTCAGGTGCGCCGGGTAACGGTCTTCCACCCCGCTCAGCCCCACGCGCTCTAGGTACAGGCGCGCCGTCTGCACGGCCTGCTCGCGCGGCAGCTTGAGCAGGTGCACCGGCGCCTCGATGATGTTTTGCAGCACCGTCATGTGCGCCCAGAGGTTGAAGCTCTGGAACACCATCGCCAGCCGGGTGCGCAAGCGCTGCAACTGCTGCGCGCTGGCGGCCTCGAGCTCGCCGGTGCGCGTGGGCCGCAGGTGCAGTTCCTCACCGGCCACAATGATGCGCCCTTGGTGCGGTTTTTCCAGCAGGTTGATGCAGCGCAGCAGCGTGCTCTTGCCCGAACCCGAGCTGCCGATGATGCTGATCACGTCGCCGGCGTGCGCCTTGAGCGAGACGCCCTTGAGCACCTCGTGGCTGCCGTAGCGCTTGTGCAAGTCGATGACTTCGAGCTTGGATGGGGTGGCGAGCGACATGGATGCAAAGGAGGGGGGTTAGTGGCTGCGGGGCCGCAAGTGGCCCAGAAAGCGCCATTCCAGCGCCTTGAACACCCCCACCAGCATAAAGGTGATGCACAGGTAAATCGCAGCGGCGAACAGGAAGGCTTCGAAGGGCAGAAAAAAATCGGCGTAGATGCGGCTGGCCGCGGCCGTGAGGTCGATCAAAGCCGGCACCGTGCTGGCCAGACTGGTGCTGTGCAGCATCATCACCACCTCGTTGCCGTAGGCGGGCAGGGTGCGGCGCAAGGCGCTGGGCAGCACGATGCGGCGCTGGATCTGCCAGCGGCTCATGCCCATGGCTTGCGCGGCCTCGAGCTCGCCGGGGGCGGTTTCGCGCATGGCGCCGGCCAGCATTTCGGCGGTGTAGGCGGCGTTGTTCAGGGCCAGCGCCAGCAGGGCACAAAAAAACGCGTCCTTGAACATCGTCCAAGGCCAGACGGCATCCCAGCGCGCCTGTATCCATTCGAGCTGCGCGATGCCGTAGTAGATCAAAAAAATCTGGATCAGCAGCGGCGTGCCGCGGATGCAGTAGGTGTAGGCGCCGGCCAGCCAGCGCAGCGCCGCCACCCGGCTGGTGAGCGCCAGCGCCAGCAGCAGCGACAACGCACCGCCAAAAAACAAGGAGCCGGCCAGCAGCCAGAGCGTGGTGACCAGACCCTCGGCGTACAGCGCCAAGGTCTCGGGCAGCAGCAGCACGTCCCAGTTCACAGGCTGACCTGGGTGCTGCCCAGCGCGTAACGCCGGTTTAGGGCGCGCAGCGCCCACAGCGAAACGGTGGTGTAGGCCAGAAACACCGCCGCCGCCAGCAGCAAAAAGTAGAACGGTTCGCGCGTGGCGGCGCCGGCTTGCATGGCGTGGAAAGTCACGTCATGCAGCCCGATCAGGCTCACCAGCGCCGTGGCCTTGATCAGCACCAGCCAGTTGTTGGTGAAGCCGGGCAGGGCGTAGCGCACCATCTGCGGCAGCGTGATGCGAAAAAAGGTGCGCGCCGGGCTCATGCCAAAAGCCCAAGCGGCCTCGGCTTGGCCCTTGGGGATCGCCAGCATGGCGCCGCGAAAGGTCTCGGTCATGAAGGCGCCGTAAATGAAGCCGAGGGTCAGCACGCCAGCCATGAAGGGGTCGATATTGACCTCGGCCTCCAGCCCCAGGCGCTCCAGCAGGGCGATGAGCCCGATGGTGCCGCCGTAATAGACCAGCAGCAGCAAGATCAGCTCCGGCACACCGCGCACCAGCGTGGTGTAGGCCCCAGCCAAGGCCACCAGTGGCCGGCGCTGCGAGAGTTTGGCCGCGGCCCCGAGCAAGCCCAGCGCAATCGCCACCCCCAGCGCGGCCAACGAGACCGTGAGCGTCAGTTGCGCCCCCCACAGGACCGAAATGACGTAGCCGTCCACCCCAAAGCAGCCGCTCGGGCTCTCAGTCGCCGTAGATGTCGAAGTCGAAGTACAGGCGCGCAATCCGGTCGTAGGTGCCGTTGGCGCGGAGGGCCCGGATGGCGTTGTTCAGCTGCGTGCGCAGTTCGTCTTGGCCCTTGCGCAGGGCAATGCCCATGCCGTCGCCAAAGTAGCGCCGGTCGCGCAGTTCGGGGCCGACGAAGCCAAAGCCGCGGCCCTCGGGTTTGCTCAGAAAGCCGGCCGTGACCTCGACCCGATCGGCCACCGTGCCATCCAGGCGCCCGGCCTGAATGTCGAGATAGACTTGGTTCTGCGCGTCGTAGGGCACGATGATGGCGCCAGCCGGGCGCAGCTCGCCGAGCGCGAAGCGCTCTTGGGTGCTGCCCTTGAGCACACCGATGCGCATGCCGCGCAGCGAAGCCGGCCCGGTGTACGGGGTGCCGGCGCGCACCACGATGCCGCTGGGGGTGCTGTAGTATTTGTCGGTGAAATCGACCACGCGACGGCGCTCGTCGGTGATCGACATCGAGCTGATGATGACGTCGTACTTGCGCGCCAGCAGGCCCGGGATCATGCCGTCCCACACCTGTTCCACGAACACGCAGCGCCGGCGCAGCTCGTTGCACAGCGCTTGCGCAATGTGCACGTCAAAGCCGGTGAGCTGGCCCGCTGGGGTTTTGTAGGTGAACGGTTTGTAGGTGGCGTCCACCGCCACCCGCAGCACCGGCCAGTTCTGGGCCTGCGCGGGCTGCGGGGCTGGGGGTGGGGGCGATGCGGGCGCTGCCGGGGTTTGGGCCACGGCAAAAGTGGACACGAGCGCCAGCAAGAGCGCAAAGAATTTGAGCTTCATGAGTAAGAGCTGTCAAAAAATTGTAAGAATCCGTATTATGCCGCCGGGAGCGACCGGACTTGGCCGGCATGGCATCGCCCGCAGGTTTTTCAACCCATCCACCGCCACACTTCGAGCAACGTGGCCCCGCCGGCGGTGATCAGCAGCGCGAAATAGAGCAGCGTGCCGCACACGGCGGCATAGCCCAGCAGCAGCGCCAGCCCGTCGCGCTGCATCATGCCGGCCGACAGGAAGATCACCGCCAGCGCCGGCAAGGTGTTGCTGAAGGGGATCAACCCGAAAGGCATCATCAGCAGCAGGCCGGCGAACACCAGCGCCAGGTTGTTGCACAGCGTGGCCGGGCCATGGCTGCTCAGCCACGGCCAACGGTGCGGGCGGCTGAGGCGGTCGATGCGGTGCAACCAGACCGTGGCGCGCTGCAAGCCAGCGCGCAGCGGCGCCGCCGCCAGCTGGCGCCTGGCGATGCGCTGCGGCAGCCACGGCTTGCGCTGGAAGGTGCGTGTCAGGCCGATGAGCACGATCGCCAGCCCAAAGGCGGTGCTCACGCCCGGGATCGAGACCGGCACCAGAAAGATCAGCGACAAAAAGATCGTCAGCAGCATCAGGCTGTCGGGGCCCACGGCTTCGACGATGTCGTGCAGGGTCAGGTCGCGTTCGGGCAGCGCAGTGAGCACGCGCTCGATGTGCTCGGCCAAGGTGTCGTGCGCATCGAGCGCATCGGCATCAGCAGCGGCGGGCAGGCGTTGGTTGGCCATTTAACATAATACACATTGTGGAACTTTTATTCCGGAATCCGGTCTTGCTCCAGCTCTTGGCGCTTGAGGCCGCGTTTGAAGGCGGCATAGGCCGTCCACAGCAGCAAGAGCGCACACAGGCCCAGCACGACGGCGCTGATCGGGCGCTCGATGAAGGTGCTCGGGTCGCCGCGCGACAGCAGCATGGCGCGGCGCAGGTTCTCTTCCATCATCGGGCCCAGCACAAAGCCGAGCAACAAGGGCGCGGGCTCAAAGCGCAGCTTGAGCAGGACATAGCCCAGCACGCCCAGCACGGCGGTCATGTAGACGTCGAAGGTGTTGTTGTTGACGCTGTACACGCCCAGGCAGATGAACACCAGAATGGCCGGGTACAGCACGTGGTACGGAATGCGCAGGATCGAGACCCAGATGCCCACCAGCGGCAGGTTCAGGATCACGAGCATGACGTTGCCAATGGCAAAGCTCACGATCAGGCCCCAGAACAGCTCGGGCTGGGCGGTCATGAGCATCGGGCCGGGCTGGATGCCGTGGATGATGAGCGCACCCAGCATCAGGGCCATCACGGCGTCGCCCGGTATGCCCAGCGACAGCGTGGGCACAAAGGCGGTCTGGGCAGCGGCGTTGTTGGCCGATTCGGGCGCGGTCACGCCTTCGATGGCGCCTTTGCCAAAGCGGCTCGGGTCTTTGGCGACTTTCTTTTCCACCGCATACGACATGAAGGCGGCGATGCTGGGCCCAGTGCCGGGCAAGGCACCCATGAAGCCACCGATGCCCGAACCACGCAACATCGGGCGCACCGATTGCCGCACATCTGCCCGGCTGGGGAGCATGGAGCGCAGGGTGATCTTCTCCTTGACCTCACCGTCGCGCTTGAGGTTGACCGATGAGATCAGTTCGGCAATGCCAAACAGCGCCATCGCCAGCGCCACCAGGCTGATGGCGTCCATCAGTTCGGGAATGTCGAAATCGAAGCGCGGCACACCCGAATTGACGTCGGTGCCCACGGTGCCCAGCAGCAGGCCAAACAGCACCATGGCCAGCCCTTTGAGGGGCGAACCGGCGGCCAGCGTGGCGGCGGCGATCAGCCCCAGCAGCATGATCGAGAAGTATTCGGCGGCGCCAAACAGCAGCCCGATCTCGGCGATACCGGGTGCAAACGCCACCAGCGCGATGATGCCCAGCATGGAGCCGATGAACGAGGCGATCGTGGTCATGAACAGCGCCACGCCGGCCCTGCCCTGCTTGGCCATGGGGTAGCCGTCGAGGCAGGCCACGGCAGACGACGGGGTGCCGGGCAGGTTGAGCAAGATGGAGGCGGTCGAGCCGCCGTACTGGGCGCCGTAATAGACGCCAGCCAGCATCACGATCGCGGCCGTGGGCTCGAGGTGGAAGGTGATGGGCAGCAGCAGCGAAATCGCGGCCAGGGCACCGATCCCGGGCAGCACGCCGATGAGCGTGCCAAGAAAAACGCCGATGAAGCAGTACAACAGGATCTCGGGTTGCATCGCTGTCTGCAAGCCCAGCAACAGTCCGTTGGCGATATCCATGGTCGAGCCTTTGGTTTTTTATGGTGTTTGTGGGGGATTTCAGTGGCTCCAGGGCCAGATGGGCAGGTTCATGCCCAAGCCCAGTATGAACACCAGCCAAGTGACTGCGGCCACACCCAAGGCCGTGAGGATGCGGGTTCTGATGCCCGCAGTGGCCAGCGACAGCGGCAGGGTGGCCACCATCACCATCACCATGCTGGTAAAAATCAGCCCCAGGGGGCGCAGCAAGAAGGCAAACACCAGCAGCGACAGGGTGACGAAAAACAGGGCCTTGAAATCGAGCCCCAGCGGCCCGCCGCTCGGGCGCAACAGGGCAGGCAGCGCGATCAGCAGACCCATCACGGCCAGCCCGGAGCCGAGCACGATCGGGAACAACCCCGGCCCCATGCTGCGCAGGGTGCCGAGGTCGAGGTTGAGCCAGGCGTAGATGGCGGCAAAGGCGCCGATGGCCAGCATGATCAAGCCGCCTAAAAGGTCGTGTAGGTCTTTGTTGCGCATGGGGTGAGCCTTGATAGGGTCTGAAGGTATCGGATGCTGCCCAGATTGGAACCGCAAACGGGCCGCCTTGGTTTAAGTACTTGCACGTACCGCTGCACCGTCGGCGAGACGGTTGAAGCGGTGGCGTCGGTCAAGACCTGCTTCAACGGCGGGAAGTGGGTATCGAGCGCAAGGGCATGACCATCCACAAGGCAAGGGGGTCGTGGGCGCTGCACTGCCCGAGGCACCGGCGGTCGAGATCAAAGGCAGCGGCGACGTGACCCTGTTCGATCTGCGGCGAGCGGGCCTGGACCTCGAAATCGAAGGCTCAGGCGATAATATCACCGCCTATGGGGGCAAGCCGCCGCACCGTAACCACAGCGTTGCCGGCTCCGGCAAGATCAAGTTCCGATAGGAGGTGCAACATGACCGCAGCAACCAAGGTACTGACCGCGCACGTGCCGCTTCCGTTGGCCGACAAGGTGGATCAGATGGCTTCACGACTTGAGTGCTCGCGCGGCTGGATCATGAAGCAGGCGCTTTCCGCCTGGATCGCCCAGGAAGAGGAGCGCGACAGACTGACCCAGGAAGCGCTGGCTGACATAGACGCCGGCCGCGTCATCGATCACCAGGCCGTGCAGGCGTGGGCGGAGAGCCTTGACACTGACCAGCCGCTGCCGGTGCCGCATTGATGGAGCTGAAGTGGACCAGCAAGGCGCTTTCCGATTTGGCGCGCTTGTATGATTTCCTGGCTCCGGTGAACAAGCCCGCCGCTGCGCGGGCGGTGCAGGCACTGACCAAGGCCCCGACCATTCTGCTGACCAACCCACGCATCGGCAAGCAACTTTTCCAGTTCGAGCCGCACGAGGTACGGCGAATTCTGGTCGGGGAGTACGAGGTTCGTTACGAGATTCAGGATTCGATCATCTACGTGCTGCGGTTGTGGCATACCCGAGAAGACCGCTGATTACGACACGCAAGTCATCGAATGAAATCGCCTCAGATGCTTACCTGGAGTCACTGACCGTCCTGCTTGCCAATGGCTACGCAAGGAACCAATGCGCGCAAAGTCCAAACTGGCGGCTCTGGGTGACGCCCCCGTTCACATTGGGCTGCGTTACCAGGTGCCGCGGCCCTGCTGCGCCCGCACGCTGGCGGCAATCGCTTCGGCCACGTCGGCGCGGCGCGCCAGCATGGCAAAGTCGATGGCGTTGAGGCCTTGCTGGTTGCGCGCCAGCGGTTCGGCGCCCTCGCGCAGCAGCAGCTCGACGACCTCGCGCCGGCCGTAGTGCGCTGCCAGCATCAGCGGCGTGCTGCCGTTGGGCGAGCGCGCGTTGATGAAGGCGTGGTGCTCCAGCAGCAGCTGCGCGATGGGCAGCGCCCGCTCGCCGTCGTGGCTGGCGGCGTAGTGCAGCGGCGTCCAGCCGGGGTGGTTGACTTGGGCGCGGCGCTCGAGCAGGCGCTGCACCAGATCGAGGTGGCCGCGGATGGCGGCGAGCATGAGCGCGGTTTCGCCCGCCGGGTTGCGCGCTTCGAGATTGAGCCCGGGCTGCTCGCTCAGGTGGCGCGCCACGCGCAGCGAATCGGTCTGAATGGCCAGCACCAGCGGCGGCACCAGATCGGGATTGGGTGCGTTGATATCGAAGCCGCGCAGTTGCAGCTCGATAATCGGGCCGACGTCGTCGCGGCTGATGGCCATGAAGAAGCGCTCGAAGGAGCCGGTTTGGGCCATGGCCGGGCCCGACAAAGAAGCATAAAAAATAGCTAAAACAATTAGTTGTAAAAGCTTTTTCATGTGATCTCGGCCGGCAGGCTGACGGCGCTGAACAGGCGCAAAAAATTGGCCGTGGTGGCCTGCGCCACCTGCGGCAAGCTCAGGCCCTTGGTGGCAGCCAGCTGCTGCGCCACGTGGGGCACATAGGCGGGGGTGTTGAGCTTGCCGCGGTGGGGGGTTGGCGCCAGATAGGGGCTGTCGGTCTCGATCAGGCAGCGCTCCAGCGGCACCAGGCTCACCACTTGGCGCAGTTCGACGGCGTTGCGAAAGGTGATGATTCCCGAAAAGGAAATGTAGAACCCCAGTTCGAGCACAGCCTGCGCCAGCTCGGCGCTTTCGGTGAAGCAGTGGAGCACGCCGCGCGCCGGGGGCAGTTCGGGCGTGGGGTCGGCGCCGGGCACAAAACCGCCCTCTTCTTTGAGGATGGCCAGCGTATCGTCCGCTGCAGCGCGGGTGTGGATCACCAGCGGCAAGCCGCAGCGCCGTGCGGCGCGGATGTGCACCCTGAAGCGCTCGCGTTGCCACGCCATGTCGGCCACGCTGCGCTCGCCTAAGCGGTAGTAGTCGAGCCCAGTTTCCCCGATGCCCACCACGCGCGGCTGCTGCGCGCCGGCCAGCAGCTCGGCCACAGTGGGTTCGTGCACGCCTTCGTTGTCGGGGTGCACGCCCACGGTGGCCCAGAGTTGTGGGTGCTGCTGCGCGAGTTCGAGCACAGCGGGGAAGGTTTCCATGGTGGTGCTGATGCACAGGGCGCCGCCCACTTGGGCTTGTTGCATGGCGGCCAGCACGTCGGGCAGCAGCGTGCGCAGCTCGGCAAAATCGAGGTGGCAATGGGAGTCGATGTACATCCTCGGCGCGATGCTTTCAAATGGTTTGGGTGGAGCGATCGGAGGCCAGATGGGCGCCCAAGATTTCTTCGATGCGGGCTTTGAGCTGCTTGGATTTTTCGTCGGCCGGAAAGCGCACGCCGATGCCTTGGGTGCGCGCATGGGCTGCGCCCGCGGGGGTGATCCACGCCACTTTGCCCGCCACCGGGTAGCGCTGGGCTTCGTCGGGCAGGGTGAGCAGCACGTACACGTCTTGCCCGAGCTGGTATTCGCGCACCGAGGGCACGAAGATGCCGCCTTCGGTGAACAGGGGGATGTAGGCCGCATAGAGGGCGGCTTTTTCCTTGATCGACAACTGGATGACGGTGGGGCGGGTGGCCGCCGGGGCTTCGGCAGTGCTCATGGGCGCGAGTGTAGCGCTTGGCGTGCGCGCAGCGCCCAGGCCTCGTGCAACAAGGCGGCTTGAAAGGGGTGCTCGAGCGTGCGCGCAGCCTGCACCAGGTCGCGCTGCCAGGCGCTGAGTGCTGCCAAGGGTGGTGCGGGGGGCAGATCGGCAGCGGCAAAGAAGCGGGGTTCGGCGCCTACGGCGGTGCTCATCAGGTCGTGGCAGATCTGCTGCAGCAAGCCCATCTGCTGCGCCAGCGGCCACTCGCGCACGGGGCCCAAATCGCCTGCAGCCACGCGTTTGGGCAGGCTGGCCCACAGCGCGGCGTCGAGGCCGCTGGCCAGCCACTGGCGCGCGGCTTCGGGGCGGCCACCGCTGGCGCGCCAAGCCGCCTGCAACTGTGGCTCCGGGGTGCCGGGCGCGGCGACCTGCGCCAGCCAGGCGAGCGCCTCGGGCTCGGTCGGCCAAGCCATTTGTTGCGTCAGGCAGCGGCTGCGGATGGTGGGCGGCAGGGCGTGCGCGGCTTCGGTGCTGAGGATGAAGCGCAGCCCCGCAGGTGGCTCTTCCAGCGTTTTGAGCAGCGCGTTGGCCGATTCGACATTGAGCCGGTTGGCCGGGTGGATCAGCACCACCTTGGCGGCGGCGCGCGAGGCTGTGACTTGGCTAAAGGCCAGCGCGGCGCGCACCGGATCGACGCGGATGAACTGGCTCGGTTTGAGTTCTTTTTTGTCGATCTTGTCTTGGGTTTTGGGGTCCAGCGGCCAGCCGAGTTCGATCGCCAGCACCTCGGGCAGCAGCACGAACAGGTCGGGGTGGGTGCGCACCTCGATGGCGTGGCAGCCGCTGCAAGCGCCGCAGGCGCCTTGGTCGCTGGGGCGCTCGCATAACCAGACCCGTGCCAGCTCGAGAGCCAGCTCGTACTGCCCGAGGCCGGGCGGGCCGCTGAGCAGCAGGGCGTGGCTGCGCTGCTGGCGCAGGCTGGCCAGCTGGCGCTGCAGCCACGGCGGCAGGGCTTGCCTCATGTGGGGCTCAGCAGACCGCGCCGCTGCACCACGGTGCACACCTGCTGCCAGACCTGCTCTAGGGGCAGGCTGGCGTCGATGCGCTCGAAACGCTGCGGCCACTGGGCGCAGCGCGCTGCGTAGCCGGCCGCCACGCGCTCGAAAAAGGCCTGCGGTTCGGCCTCAAATTTGTCGGGTGCGCGCACCCCGGCCAAGCGTGCGGCAGCGGTGGCGGCGGGCAGGTCGAACCAGAGCGTGAGGTCGGGTTGGCGCACCGTGCTGGCAGGGCTTGCGAGGTTGGCGGGGGTGTCGAGGCTGGATGGAGGGCTGGCCTGCACCCACTGCTCCAGCGTCTGCAGCACTTGCAAATCGAAGCCGCGGCCGTGGCCTTGGTAGGCAAAGGTGGCGTCGGTGTAGCGGTCGCACAGCACCACTTGGCCTTGTGCCAAGGCCGGTTCGATCACCATTTGCAGGTGGTCGCGCCGGGCGGCAAACATCAGCAACGCCTCGGTCAGGGCGTCCATGGGTTGCTGCAGCAGCAGGGTGCGCAGCTGCTCGGCCAGCGGTGTGCCGCCGGGCTCGCGGGTGAGCCGCACCGCCCAGCCTTGAGCGCGCAAGGCTTGGGCCAAGGGCTCGATGTGCGAGGACTTGCCGGCGCCGTCGATGCCCTCGAAGGTGATGAAACAGCCTGTAGCGCTGGCAGGTGGCTGGTGAGGTGCGGGAGGCGTCGTCATTGGTTGAGGATGTAGCGCCGAATCGCCACATTGTGCTCGGCGTAGGTGCGGCTGAAGGCGCTCGAGCCGTCGCCCCGGGCCACGAAGTACATGGCTTGGGTATCGGCCGGTTGCACGGCGGCCAAGAGCGAGGCCATGCCGGGCATGGCGATCGGGGTCGGGGGCAGGCCGGCGCGGGTGTAGGTGTTCCAAGGCGTGTCGGTTTGCAGGTGGATGCGGCGCAAGCGCTCATCGAACCCAGGCCCCAAGCCATAGACCACGGTGGGGTCGGCCTGCAGCCGCATGCCGATGCGCAGCCGGTTGTTGAACACCCCCGAGACCATCGGGCGGTCGCTAGGCAGCCCGGTTTCGCGCTCGATGATGCTGGCCAGAATCAGCGCCTCGTCGGGGTTGCGCAGCGGCAGATTGGGGTGGCGCTGCTCCCAGGCTTGGGCCAGTTGTCTGTCCATGGCCTGAGCGGCTTGGCGCAGCAGGGCCGAGGCCTTGGAGTTTTTGGGATAGACGTAGGTGTCGGGGAAAAACCGCCCCTCGGGGTGCTTGTGCGGCAGGCCCAAGAAGCGCATGAGCTCAGCCGAGCTGGCTTGCGCGGGCAGGTCGTACACCAGCGCGTCGGCTTGCCGCAGCGCTTGCAGCACCTGATAGTAAGTCCAGCCTTCGAGCAAGGTGATGCGGCGCAGCGCCTGCTCGCCAGCCACCAGTTTGCGCAACAGCTCGCGTGGGCTGGTGTCGGGGCCAAATTCGTAGGTGCCGGCCTGCAGGCGGTGCGCCTGCCCAGAGGCACGAAACCACAAAAACAGCAGATCGGGCGAGGTTTGCAGCCCGCTTTGCACCAGCACCCGCGCCACCCCACGCGCCGAGGTGCCGGGCTCGATCACCACATCGACCACGCCCTGCGCCTGTGGTGCCAAGGGCAGCGGCCGCTGCAACCACCAAGCGGCCAGCGCGGCCAGCAACACGGCGCCGGCGATTGCGGCCAGCAGCAGCCATTTCAAGGTTCGGAACACGGATTAACACCTCTGAGAAAATCGGTGCCAGATGCAGCGACGCGCGCCATTGCGCGCCCTAGTGGACAATCTGGATTGCTTGCGATCATAAGTGACGCCCGCTTGTTGTGCCGCCGGGTCGCTGCGCCCAGATGGCGCACCGCGCACGTTCCAACCCGCACAAACCTTGTTCGCCTCCCGATAATCCCCCGCGATACCACTGCCCTCGATGAACCCCGATCACCCGCCCCTGCAAGACCCCGCGTCAGCACACCAGCCATCCGCTACCAGCCCTGCCAGCAGCCCCGATTTCGCCCCCGACGGCTGGAGCGGCCTCGCGCCCCTGCCCGCTTGGGGCGTGATCGCCGCTGAGGGGCCGGATGCGGCGAGCTTTTTGCACAACCAGTTGAGCAACGACTTTGCCCTGCTCGGCCAAGCCGAGGCGCGGCTGGCGGCGCTGTGCAACGCCAAGGGGCGGATGCTGGCCTCGTTCATCGGTTTCAAGCGCGGCCCCGAGCGCGTGCTGCTGTTGTGCGCGCGCGACCTGCTGCCGCAAACCCTGCAACACCTGCAGCGCTTCGTGTTGCGCGCCAAGGTGCGCCTGAGCAATGCCTCGGAGCGCTGCGGCCTGTGGGGCGCGGTGGGGGCGGCGGTGGCGGCCGACTTGCCCGCGCCCACCTGGAGTAAGCTCGACGCTGGGGCGCAGACTTGGGTGCGGCTGCCGGCGGTGGCGGGCTTGGGCCGGGCTTTGCTGTGCGTGGAAAGCGATGCGGGTGCCCATGAGCCAGCAGTACAAGCCCAAGCTCAAGCTCAATCCCAAGCCACCCCCCTGCCCCTAGCCCACTGGGACTGGCTGCAGGTGCGCAGCGCGGTGGTGTTGCTCAGCCGGCCACTGGTCGAACTGCTGGTGCCGCAGATGCTGAACTACGAATCGGTCGGGGGCGTGAACTTCAAAAAAGGCTGCTACCCTGGCCAAGAAGTGGTGGCGCGCAGCCAGTTTCGCGGCACCTTGAAGCGCCGCGCCTATCTTTCGCACTGCCCCAACACCGGCACCGGCACCGGCAGCGCCCCCATTGCTGGGCAAGCGGTATTCCACCCCAGCGACGCCGAGCAACCTTGTGGCGTGGTGGTGCAGGCCGCCGCGCACCCGGCGGGCGGTTTCGACGCCTTGCTCAGCTTGCAGACCAGCGCTGCCGACGGCCAGACGCTGCGCCTAGGCACACCCGATGGCGCGGCCCTGCATGTGCTGCCCCTGCCCTACGAACTGTTGGCCGATGTGTGAATGTGCCTGATCGCCTTGGCCATCGGCCAGCGCCCCGACTGCCCGCTGCTGCTGGCAGCCAACCGCGACGAATACTGGCAGCGCCCTACCCTGCCGCTGGCGGCGTGGCAGCTCGATAACGGCCAGACGGTGTATGGCGGCCGCGATCTGCTCGCCGGTGGCACCTGGCTGGGCTTTTCGGCGGCCGGCCGGGTGGCCCTGCTCACCAACGTGCGCGACGGCCAGCCCGAGAAAGCGGCGCGCAGCCGCGGCGAACTGGTGACGCGCTGGCTGGCTGGGCCGCCACCTCACACTGAACCGCCTAGCCCAGAAGCGCTTGGCCTGCCTGTGGGTGCCGCGCAGACCTTGCCCTTTGGCCCGCAGGCCTGGCACGATTTGCAGACCCTGCTGCAGCAGACCGACCCCAGCGCTTACGGCGGCTTTAACCTCGTGCTGGGCGACTGCGTCAGCGGCCACTGGTTTTGGCTCTCGAACCGCCCGCGCCGCATGGAGCGCGAAGGTTCAGCAGCAGCGACGCCGACTCCGGCGCCGATGCAGATTCCCAACCACGCCAGCCACGCCGCTGAAAAAGCCAGCGCATCCCCACTGCCCCTGAACTTGCCCCGCGACTTTTTGCCCCCCGGCTGGTGCGGCGCGGCGCTCCCTCCCGGCGTGTACGGACTGTCCAACGCCGCCCTCGACAGCCCATGGCCCAAGCTGCTGCGACTCAAATCGGCGGTCGCTTCCGTCTTGCAAGAGCCAACTTTGGCCTTGCACAGTGCAGCGTTGGCTTCCACCCCTGCAACCTTGGCCCAAGCGTGTTGGCAGACCCTGCTGCTCGAGGCGCTGCTGGACCGCTGCCCAGCCCCGGATGATCAGCTGCCTGCCACCGGGGTGCCGCTGGAGCTGGAGCGGCTGCTCTCGAGCCCCTTTGTGTGCATGCCGCAGCACGGCTACGGCACCCGCAGCAGCCTGATCGCGCGCTGGCTGCGCCCATCGGCAGCCAGCAGCCGGCTCGAAGTGCAGGAGTGGACACACCGGCCGCCAGCGCCAGTGCCGGCCATACAAACCACCAGCCTGACGGCCGCACCCACCCTGCAGAACCCAGCGCCCCAGCCGCACGCAAACCCTCGCGCGCCCCATCCTTCGCTGCTGACCCAGAGCGGCTACAGCAGCCTTTGCATCTCGATGTGGGGAATGCCCACTTCGTCGTAGGGTTGGCCCAGGGCCTCGAAGCCCAGGCGCTGGTAAAAGCCTTCGGCGCTGCGCTGCGCGCTCAGGCGCAAGCAACGGTCGCCGCGCGCGCGCGCCGCCTGCGCGAGCTCGCTCAGCAGCTGGCGGCCGACGCCGGTGCCGCGCAGCACCCGATGCACCGCCATGCGCCCGAGCTTGGCCACCCCGGCTTGGGCGGGCAGCAGGCGCGCCGTGGCCACCGGCTGCCCGAGCCGGTTGTAGGCCACCGCGTGCAGGCAATCGGCGTCGGCGGCGTCCCATTCGTCCTCGGGTGCAATGCCCTGCTCTTGCACAAATACCGCCGTGCGCACGCGCTGCGCGTCGGGGCCGAGCGTGTCCCAGCTGCCCCGGCGCAGATCCAGCACCGACTGGCCCGCCTCAAAAGCTTCGATGAGCGCACGCAAGGCCGCAGGCACGGGGCGCGGGCGCTGTGAGCTGGGGTCGGCAAACACATACACCAGTTCGCCCAGCGCCAGCGGCTGGCCGGCGCGCAACACGGCGCCGCGCAGCGTCATCGAGGTGTTGCCCAGCCGCTGGCAGGCCAGCGCCACGTCGAGCAGGTCGTCCATGCGCGCCGAGGCACTGAATTCGAGCGTGCTTTTCTTCAGATACAGCTCACCGCCGAGCTGCGCCATCGCGTCTTCGTAGGGCAGCGCAAGGGCGCGCCAGTACTCCGAGAGGCCGAGGTCGAAATACGCCAGATAGTGCGCGTTGAAGACGATCTTTTGCATATCGACTTCGGACCAGCGCACCCGCAACCGGTGCGAAAAACGAAAGTTTGCGGGGATCATTTTCGACCAATCATGGGCTTGGGTGCTGCGGCGCGGTGGCTGCAAGCTGGGCCAGCGTTGCTAGCCCACCCAGCGCCGGGCGTTGCGCCACATGCGCAGCCACGGGCTGGGGCCTTCGAGCGCGCCGCGGTGGCGCGGGTCGGTCCAGCTGAACTGCAGGTTGCGAAACACGCGCTCGGGGTGCGGCATCAGGGCGGTGAAGCGCCCGCACGCGGTGGTGACGCCGGTGAGCCCCCCCGGGCTGCCGTTGGGGTTGTAGGGGTAGGCTTGGGTGGCAGCGCCGTGGTGATCGACGAAGCGCAGCGCGGCGATGGCCTGCTCGGCGTGGCCGCGTTGGCCAAAGTTGGCGCAGCCCTCGCCGTGCGCGACCGCGATCGGCAGGCGGCTGCCGGCCATGCCCTCGAAGAACAGGCTGGGGCTGCGCTGCACCTCGACCAGGCTCAGGCGCGCCTCGAAGCGCTGCGACTGGTTGCGTGTGAAACGCGGCCAGGCTTGCGCGCCGGGGATGAGGTCGGCCAGTTCGGCGAACATCTGACAGCCGTTGCACACGCCCAGGCCAAAGGTGTCTGGGCACGCAAAGAAGGCCGCAAACTGCTCGGCCAATGCCGCATTGAACGTGATCGAGCGCGCCCAGCCGATGCCGGCGCCCAGCGTGTCGCCATAACTGAAGCCGCCGCAAGCCACCAAGCCTTTGAAGTCGCGCAGGTGCGCGCGGCCGCTGTGCAGATCGCTCATGTGCACGTCGTGCGCCTCGAAGCCCGCCAGATGGAAGGCGTAGGCCATTTCGAGCTGCGAGTTCACGCCCTGCTCGCGCAGAATCGCCACTTTGGGGCGCGCCAGATTCAGGTACGGCGCCGCCACGTCTTCGGCGGGGTCAAATGTGAGCGCCAGGTGCAGGCCGGGGTCGCCCGGCTGGCCCTGGGCGGCGTGTTCGGCGTCGGCGCAATCGGGGTGGTCGCGCAGGCGGCAGATTTTCCAGCTCACGCTGTCCCAGACCTGCTGCAGGTCTTGCAGGCTGGAGTCAAAAATCTTGCGCGCGTCGCGCCAGATTTGCAGCCGCTGCTCGGGGGCTGCGGCCTCTGGGCTGGCGGCCCCGGCGCTGGGCCAGGATGGGCTTTGCACCTTGCCGACGAAGTGGCTGTGCGCGCCCAACCCGTGTGCGCGCAGCACCTGCATCACGGGAGTGCGCTCGGCGTGGCGCACCTGCAGCAGCACGCCCAGCTCTTCGTTGAACAGCGCGCGCAGGGTGCGCTCTTGGCGCCGCGCCGCCACTTGCGCCGCCCAGTTTTTGCTGTCGCCGGTGTCCATGCGGCTGTCGGCAATGCCGTCGCCCTCGAGCAGCAGCGCGTCGAGGTTGAGCGCCACGCCCACTTGGCCAGCAAAAGCCATTTCGGCCACCGCCGCCAGCAAGCCGCCATCGCTGCGGTCGTGGTAGGCCAGTAGCAGGCCTTGGGCGCGCAGGGCGTTGATGGCGTGCACCAGTTGCACCAGATCGTGTGGCTGGTCGAGGTCGGGCACGGCGTCGCCGCTTTGCTCGAGGTGTTGCGCCAGCATCGAGCCGCCCAGGCGCATCTGACCCCGGCCCAGGTCGATCAGGAGCAGCTCCGAATCGATCCCGCGCTGCAGTTGCGGCGTCAGGGTGCCGCGCACGTCGGCCAGGGTGGCAAAGGCGCTCACGATCAGGCTCACGGGCGAGGTGACCTTGAGCGTCTGGCCGTCGGCGCGCCACTGGGTGCGCATCGACAGGCTGTCTTTGCCCACGGGGATGCTCACGCCCAGCGCCGGGCACAGCTCGAGCCCGACGGCGCGCACGCTGGCGTAGAGGTCGGCGTCCTCGCCCGCTTCGCCGCAAGCGGCCATCCAGTTGGCCGAGAGTTTGACGCGCCCGAGCTCGATCGGCGCCGCCAGCAAGTTGGTGATGGCCTCGGCCACCGCCATGCGCGCGGCGGCTGGGGCGTTGAGTGCGGCCAGCGGGCTGCGCTCGCCCATGCTCATGGCTTCGCCGGCCACGCCGGTGTAGTCGGCCAGGGTGACGGCGCAGTCGGCCACCGGCACCTGCCACGGCCCCACCATCTGATCACGGTGCGTCAGGCCGCCCACGCTGCGGTCGCCGATGGTGATGAGAAAGCGCTTGCTGGCCACCGTGGGGTGGCTGAGCACGGCGATCACGCTGGCTTGCAGCTCCACCTCGTGCAGGTCGAGCGCAGCCTGGGGGCGCGGCACGCTGTGCACCTCGCGCCGCATTTTGGGCGGTTTGCCCAGCAGCACGTTCAATGGCATCTGGATTGGTGTGGGATGCCCTACCCCCACGCTTGGCTGCTGCGCAGCCGCGCTGCCCCCCGAGGGGGCGCTCGCCAGCTTGGGGCGCCCCTCCCCGTCCGTCAGCACCAACTCGCGCTCCTCGGTCGCCACGCCCACCACGGCGAAGGGGCAGCGCTCGCGTTCGCAAAAAGCCTGGAACTGCGCCAGGGCGTCGGGCGCGATCGCCAGCACGTAGCGCTCCTGGCTTTCGTTGCACCAGATTTCCTTGGGCGACAGGCCCGATTCTTCCAGCGGCACGGCGCGCAGATCGAAACGCGCGCCGCGGCCGGCGTCGTTGACCAGCTCCGGGAAGGCGTTGGACAAGCCGCCCGCGCCCACGTCGTGGATGAACAGGATCGGGTTGTCCACCCCCAGCGCGGTGCAGTGGTTGATCACTTCCTGGGCACGGCGCTCGAGCTCCGGGTTGCCGCGCTGCACCGAGTCAAAGTCGAGCTCGGCCGCATTGGTGCCGCTGGCCACGGAACTGGCGGCGCCGCCGCCCATGCCGATGCGCATCCCTGGCCCGCCGAGCTGGATCAGCAGCGAGCCGGGCGGAAACTGCACCTTGTGCGTGAGCGCGGCGTCGATCTGGCCGATGCCGCCCGCGATCATGATCGGCTTGTGGTAGCCGCGCCGCAGCCCACCCACCACCTGCTCGTATTCGCGGAAATAACCCAGCAGATTGGGGCGGCCAAACTCGTTGTTGAAAGCGGCCCCGCCCAGCGGCCCGTCAAGCATGATCTGCAGCGGGCTGGCGATGTGTTCGGGCTTGCCCTCGGGCAGGTCGGACCAGCCACCCCAGAGTTTGGAGACGCTGAAACCCGTCAGTCCGGCCTTCGGTTTGGCGCCGCGCCCGGTGGCCCCTTCGTCGCGGATTTCGCCGCCGGCCCCCGTGGCGGCCCCGGCAAAAGGCGAAATGGCGGTGGGGTGGTTGTGCGTCTCGACCTTCATCAGGATGTGCTGCTCGGCGTCCTCAGCGGCATAGACCGGCACCGCATCGGGCTGCGCCATGCGCGCCACGAAGCGCTGCGAGCGGTGCCCCTGCATCACGGCGGCGTTGTCGGAGTAGGCCACCACGGTGTGCTGCGGGTGGCGCTGGTGCGTGTGGCGGATCATGCCAAACAGGCTGTGCGGCTGCGCCACACCGTCGATGACAAACTCGGCGTTGAAGATCTTGTGCCGGCAGTGCTCGCTGTTGGCCTGCGCAAACATCATCAGCTCGACGTCACTGGGGTTGCGCCCCAGCCCCACAAAGGCCGCCAGCAGGTAGTCGATCTCGTCCTCGGCCAGCGCCAGGCCCCAAGCGCGATTGGCCTGCTCCAGCGCCACCCGGCCGGCGCCGAGCACATCGACGTGCTCCAGCGGCGCCGCCGGCAGTTCGGCAAACAGACGCTGGGCGTCGGCGCGCTCGCCCAAGGCGCTTTCGGTCATGCGGTCGTGCAGCAGCGCCGCCGCTTGCTGCCACTGGGTTGGGCTCAGGCTGGCGGGCGCACGGCCAAACAGGCCGCCGCGCAGTTCCAACTGGTATTCGGTGCCGCGTTCGATGCGGCGCACCGCCAGACCGCAGTTGCGCGCAATGTCGGTGGCCTTGGAGGCCCATGGCGACACGGTGCCGATGCGCGGCGTGACCAGCACCGGCACGGAGTTGGCAGCGCTGGCCTCGGGGGCGCTCCAGGGTGGGCCGTAGCTCAGCAGGGCCTGCAAGCGCTGCCACTCGGGCGCCGTGGGCGCGGCAGCTGTCGCCACCCAGTGCAGGAAGCGCGCCCGCAGGCCGACGATGGATGGGTGGATGGCTTGCAGCCGGGGCAGCAATTGCTGGGCGCGAAAGTCGTCGAGGGCGGCGCCGCCTTCGATCAGGGTCAGGTGCAGGGTCACGGTCGGCCTAGGTGGGCAAGGAAGCCGCCGATTTTACCGGCTGGCCCCCCATGGCTTGGACACCCGGGCACTGCACCTGGGCCCGAGGCCAAGACCACACACCAGCCCGACATCCGACGGCCCCGAGCCTGGCCCGCCGCCGTCGGCACCCGCGCACACCCCCCGCTACGGTGCGGCTGGGCGGTTGACGGGCGAATTTGGATCGAGCAAAAAGGCCATCACATGCCGGACTTGGTCTTCGGTCAAGATGCCTTTGTGACCCGCGCGTGGCATTTTGGAACAGGGGAAAAACGCCCGCGGATTCCAGATCACGCCCCAGGTGTACTCAACGATCGCACGCGCATCCGGGCTATTGGGGTCGGTGACGCCACGCAGGCGCCCATAGTTGAGCAGGCTGGGGCCGAGGTTGCCAAACGAGATTTCTTCTCGCGTCATCTTGTGACAGTTGAAGCAATTGCCCCCCGCCGCCGTCGCTGCGACATCGGTCCACGTCAGGCCGCGGCCGCTTTGGGCGATCAGTTCCCCTTCCCGCCATTCGCCCAGGAAACGACCATCAGCCGGTAGGCGAATGGTCCGCATCTGGGATTCTTGAATTTGGCGCAGGGTTGCATCGTCCAAGGGTTTGCCGGTGCGCTCGGCTTCAGCGCAGCGCTGGTTGATCGGGTCGAGCGGAAACAGCCGATCCATGGTCGCAATGCCTCTTGCGGTAAAGGATGAGCGCATCATTTCTTCGGCTTTGCGATCCAGATCGGCGGCTGTCGGTCCGCTCGAGTGCGCAACCGACTGCAACAGCATCAACGCAGCGGCCGCGACCAGTGCACTGGCAATTAATTTGATTTTCATGGCGACAACTCCGGTGCGAGGTTAGCGGCGAATGGCAGGAACGTCGGAAACCGTTCCCCGGGCATGCACGCCCATATAGACGCTCAGTGCAATGGTGGCATCACTGGCAAACTTGGGTTCAGGAAAACGCATCTGGCGAAAGCAGTCGTTGATGCGATGCTGCATGCTCCACATTTGCCCCGACGAAAGCCGGTACGCGGGCCAGGCGGCAAAACCCACTTTGTCGGGCGGGTTGTCATTGAGCAAGGGCAATTCCTGCAGACGGATGCGTCCGCCCTTGATCGAATGGCAGGTGGCACATGAAAAATCATGCGTGCCTGCGCGGGTGAAGAACATGCGCTCCCCGAGGTGATACATGGTCTGCTCGGCCGGATGGCTGTTGGGCACATTGAAACGCATGCCCTTGGACTGATCAGCGACCCAGGTTGCGATTGCCACCACGTTGGCGGTTTCGCCCGGCCGGATGAAATTGCGCGTTGACACCTGACTGGTGTCGAGACCCTGCAGGGTCTGCATGCAAGTGAGCAGACGGCTCTCGAGGTCCTGAACCCGGTTGGTGTCGGGGAAGAAACGCGGCAGCTGCACAAACGCACCCTTGACCACGCCCGGGCCCAGGCCGAGATCGCATTGCTCCAGCGAGGCGTTTTTCGGGCCTCGCCGCTCGCGCCACAACTGCTCGCCCCGCATCGCGTACAGATCGGCCGGGTTGCCGTCTTGCAACATTGCCCGGTGCGCTTCGATGGCCTGGAGGGTCGTGCGATCCTGATCCTGGCTGTAGGAAAGCCCAGCCCAACCCAACGCCGTCACAGCCGCAAGCCCGAGCACGGTCGCTGTCACCACGGGCCTTGAACGCGGATTCTTCATGTCTGTCTCCTTATTCGTGTCTTGATCACGCTCTTGAACGAACGCATCCCATGCTAGCAGCTGTCAAGCTGCCGCACATTGGTACAAACACTGAATGCGCATATTAGGATGCTGCAGATTCTTGTCTGCCAAGACAAAATACCCGGATCCGTATCAGGGCAGAGTCCGGGTCGTCGATACCCGCATCCCAGCCGGCTTTACTTGAGCAATGCCAGCAGCTCACGGAAACGCGGGTGCTCGCAGTGCTGCAGCCACTCGAACAGCACCATTTCGCTGGTCACCAACTCGACGCCGTTGTGGGCCAGGCGGTCGAAGGCGGCGTCGCGGTCGCGCTCGCGGCGCGAGCCGCAGGCGTCGGTGACCACCCAGACATCGAACTCGCGCTCCAGCAACCCGAGCGCAGTCTGCAGCAGGCACACGTGCGCTTCGCAGCCCGCGATCAGCACCGTCTGGCGCTCGAGCGCAGGCGCGGCGGCTGGTTTTTGCAGATGCCTGGGCAGGCTGCGGGCGTTGCCGGCGGGCTTGGGTGCGGGCCGCTCGGGTGGGCGCAGGGCATCGAGCAGGCCCGACTCGCAGGCGCTGAAATGCATCTTGCTGAAGGTCTGCTGGCACAGGGCGCGCAGCTCGGGCGCATTGGGGCCCAGCCGCTGCGGATTTTGCTCGGTGCCCCAGACCGGGGCCCCCAGGGCTCGAGCCGCACGCGCCAGCAGCAGGGCGCGCGCGAGCACCTCGTCAGCGTGAGCGATCACGGGCATCAGTTTGGTCTGGTAGTCCACCAGCACCAGTTGGCAATCGTCGAGTTCGAGCAGCATGGCAAGGGGTCCAGTGGGTGGGGTTTACTTCAAATGCGAATTTCAAGCCATTGACAACACGGGGTTTTGCTTATACTCTGCGGCCATGGGACCAGCCATTGCAACCACCACGCGCGGCACCAGGGCAGCCTGGGGCTGGTCCGGCGTGCCGGCATTGCTGGCCACCGCAGCCCTGACAGCGGTCTTGATTGTGCCTGCACCCGCCCACGCCACCGACGCGCTGGCGGATTTTTTGCAGCAGCAGGGTTTGGTTGCCCCAGCCAAAGCACCCTTGGAGCCTGTAGCGCCCCCCTCTGACACTGCGGCCTCCGCCACCGACACCGGGCGGCCCCTGCACTCCAGTTTGGTGGTGCATGCGCTGGGTTTTCTGGGGGTGCCCTACCAACTCGGGGGCGAGAGCGCCGAAGAGGGTTTCGATTGCAGCGGCTTCGTGCAGGCGGCGTTTCGCCACGTGATGGGGTTGCAGCTGCCGCGCATCGCGCGCGACCAAGCCCGCGCCACCGACGCCATCGAACGCAGCGAACTGGCGCCGGGCGACCTGGTCTTTTTCAACACCCTGGGGCGGCGTTACAGCCATGTAGGCATCTACATCGGTGAACGCCGCTTCGTGCACTCGCCGCGCAGCGGGGCGAGTGTGCGCATCGAACGCATGGACGTGCGCTACTGGGCCACGCGCTTCAACGGCGCGCGCCGGGTGTCAGCCCACTTGCCTGCCGCACCCGAGCCCGCACCGATGCCGGCCGCGCTGCTGGCACAACGCTAGCCCGGGCCGATCCGAATCAAGCCGTCCGCGCCGCTTCGGCTTTCTTCAGCACCACGTACAGCTCGTCTTTGAGGCGCAGCTTTTCCTTCTTCAGGGTCTCGATCTGCTCCTGGCTGCCACCCACGGCTCCGGCTTCCATGTTCTTGATGGTGTGGTCGAGCTCGTTGTGCTTCGCGAACAGGCGGCCAAAGTGGTGGTCGCTCACCTTGAGTTCAGAAATCAGATCGCGGTACTCTGGAAACATGTTCACTCCTGTTCACTAAAAAAACGCCTGCACAGCCCACGCGGCCGCAGCTTCAGTGGCTACTGTAACCGAGTCAGAGGTTGATGCAGCCACTCAGGTCGCCTTGATGCAGTCGGCAAAGTAGGCGTTGCGTCCGTCGGCGTCTTGCTCGACCACCAAGCCGTGGATGTCGGTCTCGAAGCCCGGGCACTGCAGGGCAAAATCGCGCGCGAACTTCAGATAATCGACGATGCGCCGGTTGAACACCTCGCCCGGGATCAGGAGCGGGATGCCGGGCGGGTACGGCGTGATGAGCGCGGTGGTGATGCGGCCCTCGAGCGCGTCGATCGGCACGCGCTCGGTGCGGCGGCGGGCGATGTGTGCAAAGGCATCGCTGGGCTTCATGGCTGGGGTCAGGTCGCTCAGGTACATCTCGGTGGTCAGGCGCGCGATGTCCGATTTGGCGTAGAGCTCGTGCACCCGTTGGCACAGGTCGCGCAGCCCCATTTTTTCGTAGCGCCGCTGCTTGGCACAGAACTCGGGCATGATGCGCCACAGCGGCTGGTTGCGGTCGTAGTCGTCCTTGAACTGCTGCAAGGCGGTGAGCAGGGTATTCCAGCGGCCCTTGGTGATGCCGATGGTGAACATGATGAAAAAACTGTAGAGGCCGGTTTTTTCCACCACCACGCCGTGCTCGCTCAGGTATTTGGTGACGATGCTGGCCGGGATGCCGCTGGCGGCAAAGTCGCCCTTCATGTTCAACCCCGGCGTGAGCAAGGTGGCTTTGATCGGGTCCAGCATGTTGAAGCCCGGCGCCATGTCGCCAAAGCCATGCCAGGCGTCGCCACCGCGCAGCAGCGGCCGGCCGTCGGCGTTGGTGCGCTGCAGGATCCAGTCGTGGGCCCGGCCCACGCCCTCTTCGGCCAGCGCTTCGGGGCCCCAGACCTGGAACCACCAGTCGTCGTCGCCAAACTCGGCCTCGACCTTGCGCATGGCGCGCCTGAAGTCCAGCGCCTCGGCGATGCTTTCTTCGACCAGCGCGGTGCCGCCGGGCGGCTCCATCATGGCGGCGGCGACGTCGCAACTGGCGATGATGCTGTACTGCGGGCTGGTGCTGGTGTGCATCAGGTAGGCTTCGTTGAACAGATGCCGGTCCAGCGGCGTGCTCAGCGAGTCTTGCACCAGCACGTGGCTGGCCTGGCTGATGCCGGCCAGCAGCTTGTGGATGCTCTGGGTGGAATAGACCACCGAATGCTTGGGCCGGGCGCGCTTGCGCCCCATGGCGTGGAAGGTGCCGTAAAAGGGGTGAAAGGCGGCGTGCGGCAGCCAGGCTTCGTCAAAGTGCAGGTTGTCCACGTAGCCGTCGAGCATCTGCTTGATGGCTTCGGTGTTGTAGAGCACGCCGTCGTAGGTGGACTGCGTCAGCGTCAGGATGCGCGGCTTGACCGTTTGCGCATCGACGCCGGCCAGCAGCGGGTGCGCCTCGATCTTGGCGCGGATCGCGTCGGGCTCGAACTCGCTCTGCGGAATCGGGCCGATGATGCCCCAGTGGTTGCGCGTGGGCTTGAGGAACACCGGCACCGCGCCGGTCATGATGATGCTGTGCAGCACCGACTTGTGGCAGTTGCGGTCCACCAGCACCACATCGCCTGGGGCCACGGTGTGGTGCCAGACCATCTTGTTGCTGGTGCTGGTGCCGTTGGTGACGAAGAAGCAGTGGTCGGCGTTGAAGATGCGCGCGGCGTTGCGCTCGCTCTCGCCGATGGCGCCGTTGTGGTCGAGCAACTGGCCCAGCTCCTCGACCGAATTGCAGACGTCGGCGCGCAGCATGTTCTCGCCAAAGAACTGGTGAAACATCTGCCCCACCGGGGTCTTGAGGAAAGCCACACCGCCGGAGTGGCCGGGGCAGTGCCAGGAGTAGGAGCCGTCTTCGGCGTAGTCGAGCAAGGCCTTGAAGAACGGCGGCTGGATGCCCTCGAGGTAGCTCTTGGCTTCGCGGATGAGGTGGCGCGCCACGAACTCGGGCGTGTCCTCGAACATGTGGATGAAGCCGTGCAGCTCGCGCAAGATGGCGTTGGGCAGGTGGCGGCTGGTCTTGGTTTCGCCGTAGATGTAGATCGGCACGTCGGCGTTCTTGCGCCGCACTTCTTCTATGAAGTGGCGCAGGTTCAGCACCGCCGGGTCCAGGTCGGGGCCGGGGGTGAACTCCTCGTCGTCGATCGACAGGATGAAGGCGCTGGCGCGGCTTTGCTGTTGCGCAAACTGGCTCAGGTCGCCGTAGCTGGTCACGCCCACGACCTCGAAACCCTCGCTCTCGATGGCTTGCGCCAGCGCACGTATGCCCAAGCCCGAGGTGTTTTCGGAGCGGAAGTCTTCATCGATGATGACGATGGGGAAACGAAATTTCATGGTGCACCAGTGTAGAGACTCAATATGACGCAAGCCCCCCGTGGCCTCTGGGTCTGGGGACGGCGCAGCGATTGTGCACCACGCGTGCGCTGAATGCGCTATGCTGGCCGCATTGGTTTGGACTGCGGGGCGCGCGTATGACGGATTGGATGGTGTGGTGGCTGCTGGCCGGCTTGGCGATCGTGCTCGAATTGCTCACCGGCACTTTTTTTCTGCTCATGCTCGCGGTCGGCTTGGTGGCCGGTGCGCTGGCGGCACACGCCGGGTTGGAGCTCACGGGGCAGCTGCTCACGGCGGCGATCGTGGGCGGCGGCGCGGTCGCCCTGTGGCAGCGCTGGCGCGCCCGGCATCCCATCCAGGCCGCAGCCGGACGCAACCCCGACATTAACCTCGACATCGGGCAGACGCTGGTGGTGGAGCGCTGGCAAGCCGACGGCTGGGCCCAGGTGCGCTACCGCGGCGCCCACTGGAGCGTGCAGTTGCAGCCCGGCACCAGCCCCGGTGTGCACACGCGCTACCGCATCGTGCAGGTACACGGCAACACCCTGATCGTGCAAGCCCTGGACCCCGAGCCCCCCAGCGCCGCACCAGACCCCGGCGCGCCCTCTCACTGAACCAAAGGAATCCTGCCATGGAGTTCATCGCCCTCGCCGTCGTCATCGTCGCCATCGTGTTCGTGGTGCGTTCGATCCAAGTGGTGCCGCAGCAAAACGCCTGGGTCAAGGAGCGTTTGGGCAAATACGCCGGCACGCTCGGGCCCGGGCTCAATTTTCTGGTGCCCTTCATCGAGCGCGTGGCCTACAAGCACAGCCTGAAGGAAATCCCGCTCGATGTGCCCGAACAGATCTGCATCACGCGCGACAACACCCAGCTCAAGGTCGATGGGATTTTGTACTTTCAGGTCACCGACCCCATGCGCGCCAGCTACGGTTCGTCCAACTACATGCTGGCCATCACGCAACTGGCGCAGACCACGCTGCGCAGCATCATTGGCCGCATGGAGCTGGACAAAACCTTCGAGGAGCGCGACCTGATCAACTCGCAGGTGGTGAGCGCGATCGACGAGGCCGCGCTCAACTGGGGCGTGAAGGTGCTGCGCTACGAGATCAAGGACCTGACACCCCCGGTCGAGATTCTGCGCTCGATGCAGGCCCAGATCACCGCCGAGCGCGAGAAGCGCGCCCTGATCGCCGCCTCGGAGGGGCGCAAGCAAGAGCAGATCAACATCGCCAACGGCGAGCGCGAAGCCTCCATTGCCCGCTCCGAGGGCGAGCGCCAAGCCGCCATCAACCTGGCCCAAGGCCAAGCCTCGGCCATCTTGGCGGTGGCCGAAGCCTCGGCGCAGGCCATCGAGCGCATCGCCCACGCCATCCGCACCGACGGCGGCGAGGCGGCGGTGCAGCTCAAGGTGGCCGAAAAAGCCGTCGAAGCCTACGCCAAAGTGGCGGCCGATGCCCACACCACCCTGATCGTTCCATCCAACATGACCGAAGTGAGCCACCTGATCGGCTCGGCCATGCAGATGGTGCGCACGCTCAAGCCCAGCGCCTGAGCCCCCCAGCCGCGGCCCTGCTCCCTCGGGCGCAAGTGCCGCTGCTCGGTCAGCGCTCGGTCAGCGCCGCTGCCAGTGTAGAATGCCGGGCTACCCGGAGAGATGGATGAGCGGTTTAAGTCGCACGCCTGGAAAGCGTGTGTGGGCTAACCCCCACCGCGGGTTCGAATCCCGCTCTCTCCGCCAGAATATCGATATAAATCAAGCGCTTACTGTTACCAAACCGGCCCCTTGGCGTGATTGTCAGCGCGCAAGGCCAGTGCTATGATCCGAGCATCATGCTGGCCGAAACGACTGCGCAACACCTGCTTGAGCCGCTCGCACTCAAATACATCTGGTGGGAGCCGCCTTCGGAAGCGCTGCGTTTTCCGCAGCGCGTGATTGCGCAAGTGATGGACCTTGGCACGCACGAGGATTCGCTTGTTCTCACCGATTTGGTGGGTGAGGACGCCTTGCGTGAGGTGCTTGGGTGCGCGCAGGCAGGTTGGTTCAACGCGAGGTCGTGGCACTATTGGCACTACCGGCTGGGCTTGTGCGAGCCGGGCGAGGTGCCGCCGCTGCCGCAGCGAAGGTTCGACTGATGATGCGCACTTTCATTCCAAAACTGGATGTGCTGCCGCCAGAGCAAAAACGCATCTGGCCGCAACTGTCAAATGCTCCCAGGCTCGGGCTCACGTTGTACGGCGGAACCGCAATTGCCTTGCGCCTTGGGCATCGTGAGTCAATGGACTTCGATTTCTTTACCAATGATCCGATTGATCGTCCGGGACTTGACACCTACCGCTCCAAGCCGCGCCCGCGTTTAACCTCGGCCCTTGCCTGCCGCCGCAGTTCATCCACCTGCCGCACCTCATCGGCGCTGGCCTGGCGCTCGGGCAGGGCCAGCATAGCGGCGAGCCTGTCCAGACTCTGCGTGTAGTCGCGGCATTCTTGCGCCGTCATGGGGCGGGCACGCTCGGCTTCAACCACGGCGCGGGCCTGCGGTTCGTGCGCCCACTGTCCGCCGTGCAGTTCGTTGGAGTAGATCGCAACATTGCCGCGCCGGTACACGGTCACGCGGTCGGCCAGCTTGTTGTTCTCGATGCGCTCCAGCGTGACGAGCATCCCGTCGTAGCCCGCCCGGTGCGCCTCTGGCGAGGTCATGCGCCCGATCCCTCGGTCTGCCTTCTGCCCCTCGTAGCGCAGCAAAATGCCCAACTCGCTCAAGCGCCAAGTGACAGCCAGCGCACGGGCATCGATGAAGTAGCCTGCGCTGCGCAAGCCCTCCATCGTGGAGGCAACCCCGTTGCTGTCGCGCATGGTGCCCTCGATGACGATGTGGAGCCGTTGTGCCTTGGCCTCGGCAATGGCCTTTTCGATCCAACTGCTGATGTCGCGCTGGGTGTAGAAAGCAGCGGTCTTGTCGTCGCGCTGCATCAACCATTCGTTCAGAGGATGAAATTCGCGCAAGTCGTCGCCAACGATCTCGACCGCCCCGCCGCGTGGCTCCAGCTCGCTCATCGCCGCTTTGACTGATCGGCTTTTGCCTGCGCCCGGCTGGCCGCCAAAAATGACGGCTACAGGTTGCAGGGCAGGTTCTGCGTGCGCAAAAATCCAAGGCTTGATTTCTTGCTCGAAGACTGCCTGATTCTCCGCTTCGCTAAGCCGGTGTTGGTCTGGGTTCGCTGCCATGCACTACGCGGCAACCGCTTCTCGTTTGGCGTTCCAGGCGCGCACAAACGCGCCGCACTTGGCCCGGACGCGGGCAACCTCGGCGTGATCGGCAGGATCCAAGTTGCGGCGCTCTTCAAAGAGTCGCCCCGCCTCAGCTCGAAGCTCAGCCAGACGCGCCACGTCGGGCTGTGGCTTGGCTTCTTCCTGGTAAATCTGGCTGTAATAGATCGACCTCGCGTGCGTGATCGCTTCGCGCGCGCACTCGTAGTCTATCGCCTCTTCCTGTGTCCATTGGGGCTGATTGTTCATTTGAGGCGGCTCCGGTTCAAATGCAATTGACGCCGAATCATACCATGCTGCATCCGAAATGTCAAGCCCTGCCGACCAGGAAAAGCCACGCCCCTCCATTGCGCTCCAGAGGGCTATTGACAATGACCGCGCCTTGGGGCATAATTAGGCCTCATGACCAAGCCGGCTGAAGCAACTACGCAAAACGCGCTTGCATCGCTTGCGCATAAATACATCTGGTGGGAATCGCCAGAGGATGCGCTGCGTTTTCCGATGCGCGTCATTGCCCAAGTAATGGACTTGGGCACGCACGAGGATTCGCTGATTCTTGTCGATCTGGTTGGTGAGGATGCCTTGCGCGAAGTGCTGCTGAAGGCGCAAGCTGGCTGGTTCAATACCCGATCCTGGCACTATTGGCACTACCGGCTGGGCTTGTGCGAGCCGAGCGAGGTGCCGCCGCTGCCGCAGCGAAGGTTTGAGTGATGGGGCGCACATTCATTCCAAAACTGGATGTGCTGCCGCCAGAGCAGCAACGCATCTGGCCGCAACTCTCGAACGCTCCCAAGCTCGGGTTCACGCTGTACGGTGGAACTGCAATAGCCCTGCGTCTTGGGCATCGTGAGTCGATAGACTTCGATTTCTTCACCAATAAACCGATTGATCGTGATGTCATCAGGGCGGCATTCCCCTTTGCATCAGAATCCACCTCTTTGCAGGATGAGGGAAACACTTGGGTTTTTGTAACCCAACCCCAAGCCAGGGACTCCAAAGGGGTAAAGATATCGTTTTTCGGCACGATAGGATTGGGCCGCGTGGGCATACCTGAGCGCACAGCAGACAATGTGCTGCTGGTGGCGTCCCTTGATGATCTCATGGCAACCAAGCTGAAAGTGATATTGCAGCGCGCCGAGGCGAAGGACTATCGTGATATTGCCGCAATGCTCGCTGCGGGTGTAAGCCTTGAGCGCGGACTTTCATCCGCAAGCAAAATGTACGGCCCAAACTTCCAACCCGGAACCAGTTTGCGCGCCATGACGTATTTTGACGATGGCAATTTGAGCACACTATCCCAAAGCGAGCGCAACACCCTGATACATGCCGCATCAAATATCCGCACGTTGCCCGAAGTGGCAATACTATCGAAATCGCTGACAATCAATGAATGAATCACAGAAAACTGCCCCTTTGTTCCGAGGTATAATCCGAGGCCACGGGTTTTTGGTCAATCCTCAACCCAACCCATTGATTTAAAAAGACCTTTCAATTTTCCGGGCAAATCCCGCTCTCTCCGCCACCAACCATGCAAACCACCCGCGTCTTGCACCGCCAATTGCAGCACTTGCCGCCGCGCGCGGTGAGTGGTTCGGGGGCGTGGCTCACCGACGAGCACGGTCGGCGCTACCTTGACGCCTGTGGTGGCGCGGCCGTTTCCTGCCTGGGGCATGGGCACCCCGAGGTGCTGCGCGCGATGCATCGGCAGATCGACTGCCTTGCCTACGCCCACACCAGTTTTTTCACCACCGAAGTGGCCGAGCAGTTGGCCGACCACTTGGTTGCCAACGCCCCTGCCGGCATGAGCCACGCCTACTTCGTCAGCGGCGGCTCGGAAGCGGTGGAGGCCGCGCTCAAGCTGGCGCGGCAGTATTTCGTCGAGATCGGGCAACCGCAGCGGCGCCACTTCATTGCCCGGCGCCAGAGCTACCACGGCAACACCCTGGGCGCCTTGGCGGTGGGTGGCAATGCCTGGCGCCGGGCCCAATTCGAGCCGCTGCTGATCCAGGTCGAGCACGTCTCGCCCTGTTACCCCTACCGCGACTGCGCGCCCGATGAGTCGCCCGAGCAGTACGGCCAGCGCCTGCTGCGCGAACTGGAGGCCGCGATCGAGCGCTTGGGCGGCGCAAATGTGATCGCTTTCGTGGCCGAGACCGTGGGCGGCGCCACGGCGGGCGTGCTCACCCCGGTGCCGGGTTACTTCAAGGGGGTGCGCCAACTGTGTGACCAGCATGGCATTTTGCTCATCCTCGACGAGGTGATGTGCGGCATGGGCCGCACCGGCACCCTGCACGCCTGCGAGCAAGAAGGCGTGGCACCCGATCTGCTCACCCTAGCCAAGGGGCTGGGCGGTGGCTACCAGCCCATCGGGGCCGTGCTGGCCCAGGGGCACCTCGTGTCCGCCCTGGCCGAAGGCAGCGGGCTGTTCCAGCACGGCCACACCTATCTGGGGCACGCGGTGGCGTGCGCAGCGGCGCTGGCGGTGCAGCGGGTGATCGAGCGCGACCAGCTGCTGCCTGTCGTGCGTCAGCGCGGCCTGCAGTTGCAGCAGCGGCTGCACGAGGCATTTGCCGACCACCCCCACGTCGGCGACATCCGCGGCCGCGGTCTGTTCTGGGGCTTGGAGCTGGTGCGCGAGCGCGCCAGCAAACGATGCTTTGGCCCGGCACTGCGCCTGCATGCGCGCCTCAAACGGGCGGCCATGGCACAGGGCTTGATGGTCTATCCGATGGGCGGCACGGTCGATGGCCGCACCGGTGATCACATTCTGTTGGCGCCACCGTTCATCGTCAGCGAAGACGAAACCGCGCTGATCGTGGAGCGGCTGCGTGCGGCGCTCGATGCGGCCCTGCTTGAAATTTTGTAGCCCGGTCTTGCAATTTTTTCCTTCTGCCCCAGGAAAACCATGGTACTCCATGTGGCCGAACCGTGTTACAAACTGCAACCCGCTGGTCACAAACCGGCATCTTGCGCCGCCCATCGCAGGCGGCACATTTTCAACGACACTGGAAGCTCCACCCATGAGAACCACCCTGAAGCAAATCTTGTTCGGCCTATCCGTCGCCGCGCTCACCGCCGTGGCCTTGGCGTCCGCCCCGATAGCCAGCGCGCAAACGCCGCAGCGTTTCATGACCATCGGCACCGGCGGCCTCACCGGCGTTTACTACCCGGTGGGTGGGGCGATTTGCCGCCTGATCAACCAGGACCGCGCGCGCCACGGCATCCGCTGCACGGTGGAATCGACCGGCGGTTCGGTGGCCAACATCAACACCATTCGCGCCGGCGACCTCGATTTCGGCATCGCCCAGTCCGACTGGAACCACCACGCCTTCCACGGCACCAGCACCTTCCAGCAAGCAGGCCCCTTCCGTGAGCTGCGCTCGGTGTTTTCGATCCATCCCGAGCCCTTTACCGTGCTGGCGCGCGCCGACGCCAACGTGCGCAATTTCAGCGATCTGCGTGGCCGCCGCGTCAACGTCGGCAACCCGGGTTCCGGGCACCGCGCTTCCATGGACAAGCTGCTCGCCGCCATGGGCTGGACCACGGCCGACTTCCGCCTCGCTTCCGAGCTGCGCCCCGACGAGCACGGCGCGGCCCTGTGCGACAACCGCATCGACGCCTTCTTCTTCGGGGTTGGCCACCCGAGTGCCAACATCCTCGACCCGGTGACCACCTGCGGCGCACGGCTGGTCAACATCACCGGCCCGGCGGTCGATCGTCTGATCGCTGAAAACCCATTCTATGCCCGCGCCACCATCCCCGCTGGCATGTACCGCGGCAACGACCAACCCACCCAGACCTACGGCGTGGTCGCCACCCTGGTGACTTCGGCCAGTGCGTCGGAAGAATCGGTGTATCTGCTGGTGCGCTCGGTGTTTGAGAACTTCGACGCCTTCCGCCGCCTGCACCCGGCGCTGGCCAACCTGAGCCACGAAACCATGATCCGCGACGGCCTGGCCGCACCGCTGCACCCCGGTGCCGCGCGCTATTTCCGTGAGCGCGGCTGGATCCGCTGATCTGCAGCTTCAGCACCCCCCAGGGCATACTCGTCCTTGCGCCCAATGTCGGCTAGGCTGGCATTGGGCGTTTCTTGTTGCCTTGCCGTCCTGGCCGTTTTTTGCATCAGGTGCCTTTAGATGAGCGCAACCCACCTATCCGACCAGCCCCCGGTCGATGTCCACAAACTGGTCGAAGAGACCGACACCGGGGGGCGCAAACCCGGCCCAGCGATCGCCAAGTTGTTGCTGATCGTGGCCGTGAGCTGGTCATTGTTTCAGCTCTGGATCGCTTCGCCCCTGCCCTTTGCCTTGGGCATTTTCATTTTCGATCACACCGAAAGCCGTTCCATCCACCTGGCTTTTGCGGTGTTTCTGGCCTTCATGCTGTTTCCAGCGCGCAAACGCTCGCCCCGCGACCGCGTGCCCTTGCTCGACTGGGTGTTCGCCTTGGTGGGGGCGTTCTGTGCCGGCTATCTGTATCTGTTTTATCGTGAACTGTCGGCGCGCCCCGGGCTGCCCACGACCTTCGATGTGTATGTTGCGGTGATTGGTTGCACACTGCTGCTGGAGGCCACCCGGCGCGTGCTGGGTTTGCCGATGGTGATCGTCGCGCTGGTGTTTTTGTTCTACACCTTTGCCGGCCCCATCATGCCCGACCTGATGGCGCACCAGGGGGCTTCGATCAACCGTGCCGTGTCGCATTTCTGGCTCACTACCGAAGGCGTGTACGGCATTGCCTTGGGGGTGTCGAGTGGCTTTATTTTCCTGTTCGTGCTGTTTGGCTCGCTCCTGGCCAAAGCCGGCGCCGGCAATTACTTCATCAAAAGCGCTTTTGCCCTGCTGGGCCACATGCGCGGCGGCCCAGCCAAAGCGGCCGTGGTTTCATCGGCCGCCACCGGGGTGATTTCCGGCTCATCGATTGCCAATGTGGTCACCACCGGCACCTTCACCATCCCGCTGATGAAACGCGTGGGTTACCGCCCCGACAAGGCCGGTGCGGTCGAGGTGTCGGCCTCGGTCAACGGCCAGATCATGCCGCCGGTGATGGGCGCAGCAGCCTTCCTGATGGTCGAATACGTGGGCATTCCCTACATCGAGGTGATCAAGCACGCCCTGCTGCCGGCCCTCATCTCGTACATCGCGCTGTTCTACATCGTGCACCTGGAGGCCGTCAAAGCCCATATGCAGGGCTTGCCGCGCCGCCACGCCTCCACTTTTGCCCAGCGCATGTTGTCGGTGTTGACGACGGTCACGGGCTTCATCGTGCTCGCCGGCCTCACCTACTACGGCATCGGCTTCATACGCAGCACAATGGGTGCAGCGGCGCTGCCGGTGATCCTGCTGGGGTTGCTGGCCGCCTATGTGGGCCTGCTGTGGCTGAGCTCCAGGTTGCCCGAACTGGAACTGGACGATCCCAATTCCCCCTTGTTCGAGCTGCCCGAAACCGGTCCGACCGTCAAGTCCGGGCTGCATTATCTGCTGGCGGTGGTGGTGCTGATCTGGTGCCTGATGGTCGAGCAACTCTCGCCTGCGCTGTCGGCCTTTTGGGCCACGGCATTCCTGATCTTTCTGATCCTGACGCAAAAACCCCTGCTCGGCCTGATGCGCGGCGACCGGCGCGTCTGGGCCAATTTTCGCTTTGCGGTGCAAGACCTCGTCGACGGACTGGCCCTGGGGGCGCAGAGCATGGTCGGCATCGGTCTGGCGACGGCGGCGGCCGGGATCGTGGTCGGAACGGTCTCGCTCACCGGCGTCGGGCAGGTCATGACCGAACTGGTGGAAATCCTGTCAGGCGGCAATTTGACGCTGATGCTGGTGCTGGTGGCCCTGATTTGCCTGGTGCTGGGCATGGGTTTGCCGACCACCGCCAATTACATCGTGGTCGCCACCTTGATGGCACCGGTGATCGTTGAACTCGGGGCGCAGCAGGGCTTGATCGTGCCGCTGATTGCGGTGCACATGTTCGTGTTCTATTTTGGCCTGATGGCCGACGTGACGCCACCCGTGGGATTGGCCTCGATAGCCGCTTCGGCGATTGCACGCAGCGACCCGATCCAAACCGGCGTGACCGCATTTGCCTACAGCATGCGCACCGCGATTTTGCCGTTCCTGTTCATCTTCAACACCCAATTGCTGTTGATCGGATTGACCGGGCCTTTGGATCTGGTGCTGACCGTGGTGTCGGCCACGGTGGCGATGCTGATTTTTGCCGCCGCCACGCAGGGGCACTTTTTTGCCCGCAACCGCTGGTACGAGGCCGTGGCCTTGTTGCTGATCTGCTTTACCCTGTTTCGCCCCAATTTTTGGATGGACATGGTGGCACCGCCCTTTACCTCCTTGAGCGGCCAAGAAATGGTGCAAGCGCTGGAAACGGCTCCGGCGAATGCCAACAAGCGACTCTCGGTCGAAGGCATGAACCTTGAAGGCGATGAAATCAGCAAGGGGGTTTTGCTGCCGCTCGGCCCTGCCGGCGACGCCGCCCAGCGCCTGCGCCACGCCGGCATCACGGCCATGTTCGACGGCCAAGGGTACATGGTCATGGCGGTGCAGTTCCGCAGCGTGGCCGAGCGCCAGGGCATCGAGTCGGGCTTTCGCATCACCGGGCTCGACGTGCCCAACGAACGGCCTGAACCCGAGTGGTTTTTCATCCCTGCTGTGGCCCTGTTGGGGCTGATCATTGGCTTGCAGTGGCGGCGCAATGGCCGCCTCAAATCGGCACCGGCGACGGTGACAGCGGCTTGAACCCAGCGCCCACTGTGCTCGCCGCGCCTGCGCCCGGGCCGCGCATCGCCCTGATCCACGCGCTGGAGCAGTCGGTGGCGCCGATAGCGCAGGCTTTCGAGCGCCACTGGCCCGCGGCGCAACGCATGAATCTGCTCGACGACAGCCTGGCCAGCGATGTGGCGCGCACTGGACTCGACACCGCGATGCACACGCGCTTCGAGCGCCTGGCTGCCTACGCCGAGTTCAGTGGCGCGCAAGCGATCTTGTACACCTGTTCGGCCTTTGGCCCGTGCATCGAGGGCGTGGCGACGCGCCGGCCCCACCTGCCCGTGCTCAAGCCCTATCAAGCCATGGTCGCGCAGGCTCTGGGCCTGGGGGGGCGAATCGGTTTGATCGCTTCGTTTGCGCCCACCCTCGAGGCGATGCCGGCCGAGTTTGGGCCCAACGCCGACGTGTGGACGGCCTGCGTGCCGCACGCCCTGCAGGCGCTGCAGCGCCAAGACGCGGCCGCCCACGACGCCAGCGTGCTCGAAGCCGCGCTGCAACTGCAGTCGCAGGGCTGCACGCTGATCGCGCTGGCGCAGTTCAGCATGGCGCGCGCGGCACCTTTGCTGCGGCAGCGGTTGACGCTCCCGGTCCTGACTGCGCCCGCATGTGCCGTGCGCTGCCTGCGCCAGCGCCTGGCTCCTGAAGCCGCGCCCGCGCAGCCGCCGCACGCTTGAGCCGCCGCGCTCAAGCCGTTACAATTTTTCCGTTTACAGGGGGGACACCCAACCATGTTTGAAGCCATCGCGTTGGCCGCCCTCGGCCTGGGGGTCGTCAGCGTCCTGCTGTTGCTCATTTTGCTGCTGCGCAAAAATCGGGTCGAATGGCCCGCCGACCTGACGGTTCGGCTGGGTTTGATGGAGCAGTCGCTGCAAGCGCTGTCTCTGTCGGGTGCACGCAACGAAGCCGGCAACGAGCGCACCCAAGCCCAGTTGCGCGAGTTCACGGCCCAGGCCATGCAGTCGCACGAGGCGCTGCGCCACCTCCTCGATGACAAACTCGAAAAAACGGTGGAGGAGTCGCGCAAGGGCCGCGCCGAGCTCACCACGGCCTTTGGCACCCTCGAGGCCAAGCTGGAGCAGCGCCTCGGGGGCTTCGAGGCCGCGATGTCGAGCCGCGTCGATGCCCTGGCCTTGGCCACCAGCAGCACCCTGGAGGCCCTGAAAAAAGACGTGGTGGGCCAGCTGGGCGTGATGTCGGGCGCGCTCAAAGACCAGCTCGACGGCAACGGCAATCAGATTCGCAACCAGTTCTCCACCTTGCAGGACGCCGTGGCGCAGCAGCTGCAGGGCCTGGTGCAGGGCAGCCAGCAAAACTCGGAGCAGTTGCGCACGGCGCTCAACGAACGCCTGGCGGCGATCCAGGCCGACAACACCCACAAGCTCGAGGAAATGCGCCGCACCGTGGATGAAAAGCTCCACGCCACGCTCGAGCAACGGCTGGGCGACTCCTTCAAGCTGGTCAGCGAGCGCCTCGAGCAGGTGCACACCGGCCTGGGTGAAATGAAGACCCTCGCCGGCAGCGTGGGCGACCTCAAGCGCGTCATGACCAACGTGCGCACCCGCGGCACCTGGGGCGAAGTGCAGCTCGGCGCCATCATCGAGAGCTTGCTCACGGCCGAACAGTACGCCCAAAACGTCAAGACGGTGCCCGGCAGCAACGAGCTGGTCGAGTTCGCCATCAAGATGCCCGGCAAGGGCGCCGACGACACGGTCTGGCTGCCGATCGACTCCAAATACCCTGTGGAGCATTACCAGCGCCTGATGGACGCCCACGAGCTGGCCGACAAAGACGCCATCCTCAAGGCGTCCACCGCGTTTGAATCCTCGCTGCGCCTCGAAGCCAAAAAAATCCAGGACAAATACCTGAACCCGCCGCACACCACCGACTTCGCCATCCTTTTCTTGCCCACCGAGGGGTTGTTCGCCGAGGTCTGCCGCATCCCGGGCATGGTCGAGGCGCTGCAGAACCAGTGCCGCATCGTCGTTGCCGGCCCGACCACCCTGGCGGCCATGCTCAACAGCCTGCGCCTGGGTTTTCGTACGCTGGCAATCGAGCAGCGTTCGTCCGAGGTCTGGCACATCCTGTCCGGCGTCAAGACCGAGTTCAAGAAGTTCGGCGAGATCGTCGACGCCACCCACAAGTCGATCGACAACGCGGCCAAGAAATTCAGTGAAATCGGCACCCGCACCCGCGCCATCGAACGCAAGTTGCGCGCCGTAGAGGCATTGCCCGCCAACGCGCCCACCGGCCTGGAAGCCAGCGACCTGCTGGCGCTCGAGGACGAGCCGTCGAATTGAAAACGGCTGCGCTTCCAAGGGCTTGGGGAAGCGGGGAGCCCATGTCGGCCCGAGCCCCTGTGGGTGGCGCTACACTCGCTGCCACTGCAGCCGCGCCACCGAGCGCGCGCGGTGCGCACCGCACATGGCCGATCCCAACCCCTCCCCTCCCCTTGCACCCGAGCCTGCGTGGCGCCGGGCGCTGGCGCGCTGGCAGCATTGGCTGCATCCCAGCCACTCCAGCACCGGCCCGCAAAAGCGGCGCCTGAACCTGGCGCTGCAAGGCGGTGGTGCCCACGGCGCCTACACTTGGGGTGTGCTCGACGCCTTGCTCGAACACGAGGCGCTGGAGTTCGAGGGCCTCAGCGGCAGCAGCGCTGGAGCGGTCAACGCCGTGCTGCTGGCCGACGGCTGGGTGCGCGCTGGCCGTGCCGGTGCGCGCGCTGCCCTGACTCAGTTCTGGGGCGAACTCGGCCAGCACCTGCCTGCCAGCCTGGTGCGCAGCAAGGGCGAGACGGTGCGCCTGGCGCCCGCTGGGCGTTTGCTGGCGCATTGGGCGGCACAGTTCACGCCGGCGCAGCTCAATCCCTTCGACCTCAACCCGCTGCGCGATTTGCTCGAGCGCCAGATCGATTTTGAGCGCTTGCGCCGCGACTGCCCGTTCAAGCTCTTCATTGGCGCGACCCAGGTCAACACCGGGCGCTTGCGCCTGTTCAGGGAGCACGAGATCAGCGCCGAGGTGCTGCTGGCCTCAGCCTGTCTGCCCAAAATCCACCACACTGTCCGCATCGACGGCGAACCCTACTGGGATGGCGGCTACAGCGCCAATCCCGCCATCGCGCCCCTGGTTTACGACTGCGCCACGCCCGACGCGCTGCTGGTGCTGCTCGCCCCCTTGCGCCGCAGCCAGACCCCGCGCAGCCTGGCCGAAATCGAAACGCGCCTGGTCGAACTGGGCTTTGGCACCCACTTCATGAACGAGATGCGCCATTTCGCCCAAGCCGTGCGCCACGCGCGCACGCTGCATGGCGCCACGCCGGGGCAACAGCGGCTGCTGCAGCAGCGCTTTCACCTCATCGGCGGTGAAGAACTCGACAGCCTGGCGCACAGCGAGAGCAAACTGATCCCGCACACGCCGTTTTTGCAGCACCTGCACCTACAGGGCCGCGCGCACGCCCAAGCTTGGTTGCGCGACAGCGCCGCGCTGGTCGGGCTGCGCTCGAGCATAGACTGGTGCGCCGTGTTCGAATGAATCCGCGCCCGCCTGCGCAGCCTTGTCACAGCCCAGCAACCACCGCCCTACTGCACCATGCTCGACCCTCGCCTGCCACTCGCCAGCCCCATCGTCCCCACCGAAGCGCCACTGGCCCACGTGCCGGGGAGCATCATTTTCTGGTGGGCCTTTTTTGCCCTCGGTGTGGTGGCGTTTGCGGCTGGCATGTGGGGCATGGTTTGGCGCCGCGTGCGCCGGCGCCGCTTGCGCGCCGATCTGGCGCAGTGGCCCGCCAGCGGCGATCGCGCCACCCAAGCGCGGTTTTTGTTCGAACTGGTGCGTCGCCACCGCCTCAAGCCCCCCGCCGCCTGGATGGAGGCCCTGGCTCAGGCCGGCGACCCGCAGTTCGTGAACCCAGACCCCACCCAGCCCGATCCGCTGCTGGCCTTGCGCGACGCCATCGAGGACATGGAATACGCCGACTGAGCGCTGGCACTAGGCCGACAACGAAGCGGCCCCCGCCCGAACGGCGTTGCGGCCGGCTTTTTTGGCGCGGTATAGGTTGAGGTCGGCCTCGCGCAGCAAATCGTCGGCGCTGTGCATCAGGTCCAGGCGCGCAGTGCCCACGCCGATGCTCACCGTCACCGCTGGCCAAGGTGCGCCGCTGGCACTGGGTTGGGTTTCCTGGTGCACGCGCTGGCGCAATTGTTCGGCCATGTGCTGGGCCCCGTATTCGTCGGTATCGGGCAGCAGGCAGACAAATTCCTCGCCCCCGTAACGCGCCACGAGGTCGGTCGGGCGCTGCAAGCCGCTGGCCAGCGCCGTCGCCACGCGGCGCAGGCAATCGTCGCCGCTTTGGTGGCCGTGGCTGTCGTTGAAGCGCTTGAAGTGGTCGACGTCGATCAGCAGCGTGCTCAGTGGTGCGCCGCTGCGCTGGATGCGCGCCCACTCGATGGCCAACCGTTCGTCGAAGTGGCGCCGGTTGGCGATGCCGGTCAGGCCGTCGAGAAACACCCAACGACGCAGCAAATCGCCTTGGCGCTTGAGCGTGACGTGGGTTTTGACACGCGCACGCACCACCTTGGTATTGAAGGGCTTGGCGATGAAATCGATCGCTCCCACGTCGAGCCCATGCGCCTCGGTGTCGGGGTCGGCGTTGGCGGTGAGAAAGATCACCGGGATGTCGCGCGTGAGCTCGTCGGCCTTGAGGCGCTGGCAGACCTCGAAGCCGTCAAGCTCTGGCATGACGACGTCGAGCAATATCAGGTCGGGCTGCTGCTGGCGTGCGATCTCGAGCGCCTTGTTGCCATCGGTGGCCGCAAACACCTGGTGGTCGGCGGCAAAGACGCGGTAGAGCAACTGCACGTTGACGGGCTGATCATCGACCACCAGCAGGCGCGGCCGGCGCTCGAGTGCGCCCCCAAACGGGGTTTCGGCTGGAGAGGTTTGAGCAGTTTCCATCAGGGGGGATTCTCATTCAGGCAGGCGTCGCACAACCGCAGGGCAGCAGAAAAATCCAGGCCCTGCACAGCCTGCAGCAGCGCTGGCAAGCGCTCGCCCAGGTCGCTGGCGTGCTGCGTGGCCAGCTGCTGCGCCCAATCCAGCGCCTGCATGTCGAAGGCCAGCAAACAGCTGCGCAAGCTCTGCAAGGTTGCATGCAGCGTCTGGCCACTCGGCACTCCCTCGGCGTGCGGTTCCTCGGGCTTGGGCTCGCTGGGGGACGGCGGCGGCAGCAGCGCCAAAAAATCCTGCAATGCGGCCGCGGCGGCCTGCAGCGCATCCAGCATGGCCAGCAGGCTGGGCGCACCCTGTTGGCGCAGCAGGTCATCGTCGGTCGATGCGCCGCCCAAGCGGCCACAGCCAGCAAAATCCGCCTCGGCGCGTGCCGCCGCTTGCGCCAAGGCTTGCGCCCCCACCGTGGCCGCCAAGCCCTTGAGCGTGTGCAGTTCACGCGCCACCGCCTCCTGCGCCGGTGGACGCTCTGGCCCGAGCCAGGCGCGCACGCGGTCGGCGTAGCCAGGCAGCGCAGACGCCACTTCCTGCGCCACTTGCCGATACAAATGGGGCTGGCGACCCATGCGCGCCAGCGCCGCTTCAAAGTCCAGCACCGGGGCGCTGGCGTCGCGTGGCGGCACTGGCGCCGCCTCGCTGGCCTGAACCGCGGCCAAGGCCTCGAGACCGGCCCAGCGGCGCAGCTTGGCCACCAACCGGTCGAGCTCGAAGGGTTTGCCGATGTGGTCCACCATGCCGGCCTGCAGGCACGCTTGGCGGTCGCTCTCCATGGCGTTGGCGGTCATGGCGATGATCGGTGGGCAGAATGAGCCCAAGCCCTCGCGCAACCGGCGGCTGGCCGTGAGGCCGTCCATTTCGGGCATCTGCAGGTCCATCAGCACGACATCAAAATCGGCTGGTCTGGGAGGCACTGGTGCCTGGTCGTGGGCATCAAAACCCAGCAGCTGCAAGGCAGCGCGGCCGTGGTCGGCCAAGGCCACCGTGGCGCCCTCGCCTTGCAACAGTTCGAGCGCAATCTGTTGGTTGATGCGGTTGTCATCGACCACCAGCAGGCGCAGACCAGGCAGGCGCAGCGCAGGTGCCTGGCTGGCTGGGGCGGTGGCAGGCTGGGGGGCGTGCTCGGGCTGCAGCAGCACCTGCTCGAGCGCCCGGCGCAGCATCGGAGCCGTGACGGGCTTGACCAACTGCACGGCACGACCCGCATCGGCTGCGGTGCCTGCTCCGTTTGCCCCGGCCCCGGCACCCAACAGGTCGCGGCCGTGTGCCGTGAGCCAGATCAGATTCGGGCACAGAGCCGCTGGCACGCACTGGCGCAGGCGCTCGAGCGGCGCCAGATCGGAGGGCTCAAAAAACCGCCCGTCCACCAGCGCCACATCAAAGCCCGCAGGCTGGTCTGGGCGGCGCGACTCGGCCGGCTGGAGCAGTTCATGCAAGGCTTGCAGCGATTCCGCATCGGAACCCAAGGCCACGCAGTCGCAACCCAAGGCGCTGAGCAGGCGCTGCAGCAAGGCGCGCGCGGACTCGTGGCCGTGCAGCAGCAGCACGTGCGCACGCGGCAGCGGTGCAAGTGCCTGGGCCAAGCCAGCGGGCTCGTCGGGCAGGTCGAATTGCAGCGTGAAACTGAACACGCTGCCGCGGCCGGGCACGCTCAGCAGCTGGATGTCGCTGCCCATCAGGCGCAGCAAATGGCGGCTGATCGGCAGCCCCAACCCGGTGCCACCGAAGCGGCGCGTGGTGGAACCTTCGGCCTGGGTGAAGCCGCTGAAGATTTTTTCCTGGTGCTCGGTGGCGATGCCGATGCCGGTGTCGCGCACCGTGAGCTCGAGCTCCACTTGCTGCGCCGTTTGGCGCAGCAGCTCGATCTTGAGCAACACCTCGCCCTGGGCCGTGAACTTGATGGCGTTGGAAATCAGATTCAGCAGCACCTGGTGCAGGCGCAGGTCGTCGCCCACCAGTCGATCGGGCACCCGCGCATCGACGTCGAACAACAGCTCCAGCGGCTTGCTCCCCAGGTTGACGGACAGCAGGGTCGAGAGGTTTTGCAGCAGCTCGTCCAGGGAGAACGGTCGCGGATCGAGCACCATGCGCCCGGCTTCGATTTTGGAAAAATCCAGAATGTCGTTGATCAGCCCGAGCAAGGCGCGGCTGGCCCCTTCGGCCTTGAGGGCGTAGTCGGCCTGACGCGGGTTGAGGCCGGTTTTCTTGAGCAGCGCCAGCATGCCCAAGACGGCGTTCATGGGGGTGCGAATCTCGTGGCTCATGTTGGCCAGAAACTGGCTCTTGGCAGCGCTGTTGGCCTCGGCCATTTCCTTGGCTTGGGTCAGGGCCGCGCGCTGCGCCTGGCGCTGGGCCTCGCGCTCGGTGATGTCTTGGATGGCCCCGATCACTTGCAGCACCTGTTTGGCCTGTAGCTGCGGCTCCCCCACCAGGTGCACCCGGCGCGGCTGGCCGCTGGCGGTGTACAGATCGAGCTCCAAGTCGATCGGCCGCGCTTCTTCGAAGGCCTGCTGCAAGGCGGCCTCAAATTGCCCCCGCCCCGGCTGCGGGTAGTACGCTAGCGCCTGCTCGAGCGTGGTCTGCTGGCCATAGGGCAGGCCGTGGATGTGAAAGGTGTGCGCCGTCCATTCCAGCCGCATGCGCTCGCGGTGCACCATCCAGCCGCCCACGCCGCCGATGCGCCCGGCGTTGTCGAGGAAGGCGCGGCTGGCCAGCAACTGCGCCTCCTTGCGCCGCAAGTCGGTGACGTCTTGCATGATGCCCACCATGCGGCTGCGCTCGTGGCCTTCGGTTTCGATCACCAGCCCGGCGGATTTGAGGTGGCGGATTTCACCGCCAGGCCAGCAGACGCGGAATTCGGCCTCGTAATGCTTGCCCCAGTGCAGCACGTCGAGCAGCAGGGCGTGGGTGTGCAGCAGATCGGCTGGATGCACGCGCGCGCGCCACAGGCGGCGCAACTCATCCGAAGGCAAGTCTTGCTCGATGGCGAAATGCTCGCGCATCTGCCGGTTCCAGACCACCGCCCCGGTCGCGATGTCGATCTCCCACACCCCGATGTGGGCGCTGCGTGCCGCCAGGCGGAAGCGCTCGTTGGCGTGCTGCAACTCGGTCTCGACCAGCTTGGCCGTCGTCACGTCGGTGTGGGTGCCGGCCATCCAGATCGGGCGTCCGTCCGGGCTGCTGCTGATGACCTTGCCGCGCGAGTGCACCCAAACCCAATGCCCGAGGCGGTGGCGCAGCCGGAATTCGGACTCGAAAAAAGGAATTTCCCCGTTCAGGTGGGCCTCGATCTGCTGCATGGTGCGCGTCAGATCGCTGGCTTCGACGCGCTCGCTCCACCAGGCCACCGTCAGGGGTTCCAGCTCCTGCCCCTCATGGCCGATCATCGCCGCCCAGTTGCGGTTGATCTGCAATTGGCCGGTCTCCACGTTCCAGCGCCAGGTGCCGACCTGGGTGCCCTCGATCACCCCGACCAACTCTTCGCGCTCGAGCATCAGTTGCTGTTCGACGCCCTTGCGCCGGCTGATGTCGAGCAAGATGCCGGCAATCAGCGCCGCGCGGCCGTCCGGGTGGCGGCGCTGCACGCTGCTGCGGCTCAGCACCCAGACCCAATGCCCCTGGGTGTGGCGCAAGCGAAACTCGACCTCGCTCAGTGGCTGCGAGCCCGTCAGTTGCAGCTGATGCGCTTGGCGCACGCGCGGGCGGTCGTCGGGGTGCATGCGCGCGTACAGCAACTCGGACGCGCCCTGCAGGCTGCTGGGGGCATCGCCCAGCATGGCCGCAAACTGCTCATCGACCGTGAACAGCGCTTCATCGACTTGATAGGTCCAGGTACCGGCCCCGGTGCCGCTCAAAATCAGGTGCAGCCGCTCGCTTTGTTCGCGCAGGCGCGCAGCCGCATGTTTGCGCTCGGTGATGTCTTGCTGCAGCGAAATGAAGCCCTCGAGGCGGCCCGAGTCGTCGCGCACGGGCTGGATTTCCAGCGCCACCCAGTAGTGGCCACCGTCTTTGCGGCGATTCAGCAGTTCGCCCTTGAACGGCGCCTCGTCGCGCAACGCCTGCCTGAGTTGCGCCAGCACCTGCGGGTCGGTTTGTGCAGACTGCAACAGGCGGCCCGGGCTCTGGCCCCGGATCTCGGGCAGGGTGTAGCCCGAAATGCACTCGAAGCCTTGGTTCACCCAATCGATGCGGCCGCGCGCGTCGGTGACCACCACCGCCGTGTCGGTGTGCGTGGCCAGCATGAACAGGGCGTTCATCGGGTGCCCGGTGTCGGGATTGAGAGCCAAATCGAATTTCCTCAAGCACGAATTGCAAAGCTTTCAGATGCGCACAGAGCGGTCATTATCGGGCATCGATTCTGCGGCTCCGATCGCCCTCCGAAACCCGCTCGACGCCCTCGAACCCCCACATTGTCAAACCCCCATATAGCGCCCGCTGCGGTGGTTGACGGCGATCACCATGTTCAGCGCCAAGGCCCCGAGCAGCGACAGCAGCACCTGCAGCGGCGGCAACAACCACAACGCGCCCAGCAAGATCAGCGCATCACAGGCCATTTGCACCACCCCTGCGCGCCACCCAAGGCGCTTTTGCAGGTACACCGCCATGATCCCCAGGCCCCCCAAGCTGGCGTGGTGGCGCAAGATGATCAAAATGCCGGTGCCAGCCAGCAAGCCAGCCAGCACCGCCGCCAGCACCGGGTGCAGCCGCTCGAACGCCAGCCACAGCGGCAGCCATTGCACCCACAGCGCCAGCAAGGCCACGGCGGCAAAGGTCTTGAGGGTGAACAGCGGCCCCAGCGCCAGCCAGGCAAAGACGTAAAACGGCAGATTGACGGCAAACATCAGCCAGCCCAAGGGCCACTCCAAGGCGTAGTGCAGCAAGAAGGCCAGCCCGGTGGTGCCGCCGGTGAGCAGCAAGGCCTGCTGAAACATGAGCACGGCCAAGGCCACGAACAGGCTGCCCACCAGCAGGCCCTGCACGTCTTCGAAAACGCTGTGGGGCGGCGCAGCCACTGCGTGCGGCGGCGCATGCTTCATGGGTGCATGCGGCCGGCCTCGGCCAGCACCACCCGGTTGCGGCCCTGCGCCTTGGCGGCGTAGAGCGCCATGTCGGCTTGGTGGATGAGCAAATCGGGCTCGCTGGCGTGATCCGGCGCCACCGCCACCCCGATCGACAGGCTCAGGCTCAGGCGCACCCCATTGACCAAAATGTCCAAGGCTGCAAAAGCCTGCCGCCAGATTTGCGCGCGTTCATAGGCTTCATCCGCCCCCATGCCGGGCAGCAGCAGCAAAAACTCCTCGCCACCGTAGCGACAGGCCAGGTCTTCGCGGCGGCTCAACTCGAGCAGCAGTTGCCCCAGGCGCACCAGCACCTGATCGCCCACGCCGTGCCCGTGGCGGTCGTTGACTTGCTTGAAATGATCGATGTCGAGCAGCATCACGCACAGGGGCACCTGCTCGCGCTGGCAGCGCGCCCACTCGCGTTCCAGCGTCGATTGCAGGTAGCGCCGATTGAACAAGCCGGTAAGCGGGTCGCGAACGGCCTGTTCGCGCAGCTCCACCTGCAGCCGCTCGATCTCGTGCAAGCGATCGGACAGCGCGGCGTTGAGCGCCTGCAATTCAACCTCGCGCGCGCGCAGCGTGGCACGGGTGTGGCGCAGCACCTGGGTGCGCTGGTGCGCCAACACCCCGATGCCCAGCAGATAGCCCGAAATCCCGACCATGCTCAGCAGCTTGACCCACCCGCTTTCGTCGGTGTAAACATGCCAGCCACCCAGCGCGGCACCCAGCAAGGCACCTGCAGCAAACAGGGCCAGCGACCAGACGATGCCGTTGAATCCGCGCAAAATCGCGCTGTTGATGGTGGTGGAGATGAAGAACATGAAGCCGATGAACGCCGGAAAACCCAGCCAGGCGACCCAGGCGCCGAACAAAAAACTGTCGAACAGGAGGTTTTGCAGCTCGGCTTGCTTGGGGTCGGGCGCGCGCCGTGCGCGCCAGTAGACCAGGTGCGGGTAGGCGAGCAATTGCAAGCCAAGCAGCCCCCAGACCAGCGCCGGCTGACCCTGACCCCACAGGTGCAGGGTCAGGATCAGAAAAGCCAACGGGTAGGACAGCGCACGCACCCGCCAATGGGTATCGACAACCCAATGCACCTTGGGCTGAAGTGTCGTGGCAGTCATGGCTAGGCTGTTTATAGATTGAATCGCACCCGTTCGGCCCCAGCATCCGCCGAGCCGTGCATATCTGCCCGTTGCAGCTTTGCCCCTCAAACCTTGCGTACACGTGCTCAGGCGCACGGTCTGAGCGAGAATAGCACATGCCCATGCGCCCCGAACCCCCATATCAACACGGACAAACCCCGCATATCGGGGTTTTGCTCTGCAACCTCGGCACCCCCACCGCCCCCACGGCGGCGGCGCTGCGTCCATATCTGGCGCAGTTCTTGAGCGACCCACGGGTGGTCGAGCTGCCGCGTCTGCTCTGGTGGCCGATCTTGCACGGCGTGGTGCTGCGGTTGCGGCCGCGCAAATCGGCCGCCAAATACGCCAGCATCTGGCTGCCCGAGGGCTCGCCGCTCAAGGTCTGGACCGAGCGCCAAGCGGCGCTGTTGCAGGGCTATCTGGGCGAACGTGGCCACCAGGTGCAGGTGCGTTGGGCCATGCGCTACGGCCAGCCCTCGGTGGCCAGCGGGCTTGACGCACTCAAGGCCGCCGGCTGCACGCGCATCCTGGTGCTGCCGGCCTACCCCCAATACAGCGCCGCCACCACAGCCAGCGTGGCCGACGCCGTGTTTGCCTGGGGCCGCAAGGTGCGCAACCTGCCCGAACTGCGGCTGGTGCGCAACTACCACGACCAACCCGAGCACATCGCCGCGCTGGCGGCCTCGGTGCAGCGCCACTGGCAGGCGCATGGCCGCCCCGATGTGTTGCTGTTGAGCTTTCACGGCATGCCGGCGCGCACGCTGGACAAGGGCGACCCCTACCACTGCGAATGCCACAAAACCGCACGCCTGCTGGCCGCGGCGCTGGGCTTGAACAGCACCCAGTACCGCGTCACCTTCCAGTCGCGCTTTGGCCGTGCCCAGTGGCTGCAACCCTACACCGAACCGACGCTGGTCGATCTGGCGCGCAGCGGTGTGGCGCGGGTCGATGCCCTCTGCCCCGGCTTTGCCTGCGACTGCATCGAAACGCTGGAAGAAATCGCGCTCGAAGCCAAAGCCGCCTTCATGCAGGCCGGCGGGCGCGAGTTCCACTACATCCCCTGCCTCAACGACAGCGCCGAGGGCATGCGCGCCCTCACCGCCTTGTGTGAACAGCACCTGGCTGGGTGGCCCACCCGCGTGCCCCTCGACCCGAGCGTGGGTCCAGCCAGTCGCGCCCGTGCACTGGCCATGGGGGCGCAGCAGTGAGCGGCGCGGCATCCTGCAGCGCGTCAGGCCGCCGCTTTGATCTGGCGCAATAAACCTGCGACGCAGCCCGTGCGGCGCAAGGCAGGAGGCTCAAGGGGGCTTGCGGCTGTCACAAATCGAATCTATAATCAAACCTCATGTTGCGGTGCAGCAAAAGCAGCGCCCACATGTGCGGGTCGTTTACACGAACCGCTGCAGGGCGGGGTGCAGGGTCCAGAACCGAGTTGCAGCTGCCCTCACCCTCTGACTTGCCCACCCTTTTCAGGAGCCTCACCATGTTGACCACGGAACAGATGATTGCCGCCCAAAAAGCCAACATCGAAACCCTTTTTGGCCTGACGCAAAAGGCCTTTGAAGGCGTCGAGCGCATGTTGGAGCTCAACATGCAAGCCGCCCGTGCGGCGCTGGCCGACACCTCGAACAACACCCAGGCGCTGATGAGCGTCAAAGACGCGCAGGAGCTGCTGGCCCTGCAGGCCTCCCTGATGCAGCCGCTGGCGGAAAAAACCGCCGCCTACAGCCGTCAGCTGTACGAGATCGCTGCCGGCACCGGCGGCGAGTTCGCCAGGTTCGCCGAGCACCAAGGGGCCGAGGCGCAGCAAAAATTCATGGCCGTGGTCGACAACGTGGCCCGCAACGCCCCGGCCGGCTCCGAAACCGCCGTGGCGGTGATGAAAAACGCCGTCAGCACCGCCAACAACGCCATGGAAACCGTGCAGCGCGCCGTCAAGCAAGCCACCGAAGTGGCACAGACCAACTTCCAAGCCATGGCCGACAACGCCGTGGGCGCCAGCAAGGCCACCACTGCCGCGCGCAAGCGCTGACCGGTTCTGGTCGTCGCGAGCCCGCTGCCTGCTTGCCCGCCGGTCCTACAAGCCAGACAGTGCGTCTGGCTTTAAAAATGTTCAGCTTTGCAAACAAGAATGGTTTTTATTTGTGCTAACATAGCCAGGCGTTGTTAGCGCATCCCGGTTCGGGGCTGTCCCAGCGTCGGCTCCGTGTCCTGTCTTGTTCAATTGCATAATCGAGGACATCATGAAAGTCAGCAGAAGGAATCTGTTCGTGCACGCAGGTGCGGCGTCGGTGGCGGGGGCTGCTCTGGCGGTCGCGCCCCAGGCCTTTGCCCAAGGCGCTGCGGGCGCGGGCGTGGTCAACATCTACAGCTCGCGCCACTACGGCGTCGAGGGTGTGTTCGAGACTTTCACGCGCGAAACCGGCATCCGCGTGCGCTTCACCAGCGGTGGCGACGCCGCCTTGCGCGAGCGCATCCGCGCCGAAGGCCGCCACACCCCGGCCGACATGTACATCGCGGTCGATGCCGGCAACCTGGCGCTGGCCGGTACCCAGGGCCTGCTGCAAGCGACCACCAGCGCCGCGCTGAGCAGCAACATTCCGGCCAACCTGCGTTGCCCCGGCAACCTGTGGTTTGGCCTGACGCAGCGCGTGCGCACCATCCTGTTCCACCCGGCGCGTGTGCAGCCGGCCGAGCTGTCCACCTACGAAGCGCTGGCCGACCCGCGTTGGCGCGGCCGCCTGGTCATGCGCCCGGCCACGCACTCCTACACCCAGTCGCTGGTGGCGAGCATGATCGCCGCCCACGGCGAAGCCCGCGCCGAACAGGTTGTGCGCGGCTGGGTGGCCAACAACCCGACCCTGATCGACAGCGACACGCGCATCCTGGAAACGCTGGCCGCCGGCGGCGGCGACGTGGCGCTGACCAACCACTACTACCTCGGACGCTTGCTGCAGGCCAATTCGGCCTTCCCGGTGCGCGTGTTCTGGGCCAACCAGGCTGCGGGGGAGCGTGGCGTACACGTCAACGTCAGCGGCGCCGGCATCACCACGCACGCGCAAAACCGCGACAACGCGCTGCGCCTGCTCGAGTGGCTCAGCACGCCGCGCGGCCAGGAGCTGTTCGCGGGCTCGAACCACGAGTACCCGGCCAGCCCGGCGGCTCCGGTGCACCCGATCATCGCCGGCTTTGGCCCCTTCCGTGGCGACCGCCTGCCCCTGACCGAGCTGGGCCGCCTGCAGGCCGACGCCATCCGCCTGCTGGACCGCGCCGGCTACCGTTGACCGGGCTTGCTGTGGCCCACAAACGCTAGCCTTTGCTTCCCCAGACCCGCCCCCGCTCCAGGTTGAACGCCATCGATGTCTGAAGTCGCCATTCAACCGGGAGCGGCTCCGGCGGGCCACACCGGCCGCTCTGGGCACCTGGGTGCCACGCTCAGTTCGGTTTTCATCGCCACGCTGGCGATCTTTCCCGTATTCATCGTCGCCATCACGCTGCTCACGCCGACACCGGCCATCTGGCAGCATTTGTGGGAGACGCTGCTGCCGCTGCTGCTGGCCAACACGCTGCTGCTGCTGCTGGGCGTCGGGCTCGGTACGCTGTTTTTAGGCGCAGGCTTGGCCTGGTTGGTCACGGCTTACGAGTTTCCGGGGCGCAGCCTGTTTCAGTGGTTGCTGATGCTGCCCATGGCGGTGCCGGCCTACATCATGGGCTTTGTGTTCATGGCCACCTTCGACCTGGCCGGGCCGGTGCAAAGCGCGCTGCGCGACTGGACCGGAACGTCGGCCTGGTTCCCCGAGGTGCGCTCGCCGCTGGGCGCGATCACGGTCATGACGCTGGTGCTCTACCCCTACGTCTACATGCTGGCGCTGGTGGGCTACCGCGGCGTGTCGGGCTCGGCTTTCGACACCGCGCGCGTGCATGGCTACGGCCCATCGCGCTTTTTCTGGAAGGTGGTGCTGCCGATTTCGCGCCCGGCCATCGCCGCTGGCGTGGCGCTGGCGCTGATGGAAGCGCTGGCCGACTTTGCCACCGTGCGCTACTTCAATTTTCCCACCCTGGCCGACGGCGTGGTGCGCATCTGGCACGGCATGATGGACTTGCAGGCGGCGAGCGAACTGGCCGGCCTGCTGGCGCTGGTGGCGCTGTGCGCGCTGCTGCTGGAGCGCTCGCAACGCGGGCGCACGCGCTACCACGAAACCGGCGGCAAGACACCGGGGATGCCACGCCTGCATTTGGCGGGGCAAAAAAAATGGCTCGCCACCCTGGCCTGCGCTGCCGTGCTGGGGATGGCCTTTGTGCTGCCCGTGAGTCAGCTCATGTCCTGGGCTTCGGTCGAGTTCGCGCAAATGACACCGGGCACGGCACGGGTCTATCTGGAGCTTGCGGCCAACAGCCTGCTGCTGGCGAGCATCGCGGCAGCGGTGGCGGTGTTGTGCGCAATCGTGCTCTCGAGCGCGGTGCGCTCATCCGGCAAGCCGGCCATGCGCGGCATGGCCACGCTGGCCACGGTCGGCTATGCGATTCCGGGCCCGGTGTTGGCGGTCGGCATCCTGCTCACGCTCACGCCGCTGGACCACGCGCTCAACTACTTCACCGAGTATTGGGCCGGCGTGACGGTGGGGCTGCTGCTGACCGGCTCGATGGTCGGGCTGGTGTACGGCTACGTGGCGCGTTTTCTGGCCGTGGCCTACCAAAGCACCGACGCCGCGCTGGAAAAGGTGCGCCCCAACCTGACCCTGGCCGCGCGCACGCTGGGCGCGGGGCCGTGGCGCATCCTGACGCGCATCCACCTGCCGCTGGCCGCACCGGGCATCATCGTCGCCGCCGCGCTGGTGTTCGTGGACGTGATGAAAGAGCTGCCGATCACGCTCATGCTGCGCCCCTTTGGCTACGAAACGCTGGCGACCTGGGTCTGGCAAATGGCGGCCGAATCGATCTGGAGCGGTGCCGCCGTGCCCGCGCTGGGCATCGTGCTCGCTGGGCTGCTGCCGGTGGTGCTGCTGGTGCGGCTGCTGGTGCGGGATTAGTTGCGCTGCTCCGAACCCAATCCGAGCTCAATTCCAGATGGCGCGCCAGGCATGGTAAGCGCTCGGTCGGATGCGGTAGCGAGCGATGTTGCCCTCGTGCAGACTCAGCAGTTGGGTTTCAACCGCTTCAATGAACCGGTTACGGTCTACGCCCTCGATCAGCGTGTGCGCAAAGCGCTGGATATGAACAATCGCGGCTGACTTGTCCATTTTTTCGCACACCACGGACGCGACCGCCTGCGTGATGGCTTGCCGATAGCGAAGGCGAAACGGATCGGGTTCACCCAGTGACTGACGCACTGCAGAATAGCGCGCGCAGGAACGCCGATAGGCCCAGGCAAAGACATCGCGCAGCAGCTCCACACGGTTGCTTTCATAAACGCCCAGCATGGCGCTGTGGTACACCTGCTGCGGCACATCGACAAAGGACAATGGGCACAAATTGCGCTGAATCAAGGGGATGTTGGCGGCCAGGCGCGACACCCGCTTGTTCACGTCCTCGAACGGCTGCACATACGGCAGGTGCACCATGACAAAAAACGCCTGTTCGAACGGGTCTGCAATGGCGCTGGCCGTCTCGAGCACCTGGTTGAAACATTCCTCGATGCGCTGGGGCCCCTGCAGCGGCAGGAAGGTGGTCTGGCCTATGCCCACCGCGATCGTGCGCAAACGACCGCTGGCGCTTGGGTCGCCCAGCAGGTTGTCAGACAACAAGGCGTGCAAATTGAGCAGGGTGTAGCGGTTGAATCCAATCTCTGCGGCCGATTCGATCAAGAACTCAAGCGCTTCCTTGTGATTCAAGATCATCTGCGCTTCAAAGGCATCCTTGCCTGCTGCAGCCTGGCCCGCTGAAAGCAGACGCTCGGTTTCCAGCAGCGTATAGGTGTTGCCCTCCAGTCGGCTGGAGTTCCAGGACAGGTCGATCAGGAGCCGCTGGGCGAGCTGGCGCGCGTAGGTTCCGGCCGGCGCATGGCCGCTGCTGGCTTGCCCCTGCGACAGCAGTTCGTCTCGCAGCGTCTGGCTGAGGTAATAGGTTTCGTTGGGGCGGTAGGCGTCCAGAAAAGCGCGCCTGTACCCCACGGGTTGGCGCAGCGCGAGGGGCTGGCGCACCTGTTGCTCGATGGCTCGGGCTTCTGGGGAGAGGGGAATCGTGGCTTCGCCGTATGCAACTGCACTGGACGTGCCAGCGGCATGGAACTGCGCTTCCACCACCACGCGACGCAGATAGACGACCGCGCGCCCTTGCCCCGCGCGCCGCACCTGCCCCTGAGCGATCAGCGCCTTGAGCCAGCGCTGCAAGCTGCGACGGCTGGAGGCAGCCGCCAAGCGCTGCTCGATCTGCTCGATGCGAGCACCCTCTGGATAGTGGGCCAAAGCGGCAAGCACCGCCTCGAGGGCTTGGGTCGTGATGGGTCTGAGCACGCTGCTTCCTGTCGCGCAAAACATGAATCGCGACACAAAAAAGGATGAAATTGTCGCGCAATCAGTATAGCGACACGATAGCTGTCGCGCAAATTTTTTCCCGACCGTCTGCGCGCCTCGAAAGTTTGTCGCAGGCTCAAGTGCCCTCACACCGCAGCGGCATCGGCGATCGGTCGCAGTTGCGCCTGCAGAGTCGGCAGCATGGCTTGCATGGCGGCGCGCCCGGCGGCGATGGCGCGCTGGCGGGCGCCAAAATCGGCGCTGCCGATGCCGTCCAGGTCGGGCCGCAACGCCACATCGGCGCCGGCCAAGGCCAGCCGGTTGATGCTCTGGCCCATGATGGTGAAGGTGCGCAGCAGCACGCGCACGGCGTCGGTGGCGTAGTCATCGCTCAGACCGCTCGAAATATCGACCGCCAGCACCCGCTCGGCCCCCATGGCGCGCGCCTGCTGCACCGGCACCGGGGCCACCAGCCCGCCATCGACGTAATTGTGCCCGGCTATGGGCACGGGCGAGAACACCCCAGGCACGGCGCTGGAGGCGCGCACCGCCTGCCCGCTGTCGCCACGCCTGAACAACACCCCTGCGCCGTTGCCCAGATCGGTGGCCAGCACGCCCACCGGCAGCGCCAGTTCCTGCAACTGCCGGTTGTTCAACATGCGGTTGACCCAGCGCGCCAGCGCGTCGCCGCGCAGCAGACCGCGGTTGAAGATCGGCAGCGTCCAGTCGGTAAACACCACCTCTTCCATCTCGAGCGCGGCCTGCTCGAGCTGTTGCCCGTTCATGCCGCTGGCGTAGAGCACCGCCACCAGGCTGCCGGCCGAAGTGCCCGCCACCAGCGCCGGACGGATGCCCTCGCGCTCCAGCACCTGGATCACGCCGATGTGCGCAAACCCGCGCGCCGCCCCACCCCCCAGCGCCAACCCCAGGCGCGGCGGGCGCAGCGGGGCCGGAGCAGGTGGCATAGCGGCCGGTGTGGGGGGCTGTTCCATGCTCAGCGTACCGCAGCCGGTGAGCGCGAGCAACAGCCCGGCCGCAGCCGCGCGTCGCGTCAGGCCGTTGCAGGCAGGCTGGAGCGCAAGGTGCGGCGGATGTGCCATCGGGGGCTGCGGCTGCGTATCGGTGAAGCGGGAGGTCATGGGTTGCAAGGGTTCAGGAGCCCGGATTTTCGCTGCGTTTTTATCCCATAATTGACGTACACGTCAACCAGGAGCACAACCCATGCAGATCGCAGGCAAGGTTTTCATCGTCACCGGGGCGGCCTCGGGGCTGGGTGAGGGCACGGCGCGCCACCTGAGCAGCCTGGGCGGCCGGGTGCTGTTGGCCGACCTCAAGCTCGAGGTCGGGCAGGCGCTGGCGCACGACATCGGCGGCGTATTCGTGCGCTGCGACGTCTCCAGCGAGGCCGACGGGCAGGCGGTGGTGCAGCGCGCCTGCGAGCTGGGCACCTTGGCGGGTTTGGTCAACTGCGCCGGCATTGCGCCGGCAGCCAAGACCGTGGGCAAAGACGGCGCGCACGATCTGGCGCTGTTCGCCCAGACCCTGCAAGTCAATCTGCTGGGCAGCTTCAACATGATCCGCCTGACCGCCGCCGCCATGAGCCGCAACGCGCCCGAGCCCAGCGGCGAGCGCGGCGTGCTGATCTCCACCGCCTCGGTGGCCGCCTACGACGGCCAGATCGGCCAAGCCGCCTACGCCGCCTCCAAGGGCGGCATCGTCGGCATGACGCTGCCGATCGCGCGCGACCTGGCGCGCAACGGCATCCGCAACATGACGATCGCCCCCGGCATCTTTGGCACCCCGATGCTCTTTGGCATGCCCCCAGAGGTGCAAGACGCGCTCGCCGCCAGCGTGCCCTTCCCCTCGCGCCTGGGGCGGCCACTGGATTACGCGCGGCTGGTGCAGCACATCATCGAAAACGAGATGCTCAACGGCGAAGTGATCCGCCTCGACGGCGCGATCCGGCTGCCGCCGCGCTGAAAAGGTGGCTGCGCGCCTGCGGCCGCCGGGTTTGGGCATTGGGTCAGACCCCTACCGCCGTCGTGGAGTCGGGGCACTAAGATCGGCCAACCCCATCCGCCTGCTTGCACCACCATGCCCGAACCCGCTGCCGCCCATTCAGCCGCCTGGTTGCTCGCGCTCGGCCCGCACTACGGCGTGCTCAAGCATCTGCATCAGGCCTGCGTGGCCTGCAGTCTGCTGCTGTTTGCGCTGCGCTGGGCGGGGGTGCTGCGGCGCGCCGCCTGGCCGCTGCAGCCGCAGGCGCGGCACGCCAGCGTCGGACTGGACACGTTGCTGCTGGCAACCGGCCTGGCGCTGTGGTGGGCGGGCGGCTGGCAGTTGCTGCAGGCACCCTGGCTGCAGGCGAAGCTGCTGTTGCTGCTGCTCTACATCGTGCTCGGCTCGTTTGCGCTCAAGCGCGCGCGCACGCGCCGTGCACGCCTGTTGTGCGGGCTGGCGGCGCTGGCCGTGGCGGCGCAGATGGTGGGCGTGGCGCTGTGGCTGCACCCGCTCGGTTGGGGCTACGCGCTGCTCGACCATGCAACCTGAGGCGGTGCCGCCGGGTAGGTGGGCGCGCTGGCGGCGCGCGGCGCTGACGCTGGCGGGCCTGCTGTCGCTGGCGCTCGGTCTGCTCGGGGTCGTGCTGCCGGGCTTGCCGACGACGCCGCTGGTGCTGCTGGCGGCCTGGTGTTTTGCCCAGGCCTCGCCGCACCTGCACGCCTGGCTGCGCCAGCAGCGCTACCTGGGCGCGCTGGTGCGCGACTGGGAGGCGCAGCGCAGCCTGTCGCTGCGCGTCAAGTGGTGGGCGTGTACGCTCATGCTGCTCATGGTGGCGCTGTCGCTGTGGCAGTTGCAGCACTGGCCCTGGCTGGCGGCGCTGGTGGCGCTGGCGGCGCTGCTGGGCTGCGTGGTGGTCTGGCGCTTGCCGACGCGGCGCTGAAGGGCGCTGCCGCGCCGGGCCTGCAAGGCCGCGCCAGCGCCTGTCAGCACCTTTCAGCGCTCGAACTGCGGAAACAGCAGGTTGTTTTCCAGGTGGATGTGCTGCATCAAATCCTCCACCAGCCGTTCGGTGCCGGCGTACAGCGCGCGCCAGGTGGTGCAGGCGCCTGCGGGCGGAGTGTGCTGCTGCGTCAGCGCGGCCAGCCGCTCCAGGTTCGCGCCGTGCTCGGTGTGCTCGTGCCGCATCACGCCGATCGGGCCGCAGATCATCGGGTGCCCGCCGCTGCGCAGCACGGGGAACAGAATCTGCTCCTCCTTGGCCATGTGCTGCTCCAGCTCGGCTTGCAGGAACTCCAAAAAATCGGCCAGACCGACGGGCGCAGCCGGGTGCTGGCCGTGTACCGCCTCGACCCGGCGCGCCATGCGCACCAGCTCCGGCAACTGCTGGCGGTGCGTGTCGTGGTAGCGCTGCAGAATCAACTCGATCAACTGCGCCGGATCGGCGCTCGGGACGGCGGGCGCGCTGGCCTGCTGCAGCGCCTCCAGCCCGGCCAGCAGCGCTGCCAGGTCCAGCGCCCGCTCGGGGCTGCGTTCGGCGCAGGCCTGCGCCAGGCTGCGCTGGCCGTTGCAGCAAAAATCCAGCTTGTGCTGACGCAGCAGCGCGGTGGCGCCAGGAATGTCGATGGCGATCTGCGCCAGGGTCTGCTGCAGCAGCGGATGCGTTACGGTGTGCATGGGGTTCCTCGTTTTCCGTTGAATAGCCGAGTGATATTGTCGGAAAAAGAGGCACTTCCAGGGGGAGTAGCGCCATCGTTCAAAAGATGTATTCCGGCGCCGCTCATGCAACTGCTCCAGGGTCTGGCTTCGCGCGCTTTCCATGCACAATAGGAGCATCAAACCCAGCAAAAGCCCCCCACTTTTTTGGGCCGGATCAATAAGCTCGGCCAACCCCAGCCCTTTGCACGCCAGCCATGACGGCATCCACCCCCCAAGAAATCGCGCGCGAGGCGGTCAAGCGCCTGACGGTGCGCAAACTGCCGCCCACGCCCGAGAATTTCCAGACCTTCTACCACGAGGTGGCGGGCACGCGGCCGCTCAAACCGTTTCCGCTCGAAAACCTGCGCCAGATCGCGCAGGCCCTGCCCGATGGCACTCCGGCCCAGCAGCGCTTCAAGTCGCAGTTTGGCAAGGCGGTGTCGATGCACAGCTGGGACGACCTGGAGCGGGTGCTCGCGCAGCACCTGCGCAACCAAAGCGCCAGCGCCGAAGCGCCGGTGCCCACCCCGGTGGCGCTCGCACCCGTGGTGCAGGAGCAGGAACGCTTCCCGCCCGAGCTGCTCGAGCAGATGGCGCGCATCGTCGGCAACGCCCTGCCCGCCGTGGGCAACGACGACCGCAAAGTGGTCGAATTGGCCGATGAATTGATGCACTATCTGCGCTTGCCCGAGCAACACCCACCCTCGCTGCGCAAGCTCATGGCCGACTTTGCTTTCCGGCTCTCGTTCGTGGCCGAAGAACAGGCCGCCATCCGCGAAACCCTGCTCAAGCTGCTGCACGCCGTGCTCGACAACGTGCGCGTCGTCAACCTCGAGCAGCCGTGGCTGCAAAAACAGCTCGGCTTGCTGATCGAGACGGCCCAGCCGCCGCTGTCGATCCGCCGGTTGCAGGAAGCGCAGTCGCGCCTCAAAGACCTCACACGCTTACAGCTCGACACCAAGGAGCAGATGCTGGCGGCGCAAAAAGCCATGAAAGAGACCTTGGCCGTGTTCATGCAGCGCCTGTCCCAGACCGCCGCCAGCAGCGAGCAATACCAGCGGCGCTTTGAGTATTTTGCGCACCAGCTCGAGCACTCCACCAGCCTGGCCGAAATCACGCCCGTGCTGCAGCAAGCGATCCAGTCGGCGCGCAGCCTGGCGCTCGACAGCCAGCGCACCGGCGTCGATCTGGGGGCGCTGCGCGAGCGCGCCAGCCAGGCCGAAGCCCAGATCGAGCAGCTGCGCCTCGAGCTGCAGCGCATGAGCGAGCAGGCCAGCCACGACCTGCTCACCGGCGCCCTGAACCGCAAAGGCATGACCGAAGTGCTCGAGCGCGAGACCTCGCGCGCACAGCGCCTGGGCAGCAGCCTGTGCCTGGCCCTGCTCGACCTCGACGACTTCAAGCGCCTCAACGACCGCCTGGGTCACCTCAGCGGCGACGCTGCCCTGCAGCATCTGGCCACCGTGGCCAAGGCCGCGCTGCGCCCGCACGATTCGCTGGCGCGCTACGGTGGCGAGGAGTTCGTCGTGATCCTGCCCGACATCGAACCCGACGACGCCGTCGAAGTGGTGCGGCGGGTGCAGCGCGAACTCACCACCCAGCTGTTTCTGAGCGGCAGCGAGCGCGTGCTCATCACCTTCAGCGCGGGGGTGACGCAACTGCTCGCGCACGAAACGCTGGCGCAGGCGCTCGAGCGCGCCGACCAAGCCATGTACGCCGCCAAACGGGCCGGCAAAAACCGCGTCCTGCGGGCCTGAGGCCGCATCCCCGTGAGCATCCCGCAAGCCTTTTTGCAAGAGCTGCTGGCCCGCGTCGACATCGTCGAAGTCGTGGGCCGCCACGTGGCGCTCAAAAAAGGCGGGGCCAATTATCTGGGCCTGTGCCCTTTTCACGACGAAAAATCGCCCTCCTTCACGGTCAGCCCGAGCAAGCAGTTTTTCCACTGCTTTGGCTGCGGCAAGAGCGGCAGCGCGCTCGGCTTTCTGATGGCGCACACCGGCGCCGGCTTCATCGAGGCGGTGCAAGACCTGGCGCAGCAAGCCGGGCTGAGCGTGCCCCTGGACGACGAAACGCCCCAACAGCGGGCCCAGGCAGCGGCGCAGCGCCAACAGCGCAGCAGCTTGTCGGAGCTGCTGGAAAAAGCCGCGCACAGCTACCAGCAGCAGCTGCGGCTGGCGCCCGCCGCCATCGACTACCTCAAGCGCCGCGGCCTGAGCGGGCAGATTGCCAAAACCTACGGCATCGGCTACGCCCCGGCGCAGTGGCGTTTTTTGTCCACCGTGCTGCCCGACTACCAAAACCCGCTGCTGCTCGAAGCCGGGCTGGTGATCGCCACCGATGCCGCTGCTGGCACAGAGCCCGATCCCCAGGCCGCAGCAGAAACCGAAGCAGGCGCGGCGCACGGCGGCAAGCGCTACGACCGCTTCCGCGATCGCATCATGTTCCCGATCCGCAACGTCAAGGGCCAGTGCATCGGTTTTGGCGGCCGTGTGCTGGGAGCGGGCGAGCCCAAATACCTCAATTCGCCCGAAACGCCGCTGTTTTCCAAGGGCCGCGAGCTCTATGGCCTGTTCGAGGCGCGCAGCGCCATCCGCCAGGCCGGCTGCGTGCTGGTCACCGAAGGCTACATGGACGTGGTGGCGCTGGCCCAGCACGGCTTGGGCTACGCCGTGGCCACGCTGGGCACCGCCTGCACGCCCGAGCAGGTGCGGCTGTTGTTTCGCTTCAGCGACACGGTGGTGTTTGCTTTCGACGGCGACAGCGCCGGCCGCCGTGCCGCGCGCAAGGCCCTGCAGGCCACCCTGCCCTGGGCCAGCGACACGCGCAGCGTCAAATTCCTGTTCCTGCCGCCCGAGCACGACCCCGACAGCTACGTCCGCGCCCACGGCGCCCCCGCCTTTGGGCAGGCGCTGGCGCAGGCCACACCGCTGAGCCGCTTCATGCTCGACGCCGCGGCCGAGGGCTGCACGCTCGATACCCCCGAAGGCCGGGCGCGCCTGGCCAGCCAGGCCGCGCCACTGTGGCTGGCGCTGCCAGAAGGCGCCTTCAAGCACCAGATGCTGCTCGAACTGGCCGACCTGGTGGCCCTGGACGGGCGCGACCTGCTCGCGCTATGGAAGCCCAAGACCGGGCAGCCCAAGACCGGGCAGCCCCAGACCCGGCCATCCAAAACCGCTCAGACACCCCGTGCGCGCCGCGCCAGTGCGGGCACGGCGACCCACCCAGGCCAGCCGCACCGCCAAGCGTCGGGCGCGGCCAGCGAGGCAGCAGCCGCCCCACACGCTTTAGGCTTCACAGAAAGCCCGCCGCACCAAGCCGTGTATTCCAGCACCGCGCCGTCCCCCCCACCCGCGGCGGGCGCGCGCGCCGCAGTGCGCTGGCCCGGACTGGGCGGGCGCACCCTGGGCGCGCTGCGGCGCACGCCGCGCGGTCTGCTCGGGCGTGCCGACCGGGTGGCGCGCATCGTGCTAGCCAGTCCGCAGGCTTGGGACTGGCTCAGCGCCGACGACCACCAGTTGCTGGCCCAGCAGCCGGCGCCACACGGCGCGCTGTTTGCCTGGCTCGAAGCCCAGTGGCTCGAGCACGGTCCGCAGCCCTGGGCGGCGCTGCGCGAAGGGCTGCGCGGCCAGGCTTTCGAGGCGCTGGCGCTGGATTTGCACACCGGCGGCATGGCGCTCGAGCCGCCTGCTGCCCGCACCGACGTGGCGCTTGAACGTCCCGCCCCCCCCGACACTGCCGAATCCGGCGACCTGCGCAGCGAGCTGCGTGAACTCCTGCGCCTGTTGCACATCGAGCGGCTCAAACAGCTCGAAACCGAGCTCATCGCCCACGCCGCAACCGACGCCGTACAGATGCAGCGCTACCGCGAGGTCACGGCGCAGCGCATGGCCCTGCAAAATGCCAAGCACTGAAGCCGCCGCAGCGCCTGTGCGCACAGCGGAGCGGCGGTTGGATCGGCGGTTGGTGCTGCTGTGCTACACTGGTTCGCAGCGAAATCCGCACTCCGTTAGCCATCCGCGCCCGCCATTGCGGCCGGCAAGCCAGGGAGGTTTGTTCCTCTGTCATGGCCACAACCGCTCCTTTTGACGCGGCCCCTGTTTGCGCTGCCGCCCCTGCACCCGAAGCCCTGCTGTGGCTCGATCGCTTGCGCGCGCAACTGCTGCTGGCGCATCAGATCAGCGGCCGCGTGCGCCTCAAGCTCGTGCCTGCGCCCGCGCTCGACGGTGCCTGGGCTGCAGCCAGCGCCAGCGCGGCTTGGACCCAGCACCTGCGCACCATGCCCGGAGTGCGCTCGGTCGCCCTCAACCCCTTGGCGCGCTCGTGCGTGATCGAGTACGACCCGCGGCTCATCCCCGACCCCGCTTGGCCCGACTGGTTGGCCGGGCGCTCGACCCCAGACGCGCAGCGTTTGCACGACCTGCTGCTCGCGCTGGCCACCCGTTTGTTGCCCCCCACCTCATCCACCCGCCCCAAGGAGTCCTCATGACCCCGTTCCTGCCCTTTGTCGTCGGCCTGTTCGCCGGTGCCGCTGCCGTGAGCGCAGCGCGCAGCGAGCGCGCTCGGGCCGTGTTCAACGATTCCGGCACCCGGTTGCGCCAGGGCCTGGAGCAGGCCGATGCGGCGGTGCGCGCGGCGGCCAGCAGCAGCTGGGAGCGGCTGCGCCCAGCACCGTGCACCGATGCGGCTGCGCAGGCAGCGCCCAGCCCAGACGCAGCCCCCGCTGCACCCCTGCCCGAAGCGCAAGCAGCCACGCCTGGGCCCGCGGCATCCAGCCCCCCGGCCAAACCCCGGCGCCGGCGCACCCCAGCCGCTGCAGCACCCGAGCCCGCCGCGCCGGCTCGCCGCCGCCGCCGGGCCGCCGCTGCTGTCGCCACCCCCACCGAGGACTGAACATGGCCACCCCTGCCGATTGGACCCAAACCCTGGCCGCCAGCTTTGTGCGCGGCTCGATTGCCACCGCCATCGTCGCGGCGCTGCAAGAGCAACGCCAGGGCGAGCAACTGCTCAAGTCGGCGGCGCTGGGTGGCGCGGCCTTGTCGGCCGCCGTGGCGATCGAGCAACTGATCTTCAACCAGGAGCCAAAAATGGGCAAAAAGAAAAAAAAGGGCGGCAAGAACAAAGCCAACGCCGCCACCCCCGATCTGGCCGCCATGCAAGCCTGGCTGCAGGCGCAGACGGCCCAGCCGACGGGCCTTGCGGCGCTCACGCCCGGCCAGCAGCTGCTGGCCGGGGTGCTGGTCGGTGCCGCCTTGGCCTGGGTGCTGGGCGACGAGGCGCTGCGCGCCAAGCTGCTGCGCGCCGGCATGCAGCTCTACGGCAGCGTGGCTGGGGGCCTGGAGGAAGTGAAGGAGCAAATGGCCGACATCCAGGCCGAGCTTGAAGCCCAACGCGCCCACGCGGCCTGAAGGCTGCGAGGCACCGAGCCTCTGAGCACGACCTGGGCCACCCTGTGTCCTTGACGCGCCGACCGTGCACACGACCGCTTTGCCGCCCCAGCCGCCCCTGATCGCGGGGCTGGACCTGTTGCACCAGCTCCCCGGCCGGGTGCGCTGGCGCGTGCGCTGGCACGGCCCCGCGCTCGATGCGCCGTTCATAAGCCGCTGCGCGCGCGGCCTGCCCGGCGTGCGCCAGGTGCAGTTCAATGCGCGCACGCGCTCCTTGCTGCTGCACTTCGACCCCCAGCAGACCGATCCCGAGCGCCTGCGCGCCGGCCTGCTGGCGCTGCAGCCCGAAGCGGCTGGCCCCGGTGCCGCCCCCGCCCGGCCTGCGCTGGCGGCGGGCGCCCAGACGGCCCCGGCCTCCGACGCCAATGTGGTGCTGGCCAGCGCGGCGCTGCTGCTGGGTTCGAGCCTGTTGCCCGAGGGGCTGCGCACCCCGGCCACCTTGGCCGTGTCCTTGCCCTTGTACCGCGAGGCTTGGGCCGACCTGCAGGCCGAGGGCATCAATTCGCACGTGCTCGAAGCCTTGGCCGTCGGCATCTCCACCGCCAGCGCCGACCATCTGGCGGCCAACACCACGGTGTTCATGCTCGCCCTGGGCGAGTACCTCGAGCACTCGATCGCGCGCCGCTCCGACGATTTGCTCAAGGAGCTGCTGCGCCCCGACACCGGCCTGGTCTGGGTCGAAGAAGGCGGCATCGAGCGCCAGCTGGCCTCTGAACTGCTGCAGATCGGCCAGACCGTGATCGCGGGCGCGGGTGCGGTGATCGCCGTCGATGGCACCGTGCTCTCTGGCGAGGCCCTGGTCAACGAAGCCGCCATGACCGGCGAGAGCGTGCCGGTGCAGCGCCAGCGCGGCGACCGGGTGCTCTCGGGCACGGTGATCGAAGAGGGGCGGCTGCGCATCTACGCCGAGCACGTCGGGCGCGGCACCGCAGCGGCCCGCATCGCCGACTACGTCGAGCAGTCGCTCCACGCCAAGAGCCAGACCCAGTTGCAGGCGGCCCGGCTGGCCGACCGGCTGGTGCCGACGGTGCTCGGGCTGGCGGCGGCCTCGTGGCTGCTCTCGGGCGACTGGCGCCGCGCCGCCGCGGTGCTGCAGGCCGATTACGCCTGCGCCCTCAAGCTCGCGACCCCGGTGGCTTTCAAGTCGGCCATGTACCAAGCCGGCAAGCGCGGCATCCTGATCAAGGGCGCCGACGTGCTCGAGCGCCTGGCCGAAGTCGATACCGTGATCTTCGACAAGACCGGCACCCTGACCACCGGCCGGCTCGAAGTCAGCGACTCGATCGCCTTTGACCGCCACTACAGCCCGAGCGACATCATCGATCTGGCGGCCTCGATCGAAGAGCATTACTTCCACCCGTTGGCCATGGCCGTGGTCGAGGCCGCGCGCCAGCACCACGGGCGCCATTTCGAGCACCAGGAGGTGCAGTTCATCGCCGCCCACGGTGTGGCCAGCGACATGGACGGCCAGCGCATCGTGGTCGGCTCGCGCCACTTCGTCGAAGACGACGAGGGCGTGCCGATCACTGCGAGCCAACGCCGGCGCATCTCGGCCCTGTTCGCGCAAGGCAAAACCCTGCTCTACATCGGCTACGGTGGCCGGCTGATCGGCGTGCTGGCGCTGCGCGACACGCTGCGCCCCAACGCCGCCGCCACGCTGGCGCGTCTGCGCACACTGGGCATCAAGCGCCTGATCATGCTCAGCGGCGACCACCGCCAGCGGGCGCAGGAGCTGGCGCAGCAGCTCGGGCTCGACGCCTGCTACGCCGAGCTGCTGCCGCACGAAAAGGCCCAGTGGGTGGCGCGCATCAAGGCCGAAGGGGCACGCATCGCCTTTGTTGGCGACGGCATCAACGACGCGCCGGCGCTGGCCGGGGCCGAGGTCGGGATTGCGATGGCGCGCGGCGCCGATCTGGCGCGCCTGACGGCCGACATCGCCCTGCTCGAAGACGACTTGAGCCGCGTGGCCGACGCGCGCGCCTTGGCCCAGGCCACGCTGGGGCGCATCGGCAGCAACTACCGCTTTACCTTGGGCGCCAACAGCGCCATTTTGGGTGCGGCGGCACTGGGTTTGCTCTCGCCCGTGCTGGCCTCGGTGTTGCACAACGGCAGCACCATCGCGATTTTGCTCAACGCGCTGCGCGGCGGGCGCTGATCAGCGGCCGTGCTGCTCGGCGCCTAACTTCCACATCAACGCAGCAAATGGCGCCGATGCACCCACAGGTGCACCCCGAGGGCATGCACGAACAACAAGCCCGCACCGGTGTGCCAGCGCTTGGCCCCTGCGGCCGCCAGCACCAGGGTGGCCAGCAAGCTGGCCAGCATCAGGCGCTTGGCCAGCCGGTTGGCCCGCACGCGCTGGCTGGGGCGGGCAGTGGCCGCGCCCGAGGCTGCAGCCGCTGCCGACCCTCGCGCTGCCGGCTGCAGGGCTGGCTGCAGGGCCGGCTCAGGGCTGGACTCAGGGCTGGGCGGCTGCGGCAACAGCGCCTGCAGCGCCGCAACGCAACGGCGCTCGGATTCGGCGCGCGTCAAACGGCTGGGATCGTAGTGCAGCAGCAGGCTGCCGGTGCGCGCATTGGGTTCGAGCGTGAGCGCCTCGGGCCAGTCCGAGAGGCTGCGCGCCAAGCGCTCGAGCCGCTCGGGGCGGCGCAAGGCGGCGTGGCGCAAGCGAATGCGGCCGGGGATGGATGAGGCGATCACGCGCCCATCATAACGCATATCAAGCTGCGGACCGCATGCAATCTCAATGCGAATCATTCTTCCGCCAGCCCCCCACCAAGGCCACTCCTTTCAAAAGGGCTTTGCAGCTTTTGCTTGACACAGCACGCACTCATCCGCCTGGATCTGATACACTAAGAAGATTGCACAAGTGCGACAGCAGCACCTCCGAACCGGCCAACGCCCATGCACGGGCAACAAGGGCTCAACGCTCCCGGCCACTGGCACACACCAGCCCTCGCAAGGACTGCACTCCAAATGTTCGCCCCCACAACTTGTGCCGCACACCCTGCTCCGTGGGCGGGTGCGCATGCTCCTTGACCCTGTTTGCCCCCAAACTTTCGCCCCTGTTTGCCCCACGCTTATCGGCCGGCCTCGAACCGCCGACTTCCCAATCAACGCCCGGGTTGCAGCCCGTGCAGAAAGCGCCGTTTGTGAGCTCCAAGAAACCGACCGCCAAAGCCCCAACCGAAGCCCGCGCTCCGGTGCCCGTCACAGCGCCCACTCCCGTTGACGAGGTGGCCGCCAGCCTCGAGCCCATTGCCACTGCGGCCCTGCCTGCAGCAAGCAAAAAACCGGCGCGCATCCCCAAGGCCGCCGCTGCTGTGTCAGCCGCCCCGGCCCCGGTCACTGCTGCCGCGACCACCGCAGCCCCCGCCCTGCCCGCCAGCGCAGCGGCGGCACCAGCGAGCAAACGCAGCCGCAAGCCCAAGGCCGCGGCGCTGCCCGAGGCCATTCCGGCCGCGCCGCCGATCCGCGACGAAGTCGATCTGATCGACCTCGAAGAAGAGTTCAGCGTCGAACCCGAAGCGCTCGCCACCGACGGCACCCCGGAGGTGAGCGAAGCCCCCGAGGCGGCCGAAAAGGCCAAGCCCTTGCGCATGAAAATCAGCAAGGCCAAAGAGCGCGCCCTGATGAAAGAGTTCGGGCTCGACGACACCATCCTGACCGAAGAAGAAGCCAAGGCCCGGCGCGACCACCTCAAGGCCCTGATCAAGCTCGGCAAGACACGCGGCTACCTGACCCACGGCGAAATCAACGACCACCTGCCCGACAAACTGGCCGAGGCCGAAACGCTCGAAGTCGTGGTCTCGCTGCTCAACGACATGGGCGTGGCGGTGTATGAGCAAACGCCAGACGCCGAAACGCTGCTGCTGTCCAACGCCGGCCCGACCTCGGCCACCGAAGAAGAAGCCGAAGAAGAAGCCGAGGCCGCGCTCTCGACCGTGGACAGCGAGTTTGGCCGCACCACCGACCCGGTGCGCATGTACATGCGCGAAATGGGCACGGTCGAACTGCTCACGCGCGAGGGCGAGATCGAGATCGCCAAGCGCATCGAAGGCGGCCTCAACGAGATGATGGCCGCGATCTCGCAGTCGCCCGCCACCATCAACGAAATCCTGAGCATGGCCGAGGAAGTTCGCGCCGGTGCGGTGGTGATCTCGACCTTTGTCGATGGCTTTTCCGACGCCGACGAGGCCGACGACTACGTGGCCGAAGAAGACTTCGACGACTACGACGAAGCCAGCGACGACGACGGCAAGGGCGGCTCGAAAGCGGTGTCGCGCAAAATGGAAGAGCTCAAGCGCGAGGCCCTGGCGCGCTTCGATGCCTTGCGCGAGCTGTTTGAGCAGTTGCACTCCAGCTACGACCAGCACGGCTACGCCAGCCCGGCTTATCAGCAGGCGCAAGCGCAGCTGACCGACAAGCTGATGACCATCCGCTTCACCGCCAAGGCGATCGAAAAGCTCTGCGACACGGTGCGCCAGCAAGTCGAGTCGGTGCGCAAGAAAGAGCGCGAACTGCGCCGCATCATCGTGGACAAGTGCCGCATGCCACAGGACAAGTTTGTGGCCGACTTCCCGCCCAACCTGCTCAACCGCCAGTGGGTCGAAAAGCAGGCCGCAGCCGGCAAGCCGTGGAGCGCCAGCATGGGGCGCCACATTCCACCGATCCAGGAACTGCAGCAGCAGCTCATCGACCTGCAGACCAGCGTGGTGGTGCCGCTGGAGCAGCTCAAGGCCATCCACAAGCGCATGAACGACGGCGAGCGCATGTCGCGCAACGCCAAAAAAGAGATGATCGAGGCCAACCTGCGCCTGGTCATCAGCATCGCCAAGAAATACACCAACCGCGGCCTGCAGTTCCTCGACCTGATCCAGGAGGGCAACATTGGCCTGATGAAGGCGGTGGACAAGTTCGAATACCGGCGCGGCTACAAGTTTTCCACCTACGCCACCTGGTGGATCCGGCAAGCGATCACGCGCTCGATCGCCGACCAGGCGCGCACCATCCGCATCCCGGTGCACATGATCGAGACCATCAACAAGATGAACCGTCTCAGCCGCCAGCACCTGCAAGAGCACGGCTTCGAGCCCGACGCCTCGATGCTGGCCGAGAAGATGGAAATCCCCGAGGAAAAAATCCGCAAGATCATGAAGATCGCCAAAGAGCCGATCAGCATGGAAACCCCGATCGGCGACGACGACGATTCGCACCTGGGCGACTTCATCGAAGACAGCGCCAACACCGCGCCCATCGACGCCGCCATGCAGGCCGGCTTGCGCGAAGTGGTGAAAGAAATCCTCGACTCCCTGACCCCGCGCGAGGCCAAGGTGCTGCGCATGCGCTACGGCATCGAGATGTCCACCGACCACACGCTCGAAGAAGTGGGCAAGCAGTTCGACGTCACGCGCGAGCGCATCCGCCAGATCGAGAACAAGGCGGTGCGCAAGCTCAAGCACCCGAGCCGCTCCGACAAGCTGCGCAGTTTCATGGATTCGCTCTGAGGCTGGTTTTGGCTAGGCGGTCTTCATCCCCCCAGTCTACATTCAGCGCCAACCCACAATTCAACGTTCCCTGCCTGCCTCATGCCAGGCTCTTTTTACCGGCGAAAGCAGAAACTCCATGACTGTGCGATTGCCCAGTTTAATTTCTGCCGTGGTATGCATGCCTGCAGCCAAGGGAAATTGCTCGCCGTTCATTTCCAATTCGCTCGCAGCCAGTGCCACATGGGCCCGGTAACGCAATGCATTTTCACCAACGCCTGCGTGACCCTGCTGACGTGCCTCTTCAAGACTTTGTGCATCTGCGCTGACAAACTCGACGGTGCCATTGCCCATACCAAAACGCTGAAATGGAAAAGTTGCGAATTTGAGTTGAACCTTTTGACCAGGTCGGACAAAACCAATGTCGCGGTTCGAAACCCAGACCTCGGCTTTTAGTCTGGCGTCTTGCGGCACGAGGCTCGCGAGCACGGTGCCAGCTGAAACTACTGTGCCCGCAGTGTGGGTTGCGAGGTCCTTGATCACGCCGTCCTGTGGTGCCCGCAACTCCAGCAACAATCGCCGGTGTTCTTGCTTCTCCAGTTCCTGTGTCAGTCGGCCCCAATGTGCCTGGGCCTCGTTGCGTTCAGCATGTAGCGCACGCTGGTAGTCGGCCTTTATTCGATGCAGCTTCCTCTGTGACTGTTCAATGGCCATCGAAGCGGCAGCGACCAGAAACACTTGGGTCTCGAGCTCCTGCTCCCGCTCGATTCGCTGTCGACGTTTTTCCGAACCCATCAGCACGCCGGCAAAGCCAGTTTTGACAAGCTGTTCAAATGCCTGCTCTTGGGCAAGATAGTGCGGTAGCACAGCCTCCAGTCGACTCTTTTGCTGGCGCGCTGCGGACAGCTCCAGTTGCGCCTGCACAAGCCTGGTCTGCTCCTCGGAAAGGGCAGCTGTCAGCGCCTCTCGGTTTGCACGGTGTTGCTCGATTGCCTCGCGAACCAGTGTTACGGGTGCATTCGCAGGAGCATCAAATGGACGCCCGGTTAGTTCGGCATCAATGCGCGCAAGTTGCACGCGCCGACGCGCGTGCTCAATCGATATTATTTCCAGCTCGGCCTCGGTGACGAGCGCGTCCATGCGCAGAAGCACCTGACCGGCACGCACCTCATCACCCTTGCGAATCAGGATTTCGCGGACGATCCCTGCCTCTGCAGGTTGCACAATCTTGAGGTAATTGGCAGGCACAAGTCTGCCCTCGGCAACCGCCACGATGTCCAATCTACCAAGCAACGACCAACCTATCAGGAAGATGATCAACGAGAGAATCACCCAGAGTACGCGACGCCCTTGTGGATGCGGCGGTCTGTGCTGCAAACGAATCAGTGGCGGGTGAAAATCATGCTGATCTTTTTGACCATGCTGCATTATGTATTTCAATTCGGTCATGCTGTAGGACTTTCTTGGTGCAACTCATGCATCCGGTTGTGACCAGCCAAACAAGCTTGCTCAATGAATAACACGCTTCTTTCAATCGCCTGGTCTGATGAGAAATCGGAGTAACCACGCTTAAATGCGAGCGCAGATTGACGATAGGCTTGGTTATCGAGCAAGCTACAAATTGTTTTGGTGACGCTGTCTACATCAATTCGGCCGCCGAGCAACTTGCCCGCGCCCAGTGCCTCCACCCGATGAGCAAAGAGCGCCTGTTCAACATGCCGGGGGCGCATCGCCAAGGGCACACCCGCCAACAAGGCTTGGGTCGAGAAGCCGCTGTTGCCGTAACCCACCGCCAGATCGGCCTGTTCGAGCAAAGGCGGCAGATCAACCGGCCCGAGCGCAATGCGAAAGCGCCGCGTAGCACAACGCTTCGCCGCCTCGGGCGTCATACCCGGTGCCACACACAGCACTTCAGCATCCATCCGGGCGAGCGCTTGCATGATCGATTCGAAACCCGGCACAGCAGGCCGCAGGTAGGCCAGAACGCGTGGGCCTTCCTCGCTCTTCCATGCTGCGCGCAAGCTCCGGGGCACCGTGACGATGGGGCCGACATAGCGGCCACCGGGCCTTGTGCCGTAGTGATCCAACTCAGCAAAAGTGTTGAGCACGCCCTGCGTCGCAAAACATGCGCGGATGCGCAGGGGTTTTCGCTGTCCCAACAAGCGCTGAGCCGCTGCCACCACTCGGTCGAGCCGTGCCTCGGCGGCCAGCAGCGCTTCTTCCGACACCGGTTCCCAAGGCCGGATCGACGGCCAGGGTGACACAGCAGGCGGGATGGTAAAGCCATTGCCGATCGTCAAACGAGGCACCCCGGCTCCATAGGCGGCCAGCAGTGCGGTGGGCGCGTGATCGGCCACCAGAGCGTCTGGGCGCACCAGCCCGAGAAGGCTCTGCCAGGCGCTGAGCCGGGCGGCCACGTCCTGTGGCTCGGCAAAGCCGCTGGCGCATAGCATATCGGCATAATTGACTGGGGCATGGCGTCCCACGCCGGCTTGCGGCGTCAGGGGCGCGGCCAGCACGGTAAGGCCAGAAGCAGCATCCGGCCCGCACGGCAGGCGCACATCCTTGAGCACCAGCACCACCGTGTGCCCGCGTCGGCGCAGACCCTCGGCAAGCCGCAGGCAGGTGGCCAGGTGCCCGTAGGCCTCGCCCAGTTCCCACGCGATCAGCACACGCGCCATGGCAGCCTCACTGGCGCAACACGTTCAGGCCCTCGCGCAGCCCAGCGAAAGCCCTGAGTTGCACACCTCCGACAGCTAGGCCTACCGAATCGGCGTGGCCTCGCGGAAGACCCAAATTGCCCTGGAGCAGCCCCGCCAGCCCGACAAGATCCGCCCCCTGGCCCTTGCCCAGCCACTGTCCGCTGCCTTGCCGCTGGGCATCCAGGCGGTCGATTGCCCGCTGCAAATGACGCCAGTGCTGTTCAATGGCTTGCGCCCCTGCAGATGACGCGGATGGCTCTGGCGACCCGGCAACTTGCTCGTGCCAGCGGTCAAACCAGTTGGCACCGAAGGCCGCATCGCCCGCGAGGCCAAGACGGGGAGCTTCGAACCCAAAGCCATCCAAGAAGCGTGCCAGACTGTCGTCGCTGGCCTGCTGACCGCTTCTGGGTTGGGCATCGGCAGCGCCTGGTCGGTCACTGCGGTGGACGATAGGCCCGGGCGACGGCGCTTGCTGTTCGTTGCCAATGCGAGCGTTGCCAAGGACAGCAGAGGGTACGACGGTGCGGTTGCCGAAGCTGATGCGAAAGACGTCCGCCGCTGTCGAGCCTGACCCCTGGCCGTCGCTGGCGGTCACACGCACGTCAAGGCTGCCCCTGGCGTGGGCGGGTGCCGTGCCGCTGAAGGTCTGCGTCGCGGCATCGAACTCGAGCCAGCTGGGCAGTGCCTGGCCGTTGGAGAGCGTAGCCACGTACGCCAGCGTGTTGGTTTCGTCCACATCGCTGAAGCTACCAGAGGGTATTTGCCATGCAAATGAGTTGCCCCTGGCCAGTCGAACATCAGCCAGCGCCCTCGCCAGCACCGGCCTATCGTTATTGCCTGTTACCGTCACGACGAGTTCGCTCGTGGTCGCGGCGCTGCCGTCGCTGGCGGTGTAAGCGAAGCGGTCAAAGACCTTTTGCCCTTCGGCCAGCCCCTGCACCTTGGGTGCAAGATTGTTCAGCAGATAGGCATATCGTCCATCGGGCAAGAGCTTCAACCAGCCGAACTCGCCACGGCGGATGCCAGCATCCGTCACTCGGAGCGAGCCGCCTTGCGGATCGCGGTCGTTGGCCAGCACGTTGCCCAAGGCGATGAGCTTGCAGTCCTCGCTGACGGAGGCTGTATCGGGCGTGGTCACGGGCGGCAGGTTGCCGACGCCCGCCTCGGCCTCGAAGGTGAATAGCTGGCTGACCGATGCGCCGGCCAGGTCGGTGGCGGTGACCCGCAGCGAGAAGCTGCCGGCGGCGGAGGGTGTGCCGCTGAAGGTGCCGGTGGCGGCATCGAAGCTGAGCCAGGCTGGCAGCGGATCGCCATGTTCCAGCGTGGCAGAGTAGCGCAATACATCGCCCACGTCCACGTCGCGGAAGCTGTCGGTGGGCAGCGTGAAGCTGAAGGGCGTATTCTGTACGGCGCGCTGGTCGGGCAGGACCGTGCCGATTTCCGGGGCGTCGTTGGTGTTCTGCACGGTGAGGTGAAAGGCCGTGCTGGCGATCGCTCCGAAATGATCCCGGCCCTCCACCACAAGATCGAGACCACCCACGTCGTCGTTCGTAGGTCGCCCGCTCAATGTTCTGGACTCCGGATCGAACCTCAGCCATGCCGGTAGAGGCTCCCCGCTGGCCAGCCGGACAGCCACCTGGATTTCATCGGATGCATCCGGATCGCTGAACAAGTCGACTGGGAGAGTCAGACGGAAATCCTGGTCCTCTGCCCCCACAGCGTCTTCCAGCTGCTTGGTCGCCACAGGAGAACGGTTCATTTGTTCCGTCAACGACACCACGGTACCGTTTTCGAACACCAGCGTCACAATGACTGGATTGCCTTCCGAGGCACGGTAGTTTTCGATCCGCACAGCATCTTCATCGCCGTAATGCAAGACAAGGGTGGTGCCGTCCCATTCGTGAAGGATGTCCTCGGGTCGGACACCTGCACCGAAGCGGATAAAGTTGAAGTCCTCCCGCCCGCTGTCGATGATGGTGTCGATGCCATCGCCCCGGTTAAAGACATAGGCGTCGTCGCCCGCGCCGCCGTAGAGCACGTCGCTGCCTTTTCCGCCATGAAGCTCGTCGCTCCCTGCCCCTCCATGGAGGACGTCGTCATCCCCGTGGCCATGCAAACGCTCGACCTGATCGGTGCCGACCAGCACGTTGGCCGAGCCATCGCCCTCAACCACGAATCCCAAGGATACGAAGGTGGCGTAATCCACTGCCGTGCCGTCGGCAAACTCGAAGCGTTCAACCGCGTGGCCACCGCCCAGCACATCCGCCGGGTTGAACCCGGTCAGCCGCACCACATCGCCTTCGTTGCCGTAAGGGATGAGCAGCACATGGCCGCCGTTGCCGTCCGGCTCGAAGCGCAGGTTGTTGCGCAAGCCCTGCGGATCGATTCCGGGCCCGAAGCGCAGCACATTGCCCGCATCTTCCTCGGCCACGTCGTGGATGGTGACGATGCCGTCGCCCAGCTTGACGACATAGACGTCGTTGCCACCTTCGCCCATGAGCCAGTCGCCGCCGGGAGTGGCTTCGATCAGGTCGTTGCCGTGACCGCCCCGGATGCGATCCGTGAGCGTGGTGCCCTCGAGGGCGTCGCTTTGCTCGGTGCCGACGATGTCGAAGCCGCGTGCGAGCAATTCGGCGTAGCCGATCTCATCGCCCGCCATACCGAAGCGGAAGCGCTCCACGGCGCGCGTGCCCAGCGGGTTCCCCGGATCGAAGCCCGACAGCCGCACGCGGTTACCGGTGTTTTCCAGATCGAGAATCAGGAAGCCCTCCTGATCGAAAGACAAGCGCACATCGGCCAGCGTTGTACCCTCGGGCAGCACCAGGGTGTTGGGCGCATCACCTTCTTCGATATCGACGATGGTGTCCGTGCCGCCATCGGCGTCGATGACGTACAGATCGCCACCCGCGCCGCCACTCATGGTGTCGTCCGCCTCGCGGCCCTCGATCCAGTCGGCAAGCGCCGTGCCGGTCAGCACGTCATTGGCCGGCGTGCCGATGATGCGCACGCCGCGCGAGAGCAAGTCATCGAACGACAGACTGCCACCCGGCCATGGCAGGCTGATTTCCGAAACTGGCGCCTGCATGCCTTCTGCGCGCGGATCGAACCCGGCAAAGCGGATCGCGTCGCCCTCTTCAATCAGCCGCAACAGCAGGTCGCGCCCATCAAACTCCAGGCGCAGCGCTTCGGCGTTGATTGCGCCAGTAAGTTGGATGCGGTTCGTGTCCTGTGCGCGCCAAGTCTCGGCAATCAGCGTCTCGGCGGGCCGGCTGCCCCATGCCTTGTGGATGATATAGGTGTCCGATCCGACTCCGCCCACCAGCCGGTCGGCGCCACCACGCCCGTCCAATCCATCATCGCCATCACCGCCGATCAGAGTGTCGGCAAATTGCGTTCCATAAAGCCAGCCGCCTTCGTCTGCATTCATCGCCGTCCTGCCCGTCGGTTCGATGGACTCGGCCACGATCTCGGTGCCGTCGGCAAAGCGGATGACGTCCACCGAGCGGGTCTGCGTCGCCCGGTTCGGCTCGAAACCACGCAGGATGATCTTGTCGCCCGGGTGCCCCGCGAACTCGATCACCAGATCGCCGTTCTCTTGCGAGTAGCGCAAGTCCTCCGGGCGGATGCCGGGGCCGAAGCTGAGGATGTTGGGCGCGTCATCGACAATGGCACCGCCGCTCCACTCACCACCGTAGCCACCGCCATAGCCCCATTCACCGCCGTACCCACCATCGCCTCCACCATAGCCCCAGTCAAGCACACGGTGATCGTCGTCGATGATCACCACGCCATCGCCGGCAGCGTAGAGATAGGTGTCGCCACCCCAGCCGCCATAAAGCTCGTCACGCCCCGTACCGCCGGAGAGCGTGTCCGCGCCCCAGCCGCCGTAAATCACGTCATCGCCGGCACCGCCGTCGAGCACATCATCCCCGTCGCCGCCCACGATCAGGTCGTTGCCATTGCCGCCAAAGATCATGTCGTTACCGGCCAGGCCGAGCACGATGTCGTTGCCGTCGCCGGCATCCAGCGTGTCGCCATTGGGCGTGCCATAAAGCACGTCATGGCCATCGGTCGGGGTATTGCTGCCTAGCCGGGCAGCAGCGAACAGGTCGCCAGTCTGGGCATAGGCCACGGCTTCCAGGCCGCCTGCCGGCGCCACTTTGCCGGTCAGTTCAAACCCGCTGCCGTCGAAAGCCAAAGGCACCCCCCGCGTTGCGCCCACCAGCGCAACCGCGTTGGCGCGCAGCCAGCCGTCCAGGTTGAAAATTCGCGCCTTGCCATCGCCGTCGATGAACTGGAGCCGCTCCAGATCGCCCGGCAGCCGGTCCAAGCGCGTGCCCTCGAGCGTGATCGAGCCACCCGCGCCACCGTCGATCAGCAGCACCACGCGGCCCTCGCGGTCGAGCGCCGCCGACAGCATGGCGGGCGTGACCGTGGCGCCGAAGGACAGGGTGTCCGCGCCATCCCCCGCCCGCAGGGTGTCGTGGCCGTCGCCGTGGTTGAATGCGATCACGTCCTCGCCGTCGCCCGCGTCGATGAAATCGTCTCCTGCCTCGCCTGCGATCAGGTCGTCGCCTTGGCCGGTATAGACCGTATCATTGCCGGTGCCCGCCGAGACGACGTCGTTGCCGGCAGCGAGCTGGATGGTGTCGTCGTTGCCGCGCGCGTGCACGGTGACGGACTGGCTGGTGGAGTCGTAGATGAAATCGTCGGCCTGGCTGCCAACGATGGTGGTCGTATCCCCCCAATAGCGCTGCTGCCAGCCCATCTTGCCGCCGTCGGCGTGGGCGATCACATCAGCCAGCGTCCATTCGGTGCCGTCGTCGAAGCGCAGGCGCTGGATCGCGCCGCGCCCGAGGTCGTCCCCGTTTTCGCTGCTCACGACCAGCGCGTCGTTGCCGCCGATGCCGATGACGAGGTTGACATGGCCCAGATCGCCAGCCTGGCTGCTCCAGCTCGGATCCCCCAGCTGCACCGACACGTCTTCCGGCCGGATGCCCGGCGCAAATACCACGGTGTCGTTGGCCACCGCCAGGCTGGCGCCCACCGCGTTGTCCAGGTCCATACCCGGGGCCACGATGTAGGTATTGATGCCTTTGCCGCCGTAGAGCCAGTCGCGGTCGGCGCCGCCATCGAGCACGTCGTCGCCGGCTTCGCCGTAGAGCCAGTCGCGGCCCGCCCCGCCGATCAGCACGTCATCGCCCACGCGGCCGTAGATTTGGCTGTCCTTTTCGGTGCCACTAAGCGTGTCCCCACCGGGCGAGCCGTAGAGGATTTCCGCGCCTTCGCTCACATTGAGCAAAGCCAGAACGTCGTTCGCGTTCAGGCGAGCGCCGTTGGCGAAGTCGAAGGTATCGATGCGCTGCCAGTTGTTGAGCCAGTCCTTGAGGCGTACCGCGTCGCCGGAAGCGGCGACTGTCACAATCAGGTCGTTGCCGTCGCGGCTGAAAATAATGCCGTTCTGATCGATGCCAGGCCTGAACTGGATGCGGCCCCTGGTTGCCTCGATCACGTCCTGGCCATCGCCAATGCCAAAGCGGTAGGTGTCATGGCCGCCCAGGTTCTTGAAATGGTCGTTGCCAGCGCCGCCGTCCAGCGTGTCGTCTTGGTAACCGCCAACGATGGCATCGTCCCCGTGGGTGGCTGCCAGCGCCTGCGCGGCCAGATCGGCGCGGCCCCAGACCGTGCCGTCGGTAAAGCGCAACTGTTCGATACCAACCTGATCCGACCAAGTGTTGGCCTGGCCGCGCACGGTAACGCGCCCACCGTCTGGGAATGCCATGGCCAGGTCGCCTTGCAAGGTCCAGCGCACGGTCACATCCCCGGGCGCAATGCCGGCGGCGAGCTCCAGCACGTCTTCACCGGGTGTGTAGCTCTCATGGATCACGTCCTGCCCGTCGCCCAGGGCGTAGCGGTAGGTGTCGGAGCCGGTGCCGCCGTGCAGATTGTCGTTGCCGGCACCGCCCTGAATGAGGTCATCACGGTCATTGAAGCCGCGCAGCTCGTCGTTGCCGGCTTCGCCCAGCAGCGCGCGGGAGCGAATGTCCTCCAGGCCCCAAACCGTGCCGTCGGCAAAGACGATCTCTTCCACCGCGAACCGGTTGCGCTCGTTGAAGTGGTTCCTGACGGTGAGCGTCTCGCCAGTGTCGCGGATCGTGATTCTCAGGTCGTCGCTGAGCTGCCAGCCGTTGACCGTGCGCACGCGCTCCAGGCGTAAGTCGGAAGGCAGAACGCCCGCCTTCAGCTCGATGCGGTCGGTTTCGTTCTGCTGCCACGAATCCTCGATGATGGTGTCGTGCCCGTCGCCGCGGCCGAAGCGGTAGGTATCGCCCGCGCTTTCGCCGTCGAAGATCGGGTTGTTCCAGCCCATGACGCCGCCGCCGCGCAGCACGTCGTTACCCGCGCCGCCGTCGAGGATGTCGCGGCCGGCGCCCCCGAGCAGAACGTCATCCCCGTCACCGCCATCGAGCACGTCATCGCCACCGTTGCCAATAAGCGTGTCGTTGCCGCCCCGGCCGGTCAGCACATCGTCGCCCCGCGAGCCCATGGTGGTCTCCGCCTCATCGCTGCCGGCAAAGAGTATGGCCCGCACGTTGGCAAAGGACAGCACCGTGCCATCATGAAAGGCAATCCGCTCGATCAGCCACGGCCCGTTGGCGCCATTCCAGCCCTCCTGGAAGTAGTGCTTGAGGGTGACCTTGTCGTCCGTGCCGCGTATGGCCAGCACCAGGTCTTCGCCCTCGCGGATGAAGCGCACGTCCTCCCGTGCCACCCCTTCCTTGATGCGCAGGGTGTCGGTGTTGCCCGGCGTCCAGTCGCCGTCGATCACCGTATCCTGCCCGTCGCCGCGGCCGAAGAGGTAGGTGTCGTTGCCGTTGGCAGAGTCGCTCGGCGTGGTGTTGCGCTCTTGCCGCCACTGACCGTTGTCCCTGACCCAGTTCCAGCCCGTGCCGCCGATCAACAGATCGTTGCCCGCGCCGCCGTCGATCACGTCGTCGCCGCCGTGGCCGATCAGCGTGTCGTCGCCGGCCTGGCCGATGATTCTGTCGCCGGCAACCGAGCCGTGAATGGTGTCGTCGTTCTCGGTGCTCGCGACCACGGTGGCGCGCAGCGCATCGTCGTGGCTCCACACCGTGCCGTCGTCGAACACATATTGGCCGACGCCATTTCTTGCCGCCTCACTGCCGTCGGTCAGGATCGTGAGTGTTTCGCCGGTATCGGAAATCCTGAAAATCAAACTCCGATGTCCATCCAACGTCACACTGACATCCGCAGGCGCAAGCCCCGTGAAGCGCACGGTATCGCTCTGAGCGCCGCCCTCGGAAAAGTCATTGATGGTGTCGTGGCCGTAGCCGCGCCCGTAGACGTAGGTGTCCGCCCCGGCACCCCCGCGCAAGACATCATTGCCCGCGCCGCCGTCGAGGGTGTCATTGCCAAAGCCACCGTTGAGTATGTCGTTGCCTCCACGTCCAAACAGACGGTCATTGCCGCCCCGCCCGTCGAGGATGTCGTTGAATTCGGTGCCGCGCAGCACGTCATTGCCTTCCGTGGAACCTCTGGCCGCTACCCAGCCGCTGAGCGCAGTGTCCATGGTCTGCGCCACGTCCGCCCCCATGGGTGCAAGCATGGCCTTGAAGCCCGCCACATCCATCCGGCCGAGCAGCCCCATGCCTTTGAGCGAGTGCAGAAAATCGCCCAAGGCCTCCAAACCCGCCTCGCGATCCGCCCCGATTTGGGCCGCCAATGTCTGTGCAACGGCGGAAAGGTCGCCCACCACGGTTTCGGCTTCCATGTCCCACTGGTAGGCGATGTTGCGGAACAGGCCCTGCAGATGGCTCTGTGCCATGAGCTGGCCATAGACCAGCGCCTTGAGTTCGTCCCAGGCCGCAAGCAGCACCGGTGCAGCGCGACCATGCGGGTTGGGGTCGCGTGTCTGCCAGCACCAGATGCCTGCCCATTCCTCGCCCATGAACTCTTCCAGGGCTTCGAGCTTGCGCGCATCGCCGATGGCATTGCCGTAGATCATGCGCGAAGCGCGGCTGGCCGGGTCCACATCCTGAACGCCGCTCCAGCGGTAGATGATCTGTGTGACCAGGGCATCCCGGTCTTCGGGGGTTGTGGCTTGGGTGAAGGCGCTGACCAGCGCCTTGAGTTGGCCCGTTGTGTCCAAGGCCATGGCCTGGTGCAAGTCGCGCACCTTGCCGTATCCCTGGGCATCGGGCAGCAGGGCGATGTCGGCGGGCACTTCCACCCATTCGGTCGGCAGGCTGCTGGTCATGTTCGCGGTAAACCACACGTCGGTGGCAGCGCGGGTCTGACCATTGGTCGTGGTGTAGCGGCCCACCTGGCGGTGCTGGTTGCCGTGCGTGTCCACGTGGGTGCTGTTCGTGTACGCCACGTTGATGCTGCGCACCCCGGCTTCATCGAGAGTGAGCAGCTCGCCTTGGCCGGTGCGCGCGTCCAGGCTGGCATCGACCCACACGCGCAACTGGGCAAACACCGGATCGCTGGCGTCGATGACGCCGTCGCCGTTGGCGTCCAGTGCCCTCAGGGCCTCGAAGCCGTGGACGGCCTTGAGGCCGTTGGGCAACAGGGTTTCGGAACCAAAGAGTTCGCGGCCCGAGTCGATCACCCCATTGGCGTTGCGGTCCCACACCAGCAGGCCGTCGCCAGGGGCGACCCAGCCGCTGCGCTCGGCAAAGCCGTCGGCGGCGTGGTCGAAGAATACGCCCGCTGGCAAGCCCACGGTGCCGATGACACCGTCACCGTCCAGATCCAGGATGATGGGCGAGGGGATGGTGGAGGCAACCTGGGTTTGGCGTTTGATGTCCTCGATGACGTCGTTGGGCTGCTGCGTGATCCTTTGTTCGAGCCGATGGTGCAATGGGCCCGTTACCCAGTTAAAAAGGTTGTCGATACCGCTTTCCAGGTTGGCACCAAACCGGCTGAAGTATGCCTGCAGCGCTGTGCCCATCTGCGCCGCCAGTTCCTGGGTGCGCGCCAGCAGGTTGACCACCGCGTCGTGAATGCTCGCGTCATTGGGTTTGGCCGCCAGTGCGGCCAGCCCCAGTGCGGCAGAACCCACGATGGTCGATGCGGCAACACCCAGCAAAATCGCCGGAGACGCAGCCGTGAGCCCTGCAACCAACCCCACCCCCGCAACAGCCGTTGAGAGTGCACCCAGCAGGGTGTCGTTTTTAATGCTTCCTTTATCGGCTTCACTAACAAGTTTGAATGCATCATTGGTTGCTGCAGCCGCCCAAACATGCGGCGCCTTGCTCGCGACTGCTCTGGATATGGTGCTTGCCAGGGCCTGCAAGCCGGAGGCCCCTGACACAACCGCATCGATGGCCTCACCCTTGTTGGCGGCCTTGCCCGCATTGGCCAGATCGACTGGCGAGGCCTTGGCGCCCAAAATATCCGACACCAAATGGACCGTGGCATGGTTCAGACTCATGTGGAACTCCCTGAGGTTGGGTGGGTGGAAACAAGACTTTCAAGATGCGCCTGCCGCGCCCGCCACGCCGCGCGGGCATAGCGTTTGAGCAGCCACAGGAACAAGGGCAATGCAATCCACAGCCAGAGGACTTTCATCAACTGGATGTAAAACGCCCTGCTTGCAGCAGGGGTGGCCCGCCGGTCTAGGCCGCGTGTGCCGTCGGGGTAATCAATCGTGACAACTCTGCGGGAGTAAAACGGGTACCAGATCGACACCTCAGTGACGTAACAAACCGTTAGCGACTGGCCGATGAAGGGCTCTAGACTTCGGATGGTGGAATTCGTGCCGTAGAACTTGTGAGTCATTCCAACCTCATCGGCCAGGGTGGAAGACGAATGCCCGCGAGTCAATACGACCGCCCTGACCACGGTGCCGGTCTGGCAGGGCAGCTCGTCCCACGAGGCGTAGTGCCGAACCGCCATGTAGCCAGACAAGCCGAAACTTCCAATCACGAAAGCAAGCAGCAACAGCATCAGCAGAACACTGCCCACCGCTTCCCTGCGGGCGCAGATGTAGAACCAACCGATCCAAGTGCGCTTCATGCGGGCTTTGAAGCGCTGCCACAACGCTTTGACGGGGTTGGGTTTGGGGGTTTGGGTCATGCGACTTTCCTCCACTGTGCCTCATTCGCGGCGCTTCGCTTCGAGTACGCCACGTGAATGCCGCGCACCCCGGCCTCTTCCAGGCTGAGCAGCTCGCCCTGGCCGGTGCGCGCGTCCGTGCTGGCATCGACCCACACGCGCAACTGGGCAAACACCGGGTCGCTGGCGTCGATGACGCCGTCGCCGTTGGCGTCCAGTGCCCTCAGGGCCTCGAAGCCGTGGACGGCCTTGAGGCCGTTGGGCAACAGGGTTTCGGAACCAAAGAGTTCGCGGCCCGAGTCGATCACCCCATTGGCGTTGCGGTCCCACACCAGCAGGCCGTCGCCAGGGGCGACCCAGCCGCTGCGCTCGGCAAAGCCGTCGGCGGCGTGGTCGAAGAATACGCCCGCTGGCAAGCCCACGGTGCCGATGACACCGTCACCGTCCAGATCCAGGATGATGGGCGAGGGGATGGTGGAGGCAACCTGGGTTTGGCGTTTGATGTCCTCGATGAGGCTGAAGTCAGGCACCAGCACGTCGAACCAGGGGTTCACGGGCAGCAGCCCGTCTGGGTTGAACACGGGCACCTGCCCGGTGTATTCCCTCATGCACTGTTGGAAGGCGGGGTCGTCTTGAAGACCGCGCATGATGCTGTCGACTTCAGCGCGTTCTTGGGGAGTGAGCGCGCGCTCGAACAACAGCCCCTTGGCGTCATCGACCGTCCAGCCCTTGGCACCCGCCACCACCTGGTAGATGCCAGCGGACACGCCCACGCCGACGGCAATGGGCACGATGATGCCGCCGCCCAGGATGAGGGCTGCACCTCCAGCAATGGCCGCCGCCCCGCCTATGAGGCCTGCAATGTCGGATTGTTGGGGGGATTTGCCGGAACTATTGAATTCTTGTATTTTTCTATAACTATTCGCCATAGCCGCCGCACCAAGGAACATGCCTACACCAGGCAAGACCTTTCCAGTCGCCATGCCCGTGCGCGCAAACTCCACTGCCGCGTGTGCGGTTTGGCTCACACCCAGCACGGTGCCTGTGGCATTGAAAGAACCATCGGGGTTCTTGGCTCCTACGCCGACGTTGGCAGCGTTGACGTGCATGCCAACAAAATTGGTGACCACCATCACAGGTTGTGTACTCACAGAACACCTCGCCTTTCACGCAAGAAGAAAACAAAGCCCAAGGGGGCCAACACGAACAATGTGACGCCTAAGAAGGCGTCAAGACCAATTTTTAGCTCTTTGCCCATAATCTGTTGTGTCTGGTCGGAACCGATTTCAAAGCCTATAGATGGACACGACAAGGCCCACACACGATACTGACCAGCCAACACCCAGTAACGTATGGACGAGATACGCGCCGTGGCTCGGCAACCAACCAAGGCTTGGCGCTCTGTTGAGGTCCAAAGATGGAAGCTGCCTGCACCAAAAAAAGTTACCGTTTTAGGCCAATAAACGCTACGTTGTTGTCCATCAGGCCACTCCATTACAAAGTGTGGGTCGCGATCCCGTGTTTGCACGATGTGCACCTGCACAGTTTCTAACTGACGAAAGTCAGGTTTGGCGTTTAGGTGTGTAACCCCTTGGGGATAGGCCATAACAACAAGCCATCCACCCCATATCACTAAACTAAGCTGATACCTTTTGTACCAAGGCTTGAGCCGCGCCGCTGCGATTTTTTCTGGGTCGGGCGGGCCGCCGGCGAGCCAGTCAATAAAACGCTGCCAGCGGGTGCGGTGGGTGGTATTGGGTATAGCTGAGTGGCCGTTCATGCGACTTGCCTCCACTGCGCCTCATTCGCGGCCTCTTCCAGGCTGAGCAGCTCGCCTTGGCCGGTGCGCGCGTCCGTGTTGGCATCGACCCACACGCGCAACTGGGCAAACACCGGGTCGTTGGCGTCGATGACGCCGTCGCCGTTGGCGTCCAACGCCCTGAGCGCTGCGAAACCGTTGACGGCTTTCAGGCCGTTGGGCAACAGGGTTTCGGAGCCAAAGAGTTCGCGGCCCGAGTCGATCACCCCATTGGCGTTGCGATCCCAGACCAAGAGCCCATCACCAGGGGCCACCCAGCCGCTGCGCTCGGCAAAGCCGTCGGCGGCGTGGTCGAAGTAAACACCTGACGACAGACCCACGGTGCGGATGACGCCGTCGCCGTCCAGGTCAAGGATGATTGGAGAAGGGATGGTGGAGGCGGCTTGGGTCTGCCTTTTGATTTTCTCGATATCACATGTGCCGGGTCTATTGAAGAAGAACTGATTGAATGCCTGCGTACCTTCGTCCAGTGCATCAAGAATGCTCTGCTCAAGCGGCTTTCGTGCTTCTACGAGCGCCTGCGCAGCAGCCGCAGAAATCGATGCCGCCGCCAAAGCCGCTTTCGCTGGTGACGGAGGAAGAAGTCCGGCGATCGTTCCAGTTACGCCAGCAAGAACACCCAATCCAGCAGCAAGCTTGTCGGCTGGGGTTGTTGCATTCTGCAATGCGGCCACGCTTAAAGCTGCATGAGTTGTTGCCGCAGTTGGAACAAGCCCCATTCCTAGACCACGCAGGAATGGGTGAAATTTACTCATCTGCATGGCCGTTGCGAAAGCGGCGACTATGGCAGCCCCCATTGAGGCCACATTGTTGGATTTCTCGAGCCCACTGTTGTAAGCCGAATTGGCAGCGGCAGTTGAAGCCGCAAGCTCTCCTGCGGTACCCAGTACCCCCAGCCTTTTGGGGATTGCACAAAAGCTCATCACATCACCCCTTTGCATTCAAAATAATTGAAAATCCACCAAACAGACCAAACCACACGAATATTGCCCCCCAAAGCCCGCCCGCACTATCGGCAAAAAAAACTCTTTCTTCCAGCTTAGTTCTCGGATAAAGATCGTATCGTTCTATTTCCTGCGGAGAGCCAATGTGACTAAGATTGATCGGGTAGTTGTATTCGGAATAATTTTTGCCATCAATTTTGAAAGCCGAATAAAAATACAGCAATAGCCCCACTGCAAGACAAAACAACAGTGTGCCACTCAAGCTTGAGAATTCCCTTTGAACCCATGAAGCAACAGGAATTGAAGCAATGAATCCATGCCATCCCTTGATAAAGTTTGGCAGTAGCACGACGCCAAAGGCCAGGGAGGCAGAAATCATGTGCAAATACTTGATCCATTTGATTTCCCATCTCACTATCGCCTCGTGGATATATCGACGGGCAACGACCTCTGCATCCTCTGGGTCTTTGGGCTCCCTGATGCCGTGGATTTTTTTCCACCGCTCTTTGCTTAGCTGCCTCATACAATCTCCTTCACCAAACTCACGTGCCCTCCGTGGCCAGCCATGTTCACTACTTCATCCACCTGCAGGCCCTTGGGCACCTGATGGGTGATGAAGATCATCGTCACCTTGCCCTTGAGGCGGTTGACGGTCTGGGCGAAGTGTTCGGCGGTGTGCTGGTCGAGGTTGGAAATGGCCTCGTCGAAGATCAGCACCTTGGGGCGCTTGAGCAGCGCGCGGGCGATGGCGATGCGCTGGCGCTGTCCGCCCGACAACCCCGTGCCATGTTCACCCAGCTCGGTCTGGTAGCCTTTGGGGAGCTTTTCGATGACTTCGTGAATTTCCGCCGCTCGGCACGCGGCGATGACGTCTTCGAAACTCGCATGCGGGTGCGCCATGACGAGGTTCTCGTAGACCGTCCCCGAGAACAGCACCGTCTCCTGCGGCACCACGCCAAAGTAGGCACGCAGCTCGTTGGCTGCGAGTGTGCGCAGGTCGCGGCCGTCGATGGTGATCTGGCCCTCCTGCGGAAAGTAGAAGCCCTGCAGGAGCTTGGCCAGCGTGCTCTTGCCGCAGCCGGATGGGCCCATCAGCACGGTCAACTTGCCGGTGCCAATGGCAAGGTTGAAGCCGCGGTAGAGCCAGGGATGCTGCTGGGAGTAGCGAAAGGATATGTCCCTGATCTCGATCTTGCCGACACCTCCGGCGGCACGTTGCGGGGTGAGGGTGACGGGCTCCTGCGGCATGTCTAGAATGTCGCCAAGCCGCTCGACGGCGACGCGCGCCTGCTGGAATTCCTGCCACAGACCCACGAGCCGCATGACCGGCTGAGACAAGCGGCTGGCAAACATCTGGAAGGCCACCAGCATGCCCACCGTGAAGCCGACGTCCTGCATGACGTACCAGGCGCCGACGATGAGTATGGACAAGGTCATGAGCTGTTCGAGCCCGCCGGCGACGACCTGGTAGGTGTTGCCCACCTGCCGGGTGGCGAAGTTGGCCGCAAGATACTGCGCCAGATAGGTGCCGTAGCGCTTGTCGACCACCGGCTCCAGTTGCAGCGACTTGACGGTTGGCATGCCCGCAAGATATTCTGTCAGGAATGCTTGGTTGCGCGCCCCGAGCAGGAACTGCTCGTCCAGGCGCGCACGGAAGACCGGCACCATGAACAGGCTGACGACCACGATCAGCGCGAGGATGGCCAGCACGATCAGGGTGAGCTGCCAACTGTAGGCAAACATCACGGCCAGAAAGATCAGCAGGAAGGGAAAATCGAGCATCAGCGTGACCGCCGCGCCCGAGACAAACTCGCGCAGCGTCTCGACGCCCTGCATGCGCGCCACGGTGGTGCCTGTGGGCCGTGCCTCGAAGTACGGCAGGGGCAGGCGCAGCAGGTGCCGCATGACCTTTTCGCACAGCACCGCGTCGATGCGGCTGCCGGTGTGCAGCACCAGATACTGGCGCAGCCAGGTCATGCCGCTGGTGAAGAACATGAACACCACCAGCGCCACGCCCAGCACGATGAGCGTGCTTTCCGAGTGGTGGGCGATGACCTTGTCGATGATGACCTGGGTGAATAGCGGCGTGGCCAGCGCGACAAGCTGGATGGCGAGGCTGGCCAGCAGCACGTCACTCCAAATTCGTTTATGGCGCAACAGTTCAGGAACAAACCAGGAAAACCCGAAGGGCTTTGGCTGAACATCAGGTTCGGCTGCGCGACTGAGGGATTCCGATATCGGTGGGTCGGCTTGCGTGACCAGCAGCAGTGCCGGCGCAGCTTGGGCGCGTGCGGCTTCGAGTGACAAGGATTCCGGCGTCGACTGACCGTGCCTGACCCAGACCACAGTTCCGGGGCTGTGCTGAACGATGAGCGCCGGGGTGAACGAGGCTGGTTCAGGCGACTGGGCGCAAGAAAGATCGACCTGTTCGGCCCCCGTATTTGTGCATTCGGAAGCCGACGCGTAGAGCAGCGCCACAGCCGGCAGCGGAAAATCCGACGTCCCCGCCTCGGGCCACTGTACGAAACCGGCCTCGAGACCATGGGCGTCCAAAGCTTCGATCAACGCGGGCAGATCGACCGGTGGCGGAAAACGCTTCTGCACCAACTCAGCGTCGAACGGCTGGCGATAGAAGGCAGCCAAGCTGGCCAGCAGCCACAGCACGGCTGCTGTGTCAAGGCTCTCTACCGAATCGAAAACGGCACTCTGATGCACTCCCTGCATAGCCCGCCCTTTTGAATCATAATGATTTTCTTGATTCGATTGTAAAATGGCAAAAAACGGGCTGTCAAGCCAAGTTCAAGCTAAACACCCGAGCCGCTCCGACAAGCTGCGCAGCTTCATGGATTCGCTCTAAGCCAGCCCGACCCAGCCGCCACCCATGCAAGACGCCCATCACCCCCCCGCCTGGCTGCGCAACGGCCTGGTCGCCTTGCTGCTGGGCGTGCTGCTGCTCGCCGGCCTGATCGTGCTGCAGCCCTTCCTGACCGCGGTGGCTTGGGCGGCGATCCTGGTCTACGTATCCTGGCCGCTGTACGAGCGGCTGGTGCGGCGCTTCAACGGCCGGCGCGGCTGGGCCGCGTTCACCATGACGATGGCGCTGGCCGTGGTTCTGGTCGCGGTGCCGCTGTGGCTGCTGCTCATGATGCAGCGCGAGGGCACGGGCGCGCTGCGCAACGCGCTGGCGTTTCTGAGGGCAGGCGTCGAGCTGCCGCAACCGCTGGCCGCAATCCCCGTAATCGGGCCCTGGCTACAAGAGCAGTTGGCGGTGCTCGGTGGCGACCGCCAAGAGCTGGGCCGCTACCTCGCCACGCTTGGCGAGCAGTGGGGGCAGTGGCTGGGCGCGCGCGCCGTCGGCCTGCTCGGCGACCTGGGCATGAACGCGCTGCGTTTCACGATCGCGCTGCTGACGGCGTTTTTCCTGTTTCGCGACGGCGAGCAGTTGTTCCAAGAATCGCGCCAGGTGCTGCGCGGGCTGCTGGGCAACCGTGTTCAGGCCTACTTCGATGCCGTCGGCAACACCACCCGCGCCGTCGTTTACGGCCTGCTGCTGGCCGGGGTCGCGCAGGGCTTCGTGGCCGGGCTGGGCTATTGGGCGGTGGGCATCTCGGCGCCGGTGTTCTGGGGCGCAGCGACGGCGCTGCTGGCCCTGATCCCCTTCGGCGCGATCCTGATCTGGGTGCCGATGGCGCTGTGGCTGCTGCTCACCGGCTATGTGGCGGCCGGCATCGGCCTGCTGCTGTGGGGCATGCTGGCGGTGAGCTGGATCGACAACCTGGTGCGCCCGCTGGTCATCAGCGGCGTGTCCAAGGTGCCGTTCCTGATCGTGCTGTTCGGCGTGCTCGGCGGCCTGGGCGCGTTCGGGCTGATCGGGCTGTTCGTTGGCCCGGTGATCCTCGCGGTGCTGCTGGCCGTCTGGCGCGAATGGGCGGCCACCGCCGCCGGCAGCGCGCCCGCTGCGCCCGCTGCGCCCGCTGCGCCCGCTGCGTCTACTGCATCCACTGCGCCCGACGCCCAGACCCGGGGCTGAAGACCGGTCCGCCCGACCGCCCCTCAGCCGACCCTGAAGTTCTTGAACTGCCAGGGGTCGTCGCGGTCCATGTCTTCGGGGTACAGCTGGCCACGCCCCAGCAGCGGGGTCCAGTCGGTGTAGACGCCACCGAGCTCGCCCAGGTACGGACGACACCAGTCGAGGATCTGCGCATGCGGCATCTCGTCGGGCTCGACGACCCCGCAGGCCGGGTTGCGCATGGCCCAGACGACGCCCGCCAGGGCACTGGCCGTCACCTGCAAGCTGGTCGCGCTGTTGTGCGGACAGGCGGCACGGGCCTGTTCGACGTTGAGCTGGGAGCCGTACCAGTAGGCCCCGCGCGCATGGCCCATCAGCAGCACGCCCAGCGCGTCGGTGCCGGCAACGATGTCGTCCTTCAGGATGCGCGTGCGCAGCGGCATCTGCCACTGGCGGCCAGCGAGTTCGTGCACCGACAGCACCGCATCGTTGCACGGGTGGTAGGCGTAGTGCACGGTCGGCCGGTACTCGGGTGCTCCGCTGTCGCCCGACGCAGCGGCGACGGTGAGGTAATCGGCAATCGACAGCGCCTCGGCGTGGGTGATCAAAAAGGCGTGCTGCGCGCCGGCGACGGGGGTCCAGCTGCGCACGCGCGTGCTGGCGCCGGGGCGCTCGAGGTAGATCGCCGCACGGCAGCCGCTGGTCTGGCGCACGCCGTCGGGCGGGAAGTGGCGCTCGTGCGTGCCCCAGCCCAGTTCGGCCGGCTGCAGGCCCTCGGCGACGAAACCCTCGACCGACCAGGTGTTGACGAACTCGCCCACCGCTTTGGGTTGCGCACCGACCTGGGTATCGCGCTCGGCGATGTGGATCACCTTCACGCCCAGCTGCTGCGCCAGCCGCGCCCATTCTGGGCGCGTGGCCGGCGCGGCCACTGCGATGCCGGTATCGCGTGCCAGGTCGAGCAGGGCCTGCTTGACGAAATGCGAAACCAGGCCGGGGTTGGCACCATGCGTGATCACCGCCGTCGGCGTCCCCGCACGGCGCAGCGCCAGCGACTCTTGGCGCTGGGCGTAGTTGGTGCGCCGCGCCAGCGGCAATGCGGCGCAGTCGTAGGTTCCGGCCCAAGGCTCGGAGACGGTGTCGAGGTAGAGCGCGCCCAGCTCTTGGCACAGCGCGATCAGCGCCGCGCTGCTGACATCGACCGAGAGGTTGAGCAGGAAGTCGCCGTCGGCCAGCAGCGGCGTCAGCAGCTCGCGGTAGTTGGCGCGCGTGAGCGCCGCGTCGACCATGCGCACGCCGAACTTCCGTGCGATCGCGGCGCCGTCGCTGCCCGGCGTGAGCACCACGATCTGCGCCGGCGACAGCCGGATGTGGCGCAGCAGCAGCGGCAGCACGCCTTGGCCTATGCTGCCAAAGCCGACCAGGACGATGCGGCCCTCGTAGTGGTGGAACGTGGTCTGCGGGTCGGTCATGGAGATGGAAAGTCGTTCGAGGGGATCGGTCGATGCAGCAACGGCTTGCCAAGTCTACTCGAGCCTGAAGCGCCGCACCACCTCCGAGAGCGCACGCGCCTGCTCGCTCATGGCCGTGGCGGCGGCGGCGCTTTGCTCGACCAGCGCCGCGTTTTGCTGCGTCATCTGATCGAGCTGGCTGACGGCGGCGTTGATCTGCGCCACCCCTTCGGCCTGCTCGCTCGAGACGCTCGATATTTCGGCCACCACGTCGCGCACGCGCTCGACCTGTTCGACGATCGCCTGGATCGATGCACCCGCCTGGTGCACCAGACCCACGCCCGCCCCGACCCGATCGACGCTGTTGTGGATCAACGCCTTGATCTCTTTGGCCGCTTCGGCGCTGCGCCCGGCCAGTGAACGCACCTCGGAGGCCACCACCGCAAAGCCGCGCCCGGCCTCACCCGCCCGCGCCGCCTCGACCGCAGCATTGAGCGCCAGGATATTCGTCTGAAACGCGATGCCGTCGATCACCGCGATGATTTCACTGATTTTTTTCGAAGCCTGCTGGATTTCGCTCATGGTCTGCACGACGCTGCCCACCACCTCGCGCCCGTGCTGCGCACTCTGGCCCGCCGCCGTGGCCAGCTCGCTGGCGGTGCGCGCCGAGGCCGCCGAATGCCCGATGCCCTCCGACATGCTCTCCATGCTGGCCGCCGTCTGCTCGAGGCTGCTGGCGCTTTGTTCGGTGCGTTCGCTCAGGTTCTGGTTGCCGGCGGCAATTTCGTGCGCCACCGCCGTGATGCCGTCAGTGCCGAGGCGCACGTCGGCCACCACCTGCGCAATCTGCAGGCGCATGGCGTCGAGGGTGCGGCTCATCTGGCCAAACTCGTCGTGGCGCTTGACCGACAGGCGCGCACCCAGGTTGCCATCGGCCATCTGCTGCGCAAAGTCCATGACTTCGTTCAGGGGCGCGCGGATGCTGCGAATCAGCACCCAGGAGCCGCCCAGAATGAACAGAATCAGCAGGGCCATCACGACACTTCCGCTCCTCATATTGGCGACGCGGCGCTCGGCAAACACCTTTTGCGACTCCTGCAGCAGCGTCGCTTGCAGTTGGGCAAACTCGTTCAGGCTCGCCATGTAGGGCGCAAAGCCGGGGTTGAAGCGCTGCTGCACTTCTTGCATCGCTGCCGCCGGGTCGGCCTGTGCGCGCAACTGGCGCGCGCGCGCCAGGGAGTCCAGCAACACCTGCCGCTGGGTGGCGATGCGCTGCAAGAGCTCGCGCTCGGGTGGGCTCGACGACAGTTCAGCCAGCCGGTCTTGCAGTTGCGTCACTTGCTGCAGGTCGCGCGCGATCAGCTCGCGGTACAGGGATTCCAGCTCGGGGCTGGCCGATATGAACGTGGCCTGGATCCGGGTCACGTTGGTTTCCACCAGCCCAGCCCAGCGCGTGGCCAGCTGCAGCTTCTCGCCTTTGAGCCCCAGCACCGCTTCGGCTTCGACCGTGATGGCGCGCGACTGCAGCGAGGTTTGCACCACCACCCCGACCAAGGCGACGACCAGCAACCAGACCCCGAGCCAGAGCTTGGCCCCGACACTCAAACCCGAACGAATCGATGCCTTGCTCATGCGAATTCCACTTTCTTACAACGATCTGACAGACCCAAAAGGGCGCGAGCATAGCCGAAACGCGCAGCTTTTGCGCTGGCCGGGCTTGAATTGTCTCATTGCTTTGATATATTCGACCCGAAGAAGGGATTTTTACAACGAAGCGCCCATCGGCCTTCGCGTCGGCACACCCTCTGCCTCCAGCGCGGCCAGCCGCTTCATCGACGAGCCCAGCCATGACCCTTACGCCATCCGCGCCTGCAGACGATGAAATTCTGCACTTTGCCGATGAAGCCGCCGTGACTCCAAGCGCCCTCTTGGCCGCCAAGCCCTGGCGCGTGCTGGTGGTCGATGACGACCCCGACGTGCACGCCAGCACCGCCTTTGCGCTGGACCTGACCTGGACGCTGGAGCGCCCGATCGAGCTGCTGCGGGCCGAATCCGCCGCCCAGGCACGCCAGATCCTGGCCGAAAGCACCGACATCGCCGTGGTCTTGCTCGACGTGGTGATGGAGACCGCCGACGCCGGCCTGCTGCTGGTGGACCACATCCGGCGCGAGCTCGGCCTGAGCGCCACGCGCATCGTGCTGCGCACTGGCCAGCCCGGCTACGCCCCCGAGCACGAAACCCTGGCGCGCTACGACATCAACGACTACCGCTCCAAGTCCGAACTCACGCAGCACAAACTCGTCTCTGCCCTGATGGCGGCGGTGCGCGCCTACGAGCAGGTGCGCACCATCGAAGCCAGCCGGCGCGGCCTGCAGCAGATCGTGCTCGGTTCGGCCGAGCTGATGCAGATGAGCGGTTTGCAGCGCTTTGCCGACGGCGTGCTGACGCAGGTCGCGGCCCTGCTGGGTGTGGCACCGCAGGGTCTGGTCTGCGCCCAGGGGCCGGCCCCGGGCGGCCCCTACACGGTGCTGGCCGCCGCCGGCCCCTACGCGGCCCTGATCAACCAGCCGCTGGAGCGCCTCGATGGCCACCCGGCGCTGCTGCGCCTGCGCGAAGCGTTGCAACAGCAACGCAACCACCTGGGCCAATCCGAGACCGTGCTCTACGTCGGCAGCGAGCCCGGCATGGACATGGCCATCTACCTGCCCACGGCCCTGACGCAAGACGAGCTCACCCTGCAACTGCTGGATGTGCTGTGCGTCAACCTCAGCGCCTGCCTGCGCAACCTCAACCTCGTGCAGCGCCTGCAGCAGGTGGCTTACCAGGATGCGTTGCTCGGCATCGCCAACCGCACCCGGCTGATCGAATGCATCGAGGCCGCCGCGCACAACCAAGCCGCGCCGCACCTGCTGATCTTGGCCGACATCGACGACTTCAACGGCATCAACGAGCTCATGGGTCACCCCTTCGGCGACCGGGTGCTGCAGGCCCTGACGCAGCGCCTGATCGACGCGCTGCCGGCGGCCGTGCTGGTGGCGCGGGTCTCGGGCAACTCCTTCGGCCTGTTTGGCTCGACCGAGTGGCTGCAGGCCGAGCGCGTGCAGCAGGCCCTGGAGGCGCCCCTGATGATCGACGGCCAGCCCTTCAGGGTGCGGGTTTCCATGGGCAGTTGCGCGGGTGCCGATCTGGGCGACTCGGGCGCCGGTGCGCTCAAGAACGCCTCCATCGCCCTCAAGCACGCCAAGCTGCAGCACCGCGGCGCACTGGTGTGTTTCGACTCCGCCATGGCGCAGCGTTCCCGCGACCACGCCGAACTGCTGGCGCGGCTCAATGCCGCCTTCAACGACCAGCAGCTGTTCCTCGTCTATCAGCCGCAAGTCAACCTCGACACGCGCGCCGTGATCGGCCTCGAAGCCTTGCTGCGCTGGCGGCGCGAAGACGGCACCATGGTGCCGCCCGACCGCTTCATCCCGGTGGCCGAGCAGTCGGGGCTGATCGACACCCTCGGGCTGTGGGTGTTCAAGAGCGCCTGCCTCGACATGCAGCGCCTGATCGCCGCCGGTTTGGCCCCCAGGCTGATGGCGGTCAACGTCTCGGTGGCGCAGTTCAAGAGTCCGGCCTTTGTGGCGCAGATCGAGCAGGCCTTGCTCGACACCGGTTTGGCCGCCGAGCGGATCGAACTCGAAATCACCGAGTCGGTGGCGGCGCTGGGGCTGGGCGTGGTCGAACCCATCCTGGAGCGCTTGCGCCGCCTTGGGCTGTCGGTGGCCATCGACGATTTCGGCACCGGCTACTCCTCGCTCGCCTACCTCGAGCGGCTGCCGCTGGACCGCATCAAGATCGACCGCGAATTCGTGCGCCAACTGCAAACCGGCCAAGAAGCGCGCATTGCGGCGCTGATCGCCCAACTCGGCTCCACGCTCGGTCTGCGGGTGTTGGCCGAAGGCATCGAAGACGCCCAAGTGTGGCGCAAGCTGCAAGACATCGGTTGCCACGAGGGCCAGGGTTTTCACATCGCCCGCCCCATGCCCTTTGCCGATTTGCCCGCCTGGCTGCGCCAGTGGAATGGCTGAACGCCATGAGCCGCCCCCCAAGCCGCCGCCGCCTGCTCCAGCACGCTGTCGCCTGGCCCTTGGGGGCCACGCTGGCGGCTGCCGGGTTGCAGGCTTGTGCGCCACCCGCGCCGCTGCGGCTGGCCCTGCTGGCGGGCCTGACCGGCGCCATCAGCGATTTGGGTGTGGGTGTGCGCGACGGTGCGTTGTTGGCCATCGAGCAGGCCCGCGCCGCCGGCCGGGCGCTCGAGCTGCTGGAATTCGATGACGCCCAACGCCCCGAGGCCTTGCCAGAGGTGGTGCTGCGCATCGCCAGCGCGCAGGTGGCAGCCGTCATCGGGCCGGCCACCAGCGGCATCGCGCAAGCCTGGATTCCGCTGGCCCAGCAGCATGGGCTGCTGAGCGTTTCGCCCACCGTCACCAGCCACGACTTCAGCGGCCTTGACGACTTGTTTTTCCGCGTCTGCGCCAGCACGCACCTGTACGCCACCCACAGCGCCACTTTTGCCGTGCAGCGGCGCGGCTGGCGCCGTCTGGCCCTGATCCGCGACGACGCCAACGCCGCCTACACGCGCAGTTGGGCCGATTTTTTTCTGGCACAGGCCCGTGCCCTGGGGGCGGCGGTGGCCGAACCGCTGGTTTACCACGGGCCGCTGCTGCCGCAGCAGGCGCACGCGGTGGTGCAGCAAGCGCTGGCGCAACCGCCCGATGCGCTGGTGCTGGTGGCCAGCGCCAGCGACACCGCCATGCTGGCCCAGTTGGCCCGGCGCAGCCCGCAAACCCCGGCGCTGCAAGCCGCCGAGTGGGCCTCGACCGACCAGTTGCTCGTGCGCGGCGGGCGGGCGGTGGAGGGCATGGTGGTGTCGCAATACTATGACCGCGAAAGCCGCGCCCCGGCCTATCTGGATTTCTTGCAGCGCTTTGAGCAGCGCTTCAGGCGTGCGCCGGGTTTTGCCGAGGTCGCCGCCTACGACGCGGCCCAGGTGCTGCTGCAGGCGCTGCAGCAGCAGGCGGCTGGCGAAGCGCTCCAAGCCACCTTGTTGCGCGTGCGCCGCTTCAACGGCTTGCAAGACCCGATCCTCTTCGACGCCTACGGCGACCACCTGCGACCGCTGGTGATGACCGAAGTGCGCAACGGCCGCTTCCGCACCGTGGCCGCATGAAAGCCCCGCGCGCGCTCTCGATCCGCTGGCTGCTGGTGGGCCAGTTCGCGCTGGTGATCGCCTTGTCGGTTGCCCTGGTGGTGGCACTCATGCTGTTCTGGCGCCTGCCGCTGGCCCGCGAGATGCAGCACCACGAGCAGCAGCGCATCGCCACCGTGGTGGTGCAGCAGGTGCAGGACCTGCTCAACTCCACCGAACTGCAGCTCGAAATGCTCCGTACTGCCAGCCCCGGTGGCCCGATCCAGGGCAAGCGGGTCGATCCCATCGTGCGTCGCTTTGCGCAGCAATTGGTCGATCAGACCGGCACTTTTAAAGCCCTCTACTGGGTCGGCCACGACGGTGAGCTGCTCGATTTCGTATTGCCCTTTGCTTTCGGTTACCCCCATACCACTGGGCGCGCCGGGGCCGACCTCAGCAACCTGCCCATTCTGCGCCTGGCTGCCCAAGGCGCGCACCTGGTCTGGAGCGACCAGTACCTCTCACCCTTGGTGGAGCAGCCGGTGGTGGGTATCGCCATGCCCTTGGCCAACGGGTTCATGGTGGCCGAAATCTCGGTGCAGGCGCTGGTCACGGGCAGCGTCGAGTGGGGTCAGCGCGGCGACCTGCTGGTGCTGTTCACCGACAGCCGGGGCGAACTGGTCGGCTCGCCCGACCCGCTCGACCCCCTGCACCGGCGCAACATCGCCCACCTCGAGCCCATCGCCCGCGCCCTCGATGCAGCGCGTGCTCATGGCCGCATCGAGCACTTGAGTGCAGCGTTCGAAGGCTATGCCCTGCGCCTCGACCGCCTCGGGTGGGTCGTTTTTGCCGGCCAACCGCTGCAGCTGGCGCGGGCCACGGAGCGTGCTGCCACCGTCCTGAGCGCGGTGGTGGTGTCGTTTGCGATCGGCTTTGGCTTGCTGCTCAACCTGCTGCTGGCCACCCGCATTGGGCGCCACCTGCGTCGCAGCCTGGACTACTCCGAGGCGCTGGCGCGCGGCAACTACGAGGCCACTACTCCGCTGAGCCGCATCGCCGAGGTGCAGCAGCTCGAACACAGCCTGAGCCACATGGCGCAGGAAGTGCGCCGCCGCGAACAGCAACTGCGCGCCATCATCGACCTCGGGCCCACGGTGGCGGTGCAGATCTACGACCGCGACGGCCGGGTGGTGGACTGGAACCCGGCCTCGAAGCGCCTGTTGGGCTACAGCCGCGCTCAAGCCATGGGCAAGCGGCCGGTCGATCTGTACTACGACGCCCAGCAACAGGCCGATTTCGAAGCCATTCTGGAGCGCATTGCCCGCACCGGCGAACCCTTCGGCCCGTTCGAGGGCGCGTTGCGCGGCGCAGACGGCACCCTGCACTGGATTTACTCCACCACCTTTGCCATCCCTGGGCCACAGGCGGACGAATTGCGCTTCGTCTGCATGGACATCGACATCAGCGAAATCAAAAGGCTGGAAGCCGAACTGCGCAACCTCAACAGCGAGCTCGAAGACCGGGTGCAGCAGCGCACCCAAAGCCTCGAACAGGCCAACAGCGAACTGCAACGCACCCTGAACGAACTGCGCTCGACCCAAGACCGGCTGCTTCAGGCCGACAAACTGGCCGCTCTGGGCAGCCTGGTGGCCGGGGTGGCGCACGAGCTCAACACCCCGATCGGCAACGCCCTGATGGCGGTGAGCACGCTGCAAGAAAGCCTGCGCCAGTTTCGCGAGCGCCTGCAGCAGGGGCTGCGGCGCAGCGAGCTCGACGCCTTTGTGCAACAAGTGGGCACGGCCGACGACATCGCCACGCGCAACCTCGAGCGTGCCGCCGAGCTCATCAGCTCGTTCAAGCAGGTGGCGGTGGACCAAGCCAGCTCGCAGCGGCGCCGGTTTCAGTTGGCCGAACTGGTGCACGAGATTGTGCTCACCCTGCAGCCGCTGCTCAAGCACAGCCCCTATGCGCTCGAGGTCGAGGTGCCCACCGGCATTGGGCTCGACAGCTTCCCCGGGCCGCTCGGGCAGGTGCTGGCCAATCTGGTGCAAAACGCCCTGGTGCACGGGCTGCAAGGGCGCACCAGCGGCCGCATCCGCATCGAGGCGGCGGCCCTCGAGGGCGAGCAATTCGCACTCAGCGTGAGCGACGACGGCCAAGGCATTGCGCAGCACCTACAAGACCGCGTGTTCGAGCCCTTCTTCACCACCCGGTTGGGCCAAGGCGGCAGCGGGCTGGGCCTGCACATCGTGCACAACCTGGTGACGGGGGTGCTGGGTGGACGCTTGGCGCTCGAGAGCAGCCCCGGCCAAGGGGCCCGCTTCACCCTCACCTGCCCGCTGGTTGCCCCCCGGGAAGCGCCGCCAATATTTGACACCGCAGCGCCCTAAAATGGGCTGCACGTGCAAATTGGTAGGGGCAACATGAAACCGGTCGTATTCAAGCGCTTGCTGGCATCGGCACTGGCCTTGGCCGGGGTCTGGCTGCTGCTGTTGCGCCAGCCCGGGGTCTGGCCGGGGGCCGACGGCTGGCTGCTGGGGGCGCTGGCCGTGGCCTTGGCTTTGTGGGCAAGGCAGCGCTGCATGGCGGTCGCGGGCCGTGTTCATGGGCCGGCCTGCACCCTGCCGGCCGATTTTCTGCCTAGCCCCCGGTTGCGCTGGCGCGCCCTGCCGCGCCTGCTGGGGGTGTTTGCTTGGCAATCGCTGCTGGGCGCACTGGACGTGACGCGGCGCGTCTGCACCCCGCGCATGCCGCTGCAACCGGGCCTGCTGGAGCTGCCGCTGCGCCTGCCCCACGAAGGCCAGCAGGTGCTGCTGGCGCTGCTGGTCAGCCTGATGCCCGGCACCTTGGCGGCGCGGCTCGAGGGCGGCCAACTGACGTTGCACGCGCTCGACACCCGGCTGCCGATCGAGTCTGAGCTGCGCCGGCTGGAAGCCCTGGTGGCGGCCTTGTACGCGGCGGCGCCCGTGTCCGCCACCGCACCCGAACCGCCGCCACAGCCCTGAAGCCACCATGGAAACCCTGCCCCCCTCCCTGCCCCTGGCCTTTGGCCTGTTCGCCCTGCTGCTGGTGCTCAACCTGGCGCTGGGGCTGCTGCGCGTGCTGCGCGGCCCCGGCCTCACCGACCGCCTGCTGGCGGCGCAGCTGCTGGGCAGCACCGGCGTGGCGCTGCTGCTGACGCTGGCGGCGCTGCAAGGCTGGCCCTCGCTGCGCGATGTGGCGCTGGTGTTTGCCCTGCTCGGCTTGCTGGCCGCCGTGGCCTATGCGCGGCTGCGCCCGGAGCGGCACCGTGCTTGAGGCCCTCACCTGGCTGCTGCTGGCGCTGGCGGCGCTGTTTTTCAGCGCGGGCACGCTCGGCCTGCTGCGCCTGCCCGACACCCTGAGCCGCATCCACGCCCTCACCAAGGCCGACAACCTCGGGCTCGGGCTGGCCGCGCTGGCGCTGCTGCTGCACGCCGAATCGTGGGCCGCGGCGGCGCAGATTGGCCTGATCTGGCTGCTGGCGCTGGCCGCCAGCGCGGCCTCGGGTTACCTGATCGCGCGCCGTTGCCTGCTGGAGTCCCAAGGCACGCCGGGCAATGGACACCACGGCACCCACCCCCCCGGAGGCACCCCCTGAGCGCCGCCGACTTGCTGCTGGCCTTGGCCTTGCTGCTGCTGGCCGGCGCGGCCCTGCTGGCGCGTTCGGTGCAGATCGGCAGCGTGCTGTTCATCGCCTTTGGCCTGCTGCTGGCGCTGGTTTGGGTGCGCTTGGGCGCGCCCGATGTGGCGCTGGCCGAAGCCGCCATCGGCGCCGGGGTGGCCGGGGCCTTGCTGCTGCTGGCGGCGAGCGAGTTTGAATCCCGCCGCATCGCCAGTGCGCGCACCCCCGAGCCGCGCCTGCCCTGGCCACGGCCGCAGCGCGCGCGGCCGCGCTGGACGGTCGGGGCGCTGGCGCTGGCCTGCGCCGCCTTGCTGCTGCTGGTCGTGCTGGGCATCGAGCCGCTGGCTGGCGCCGCCACCCAAGCCGTGGCGCAAGCCCTGCCCCAAGCCGAGATCGCGCACCCGGTCACGGCCGTGTTGCTGTCCTTTCGCGCCTACGACACGCTGCTGGAAATCGCGGTGCTGCTGGTGGCCGCGCAGGCGGTGCAGGCGGCCCCGGCCCCGGCCCAGCGCCCGCTGCCGCACGACCCGGTGCTGGCGCGGGTAGCAGCCCTCACGGTGCCGCTGGCGCTGCTGGTGGCGGTGTATCTGCTGTGGGCGGGGTCGAGCCGCAGCGGCGGCGCCTTTCAGGCCGGTGCGGTATTGGCCGGCGCGTGGCTGCTGGCGCGCTTTGCCAGCCTGCCGCTGGATCCGCAGTCGCATTTCACGCGGCCGCCCGTGCTGGCGCTGGGTTTGGCGGTGTTCATCCTCGTCGGCGTGGTGGCCGGGGCGCTGGCCGGAGCGGCACTGGCCTACCCGGCCGGCTGGACCAAGGTGCTGGTGCTGGCGATCGAGGCCGCGCTCATGGTCTCGATCGCCGCCACGCTGGTGGCGCTGTTCGGCGGGAGCAGGGCGACATGATGCAGGCTTGGGGCGCGGCCTTGGGCGCAGGATGGCAGCAGATTTCGGATCTGTGGTCGGCCGGGGTTTCGGTCTGGCTGCCCACGGGCAGCGCGCTGGTGCTGTTTGGGTTGCTGGGCATGCTGCTGGCGCCCTCGATTTTGCGCAAACTGCTGGCCTTCAACGTCATGGGCAGCGGCATCTTTGTGCTGCTGCTGGCGCTGCGCCCGCCCGGCCCCAGCGGCGTGGCCGACCCGGTGGCGCAGGCGCTGATCCTGACCGGAATCGTGATCGCCATCGCCGCCACGGCGCTGGGCGTGCGGCTGGCGCGGCGCTACTTCGAGCTCACCGGCCAGACCGAACTGCCCGAAGACCGGGACGCTGCGCGCGATGACTGAAGGCCTGCTGCTGCCCCTGTTGGTGTTGTGGCCGCTGGCCGTGGGGCTGGGCGTGTATGCGCTGCCCGAGCGCGCCAGCGCGGCGTTGCAGGTGCTGGGCACCGTCGTCATGGCGGGCTTGGTCGCCGGCGTGCTCGCCAGCCCCGAGCCGCTGCGCGCTGCCCTTGGCGGCTGGGCAGCGCCGCTGGGGATTGGGCTGAACGCCGACCGGCTGGCGCAAGCCTTGCTGGTGCTCACGCTGTTGGTCTATGCCGCGGTGCTGCTCTACGCCCAAGCCTACTTCGCGCACGGCTCCGAGCTGGCGCGGCGCTTCTGGCCCTTGGCCTGGATGCTGTGGGCGGGCCTGAACGCCGGTTATCTGTCGGCCGATCTGTTCAACCTCTACGTGGCGCTGGAGTTGGTGGGGCTGGCCGCCGTGGGCCTCACCGCCCTCACCGGCCAGAGCACGGCGCTGGCGGCGGCGCTGCGCTACCTGCTGGCGGCCCTGCTGGCCTCGAACCTGTTCCTGCTCGCCGTGGTGCTGCTCTACGCCAGCACGGGCAGCCTGGCGCTGGATTCGGTCGGGGCACACCTGGCAGAAACCGGCAGCTCCATTTGGGCCACCAAACTGGCATTGGCGCTGGCGCTGGTGGCGCTGGCGCTCAAAACCGCGCTGGCGCCGCTGCACTTTTGGCTGCCGGCGGCGCACGGCAACGCCGTCACGCCGGTGAGCGCGCTGCTGTCGGCGCTGGTGCTCAAGGTGTCGCTGCTGATTTTGCTGCGCCTGTGGCTGGAGCTGGCCCCGGTGCTGGACCTGGCCCTGCTCGGGCTGCTGCTGGCGCTGCTGGGGCTGGTGGCCAGCGTCTGGGGTTCGGTGCTGGCCCTGACGCAGCGCAAAATCAAGATGCTGATCGCCTACTCCAGCGTGGCCCAAGTGGGCTACCTGTTCCTGCCGCTGGCTTGGCTGCTGCCGGGTGGCTTGGGGGCGGCGCTGGCGCTCGAGGCCACGGTGCTGCACCTGCTGGCGCATGGGCTGGCCAAGGCCGCCATGTTCCTGGCCGCCGGGGTGCTGGTGCTGTCGGCCGGGCGCGACGACCTGGCCAGCCTGCGCGGCGCCGTGGCGCGCGAGCCACTGGCCTTTGCCGCGCTCACACTGGCCGGCGTGAGCCTGATCGGCCTGCCCCCCAGCCTGGGCTTTGCCGCCAAATGGCAGATGATGCAAGCCGCCCTGCTGGCCGACCAGTGGCCTTGGCTGCTGTGGCTGCTGGGTGGCACCCTGCTCAGCGCAGCCTATGTGTTTCGGGTGTTGCGACTCGCATTTTTACCGGCTTCCGAAGCCTTTGAGGCGCGTGCGCCCTTGCCACAGCGCTTGTCGCTGTGCGCGCTGGCGCTGGCGCTGCTGGCGGCCTTCGGTGGCTTTGGTGCCGCCGCTTTCAGCGACTGGCTGGCGGCCGACGCCCTGCTGGGGCACTGGGGCGGCGCATGAACGACTGGCTGCTGCCCCTGACCCTGGCCAGCTCGCTGTTGGCCGGGCTGATCATTTTTTTCTTGCCCGAGCGCAGCGTGGGCTGGCGCAGCGCGCTCAACCTGGGCGCGGCCGTGCTCAAGCTGGCGTGCGTGGCGGCCATGGTGTGGGGCACACAGCAGGGCCTCAGCTACGAGCTGCGCCTGCCCTTCCTGCCCGGACACGAGCTGCTGCTGCGCGCCGATCCGCTCGGGCTGCTGTTCGTCGCCCTGTCGGCGGTGCTGTGGCTGCTCACCACCGTCTATGCCATCGGCTACCTGGAACACGCGCCCAACCGCAGCCGGTTTTTTGGTTTTTTCAGCCTGTGCGTCACGGCCACGGTGGGCATCGCGCTGTCGGGCAATCTGCTCACCTTCTTTTTGTTCTACGAACTGCTCACCCTGGCCACCTACCCGCTGGTGGTGCACCGCGGCACCCCCCAGGTGCTGCAAGCCGGGGCGCGCTACCTCGCTTACACGCTGGGCGGCGGGGTGGTGCTGCTGGCCGCCATCGTCTGGCTGCAAACGCTGGTGGGGCCGGTGGAGTTCCGCTCCGGCGGCGCCTTGGCTGCGCCAGAGGCCACGGCCGGCGCAGCCAACTGGATGCTGGTGGGGATTTTTGCCCTGTTCATCGCCGGGCTGGGCGTCAAGGCGGCGCTCGCGCCGCTGCACGGCTGGCTGCCGCAAGCCATGGTCGCCCCGGCCCCGGTGTCGGCGCTGCTGCACGCGGTGGCCGTGGTCAAGGCCGGGGCCTTTGGCATCGTGCGCGTGGTCTATGAGGTCTTTGGCATCGAGTTTGCGCACGGCTTGGGCGTGCTGCTGCCGCTGGCCGTGGTGGCTTCGGTGACCATCGTCTTTGGCTCGTTGCGCGCCCTGACGCAAGACGACCTGAAGCGCCGCCTGGCCTACTCGACCGTGAGCCAGGTCTCGTACATCGTGCTCGGGGTGGCGCTGTTCGGCCCGGCCGGCACCATCGGTGGGCTGGTGCATCTGGTGCACCAGGGCATCATGAAGATCACGCTGTTCTTCTGCGCCGGCAACTATGCCGAAACGCTGGGCGTGCACCGCATCAGCCAAATGGCCGGCATCGGACAGCGCATGCCTTGGACCACGGCCGCCTTCACTGTCGGCGCGCTGGGGATGATCGGCGTGCCCCCGGTGGCAGGCTTCGTCAGCAAATGGTATCTGGGGCTGGGGGCGATCGAAGCCGGCTTGGGCTGGGTGCTGGCGGTGCTGCTGTTTTCGAGCCTGCTCAACGCCGCCTACTTTTTGCCGATACTGCGCTTGGCTTGGTTCGAGGCCCCGCCACCGAGCTGGCCGTATGAGGCCCATGCGGATCATGCGGCCCACAAAGCCCATGTGGCCCATGCCGCCCATGCTACCCATGAAGCCCAGCCAGACAATCCGCCGCACGCGCATCCGACCGCGCCCGACCCCGCTCCACCGCCCCGCACTGGCGACGCCGCCCCCTTGCTGCTGCTGCCCACGCTCTGCGCGGCGGCGCTGGCGCTGCTCGCCGGTCTGGCAGCCGGGGTGCCGCTGAGCCCGCTGGATTGGGTGCGGTTCATCACCGCCACCGAGTACCTGCCATGAACAGCACCCTTGCGCTGGCTGCCGTGCCACTGCCGTGGCTGCCGCTGTTGCCCCTGTTTCCGCTGCTGCTGATCTTGCTGCTGCTGTGGCGGCGCAGCCGCGCCTTGGCAACCGCGCTGGCCCCTTGGGCGGCTGTGCCGGCGCTGCTGGTTGCCTTGTACGCGGCCCTGTACGCCGCCTTGGTCCCTACCCTTAGCGCTACTATTCTTGGCGCTGCCCTGACCGGCCCCACGGTGAGCTTGGCCGCGCCCGCTGCACCGCCCTTGGCGCTGGAGTGGCCGCAGCTGCTGCTGGGCCTGCGCTTTGGGCTCGACGGCCTAGGCACCGTCTTTTTGCTGCTCGCGGGCCTGCTCTGGAGCCTAGCCGGCTGGGCCGCACAGATCTATCACCGCCACGACGAACGGCGCCACGCGCTGTGGGGCTTTTGGCTGGCGGCGCTGAGCGGCAACCTGTGGCTGATCGTGGCCCAAGACGCCATCGGTTTTTACGCCGGTTTTGCCCTGATGAGCTTTGCCGCTTACGGCTTGGTGGTGCATGCCCGCAGCGCCGACGCTTGGCGCGCCGGTCGGGTCTATCTGATCATGGCGGTGCTGGGCGAGGCGCTGCTGCTGTCCGGGTTGCTGCTGCGCGTGGCCGGCAGCGAATCGCTCGCCCTGCCGCTGGAAGGCAACGGTGGGCAGCACGCCAGCTTGTCCACGGCGCTGATTTTTTTGGGATTTGGCGTCAAGGCCGGGGTGCTGGGGCTGCACCTGTGGCTGCCGCTGGCGCACCCGGTGGCCCCCACCCCGGCCAGCGCCGTGCTCTCGGGCGTGATGATCAAGGCCGGGTTGCTGGGCTGGATGCGGTTTTTGCCCCTGGGCGCCGAGCCTTGGCCGCTGCTGGGCGCGGCGGCGCTGCTGCTGGGGCTGCTGGCGGCGCTGATCGCGGTGCTGATCGGGCTCACCCAGCGCCAGCCCAAGGTGCTGCTGGCCTATTCCAGCATCAGCCAGATGGGGTTCATGACGCTGGGCATCGGCGCGGCGCTGCTGCACCCCGGCGCTTGGCCGGCGCTGGCCCCGGCGCTGGCGCTCTACGCCCTGCACCACGGGCTGGCCAAAGGCACCCTGTTCTTGGGTGTGGCGGCGGTGGCGCAAGCCACGGGCGCAGCACGGCGCTGGGCACTGGCCATGCAAGCCCTGCCCGCCCTAGCGCTGGCCGGTCTGCCCCTGAGCAGCGGCTTTTGGGCCAAAGACGGACTCAAGCAGGCACTATCGGGCCTGCCGGCCCCATGGCCCGAAGCGCTCACTTGGCTGCTGCCCATCGGGGCCTTGGGCACCACGTTGCTCATGCTGCGCCTGCTGTGGCTGCAGGCGCACCCGCAGGCAGACCCCCATGCCGGCGGGCACGCCACCCCCAATCTGCGCGCTCCTTGGCTGGCGCTGCTGCTGGCTTCGCTCGCCTTGGGCGTGCCCGGTCTGCTGGTGTTTTTGGGCATCGCGCCGCTGGGGCTGCCACTGCCATTCGCTGCAGCGCCCGCGCTGGCCAACCCAGCCCTGAGCTTTGCCCTGGCAATGCTGCCGCTGCTGCTCGGTGCGGCGCTGGCTGGGGCTGCGCTTCACTGGTCGGGCTACACCCTGACGGGCCGCCCGCACAGCCCGCACAGCCCGCACAGCAGCCACAGCCAGCCCACGCGCACCCTGCCCCAGATCACCCCCGGCGACCTGCTGAGCCTGATCGAAGCGCCGCTGCAGCGTTTTTGGCTCGCCATGCTGGCGCTGTCGGCGCAGCTGGACCGCTACCGCGGCCCCAGCCCCACCCCCGCACACCGCTGGCCGCGCACCCTGTGGCTCGAAGAGCGCCAGTTGCGCCGCCTGCCCGTGGCCGGAGCGGCGCTGCTGGCGCTGCTGCTGCTCATGGCGCTGTTGATGCGCTGATCGCCTGCCAGCCCGTAGGCCACCGCTTTGTCATTCCTCGGTGTCGCATCCCGGGCGATCATAAGAGCGCTTCCAGCAACCCAGTCGCCTCGGCAGGTGTCACGATGCGCACGCCCAAGTAGTTGCCGCCTAGGCTGTGCAAATGCCGATCGCCAGAAGCAATCAAATGGGCGCGTGCTTGCACCGCACAGGCCAAAACATGATCATCATCGGCATCCCGGGCAATCACTCGCGGCACCTGCTGGGGCACCACCAGCGTGACCATGGCGTTGTAGTGCGCCACCAGTGCCTGCGCCGTGGTTTGCAACGCTGTGATGCGCTTGGTCAGCTTGACATAGTGCAGAGTCTGGCTCAACTCATCGACCAGCACCGGGCTGCTGTACAGCGCAATAGTATCGGTAAGCGCCAGCTCCAGCAAGCGGCGCGCATGTCCGCCCCACAACAAACCAGACACCACCACATTGGTATCGAGCACCAAGCGCAGCCGGATGCCTTTGGGGCTGCTGCTGCTCAATGGGCCGCCTGCCTGCTGCGCTGGGCACGCACCGCCTGCACCTGTTCATCAATCATCTGCTCGATCTCGGGCGTCAATTCCTCGGGTGGTGCGCTGGCCCATAGGGCACGCAAGGATTCGCCTGCTTGGCGCTTGAGCTGCTCGCGCAGCATGGCCTCGAGCGCTTGGGGTGTGAGCAGGCCAGCGGCTTGTGCGCTTTGTGCCAGCACATCGGGCAATTCAACTTGAACGGTGGTCATATGGATTCCTTTGTTGGCGGCCAAAGGCCAAGTCTACAATGTGACCGCGCAGTGCTCCCCAACCTACCCCATCGACTGTTCTGGATGCCGTTTGGCCCGGCGCGCGTTCAGCCAAGCGCTGCGCACCAAAACCCAAAGCACGCCCAGCATGGCCGCGGCCATGGCCGCCACCACGAGCATCATCAAGCGCGGGGGTGAGACCGGGTGAACAGGGGCAAAAACCGGCTCGATCGTGCGCGCGGGCTGCGTCAAGGGGCTCTGCAATGCGGTTTCGTACATGGAAATCGTACTGCGCAAAGCTAATACCTCAGCTTGTGTTTGCGTCAGCATCATGTTGGCAAGCATGATTTGATTGAACCTGGCATCTGGAACCCGATCGACAACGGCCAGTTGCGCCAACTCATTCAGGCGTTTTTGACTCGCCTCCAACTGCTCCCGGTTTGAAGCCAGTTCGCTGCGCAGGTTGTCAATTCTGGGCTGGGCAAATTCATTCCTGAATCCGTGCCCCCACCCAGCCACCCCCTCCTTCCAGGCCAAGCAGCATGATCCTGCCTCCCCCTGAGCCCAGCGCAGCGCGTCTGCCCGCTCACTTTTTGAGCAAACGGCATCACACGGGTGGATTTTTGCTGCCCAATACAGCCCCAAACTGCCCAGATACGCCCAGTTTGGGGGCACCTGCGCGCGTACAGACGTGTCTGCTCCTTGCTGGCGCGTTTGCGCGCAGCCTCAGAACGGTTCGATGCGGCTCGGTGTGCCGCTCAAGGGCTGGCAGCGCGCAGCAGCCGCTGCTGCAGCGCGGCAAACACGCGCACATGGTCGGCAAAGGTGCAGCCAAAGTCCAGCACCAGGCGGCGCGCGTGCGCCACAAACCGGGCCGCGCGGTACATCACCTCCTGCAACACCGTCTTGATGCGCCGGCGCTTGGCTGGGTGGCGTATGGGAGCAAGCTCGCCCGTGAGCCCCAACTGCCCGATCAGGCGCAGGCAGTTGTAGGCAAAGGCACCCAGGTGCAACAAGGCATCGTTGGTGGCAAACTTGCCCGAGGGCAGGCGCTCCAGATCCAGGTCGGACTTGATCTCGGAGTGAAACTGCTCGTGCGCGCCGTGGTAGCGGTAGTGCTCGATCACCGCCTCGGGCGCCAGCGTCAGGCTCGTCCACCAGCCTTCGAGTTCGATCTGCGGCATGAGCAGATGCTGGCCCTTGCGGTCTATGGTGCGCTCGGTGACGCGCACAATCAGCCGCAGCGCACGCCTGTCCTGGCCCCAGGCGCGCTCGCGCGTCAGATCGAGCACGGCCACGCGCTTGCCCGCGCGCAGTTGCTCAAACGCCCCCGCTTGTTCGGCCTGCGCCACCCAGGCGGCCTTGTCCTGGCGTCTGGGGTTCCACTTGCAAATGAACTCCAGCACCCGATCCTGCGCCATCCAGCGCTGGCGCTGGGCGAGCTTGGCCAGCAGCAGGCGCGCGCTGTCAAAGCCGCTGTCTTCGACCATCAGGAGCGCCTGAGCGCTGGGCACCAAGCGCTGCAGCCGGGCAAAGGCGCGCTCGTAGAAGTACTCGGTATCGAGCGCCGAATGGTGGCTGCCCGCACGCAGCTCGAGCCCGACGTTCCAGCCTTCGTTGCCCAGGTAGCCGGCAATCGGGCAGTAGCCATCCACACCCTGGTAGGTGCGGCTGACGTGCTCTTTCTTGCTGTCGCTGTTGTTCATGACAAAGGTGTCGACCTCAAAGCGCACAAAGCCCTTGTGGGGCGTGATGGGTGCCTGCGTGCGCTCGAGCAGCCGCGTGCTGAGCTCGTCGAGCAGCTCGCGCAAGGCTTCGGCCTTGACATCGAGGCGCTGGCGCATCCAGACGCTGCTGGGTACTTTGGACAGGCCCAGGGCTTGCTTGAAGAAGCGATCGCCCCGAAACGGCTCTATGGCTTCAAAGTCGCTCTTGCCCAGGCTGAGCAAGCCGGTCAGGGCCTTGACCATGTCGGAGGTCTTCATGCCCTGCGACACCGGCAACTGCGGGTCGACCACCAGATCGACTTGCGCCGCCTCGCAACACTGCCCAATCAGGGCCAGACCGGAGTAAGAGGTCAGCGTGTGCTGGGCCGATTGACGTACCTGAAACTGCGGCATGTTCGCTTGGGTGAAACCACTACAGCGCAGATTATCTCACAAAATCATGGAGTTGAGATAGGAAGTGGGGGTGTGGGGCACGGATTTAGGTCATTGTGTATGCGCACCAGTTCGGCCAAAGTTGCTTCGGTTTGCATTTTTGCCTGCTCGCGGCTCGAAGCGCGCACTTTGAGCTCGATCAACGGCGATGCATCGGCTTGGGTTGCACGAACCAGTTGCGCTTGAATTCGACCGGCATCAGCGCCAGAGCGGATTGCATTGAGCCAATCTTGGTCTGTGGTTGCTTCAGCAATGCGCTGCTGAAAAGTCAAAGACCGCAGCCGCTCAACCGCAAGCAACGGCGACTCGACCGGCTGGCGCGTCACATTTACCTGCCCAACCTGCCCAACCTGCCCAACCTGCCCAACCTGCCCAACCTGTACCAGCGCCGTGGCCTGATAAACAGACGGACTGAGCATGCCAATGCCCACGCCCAAGGCAATACCAACTGCCAAGAAAGCGAGCAGCGTCTTCCACGCTCCGATCAAGGTATCCCACAAGTCAAGCAGGCTGATTTCGTCGTCGTTTGAGTTCATTTTTTCATTCTACCGCACCACCCCCTGCCCCACCGCCTGTTCCAGGTGCACCCAATCGACGATCTCGCCCTCGGGGGTGTAGCCTTCGACCAGCTCTTGCAGCAGCAGGCGCAGCAGCGCCACGTCGTTGACTTGCAGCGCCAGTTCGAGCGTGGCCAGCTTGGGCTGCAGCTGCGGCCAGGGCCAGCTGGCTTCGTGCGCTTTCATGATGCGTGGGTGCACCGTGGGCTGGGGGTCGTTGCCGATCAGCAGCTCTTCGTACAGCTTTTCGCCCGGGCGCAAGCCGCTGATCTCGATGCCGATGTCGCCCTGCGGGTGTGCCGCGTCGCGCAGCGTCAGGCCCGAGAGCTCAACCATGCGCTGCGCGAGGTCGTAAATGCGCACCGGCTGGCCCATGTCGAGCACGAACACGTCGCCGCCCTTGGCCATGGCACCGGCTTGGATCACCAGCTGCGCCGCCTCGGGTATGGTCATGAAAAAGCGCGTCACTTCGGGGTGCGTGAGCGTGATCGGGCCGCCGTCGCGGATCTGCTGCCGAAACAGCGGCACCACCGAACCCGACGAACCCAGCACATTGCCAAAGCGCACCATGCACATGCGGGTGCGGCCACGCAGCGCCGGTTCAGCGGCCAGCGCCTGCAAGGCGAGCTCGGCCAAGCGCTTGCTGGCACCCATGACGTTGGTCGGGCGCACGGCTTTGTCGGTGCTCACCAGCACAAAATCGCTCACTCCATTGGCCGCCGCCGCCTGCGCCGCGCGCAGCGTGCCCCAGACGTTGTTGCGTATGCCTTCGGCCGGGTTGTGCTCCACCAGCGGCACGTGCTTGTAGGCGGCGGCGTGATACACCGTGTCGGGCCGCCAAGTGCGCATGATCTCGTCGAGCCGCGCCGCGTCTTGCACGTTGGCCAGCAGCGGCACCCGGCGCACGCCGCCACAGGATGAGTCGTCTGGGCTGGCTGGGCTTGTGGATAAGCCATCGGGGCTGCCTGCGCCGCCCCCGCCTGCTTCGGCGTCATCAGCTTCATTGGCGCACAGGGCCTGGAGCTCGTGCTCAAGGGCATAGAGCGCGTACTCGTTGTTTTCGAGCAGCAGCAGCACCGCCGGGCGCTGGCGCACGATCTGGCGACACAGCTCGCTGCCGATCGAGCCCCCGGCACCGGTCACCAGCACCACCTTGCCGACGATGTTTTTGGCCAGCAAAATGTGGTTGGGCGCCACCGGCTCGCGCCCCAGCAGGTCGTCCACATCCAGCTCGTGTAGATCGCTGCTGCTGATGCGGCCGTGCGCCGCGTCGCTCCAGCGCGGCAGCGTGCGCAGCGCCACCCGCAGCGGGCGCAGGGTCTCGAGGATCTGGTTGCGGCGCGCGCGCTCCAGCTTGGGCATGGCCAGCAGCACCGTGCGCACCCCTTCTTCGTTGACCAGTGCGGGCACATCAGCGGGCGAGACGATCGGCAAGCCGCCCAGCACCTGGCCGTGCAAGCGCTCGTCGTCGTCAACGTAGCCGGCCACGTTCAGCTCTTGGCTGTGCGCCAGCACCCGGGCCAGTTCGCGCCCGGTTTGCCCAGCGCCATAGATCAGCGCCTTGGGCAAGCTGCTGCGCGCCGACATATCTTGGTACAAACCGCCCAGCCAATAGCGAGCCAGCGCCCGCGTAGCCCCCACCGCCACCCCCAGCAACAAGGGCTGGATGATGCCCACACTGCGCGGCACCCCGGGCAGCCCCAGCACCGTCACCACACCGGCATACAGCACGGCATAGATCGCAAACACGCGCAACAGCGTCTGCGCTGCCGCCCAATCGGTGTAGCGAAAAATGACGCGGTAAAAGCCATTGACCACAAACAGCGGCAAGGCAATGGCCAGCGCCGCCAGCGCCGCCAAATAGGGGCGGTACAAATTGTCAGCCGTCCCCTGCCACGGCAACCAAAGGTCGAGCCGCAGATAAAACGCCAGCCACACCGTGAGCACGCACAACGCCCCATCCACGCAAAGCGCCAACGTGCGCTTGAGCGGGCGCGGCAGCGCCAATACGGTTTGCGCTGTGCGCACCAGGTGTGAGCTCAATGCATATCCCTTTTCGTCTTGTATCACTTTTGCTGCGCCATGCTTTGCACCGCATCAAGCAGCTCCCTCACCAAACTGCACAGTTCCTTGATCGTGGACTCCTCCACCTCCAAAAAGCCTTCATACTCGGCCAGATTTCTTTTTTGATGAGCGGCATCCAGTACCCTCCAACGTGAGGCCGACCAACCCACAGTGTGCGTCAGACATTGAAAAACCGTGAACCTGTTCTCACTGCGATAGCCATGCCAACGCAGCGCAGCCAAGGCTGCCGCATGAGCGGCGTTATAGGCGCTGGTGAATCGCCCTTCTTGCGAAACTCGATCAAACTGCGCGTCGGCCAAGCGGGTACGCGCCATTTCAAGCATTCGTTTGAATTCCGCTTGATTGCGCGGCTCAGCTTTTAACTGACCAATCCGCGCCAAATTTTCCAGTTCATGCGAGCTCATGGCGGGCCTTCTAGCAGCGTTAATACAGGCTGTGCCAACACCCTACTGACAAAAGAATCCGGTTCGCGCTGGCGCCATTTAAATTCATCAAGCGTGTAGCAATTGGGATTGATCTTGCGGCCCAGACGGGCCTCTGCCGGGATCAAGAGCTCCAGCACCTCGCTCAAAAGCAGATCGTCGCCCACCAACATCAAGTCCACATCACTCTGTGCCGTATCCGTCTGCCGTGCGACGGAGCCATAGACCCAAGCGGCGTGTAGCTTCGGCACAAGGGGTCTCAAGGCCTCCTGCAACTGCGGCACTACGCCCAAAGTCTTGCGCGTCAACGCCACCAGTTCGGCATACACTGGGCTTGTGGGGTTCGCGTTGAAGCAACGCATGTTGCCCTTGCTCTCGGCGCACACCAAGCCCGCATCCACCAGACGATTCAACTCGCGCTGCAGCGACGCGCTCCCCAAGCCCGTCAGGCGTCGAAGCTCGCTGAAGTGATATTGACGCTCAGGCTGCCCAAAGAGCCACCGATACACTCTGGACTGGCTGTCGGAAAAGATGGCAGAAGCTATAGACATGTACAGAATTTAGCACGATCCATCCATTTTTTGGCACGAAAGCGCTCAGCCTCGCGCCTCAGCGTCCTCGCCACGCAGCACGGAGCCGAGATGTTCAACAGCACGCGCTGCGCGGCGTGTTTCAAACACTGCACTAGTGATGATGTGCGCCATAACACAAACCGAAGCGCTGGGCCAATAAAGCCGCACGCTTCACGCTTCGTTGGCCTCTTGTCTTCTGGGCACTTCATTCATATTCGGGGCAGAGCCGCCCAGCGCCGCCAGACGCTGCGCCGCCTGAATGCGCACAAATGTCATCACGGCCTCACGAAACAGATCGGACTTGTCCATGCCGGGGTCAGCCACTTCCAAGGCGCGCTGGTACAAGGCATCGTCGATGGTGATGGTGGTTCGCATGGCGGTTTTTGTCATCAAATTCGATGCAATCTTACATCGGTTTTGATTCTACCCGTTGGCATGCGCGCAGAGCCGCGCACCTCGTCGCCAGCATGTTATGTGCTCAATGCGCCACTCCGTCGCGCTTGAGCACCTTGAGTGCCGTGAGCCATAGGATCTTGATGTCAAAAGCCAGCGATTGGCGCTGGGCGTATTCGGCGTCGTAGCGCACCTTGATGGGGATGGGCAGTTCGTCGCGGCCGTTTACTTGGGCCCAGCCGGTCAGGCCGGGGCGCAGGTGGTGCACGCCGGCTTGGGTGCGCAGCGCGATCAGGTCGTTCTGGTTGAATAGCGCCGGGCGCGGCCCGACAAAGCTCATGTCGCCCTTGAGGATGCTCCAGAGCTGGGGCAGTTCGTCGAGGCTGCTGCGGCGCAACAAGGGGCCGATGGGTGTGAGCCAGCGCTGCGGGTCGGTGAGCAGGTGCGTGGCCACGGCCGGGGTGTCGGTGCGCATGCTGCGAAACTTGGGCATGTAAAAGTTGCGGTTGTTGCGCCCTACGCGCTCGCTCCAGTACAGGGCCGGCCCGGGCGAAGTCAGGCGCACGGCTAGGGCCACCAACGCCAGCGGCAGCAGCAGCACCAAGGCGGCCAGCACAGCCAGCGCCAAATCAAAACCGCGCTTCATTCAGCAGCCCCCATGCCGGCCGCTGCGCGCCGCAAGCCTTCATCCACCGAAACCGGCGGGCGCCAGCCCAGAGTGGTACAGGTGTGGGCAATGTCGAGCTGCAAATTGCCCAGCAGGCGACGCGCCTTTTCGCGCTGGCCCAGCACGGCCGCTGCCGCCATCAGGCCCCAGGTGGGCACGGGCCACAAGCGCGCCGGGCGGCCCAAGGCCACGCCCATGCGCTGCAGCAGTTCGGCGGTGGACAGGTCGTGGCCGTCGCTCACCATAAAGGTCTGGTTGGCCGCAGCCGGGTGCTCTAGGCAGGTGCAGAGCAAATCTACCAAATTGTCGAGGCCCACAAAACTGCGCCGGTTGCTGTGCGCCAGCCCCAGGGGCAAGGGCCAGCCGCGCTGCACCGCGCGCATCAGGGCGGCAAAGTTGGCCTTCACGCCCGGCCCATAGACCAAGGGCGGGCGCACGATCACCAGCTCTAGGCCACTGGCAGCCGCCAGCGCGCGCAAGCCCTGCTCGGCCTCGTGCTTGGACAGGGCATAGGCGTCTTCGGGTTGGGGCACGTCATCGTGGCGAAAGGCGCGTCCGGCTGCGGTGTGCTCGCCGTTGACCTTGGCCGTGCTCACAAACACAAAGCGCCGCACCCCCGCCGCCACGGCCTGCTGCGCCAGGTGCAGGGTGCCAGCCGTGTTGGCTGCGCGAAAGGCGGCCAGCGGATCGGGCGCCGTGTCGTGCATGATGTGCACCCGCGCCGCCAAGTGCACCACGGCGCTGCACCCGCGCAACAAGCCAGACCAATCTTGGCTGGTGTGCAGCTGCGCCACCCCGGCCAGTGCGCCGCCCGCCATGCGGTGCTCGTGCCGCGCGCTGCCCGATACCGCAAACCCAGCATCGTGCAAACGGCGCTCGAGCGCTTGGCCCACAAAGCCGGATACGCCGGTGATCAAAACGCCTGTGCGGGTGCTGGTGGTGTTGGGGGTGCTGGAGTTGGGTGGGTTTGATGTCATGTGGAGGATTGGGCCGCCGGCCGGTTTGTGCTCAAAGCTGCGGCTCATCAACCGCGCGTAAGGCCATACACCAGCAGCCCCAGCCACTCGTGCAAAGCCGTTTGCCAGCGCAGCAGGCTACGGGCCAATGAATACTCGGTGAGCGGCGTGCTGGTGCCCGTGCGAAAGTCCACCGGATAGGGTGTCACGCGGCAGCCCTGCGCCTGAAACTCGGCCATGGCGCGCGGCATGTGCCAAGCCGATGTAAGCAGCAGCCAAGGCTGCTGGCAGCGCGGCCCCAGCAGCTGTGCCACCTTGATGGCGTTTTCGCGCGTGTTGCGGGCGCCGCCTTCAAGCTGCACGCGGCGCATGTCCAGCCCGTGCTGCGCAAAAAATGCGCCTGCCAGTTCGGCCTCGGTCGTGCCCGTGGGCAGCAGCCGCCCTTCGCCACCCGAAAATACCAGCTCCAGCGTAGGGTGCTGGCGCATCAAATACAGCGGCGCCGTCATGCGCTCGGCTGCATCGCCTAGGGGCACTTGACCGTGGGCAGCAAAACTGCTTGGGTGCCCGGTGGCCCCACCCAGCACAATCACACCCACATGCTGCCCCACGGTGTGCGCGGGCGGCGCAGCGTAGCGGTTCTCGAGGGGGCGCAACAACGCATCGGGCAGCGCCATGAACCCCAGCAAACCCAGCACCACCAAACCCGCCCAGAGCATAGACATGCCCAACACACGGCGGCGCCACAGCACCAGCAAGGCCAGCACCCACCACAGCGCCAACCAAAACATGGGCTGGGTGATGGCGGATAGAAGCTTGGAGGCGAGAAACACGATTTACGAAAAAACCCGCTAAAAGTTCAAATGCTATTTGCGTCCAAATCCATCACCCATGCCTTTTCCTGATGGCTATGGCCTCCTGCAAAAAGCCTTCCAAGCGATCCATGAGTTGGGTGCGTCCAAATTCTAACTGCGCATATCGCCGTCCGTTCAACCCTAGTTGCTTGCGCTCACCGGATGACAAGGCCGCCAAAGTGAGAACTGCTTTGGCTAAACCAGCGCTATCGCCAGCTGGGCAGGTTAGGCCAGCTCGGGCTTCATGGATGATGGCCGCACCTTCTCCGTCAAGCATTCCAAGCAATGGTATACCAGCCATAAGGGATGATTGCACTTTGCCGGGTATCGTAATGCTGAAAACCGGGTCGCGCTTCAAAGAAACAAGAAGAGCATCGGCGTGTGCATAAAACGAAGGCATACGCTCCATTGGGTAGCGCCCAAGGAGCAGCACCTTGCCTTGCAAGCCGCGTTTCAGCACCTCTGACTGCAGCCACTGGAACTTGCGGCCATCGCCAACTATGGCCCATCTTATAGCATCGTTATTCCTTAACAATTCAGCCGCCTCCAACACGGCTGGCATATCTTGCGCCTCTCCGACGTTACCGGCAAACATCACAGTAAAGCCATTTACGTGCTTTGACAACTCTATGGCAGGTTCAACGTGTTCATAGGAGAATATGTCTTCTGCCCAGCTTGGAAAATATCGAATTTTGTCCTTGTTGCTACAGTAGTTTGCAATACTTTCCAAAAACCCACGCGACTGGCCAAGCACCAAGGTGCAGTGGTTATAAATATATCGCACCAAATGCCCAACCCAACCCAGCACGCGAGCCGAGCGCACTATGCCTACGGCAGCCAAAGTTTCTGGCCATAGGTCGAGCGCCCAAAAAACAACTGGCGCTTTTTTAATTTTGCCCAACCATACAGCAGGCAGGCCCACTGTTACCGGGGAAGGTTCGTAAACAAAAATCACGTCAAATCGCAGCTTTTTTAACTTCGATCCCCCAAAAATTATGCCAGACAGGACAAAGCTTAAGTAATTCAAAAAAAGTCGAACGCTTCCATTGCCACGCGGCAGCACCGGTATGCGTACTACACTTGCACCCTCGTACTGCATAAAAGCGTTTGGGTTTTTACGATACGCATCAAACACCCTGCCCTCTGGATAGTTGGGTAAGCCAGTGAGTACCGTCACTGTATGTCCACGCTCTACCCATTCTTTTATCAGATCATTGATCCGAAAATTCTCAGGCCAAAAATACTGGCTGACCACAAGTATCCTCAAAGCAGCCTGCCTCAGTACTTCTTCCAAACCACCCGATTTATGTAATCGGTGTAGCTGTGAATAATGCGCAGCACCTTGTCGCTCACGTTGGGCATGCTGTAGTCCGCCACTAGGCGCAAGCTGCGCTCTTCACCGCGCGGCTGGGTGGCCAGAATGGCCAAGCCTTGACGAACGCGCTCTACCTCTAGGCCCACCATCATCACGGCGGCTTCTTCCATGCCTTCTGGGCGCTCGTGGGCCTCGCGCAGGTTCAGCGCTGGAAAGTTGAGGATCGACGATTCTTCGTTGATGGTTCCGCTGTCAGACAGCACCGCTTTGGCCTGCATTTGCAGGTTCACATAATCCAAAAACCCCAAGGGCTTGAGCAAGCGCACCAACGGGTGAAATTGTGAACCGGTTGCGTCTATCCGCTTCTGGGTGCGGGGGTGGGTCGATACCACCACCGGCAAGCCATGGTCGTCGGCCAGCGCATTCAGCACAGCCACCAGCTTGGTAAACGCTTGGTCCGATTCGATGTTTTCTTCGCGGTGCGCGCTCACCACAAAATACTGCTCGGGCTGCAGACCCAACCGGCTTAATGCATCGGATGCCTTGATCTGCGGCAGATAGTGGTGCAGCACCTCGTACATCGGGCTGCCGATCTTGATGACTTGATCGGGCGGCAGGCCCTCGCGCAGCAGGTAATCGCGCGCGATGGTGCTGTAGGTGAGGTTGATGTCGGCCGTGTGGTCGACGATGCGGCGGTTGGTCTCCTCCGGCACACGCAGATCGAAGCAGCGGTTGCCCGCTTCCATGTGGAAAATAGGCACTTTGCGCCGTTTGGCCGGAATGACTGACAGGCAGCTGTTGGTGTCGCCCAGCACCAGCATGGCTTCGGGCTGCACCTGCGCCAGCACGCCATCCACGGCCGTGATCAAGTTGCCAATGGTGTTGGCCGCGCCTGTGCTGCCTTGCGCGCTGCTCAAAAAATAATCGGGCTTGCGCACGCCCAGATCGTCAAAAAATACCTGGTTGAGCTCGTAATCGTAGTTCTGGCCCGTGTGCACCAGCACGTGCTCGCAATGCACATCCAGCGCCGCCAGCACGCGCGAGAGGCGGATGATCTCGGGCCGCGTGCCCACCACCGACATGACTTTGAGTTTCTTCACTGCTTATACCTTGCTGGCAACGGTGTCCGGCTTGAGTCGGTCAAAGTTTTCATTGGCCCAGAGCATGACGATCATCTCGTCTGGGCCCACGTTGGTGATGTCATGCGCCCAGCCAGGAATGGTATCCACCACCTGAGGCTTGTCGCCCCGGGTGTGCAGCACCACCAGCTCGCCGGTGATCAGGTGCCGGAACTTAAACAACGCCTCACCCTTGATGACCAGAAACTTCTCGGTCTTGGTGTGGTGGTAATGCCCGCCACGAGTGATGCCGGGGTGGGCTGTGAAATAGCTAAATTGGCCACTGTCGGCGGTTTTAAGCACTTCCACAAACACACCGCGGGGGTCTGCATGTTGGGGCACTTCGTAGGCAAACTTCTCGGGTGGCAAATAGCTCACATAAGTCGCGTACAGCGCCCGCACAAAGCCCGTGCCCACGCGCTCGGTTTGCAAGCTGGTGCGGCAGTCGTTAAAAGCGCGAATTTGCGCCGCCAAGTCGCCCAGCGTCACCGCATATTCGGGCTGCACCACGCCCTGCGACAAACCCGCTGCCGGTGCTTCAAGTGCAGCCATGAACGCCGCTACCACATCGTCCACATACACCAGCCGCACGATGGCAGCAGGGTCGTTAACTTGAATGGGTAGGCCGCGCGCCAAGTTGTGGCAAAAGGTGGCCACCACCGAGTTGTAATTGGGCCTGCACCACTTGCCGAACACCCCGGGTAGGCGAAATACCGTGCACGGGTTGCCAGTGGCATCGGCCAGCGCCGCTACTGCCTGCTCGGCTGCCAGTTTGCTGCGGCCATAGGGGTTGTCGCGCTCTGCCTGCGCGGATGACGCCAGCAGCAAAGGCACGCGCACACCGGTGGTGTGCACCTTTTGGGCAATCGCTTCACACAGCGCCACCGTGAGGCCGGTGTTTACCGCTTCAAATGCGCCTTCATCCAGTGGGCGGTTCTCACCGGCCAGGTGCACCACCGCATCGGCCTGTGCCACCAAAGCGGGTAAAGCGGCTGGCGGGTCGCCGCGCACAAAGGTGCTCACGGCAACACCGGGCAACTCGCCCAGCCGCACCACGAGGTTTTTGCCTATAAAGCCTTGTGCGCCGGTGACGAGCACGCGGCGGGTGGTCGTGTTCATGCCATCATTCCTCGGGCTCAACCAGCTCACCGCGCACAGTGGCCTGCATAAAACGCAGCTTCATCAAGAGCGCCTGCATGCCAGCCACATCCAAGCGCGTGGTGTTGTGCGAGTTGTACTCCACCGCTTCTGATACCTTTACATCGCCCTGCTCAACAAACTTGCCATAGTTGAGGTCGCGCAAGTCGGGCGGCACCCGAAAGTACCCCCCCAAATCTTCAGCCGAGACCATCTCTTCGCGGCTTAGCAGCACCTCGTACAGCTTTTCACCGTGGCGGGTGCCAATCACGTTGATGGGGTGGTTGGGTACGCCCAGCAGACCCGTAAGCGCCTGCGCCAGCACCTCGATGGTGGCTGCTGGTGCCTTTTGCACAAAAATCTCGCCCGGCTGCCCGTGCTCAAATGCAAACAGCACCAAGTCCACCGCGTCGTCCAGCGTCATCATGAAGCGCGTCATGGCCGGATCGGTGAGGGTGAGGGCTTGGCCGGCCCGGATCTGGTGGGTGAACAGCGGAATCACCGAACCGCGCGAGCACATCACGTTGCCATAGCGGGTGACATTGATCACGGTACCGTTGCTGCTGCGCGACTTGGCCACGACCACCTTTTCCATCATGGCCTTGCTGATGCCCATAGCGTTGATGGGGTACACCGCTTTGTCGGTGCTCAGCACCACCACGCGCTTGACGCCGCAGTTGATGGCGGCCTCAAGCACATTCTCGGTGCCCAGCACATTGGTTTTGACGGCCTCGAGCGGGTGAAACTCGCAAGATGGAACCTGCTTGAGCGCCGCTGCATGGTAAATGTAGTCCACACCACGGACCGCATTTAACACCGACTGGTAATCACGCACATCCCCAATGTAAAACTTGAGCTTGGGGTTGTTGTACTTTTTGCGCAAGTCATCCTGTTTTTTTTCATCGCGGCTCAGGATGCGGATTTCATGCAAATCCGAATCTATGAAACGGCGCAGGACGGCGTTACCGAAGGAGCCGGTGCCGCCGGAAATCAGCAAGGTGGCGCCGTCGAAAGGGGTTGGATGGCTCACAGGGAAAGACTCTTGATGATTGTTCGGACTGCGCTACGGCATGCTGGGCCGTTGACGCAAACATAGGAAACGCGATGTTAACCGCCCAACGGAGCACCAAGAACAGCCTCGAACATGCGCCGGTTCGACTGGCGTGCGTCCTCGTCATGGAGGATCGACGCCGCCTTCGCGCGGCAGGCCGCGGCCACGGTGGCCCGCTTGTCCTCGGGCCAGGCCGCCACCTGGTCGATCACCTCGGCGAATCGCTGCGGAGACTCGAGGGGCAGGTCCCACCCAACCCCCTTCTGTTGTTCAAGCCCGCGCCACGGCGTCTGATCGCTGATGAGCACGGGCAGCCCAGCCGCCCAGGCCTCCACGATCACGTGGCCGAAGTTCTCGCCGCGGGTGGGAAGCAGGAACAGGTCGTGTGCCGACAGGGTCTCGACTACCGCAGCAGCAGGAACCGGCCCGCACCATCGCACTTCGGCGTTTGCGGGAAGACCGGCCGCCAGTTCACGGCAATACCGGACGTAGGCGGCATCTTCCTCCGGGCCAAACACCGAAAAGACAAGCGGAGCGCTCACATGCGCCAGGGCACGGAGGGCAAAGTCGAGGTTCTTCATCGGCGATATCCGCGAGAGAAACACCACCGACAGCCGGAAACTTGACTCCTGACCGCTGGTTTCAATGGTTGTGCTCGCCGTTGGCCCGACCAGGTCCTGCGCCACAAAGCTGTTGCGCGCGCCAAAGCTGGCACCAGCTTCGGAGACATCGAACACCGCACGGAGATCATCCAGCTCCAGCGTCGTTGACAGGTGCCAGTAGCACTTCTTGTACAGGCCCAGCAGATGCGCCATCCCTAGATAGGGTCGCTTCTTCCATGCCTTGATCGCCAGCGCCCCCGGTGAAAACTCGCCGCGAGGCGCAATCAGAATTCGCTTCCGACGAAGCAACCCCGCGTAAGCGCTTGCGACCGGCAACAACGACATCTTCGGGCTGAAAAAGCTGTTCAGATACAGCAGGTCGTAGCTCAATCCCCGCAGCAACCGAACCAGATTCCAGGGACGGAGCGTCCGCGGCGACGCGTAATAGACCAAGGCTTGACCAACGCGCGTCCACTGATCGGAAACCACCTCCGGATAAGGAACATCAGAACCGAGATCTCGATCAGGGCAAACAATCCGCCAAGAAAACTCAGTGCACAAGGAATCCACCATAGCGCTAACCGACCTAATCGGCCCGCCTGCGCGATAGCCAGGAGTGTATGCATCCATCATGACCAAAACTTGATTCATTGAATAAAAAATCTCGCTCTAGCCCAATACACTTGGCCGATTGTGCCCTGACGGAAGTCCACGCCTCGAAGACAGGAAAAAGCATGCCATCAAAATTCCAACCGGGACCGCATGAGCGGGGCTCAACTCAGGGGACCTCCCAAGGTAAGCGAAAATCCACGACACATGAGAGGCCAAACAACCAGCCACCAACGGGTTGCTTGAAATTCCATATCGAAAAGCAAATATAAACGGGAGCGAGAAGTATATCACTATGCACACCACCCCGACCAACCCCGCATCGTGAGCGACTGAAATAAACAAATTCAGAAAGGGCACAATAAAATCACTACCCAAAGCAGACGCAAAGAGCAGCGGCCCCGTACCCAAGCCATAACCCATAAAAGTCAGCGGCACCTGCTCTAAATAATCGTAGACATATGCTCTATTTGTCGCACCAACCCCACCCGCGATCATTTCGACAAAGCGAGGCGCAAGTGTGCCAAGCACATCAATTTCAAGGGCACTATTTACGACCAAAACAATGGCCAGCATAAGAAGGAATAAACCCGCAATGCTTGCAAGCAGTCTAAGGCCCTTCTGTAAAATCAAAAGCGTTAGCAGCCCTGAAGCCAAACAAATAGCCCCTAAAAGACTGCCAGTTAGCGTGATTGCAACTAAAGCAAGGAAAACTATGAGCCACCAATAAAGAGTCCGAATATAACTGGCCATTACTGGCAGCAAGAATACCACCATAGCAGCCAACCATTCGGCAAGGTGACTAGGCTCTCTAAAAGTTCCCAGCGCTCTGTGGAACGCATATGTGAAATGAACGCCTTCCGACAAAAAATCTTGACCGCCAGTCCCCATCCGATTTCGCGGCGGTTCCCAAAAACCAGCTATCTGCGCCGCGTAAATGTATAGCGCCGAGATTGAGACAAAAGCCAACAAACCCGCGTGGACGCGAATAACTTGCTCCAAGGCACCTCGTCTAACCATCCAGTAGGATGTTGTCACGACGGCAATAAATACAATGACGAACAGGAATCGAAGTATTAGGTAGACTGGGTATGGCGTGGTTGTGCGCGCCGGCATAGCGGGCGGCTCATTAGTCGCGAGATAAAGCGACAGCGCCAACAAAGACCAAAACAAATACAGGAAAAGCAGCGAGGTTCCACGAGGAACTGTTAATCTACCCGTCGACAAAAGCGGAACAATCGCTGCAACTATATAGATTATGGCAGAAAACCAAGTTAGCGGAATGGAGAATAGCGAGTAGGCCTCGAGAACAGTCAGAAAGGCACCCAAAGAGAATAAAAACAAAGTGACGCCGAGAACCCTCGGTGGTGCAGCACTGTTCAAGCCTGTCGAATAAACAAGACCACCTGCTCTACTCATTTAAACCCCAATGATTATAAGCAATGTCTTGTCATGACAAGCTTGCTCGCTGCCTGTAAAGCATCCGCCTAGCAGGCCGTTGAAAATCCACCAACCCAAAGCACTAGCCTCGTGGAATTTCCAGCAGCGCACGCTTCCTATCCGGCCACGATGCCGTTTTGTGCATCATTTGCGCCATTTTGCATCATATTTTGCCCATTTTGGACGCACTTGTGCCTTGAATCACGCATGACGCGCATCCCACCAGCCGCCCATGCTGCCCATACGAACCAGGTTGTACGCAGCAAAGCACATCAGCGCCTGCCCGGCCAGCTTGGCGTGACTCTTGAGTTTGGTCTTGGCCAGACCGCCCACGGTCTTGATCCAGCCAAAGGCCTCCTCGATTCGCTTGCGCACCTTCAGGCTGGTTTTGTAGGTGGCGTGGCGCGTGGTGCGCCCGTCGATGGCCGATTGCTTGGCCTTGGCCGCCACATGCGGCGTGACCTTCAAGCGCCGACAAGCCTGGACGAAGTCCTTGCTGTCATAGCCCTTGTCCGCGCCGAGCGTGGCCCGTTGGTTCTTCTTGTGTCTGCGCTTGAGCATCCTGAGCGCCGCTTCGCGCTCTGCGGTGCCCGTGGCATGGGTGATCTCGACATCCACCACCAGTCCGTGGCGGTTGTCCATCAGGATGTGGCCCATGTGCGCCAGGCGCGCCTTGTCGCCGTCGCCCTTCCTGTACAGGCGCGCATCGGCGTCGGTGCTGCTGACGTGGGTGGCGTTGCTGCGCGCCTGGCCTTTGAAGTCGACCTCGGCGTTGCGCCCCGAGGGCGGTGCTGGATCGTCGTGGTCTGGATCGCTGGGCTTGTCGCTGTCTTTGCGCTTGAAGCTCTTGTGCGAGGCCCAGGCCTCAATCAGGGTGCCGTCAACGCTGAAGTGCTCGTCGCCGATGAGCTGCGCCCAAGCCGCCGTGTGGCGCACGCGCTCGAAGAAGACGCGCGCCAGCTCTTCGTTGAACAGCCGCTCGCGGTTGGCGCTGAAGGTGGAGTGATCCCAGACCTTGTCTTCCAGACCCAGGCCCACGAACCAGCGATACAGCAAGTTGTAGTCGATGGCCTCAACCAGTTGACGCTCGCTGCGGATGGTAAAGAGGATTTGCAGCAGCAAGGCTTTGAGCAGCATCTCGGGCGGCACCGAGGGGCGGCCGTTGCGGCTGTAGACGGCATCGAACTCAGCGCTCATGCTCGCCAGCAGGGCATCGACCAGAGCGCGCAGTTTGCGCAGCGGGTGGCGCGCCGGTACCCGCTCTTCGAGGCTGACGTAGCTGAACATGGCACCTTGGAAGCTCTGCGCACCTCTCATCGGAAATCTCCTACAACTGCACTTTACCCTGATGCATATGATATCACATGTTGGGCGGGTGTGGGAGGGTTTTTCAACGGCCTGCTAAACATCGCGGCTCCAATCATCCGCCAAAATGATTTCTCTGTCGCCAACGTTGGATTCAACCTGACCGCATCAAACCAAAGCCTGACGGCTCGCCACCGCCTCCCAGATGAATAATGGCGCTTTCCTGCGACTAGGCTAGCCTTGGCCAGAGCGCAGCGCTTGTCAGCGTTGTCAAACGAATATACAGAGCTTTCAACCACCTTCAGAATCTCCTCACAACGCCCATAGTCAATTGGCCGAAATGAGGCGGACTCAAGATGTACTCTAGAGCTCGCCAGAACACTTGGAACCTTTAAGAAATCACCCACCCGTGAGACTCTTGTCCAAAACTCGAAATCTGGCACTTGCCTTAAATCCACCCTCCAACCACCGACTTGATCAAGTACTGATCGCAAGAAAATGGTACCTGGGCCAGGCTGACAAATGAGGTCCTGCCGCAATCGCCTCGAGTCATAACTTTCCGCAATAACTTCGCGCATCATCGCGCCATTAGCATCAATGAGTCGGAAATCTCCGTATGCAACAACCGCAGACGACTGGCCTTCAAGCGCGTCAACTAAGCGAGAAATTGCAACATTGTCGAGAAGATCATCTGAGCTCAGATATCCGACGTATTTTCCTTTGCACAATGACCACCCTTCATTCAATGTCGCAGCCTGACCTTTGTTTTCTCTCGATATGGCCCGCAACCTTCCAGAAAACTCAGCAATGACACCCGCCGTGTTATCGGTCGACCCGTCGTCGATAACAATATACTCAATTGATGGGTAGTCTTGAGAGAGAACGCTTAGAATTGTCTCCCTGAGAAAGGCGCCCTGATTGTATGCTGGCGTTACCATGGAGACCAAAGGACGGTTAGACACGCTTACCTCTCAAAGGAAAAAGAAGGCTCATTTCCAGTTAGGGACACTCTGAAAAACTCAGGAACAGGCTCGGTACAGACATGATTCTTTTCACCAGCTGAGATTTCGAGCGATTTAAGCCAGCTTGATTCCAAGCCTAGCCTTGGCAAAGCACTGTTTTTATCTTTTCTGCGCCATTTATCCAGTTTTTGGACGCACTCATGCCTGCGCACCCATCAGCTTGTGTCGCGCCATCCACAGATTGGAGAGCGCAAACAGCGTCTTGATCTGCAAGGTGTTCTTCATCAAGCCCCGGTAGCGCACCTGCTTGAAGCCAAACTGGCACTTGATGACCCGAAACGGATGCGTCAGAGACGTTGCCCGAGGTGCCGCACACCGTGTGCACCAGACCCGAGTCAGCATCGACGGCGGTGCCGGCTTTGAGCAACAAGCCGCGTTGCTCGAGCAGTTCGTTGACGCTGGCCAAGATGCGCTCGGCCAGCTTGTGCTTCTCCAGCCGGTGACGCTGACTTGGGGTTTTGCCAAAGCGCAGAATGGTGCTCTCATCGGGCAGTCGGCCAAAGGGGCTCAACTGGGCAAACTCGCGGTACAGCGGTGTGTCAAAGAAGGCCTCTTGCATGGCCGGATCGGACAGGTTGAACCACTGCTGCATGAAGTGCACGCGCAGCATGGTCTCAAGGGCAAAGGGTGGCCGGCCGTTGCGCCCGTCGCTGTAGTAGGGGGCGATGAGCTCAACCAAGGCAGCCCAAGGCACCACGGTTTCCATCTGCTGCAAAAAAACCTGTTTGCGGGTCTTGCGTGTACACAGGCTCAGATCAAGCGGGCTTTGTTTCATGATGCTGAAGTGTGCCACCGCAGGCTTACAGCTTGAATACGGTTGGGGGTAGTTATGCAGGGTTTCCCTAAACGACAATACTTGTGGAAAATTTAGTAACCGCGAGCGTCACCCCACCGCTCTCCACCCGCCACACCGCATCCATGGCCCGCAGGGGCCGCAGGCGGTGGGTGATGAGAATGATGGTCAGTTCGGGGCCGAGCGCCTCGATGGCCTCCAGCACCGCGTCTTCGGTGGCGTCGTCGAGCGCGCTGGTGGCTTCGTCGAACACCAGCACGTCGGCCAGCTTGTAGAGTGCGCGGGCGATCGCCAGCCGCTGGCGCTGCCCGCCCGAGAGGCGCACGCCGCGCTCACCGACCATGGTCTGGTAGCCCTGCGGCCAGCCTTCGATGGTGTGTGCTATCTGGGCGCGCTGGGCGGCAAGGCGCACGCGCTCAGGGTCTATTTGGGCTGCGGGCACCCCAAACGCGATGTTGGCGGCCACGCTGGCATCGGCCAGGAACATGGCTTGGGGCACGTGCGCCACCCGGGCTTGCCAAGCGCGGCGGTTGGCTTCGGTTATCGGGCAGCCGTCAATGCTCAGTTGCCCTTCGGTGGGGGGCAGCAAGCCCATGAGGATGTCCATGAGCGTGCTTTTGCCGCTGCCGGTGGTGCCCACGATGCCGATGCGCGCTCCTTTGGCAATGCCCATGTTTACGCCGCGCAGCACTTGCGGGCCACTGGCATGGTAGGCAAAGCCGAGGTTTCGCAGCTCGATAGCATTATCAAACGGCAGTGCTGCGGGCTCTGTGCTGCCTACAGCGGGCTCGGCGGGCATGGGCTGCTCGACCAGGTTGAGCACATCGGCGAGGTAGCCGTGGTTGCTGCTGAGGTTGCTCCAAGCGGCGTATATGTTTTGAGCCAGCGGCAGCATGCGCTGCGCTGCCAGGGCCAACGCGCCCAGAACCGGCACCACTTGCCCCAAGCCGCCAGGGCCCTGGGCCATGAGCAAGGCCACGCTGGCGATGAGCACCATGCCCAGCGCCTCGATCATAAAGCGCGGGGTGATGGCAAAGACCACGCTGCGCACTTGGGCGCGGCGCATAATCAGATCAGCTTGCTCGAAGCGGGCGCAAAAGGTGGCGTGGGTAGAATCGAGCGTGATGTCGCGTATGCCGCCTAGGCCCTCTTGCAGCGCCTGTACGCGCTGGGTGGCGGCTGCGGCGGCGCGCTGGCCGTCGCGCCGCAGGCGGGCTTGGGTCAGGGCATAAATCAAACCGTAAATACTGCCTAGGCCCAAGATCATGCTGATGGCCACCCAAGGCTGAAACACCAGCACGACCGCGCACACCACGAGCACGATGAAGACTGCTGCAAAGCCGTTGGCTGTGGGGATAAGCACAAAATTGATGACGCGCTCGACCTTGAGCACGATGCCATCGACCACCTCGCTGCTGTTGCGCTGGATGTGGATGGTGTAGGGCTGGTGCAGGGTACGGCGAAAGATGCCGGCCACCAAGTCGTGGCCTATAGACAGAGCCAGCTTGGTGCTGGCCCACTGCACGCCGATGCGAACCAGGCCAGCCAGCACGGCTGCGCAGCCAAAGAGCACGGTGAGCGGCAGCAGCAGGTCTTGCGGCTGCTGCAAGCCCAGCGCGGCGATGAAGGGCTGCATGAAGGGCAGCACAAACAGGGCTTCGGGCGCAGTGAGCGCGGCCAAAAACGGAATGAGCGCGCCGATAGACACCAGCTCGGCAGCCGATGCCACCACCGTGAGGCCTAGCAGCGCCACGCTCTGCCCTTTGCGCCGCGCCGACATGCTGCGCCATAGGCGGCGCAACTGCGGCAGCGCAGCCAGCAGCCCGGGCTCGGGGGTGGCGCTGGGGCTGGGGGTGGCGCCGAGGGCAGCGCTGGGATTGGCGGGGGGCATTGAGGGGTGGGCCAGAAAAGCGTTTGGCCACGCTACCGCCGTGCCGTGTCACGTTCGGCGGGCGCGTTTAGGGGGTGTATAGAGCCGGCCCTAGTGTGGCCTAGCGGGCTGCTGCACGGGGCAGCAGCGTTATGGCCTGAGTATACACAAGCCTTTGGGGGGAGGTGCCGCCTTCAGGCTTGACAAACACAACAGAACTGTTAAGATTCGGCCTGTGAACTCGAAACAGATGAAGAAGTGGCTGGAACAACAGGGAGCGACTTTTGCGCAAGGCAAGGGTTCGCACCTTAAGGTGTTCCTAAACGGTAAGCAGTCTGCCCTTCCCATGCACGGCACCCAAGAGTTGGGCAAGGGGCTGGAAGCTGCCATTAAGCGCCAACTTGGCTTGAAGGCTTGAAATAAGGAAAAAATGTTTGACTACCCTGTGACCCTCACACCGGACGATAACGGCACTGTGCTTGTAACGTTTGCGGATGTACCGGAAGCGATCACCTTTGGTGCGGATGAGGATGAAGCGCTGCTGAACGCGATTGACGCGCTGGAAACCGGCCTCTCCTTCTACGTTGACGCACGCAAGCCCCTGCCTGCTGCCAGCAAACCAGAACAAGGGCAAAAAACTGTCTGCCCTTGCGCACTCGAATGCGCAAAGCTCGGGGTGTATCAGGCCATGACTGAGCAGGGTGTAAAAAAATCAGAACTTGCCCGCCGCCTAGGTTGGCATATGCCGCAAGTGGATCGGCTGCTTGACCTTCGCCATGCCTCTAGGCTTGAGCAAATTGAAGCCGCTGCCAATGCGCTCGGCAAGCACGTGCACGTGCACATCGCCTGACCCGCAGAAAAGCAGCGGGGGGATGGGTCATTTCGGCCAAGCTATGCACCAAAAGGCGCTGGAAGCCAACTTCGACTCTAGCCGTGACTCTAGCCGCGACTCTAGCCGTGGAGAGACGATTTCGATAGCTTCTGTGGCTTGCGCCCTTGCAGTTCGGCGTCGTGTATGGGGCTTTGCCGCTGGTTGATCATGTCCACCTTGGCGGGAACGATGCGCAACGCCACCACTTCGTGGCGATGGGCCAGCAGCACGGCCATGGACAGGCCTACGAAGCCGGTTCCGGCGATGGCGCGTTTCATAGGGCGAGGGTTTAGTTGTGCTCGTTTTTGCTGAGCTGGGCCGACAGTTGGTTGGCCTGATGGGCCAAGTCCTCCAGATTCATGGCTGGCAGACCAGTTTGGCGCCACTGTGTGTAGTCGAACCTGTCACGCGAGACGGCAGCCAGAAAGCGCTCGGCTTCGACCAAGCCCAGCGCCCCAATGAGGGCCTGCATACCAGTCATGCGAATCTCGGCTTCAGTTTTCATACCAGTTCTCCAATATGGCTAGCGCATCGGCTGGACGGTGTGCGTTGAGTGCAGGTACAGCCTTGAGGCAGCGTTTCAGCAGGCGGTCGTCGGTGGTAACGAACAGGTCGGCTTGGGCAGCCATGGCAGAGGCTACGTGCAGCGCATCGTACTGACCAATGCCAAGAGCCCCAAGCCGCTGAGCTTGGGCAACGACTGGATCTGTGGCCAAGATGTGCGCCTGAGCAAGGCGTCGCCACTGAAAAATGGCCTGCTTGTGCTCAGGAAAAGGGTTTTTGCTGCATTCAAAGTCGAGTATGGCTGACCATACCAGTTTGCAACGACCGCTGTGTATGCTTTCTTGAATGAGGATCTTGGCCTCGGTTTCGAGTCGAATGCGCGGCTGCGTTTGGTCGTCATAGGGCCGATTGAAGCAGCACATGTCGAGGTAAACAGACTTCATGGGTAGTGGAGGCGCAAGTCTAGTTACCAAGTTAGCAGGCTGACCAAGCGGCTTGAAGCGTGCACGAAGGTGTTGTGGCTGTTGTGGGTGAGCGCATCGCCCACGTGGGCGTTGCCATGTGCGTCTTTGGGCAGTGCGTAGCGTTTGGCCACGCTACCGCCGTGCCGTGTCACGTTCGGCTGGCGCATTAAGTGATCGAGTATATCAACCCCAAAACACCAAACAATCGCGGCCCTGCACCAGCAGCTGTACGCTGCGGCCTACGGGCAGCAGCACTTTGGTGGGCACGTGGCCAAAGGGCAGCCCGGTGAGTACGGGCACGTTCACTTGGGTGCGCAGCCACTGCACCACGCTGGCGAGCTTGAAGCCGCGGTCGTGCGGGGTGAGCTGGAAGCGGTTGAAGGCACCCAGCACGATGGCACGCTGGCGCTGCAACACGCCGCTGTACAGCAACTGGCTGAGCATGCGCTCGATGCGGTAGGGGTGCTCGCCCACGTCTTCGAGGAACAGGATGCCGCCTTCGACCGCAGACAGGTAGGGCGTGCCGACAAGGCCGCTGAGGATCGACAGGTTGCCGCCCCACAGCGGCGCGGCGTCGATGGTCCAGCCCTGATCTGTGGCGGCGGCTTGGACCAGCTCGGGGTGGGCGCGCAGGTCGCGCACGTCGGCCAAGGGCAAGCGCCAGCCGGCGCCCTCGCCTACTCCGGCGCACAAATCGTCGAAGCAGGCTTGCATGATTTCGTCGGGCGGCTCGGGGGTGGCCCAGTCTTCGAGCAGGGCCGGGCCGGCCCAGGTGCAGCCCCCGGTTTGCGCCAGCAGCGCCACCTGCAGGGCGGTGAAGTCGCTCAAGCCCACCCAAGCGCTGCCGCGCTCGATGGAGCTTTGTATGGCGGCGTAGGGCAAGTGGGGCAGCAGCCGCGTGAGGCCGTAACCGCCACGGGTGGTGAGCACGATGTCGGCGCCGCTGGCGGCGGCGCGGCCGATGGCGGCCAGACGGGTGGCGTCGTCACCGGCGAAGCGCTGCCAAGTGCTGAGCGCGTCTGGGTCGATCTCGATTTGGTGGCCTAGGGCCTGCAGCCTTTTTACGGCGCGCTTGAAGCCGGCGCGGTCGCGCACCGCCCCGCTGGGGGAATACAGGTAAATGTGGCTCATGACGCGGGATTATGCGCGCGCGCCGAAGCCCTGCCAGCCCCAAGCCCGCAGCGCCGCCCGGTGCCCGGCATCGGGGTAAGGCAAGGTGGGCCAATCGGGGGGCAGTTGCAGGCACGGCGCGGGTTCGAGTTCGATTGCGGCCACCACCTGCCCAGTGGCCGCAAGCAACGCCTGGGCCAAGGCCTGCGCCAGCCCCGCCTGCCCGGGCGCGTAGCGCAGCTGCAGAGGCGCTGCCGCGCCGGTGGGCATGCAGCCGCTGTGCTGCAGCAGCTGCAGCAACACCTGGGCGTGCTGGTCCACGCTGTGCCAGTGCGTGCGCTTGGGCTTGTCGCTCTGGCCAAAGCCGATGAGGTCGGGCACCAGCACGCGGCTGGCCTGCGCCTGCAGCGCCGTCATGCTGCCGGCCCACTGCGGCCACCAGCCGCTGGGGCCGTGCAGCAGCAGCCACGCCGGCGCCGCCGGGCGTGCCCCCGGCAGGTCGAGCAGGTGCAGGCGCAAACCGCCCAGGGCGGGCAAGTCGGCCACCCAGCGCTGGTGCGCGCGCCACTGCGGCAAAAGCTGCCACACGGGCTCAAAGGCGGCCTCGGGCGTGCGCAGCGCGTCTGGGCGCAGCGGCTGCTGGGTGGCGCGCGCTTGGCTGCGGCGCTGGGCAAAAAAATCTTGCAGCAGCGCCGCGCATTCCTGCGCCCGCACGCCGCCTTGCACGGCTGTGTGGTGGTTGAGCGCGGCAATGGCAAACAGGTCGAGCACCGAACCGGCGGCCCCGGTTTTGGGTTCGGGTGCGCCATACACCAGCCGGCGCAGCCGCGCGTGCAGCATGGCTTGGGCGCACATGGCGCAGGGCTCGAGCGTGACGTAGAGCGTGCAGTCGTCGAGCCGGTAGTTGCCCAGCGCCTGCGCGCCCTGGCGCAAGGCCAGCAGCTCGGCGTGGGCGCTGGGGTCGCACAGGCCGATGGGCTGGTTGTGCGCCGCCGCCAGCAGCGGCTGCGGCGCCCCCGGCCGCACCAGCACCGCGCCCACCGGCACCTCGCCCAGCGCAGCGCCACGGCGCGCCTGCTGTATGGCCAAGCCCATGTAGTGCAGGTCAGCGGGCTCCGGTTGCGTATCGTCCACCACCCTCGCCCCCTAGACCAGCCCCGCCATCAGGCCGAGCCCGATCAGCAGCATGGCTAGGGCCACAAACAGGCGCACGCCTTTGAGCGTGACCTTGGGCAGCAGGCGCTGGCCCAAAAAGGAGCCGCCAAAAGCGCACAGCACCCCGACCGCCACTGGCGCCAGCCATTCGGTGCCGCCAGCCCACGCCTGGGCCAGCGGCCCCCAGCCATAAATGGGCAAACGCGCCAAGTCCACCAGCACCGCCGCCACGATGCCGGTGGCGATGAAGCCTTCTTTGGATAGCCCGGCGCGCAGCAAAAAGGCCGAACGCAACGCGCCTTGATTGCCCGACAGGCCGCCAAAAAAACCCGCCAGCAACCCGCCCAGCGGCAGCCAACGCGGCGCAAATTCGAGTTGCGCAAAGCGCGGCCAGAGCTCGAGCAGGGCAAAGGCGACGATCAAAGCCCCGATCACCAGCTGCACCCCGGTGACCTGCAACTCAAGACCGGCCAGCGTGTAGCGGTGGAGCACCGGCAGGCCGTCGAGCAAAATCAGCAAGCTGGCCCCGAGCACGGCCGCGAACACGGCGGGCAGACCAAAGCGCCACAGCGTGGGCCAGTGGGCATGGCCGGCCATGAGGCCAAACTTGAACAGGTTGTTGGCCAGATGCACCATGGCGGTGGCGGCGATGGCCAGCGGCGGGGGGAAAAACAAGGCAAACACCGGCATCAGCAGCGTGCCCAGCCCGAAGCCCGAAAAAAAAGTCAGCCCCGCCGCCAGCAGCGCCGCCACGCCGACGAGGGCGATCTCTGCGCCCAGCACCACTCAAGCCCCGAGCAACGGGCAGCCGGGTTGGCTGGCGGCGAGCTTGCGGGTGATGATGTCGGCCCCTTGTTTGGACAGGTAGTGCGCCACGGTTTCGACGCGGATTTTGACCGAGCCGGCCGGCTTGGTGGAGTCGAGGTCTTGGAAGGAGAAGAACAGCGTGCCCGAGCGCTCGACGATGGACTGCACTGGCGAATAGGTGGGCTGGTCCATGCCGCACTCGTAGCTGGCCAGCCGCACCACGGCGGCGATCCAAGGCATGCGCGCCGCCACCTTGGCGCCCCACAAAATCTCGTTGGTGTTGCCGCTGTACGACGAAGGCCAGACGTCGCGGATATCCAGCGGCGAGCGGATGTGGCCGGCGGCGATGTCGGGGTCGAACATCCAGTGCAGCAGGTCGGCGTCGATGGGCAGGTACTGCGCCCACAGCACCGGGTAGCCGTGCGCCTGCAGATCGACTTCGATCTCGTGGCCGATGCCGGGGTCCATGTGGTAGGGGCGCGCCAGCACCAAGATGCAAGGGCGCTGCTCGCGCGCGCACCACTCCAAAATCTCGCGCGCTTTGGCGCGCAGGCGCTGGTTGTAGGCGTCTAGGCTGCGGTAGCCCATTTGCACCGCTTCCGTGGTTTCGGCCAGCGTCAGGCCCGGCAGGGCATCGCGCATGCCCTCGTAGAGCTGTTTGGGCACCACCGGCGGGTCGGCCAGCGAGACGAAGGGCGTGACGTGCAGCACCCGCGCTTCGGCAAAGGCGTCGCGCTCTTTGATGAAGCCAGCCTTGATGTTTTCCGAGGCCGCCATGACGCGCGGGCAGGTCAGCGAGGCGTCCACGTGCCCGTCGAGGTACGAGGGCACCGAGTGGATCATGGGCGAGAACAGGATGTCGATCTTGCGCTTGCTGCGCGCCAGCAACTCGCCGTAGTGCCCCGAGATGCACTTGACCGGGTAGCAGCAGTCCACCGTGCCGCGCCCCTTGGCGTAGGTGCGCGCCTGCTCCTCCGAGGTGTCGGATGAAAACTCGATGCGGCGCGGGTCGATCCCTAGGGCCTCGAGAAACCCAAACCAGAACTGGTGTGTGGTCCAGATGTTGAGCACGCGCGGAATGCCGATGCGCAGCTTGGCGCGCGCCTGGCGCTGTGCCGCCAGATCGGCTTCAGTCGGCGCTGGCTGGAACAAGCTCCTCTTTGGCGCGTTTGAAGGCGCCTTCACGAACCAGTTCAGCAATGTTCGGGTAGGCACGTCGCGCTTCCTCCAGTTGATCTTTAACGACTTTCATTTCTTTCACGTCTTCGAGCAAGCCCTTGGGGCAGGTGTTGCCGCTGATGACGCGCTCCCAGCCCGCCTCGACCGGCACCTTGCTCCACGGCCGCCCGGCGGCGCCGGGTATCTGCACGTCGATGAAGGTGCGGCGGCAGTTGACCGGGCACCAGTGGCAGACGGTGTCTTCGTTGGTGGTGGCTTTGTACTCAAGCGACTCAATCAGATCATAGCCGCGAAAACGGGTTTGCTGGCCGCCTTTGAACCAATCGAGCGCGCACAGCGCGGCGCCGATGGCCCCGGCCTCGCCCGAATAGGGGTGCACCACCACGTCGGCGCTGGGCACTTTGGCGTGGATGAAATCGACTTGCGCCTTGACCACCGCCAGATTGCGGTGCGTGCCGCCCTGGAGCACGAACTTGCGCCCGACTGCGGCCAGGTTTTGGATTTGCCCGGCATAGACCCAGACGTTGAGCGGCAACACCGCCGCCAGCGCCGCCATGATTTCTTCGCGCGCCCAGCCCTTGCGCTGCTGGTTGACGATGTCGGACTGCAAAAACACGCCGCAGCCCATGGCCAGCGCCGGAATGGAGCGCGCCTGGAAGGCGTTTTGCGCGTAGTCTTCGAGCGGGATGCGGTAGCGCTCGGCCACCCCCTGCAAAAAGGCCCCGTTGCCCGAGGAACACTGCGAGTTGAGCCGGAAATCGGCCACGGTGCCTTGGCGCAGCAGCATGATCTTGACATCGGTGCCGCCCACGTCGCAGATCACGTCGGCGTCGGGGATGTAGTGCAGCGCGGCGGTGGCGTGGGCCACGGTCTCGACCACGGCCATGTCGGAGCCGACGATGTCTTTGAGCAGGTCTTTGCCGTAGCCGGTCAGGCCCAAGGCGCCGATGCGCTCAAAACCGGCGGCGCGCACCTGGCGCATCAGCCCCTTGGCGTCTTCGATCGGGTTGCCGTTGGAGGGCACGTAACAGCTGGCCAGCACCTCGCCGGTTTGCGACAGCACCACGGCCTTGGCGGTGGTGCTGCCAAAGTCGCAACCCAAAATCACCGTTTGCTCGGTCAGGCTGGCGGCCGCTGCGGCCGACGGCACCCCGCGCTGGGTTTGGCCGTAGCTTTGCATGAAGCCCTCAAGCTCTGCGGCGCTGGCGGTCAGGCCCTTGGCGCCTTCGCGGGCTTTTTGCTCGTGCTGGCCCTCGCTGATCCACCAGCGCAGGCGTTCGGTGCCGCTGTAGATGCCGACCGTGGCCGGTTCGGTGCGCCCGATTTCGATGCAGCCGATGCAGGCGTAGTAGAGCGCCTCGGAGGGCACCAAAATCAGCGATTCGGGGCTGGAGCCCTCGGGCAAGGCGACGTGGCGCTCGTTCCAGAGCTTGGCCAGGTGGTGGCGCCACGCCTCTTGCAAGCCCTTGAAGAACAGGTTGGGGCCGCCCAGCAGCAGCACGTGCGGCGTGGGCACATTGCCCTTGGTGAGGGTGGCCAGGTTTTGATAGACCACGGCCTCGAACAGGCTGGCGATGATTTCGGGCACCGGCACGCCGCTCTTGACCAGCGTGTTGGCGTCGGTTTCGGCAAAGATGCCGCATTTTGAGCTGATCTTGTGCAAATCCAGCCCGACATAACCCATCTGCGCCAGTTCATCCGGCGCCACCTTGAGCTTGCGCGCGGTTTTTTCGATGAAGGTGCCGGTGCCGCCGCTGCACGCCGACTGCATGAACACCTGCTTCGATTTGCCGTCGCCGCTGGGGCTGAAGAACAGGGTCTTCATGTCTTCGCCGCCGATTTCGGACACGAAGTTCACCTCGGGGTGCAGCTTTTCCACCGCCGCCGAGACCGCCACCACTTCCTGCACGAACTTGGCCCCCAGCAAAGGGGCGATCAGGCCGGCACCGGAGCCGGTGAGGAAGAGGCGATCGACCCCAGGCGCGAAGCCGCATTCGGCTTCGAGGCGCTGCAGGAACTCCAGCACCTTCTCGGCCTGCTTGGTGTCGTGGCGCTGGTAGTCTTGCCACAGCACGCCGCCGCTGCCGTCGTCGAGCAGCGCCTTGACGGTGGTCGAGCCGACGTCGAGGCCCAGCCGCTTCATGCGCGCACCCCAGGCAGGCCCTTGAGGTGGGCGATGTGCAGCGCCAGGTTGGCCGCCGTGCCGGCCACGCCGTAGTGCGGCACCCGGTAGGTGGCGCGCGAGAGCTCGGGCCGCGCCGCCACCTCGGCCGCCAGCTGGGCTTCGGTGAGGCCGATGCGTTGCAGCACCGATTCGAACTCGCGCACGGCGCGCTTTTTGGCCTCGGTCAGAATCATCTGGCAGCGCGACAGCGCGTGCACCTCGGCGTCGCCCTTGATCTCGATCGGCGCATAGAGCAGATCGGGGTATTTGCCCTGCACCGCCGCCATGGCGCCGATGCTCATGGTGTTGGGCATGCAGGCGTAGGGCGAGAGCTCGCACGTCATGTGCGCCTTCTTGTGCAGGTGTGCCCACAACGCCTTGCCGATGAGCATGTCGCCCTCGCCGCCGCTGAGGCGCTTGTGGAAATACGGCGCCGCCAGGTCGCGCAGCACGGTCTGCTCGGGCAAGGCGTGGGGCACATCGCCCAGCGCGTGGCGCATGCGGTTGTAGGTCCAGCGCAGCAGGGTCTGGATGGCGGCGTAGGTGGCGTTCTGGCGCCGCGCGCCGGGCTCGATGCCGATGCGTTCCTCGATCCGCTGGCGCCCGAAGCGCAGCAGGTAGTCGAGCCAGATGGCGACCGGGGCCGGATAGACCTCGGCGCCTTCGCTCTCGAGCCAACTGTGGATGTTGTAGTTGGCGTCGCCCTCGACCGTTTGCAGATAGAACTCGCCGGTGATCTTGACCAGCGGCTTGACGCGCAGCCGATCGACCTCGATGGCGTCAAAGCGCCGCCGCACCTCGCGCAGGGCGTTGACGAAATACGGCGTGGCGAAGTGCCACACCAGTGGGCCCCATTTCTTGCCCCGCTCCGGGCGTTGGCGCATGGTCTGGTACAGATACTCGATCGACTCACGCGCCACACGCGAGGTTTCGCCGGGGTTTTTCTCGTAGGGGCGGACCTGGTATTCGAGGTCTTGCACCACGTCGGCCAGCAACACGCCCCAGACCGCACCCAGGGTAAAGGCCGGATTGAGCTCCAGCCCGCCGCCGTGCGCCGGCCCTTGATCGACCTTGGTTTGCTCGAGCAAAAACAGGCGGAACGACTCCAGCCCCACGTTGCGCAGCGCCAGTTCGTAGCTTTGGTGGTACTGGCCGAAGCGGCAGGCGCCGCAGGCCCCGGCGGTGATGTAGATGTATTCTTGGTTGACGCGCTCGACCCCAATGCGCTTGGCCTCGCTGCTCAGGAAGTTGGCCAGGTTGCCGGTGACGAAGCTGGTGGGGCAACACTGGCCGATGTCGGCCACTTCGCGCCCGGTGAGCAGATCGGCGCGGGTCGGGTTGGGCAGCACCTGCACCCGGTAGCCGAGGTTTTCCATGCCGCCTTGCATCAGGCGCTCGGCGCGCCAGTGCAGGCCGCCGAACAGAATCGTGACCTTGTCGCGCTCTTCGCGCGTGAAAGGCCGGGGCTTGTAGGCGCGGTAGTGGCCGCTGGCCGACCCTTGGCTGGGTGCCGATGCCGACGGCCCCAAGGGCGGCAAGCCCTGCGGGGTTCGCTTGACGACCGCAGCGTTGGGGTGTTCGGTGACGACCCGAATTTGTTGCAGTGCAGTCAAACCGCGCGATGCTTCGCTGATGCTCATACCCAATCCTTTCGATGCACAGAACCGAACCTATCCAAAACCCGCCGAACCTTGAGCTGCGTCGATTCTGCAACAGGGAGCGCACAGAAAGCGTTAAGCCGTAAAAATGCTGTGGTTATCGCTTGCCATGAGCTCGTGGAAATTCTAGATCAAACCGGCTCGGCCGCCACCAACGCACGCCCGCGCCGACGCCTGAGCGAGCGCGCTGCAAACGGTTGGAGTCCACCCTATCGGCTGGAGTTCCGAGGGTGGGATGCAAATCGGGCGCTTACAGCACCTCGAACACCCCGGCCGCGCCCATGCCGCCGCCGATGCACATGGTCACGCACACCCGTTTGGCGCCGCGCCTTTTGCCCTCGATGAGCGCGTGCCCGGTCAAGCGCTGGCCCGAGACACCGTAGGGGTGGCCGAGCGCGATCGCGCCGCCGTTGACGTTGAGCCGCTCGTTGGGGATGCCGAGCCGGTCGCGGCAGTAGAGCACCTGCACGGCAAAGGCTTCGTTGAGCTCCCACAGGTCGATGTCATCGACCTCGAGGCCCAACTTGGCCAGCACCTTGGGCACGGCAAACACCGGGCCGATGCCCATTTCGTCGGGCTCACACCCGGCCACGGCAAAGCCGAGGAAGCGGCCCAGCGGCTGCAAGCCCTGTTTTTGCACCAAGGTTTCGTGCATCAGCACGCAGGCGCCAGCGCCGTCGCTGAACTGGCTGGCGTTGCCCGCGGCCACCAAACCGCCGGGCAGCGCCGGTTTGATGCCGCTGATGCCCTCGCGCGTGGTGCCTGCGCGCAGGCCCTCGTCCTGGCTCACGCTGACGGTGCGCGTGATCAGGCCCAGGGTTTTGTCGGCCACGCCGGCACGCACCTCGATGGGCGCGATCTCGTCAGCAAAACGCCCTGCGGCTTGGGCGGCGCAGGCTTTTTGCTGGCTGGCGGCACCGTATTCGTCCATCGCCTCGCGCCCGATGCCGTAGCGCTGCGCCACCTGTTCGGCGGTTTGCAGCATGCTCCAGTAGAGCGTCGGTTTGGCCTGCTCGAGCGCCGGGTCGAAACGCATGTGCTGGTTCATTTCCTGCTGCACGCACGATATGCTCTCGACGCCCCCGGCGACATAGACCTCGCCCTCGCCGGCGATGATGCGCTGCGCCGCCAGCGCGATGCTTTGCAAGCCCGAGGAGCAAAAGCGGTTGACCGTGAGACCGGAGGTGCTCACTGGGCAACCGGCGGCCAGCGCGATCTGGCGCGCGATGTTCATGCCGGTGGCCCCTTCGGGGTTGGCGCAGCCCATGATCACGTCTTCGACCACGGCCGGGTCGATGCCGGCGCGGGCAATGGCATGGCGCACCGCATGGCCGCCCAGCGTGGCGCCATGGGTGAGATTGAAAGACCCTTTCCAGCTTTTGGCCAGCGGGGTGCGTGCGGTCGATACGATGAGGGCGTGGCTCATGGGCTGATGCTCCAGATTCGGTTGCGGCAAGGGGCCGTTGCATGTGCCGGTGGCTTAGCCGGTGAAGGTGCGGCCTTCGGCGAGCAGGCGCTCGATCAAGGGGGCGGGCTGCCAAAAGGCGCCGTCGTCGTAGGGGTTGCGGGCAAAGCGGCGCATGGCTTGCACCACGTTGCACAGGCCGTACTGGTCGGCGTAGTGCATCGGGCCGCCGCGCCAGACCGGAAAGCCGTAGCCGGTGAGGTACACCATGTCGATGTCGCCGGCCTTGGCGGCGATGCCCTCTTGCAGAAGGTGCGCGCCCTCGTTGACCAGCGCAAACACCATGCGCTGCACGATTTCTTCGTCGTCGATGGCGCGCGCCTCGAGCCCCAGGCTCTGGCAATGCCGGGCGAGCAGTTGCTGCACCAGCGGACTGGGGATGGGGTCGCGCTTGCCCGGGGCGTAGTCGTACCAGCCGGCGCCGGTTTTTTGGCCAAAACGCCCGAGTTCGCACAGCAAATCGGCGCTTTTGCTGTAACGCACCTCGGGCTTTTCCACGTAGCGGCGCTTGCGGATGGCCCAGCCGATGTCGTTGCCGGCCAGGTCGCCGACGCGAAACGGCCCCATGGCAAATCCGAACTGCTCCAGGGCCCGATCGACCTGCTGCGGCGTGCAGCCCTCGTCGAGCAGGAAGCCGGCCTGACGCACGTACTGCTCGAGCATGCGGTTGCCGATGAAGCCGTCGCACACGCCCGAGACCACGCAGGTTTTTTTGATCGTTTTGCCCAGCGCCATGACGGTGGCCAGCACGTCGTGGGCGGTTTGCGCGCCGCGCACCACTTCGAGCAGCTTCATCACGTTGGCGGGGCTAAAGAAGTGCAGCCCGACCACGTCTTGCGGGCGCCGGGTGAAAGCGGCGATGCGGTTGAGGTCCAGCGTCGAGGTGTTGGACGCCAGAATGGCGCCGGGCTTCATGACCGCATCGAGCTGTCTGAATACCTGCTCCTTGACGCCCATGTCCTCGAACACGGCTTCGATCACCAGATCGGCGTCGGCCAAGTCGGCGTAGCTCAGGGTGCTGCGCAGCAAGGCGAGGCGCTGGTCGAGCTGTTCCTGCTTGAGCTTGCCCTTGATGACCTGGGCCTGATAGTTTTTGTGGACGGTGGCCAGCCCACGATCGAGCGCGGCCTGCTGCTGCTCGAGCAACACCACCGGAATGCCGGCGTTGAGGAAGTTCATGGCGATGCCGCCGCCCATGGTGCCGGCCCCGATGACGGCCACCGAGCGGATGGGGCGCAGCGGGGTGTCGGCGGGCACGTCGGCGATTTTGCTGGCGGCGCGCTCGGCCGCGAACACGTGGCGCAGCGCCATGCTCTCGGGCGTGTGCATCAGGTTGACGAACATTTCGCGCTCCAGCGCCAGCCCGTCTTCGAAGGGCTTGAGCGTGGCCAGCTCCACGGCGTCGATGCACTTGAGCGGGGCCGGGTAGCGCGGCGCCATGCCCTTGGCCATGTTGCGCGCAAACTGGAAATAGGCCGCGCCCTGCGGGTGCCGGCACGGCAGATCGCGCACCCGTGGCAGCGGCGTGCCGTCGGCGTGGCGCTGCGCCACCTCGCGCGCCAGCGCCAGCGCTTCGTCGAGCAGCGCATCGTTCGAAGCGGCGATGCGGTCAAACAGCTTTTGCCCCGGCAACTGGGCCAGCAGCTCGCTGGCCACCGGTTCGCCGCTGACGATCAGGTTCAACGCCGGCTCTACGCCCAGGGCGCGCGGCAGGCGCTGGGTGCCGCCGGCGCCAGGAATCAGGCCCAGCTTGACTTCGGGCAGCGCCATGCGCGTGCCCGGAGCAGCGATGCGGTAGTGGCAGCCCAGCGCCAGCTCCAGCCCGCCACCCATGCAGATGCCGTGCAGGGCCGCCAGCACCGGCTTGGGCGAGGACTCGCAGACGCGGATCAGGCCGTGCAGATTGGGCTCTTGGTAGGCCTTGGGGGAGCCGAACTCTTTGATGTCGGCGCCGCTGGAAAACAGCTTGCCGGCCCCGGCGAGCACGATCGCCTGCACCGCCGGGTCGTCTTGCGCCCGCCACAGCGCCTGCACCGCGGCGCGGCGCGTGGCCAACCCCAAGCCGTTCATGGGCGGGTTGTCGAGCGTGATCACGGCCACTGCGCCGTGGGTCTGGTAATGCGCGGTCATGCGGTCTCCTGTGGGGGGTGGCAAGGCAGCAACGGACGACAAAAAAGCACGACCGTTCGCTCGACAGACATTCTACAAAGGCGCGGCGGCGGCGCCCATTGGGGGCTGTCGCCGGTTTGTCAGCTGCAGCACCACACCAACACTAGACCTCCAGCCACTCACGGCGGATGTAGCGGTTCTCTTGCAAGGCCGCCGGGGTGTCGTCGAACACGATGCTGCCGTGGCCCATGACCAGCGCGCGGTCCGAGATCTGCAAGGCGATGGTCAGCTTTTGCTCGATCAGCAGCACCGACACGCGCCGGGCCTTGAGGGTTTGCAGAAACGCCGCCACCTGCTCGACGATCTTGGGCGCCAGGCCCTCGGTGGGCTCGTCGATGATGATCAGCTCCGGGTCGCCCATGAGGGTGCGGCACAGGGTCAGCATCTGCTGCTCGCCACCCGACAGCACCCCGGCCTCGGTGTGCTCGCGCTCCTTGAGGCGCGGGAACATGGCGTACATGTCGTCAAAGCTCCAGCGGCTGTTGCTGTGGCCGCTTTTGACGCCCAGCAGCAGGTTTTGCTGCACCGTGAGCTTGGGGAAAATGTCGCGGCTCTCGGGCACGTAGCCGATGCCGAGGTGCGCCACCTCGTAGGGTTTGCGCCCACCGATGCGCTGGCCCTTCCAGACGATGCTGCCCTCGGTATCGACCAGCCCCATGATGGCCTTGGCGGTGGTCGAGCGCCCGGAACCGTTGCGCCCCAGGAGGGCCACGATTTCACCCGGCGCAACCTTGAACTGCACCCCGTGCAGGATGTGGCTTTTGCCGTAAAAGGCGTGTAGGTTGTCGATTTCCAGCATGTTTGCTCTCTGCGCCCTTTTCAGTGCGCTGCGGCCAGCACCGAGCCCAGGTAGGCCTCCTGCACCCGCGGGTTGGCGCGCACCGCCTCGGGGGTGTCGAAGGCGATCAGCTCGCCATAGACCAGCACCGCGATCTTGTCGGCCAAGCCAAACACCACACCCATGTCGTGCTCGACCGTGAGCAGGGTCTTGCCCACCGTGACTTCGCGGATCAGGTCGATGAAGCGCTTGGTCTCGCTTTTGCTCATGCCCGCCGTGGGCTCGTCGAGCAAGACCACGCCGGCGCCCCCGGCGATGGTGACGCCGATCTCGAGCGCGCGTTGCTCGGCGTAGCTCAGGTTCATGGCCAGGGTGTCGCGTTTTTTCTCCAGCCGCATGAGGTGCAGCAGCGCATCGACGCGCTCGATCACGTCTTCGAGGTCGGCCAAGAACTTGAGGAAGGTGTAGCGGTAGCCCAGGCTCCAGAGCACGGCGCAGCGCAGGTTTTCGAACACGCTCAGCTTGGGAAACAGGTTGGTGATCTGGAAGCTGCGGCTCAGGCCCATGCGGTTGATGACGTAAGCCGGTTTGCCGTCGATGCGCTGGCCGTTGAGCCAGATTTCGCCGCTGCTGGGCCCAAAGCGACCGCTCATCAGATTGAACAGGGTCGATTTACCAGCCCCATTGGGGCCGATGATGGCCACCCGCTCCCCAGCGGCCACGGCCAGATCGACGCCACGGATGATCTCGGTCTTGCCGAAGCGCTTGCACACGCCCTTGAGCTCGATTGCGTACGGTGCGGGGCTGCTCATGCGGTCTCCCGGCGTTTGATTTCTTTTTCGATGTCGGTCTGGATTGCGGCCCACTGCTGGCTGAAGCTGCGCCGACAAAGCTCGAACAGGCCAAAACTGGTGAGCGCCACGAACACGGCCCCAAACCAGACGTCGGGATCGAGCGTGTTGAGCGACATGCCGAGGAACGGCACCACATCGCCCATGGCGGTACCCAGTTGCAGGTGGTAGATCATCTCGATCAACGCCCCCAGGCTGACCAGCAGCGCCAGTGCCGTGGCCCCCAGCCCAAGGTAACTGGCCCAGAGCTCGCCCAAGCGGCCAAACAGCGCCAGGCGCAGGTTCATCATGATCAGCCCGGCAATGCCGCCCGGTGCGTACATCACCATGAAGACGAAGATCAACCCGAGGTAGAGCATCCACGCCTTGGTGATTTCGGAGAACATCACGAACGCCAGCACCATCAGGATGCCGCCAATGATGGGGCCGAAGAAAAAGGTCACGCCACCCAGAAAGGCAAACAGCAGGTAGGAACCAGAGCGGATCGGGCCCACCACCTCGGAGGTGACGATCTCGAACAGCACCGCTGCCATGCCGCCCGCGATGCCAGCAAAGAAGCCAGCGATCATGAACACCAGGTAGCGCACGGTTTGCGGGTCGTAGCCGATGAACTCGACCCGCTCCGGGTTGTCGCGCACCGCGTTGATGATGCGCCCCAGCGGCGTGCGGGTGTAGGCAAACATCAGCGCCACGCACAGGAAGGTGTACCCCGCGATCAGGTAATAGACCTCGATCAGGGGCCCGAAACTGATGCCCCAGAACGGCTCCCCGATCACGCGGTCGGCCGAGACCCCGGCTTCACCGCCAAAAAAGATGAAGAACACCATCGAGGCAATGAAGATCAGCTCACCCACCCCGAGCGTGATCATGGCGAAAGCGGTGCCGGCCTTTTTGGTCGTCACGTAGCCAAACAGCAAGGCGAAAAACAGCCCCGCCAAGCCGCCAACCAGGGGGATCAGCGCCACCGCCGGCACCGGCAAACCGGCGTCGCCCAGCAGCAGCAGCGCATGCATGGCCACATAGGTGCCCAGCCCGGCATAGACGGCGTGACCGAAGCTGAGCATGCCGCCCTGCCCCAGCAGCATGTTGAACGACAGGCAGGCGATGATGGCAATGCCCATTTGCGCCATCATGCTGATGGCAAAGCTGCTGTCGAACACCAGCGGCGCCAACAGCAGCACCAGGGCAAAGAGCGACCAGATGAACCAGCGCCCGACATTGATGGGCCGGAATTGATAGTACTTGGTAGCGGTCATGGACTGCGGTCTTTCAGTGGTCGCGGTTGCCGAGCAAACCGTGCGGCCGGAAGATCAGCACCAGCACCAGCAGCAAAAAGGGCAACAGCGGCGCCGCCTTGGACAGCGTGAAGCGCATGAGCTCGTGCGCTTGCGCCTCGGCCGACAGCGCCACCCCCATGGCCAGCAACATGCTGCCCAGCGATTGGTCGATCGCCACCGCAAAGGTCTGCATGATGCCGATCAGCAGCGAAGCCAAAAAGGCCCCTGCCAGCGAGCCCAGCCCGCCCACCACCACCACCACGAACACGATCGCCCCGAGGGTGAGCGCCATCGCCGGTTCGGTGACGAAGGTGCTGCCCCCCATGACCCCGGCCAGCCCGGCCAGCCCGGTGCCGGCGCCAAACACCAGCATGAACACGCGTGGCACGTTGTGCCCCAGCGCCTCCACCATTTCGGGGTGCTTCAAGGCCGCCTGAATCACCAGCCCGACCCGGGTGCGCGTGATCAGCAGCCAGAGCGAGACCAGCATGAGCAGCGCCACGCCCATGATGAAGGCGCGCGTGGCCGGAAACAGTGAACAGATCGCCGGCCCGAGCGGCTGGCACTGCTCCAGCGCGGCCCGGCCCCAGGCAAACCCAAGGCTGCCGTCGGGCTGGCTGAGCAGCGTGAACGCCGAACCCTGCAACAGCTCGGGCGGCCGGAACTCGACCGCGATCCGGCCCCAGATCAGCTGCACCAGCTCCAGGATGATGTAGGACAGGCCGAAGGTGACCATCAACTCGGGCACGTGCCCGTACTTGTGCACCTTGCGCAGGCTGTACTTCTCGAATAGGGCCCCGAGCAAGCCCACCAGCAGCGGCACCAGCAACAGCGCGGCCCAAAAGCCCACGATCTGCGACACCGCAAAGCCCATGTAGGCCCCGACCATATAGAAGCTGGCGTGGGCGAAGTTGAGCACGCCCATCATGCTGAAGATCAGCGTCAGGCCCGAACTGAGCATGAACAGCAGCAGCCCAAAGCTGATGCCGTTGAGCAACGAGATGATGAAGAACTCCATCGGCGCGCTTTGCGGATCAGGCCGGGGCAGCCGGGCGCTGCATGGCGCAACTCGTCGGGGTGCTGGCCACGTAGGCATCGAAACGGCGCACCAGGGCCAGCGTCATGCCGGTGTTCTCGGGGCTGTAGGGGTGCTGGGCATCGACGCGCTGCCAGCGCGTCAGAAACAGTGGCTGCTGCAACTGGTGGTCGGCGCGGCGCATTTCCACCGGGCCGCTGAAGCTGTTGAAGCGCAGCCCCGACATGGCGTGCGCCACCCGCACCGGGTTGGTCGAGCGCGCGTTCTGCATCGCCACCCCGAGCGCGTTCAGGATGTGGATGATCGAACCGGTATAAAAATCGTCGTTGAAGCGCTGGCGGAACTCGTTCATCCAGGTCTGCATCTGGCCGCCCATGTTGTAGTGGTTGTAGGCGATCTGGTACACGCGGCCTTCGGAGGCGGTGCCCAGCGCCGTCGGGGTACCGGTGACGCCGGCATAGTAGGTGAAAAAGCGGCCCCGGTAGCCGGCGTCGTTGGCGGCGCGAATGAGCAGCGTGAGGTCCGAGCCCCAGTTGCCGGTGATCACCGAATCGGCGCCCGAGGCCATGATTTTGGCCACATAGGGGGCGAAATCGCGCACTTGCGCCAGCGGGTGCAGGTCTTCACCGACGATCTGGATGTCGGGCCGCTTGCGCGCCAGCATCTCTTTGGCAAAGCGCGCCACCTGGTGCCCGTGGGCGTAGTTCTGGTTGATCAGGAACACGCGCCGGATGGTGGGCTCGCCGCGTATGTGGGTGGTCAGGGCCTCCATCTTCATGGAGGTGTCGGCGTCGAAACGGAAATGCCAGAAACTGCAGCGGCTGTTGGTCAGATCGGGGTCTACCGCCGAGTGGTTCAAAAATACCACTTCCTGACCCGGGTTGCGGCTGTTGTGGCGGTTCACGGCCTCGATGATCGCCCCGGCAATACCCGAGCTGTTGCCCTGCGAGATGAAGCGGATGCCGCGGCCGATCGCTGCCTGCACGGCGGTGAGGGTTTCGGAGGCGCTGAGCTTGTTGTCAAAGCCCTCGACCTCGAAACGGACCCCGGCCGGGTTGCCGGCGCCGCTGAATTTTTCGGCAAAAAACTGGAAACTGCGCAGCTGGTTGATCCCCACCGGCCCCATCAGGCCGGATTGCGGGTCGATCAGGGCGATGCGCACGGTCTCGCCGCGCTGCGCCCACGCCGGTACGGCAGGCAAGGCGCTGGTGAGCAAGGCGGCGGCGGTGAGTTCGCGGCGAGTGAGCTTCATGGGTGGGTCTCCTGTGGGTGTGGTTGTCGCCCATGCAGCTTAGCCACTATTGGGCGCCAGGGTTCTAAGGGATTGCCCTAGCTGCTATCGCTTTGGTGACTGTGCACCCAGCCGCTCACAGACCCGGCAAGCGGTAATCGCGCAACTGCTCCCTTAGCTTCATTTTTTGCATCTTTCCGGTGGCGCCCAGCGGAATCGAGTCCATGAAGATGACGTCGTCGGGGATTTGCCACTTGGCGATCTTGCCGGCGTAGAAGTCGAGCAGTTGCTCGCGCGTCAGCTCCTGCCCGGGCTTTTTGACCACCACCACCACCGGGCGCTCGTCCCACTTGGGGTGCGGCACGCCCACGCAGGCCGCCATCAGCACCGCCGGGTGCGCCATGGCGATGTTTTCCACGTCGATGGAGCCGATCCACTCGCCGCCGGACTTGATCACGTCTTTGCTGCGGTCGGTGATCTGCATGAAGCCGTCGGCGTCGATGGTGGCCACGTCGCCGGTGGGAAACCAGCCGTCGAGCAGCGGCGGCGGGCCTTCGCCACGAAAATAATCGCGCACCACCCACGGCCCCTTGACCAGCAGCTCGCCCGCCGAACGCCCGTCCCAGGGCAGCTCGTCGCCGTTGGCATCGACGACCTTCATGTCGATGCCAAAAATCGCCCGCCCCTGTTTGAGGCGGATCTGCATCTGCTCGCTTTCGGGCCGGCTCAGGTGCTGGTTCTTGAGCGTGCACAGGGTGCCCAGCGGGCTGAGCTCGGTCATGCCCCAAGCGTGCAGCACCTCGACCCCATAACGCTCCCTGAAGGCGCGGATCATGGCCGGCGGGCAGGCCGAGCCACCGATCACGGTGCGCTGCAGCTGCGGCAGCTTCAGATCGTGCTGCCCCATGTGCGTCAGCAGCATCTGCCACACCGTGGGCACACCAGCGGCAAAGCTCACGCCCTCGCTGCTCAGCAGCTCATAGACCGATTTGCCATCGAGCGCGGGCCCGGGCAGCACCAGCTTGCAGCCGACCGCGCATGCCGAGTAGGGTATGCCCCAGGCGTTGACGTGAAACATCGGCACCACCGGCAGCACGCTGTCGCGCGCGCTCAGGCACATCACGTCGGGCAAGGCAGAGGCGTAGGCGTGCAGGATGGTCGATTGGTGGCTGTAGAGCACGCCCTTGGGGTTGCCGGTGGTGCCACTGGTGTAGCACAGGCTGGAGGCGCTGCGCTCATCGAAACGCGGCCATCGATAGCCGCCGCTGTGGCCCTCGATCCAGCTCTCGTAGCTGGCCAATGCGGGCACCTGCGCGGCCCCGGACAAGCTGGCGAGCGCGGCCTGGTCGCACAAGGCCACCCACAGGCGCACGCTCGGGCAGTGGGCGGCGATGGCCTGCACGATGGGCCAAAAGCTGAGGTCGAAGCACAGCACCTGGTCTTGGGCGTGGTTGACGATCCAGGCAATCTGCTGCGGCAGCAGGCGCGGGTTGATGGTGTGCAGCACGCGCCCAGAGCCGCTGACGCCAAAATACAGCTCAAAATGGCGGTAGCCGTTCCAGGCCAGCGAGGCCACGCGCTCGCCTTGCTCCAGGCCCAGCGCGTCGAGGGCCTGCGCCAGTTGGCGCGAGCGCTGCGCCGCCTGGGCGTAGGTGCTGCGGTGGATGTCGCCCTCGACCCGGCGCGAGACGATCTCGACCTCGCCGTGGTGACGGGCCGCGTGTTCGATCAGGTCTGAAATCAGCAGGGGTTGCTCTTGCATCAGGCCAAGCATGTCGTGTCTCCGGTGTGGGTTGTCATGGTGCGATCTTAGTCGCGCCTCATCCCCACCGGCAACGGGGCCTAGACGCACAGCGGACAATGTCGGCATGGAATTGCAAAGCAGCCGCTTCGAGTCGCTGGGCCCGGCCTTCTACACCCGGCTCGGGCCGCAGCCCTTGGCCGACCCCTATTGGGTGGGCTGCAGCCCCGCCGCCGCGGCCGACCTCGGCTTGCCTGCTGCCTGGCCGCACAGCGCCGCGCACCTGGCACTGGCCAGCGGCAATGCGCTCGCGCCCGGCGCCTCGCCGCTGGCCAGCGTGTACAGCGGGCACCAGTTTGGCGTCTGGGCCGGCCAGTTGGGCGATGGCCGGGCGCTGCTGCTGGGCGAGCGCGCCGGGCCCGAGGCGCTGTGGGAGGTGCAGCTCAAGGGCAGCGGCCGCACGCCCTACTCGCGCATGGGCGACGGCCGCGCCGTGCTGCGCAGCTCGATCCGCGAGTTTCTGTGCAGCGAGGCCATGCACGCGCTGGGCGTGCCGAGCACGCGCGCCTTGTGCGTCACCGGCTCGCCCACGGCCGTGCGGCGCGAGCGCGTCGAGACGGCGGCAGTCGTCACGCGGCTGGCCCCGAGCTTCATCCGCTTCGGGCATTTCGAGCATTTTTCGCGGCGCGGGTTGCACGCCGAGCTGCGCGCCCTGACCGAATTCGTGATTGCCCACCACTACCCCGATTGCGCCGCCTGGCCACAACCGGCGCAGCGCACCGCCGCGCTGCTGGCAGCCGTGACGCGGCGCACCGCCGAGCTGCTGGCGCAGTGGCAGGCGCTGGGCTTTTGCCACGGCGTCATGAACACCGACAACATGAGCATCTTGGGGCTGACGATCGACTACGGCCCGTTCCAGTTCATGGACGGCTTCGACCCGCAGCACATCTGCAACCACTCCGACGACAGCGGCCGCTACGCCTGGGCGCAACAGCCGCGCATCGCGCTCTGGAACCTGTACTGCCTGGCACAAGCGCTGCTGCCGCTGCTGGATGATCCGGAGCAGGCGCGGGCGGCCCTGCAGCCTTTCGAAAGCCACTTTGCCGCCGCGCTGCAGCAGCGCTTCAACGCCAAGCTGGGCCTGAGCGAGCTTCGCCCCGACGACGCCCAGCTGAGCGACGATCTGCTGCGCCTGCTGGCCGACGAGCGCGCCGATTTCACCTGGTTCTGGCGCTGCCTGAGCGCTGGCGTGGCCGACTATGCGCACAGCGCCCGTGTGGCCGACCTGGGGCCAGCACGCGCCCAACTGCAGCAAACCGATGCCTTCGATGCCTGGGCACGGCGCTGGCGCGAACGCCTGCTCAGTGAAGCCGGACACACGCCCGAACAGGCCAGCACCCTGATGCGACGCAGCAACCCGCGCCTGGTGCTGCGCAACCACCTGGCACAAGCGGCCATCGAGGCCGCCGAGCAGCGCCAGTTCGAGCCCCTGCAGCGCCTGCAAGCCGCGCTGGCACAACCCTACGACGACCTGCCCGACTGCGACGATCTGGCCGCTGCGGCACCCGAATGGGCGGCACAGATCGTGCTAAGCTGCTCGTCCTGATCTGCCTATCAACGCCGCAGCCTGCCCGCTACCGACCATGGAATTTGCCATCCACAAAAGCCCCGAGCAGTGGCGCGAACTGCTGGCCACCAAGGCGGCCGAGCCGCTGGCCTACGCCGTGACCCGGCAAGCCGCCACCGAGCGCCCTTTCACCGGCCGCTACGAAGCGCACTGGGCCGTAGGCCGCTACCACTGCATCTGCTGCGGCCAGCCTTTGTTTGACAGCAGCACCAAGTTCGACGCCGGCTGCGGCTGGCCCAGCTTCAGCCAGGCCCTGGCGGGTGCGGTGAGCGCACGCCGCGACCACAGCCACGGCATGGTGCGCACCGAAACCTTGTGCAAGCAATGCGGCGCCCACCTCGGCCATGTGTTCGACGACGGCCCGGCCCCCACGGGCCTGCGCTACTGCATGAATTCGGCCGCGCTCGAGTGGCAGGCACCAGACAGCCAGTGAACAGCGATAAGGGCTCCCTGTGATACCGACCCCGACCCCGACCCCCCTACCCCCCAGCGCCGAGGCGCTGCGCGCCACCTTGCAGCAAAGCCTGGCGCCGCACCTGCTGGAAGTGATCGACGAGAGCGCCGCGCACGCCGGCCACGCTGGAGCCAACGCGCACGGCTATGGCAGCCACTTTCGGGTGCGCATCGCGGCCGCGCGCTTTGACGGCTTGAGCCGGGTGGCGGCGCACCGGCTTGTGTATGATGCGCTTCGTCCCTTTATAGACGCAGGCCTGCACGCGCTGGCGATCGAGATTCGCCGCTAGTTGGCACGCCCCCCTTACCCTCCTGCTCCCTGCCCTCAGCCCATGAAACTCCTGCTCACTGCCGTGGCCTTGGCCGCCGCCCTCGCCCTGCCCGCCCACGCGCAAAATCTGGCCATCGTCAACGGCCAACCCGTGCCCACGGCGCGCCTCAATGCGCTGGTGCAACAAGCCGAACGCGGCGGCCGCACCGTGGACGACGCCATGCGCGCCCAGTTGCGCGAAGAGGCCATCATGCGCGAGATTTTTGCGCAGGAAGCCGAACGCCGCGGTCTGCGCGCCAGCCCCGAGTTCCGCGCCCAGGTGCAATTGGCCACGCAAACCCTGCTCATCCGCGAGCTGTTCGCCGACTTCCAGCGCAAAAACCCGGTCACCGCAGCCCAGGTACAGGCCGAATACGCCAAATTCGCCGCCGCCAACCAAGGCCAGGAGTTCCGCGTGCGCCACATCCTGGTCGAGACCGAGGCCGAGGCCCGCGCCCTGCTGACCGAAATCCGCGCCGGCGCCAACTTCGAGGAACTGGCGCGCACGCGCTCGCGCGACCCCGGCTCCGCCCCCCGCGGTGGCGACCTCGACTGGGCCGGCGCTGATGTGTTCGTGCCCGAGTTCTCGCAAGCCATGATCAAGCTCGGCAAAGGCCAGCTGAGCGCCGAGCCGGTGCGCACCCAGTTCGGCTGGCACCTGATCCGCGTCGACGACGTGCGCACCGCGCAACTGCCGCCGCTGGAGGCGCTCAGGCCGCAGATCGAGCAAAACCTGATGGAACAGCGCCTGATGGCATTCCAGGAAGAGCTGCGCAGCCGGGCGCGGATACGCTGAAACGCCGCCCAAGCCAGCCAGCCCCCAAGGCCAGCTGGGGTGGCTGGGCGGGCTGAAGGCCGATTTCCTGGCCGCGCCAGCGGACAGCATGAGGCCGACGGCCCGCCCAGCCGCCCCAGCTGGCCAGTCTGAAGGCCGATTTCTGGCCGCGCCAGCGGACAGCATGAGGCCGACGGCCCGCCCAGCCGCCCCAGCTGGCCAGTCTGAAGGCCGATTTCCTGGCCGCGCCAGCGGACAGCATGAGGCCGACGGCCCGCCCAGCCGCCCCAGATGACCAGCGCACGGCACTTTCAATGCCGGAAGTGCCGCACCCCGGTGAACACCATCGCCAGGCCGCGCTCGTTGGCGGCGTCGATCACCTCTTGGTCGCGCATGGAGCCACCGGGTTGGATGATGCAGCAGGCACCGGCGTCGGCCACCGCGTCGAGCCCGTCGCGGAACGGGAAAAAGGCATCGCTGGCCACCACCGAACCCTGCAGCGTCAAGCCGGCATGCGCCGCCTTGAGACCGGCGATGCGCGCCGAATCGAGGCGGCTCATCTGCCCCGCCCCCACGCCCAGCGTCATGCCGTCGCGGCAAAACACGATCGCGTTCGACTTCACGTACTTCGCCACCTTCCAGGCAAACAGCAGGTCGTCGAGCTGCGCCGGCGTGGGTTGCAGCGCCGTCACGGTTTTCAGGTCGCTGCGCTGCAGCTCGAAGTTGTCGGCAGTTTGCAGCAGCAGGCCCGAACCCACGCGCTTGATGTCGATGGCATTGCGCCCACGCGCCCAGTCGCTGGCATCGGTCTGGGCCAGCGCCGGCAGGGCGATCTTGAGCAGGCGCACATTGGCCTTGGACTTGAACACCGCCAGCGCCTCGGGCGTGAAGTCGGGGGCGATCAGCACCTCGACGAACTGCCTGGACACCGCCTGCGCCGCGGCACCGTCGAGCGCGCGGTTGAAGGCGATGATGCCGCCAAAGGCACTGGTCGGGTCGGTCTGGAACGCCTTCTCGTAAGCCTGGTGCGCGCTTGCGCCCACCGCCACACCGCACGGATTGGCGTGCTTGACGATCACGCAAGCCGGCTGGGCCAAGCTTTTGACGCACTCCCAAGCCGCATCGGCGTCGGCCAGGTTGTTGTACGACAGCTCTTTGCCCTGCAGCTGCGTGCCGGTGACCAGCGAGCCCGGGGCCGGATCGAGGTCGCGGTAGTAAGCGGCCTGCTGGTGCGGGTTTTCGCCGTAACGCAAATCCTGCAGCTTGACGAAGCGGCCGTTGCTCTGGCCCGGGAACAGCAGGCGCGGGGCCACCGCAGCCCCCGACGGCACGCCAGCAGACAAGTCCAATGCCGACAGATAATCACTGATGGCGCCATCATAATGACTGATGCGGTTAAAAGCCGCCACCGCCAATTGCAGACGGGTGCGCTCGCTCAAGCCCCCGTCCTGCAGCTCGGCCAGCAGCAGCGGGTACTGGCTGGCGTCGGTGAGCACGGCCACGTCGCGCCAGTTTTTGGCCGCCGAGCGCACCATCGCCGGGCCGCCGATGTCAATGTTCTCGATCGCCTCATCCAGCGTGCAGCTGGGCTGCGCCACCGTGGCCTCGAAGGGGTAGAGGTTGACCACCAGGATGTCGATGGTGCCGATGCCCTGCGCCTGCAGCGCCGCCATGTGCTCGGGCCGCTCGCGCCGCGCCAGCAAGCCGCCATGGACCGTGGGGTGCAGGGTTTTCACGCGGCCATCGAGCATTTCGGGGAAGCCGGTCAGCTCGGCCACCTCGGTCACGGGCAGACCGTCCTGGGCCAGCAGGCGCGCCGTGCCACCAGTTGAGATGAGCTGCACGCCCAGCGCGTGCAGGCCGCGCGCGAGTTCGAGCAGGCCGGTTTTGTCAGAGACCGAGAGCAGGGCTTTCATGGGCAACATTCACTTGAAACAAAAATCAAAAATCGAGCAGGCCGTGTTCTTGCAGCTTTTTGCGCAAGGTGTTGCGGTTCAGGCCCAGCCATTGCGCGGCGCGCGACTGGTTGCCGCCGGCGCGCGCCAGCACCACCTCGAGCAGCGGTTTCTCTACCGTGCGCAGCAGCATGTCGTGCATGTTGGCCGGTTCGCTGGCGCCCAAATCCTTGAAGTAGGCCTCGATGTTGGCGCGCACGCTGTCGGGCAGGTTGGGGGCGGTTGGGGGACTCATGCGGCCAGCCTCCATCGAGGGTCGGGGGTGCGCTCGGGGGCGCGCTCGAACCACGCCTGCACGCAGCGCAGCTGTTGCGCGGCGGTTTCGGCGCGGTTCACGGCCTGCCTGAACTCGGCTTGTTGCAGTGCCGAATCGGCCAGGGAGCGGGCGTACCAGCCCAGGTGTTTGCGTGCGCTGCGCACGCCGCTGTGTTCGCCGTAAAGCCGGTAGTGTTCGAGCAGATGCGCGCGCAGCAGCCGGCTCAGTTCGGTTGCGTCTGGCGCAGGCAGATGCACGCCGGTGGCCAAATAGTGCGCGATCTCGCGAAACAGCCACGGCCGGCCTTGGGCGGCGCGGCCGATCATGATCGCGTCGCAACCGCTGGACGCCAGCACCGCACGCGCTTGCTCGGGGCTGTCGATGTCGCCGTTGGCCACCACCGGAATGCGCAGCACCGCCTTCACCGCCGCTGCCGTGTGGTGCTCGGCCAGGCCCTTGTAGCCCTGCGCACGCGTGCGCCCGTGCAGCACGACCATCTGCACCCCGGCGGCCTCGGCCGCACGCGCCAGTTGCAGCGCGTTTTTTTCGGCCTCGCACCAGCCGGTGCGCATTTTGAGCGTCACCGGCACGCCGTGCGGCAGGCACGCCGCCACCACCGCCTCGATGATCGCCAGCGCGCGCGGCGGGTCTTGCATCAGGGCCGATCCGGCCCACTGGTTGCACACCTTTTTGGCCGGGCAACCCATGTTGATGTCGATGATCTGCGCGCCGCGGTCGATGTTGCTGCGCGCCGCATCCGCCATCTGCGTCGGCTCGGTGCCGGCAATCTGCACCGCGATCGGGCCGGGTTCGCCCACATGATCGAGGCGGCGCAGGGTTTTGAGGCTGTCGCGCAGCTCGGGCCGGGCGCTGATCATCTCGCTCACCGCGTAGCCCGCCCCCAACTGCTTGCACAGGGTGCGAAAGGGCCGATCCGTGACCCCGGCCATGGGGGCGACGAACAGGGGGTTGTCGAGGGTGTAGGGACCGATGCGCATCCAAAATACCGCAAGAAACACCCAGCCGCGCCACCCCCTGGGAGGGCGCCCGGTGCAGCGGCTGCCTATGAGTTGAGCAGGCGATTGTACCCGGCGCATTTCCCGAAAAAAGCCCAAGCCCAGCCCGACAACGGAGCTGCCGCGCTCACGGCGTCGCCCTTATACTGGCCCCACGATGGAAGCGCTGCTGTGGTCGATCCTGGATGCCTTGCGTCTGCCACAATTTGGCCTGACGACGGTGTTTGTGGTCGCCTATCTGTCGGCCACTTTGCTGCCGCTGGGTTCGGTGCCAGTGGTGCTGGGCGTGATCAAGCTCAACCCGGAGCTCTACTGGCCAGTGATGCTGGTGGCCACGGCCGGCAACACCTTGGGCGCCATCACCAACTGGCTGCTGGGCTACGGCGCCCATTCGGCGGTGGACAAGGTGCGCGGCTCGGCCACCCACGTCAAGGCGCTCGAGTGGTTGCGCCGTTTTGGCCCCAAGGCCTGCCTGGTGAGCTGGTTGCCGGGCATCGGCGACCCGTTGTGCGCGGTGGCCGGCTGGTTGCGCCTGCCTTTTTGGCCTTGCGTGTTCTACATGGGGCTGGGCATGTTTTTGCGCTACTTGACCTTCATCACGGCCCTGCTGTGGCTGCTGCCCGACGAGTGGGCCGAGTTTTAGGTTGATCCTCTGCTGCGCAACCCAGAAATCCGCTGCCTGGCTGCACACTCATGGGAGCGGATCAAGCCCAAAGGCCGCGACCATGCGCGCGCGCAGCGCCGACCACAGCCTTTGCAGCTCGGGCCAGTCGGCGCGCTCGGCCTCGAGTTGCAAGGCGTGAGCCGTGGGGCTGATTTCGGTATGACCCAGGGTGTTGAGCACACCCTTGAGGCTGTGCGCCAGGCGGCCCAATGCGGCCCGATCCTGCTGTGCAGCCAGCAGCGCGGCAGCGAGCTGAAAATCGTGCGCAAACTGCTCGATGCAGGCGGCGCGAAAGGCCAGGAACAAGGCGCTGTCGTTTTCGAACAGGGTCTGCAAGGCCACCTGCTCGCACTGGGGCAGATGCGCCGCCTCGCCGCCGGCCGTCAAGGCCGGCAACGGGCACGGCCTGGAGGGCTCTTGCTCCACCTCAGCCTTTGGGGCTCGAGGGCTACGGCGCAGGCTGGGGTGCGGCCTTCGCCTTGCCCTTGCCCTTGACGACTTTGGCGGGGCGCTTGCTGCTGGGGGCTGACGCCAAAGCCCCGTTTCCTGCTACATCCGGGGCCGCAGGGGTGGCGGAGACCGGGGAGGCAGCCTCCGAATCGGCCAGCAAATGCCCCAGCGCCGCCTCGATCAGGGGCGGCAGTTCCTGCACCAGACGCGGCTTGTGCACCACCTCCACCCCGTCCAAGGCAGCGGCGTAGGGTTCGCGCTGCTGCGCATCGAGCGCCGTGAGCACGACCAGCTTGCAGTTGCCGAACAGGGCGTGGTTGCGCAGCCCGGTGATGAGTGTGGCACCGTCCATGCCCGGCAACAAAATATCGACGATGATCAGGTCGGGCTGCAGGTGACCGAAGGAAACCAGGCCGGCAATGGCGTCGGCGGACACGTGCAATTCGATGTCCGGGAAGCGTTGCCTGACCAGCGTCGAGACCAAGCCTTGAAAGTGCGCCGAATCTTCGATCAGCAAAATGCGCGGCACGTGCACCGAATGGCGGCGCCGTCCGCTGGGGCGCAGCGACGCGCCGCCGTGCATGGCCACCACGCCCGTGACGCCAGCGCGGCTGCCCTTGATCCAGCGCTCGAGCGAGTCGCGCGTGATGCGCCGGTGCCCACCGGGGGTCTTCCACGCCTGCAGATCGCCCCGATCGACCATCAGTTGCACCGAGCGCACGGCCATACCGAGCATCTTGGCCACCTCCAGCGTGGTGTAGTAGGCGCCGGAGGACATGTCAACAGAGTTGTTTGTGTAATTCATGGGCATATTCTGCAACAAATGGCACATTCAGCGCAAGACTGTTGTTAGTAATTTTGTCGGAAATGTGGGCAACATGTGGCGCATATAGCCGGCGGCGCTCAGGCCAGCGACTTGAAACGCACGCGCTTGGGCCGCGCGCCCTCCTCGCCCAGGCGGCGTTGCTTGTCGGCTTCGTACTCGGTGAAGTTGCCGTCGAAAAACACCCACTGGCTGTCGCCCTCGTAGGCCAGGATGTGGGTGCAGATGCGGTCCAGGAACCAGCGGTCGTGGCTGATCACCATCGCGCTGCCGGCGAACTCGAGCAGCGCCTCTTCGAGCGCGCGCAGGGTTTCCACATCCAAGTCGTTCGAGGGCTCGTCGAGCATGAGCACATTGCCGCCCAGCGCCAGCGTCTTGGCCAGGTGCAGCCGGCCGCGCTCGCCGCCCGAGAGGTTCTTGACCAGCTTTTGCTGGTCGTTGCCCTTGAAGTTGAAGCGCCCCAGGTAAGCCCGGCTGGGCATGACGAACTTGCCCACGGTGATGTTGTCGAGCCCGCCCGACACATCTTCCCAGACCGTCTTGTCGCCCGCCAGCGATTCGCGGCTCTGGTCCACAAAGGCCAGCTGCGCGGTCTTGCCGACGACGATCGTGCCGCTGTCGGGCTGCTCCTTGCCCTGGATCATGCGAAACAGGGTCGATTTGCCGGCGCCGTTGGGGCCGATGATGCCGACGATGGCTCCCGCCGGCACGGCAAAGCTCAGTTTGTCGATCAGCAGCCGGTCGCCAAAGGACTTGCTCACGCCGTGGAACTCGATCACTTGCGCGCCCAGGCGCTCGGCCACGGGAATGAAGATCTCGTTGGTCTCGTTGCGGCGCTGGTAATCCACGTCCGACAGTTCTTCGAAGCGCGCCAGCCGCGCCTTGCTCTTGGCCTGGCGTCCCTTGGCGTTGGCGCGCACCCACTTGAGCTCTTCTTTCATGGCGCGCATGCGCGCGTCTTCGCTCTTTTGCTCGCTCTCGAGGCGGCGCTCTTTCTGCTCCAGCCAGTCGGTGTAGTTGCCTTTGTAGGGGATGCCCTGGCCGCGATCGAGTTCCAGAATCCACTCGGCGGCGTTGTCGAGGAAGTAGCGGTCGTGGGTGATGGCCACCACCGTGCCTGAAAAACGCTTCAGGAACTGCTCGAGCCAGTGCACGCTTTCGGCGTCGAGGTGGTTGGTCGGTTCATCGAGCAGCAGCATGTCGGGGCGGCTGAGCAACAGGCGACACAGCGCCACGCGGCGTTTTTCGCCGCCCGAGAGGTTCTTGATCAGCGCATCCCAGGGCGGCAGGTTGAGCGCGTCGGCGGCGAGCTCGAGCTGCAGGTCGGCGTTTTCGCTGCCCGAGGCGGCGATGATGGCCTCGAGCTCGGCCTGTTCGGCGGCCAGGGCGTCGAAGTCGGCGTCGGGTTCGGCGTAGGCGGCATAGACCTCCTCGAGGCGCGCCTTCGCTGCCAGCGCGCCGCCGATGCCCTCTTGCACCGCCTCGCGCACGGTTTGCTCGGGGTTGATCTGCGGCTCCTGCGGCAGGTAGCCAATGCGGATGCCGGGCATGGGCACGGCCTCGCCTTCGATCTCCTTGTCCACCCCAGCCATGATCTTGAGCAAGGTCGATTTGCCCGAGCCGTTGAGGCCCAGCACGCCGATCTTGGCACCGGGAAAGAAGCTGAGCGAGATGTCTTTCAAGATCTGGCGCTTGGGCGGCACCGTCTTGCAGACGCGGTTCATGGAGAAAACGTATTGGGCCATGGTGAGTGCGGTCGATGAAAGCAGCAAAACGCCGCAAGCGGCGCGCCGTGCCGCAGGCCTGAGCCGCTGCGGCGCAGATGGGCACGAAAGCCCCGATTATCCGCGCTGCACGGGCGCCGGGAGCGCCTTTGGGCTGTGCTAGACTTTTGCTTGCCAGATTGATCAGTCCTCAACCTGCAGGGAGTCGCTCTTGAACACTGTCACACCCAGCCCCGATTCGGGCTCCACCCCCCACCTGAACCCCAGCCCTGACACGCCCGACCTGCGCCAGCAGTTGAACGGCCCGGCTTCCCTGCTCAGCGCGCTGGAAGCCATCACACGTTGGCGCCCCTTCGTCCTGCTGCTGCTCACCTTCCTGGCCTGCTTGCTGGTCGGCGCTGTTTTTCTGGGCATTGCGGGCGCCCTGGCGCGGCAAGCGGGCGCACTGGGGGCGCTGTTTGGCTTTATTGGCATGCTGCTGATCTTCGCCACGGCGCTGGTGGGCGTCAACGCCGCCGGCATTTTGCTCGCCGATGACGTTTGGCAGCGGCCACAGCGCACCATGCTGCAAGGGGTGTTGCTGTCGCTGGCCACCAGCCATCGCCTGGTGCTGGTGCTGCTGTTGCTGCTGCTGGTATTCGTGATCGGTGTGGTGCTGCTGGCGATCCTGATTTTCATCACCAAAATTCCGGGCATCGGCCCGCTGCTGTACGCCTTCGTCTACCCCGCTGGTGCAATTTTGATCGGCATGTTGTGGTTTGCCGTGTTCTGGCTGGGCGTGCCGATTGCAGCGCCCGCCATCTGGAACGGCGCCAACGTGCAATACGCCCTGGTTTCGATCAAGGAAGTGGCCCATTACCGCCTGGTTCCGGTCATGATGATGCTGCTGCTGTTGCTGCTGTTGCTGCTGCTGACCAGCTTCATTTTGTCCACCATTGTTTTGACCGGCGCCGCCCTGACCTTGGGCCTGAGCGCCGGCATCCTGAACATCAACGCCGATCTGGCCGGTGTGGTGGGCGGCCTGTTTGGCGGTCGCGGCATGGGCCGCGGCGGAGACTACCTGTGGGCGCTGGGTCTGGGCAGCGCGCTGCTGGCGATAGTCATTACCACGCCGGTATTTCTGGTTTACCTCAAAGGCCTGGCCATCATTCACCGCAGCGGCACAGCAGGGCTGGATTTGGAGCGCAGCAAAGTCGAACTCGACCAGCGCATGCGTGAACTGAAACGCAAGGCAGAAGAGACCAAGGCCCAGGCGCAGGCTCAATTGGCTGCAGCGCGCGCAGCTCAGGCAGCTCAGGCAGCTCAGGCAGCTCAGGCAGCTCAGGCAGCTCAGCAAGCAGAGGCAGCTCAGGCAGCTCAGCAAGCAGAGGCAGCTCAGGCTCAGTCCTTCAACCTTGCGCCGCCGCAGGGCGCGCCAACCGTCACCGACGCCAACCCGGCAGGCTCCAAGTCCAATTGCCCGAGTTGCACCCAACCGGTTGCAGAGGCCGACATTTTTTGCGGCCATTGCGGGTACAAACTCAAGTAGGGGGGCGGCCATGGCTTTTTGTACCCGTTGTGGCCATCTCAACCCCGATGCAGGGCGCTTTTGCGAGGAATGCGGCCACCCCTTGGGCGCGCAGCCTAGCCCTGCACCCTCCCCGCCTGCGCCCCGCACCGTGCCTATGACCGGCATGCCATCGGGGCCGACGCTGGCCGCCGCGCCGCTTGGTTGGCCGCCTCGGCGCGTGCTCTTGCTGGCCGCAGCCGCGCTGCTGAGCGTGCTCGCTCTGGGCCTGACGGCCTGGTTGCTGTTGGCCCCCGAAGGTGCCTCGAAGGCCAATTTCGAACGCGCCCTGACACGCGGACTGGAGCAAAACCCGGCGCTGCTGCGCGAGCGCTTCTGCCTAGACAACTTCAATTACGCAGCCAACCCGGTTGATGTGAACCGTTTCGACACCGTCACCAACAATTGGCTGCAATTTCTGGTGCAAGCCGGAGTGTACAGCGGCCCGGAACTCGTTCAAGAGCAACATTTCTTCAGATTCGTGCAAAACAACCGCTACCGTTGGGGCGAACAGGCGGCACAGTTCATACGCGATGGCCGCCTGTGTTTTGCGCAAGGGGTGGAACTTGTCGAAATCAAAGATTTCAGTCAACCAAGCAAGTTGGCTGACTTCGAACTGGTCCATGTCAAAGCCAGTTTGCGTCTGCATGAACCAGCGCCCTGGTCGCAAACCGAGCAGGCTCGCCAACTCAACCCCGCCTTTATGCCGGAGTTTTCACAAGGGTTTGTTCTGGTACTGCGCGAAGGGCGCTGGGAACTCGCCAACCCGAATGAAATAGCAGCCCTGCAACAGGCCCACCTGGAAGGCGAACTTGGACAGAACAAAGGCGCAGCGCCAGCCGACCCCAGCCCTTCCGGCTGGTTCGGTGGCCTGCTCAGCTTTCTTCAACCAAAGCCGTTTTTAGGCACCTGGCGCAGCGAAAACTCAATCGATCTTCCCCGCCCAATTGAAATCGAGCTCAAACGCAACTCGATTCGCTCAGTCGGCCAGCGAAATGAAATCCCCGTAACTTATGAGTTCGATGGCAATCGGGTCCTGGTCAAGCAAGACGGAGAAATAGAGCTTGTCTTTGAAATGATCAACAACGACCGCATGCGGTTGCGCTCAGAAGGCAGGACCATTGATATGGTTCGCGTACGCTGAAACAATTTACGGAGGCAAGAACCATGCAATGTCCGAAATGCCAGACAGTAAACTCTGACCGCGCCAAGTTTTGCGCCGCCTGCGGCACGCCCATCCCTGCCCCACAGGCCTGCCCGGCCTGCGGCATGCGCTCGACCAGCACCAAGTTCTGCACACACTGTGGCCATTCGTTTGCGAGTGCGCCACCGCCACCGCCACCGCCACCGCCACCGCCACCGCCACCGCCACCGCCACCGCCACCGCCACCGCCACCGCCACCGCCACCCGCCCATGCTCCCGATCCCGCCCCCGAAGCGGAGGTCGCGCCCTTGGCAGCGCCTGTGCTTGCGCCCGTACCCTCGGCGCCCCACCTGCAGGCCACGCAGGCCAGCGTACAGGCAGGGCCACGGGTGGCGCCACAAGCGCAAGCCCCGGGTTGGAACAAACGCTCGCTGGCGCTGATCGGCTTTTCCGGGCTTTCGGCGCTGGCAGTGGCGGTGCTGGCCTTCTTTTTGCTGCGTCCGGCGCCCCAGCCCCACGCGCTGCCGGTGATCACGGAAACGGCTCCTGAAGCGCCAGCCGATGCAAGCGCACCGGCTCAGGCCGCAGCCCCCACTGCGCCCGCTCCTGCTGCGTTGGGGGAACCTGGTACGCCTGCTGCACCGGCGCCAGCCACCCCACCCGCGACGCCAAGCACACCGCCACCCGGCCAGGTTCCAGCGCCACCACCCGCTGCTGCCGTTGGTGCCCCAACTCCGGCCCCTACCGCCCCGGTCACGGCGCCAGCGCGCACCCCTCCCCCTGCCGGTGCGGTGCCTGCGCCAGCGCCTACACCCACCCGCCCCACCACGCTGCCACCCACGCCAGCCACGCCCATACCCAGCGCACCCGTACCTGCAGCGCCAGCGCCAGCGCCAGCACCTGTACCCACTCCTGACCCTGTACCTGCGCCTAGCGCTCCTGCCGCCGCTCCAGCGTTTACCTGTGCACAACTGCCGTTTGCCCTGCGCCTGACGTGCGAGATCGAAGGCCCTGCGATCATTCGCCGTTGCGCCCCCGACTTGCGCAACTGGAACCACAACCTGCCGGGTTGCAATCGGCAAGCGGCCACGCAAACCAACTGACTGGCCAAGCATGCCAGGCGCTGGCCAGCGCCTGGGCGCATGACTATGGCGTGTATTTGGCGTGCGCCGCACCTGGCGCGCTTTGTGCGACAATGTGGCTCTCGTGTGCACTTGCAGTCGGTGCCACGCCAGCGCCTTGCTGGGGCCGCCGTGTTCGCTGCGGCGGCTATCTCCGGTCTCATCTGCCCTCTGGATTGCCCAGCGCCTTCGGCGCGGGAAGTGGCCGATACCCTTTCATGCCCGCCTTGGGGCTTACCCCTGACAATGACTTTTGAACAACTGAACCTAGCCCCAGCCCTGCTGGACGCCGTGCGCGAGCAAGGCTACACCCAACCCACTCCGGTGCAGGCGCAAGCCATACCGCTGGTGCTGGCCGGCCACGACCTGCTGGCTGGCGCCCAGACCGGCACCGGCAAAACCGCCGCCTTCACGCTGCCACTGCTGCAGCGCCTGCACGGCGGCCCCAAAGGCACCGAAGGCCAAGCGGCCCAAGTTCCCCATGATGCCCCCAAACGCGGCCAGTCGCGCCCGATCCGCGCCCTGGTGCTCACGCCCACACGCGAGCTCGCGGCGCAGGTGGAAGAATCGGTGCGCGTCTATGGCAAGCACCTGCACCTGAAATCGACCGTGATTTTTGGTGGCGTCGGCATGAACCCGCAGATCGACAAGCTGGCCCGCGGTGTGGACGTGCTGGTGGCCACCCCGGGGCGGCTGCTCGATCTGGTGGATCAGGGGCGCCTGGATCTGTCCAAAGTCGAAATCCTGGTGCTCGACGAAGCCGACCGCATGCTCGACATGGGCTTCATCCACGATGTGAAAAAAATCCTGCGCCTGTTGCCGCAAAACAAACAAAGCCTGCTGTTTTCGGCCACCTTCAGCGACGAGATCCGGGAGCTGGCCAACGGCTTGCTGCGCAACCCCCAGCACATTCAGGTCACGCCGCCCAACACCACGGTGCAGCGCATCGTGCAGACCATCCACCCGGTGGGGCGCAGCAAAAAGAAGGCGCTGCTGGCGCACATCATCAAAGCGCACGACTGGAGCCAGGTGCTGGTGTTCACGCGCACCAAGTTCGGCGCCAACAACGTGGCCGATTATCTCAATGCCCACGGCATCGGGGCCATGGCGCTGCACGGCAACAAGAGCCAGAGCGCGCGCACTCAGGCGCTGGCCGACTTCAAGAGCGGCAGCATCCGCGCCCTGGTGGCCACCGACATCGCGGCGCGCGGCATCGACATCGACGACTTGCCGCACGTGGTCAACTACGACATCCCCAATGTGTGCGAAGACTACGTGCACCGCATCGGCCGCACCGGGCGCGCCGGGGCCGAGGGCGCGGCGGTGAGCCTGGTGAGCCTGGACGAAGAAGGCTTCATGATGGCGATCGAGAAGTTCACCAAGCAGCAGATCGCGGTGCAGGCCTTCCCCGATTTCATGCCCGAAGCCGACGAAAAAGCCGAACCCATCGCCATGGGGCGCCAAACCCTGTGGGGCGGGGCCGGCAAACCACCAAGCCGCGAAGTGATGGCCGCAGCCGGCCGCGCGGCGCGCAAAGAAATGACCGACCGCGTGCGCGACAGCAAGGGCGGCGGACGCAATGCCAAGCCTGCGCATCCGCGCGCTGGCGCCCACCCGGCGCGGCCCGCAACCCAGCGCGCAGCGGCCGCGCCCGTGGTCCGCGACGACGACTACGATGACGACGCCCCGCCACCGCGCCACGCCGACCCCTTGGCCCCGGCGCGGCCAGCCAACGCCGCCGGCCGGCGCCGCAACCCGCGCCCCAATGGCGGCGGTTTCGGCCCCGCCGGCGCCCGCAGCCAAGCCCCCGCTGGCGGGCCACGTCAAGGCGCTGGCCAAGGCCCGGCACGCAGCCGCGGTGCAGGCAGCGCGGGCACGGCTGGCTCCGGCGGCCCGGCGCGCCAGCCCGACCCGCTGCGCACCGGCATCGACGCGCTGGGCCAGCGCGGCGGCGGTGGCGGCAACCGCGCACGCAGCGGCGGCGGTGGGGGCGGCCAAGGCGGCATCGACCCGCTGCGCACCCGTTTTGGCCGCATCAAATAAGGAAAAACGAGGAGCAAGGCATGCGCATTTTGCACACCATGTTGCGCGTCGGCGATCTGGAGCGCTCGATCGCCTTTTACACCGAGGTGCTGGGCATGGCCTTGCTGCGCCGCTCCGAAAACCCCGAACACCGCTACTCGCTGGCGTTTTTGGGCTTTGAGGGCGGCAACCCCGGCCAGGCGGAAATCGAGCTCACCTACAACTGGGGCGTGACGCAGTACGAGCACGGCAGCGCCTACGGCCACATCGCCATCGGCGTGCCCGACGCCTACGCGGCCTGCGAGCGCATCAAGACCGCTGGGGGCCGCGTCACGCGCGAAGCCGGCCCGGTGCTGGGTGGCAGCACGGTGATCGCCTTCGTGACCGACCCCGACGGCTACAAGATTGAGCTGATCCAACGCGACTTCGCTGCGGCCGGGGCGGGTTTGCGCTAGAACCGGCTGCTGCTGCCGCTCGGGCAGGCCCTCAAAGCGTTTCGGACCCGCCCAGGTAGGGCCGCAGCGCCGCCGGGATGCCGATGCGGCCGTCGACGCGCTGGTGGTTTTCGAGCACCGCCACCAGGGTGCGGCCCACTGCCAGACCGGAGCCGTTGAGGGTGTGCAGCCACTCGTTCTTGCCTTGGGCGTTTTTGAAGCGCGCTTGCAGGCGCCGCGCCTGGAAGGCTTCGCAGTTGCTCACCGAGCTGATTTCGCGATAGGTGCCTTGGGCCGGCAGCCAGACTTCGAGGTCGTGCGTGCGCGCCGCGCCAAAACCCATGTCGCCGCTGCACAGCAGCACCACACGGTAGGGCAGTTCGAGCAGCTGCAGGATGGTTTCGGCGTGCTGCGTCATCTCGTGCAGCGCCTCGTGGCTGCGCTCGGGATGCACGATCTGCACCAGCTCCACCTTGTCGAACTGGTGCTGGCGGATCAGGCCGCGCGTGTCGCGCCCGGCGCTGCCGGCTTCGGAACGGAAACACGGGGTGTGGGCGGTGTATTTGAGCGGCAGCTCGGCCTCGGGCACGATGCGCTCGCGCACCAGGTTGGTGAGTGTGACCTCGCTCGTGGGGATGAGGTAGAGCGCACCCTCGTCCTCGCCCTCGACCCCGCCTTTCTTGGCGGCGAACAGGTCGGCCTCGAACTTGGGCAACTGGCCGGTGCCGCGCAGCGTGGCGGCGTTGACCACGTAGGGCGTGTAGCACTCGGTGTAGCCGTGGCGCTCGGTCTGCACGTCGAGCATGAACTGCGCCAGCGCCCGGTGCAGCCGCGCCAGCCGCCCCTTGAGCACCACAAAACGCGAGCCGCTGAGCTTGGCCGCGGCCTCGAAATCCAGGCCCAAAGGCTCGCCCAGATCGACGTGGTCGCGCGCTTCAAAACCCAGCGGACTGGGGTTGGCGCCGTAGCCGCCCGACTGCCCGGCTCCCGGCGGCGCCCAGCGGCGCAATTCCACATTCGCGCTCTCGTCGGCGCCCAGCGGCACCTCGGGCTGCGGCAGGTTGGGCAGCGCCAGCAGCATGTCTTGCAGCTCGGCCTGAATCTGTTCCAGCCGCGCGGCCGAGCGCTCCAACGCGGCCTTGAGCTGGCTCACTTCGGCCATCGCCGCCTCGGCCTCGGCATGCCGGCCTTGGCCCTTGAGCACGCCGATCTGTTTGGAGCGGCTGTTGCGCTGCGCCTGCAGATCCTCGGTCTGCACCTGCAAGGCCTTGCGCTCGTGCTCCAGCGCAGCAAAGGCCTCTACATCGAGGAAGGGTTGCGGGTTTTTGCGGGTTTGCAAGCGCTCGACGACGGCGTCGAGGTCTTTGCGCAGGTGTGCGAGTTCTAGCATGGTGGCCCCGATTCTAGGCGCTGCCGCACCCTGGACGGCGCCAAGCGAGGCGCGCTTTTGCAATACAATCGAACGCTGCCGCGGGTGTAGTTCAATGGCAGAACGGCAGCTTCCCAAGCTTCATACGAGGGTTCGATTCCCTTCACCCGCTCCACTTCAGCCCGGTCTATGGCTCTGTCTTAACCCTGCGCCTGGGATCAGGGCCCATCCGGCGCCCCCTCCTCCACCCTCCCGGATTGCACCGCCTCTTTGAGCTTGGGGCTGGCGTGGAACGTGACCACGCGCCGCGCCGCAATGGCCACCGACTCGCCCGTGCGCGGGTTGCGACCGGGCCTCGGGGATTTGGTGCGCACCTGAAAATTGCCAAAGCCCGACAGCTTCACGTCGTCGCCCTGTATCAGGCGTTCGGCGATCTGGTCAAAAAAAGCCTCGACCAGGTCTTTGGATTCGCGCTTGTTGAAGCCGATTTGCTGGTACAGCAACTCGGCCATCTGGGCTTTGGTCAGGGTGTGGTCGTCTGGCGCGGTGTCGTTCAGATCGGGGTCGGGCAGGGGCTTGCTCAGGCTCACAACAGAGGTCTCCAGCGGATGGGGTAATCAGGCGCGCAAGCGTGCGTGCAACTGTGCCGACAACGCGGCCAGCACCGACTGCACCACGGCATCGATTTGCGCATCGGTCAGGTTGGCGTCGTCGCGCTCCAGCGTCAGGCGCAAGGCCCAGCTCTGCTCGCCTTCGGCCAGACCACCAGCCCCCGCATTGTGCCCCAGCTTGGGGCGGTAAATATCAAACAGTCGCACGTCGGTGAGCCAGCCTGTGCGGTCGGCGCCACGCACGGTGGCCAGCAGTTCGGCGTGCGCGACGCGCTCGGGCAGCACCACGGCCAGGTCGCGCTGCACCGGCTGGTGCCGGTGCACCGGCTGCGCCTGCACCAGCTCGCGCTGCAGCAGCGGCTCGAGCTCGAGCTCGAACAGCACCGGGGCCTGCTGCCAGCCCTCGCTCTGGCGCCAACGCGGGTGCAGCTCGCCGATGTAACCGATCGCCTGCCCGTCGAGCCACACCTGGGCGCAGCGGCCCGGGTGCAGCGCCGGGTGCTCGGCCGGCTCGAAGCGCGCCTGGCGCGGGGCCAGCAGGGCTTGCAGATCGCCCTTGAGGTCGTGGAAATCGACGCTGCGCGCACCCTCGCCCCATTGCAGCGGCAGCGCATCGCCCCAAGCCAGCGCCGCCACGCGCAGCGGCTGCGCCACCCCGGCCACGCTGGTGGGGCCGTCTGGCACCGCTGCGTCGTGTCGGAACACGCGCCCGAGCTCGAACACGCGCACGCGCTCGGCCTTGCGGTCGGTGTTGAACTTGAGCACCGCCAGCAAGCTGCCCAGCAGCGAGGAGCGCATCACGCTCATCTGGCTGGCGATCGGGTTGAGCAGGGCGATCGGCTGGGCGTTGCCGGCCCAGTCGCGCTCCCAGCGCTCTTGCACGAAGCTGAAGTTGATGGTCTCTTGGTAGCCCAGCTGCGCCAGCTGGCGCCGCAGCGCGTAGGGGCCGCGGCGGCGCTCGGGTTGCGCCAGCGCCGTCACCGGCGCCAGCGGCGGCGTGTGCGGCAGGTGCTCGTAGCCGATCAGGCGCGCCACTTCTTCGATCAGGTCGGCTTCGATCTGCAAATCGAAGCGGTACGAAGGCGGCGTCACGCTCAGGCTGCCCTGCCCTTCGTGTACCTGCAGCCCGAGGCGGCGCAGTGTCTGCGCGCACTGCTCTGGCGTGAGCGGCATGCCGATCACCTTGGCCGCGCGCGCCACCCGCAGCGCCACCGGCTGCGGCTGCGGCAGGTTCAGGCTCTGGTCGTCGATCGGGCCGGGTTGGCCGCCGCAGATCTGCACAATCAGCTCGGTGATGCGCTCCAGGTGTTCGACCGTGGTGGCCGGATCGACCCCGCGCTCGAAGCGGTGCCCGGCGTCGGTGCTGAAGTGGTAGCGGCGCGAGCGCCCGGCGATGGCCTTGGGCCACCAGAAAGCGGCTTCGAGATAGACATCGCGCGTGGCAGCGCTCACCGCCGTGGCCGCTCCGCCCATGATGCCGGCCAGCGACTCCAGCGCCTGCGCGTCGGCGATCACGCCCACCGTTTCGTCCACGCTCACCGTTTGGCCGTTGAGCAGCTGCAGCGTTTCGCCGGCGCGGCCCCAGCGCACCTGCAAGCCGCCGTCGATGTGTGCCAGATCAAAGATGTGCGAGGGGCGGCCGAACTCGAACATCACGTAGTTGGAAATGTCCACCAGCGCCGAAACGCTGCGCTGGCCGCAGCGTGCCAGCCGCTGCACCATCCAGGCCGGGGTGGCGGCGCCGGCGTCGATGCCGCGCACGATGCGGCCGCTGAAGCGCCCGCACAGATCGGGGGCTTGCACCTGCACCGGCAGCACCTCGGTGTGCGTGGGGGCCACCTGCGGCCAGGCCGGGGTGTGCAGCGGCGCCCCGGTGAGCGCGGCCAGCTCGCGCGCCACGCCATGGACGCTCAGGCAGTGCGCCAGGTTGGGGGTGAGCTTGAGGGTGAAAATCTGATCATCGAGCTGCAGGCAGACGCGCACGTCTTGCCCCAGCGGGGCGTCGGCGGGCAGTTCGAGCAAGCCGCTGGCGTCGTCGGCGATGCCCAGCTCCTGCGCCGAGCACAACATGCCGTGGCTGGCCACGCCACGCAGCTGCCCAAGACCGATGTGCAGCGGCTCGCCGTTGGGCCCCGGCGGCAGCACCGCCCCCACGCGCGCGCACGGCACCACCATGCCGGCGCGCGCATTGGGCGCACCGCAGACGATCTGCAAGCGTTCGCCGCCGCCCACCTCGACTTGGCAGACGCGCAGCCGCTCGGCCTGTGGGTGCGGCTCGAGGTGTTCGATGCGCGCCACCACCACGCCGCTGAAAGGCGGCGCGGCGGGGCGGCGCTCTTCGACCTCCAGTCCGGCCATGGTCAGGGTGTCGGCCAGCTGCTCGCTGCTCAGGGATGGGTTGCAGAATTCGCGCAACCAGGATTCGGGGAATTGCATCGTGTGCTCTCGGGCGGGGCATTGAGGGGGTCAACCAGGGATGGACGGCGCCAGACTCATTGAAACTGGCGCAGGAACCGCAGGTCGCCGTCGAAAAACAGGCGCAAATCGGCCACGCCGTAGCGCAGCATGGTCAGGCGGTCGGGCCCCATGCCAAAGGCAAATCCGATGTAGCGCTCGGGGCACAGGCCCATATTGCGCACCACGTTGGGGTGCACCTGGCCGCTGCCCGCCACCTCGAGCCAGCGCCCGGCCAGCGGGCCAGACTGAAACTGGATGTCGATCTCGGCGCTGGGCTCGGTGAAGGGAAAGAAGCTGGGGCGAAAACGCAACACCAGGTCGTCGGATTCGAAGAAGGTGCGGCAAAAATCGGTGAACACGAACTTCAGATCCTTGAAGCTCACGTTCTCGCCGATCCACAGCCCCTCGCACTGGTGGAACATGGGCGAATGGGTGGCGTCGCTGTCCACGCGGTAGGTGCGGCCGGGCGCGATCACGCGAATTTCGGGCATGGCGCCGTCAAACAGTGCCGCCGCATCCGCGCCCGCCAGTTGCTTGTGGCGCTGCACGTGTTGCAGCGCGTGGCGGATCTGCATCGGGCTGGTGTGGGTGCGCAGCAGATAGGGCTCGGGCTGCTCGCCCACCTGCACATAAAAGGTGTCGTGCATCGAGCGCGCCGGGTGGTCGGCGGGCGTGTTGAGTGCGGTGAAGTTGAACCAGTCGGTTTCGATCTCGGGGCCGTCGGCGACCGCAAAACCCATGGAGCCAAAAATGGCCTCGATGCGCTCGAGCGTCAGGCTCACCGGGTGCAGGCCGCCGCCGCCGCGCTGGCGCCCGGGCAGCGTCACATCCAGCGCCTCGGCCTGCAACTGGCGCTGCAGTTCGGCTTCGGCCAGCTCGGCACGGCGCTGGTTGAGCGCGGCCTCGATGGCCTGCTTGCTCAGGTTGATGGCCGCGCCCTGGGTCTTTTTCTCGTCCACGCTCAGGCTCGCCAGCCCCTTCATGAGCTCGGTCAGGCGGCCGCTCTTGCCCAGATACTGGGCCTTGGCGTTTTCGAGTTCGGCCGGGGTGTGAGCCCGCGCGAACTGTGCGCGCGCCGATTGCAGCAGGGTATCGAGTTCGTTCATCGCATTGCATCCGAGCCCAGGCTTGCAGCAGCGACTCATGGGCCATCAAGGGAGCCGGTAAAGGCTGGGTGGGAACACAAACAAAAAAAGGGCCAGTGCCGTACAGCGCTGGCCCTCGCTTCGAGGGGGGCTCTGGGAAGCCGCCGCGCAAGCGCAGCGCCACACCCTTCAAGCCCTCATCAGGCCCAGATCAGGCTGCCACAGCGGGGGCTGCGCCCAGGTGCGCCCGCGCCTGCTCGACGATGCGCGCAAAGGCGGGGCGGTCGTTGACGGCCAGATCGGCCAGCACCTTGCGGTCGATGGCGATGGCGGCTTTTTTCAGGCCGTTGGCAAACTGGCTGTAGCTCAGGCCGAGTTCGCGCGCGCCGGCGTTGATGCGCGCAATCCACAGCTGGCGGAACACGCGCTTGCGGGCACGGCGGTCGCGGTAGGCGTACTGGCCGGCCTTCATCACCGCCTGCTTGGCGATGCGATAGACATTGCCGCGGCGGCCGCGGAAACCTTTGGCCAAAGCCAATACTTTTTTGTGACGGGCACGTGCCGTGACACCACGTTTGACGCGAGGCATGGAAAACTCCTTGTTCGTCGGGTTGGATTACAGGCCGGCAAAGGGCAGCATCTGCGCCATGTGACCCATGTTGGTCTCATGCACATTCACTGCACCGCGCAGCTGGCGCTTGTTTTTGGTGCTCTTCTTGGTCAGGATGTGACGCTTGAAGGCCTGGCCGCGCTTGACGGTGCCACCCGGACGAACGCGAAAACGCTTTTTCGCGCTGCTCTTGGTCTTCATTTTGGGCATGGTGTGCTCCTTCTTGAATGGTGCTCGTGAGGCGCTGCGATACCCACCGCAGGCTTGTAGGCCCCGAGCCACTTATGGCTGGCAGCGGGTGACCGCCCCGCTGCCCGCGTTGTCGCCCGGCCCTTAGGCAGGCTGGGCGACGGGTGCCGTTTCCGACACCGGTTTGGCGCCCCCCGACTTTTTGCGTCCGGGGGCAATCATCATGATCATCTGGCGCCCTTCGAGCTTGGGGAATTGCTCCACCACGATCGCGTCGCCGAGCTCTTCGCGGATGCGCTGCAACAGCGCCAGCCCGATTTCCTGGTGCGTGATCTCGCGACCCCGAAAACGCAGCGTCACCTTGCACTTGTCGCCCTCGTCGAGGAAGCGGCGGATGTTGCGCATCTTGATGTGGTAGTCGCCGTCGTCGGTGCCGGGGCGGAACTTGATTTCCTTGACCTCGATGACTTTTTGCTTCGACTTGGCTTCGGCGGCTTTTTTCTGCTCGGCGTACTTGAACTTGCCGTAATCGATCAGGCGACACACCGGGGGTTTGGCGATGGCGGCGATCTCGACCAGATCGACATCGAGTTCACCGGCCATGCGCAGAGCTTCTTGAATGCTGACCACACCGATGGCCTCGCCCTCGGGGCCCAGCAGGCGCACCTCGGGCACGAGGATCTCGCGATTCAGGCGGTGGGCGCGCTCTTCGCGGTGGCGGCGATCGCGGAAGTTCGGAGCAGTCGTAGCGATGGTGAAATCCTTTGGTTCAAACGAAGGGGGGCCAAGCAAAAAGCTCAAGCCTTGGTGTCGAGTTCGTGCTGCAGACGCTGCACGAAGGCATCGAAGGCCATGACACCGAGGTCGAGGTTGCCGCGCGCACGCACCGCAACCGCCCCAGAGGCCTTCTCCTTGTCGCCCACGACGACCAAGTAAGGCAGCTTTTGCATGGAAAACTCTCGGATTTTATACGTGATTTTCTCGTTGCGCAAATCCAGCGCCACCCTGAAGCCCTGCGCCTCGAGTTTTTTGGCAATTTCGCGACAGGTATCGGCCTGGGCGTCGGTGATGTTGAGCACCGCCACCTGCTGCGGCGCCAGCCACAGCGGCAGCGCACCGGCGTGCTGCTCGATCAGAATGCCGATGAAACGCTCCAGGCTGCCGACGATGGCGCGGTGCAAAATCACTGGCGCACGGCGGCTGCCGTCCTCGGCCACGTATTCGGCTTCGAGCCGCTCGCCGAGGTTGAAATCGACCTGAATGGTGCCGCACTGCCACTCGCGCCCGATCGCGTCCTTGAGCGTGTACTCGATCTTGGGGCCGTAAAAGGCGCCCTCACCCGGCGAAATCTGGAACTCGCAGCCGGCGTGGCGCAGGCTGTCGATCAGCGCCTGTTCGGCCTTGTCCCACTGGGCATCGGAACCGATGCGCGCCGCTGGGCGCGTCGAGACCTTGTACAGGATGTCGTGAAAGCCAAAATCGGCATAGACTTTTTTCAGCACCTGGGTGAAGGTGTCGCATTCGGCCAGAATCTGCTCTTCGGTGCAGAAGATGTGGCCGTCGTCCTGCGTGAAGCCGCGCACGCGCATGATGCCGTGCAGCCCGCCCGAGGGTTCGTTGCGGTGGCACTGGCCGAACTCGCCGTAGCGCAGCGGCAGGTCGCGGTAGCTCTTGAGCCCCTGTTTGTAGATCAGGATGTGGCCAGGGCAGTTCATGGGCTTGAGGGCGTAGTCGCGCTTTTCGCTCTCGGTGATGAACATGTGGTCGCGGTACTTGTCCCAGTGGCCGGTTTTCTGCCACAGCGTCTGCTCCAGGATCTGCGGCGCTTTCACCTCGTGGTAGCCGTGCTGGCGGTAGATGCCGCGCATGTATTGTTCCACTTGCTGCCACAGCGTCCAGCCCTTGGGGTGCCAGAACACCAGCCCCGGCGCATGTTCGTCGATGTGAAACAGGTCGAGCTCGCGCCCGAGCTTGCGGTGGTCGCGCCGTTCGGCCTCTTCGAGCCGGCGCAGGTAGGCTTGCAAGTCTTCCTTGCTGGCCCAGGCGGTGCCGTAGATGCGCTGCAGCATCTCGTTGCGGTGGTCGCCGCGCCAGTAGGCTCCGGCCACTTTCATGAGCTTGAAGTGCTTGAGCTTGCCGGTGCTGGGCACGTGCGGGCCGCGGCACAGGTCTTCAAAGGCGCCCTCGCGGTACAGGCTCAGGGCTTCGTCGCTCGGGATGCCGGCGATGATCTCGGCCTTGTAGTGCTCGCCTTGGGCCTTGAAGTGCGCCACCGCGGCGTCGCGCCCCAGCAGGCGGCGCTCGATTTTTTCGTCCTTGGCGGCGAGTTCGAGCATTTTGTTTTCGATCGCGACCAAGTCTTCGGGCGTGAACGCTCGCTTGTAGGCGAAGTCGTAATAAAAACCGTGCTCGATCACCGGGCCGATGGTCACCTGCGCATCGGGGAACAGCTCCTTGACCGCGTAGGCCAGCAGGTGCGCGCTCGAGTGCCGAATCAGCTCCAGCCCCTCCGGGTCTTTGGCGGTGACGATGGCCAGCGCGGCGTCGCGCTCGATCAGGAACGAGGCGTCCACCAACTCACCATCCACCTTGCCCCCGAGCGCGGCCTTGGCCAAGCCGCTGCCGATGGAGGCGGCCACGTCGGCCACCGTGACCGGGCCGGGAAACTGGCGCTGCGCGCCGTCGGGGAGGGTGAGGGTCAACATGGTGCGGTGGGGCGGTAAATTGGGGGCAGAAAATAAAAACGCGGCACCAAGGCCGCGCAGAGGGACAGACTAAAAAGCAGGCGCGTACTGCCGCCCCTCAAAGGGCCGGTGGATGCTCCATCCGAGTTCGCGGTGTCATAACCCAAGCTGCCTTTCTGGTTCTTGCCGGTGAATCAACCGCGCCATTTTCCCACAAAAAAGCCCGAGGCTCGTGCCCCGGGCTCAGGCGCTCCCCTGCCCTGCTTGTTTCAGCCGATCAGTGGAACTGCTCTTCTTCGGTCGAGCCCGTGAGCGCCTTGACGCTGGACGAGCCGCCCTGGATCACGGTGGTCACGTCGTCGAAGTAACCCGCGCCCACTTCCTGCTGGTGCGAGACGAAGGTGTAACCCTGTTGGCGCGCCGCGAACTCGGGCTCTTGCACCATGTTGACGTAGTGCTTCATGCCCTCGCCGCGGGCGTAGGCGTGGGCGAACTGGAAGGTGTTGAACCAGTTGATGTGGATGCCAGCCAGCGTGATGAACTGGTACTTGTAGCCCAGCGCCGAGAGTTCGTCCTGGAACTTGGCGATGGTCGCGTCGTCGAGGTTTTTCTTCCAGTTGAACGAAGGCGAGCAGTTGTACGACAGCAGCTTGCCCGGGCAGGCGGCGTGCACGGCTTGCGCGAACTCGCGCGCAAAGCCGAGGTCGGGCGTGCCGGTTTCGCACCACACCAGATCGGCGTAAGGGGCGTAGGCGACGCCGCGGCTGATGGCCTGCTCGAGGCCGTTGCGCACACGGTAAAAGCCCTCTTGGGTGCGCTCGCCGGTGAGGAAGGGCTGGTCGTTGGCGTCGTGGTCGCTGGTGATCAGGTTCGCGGCCTCGGCGTCGGTGCGCGCCAGGATGAGTGTGGGCACGCCCATGGTGTCGGCGGCGAAACGCGCGGCGATCAGTTTTTCGATCGCTTCTTGCGTCGGCACCAGCACCTTGCCGCCCATGTGGCCACACTTCTTGACGGCGGCGAGCTGGTCTTCGAAGTGCACGCCGGCAGCGCCGGCGGCGATCATGTTCTTCATCAGCTCGAAGGCGTTGAGCACGCCGCCAAAGCCGGCTTCGGCGTCGGCCACGATGGGCAGGAAGTAGTCGATGAACTCAGGCGAACCGGGCTCGATGCCGCGGCTCCACTGGATTTCGTCGGCGCGCTTGAAGGTGTTGTTGATGCGGCGCACCATGGTCGGCACCGAGTCGTAGGCGTAGAGCGACTGGTCCGGGTACATGGTCTCGGAGGTGTTGCCGTCGGCTGCCACTTGCCAGCCCGACAGGTACACCGCCTCCAGCCCGGCCTTGGCCTGCTGCATCGCCTGGCCAGCGGTGATGGCCCCAAAGGCATTCACATAGCCCTTCTTGGCGCCGCCGTTGACGCGCTCCCACAGGGTGCGGGCGCCGTTTTGCGCCAGCGTGTACTCGGGCTGCACGCTGCCGCGCAGGCGCACCACGTCGGCGGCGCTGTAGCCGCGCTTGACGCCTTTCCAGCGCGGGTTTTGCGCCCAGTCGAGCTCCAGCGCCTCGATCTGTTGCTGGCGGCTGAGTTGTTTGTTGATGGCAGAGGACATGCTTCACTCCTGAAGGTTGAAAAAACCGGGTTGGGCTTCGGGGATCGGTTGACAAGCCGATGCACCGCGCCCTTGCCTGTAGTGTAAGACCGCAGAGGGGGTCAGTCGTAAATCTTATGTCTTATACAAGACAAAAAAATAGCCATTGTAAAACAATGGCCTATAGATTGTATTTTGTATTGAGAAACGGATTTTCTTATAAGGAAAAAATTATTGCAGTGCAGCAGCGCGGTTTTTTGCATTATGAAACCATGCACTCGGTATGCAAAAAAGCCACCGGCGCGTCGCACCACAAACCCGTGGGGTGCGCGATGCCCATCCACAGCGCCACGCCCGACACCAGCACCAGCGCCAGACCCGCCAGACGAATGCCCCAGCCGCCGCTGCGCGCGTCTTTGAGCTTGAGCAACAGCCACGGCGCGGCCGTGAGCGAGACCATGGTACCCAGCGCAAAAGCGGCCATGATGGCGGCGCCATTGACCACGCTGGCCGACAGCGAGGCCACCAGCAGCGCCGAATACAGCAGCCCGCAGGGCATGAGCGCCCAGCCCACGCCCAGCACCGCCGGCGCCCTGGGCCCGAGCCGGTTCATGAGCGGGCGCGCACGCCGCCACACTCCTTGCGCCCAGCCCTCGATGAAGGCTGGCTGGCGCGCCTGCAGCAGCAGCACCAGCCCCAGCAGCAGCGCCGCCACGTGCATCAGCGTCCAGAGCGGGCGGATGATGGCGGTGTGCTGCCCCATCCAGGCCAGGCCCTGCACGGTACCGGCGGCCAGCGCGCCCAACAGCGCGTAGCCCAGCAAGCGGCTGCATTGGAAGGTGAACAGGGCGCGCACGCGCCGCGGCTCGCCGGCGTGGGCAATGCCGGCGCAAGCGGCGCCACACATGGCGATGCAGTGCGGACCGCCCACCAAGCCCATCACCAGCGCCGAAAGCAGCATCGATTCAAACATAGGCCGACTCTAGCAGTTTGGCCGCGGCGCTGCAGCGTTCAGATGATTTTGGAGAAGCGCGCCCGGTCCCGATCCTGCTGCAAGTGCCGGTCGAACTGCATGGCGATGGCGCGCACCAGGTACCAGCCGGTGTCGCTGACTTCAATGCTGCCTGCGCTCAGGCGCAGCAAGCCCAGCGCCTCGAACTCGCGCAAGCGCTCCAGCTCGGGTTCAAAAAAGCTGCTGAACTCGATCAGGTGCGCCAACCCGATGGCCTCAAAATCCACCCGCCCTTGGCACATCAGGGCCATGATCACCGCGCGGCGCAGCAGGTCGTCGCGGCTCAGCGCCAGCCCACGCACGATCGGCAACCGCCCCTGGTCGAGGTGGTCGTAGTATTCCTCGAGCGTCTTGGCGTTCTGGCTGTAGGTGGCGCCGATGCGGCCGATGGCCGAGACCCCCAGGGCGATCAAATCGCAGTCAGGCTGCGTGCTGTAGCCCTGAAAATTGCGGTGCAGCCGCCCCTGGCGCTTGGCCACCGCCAAGGCATCGGTGGGCAGTGCGAAGTGGTCCATGCCCACATAGACGTAACCCGCTTGGTTGAAGACCTCGAGCGAGATCGCGAGCATGGCCAGCTTGTCGGCTGCGGGCGGCAGTTCGGCGGCCACGATGCGCCGCTGCGGCTTGAAGCGCGCGGGCAGATGCGCGTAGGCGTAGAGCGCGATGCGGTCTGGGCGCAGCTCGCGCACGCGCTCCAGCGTATGGCGAAACGACTCGGGCGTCTGCTGCGGCAGGCCGTAGATCAGATCGACGTTGACCGATTCAAAACCGATGCGTCGCGACGCCGCCACCAAGTCGAACACCTGCTCGGCGGGCTGGATGCGGTGCACGGCCTTTTGCACCGTGGGGTCAAAATCCTGCACCCCAAAGCTCAGGCGGTTGAAACCCAGGCGGTGCAGATGCTCCAGCCGCGCGGGGGTCACGGTGCGCGGATCGACCTCGATCGAATACTCGCCCCCCGGCACCAGCTTGAAGTGACGCTGCACCATCGCCACCAGATCGCTGAGTTCCTCATCCGACATGAAGGTCGGGGTGCCGCCACCGAGGTGCATCTGCGACACGCTGTGGCCCGACCCCAGGTGGCTGCACTGCAACTCGAGCTCGCGCGTGAGGTAGCGCAGGTACTCGGCCGACTTGCTGTGGTGCCTGGTGATGACCTTGTTGCAGGCGCAGTAGTAGCACAGCGAATCGCAAAACGGAATGTGGACGTAGATCGACAGCGGCAAGGCCAGCGAGCCGGCATGGCGCTGGCGCAAAGCCTGCACATAGTCTTGCTCGCCAAAGGCTTCGACGAAGCGGTCGGCGGTCGGGTATGAGGTGTAACGGGGGCCGGGCACGTCAAAACGCCGCAGCAACCCCTCGTCGATGACAGGTTTCACAAAAATTTCTCCTGGTGCGAGAATATGCACCGAACAGCCCCCATCACCCTTGACCTGAGTCAAGCCTAGCCCATTTTTTGTTTTCTTTGGCGCCCACGCCCACACGGCCACACATGGGTTAAGCTTCGCGCACTATTTGGCCGCGCTTACATGGATATTCAGAGCATCAAAGTCGCCTGTTCTGGCTGCAATCTGCGCGAGTTGTGCTTGCCTATGGGGCTCAAACCGCAAGAACTCGAGCATCTCGATCAGATCATATCGAATCGGCGCCGCATCAAACGCGGAGCGTCGCTGTTCAGCGCCGGCGATGCCTTCACCGCACTGTACGCGGTGCGCTCGGGTTTTTTCAAGACCTGCATCACCAGCGCCGACGGCCGCGACCAGGTCACCGGCTTTCAGATGATGGGCGAGATCATCGGCATGGATGGCATCGTGCACGACCAGCACGCCTGCGACGCCATCGCGCTCGAAGACGCCGAGGTCTGCGTGCTGCCCTTTGACCGCATCGAGCAACTGTCGCGCGAGTTCAGCGCCTTGCAGCACCACGTGCACAAGATCATGAGCCGCGAGATCGTGCGCGACCAAGGCGTGATGCTGCTGCTGGGCACCATGCGCGCCGAGGAGCGGCTGGCGGCCTTTTTGCTCAATCTGGTGCAGCGCTTGCACGCACGCGGGTTTTCGCAGTCCGAACTGGTGCTGCGCATGACGCGCGAAGAGATCGGCAGCTACCTGGGCATGAAACTCGAGACCGTGAGCCGCACTTTTTCGCGCTTCATGGAAGACGGCATCATCGATGTGCGCCAGCGCTACGTGCAGATCAAAGACACGCAGGCACTGGAGCGGCTGGTGAACCCGCCGATGCGCAACTGAACACCACGCCCACGTCGAGCGCGACCTGTTCGCCTTACTCCCGCGGCGGGGGCACTTCCGGGCTGGCGGCGTGGTTGCGCGCCTCACGTGCCGGGCGCAGGCTGGCCAGATAGGTGGCGCGCTGCTCGGGCGTCATCATCTGCAGACGGCGCTGGTCGGCAGGCACCATGGGCGCGTTGCGGTCCAGCACTGGGTCGCGGTTCATCACCGCCGTGGTCACCAGCGCCATCGAGAGCGCGATCGACGACGCCGGCAAACCCAGCACCAACCACACGTAAGGCTCGCGGTACCAAGGGCGAGCGGCTTGGGGGGGAGGAGCCTTCGGGGTGGTGCTGTTCATGATCGGTGAGTGTAAGGTCGGATGCGAAAAGTTCAAAAGACGCTGCTGCCAGCGTGGGTTCAGCGCGGCACCATGAAAACCGAGTCCTGCCGCACCGTAAACCCATCGGCTCCCAGGGCTTGCACTTGAAACTCGATCGGGTGCGCACCAGGCGGGCTGACCCCAGGAGGCAGGCGCAAGGTGACGGCCAATGAGCGCGCATCGGTTGGGGCCAGCTTGAGCTCAGACTCTGACACCATCTGCAAACCTGGCAAGCCCTGCACGCTGATGCGCAAGTGCTGCTCGCGTTCGGTGGCGTTGAGCAGTTGCAAGCGGTAAACGTTCTCGATCTGGCCTTGCTGCACGATGCGCGACAGCACGCTCGAGTCGCGTATCACGTCCACCTTGAGCGGGGTGCGCAGGTACAGGCTGGTAAACAGCGCCACGGTGATGAGCAGCAAAATGGCGCCATAGACCAGGACGCGGGGCCGCAGCACGCGGCGCCACATCTGGGCCCGGCTGAGCTTGTCCTGCACCCCGTTCTGGGTCGTGAAGCGCACCAGACCACGCTCGTAACCCACCTTGTCCATGACCTGGTCGCAGACGTCGGCGCAGGAGCCGCAGCCTATGCATTCGTACTGTAGCCCCTTGCGAATGTCGATGCCCGTGGGGCAAACCTGCACGCACAGCGAGCAGTCGACGCAAGCGCCGAGCTTGAGCTGCGCCAGATCGGCGTTGCGCGAGCGCCGCCCGCGCGGTTCGCCGCGCTGCTCGTCGTAGGTGACGATGAGCGTGTCGCGGTCGAACATCGCGCTCTGAAAGCGCGCGTAGGGGCACATGTATTTGCACACCTGCTCGCGCATGTAGCCGGCGTTGCCGTAGGTGGCAAAACCGTAGAACAGAATCCAGAAGGTTTGCCAAGGCCCGAGTTGGGCTGCCCAAACCGCCGCCCACAGCTCGTGGATGGGCGTAAAGTAGCCGACGAAGGTGAAGCCGGTCCACAAGCCAAACGCGATCCAGAGCGCTTGCTTGAGGGTTTTCTTGCCGTATTTTTCCAGCGTATGGCCGGATTGATCGAGTCGCATCCGGGCCGTGCGGTCGCCCTCGACCAGCTTTTCCATCCACAGATAGATTTCGGTATAGACCGTCTGCGGGCAGGCAAAGCCGCACCACAGGCGCCCGGCAACGGCCGTAAACAGGAACAAGGCCAGCGCCGAGATGACCAGCAGACCGGTGAGGTAGATCAGGTCGTGCGGGTAGAGCACGAGGTTGAAGAGGTAGAAACGGCGCTCTTCGAGGTCAAACAATACAGCCTGCCGGTTGTTCCATTGCAACCAGGGCAGGCCGTAGAAAACGATCTGGGTCAGCCAGACCATGGCCCAACGCCAGTTGGTAAAGACCCCCGCGACGGAACGCGGGTAGATCTTTTGCCGGTCGGCGTAGAGCGATATCTCGATTTCGTCCGGTCTGGCGGCTGAGTTGCCGCCATCCGGTTGGGTGCTATTTGACAATTGAGGAACGACGTCGAATCGGTGTTATTGCGGACGGTTGGATTTGGCCCACACGTAGGCGGTCAACACATGGATCTGCTGCTCGGACAGCAACACGTTTTGTGGCGGCATGACGTTCATGATGCCTTCGTTGATGCTGCGCACCACGGCATCGACGCCAAAACCATGCAGCCAGATGTCGTCGGTGAGGTTGGGCGCGCCCATGGCGGTGTTGCCCTTGCCATCGGCGCCGTGGCAGGCGATGCAGGTGGCAAAGTTGGCCTTGCCGGCGGCTGCGCGCACGCTGTCGTGCGGCGCACCCGAGAGGCTCAACACGTAGTGCGCCACGTTGGTGACGTCCTCCGGGGAGCCCACGGCTTCGGCCAAGGGCGGCATGACCGCCACCCGACCCTGGGTGATCGAGACCTTGATGGCCTCGGCGTCTCCGCCCCACAACCAGTCGTTGTCGGCCAGGTTGGGGAACGTCAGGCTGCCGCGACCGTCGGCGGCGTGGCAGACGGCGCAGTTGTTCATGAACAGGCTCTCACCGATGCGCATCGCCACCGGGTCGGCGGCCAACTGCTCGACCGACTTTTGCGCAAAGGCCTCGAACTTGGGTGCCACGGCAGCAATGTTGGCGGCCTTTTCAGCCTGATACTGCCCGACTGAAGTCCAGTTCAGCAAGCCCGGGAATTTGCCAAACATCGGGTACAACAGCCCATAGATCAGGGCAAAGACGATGGTGATGACAAACATCCAGACCCACCATTTCGGCAGCGGGTTGTCTTTTTCGATGATGTCCTCGTCCCAGACGTGGCCGGTGGAGTTGTCTTCGGTCGGTGTGACCTTGACCTTGCTGCTGTACCACAGCAGGACAAAGCAGGCCAGGATGCTGATCAGGCTCAGCCCGGCCACGTAAAAATGCCAGAATTCGCTAGTGAAGTCGCTCATGATGTTTCTCTTGTGAGTGAGTGCGCGGCTTAATCTTCCTTGAAGGGCAGTTGGGCGGCGTCATCGAAACGGCCCTTGTTGTGCTTGGACCACGCCCACCAGACGATGCCCAAGAACACCACCAAACTGACCACGGTCACGATGCTTCGGTAGTCGTTGATATCCATGCGCTCTGCTCCTGGTCGCTTCAGCGCACCGCTGTGCCCAGAACCTGCAGGTAAGCGATCAGGGCATCCATCTCGGTCTTGCCCTCCACGGCAGCGGCGGCGCCGGCGACTTCCTCGTCTGTGTAGGGGTGGCCGAGCATTTGCAACACACGCAGCCGCTGCGGCATGGCCTCTGCATTCACGGGCCGCTCAGCCAGCCAGGGGTAAGCCGGCATGTTGGAGTATGGGCGCAGCGAGCGCGGATCCATCAGGTGCTGGCGGTGCCATTCGTCGGAGTAGCGGCCACCGATGCGGTGCAAGTCCGGGCCGGTGCGCTTGGAGCCCCACTGGAACGGGCGGTCGTACACAAACTCGCCCGCGAGCGAGAAGTGGCCGTAGCGCATGGTCTCGGCGTGGAAGGGCCGGATCATCTGCGAGTGGCAGGTGAAACAGCCCTCGCGGATGTACACGTCCTTGCCGGCCAGTTGCAGCGCGGTGTGGGGCTTGAGGCCCTCGACCGGCTGGGTGGTGGACTTCTTGAAGAACAGCGGCACGATCTCGACCAGGCCGCCGATCGAAATCACGGCCAGGATCAGGACGATCATCAAGAAGCTGTTGGTCTCGACCTTTTGGTGCGAGTTGCCTTTGGTTGCATTGCTTGCCATTTTCATGTGCTCCTGACTCAAGCGTGGGCCGGGGAAACCGCCGGAATCCGGACCTGGGGCACCGGGCCAGCGCGCAAGCCCTCACGCACCGTCATCCAAACGTTCCAGGCCATGATGCACATACCAGCAAAGTACATGAAGCCACCGACCAAACGTATCGCATAGAAGGGGTAGCTGGCGCGCACCGACTCGCTGAAGGTGAAGGCCAGGGTGCCGTCGTCGGCCAGGGCACGCCACATCAGGCCTTGGGTCACACCGGCAATCCACATAGCGGCGATGTAGATCACGATGCCGATACAGGCGATCCAGAAATGCAGCTCAATGGCTTTGACCGAGTACATCTTCTTCTGCCCAAACAGGCGTGGGATCAGGAAGTAGAGCGCACCCATGGAGATCAGGCCGACCCAGCCCAGTGCGCCGGAGTGCACGTGGCCGATGGTCCAGTCGGTGTAGTGGCTCAGGGCGTTGACGGTCTTGATCGACATCATCGGCCCTTCGAAGGTGGACATGCCGTAGAACGACAGCGACACGATCAGGAAGCGCAGGATCGGGTCGTCGCGCAGTTTGTGCCAGGCGCCCGAGAGCGTCATGATGCCGTTGATCATGCCGCCCCAGCTCGGTGCCAGCAGGATGAGCGAGAACACCATGCCCAACGATTGCGTCCAGTCGGGCAGCGCGGTGTAGTGCAGGTGGTGTGGGCCAGCCCACATGTAGGTGAAGATCAGGGCCCAGAAGTGGACGATCGAGAGGCGGTAGCTGTAGATCGGGCGCTCAGCCTGCTTCGGGATGAAGTAGTACATGATGCCCAGGAAGCCCGCCGTGAGGAAGAAGCCCACCGCGTTGTGGCCGTACCACCATTGAATCATGGCGCTTTGCACACCCGAGTAGAGCGAGTAGGCGTGCAGCAGGCCAGTCGGGACGGCCAAGCTGTTGACCACGTGCAGCAGCGCAACCGCCAGAATGAAGGCACCAAAGAACCAGTTGGCAACGTAGATGTGGTTGATCTTGCGCGTGGCCAGGGTGCCGAAGAACACGACCGCGTACGAGACCCAAACCGCCGTGATCAGCACGTCGATCGGCCAGATCAGTTCGGCGTACTCTTGGCCGGAAGTCAGGCCCAGGGGCAACGTAATGGCCGCCAGCACGATCACGAGTTGCCAGCCCCAGAATGTGAAGGCTGCCAGTTGTGGCAAAAAGAGCTTGGTCTGACAAGTGCGCTGCACCACGTAGTAGCTGGTGGCAAAGAGCACACAGCCGCCAAAGGCGAAGATCACGGCGTTGGTGTGCAGCGGACGCAGGCGCCCGAACGAGAACCACTCGAGCCCGAGCTGGCCCAGGTTGAGTGCCGGCCAGATCATCTGGGCGGCGATGACCACGCCGACCAGCATCCCGACCACACCCCAGACCACCGCCATGACAGAGAACTGTCGGATGACCTTGTCTTCATAGACACCCTGCCGGGCGTCGGATACGCTGCCCGGATGGGCATCCGCCGTGATTGCACTCATGCACCTACTCCTCTTTTTAAAAACACCGCCAGAGTGTCGCCGCTGGCGCGGCTACGCCATTTGACCTAGATCAATCGTTTTTCAAAATCCGTTCGCCTTCGCGCTCGACGTTGTCGTACTGACCGTTGTACAGCGCCCACCAGAACACCCCGATGATCGCCAGCACCAGCAGCACCGACAAGGGGATCAACAACAACAAGGATTCCATGGCATCACCTCGCGTAGGCTGCGACCGGCACCAGGGCCGGATCGGGAACAGGAAAGTCGGGCAGGCGCGACAGCCGCATGGCGTTGCCGATGACCACAAATGAGCTCAGCGCCATGCCCAAGCCGGCTAGCCAAGGCGGCACATAGCCGGCGATGGCCAGCGGCACCATGCTGCCATTGTAACTAGCCGAAAAGATCAGGTTCTGCTTGATTATGCGCATGGTGCGCCGGGCTTGCCTCATGGTTTGTACCAGTTCTGACAAACGGCCGCTTTGCACCACCAGGTCGGACTGCGACTGCGTCAGGGGCGCGCCGTGGCCGAGCGCGAACGCGACTTCGGCACGCGCCAGCACCGGGCCGTCGTTCATGCCATCGCCCACCATGGCGATCCGTGCCCCCTGGGCTTGCAGGGCGGCGACGACTTCGAGCTTGCGCTCGGGGCTGGCCTCGGACACCACTTGGGTGATGCCGAGCTGCTGCGCCACGCGCTGCACCGCGCCGATCTTGTCACCCGACAGCAGATGGACCTGCAAGCCCATGGCACGCAAGTCGGCCACGGCCGCGGCGGCGTCGGCGCGTACGCCCTCGTCCATGACGAAGGTGGCCAGCCAGCCCTGCTCGTCGCTGAGGTAGGCGCAGGGCGCGTCGGCGACGCTGCGCCCCTGGGCCAGCAGTTGATCTTGATCCAGTCCGCACAGCGCCGCCGAACCGAGTTTGTAAACGCCCCCACCGGCGCGCTCGAGCACCAAGCCGGCGCCGGGGACGTCGCGCACCAGATCGAGCGCGGCCTGCGAAGCGGCCTCTGGGGCGTCGGGGGCGGCTGAAGCAGTGGCTGCAGTGGCTGAAGTGGCTGTGGTGGCAGCGGGCACAGCCGCACTGTCCGCTGGCCGTGCCCGCGCCGCAATCGCACGCGACACCGGGTGCAGCGAGGCCGCAGCCAGTGGCCAAGCCAGCTCCAGCGCTTGCTCATCTGTGAGGCCTGGGCGCACCCGCACCTCGCGCAGCACCACCCGGTCCTGGGTCAGGGTGCCGGTCTTGTCGAACACCACGGTGTCGATCTTGCACAGGGCCTCGAAGGCCAGCAGGCGCCGCACCAGGATGCCGCGCTCGGCCAAGGCCCCGGCCGCGGCCAGCATGGCCGACGGCGTCGAGAGCGCGAGCGCACACGGACAGGTGGCCACCAGCACCGCGACCGCGATCGGCACCGCCAAGGCGGGGTCGATCTGCCACCAGTACCAAGCACCAAAGGCGGCGCTGAGCAAGACCGCGACCAAAAACGGCCCGGCGATGCGGTCGGCGAGCTTGACCAGCTCGGGTTTTTCGGTGGACGCCTGCTCCATCAGCGCCACGATCTGGGCGAAACGGGTCTCGCGCCCCAGGCGCTCGATGCGCACCAGCGCCGTGCCGGCCAGGTTGTAGCTGCCGGCTACCACCGCTTGACCACGCAGCCGCGTCACCGGCTGCGATTCACCGGTCAGCAGCGCCTCATCGACGGTGGCGCTGTCACCGAGCACGGTGGCGTCGCCCGGGAAGGCGATGCCGGCCTGCACGCGCAGCACGTCGCCCACGCGCAGGCGCTTGAGCGAGACGGTCTCGAAGCTGCCGTCGGCCAGCTGGCGCTCGCACTGCTCGGGCAGGCGGTTCATGAGCACGTCGAGCGCGCCGGCGGTGCGGTCGCGCAGGCGCGAGACCAGGTAGCGCCCACCGAGCAGGAAGAACACGAACATGGTGAGCGAATCGAACCAGATTTCGTGCCCCCAGACGCCCGTGGGGTCGAAGGTGGCGCCGGTGCTGGCGATGAAGGTCACCAGGATGCCGATCGAGACCGGCATGTCCATGCCGATGCGCCCGTGGCGCAGGTCGCGCCAGGCGCTCTGGAAAAAGGGCATGCTGGAAAACAGCACCACCGGCACGCTCAGCATCCAGTTGGCCCAGCGCAACAGCTGGTCATAAACCAAGGGGATCTCGCCCGGCTCGGTGATGTAGAACGGCCACGAGTACATCATGACCTGCATGGTGCAAAAGCCGGCCACGAACAGGCGCCACATCAGCAGCCGGGTTTCGGCCAGGCGCTCCTCGACGCTGAGCGCCTGGCGCATGGGCAGCAGCCGGTAGCCGCTTTGACCGACGTTGCGCGCCAGCGCCGAGAGCAGGGTCTGGGCCGGGTCCCAGCGCAGCGTGACGCGCCGGGTGGCGGCATGCACCCGCACCGACTCGACGCCGCGGCGCCCGCCCAGGGCGGCTTCGACGGTTTCGGAGCAGGCTGGGCAGTACATGCCCTGCACCATCAGCACCGCCTCTTGCAGTTCGCGCCCGTCAACCTGCACCGGACGGCAGAAATCCTCTTGCTCGATGGGGTCGTCGAGCACCAGGAAGTCGTCGTCAACGGTGAGCGGGCCGCGGTGCTGGCCCAAAAGCGCGCCCAAGCCCGGGGCCGTCGCTGTGCTGGCAGCCAGATCGCTGCCGGTGACGGCGGTGGAGTTCGACATGCGCGCGAGCATACCATCGGGCTTGGCCGGGCTGGCTTGATTCAGATCAAGTTTGAGGGCTATTCGTGCCTGGGCGCTGCACTTGCGGGCCGACCTGGCCCCAAAGTTGCAGGCACAATCGAGGCACCCCTATTTTTCTGGAGCTCCTTTGCCATGTACCAACGCATCCTCGTGACCACTGACGGCTCGGAACTGTCGGATCAGGCCGTCGCACACGCACTCAAGCTCGCCAACGCGCTCTGCGCCGAACTGCTGGCGCTGCGCGTGGTCGCACCCTACCCCAAGACCTATTTCGAGGGCGGTGTGGCGCTGGCCGAAGAAGAAGTGCGGCGCATCGAACAGCAGTGGCACGATGACGCCATGGACAGCCTGCATGCGATCCAGGCCGAGGGCCAAAAGCTTGGCGTCAAGGTGCGGCCGCTGACGGTGCAGTCGGAACTGATCGCTGAAGCCATCATGGCGGCCGCGCAGCAGCACAAGGCCGACCTGATCATCATGGCCTCGCACGGTCGGCGTGGCCTCAAGCGTCTGCTGCTGGGCAGCGAAACCCAGCAGGTGCTGACGCACACCAGCACGCCGGTGCTGGTGCTGCGCTGAGGCCCATCGGAGTGGGCCCGTTGGGCGGCCCCTTCAAGCCGCAGTCGTGCGCTGCCGGTGCGCCCAGCCCCACAAGGCCGCACCGGCCAGGATCATGGGCAGGCTGAGCCACTGGCCCATGCTCAAGCCCAGCGCGAGCAGCCCCAAATGCGCGTCGGGCTCGCGGAAGAACTCGACGATGAAGCGCATGCTGCCGTAGCCAACCAGGAACGCCGCCGACACTTCGCCCAGACGCCGCGGCCCGCGCGCGTACAGCCACAGCAGCACGAACAGCAACACGCCTTCGAGCAGCGCCTGGTAGAGCTGCGAGGGGTGGCGCGGCAAGTCGCCGGCGCCGCGAAACACCATCGCCCACGGCAGCGCCGGGTCGGCCACGCGGCCCCAGAGTTCGCCGTTGATGAAGTTGCCGATGCGCCCGCTGGCAATACCGAGCGGAATGCAGGGGGCGACGAAGTCGGTCACTTGCAACCAGTGGCAGCGCCGCCGCCAGGCAAACCACGCCATTGCCAGCAACAGGGCCAGAAAGCCGCCGTGAAAGCTCAGGCCCCCTTCCCAGACGGCAAAAATGCGCAGCGGCTCGGCCAGAAACTCGAGCGGCTTGTAGAACAGCACATAGCCCAGGCGTCCGCCGACGATGATGGCAATCACGCCCAAAAACAGCAAATCTTCCACGTCGCGCCGGCCCCAGCCCAGCGCGGCGTAACTGGGGTGGCGCAAGCGGCGCAGCGCCAGCAGGAAGAACAGGCCAAAGGCGATCAGGTACATGAGCCCGTACCAGTGGATGGCCAGCGGCCCGAGCTGCAGCGCCACCGGGTCGATCTGCGGGTGCTGCAAAAAGGTGCTTGCGCTCATGGCTCAGTCCAGCGCCGACAGATCGCGCACCGCGCCCTTGTCGGCCGACAGCACCAGCTTGGCGTAGGCCTTGAGCGCCGCCGAGACCTTGCGCGCGCGCGGCTGGGCCGGTTTCCAGCCCAGGCGGTCTTGCTCGGTGCGGCGCTGCGCCAGCTCGTCGTCGGTCACCAGCAGTTCGATGCGGCGCTGGGCGATGTCGATACGAATCCGGTCGCCGTCGCGCACCAGGCCGATGGCGCCGCCGGCGGCGGCCTCGGGTGAGGCGTGGCCGATGCTCAGGCCCGAGGTGCCGCCCGAGAAGCGCCCGTCGGTGAGCAAGGCGCAGACCTTGCCCAGCCCCTTGGACTTGAGGTACGAAGTCGGGTAGAGCATCTCTTGCATGCCGGGGCCGCCGCGTGGGCCTTCGTAGCGGATCACGACCACGTCGCCGGGCACGATCTGGTCGCTCAAAATCGCTTGCACGGCCGCGTCCTGGCTCTCGAAGACGCGCGCCGGGCCCTCGAAGGCGCGCAGGGTCGAGGTGGGCACGCTGGTGGTGTAGCGCAGTTGCTCGGCCTCGAACATGCTCTGATCGACGCCGGCGGTCTTGACGATGCAGCCATCCAGCGCCAGGTTGCCGTAGAGCACCGCCAGCCCACCGTCGCGCGAGTAGGCGTGTTCCAGGTCGCGGATGCAGCCTTGGGCACGGTCGGTGTCCAGGCTGGGCCAGCGCTGGCTCTGGCTGAAGGCGGTCTGGCTCGGCACCCCGCCCGGTGCGGCGCGGTAGAAGGTTTGCACCTCGGCACTGGGCGCGCGTGCAATGTCCCACTGCGCCAGCGCCGCCGCCAAGCTCGGGCTGTGCACGGTGCCGCAGTGGGCGTGCAGCAGGCCGGCGCGGTCGAGCTCACCCAGAATGGCAAAAATGCCCCCGGCGCGGTGCACGTCTTCGATGTGGTAGCGGTCGGTGTTGGGTGCGACCTTGCACAGCGTGGGCACGCGGCGCGACAGGCGGTCGATGTCGGCCATGGTGAACTCGACCTCGGCCTCGCGCGCCGTGGCCAGCAGGTGCAGCACGGTGTTGGTGGAGCCGCCCATGGCAATGTCGAGCGCGATCGCGTTCTCGAAGGCCTCGAAGGTGGCGATCGAGCGCGGCAGCACCGAGGCGTCATCGCCCTCGTAGCAGCGCCGCGCCAGTTCGACGATCAGGCGTCCGGCGCGGCGAAACAGCTGCTCGCGGTCGGTGTGGGTGGCGAGCACGGTGCCGTTGCCGGGCAGGCTCAGGCCCAGGGCTTCGGTCAGGCAGTTCATCGAGTTGGCGGTGAACATGCCCGAGCACGAGCCGCAGGTGGGGCAGGCGTTGCGCTCGACTTCGGCCAGCTCGGCGTCCGACACCGAGGCGTCGGCGGCCAGCACCATGGCATCGACCAAGTCCAGCTTCTTGATCTGCACCGTCTGCTCGCCCGGCACGCTGCGCAACACCTTGCCGGCTTCCATCGGCCCGCCCGAGACGAACACCACCGGGATGTTCAGCCGCATGGCGGCCATGAGCATGCCTGGGGTGATCTTGTCGCAGTTGGAGATGCACACCAGCGCGTCGGCGCAGTGCGCGTTGACCATGTACTCGACCGAATCGGCGATCACCTCGCGACTGGGCAGCGAGTACAACATGCCGTCGTGGCCCATGGCGATGCCGTCGTCCACGGCGATGGTGTGAAACTCCTTGGCCACGCCGCCGGCGGCTTCGATCTCGCGCGCCACCAGTTGCCCCAGGTCCTTGAGGTGCACGTGGCCGGGAACGAACTGGGTGAAGCTGTTGGCGATGGCGATGATGGGCTTGTCAAAATCGCCGTCTTTCATGCCGGTGGCGCGCCACAGGGCACGGGCGCCCGCCATGTTGCGGCCAGCGGTGGAGGTTTTGGAGCGGTAGGTGGGCATGGAAGCGTCTGCTGGAAAAGGGGGTGGCACACGATCGGGCATTATCGCTTGCAAAGCCTGCATGCCCGGCAAGACCCTGCGGGCCGCGCCCCTGCAGGCTGCTGCGCCCGGGGGCGCATCAAACCTTCGGCTGCACCTCGAAGCGCAGCGAAAAATCCACCGCCTTGAGGTCTTTGGTCAGGGCCCCGATGGAGATGCGATCGACCCCGGTTTCGGCCAGCGCGCGCACCGTCTCGAGGTTCACGCCACCCGACACCTCGAGCAGCGCCGGCCCGCTGGGGTGGGCGGCGTTGCGGCGCACCGCTTCGCGCAAGGTCGGCAAGTCCATGTTGTCGAGCAAGACCATGCGTGCGCCTGCGGTGAGCGCCTCGTCGAGCTGCGCCAGCGTCTCGACCTCGATCTGCACGAAGCGCACCGTGGCCGCCCTTTGCGCCACCCACTGCTGCGCCTGCCGCAGCACCGCCGTCACGCCGCCGGCGGCAGCGATGTGGTTTTCCTTGATCAGCACGGCGTCGTAGAGCCCGAGGCGGTGGTTGGTGCCGCCGCCGGTGCGCACCGCGTATTTTTGCGCCAGCCGCAGACCGGGCAAGGTTTTGCGCGTGTCCACGATCTGCGCCCGCGTGCCCGCCACCTGCTGCACGAAGCGCGCGGTCTGCGTGGCCACGGCGCTCAGGGTCTGCAAGAAGTTGAGCGCCGTGCGTTCGGCGCTGAGCAGGGCGCACGCGCGGCCCTCGAGGCGCAGCACCACCTGGTTGGCGGCGCAGCGTTGGCCTTCAGGCACCAGCCAATGCAGCTGCGCCTCGGGGTCGAGCGCCAGCACCGCCGCCTGCACCCACGGCGCACCGCAGAGCACCGCCGCCTCGCGCGCCAGCAAATTCGCGCAGGCACGGCGTTCGGGGTCGATCAGGGCGGCGCTCAGGTCGCCAGTGCCCACGTCTTCGGCCAGCGCGCGCGCCACGTCGGCCTGCGCCAGCGCGGCTAGGGCGGTGGGGGTGAAGGGGTCGGCAACGGGGCCTGTGCAAGGCTTGGGTTCGGGGGTCGGGGCAAGGTGGGCGAGCGTCATGGGCCGAATTGTGCTCCAGAGTGCGGGGTATGATGGACAATCGGTGCCATTGCCCCCTCCCCTACGGCCACCCTACCCACACCATGAGCGAAGCCACCGCCAGCACCCCCTACGGCACCTTGCCTGCCGCCTCGCCGCTGCCGCCGCGCAAGCCGGTGAGCCTGCCGCGCCTGCACGAGCTGCGCCAGCGCGGCGAAAAAATCACCATGCTCACCGCCTACGACGCCACCTTTGCCGCGGTGGCCGACAGCGCCGGGATCGAGTGCCTGCTGGTGGGCGACTCGCTCGGCATGGTCTGCCAGGGCCTGAGCAGCACGGTCGGCGTGACGCTCGACACCATGTGCTACCACACCCAGAGCGTGACGCGCGGGCTGCGCCGGGTGCAGGGCACCGCTTGGGTGATCGGCGACCTGCCCTTTGGCAGCTACCAGGAGTCGCGTGAGCAGGCCATGCGCAGCGCCACCGCGCTGATGCACGCCGGCGCGCACATGGTCAAGCTCGAAGGCGGCGGCTGGACCACCGAGGTGGTGCGCTTTTTGGTCGAGCGTGGCATCCCGGTCTGCGCGCACTTGGGGCTGACGCCGCAAACCGTGCACGCCCTGGGCGGCTACCGGGTGCAGGGGCGCAGCGAAGCCGACGCCGAACGCCTGCAAGCCCACGCGCGCGCGCTGCAGGACGCCGGCGCCACCATGCTGGTGCTCGAGATGGTGCCGGCCCACTTGGCCAGCGCCATCACGGCGCAGCTGCCGCACTGCCACACCATCGGCATTGGCTCGGGTGCGGGCACCGCCGGACAGGTGCTGGTGATGCACGACATGCTGGGCGTGAACCTGGGCAAGCCGCCCAAGTTTGTGCGCAACTTCATGCACGGGCACGACGGCGTGGCTCAGGCCATGGCGGCCTACGTGCGCGCGGTCAAGGACGGCAGCTTCCCCGATCCGGCCCTGCACGCCTGGTGAACAGGGGCGGCGCGGCGCCTCTGGCCGCGAGCGCCCTGAAACCCCTTGCCCCACAAGCCCCCTATTCCCCCAGCCTTTGCCCCTGCCACCCCATGCGCGTCATCCACCGCTGTTCTGAACTGCGCCAGCACCTGGCGCGCTTCGATCGTCCCGCCTTCGTGCCCACCATGGGCAACCTGCACGCCGGCCATCTGGCTTTGGTGCGCCAAGCCCAACCGCTGGGTGATGTGACGGTGGCCAGCATCTTCGTCAACCGGCTGCAGTTTTTGCCCCACGAAGATTTCGACAGCTACCCGCGCACCTTCGAGTCCGACTGCGCGCAGCTCGAAGCCGCCGGTTGCGACCTGCTGTTTGCCCCCACAGAAACCGAGCTGTATCCGCAGCCGCAGCGCTTCAAGGTGCTGCCGCCGCCCGAGCTGGCCGACATCCTGGAGGGCCAGTTCCGGCCCGGTTTCTTTACCGGCGTGTGCACCGTGGTGCTCAAGCTGTTTGCGCTCGTGTTTGGACAGAGCAAGGGCGGTGGCCACGCCGTTTTTGGGCAAAAGGACTACCAGCAGTGGCTGCTGCTGCGCCAGATGGTGCAGCAACTGGCGCTGCCGGTGACCCTGCACGCCGGCCCGACCGAGCGCGCCCCCGACGGACTGGCCCTGAGCTCGCGCAACGCCTACCTGTCGTCGGTCGAGCGCGCCGAGGCGGTGCAGCTCATCCTGGCGCTGCGCCGCCTGGCCGCTGCCGTGGCCGCTGGCGCAACCGACCTGGCGGCGCTGGAGCAGCAAGCCACGGCGCAGCTCAACGGGCGCGGCTGGCAGACGGATTACCTCACGGTGCGCCGCCGCAGCGATCTGCAAGCCCCACAGGGCACAGACTGGCCGGGCGCGGCCACGGCTGGCCAGTGGGTCGCCCTCGGGGCGGCGCGGCTGGGGCGCACCCGCCTGATCGACAACTGGGAGTTTTGAGCCCCGGCGACCCGCTGCGCGGCATCGCTCAGACGCCCTGGGTGCGCTGCTCCGGCGTCGGGTCGCGCCCCATGAGCTGCTGCACGGCCTGCGCCGGGCTGATTTCGCCATCGAGCAGCGCCACCACCGCTTGCGTGATCGGCATCTCCACCCCCAAGGCGCGCGCGCGCTGCGCCACCGTGCGGGCGCTGTACACCCCTTCGGCCACGTGACCGAGGGCATCGAGCGCCTGCCCCAGGCTCTGGCCTTGCGCCAAACGCAGCCCCACTTGGCGGTTGCGGCTCAGGTCGCCGGTGGCGGTGAGCACCAGATCGCCCAAGCCGCTCAGGCCCATGAAGGTTTCGGCGCGTGCGCCCAGCGCCAGCCCCAGACGCACGGTTTCGGCCAGCCCGCGCGTGATCAGGGCCGCGCGTGCGTTGTGGCCCAGCTGCAGGCCGTCGCACAGGCCGGTGGCGATGGCCAGCACGTTCTTCACCGCGCCGCCGACCTCCACGCCCACCACGTCGTCGTTGGCATAGACGCGCAGTGTGCGGCTGTGCAAGGCCTGCACCAGCCGCTGGCTCACGTGCGCCTGCGCGCTGGCGGCCACCAGCGCGGTGGGCGCGCCAGCGGCCACTTCTTTGGCAAAGCTGGGGCCGCTGAGCACGCCCACGGGCAGGCTGGGGGCCACTTGCAGCGCGATCTCGTGCCCAAGCAAGCCAGTGCCCTGCTCAAAGCCCTTGCACAGCCAGACCACGGGCGCATCCAGAGCGCGCAAACGCTGCAGCAGGCCGCGCAACGCCGCCATCGGGGTGCCCAGCACGACCAGGTCGTCGGCCGCGCACAGCTGCGCCAGGTCGGCTTCGTCGGCGGCGCACAGCTCCAGCGCGTCGGGGAAGGCGCAGCCGGGCAGGTAGCGCGCGTTGGCACGCGTGGCCTGCATGGCCGCCACCTGCACCGGGTCGCGCGCCCACAGGCGCACCCGCTGCACCGCACTACCCGGAGCGCCTGCAGCACGCGCCGCCGCGATGGCCAGCGCCGTGCCCCAGGCACCGGCCCCCAGCAGGGTGATCTTCATGCCCAGCGGCGGTGCTGGGCCTTACTGCACCGTGGGGGCTGCAGCCGCTGTGGCCGCCGCGCCCTCGCGCTGCAGTTGCTGCTCGTACATGCTCTGAAAGTTGATCTCGGCCAGATGCACCGGCGCAAAGCCGCCGCGCTGAATCAGGTCGGCCACGTTGCCGCGCAAGTAGGGGTAGATGATCTGCGGGCAGGCGATGCCCAGGATCGGGCCCATCTGCTCTTGCGGCAGGTTGCGCAGCTCGAAAATGCCGGCCTGCCTGGCCTCGACCAGGTACAGGGTCTTGTCCTTGATCTTGGTCGTCACGGTGCAGGTCACGGTGACTTCGAACACCCCTTCGGCCAGGGGTTCGGCGGCCACCCCGAGCTGGATGTCGAGCCCCGGCTGCTCTTGCTGCAGCAGGATGTTGGGCGAATTGGGCTGCTCGAGCGAGGCCTCCTTGAGATAGACGCGCTGAATCTGGAACACCGGAACGGCAGGGGTATCGGACATGATGGATCTCGTGGTGGAAACAGCCGCTGGGCCTGTCGAGCCTGCAGCGGGCCAGTCAGACGCCCAAACTGGGCAGACCGAAGGCGATTATGTCAGCAAGGGCAACAGCCCCCCGCGCGCATCGAGCGCGTGCAGGTCGTCGCAGCCGCCGATGTGCTGACCATCGATGAAAATCTGCGGCACGCTGCTGCGCCCGGCGCGCTCGGTCATGGCGGCGCGCAGGTCGGGCCGGCCATCGACGACGATCTCGTCCCACGCCTGCACCCCGCGCGCGCGCAGCAGCGCCTTGGCGCGGTGGCAGTAGGGGCAGTAATCGCTGCTGTAGAAGGTGATCTGGGCCATGTGCAAGTTCTCGCGTCTGTTGGGCACCGCATCAGCCCTTGCCCGGCGGCCCCTTTTGCACCGGCAAGGCCGCCGCACGCCAAGCCCCCATGCCCCCGGCCAGCGTGTGCACTTTCTCGAACCCGAGCTTTTTGGCCACGCCCGCGGCGCGCCTGGAACGGATGCCCGAGGCGCACACCAGCAGCAGCGGCGTGGCCTTGTTCTTGACCGTTTGCGACAAGCGCTTGTCCAGTTCGTCAAGCGGCACGTGCTTGGCCAGCCCAATGTGTCCGGCGGCGTATTCGTCGAGCGAGCAGACGTCGATGACCACCGCTTTTTCGCGGTTGATGAGCTGCACCGCCTCGTTGGGCGTCAGGCTGCCGGCACCGCCGCCAGCGCTCAACATCGGCCACACCAACAGCGCCAGCGCCGTCACGGCGATCAGCACCAACACCCAATTTTGCAAAATGAAATCCACGACTGTCCTCAAAACACGAGCAGCCGGTATTTTAGAATCACATCTTCATCCAGCCCCGCCCACACGCAAGAAATTCCCCCCATGCACAAGCTCGTCCTGATCCGCCACGGCGAATCCATCTGGAATCTCGAAAACCGCTTCACCGGCTGGACCGACGTGGACCTCACCCCCACCGGCGTGGCGCAGGCGCTGGCGGCCGGGCAGTTGCTCAAGGCCGAGGGCTGGGAATTCGACCTTTGCCACACCAGCGTGCTCAAGCGCGCCATCCACACCCTGAACCACTGCCTCGACGCCATGGACCGCGCCTGGCTGCCAGTGATCAAAGACTGGCGCCTCAACGAGCGCCACTACGGCGCCCTGCAAGGGCTCAACAAAGCCGAAACGGCGCGCCAGTACGGTGAGGCGCAGGTGCTGCTGTGGCGGCGCAGCTACGACACGCCGCCGCCACCCTTGGCCGCCGACGACGCACGCAGCGAGCGCACCGACCGCCGCTACGCCGCCCTCGCACCGCACCAGGTGCCCCTGACCGAATGCCTCAAGGACACGGTGGCGCGCATGGTGCCGTACTGGGAGCAGACGCTGGTGCCGGCCATTGCCAGCGGGCAGCGGGTGCTGGTGTCGGCGCACGGCAATTCGATCCGGGCCCTGATCAAGCACCTCGACGGCGTGTCCGACGCCGACATCGTGCAGCTCAACATCCCCAACGGCATCCCGCTGGTGTATGAGTTCGACGCCGCGCTGCGCCCGCTGCGGCGCCACTACCTGGGCGACGCCGCAGCGGCCGAGGCCGCAGCCGCCGCCGTGGCGCGCCAAAGCCGTGCCTGATCGGCGCCGGGCCCGGGCACAGCCCCGCCCAGTGACGGCAACGGTTTTTCCCGGGAACGCAATGCGCCCCCCACTCTCCAAGCGCTATAGTGCGTGTGCGTTGCCCACTGCGGGCAGAGGTTGAGCAAATGGGATACAAATTGAAAGTCGCGGGTTGGATCGCCGTCGGTGCCTTGGCCGGTGCCCTCACCACCATGCAGTTGCAGGCGGTGGCGCGCGGGGCTGTGACGCCGCTGCCGCTGGAGCAGTTGCAGCAGTTGGCCGCCGTCTATGGCATCATCAAGAGCGATTTTGTCAAGCCGGTGGACGACACCGAGCTCATCCACGACGCCATTTCGGGCATGGTCTCCGGGCTGGATCCGCACTCGCAATTTTTCAACCCCCAGGAATTCCGCGAATTCCGCGAAGGCACCGCCGGCCGTTTCGTGGGCGTGGGCATCGAAATCTCGATGGAAGACGGGCTGGTCAAGGTGGTCTCGCCGATCGAGGGCTCGCCCGCCTTTCGCGCTGGCCTGATGGCCAACGACCTCATCAGCCAGATCGACGACACGCCGGTGCGCGGCATGACCATCGGTGAAGCGGTGCGGCGCATGCGCGGCGAACCCAACACCCAGGTGCGCCTGATGATCATGCGGCGCAGCGAAAACCGCAGCTTCAGCGTCACCATCACACGGCAGGAAATCCGCACCCAGAGCGTGCGCAGCCGCATGGTCGAGCCCGGTTACGCCTGGGTGCGGGTGTCGCAGTTCCAGGAGCGCACGATCGAAGATTTTGCGCGCCAGGTGCAGGCCCTCTACCAGCAAGACCCGCAGCTGCGCGGGCTGGTGCTCGACTTGCGCAACGACCCCGGCGGCCTGCTCGATGCGGCGGTCGCCATGTCGGCCGCCTTCCTGCCCGAAAACGCGGTGGTGGTCAGCACCAACGGCCAGTTGCCCGAGAGCCGCGCCACCTTCCGCGCCGCGCCGCGCTACTACCTGCGCAGCGGCCCAGACCACATCCAGCGCCTGACCGAGGCCACCCAAGGCCGCTTGCGCACCGTGCCGCTGGTCGTGCTGGTCAATGAGGGCTCGGCTTCGGCGAGCGAAATCGTGGCCGGGGCGCTGCAGGACCACCGCCGCGCCACCCTCATGGGCAGCCAGACCTTTGGCAAGGGCTCGGTGCAAACCGTGCGCCCGCTCGGGCCCGACACCGCACTCAAGCTGACCACCGCGCACTACTTCAGCCCCAGCGGCCGCGCCATTCAAGACCGCGGCATCGTGCCCGACCTCTGGCTCGACGAAACCGCTGCGGGTGACGTGCTGGCCGCCCTGCGCCCACGCCAGGCCGACATCAGCGCCGGCCGCAACGGCGCCCCGGCGCGCGAACTCAGCGAGGAAGAACGGGCCCGCGAGCGCCAGCGCGAACTGGAGCGCGAAGCGGCGCGCCAGCGGCTCGAAGAGCAGCAGCGCCTCAACCCCGGCCAGCGCCTGCTGCCCGAGTTTGGCTCGGCCGAAGATTTCCAGCTGCGCCAAGCGCTCAACCACCTGCAGGGCCTGCCAGTGCAGGTGAGCCAGAGCGCGCGCGAACGCCCGGCTGCAGCGCGCAGCGCCAACTGAAAGCCGCCCGCCTTGCCCAAGCAGACCGCCCTGCCCGATCTGAGCGACGCGCAGCTGCTGCGCTACTCGCGCCACATTTTGCTCGACGAATTCGGCATCGCCGGGCAGCAGCGCTTGCTGGCGGCGCACGCCGTGGTGGTGGGGGCCGGTGGGCTGGGCTCGCCGGTGGCGTTGTATTTGGCGGCAGCCGGCGTCGGGCACATCAGCCTGATCGATCACGACGCGGTCGATGGCACCAATCTGCAGCGCCAGATTGCCCACACCCAAGAGCGCATCGGCTGGCCCAAGGTGGAGTCGGCGGCGCTGGCCATGCGCGCCCTCAACCCCGAACTGCGCATCGACACCTGGGCGCAGCGCGCTGAACCGGCGTTGCTCGATCAGCTGCTGTCATCGGCCCAGGTGCTGCTCGATTGCAGCGACAACTTCGCCACCCGCCACATCCTCAACCGCGCCAGCGTGCGCCACCGGGTGCCGCTGGTCTCGGGCGCGGCGATCCGCTTCGACGGCCAATTGGCGGTGTACGACCCGCGCCAGCCGGCCTCACCCTGCTACGCCTGCGTGTTCCCCGAGGCCCAAGCCCCCGAAGAGACGCGCTGCGCCACGCTGGGCGTGCTGGCGCCGCTGGTAGGGCTGGTGGGGTCGATGCAGGCCGCCGAAGCGCTCAAGCTGCTGTCGGGCATGGGCTCGAGTCTGGTCGGGCGCCTGCTGCTGCTCGACGCCCTGCGCAGCGATTTTCAGCCGCTGCAGCTGGCGCGCGACCCCGGCTGCCCGGTGTGCGGGGAGTCATCGGGGCGGCAGCGCGCCGCCCAGGCCGCCCTCAGGCCCGACCGATGATGCAGGCCGTGGCCATCAGCTCTTCGAGCAGTGCCAGCGACACCCGGCCCGACATGCCGTAGGGATTGAATTCGGGTTTTTCGCAGTACTTGAGCACCACCGAGGTGTTGAGCCGACTCAGGTTCACCTGCCCCATGGTCCAACCGCCAAAACGGCGCTCGGCTATTTCCTCGTAGTGCAGCAGCTCGACGTCGGTGTGGCGCGCGTCGGCCACGATCTGGCGATAGAGCCGATTCACGGCCTCCCGCCCGCCCTCGATGGCTTGTACGTAAATGCCGCCGCCGTAACACAGGATGCCGGTGATGCCGTTTTGCAGATTGTGCAGGCGCGCAGTGGCCAAAATCGACTCGAGCGAGGCCTCGAGGTCGCGCTCGCACGCGCGGCTGACGTAGAGCAGGCGCACCAGCATTCATTTGCCCCTGGAAATGAGCGACAGGAATTCGCGCCGCAAGTTGCTGTCCTTGAGGAACACGCCGCGCATGACCGAGTTGATCATGCGGCTGTCCATGTCCTTGACGCCGCGCCAGGCCATGCAGTAGTGGCTGGCCTCCATCACGATCGCCAAGCCATCGGGCTGGGTTTTTTCCTGGATCAGGTCGGCCAGTTGCACCACGGCTTCTTCCTGGATTTGCGGCCGCCCCATGACCCATTCGGCCAAGCGGGCGTATTTGGACAGGCCGATGACGTTGGTGTGCTCGTTGGGCAAGACCCCGATCCAGATTTGGCCGATCACCGGACACAGGTGGTGGCTGCAGGCGCTGCGCACGGTGATCGGGCCCACGATCATGAGCTCGTTGAGGTGCTCGGCATTGGGGAATTCGGTGATCGCCGGAGCGTGCACGTAGCGGCCGGCAAACACCTCTTTGAGGTACATCTTGGCCACGCGGCGCGCGGTTTGGTCGGTGTTGTGGTCGTGTGCGGTGTCGATCACCATGCTGTCGAGCACGGCCTGCATTTTGCCGGTCACCTCCTCGAGCAGGGCCTCGAGCTCGCCGGGCCGCACAAAGTCGGCAATGTTGTCGTTGGCGTGAAAGCGCTTGCGCGCCGCCTGCAGGCGCTGGCGAATCACGACCGACATCGGCTGACCGGTTTCGCTCTCGGCCGCAGGGGTGGGGGTGGGGGCTTGCATGAGCATGGGCTGCGATCCTATCAGCTTCACACCTAGTAGCGGTAGCCGCCCAAATAAAGCAGGGCGCGCATAAGGCCAAACGCCACCCGATCCAGCAGCCGTTGCTGCCACGGGCGGCTGGCCAAGCGCAGCGCATCGACGCGTTCGCCCGCGTGCGCCATCAACTCGGCCAAGCGCTCGCGCAGCAAGCTGGCAAAGGCCGCGTCGCGCGTGACCACGTTGGCCTCGCGCGTGAGCAGCAGGCTCACCGGGTCGAGGTTGGTCGAACCCACCGTGGCCCAGCGCTGGTCCACCACCGCCACCTTGGCATGCAAGGAGCTGGGCGCATATTCGAAAATCTCGATCCCGGCCGCCAGCAACTGGTGATAGACCGGGCGCGCCGCGTGGTATTGCAAAAAGCGCTCGTACTTGCCGTGCAGCAGCAGCCGCACCCGCACCCCGCGCTGGGCCGCGCGCACCAGCGCCCGGCGCAGCCGCCGCCCGGGAATGAAGTAGGCGTTGGCGATCACGATCTCGCTGCGCGCCAGTTCGATCGCGGCCAAGTAGGCGCGCTCGATGTCGTGCCGGTTGCGCACGTTGTCGCGCAGCAAGAACGCGGCCGCCGCACCGTTGACCGACTGCTCCAGTTGCGGCCGCCCAGGGTGCACCGCGTGCTCCCACCACGGCCAGGGCTCGGACTGCGGCATGCCGGCGCGCAGCGCCTGCCAGGCGGCCCGAAAGGCGTGCCGGCGCGCCGCACTCAGCGCCTGCAGCCGCCACCAAAGCTGCTCCATCGCCTCTTGCATATCGTCCAGCAACGGGCCGCTGACCTGCAGCGCGTAGTCGAGCCTGGGGGCGCTCAGGCGCCCGAGCACCACGTCGTCGCGGTCGTCGATCAGGTTGATGCCGCCGCAAAATCCCAGCACGCCATCGACGATGCACAGCTTGCGGTGCAGGCGGCGCCAGTTGCGCGGCAGCAGCAGCCCGATGGGCCCCAAGGGCCGATAAACGCGCCACTGCACCCCGGCCGCTTCGAGCCGGGCGCGCCACTCAGGCGGCGGTTTGGGCGTGCCGAAGGCGTCGGTCACCAGCCGCACCGTGACCCCGCGCTGCGCCGCGCGCTCGAGCGCCTGCGCCACCTGCAGCGCATCGTGCGCGAACTCGAAAATGTAGGTTTCCACGTGCACCAGGTGCTGCGCACGGTCGATGGCCAGCGCCATGGCCGCAAACAGCGCTGCACCGCCTTCGAGCAGGCGCAACCGGTGACCGCTGCGCATGGGGTGCTTCATGGCCAACCCAGTTCGGCAATCAGCGGCAGGTGGTCCGACATGCTGCGCCAGGCCTTGCCGTGCGGCACCTGCGCGTGCAGCAGGCGCAGGCCGCGCACATACACCCGGTCCAGGTACAGCAGCGGCAGCCGGGCCGGGAAGGTGGGCAGGCGAATGTCCTCGAAGGTGTGCAGGCCCAACAGCGCCATGGGCTTGTGCAGGCGCTGGTCCCAGTCGTTGAAATCGCCCGCCACCACCAGCGCCTCATGGTCCGGCACGTGCTGCTGCACGAAGCGCCCCAGCGCCTGCACCTGGCGCGCGCGGCTGGCCGGAATCAGGCTCAGGTGCACCACCACCACATGCACCGGGCGCTGCTGCACCTGCAGCGTGGCGTGCAGCATGCCGCGGCGCTCGAAGCGCAGGTCGGTCACGTCGTGGTGGCCGTGGCCCAGCACCGGCCAGCGGCTCAGCAGCGCGTTGCCGTGCTCGCCGTGGCGCGTGACCACGTTGCTGCGGTAAATGGCCTCGTAGCCTTCGGGCGCCAAAAAATTGGCTTGGTCGCCGGCGGGCCAGTGGGCAAAGGCGCGCTGCATCTTGCGGTTGAGGCCGCGCACCTCCTGCAGGCAGACCAGATCGGCGTCGAACTGCTCGACCGCGTGCACCAGGTTGTGGATTTCGAGCCGGCGCGCCGGGCCCAGCCCTTGTACGCCCTTGTGGATGTTGTAGGTGGCAACGCGCAGCGAGTTCATGTGCCTATCATGCCAGCAAACTCATGCCAGCAAACTCATGCCAGCAAGCCCTGCTGCAGCGCGGGGGCAGGCTGCGGCCCTTGGGCTGGGCGCCCTGCGGGGTCGGGCGTTGGCGGGTTCAAGTTCTGGATGCAAGCCGCGCCGGGCGCAAGAATATTTGCGACTGCGCACTCAAGTTTGCGCGCCCGCACCCGAAAACCCACATAACGGACTTGCACAGGGGTTCGTCGTCAAGCCAGCATGGGGTTGGTTTTGACCCTCCGGCCCAGCCGGAGTGATTCGTCACTGCTTCCAAGGAGCTGCATCATGGTCATGTCCATCAACACCAACGTCAACTCGCTCACCGCGCAACGCAACGCCATGGCCACGCAAAACTCGCTGGCCGTCTCGATGCAACGGCTCTCGTCGGGCTTGCGCGTCAACAGCGCCAAGGACGACGCCGCCGGCTTGGCCATTGCCGAGCGCATGAACGTCCAGGTGCGCGGCATGAACGTCGCCATTCGCAACGCCAACGACGGCATCTCGCTGGCGCAAACCGCCGAGGGCGGCTTGGCCACCATGGCCGACATGCTGCAGCGCATGCGCGAGCTGGCGGTGCAGTCGATCAACTCCACCAACACCTCGGCCGACATCAATGCGCTGAACCAGGAATTCACCCAGTTGCGCGACGAAGTCAACCGCACCATGAGCGCCGTGCAGTTCAACGGCACCAGCCTCTTTACCACCACCGCCAGCTTCGACTTCCAGGTGGGCGCCAATTCGGGCCAGACCATCACCATTGCGGGTACCGCAATCAACCTCGCTGCCACAGGTGGCGGCATGTCGGGTGTGACGCAAGGGACCGGCGCTGCCTCTGGCCTCAATACCACCGCCAACTCGGCCAACGCAGCCGTGCTGACCACGCTCGATACCGCGATTGCCACCATCAACACCACCCGCGCCACCCTGGGTGCCGTGCAAAGCCGGTTCGAAAACACCATCAGCTACCTGCGTGGCGCGGTCGAGAACCAAGCTGCAGCCCGTGGCCGCATCATGGACGCCGACTTTGCCGCCGAAACCGCGAACCTGAGCCGCACGCAAATTCTGCAGCAGGCTGGCACCGCCATGATCGCGCAGGCCAACCAGTTGCCGCAAGGCGTGCTGGCCCTGCTGCGCTGAAGGGGCGCGGGCGCATCAGCTCAAGGCTTGATCGGGGCCGGCTGGCAACAGCCGGCCTTGGCGCTTGTTGCGCGCCAGCGCCAAGCTGGCCGGCTGGCCTTGGACGCCAGTCGGCAAAACTGAGCTTGGAGCCAGCCCCTTTTTCGACTTGGCCACGGCGGCAGGAACTGCTATAAACAAGCGTTGGCGCCCCCTTCGCCTCAACCTCCCTGCAGGAGTGCACCATGGCCCTCTCATCTCCCGGCATCGGCAGCGGCCTCGATGTCAACGCCATCGTCAACCAGTTGGTGGCGCTGGAGCGGCGCCCGATCCAGCAACTGCAAACCCTGGCCAGCGGCCTGCAGACGCGCATTTCGGCCTACGCCAGCGTGCGTTCCGACCTTGCCGCCCTGCAAGACGCCGCCAACCGCCTGCTCGACCCGGGCCTGTGGGGCACGCGCAGCTTCAGCTCCAGCAACGCCCAGGCCGTCGGCGGCAGCGCGGCGGCTTCGGCCCTGGTGGGCAACTTCTCGGTGCAGGTGGCAAGGTTGGCGCAAACCCAGGGCGCGGTCAGCAGCGCGCGCGCCATCGACACGCCCCTGGGAGCCGACGGCACGCTCGACATCCGCGTCGGCACCTGGAGCGGCAACGCCTTTGCCGGCGGCGCAGCGGTGTCGGTGGCGGTGCAGGCCGCTGACACCTTGACCACGCTGGCGCAGCGCATCAACAGCACCCCGAACGTGGGCGTGAGCGCCTTGGTGGTGCGCAGCGGCGGGCAGGAACAGCTCTTGTTGCGCAGCAGCAACACCGGAGCCGCAGCGGGTTTTGAGGTGCGCGCGCGCGACGCCGGCGGCGCTCCCGTGACCGACGGCACCAGCGCCCTGGGCGCCCTGAACCACTTCCACAGCGGCACAACACTGGTGGGCATGAGCCGCACCCAAGACGCGCTCGACGCCCAGTTCAGTCTCGACGGCATTGCGCTCAATTCGCCCACCAACACCGTGCGCGACCCGGTGCCCGGCATCACGCTCAACCTGCTCGCCCCCACCACGCCCAGTCTGCCCGGCAGCCCAGCCACGGCGGCGCAGGTATCGGTGCAAGAAAACAACACCGTGGTGCGCGAAGCGATTGAAGCTTTTCGCAGCGCCTTCAACCGCATCCAGTCCACCCTGGCCAACCTGACCCGGGTGGACCCTGCCGGGCGCAACAATGGCCCGCTGCAAGGCGACGCCACCGCCATCGGGCTGCAGAACATGCTGCGCCAGATGGTCGGCAGCCCGGGCGGGCCGGCAGGCGCGGCCTTGGGCCGACTGAGCGACATGGGACTGCAACTGCAGCGCGACGGCAGCCTGAGCGTCAACAGCGCCCGGCTCGACGCCGCACTGCAAAACCCCAGCGGCCTGCGCAGCTTGCTCGCCGATGTGGCCAGCGGCTCCAACCCGCCTGGCGTGGCGCGGCGCATTCGCGACTTTGCGCTCGCCGCCAACGGCATCGACGGCGCCGTCACCGGGCGCAACAACGCCTTGCAAGCTGCGGTCGAGCGCAAGCAGGACCGCATCGAACAGATGGAAGAACGCGTGGCGCGCACCCGCGCCAACCTGCTGGCGCAGTACAGCCGACTCGACACCTCGCTGGGCGCCATCAACGGCCTGGGTGCCTTCGTCAACCAGCAACTGGCGCAGTGGAACCGCAGCAGCGGCTGATGGCATAGCGGCGCGCACAAGCGCACAAATACCCCGCGAGTGCCCCGTTTATCGGGGCTTTGTGTTGCTTGCGGCTGGCCACAATTGCTCCAACACCCGGTGAGTCTGGTTGCAGCGGCAACCGCTTCCAGCCGAGTGGATTGAACCCTCAAGCCTCAATCGCAATTCCACCGGAGCATCCCCATGGCCATGACCATCAACACCAACGTCATGTCGCTCAATGCGCAGCGCAACACCGTCAATACCCAGAACCAGATGGCGACGACGATGCAGCGCCTCTCATCGGGCCTGCGCGTCAACAGCGCCAAGGACGACGCTGCTGGCCTAGCCATTGCCGAACGCATGAACACCCAGGTGCGCGGCATGAATGTCGCCATCCGCAACGCCAACGACGGCATCTCGCTCGCGCAGGTAGCGGAAGGCGGCTTGGCCACCATGGCCGAAATGCTGCAACGCATGCGCGAGCTCGCCGTGCAAGCCATCAACTCCACCAACACCACCGGCACCGACGGCGACCTGGGGGCGCTGAACCAGGAGTTCACGCAGTTGCGCGAAGAAGTCAACCGCACCATCAACGCGGTGCAGTTCAACGGCACCAACCTCTTTACCACCACCGCCAGCTTCGACTTCCAGGTGGGGGCCAATTCGGGCCAGACGATCACCATTGCCGGCACGGCGCTCAACATCAACGCCAGCACCGGCGGCATGTCGGGTGTGACGCAAACCACCGGGGTGGCATCGAGCCTGAACACCTCTGCCAACTCGGCCAACGCCGCCGTCCTGACGGCGCTGGATTCGGCCATCGGCACCATCAACGCCACCCGCGCCACGCTGGGTGCGGTGCAAAGCCGGTTCGAAAACACCATCAGCTACCTGCGCACTGCAGTGGAAAACCAGGCCGCCGCGCGTGGGCGCATCATGGATGCCGACTTTGCCGCCGAAACCGCCAACCTGAGCCGCACACAAATCCTGCAACAGGCCGGAACCGCTATGATCGCGCAAGCCAACCAGATTCCGCAGGGTGTGCTGCGGCTGTTGCAAGGCTGAAGATGGTCAATCTGCACTAATCTCATGCCGGTGCGGGGCGCTGGCCGATCATCTGGATGCACGAACCCATGAAAAAAACGCTGGCTCGCTTGCTCGATCTTCCCACCAGTGCGTCCAGCTACCGTGTATCAGCCCATCCCTATTACATCGTCGCGCCCGACTACGCCGAAAGCTCGGCGGGCGTGCGCTTGCTGCACGAGTTGTGCAGCCTGCTCAACCAGATCGGCTATCCGGCTTACATTGCTGCGGCGCGCACCGACGGCACGCTGTGGACGCCGCAACTGACACCGGCCATCAAGCTGGCACACTGGCAGGCGCACAAGGTGCCGATCGTGGTCTATCCCGAGGTATCGGCCAGCCACGCCATGGAACTGGGTCTGCCGGTTCGATTTTTGCTCTACTATCCCGGCGTACACGGCGGCCCCAAATCCTTCGACGCCGACACGCTGGTGTTCAAACTCGGTGCCGACGTGCTCTACCCCGGCGGGCACGGCCTGGAACTGCCAACCATCAAGACCGAGCTGTTTTGCCCCCCCCAGGAGCCCAAGCCACGCGACCGGGTGCTCTACTACTACAACCGCTACAGCGGCAAAGTGCGCGATTTCGGCCCCAACGCAACCGAAATATCACCTAAAAAACCCAAAACCCTGGCCGAAACGGCGGCACTCTACCAAAGCGCCAGCGTGCTCTACTGCTACGAATACTCCACCGCGGCGCAGGAGGCGCGGCTGTGCGGCTGCCCAGTGGTGTACCTGCCCAACCCAGAGTCCTTGCCCAAGCTTGACCCGATCATCGGCTTCTGGGGCATGAATGGCGTCGCTTGGGGCGACGAACCGGAAGCCGTGCTGCAAGCGCGTGCCAGCGTGCATCTGTTTGCCAGCGATTACGCCCAGCGCCTGGCCCACTGGCACCAAGACGTGCTGCACTTCGTAGAAAGCACCCAATCCGCCGCCGCCGCCCTGCCCTTCGAGCGCGCCTGGCCCCAAGCCACCCTCGACCGCCTGCCCGGCGTTTACACCACCGCCACCGACCTGGCGGCGCGCGCCGACCGCCTGCACTGGCAGACCCTGCACAAGCAGTACGCCCAGTGGTGCCAGCGCAGCTCGCTGCGTGAGATCGACGCCGACATTTACGCCGAGCACCTGGCCGCAGGCCGGGTGCAGCCGCTGAGCGTGGTCATCGACCAGCGCGGTGCCGGCACCGACGCGCTGGCCGACACGCTCGACAGCCTGAGCCAATGCCTGGGCCAGCCTGCGGCGCTGCACATCGTGGCGCACGAACCGGCGCCAGCGGCCCTGACCGACGCCCCCGGCGTTGCCTGGCACCAGCTGGCGGCTGGCGGGTCTTTGGCGGCACTGGAGCTGCACAGCGCCTGGACGCTGCTGCTGCGCAGCGGCACCCGCTTGAGCCCGCGCGCTCTGATCGAATGGGGTCTGGCACCGGCGCAGTTCCCCCAAGCCGTGCTCATCTACGCCGACGAAGACCTGCAACACCCCGACGAGCAGCAGCGCTACCCGTTTTTCAAACCCGACGCCAACGTCGAGCTGCTGCGCTGCATCAATTACCTTGGCCCGGCCGTGGCGCTGCACACCGAGGTCTGGCAGCAACTCGGCGCACCCCTGCCCGGTGCCGAGCTGTACGCTGCCGCGCTGGCGCTGCTGCAGCAGCACGGCCGCGCGGCGCTGGGCCACATCAGCACCGTGCTGGCGCACGCCGCACCGGACGCAGCTTGCGCCGCCCAGGAAGCGCGCGAGTTCGACGCCGTGCAGGCGCTGCTCGTGCCCAGCGTGGCTTCGCGCCTGCAACCCCTGCCGCGCCTGGGCACCTGGCTGCCCGAGCACGCGCTGCACGGCCAGCCACAGGTCTCGCTGGTGGTGCCCAGCGGCTTGCAGACCGGTTATCTGCGCAGCCTGCTGCAAGCCACGGCCAAACTCGACGACCTGCCCCTGCATGAAGTGATCGTGGTCTGCCAGCAGGCACAGGCCGACGAAGTGGCGCTCGCTTGCGCGGGCAGCGTGCGCGTGCCCCTGCACTGCGTCACCCTGCCCGATGGCGAATACCAACACGCCGCCGCACTCAACGCCGGCGTGGCGCGTGCCAGCGGCGAGTTCGTACTGATCTGCGACGACGACACCGAGGCGCTGCACGCCGGCTGGCTGGCGCGGCTGGTGGCGATCGCGCAGCAAAGCGACGTCGGTCTGGTGGCTCCGCGCCTGCTATCGTCCAAAGACCGCGACCCCAAGGTGGTGGGCGGGCCGGTGCTGCTGGGCATCCATGGGCTGGCGGCGAGCTACTGTGGCCAGGAGCAGTGGCTAGACGAAGCCGGCGTCTATTCGCGCCTGCAACTGACGCAGGACTGCAGCGCCGTGGCCGGCCACTGCTTCGTGCTGCGCAAAGCGCACTGGGAGCGCGTGGGCGGCCTGCGCGCCGAGCGCTATCCGCTCTACTTGCCGGTGCTCGACCTGTGCCTGCGCCTGAGCGCGCTCGGGCTGCGCCACGTCTGGACGCCCTTGAGCAACTGGGTACACCACGGCGGCAAGACGCTCGAGCAGCGCCGCCACGACATCCACGACAAGGTGCGCCTGATCGATCAGGAACTGGCCGAACGCCAGCAGTTGCTCGCCGACTGGGCCGCCGAGCTGGCGCACGACCCCCACTACAACCGGCAGCTGTCGCTGCTCAAACCCTTTGACATCGAAGCCGACATCGTGATCGACTGGAACCCGCAGCGGCGCGACCGGCCGCGGGTGCTGGCGCTGCCGCTGCGCAGCGGGGCCGGCCAGTACCGGGTGGTCGAACCGCTCAACGCGCTCCAGGACGCCGGACTGGTGCAAAGCTGCGTCGTCATGCCCTTGCCCGGCGGCGCCAGCCGGGTGCTGCAGCCGCTCGAACTGCGCCGTGCCGAACCCGATCTGCTGGTGCTGCAGCACTCGGTGGACGACGCGCAGCTCAACCAGGTGCGCCACTACAAAAGCACCGCTCCAAACATACCGATCGTGCAGATGGTCGATGACCTGTTGGGCGAAGTGCCCGAGAAACACCCCAACCGCGTGTTCCAGAGCCGCGAAGGGCACCAGCGCATGGTGCAAGCCTTGCGCGCCAGCGACCGACTGATCGTCACCACAGAAGCTTTGCAAAAGCACTACGGCCAGTACCTGAGCGATGTGCGGCTGGTGCCCAACAGCCTCGACACCCAGTGGTTTGGGCTCGAACCCAAACGCAACCCGCCCGGAGCGCGGCTGCGCATCGGCTGGGTCGGGGCCGGCCAGCACCAGGGCGATCTGGAGCTGATCGAGCCCATCGTAGCCGAGTTTGCATCCGAGGTTGACTGGGTGTTTATGGGCATGTGCACCGACGGCATCCGGCCCCACCTCAAAGAGTTTCATGGCTTCGTCTCGATCGCCGACTACCCGGCCAAAATGGCCAGCCTGGGGCTGGACATCGCCATCGCGCCGCTCGAAGACAACCTGTTCAACCGCTGCAAGAGCAACCTGCGCCTGCTCGAATACGGCGCCATGGGCTGGGCGGTGGCGTGCTCCGATGTCGCCACTTACCGCACCGATGAGCCTCCGGTGCTGCGCTGCGCCAGCCTCGACGACTGGCGTGCCGCCCTGCGCCGGCTCATCGACCAGCCCGACGAACGCGCCCGCCTGGGCGCTGCCTTGCACCTCTGGGTGCAGCGCAACTACGCCTTGCGCGGCTTGCAGCAGCGCTGGTTCGAAGCCTTGTTTGCCCCCACTCCTGAGGCCCCACAGCCATGAAAGTCTGCCAATGCGACCGCCAGTATTTTTACCAGATCTTGGGCGTGGCATTTACGGCACTGAAACAACTGCCACGATTAGATCTATATCGACGCCAACCACCAATACGAGTGGATTTTGCGCGATCTGCTGGAGTGGAGCGAGCTGTGCGCGCCCGACGGCGTGCTCATGCTCAACGACTGCTGCCACAGCCCGGCCGGGGTGCGACAGAACCTGGGCGTGCTCGAGGCCGTGGGCGCCTTTGTCAAGCGCAGCCCATTCATCCCGGTGCTGCTGACCCACACCGATTGGTCTGACCTTGTCCTGTGCCGCAGTGCCGGCGTCATGGAGCTTTTGCTCGACCAAGTGGTGCGCAGCATCGACTTGCGCTACGTCGAGGTGCCGCACCAGCTCCTGCCGGCGGCGCGTGTGGTTCAATCGGCCCATGGCATCAACATCAGCTTCAAGTGAACCCATACCCTGGGCACGCCCCACCCCTTGGGACGCTTTGATTCTGGGCTGCCCGACTTTTGAGCTCTGCGATGCAAATGCCACCACCTTGCTGCGCGCCTCGCAGCAGCCGGGCCACTACACGGTGCGCGTCGATCCGCTGGCCTGCACCCAAGAATTGCACAGCCACGGTTTTTACTACTGCGACACGCTGATCGAGCCCTACTGCCGGCCCGATTGGCTGCGCGAGCATCCCCACCCAGAGGTCGGTTTGCTGCCCCACCCCCCCCTGAACGAACTGTTGGCGATCGCCAGCGGGGCTTTTGTCCATGGCCGCTTTCACCGCGACCCCCGCATCGGCCGCGCGCAGGCCGAGGCACGTTACGCTCGGTGGCTCGAGCAACTGCACGCCAGCGGCAAAGTCTGGGGCCTAACCTGGCAGCAGGACTTGCAGGCCTTTATTGCAGTTGAGGGCAACCAATTGGTGCTGCATGCCACGGCCAACCATGCACGCGGCCAAGGCAAATCGAAATTCCTTTGGTCAGCTTTGTGTCGCCTGCTCTTCGAGCGTGGCCACGCTGAGGTGCGCAGCTCGATTTCGGCCAGCAACCTTGCCGTGCTCAATCTCTATGCCTCCCTCGGATTCAAGTTCCGCCATGCACAAGACATCTACCACCGCCTGACGCCATGAACATTCCGTTCAACAAACCCTACATGACAGGCAAGGAGCTGTACTACATTGCCGAGGCCCATTTCAACGGCAAACTCGCCGGCGACGGCCCCTTTACCCGGCGCTGCCACGAGTGGCTCGAACAGCGCACCGGCACGCGCAAGGCGCTGCTGACGCATTCATGCACCGCGGCACTCGAGATGGCGGCGCTGCTGCTCGATCTGGCCCCGGGCGATGAAGTCATCATGCCGTCCTACACCTTTGTTTCGACCGCCAATGCCTTTGTGCTGCGCGGCGCAACGCCGGTATTCGTTGACATTCGGCCCGACACCCTCAATATCGACGAGACGCTGATCGAAGCGGCCATTACACCGCGCACCCGGGCCATTGTCGTCGTGCATTACGCGGGTGTGGGTTGCGAGATGGACGCCGTCATGGCCATAGCCCAGCGCCACGGTTTGTTCGTGGTAGAAGACGCCGCACAGGGGCTGATGGCCAGCTACCGCGGCCGCGCCCTGGGCTCGATCGGGCATCTGGGTTGCCTGAGCTTTCACGAAACCAAGAACATCATCTCGGGCGAAGGCGGAGCCTTGCTGGTGAACGACCCGCGCTGGCTGGAGCGGGCCGAAATCTTGCGTGAGAAAGGCACCAACCGCAGCCAGTTCTTTCGCGGCGAAGTGGACAAATACACTTGGTGCGACGTCGGGTCGAGCTTTTTGCCGGGCGAGTTGGTAGCGGCTTTTCTGTGGGCACAGATGCAGGAAGCCGACCGCATCACGGCGCAGAGGCTGGAACTCTGGCAGCGCTACGACCGTTTTTTTTCGGCCGCCAGCCGCTCGCTGCGCTTCGATCGCCCCTATGTGGCACCGCACTGCCAGCACAACGCCCACATGTACGCCATCCGCCTGCGCGACCTGGAGCAGCGCAGCGCTTTCATCGGGCAGCTCAAGCAGCAAGGCATACACAGCGTGTTTCACTATGTGCCGCTGCATTCAGCCCCGCTCGGCCAGCGCCTGGGGCGGTGTGTGGGCACGCTGGAAACCACGCAGCGCGAGTCCGAGCGCCTGGTGCGTTTGCCACTGTGGCTGGGGCTGGAGGCGCAACTCGAGCATGTGCTGGCTGCGATCGATGGCTTCGTTGCCGAATGAGGCTGCCGCCCTTGGACGCCAAGCGCGCGCCTTCACCAGCTCAGGCACCGGCCGGAACTGGCCTGGGCTCAAGTTGCACCAGCTCGCGGCCGATATAAGGGCATCACCACTGCTTGCCCCAGGTCAGCTCCATGAACCCAGCCGCCCACCGCTCTGCCCGTGCCTATGCCAGCGTCGGATTCGAGAGCCGCGCCGACGGCAGCGGCCCGCACGAGGTCGTCACCCTGCTGTTCGAGGGCCTGCTCGAGCGCATCCAGCTGAGCAAGCTGGCGCTGGAGCAGCGCGATGTGGACAACAAAATCCGCCACATCAACAAGGCCCTGCAGATTCTGGGCGAGGGCCTGCGCACGCACCTCGACACCAAGGCCGGCGGTGAGCTGGCACAGCAGCTCGACAGCCTCTACGCCTACTGCTCGGTGCGCCTGCTGGATGCCAACGCGCACAACGACGCCGCCGCGCTCGACGAAGTGCACGGCTTGCTCAAACCGGTGGCCGACGCCTGGCGCGAATGCCGGCCGCCATCCGGGGCACCAGGAGCCCATGCGTTTGCCGCAGCGGCAGCGCCAGCCAGCGCCAGCCCTGCCAAGAATGAGACGGCCACCTACCCACCCAACCCTGCACCCAGCTATGGTTCCGGGCGCAGTGGCGGCTCGAGCTTGGGTGGGGCGCTGCTGCGCTACGCTGCGTAAGCGACAGGCAGGCAAAGCCGCCAGAAGCGAAGGTTTCTGGCGGCTTTTCTGTATTTTGGTAGGTCGTGCAGGATTCGAACCTGCGACCAACGGATTAAAAGTCCGCTGCTCTACCAACTGAGCTAACGACCCACTCTGCTTGACAACGCCGATAACCAACGCCGCCAAGCCTCGCATTATATCCTGTTTTTTAGCCTTTGCGGCCTGTTTTTGTGTAGCGGGCTGCGCTTATCGGGTTCGGGCTTGCTTGCGCCCAGGGTCTTTCGCCCCAGACGTCCGCACTTCCCCCGCCAAACGCTCCAGCACCCATGAGGCCGCCGCCATGCCAAAGCCCGCCGTCACCGCCACGCTGGAGCCGTAACCGTGGCAGTTGAGGCTGCCGTCGCCTGCACCCTGCACACCGCAGGCAGGGTCGGGTGGGGCCACGGGTTCGCGGCTGAACACGCAGGCCAGCCCCATCGGCCCGCGCGCGGCTGCGGCACGGACACGGCGCAGACTGGAGCGCAGCCGGGCCAGCAGCGGGTCGTGGGTGACGGCGGACAAATCGGCGATCTCGATGCGCTGCGCCTGCCGCTTGCCACCGGCGGCGCCGCAGGTGATGAAGTGCGGCCGGGCTTGCAAGGCCCAAGCCGCCAGCGCTTCCTTGGCGCTGCGCTGGTCGCAGGCGTCGATCAGGGCCTGTGGCAAGCCGTTGCGGTCCTCGATCTGCTGCCGCAGCGCGCCCCAGTTGGCGGGCGTGACGAACTCGTCCAGCGCGTGCACCTGCGCGGCCGGGTTGATCTGGGCGATGCGCTGCTGCATGGCCTGCACCTTGGACTGCCCCAGGGTGCCGTTGAGGGCGTGCAGCTGGCGGTTGACGTTGGACTCGGCCACGTGGTCGAGGTCGATCAGCGTCAGACGCCCGACGCCGCTGCGCGCCAGCGCCTCGGCCGCCCACGAACCCACGCCCCCGATGCCGACCACCACCACATGGGCATCAAAAATGCGCTGCGCCCCAGCGGCACCGTAGAGGCGGCGCAAGGCGCCAAAACGGCGCTCGAAGCCCTCGAAAGGCTCAGCCACAGCAGGCCTCTGTTCGGGGGTCGAAGGCTGGGCAACTGCGGGCTCGAGGAGCGCGGGCTCGATGGCCAGCGGCGCGGTTTCAGCCACGCTCGAGCAGCCAGATCTGGAAACGCAGCCCGCCCACCGCCCCCAGGCCAATGCCCGCCACAGCGATCAGGCTGCCCAGGCTCAGGGTCGAGAGGCCCGAGAGGCCCTGCCCGATGGTGCAGCCCATCGCCGTCACGCCGCCCACCCCCATGCACACGGCGCCGACCAGGTGCAAGGCGGTGTCCTGGGTGCTGCGAAAGCCCTCCCAGTAAAAGCCGCGGCTCAGCAACGCATAAGCCAAGGAACCCAGCACCACCCCCAGCACCGACACCACCCCGAGGGTGAGGACCCTGGAGGCGTCGCTGAAAAAAATCAGCCACTGGAGCGCGTAGGCCATGGGCGCAGTGAAGGTGAGCGACTCCATGACGCCGGTGTTGGTGGCCAGAAACACTGGATCCAGCGTCTCGGGGTGCTCGGGGACGAAGGCCAGCACGCCCGTGACCCACCACAGCGCCACCACCGTGGCACCGATGCCGATTCCGGCCAGGCAGTTGTCGGGCGAGGAACGAAAATCACGGCTGGCCAGCGCCCAGACGATCAGGGCCACGCCGACCAGCCCGGCCAGCCCCAGCGCCGCACCCGGCGCGCCCCACAGCCCCGCCAGCCACAGGGGCAAGGCGCTGCTGCCATCCAGATCCAGCGCCACCTGATCGATGGTCTGGTGGCGCAGCACCGCCGTCACGCCACTCAGGGTGGCGTAGGCTGCAAAACCCATGACGAAGAAAACCACCAGCGATTTGAGGTTGCCGGCGCCGATGCGCACCAGCGTCTTGCTGCCGCAACCCGATGCCAGCACCATGCCAAAGCCAAACATGGCCCCACCGACGAGGGCCGACAGCCACAGCACCCGGCTGCCGCCGTAGATGGTTTGCGTCGGATCGATCCAGCCCAGCGCCGCCATGCCATAAAAGCCGAGCATGGCGACACCGGCCGCCATGCCCCACATGCGCAGGCGCGTCCAGTCGCCCATGTTGACGACATCGCTGATGGCGCCCATGGTGCAAAAATGGGTGCGCTGGGCCAGGGCGCCAAACACGAAAGCGACCGCAAAGGCGGCCCACAGCACAAGGCTGGCTTGCGCTTGGAGATCAGACATTTCCATGGCCAGCGATTGTAGTGGCCCCAGCATTTGCCTGCCTATTTGCGGCCCCCGACCGGGCCCAGGCTGCGACGCAGGCCGTGAACCCTACACGGCAGGCGCGCAAGGCCAATCCGCTCAGCGCAGCCGCGCCAGCCGCTCGCGCGCCACGGCGGCGGCTTCGGTGTTGGGGTGCGCCTGGATCAGCTCTTGCAGGGCAGCTCGGGCGGCCCGGTTGTCGCGCTGCGCGATGTGCGCATTGGCGATGCCGAGCAAGGCGTCGGGCACCCGCGGGTGGCGCGGCGAAGCAGCGATCATGCGCCTGAAGGTTTCGACGGCTGCGGCGTGCTGGCGCGCCGCATACTGCGCGTTGCCCTGCCAATACAGGGCCGGCACCACGTAGCCGCTGCGCGGAAACTGCGCCACCACCTCGCCAAACAGGCGTGCTGCGCGCTCAAACTCGGAGGCGCGCAGCACCACCATGGCGGCGTCGAAAGCCTGCACCTCTTCGGGCCGCGCCTGAAACTCCACCCCCTCGACGGTGACGGTGAGCGGCTCCAGCGGACGCAGGCGCTGGTCGAGCTGTCCCTGCCAGTCGCGCTGCAAATCGCGCTGCTGGCGCTGCAGCTCGGCCACCAGGTGCGCCAGGCGCTCGTTGTGCCCGCGCAGTTCGGCCAATTCGCGGCGCAGGGCGTCGTTTTGCGCCCCGATCTCGACCAGATTGCGGCGCAGACCCAGCAGTTCTTCGTCGAAGCGCTGGATGAGCTCGGTTTGCTGCTGCCGCAACTGCTGTTGCTGCTGCTGCTGGGCTTGGGTGGCTTGCTCGGCCGTCACCCGGTTGGCCTCGACGCGCTCGCGCAGATCGATGATCGCACGTCGGGCCTGGTCGTCGCCGCCAAACAGCTGCGCCTGCGCCGGCAAGGCCGCAGCCAGCAGCGCCAGCAGCAGACCCCATGCGCCCAGACGGGCGCCAGCAAAGGTGGAACGTGCAGGCATGTCAGCGATAAACCAGTTCGACGCGGCGGTTCTGGCTGTGCGCGGCTTCGTCGGTGCCGGCACTGGCCGGTTTTTCTTCGCCAAAGCTGACCGCCTCCATCTGCGCGTCCTGCACCCCCATCAGGGCGAGCGAGCGGCGCACCGCTTCGGCGCGCTTTTGGCCCAGCGCGAGGTTGTATTCGCGGCCACCGCGCTCGTCGGTGTGGCCTTCGAGCGCCACGCGGCGCTGGCGGTCGGCCGCCAGAAAGCGCGCGTGCCCTTCGAGCAGGGGAATGAATTCGGCGCGCACGGTGTATTGGTCGAAATCAAAAAACACCAAGCGCGCCAGGTGCGCCGGCGGCTGCCCAATGGCGGTGGTGCCAGCCTGCACCGGGGCCACGGCGCGCTGATCCACCGCTGCCGCCCCTGGCGGCGCAACAGCCGGTGCCGCCGGCGCGACCCCGATCTGCTGCACCGGCACGGCGGTGCGGTCTTGCACCGGCACGTCTTCGGCCAAATTGACATTGGAGCCGCAAGCGGCCAACAGCAGGGCGGCGCACAGCACGGTGGCGGCCTGGAGCGTGCGCGTGAGCGGCTGGGGATGCAAACCGGCGCGCTTGACTGCGCTGCCGAACAGGGGGCCAAAGAGTGATTGCATGGTGGTCTTGTAGATGAAAATGGGTGAATTCGAAGCCCTTAGCGCTGGAACGGGCCCCAGTCGGGCTCGCGGATGCCGCCCGGCGCGCTGGCCAGCCGGGTCTTGATGCGGCCATCGAGCGAGGTGGTCATCAGCACTTCCCGGCCTTGGGCCTGGGTGGCGTACATGATCAGGCGGCTGTTGGGCGCAAAACTGGGGCTTTCGTCGGCGCTGGTGTCGGTCAAGGGGGTGATGCGGCCGTTGGCAAGCTCCATCACGCAGACCCGAAACGCGCCACCGATGCGCGCGATGTAGGCCAACCAGCGGCCGTCGGGGCTGACGGCCGGCGAGATGTTGTAGTTGCCCTCGAAGGTGATGCGGGTCGTGTCGGCACCGGCAGGGGTCATGCGGTAGATCTGCGGCGAGCCGCCGCGGTCGCTGACGAAATACACCCAGCGCCCGTCGGGGGTAAAGGCCGGTTCGGTCTCGATGCCGCTGGTCTGGGTGATGCGCTGCGGCTGCCCGCCACCGGCGGCGTCGATGGCAAAAATCTGCGACGCGCCGCCAAAGGTGAGCGTGGCCAGCAACCGGCGCCCGTCGGGCGACCACGCCGGGGCGCTGTTGGAGCCGCGAAAGCCGGCCAGCAAGCGGCGGCGCCCAGTGGCCACTTCGTGGGTGTAGATGACCGGTCGGCGCGCCTCGAACGACACATATGCCAGCTGTTGCCCATTGGGCGACCAGGCCGGCGAGATGATCGGTTCGGCGCTGGCCAAGGCGGTCTGGGCGTTTTCGCCGTCGGCATCGGCCACCCACAGGTTGTGGCGCTCGCCGTGGCGCGAGATGTAGGCGATGCGGGTGGCAAAAACCCCCGGGTCGCCGGTCAGGCGCTCATAGACGAAATCGGACAGGCGGTGCGCCGCCAGCCGCAGGTCGCTGGCGGGCACGGGGAAGCTCAGGCCCCCGAGGTCTTGCGCCCGCACCACGTCCCAGAGCCTGAAGCGCACATCAAAGCGCCCATCGGCCAAGCGGTTCACACTGCCGGTGATGAGCGCATCGACGCCGGCGGCGCGCCAAGGGGCCAAGTCGGGCCGGGCGGTTTCGTCGAGGATGGCGCTGCCCCCGGGCAGGGCACGCAGCTGGCCGCTGCGCTCGAGGTTGGCGCGCACGATCGCCGGCACATCTTGCGGCAGTCCGGTGGCCAGCCGAAACGGGGCGATGGCAAAAGGGATCTGCTGCAGGCCGACCCCGGTGACCTCGACTCGGAACTGCGCCTGTGCCGGCCCCCACGCACCCAAAGCCAAGCCGGCCCCGCCCAGCGCCGCCAAGGCCTGGAAACGGCGCCGACTCAGGCCGGCGGGTGTGGGAAAAGGCGTTTGCAAGAGTGACGGGTGCATGAATCAAGAAACAGAAACAGTGGAACGCGGCCGGGCTTTGCTGGCAGGCTGCCAGCGCCCCAGCCACCGGCGCATCAGACCGATAATAGCGGAAGTGCTGCGCTTCGTACCTGCTGGGTGAGGCCGCAGGCCCCTAAAGTTCCCCTGTTCGCCGCGCAGCCGGCGCGCTGCAGGCCAGGCCACGGCAGCGCTTGCTGCCCGCAGTTTTGACACGCACCGATCTTGCACGACCGCCCTGCCCCCGCCCACGAGGCCGCCCACACCGCCCCGACCGATGTCCGCTCCCTGGGCCAACGCCTGCTGCGGGTGTGGCCCTATTTCCGCGCGCACAAGGGGGCGCTGGGGCTGGCTTTTCTGGGCGCGCTCATCGCCGCGCTCACCGAGCCCGCGATCCCGGCGCTGCTGCAAATCCTGCTCGACGAAGGCTTTGTGGCCGGCAGCTTTCCGCTCTGGCTGGTGCCGGTGGCGCTGATGGGGCTGTTTGCCGTGCGCGGCCTGGCCACCTTTGCCGCCAAGTACGCGCTCAGCTACGTGGCGGCGGGGGCCTTGGTGCAGCTGCGCCGCGCCATGTTCGAGCGCCTCAACGACGCCGAACTGACGCTGTATGGCGAGCAAAGCGCCAGCAAGCTCTCCAACACCCTGGTCTATGAGGTGCAGACCGGGGCCCACTTGTTGGTCAACAGCGTGCTGACGCTGGTGCGCGATGTGCTCACCGTGATCGCGCTGCTGGCCTATCTGCTGTTCTTGAACTGGCAGCTGACGCTGATCGTGCTGGCGCTGTTTCCGCCGCTGGCCTGGGTGATGCGGGTGCTCTCCAAGCGCCTGTACCGCCTGACGCGCAGCAGCCAACTGGCCACCGACGAGCTGGCCTACGTGGTGGAAGAAAACGCGCTGGCGCACCGCGTGGTGCGGCTGCACGGGGCGCAGGGGCAGCAGACGCAGCGTTTCGAGCGGCTCAACCAGGTGCTGCGCCGGCTGGCGCTCAAGGCCACCGTGGCCGGGGCCGCCGTGGCTCCGCTGACGCAGATGCTGGCCGCCGCCGCGCTGTCCACGGTGATCATGATCGCGCTCTGGCAAAGTGCGACCAGCGGCGTGACGGTGGGCAGCTTCGTCGGCTTTGTCACCGCCATGCTGATGCTCATCAGCCCGATCCGCCAACTGGCCGACCTCGTGACCCCGATCACGCGCGGGCTGGCGGCGCTGGAGCGCGCGCTGGAGCTGATCGAGCACACCCCGGTGCAGCGCGGCGGCACGCACCGCACCGATCGCGCCGTCGGGCGCCTGAGCCTGGAGCAGGTGTGGGTGCAGTACGGCAGCAAAGACGACGCGGCGCTGCGCGGCATCAGCCTCGAGGTGGCGGCCGGTGAGGTGGTGGCGCTGGTGGGCCCCTCGGGCTCGGGCAAAACCACCTTGGCCAACTTGCTGCCGCGATTCGTCGAGGTCAGCGCCGGCACGGTGCGGCTCGATGCCGTGCCGCTGCCCGACTGGGATCTGGCCAGCCTGCGGCGCCAGTACGCCATGGTCAGCCAAGACGTGGTGATGTTCAACGACACCCTGGCGGCCAACGTGGCCCTGGGCGCCGAGTTTGACGAGGAACGGGTGCGCCAGGCGCTGGAGTCGGCCAACCTGGGCGAGCTGCTGCAGACCCTGCCGCAGGGCATGCACACCCCGGTCGGGCACAACGCCACCGAGCTCTCGGGCGGCCAGCGCCAGCGGCTGGCGATTGCGCGCGCGATCTACAAAGACGCACCCATCCTGATTCTGGACGAAGCCACCTCGGCGCTCGACAACGAATCCGAGCGCCTGGTGCAAGAGGCCCTGCAGCGGCTGATGCGCGGGCGCACCACGCTGGTGATCGCGCACCGGCTCTCGACCATCGAACACGCCGACCGGGTGCTGGTGCTGGCGCAGGGCCAGATCGTCGAGCAGGGCCGCCACGAGGCGTTGCTGGCCGCCAACGGCGTGTATGCGCGGCTGCACGCGCTCAGCCTGGGGGGCAAATGGTCGGAATGAGGTCTGACCCGGCGGCGCGGCTGGGCGCCACCCAAGCGCGCTACAGCAACACGATGTCGTACTGGTCGGGGCGCAGCGCGGCCTCGCTTTGCAGCGAAATCGGCTTGCCGATGAACTCGCTCAAGCCCGCCAGGTGCGCGCTTTCCTCGTCGAGCAAGAGCTCGATCACCGGTGCCGCCGCCACGATGCGAAACTCGCGCGGACTGAAAGCGCGGGCCTCGCGCAAAATCTCGCGCAGGATGTCGTAGCAGACGCTGCGCGCGGTCTTGACCCGACCGCTGCCGCCGCAAGCCGGGCAGCTTTCGCTCAGCATCTGCGCCAGCGACTCGCGGTTGCGCTTGCGCGTCATCTCCAGCAGCCCGAGCTGCGAAAACGCGCCGGTGTTGGTCTTGACGCGGTCGCGTGCCAGTTGCTTGCGCAGCTCGGTCAACACCGCCTCGCGGTGCGCCTCGCGCAGCATGTCGATGAAATCGACGATCACGATGCCGCCCAGGTTGCGCAGCCGCAGCTGGCGCGCAATGGCTTGCGTGGCCTCGAGGTTGGTGCGAAAAACGGTGTCGTCGAAGTTGCGCGCCCCGACGAATCCGCCGGTGTTGACGTCGATCGTGGTCAGCGCCTCGGTCTGGTCGATCACCAGGTAGCCGCCCGATTTGAGTTCGACCCGGCGCCCGAGCGCGCGCGCGATTTCTTCGTCGATCTGGTACAGATCAAAGATCGGGCGTTCGCCGCGGTAGTGGCCGATGCGCTCGAGCATGGCGGGCATGTAGGCGCGCGCAAACTGCTGCAACTGGGCAAACTGCTCGAGCGAATCGACCTGGATCGATTGCGTCTCGGCGCTGGCGAGGTCGCGCAGCACGCGCTGCAACAGGCTCAAATCCTGCTGCAACAGGCTGGGGGCGGGCAAGCGCGCCGCCGCCGCCTTGATGTGGGCCCAGATTTTGCGCAGGTAGGCCACGTCTTCGGCCAGTTCCTCGTCGCTGGCGTCTTCGGCGTTGGTGCGCAGGATGAAGCCGCCGCCCTCGCCCGCCGTGAGCGCTTGCAGGCGCTGGCGCAGGGCCTCGCGCTGCGCGGGCGGGATTTTTTGCGACACGCCCAGATGTTGATCCTGCGGCAAAAACACCAGCTGACGGCCGGCGACGCTGATCTGGGCCGTCAGGCGCGCGCCCTTGGAGCCGATCGGGTCCTTGAGCACCTGCACCAGCAGCGCCTGGCCCTCGAACAGCTGGCGCTCGATCGGCAGGGCGCCGTTGCCGGCCTCGGTGGGCGCTGCGGCCTGCTCGGTGGCTTCGGGCGTGGCGGGCGTGGCGGGCGCGGCTGGCAGCGCCGGCGCTGCGGCAGCGGCGGGCGTGGCCGGGCGTTCCTTGCCCAGATGGCGCGCGCTGATGTTGGGCAACAGGTCGGCCACGTGCAGAAAGGCGGCGCGCTCGAGCCCGATGTCGATGAACGCCGACTGCATGCCCGGCAGCACGCGCGCCACCTTGCCCAGATAGACGTTGCCCACCAGGCCGCGCTCGAGGGCGCGCTCGATGTGCACCTCCTGCACCGCGCCGTGCTCGACCACCGCCACCCGCGTCTCTTGCGGCGACCAGTTGATGAGGATGTCTTGGGTCATGGGGGGATTTTTGGTTGGGGGGCTGGGGGGCTGGCGGCGGCCTAGGGCAGCGCCAGACCGGCGGCGCGCAGCAGCTGCGCCGTTTCATAGGCCGGCAGCCCGACGATGCCGCTGTGGCTGCCGCTGATGCGCCGAATCCACTGGCTGGCGCGGCCCTGGATGGCGTAGGCCCCGGCCTTGCCCAGCGGCTCGCCGCTGGCCACGTAGCGCCCGATCTCGGCAGCGCTCCAGGGCGCGAACTCGACCGTGGAGCGGCTCAAGGCCTGCCAGACCTGGCCTTGGTGCGCCAGCGCCACGGCAGTGAGCACCCAGTGGCGCTGCCCGGCCAGGCGCTGCAGCATCTGCGCGGCCGCGGCGGCGTCGGCGGGTTTGCCGAAGATCTCGCGCCCGAGGGCGACCGTGGTGTCGGCGCACAACACCGGCCCCGGCGGCCAGCCCCGGCGCTCGAGCCGCTGCAGCGCCGCCTGCAGCTTGAGCCGGGTCACGCGCTGCACGTAGCGCGCCGGCGCCTCGTGCGGCCGCACGGCTTCCAGGGCCTCGAGGGCGTGCAAATCTGGCTCGGTCTCGGGCAGCAGCGGCTCGGCACGCCAGCCCCACTGCGCCAGCAGCTCGCGCCGGCGCGGGCTTTGCGAAGCCAGGTACAGCCAAGGGGCGGCAGCGTGGTCGGGCATCGGCGTTTACTCGCGGTGGTAGGGGTGCCCGGCGTTGAGCGACCAGGCGCGGTAGAGTTGCTCGATCAGCAGCAGGCGCGCCAGCGCGTGCGGCAAGGTGAAGTCGGACAGGCGCAGGCTCTGCTGCGCAGCGGCCTTCAAGGCCGGGTCGATGCCGTCTGGGCCACCCATGAGCAGCGCCACGTCGACGCCCTGCTGCTGCCACTGCTGCCACTGGCGCGCCAGCGCGACCGTGGTGCAGGCGCTGCCGCGCTCGTCGAGCAGCACCAGCCGCGCCCCTTTGGGCAGCGCCGCTTCGATGCGCGCGCGCTCGGCCGCCAGCAGCTGCTCGACCGCCTTGTGGCCGCGCGGCTCGGCCTTGACCGTGCGCAACTCGAAGCGCGCCTCGGGCGGCAGCCGCTTGGCGAAATCGTCGCAGGCGGCTTGCGCCCAATCGGGCAGGCGCTGCCCTACGGCGACGAGCACCAGCTTCATGTCTTGGGCGGGGCGGGCTGGCGCGGCCTGGTCGCCTTGGCGGGCTTGGCCTTGGGCGCATCCTCAGCGGCTTTGGCCTTGGCGGGCTTGGCTTTGGCGGGTTTGGCCTTGGGCGCATCCTCAGCGGCTTTGGCCTTGGCGGGCTTGGCTTTGGCGGGCTTGGCCTTGGGCGCATCCTCAGCGGCTTTGGCCTTGGCGGGCTTGGCTTTGGGCTGGTCGGCGACGGGTTTGTCCTTGGCGGCGGCGGGTCGGGCCGCCGGGGCCGGCGCGCCAACCTTCAAGCGCACCGGCTTGCTGCCCCAGATTTCTTCCAGCCGGTAGTACTGGCGGATGCTGGGCTGCATCACGTGCACCACCACCGCACCGCAGTCCACGACGATCCACTCGCCGTTTTCTTCGCCCTCCACCCGCGGCTTGTCAAAGCCGGCCTCGCGCACCGCGTCGCACACGCTGGCCGCCAGCGCCTTGGTCTGCCGGTTGGAGGTGCCGCTGGCCACGATCACGCGCTCGAACAGCGCCGACAGCGCCTCGGTGTTGAAAACCCGGATGTCTTGCGCCTTCACGTCCTCCAGGCCATCGACGGCGGCGCGCTGCAGCTTTTGGGTATTGCGCTTGGCGGTGCTCTCGCTCTGCGGGCTGGCGGCTGGGGCGCCCAAGCTGGCCAGGACGGCTGAAGCCGCCGCGGTGCCGCGGCTGTTGGGGCCAGCGGTCTGGCGGCTGGGTGCGCTGCGGGTTGGGCTGCTCATTCTGGCTGTAGGTAAAGGTGATGATCGGAAATATACCGCGCCACGGCGGCCGGCACCAGCAGCTCGAGCGCGGGTGCCGCCTGGTGAGGCAGGTGCAATCGGCCGGGGTTGGCCTGGTCTGCAGGGCGGGTGCAATCCCCTTGGCCGCCTGGGGCGGCGCCCACGCCGCTCGAGCCACCCGAGCGCTGCACGCGCGCGCGCACCGCCGTGGCGCTGATCGGGTGCAGCGGCATGTGCAGGCGCGCGAAAGGCAGATCGACGCCGCTCAGATCGGGCTCGGCCACCGGCCCGTCGGCCACCCTGCCGTCGGCGTGCAGGGGCCGATTGGCCACCGCCAGCGTGGCATGGCGCAGCACCTCCTGCCAGCGCTGCCAGCTCTGGAAAGCGAGCAGCTGGTCGGCCCCCAACACCAGAAAAAGCTGCGCCCCCGGGTGTTCGGCGGCCAGTTCTTGCAAGGTGTCGGCGGTGTAGCTGGGGCCGGGGCGGTGGGTTTCGCGCGCGTCGATGTGCACGCGCTCGAGCCCATCAAAGGCCAGCCTGCACATCGCCAACCGGTGCGGCGCGGGCGTGAGCGGGCGGCTTTTGTGCCAGGCGTGGCCGGTTGGCAAAATGAGCAGCGCGTCGAGCGCCAGCTGGGCCAGCGCCGTTTCGGCCAGCGCCCGGTGCGCCCAGTGCGGCGGATCGAAGGCGCCACCAAACACGCCGATGCGCTGCGCGGCCGCTGGGGTGGCGCTCACAACCAGTCTCGCCGCAGCAAAAACTCGCTCGTCAGCCGGTGCTCGGGCGTGCCCACCGCCGGTTGTTCCTGGTAAGCCCAGCGCACCAGCGGCGGCATCGAAAGCAGAATGGATTCGCTGCGCCCGCCCGATTGCAGGCCAAAGTGGGTGCCGCGGTCCCACACCAGGTTGAACTCGACATAGCGGCCGCGCCGGTAGAGCTGAAACTGGCGCTCGCGCTCACCGTAGGGCATGTCGCGGCGCCGCTGCACCAGCGGCAGGTAGGCGTGCAAAAAGGCGTCGCCCACCGCTTGGGTGAGCGCCAGCCCGCCCTCGAAGCCGAGTTCGGACAGGTCGTCGTAGAAGATGCCGCCGATGCCGCGGGCCTCGTTGCGGTGCCTGAGGTAGAAGTAATCGTCGCACCAGGCCTTGAAGCGTGGGTATTTGTCGGCGCCAAAGGGGGCCAGGGCGGCGGCGCAGGTGCGGTGAAAGTGCTGCGCGTCTTCCTCGAAACCGTAATAGGGCGTGAGGTCCATGCCGCCGCCAAACCAGCTCACCGGCGCGCCGCCACCCGAAGGCAGCGCGGTGATCTGGCGCACGTTCATGTGCACCGTGGGCACGTAGGGGTTGCGCGGATGAAACACCAGCGAGACCCCGAGCGCTTCGAACGGCGCCCCGGCCAGTTCGGGCCGGTGCTGGGTGGCCGAAGGCGGCAGGCGCGGGCCCTGGACGTGCGAAAAACCGCAACCGGCGCGCTCGAACACCTCGCCGCCCTCCAGAATCTGCGTCACGCCATTGCCTTGCAAGGGCTCGCCGGGGGCCTTTTCCCAGGCGTCGGAGACAAAGCTCTGGCCGTCGATCTCGGTGATGGCCGAGGTGATGCGCTGCTGCAAGCCCAGCAGGTAGTCGCGCATGGCGGCAGTGGGCGCGCCGCTCATGCCGGCAAGGCCCTGAAGCCGATGTCGTGTCGGTATTGCATGCCAGGGTAGTGTACGCCCTGCACCAGTTGGTAGGCGCGGCGTTGCGCTTGCGCCACGTCGGCCCCAAGGGCGGTGGCGCACAGCACGCGCCCGCCGGCGGTGCACAGCTGCCCCTGTTGCAGGGCCGTGCCGGCATGGAACAGCACCGCGTCGGGGTCATCGGGGGCGCTGAGTGTGATGGCGTCGCCCGTGCGCGGCTGCTGTGGGTAGCCGTGCGCGGCCAGCACCACGCCCAGCGCCACGCGCTCATCCCATTGCAGCTCGATGTCGTGCAGGCGCTGCTCGGTGGCCGCCAGCAACACCGCGGCCAGATCGCTTTGCAGGCGCAGCAGGATCGGTTGCGTCTCGGGGTCGCCCAAGCGGCAGTTGAACTCGAGCGTGCGCACGCTGCCGTCGGGGCCGATCATCAGCCCGGCATAGAGGAAGCCGGTGTAGGGGATGCCGTCGGCGGCCATGCCGCGCAGCGTCGGCAAGATCACCTCGTCGAGCGCGCGCTGGTGCACCTCGGGCGTGACCACCGGAGCCGGCGAGTAGGCCCCCATGCCACCGGTGTTGGGGCCCAGGTCGGCGTCGAGCAGGCGCTTGTGGTCTTGGCTGCTGGCCAGCGCCAGCGCCTGCACGCCGTCGCAGAGCACGATGAAGCTGGCTTCTTCGCCCTGCAAAAAAGCTTCGATCACCACCCGCGCCCCGCCGGCGTTGTGGGCCAGCCCCGGCGCTTGGCCTTGCAGCATGAAGTCGATCGCGGCGTGCGCCTCGGCCAGCGTTTGTGCCACCACCACGCCCTTGCCAGCGGCCAAGCCATCGGCCTTGACGACGATCGGCGCGCCCATTTGCTCCACGTAGGCGTGGGCGGCGCGCGCGTCGGCAAAGACCTGGTAGGCCGCCGTCGGGATGCCGTGGCGCTGCATGAAGGCTTTGGAGTAGGCCTTGGAGCTCTCGAGCTGCGCCGCCGCCTGTGTGGGGCCAAAGATGCGCAGGCCGTGGGCGCGAAAGACATCGACGATGCCCGCCGCCAGCGGCCCCTCGGGGCCGACCACGGTCAGGGCGATGCCCTGCTGCTGCGCCCAGCGTGCGAGCTCGGTCGGGTCGCTGATGGGCACGTTTTGCAGCGCCGGGTCGAGCGCGGTGCCGCCGTTGCCCGGCGCCACGTAAACCTGCGCCACGAGCGGCGACTGCTTGAGCTTCCAGGCCAGCGCGTGTTCGCGTCCGCCACCGCCGACCACCAGCACCTTCAGTTCTGCGTTCATGGGTTGAGTTCTGCGTTGTGATAGACGTTTTGCACGTCGTCGAGGTCTTCCAGGGCGTCGAGCAGTTTTTGCATGCGCAGCGCGTCGTCGCCGCTCAAGGCCACTGGGTTGTCGGCGCGCAGCGTCACTTCGGCCAGCTCGGGGCGCAGACCGGCGCCCTGCAGCGCCTGCTGCACGGCCTCGAAATCGGCCACCGCCGTGAGCACCTCGAAGGCGCCGTCGTCGCTGCCGAGCACGTCTTCGGCCCCGGCTTCCAGCGCCACCTCAAACAGCCGCTCTTCGGGCACGCCGGGGGCGAAGATGAACTGGCCGCAGTGCTTGAACTGGAACGCCACCGAGCCTTCGGTGCCCAGGTTGCCGCCGTGCTTGCTGAAGGCGTGGCGCACTTCGGCCACCGTGCGCACGCGGTTGTCGGTCATGGTTTCGACGATCACGGCCGCGCCGGCGATGCCGTAGCCTTCGTAGCGGATCTCCTCGTACTGCACGCCTTCGAGGTTGCCGGTGGCCTTGTCGATGTTGCGCTTGATGGTGTCGGCCGGCATGTTGGCCGCCTTGGCCTTGTCGATCGCCAGCCGCAGGCGCGGGTTGGCCGCAGTGTCGCCGCCGCCCTGGCGCGCCGCCACCATGATTTCGCGGATCACGCGGGTCCAGACCCGGCCGCGTTTTTCATCCTGGCGCCCCTTGCGGTGCTGGATGTTGGCCCATTTGGAATGCCCTGCCATGGCTCAAGCCTCGAATGGATAAAAAATTGGGGCTGCCGCCCGAAGCGGTGGCAGCAAACCCTCCATTGTAAGGGGCTGGAGGGTGGGGGCTAGGTCAGGGCCTCGGCCAGGGTCTGAGAGTAGTCGTGCAATTCGCCCAGAATGGCTTCGGCGCGTTCGTCGCCGCGCTCGCCGGCCTGCTCGGCCAGCTCGTCGATGCGCGCCATCTGGCGCTCCAGCGTCAGCGCCCCGCCTTGGCCATGCAGCAGCCGCGCCTGGCAGTGCGCGCGCCAGCGCGCCTGTTCGTCGGCACTGAGCAGCTCGGGGAAATTGCGCGCCCGATAGCGCCACACCAGCTCGGCCAGGCGCGGGTCGTCAAATGGCGTGCGCGTCCACGCCGGGCCGTCGGCTGGTTGCTGGCGCAACTCCAGCAGGCGCAGGCGGTCGGCGTCGCCCACGAAGCCACCATACAGATCCTGCTCGGGGTCTGGCTGGGCGGCGGTCTGAGCAGCCGCGTGGGCGGTTTGGGTGCCGCCGTCGCGCTCATAGACCGCGCGCCAGAGCGCGCTCAAATCGGGCAACATCGCGGCGCGCTCAGCGTGGCGCAGCCCCTGCTCCAGATCGATGCCCCAGCGCTGCGCCAGCTCGGGGCGCAGGGTTTTGAGTGTGCCCACCACCATGGGCGATTTGTTCAGGTGCACGCTCTTGAGCGGCAGGCGCTTGACCCCCGCAGGCAGGTCCTCAGGGCGCACAAAGAGCCGCGCGCGCACCTCGGCGGCGTTGAGCGTGGCCAGCTCGGCGGGGTCGTGGGCCAGGTCCCAGGCCAGCAGCTCGTTGCGGTTGCTGGGGTGGCTGGCCAGCGGCCACATCAGCGCCAGGCAGCCGCGCTCGGGCGGGAAAAACCCCGACACGTGCAAAAAAGGCTGGGCCCGCTGCGGCGTGGTCGGCAGCCCCAGCTCGTGCGCCACCTGCTCTTTTTTGTGCAGACCAAAGGCAAAGTCGAACAAACGCGGCTGGCGCTGGCGCAGCAGCCGCGCCAAGCCCAGCGTCGCGTACACATCGGACAGGGCATCGTGCGCCGCCCCGTGCTCGATGCCGTTGGCGCGCGCCAGGTCTTCGAGCCTGAAGCTGGGCCGGCCGTCGGCCTTGAGCGGCCACTGCAAGCCCTCGGGGCGCAGGGCGTAGCACAGGCGCAGCACGTCGAGCAGATCCCAGCGGCCGCAGCCGTTTTTCCACTCGCGCGCGTAGGGGTCGAGCAGGTTGCGCCAGAGCATGAAGCGGGTGAATTCGTCGTCAAAGCGGATTGAGTTGAAACCCACGCCCACGGTGCCGGGCTGCCCCAGCTCGGCCTCGATGCGCTGGGCGAACTCGTGCTCGGGCAGGCCGTGTTGCAGGCACTGCTGCGGCGTGATGCCGGTGATGAGGCAGCTCTCGGGGTCGGGCAGATAGTCGGGCGCCGGGCGGCAGTAGAACATCAGCGGCGCGCCGATGGGGTTGAGCTCGGCGTCGGTGCGCACGGCGCCAAACTGCGCCGGCCGATCCAGCCGCGCCTTGGCGCCAAAGGTTTCGTAGTCGTGCCAAAGAAAGGTGTGTGGCTTCATGAGGTGCTATTAAAGCCCAAGTCGTGCGCGGCCCTGGGTGGCAGCGAAACCGCCAGCTCATCCCCAGCTGGCACAGCGCCCCCTCGACCGCGGGCCGGTTGCGCCCGCCCGATGCGTTATGCTGGCAGACTCCTGCCGCACCCCGCCCCGTTGCTTCGCTCTTGCTGCCCGCCTTGCTGCCGATGACTGTCTCGCTCTCTGCCCCGATTTGCGCCACGCCATGAACCCCTCATTGCCCCCTGCTGCCCCGGAGCAGCCCCCGGTTTGGCACCCCAACCGCAGGCTGGTGCTGCGCGGCGCATTGGCCAGTCTGGGCGCCTTGGGCAGCCTGGGGCTGAGCGGCTGCGCCGAAGCGCCGCACCAAACCGTGGCGCTGGGCTACGGCGGCGTGCTGTCGATGCGCCTGAGCGCCGACGGCGAGCAGGTGCTGGTCGGCTCGGTGCAGCAAGGCGCCGGGCTGTGGCACTGGCGCACCCAGCAGCGCCTGGCCACCCTGAGCCACGCCGAGCAAGAGCTGGCGCAGGTGTTTGCCAGCGCCTTTGCCCCAGACGGCACGCGCGGTGTGACGGCCGAGCGCCACAACCTGGTGCATTGGGATTTGGGCACTGGCCGCGTGCTTGGCCACTGGAGCGCACAGGCCAGCGTACGCAGCGTGGCGGTGGCCAACCGGGGCCGACGCATTCTGGCCGGCCTGAACTCGCGCGAAGCCTGGCTGCTCGACGGCCACAACGTGCGCCTGCCGGTGGTCATCCCGCACGCCGAGGCGGTGCGCGCGGTGGACATCAGCGCCGACGCGGCCTTGGGCGCGACCGGCGCCGACGACGGCCTGCTGCGCGCTTGGGACCTGGAGCGGGGCGCGGCCTTCATCACTTGGAAATTCGAGGCCCCGGTGACCACCGCCGTGTTCTCGCCCGACCGGCGGCTCCTGTTTGCCGGCCCGGCGCACGGCCAAGGGCGGATCTGGGACCTGGCCCAGGGCACCGTGCTGCACCCGACCTTGGGCGGAGTGCGCGGCGGCTTCAGCCAGGCGCGGTTTTCGGCCGATGGCGCGCTGCTGCTCACCGCCGCCGCCAACGGCCAGATCAACCTGTGGACGGTGCAAAGCGGGCAGCTGCGGCAAAGCTGGCAACTGCCGCGCTCGCCCTTGGACCGCACCGAGCGCCTGGGCGTGCTCGATATCGGCTTCGATGCGCAAACCCGTCAGGTGCTGGTCGCCGCGACCAGCGGCCAAGTGCTGGTCTGGCGGCTGGGTTGAGCCCCAGCCCCAGCCCCCAGCCCCCAGCCCAGCATCGGTCTTCAGTCGGCCGTGGCCTCTTCGGGTTCGGCCGGTTCGGCGCGGGCTTGGCGCTCTTTTTTGCTCAGCGGCTGAATGTCGAGCTTGACTTCGGGCTTTTCTGGGTTGCTGGTGTCGATGTCCACCTCGAGCCGCCCGCCTTCGGTCAGGCGGCCAAACAGCAGCTCGTCGGCCAGCGAGCGCCGGATGGTGTCCTGGATCAGGCGCTGCATCGGGCGCGCGCCCATCAGCGGGTCGAAGCCCTTGGCGGCCAGGTGCTTGCGCAAGGCGTCGCTGAAGCTGACCTCGACCTTTTTCTCGGCCAGTTGCTGCTCGAGCTGCAGCAGGAATTTGTCCACCACGCGCATGATGACCTGCTCATCGAGCGCCTTGAAGCCGACGATGGCGTCGAGCCGGTTGCGAAACTCGGGCGTGAACAGGCGCTTGATGTCGGCCATTTCGTCGCCGGCCTGGCGCACGTTGGTGAAACCGATGGCCGCCTTGTTCATGGTCTCGGCGCCGGCGTTGGTGGTCATGATCAGGATCACGTTGCGAAAATCCGCCTTGCGCCCGTTGTTGTCGGTCAGGGAGCCGTGGTCCATCACCTGCAGCAGCACGTTGAAAATGTCGGGGTGCGCCTTCTCGATCTCGTCGAGCAGCAGCACACAGTGCGGCTTCTTGCTGATGGCCTCGGTGAGCAAGCCACCCTGGTCGAAACCCACATAGCCGGGGGGCGCGCCGATCAGCCGGCTCACGGCGTGGCGCTCCATGTATTCGGACATATCGAAGCGCGTCAGCTCGATGCCCAGGATGAAGGCCAGTTGCTTGGCGGCCTCGGTCTTGCCCACGCCGGTGGGGCCGCTGAACAGAAAGGCGCCGATCGGCTTGTCGGGCTTGCCCAGCCCCGATCGCGCCATTTTCACGCTGGCCGCCAGCAGCTCGAGCGCCTTGTCTTGCCCGAACACCACCGCCTTGAGGTCGCGCTCCAGGGTTTGCAGCTTGCCGCGGTCGTCGCTGCTCACGCTGGCGGGCGGAATGCGCGCGATCTTGGCGACGATTTCCTCCACCTCGGCCTTGCCGATGGTTTTCTTGCGCTTGGACGGGGTGAGGATGCGCTGCGCCGCGCCGGCCTCGTCGATCACGTCGATGGCCTTGTCGGGCAGGTGGCGGTCGTTGATGTACTTGGCCGAAAGCTCGGCCGCCGCCTGCAGCGCCGCCGCCGCGTACTTGACGCTGTGGTGCTCTTCGAAACGGCTTTTCAGGCCCTTGAGAATGTCGATGGTCTGCGCCACCGTGGGCTCGACCACATCGATTTTCTGGAAGCGGCGGCTGAGCGCGGCGTCTTTCTCGAAAATGCCGCGGTACTCGGTGAAGGTGGTGGCGCCGATGCACTTGAGCACGCCGCTCGAGAGCGCCGGCTTGAGCAGGTTGGAGGCATCGAGCGTGCCGCCCGAGGCCGCGCCGGCGCCGATCAGGGTGTGGATCTCGTCGATGAACAAAATCGCGTTGGGCTTGTCTTTGAGCGACTTGAGCACGCCCTTGAGGCGCTGCTCGAAATCGCCGCGGTACTTGGTGCCCGCCAGCAGCGAACCCATGTCGAGCGCATAGACGGTGGCCTCGGCCAGCACCTCGGGCACTTCTTTTTGCACGATGCGCCAGGCCAGGCCCTCGGCGATCGCCGTCTTGCCTACCCCGGCCTCGCCCACCAGCAGCGGGTTGTTCTTGCGCCGGCGGCACAGAATCTGGATCACGCGCTCGACCTCGTAGTCGCGGCCGATGAGAGGGTCGATCTTGCCGTCGCGCGCCAGCACGTTGAGGTTTTGCGTGAACTGCTCGAGCGGCGAGGCCTTCTCGGGGGCTTTGCTCTCGCCGCTGGCTTCCTCGTTGTCGGCGGCGCCGCCCTCGGAGGGCTTGGCGGGCTCGGGCGGGTCGCTCTTCTTGATGCCGTGGGCGATGTAGTTGACCACGTCGAGCCGGCTCACGCCCTGCTGGTGCAGGTAGTAAACGGCGTGCGAGTCTTTCTCGCCAAAGATCGCCACCAGCACATTGGCGCCGGTGACTTCCTTCTTGCCGTTGCCGGTGCTCTGCACGTGCATGATGGCGCGCTGGATCACACGCTGGAAGCCCAGCGTGGGCTGGGTGTCGACCTCGTCGGCCCCGGCGACCTGAGGCGTGTTGTCCTTGATGAAGTGCGACAAGGACTTGCGCAACTCGTCAAGTTTGGCCGAACAGGCGCGCAACACATCGGCGGCGCTGGGGTTGTCGAGCAGGGCCAACAGCAGGTGCTCGACGGTGATGAATTCGTGGCGCTGCTGGCGCGCTTCCACGAAGGCCATGTGCAAGCTGACTTCGAGTTCCTGGGCGATCATGGTGCGTTTCCTTCAGTCTAGCCTGTAATTTACTGCGATTTGCGGCATCTGTGCGCAGCAATTGGGGCAAATCCGCCCTTATTCAATGGGTTCAGACACGCACTGCAGCGGGTGGCCGTGGTGCGCCGCGGCTTGCAGCACCTGATCGACCTTGGTCTGGGCCACGTCGCGCGTGAACACGCCACACACCCCTCGCCCTTCGAGGTGGATTTTGAGCATGATCTGGGTCGCGTGCTCGCGGTCTTTGTTGAAAAACTCCTGCAGCACCTGCACCACGAACTCCATCGGGGTGAAGTCGTCGTTGAGCAGCAGCACCTGGTGCAGCTTGGGTGGGCGCACGCGCTGGCGGCGGCGCTCGAGCACCGTGGCACCGTCGTCTGCAGGCAACCGTGGTTTGAGGTCGGGCTGAATAGGCATAGCGGAATTTTACGCAGCTATACGTTCGCCTGCAGGCTGTCTGAACTGACTTAGGGGCAGGCTGGGGCAGGAAAACACCACCGCAGCCGTCTTTCCACGCGTACGCGCACGGGTCACGCAGGTTGCGCCAGAGCAGGAAGCGCGTGAACTCGTGGTAAAACCCGATGCAGTTGCAGCCCACCACCCGTGCTGCCGTGCGGCAGTGGAGCTCGATCGGCGCGCCTATGGGCCGCAACTCGGCACCGGCTTACGGCACCGGCATCAGGAAGTTCTGGCTGATGCGCTGCCCGAGCAGGCTGACGCGGTCGAGGAACTGCGTCAGAAAGGCGTGCAAGCCGTTGGCCAGGATCTCTTCCACACGGCCAAATTGCAATTCGGCGCGCAACTTGCCGGCGTGGCGCTCGGTTTCGGCCGACGACTCGTTGCGCACGGCGCGCAGGTTGTTCACCACCTCGTTCATGCACGCCAGCAGGCTGCGTGGCATATCGGGGCGCAGAATCAGCAGTTCAGCCACACGTTCGGGCGTGATCAGGGTGCGGTAGACCTTGCGGTAGACGTCAAAGGCGCTGACGCTGCGCAGAATCGCGCTCCAATGGTAAAAATCCAGTTCTTGCTCGGGCCGCCCCATGCTGCCGTAGAGCTCGTTGTGGGCACTCTGAAACTTGACGTCGATCAGCCGCGCGGTGTTGTCGGCGCGCTCCAGGAAGGTGCCCAGGCGGTAAAAGTGAAACGCCTCGTCTTGCAGCATGGTGCCTACCGCCACCCCGCGCGAGAGGTGCGAGCGGTACTTGACCCATTCAAAAAACTCCGACGGGTCCTTGGCTATGCTGGCATTGCGCAATCGGCGCTGCAGCTCAAGCCAGGTCTGGTTTTGCGTCTCCCACAGCTCGGTGGTCAGGACGCCGCGCACGGCGCGGGCGTTTTCGCGCGCGGCACGCAGGCAACTGACGATGCTCGACGGGCTGTCTTCGTTGCACACCATGAAGTGCAGCACCTTGGCCGGGGTGACTTCGCCGTACTGCTGCTGGTAGGCCGGCATCAGCTCGCAAATGCGCAACAGCCCGGCCCAACCAGCCTCGGCCATGGCGCTGGGTTGCGGCAACAAGGCGCTTTGGTGGTTGACGTCGAGGATGCGCGCGGTGTTTTCGGCGCGTTCGGTGTAGCGCGCCATCCAGAACAGGTGGTCGGCAGTGCGTGACAACATGGCTCGCGTCTCCGTCAGGTTTCCAGTATCCAGGTGTCTTTGGTGCCGCCGCCCTGGGACGAGTTGACCACCAGCGAGCCGGCCTTGAGCGCAACCCGCGTCAGGCCGCCGGGCACGATTTGCACTTTCTTGCCGCTCAGCACAAAGGGCCGCAGGTCGATGTGGCGTGGCGCAATGCCTTCCTCGACGTAGGTTGGGCAGGTCGACAGGCTCAGGGTAGGCTGGGCAATGTAGCCTTGCGGGTTGGCCAGCAGCGCGGCGCGGAAGGCCTCGATTTCTGCACCGCTGGCCGCCGGGCCCACCAACATGCCGTAGCCGCCAGCCCCGTGCACCTCCTTGACCACGAGCTCCTTCAGGTGCGCCAGCATGTAGGCCAAATCCTCGCTGTTGCGGCCCTGAAAGGTCGGTACGTTTTGCAGGATCGGGCGCTCGCCGAGGTAAAACTCGATCATCTGCGGCACGTAGGGGTAGATCGACTTGTCGTCGGCCACGCCGGTGCCGATGGCATTGCAAAGCGTCACGCGGCCTTTGCGGTAGGCCTGCAGCAAGCCCGGGCAGCCGAGGGTGGAGTCGCTCCGAAAGGCGTTCGGGTCCAGGAAGTCGTCGTCGACGCGGCGGTAAATCACGTCGATGCGGCGCGGGCCGCGCGTAGTGCGCATGTAGACGAAGTCGTCCTTGACGAACAAGTCCTGGCCTTCCACCAGCTCGACGCCCATTTGTTGCGCCAGGAAGGCGTGCTCGAAATAGGCGCTGTTGTACATGCCGGGCGTGAGCAAGACCACAGTCGGCTCGGTGGTATGGGCCGGGCTGACGGCGCGCAGGGTGTCGAGCAACCAGTCCGGGTAGTGGTCGACCGGCGCGACGCGGTTTTCGCTGAACAGTGCGGCAAACAGGCGCATCATCATCTTGCGGTCTTCGAGCATGTAGCTCACGCCGCTGGGCACGCGCAGGTTGTCTTCGAGCACGTAGTACTCGGCCCCCTCGGCGCTGCCGGGGCGCGGCGCGCGCACGATGTCGATGCCCGCAATGTGCGCGTAGACGCCGCCACGCACGGCCACGCCGCGCATTTCGGGCCGCAACTGCGCGTTGCCGGCGATCTGTTCCTGCGGCACGATGCCCGCGCGCACAATTTCCTGGCCGTGGTAGATGTCGTGGATGAAGCGGTTCAGGGCATTGACGCGCTGGATCAGCCCTTGCTCGATGCTGCGCCACTCGTGCGCCGGGATCACGCGCGGAATCAGGTCAAAGGGGATCAGGCGTTCGGTGCCAGCACCGTTTTCGTCCTTCTCGCCATAGACCGCAAAGGTGATGCCGACGCGGCGAAAAATCATCTCGGCTTGCTCGCGCATGTCGGCCATGGCCGCGGCGGGCTGCTCGGCCAGCCAGCGTGCATAGGCCTGGTAGTGCGCCCGTACCTGCCCGCAGGCGTCGTACATTTCGTCGTATGGAAGGGGGCTGCTCATGGTGACAGGGGGAGGCAAACGGTGCGCTCCTGCAAGCCTGCCAAGCAAAATCCAGGCCAGCCCTGCCGGCAGCGGCCCTGGTTTGTTGCTTGGCCCCATCGCCCTCCCTCTCCCCCTGCCCTTGCCCCAGGCACGCAGCCCAACGCACCGCGCTGGGGCAAACGCCGCACAAGCTGCACCATCTTGGGCCTGCGCCGGGTTGCCATGCCCGGTGCCGGGGCGCAGCGGCTGCAATGAGCCCTGGCGCAATCCTTGCTTGCATGCACAGTGCCCGCTTGCCAGCAAGCGCTTGCCCCGCGCGGGTGGCGCTGCCGGCCCGCCCTTTACCGGTGCAACCCAAATCAGCGAAAGTCTGCCATGCCGATCCATGTTGCCCTCAACCACGTCACCCACTACCGCTACGACCGCTGGGTGAAACTGGCCCCGCAGGTGCTGCGGCTGCGCCCGGCACCGCACACGCGCTCGCAGGTGCTGTCGTACGCGCAACGCATCGAGCCTGCCGAGCATTTCATCAACTGGCAGCAAGACCCGTTCGCCAATTACCTGGCCCGGGTGGTGTTCCCGCAGCCCATGCGCAGCTTTCAGGTCACCATCGATCTGGTGCTGGAAATGGCGGTGCACAACCCGTTCGACTTCTTTCTGGAGCCCTACGCCGAAACCTTCCCCTTTGCCTACCCGAGCGACTTGCAGACCGAACTGGCACCTTACCTGGAAGCCGCCCCAGCCGGGCCGCACTTGCAGGCGTATCTGGCCCCCACGCGCGCCCAGTTGGCGGGCGCAGCGGCGCGCACGGTGGACTTTCTGGTCGCGCTCAACCAGCAACTGCAACGCGATATTGCCTACACCATACGGCTCGAACCTGGTGTGCAAACGCCGGAACAAACCTTGGGCCGCGCCACCGGCTCGTGCCGCGACAGCGCCTGGCTGCTGGTGCAGATGCTGCGCCAGTTGGGGCTGGCGGCGCGCTTCGTCTCGGGCTACCTGATTCAACTCAAGCCCGACGTCAAGCCCACCGACGGCCCGGCTGGCGCGGCGCAGGACTTTTGCGACCTGCACGCCTGGTGCGAGGTCTATTTGCCCGGCGCGGGCTGGATCGGGCTCGACCCGACCTCGGGCCTGCTGGCTGGCGAGGGCCATATTCCCCTGGCCTGCACGCCACAGCCTTCGAGCGCGGCCCCGATCAGCGGTGCGCTGGACGAATGCGAAGTCGCGTTCGAGCACCAGATGCGGCTCGAGCGCGTACACGAAAGCGCGCGCGTGACCAAGCCCTACAGCGAGGCGCAGTGGCAGGCAATTCATGCTTTGGGGCAGCAAGTCGACGCCGAGCTCGAGCGCGGCGACGTGCGCCTGACCATGGGCGGCGAGCCCACGTTCGTCAGCAGCAGCGAGCGCGACGCGCCGCAGTGGAACACCACTGCGCTGGGCCCGAGCAAGCGCCGCTACGCGCTGGAGCTGCTGCAGCGCTTGCGCGAACGCTACGGCGCCGGCGGCATCGTCCATTTGGGCCAGGGCAAGTGGTACCCGGGCGAGCCCCTGCCGCGCTGGGCGCTGTCGCTCTACTGGCGCACCGACGCCGAGCCGATCTGGCACAACCCAGCGCTGCTGGACGGCGAACACGCGCCCCAGCGCTGCGACAGCGCCGACGCACAGCGCTTCATCGCTGCCTTGGCGCAGCGCCTCGGCCTGGGTTTGGAGACCGTCCAGCCGGCTTACGAAGACAGTTGGTACCACCTCTGGCGCGAAGGCCGACTGCCGCTCAACGTGGACCCGCTCGAAGCCCGGCTCGACGACGAACTCGAACGCGCCCGCCTGCGCCGCGTCTTTCGCCAGGGGCTGGACGCCGTGGTCGGCTACGCCCTGCCCTTGCAGGCACAGCCCGCTGCGCCGGGCTCGTGTGCCGCCAGCAGCCGTTGGCGCAGCGGGCCTTGGTTCCTGCGCGAGCAGCGCCTGTACCTGATTCCTGGCGATTCACCCATGGGCTACCGCCTGCCGCTGGACGCGCTGCCCTGGGTGGCAGCGAGCGACTGCCCCTTGCCCACCGAGCCCGACCCGGCTCAGCCACGCCCCGACTTACCCGCCGCCAGCGCCCTGCGCCTACGCTATGCGCAGCCTCCCCTGGGCAGCGCCGCAGCGCCGGCTGTGGCGGCGCGCATGCCGCAGCGCGGTGAATCTGCCGCCTGGCTGGTGCGCACCGCCCTGTGCGTGGAAGCGCGCGACCCGCAACGCGGCAACGGCTGCGAACCCGACCCCAAGGAGGGCAGTGCGCCGCAGTCGTGCCTGTACGTCTTCATGCCACCGCTGCCCGAGCTGGAAGACTACCTCGACCTGCTCGCCGCCGTCGAGGCCACGGCCGCGCAGTTGGGGCTGCCGATCGTGCTGGAGGGCTACCCACCGCCACGCGATGCGCGCTTGCAGATGCTGCAAGTCACACCCGACCCAGGCGTGATCGAGGTCAACATCCACCCGGCCCGGCATTGGGGTGAACTGGTCGAACGCACCGAGTTTTTGTACGAGGCGGCGCAGCAAGTGGGCTTGTGCGCCGAGAAGTTCCTCATCGACGGGCGCCACACCGGCACCGGGGGCGGCAACCATTTCGTGCTCGGTGCAGCCACGCCGCTCGACAGCCCCTTTTTGCGCCGCCCCGAATTGTTGGCCAGCCTGCTGGCCTACTGGCACAACCACCCCAGCCTGAGCTACCTGTTCAGCGGCCTGTTCATCGGCCCGACCAGCCAGGCCCCGCGCGTGGACGAAGCGCGCAACGACCAGGTGTACGAGCTCGAGATCGCACTCAGCCAGATCGAACGCAGCCGCGAACTTTACGGGCAGCAGATGCCGCCCTGGCAAGTGGACCGCTGCTTGCGCAACATCCTGGTCGATGTCAGCGGCAACACGCACCGCAGCGCGTTCAGCATCGACAAGCTGTACAGCCCCGACGGGCCGAGTGGACGCTTGGGGCTGCTCGAACTGCGCGCTTTCGAGATGCCACCGCACGCGCGCATGAGCCTGGTGCAGCAACTGCTGTTGCGCGCACTCGTGGCCCGGTTCTGGCAGCAACCTGGGCGCGCTCGCCTCACGCGCTGGGGCACCCAACTGCACGACCGCTTCCTGCTGCCGACTTTTGTGCGCCTGGACTTTGAGGACGTACTCGACGACCTGGCGCAACACGGCTTTGGTTTTGAACGCGCCTGGTTCGAGCCGCACTTCGAGTTTCGCTTTCCACTCATCGGCCAACTGGCGGCGCGCGGCATGGTGCTGACGCTGCGCCACGCGCTCGAACCCTGGCATGTGCTGGGCGAGGAAGGCTCGACCCACGGCACCGTGCGCTACGTCGATTCTTCCGTCGAGCGGCTGGAGGTCAAGCTCAGCGGCTACAACGACAGCCGCTATGCTCTGGGCGTCAACGGGCGCGCGCTGCCGCTGCACCCCAGTGGCCTGGCGGGCGAATACGTGGCTGGCGTGCGCTTCAAGGCCTGGAACCCGGCTTCCAGCCTGCACCCGGGCGTGGGCGTGCACGCACCCCTGACCTTCGACATTTTCGACACCTGGCTGGGGCGCTCGGTGGGCGGCTGCCAATACCACGTCATGCACCCGGGCGGGCGCAACCACGAACGCCTGCCAGTCAACGCCTTCGAAGCCGAGAGCCGGCGCCTGGAACGCTTCTTCCGCATGGGGCACACCCCGGGCACGCTGGCGCTGCAAGCCACGCAGCCGAGCCGGTAGGCCTGTTCGAATTGTTTGCGACGCGTGATCACATTGCGTGCGACGGAACTGGGTTTTGTTCGGATTGCGTGCGACATTCGGCGGCGTTTTGCTCGGATTGCGTGTGACATTGGGCGGCGTTTTGCTCGGATTGCGTGCGACATTGGGCGGCAGTTTTACGGGCGAGGATGAGGTCGCCCAGGGCGGATTCGACACTGCGGCGGGCGCTGCAGTGTTTGGCGTAGGCAAGGAAGGACTTGACGCGCTGGCGCACGTAGTCGAGGTCGATGTGGCCGTCGTGGTAGTCGGCGGCCATGTGCTTGAAGGCCAGGCGCGCGCGCTTGATGTTGCGCTTGCGCGGCAGGATGTGGGTGGGCCAGATGCGGTAGCCGCAAAAGTCGATGCCGCGCTGCCAGGGATGGATGCCGGTCTTGGGGTTGAGCGTCAGGGCCAGGCCATTGACGGCTGCACCGAGATCGCGCAGGGCGCGCTGTGCGCTGGCTTTGTCGGGCAGGATGGCGACAAAGTCGTCCATGTAGCGGGCGTAGAAGCGCAGACCGAGTTCGTCTTTGGCGATGTGGTCGAGCCGGTTGAGCACGATGTTGGCGGCGAGCTGACTGGTGAGCGCACCGACGGGCAGGCCGACTCCGCCTTCGTGGCCGTAGCCGCCGATGACGGCGCGCCAGAGCCAGAGCACGTCGCGGTCGGCGATGGTGCGCTCGATTTCTGCCATAAGGACGTCGTGCCGGATGCTGGCGAAGTATTTGCTGATATCGGCCTTGAGGACGTAGGCGCGCTCGCCCCAGGCGCGCTTGGCAACGCGCATGAAGTGTTGCACACGCGCCACAGCCGCTTGCGTGCCTTTGCCGCTGCGGCAGGCGTAGGTGTCGGCGATGAAGCCGGCCTCGAACAGGGGTTCGACGCGGCGCACCAGGGCGTGGTGCAGCACGCGGTCGGCAAAGGGCGGGGCTTGAATCTGGCGCCGCTTGGGCTCGAAGACGACGAAGGCGCGCGCGGCGCCGGGCTGCCAACTGCGCCAAACGAGGTGGTTGTGCAGGTTGATGAGGTTTTCTTCGAGGTTGAGGGCGTAGCGCATGACGTCGGGGCTGTAGCGCTTGCCCATGCGCGCAGCGCGGTAGGCGGCGTGCAGGTTTTCGAAGGCGATGAGATCAGGCCAAAGGCCGTTGTGGGTGCGGGGCATGGGTCAGGCGTCGAATAGGTGCGGCACCGCTTTCTTCAGCAGTCGCTCGCGGCATTCTTGTTCCACCTCGTCCTTGAGCAGCCGGGTCATGTGCTGCAGACCCTTGTGCAGCACCTCGGTCTGCACCGAAACCGGCACGGGCGGGTCAGAGTCCATGTCTACAGCCAACGTGCACCGACCGTCCAGCATGTCGGCTGTATCGCGCAGCCACTGGCCCAGACCGGCAAGGGTCGGGAGCAAGACCCCAAAGGATGCGCGCTGGACGCGCGCCCGGTGGGCGACGCGCCTGCTGGCGTGGGTCGTTTGCGAGGCGGCCGCCGATGTTCGTGTTCACGTTCGACGCGGCGTTGTTGAGGTTGAGATAGAACAGACCGGCGTTCGCGCCGTTGCCCCAATTGCCGCCGTTATAAGCCCTGCTCCTTTATTTGATTGCAAGGACTAATTCATGCGCTTACCCCTTCGTATTTGATCCAGGCACCGACCATGGCGCCGATTTCGTTGATGTGACGCATCCACACGCCCAGCCGGTGGCTGTTGATGTAAGCGGCGCGGTGCGCCTTGCGCACCAGGCCGCGCAGCAATTCGATTTCCACGTCGAGGTCGAACAGGGCGGCCGCTTTCTGGCGGCGTTTCCAGGCGACGATGGTCAGGCGCAGCAGCCGGTTCATGGCGGCGCGCAGGTCGGCGCAAAGCAGATGACGCTCCAGGCGCGGGAATTGGTGCAGCACGGTGTGGGTGTAGGCATCGAGTTCTTCGAGCTTGGTCAGCAAGGCCAGATACGGGGCGGGTTGCGCCACGCTCAAGCCGCCTGCTCGATGGCGCGCAGATCGGCCGCGTCGGGCGCGCTCGAGTTGGCCCAGTCGCGCACGGCGTTGATGTAGGTGGCCATGGCCTTGCGCTCGGCGGCGGGGCCGTCGCGCAGCAGGTTGAGCTGGCGGTGGATGGGGTAGCGAGCCTGGATGGCGGCGGCAGCCAGGCGATTGACCTCGGCCAGTCGCTCGGCGGCGGCAGCGGCTTCGACGGCGGCGGCGTCGGGCTCGAGATCGAGTTCGCCGAGCAGGGTGCAGGCGGCAAGGTCGCAGGCCGGGATGTCTTGCGCTACGCCGGGGATGCGCACCGAGACGAACAGCCCGTCGGCGCGGTAGTCGGCGGGTACGGCCCAGACGCAGACGGTGGATGCGACCGCGAGTGTGGGCAGGGCGATGGCGTGCTCTGCACCCTGGCGGCTCAGGTGCAGGGTGCGGTTTTCAATGTGCATGAAAGGCTCCTTGGGGGTTGAGGTTGATGATGGGATGCAGCACGCGCATCAAGTCGCGCGGCTGCATGCGCGCCGGGGCCGCCCCGCTCGGCGGGGCAGCCCAACAGCCACATGACGCAGGCCACATGACGCTTTACACCTTTGCGAGGCGGCCGCCGAAGCTCGTGTGCACGTTCGACGCGGCGTTGCTGAGGCTGAGAGAGAACAGACCGGCGTGCGCGCCGTTGCCCCAACTGCCGCCGTGATACGCGACGCAGTTGGGCGCTTGCCAGAAGTGGTCGCCAAAGCTGCCCTGGCCGGATGCAGCCACGGCGTCGGGCGCAAAGACCGCGCCCAGGTTGACGAGCCCGGCGCTGTCGCTGGCCATGGTGAGCGGCGCGCCGCTGGCTGGGGCGGTGCGGCTGCTGGTCTGGTAGCTGCGCTGGCCGTCGGTGCCCCAGATGCGGTAGCGCGAGCTGGCATCGGTCTGCAAGCCGTCGAGCATCTGCCAGACGTTGCCCCAGAGGCCAACGATGCCGCGCCAGGTGGCCTGCGCCACGGTGGCGTGGTCGACGTTGAGTGCGCTTGAGCCCGCCACATGGCCTTGACCGATGAGAGCCTGGCTGTCGGAGCCGCCCAGCTCGATCAGGGCCAGCATCTGGATGGCGCCGAGCTGGTACACGTCCCAGAGCGCAAAGCCGGTCACGCCGCCGGTGTTGCGCGCGTTGGCGCGCGCCTGCATGGTCGGGAAGTCGATCGACACCAGCGGCGCAACACCACCCACCGAGCCCAGGCGTGTTCCGCCGTCGTTGGTGCCCTGGAACTTGCCGACCCAGAATTGCGCAATCTGCGCCCCGGCGTGCATGAAGGCCGGGTGGACGGCAAAGTTGGCCGCCGGCTGGTCGGAGATGAGCCAAAAACGCCGCCCGGCGTGCGGCCCGCTGGGCACGGTGCCGGTGCGAAAGAAAAAGCGCGGCACGCGCACCATGGCCTGGCCGTCGATGGTCTGGTCGACGATGCCGGCATAGACCGGGTGGTTGGCGAAGGTGGCGGTGGTGGTGCTGAGGTTGTTGAAGTGCTCGTCGACGCGCTGCCAGGCCCCGGCCCCGCCGCCGGTGGCGGTTTGCACGATGCCAATGATGTGCGCGAACTGCTGGCGCGTGGTGAAGGCCACATCCGCCAACCATTCGGATGCCCCCAGGCTGGTGCCGGTGTGGCGCACGCGCAACACGTACTGCGTTTGCCCGGCCAGCAGCACACCGGCGGGCAGGGTGAGGCTGGTGCGAGCGGCTGCGCTGGCGCCCGAATCCCACAGCGGCGCGGCCCAGGTGCCGCTGCTCAAGCGCAATTGCCATTGGCTGGAGGCATGGGCGTCGGCGCCGCCGGTGGTGGCGAAGGCGGCGGTCTGGAAGGTGGGCTGCTCGGGCACATCCGTCTGCCCCGGCGTGGGCGCAATGACAGCCGGGGTGTTGACAAAGGCGTAGCTGGCGCGGGTGGTGAAGCTGCTGCTGGCCGACCAGTCAGAGACCAGGCCGGCGGCGTCGGTGACGCGCGCACGCACGTGGAAGGTGGTATTGACCGGCAGCACCCCGGCTGGCACCGAGAAGGTGAGCGCGGCGCGCGGCCCGCTGTCGTGCAGCACGGTGGCGAAGGTGGCGTTGGTGCTGATCTGGAACTGGGTCGAGGCAAAGGCGTTGCCCGCCGGGCTGGCAAAGCCCGCCACCGACAGGGTGGGCGTCTCCACCACGTTGGTGGCACCGTTGGCGGGCGCGTTGATGACAGGCGCAGCCGGGCGCATGGCGGGGTTGACGAAGCCGGCCTGCCCGGTGGCGCTGCCCAGGGCCACGAGGTGGCGGATGGTCATGGCTTCGCCCGCGACTTCCAGGCGCAAAAAGCCGTCGCCGCGCATGGGCACGAGGTACTCGAAGTCGGCAAAGCCTTCGGGGATGCCGGTGGTGCCGCCGCCCGAGCGGCGCACCGACCACGGGCGCTCACTCCAGGCGGGGGTGTGCTCATCGCGGAAGAACAGCCGCACTTCGCCGGCATTGAGGCTGCGCCGGATGACGACGGCGCGCGGGGTGTGGTCGTCGCCCAGGTTGAGGGCGCGCGAGACCCATTGGTCGCCCACGACGGCGTTGACGCCGCCTTCGGCGCGCGCCACCAGCGTCGAGCCGCTGAGGGTGGCGCCTGCGCCCCAATGGCGCGCCAAGTTGGCCGACAGGCGCAGCCGGGTGGCGGAGTGGATGGCGGTGACGCGCACCAGGGCGGTGGCGCCGGCGTCGGACAGCAGATAGTCTTCGCCCACGCGCACGTCGGCGGTGCTGGCAACGTCGAGCGAGTCGTCGCCCATGATGCCGCCGGTGACGGCGACACCCGGGTGGTTTTGCAACTGGTAGCCAGCGGCAAAAAGCTCGAAGGCGATGCGCCGGTTGCGGTACAGCCAGTCCAGGTTCACGGCTTGCTGCACCGAGGCGGGTGAGGCCAAGCCCGAGAGTGTGCCCGAGATGCCGCCGATCTGGGTGATGATGGCGTTGATGGTCTGACCCAGGTCTGGCCGACCGGCGCGCGCGGCGGCCAGTTCGGCGGCGCTGGCGGCTGAGCGCTGGTCGAGGGCGCTGAAGTTGGCGTCGATCTCGGCGTAGCGCACGTTCCACAGGGCCGGGATGGCCTCGGGCTCGTTGTTCGGGATCGGGGTGATGGGGTGGTGCGGCAGGGTGCTCATGGGTGGGACTCCTTAAAAGCGGGGCATGATGCGGACTTCGTAGACTTCGCCGGCGTCGACGACCTTGGGTGCCATGGTGCGCCAGGCGACCAGGCCGCCGTCGGCGTCGATCAGGCCAGCCTCAGAAAACGCCATGCCCGGCGGGGCGCTGGCGGCGTTGAGTTCGGCAATGGACAGCGCCTCGGTGGGCGCGGGGCGCGACTGGCTGACGATGGGCACACGCACACGCTCGGCGTAGAGCGCGCTGCGGTTGGCTGGGGCGGGCCGGGCGCTGGAGCCGACATGGCCGCCGTCGCCGAAGGCCATGTGGGTGATGCGCGGCAGCGCGCGGCCACCGGCGCAGTGTTCGGCCAGGCGCTCGCGCCAGTAGTCGGTGACCACGGCTTCGGCGCGCAACAGAGTGGGTGGGCTGGGTGTACTCATGGCTGGATGCGGGTGATGCTGAGGGTGGGGGTGCGCGCGCCGCCGACGCGCCAGTGCGGCGACAGGCGCAGGTGTACGGGTGCGGCCGGGTGGGTGACGGCACCGAGCGGCCAGCGGCCATCGAGGCGCGGGCACTCGTGCAGGGTTTGCGCCGCCAGGCGCAGGCCGCCGGGGCGCAGGCGTTGCCCGGCGCGCAGGCGCGCGCTGCTCAAGCGCCAGCGGCCATCGAGGCGGCGCGGGCGCTTGAACAGCGTGGTGGGCGGGGTGACGGCGGGGGCAAGCTGCAGCGGCAGGCGTTCGGGCCGCCAGGCGCTGGCTTGCGCCAGCGGCAGTTGCGCGCGCACGCCGTGGCCGACGCGGGTGCCGTGCAAGCGGGCGCCGGGGCGTGCGCCGTGCAAGCGCCCGAGCGCAAAGCCGAAGGGCTGCGGCAGGCGCAGGGCGGCACCGTCAGTGCCCAAGCGCCAGAGCGCATCGGGGTAGGTCGACAGGCTGCGGTTGCCCCAAGGGTGCAGGCGGCTGCTGTGCAGCGTGGCGCGCACGGCGGCGCTGGCCGCCAGCAGGTGCGGCGCGTGCAGCGCCAGCCAGAGCTGCCAGATCGGGTGGCGCGACAGCGGCGTCCACTCGCGCACCAGGGCTTGCATGAGCGGCAGTTGGCCGGACTCGAGCGCGTCGGCCAGGTTGATGCGGGCCACGAACTGCGCCCAGTGCTCGATCTGCGGGATGTAGGTCTGGCGGTCGAGCGCGCGCAGGCGCACCGCGCTGGATAAGCGCCAGCGCGCATCGAGCCGCTGCGGCAGCAAGGCGGCGTAGATGCGGCGCTGGTCGGCTTGCTCGATGATCTCGACCGCCAGCCCGTGCTGGCGCAGCACCTCGCGCAGCGCCCAGGGTGTGCCTTTTTTTTGCTGCCAGGGGATGGCGCGCTTGATGAGCGCACGCTGCGCGGCGGCGTCGCGCGCCAGCGCCCAGCCCTCGAGTGCGCCCAGGTGGAACTGCTGCGCCAACGCGGGCAGCCAGCGCGCGTCGACCTGGTCGACGAGGTAGACCAGCAGTTGGTCGACCGGCAGCGCCGACAGGCGCGGCACCAGACTGGTCAGCGGCCCCAGGCGCGCGTCGAGCGCGAGCACGTCGGGGGCGGCGGGGTCGGGCAGCCAGTCAGCCATCGCTCACTCCGGCCATGCGCAGGCTGCGCTGCGTCACGTGCGCCCAGGCGTGCGCGGGGGTGGCTGTGTCCGCATTCGGCGCGACAAGCTCCACGCGGTACACGCCGGGCACCGAGAGCGCGGCGATGATCTGCGAGCGCACCACGTCGCGCCCAAGTGCGCTGGCCAGCTCGGTGCAGTAGCGCTCCAGCGCCGCCTGCGCCAGCGCCAAGGTGGCGGCGGCGTCGGCTCTGCGCCACAGCGTCAGCTCGGCCTCGATGCGCTGCGGCATATCGAGCGGCGCGCGCACTTCGACCTGGTCGCACAGCGGGCGCACGTCTTCGGCGCTGGCGGCGGCGAGCACGGCATCGAGCAGCTCGGCGCTGGGCAGGCCGGTGTCGGCCAGCGGATGGATGCGCACCCAGCCAGGCGCGGGCGAATCGACAGCAGCGTCGATGATGTGTACCGACGCCGACAGCGCGGCGTGGCGGTAGCCCAGACGCGGCCCGGCGGTGCTGAAGGCTTCGGGTGCCAGGCGGATGCGCTCGCGCAGGCGCTCGTCGCCCTCGCCCTCCAGCCGCGCGACGCCGACCAGCTCGCCCAGGTAGTCGAGCATGGGCGCGCGCGCGTAGGCCACGAGGTTTTGCCGCGCCACGTCGTTGATCAGGCCGCGCAGCAGGGTTTCGCGGTAGGCGATCAGGTCGACGAACAGGCGCTCGACCTGCGCCGGGTAGAGCGTCTTGCCGCTGGCGGCCTCGAAGGCGCGCACCAGCTCGGCGCTGATGGCCTGCGGGTCGTCCTCGAGCAGACGCAGCGGCGCGGCTGCGCTCATGGCAGCACCTCGGCGCTGGCTTCGATGCCGTCGGCGGTGCGGAAGATGACTTCGATGCGCAGTTGCGCCTCGGCCGCGAGCGTGACCAGCACGCGCACCACGCTCACGCGCGGCTCCCAGCGCCGGATGGCCTCCACGGTTTCGCGCACCAGGTGTGGGCGCGCGCGGTTGATCGGGTGGTCGAGGTAGCGCGCCACGTCGCTGCCGAACTCGGGCCGCAGCGGCACGCTGCCGCGCGGGGTGCGCAGGATGGTGGCGATGGCCTGGCGCAGATCGTCCAGGCCGGTGGCATAGCCGTCGCCGCCGAGGGCGACTTGCCAGTGGTGTTGACGCGGCCAGGTGCTCATGGCGGCCCATTCTGGGCCGTGGCGGCGCGGCTGTGAATTAAAGGCGTTTAGCCCGTGGCATCGTCTGCGAACACGTCGGCGCTGCCGCTGGCGCAGGCGCTGCCGCAAGCCACCGCGTCGCCCACGCGCGCCAGCGCCTGGCCGTTGACGTAGACCGTGGGCGAGCCACCTGCTTGCACCGATCCGTGGCACTCGGGTATGGCTGGGCAGCAGTGTACCTCCCAGGCGTCGCCGACGCGGTGCGCACCGCGCCCGTTGATGCGCACATCGGTGCTGGCCTGGGCGTTGGGGCGCGGCGGCCAGCAGCCGTGGCCGCTGCAGAGGTCGCGGTGGCGGTGCGCGGCTGGCATGGGCTAGTTGAGGTCGATGCGTGCGCCTTGCAGGCGCAGGCGGCCGGCGGCGCGGATGGTGACGTCGCCGACGCAGTCCACCTCCAGGTGCGCGCGCGTGCGGTCGTAGCGGATGCGGGTGCCGTCGGCAAAGCGCAGCTCGGTCTGATCCGGCCCCTGCACGCGCGCCGCGTCGCGCGCGCTGTAGAGCGCGCCCAGCACCACGCCGTCTTCCAGGCGCGCATCGAGCAGGCAGGCGACGTGCTCGCCCAGGTCGGGCAGGTGGTGGTACTGGTCGCGGTGCGTCTTGGCTTGCAGCACCGGCAGCCAGTGGCTCTCCAGGCCGTCGAGGTCGGGGAAGCGCACGCGCACACGGCAGCGCTGCAGGTCGAGCGCGACCACAAAGCCCAGGCGCAGCGCTGCGCCCTCGGTCGGCTGGCGGGGCAAGCTCAGGCTCATGGCGTGCCGCTGGCGCGCCAGCGCGCCAGGGTCAGGTGGGTCTGGTAGCCGCCAGCGTCGAGCGTGTGCCGCGCTTGGGTGGCCACGTAGCGCCCGTCCAGGCGCGCCAGGCCGGCCAGGTCGAAGGCGGCACCGGCGCACAGGCGCGCGTCGCCCATGAGGCTTAGCTCGAGCTGGGCGCGTTCGGCCTCGTGGCGCTCTTGCATGGCCTGGGCGCGCGCCTGCGCCTGGGCGGCGCTGCGCGCGCGCAGCACGGCGCGGTCGCGGTCGGCGGCGCGCGGCGCGGCGGCGTCGTGTACCTGGGCGCCGTCGCTGCGCTGCGTCAGCAGCTCGGCGCTGGCCGGGTCGTGGTAGCTGACCTCGCTGGCCTGCGGCACGTCGGCGGCGCGCTCGCTCCAGCTCCACGCCGTCAGGTCGGATGGGCGCAGCAGGCGCAGCGGCTCGGCCTGGGCCAGTGTGCGCAGGCGCGCCACCGCCAGCACGCGGTTGTTGTCGGTGAGCTTGAGGGTGTAGCCGTAGTCGTGCAGCAGGCGCGCCAGGAAGCTCCAGTCGCTCTCCTGGTGCTGGGTGACGCGGTCGAGCGCCAGCGCCGCCACATCGCCACGGCGCTGCAGCCCCAAGCGCTGCGCTACCTGGTCGACGATGGCGGCCAGCGTCAGGCCCTCGTAGGCATGGTTGGCGCGCGTGCGCAGCGCCTTGCTCAGGCCCACCGCCAGCGCGCGGATGCGCAGGCGCAGCGGCGGCGCGTCGGCTTGCACGCTGTCGACCTCGAAGCGCCCGAGCGTGTGCCAGGGCGTGTGGGTGTAGCCCAGCGCGGCTTCGATTTCCAGCCCGTGCTCGGGGTACCAGTGCGCCAGCCAGCGCGAGGCGCTGCCGTCGTGCTCGGCCAGCTCGAGGTCGAGGCTGTCGGATTCGGCGTCCAACCGGTCGATGTACTCCAGCCGCGCCAGGTAGGGCGCGAGATCGGCGCTGATGTCGCGCCCGTGGTAGACGATGCGCACGCGCGCCGCCAAGGCGCTGGGGCGGTTCATGCGCGCCTCCAGGGCGGCAGCGCGGCCGGGTTGGGCGCGGCGGCGGGCGCGGCCTCGATCAGCGGCACGCGCAGCACCTGGCCCGAGGGCAGCAGCGCGCTGGCGGCCAGGTGCGGGTTGGCGTCGAGCAGGCGCGCGATCTGGCGCACGTCGCGGTAGTAGTGCCAGGCGATGCTGTCCCAGCGCTCGCCAGCGCGCGTGATGTGCTCCAGATGCTGGCCGCTCATGCTGTGCTCCCGGCGTCGTCCAGGCGCGCGCTGGCTTGCGCGGCCAGCAGCGCCAGCGGCGCGGCGGCGGCTTCGGTGTGCGCCTGCGCCCCTTGCGCCAGCGCCAGCGCCTGCGGCAGGCGCGCGCCCAGGTCGGCGGCTTGCGCGCCTTGCAGACGCTGCGCGGCAGCGTGCAACGCCTGCTGTGCCGCGCCCAGGCTGCGCGCCACCTGCGCCGCCGCCTCCAGCCCACCAGGCCGGGGCAGCGCGGGCAGCACGGCGGTGGGTAGGGCGGCAGCGGCGGCGTTGAGCCTTTGTGCCTGCTGGGGCACTTGCGCCAGCGCCGCCAGCGGGTTGCGCTGCGCCAGCGCGGCGAGCGAGCGCAGGCCGCTGGCGGCTTGCGCTACGCGCGCCCCGGCCGCCAGCGCCGCGCTGACCTGGCGCGCCAGCGCGCTCAAGGGGCTGGCGGGCGCGGCCGGGGTGTCGGCGCGCGCCGCTACGGGGATGCGCAAGCCCTGCGCGATCACGCCCGGCGGGTTGGGCTGCGCCGGGTCGCCGATGTATTCGCGCAAGGTGGCATCGGCCTCGAGCGCGATCAGCACGCCGGCGCCGTCGGTCTGGGTGGTGACGGCTTGCAGCTCGGCGACCACAAAGGTGCCCCGGTACTCGCCGCTGCCCAGCACAAAGGCCACCGGTTCGGCGGCCTCGAGCAGGCGCTTGAGGCGCGCCAGCTCCTCGGCCGGCTGGCACCATTGGGCGTGCAGCAGCACGCGCAGGCGCACCTCGGTCGGGCCAAAGCCGGTGTGCTGCAGCAGCGCCTTGTGCCCGATCAGGGCTTGCTCGGCGTAGCTGGCGCTCCAGCTCATGTCCAGGCCCGAGAGCCAGGTCACGATTTCGAGCTCGGTCTGGCCCAGGACAGCGTAGAGGTTGGCCATGCTGGCTACTGGATCGCACGCCGGGCGGCGTCGGCTTGATAGCGGCGCATGTAGCGCTCGAACTCGGCCTGGCTCAAGTGCAGCGCCTGCTGCACCTGCTCGCGCACCGCGCCGGGCTCGGCGCTTGTCGCATGGATTGTGAGCACGGGCGCGTAGTGCAGCGCCATGCCGGCGGCCGCACCGGGGGTGGGGGCGGCGCTGGCGGGCGCGGCGCTGGCTGGCTGCGGCAGTGGCAGAAGCTGGGGCTGCATGGCCGGCAGATGCTGCGGCGCGGGCTGCACGAGCGGCGCGGGCTGCGGCAGCAGCAGCGGAGTCGGCTGCGCCGCGCTCATGCCGAAGGTGGCCGCAGCGGCCAGCCCGGCGGCGGCTTGCGCCACGCCGTTGGCGCTGGCGTACATGCCCTGCGCCAGCCCCTGCCCCAGGTGCGCGCCCAGGGCGGCAAACACGCGCGAGGGCGAGCGGATGCCGAGCAAGTTGCGCAGCCCCGCCACCGCGCTCTGGCCCAGGCTGCGCACCGCCTCCACGGCAGCGCCGATGCGCTGGCGTATGCCCTGCGCCAGGCCGTCGACCAGGGCGGTGCCCAGGGACAGCATTTGGGCGGGCAGACCCTGCAGCCAGACCCAGGCCTGGGCAAAGCCGCTGCGCAGCGCGCTCCAGACGCCGCCCACCGTCGATGCAATGCGACCCCAGACAACCGACAGGGTCGAGGCAATGCCGCCCCAGAGGCTGGCAAACAGCGGCCCGAGCCGATCCCAGTGGCGCCAGATCAGGTAGGCGCCGCCCGCGATGACCGTCACCGCCAGGCCGATCGGGTTGAGCATCAGCGCCCGCCCCAGCCACAGCAGCGCCTTGCCCGCCGCCAGCAGCGCGCCCTTGAGGGCGCCGCCGAGCAGCCGCGCCAGCACCCAGACGCCCTGCGCCAGCAGCTTGAGCGGCATAAAAACCGCCATCCACAGGCCTTTGCCAAACGCGGCCGCCAGCGGCAACACCGCCTTGAAAGCCGCGCCCAGGCCAGACAGGGCGCGCAGCGCCGGCGCAAACGCGCCAATCTGCCACAAGCCTTTGAGCCACAGCCAACGCCCGCCCACCATCAGCAGCGCCGTGCGCAAGGCGTTCAGGGGCGAAAGAATCAGGAAGCTCACCGCCCAGCCCGCACCCAGCACCGCCAGCTTGCCTGCGGTGAGCGCCAGCCCCAGGGCCACCACGCCCTGAATCAGGGCCGGATGCGCCTGCGCCCAGGCGGCCAGCGTGCGCGCAAACGGTGCCACGGTCTCCATGATCGACACCAGCGGCGGCAGCAGGGCCTCGCCGATGGAGACGCCGATGTCGCGCGCCAGCACGCCAAAGCGCTTCATCTGCTCGCTGCTGGCCTCCATGCGCCGGGCAAAGTCCTGCGACACCAAGTCCGACCCGGCGGCGTCGAGCGCACCGGCGCGGATGCTCTGGAACTCGTCCATGTTTTGCAGCGCCGGGCGGATGAAGCTCATGACCTGCATGTCCTGGAACAGATTGCCCAGGCCGTAGGCTTGCGTCAGCGCCTGGATGCCGGCCAGGTCGCCCGCGCGCGTGGCGGCGTCGAACTGCCGCAGCGCACCCGCGCCGCCCACTTGCTGCATGTAGCGCCGGATCAGCTCCAGCGTGCCCATCAGCGGCGACATGCCCTGGGCGCGCAGATCGATCAGGCTGCCCTTGAGGTCGATGCCGGCGCGCTCGAAGTTGCGCAGCGTCTCGGGCGCGGTGATGCGCGCCAGAAAATTGCGCAGGTTGTTGGCGGCCTCGTCCGATGACCCGGCCCCCATGCGCGCAATTTGCAAGGCTGCACCCAGCTCAGCCACCGCCTCCTTGCCCGTCACGCCCAGCCCCTGCATCATGGGGGCCAGGTTGGGCATCCACCTGGCCATTTCGCGCATCTCAAACTGGCCCCGCTTGCCAGCGTAGGTCAGCATGTTGAACGCCGCCCCGGCCTCCTGCGCACCCAGCCCGAGATTGCTGCGCAAGACCACGAACACGTTGGACAAGTCCTCGACGCTGGCGCGCGTGGCCGTGGCCGTCTCGGCCAGTATGGGTGCAAAGCGCTCCAGCTCGGCCACCGAGGTCACGCCGGCAGCCACCAGCACCTGCAGCCCAGCGCCGATGTCGGTTGCGTGCTGGTTGTAGCGCAGCGCGGTAGCGCGCAGCGTCTGGCCCAGTTTTTGCTGCTCCTGCCGGGTCAGATCGCCGGTGATGGCGATGTCGTTCGTCAAGTCCTCCAGCGCTGTTGCCAGGTGCACCGACGCGATCACCGGCGCGGCTACCGCCACGGCGGCGCCGAAGGTCTCTTGCATGGCCCCCAAGCGCTCTTCGCGCGCCGCCTTGAGCTCGGCACCGCGCTCGATCGATCGGTTCAGGGCTTCGGTCTTGCTGCGCACCTGCTCCAGCGTGCGCCCGAGTGCGTCGTAGCGCTGGCGCAACTGGCCCAGCGGTTGCAGCGGGTCGGCCATGGCACGCGCCATGGCGGCACCGAGCTGCTCGTGCCGCGTCTGCATGCGCCCGGCCACCGCGCCCAGGTCGGTCACGGCTCGCTGGGCGCCACCCAGCGCCACGCGAAACGACGCCGCCAGGGCCGCCCCGATGACGATCTGCAAACCCAAGTTAGAGCTCATGCTACTATCCTCCAATGACATCCCAGCAACGCGCCGAAGCCATCGCCAAGGGCCTGGTGTGGCTGTTTGCCCTGAGCCTGTTCGTCTGGCTCTGGGTCGAGGGCGGCTCTTTTTTGGCGGCGCTGCTGATGACCTTTGTCAGCGTCATGGTGTTGTTGCTGCTGCTCGGGCCGTTGCTGGCGGTGCTCGCCTTGCTTCTCGGCTGGCTGGCCGACCTCATCTGGCCGCCGCGCCCTCGGCCTTGATCTGCTCGGCCGCCAGGCGGCACCAGCGCACGAAGTCGTCCAGCGCCAGCGCGTCGATCTCCGACGGCTGAAAGCGAAACCAGCGCGCCAGCACGCCCGCGCCGCGCCAGAGCTCAGCCGGCGCGATCCAGGCTGAGCCGAAAGGCATCTTGCAGCGCCTTGTAGTCGGCCAGGTCGAGTTCGAGCAAGTCTTCGGGCACCAGCCCACCCAGGCGCGCCAGCAGCGCGATTTCCTGTTCGTCCTGGCGCTCGCTGGCGCGCGCCGCCTCTTTCAGGTCGGCAACCTTGGCGCGGCGCAGCGCGATGCGCTCCAGCGTTTTGCCGCTGGCGAGCTTGATGGGGTATGCGAGTACGATTTCGGTCATTGCAGTAGCTCCTTGATCAGGCCGGATGCGGCCAGTTTGACGGCTTCGACGCTCAGGCTCAGCCCGGCATCGCGCACGCGCGCCTTGACGCGGTTCCACAGCGTCGCCTGGCGCATGGCGTCGAGCAGCTCATGCCCGGCAAAGGTCAGGCGCTGCGCCAGGCACAGCGTCTGAGCCCCCAGCGCGCGCACGCACTGCGCCTTGAGCAGGCCCGCCTCGGCCAGCACCTCGACGTGGTACGACACCACCTGAGGCGCCCAGCCGGGCACGTCGCCGGGGGCCAGCCGCCCGTCCTGCTCGGGCAGGTCTTCCAGCGCCGTCAGGATGGCGCGCACGCATTCCCAGTCCAGGCGCACGCTCAGCCCCCGATGTGCGTGCGGTAGGTCGCCAGCACGTCCTGCCCGGCGGCCTTGTAGATGTTGGCCAGGGCGTCGATTTCCATGATGTCCTCGCCGCCCACGGTCAGCTTCATGTAGGTGGCGGTGAACTCGCTTTCCAGCTCGACGTTCTCGTGCTGCTTGTAGCCGCCGCCGGGTAGGCTTTTGAAGGTCACGGTCAGCAGCGCCACCAGCGGCAGCTCCTGGCTGCGCCCGGCGCTGGAATACACCTCGACGCTGGCGCGCAGTTGCAGTTGCACGCTGGCAAAGGGGTTGGCGGTTTTTTTCAGCGCCTCGGGGTAGAGGCTGGACCACTTGATCTTGCCCTCCAGCTTTTCGAAGCCGGCATAGGCCTCGATGCTGCCCACCATGCCCAGCGCCTTGTGCTCGGCCATTTTGGCCTTGAGCACCGGCAGCTCGACTTCTTCGGCGCGCCCGAGCATGGAGCCGCCGTCGAGGTAGACGTTGGCGTTGGTCAGGCGGTGGATGTTGATTTTGCTCATAATGTTGACCTCTCATTCGTGGGAATTGCACATGCACGGTCTTTCCTTGATGGTGGACTCTCCGCTTGAAGTAGCCATGGACGCATCAGGACAGTTAAGGGTTTCCTGCTACCAGTCGGTGGCCGGGCAGACTGAGGCCCTGCGTCTTGAGCTGCTTCTGACACCAACAGCGGCAGCAGCGCTACTCCACGCACTTCGTCACCTTGAAACACAGGGAATAGACCTGACAGCAGGCGCCAGGCCAGCCACTCGGCAATAGTCCGAATCATTGGCCGCTCCCCAAGCCGCGCAGCAGGTTGATGTCGATGAAGCTCTCGAAGGTGATGCGCTCGGCCGGGGTCGGCGGCATGAAGGTCAGATCCAGCGTCAGGTGCCCGGCGGCGAGCTGCACCGGCGGGTTCTTGGCTGGGTCGAAGGTGCAGGAGCCGTCGATCAGCGCGCCGCGCCCGACCAGCACGCGGATGAAGGCATCCACGCTGCCGCGCACGGCGTCGATGAGCGCGTCGCTGATGGGCTGGTCGAGGAACTGCAGCATGGCGTGCTCGACCGACTCGTGCAGCATGTCGGCGGTGCGCCGGATGTTGATGAAGTTGCGCGGATGCGACATCGAGGGCCAGGCCGCCGAGCGGTTGCCCCAGGTGCGCAGCCCGGTGCCAAAGCTGTTGAAGAGCGTGACGATGCCGTTTTCGTTCAGCAGGTTGGCCTCGCTCTGCGGGTCGTTGATGCGCGCCGTGATGGCGCGCTCGACGCCGGTGATGCCCATGATCTCGGCGTTCGAGGGGCTCCACCAGTAGCCGTTTTCGGCGTCGCGGCGGCAGATCACGCCCGCCAGACGCTGGCTGAAGGGCTCCAGGCGCTCGCTTTCGGTGGCCGAGTCGAACACGCGCAGGTGCGGGTAGCACAGCACGGCGCGCTCGCTCGAGGTGTTGAAGTTGATCGTGCCCAGCGGCCCACGCCCTTGCACCGCCTGCTGCACCGTCACGCCGACGGGTGCGTCCAGCAGCGCCAGCGCGCGCAGCCGGTGCGCCATGACGATGAGCGCACTCGAGACCGACTGCAGCGTGTGGTAGACCGGCGCCAGCAGCAGCTTGGCGTTGAAGCCAAAGCGGCTGTGGGTGTCGTCCAGCGCCTGGATGCCGGTGCGCTGCCCGCCCGCCGTCACGGTGCCGATGACCTCGGCCGTGGTCGGCAGGGTGGGGTTCAGGCGCTGGTAGCTCACGCGCAGCGTGGCCCCGGCGGCGATGGTGCCGCTGGGCACGCGCTCGATCTCGCCGCGCTCGGCATCGAGCGTGTAGTGCGTGCCCGGCGCGAAAGTGGTCAGGCCGTCGGCCGACTGCACCACCACCGCGCTCACGTAGGGGTGCGCCAGGCGCGCGCGCTGGGTGATGGTCGAGAGCGTCACGTTCTCGTTCGTCACTTGGCTGCGGTGCGTGGCCGGGTCGAGCACGTTGACCACGATCACCGTGCCTGCGCCCTGGTCGAAGATGGCATCCAGCGCCTGCGGGATGGTGAAGCCGACGGCCACGGCGGCGTCGCCAAAGCGCGCCGCGTCGCGCGCCGACAGCACGATGGTGGGCTCGTTCAGCGGCCCACTCGGGGCGGTGCCGATCAGGCCCACCACAGCGGTCTTGACCTGGCGGATGGGGCGCGGGCCGCGCATGACCTCGATGGTCTCGACCCCGTGTAAAAAGTTGGCTGCCATGGCGGTTTACTCCTTGCGCGCGGCGGGTTTCTTGGGGGTGGGGGCGGCTTCGGGCTCGGGCTCGGGTTCGGCTATCGGCTGCAGGTAGCCCTGCGCCCGCAGCGCATCGACCACGTCGGAGCTGGGCAGCTCCACGGTCTGGTTGGGCCACAGCAGCAGCTCGGTGCCGTCGGCCAGGGTCAGGCCCGATGCCGGGCCGTGGTAGGTGTAGCGCGTCAGCGGCATGAAAATCTCCTTGGGGTTACAGGTTCGACGCCAGGCTCACCTGGCGCAGCAGCGGCTGGGTGGCCGGGGCAGCCTCTTGCACGGTCAGGCTGGTGCAGGCAAACACCAGCTCGTAAATCCAGACGCCGTCTTGCTGCGACACATAACGCTCGCTGCTCAGGCGCAGCGGCTGGGTGCAGTGCGGCAGCTCCTGCCCGAGCAGGGCGGCGCGCGCCGCGTCCACCAGCGCCAGCGCGCCAAAGCCGTCGTTGAGGGTGCGCGCCAGCACCGAGACGCCGATCTCGAACTCGCGCTCTTGCACCACCGCGCCCACGTCCAGCGGCGCGCTGTAGCGGCTGCCCCGGTAGTCGAGCAGCAGCGCGGCGCGCGGGTGCTTGAGCACCCATTGGCGCGGCTGGTCGGGGTAGAGCGCGACCTCGAACTCGCTCAGGCGCGCGCGCAGGGTCTGCACCGCCGCGTCCAGCCAGGCGCGCGTGCTGGCGCTCATGGCCACACCGCCGGGGCGTCACGCCCAAACACTGGCGCACTGCCCGCATGCGCCGCCGCCAGGCTGGGCCGGGGCGCTTGCGCAGCGGGCACGCCCAGCGTGAGCTTGCCGCTGGCCAGGTGTTCGAGCAGGCGCCGCGCGTCTTCGTAGCGCTGGCGCACCTCTTCGCTGGCGGCGTGGCGCCAGAGGCGGTAGCGCGCCATGTCGCAGGTGAGGTTGCGCAAGAGCGCCGGTACAGCGGCAAGCGGCAGCGGGTAGCGCGCCGCCAGGTAGGCCGAAACTTCGGCGCTGGCGTCGTCGAGCGCGCGCTCCAGCGTGGCCGCGTAGGGCATGTCCACGGTGAGCTGGCTCAGCTCATGTGGCCCGAGGGCGGCTTCCAGGTCGGCGATGCTGGCGTAGCGCATGGCGGCCTTGGCTTTATGCGGGCTCGATGGTGCCGAGCGCCTGCAGCGGCGCGGCCACGGCGGCGGGCAGCGCCAGCGTGTCGCCCGGCGCATGGATCTGGCCGTCGTGCAGCAGCGGCAGCAGCACGTGCCACTGCTGCACTTCGGCGGCGGGTGCCTCGGCCTGTACTTCGGCTGCAGCGGTGGCAGCGGCGGTGGCGCGGGTGCGGCTCATGGCAGTCCCCTATCAAGCCACGGCGTTGGCGAACAGGTAGCCCGCGCCGGGGGCGCTGATGACCTCGCGCACGCTCTCGCCCACGCGCACGCGCACGCCGCCGCGCAGGCCGGCCTTTTGCTCCTCCATCTCGCCGGCGATGCGGCTGCCCCATTGCGCCGTGAAGCCATAGACCGGCTGGCCGGTGCTGGCGGCGTCATCCGACACGTACAGCAGCGCGGCGTGGTTGCCCCACACGCGCTGGATTTGCGGCGGCTGACCCCGGCGCGCGGTATTGACAAAGCCAGAGCCCACCAGCACGTTGGGCACCTCGATCAGGTCGGCCAGTTGCGCGCGCGTGATGGCACCGCCGGTCTGCGCGCTGGCGTTGGCGGCCTGGATCAGGCGCGGGTGCTGGCGCATGCGCGTCCAGGTGCGCTGCCCGAGCACGATGGTGTTGGGGCGCACCAGCGGCACGTCGAGCGCTTGCAGCAAGGCATCGAGCGGATTGCTGTTGGCAAAGTCGCTCCACTGGCTGGTGCCGGAAAGCGTGAGTGTGTGCCCGGCGGCGTAGCTGGCGGCGCTGAACACGCGGTTGGCCACGCGCACCTCGCGGTCCAGCATCACCAGCCCGGCCAGCAGTTGGGTCGAGCGCGCCAGCGGGCTGAGCGTGCCGGGCGCGCCCATGCTTTCGTAGGCCTGGATTTCGTCGTTGGGCACCAGGTCGTCCAGGCCCCAGTCGACGCACTCGTCGTTGATCAGGCGCCCGCCGAACTCGACCATGGTCGGCTCACTGCGGCGGCCCACCAGCGTGGGCGGCACGGTGAAGGCGTCGGCCAGTTGGTATTCGGTGTAGGCAAAGCGTTTGGCGGTGGGCACGCGCGGCAGCACGCGGTCGGCGATCAGGTCGATGTCGCGGTTGCGGTAGCCAATCGCAATCGCGGTCAGCTCGGGGTTGAGGGGGTAGGCGGTGCTCATATGCAAGGCTCCTGGTGGTTTAGAACACGCTGTGCGCGATCACGCAGCGGATGCGGTCGCCGGCAGCGGCGGCGGCGTCGAGCGCCACGCCGATGACGCGGTTGCCCGCAGCGGCGGTCACGGCGCGCCCTTGCGCGTCGGCGGTCAGCGGCGCACCGTGCGCGACGGCAGCGCCGGCGGTGACGTCGGCAATACCGGCCACCACGACGTCGATGCGCTGCCCGGCGGCGACCTGAATCTGGTCGCTGATGCCGATGCTGGCCGCCGTGGCGCTGGTGGCCAGCGCGGCCGTGTCGGCGGCGCTGAGCACGACGATGCGCGACGGCTCAAGCGCGGCTGCGACCACAAAGTTTTTCATCAAAATGGGGTTGGACATGGGTCTTTTCTCCGGTGGGGTGCTTGGGGTTTGCTCGGATTGCGTGCGACAAAGGGCAGCCGTTTCAGGCCGCCTGGCCCATGACGTGCGCCACGGCGGCGGCAAAGCTCACGCGCTCGCCGGCGCGCTCGCGCTCGTCTTGCCAGGCCTGTGCGGCGCGCGCAACGGCGCTCGGGTCGGCGCTGGATGCGGCAGCCGCAGCGGCGCTGTTGCTGGCGCTGGGCGCGGCGCTGGGGGCGGCGGCGGCCCATTGGGCAAAGCCGGCTGGGTCTTTGCTGGCGTAGGCGCGCGCCCACACCAGCATGGCCGGCGCCACCTTGCCCGCGCTCATGGCCGCTTGCACGGCGGCTTCGGCGGCGGCGGCGGCTTGTTCCTTGGCCGCTTGCGCGAGCTGGGCTTGCAGCGCCGCTTGCGCGGCTTGCGCCGCCTGGGCGCTGGCCTCGGACTCGCTCAGGCGCTGCTGCAGCGCTTGCGCGGCGGCGAGCAAGTCGGCGGCGCTGCTCAGGCCCGGCTGGCCGAGCAAGGCGCGCAGGCGCTCCAGGGCATCGGCCTCCAGGCTCATGGCGGCCTGGGCGCTGGCGGGTTGGGATTCGGGTGCGGTGGGGGTGGCAGACATGGCGGGCGTACTCTCCGGTTGGCGTTGGCTGGCAGCGGCTTGCAAGGCCGCCAGGTTGGGGGTGTGGGTCAGGGCGGCGCCGTCGAGCGCCACCACGCGCGCGTCGGCCACCAGGTAGCGGAACACCGGCGACAGATAGCGGTAGGCGCGGGCGGCGAGCAGCTCGGCGGCTTGCGCCGTCCAGCGCACGCGGCCCCAGATGCCGTCGGCGCGTGCATCGAGCGCCTCGATCCAGCCCGCCACCGGCACCGGCCCGGCCTTGCTGGCGGCGTCGAGCGTCTGGTGTTCGTAGTCCAGCGGCAGGTCGCCGCCGTGGGCGGCAAAGGCGGCCAGCACGGCGTCGGCATCGAGCGTGTAGGGTCCGCGCCCGTCGCGCCCGCTGAAAGTGCCCGCCGGCAGCAGGTGTACCCAGTGCGGCGCGGCATCGCCAACGGCTTGCGCCGCCAGCGGCAGCGCCAGGGCGCGGCTGCACGCGGCAGAATCAGCCGGGGCGGGGTGGGTAGGGGCAAACGGTGCGGCAGGCATGGGGGCATGATGCCCCTGCCCGGCCCCGAACTGAATTAAAGCCGTTTAGCCTGTGGCCGCAATGCCGCTAAAACGCGCCAGAACCCCGTTGCCAGCGTTTGCCAGGGCCTGGGACATACCAAGGGTGCGGCTGGGGCCAAAAATCGATTGTGGGGCGTTTGGTGCGGCTGGGGTATTGACACTCAGTCCGCCTCCGGGTCGAAGGTGTCTTCAACGTGGTAGTCGATGATGGTGTACACCTTCGGCACGCCGCGCACGGTTTGCACCCGCACGTCCACGATGTAGGCAGCTCGTGCCACTGGCGCGCAAAACGCGCGTCGCCAGCCAGCATGGCTTTCTTGACGGCGTTGTTCTCGAAGATGACTTTCACTGGCTGGGTGCTGATGCTCTCGATCACCGCGCGGTCGCCGGTGTTGGCGTTGTCGGCAAACTTGGTTTGGCTCCAGAACATGACGCGCTTGCGCTGCACGTGATCGTCCGGCTCGTTGAGCGCTTCCAATTGGCGACGGATGCCGTTTTGCGCCGCGCTGGCCTGCTCGGAGCTGATGATGAACTGGTTCACGACCCTGCCGCCTTGCGCGACGGTGAAGTTCATCTGCGCTGCGCCGTCCTTGGCGACCGGTTCGAGGATATTGTTCCACTGTCGCAGGTCACCCTTGCTCAAGTCCTTGGGCGGGTGCGTCAGCTTGCCGTTGAGCCACTCAATCACCCACTGAGCGTGCTTGACCCATTCCAGCAAGGAGCCGCCCTGCCAAAGCAGCGGCACCACGGGCATGAACTGCGCCACCAGTTCGACGACAATCGAACCCGAGCGCACGTCCTTGATGTACAGCTCGGCACCCACCTGCTGCTGCGCTTGGGTCTCGTTCTCGATGAAGCGCTCGAACTGCTGGCCAACGCCGAGCAGCGCCAGCGTCAGGTCTGTCAGAACGACCGGCTTTTGGTTGTTGATCGTGATTTCGAGCCGGTTGCCGAAGTCCAGATCGAGCAGTGCATGGGGCATGATGTATGAAGCCTAACACGATAATCAACCGCGGGCGCGAGTGGCTCAAGGTGCGCTCGCCCGATATGGTGGGCACGGCGCAGTGGCGCGTGCTGCGCGCTGCGCGCACGGTGCCGGTGGCCATTTTGCACACCGAGTGGCTGCGCGCCTACCACCAGCGCGAAGTGGCGCTGCTGCCGGGCGACGCGCTCGATGCCGAGTTCGAGGAAAGCATCGCCTACGATGCCGACGGCAACGAGCTGAGCCGCCGCCTGGCCGTCATTCGGGTGCACGGCATCAAGTCGCCGCCGCGCCAGATGCCGCTGCCCAGCGGCACGCCCGGCGCGCTCGAGCCCTGAGCATCCGCGCTGCCTCACAGCGCCTGCTCGATCAGCTCGCGCAGCACGTCGAGCACTGCTTCGCGGTCGCCCTGGCCCAGGGTGCGGGCCACCGGGTCGGCCAGCAACAGGCCGCGCCGGGGCATGTGCCGGGTGCCGAACTCGTGGTAGGCGGCGTAGGGCTGGCCAAAGCCGACTTCGGCAAAGTCGCGGCCCGCGCGCGATGTCAGGCTGCCTTGCAGGTCGCCATGTTCGTAGAGTATCGCGCCCTTGCGCTTCTTGCGCTGGAGCGTCTGCGGCTTGAGCTCTTCCCAGGGTGAGTTGTTGGGGTCGCGCCGGCGCTCGAAGCGCTCCTCCACGCGCGCCTCCAGCTCGGTGGCGATGCCGCGCATGGCGGGCCCAAGGTCGCGCACGCGGCGCTCCAGGCGCTCCAGCGCGGCGCGCAGCTCGCGATCGTCGAGGTGGATGGTGATCGGGGCGGGCATGGCTGGGGGGCTTGCTTTGAGGGTTGGCCTGGGTTAGACTGGGGTCAAGGACTGGCGGCAAAATCTCCTGGCAGATGCTGAAGGTGCGCCGGACACCGAAGGTTGGTGGGGACATTTACCCACCGGGGTCGCAAAACCCTAGCAGCGGGACTTGGAGTCCGCTGCGCCAGTCCCACGGGGCCGATCCGGCGCGGCCTCACCCACCTTCTTTCTTGAGCAAACGGCGAACTTCCGAGTCGCGTATCGCGTCCTTTTGGTGCAGGCGTCGGAAACTCGTCACCCACAAACCGGCACCGGTTCGCGTGACCTTGACCACCAGCACATGCCCGCCGCCAGCGCTGCCCGAGGGCAGCACGCGCAGGTAGATCATGCTCCTGCCCTCTTGCGCCTTGTGCGTGTAGTGGCTGATCACGCCCTGGGCCTGGGCGTAGTCGGCGGGGGTGAGCTCCGGATGCCCGGCCTTTTGCTTGGCCAAGGTGTCACCGCTCAGGCTTGCCACGCGCACTTGGGCGCGCGCGCCCAGCGCCTGCGCATCGGCATCGGGCAGCCGCACCAGCGGCCAGGCGCTGCCGTCGGGCGCGGCGTACCATTGCGCAAACAGACTGGATGCCGCCATCGATTCCAGCATGGTCGAGGCAATCGGTGCCTCCCATTGGTTGGCCTTGCGCGCCAGCACGTCAATGTGCCCCTGCCAGCGCACATGCGCCTGCCCGACGTTGTAGCCAAAGCCGGGGTCTACGTTGGCGGGCACCAGGCGTGTGCTGCCGCTGCGGCTATCCACCCAGCGCTCCAGCGCTTCGTCGGGGGCGGTTTTGATGAGGTCGTCGCGGCGCTCGTACTCGCCCCGGCGCATGGGCACGGCGCGGCAGCGGCAGCGCCAGCCGTTGGGCGGGTAGTGCGTGTGCCAGAATGGGTCGTCCACCGGCAGCGTGACGTTGTGCCAGGGGCGGTGGCTTTTGCGCACGCGCTCGTCGGCGCGCGTGACGTAGCGCAAATAGGGGTGCGTGGCCTTGGCGGCCTGGATGCGCTCCCAGCGCCCGGCGGCGTAGGCCATGCGCGTGTTCACGTCGTAGATAAGCTGCAGCCGCGCCGGGTTGAAGGTGGTGCGCACCAGGCGCCCGTCGGGTGTGGGCACCTCGCGCTCGCCCCACCAGCCGGCCTCGCCCAGCAGTTGGCGCGCGTTCTTGGTCCAGTCGCGCCGCGTCAGGTCGCCGCCCACGCTGGCCTTGATGCCCTCGTGCAGGCTTTGCAGCAAGTCGGCGCGCGCCAGGCGGCTTACCGTAAAGGCGCGCGCGTGCTCCTCGTGCCAGAGCTCGCGCCAGTCGTAGGTAAGGCGCACACGGTCGCGCCCGCGCAGGTAGCGCTGCGCCTCTTCGGGCGGCAGACGAAAGGCGCGCGCAAAGGCGCTGGGCGTGCCAGCGTCGGGCGGCGCAAACAGCGGCACCGGGCCGGGGTCAGACTCCAGACGCACCGGCATGGCCTAGCTCCGGCGCTCGGCAGGCCAGACCATTTTGCCGGCGTCAACAAAATGGTCATCACGCATCGTCGTCAACCTCAGTCGCGGCTTCCAGCCCGTGCGTGCCGCTGATGCGTGCGCTGTAGGCGGCGCGCGCCAGCGCTTCGGTGAGCTGCGCCTCGTCGGGCTGCGCCAGCGTGGGCGCAAGCGCATCGAGCAACTCGGCGGCGCTCCAGCCCTCGCGCTCGGCGCGTGCAAAGAGCTGCTCCAGCGGTGCCAGCACCGGCCCCATCTGCTGGCGCCAGCCCGCCATGGCTTCGTCAATCAGCGCGTCGATGGCATCGGGCGCGGCGCTCGGCTCGGCGGCGTGCGCCACCACTCCAGGCGCGGCCCTTGTCGCACCCAATGCGGGCACGGCAGAGCTCAGCCGCCGCTGCGCCGCCAGGTTGGTAGCTTCGGCCGGCGGCGTGAGCAGCGGCTCGTCGCCATCGGGCTCGGGGATGCCCCATTTCTGCCGCGCCCAGCCTTGCGGCACCGGCAGCCCCAGCGCCACCAGGCGCGCCACCTGCAGCGACAGGCCGTCGAGGTCGTCGGGCTCCACCATTTCGAAGTGCAGGCGCGGCAGCGGCGCGGCCTCGCCCAGGTTCAGGCGCACCAGCGGTGCGGCCAGGTCGCGCGTGAGCGTCGCGGCCAGGGCGCGCGCGTCGGCGGCCATCAGCTCCTTGCGCACGTCGTCGTGTACGCGCGCCTGCGCCAGGCTGCCCGTGGTGCCCTGCTCGGTGGTCAGGGTCTGGCCCAGCACCGCCTTGCTCACCGCGCGGTCGAGGTATTCGATCAGCTTTTGGTACAAGTCGGCGCTGGCGCTTTTGCCCGCCGCCTCCACCAGCTCGAGCATCATGGACTGCGGAATCACCGCCGCCGCATCCGCACCCAGGCCCAGCACAGCTTCCTTGAGCACGTCCACGTCTTGCGGCGTGGCGGCCGGGTCGTACTTGCCGATGCGAATCGGCTGCCCATAGAGCTCGGCAAAGCGCGCCCAGTCGCGCAGCGCGTAGGCTTTCACCACCCAGGCCCATAGCACGGCGCGTGCCACGCCATGCTGCAAGGGCAGGCCCGCGCCGCCCAGCGCATGCACGACAAAGCGCGCGGCCGGCAGCGGCTCGCCAGCAAAGGGCTGCTCGGCACTGAGCAGGCGCAGCTCGGGCGTGCCCTCGCGCGTCCAGGCAAACCAGTGCGCCGGGCGCGGCAGCAGCGCGCGCGGCCGCCAGGGCTGGCGGCGCGTGTCCCACACCAGCTCGGCCACGGCGTAGCCCTTGGCCACCGCGCCCATCAGGTGCATGGCGACCTCATTCATGGGCAGCTCGGCCAGCACCGCGCGCACCAGCTCGGCCGCCTCGTGCGCGGCGGGCGTGTCGTCGGCGGCATCCACCAGCAGCGGCAGGGCGGATACCGCCATGCAGCGGCTTTGCAGCACGGCGCGGTAGTGCAGGTCTTTTTCGGCGATTTCGTCGGCGGCGAGCAAAAAGTCGCGCCCGTCGCCCTGCGCGGCGCGGCGCAAAATGCTTGCCACCCGCGTGGGTGTGAGGCTGGCCAGTGCGCGCCAGTGCGCGTGGCTGCGCGGCCCGCCGCGCGTGGGCGTGGCGATCTCGGTGTTCAGGTCGGCGGCGCGTACCATGGGCTCAGGCCTCGATCAGGTAGATGGCAGGGATGTTGCCCGCGCCCGCCGTCAGCCCGGCCGGGGCGTTGGCGGGCAGGGTCGAGCCGCTGCCAGCGGCAAACAGGTGCGAGATCAGCGCGTTGCCGCCCACCTGGCGACCAAGCCCGCTGGCGATGCTGTTGGTCTGCAGCGCGCGCAGCGTAGCGCCCGCCGATGCGATCAGACAGGCCCAGTACAGCACGCCGGGCTGCAGTTCGAAGTTGGTGCCAAAATTGCCCGTCTGGTCGCCCACCGCAATGGACAGCGCCGCCGTTTGCGCCAGCAGCGCGCCCGGCTCGTCGCTGCCGTCGGCAGCGCTGCGGTTGGCGTACAGGCCCAGGCGCAGATCGCCCGCTGCCGCTACCGTGACCGATGCGCGCAGCGCACTGAGCAGCACCGGGCGCGGTGCCTGCAGCGGCACAAAATACAAGCGCTCTGCGGTCAGCACCAGCGTGCCCAGCGGCTGCGCGCTGGCATCGCCCACGATACGCGGCGTCGCCAGGCGGCGCGGCCAGGGCCGCCCGGCTGGGCCAGGCAAACCTTCCGGCCCCTCCGGCCCCATCAAACCTTCCGGCCCCGCTGGCCCGGTTGGCCCCGGCGGCCCCGGCAGACCCGGCAGACCCGGCGGCCCCGCTGGCCCAGCAGGCCCCGGCAAGCCCGGCTGTTGCGCGCGCACCACAGGCGTGCTGGCGTGTACCTGCACCAGCACCTGCGGCGAGCGCGCTTGCAGCACGCGCAGCGGCTCAGTCATGGGTCACGTCCTCCAGCACGGTCAGCGTGCCGACTTCGTAGGTCACGCGCACCGCGCCCGCGTGCGTGACTTCGAGCGCAAAGCGGTAGCTGCCCGGTGAGAGCGTCTCGGTGGCGGCGTGCGGCACCTGCATATCGATGCGCCCGCGCGCCGCGTCCAGGCTCAGGCGTGCGTCGGCGGAGCTGGCACTGAGCACCAGCGCACCCGCGCTGTCGCGCAGGTGCAGCCGGGCGCTGGCCCCGTGCAAGGCGATGGGCTGCCCGGCTTCGTCCTGCAGCGCCCAGGCGCGGCGCCAGGTGTCGCCCCGGAACAGGCGGGTGGCGCTCAGCTCATCTGCGCGTACCATCCGGCACCCTCCTCGGCTTCAGAGCCCGCCCAGCGTCGGCGCGCCAGCGGCAGATAGTCGTAAGCGCAGGCCGGCCCGGCGGCGGCGGCGCAGCACAGCGCCAGCGCCCAGAAGCGGTCGGCGTGGCTGCCGTCTTGGCGCTCGGCCACCAGGCGCGGCGCACCGGTGGGGCCAGCCACACGCTGCACCGAGTGCAGGTCGGCGCGCAAGTCGGCGCGGCCCAGCGGCAGGCGCAGGCGCTTGTCTTCCATGCGCTCCTTGAGCGCCGTGGCCATGTCGAGCTTGCGCGGGCCGCTGAAGATCACGCCCTCCACGCGGTAGCTGCCGTGGCGCCGCTGCGCTTCTTGCACCGGCATCTCGCCCAGGCCGGTTTGGTCGAGCGCGGCGCGCAGTACGCGGTAGTCACGCATCACGCGGTCGAGTGTGGCCAGTTGCTCGCCAAAGCTGGTGGCGCGCAGCTCGATCAGCTCGCGCAGCCAGAGCACGTCGCCCACCAGCTCGGCCACCGCGATCACCGTCAGGTCGCCGCGCGCGGCAAAGTCCATGCCCACATACACCGGCCCGCCCTGGTACACGCCCGGCGCGTCGGCGTCTTCGCAGCCGTCGATCAGCTCGTAGGGCAGCCAACTGGTGGCCCCATCGACGAACTGGCACTCGAACTCCTGCGCCCAGGCGGTCGGGTCGGCCATGGCGCGTTTGAGCTCGGCGATGTTGCGCGGCAGCCCGTCGGCCACCGCGTCGTGGATCGTCACCACGTGGCGGCTAAACAGGCTCTCGGGCTGCGTCATCAGCTCGTAGAACTTGTCGCCGCGCCCGTTGGGGGTGCTGATCACCCGCAGCTTCAGGTCGGGCCGCGACACCACTGGCAGCAGCGCCGTCCAGATCGCGCGGTTGTCTTGGTGGTGGGCGAACTCATCCAGTATCAAGTTGTCGCTCATGCCGCGTGCCGTGCTGGCCTTGGCCGCCACGGCGCGGATGTAGCTGCCGCGCTGGCCCACGCGCACCACGTGCGCCAGGCTGTCCACGTCCAGCGGCTCGTCCAGCGCCTCGAAAGCTGCGCCAATCGCCCGCAGGTGCAACTTGACGCCGTTGTCCATGGCATCGAGCGCGCGCGCCTGGCTCACCGACAGGATCGTCCAGCGGCTCACGCGCCCCTCGGCCTCGGCCTCGAGCACGTCGAGCACCGCCTCCAGCGTGGTGGTAAAGGTCTTGCCGGTCTGGCGGCTCCACATGCCGACCTTGAAGCGCGCGCGGTCGGCCAGGTAGCGGCGCTGGTAGGGGTAGAGGATGGGCCCGGCCGCAGGTTTAGCCGCCATACAAGGCCTCCCGCACCGCCTTCAAAGTCTCGGCATCCAGCCGTTTGCCCGCATTCGATGCGACACGCTCCACCTCGTCCAGGCGCGTTTTGACCTCGTCGGCCCAGCGTTTTTGGCCGATGCTGGCGCGGCTGGCTTCGGCAATCGCGCGCGCGGCCTGGCTCAGAATCTTGACCTGGTCGGCGGGTTCGGCGTCTTGCGCTTCGGTCACGCGCGTCATGGCCTCGAACAGGCTGCTCTGCACCATGCGCAGCACGGCGGCAGAGTGCTCGTCGGCTTCGTCGGGCGCGGCTTGCGCGATCAGGCGCGCGGCCTCGGTGCTGGCGCGTATCCTTGCCATCACCACCTGCATGCGCTGGTCGTAGCGGTGGACGGCGGCGTGGCTGATCTCGTAGCCTTGCTCCTTGAGCCAGCTCGAGAGCGCCACATAGCCGCCGTGGGTCTTGTCCAGCAGCAGCCGCTCGAGCTGCGCCTTGAGCTCAAGCGGCAGGGCGTCGATTTTGGGGCGGCGTGGCATTACGCCTCCCGCCGGGCCGCCCCAAGGGGAGCGTGCGCCCCCTTGGGGGGAAGCGAACGAATGTGAGCGTGGGAACTTTGCATGGCCTGCCGCCTCACCACTGCGGCGGCCGAAACACGCCCACCGGCGCAGCGGCGCGGTACTCCACCACGTCCTCGCCCAGGGCGGCGAGCTGCGCCCACCAGATCGGCGCGTTGCGGTTGAGCGCGATCAGGCCGCGTTTTTCCAGGCTGTCGAGCTCGGCGCGGATCATGTCGGCGGTCACGCGCAGCAGGCTGTCGCGCGCGGCGTTGAGCAGCAGGTGCTCGTCGGCCCCGTAGGGGCGCGCATGCCACAGGGCCACCAGCAGCGTCCAGCGCGTCACCTCGCGCTCGGCGCGCGGCAGGTTGATGGCCGCCGCAATGCGGTCGCGTTCATTCATTTTTCTCACCCCGCAGCATCAGTTCGTAGAGTCGATCCAGCTTGACGTTGATCACCGTGTATTCGCGGATCGCGTCGTCGCGCCGCTGGTAGTGCACCGGCAGGTCGGACATGAGGCGTTCGAAGCGGTTTTCCAGGTCTTCGATGCGCTGCAGCCTGGTGTCGATCTCGGCCACCATGCGCGCGGCGAACCATTTCAAAAGCGCAAACACCCCGCCCAGCACCACGCCGACGATGGTCAGCACGTACTCGATGGGCAGCGCGCCAAACAGGTAGGGGCCGTTCACTTCGTCACCCCTTTGATCTTCTCCGCGCTCCTGTACGCGCCCAGGCCCAGCATGCCAAACAAGAGCGTCAGCAGCGTATCGAGCTCCAGCGTCGGCGGCGGCTGCCAGCCCCACAGGTTCGCGCCCGCCCAGGTCAGCAGCGGCTGCGCGATGATCTGGTAGCCCAGCCCGCCAGCGCAAATCCAGCCCACCGCCGGGCGCCAGCCGCCCCTAAACAGGTCGGGTGCGCCAGCTTCGGTCTTGTTCACCTCGAGCTGCCCCAGCGCCAGGCGCATCTGCGCGTCCAGCTCGGCCAGCTCGCCGCGCTGCGCCAGCTCCATGGCGCGCAGCTTGGCATCGGCCGCCGCCTGCGGGTCGGGGATCAGCTTGTCGATGATGCCGGTCACCGCCGGGATGAGTGCGCCCCAGAGCATCACGCGTACTCCCAGATCACGCGCTCGGGCAAGCCCGGCCCGCCCAAGCCCAGGTGCAAGAAGCTGCTGGCAATGCCGATGCGGGTAAAGCCATGCTCCAGCGCCAGCCGCACCAGCTCGAAGCGCTCGGCGCCGCTGGCGCAGGCAATGTCGGCCGCCATGCCCAGCGTGTGTTCACCGGGCGCGCGGCTGCGCTTGCCCGCCTCGACCGGGTGCGTCGGGTGGCGGTAGCCGCTGGTCACGCGCATCGGCCGCCCATAGGCCGTGCGCAGCGCTTGCAGGCGCGCCAGAAAGGCCGGCTGCATGGCGCACTGGCCGGTGTGGCGGCAGGCGAACTCGGCGCGCTTGAAGTTGGGGTAGGGTGTCCAGTCGGTGATCATGCACGCCAGTCTGGCGCAGCCTGGCCCACGGCTCAATTAAAGCCGTTTAGGCTACAGCCCCCGTGCGGCTAGTCCAGCGCCAGCACGCCCTGGCGGCTGCGCGTCTCTTGCGCGCGCTGCGCCGCGATGATGCGATACACGTACTGCGGCGTAATGCCGTAGGCGCGCGCCAGCTCGCGCTGGTTGCGGCCATTGAAGTCGCGCCAGATCTGCACGTCGCGGCTGTGCGCCGCCAGGCGTATATCCTTGGGGATGTACAGGTACTCGCCGCCGCAGTCTTCCAGCACCAGGCGCAGCGCTTCGTAGGCCGCCTGCTCGGCGGCCTCGCCCTCCAGCCCAAGCACGTCGCGCAGGCTGCGCGTGAGTGCGTCCAGGATGATCTGCGCCCCTTCGGGCAGCTCCTCAGGGCGCAGCATGGCTGGCCTCCCGTTTGCTCCCGAGCCGGTACTCGAAGCGCTCGCGCCCGACTCTACGGCACGCCACCGGCACGCCGTTGACGCGCAGCTCGGCCACGCATGAGTTCACCGCACACACCCCCGCGCCGACGATGATGTCGCGCGTGCCGTGCCAGCGCCCATCGGATAGCAGCCGCAGCACCCGTTGCAGGTGCTGCGAATGGTCAAGCCTTGCAGCTCGCATAGTCCACCTCAGATTTCAGCGCCGCGCCCGGCCAGGCAGCAGCGGTGTACCCTCGTCCATCGTCGCAATCGGCAAAACCCATTATCTTACAAACCTGTTGCGCGCCTGTTGCAGCAGCTCGCGCACGCGCGCACGCTGCTCCGGGCTCGGCGCTGGCGGCGCCAGCAGCGGCAGCGGCGGCAGCGGCTCCAGGTGCTCGAACCACTGCGCCGGCGCGGGCCAGCGCTGCGCGCGCGCCGCCAAGGCGCGAAACGCCTGCCTGATGCGCTCTGCGTCGCGCTGCGCCTGCCAGCGCGGATTGCGCTGCAGCAGCGCATCGGCCCAGGCCAGGCTCACGCCCTCGATCGTGTCGGCGCTTGGCGCACCCTCCAGGCGCAGCACCAGCAGGCGCTGCAAGCCCTCGGCCACCAGCGCCAGCAGCCAGGGCGGGGCACCATCGCTCCCGGCGTGGCTCATGCTTGGCTCCCGGCATCGTCGGCAGCCTGCAGCGCGCTGCGCTTCATGGCTTCGAGCCGCTGCACCGCGTCCAGCGTGGCCGAAGGCGCAGCCGCGCGCCTGGGTGCGCTCATCCGCTCGGGCGGCACCGGCACCACGCTCGCCGCATCTGCCAGCGGCAAGCCCTCCAGCACCCGGCGCAGGTAGTTGTGCCCGCTCAAGGGCCGCGCCTCGCGCTCGCTGAGCGCCTGGCGCTTGTTGCGCAGGTGCTCCACCGTCAGGCTCAGGGCCGCGCCCAGACGCGCCGCGTCGCCCTCCAGCGCCAGCGCCTCGCGCGCCAGGCGCAAGGCGCGCTCCCAGCTCAAAGCCCGCTGCGGCGCCCGGAACAGCCCCAGGTAGGCCACCAAAGGGCGGCCCGTTGTCGCATCCAATCCGTGCAGCAGCGCGTACAGCTCGCGCGCGCCGTCGGCCTCGGCCCAGGCTTGCAGGTCGGCTTCGGCGTGGCAGCAGGGGCAGCGCAGCCTCATGCCTCATCCTCCGCCGCACTCCGCGCCTTGGCCCGCTGCGCCTGGCGCTGCGCCAGCCAGCGCCGCAGCCCGGCAATCAGCGCCGTGGCTTGCAAGCGTGTGACGAAGCGCACATCGTCCACCGCGCAGGTGCGGCGCACAAAGCCGCGCAGCGCCTCGTCGTCCAGGCCGCCAAACCAGCCCATGGCCAGCGCCAGGCGCTCGACCTCGGCCACCTGCTGCGGCGTCGGGCGCATCCAGCCGGTGCCGGATTTCGGCGGCGGTGCCGGTATGCCGATCTGCGCCCCCCGGCGTTTCAGCTCCCAGCACCAGCCGATGAGCTGCCCGTCGCTGTAGTCGCGCAGGCTCGCCTTGCCGGCAAACGCCATCTGCGCCGCACGCCGCGTCTCCTCGTCCATGCCGAGCTGCAGCGCCGCCTTGTGCGCCAGCCCCAGCAGCAGGCGGCGGCGGTCGCGCGGCTCGGTGCGCGGCGCGCTCGCGCGTTTGGGTAGATCGCTGGCTTGCATGGCAGGGCTCCTTGCTCGGGTGCATCGGTGCATCCGCCCCATACCCCGCAGCGCAGGGCATGGAGCTGAGGCACAGGCTTACTTCTCAGGCCCGATGCGCACCGCCAAGCTGTTGCGCACGCGCAACAGCGCGCGGTAGGCCGGTGCCCACGGGTCGTCGCCATCCGAGCTCATTTGCACCAGCTTCTCGCTCGGCTTGTAGCTCACGCTCTGCTCCACCAGGTCGGCAAAGCGCTCGCCGAGGAGCTGCTGCATCTTCGCGGCGTCGGCCAGGCTCACCGAGCTGGAGCGCACCGCGCTCACCCGGCAGACCTTGGGCACCACCAGGCTATGCCCCTCCAGCGCCGCGCCCAGCTCGGCCTTGAGCGGCTTGAGCTGCGCCTCCAGCTCGTCGATGCGCCGCACCAGGCCCCAGGCCACCAGCGCCTTTTGCACCAGCGCTGCATCAGCCGCGCTGCGCTGCGCGCCCTCGTGCGCCTCGATGTACACGCCCAGCTCGGCCATCTCTTGCGCCGCCAGGCCCTCGTTGGCTGTCTGCAAGGCGTCAACCGGCGCTGCGTCCGGCTCCACCAGTTCCACCGCCAGCGGCTGCTCCGCCAGTTGCGCCCTCGCGCCCTTTGCTTTTGCCACACTACCCATGTTCACACTCCTGATTCGACCAAGCACCCCGGCCAGGGCGCACAGCGTCAAAAACCCTCGATCAAAACCCAATCAAGAACTCAACCCAGCTCCGCCACGCGGCAGCCCGCGCAGTCGTCCCTGGGGCAGTCAAAACACAGCGCGCCCAGGCTTTGCAGCCGTTGCGCCTGCGCCGTGCGCTGCACCAGCGCCAGCAGCGCTTGGTGGCGCTCGATCAGCTCGCTGCTCGGGCGCTCCAGCTCGTACTTGCCCGCGCGCAAGCGGCTCGCCTCCGCCTTGCTGCAGCCCAGCACGGCGGCAATGTCGGCCAGCGGCAGCTCCACCGCTCACTCCTGCGCCGCCGCGTGGCGGTTGGCCATCCACTTGGCCGCCAGCTCCAGCACGGCGGGTGTGAGCGCCTGCATCTGGTTCGTCTCCAAAATGCGCCGGCACTCCCCGGCCAGCTCCACCGCCTCGCGGAAGTTGCCCTTGCGGCAGCCGTGCCAGAAGGCGGTCACCAGGTCTTTGTCGGCCAGGTCGCCAAAGGCCGGGCGCAGCACGTGCGCGTAGGTCTCGGCGCGGTCGAGGTGGCGCGCACTCACGCGCTTGGCCCCGATGCGGCTGCCCAACTGCAACAGCAGCGGGCGCGTGCGCGCATCGACGAACTTGTGGCTGTACAACTCGGTGCCGATCAGCAGCACCGCCACCGCGCACTCGTCGGCCAGGTAGCGCAGCGCCTCAAGCACGCGCCAGCCCAGCTTGTTGGCCTCGTCCACCACCAGCAGCACGCGCGGCGCCGCTTCGCCCCGGCGCAACAGGCGCTCGACGCTGCCCGGCCCCTCCTGCCCCAGCAGCGCCGCCACCGAGGCCAGCATCTGGTGGCGGCTCATGCCGTCCCAGGCCGCCAGGCGCAGCGCGCCCATCTGCTCGGCCACCGCGCGCCCGGCCATGCTCTTGCCGGTGCCCGCTGGCCCGGTGATCTCGCCCAGCGGGTTGTCGCCGCTGAGCACCAGCTCAGCCAGCGCCAGCGCTTCCTTCACCACCCGCGTCTCGCGTATCTCGCGCTGCACGCGCCGCGCCGCCGGCGCCGTCTGGCGCGTCTCCACCTTGGAGTCGGTTTTCATACTGCCCTTTCCGTTGCTTTGCCACCACAATCAGCCGGCGCCGGGCAGCAGCCCGGCAGCGGCCACCAAAATCAGAACCCCTGGGCACGCGCCAGGCGCGTTTCCTCGTCGTCAAACGCCAGCCGCGTCAGGCTTTCGGCCTCGCGCGCGGCTTGCGCGCGCGCCATCAGGCGGCGCGTGTTCTCGCTCAACTGCGCCCGCTTGGCCGCGTACGCCTGCGCCAGCTCGGCCAGCTCACCCTCGGGCTGCACCTGTTCGGCGGCAGCCTCGGCGCGCGCCAGCGTCGCATCCAATCCGAGCATTTGCCCCCGAAAGCCCGCCAGCGCCGCCTCGTCCAGCGGCCCGCCAGCCTGCTCGATGCGGTCGCTCACCAGCAGCCGGAAGGCCTTGCGCCGCCGCGTGGCTTCCTCGGCCCCGGCCCGCTCGCCCAGCCCGTAGCTGTGCTGCGGCGCAGCCGCGCCCAGCACCTCGCCGCGCTGGCTCAGCACCAGCAGCAGCTCGAACTCCGGCGCCGCGATGCGCGGGTAGCACACCGTCACCCGGCCCTGCACACCCATCAGGAAGTCGCCAAACCAGGTGCGGCCCTTGAAATTGATCGTGCCTTTATCCACCGTGCGCACCTCGCGCTCGGCAAAGGCCAGCATCAGTGCCTCGCGCTCAATGTGCAGCGGCTTCCAGCCCTGCGCCAGGAAGGCGTCGATGCGCTGCTGCGGGCTCAGGCGCTGCATGTGCTCTGCGCCCGGCTGCGGCGTGACGTGGTAGTCGGCCAGCGTCGCATCCAGCCAGTCGCGCACCGCGCCAAAGTCGCTCACCACCGGCGCTGCGCCCAGGTTCGCCACCCGCTTGGCCATGCGGTTGCCGCCCACATAACCAAACCACCAGCCCAGGTAGTGGCGCAGGTTGCCGAACTGGCCCTCGATGCGCTTGCCGCGTGGGTGAAACGGTATGCTGCGCACCAGCTTGCCCGAACTCGGCAACAGCGCCGCTTCCTCAACCGCAAATCGATTGCCGGTCAACTGCGCCAATTGCGCCCAGGCAAATAGAAGGTCATCCCATTTGTATTCCGAACCATTGTCCAGATACAAACGCCGGGGCGCACCGAATGGCGCGCGTTCGCACAGACGCGCAAAGCTCGCCGCCACATGCTCGCGCCGCACGCCCTGGCCTTTGTCGCACAAAAACAAATCGACCCAGAGCCAATTCGTAGAAATGTCGTGCCAGGCAATCATGCGCGCATATGCCGTGGAACCATCGGGCCGCGCCACCGGAATATCCAAGGGTGAGATGTCGCCGCACACCAGATCGCCCGGCTGGTATTGCGCCGCCGTGCGCTGCACCGGGGCAATGTGCTGGTCGTAGCAGCCCTTGGCATCGCGCAGGCTGCGCCCGGCCACGCGGTACAACTGCCCCTCGGCGGCCACAAAGCTGCGTGGGCAGGGCACCTGCAGCAGCGCCGCCACCAGCGCCTGCGGTGCGCCGGCCTCACTCATTTCTTTGCCCAGTGACGCCGTGGCCTTGAGCCAGGCTTGCCGCTCGCTGGTGGCACCACTCACCCAGGCCGAGCGCACCGCCGCCAGCATCAGCCCGGCCAGTGTGAGCACATCTTGCGCGCCCCGGAACTGCGCCACTGCGCGCTGCGCCCAGGCCTGCCAGGGGCCGCTGACCACCTTGCGCGCCTGCCCGCTGTCGGCGCGCTGCCCCAGCCGCGCCAGCGCCAGCACGCCGCCCTCGGCCGCCAGCGCCGCCAGCCGGTACACCGACTGCCAGCTCAAGCCCAGCCCGGCGGCAATCTGCTCGGCCATCGCGCGCCGCCCCTTGTGCCGCTCGGGCAAATCCAGCAGCGGGCGCAGCGCCAGCAACAGCGTGCGCGCGCGCTGCAAGCGCTCAAAGTCACCCTGCGTCGGCTGGCGCGCACCCACCAACTGGCCCACCAGCACGCAGTCTGCGCCCCAGTCGGCCGCCGTTGGCAGATGCGCCAGCGCCACAGCCGCGCCGGTGAACCCACCCACCCCGGTGGCCGCCGGGGCCGCAAGCTGCGCGGCAGGCGAGGGCAGCCCCGCCGGGATAGGTTCACCGCCGCCGCCGTCAGGCAGGGCCGCAGCCGGGGCTGCCAGCCCAAGCGCGTCGTTGGCCGCGCCTGCTGCACCCAGCAGACCGGCGCTCAAGCCGCGCCCTCCGCCCTGCGCGCCGGAACCACCAGCTCCCCGTCGCGCCACAGCGAAGCCCCGCTCTCCCCCTGCCCCTGCAGCCACACCAGCGCCGCCTCGGTCGCGGCAAACACCCGCGCCCCCTGCGTGCGCAGCGCCAGCGGCGCGTCCGGCAGCCAGGTCAGCACCCAATAAGCCGCGCGGCTCTTGTGCTGCACCCGGGTCAGCGTCGCCACCGTCGTCACGCCATTCAGGCGCAGCGTCAAAGTCTCCATCACCACCTCCTCGGCTAACAGCAAGCGCTTGAGCAGCATCAAAGGCCCCATCGCGCACCCCCCTCAAGCCGCCCGCGCCATATCCGCCACCGCCGCAGACAGCGCCGAGCGCGCCGCCTTCGTCAGCGCCGCGCCGCCCTGCTGCTGGCGCACCACCAGCAGCGGCTGCCCGCTGGCCGTGTAGTGCAGCACCTGCGCCTGCTCCCCCGCCAGACTGCGCGCCCGCGCAATCGCCCCCGCGCGCGTCGCGTAGCGCTCCGGGCGCAGCGCATCCAGCGCCACCTCCAGCGCCAGCAACTGATGCGCCGGCGTGGGCATATACACCCTCGGCTCCGCCCGCTCCAGCAGCGCCTTGGCTGCTGCGCGGTGCCATACCAATGTCCAACGCTGCTCGGCGCGCTGCGCCTTGGGCACGCCCAGGCTGCGCCGCACCGTCGCCACCAGCTCCATATCCGCCGTTACCACGGCCCAGTACTCGCTCATGCTTAACTCCATTCGCGCCGCCTGCGGCGCCTGCTGCCACGCCCACCGCAGCGCCGAACCGATGCGGCCCAGCCCCTGCGCCCCACGCCTGCGCACCCGACGCGCTGGCGGTTTGTGCCACCGGTGCCACGCGCGCCGTCGGCCATGCACCCACCCCGGCTGCGCCAAAGCGCAGGTAATAGTCCCGCTGCGCCGCCAGCGGCAGCGACTCCAGCGCGATCTCGATGCCTTTGCCTCGCACCCTGGTGCGAATCGTGAACAAATTTTTTTCAGCCCACTTGCGCACGCCACGGTCGGTGCCGGGTGCGTCAGGCAGCCGCATTTCCGCGATCTGTTGTGGCGTCAGCCACGCACTCGCTGGGGCGCGCATCTCAAGCCGCCTCGTCGAGCGTCAAAGGCAGCGGTTTGTCTAGCTCGGCGCGCAGCGCCGCCATCACCTGGCGACCGATACCGCCCAGCGGCTCGCGGTCGCGCATTCCCCAGTCGTACACGACGCGGCGCACCGTTCCAGCCAGAAAGCCGTGCGCGCGCGCCCACTCATCCACACTGTTCCAGCCGCGCAGGATCAAACCCCTGCGCACCCGCTGCATCGTTCCGATCGGCTTCATGGTGCTATCCTCTTGTCTTGACGTGACGCAGCAAGTATAACGCACTTTACGGCGATGTCAACACCCAGGTGCGAGACTTTGCCGCAAGTGTGAGGCGATCTGCGTTCCGATTCGCGCGCATCGGCCAGTTCCGATTCCGTTCCGATTCGCGCACGATGCCCAGTTCCGATTCCGTTCCGATTCCGTTCCGATTCAGTTCCGATTCGCCAGACAGAATCGGAACCGCCGTAGTACCAGCACATGGAAACCAGACCGTTGCGCGAACGCATCAAGCAAGCCATAGGCGATGAGCCCGTGGCGGCCTTTGCGCGCCGGTGCGGCATCGGTGAAAGCCTGCTGCGCAAGTACCTGCAAGGCTCGGAACCTTCGGCATCGAACCTCGTCAAGATCGCAACCGCTGCCAGCGTCTCCCTCGACTGGCTCGCCACCGGCCAAGGCCCGCGCAGCCGCTTAAACGTGTCAAATCAGGCAGTTAGCGCAGCCGCTGGCACCGCCCCCAGCGCCCCGGAAGGCCCCTACGCGCGCCGTCTTGCGGCCATCGTGGGCCTACTCGAAGCCATGCCCGCCCAGGAGTCCGCCGCCCTCCTCGACGACTTCTTTTCGCGCGCTCACCAAGCGTCAGAGCTGGCCGAGCTCAAGCGAGCCGTAGCCAGATTGAGCGCCGACCTCAAAAAATCCGCCTGATTTCGGCCCGTTCGGCCCGCATTTTTGCCGTCCCTTGTCGCACGCAATGCGTGCAAACCCCTCAACCCCTCCCGCGCGCCGTTTTTCCGCGCAATTTCAACTACTTAACGCCACTTCACGCCACTTCACGCCACTCTATGTCGCATGAACTCTGTCGCATGCAATCCGAACATCCCTACCGGGAGTTCCCCTACACCTTCGATTTGCGCCGCCCCTGATGCCTGCGCCCCAGCCGCTGCGGTGCCGATTGCGGCGTACACTCGCCGCGTGAGCCCCACCCACGCCATGCCTTCCCTGGCCACCCGCGCGCTGCCAAGCGCCGCCGAACTGGCAGCCCTTTCCGCCACCCCGGCCGCGCCGGGCCATTTCGACGAGCTGCGCGAACGCGGCCAGCCAAACGCCCCGCTGGCGCGGCATTGGCAGGCGTTTTTCGACCACCTTGGCCCCGAGGGCTTTGCCGATCTGGGCCGGCACCAGCACAGCCTGCAGCGCCTGCTGCGCGACAACGGCGTTACGTTCAACGTTTACGCCGACGAACACAGCCTGCAGCGGCCCTGGGCGCTGGACTTGTTCCCACTCATCCTCACGCCGCAAGACTGGGCCAGCATCGAAAGCGGCGTGCTGCAGCGCACTCGCCTGCTGGAACGTCTGCTGGCCGACCTGTACGGCGCGCAAACCCTGCTCAAGCGCGCTCTGCTGCCCAGCGCGCTGGTGCATGGGCACCCTGGTTTTCTGCGCCCGATGCAGGGTGTCGAGCCGCTCGGCCAACGCTGGCTGCACATCGTCGCTTTTGACTTGGCGCGCGGCTCGGACGGGCGCTGGTGGGTGGTCTCGCAGCGCACCCAGGCACCTTCGGGACTGGGCTATTTGCTGGAAAACCGCATCGCCATCTCGCGCCAGTTTCCCACCGCATTTGCTGCCATGCGCGTGCAACGCCTGGCCGCGAGCTACAAGGCGCTGATGCAAGGTTTGACGCGCATGGGTGCGCGCGCGCCCGAAGCGCGCATGGCGCTGCTCACGCCTGGCCCCTGCAACGAGAGTTACTTTGAGCACGCCTACCTGGCGCGCTACCTTGGCTTGACGCTGGTGGAAGGCAGCGACCTCACCGTGCGCCAGCAGCGCGTCTACCTCAAGACCCTGCACGGCCTGGAGCCGGTGGACGTGATCATCAAACGCCTCGACGACCCCTGGCTGGACCCGCTGGAACTGCGCAGCGACTCGACCCTGGGCGTGGCGGGCCTGATGCAGGCCGTGCGCGCAGGTCAGGTGCTGCTGGCCAACGCCCCGGGCGCGGCCCCGCTGGAATCGAGCGCCCTGCTGGGTTTTTTGCCGGCCATCTGCCAGCACCTGCTTGGCGAAGCGCTGGCGCTGCCCTCCTTGCCCACCTGGTGGTGCGGCGAGGCCGCGGCCGTTCCCGGCGCGCTGGGGCAGATCCGGCACAGCGTGCTCAAGCGCACCTGGCCCGAACGCGGCAACGAATCCCTGATCGGGCCCTGCCTGTCGGCCTCTGGGCTGGAGCAGGCGCGCGCGCTCATCGCCGCCCAGCCCGATGCCTACACCTTGCAAACCTACCTGCCGCTGTCGCAACAACCGACCTGGCGCGGCACCGAAATTGCCGCCCGCTCGGCCTTGCTGCGCGTGTTCGTGCTCAGCGACGGGCCGCAGTCCTGGCGCGTCCTGCCGGGCGGCATGGTGCGGCTGGCTGCGCGTGGCCAGTCGATCGCTTCCATGCAGCGCGGCGGCAGCAGCGCCGATTGCTGGGTCCTGACCCAGGGCGAAGTCGATCAGACCAGCCTGCTCAGCTCCGCCCCCAGCACCTTGAGCCTGGCGCTGCAAAAGCGCGTCATCACCAGCCGCGCCGCCGAAAACCTGTTCTGGCTCGGGCGCTACACCGAGCGCTCCGAGAACAGCGTGCGCCTGGCGCGCACGGCTTTGCGCTGCCTGCAAGGCGAGGACGCCGGCACGCCCCAGTTGCTGCACTGGCTCTCGTGCATGGCCAAGGAGCATGGCCTGGTGCTGCCCAACGTACCCAACGCGCAGCAGTCGGCGCGCGTCTTTGTGTGCGCGCTCGCAGTCTCACTGAGCGCCGACGCCCAGGCCCACAGCGTGGGGCACAACCTGCGCGCGCTGCGCCAGGCGGCCCAGCACGTGCGTGAGCGCTTGTCGCAAGAGCAACGGCACCTGATCGAGCGCACCGAAGCCGAGTTTGCGCGCCAGCTCAAGGGACTGGCAGCCGAAGAAGACCTGGCCGTGCAAGCCGCGCTGGAAGCGCTGGACCGGGCCAGCGAACTGCTGTCGGCCATCACGGGCGCGCAGACCGACCGCATGATGCGCGACGACGGCTGGCGCATGCTCAGCATTGGGCGCCACATCGAACGCCTGGCGACCTTGTCGCACGCCTTGGCCAGCGGCCTGCAGACCGGTGCCGTGTTTGAAAGCGGCGGCTTCGAGGCCGTGCTGGCCTTCTTTGACAGCACCATCACTTTCCGCGCCCACTACCAACAGCGGCGCGACCTGGTCGCGCTGCTCGACATGCTCATGACCCAGCGCGACAACCCGCGCTCGCTGGCCTGGGTTTTGTCTACACTGCGCGCGCGCCTGCTCAAGCTGCCGCCGGCACAATCGGGCAGCGCCGCCGCCTTGCTCGACGAACTGCCCGACCTGGAGCGCTGGGACCTGATCGCCCTGAGTGCGGCGCTCGACGGCCCTGCCACGCCGCAGCGCCCGCCGCCGGCGTTGCTGGACGAGCTCGAAACCTGCGCCCAGGCCGCCTACGCCCTGTCGGACCGGCTCGGGCACGCCTACTTCAGCCACGCCGAGCGCGTCAACCGCAGCTTTGTTTTGTGACCATGCTGCTGCGCATCCTGCACCAGACCCGCTACGCCTACGAAGCCCCGGTGGTGCTGGCGCAGCACCTGGCGCACCTGCGCCCGCTCACGCTCGACTGGCAAACCCTGCTCGAACACCGGCTCGAAATCGAGCCCGAACCGGCGCAACTGCAGACCAGCCAAGACGCTTTTGGCAACTGGCGCAGCTTTTTTTCCTTGCTGGGCCCACACCAGGGCCTGCTGGTGCGCGCCCACAGCCTGGTGCAAACCCACGCTGCAGACGCGCTGCCCGACAGCCCGGCCTGGGAGGCGCTGCGTGCGCAACTGCAGTACCGCGCCCAAGCACCCTACGTGGCGGCGGCCGAGTTCGTCCATGCTTCCCCCTTTGTTCCGCGCCACGCCGCCTTTGCCACTTACGCGCGGCGTTTTTTCAGCCCGGGTCGGCCCTGGCTGCAAGCCTGCAACGCGCTCATGGAAGGCATCCACGAAGAGTTCGAATACCGCAGCCTGAGCACCGCCGTCAACACCCCGGTGCTGGAGGCATTTCAGCAACGCCGCGGCGTATGTCAGGACTTTGCCCACATCATGATCGCCTGCTTGCGCAGCCTGGGCTTGCCGGCGCGCTACGTCAGCGGCTACCTGCTCACGCGCGCACCGGAGGGGCAAGCGCGCCTGCTGGGGGCCGACGCCTCCCACGCCTGGGTCTCGGTGCCGCACGGCGACGCCTGGGCCGACTTCGACCCCACCAACCGGCGCTGCGGGCTCAACGGCGCTGGCGCCGACTACGTCAGCCTGGCGCGCGGACGCGACTTCGGTGACGTCTCACCGCTGCGCGGCGTGATTCAAGGCGGCGGCGCACACACGCTCGAAGTCGCCGTCAGCGTGGCGCCGCCGCACGAGTTTGCTGGCTGAGCGGGCAGTCGAAATCAGGCGCTAGCCTTCCAAAACCAACTCATGCACCTGAATGTCCACCAGCACCGGAGCGGGCAAGGCACGCCGCCACGGGCTGATCGGCGTCACGCGCCGGTGCGCGGCAAACGTCAGCCCGTTTTGGCACTCGTGGCGCAACACCACGTTGGCGGCGTGCGCGATCGGGGCCACGACGTCGGCGCAGTAGTCGTGGCGGCGCAGCAGACCGCTGGCCGGGTCGAAGTCAAAACGCTGATGCCGGGAATGCGTGGGAATGTGGGCAGGAAACTCAGCCCGCAACTGGCCCGGCGCGGTTTCACTCCAACCCACCTCAGGATTCAGCAGCAGGCGCGGCAGCGTCAGGTAGTTCCAGAACGCATAACAGGCAAACCAGCTCATGTCCAGATCATCCCACCAGATGGTGCGCCGCCCGAAGGGGAAAAACCTGCGTGCGTCGCGGCGCTGCGCCAGCGCCTGGCCGCTGGCATCTTGCAACTCCACGTCCTGGTCGCGCAATACACCGCTCACCTGCGCCTGGCGGCCGATCGGCGTCAGGCGGCAGTGTGCGCGCGCGATGTCGCACTCAAACTCGGCGCGCTCGAAGGCGGGCCGACGCTTGAGCGTAAAAGCCCATCCGCTGGCGCTGACCACGGCGCGCAAGCGACGGCTCTTGAGCCAGAGATCGGCACCGCCGTAGGCGGCCAACGCCAGCGCGGCGGTAGGGCTCAGGGGTGCGATGGCAGACACGGGCCCAAAGGCTGAAAAAGCTACCGGGCCGCGAAGTTGAACCGCCCGAACTCAGGCCATCTGCTCGATCATCACCTCGCCAAAGCCCGAGCAGCTCACCTGCTCGGCGCCTTGCATCAGGCGCGCGAAGTCGTAGGTCACGCGCTTGGACTGGATGGCTTTTTCCATCGCGCTGATAATCAGGTCGGCGGCTTCCTTCCAGCCCATGTGGCGCAGCATCATCTCGGCGCTCAGAATCTCGCTGCCGGGGTTGACGTAGTCCTTGCCCGCGTACTTGGGCGCGGTGCCGTGCGTGGCCTCGAAGCAGGCCACCGAGTCGCTCAGGTTCGCACCGGGCGCAATGCCGATGCCGCCCACCTGCGCCGCGAGCGCGTCGGAAATGTAGTCGCCGTTGAGGTTGAGCGTGGCGATGACCGAGTACTCGGCCGGGCGCAGCAAAATCTGCTGCAAGAAGGCGTCGGCAATGCTGTCCTTGATGACAATCTCGCGCCCGGTTTTAGGGTTTTTGAACTTGCACCACGGCCCGCCGTCGACGAGCTGGGCCCCGAACTCGCGCTGCGCCAGGCCGTAGGCCCAATCGCGGAAACCGCCTTCGGTGTACTTCATGATGTTGCCCTTGTGCACGATGGTCACGCTGGGCTTGTCGTTGTCGATCGCGTACTGGATCGCCTTGCGCATCAGGCGCTCGGTGCCTTCCTGGCTCACCGGCTTGATGCCGATGCCGGAGCTCTCGGGGAAGCGGATCTTGGTCACGCCCAGCTCATCTTGCAAGAACTTGATCAGTTTTTGCGCCTTGGCCGAACGCGCTTCGTACTCGATGCCGGCGTAGATGTCTTCCGAGTTCTCGCGGAAAATCACCATGTCGATTTTTTCGGGCTCCTTGACCGGCGAGGGCACGCCCTTGAAGTACTGCACCGGGCGCAGGCAGACGTAGAGGTCGAGCTCCTGGCGCAAGGCCACGTTCAGGCTGCGGATGCCGCCGCCCACGGGCGTGGTCAGCGGGCCCTTGATCGAGACCACGTAGTCGCGCAGCACGGTCAGGGTTTCTTCGGGCAGCCAGACGTCGGGGCCATAGACCTGGGTCGATTTTTCGCCGGCATAGACTTCCATCCAGTGAATTTTGCGCTTGCCCGCGTAGGCCTTGGCCACGGCGGCGTCCACCACCTTGAGCATCACCGGCGTGATGTCGTAGCCGGTGCCGTCGCCTTCGATGTAGGGGATGATGACCTGGTCGGGGACGTTGAGCGAGTAGTCGGCGTTGACGGTGATGGGTTGACCCTGGGCGGGCACCTGAATGTGCTGATACATGAAGCGATGACTCCGGGATGGGAAAAAAACAGGCGGCGACCGGGTTGCTGGGCCCCGTGTGCGTACCCTCTATCGAAATAGTTGGCAAAATTGTAGCAATGAACCCTGCACCGACCTGACAAGGCCATGAATATCCGCACAAACCCTGATTCTGCGCTGCGGCGCCCGGCCTTGGCTCATGCGCTGGCCTGGGCTTATGCCTTGGCGCTCACTCTGGCACACGCTTGGGCGCGGGCGCGCAAGCGCTGGCTGGGTTCGGGGCTGGGGCTGGCGCTCGCGCTGGCTGGCACCCTGAGCGCAACGGCACACGCCGGCCAGCCGCAGCTCGACTTGCCGCGCGTGCACCTGCACGTCGGGCCGCACCAGGTGTCGGTGCAGGTGGCGAGCACGCACGCGCAGCGCCAGACCGGGCTCATGTGGCGGCGCGCCATGGCCAGCGACGACGGCATGCTGTTCGTGTTCGAGCGCGCGGGCATCCAATGCTTCTGGATGCAAAACACCTTCCTGCCGCTCACCGCCGCCTTCGTCGCCGACGACGGCCGCATCGTCAACCTGGCCGACATGGAGCCCCTGTCCACGCGCTCGCACTGCTCGAGCGAGCCGGTGCGTTTCGTGCTCGAACTGCACCAAGGCTGGTTCGCACAACGCGGCATCGGCCCCGGCATGAAGCTGCGCGGTGGGCCGTTTGCGGGGCAGGCGGCGCTGGGTTTGGGTGCGGGGCGGTGATGGCCACGCGGTGGCCGCTTGATGGCTTGGTGCAGCGCATCAAACCTCGAACTCAGATCTGGCAACACCAGACTGACGAATGATGGACTGCAGTGTACCGATGCGGAGTTCTGAGTGGTTCGGTACCGGAACGGTAATGGTTGAATCCGAAAGCCGTTTTTGCATGACCACGTGGCTGCCCCGCTGACGCACTTCCGCAAAGCCATGAAATATCAGGATAGCGCAGACCTGAGCACCAGACAAAACGCGCAGCTTACCCAACTGCTATCTCCAACCGCGTGATGTAAACCTCTTCATGCAGTCTCTGCTGGATTTCAGCAGGTGATGCAGACTCAAAAAACAGTTCAAGCGCCTCACGCAGATTGTCACGTGCTTCTTGCACCGTATCCCCCTGACTGGCTATGTCCAATTCAGGGCAGAGTGAAACATAGCCGCAGCCTTCGCGTTCAATAATTGCTGTCAGTTGCCTTTGCACAAGTCTTCTCCAAATCAAAAAATCTCAAGAAACGCCGCACCAATTCAGCAGCTTGTGTGGCGCGACGCGCGCTGGCTCAACCAATTTTTGAAAGATGCTTGACTCTCACCAGAGGGCTTGCCTGCCAACAAGCTGGCAACACTGATATCTTCATCAATATCCTCCCAATGAATGCCATAACCCCTGCCAATCAGGCTCCAGTTGTTGCGCTCATCAGGCGTTGAATGCACAAGCCTTGGGAACCATGCCAGAGGAACAGATATGGTTCGCCCATCATTCAGGTTTACGGACAATGTATCCCCAGTCACCACCACGCCTTCTGCACATGGGACATCAATCTCAACAACCAAAATAGTCATTCCACGACTCCATCAGTTGCGTTTGATGTTCATCGGAGCTTACCTGTCTTTACCGCTCTGGATCGCTTATACCACAGCCCCCGCATGCTGCGCAGTTGCGCCGCCGCTCCAGGCAAGGGGGCGCGCTCGGCCACGCCCGCCCTCACTCGTGGCGCAGGGCTTCGATGGGGTCCAGGCGGGCGGCGCGGCGGGCGGGGAAGAAGCCAAACAGCACGCCGATGGCGGCCGAGAAAGCGAAGGCGAGCGCGTTGATGCCGGGGTCGAAGACGAAGGGCACACTCATCAGCGCCGCCAGGCCCATGCTGGCGGCCAGCGCAAGCGTCATGCCGATGAGCCCGCCGATGGCGGCCAGCACCACGGCTTCGATCAGGAATTGCAGCAAGACTTCGCGTTCGCGCGCGCCTATGGCCAGGCGCAAGCCGATTTCGCGCGTGCGTTCGGTCACGCTCACGAGCATGATGTTCATGATGCCGATGCCGCCCACCACCAGGCTCACCGCCGCCACCGCGCCGAGCAGCAGGGTCATGATGCGCGTTGTGCCCGAGAGCGTTTCGGCCAGTTGGCGCGTGTCGAGCACGTTGAAGTTGTCTTCGTCGCCGGGGCTCAGGTGGCGGCGCTCGCGCATCAGTTGCACGATGCCGGCGCGCACCACGGCGGCTTCGACGCCGTCGAGCATGGAGACTTGCAAGATGCCGATGCGGGTGTGCCCGACGATGCGGCGCTGGAAGGTGTTGAGCGGCATGTAGACCAGGTCGTCCTGATCTTGCCCGAAAGCGCCCTGCCCTTTGGGCGCGAGCACGCCCACCACTTCGCACGGCATTTGGCGCACGCGCAGCAGCGCCCCCAGCGCCGGGGCCGGGCCGAACAGTTCGCGTTGCACCGTGGCCCCAATCAGACACACGGCGCTGCCCGCGCGCTGCTCGTCGGCGCTAAAAGGGCGGCCGGCGCTGAGGCGCCAGTTGCCGGTGACGAGCCAGTCGTTGCTGCTGCCGATCACCGTCGTGCCCCAGTTGCGCCCGGCCGCGACCACGGTGGCCCCGGTGCGCGCTTCCGGGGCGGTAGCGAGCACGCCCGGCACTTGCTCGAAAATCGCCTGCGCGTCGGCGGCGCTGAACGCGGGCGCGGCCCCTGGGCCAGCGCCGCCCGGCCCCATGCGCTGACCCGGGCGCACTTGCAGCAGGTTGGTGCCCAAGCCCTGGATTTGGGTCTGGATTGCAAGCGTGGCACCGTTACCCACAGTGACCATGGTGATCACGGCGGCCACGCCGATGACGATGCCGAGCATGGTCAGGAAGGAGCGCAGCAGGTTGCGCCGGATCGAGCGCAAGGCAAGCAGGAAGGCGTTGAGCCACATGGTGTCAGGCTCCAGCAGCGGCTAGGTTTGCAGCCGCTTCATCGGCGGGAACAGGGGCCGCTGCCGAAAGATGCGGCGGCTGCAGCGTGTCGCTGGCCAGGCGGCCGTCGACGAAGCGCACGCAGCGGCCGGCGTAAGCGGCGATGTCGGCTTCGTGCGTGACCATCAGCACCGTGATGCCACGGCTGCGGTTCAGGTTCTGGATCAGCTCCATGATCTCGTGTCCGCGCTGGCTGTCGAGGTTGCCGGTGGGCTCGTCGGCCAGCAGCACCTGCGGGTCGGTGACGATGGCGCGCGCGATGGCCACGCGCTGCTGCTGCCCGCCCGAGAGTTCCGCCGGGGTGTGGCGCTCCCAGCGGCTCAGGCCCACGGCATCAAGCGCGGCGCGCGCGGCGGCGTGGCGCTGGCGCGGCGGCAGGCCGCGGTAGATCAGCGGCAGTTCGACGTTTTCGATCGCGCTGGTGCGCGCCAGCAGGTAAAAGCCCTGGAACACAAAACCGAAATACTGGCGCCGCAGCAGCGCCAGGGCGTCGCGCGACAGGCTGGAGAGCGCCACGCCGCGAAACCAGTATTCGCCGCTGCTCGGGCGGTCCAGGCAGCCGAGCAGGTTCATGGCGGTGGATTTGCCGCTGCCGCTGGGGCCCATGATGGCCACGAACTGGCCCGCTTCGACATCGAGGTCCACGCCCTTGAGCGCGGCAAACGCGGTCTGGCCCTGGCCGTAGACCTTGGTCACGCCGCGCAGTTGGATCAGCGTCGGCGCAGCCGTTGCGGTGGACTGGGGTGTCAAGGCCGCGCCCCTGCCCGTTGCTGCTCGACGATCACGGCCAGACCCTCGACCACGCCTTCGCCCGAGACTTCGGTGAAGCGCCCGTCGCTGACACCGGTGCTGACCTGCAGGGCCACCGGCTGGCCGTCTTGCAGCACCCAAAGCTGGCGTTGGCCCGGCCGCGGGTCCACGCGCGCCACGCGCGGCGGCTGCGCGGGCAAGCGCGGCAGAAAGTTGGCGAGCACACCGCCGCCCGCTGGTTGTGGCGCGCCCGCCGCTGCGGGCAAAAAGCGCAAGGCGGCGTTGGGCACGCGCAACACGTTCTCGCGCTCGACGGCGACGATGCTGGCCGTGGCCGTCATGCCTGGGCGCAGGCTCAGGTCGCTGTTGTCGACGCGCAGCGTGGTGGCGTAGGTGACGACGTTGTCGGCGCGGCTGGCACCAAAGGCGACGCGGCTGACCTGCCCGGCAAAACGCCGCCCGGGTTGGCTGCTGACGGTAAAACTGGCGTTCTGGCCGGCGCGCACGACGCCGATGTCGGCTTCGTCCACGCTCACCTGCAGTTCGAGCTGGCGCAAATCCTGCGCAATCTGCAGCAGCGTCACCGCCTGCAACGACGCCGCCACGGCGTTGCCCGGGTCCACCGAGCGCGCCAGCACCACGCCGTCGATCGGGGCGGGGATCGAGGCCTTGGACAGGTTGGTTTCGTGGCTGGACAGATTGGCCCGCGCCTGCTCCACCGCCGCTTCGGCGCTGGCGACGTTGGCGCGCATGCGTTCGAGCTGCGCTTGCTGGCGCTGGCTGCTGGCACGCGCGGCATCAAGCTCGGCCGCCGACGGCACCTTGCCGCCCGAGAGGCGCTGCACTTCCTCCAGCCGCGCCAATTGCGCCTGCGCTTCGCGCAGGCTGGCTTCGGTCTCAAGCACGCTGGCCTGGGCCTGCGCCACCTGGGCCTGGGCCGCCTGCACGGCGGCACGGCCATGACGCACCTGGTCTTGCAGGCGCTCGGTATCGAGTTCGACCAGCACCTGGCCACGGCGCACGCTGTCGTTGATGTCCACATGCACGGCGCGCACCGTGCCCGACAGTTCGCTGCCGATGTTGACCGAGCGCAGCGGCTGCAAGGTGCCGTTGGCGGTCACCGTCAGGGTGATGTTGCCGCGCGCCAGCGGCTCGGTGACGAACACCGGCGCCGCCTGGCGTTGTTGCGCGGCGCTCCACTGCCACCAGGCCAGCGCCAGCACGGGCAGGGCCAGCGCCAGCAGCCAGAGCCAGCGCGAACGCCACCAGGGCCGCGGCTCGGGCAAGCCGAGCAACTGTGTGGCCTCAGTCGGTGGCGGGGGCGTGCTCTGGGCAACGGCTGTGGGGGGGGTGGCTTCAGGCGGGGTCATGGCGCGAGGGGGACGGGGTGGGGGCGCTGCTGGTGTCGCGGGCGGCTGGGGCACGGTCGGCGCTGGTATTCAGGTCCTGGGCTGACAGGGCAGCAGCGCCGGGCGTCCAGCCGCCGCCCAAGGCTTTGAACAGGCGCACATGGTCGGCGCTCCAGGCGCTGCGGGCAGCGGCGAGTTCGGTTTCGGCGTTGAGCAGGTTGTGGCGCGTGTCGAGCCAGAGCCGGTAGTCGATCAGGCCGCTGGTCAGGCGCAGCAGGGCCAGCGCTTCGGTTGCGGCAGCGGCTTCGCGCGCTGCGCTCAGGTGCTGCAGGCGTTCGGCGCTGGCCTGCACCCCAAGCAAGGCGTGTTCGACTTCGCGCAAGGCGGTGAGCACCGCGGCTTCGAGCTCGACGCGCGACTGCTCCAGCACCGCCTGCTGCGCCTGCACCTGCGCACGCGCGGCACCGCCGTCGAACAGGTTGGCGCTCAGGCGCAGCAGCAGGGCGCGCGTCAGGGCAGCGGGGTCGAACAGGTCGCTCAGGCGCGGGTTGCGCCAGTCGAGCGAGCCGCCCAAGGCCAACCCGGGCAGACGCGCGGCTTGCGCTTGACCGACGCGCGCCGCCGCCGCTTGCAGCCGCGCCTGCGCGCGCTGCACGTCGGCGCGCTGTTGCAAGGTCTGGGCCGGAATGGCGCGCGCCAGCTCGAGCGTGGGCGCGGGAATGGGGGCAGCGGCCAGCGCCGCGGGTGGCAGATCGAGCCCGGCTTGGGGCTGGCGCCCGGTCAGAACCGCCAGGGCGGCTTCGGCCTGCGCCTGAGCGGCGCGGATTTCGGGCATACCCGCGCGCAGTTGCGCCAGGTTCAGACGCGCCTGCTCCAGGTCCTGGGTGGACATCAGCCCGGCCTGCAAGCGCCAGCCGACGATCTCAACAAACTCCTCCTGCAGCGCCAGGCGCCGCTGCGCCACCGCGCCACGCTGCTGCTGCAAGCGCCATTCCAGGTAGTGCAAGGCGACTTCGGCCGCCAAACTCACCTGCACTTGCCCCAGTTGCGCCTGCGCCGCCTGCACCTCGGCCAAACTGGCGGCCTGGGCCTGCTGGCGTTGGCCAAACCAGTCCAGCTCCCAGCTCGCGTCAAGCCCGGCGCGCCAAGCCGTGGCCGCCGCTGCAGAGCCGGCCTGGGCGCGCTGGACACTGGCGGTGCCCTGCACCTGCGGCCCGAGCGCGGCGCTGCTCACATCTGCCAGCGCACGCGCCTGCTGCAGCGCCGCCTGCGCAGCGCGCACGCTGGTATGGGCCTGTAGGGCTTGTTCGATCAGGCGGCTCAGGTGCGCGTCGTCGAAGCTGCGCCACCAGTGCGCCAGCGCAACGGCGCTTGGGGCCGGCTGCGGTGCCTGCGCGGCAGCAGCGGCGGGCGCGGATGAGGCTGGTGGGGTAGGAGGGGCAGTGACCGAAGGGGCAGCGCTGGCTGCAAGGCCCGGCCAGGGGCTGCGCCAGTCGGATGCCAAGGTTTGCGGCAGCCCTTGCGCCGTGGGCAAGGCGCTGGGTGCCGCGCTCGCTGCCCCCGAAGTGGCGCAACCAGACGCAGACAGGGCAAAGCCGAAGGCCAGCGCCGAAGCCGCCAGCACCCGAGCCCAGCGCGCAGCCGCAGGCGCGGCACAGCAAACACAACAATCCAAACGCATATCAGGCCCGAGCATACCCCGCAACAGGCACCCGCAGGCAGGCACCCCAAAGCAGGAACCCTCCGGGGTGCCCGCATTCAAGCCCGATTGTGCCCCAGGAAACGCCGCGCCGCAGCGCCTGCGCTCAAGCCCCCGCCACCGCTCGCGTCAGGGCCTGGGTGTTGTGGCGCAGCATATCGACGTAGGTCGGGGCCGTGCCGCCGGGGGCCGAGAGCGCGTCGGAGTACAGCCGCCCGGCCGGGCGCAGCCCGGTTTCGCGCCCGATCTGCTCGATCAGACGCGGATCGGTCACGTTTTCGACGAACAAGGCCCGGATTCGCTCCTCGCGAATCTGCTGCACCAACCGTGCGATGCCGCGCGCCGTCGGTTCGCTGTCGGCGCTCACCCCGCGCGCCGCCATGAAGCGCACGTTGTAGGCCTGGCCGTAATAGGCAAAGGCGTCGTGGGCGACGATCACGCGTCGCTGCGCCACCTCGATCGGCGCCCAAGCGGCGCGGATGGATTCATCGAGCTGCGCCAGCACGGCGTCGTAGGCCTGCGCGCGCTGGCGGTAAAAGTCGCAGCCGGCGGCGTCGGCAGCGCACAGGGCGTCGGCGATGTTGCGCACATAGACGCGCACGTGGGCCACGTTCTGCCAGGCGTGCGGGTCGTGCTCGCCGTGGTCGTGGCCATGACCGTGCCCGTGACGGTGGCCATGACCATGGCCATGACCGGCGTTGCGCAAGGGTTCGATGCCGCGGCTGAGCACCACGTGCTGACCGCGAAAGTTGGCGCTGCGCAGCAGGCGCGGCATCCAGCCCTCAAAGCCCAGCCCGTTGGAAAACACCAGCCGCGCCTGCCCCACCAAGCGCGCCTGCGCTGGCCGTGGCTGGAACACGTGGGCATCGCTGTCGGGCCCGATGAGCTGCGTCAGCTGCACCCGCTCGCCCCCGACTTGCTGCACCAAATCACCCAAAATGCTGAAGCTGGCCACCACTGGCAGCGCGGCAGGAATGGCCGTGGCCGCGCTGGCAGCCGCTGTGGCACCGGCCGCTGCGGCCCCTGGCGCCACACCCGCACCCGTTGCGGCCGTCGTGGCCCAGGCCGCGCCGCCCAAACCCAGGCCCACCCCCGCCAAACCCAAACCGGCCACCAAACCTTGGCCAAGAACCCGTCGTTTCATGCGTTTACCCTTTCAAATGCACTGCAGACACCGAGCGTTGCCGCCAAACCCCAAAGCGGCCAAAAATTATCGACGACAACCACAGCGCGCCCAACGCGAGCACGATCGCCGGGCTGGTCGGCCAGTCGGCGTGGTAAGAAAGCAGCAAACCGGCCACGCAGCAAACCAGCGCCAGCGCCGGCGCCAGCCAGAGCAGCGATTCGATGCGCCGCACCCAAAAGCGCGCCGCCGCTGCGGGCAAGATCATGATCGCCACCGCCATCAGCGTGCCCAAGGCATGGAAACCGGCCACCAGATTGATCACCACCAGCACCAGAAAACCGTAGTGCGCCAGCGCGCTCCAGCGCGGGCTGTGGGCGCGCAAAAAATCGGGGTCCAGGCACTCGAGCACCAGCGCGCGGTAGAGCAGGCGCAGGGCCAGCAGCGTGATCGACGCGATGCCCAGCAGCAGCGCCAGCGCGGCGTCGTCGAGCGCCAGCACGGTGCCAAACAGCACATGCAACAGGTCCACCTGGCTGCCGTAGGTGGAAATGATCAACACCCCCAGCGCCAGCGAGAGCAGGTAGAACGCCGCCAGCGAGGTGTCTTCGCGCAGCACCGTGCTGCGCGCCACCAGGCCCGAAGCCACCGCCACCACCAGCCCGGCGACGATGCCGCCCAGCGTCATCGCCCCCAACGACAGGCCCGAGATCAAAAAACCCACCGCCGCGCCGGGCAAAATGGCGTGCGCCATGGCGTCGCCGGTCAGGCTCATGCGGCGCAGCATCAGAAACACGCCCACTGGCGCCGCGCTCAGGCTCAGCAGCACGCAACCCAGCAGCGCGCGCTGCATGAAGCTGAACGCCCACAAGGGTTCAAGCCAGCCCAGCGCCGCCATCAGTGCACCCCAGCAGCGCTTGCCGGCGCTGCCTCAACCTTGGGCCGGGGCGGTTGGGCGCCGTGACCGGGGCCGTGCTGCTCGTGGCCGTGGCTTGGGCCGTGCGCGTGATCGTGCGCGTGTTCGTGCGCAGGGCCGTGCGCAGCCGGCTGCTCTTCGGCTTCGCACCAGGCCGCGCCTTCGTCGAAGGCTTCGCGCATGTGCATGGCGCGACGCAGATTGGCCGGCGTGAGCACGGCCGCGGTGGCGCCAAAAGCGATGGGCTCGCGCGCCAGCAGCAGGGTGTGGGCAAAGTGCCGGCGCACCAGGCTCAGATCGTGCAGCACCACCAGCACGGTCTTGCCGGCGGCGCTCCAGCGCTCGAGCCACTGCAGCAGGTCGAGCATGGTGCCTTCATCGACGGCGGCAAAGGGCTCGTCGAGCAGCAGCAGGTCGGCGTCTTGCAGGATCAGGCGCGCGAACAAGGCGCGCTGAAACTGCCCGCCCGACAAGGTGTCGATGGTGCGGCGCTCAAAGCCTTGCAGGCCCACGCTGGCCAGGGCCTCGAGGCAGCGCTGGCGCTGGGCCGCGCTCCAGCGCCCGAGGGCGCCGCTCTGGTGCCATAGGCCGTACTGCACCATATCCAGCACCGTGACCGGAAAGCTGCGGTCGATCTGCGGCGTCTGCGGCAGATAAGCCACGCGCTGCCCGGCCAAGCCATCGATGCGCCCGGTGAGCGGCCGCAGCTGGCCCGCCAGCGCCCGCAGCAGCGTCGATTTGCCGGCGCCGTTGGGGCCGACGATGGCCAGCTTGGAACCCGCAGGGCAAAACAGCGACAAATGGTGCACCGCCGGATGACGCTCGTAGCCCAGCGTGAGGTTGTGCAGCCCCAGCCCAGCTGCCGGCTGAACGCCGGGCGCGGCAACCGACGCACCCGCTCCCGCGCCGGCCCCAGCGGCCCCAGACGGGGCGGCAGGTGGTGCAGGCTCAGGCACGCGCAACTGCGCCGCAGCAGCCGAAGCCGCAGCCGCCAGCGGCTGGAACCAGGAAAGCAAAGACTTGATGGGCACCTTGTTGCAACTCGATTGCGTTAATATCGGGATCATAACGCAACTTAGTTGCAGCAGCCGAGTCCACGACCATGACCATGCCCCAAACTGCCGCCCCCTCATCCAGCCCGCTCACGCCCGAGCTGCTCGAGCGCGTGCACCGCGCCGGCTTGCGGGTCACGCCGGCCACACGCGCCGTGCTGGGCCTGTTTGCCGCCGACCCCAGCGCCGCGCGCTGCCACTTCGAGGTGCTGGCGCAGCTGCAGGCGCGCGGCCTGCTGATCAACCGCGTCACCCTGTACCGGCTGCTCGATCGGCTCGCCGCCTGCGGTGTGCTGCTGCGCCACGCCGACGCCCACGAGCGCCGCTGGCGCTTCACCTGGGCCGGCAACGACACCGGCCCCCTGGCGCAACCGCGCTTCGAGTGCGACGCCTGCCACTGCCTGCTGCCGCTGCCTGCGGCGGCGCTCGAGGCGCAGCAGCTGGCGCAGAGCTGGAGCGAGCGCATGGCCGCGCTTGGGCACCAGCCACAGCGGCTCGACTTCACCCTGCACGGCACTTGCGCCGACTGCCTCCAACCCCACGCCCGCCCATGATTTTCAGCTCCGCCCTCAGCTACGCCTGGCCCAATGGCCCGACGCTCAGGTTCCCCGACCTGGAACTTGCCAGCGGCAGCGCGCTGCTGCTGCGCGGCCCTTCGGGCAGTGGCAAATCCACCTGGCTGGCGCTGCTGGCCGGGCTGCTCACGCCCAGCGCCGGGGTGCTCGAAGTCGCCGGCACGCACCCGGCGCAGCTGGCGCAAGCCGAACGCGACGCCTGGCGCGCGCGCCACATCGGCTTTTTGCCCCAGCGCGGCCTGCTCAGCGCGGCCTTGAGCGTACACGACAACCTGCAACTGGTGGCCTACGCCGCCCAGCGGCCGCTGGAGCGCGCGCACACCCAGCACCTGATCGAGGCCTTGGGGCTGGGCGACTTGCTGCAGCGGCGCCCGCACCAGATCTCGACCGGGCAGGCGCTGCGCGTGGCGCTGGCACGGGCGCTGTTGCGCCGCCCGGCCGTACTGCTGGCCGATGAGCCCACCGCCAGTCTCGACGACGACCTCGCCGCCCAGGCCATGGCGCTCATCAGCCAGCATGCGCAGCAGCACGCCGCCACGCTGGTGGTGGCCACGCACGACCAGCGCGCCGTGCAAGCGCTGCCGCACGCTCGCACCCTGCGCCTGCAGACGCTCGCCGGAGGCGCGGCATGAACACCCTCGGCCTCTCGTGGCGCTACCTCTGGTCGCGCCCCTTGAGCACGGTGCTCAACCTGCTCATGCTCACCCTGGGCGTAGCGGCCATGGTGTTCGTGCTCAGCGCGCGCGAGCAGCTCACGCACACCTTCGAGCGCGACCTGGCTGGCATCGACGCCGTCGTCGGCGCCAAGGGCAGCCCGATCCAGCTCATCATGTCCGGCGTGTTTCACCTCGACGTGCCGCCGGGCAACATCCGCCTGGCCGATCTGGAACAACTGCGCCAGCACCCGCAAGTGGCCGCGATCATCCCGCTCAGCCTGGGCGACAACCTTGGCGGTTACCGCATCGTCGGCACCAGCACCGACTATGTCGCCCTGTATGGCGCCGAACTGGCCCAAGGCCAGCTCTGGAACGCGCCGATGCAAGCCGTGCTGGGCGCCCAAGTGGCGGCCAGCAGTGGCTTGGGTCTGGGCCAAAGTTTCGTCGGCGTGCACGGGCTGGACCCGGTCGGCAAGGCGCACGATCAGTGGCCCTACGCCATCACCGGCATCCTGGCGCCCTGCGGCTGCGTGCTGGACCGGCTGGTGCTCACCGCCACCGAATCGGTCTGGCTGGTGCACGACGATCTGCACGGCATGGCGCAGATGAGCCCCGAGGAACGCGCCGCGGTCGAGGCCGAGCGCGAAGTCACCATGGCCCTGATCCGCTACACCACACCGTTGGCCGCCGTCACCTTTCCGCGCTTTGTCAACGAGCAAACCAATATGCAAGCCGCCGCCCCGGCGCTCGAGCTCACGCGGCTGCTCACGCTGTTGGGCGCGGGCACCCAGGTGCTGCAAGGCTTTGGCCTGACGCTGCTGCTCATGGCGGCGCTGTCGGTGTTCGTGGCGCTGTGGCAAGCGGTGCGCGAGCGCGAGGCCGATCTGGCCATGCTGCGCCTGCTGGGCACGCCGCCGCGGCGCCTGGTCGCCTTGCTGCTCACCGAGGCCTTTGCGCTGGCGCTGCTGGCGCTGCTGCTGGGGCTGGCGCTGGCCCAAGGCTTGTTGGCCGCCCTGGGCGGCTGGCTGCCCACGGGTGCCGCCACCCTGGTGCAAGCCGCACACTGGAGTCCGACGCTGTTGTGGGTGCCACTGGGGGTGATGCTGCTGGCGCTGCTGGCGGCGGCCCTGCCGGCCTGGCGCGTGCACCGGCTCGACGTTTTGACCCTACTCAACCGGAGCTGACCCCATGCATTCGATGAAAACCACCCACCGCACCCTGCTGGCCCTGCTCGCCAGCGCCGCCCTGGCCCTGCCCGTCTGGGCCAGTCCCGCGACCCCGGCTGCCCCACACGGCCACACCCACGGCCAGCAACACACCCCGGCCCAGATTCAGCAAGACATTCAACGCCACAAAGCGATGGCCGCAGCGCACCAGGCCGCCGCCGAATGCCTGCAAGCCGGGCGCGGCGAACGCGTCTGCCACCAGGCCCTGCGCGCCGCCTGCACCGGCATCGCCTTGGGCAATTACTGCGGCATGCGCCATGTCCACTGATGAGCGGCCTTGGCTGCGGCGCGACTGGCTGCGCCACGCTGCCGCCCTGAGCGCCGCCGCCATCGCCGCACCCGTGTGGGGGCAGAATGCACCGGCGGCTGGCGCGGCTGGCGCGGCTGGTGCGGCTGGTGCCCCCAATGCGCCCGCAGCTCCCGTGGCAGCGGAGGGAAGTGGAGTGCCAGGCCACCCCAACCCCCTCGCCGGCGGCACCGGCATGGGCTACCACAGCCCCCTGAGCGCCTTTGCCCCACTGCCCCAGCGCAACGACGTGGTGCCGTGGTCCACCCTGGCCGATATCACCACCCGCACCGTGCGCCAGCGCGTGGTGCAGGTGTACTCCGCTGCCATTTTGGCACTCGACCAGCGCACCGTGCGCCTGCAAGGCTTCATGACGCCGCTGGACCCCGGCACGCGCCAGGTGCATTTTTTGCTCAGTTCGGTGCCGCTCACCTGCCCCTTTTGCACCCCCGGCGGCCCCGAGAGCCTGGTGCAGGTGCGCGCGCGGCGCCCGGTGCGCTACAGCATGGGCGCCATCGTCGTCGAAGGCCGCTTTCACGTGCTGCACAACGACTCGTTGGGCTTTTTCTACCGCATCACCGACGCCATCGAGGTGGATTGAGCGCCACTCTCCAGGCCAACGGCTACGCCGCAAACGGCCTGTACACCACCCGGTCGCCGTGGGCGATGGTCTGGTTGGGCGCCTTGTCCACCAGGCCGTCGGCCCAGGCGACGGAGCTGAGCACGCCCGAGCCTTGGTTGGGGTAGAGGTCGAGCCCGCCATGGGCGTTGCGGCGCACGCGCAGGAACTCGCGCCGCCGCTCTGGGCTGGGCCAGTCAAAATGCGCGGGCAACTCGATCGGCTCGAGCAGACCGCTGGCCGCCGGGCCCTGCACCCCCTGGAGGCGGCGCACGAACGGCTGCACCAGCAGCATGAACGTGACGTAGCTGGCCACCGGGTTGCCGGGCAGGCCGATGTAGTGGCAGCGCTGGTCTGCGCCCGTATTGGCGCCCGCACCCTCTCCATCACGCTCCAGCCAGCCGTGGGCAAAGGGTTTGCCGGGCTTGATGGCGATCTGCCACAGATGCAAACCGCCCAGCGCCTGCACGGCGGCCTTGAGGTGGTCGGCGTCACCCACCGATACCCCGCCAGTGCTCAGCACCAGGTCGTGGGTTGGTGCCACCGCGCGCAGCGCCGCCACGGTGGCGTCGAGCCGATCCGGCAGCCGCGCGCACACGCTCACGCTGCAACCCAGGCGCTGCAACAGGGCGCGCAAAAAATAGCGGTTGCTGTTGTAGATTGCGCCCAGCGGCAGCTGCTCGGGGGGCACGCTGCCGGGTTCGGCCAGTTCGTCGCCGCTGCTCAGCAGCGCCACGCGCAGGCGCCGGTGCAGCGGCAGTTGCGCCGCCCCCAGGCTCGCGGCCAACCCGATTTCGGCCGGGCCCAGCAGGGTGCCGGCAGGCAACACGGTCTGGCCGCGGCCCAGGTCTTCGCCCCGGCGGCGGATGTGCTGCCCAAGCTGCGCCGGCTTGCGCAAGCGCACCAGCGGCTGGCCGCTGGCGTCGGTGTAGGCCTCGGCTTCTTCTTGCACCAGCACCGCGTCAGCCCCGGGGGGAATGGGGGCGCCCGTGTAAATGCGCGCCACCGTGCCAGGCTGCAAGGCGGGCGCCGACCCTGCCGCAGCGCCTTGAGCACCCGCGGCACCTGCGGCAGCCACAGGCCCGGCCGCGATGCGCTGGCTCACCGGCAAGGCAACCCCGGCCGCGTGGGCGGCAGCCGCTTCGGCGGCGCGCACCGCGTAGCCGTCCATGGCGCTGTTGTCAAAACCGGGCACGTCAAAGGCGGCATGCAGCGCCTGCGCCAGCACGCGGCCGTCGGCCTCGTCGAGCGCCACGGGCTCGATCTCGCGCAGCGGCTGCGCCTGCGCCAACAGGGCGGCGAGGGCGTCGTCCAGGGCCATGAGGCCCGCTCGGGCAGCAGGCGGCGCTGCAGAGGCAGGCACAGGAGGGTGCGTAGGCGTGGGGGCAGACATCGTCGAAGGCTAACTTGGATGCGTGGGCAGCCAGCAATACACTTGCTGCAACTCGGGGCCTGATCAAGGCTGATCGGGCCTGATCGAAGCGATTATGCGCCAGCCCTGCCCGCGCGCTGGCTCGCAGCGCCAGCCCCGGCCGCGCGCTCGGGCGCGGGTGCAGGCGCGGCGTGCAGTCCCTGCAGGCCCGCCAGCCCGCCCAACCAATCGGCCAAAGGCCGCGCTGGCGACCACAGATAGCCCTGCGCCCAGCGCACGCCCTGCGCCTCGAGGTAGCGGCGTTGCGCGGCCGTCTCCACCCCTTCGGCCACCAGTTCCAGCTCCAGCGCCTGCCCGAGCTGAATCAGCGAGCCGATGAGCGCGTCGGCCGCAGCCGAGCTGCCAATGTCGCGCACGAAGCTGGCGTCGATCTTGAGCACGTCGAACGGCAGCCGACGCAAGTACGACAGCGAGGCATAGCCGGTGCCAAAATCGTCCAGCGCCAGGCGCACACCCAGCGCTTCCATGCGCTGCAGGCGCGCCTGCGCAAGTTCGCTGTCGATGAGCACGCTTTCGGTGATTTCCAGCTCGAGCCGACGCGCGCTCCAGCCCTGCGCGCCCAGCCGCTGCGCGACCTGATCGACGAAATCGTCGTCTTGCAATTGCAAGGCTGAAACGTTGATGGCCAGACGGCGCAGGCGCCAGCCAGCCGCATCCAGGCGCGCTCCGTGCTCGAGCGCTTGCTCCAGCACCAGCAAGCCGAGCGCGCGCATGAGCCCGCTTTCCTCCGCCAGCGGGATGAACACCGCCGGCGGCACCCAACCGCGCTGCGGATGGTGCCAGCGCAACAAGCCCTCGGCGGCTTGCACGCTGCCGCTGGTCAGGTCGATCTGCGGCTGCCACCAGAGTTCAAGCTGGCGCTGCGCAATCGCCTCGGCCAGCGCGTGGCGCAGTTCGCGTGTCTCTTGGCTGATCTGGCTGATGCCGGCTTCGTACACCACCACACGCGCGCAGCCGTCGGCCTTGGCGCGGTACATGGCGGCGTCGGCGTGGCGCAGCAGGGTTGCGGCCTCGTGCCCGTCGCGCGGTGCCAGACACAAGCCCACGCTGGCCGAGACCTGCACGCTGACACCCGCAGGCAGCACAAACGGCTGCTCCAAGGTGGCCAGCACCGCCAGCGCGCGCTCGTAGGCGGTTTGCGGCGTTACGTCTTCGAGCAAGAGCACGAACTCGTCGCCCCCCAGGCGCGCCACGGTGTCGCCGCTGCGCACCACGGCCTGCAGACGCGCAGCGGTTTGCAGCAGCAAGGCGTCGCCGCTTTCGTGCCCTTGTTCGTCGTTGACTTCCTTGAAGCGGTCCAGGTCCACGTACAGCACCGCCGTTTGCGCTGCCTGGCGTTGGGCGCGCGCCAGTGCGTGCTGCAGGCGCTCCAGCAGCAGGCGGCGGTTGGGCAAGTCGGTAAGCGGGTCGTGCAAGCCTACGTGCAGCAAGCGCTGCTCGGCCGCCGTGAGCGCCTGCACTTCGCGCGCCAGTTGCGCCTCGCGCTTGAGCAAGCGGCGGTGAAAGATGCGCAGCCGGCGGCGCGAGTCGTTCATGGCCAGCGCCAGGGTGCGCAGTTCGGCCACGCTCCAATGGGTGCGCAGTTTGTCGTCGAGCTGCAACTGCCCCACCTGCTGCGCCGCCTGCGCCAGGTACTCGAGCGGCTGCGCCAGCTTGCGCGCGCTGCGCTGCGCCATCCAGGCCGCGCCCAGCGCCGCCAACAGCGCCAGCAGCAGCAGGGCCAGCAGCCATTGCTGCAGGCCCGGCACGAAGTCGCGCCAGGGCGCCGCCTGCCAGAGACTAAGCTCCTGGTCGCCCAGGTGCACGCTGCGCTTTTGCGCCAGCCAGCGTTGCCCCTCCATATCAATCAGGTGCACCCGTTGCAAGGCGCGCGCTTCGTCCAGCAGTTGCGCACGCACCGAAAGCGGCTCCACTTCGCCCACGCGCAACAGGCGCGGCCCGGTGTCGGTCTCGAGCACGCGCAGCGGCGCAAAGCTCAACCCCAGCACCTGGCCGTTGCGGTCGCTGAGCAACACTTCGCCTTGCGCGCTGCGCGGCAGCTCGCGCACCAGGCGGTCGATCTCGAGCGCGCGCAAGTCCAGCCCCAGCGCCCAGACCAGCCCGTCGGTGTCGCGCCAGGCCTGCGCCACGGTGATGCCGGGCTCGCGCGTGGTGTAGAAAACATAGGGCGGTGTCCAGCGCGGCGCGCTCGCCGCAGCCGTGGCCAGGGTGAACTAGGGCCGTGTGCGCGGGTCGTAGCCTATGCGCTCGCTCCAGGTACGCAGCACTTGGCCGTGCTCGTTGTACAGGCTGAAGCGCTGCTCGTCGCCCCAGCGGCCGCGGTCGGTCAGGCGCAGCAGCCATTGGCGCGTGTCGTTCTGCCACAGCAGCATCCAGCCTTGCCCGGCACCGTTGCCCAGCACCATGGAAGTGGCCAGCGGCATGGTCTGCAAGGCGGCGCGCGCGCGGGTCACGAACTCTTCGGGGTCGTCCAGGCGTGCTGGGTCGGCCACAAAGGCTTGCTGCAAAATCTGCAAACCCACTTCCGTGGCCCCAAAATCGGACTGCAGGCGCGCGTCCACTTCGCGCGCGGCGGCATCGAAAGACTGGCGCGCCGACTGCTGCGCCATCGGCCAGATGATGGCCAAGGCAAACAGCACAGCCAGCAGCAAAATCAAGGCCAGCGCGCCAGCCACCAGGCGCCGCGTCAGAAAGACGCGAAAGGCAAGGGGCGCGGCTGCGGCAGACGGCTGGGCCAGCGCTGGGGCTGCAGCCTCTGGCCCGACCGTTCCCGGGCCCGGCTCGGGCGCACGCTCAGGCGCAACCACCCCGCCGCGCACCCAGGCGCGCAGCCGAGATTTGCCTCCAAGGTGTTGTGCCTGCACGGCGCGCAGCTCCTGCGGGTTGAGCCCGCAGCACAGCGCCCCAGGCCAAGCTAATTATCCGTCACAATGCGCGGCCATATACGCCTGCACCCGCGCCGCCTCGGCGGGCAGCACCTGCACCCGGCGCGGCAGCGCCTCGATGCCAGCGAAGGCCGGCGGGCACGGCGGCGGCGCGCCCGTGGCCTCGCGCACGGTGTCGGCAAACTTGATCGGCAGTGCGGTCTCGAGCACCAGCATGGGTTCGCCCGCGCGCAGGTGGCGGCGCGCCACGTTCAGGCCGTCGGCGGTGTGCGGGTCCAGCAACTGGCCCAGGCGCTGCCAGGTGTCGCGGATGCACGCCACGCGCTCGGCGTGGCTGCTGCGCCCACTCACGAAACCATAACGCTCGCGCAGGCCGACAAAGGCGGGGTCGGCGCTGAGGTCCAAGCGGCCGTGGCGCGCCAGTTGCGCGCCAAACAAGTCTTGCGTGCGCGCCGCGTCGCGCCCGATCAAGTCGAAGACGAAGCGCTCGAAGTTGCTCGCTTTCGAGATGTCCATCGACGGGCTCGAGGTCTCGTGCGTGTCGGCGCTGGCGCGCACGCGGTAGACGCCGCTGCGAAAGAACTCGTCGAGCACGTCGTTTTCGTTCGTCGCCAGCACCAGTTGCGCGATCGGCAGGCCCATGCAGCGCGCCACATGCCCGGCGCAAATGTTGCCAAAATTGCCGCTCGGCACGGCAAAACTCAGCTTTTGCGTGTTGTCGCTGCTGGCCTGGAAGTAGCCGGCAAAGTAATAGACCACCTGCGCCAGCAGCCGCGCCCAGTTGATCGAGTTCACGCTGCCGATCTGGTAGCGGCGTTTGAACTCGAGGTCGTTGCTGACCGCCTTGACGATGTCCTGGCAGTCGTCGAACACGCCTTCGATGGCCAGGTTGTGGATGTTGGCGTCTTGCAGGCTGTACATCTGCGCCTGCTGGAACGGGCTCATGCGCCCATGCGGGCTGAGCATGAACACGCGCACGCCGCGCTTGCCGCGCAGCGCGTATTCGGCCGCGCTGCCGGTGTCGCCGCTGGTCGCGCCCAGGATGTTGAGCTGCGCTCCCCGGCGCGCCAGTTCGTACTCGAACAGGTTGCCCAGCAACTGCATCGCCATGTCCTTGAACGCCAGCGTGGGGCCGTTGGACAACTCCTGAATCCACAGGCCCTCGTCGAGCCGGCGCAGCGGCGTGATGGCGGCGCTGCCAAAGGCTGCGGCGGTGTAGGTTTGGGCACACAGGGCGCGCAGGTCGGCGCTTGGGATGTCGTCGATGTAGAGCGACAACACCTCAAAGGCCAGCGCCGCGTAACCCTGCTCGGCCCAGACGCGGCGCCAGCGCGCCAGGGTGGCGGCATCGACCTGCGGGTAATGCTCGGGCAGGTACAGGCCGCCGTCGGGGGCCAGCCCTTCGAGCAGGATGTCGCAAAAGCGCGGCCGCTCCGGGTGGCCGCGGGTGGAACGGTAACGCATCAGGCCAGCTCCTCTTTGCGCAGGCGCACGATCGGCTCGAGCACCGTCTCCAGCGCCTGCATCTGCGCCAGCGCGGCGTCCATGGCGCCCTCGCGCGTGTCGTGGGTGAGGATGATGAGGTCGGTTTGCGGCGCGCCCGCGCTCGCCGGGCGCTGCAACACGGCGTCGATGCTGATGTCGGCCGCCGCCAGTATGCCCGTGACCCGCGCCAGCACCCCGGCCTGATCGGCCACTGGCAAGCGCAGGTAGTAGCTGGTGACGATCTGCGCCATGGGCAACACCGGCAGCAGGCTCAAGGCGCTCGGCTGGAACGCCAGGTGCGGCACGCGGTTTTGTGGGTCGGCGGTGTGCAGGCGCGTCACGTCCACCAGGTCGGCGATCACGGCGCTGGCGGTCGGTTCGCTGCCCGCCCCCTTCCCGTAGTAGAGCGTGGTACCGACGGCGTCGCCCTGCACCATAACGGCGTTCATGGCCCCTTCGACGTTGGCAATCAGGCGGCTGGCGGGCACCAGCGTCGGGTGCACGCGCAGCTCGATGCCGTCGCGCTGGCGCTTGGCGATGCCCAGCAGCTTGATGCGGTAACCCAGTTGCTCGGCGTAGCGTATGTCCTCGGCCTGCAAGCGCGTGATGCCCTCTACGTGCGCCTTGTCGAATTGCATCGGGATGCCAAACGCAATCGCGCTCAGAATGGTGGCCTTGTGCGCGGCGTCCACGCCTTCGATGTCGAACGTCGGGTCGGCCTCGGCGTAGCCCAGGCGCTGCGCTTCTTGCAGCACGGCGGCAAAGTCCAGCCCCTTGGCGCGCATTTCCGACAGGATGAAGTTGGTGGTGCCGTTGATGATGCCCGCCACCCATTGCACCTGGTTCGCGCTCAGGCCCTCGCGCAGCGCCTTGATGATCGGAATGCCGCCGGCCACCGCCGCCTCGAACGCCACCATCACCCCGCGCGCCTGCGCAGCGGCAAGAATCTCGCTGCCGTGCAGCGCCAGCAGCGCCTTGTTGGCCGTCACCACGTGCTTGCCGGCGGCAATCGCCTCCAGCACCAGTTGCCGCGCCACGCCATAGCCGCCGATCAGCTCGACCACGATGTCGATGTCCGGGTTCGCGATCACGGCGCGCGCGTCACCCAGCACCTGCGCCGCGTCGCCGACGATGCGGCGCGCCCGCTCCACGTCCAGGTCCGCAACCTGGGTGATGACGATGCCGCGCCCAGCGCGGCGCTGGATCTCGGCCTGGTTGCGCCGCAGCACGTCAAACGTGCCGCTGCCTACGGTGCCCAGGCCCAACAGGCCGACGTGTATGGGTTTCATGGATGCGCGTGTCCTGAATTGTGAAAATGCCAGCAAATGGCGTGGGTTGAATGCGGATAAACGGGTTTTGAAGCCAAATTTTGAAGCAAAAACCAGCGCCTGCCGCCTCAAGTGCCGTGGCGCTTGCGCAGCTGCGCCAGAAAGCGCGAAATGCGCCCGATGGCTTCGCTCAGGTCGTCGGCGTGCGGCAGGAAAACCAAGCGGAAGTGGTCCGGTTGTGGCCAGTTGAAGCCCGTTCCCTGCACGATCAGCACTTTTTCCTCGGCCAGCAGCTCGTAAGCAAACTGCTGGTCGTCGGCGATCGGGTACACGGCCGGGTCCAGGCGCGGGAACATGTACAGCGCCGCCTTGGGCTTGACCACGCTCACGCCCGGAATCTGGCTCATGAGCTCGTAGGCCAGATCGCGCTGACGGCACAGGCGCCCGCCGGGGGCCACCAGGTCTTTGATGCTCTGGTAGCCGCCGAGCGCGGTCTGGATCGCCATCTGGCCCGGCGTGTTGGCGCACAGGCGCATCGAGGCCAGCATGTTCAGGCCCTCGATGTAGTCGCGCGCGCGCCGTTTGTCGCCCGAGACCACCATCCAGCCGGCGCGGTAGCCACAGGAGCGGTAGTTTTTGCTCAGGCCGTTGAAGGTCAGCACCAGCACCTCGTCGGCCAGCGCCGCCACGCTGGTGTGGGTGGCGCCGTCGTACAGGGTTTTGTCGTAAATCTCGTCGGCAAAAATCACCAAGCCGTGCTGGCGCGCGATCTCCACGATTTCGCGCAGCAGGTCGTCGGGGTAGAGCGCACCGGTGGGGTTGTTGGGGTTGATGACGACGATGCCCTTGGTCTGCGGCGTGATCTTGCGCCGGATGTCGTCAAGGTCCGGCAGCCAGCCGCTGCCTTCGTCGCACAAGTAGTGCACCGGCGTGCCCCCGGCCAGCGCCACGCTGGCGGTGTAGAGCGGGTAGTCGGGGGCCGGGATCAGCACCTCGTCGCCGCTGTTGAGCAGGGCGTTGAGGCTCATGCTGATCAGTTCGCTGGCGCCGTTGCCCAGGTACACGTCATCGACCGTGACGCCGGCCACGCCTTTTTCCTGGGTGTAGTGCACCACCGCCTTGCGCGGCGCAAACAGGCCCTTGCTGTCGGTGTAGCCGGCGGCCGTGGGGGTGGGCAGGTTGCGGATCATGTCTTGCACGATCTCGTCGGGCGGCTGCAGGCCAAAGGCAGCGATGTTGCCGATGTTGAGCTTGATGATCTTGTGGCCTTCCTCCTCCATGGCGCGCGCCTTGTCGAGCACGGGGCCGCGGATGTCGTAGCAAACGTTGGCCAGTTTGGCTGATTTGAGCAGCGGCGGTGTGGGCATGGCAGGTGGGCTTTGGCGAGCAGGAGGAGCGAAACCTATAATTTCACCACACTTTGACCGCCCGAGCCCAAATCCGCCGCCATGAAACTGCAACCCGACCGCATCGAGAGCACCACCGTGCGCGCCCACGGGCCGGGCTGGCTGCAGATCGGCGACACCACCTACCGCCACAGCCTGCTGCTGTGCGCCGACGGCCGCATCCAGCCTTGGGACTGCACTCGCCACGCCGACATCGCGCTGCCGCACTTTGCCCTGCTGGCCGCTTGGCAGCCCGAGCTGCTGCTGCTGGGCAGCGGTGCGCGGCTGCGCTTCGTCGCCCCAGCGCTGCTGCGCCCCTTGATCGACGCCGGCATCGGCGTCGAGACCATGGACACCCTAGCCGCCGCGCGCACTTACAACATTCTGGCCGGCGAAGGGCGCCGGGTGGCGGCGGCGCTGCTGATTGAGCCTGAAGCACGCACGTCTTGACCAGCACACCCCAGCGGCTCGACGCCGCCACCTTGGGCAAAATCGTTTTTGCGCGCTTTTTGGAGCAACCCTTGGCGACACTGGAGCGCCAAGTGGCGACACTGGAGGCGTCGCCCGCTTACGCCGATCTGTGCTCGACCCTCGAGTGCGGCATCTTGCCCGGTGCCCGCCTGACTGAGCAACCCAGGCCGGGCTCGGTCTTGGCGCTGGGCGAAGTCTGCCTCGACTCGTCCACGCCGGCGCTGCTCTACCAGCGCGCCAGCTTCGTGCGCGAATACCGCTTCGACTCCTCGGCCCTAGAGGCGCACCTGCGCTCTCGGGCTCCGGCCGGCGCGCTCTCGAGCGCCATCCACCGGATGAAGCTGATCAACAGCCGCAACCGGCTGACGCACGCCTTGGTACACGAACTGGTGGCGCTCCAGAGCCGCTTTCTCTACACCCGCGATCCACTCGACCTGATCCCCATGACCCAAGCCGAACTGGCGCAGCGACTGAACCGGCGCGCCAACCTGAGCCTGCGCGCTGATGCCGGGAGGCTTTCGCGGCTGCTCAAACACCTGAGCCTGCGCAACGCCGACGGCGTGTTGCTGCCCCTGAGTACCCTGCTGGCGCGCTCGCGCCAAGTCCACGGGCATTGGATCGACCATCTGCTCAAGCAGGAAAAGCAGTGGTTGCTCAACGGGCAGATCCGCGCCCCGCTGCCGGATCAGGCCCTCGCCGAGCACTTGGCTGCGCACCACGGCATCCGCCTCGGCCGGCGCACGGTAGCCACGATCCGGCAGCAGCTCGCCATCCCCGATTGGCGTGAGCGCAAGCTGCGCAAAAGCTACTTGGCGGTAACCGAGGGGTTTTCGCCCCTCTTGCTGCTGTCGCGCCAGGCGCTGAGCGCGCTCATACCGGCCCAGCCCGGCGTCTATGAAATCCGGGCCAGCAGCGAGACCTCGCTCAGCGGCGGCCCGGCCCTCACGCCGCCCTCCACGGTGCTCTACATCGGCTCCTCGGGCAATCTGCGCAAGCGCCTGTGGAACCATCAGCGCGGCAACACCGGCAACCCTGAGCTGCTGCGCTATTTGGCAGAATTTCCGGTTCGGGTACGATTTCGTGTCGTAGGTAGCGATTGGCGCGCCCTAGAACGCGAACTCTACCGTGTACACTGCAAGACTTTTGGTGCCCCACCACCATGCAACCGCATGAGTCCATGATCGATTCTGGTTCTGAAGCTGGCGTTATCACCACCGGGAGAGAAAATTGCAGCAAGCAAGCAAGCAAGCAAGCAAGCAAGCAAGCAACTTCATTGCACCGGAGTGGGTGGCGATGAAGGCCGGGAAAATGCGCCCCTTGGCCGACGCCGCTGAGGCGATGATGGCGCTGCTCGGCCTCGACGGCGCCGCACTGGAGCAGCGCACCGCCTTTCTGGCGTTCGGTGACGACGACGCAGCCCGGCTGCGGCGCTTGCACGCCCTGCTGGCCGACACCGACACAGCGTTCGTCGAGCATTTTTACAGCCACCTGCTGCGCTTCGAACCCACCCGCCGCCTGCTTCCGGAGCAGGCCACCCTAGAACGACTCAAGCGCACCCAGACCCGTTACTTCCAAACCCTGACCGCTGGCGAGTACGGCTTGGATTACGCGCGCGAGCGCCTGCGCGTCGGCATCGCACACCAGCGCATCGGGCTCGAATCGCCTTGGTACCTAGGGGCCTATGCCCAGTACCTGTCGGGTCTGTTGCCGCAGGTCGCACAGCACCTCGAAGACGAGCCCGAGCAGCAGCTGGCCACGCTCCAGTCCCTGCTCAAGGTGGTGCTACTCGACATCAGCTTGGCCGTAGATGCCTACCTGCAAACCGACCGGCAGGCGATGGCGGTCCTGAAGCAATATTCGGAACTGGTGTTTGCCGCCCTGCCCAATGGCCTCGTGGTGCTGACGGCCGATGGCCGCGTGTTGTCCGCCAACCGGGCTTTCCTGCGCCGCTTCGGCTTCGACCAGGCCGACTTGCACGGCCAGCCCCTGCTCGAATGGGTGCACGCCGATGGCTTGGCTGATCGCCTGGCCCAAGTGCGCCAGAGCCAGCACCCGATCCGTGACCTGGTGCTGACCATGGCTGCTGCCGGCGGTTCGGCGCCGCTGCCGGTGCGGGTGACGATCACTGGCATCCGGCTTGCGGAAGAAGAAGAAGAAGAAGCGCGACTGTTGCTGATCGTCGAGGACATCACCGAGCAGGCACGCCTGCAACAAGCCCTGCGCGACAGCGAAGCCGATTTGTTGCGCGCCCAGCGCGTGGCGCGCATTGGCAGTTGGCGCCTCGATTGCACCGATGGCTCGCTGCACTGGACGCCCGAGGTCTATCGCATGTTTGGAATCGCTCCGGGCACGGCACTCGACTACCCGACCTTCCTGCGGTGCGTGCACCCGGACGACCACGAGATGCTTGATGCCACCTGGCAGGCCGCACTCCACGGTGCCACCTACCGGGTCTGTCACCGCATCGTCGTCAACGGCAGCATCCGCTGGGTGGAAGAAAACGCCGAGTTCGAGCGCGCCACCGATGGCACGGTCTTGCGCGCCATCGGCACCGTGCAAGACATCACCGAGCGCAAGGCCGACGCCGAACAGATCGAATACTTGGCCTTCTACGACCCGCTCACTGGCCTAGCCAACCGCGCGCTGTTCACCGATCGGCTCAAACAGGAGCTGGCCGCGGCCGAGCGCAACCACCGGCAACTGGCGCTGCTGTACCTCGATCTGGACCGCTTCAAGGAAATCAACGACAGCCTCGGACACAACGCGGGCGACCGCGTGCTGGTGGAAACCGCCCGCCGTCTGCGTACGGCCTTGCGGCAGGAGGAAACCCTAGCCCGCCTAGGCGGCGACGAATTCGTCGTCATTGCCAGCTACACCCAACAGGGGGCAGACCGCATCGCCGAGCGCATTACAGCCGCCTTGAATGAACCGGTGCAGGTAGATGGCAGCGCCTTCATGCTCAGCGCCAGCATCGGTGTAGCCGTTTATCCAGACGATGGCCGCACCCCCGAGCAACTGCTGCAACACGCCGACATCGCCATGTACCGCGCCAAAGCCGAAGGCAGCGGCTTGCGCTTTTACCGCCCTGAAATGGGGGCCGACCTGACCCGGCGCCTCGAAATCGCCCGGCGCCTCGAGCAAGCCCTCAAATCCAACGGCCTGCACCTGTGTTACCAGCCCCAGGTGCAGTTGTCTTGCTCCAGCCTCATCGGTGCCGAGGCGCTGGTGCGCTGGAACGATCCCCAGTGGGGTCCGGTGGCACCGTCGCTGTTCATCCCGGTGGCCGAAGAACGCGGACTGATCGACACGTTGGGTGAGTGGGTACTGGGCCAGGCGTGCCGCCAAACCCGGCTCTGGCATGCCGACGGGCGTCCGCTCGCTGGTCGGATCGCGGTCAACGTCGCGGCACGCCAGTTTGATGACGACCGTTTCGTCGAGCGCATGATCGCCATCGCTCACGACGCCGGCCTGAGCCCCGCAGCGGTCGAGCTCGAGCTGACCGAAAGCGGCATGATGCGCGACCCGCAGCGCGCCATCGAGGTCACCCGGGCCCTGACGGCAGCCGGTTTCGCGCTGGCCATCGACGACTTCGGCACCGGCTATTCTTCGCTGGCCTACCTCAAGCGCTTCGATGCCCACAAACTGAAGATCGATATGTCTTTCGTGCGCGACATGCTGACCGACCCGAGCGATCACGCCATCGTCAAGACCATCATCGCCATGGGCCACAGCCTCGGTCTCGAGACCTTGGCCGAAGGGGTCGAGCAGGCGGCGCAGGCGCAAGCACTGGCCGCCTTGGGTTGCAACCAAGCCCAAGGCTACCATTTTGGGCGCCCGCTGACCGCCGACGCCTTTGCCCAGACGTGGTTGAGAGGCTGATTTCGCGGTAAAATCGAGAATTGATTTGGGTGCAGCGCGAGGCCGTCTGGTGATGGCGTAGCGCGGGTTGGCCTTCAGGGCAGGTGCCAGATCAGCACATTTTTGCGCAAGGGATACGCTACATGGCCGTCGTCGTCAACAAACCTATACCCGAATTCGAAGCCAGCGCCACGGGCGGGGTCAAGGTCACGCAGCAGTCGCATATGGGGCAAACGCTGGTGCTGTTTTTCTACCCCAAAGACAACACCCCCGGCTGCACCACCGAAGCCATGCAGTTTCGCGACCATTATGCCGACTTCACCCAAGCCGGGGCGCAGGTGTTTGGCGTCTCGCGCGACAACATGAAGTCGCACGACGAGTTCAAGGCCAAGCTCGAGCTGCCGTTCGAACTCATCGCCGACACCGAAGAAAAAATGTGCCACATGTTCGGCGTGGTCAAAAACAAGATCATGTACGGCAAAAAGGTCAAGGGCATCGAGCGCAGCACCTTCCTCATCGGCCCCACCGGCGTGCTGCTGCAAGAGTGGCGCGGCCTCAAGGTGCCCGGCCATGTGGAAGAAGTGCTCAAGGCGGTCAAGCTGCTCAAAAAAGCCGCTTAAAGTCAGCCCAGCCCCTGTAGCCCGTGCTTGGGCACACGAGTCGTGCATAATGTTCGCATGCCTCTGCCCCCCGCCCCCACCAAGAAGGCCGGCCGTCTGCCCGCCAAAGCTGTCAACCTCGCAGCCGCTTCGCCCTCCCCCTTGAGCCCCGCTCTGGAACCCGATCCAGACCAGCCGCCTGTGGCTGTGGCAGACAAAGCCGCCACCGGCGCGCGGCGCAGGGGTGTGCGCTCGGGTGTGACTCCGCCTGCCACGGTGCCGCCACCCGCAGCCGCCCCGGCACGCAGCGCCGACACCGCAACCCAAGCGCGGCCTGCGCTGGCAAGCCTCTTGTCCGCTCCAGCGACCCAAGAACCCATGCCGCGTGACCAGGCCGCGCCCAAGCCAGCGCCCGTGCCAGCGTCTGCTGCAGCCCCGGTCAGCGCCGCCGCCCCCGCCACCCACACCAAACGCAGCCCCGGCACGGCGGCCAAGAACGGCAACGGCAGCCGCGCCCCCAAGGGCCCCACGCGCTTGTTCGTGCTCGACACCAACGTGCTCATGCACGACCCGAGCAGCCTGTTTCGCTTCGAGGAACACGACATCTACCTGCCCATGGTCGTGCTCGAAGAGCTCGACAGCCACAAAAAAGGCATGAGCGATGTGGCGCGCAACGCGCGCCAAGCCAGCCGCATGCTTGACGCGCTGGCGGGCCAAAAGGGGGCCGACATCCGCCAAGGCCTGCCACTGGCGCCCAGCAGCAACCGCGAAGCCAGCGGTTTGTTGCTGTTCCAGACCGAGCTGCTGGCGCACCCTCTGCCGGCCAGCCTGCCTCAGGGCAAGGCCGACAACCAGATTCTGGGCGTGGTGCAGGCGCTCAAGCAGCAGCAGCCCGAGCGCGCGGTGGTGTTGGTGTCCAAAGACATCAACATGCGCGTCAAGGCGCGCGCGCTGGGGCTCGAGGCCGAAGACTACCAAAACGACAAAACGCTGGACGACGGCGAGCTGCTCTACCCCGGCTCGCTGGCGCTGCCGCACGATTTCTGGACGCGCCAGAGCAAAACCCTCGAGAGCTGGCAGCACGGCGGCCAGACCTTCTACCGCATCAGCGGCCCGATCGTTGACAAGCTGGCGATCAACCAGTTCGTCTATTTCGAATCGGCCGGCGAGCCCGCCCTGTATGCGCGCGTCACCGAACTGCGGGCCAAGCAAGCCGTGCTGCGCACGCTCAAAGACTACACCCACCTCAAGCATTCGGTGTGGGGCATCACCAGCCGCAACCGCGAGCAAAACTTTGCCCTCAACCTGCTGATGGACCCCGAGATCGACTTCGTCACCCTCGCCGGCACGGCGGGCACCGGCAAGACGCTGATGGCGCTGGCTGCGGGCCTGACGCAGGTGCTCGACGAGCGCCGCTACACCGAGATCATCATGACCCGCGCCACCGTGAGCGTGGGCGAAGACATCGGCTTTTTGCCCGGCACCGAAGAAGAAAAAATGGGCCCCTGGATGGGTGCGCTCGACGACAACCTCGAGTTTTTGGCCAAAGGCGACGGCGGCAACGCCGGCGAATGGGGGCGCGCCGCCACCAACGACCTGATCCGCAGCCGGGTCAAGATCAAGAGCATGAACTTCATGCGCGGGCGCACCTTCATGAACAAGTACGTGATCATCGACGAGGCGCAAAACCTCACGCCCAAGCAGATGAAAACGCTCATCACCCGCGCCGGCCCCGGCACCAAGATCATCTGCATGGGCAACTTGGCGCAGATCGACACCCCCTACCTGACTGAAGGCTCCTCGGGCCTGACCTACGCCGTGGACCGCTTCAAGGGCTGGCCACACGGCGGCCACATCACGCTGGCGCGCGGCGAGCGCTCGCGCTTGGCCGACTTTGCCAGCGAGGTGTTGTAGGCCAAGTCAAGCACGGAAGCAACTTTATCCACTTAGGCACCCCATGAACCAGCCCAACACCACCACCCTGGGGGGCCACGCCCTGCCCTCCTACCTCGACCCCGCGCATTTGGGCCCGTGGGGCGACTATTTGCAGCAGATCGACCGGGTGGCGCCCTACTTGGGCTCGCTCGGGCGCTGGATCGAAACCCTCAAGCGGCCCAAGCGCAGCCTGATCGTCGATGTGCCTATCCGCCTCGACGACGGCCGCGTCGCGCACTTCGAGGGCTACCGGGTGCAGCACAACACCTCGCGCGGCCCCGGCAAGGGCGGGGTGCGTTTTCACCAAGACGTGACGCTGGCCGAAGTGATGGCGTTGGCGGCTTGGATGTCGATCAAAAACGCCGCCGTCAACGTGCCCTACGGCGGGGCCAAGGGCGGCATCCGGGTCGATCCCAGAACGCTCTCGCTGGCCGAGCTCGAGCGCGTCACGCGCCGCTACACGAGCGAGATCGGGCTCATCATCGGCCCGAGCAAAGACATTCCAGCCCCCGACGTCAACACCAACGAGCGCGTCATGGCTTGGATGATGGACACCTACTCGATGAACATCGGCGAGACCGCCACCGGCGTCGTCACCGGCAAGCCGATCGACCTCGGGGGCTCGCTCGGGCGCCGCGAGGCCACCGGGCGTGGGGTGGCGATCATCGGCACCGAAGCGGCGCAGCGCATCGGGCTCGAGCTGCAAGGCGCGCGCGTGGCGCTGCAAGGTTTTGGCAACGTGGGCAGCGTCTCGGCCAAGCTGCTGGCGCAAGCCGGGGCGCGCATCGTGGCGGTGCAAGACCACGGCGGCACGCTGTACTGTGGCGGCGGGCTCGATCCGGTGGCGCTGGCGCAGCACGTGGCGGCACAGGGCAGCGTGGCCGGCTTCGCCGGTGCCGAAACCTTGGCCCCAGACAGCTTTTGGGATGTGGATTGCGACATTCTGGTGCCGGCTGCGCTGGAGCGCCAGATCACCGCGGCCAACGCGCACCGCATTCGCGCGCGCATGGTGATCGAGGGCGCCAACGGCCCCACCACGCCAGACGCCGACGACATCCTCAACGAGCGCGGCATTCTGGTGGTGCCCGACGTGATCGCCAACGCCGGCGGTGTGACGGTGAGCTATTTCGAGTGGGTGCAGGATTTCTCCAGCTTTTTCTGGAGCGAGGACGAAATCAACCAGCGCTTGGCGCAGATCCTGCGCGGCGCTTTCGATGCCATCTGGAAAGAGGCCAGCGAGCACCGCGTCAGCCTGCGCACCGCGACCTTCATCGTCGCTTGCCGGCGCATTTTGCAGGCGCGCGATCTGCGCGGGCTCTACCCCTGAACCGCTGATCGGCGCAGCGCCCTGCCCTGCGCTCTGCCTTGCGCTCTGGCCAAGCCCGCCACCCGCTGCACGGGCTTACTGCAGGGTCGGCTTGCGCAGCGCCCAGTCGGGGATGGGCACGATCGGCACCCCGTCTTGCAGCAGTTCGGCGGCTTGGGCGGGCGTGGTTTGGCCGCGTATGGCGCGCGGCTCCAGTTCGCCTTCATGCATCTGACGCGCTTGCTGGGCAAACTGCGCCCCCACGTCTTCGGTCTGCGTCAGCACCTCGCGCAGCACCCGCAGCAGCGCCGCTTGTTGTTGCTTGGGCTGCGCTGCGGCAATCTCGCCCGCTTGGGGCGCGCGGGTGGTGGTGGGAGCAACCCCCGTGCCGCTGGCCGGAGCTTGGTCCGTTGCGTCTGGCTCGAAGGGCTTGCGCCCGTGCCCGAGGTTGAGCCGCGGCGCGCTGAGTTGCTTGACGATTTGGGTGCAGCCGCACAGCGGGCACTCGATCAGGCCGCGCTCGCGCTGCACGAGGAAATCGGCTTCGGAGGCAAACCAACCCTCAAACACATGGGCGCTGCTGCAGGCCAGATCGAGCACTTTCATGCGCTTTCAGCCTCTGCGGTATGCGCTGCGGTATGCGCTGCGATAGGCGCTGCGTTCAACCGCGCTTGAGCAGCATGTAGCGGATGACAAAGCCGGGAAAGGCAAAAACCAGAAACAGCGACAAGCCCACGACGTAAAACTGCCAGCTCTGCGGATAAATCTGGCCCAAACTGGCCTCGATGCCGAGCGAAATGGCGCCGGCAATGAAGAAAAACAGCAGCAGCTCGGCCATGCGTATCCACAGCGGCTTGAGGCCGTCTTTGAGTGGAAACACCAGCAACAGGCGCTGATTGACAAAAGGCAGATTGGCCAACACCAACGCCAAGCCGAGCACCAGATAGGCGTAAAAATCGATATTCATGGGCTGCAGCTTAACTCAAACCAGCAGCGAAGCGATGGCTTGGGCGCAAAGGGCCAGCAGCGCACCCGGGAATAGCCCAAGCACCAGCAGCATCAAGCCATTGACCGAGAGCACCGCGCGCAGCTCGAACGGCGCTGAGATGGCTGCGGTTTGCGTGGGCACATCGAAATACATCACCTTGACCACGCGCAGGTAGTAGAACGCGCCCACCAGCGACATCAGCACCGCAAACACCGCCAGCCACAGATAGACGCCGTCGCCTGCCGCCAGCAGCGCTTGCAGCACCGTGAGCTTGGCATAAAAGCCCACCAAGGGTGGCACACCAGCGAGCGAGAACATGCCCGCTGCCATCACGCCGGCATAAAGCGGGCTGCGCTGGTTCAGGCCGGCGAGGTCGTCGATCTCTTCGGACTCGAAACCCTCGCGGCTGAGCAGCAAAATCACGCCGAACACCGCCAGCGTGGTGAGCACGTAGGTGACGATGTAGAACATGGCGGCGCTGTAGGCGGTGCTCATGTTGGCCGTGCTGCCGTCGGCGCCGACCCCGGCGACAAAGGCCGACAGCAGAAAGCCCACCTGCGCGATGGACGAAAAAGCCAGCATGCGCTTGAGGTTGGTCTGCGCCACCGCCGCCAGGTTGCCCACCAGCAGCGACAGCACCGCCAGCACCGCCAGCATCTGCTGCCAGTCGAAGGCCAAGGTGGGCATGGCCTCGACCAGCAGGCGCATGACGATCGCAAACGCGGCCAGCTTGGGTGCGGAACCGATAAACAGCGTCACCGCCGTGGGGGCGCCGTGATAGACGTCGGGCACCCACATATGGAACGGCACGGCCCCGAGCTTGAACGCCAGCCCGGCCACCAAAAACACCAGCCCCAGCATCAGCACCTGCGGCTGCGCCACCCCGGCCTCGATGGTCTGCGCCAGCGTGCGGATGTCGAGCGTGCCGGTGGCGCCGTAAATGAGCGACATGCCATAGAGCAGGAAGCCGCTGGCCAACGCGCCCAGCACGAAGTACTTCATCGCCGCCTCGGTGGCGCGCAAGTCGTCGCGGCGCAGCGCCACCAACGCAAAGCTAGACAGCGCCAGCAGCTCGAGCCCGAGGTAGATGATGAGCAGGTTGTGGCCCGAGATCATCACGTACATGCCCAGCAGCGCGAACAGACCCAAGGTGTAGAGCTCGCCGCCGCGCAGCATGCCGCGCGCACCGGCGTAGGGGCGGGCATAGACCAGCAGCACCATCATGGTCAGGGCGGCAAAGCACTTGAGCCAGTTGCCCATCGGGTCGCTCACCACCAAGCCGCCAAAACCGCTGAAGGTCTGGCCGCTGAGCGCTGCCGAACCGGTCAGGAAGGCAGCGCCGGCCAGCGTGAGCAGCGTCAGGTAATGCGTGGCGTGGCGCTGCGGCGACTTGAGGAACAGGTCGTAAATGGCGATCACGCAGACCATGACCAGCAGCAGCAGTTCAGGGGCGATCGCGATCCAGCTCAGACGGTCAATCATAGGGATACTCTTTTCAAACCAGTGGGTGTCAGGCGCGTCAGAGGCTGAGGGGCAATGGTGCGTGCCCGAAAGGGCGCGCCAAAGCGCCGCCGGCAAGGCGCAAAGCACAGCCGTAGCCTGCGCTACGGCGCGCATTTGCAACGCCGCAGACGGTGTTTTGGTGCGTCAAGGCGGGCATGAGTGATTGCCTTTCAGCCTCTCTTAGGGCAGCTTGGTGACCGAGATGTGCAGCAGCAACTCGGTCACCGCCGGCATCATCACGTCGGTGAAGGGCTTGGGATAGATGCCCATGAACAGCACCGCCAGCGCCAGCACCGCCAGCACACCGTATTCGCGCGCGTTGATGTCGAACAGCGCTTTCACGTTGTCGTTGGCGACGGCGCCCAGATAAACACGCTTGAACATCAGCAGCGAATAGGCCGCGCCCAGAATCAGCGCCGTGGCTGCCCCGAGCCCGATCCAGAAGTTGGCCTGCACCGCGCCCAGAATCACCATCCACTCGCCCACGAAACCGGCGGTGCCGGGCATGCCGGCGTTGGCCATGGTGAACAGCAGCGCGAAGGCAGCAAACTTGGGCATCGGGTTGATGACGCCGCCGTAGTCGGCGATTTCACGCGAGTGCATGCGGTCGTAGAGCACGCCGATGCACAAGAACATCGCCGCCGAGACGAAACCGTGCGCGATCATCTGCACGATGGCACCAGCCAGCGCCAGCTCGTTGAACAGGAAAAAACCCAGCGTGACAAAACCCATGTGCGCCACCGATGAGTAGGCAACGAGCTTTTTCATGTCCTGCTGCACCAGCGCCACCAGCCCGACGTAGATCACGGCGATGAGCGAGAGCGCGATCATCAGCCAAGCCAGATCCTGCGAGGCGTCGGGTGTGATCGGCAAGGAAAAGCGCAGAAAACCGTAAGCGCCGAGCTTGAGCATGATCGCCGCCAGCACCGCCGAACCGGCGGTCGGGGCTTCCACGTGCACATCGGGCAACCAAGTGTGCACCGGCCACATCGGCACCTTGACGGCAAAGGCCGCCAAGAAGGCCAAGAACAGCAGCGTCTGCTCGGTGCTGGTGAGCGGCAGTTGGTACCAGTCTTGCAGATCGAAGCTGCCACCCGAGGCGTTGTAGAGGTAGATCAGCGCCAGCAGCATCAGCAACGAGCCCAGCAGCGTGTAGAGGAAGAACTTATAGGCGGCGTAGATGCGGTTCGGGCCGCCCCAGATACCGATGATCAGGTACATCGGGATCAGCGTGGCTTCAAAGAACAGGAAGAACAGCAGCGCATCCTGGGCTGAGAACACGCCGATCATGGCCCCGGACAGGATCAGAAACGCCGCCATGTACTGGTGCACGCGCTCGGTGATCGACTCCCAGCTCGCCACCACGGCAATCACGGTGGTGAAGGCGGTGAGCAGAATCAGCCACAGCGAGATGCCATCGACCCCGAGGTGGTAGTGAATGTTGAAGCGCTCGATCCAGAGCACTTTTTCGACGAACTGGAAGCCAGCAGCGCCGATTTCAAAGCCGGTGTAGAGCGGCAGCGTGACCGCCAGCCCGAGCAGGGAGCCCAGCAGCGCCAGCCAGCGCACCATCTGCGCGCTGCAACAACGCCCCAAGGCCAGCAGCGCGACACCAAAAAAGATTGGGACCCAAATCGCAAGGCTCAGCAAACCCATGTTGTTATTCTCCTCAGCGCCAGACGAAGTAGGTCATGAGCGCGAGCACACCCACGATCATCACAAAGGCATAGTGGTAGAGGTAGCCGGTTTGCGCCTGGCGCACCACCGCCGCCACCCGACCCACCAGTTTCCAGCTCATGTTGACCACGCCGGCCTCGATCACGCCGCGGTCACCGCCCTTCCAAAAACCCCAGCCCAAGGCCATGGTGCCGCGCGCAAGCACCTTCTCGTTGAACCAGTCGAGGTAGTACTTGTTTTCCAGCACCACCACCAGCGGCCGCAGGGTGTGCGCTAAGCGATCGGCCAGCTGGGTGTTGTGCAGGTACAGGTACCAAGCCAGCAGCGCGCCGGCGATGGCCAGATAGAGCCCGATGGAGCTAAACGCCTTGAGGGCAAAGGCCAGCGGGCCGTGGTAGAGGGCGGCCAGTTCGGTCATGGCCGGGTGCAGCGCGTGGTTGACGTGCACGGCATCGGCCAGAAAATCGCCAAACAGCATCGGGCCGATGGTCAGGTAACCGATCACCACCGAGGGCACCGCCAGCAGCAAGAGCGGCACCGTCACCACCCAAGGCGACTCATGCGGCTTCTCGTCGTGGCCGTGGTGGCCGTGATCGTCATGGTGCGCGTCCGGGTTCAGGTGGTAGCGCTCGGGGCCGTGAAAGACCATGAAGTAGAGCCGGAACGAGTAGAACGAGGTCACGAACACGCCCGCCAGCAAGGCGTAGTAGGCAAAGGTGGCGGCCGGCAGGGTGCTGAAATCGGCTGAGAGCTTGATCGCTTCCTTGGAGTAGTAGCCCGAAAACAGCGGCATCCCGACCAGCGCCAGCGTACCCAGTAAGGCCGTGATCCAAGTGATGGGCATGTACTTGCGCAAGCCGCCCATCCAGCGCATGTCTTGGTTGTGGTGCAGGCCCATGATCACCGAGCCCGCAGCCAAGAACAGCAGCGCCTTGAAGAACGCGTGCGTCATGAGGTGGAACAGCGCCAGCGAGTAGGCCGAAGCGCCCAGCGCCACCGTCATGTAGCCCAGTTGCGACAGGGTGGAATAGGCCACCACGCGCTTGATGTCGTTTTGCACCATGCCCAGCAAGCCCATGAACAGCGCGGTGATGGCGCCGATGATGAGGATGAAGTTGAGCGCCGCGTCCGAGAGCTCGAACACCGGCGACATGCGCGCGACCATGAAGATGCCGGCCGTGACCATGGTGGCGGCGTGGATCAGGGCCGAGATCGGGGTCGGGCCTTCCATCGAGTCGGGCAGCCAGACGTGCAGCGGGAACTGGGCCGATTTGCCCATGGCACCGATGAACAGGCAGATGGCGATCACCGTCACCAGCAGCGACTCTTGGCCCAAGATGTACCACGGGAATTCGACCGTGGCCAGTTCGGGCAGCTTGGCAAAAATTTCGCTGTAGTTCAGGCTGCCGGTGTAGGCGGCGATGAGCGCGATGCCCAAAAGGAAGCCAAAGTCGCCCACGCGGTTGACCAAAAAGGCCTTCATGTTGGCAAAGATCGCCGTCGGGCGCTTGTACCAAAAGCCGATCAGCAGGTACGACACCAGCCCCACCGCTTCCCACGCAAAGAACAGTTGCAGCAGGTTGTTGCTCATGACCAGCATGAGCATCGAGAAGGTAAAGAGCGAGATGTAGGCGAAGAAGCGGTTGTAGCCTTCGTCTTCTTGCATGTAGCCGATGGTGTAGAGGTGCACCATGAGCGAGACGAAGGTGACCACGACCATCATCATGGCGGTGAGGCCATCGACCATGAAGCCGATCTCCATCGTCAGCCCGCCGATCACCATCCACTCGTAGATCGAGTCGTTGAAGCGCGCGCCGTCGATCACGTCGAGCAGCACCGAGACCGAGAGCAGGAACGAGACCAGCACGCCGAAGATGGCGATGCTGTGGCACAGACGGCGCCCGAACCAGTTGCCGCCCAATCGGGTGCCAAAGATGCCGACCAGCACCGCGCCGAGCAACGGCGCCATCGGCACCGCCAGCAGCGTGCTTGCAGAGAGGGTAGTACTCATGTGTTAGCCCTTGAGCGTGTTGAGCTCATCGACGCGGATCGACTGGCGGTTGCGGAACAGCAGCACCAAAATCGCGAGGCCGATGGCCGATTCGGCCGCCGCCACCGTGAGGATGAAGAACACGAACACCTGCCCGTGCAGATCGCCGTGGAAATAGGCGAAGGCGACAAAGTTGATGTTGACCGCCAGCAGCATCAGTTCGATGCACATCAGCAGCACGATCAGGTTGCGGCGGTTCAGGAAGATCCCCACCACCGAGAGCGCAAACAACAGCGCGCCCAGCGAGAGGAAGTGGCCGATGGTCAGGCTGGTCATCATGGCTGGCCCTCCTTGGCCTGATCTGCCGGGGCCGGGCCGGGCTTGGGGGTGGGCTGCATGTGCAGCACCTGCAGGCGGTCGCTGGCCTTGACGCGCACTTGCTCGCCGGGGTCGATGGCCTTGCTGTCTTTGCGCTCACGCAGCACCAGCGCGATGGCGGCGATCATGCCCACCAACAAAATCACGCCTGCGATCTGCACCGGGTACAGGTATGCGGAATAGAGCAGCAAACCGAGCTCCAGCGTGTTCTCATGCCCCGGCACGTGCATGCCGCGGGTGAGCACCTGCGGATCGACCGTCATCTGGGGGAAACCAAACCAGAGCACGACGATCAGCTGCACGCTGATCACGGCGCCGAGCAGCGCGGTGATCGGGAAATGGCGCCAAAAGCCCTTGCGCAAGACCTCGGTGTTGATGTCCATCATCATGACGACGAACAAAAACAGCACCATCACCGCGCCCAGATAGACCAGTACCAGCGTGATGGCCAGAAACTCGGCCTTGAGCAGCAAAAAGATCGCCGCCGCCTGCGAGAAGGCCAGCATCAGGTACAGCACCGCGTGCACCGCGTTGCGCGCCGTGATGACCTTGAACGCCGCAAACAACAGCAGCGCCGCAAAGACGTAGAAAAAACCCGCTTGAAAATCCATATCGTGTTCTGCCTGGTTAGCGCTCGGGTTCAGCGGTAGGGTGCATCCGCCGCGCGGGCGGCTGCGATCTCTTTTTCGTAGCGGTCGCCCACCGCCAACAGCATGTCTTTGGTGAAGTACAGGTCGCCGCGTTTTTCGCCGTGGTATTCGAGGATGTGGGTCTCGACGATGGCATCCACCGGGCAGGCTTCTTCACAAAAACCGCAGAAAATGCATTTGGTCAGGTCAATGTCGTAGCGCGTGGTGCGGCGGGTGCCGTCGGCGCGCTCGGCGGCTTCGATGGTGATGGCCATGGCCGGGCACACCGCCTCGCACAGCTTGCAGGCGATGCAGCGCTCCTCGCCATCGGGGTAGCGGCGCTGCGCGTGCAGCCCACGAAAACGCGGCGAGAGCGGGGTTTTTTCTTCCGGGTACTGCAGCGTGACCTTGGGCTTGAAGGCGTAGCGGCCGGTCAGGGCCATGCCCTTGAACAGCTCGATGAGCAAAAAGCTCTTGAAAAAATCCTTCAGCGAGAAGGGTGCAACGGCGGTGGCAGACATGCTAGTGCGCTCCTCTTAGTCCCAAATGTTCCAAGGCGTCTGCATCCAGACGGCGACCACCACCAACCAGATCAGGGTGACGGGGATGAAGATCTTCCAGCCCAGACGCATGATCTGGTCGTAGCGGAAACGCGGGAAAGTGGCGCGGATCCAGATGAACAGCGAGACCACGAAGAAGGTCTTGAGCGCCAGCCAGATCCAGCCGGGAATGAAGTCGAGCGCGGCCACCGGGGCGTCCCAGCCGCCCAAGAACATGAGCACGGCCAGAATTGAGATCAGCCACATGCTGGCGTATTCGGCCAGGAAGAAGATGGCAAAGCGCATACCCGAGTACTCGACCATGTGGCCGGCGACGATCTCGGCCTCGCCCTCGACCACGTCGAAGGGGTGCCGGTTGGTCTCGGCCACACCCGAGATCAGGAACACGATGAAAATCGGCAGCAGCGGCAACCAGTTCCAAGACAGGAAGTTGAGCCCCATGTCGGCAAACATGCCCGCTTGCTGCGAGGCCACGATCACGCCCAGCTGCAGGCTGCCGGCGGTCATGACCACCACCAAGAAGCAAAAACCGATGGCGATCTCGTAACTCACCATCTGCGCCGAGGCGCGCAGCGCGCCCAAGAAGGCGTATTTGGAGTTGGCGGCCCAGCCGGCGATGATCACGCCGTAAACCTCGATCGAGGTGATGGCCAGCAGCAGCAGCAAACCGGCGTTGACGTTGGCCAGCACCGCTTCGGGGCCGAACGGGATCACCGCCCAAGCCGCCAGCGCCGGCATGATGGCCAGCATGGGGGCGATCCAAAACAGCCCCGGGCTGGCGGCGGTGGGTGTGATCAGCTCTTTGGTGAGCAGCTTGAAGGCGTCGGCGATGGGCTGCAACAAGCCCTGCGGGCCAACCCGGTTGGGGCCCAGCCGCACCTGCATGAAGCCGATCAGGCGCCGCTCCCACAGCGTCAGGTAGGCCACGGCAGCCATCAGCGGTGCCACGATGACCATGATCTTGATCAGGGCCCAGATCACCGGCCAAGCCGCCTGTTGCCACCAAGCGGCTGCGACCAGATTCAGGCCGCCGTAGTAGAGGGCGTCGATCATGCGCGGTCTCCGGTCTGGTTGGCGCGGGCGGCGGCCAAGGCTGCGCGCGCGTCGGCGGTGTGCTGCAGCGCCGGCGAGCGGCGCACGAGGGCATCGAGTTGGTAGATCGAGGCCACGCAGGGCGTGGCGCTGCCCAGCGTGAGGTCGATGGCGGCTTGGCTGCGGTTGTCGAGCCGCTCAGCGGGCACGAACTGGCCGCTGGCCACGCCGGGCAGCGCTTGCACCAGCACGGCTTGCGAGCTTTCGGCCTCGAAACCCGGCAGTCCGAGCATCTGGCCCAGCACGCGCAGCACCTTCCAAGCTGGGCGCGCCTCGCCCAGCGGCCGCACCACGGCGTGGAAGCTCTGCAAGCGCCCTTCGGCGTTGACGTAGCTGCCCGAGGTCTCGCTGAACGGGGCGATGGGCAGCAGCACGTCGCAGTGCTCGAGGTTGGCCTTGAAGGGGCTCAAGGACACGACCATCTGCGCTTGGCGCATGCCTTTGCCGCAGACCGCGGTGTCGAGCCCGACTTCGGCGTTGAGCAGCAGCACCGCCTTGGCGGCACCGCTCAAAATCTGCGTGGCGTTGAGGCCACCGGCACCGGGCAGCGCCTGCACCAGCTGCGCGCCCACGGTGTTGGCGGCCTCAGTCAGGTAGCCCCAGCGCGCGCCGGTGCGCTCTGCGATCCACTGCGCCAGCGCCAGCAGGCTGGGGGCTTGCTCGTGGTGCGCGGCGGCGTTGCCCAGCAGCAGCGCCTTGCGCTCGCCGCCCAACAGCGAGGCGGCGATGGCGCGTGCGGCGGCGCTCACCGGCTCGGAGCTTGTGCATGGCGCTTCGATGCCCTGCGCCTGCGCCACGGCAGCGGCGATGCCCGCCAGTTCGAGCGCCCAGCGGCCGGGTTCGGCCTGCAATGTGTGCGCAAGCGGCAGCGCCCAGTCGGGGGCTTCGGCCACCAAGGCGCTCACTTGGGCGCCACGGCGCTGGGCTTGGCGGATGCGCTGCGCAAACAGCGGGTGGTCTTTGCGCAGGTTTGAGCCCACCACCAGCACGCGCTCGAGCGTGGACAGCTCGGCAATCGGCAGCCCCAGCCAGCGCGCCGCGCCCGCTGGGGCGGCGTGGTCGTAGCAGGCGGCGCGCAAGCGCGTGTCGATGCTGCTGCCTAGGCAGCGCATCAGGCTGGCGGCCAAGTGCAGCTCTTCCACCGTGCAGTGCGGGCTGGCGACGGCGGCTAGGGCGGCGGCGCCGTGATCGGCCTTGATCTGCTGCAAGCCGTTGGCCACGTATTCGAGTGCGGTTTGCCAATCGACCGTGCGCCACTGGCCGCCCTGCTTGAGCATGGGTTCGGTCAGGCGCTCGTCGCTGTTGAGGGCTTCGTAGCTGAAGCGGTCGCGGTCGGCGAGCCAGCATTCGTTGACGGCTTCGTTCTCGAAGGGCACGACACGCAGCACGCGGTGGTTTTTCACCTGCACGATCAGGTTGGCGCCGGTGGAGTCGTGCGGGCTGATGCTCTTACGCCGCGACAGCTCCCAGGTGCGCGCCTGGTAGCGGAAAGGTTTGCTGGTAAGCGCGCCCACCGGGCAAATGTCGATCATGTTGCCCGAGAGCTCGGAATCCACGGTCTGGCCGACGAAGGTTTCGATCTCGGCGTGCTCGCCGCGGTGGCTCATGCCCAGTTCCATCTGGCCTGCGATCTCTTGCCCGAAGCGCACGCAGCGCGTGCAGTGGATGCAGCGGCTCATCTCCTCCATGGAGATCAGCGGCCCCACTTCTTTGTGCGGCACCACGCGCTTTTCTTCGTGGTAGCGCGACTTGCCGGCGCCGTAGCCCACGGCGAGGTCTTGCAGCTGGCACTCGCCGCCTTGGTCGCAGATCGGGCAATCCAGCGGGTGGTTGATGAGCAAAAACTCCATCACCGACTGCTGCGCCTTGATCGCCTTCTCGCTCTGGGTGCGCACGATCATGCCCTGCGTGACCGGGGTGGCGCAGGCCGGCATGGGCTTGGGTGCTTTTTCCACTTCCACCAAGCACATGCGGCAGTTGGCCGCAATCGAGAGCTTTTTGTGGTAGCAGAAATGCGGGATGGTTTGGCCCGCCTTTTCGGCCGCATGCATGATCATGCTGCCCGGGGGAACCTGCACCTTTTTGCCGTCGAGTTCGATTTCTAACATAGCGCTTTGCTTCTCAAACGGTGGCCGCAACCAAGCTGGTTTTGTGTTCGATGTAGTGCTCAAACTCGTGCCTGTAGTGCTTGAGCATGGCGCGCACCGGCATCGCGGCCGCGTCACCGAGGGCGCAGATGGTGCGGCCCATGATGTTTTCGGCCACGTTGTCGAGCAGCGCGAGGTCTTCGGGCCGGCCCTGGCCGTTCACGATGCGGTCCACGATCCGATACAGCCAGCCCGTGCCCTCGCGGCACGGGGTGCACTGGCCGCAGGACTCGTGCATGTAAAAATAACTCAGGCGGTGCAGTGCCTTGACCATGCAGCGGCTGTCGTCGAGCACGATCACCGCGCCCGAACCCAGCATCGAGCCGGCCTTGCTGATCGAGTCGTAGTCGAGCGTGCAGCACATCATCGATTCGGCGGGCAACACGGGCGAGGAGGAACCGCCCGGGATCACGGCCTTGAGCCGGCGCCCCTTGCGCACGCCGCCGCAGAGCTCGAGCAGGGTAGAAAACGGGGTGCACATCGGCACCTCGTAGTTACCGGGGTGCTCGACGTCGCCGCTGACCGAAAAAATCTTGGTGCCGCCGTTGTTCGGGCGGCCGCAGTCGAGGTAGGCCTTGCCGCCGTGGCGGATCAGCCAGGGCACAGCGGCAAAGGTTTCGGTGTTGTTGATGGTGGTCGGTTTGCCGTAGAGGCCAAAACTGGCCGGGAACGGCGGCTTGAAGCGTGGCTGGCCCTTTTTGCCTTCGAGCGATTCGAGCAGCGCCGTTTCTTCGCCGCAGATGTAGGCGCCAAAGCCGTGGTGCGCGTGCAACTGGAAGCTGAAATTGGTGCCTAGGATGCGCTCGCCCAAGTAGCCGGCGGCGCGCGCCTGTTCGAGCGCGGCCTCGAAGCGCTCATAGACTTGGAAAATCTCGCCGTGGATGTAGTTGTAGCCCACCGTCGTGCCCATGGCGTAGGCGGCAATGGCCATGCCCTCGATCACGATGTGCGGGTTGTACATCAGGATGTCGCGGTCTTTGCAGGTGCCGGGCTCGCCCTCGTCGGAGTTGCACACCAGGTATTTTTGGCCCGGAAACTGGCGCGGCATGAAGCTCCACTTCAGGCCGGTCGGGAAACCGGCGCCGCCGCGGCCGCGCAGGGCCGATTCTTTGACGTGGGCGATCACCTCTTCGGGCGTGAGGCCGGGGCCACCGTCGCGCCCCAAGATTTGGCGCAGCGCCGCATAGCCGCCGCGCGCCTCGTAGTCGGCCAAGCCCCAGTTGCTGCCATCGAGGCCGGCGTACATCTGCGGGCTGATGTGGCGGCCGTGAAAGCAGGTTTCGATGCCACGCGACTGGAACTGCTCCAGCACTTGATTGACGTTCATGCCTCTTCCTTTGCAGAACGCAGGCCGTCGATGAGCTGGTCGAGCTTGTCGGCGCTCATGAAGCTGCACATGTGGCGGTCGTTGACCAGCAGCACCGGGGCGTCGGCGCAAGCGCCCAAACACTCGGACTGCTGCAAGGTGAACAGGCCGTCGGGCGTGGTCTGGCCCATCTGGATGCCCAGCCGGCGCTCGAGGTGCTGCAGCGTCTGCACGCCGTCGCGCAGCGCACACGGCAGGTTGGTGCAGACGTTGAGCTTGAACTTGCCCAGCGGCTGCTGGTTGTACATGTTGTAGAAGGTGGTGACTTCGTGCACCGCCATGACCGGCATGCCGAGGTAGTCGGCCACGCCCTCCTCGGCCGCTGGGCTGACCCAGCCTTGTTCTTGCTGCACGATGGCCAGGCATGCCATGACCGCCGACTGCTTTTGCTCGGCGGGGTACTTGGCCACTTCGCGCGCAAAGCGCGCCAGCGTGGCGTCGGCAAAGGCCATGGGCGCCACCGGGGCGCTGGTTTTGATGGGGCTGGGGCTGCTCATCGGTCTATCTCTCCAAACACGATGTCCATGGTGCCGATGATCGCTACGGCGTCGGCCAGCATGTGGCCACGCGCCATTTCGTCGAGGGCGGCCAAATGCGGGAAACCGGGCGCGCGAATTTTGAGCCGGTAGGGCTTGTTGGCGCCGTCGCTCACCAAGTAGATGCCGAACTCACCCTTGGGGTGTTCGACCGCGGCGTAGGCCTCGCCCTCGGGCACGTGGAAGCCTTCGGTAAAGAGCTTGAAGTGGTGGATCAGCTCCTCCATGCTCGACTTCATGGCCTCGCGTGCGGGCGGCGCCACCTTGTGGTTGCTGGTGATCACGGGGCCGGGGTTGGCGCGCAGCCAAGCCACGCACTGCTGGATGATGCGGTTGGACTGCTTCATCTCCTCCATGCGCACCAGGTAGCGGTCGTAGGTGTCGCCGGTCTTGCCCACGGGGACGTCGAAATCGACTTGGGCGTAGGCGTCGTAGGGCTGCTTCTTGCGCAGGTCCCAGGCGATGCCGCTGCCGCGCAGCATCGGGCCAGTCAGCCCCATGTTGAGCGCGCGCTCGGGGTTGATGACGCCGATGCCCACGGTGCGCTGCTTCCAGATGCGGTTATCGGTCAGCAGGGTGTGGTATTCGCTGAGGTAGTTCGGGAAGCGTTGCGTGAAGTCTTCGATGAAATCGAGCAGCGAGCCCTTGCGGTTGCGGTTGAGCTTGTCGATGCCGCTGGCGTTGCGCACCTTGCTCTCGGTGTGCTGGGGCATGGTGTCGGGCAGGTCGCGATAGACGCCGCCGGGGCGGAAATAGGCCGCGTGCATGCGCGCGCCCGAGACCGCTTCGTACATGTCGAACAGGTCTTCGCGCTCGCGGAAGGTGTAGATCAGGATGGTGGAGCTGCCGCAGTCGTTGCCATGCGAGCCCAGCCACATCAGGTGGTTGAGCAAGCGCGTGATCTCGCTGTACATGACGCGGATGTACTGCGCCCGGATGGGCACCTCAAGGCCGAGCAGCTTTTCGATCGCCAAGCAGTAGGCGTGCTCGTTGCACATCATCGAGACGTAATCGAGCCGGTCCATGTAGGGCAACGACTGGATGTAGGTCTTGTGCTCGGCCAGTTTTTCGGTGGCGCGGTGCAGCAGCCCGATGTGCGGGTCGGCGCGTTGCACCACCTCGCCGTCGAGCTCGAGCACCAAGCGCAACACGCCGTGCGCGGCCGGGTGCTGCGGGCCAAAGTTGAGCGTGTAGTTTTTGATTTCAGCCATGGTTGGATCCGCTGCGGCGGCCTTTAGCGCAAGCCACTGCCGTAATGGTCTTCGCGCACGATGCGCGGCGTGTTTTCGCGCGGTTCGATGGTGATGGGCTCATAGACCACGCGCCGGCGCTCGGGGTCGTAGCGCATTTCCACATGGCCCGAGAGCGGGAAGTCTTTTCGAAACGGATGCCCGATGAAGCCGTAGTCGGTGAGGATGCGGCGCAAGTCGGGGTGGCCATCGAAGACGATGCCGTAGAGGTCGAAGGCTTCGCGCTCGTACCAGTTGGCCGCCGACCACAGGTGGCTGACGCTGGGCACTTGCGGCCAGTCGTCGTCGGGGCAGCGCACGCGCACGCGCACGCGCTGGTTGAGCGAGACCGACAGCAGGTGCGCCACCACGGCGTAGCGCACTCCGTCCCAGCTTTGGTCGCGCCAAGCCGAGTAATCGAGGCCGCACAGGTCGATGAGTTGCTCGAAACGGCAGCCGGTAGCGTCGCGTAGGGTCTGCATCACGTCGAGGTAATCGGCGGCAGCGACTTCGAGCGTGATTTCGTCGCTAGTGCTTTGCACCACGGTGGCGCGGCCTTGCAGGATCTGGCTCAGTGTCTGCTGCACGGTGGCGGCAGGGCGCTCGCTCCAAGACCCGAGGTGGGGTGGCGCGCCTTTGCTTGCTGGGGTCGTCATGGCTGGTGCCTCGGCCGCGCTCAAACGCGCGCGATGGTTTGGGTGCGGCGGATTTTTTGCTGCAACTGGATGATGCCGTAGATCAGCGCCTCGGCCGTGGGCGGACAGCCCGGCACGTAAACGTCGACCGGCACCACGCGGTCGCAGCCGCGCACCACCGAATAGCTGTAGTGGTAGTAGCCGCCGCCGTTGGCACAGGAGCCCATGCTCAGCACCCAGCGCGGCTCGGCCATCTGGTCATAGACCTTGCGCAGCGCCGGGGCCATTTTGTTGCACAGCGTGCCGGCGACGATCATCAGATCCGACTGGCGCGGGCTGGCCCGGAACACCTCGGCACCAAAGCGCCCGAGGTCGTAACGCGCGGCCGCCGAGTGCATCATTTCGACCGCGCAGCAGGCCAGCCCGAAGGTCATGGGCCAGATGGAACCGGTCTTGGCCCAGTTCACCACCGAGTCGTAACTGGTGGTGACGAAGCCTTGCTTGAGTACGCCTTCAATCATCGCATCGATCCTTGTGTAAATGAACTGCCGCTGCCGTGCATGCAGACAGCAACGCGCTCACTCCCAATCCAGCGCCCCTTTTTTCCACTCGTAGACAAAGCCCACGGTGAGAATGGCCAAGAACATCATGCCGGCCAAAAAGCCGGTGAAGCCGATTTCACTGAACGCCACCGCCCAAGGGAACAGAAAAGCGATCTCGAGGTCGAAGAGGATGAAGAGGATGGCGACGAGGTAGTAGCGTACGTCGAATTTCATGCGCGCGTCCTCGAAGGCCTCGAAGCCGCATTCGTAGGGGGAGTTCTTCTCGGGGTCGGGCCGGTTTGGGCCCAGGACGTAGCCTATCAGCTGCGGCAGCACACCCACTGCAAGACCGACCAGAATAAACAAGAGGACGGGCAGGTAAAGCTCGAGATCCATTATGCAGCCTCAATAGAACGCCCACACCGCCCAGCCCTCGACGGGCGCGCTGGGCGCGCTGGGTGAGTCTTTCATGATTGGTGCCGACGGCGAGACTCGAACTCGCACAGCTTTCGCCACTACCCCCTCAAGATAGCGTGTCTACCAATTTCACCACGTCGGCTTAAAACTCTGATGCATCCAGCCAAGCTGGAGGAGCCTTGGCCCCCTGTGCATCCCAGCCCGAATTTTACCTTGAAAATAAGGGTAAAACCTTACGCAGACTTACTGCGCGGGAATTTGCCCCGCACCGGCGGGCGCCGTGGCCGGTGCTGCCGGCAGCGCCGGGGCACCCGGAATCTGGTCGGCGGGCGTGGGCGGGGCCACGGGCAGGGTTTCGAGCACGGTGCCCGCTCCGGCCTGGGGTGCTTGGCCAAAGTAGGCCAAGCCCAGCGTGGAGCTCAGGAACAAGGTCGCCAAAATCGCCGTGCTGCGCGACATGAAGTTGGAGCCGCCGCTGGCGCCGAACAGGGTGGCTGCGCCCGAACTGCCGCCACCCAAGGAGGCGCCGGCATCGGCCCCTTTGCCGTGCTGCACCAGAATCAGGCCGATCATCACCAACGCGGACAGCAGTTGCACCGCCAGCAGCAGGGTCAAGAAAATATTCATGAACTCTCAAACTCCAAAATCAGTTGCTCTGCAGCGCCGCTTGGCCGGCTGCAGCGATGGACAGAAACGAGGCGGCCTTGAGCGAGGCGCCGCCGATCAACCCGCCATCGACGTCGGGCTGGCGCAGCAGCTCGGCGGCGTTGGCCGCGTTCATGCTGCCGCCGTAGAGGATGCGGTTGCGCTCGGCCTGCCCGGTGGCGGCGCGCAGTTGCGTGCGCAGCACCGCATGCACCGCCTGCGCTTGCGCGGCACTGGCGCTCAGGCCCGTGCCGATGGCCCACACCGGCTCGTAGGCGACCACGATCTCGCTGCAGCAGTGGCCCACGGCGTGGATCACGGCCGACAGCTGGCGCTTGACGACGAATTCGGTGCGTCCGGCTTCGCGGTCGGGCAGCGTTTCGCCCACGCAGACGATCGGCGTCAGGCCCGCCGCGAGCGCGCGCTGCGCCTTGAGGGCCACCAGGTCGTCGCTCTCGTGGTGGTACTGGCGCCGCTCGGAGTGGCCGACGATGACGTAGCGGCAGCCGCAGTCGCGCAGCATGGCGGCGCTGACCTCGCCGGTGTAGGCCCCGCCCTCGTGCGCCGACACATCCTGCGCGCCCCAGTCGATGCCGCTGCCCTGCAAGGCCGTCTGCAGCTGCAACAGATAGGGGGCCGGCGCGCACAGCGCCAGATCGGCTTGCGCCGCATCAAAGCCCGCTTTGAGCGCAGCCAACAGCTCGGCGTTGGCCGCTTGGCTGCCATTCATCTTCCAGTTGCCGACGATCAGTTTCTTGCGCATGATGGACCCTTGAGATCGGTTGCAGCGGCCAAGGTTCAGTCGGCTTGCGGCGGCTGTTGCGCCGGTTGGGCCTCGTCGCGGTCCAGCAGCGCCTTCATCGACAGCTTGATGCGACCCTTCTCGTCGGTCTCGAGCACCTTGACCTTCACCACCTGCCCTTCCTTGAGGAAGTCGCTCACCTTCTCGACGCGCTGGTGCGCGATCTGGCTGATGTGCAGCAGCCCGTCCTTACCCGGCAGCAGGTTGACGAGCGCGCCAAAGTCCAGAATCTTGGTGATCGGGCCTTCGTAGACCTTGCCGATTTCGACCTCGGCGGTGATGGCCTCGATGCGCCGCATGGCGTCTTCGGCCTTGGCCGCTTCGCTGCTGGCAATGGTGATGGTGCCGTCTTCGGCGATGTCGATCTGGGTGCCGGTCTCTTCGGTCAGGGCGCGGATGGTGGCACCGCCCTTGCCGATCACGTCGCGGATTTTCTCTGGGTTGATCTTCATGGTGTAGAGGCGCGGCGCATAGCTCGAGAGCTCGGTCTTGGCGCTGCCCAGCGCGGCTTGCATCTCGCCCAGAATGTGCAGGCGCGCCTCCTTGGCTTGCGCCAGCGCCACTTGCATGATCTCTTTGGTGATGCCCTGGATTTTGATGTCCATCTGCAAGGCCGTGATGCCGGCCGGCGTGCCCGCCACCTTGAAGTCCATGTCGCCGAGGTGGTCTTCGTCGCCCAGGATGTCGGTCAGCACGGCGAAGCGGTTGCCTTCCTTGATCAGGCCCATGGCGATGCCGGCCACGTGCGCCTTCATCGGCACGCCGGCGTCCATCAGCGCCAGACAGCCGCCGCAGACCGACGCCATGGACGAGGAGCCGTTGGATTCGGTGATCTCGCTCACCACGCGCACGGTGTAGGGGAACTCGTCCTTGGCCGGCAGTGCGGCGACGAGTGCGCGCTTGGCCAGGCGGCCATGGCCAATCTCGCGCCGCTTCGGGCTGCCCACGCGCCCGGTTTCACCGGTGGCGAAGGGCGGCATGTTGTAGTGCAGCATGAAGCGGTCTTCGAAATCGCCGGCCAGCGCGTCGATGCGCTGTGCGTCGCGCTCGGTGCCCAGGGTGGCGATCACCAGCGCCTGCGTCTCGCCGCGCGTGAACAGCGCCGAGCCGTGGGTGCGCGGCAGCACGCCGGTGCGGATTTCGATCGGGCGCACGGTGCGCGTGTCGCGGCCGTCGATGCGCGGCTCGCCGGCCAGAATCTGCCCGCGCACGATGCCGGCTTCGATGTTGAACAGCAGCTCTTCGACCTTGACCGCGTCGCACGCGAGCCCCTCGGCCTTGAGCCCGGCGTGCACGGCGGCGTAGGCCTGGCGGCAGGCTTGGGTGCGCGCTTGCTTGTTGCGCATCTGGTAGGCCGCCACCAGGGCGTCGCGGCCCAGCGCCTCGACGCGGGCGATCAGCGCCTCGTCACGCGCCGGCGGCTGCCAGTCCCATTCGGGCTTGCCGGCTTCGCGCACCAGTTCGTTGATGGCGGCGATGGCGATGTTGCCTTGCTCGTGGCCAAAGACCACGGCGCCCAGCAGCACCTCTTCAGAGAGCTGCTGCGCTTCGCTCTCGACCATCAGCACCGCCGCTTCGGTGCCCGCCACCACCAGATCGAGCTGGCTCTGGGCGCGCTCGGTCTGGCCGGGGTTGAGCAGGTATTGGCCATTGGCGTAGCCCACCCGCGCAGCGCCGATGGGGCCGTTGAAGGGGATGCCGCTGATGGACAGCGCGGCGCTGGTGGCGATCAGGGCGGCGATGTCGGCATCGACCTCGGGGTTGAGCGACAGGGTGTGCACCACCACCTGCACTTCGTTGAAAAAGCCCTCGGGGAACAGGGGCCGGATCGGGCGGTCGATCAGGCGGCTGGTGAGGGTCTCGAACTCGCTCGGGCGCCCTTCGCGCTTGAAGAAGCTGCCCGGAATCTTGCCGGCGGCGTAGGATTTTTCGAGGTAATCGACGGTGAGCGGAAAAAAATCCTGGCCTGCCTTGGCGTCGGTTTTGGCGACCACGGTGGCCAGCACCACGGTGCCGTCCATATCGAGCAGCACGGCGCCGCTGGACTGGCGCGCGATTTCGCCGGTTTCGAGCCGCACGGTGTGGCGGCCCCATTGAAAGCTTTTGCTGACTTTATTAAACAGACCCATGAGTGTTCCTGGTGTGGTGGGGGTTGTGGGCCGGGGCCGAGCCTTCAGAACACGATGCCATTCCAGTGCCGCCGTGGCGCGCGCGACGGCTTTGGAATGACACAGCTTCGCTCTGAATGAGCACGCCTGACCTGGAGGGAAAGCGCAGAAAACGCCTGCGGCGACAGGGCGACCGAGGCGTTTTGCACGATGAACGAAACCACGAGTGGGCAAATGCCGCAACGGGTGGGGCTTATTTGCGCAGGCCGAGCTTTTGGATCAGGCTCACGTAGCGATCGGCGTCTTTGCCCTTGAGGTAGTCGAGCAGCTTGCGCCGACGGCTGACCATCTTGAGCAGGCCGCGGCGGCCGTGGTGGTCCTTGGCATGGGTTTTGAAGTGCGGCGTGAGCTCGTTGATGCGCGCCGTGAGGATGGCGACCTGCACTTCGGGGCTGCCGGTGTCGTGGGGCGTACGGGCGTTGGCCGAAATCACTTCGGCTTTGACGGATGAGGCGATCATGAACTAATGGACCCAGTGTGGAACATGCGCCCCGCTGCAGAAAAGATGCCGGCCAAGGCCAGACAGACCTTGCTGTGGCCTTGAAGCACACGGCAAGCAGCCCAGAGTTGGCGCAGCGGCTTTCCGCGTGCGGGCGTGGAACGTTGGCCTGCAAGCTGCAGGCAACCTGTCGATTATAACCCTAGGCGCTGCGGGTTGGCAAGGCTTGGTCTTGCCAGCAAAACGCACTTGGACCTGACCTGCTCAGCCGACCAGTATCCGATCGATCCTGCCTTGCTGGTCCAGATGCACGCTCAAGCGTGTGGCGCGGTAATCGGCCGTGAAAACCGACCGAAAGGGCAAGACGCGCAACTCCACGCCTGGCCAATAAGCAGCCAACAGTTGGTGTAAAGCCGCCACGCCTATGGTGCGCGCCTGCGGGTCCCAAGCCTGGGCGCGTGCCGCATCCGTGTCCACATGGTAGCCCAGCAAGCGGTAACGCTCGAGCACCGCAACCAGGCTGCCATCGAGTTGAGCGGCTTGCATGTTGGGCACGGGCTTGGTTCGGTTCATGGACACAGAGGAAGGTGCAACGGGGGCAGGCGCGCCTAAAGACGAAGGGGCTGCTGGGTTCGGTTGCTGCCCGCCCATGGGCGCAGCGCAAGCGGAAAGCCCGAATGCGGCCACCCACCAGGCCAGCAACATGAAGTTTGAACGTTTCACCGTTGCGTCCTTGTTCACCACACCACGCGATAGGTCGCGCCCACGAAGGTCTGATCCGGCGCCTGCGCGCTGTGGCCCGGATGGATGCTATGCACCACGTTGGCGCTCAAACTCTCGCCCCGCCCCAGGTGCAGCGTCGTGCCCCATTCCAGGTTCATCTGGCGTGCGCTCGGTGCCAAGTTGGCCGACACCGCCTCGTAGCGCACCTACCCATCCAGCGTGCGCCCCACCGCTGCGTTGAAGTGCGCGCGCGCCGAATCCACGCGCAGGGGCTGCGAGAGCGCCAGGAACATCTGCGAGCGCTGCCCGGCAAAGGCCACCCCAGCCGCAAACTCGCTCGTGCGCGCACCTTCCACGCTGGCAAGCAGGTGCTGGCCCTGCACGTCCAGAGTGCCCGAGCGCAGCAGGCCAAAGCCGCGCCAGCCCGCGCCCAAGTCCTGGTTGAAGCGCAGCACCACAGACTGAGCGCTCGATGCGGTCAGCGCCAACGCGCCCGCCCCTTGCGCGCCCTGCACGCCGCCGCGCTCCTGCACCGACTCCACACCCACGCCAAGGCTCAAGCCCGCAAGCGGCGTGAAGTTCAGGCCAAAGGCGCTGAGCACGGCGCTTTGATCTTGGGCGCCGCGCTCCTTGCCCCGGCCCGTCATGTGCGCCTGGTTGAACTGCGCGTACACCTCGACCCCATCGCTCAGGCTGAAGGCCGCACCCAGCGCATGCGCGCCATCGAAGGCTTGCAGCGCGCCGTGGTCGGCAAAGGACAGCATCTGCGGCAAGGCTGCGCTGTGCAGCCCCGCACTTGGCAGGCGCTGGTGGGCGCGCTGCATCGATGCCAGGCTCATGCGCCAGTTGTCGGACGCAAAACCGAACTCGGTCAGCACGGGAGCGCGGCTGTCACCCGCAAACCCCAGGCGCACGTTCAGCGCCGCACCCTGCTCGCCCCCTACCGGCGCGCTTTGCGTGACCTCACGCGCCTCCATCTGAGAGAGGAAATTGCGCCGTGCGTCGCTCGCAGCGTTGCGCTGCACCAAGGCGGCCACAGGCAGGGCGAAGTCGCGCCCGAAGGAGTCGAACACCGCGCTCGTCACACCCGCAGGGCTGGCGTCGCCAAAGGCAGCGGGCAGGCGCAAGTGGGTGGCCTCGATCGCCACGCCCTGCCCCACGTTCGCCCCCGTGGGGACAGACACCGGGCCGACGGGTTGCAAGGCGCGCATCAGGTTCAGGCGCCCACGACCGAAGTGGTAGGCACCGCAGTTGACGTTGGCCGATGGGCCGCAGTTGTTCTGCGTGAACAGGGGGCTGAAATCCCGATCTGCCGTATCGAGCAGGAGGGACGTGCTCAGATCCGGCGTCAGGTGCGGCCAGCGCGCAATCACCGTGGTCAGCGCCGCCGACACCACCGGCGTTGCGAAGGATGTGCCATCGACCCACTCGCGCACCGGGTTCGCGGCGGTCGAGTTGGCGCTATAGACCTCGGTCTGCGATTGCGTCACCAGAAAACGCGCCTGCACATCGGTGCGCTCGCCCGGACGATTGGAAAAGGGTGCGAGCGTCACGTTGTCGGGGCTGAGCGCGCCCACCACCAGCGTGATGTGGGCAAAGGGCGCGTGCTCAAAGATCGACGGCGCGGGCGTTCCGTACGTGCCAAGTGTGATGAGCGTTTGCGTGATGGAGCGGTTCTCGTTGCCTGCCGCAATCACGGCTGCGCTGCCACGCGCCACATGGTCTGTGTAGAGACGGTCGGTGTCCGCATGGCGCATGAACATATTGCTCAGGCTGTAATTGACCAGGCGCGCGCCTTGCGCGTTGGCCCAAATGCCCGCGTCGGCAACCGAGTTGATCGCAAAACCGACGCCGTCTTCTTGCGGGCGCGCCAGCCACAGGGCTTCGTTGTGCGTGCCGCGTGCCAGCACCTGCGTCACCGGCGTACCGTGCCACTGCGAGGCGTTGTTGCTTGGCACATCGTCGATCAGCGGCGTCGTGGTCGAGAAGTTGCGACTGCCCGACACGCTGGCGGCAATGGCATGGTGCGTCAGTATGAAGCCGGTATCCACCACGCCCACGTTGACCTTGACGGATTCGGCGGGCAGGAAAGCCTCGATGCCCGCATGGTTCATGGGCGCAGGCTGCAAGGGCGGCGGCTGGGTGTAAAGATCGGGTGGCGGCGTTTGGTTGAGCAAAGGGCCGCCGCCGCCACCGCCACCGCCACAGGCGGACAGGGAAACCGTGGCGGCAACAGCGAGCGCAATCGCGCTCAGGCGCAGGGCGATGAACGGATAAGCGCGCGAGCGCAGGGACACATGGTGCATGGACTGAGATAGCCCCCTGAAACGGTGCCACAAACAAAGCCCGACGGGCTTGGCTGGACGGCAACAGCCAAGCGCTCCACGCCACCACGAACCGACCGCACCGTGCCGTGGCACGGGCAGCATCCTAACGCATGCAGGGGGCGAAAGGCGCCGGCGCCCCCGGCCAGCGCAACTCAAGACGAGGCCAGCAGCGCGTGCAGCTCTTGCACCGACACCACGCCGAGCGAGTCTTGGCACTTGATGCCTTCGACCGCCGCTTCGGCGCCCGAGATGGTGGTGAAGGTGGTGACGCGGTTGGCCAGCGCCGAGGTGCGGATGTAGCGCGAATCGGCGATGGCGTTGCGCCGCTCCTCGACGGTGTTGATGACCATGGCGATGTCGCCGTTTTTGATCAGATCGACGATGTTGGGCCGGCCTTCGGCGACTTTGTTTATCTGCGCGCACGGCACGCCGGCGGCGTTGAGGGCGGCGGCGCTGCCGCGCGTGGCCACGAGCTCAAAGCCGAGCGCGTGCAGCTCGCGCGCCAGCTGCACCGCGCGCGGCTTGTCGTCGGCCTTGACCGACAGAAACACCTTGCGCACGGCGTCGCTGGGGCGCGGCAACTGGGTGCCGGCCCCCAGCTGCGACTTGACGAACGCCTCGCCAAAGCTGCGCCCGACGCCCATGACTTCGCCGGTGGACTTCATCTCGGGCCCGAGGATGGTGTCCACGCCGGGGAACTTGACGAACGGGAACACCGCTTCCTTGACGCTGAAGTACGGTGGCACCACTTCGCGCGTCACGCCCTGCTGCGCCAACGTCTGACCGGCCATGCAGCGCGCCGCCACCTTGGCCAGCTGGATGCCGGTGGCCTTGGAGACGAAGGGCACGGTGCGCGAGGCGCGCGGGTTGACTTCGAGCACGTAGATGACATCGACGCCGTCGAGCTGCTGAATCGCGAACTGCACGTTCATCAGCCCGACCACGTTCAGGGCGCCGGCCATGGCCGCCGTCTGGCGCTTGATTTCATCCACGGTGGCCGCGCCCAAATAGTAGGGTGGCAGCGAGCAGGCCGAGTCGCCCGAGTGCACACCGGCTTGCTCGATGTGCTCCATCACGCCGCCGATCAGCACGGCACCGCTGGCGTCGCGGATGCAATCGACGTCGCACTCGATGGCGTCGCTGAGGAAGCGGTCCAGCAGCACCGGCGAATCGTGGCTGACCTTGACCGCCTCGCGCATGTAGCGCTCGAGGTCGCGCGGCTCGTGCACGATTTCCATCGCCCGCCCACCCAGCACGTAGCTGGGGCGCACCACCAGCGGGTAGCCCAGCGCGCTGGCCTTGTCCATGGCCTCGGCTTCGGTGCGCGCGGTGGCATTGGGCGGCTGGCGCAGCCCGAGGCGGTGCAGCAGCTGCTGGAAGCGCTCGCGGTCTTCGGCGGCGTCGATCATGTCCGGGCTGGTGCCGATGATGGGCACGCCGGCGGCCTCGAGCCCGAGGGCGAGCTTGAGCGGCGTCTGGCCGCCGAACTGCACGATCACGCCCTCGGGGCGCTCTTTGGCCACGATTTCGAGCACGTCCTCGAGCGTCAGCGGCTCGAAGTAGAGCCGGTCGCTGGTGTCGTAGTCGGTCGAGACGGTCTCGGGATTGCAGTTGACCATCAGGGTCTCGTAGCCGTCTTCGCGCAGGGCCAGCGCGGCGTGGACGCAGCAGTAATCGAACTCGATGCCCTGCCCGATGCGGTTCGGCCCGCCGCCCAGCACCATGATTTTCTTGCGCTCGCTGGGCGCGGCTTCGCACTCTTGCTCGTAGCTGGAATACAGGTAGGCGGTGGCGGTGGCGAACTCGGCGGCGCAGGTATCGACGCGCTTATAGACCGGGCGCACGCCCAGGGCGTGGCGCTGGGCACGCACGGCCTGCTCGTGGGTGTGCAGCAGCTTGGCCAGGCGGCGGTCGGAAAAGCCCTTTTGCTTGAGCGTGCGCAGCGTTTCGGCGCTCAGGGCCGCCAGCGCCTGCGCGCCGTGCGCGGCGGTGTGCCGGTCCAGCCCCAGCTCGATGCGCACGATGTCTTCGATCTGCACCAGAAACCACGGGTCGATGCGCGTGATCTGCTGCACCTCGTCCAGTGTCCAGCCGGCGGCGAAGGCGTCGCCCACGAACCAGATGCGCTCCGGCCCGGGCGAGCCGAGTTCGCGCTCCAGCGTTTCGCGGTCCTGGGTTTTTTCGTTCATGCCATCGACGCCGACCTCGAGCCCGCGCAGCGCCTTCTGGAAGCTCTCCTGGAAGGTGCGCCCGATGGCCATGACTTCACCCACCGACTTCATCTGCGTCGTCAGGCGGCTGTCGGCAGCGGGAAATTTTTCGAAGGCAAAGCGCGGGATCTTGGTCACCACGTAGTCGATGCTGGGCTCGAACGAGGCCGGGGTGGCGCCGCCGGTGATCTCGTTCTTGAGCTCGTCGAGGGTGTAGCCCACCGCCAGCTTGGCCGCCACCTTGGCGATCGGGAATCCGGTGGCCTTGGAGGCCAGCGCCGACGAGCGCGAGACGCGTGGGTTCATCTCGATCACGACCATGCGCCCGTCGGCCGGGTTGACGGCAAACTGCACGTTGGAGCCGCCGGTGTCGACGCCGATCTCGCGCAGCACCGCCAGGCTGGCGTTGCGCATCAGTTGGTATTCTTTGTCGGTGAGCGTCTGCGCCGGCGCCACGGTGATCGAGTCGCCAGTGTGCACGCCCATCGGGTCGAGGTTTTCGATCGAGCAGACGATGATGCAGTTGTCGGCGCGGTCGCGCACCACCTCCATCTCGAACTCTTTCCAGCCCAGCAGCGACTCTTCGATCAGCAGCTCGTGCGTGGGCGAAGCCTCGAGGCCGCGCTTGCAGATGGTCTCGAACTCTTCGGGGTTGTAGGCGATGCCACCGCCGCTGCCGCCCAAGGTGAAGCTGGGGCGGATCACGGTCGGGAAGCCGACCTGCCTTTGCACCTCCCAGGCCTCGCTCAGGCTGTGCGCGATCCCGGAACGCGCCGAGCCCAGGCCGATCTGGGTCATGGCGTCCTTGAACTTGAGCCGGTCTTCGGCCTTGTCGATGGCCTCGGGCGTGGCCCCGATCAGCTCGACGCCGTGCTGCGCCAGCACGCCCTGGCGCCAGAGGTCGAGCGCGCAGTTGAGCGCGGTCTGGCCGCCCATGGTGGGCAAAATGGCGTCCGGCCGTTCCTTGGCGATGATCTTGGCCACCGTCTGCCAGGTGATGGGCTCGATGTAGGTGACGTCGGCGGTGGCCGGGTCGGTCATGATCGTGGCCGGGTTGCTGTTGATCAGGATGACCTTGTAGCCCTCTTCGCGCAGGGCCTTGCAGGCTTGCACGCCGGAGTAGTCGAACTCGCACGCCTGACCGATGACGATCGGGCCGGCGCCGATGATGAGGATGCTCTTGAGGTCTGAACGCTTGGGCATGTTCTGTTTACTCCGAAGCCATGAGCGCCGTGAAGCGGTCGAACAGGGGGGCGATGTCGTGCGGACCCGGCGAGGCCTCGGGGTGGCCCTGGAAGCAAAAGGCCGGGCGGTCGCTGCGCTCCAGCCCCTGCACGGTGCCGTCGAACAGGCTGATGTGGGTCACGCGCAAGTGCGCCGGCAGCGATTCGCGCTCCACGGCAAAGCCGTGGTTCTGGCTGGTGATGGCCACGCGCCCGCTGGCGAGCTCTTGCACCGGGTGGTTGGCGCCGTGGTGGCCGTGCGGCATTTTGTAGGTGCGCGCGCCGCTGGCCAGGGCCATGATCTGGTGCCCGAGGCAGATGCCGAAGGTGGGCAGGCCGGATTCGATCAGCTCGGCGGCGGCGGCGATGGCGTAGCCGCAGGGCTGCGGGTCGCCGGGGCCGTTGGACAGGAACACGCCGTCGGGACGCAGCGCCAGCACCTGGGCAGCCGGGGTTTGGGCCGGCACCACGGTGACGCGGCAGCCGCGTTGCGCCAGCATGCGCAGGATGTTTTTCTTGACGCCAAAGTCGTAAGCCACGACGTGAAAGCGCGGCGTCTGCAGCTCGCCGTAGCCGGGGCTGCCGTCGGCGCGCGCCAGCTGCCACTCGGTCTGCGTCCACTCGTAGGGCTGGGCCGTGCTCACCACCCGCGCCAGGTCTTGCCCGGCCATGCTGGGTGCGCTGCGGGCGGCGGCCAGCGCCTGCGCCACCACCGCCTCGCTCAGGCTCTGGCCCGCCGCGAGGGCGACGATGGCGCCGTTTTGTGCCCCGTGCGTGCGCAGGCGGCGCGTGAGGGCGCGGGTGTCGATGCCGGCAATGGCCACCGTGCCATGGCGCTGCAGGTACTCGCCCAAGCTGCGGCTGGCGCGAAAGTTGGAGTGCAGCAGCGGCAGGTCTTTGATGATCAGGCCGGCGGCGTGGATGGCGTCGGACTCCACGTCCTGCTCGTTGACGCCGGTGTTGCCGATGTGCGGGTAGGTGAGCGTGACCAGCTGCTGGCGGTAGCTGGGGTCGGTGAGGATTTCTTGGTAGCCGGTGAGCGCGGTGTTGAACACCACTTCTCCGACGGTCTGGCCGGTGGCACCGATGGCGGTGCCGCGAAAGACCGTGCCGTCGGCAAGCGCGAGCAGGGCGGGGGCGGGGACGGGAAACACGGGACTCTCCAGGGACTTGGATTCTGGCCGCACCCTCAGGCCCCACGCCAGCACGGACTCAGGCGATTTTGATTGGGGCTGCAGCGGCCTTGAGCCACCGGGGTGCGCAGGGTTCGGGTAAACCTTAAAATTATAGCCCGCCCGCCCACCGCCACCGGGGCCCCTGCCGGGCCTAGTGTGGTGTTGCGCGCTTGATGGGACAAATAAAACCGATGGATTTTTGGCCCTGCTTAGGCGCAAACCACAGCCATAGTGCCACTATGGCGCGGATTTGCAACGACAGCAGGGACGAAAAGGCGCGGTTTTATGTTCCAGATAGCGCGCAACGCCACACTAGCTCAAGCGGGCCGCTGCACCGCGCTGGCGTGCAAACAAATGGCGGCGGCGGCGGCGACGTTGAGGGATTCCTCGCCGCCGGGCTGGGCGATGCGCAGGGTGTGGCTGGCGCCAGCCAGCAGCTCGGGGCTCAGGCCCTGCCCTTCGTGGCCGAACAGCCAGGCGCAGGGCCAGGGCAGCGCGGCCTGGTGCAGCCACTGGCCCTGGTGCGAGCTGGTGGCCAGCAGCGGCAGCTGGAGCGCCGCCAGATCGCCTGGGTGCAAGCCTTCGATCAGGCGCAGGCCAAAATGCGCCCCCATGCCGGCGCGCAGCACCTTGGGCGCCCACAGCGCCGCCGTGCCCTTGAGCGCCAGCACCTGCTCGAAACCCAAGGCGGCGGCGCTGCGCAGGATCGAGCCGACGTTGCCCGGGTCTTGCAAGCGGTCGAGCAGCACCGTCGGCCGCCCGGGCTGGCACGCCACGGCGGTGGGCAGGGGCCACAGAAAACCGACCGGCGCGCTCGAGCCCAGGCCGCTGACGCCGGCGAGCAGGCTGTCGGCCAGCGCCACGCGGCGCACGCTGGGGGGCAGGCTCCAGGCCGTGTCCCAGTGCGGGGCCGATTCGGCGCGCAGCAACACCGTGGGCAGCTGGCCACGGGCCAGCAGGGCGCGGCACAGGTGCTCGCCTTCGAGCCAGACCAGCCCCAGCTCGCGGCCGGCGGCCGCGTCGTGCGCCAGGCGGCGCAGTTGCTTGAGCAGCGCGTTGTCGCGCGAGCGGATGGTTTCGGTGCTCATGCCGGGCGCCCAGCCGCCAGCAGCGCCGCCACCGGGGCAAAACCGCGCCGGTGCAGGGGCGTGGGGCCCAGGCGCTGCAGCGCCTCCAGATGCAGCGCGGTGCCGTAGCCCTTGTGGCGGTCAAAGCCGTAATCGGGGTACTGGGCGTGCCAATCGTCGCACAGGCGGTCGCGCTGCACCTTGGCAACGATGGAAGCCGCCGCAATCGCCGCCACCCGGTCGTCGCCGCGCACCACGGCTTGCGCGGGCAGGTGCAGGGCGGGCAAGCGGTTGCCATCGACCAGCACCTGCGTCGGGCGCAGCCGCAAGCCGGCCACGGCGCGCTGCATCGCCAGCAGGGTGGCTTGCAAGATGTTGAGGCGCTCAATTTCTTCCACGCTGGCCTGAGCCACCGAGCAGCACAGAGCGCGGTCGTGGATCAGCTCGCACAGCTGCGTGCGCCGCTTGGGCGTGAGTTTTTTGGAGTCGCGCAGGCCGGCGATCGGTTTGCGCGGGTCCAGCATCACGGCCGCCGCCAGCACCGGCCCGGCCAGCGGGCCGCGCCCGGCCTCGTCCACCCCGGCCACCAGGCCCGGCGGCGCCCAGCCCAGCTTGTAGGCCTCAAGCGCTGAGGATTTGCGCGATCGCATGGCTGGCTCGGGCGGGCATGTCTTGCCGCAGTTGCAGGTGCATCTCGGTGAAGCGCTGGCGCAGGCGCGTCACCGCTGCCGGGTCGTCGAGCCAGGCCAAGGTGGCGCGCGCCAGCGCCTCGGGCTGCGCCTGCTGCTGCAGCAGCTCGGGCACCAGGCTTTGCTGACACAAGATGTTGGGCAGCCCAATCCAAGGTGTGCGCCGCTGCTGGTTGGCCACCCACCAGGAGAGCCACTGCATGCGGTAGGCGATGACCATCGGGCGCTTGTGCAGCGCGGTTTCGAGCGTGGCGGTGCCGCTGGCCACCAGCGCCACGTCGCAGGCCGCCTGCACGGTGTGCGCCTGCCCCAGCACCAGCTGCACCCGCGCCTCCATGCCGCTGGCACGCAGCGCCTGCTCCAGCGTCGGGCGCAGGCCCTCGTGCGTGGGCAGCACGAAGCGCAGCTGCGGTCGCTGCTGCGCCATCAGGCGGGCGGCGTGCAAAAAAGGCGCGGCCAGCGCGTCGATCTCGGCCACCCGGCTGCCCGGCAGCAGCGCCACCACGGTGGCGTCGGGAGCCAGCCCAAGGCGCTGGCGCGCGCCGGCCTGATCGGGCTCGAGCGCGATCAGGTCGGCCACCGGGTGTCCGACGAAGGTGCCGGCGATGCCGTGGCGCGCCAGCAGCTCGGGCTCGAAGGGAAACAGGCACAGCACGTGGCGCACGCTGCGCCGGATGGCGTGCACGCGCCCGGGCCGCCAGGCCCAGATCGAGGGGCACACCAGTTGCATCGCGGGGATGCCGGCGCGGTTGAGCCGGCGTTCCAGCGGCAGGTTGAAGTCCGAGGCGTCGACCCCGAGGTACAGATCGGGACGCTGGCGCAGCAAGTCGGCGGCGTAGTGGCGCCGGAGGGCGCTGATGCGCCGGTAGGCCCACAGGCCCTCGACCAGCCCGCGCACGGTGAGCTCGTCGCAGCTGTGGTGCGCCACAAAGCCCTGCGCCTGCATCAGCGGCCCGCCGATGCCGCTGGCCTGCAAGCCGCTCCAGCGCTGGCGCATGCCCTGCAGCAGCAAGGCCGCGAGCTGGTCGCCGGAGCGTTCGGCCGCCACCATGGCCACGCGCAAGCCCGCGCCCGGCGGCGACGGGCCTAGGCTGGCAGGGCTGGGGCTGGCAGGGTCCACATCAAGCCAGCGCCTGACGGATCACGGCGCAGATTTCGTCGATGGCCGCGTCGCTGAGCTCGGGGTAGATCGGCAGCGACAGGCAGCGCTGCGCCACCGACTCGGTGACCGCAAAGGTCTGCCCTGCGGCCGCGGCGGCAAACACTTTCTGTTGGTGCAGTGGCACCGGGTAGTAGATCGCGCTGGCGATGCCGGCGGCGCTGAGGGCCTGCTGCAGCGCGTCGCGGCGCTCGCACAGCAGCGTGTATTGGTGATAGACGTGCCGCCCGATGCCGTCTTCATGGGGCGTGTGCAGCGGCAAGCCGGCCAGACCGGCCTGGTAGCGCTGCGCCACGCGGCGCCGCTGCTGGTTGTAGTGGTCGATGCGCGCCAGCTTGGCGCGCAGCACGACCGCTTGCAGCTCGTCGAGTCGGCTGTTGTAGCCGATGATGTCGTGGTAGTAGCGCACCTTGCTGCCGTGGTTGCGCAGCATGCGCAGCGTCTCGGCCAGCGCGTCGGACTGGGTCGTGACCATGCCGCCGTCGCCGTAGCAGCCCAGGTTTTTGCTTGGGAAAAAGCTGAACGCCGCCACGTCGCCGATGGCCCCGGTCTGGCGCCCACCCAGCGTGGCACCGAAGGACTGGGCGCAGTCTTCGATCAGGTGCAGGCCGTGCGGCTGCGCCAGCGCCTGCAGCGCGTCGAGGTCGGCCGGTTGGCCAAACAGGTGCACCGGCAGCAGCGCCCTGGTGCGCGGCCCGATGGCGCGCGCCACCTGCGCCACGTCGAGGTTGAAGGTGCGCGGGTCGATATCGACGAACACCGCTTTGGCGCCGACGTAGGCGATGGCCTCGGCGGTGGCGATGAAGGTAAAGGGCGTGGTGATGACCTCGTCGCCCGGCCCCAGACCGAGGGCGCGCAGCGCCAGGTGCAGCGCGTCGGTGCCGTTGGCGCACGAGATGGCGTGCTTGACACCCAGGTAAGCGGCGGCCTCGGCCTCGAAGGCCTGCACGTTGGGGCCAAGGATGAACTGCGTCGCCTCCAGCGCCGCCAGCAGCGCCGGTTCGAGCTGGGGTTTGAGTTCGCGGTACTGGGTGGCCAGATCGACCATCGGGATGCGCATGGCGGGGCTTTCTAGGGCGTCAAAGAAGGCAAAGGGGGCAAAGAATCAGGCTATGAGCTCGGTGGCGGCGCTGATGCGCTGCACCGCCGCCAGCGCGCGCCGCCCGGCGCGACCGCCGACCTTGGGTGCGCGCCCCTCGCGCACGCTGGCCACGAAATCGGCGATCTCGCTTTGCAGCGCGTCGGCTTCGCCGAAGGTCTGCAGCTGGCGCGCTATCGCCGCTTCGGGGGCGGTGTGCGGGTCGGCATCGGTGGCGCGGTAGCTCACCAGTTGTCGGCTGCCAAAATCGAGCGAATGGCAGGCGCGGTCTTGGAACACGCGCATCTTGCGCTCGCTCTTGTTGCTGACGCGGCTGGCGGTGACGTTGGCCACGCAGCCGTTGGCAAAGCGGATGCGGGCGTTGGCAATGTCGATGTCGGCGGTGAGCACGCGCGCGCCGCTGCTGTCTATGCTCACGATCTCGCTGTCCACCAGCGACAGGATCAAGTCCACGTCGTGGATCATCAGATCCAGCAGCACGCTGACGTCGGTGGCGCGCGGCTTGAACGGGGCCAGTCGGGTGCTCTCGATGAAGCGCGGCCGCTGCAGCAGCGGCTCGAGCGCCAGCGCCACCGGGTTGAAGCGCTCCAGGTGCCCGACCGCCAGCGTCAGGCCGCGCTGCTCGGCCAGGGCGATCATCTCGTCGGCCTGCTCGAGCGTCACGGCGATCGGTTTTTCCACCAGCACGTGGGCTCCGGCGCGCAGAAAATCGAGCGTGACGGCGTGGTGCGCCTGCGTCGGCACGACCACGCTCACGGCATCGACCTGGCCCAGCAGCTCGTGGTAGTCGGCCACGGCGCGGCAGCCCAGCGGCTGGGCCACGGCCTGGGCCACGTCGAGCCGGCTGTCGGCCACCGCCACCAACTCGCAGCCCGGCAACTGGGCGTATTTCTGGGCGTGGAACTTGCCCAGGTACCCGACCCCGATCACGGCACAGCGCAGCGGCTTCATGCGCCTTCTCCTTTGCCCTCGGCGCCCTCGGCCGCCTCGCTGCGCGCACGCCGGCGCACGATGCCGGGCTTGCCGACGCCGGCCAGAAAAGCGCTCATCAGCGCCACATCGGCGGCGGCCTCGGGGTGCTGTGCGAGCAAGGCGGCGATGCGCGGCTGGGCGGCCTGCAGCGTCAGGTTCTCGCGGTACAGCGCCTTGTACATGGCGCGCACGGCGGCGATGCGCGCTGGGCCAAAGCCGCGCCGGCGCAGCCCTTCGGCGTTGACGTTGCGCGCCACCGCCGGTTGCCCCTGGCAGACCACGAACGGCGGCAAGTCGGCAAACAGCAGCGCGCACATGGCCGTGAAGCTGTGCGCGCCCAGGCGCAAAAACTGGCGCACCACGGTAAAGCCGCCCAAGATCACCCAGTCGCCCACCTGCACGTGGCCGGCGAGCTGGGCGTTGTTGGCAAACACCGTGTGGCTGCCCACCTGGCAGTCGTGCGCCAGGTGCACGTAGGCCATCAGCATGTTGTCGTCACCCACGCGGGTCACGCCACTGCCGTTGGCGGTGCCGCGGTGCAGGGTGCAAAACTCGCGGATCACGTTGCGGTCGCCGATTTCGAGCCGGGTCGGCTCACCGGCGTATTTCTTGTCCTGCGGCGCCCCGCCCAGCGCGGCGTAGCTGTGGATGGTGTTGTGCGCGCCGATGCGCGTGTGGCCCTCGAGCACGCAGTGGCTGCCGATGGCGCTGCCCTCCCCGATCTGCACGTGGGGGCCGATGAGGCTGTAGGCCCCCACCTGGACGGTGGGGTGCAGCTGCGCCGCCGGGTCGATGAGCGCGGTGGGGTGGATCCGACTCATGCGGCGCCTTCGCTGGCGATGCGGCGCATGGTGCACATCAGTTCGGCCTCGCAAGCCACCTCGTCGCCCACCCGGGCCACGCCCTTGAACTTGAAAATACCGGCCTTGGAGCGCTCGAGCGTGACGTGCATGAGCAGCTGGTCGCCCGGCTCCACCGGGCGCTTGAAGCGCGCGCCATCGACGCCGGCAAAGTAATAGACCGAGTTTTCGTCCAGCTCCAGCCCCAGGGTGTCAAAGGTCAGCAGCGCCGCCGTTTGCGCCAGCGCTTCGAGCATCAGCACCCCCGGAAACACCGGCCGGTGCGGAAAATGCCCGGTGAACTGCGGCTCGTTCACGCTCACGTTCTTGAGCGCGCGTATGGAGCGGCCTTTTTCGATCTCCAGCACCCGGTCCACCAGCAGAAATGGGTAGCGGTGTGGCAGTTTTTTCAGAATATGGTGGATGTCCATCAGGATTTTTTTTCCAGGGCTTTCAGGCGTTGCCGCAGCGCGTACAACTGGCGCAGCGTGGCAGCGTTTTTTTCCCAGTTCGCATTGTCGTCGATCGGGAACGCGCCGCTGTACTGGCCCGGCTTGAGGATCGAGCGCGTGACCAGGGTGGCGGCGGTGATGTGCACGTGATCGACCAGGCGCAGGTGCCCGAGCACCCCGGCGCCGCCGCCGAAGGTGCAGTGCGCGCCGATCTGGGCGCTGCCCGCCACCCCGACGCAGCCGGCCATGGCGGTGTGCGCGCCGATGCGCACGTTGTGGCCGATCTGGATCAGGTTGTCGAGCTTGACGCCGTCTTCGAGCACGGTGTCGTCGAGGGTGCCGCGGTCGATGCAGGTGTTGGCCCCGATTTCGACCTCGTCGCCGATGCGCACCGCGCCCAGTTGCTCGATCTTGAGCCAGCGCTCCTGGTGCGCGGCAAAGCCAAAGCCGTCGGCCCCGATCACCGCCCCGCTGTGCACGATGCAGCGCGCACCCAGCGTGCAATCGTGGCCGATCACCACCTGCGCCGCCAGGCGCGCCTGGGCGCCGAGGTGCGCCCGCGCCCCGATCACGCAGTGGGCCCCGATCTCGCTGCCGGCGCCGATCTGCGCCCCGGCCTCGACCACCGCAAAGGCCCCCAGGCGCACCCCGTCAGCCAGCTCGGCGCTGGGGTGCACCCAGGCGCTGGGATGAATGGCGGGCGCGGCGGGGTCGGTGGCAGCGCGCTGCGCCGCCAGCTGGCGCGCCCGCCACCACTGCGTCAGGCGGGCAAAGTAGGGGTAGGGCTGCGGCGTCTCGATGCAGGGCCCGCGGGCGCTGGCGCGCGCCACCAGCTCGGGCGGCACGATCAGCGCTGCGGCCTGCGTGCTCTCGATCGCCGCCGCGTGGCGCGCCTGCGCGACAAAGGCGAGCCGATCGGGCCCGGCGCTTTCGAGCGAGGCCAAGCCAGCGATCGCACGCTTGCCGTCGCCATGCAAAACGCCGCCCAAGGCGGCTTGGATGTCGCAGAGCCGAAGCATCAGATGCCGGGCACCGGTGCCTTCAGCGGGCAGGGGCGGCGGCCGGGGTTGTGGCTGGGGCGCTGTTCAGGCCAGCGATCACCTTGTCGGTGATGTCGTGTCGCGGGTGGATATAGACCGCCTCCTGGATGATGAGGTCGAAGCGCTCGGCCTCGGCGATCTGGCGGATGACGCGGTTGGCGCGCTCGATCACCTGCTGCAGCTCCTCGTTGCGGCGCAGGTTCAGGTCTTCCTGGAAGGCCTGGCGGCGGCGCTGGAAATCGCGCTCCATCTCGACCAGCTGGCGCTGGCGCGTCATGCGCTGGGCCTCGGACAGCGTCGGCGCCTCGCGCTCCAGGGCCTCGGAGGCGGCGCGCAACTGGGTGCCCAGCGTCTGCACCTCGCGCTCGCGGCGTGCGAACTCTTGCTGCAGCTTGGTTTGTGCGGCCCGGGCTGCGGCCGAATCGCGCAGCACCCGGTCGGTGTTCACAAAGCCGATTTTGAAGTCCTGGGCCGTGACGGCAAAAGCGGCCGTGGCCAGCAGCAAGGCGGCAAAGAAAGAGCGCAACAGGTGACTAGAGAAGGATTTCATCAGAACGTGGTACCAATCTGGAATTGAATGCTTTGTGGCTTGTCGTTGGCGAACTCGCGCAACGGCTGGGCATACGCGATTCTAAGCGGCCCGACCGGCGAGAGCCAGCTGATGCCGATGCCGGCCGAGGCGCGAAAATCGCTGAAGCGCGAGCGCCCGCCGAAATCGTCCGAGACGTTGCCGATGTCGATGAAGCCGAACATGCGCAGCGTGCGGTCTCTGCCCGCACCGGGGAAAGGGGCGATGATCTCGGTGTTGAGCACCGCCATGCGCGAGCCGCCGATGTAGGACAAAGCCCCCGGCTGGCCGACGATGCCGCTGGTGCCGCCCAAGGTGCCTTGCTCGAAGCCGCGCACCGAACCCAGGCCGCCGCCGAAGAAGTTCTTGAACACCGGGAACGGCCGGTCGCCCAGGCCGCGGCCCCAGCCGGCTTCGGCGTTGAAGGCCAGCGTCCACTGCGGGTTGAGCGGGATGAATTGCTGGAACTGTCCGCTGGCGCGCACGTAGCGGGTGTCGCCGGCGATGCCGAGCTCGCCATTGAAGCGCATCAGGCGGCCGCGGGTGGGCACGAGCACGCTGTCGCGGCTGTCGCGCGCCCAGCCCACGGTCAGGGGCACCGACACCGAGGAAGCGCCAAAGGCGTTCATGTAGTCGCGAAAGGCAAAGGGCAACCCGGCGCCGGGCTCGATCCGGGTCTGCTCCAGCCCAAGGCCGAAAAACACCGTGTCGGTTTCGGTGAAGGGCACGCCAAAACGCACGCTGGTACCGGCGGTGACGAGCTCGTAGTCGCCCGCTTGCGCCGTGAACGGGCGGCTGGTGCGGTAGTACAGGTCAAAGGCGCGCGACACCCCGTCGGGCGTGAAGTACGGGTTGACGGTGCTGAGCACCAGCTGGCGGTTGAACTCGCTGGTGTTCAGGTTGAAGCTGAGCGAGTGCCCGGTGCCAAACACGTTTTCCTGGCGGATGCCGGCAGTGAGCGAGAGCCGCTCGGCCTGCGAGAAACCGGCGCCGATCGACAGGCTGCCGGTGGCCCGCTCCTCGACCGCCACCACCAGATCGACCTGATCGGGCGCCCCCGGCACCTCGCGCGTATCGACCGTGACCTGGGTGAAGAAACCCAGCCGGTCGACGCGGTCGCGCGACAGGCGGATGCGGTCGCCGTCGTACCAGGCCGATTCGAGCTGGCGGAACTCGCGCCGGATGACCTCGTCGCGGGTGCGCTCGTTGCCTTCGATCTCGATGCGGCGCACGAAGGCGCGGCGCGAGGGCTCGGCGCGCAGCACGAACGCCACCTGGGCGTTCTGGCGGTCGATTTCGGGCACCGCCTCGACGCGCGCAAAGGCAAAGCCGAAGCGCCCGAAATGCTCGCCAAAGGCGCGCACGGTCTCGGCCACCTCTTGGGCGTTGTAGGCCTGGCCGGGGCGAATGCGGATCAGGGACTTGAACTCCTCTTCGCGCCCCAGGTAATCGCCCTCCAGCCGCACGCCAGAGACCACGAAGCGCTGGCCTTCGGTGAGGGTGATGGTGATCGCCATTTCGCCCTTGTCGGGCGAGATCGCAACCTGGGTCGAGTCGATCGTGAACTCGAGGAAGCCGCGCGTGAGGTAGTGCGAGCGCAGGGTTTCGAGGTCGGCGTTGAGGCGCTCGCGCGAGTAGCGGTCGGAGCGCGTGTACCAGCTCAACCAGTTGCCGGTGTCGAGCGTGAACAGGCGCAGCAAGGTGGCGTCGCTGAACGCCTGGTTGCCGACGATGCGCAGCTCGGTGATGCGCGTGATGCCGCCTTCGACCACATGAAAATTGAGGTTGATGCGGTTGCGATCCAATGGCGTGACGGTGGCGGTGACGGTGGCGGCGTACATGCTGCGCGTCAGGTACTGGCGCTTGAGCTCTTGCTCGGCGCGGTCGGCCAGGGCGCGGTCGAACGGTCGGCCTTCGGCGAGCCCCACGTCGCGCAGGGCGCGGCGCAGCACCTCGTTGTCGAACTCGCGCACGCCGCTGAAGCTGATTTCGGCCACGGTCGGGCGCTCTTCGACGATCACCACCAGCACCTCGCCCTCGATTTGCAGGCGCACGTCAGAGAACAGCCCGAGCCCGAACAGGGCGCGGATGGCGGCACTGCCCTGGTCTTCGGTGAAGGCGTCGCCGACCCTGAAGGGCAGCGAGCCAAACACCGTGCCGGGCTCGACGCGTTGCAGGCCCTCGACCCGGATGTCGCGCAGCGTGAAGGGGGCAGTGGCCCAAGCCGGCAGCGCCAGCGACAGGGAAACCAGTGCGCCCAAGGCGAGGCGGCGCAAGCGCGGTTGCTTGTAGTTCATGAAGAATGCGTTCTCAGCCCAGCAAACGGGCAATATCATTGAAAATGGCCAGCGACATCAGACCCAGCAGCAGCACGATGCCGATGCGCTGCAAGCCCTCCATCCAAGCGTCGGACACAGGGCGCCCGGTCACGGCCTCCCACAGATAATACATCAGGTGCCCGCCGTCGAGCACCGGCAGCGGCAGCAGGTTGAGCACCCCGAGGCTGACGCTGATCAGCGCCAGAAACAGCAGGTAGCTGGCGAGCCCCAGCGCGGCCGACTGGCCGGCGTAATCGGCGATGGTGATCGGGCCGCTCAGGTTTTGCAACGAGGCCTGGCCGCTGAGCATCTTGCCGATCATTTGCAGCGACAGCAGCGAAACCTCCCAGGTGCGCACCGCTCCATGCCACAACCCCTCCAGCGGCCCCATGGCGCGTTCGGCCATGTCCGGCGTCGCCCCCACGAAGCCGCCGATGCGCCCCACCCAGACGCGCTCGATCTGCTCGGGGCGCGGGGTCACCTCGAGTTGCAGCACGCTGCCGGCGCGCTCGATCTGCCAGCGCTGGGTGCGCGGATGGCCGTCGGCGGCCGACAAACGGATCAGCTGGCGCAGTTGCGCGGCGTCGCGCACCGGCTGGCCATCGACGCGCAGCACCCGGTCGCCGGGCTGCAGGCCAGCGGCGGCGGCGGCGCCTTCGGGCGTGAGCTGGCCCAGCAACGGCGCCGACCACGGGGCCTCGATGCCTATCTGGCGCAACAGCGTGGCGTCGGCATGGCGCACATCGACCTGCGACAGCTCCAGCCGCACCTCGCGCCCCGGCTCGCCGGGGCCGCTGGCCAGCCACAGCTTCAGGTCTTGCTGCGCCAGGGCGGCGCGCATGAGCTGCCAGCGCAGATCGCCAAAGGATTCGACCGGCTGCGGCGCGTCGCCCACCCGCGCCAGCGCCACCACCCACTCGCCGCCGCGCACCCCGGCGCGTTCGGCCAGCGAGGCCGGCGCCGGCGTGGCGAGCACCGGCTGCGGCTGCGGCACCCCCATCCACGCCACCAGCGCATACAGCAGCACCGCCAGCAGCAGGTTGGCCGCTGGCCCGGCCGCCACGATGGCCGTGCGCACGCGCAGGCTCTGGGTGTTGAAAGCCAGATGGCGCTCGGCGGCGGGCACGGCCGCTTCGCGCTCGTCGAGCATGCGCACATAGCCCCCCAGCGGCAGCGCGCCCAGCACGTATTCGGTGCCGCTGCGCGTGGAGCGCCAGCTCCACAGGGGTTTGCCAAATCCGACCGAAAAGCGCAGCACCTTGACCCCGCACGCCACGGCGACGCGGTAGTGCCCGTATTCGTGCACCGCCACCAGCAGCCCGATGGCCACCAAGAAGGCGAGAACGGTCAGCATGGGACGGTGGCAGGGTGCATGGGCGGTGGCCTTTCAGTCTCTCAATCCTGCCAGCGCTGCAACTGCGTCCGCGCCAGGGCGCGCGCATGGGCGTCGAGCGCCAGCAGGTCGTCGATGCCGTCGGGGTTGGAGGGCGTCCAGGCCTGCAGCGTTCCCGCGTTCACGGCGTGGATGCGGTCAAAACGCAGGCGGCGCTCGAGAAAGGCCTGCACCGCCACCTCGTTGGCGGCGTTGAGCACCCCAGTGCTGCCGCGCGGGCCGGCCAGGGCCTCCCAGGCCAGAAACAAGGCCGGAAAGCGCTCGCGCGCGGGCGGCTCGAAGGTCAGCGCGCCCAAGCGGGCAAAGTCCAGCGCCTCGGCCCCCGATTCGATGCGCTCGGGCCAGCTCAGGCCGTAGGCGATCGGCACGCGCATATCGGGTGTGCCCAGCTGCGCCAGCACCGAGCGGTCGCGCATCTGCACCATCGAGTGGATCACGCTCTGTGGGTGAATCACGACCTCGATGCACTCGGGTGCCACGCCAAACAGGTGGTGGGCCTCGATCACTTCGAGCGCCTTGTTCATCATGGTGGCGGAATCGACCGAGATTTTGCGCCCCATGACCCAATTGGGGTGCGCACAGGCTTGCTCGGGCGTGACGCTGGCCAGGCTGGCCGGGTCGCGCTGGCGAAACGGCCCGCCCGAGGCTGTGAGGACGATTTTCTCCACCCGCTGCGCCCACTGGGCGGAGGACTCGGGCAGGCACTGAAACAGCGCCGAGTGTTCGCTGTCGATGGGCAGCAAGGTGGCGCCACCAGTGCGCACCGTCTGCATGAACCACTCGCCGCCCAGCACCAGCGCCTCTTTGTTGGCCAGCAGCAGCTTTTTGCCGCTGCGCGCCGCCGCCGCACAAGGCGCCAAGCCGGCCGCGCCGACGATGGCCGCCATGACGCTGTCGACCGCATCGGCCGCCGCCACCTCGCACAGGGCCTGCGGCCCGGTCAGCACCTCGGTGTCGGTGGCGCCAAGGGCTTGCAAGGCAGCGCGCAGGGCGTCGGCCCCAGCCGGTGCAATCACGGCATAGCGCGGCGCAAAGCGTTGGCACTGCAGCGCCAGCTCGTGCACCCGCTCTTGGGCCGTGAGCGCATGGATGCGATAGCGCTGTGGATGGCGCGCCACCACGTCCAGCGTCTGGGTTCCGATCGATCCGGTCGATCCAAGCACGGTCAGCGTCTGCATGGTGGGGGGGGCAAAGGCGCAAAAAAAGGGATGGAGCGTGCCTAGGCGGTCACGATCCAGAGCGCCAGCGGCAACACCGGCAACAGCGCATCGAAGCGGTCCAGCAGCCCGCCGTGGCCGGGCAGGATGCGGCTCGAATCTTTGCGGCCGGCGCTGCGCTTGACCAGGGATTCGAGCAAATCGCCCATCACGCTCAGGGCCAGCAACAGCAGCAGCAAGGCCAAGGCCGGCAAGGGCCCGAGCTGCCACAGTTGGGTGTACAGACTGGGCCCCCAGTGCGCGGGCCACCACTGCAGCCACAGCACGCCCAGCACCAGCAGCGCCAAGGCGGCGCTCCACACCCCTTCCCAGGTTTTGCCAGGGCTGATGGAGGGTGCGAGCTTGCGCCGCCCAAAGCGCTTGCCGCCAAAATAGGCGGCGATGTCGGCCACCCAGACCAACATGAAAATGCTCAGCAACATGCCCAGACCGATGGTCTTGGCGTGCAACAAGGCCCACCACGCCTGCCCCAGCAACAGCAAGCCCAGTGCCACGCGCGGCCCGTTGGCCAGCCCATGCCAGCCCTGCACCCCTCGGTGCAGCAGCAGGGGCAGCAGCAACAAACACGCCACGCTGGCCAGTGGCCAGAACCAGCTGCTGTCGTAACCCACGCCCACCCAGGCCCAAAAACCCAACAGGGCCAGCCCCAGCCCGACCGCAGCCGCCACAGCCACAGCGGGCGCGCAAGCGCACAGACGCGCCCACTCCCAGGCGGCCACGCACACCAGCACCAGGGTCAGCAAGCCGAAGGGCCATTCGGCGGAGTGCCAGAGCGAAGCCAGCAACAGCCCCAGCAGCCCCAACGCCGTCAGCACCCGCTGCCACAACATGGGCGGCAATCAGGCGGCAGCCCGCAAGGGTTGCAGCGGTTGCGCAGGGGCGTCGCTGAGCTGCTCCGAGACCCGCCCAAAACGCCGCTCGCGCTGCGCGTAAGCGGCCAGCGCGGCTTCAAATTCGGCGCGGCCAAAGGCCGGCCAGAGGGCCGCAGAAAAATAGAGTTCGCTGTAGGCCGCCTGCCAGAGCAGGAAGTTGCTCAGGCGCTGCTCGCCGCCGGTGCGGATGATGAGGTCGGGTGGCGGCACGTGCGCCAGCGCCAGCGCCCCCGACAGCGCCGCTTCGGTGATGGGCTCGCCACGCGCGGCCAGTTGCTGCGCCGCCTGCACCACGTCCCAGCGGCCGCCGTAGTTGAAACACACGTTGAGCACCAGGCCTTGGTTGGCGGCCGTGCGCTGCTCGGCCTGCGCCAGCTGCTGCTGCAGCTCGCCGCTCAAGGCCAGGCGATCGCCGGGAAAATGCAGCCGCACCCCAGCGCGCTGGAGCTCGCCCACTTCGCGCTCCAGCGCCCGGGCCAGCAGCCCCATCAGGCCGCTCACCTCGTCGGCTGGGCGGCTCCAGTTTTCGGACGAAAAAGCAAACACCGTCAGCACCTGCACGCCGGCTTCGCCGCACCAGCGCACCAGCTCGCGCAGCTTTTCCAGCCCCTGCCGGTGGCCAGCCAAGCGCGGCAGATAGCGTTGTTTGGCCCAACGGCCGTTGCCGTCCATGACGACGGCCAAATGGCACGGCGTGTCCGCGCGGCGCTCGATAGAGGGCATGGGAGCGCGCAGCCTCAAAACGCCATCAGCTCTTGCTCTTTGGCGGCAACGATCCGGTCCACCTCGGCGATCATGCGGTCGGTGAGTTTTTGCACCTCATCCTGGGCGCGGCGGTCGTCGTCTTCGGAGGCCAGCTTGTCCTTGACCAGCTTCTTGAGCTGCTCGTTGGCGTCGCGGCGCAGGTTGCGAATCGCCACCTTGGCCTGCTCGCCCTCGCCTTTCACCACCTTGGTGAGCTCCTTGCGCCGCTCCTCGGTCATGGCAGGGATCGGAACCCGGATCAGGTCGCCCTGCGAGGCCGGATTGAGCCCAAGGTCGGACTCGCGGATGGCTTTCTCGATCTTCGCCCCCATGCCCTTTTCCCACGGCGCGACGCCGATGGTGCGCGAGTCGAGCAGGCTCAGGTTGGCCACCTGCGACAGCGGCAGCATGGCGCCGTAGTAATCCACATGCACGGTGTCGAGCAGCGCCGGGTTGGCGCGCCCGGTGCGCACCTTGCCCAAGCTGCCCTTGAGCGCCTCGATCGAGGCATGCATTTTGAGATCGGCGTGTTTCTTGATGTCGGAAATCTGCATGGTCGTGACTCGCTTGGCTACTCGATCGGCTGGTGTGCCGCGCCGCTGGGGGGCTAACCGCGTAGCATACACCGACTCAGGGGGCTTGGAGCGGGCCTGGATCGGGATGTAAAGGGTGCTCAGACGTGCACCAGCGTGCCTTCGTCCTCGCCCTGCACCACCCGGCGCAGCGCGCCCGGCTTGAAAATGCTGAACACGCGCACCGGCAGGTTCTGGTCGCGGCACAGGGCAAAGGCGGTGGCGTCCATGACCTGCAACTGGCGCGCCATGGCCTCGTCAAAACTGATGGACTGGTAGCGCACCGCGTCCCGGTCTTTTTTGGGGTCGGCGTTGTACACGCCATCGACCTTGGTCGCCTTGAGCACGATCTCGGCCCCGATCTCGGCCCCGCGCAGCGCAGCGGCGGTGTCGGTGGTGAAAAAGGGGTTGCCGGTGCCGGCGGCAAACACCACCACCTTGCCCTCTTCGAGGTACTGCAAGGCCTTGGGCCGCACATAAGGCTCGACCACCTGGTCGATGTTGATGGCCGACATCACGCGCGCCTTGAGCCCGCAGCGGCCCAGGGCATCGCCCAGCGCCAGCGCGTTCATGACGGTGGCCAGCATGCCCATGTAGTCGGCGGTGGCGCGCTCCATGCCCACCGCGCCGCCCGCCACGCCGCGAAAGATGTTGCCGCCACCGATCACCACCGCCACCTGCACCCCGAGCCGCACCACCTCGGCGATTTCCTCGACGATGCGCCCGATGGTGGCAGGGTTGATGCCAAAGGCGTCGTCGCCCATCAGGGCTTCGCCGGAGAGCTTGAGCAGAATGCGCTGGTGGGCGGGCATATGACAGTCTGAATGATGAGTTCGAGCGATTTTAGGGCTTGTGGCGCGGCAACGGCCAACCCCTTGCAGGGCTGGCCGTAAAACTCCGACTATTCATCGGGCGCACCTTCGGTGCGCTTTGGGTGCGCTTTGGGTGCATGCGGCCGCCTGAGCTGCCGCTGCATCAGCGCTGGGAATCAGCCACCCGCTTGCGCTGCCGCCACCTGCGCCGCCACTTCGGCGGCAAAGTCGTCCTGCTTTTTCTCGATGCCTTCGCCGACCACGTACAGCGTGAAGCCCTTGACCGTGGTGCCTGCGGCCTTGAGCATCTGCTCCACCGTCTGCTTGTCGTTCTTGACGAAGGGCTGGTTGAAGAGCGAGACCTCTTTGAGGAATTTCTGCACCCCACCCTCGATGCGCTTGGCCACGATTTCGGCCGCTTGCGCCGGTTTGCCGGCGGCCTCGGCGACTTTGCGGTCTTCTTCGGCCTTGCCTGCAGCCACGGCGCGCTCTTTCTCGATCAGCTCGGCGGGCACCTCGGCGGCGGTGAGCGCCACCGGCTTCATGGCCGCGATGTGCATGGCGGCGTCTTTGGCGGCGGTGGCATCGCCCTCGAACTCCACCACCACCCCGATGCGCACGCCGTGCAGGTAGGCCGCCAACTGGCCGCCGCCGGCGTAGCGCTTGAAGCGGCGCAGCGCGATGTTCTCACCGATCTTGCCGATCAGGCCCTTGCGCACGTCTTCGACCGTCGGGCCAAAGCCCTCGAGGCTCAGGGGCAGCGCGCCCACCGCAGCCACGTCGGCCGGGTTGTGCTGGGCGATCAGGTTGGCGACCTGGTTGCAAAAGCTCAGGAACAGCTCGTTCTTGGAGACGAAATCGGTCTCGCAGTTGACTTCGAGCAAGGCGCCGGTGTGGCCCCCGAGGCTGGCGACCACCACGCCTTCGGCGGTGACGCGGCTGGCGGCCTTGCCGGCCTTGTTGCCGAGCTTGACGCGCAGCAGCTCTTCGGCCTTGTCCATGTTGCCCTCGGCTTCGGTGAGGGCTTTTTTGCATTCCATCATCGGCGCGTCGGTCTTGGCGCGCAGTTGGGCGACCATGCTTGCGGTGATTGCAGCCATTGTGTGTACTCCGTAGCGGGCTTGAAAGGCCCGAGCTTGCTCTGTCAGTGTGAAAAAATGCTTACAAAAAAGGGGCGCAACCGCCCCTTTGGTGGCTGGTGTCGCCTGCGAATCAGGCCTCGCCCTGCACTTCGACGAACTCGTCTTCGGTGCTCGACTGCACCGCTTGCACCACGTTGCTGACGGCATTGGCCCGGCCTTCGATGATGGCATCGGCGATGCCGCGCGCATACAGGGCCACGGCCTTGGCCGAGTCGTCATTGCCTGGGATGACGTAGTCGATGCCGATCGGGGAGTGGTTGGTGTCCACCACGGCGATCAGTGGGATGCCCAGCTTTTGCGCTTCGGCCACGGCGATCTTGTGGTAGCCGACGTCGATGACAAAAATCGCTTCGGGCAGCGCGTTCATGTCCTGGATGCCACCGATGTCGTTTTGCAGCTTCTCGATCTGGCGGTTGAAGGTGAGCTGCTCTTTTTTCGACAGATGCTCGAGCCCGGCCTCTTTTTGCGCCAGCATTTCCTTGAGGCGCTTGATCGAGGTCTTGACGGTCTTGAAGTTGGTCAGCATGCCGCCGAGCCAGCGCTGCTCGACGTAGGGCACACCGGCGCGCTGCGCCTCTAGTGCCACGATGTCGCGCGCCTGGCGCTTGGTGCCCACCATCAGCACGTTGCCGCCGCGGGCGCTGACCTGGCGCACAAACTTGGCCGCCTCCTCGAACAGGGGCAGGGTCTTGTCGAGGTTGACGATGTGGATCTTGTTGCGATGGCCGAAGATGTAGGGGGCCATCTTGGGGTTCCAGAAGCGGGTTTGGTGACCAAAATGGACACCGGCTTCCAGCATTTCGCGCATGGAAATGGTCATGGTTGTGTTACCTTCAGGTTGGGTCTTAAATCAGGCCCGCATTGCGGCCACCGCGCACCGGCACCATGCCCGTGTGAAAATGGACGCAACACCCGATTGGGCCTGTTTGCGATTGGAGAAAAATACCGAGAGGGTTTGCCGCTGGCAGCAAACTCCGCCATTCTAGCACGCCTTCTGGCCTGCCTGCCCTGCCCCCCTTGCCGCTATGTACACCCCTGCCGCCACCCGCCTGCCGCTGCCCGAACTGGCGCAGCCCCTGGCCCTGCATGGCCGCGCTGCCAGCAGCGCGCTCGAACAATGGGCGCAGCCGCGGCTGCCCGCGCACACCCTGATGGCGCGCGCCGGCGCCGCCTGTTTTGCCCTCAGCGCCGCGCTGGCGCCGCACGCGCGCCGCGTCTGGGTGGCCTGCGGCCCCGGCCACAACGGCGGCGACGGCCTGCTCGCTGCAGCGGCCTGGCAGCGCCGCTTGCAGCCCTTGGGTGGCGAAGTGTGGCTGAACTGGCTCAGGCCAGAAGGCCCGCTCAGCGCCGACTGCAGCTGCGCCTGGGCTCAGGCGCAGGCCAGCGGCTTGCAGGTGCGCGCATCTGCCCCGCCGCCCGGCTGGCCCGATCTGGCCTTGGACGCGCTCTTTGGCCTGGGGCTGGCGCGAGCCGTGCGCGGCCTGGCCGACGACTGGATCGCGCACCTGCAAGCCTTGCCCGTGCCCGTGTTGTGCCTGGACTTGCCCAGCGGCCTGTGCGCCGACAGCGGCCAGTGGTGGGCCAGCGCTGCGCCTCGAGCCAGCGCCCAGCGCCACACGCTCAGCCTGCTCACGCTCAAGCCAGGCCTGTTCACCCAGCACGGGCGCAGCGCGGCGGGCACGCTCTGGTTCCACGACTTGGGGCTGGCCGAACTGTCACCCCCGGCGAGCGACCCAGCCGCCGCACCCAGCGCCTGGCTGCACGCGCCCAGCCACCCACCGGCACGCTTGCTGCGCCGCCAACCGCTGGCCACGCACAAGGGCAGCTACGGCAGCGTTGCCGTGATCGGCGGCCAAATGGCGGCCAACGAGCAAGGCACGCACATGCTGGGGGCGGCGCTGCTGGCGGCGCGCGCGGCCTTGCGTGGCGGCGCCGGGCGCGTCTACCTGGCCTGGCTGGCGGGTGCGTCGGCAGCGCCAGCGCCGCCGCTGGACCCGCTGCAGCCCGAACTGATGCTGCGCCCGCTGGCGGCGCTGCTCGACGCCGCGCTGCTGCAAGCGCTGGTCACGGTATGCGGCTGCGGCGGCGGGCAGGCGGTGGCCGGCTGCCTGGGCACCGTGCTGACGCACAGCCGCCTGCTGGTGCTCGACGCCGACGCCCTCAACGCCGTGGCCGACGCGCCCGCGCTGCAAGCGCAACTGGCGCAGCGCTGGAGCCAAGGCCACGGCACCGTGCTCACGCCGCACCCGCTCGAAGCGGCGCGCCTGCTCGGCAGCGCGGTCGAGCGCGTGCAGGCCGACCGGCTGGGCGCAGCGCAGGCGCTGGCCGAGCGTTTCCGCTGCGTGGTGCTGCTCAAGGGCGCCGGCACGGTGGTGGCAGCGCCCGGGCTGCCAGCGCGAATCAACCCGAGCGGCAACGCGCTGCTGGCCAGCCCCGGCAGCGGCGACGCGCTGGCCGGCCTGATCGGCGCCGAACTGGCGCAAACCCAGCCCGACAGCTTAGACACGCTGCAACGCGCCTGCGCCGACGCCGCCTACTGGCACGGCCTGAGCGCCGAGCGCTGGCCACCGGGGGCGCCCCTGCCCAGCGCCAGCGAGTTGTTGCGGCTTTGAGTGCAGCAGCAGGTACACCCCGCGTGGCGCGGTTCGCCACGTATTCAGCATGCGAAAGGCCAATGACCGTGAACAAGCCCGCCTCGCACCGTACTTTGGGCTCTGACATGGCGCGCGTGGACGCGCACCAGATCCAGCCGCACGAGTACCAGGAGCTTCCTGAACTCACAGACGAAGCGCTCGCCCAGGCAATCATCCGCAAGGGGGGCCGCCCGCGTGCGCAAAGCCCGCGCCAACTCATCAGCCTGCGTCTGCCGCCAGAGGTGATAGAGAAGTCCTACGGTCTTGATTCCCAACCAAAGGCTTCTTCGATGTGTTTACACGTCTTGAGGCTGCGGCGGTAGCGCTGCGCCAGCGCGGCTACGCTCAGCTTGCTGGCGGCAATCTCGTCGCGTACCGCGTGGGTGGTGCGGGCACGCTTGTGCAAGGCAATCATCATGAGGACACTCCAGGACGGGGACGGTGCGCAAGTGCAAGATCATGCACAAGCTCACGCAACACGGCGCGTGCCATGAACAATCCTTGGCGCCGCAAGTCTATACAATCGTCTGGGATGGGACACATAGTCTGCGAGCCTTGTTGGAGTTGCGGACGTTTGAACACCAAGGTAACGAAGTAGACAAATCAGCAGCGAGCGTCGTCGTGCCCTTGCCGTCGTAGCTGAGGTTTCAAAGTCAGCATGGCCTTGCCCGCCGTCAGCGTGCCGTCGCAGGCGTAGTATTCGACGTCCACGCCTTGCGTCAGCAACGGGTGCAGGCGGCGGTTTTCTTCGAGCAGCGCGGGCAGTTCGGACTGCATACCTTGCGCACGGCATCCTGGCACGCCCCCAATGGCAAGCCAGGGTTCAGGCGTGCAACGGCGCGCTCGAAGCGCTGCTTGAGCACAAGCTCGTCGTGGCTTTCGCGCTCGGGGTGCCCGCCTTTTTCAGCATTGGCATCGGGGCCGATGCGTTCTTCGCGTTCGACGGCGTAGCCCAGTGCGGCCAACTGGTCGAGCAGCGCGGCATCTAGCCGGGCTTCGGAAAGGAAGGCCATCAGCGCGGCTCCTCTATGGCGTGCAATGCTTGTTGGGCCAGTCGACCGGATTCGGTCAGGCGGTAACGCTGGCTCCGGCTTTGCGGTTTGTCAGGCTGGCTCATTTCGACCAGGCCGAGTTCCAGCGCTGGCAAGAGATAGGCTTTGCGGAAGTGCTCCCTATCGGCGAGCGCCAGCGCTGCCTGCATGGCATGCCGGGTCATTTCCCCCTGAATCCGCATCAGCAGGGCCGCGACTTGCGGGGTAACTTGCGGGGTAACTTGCGGGGTAACTTGCGGGGTAACTTGCCTCCCGCGCGCCGCCAAGGCGCTCGCTACATCGAAGGTCAGCACCACCGCGCCGCTCCGAACCGCCGTCACGGGCGGTGCCAGCCCCGCTTCGCGCATCAGCCGTGCCATCTTCAGCGTGCCGCGGCCCCAGGTTTCGATGATGCCGCGCCGGTAGAAGGCTTCGGCGATCATCGGGTTCCACGGTCGCGACTCATGCTCGCGCTGCAACGCCTCCGGTGTCAGGCCGAAGTGCAGCTCACCGATGGAAATGATCTCCAGCCGGTCGTCGTACAGCGCCACGTTCACCGAACCGCTGCCGATGGCGTAGTCGCGGTGCACGAAGGCATTGGCAAGCGCCTCGCGAAGCGCTTCCACGGGCAAAAGCGGGGTATCCTCGCGCTCCAACCGGCCCGGCACGATGCGCCCGGCCACCGGCAAGGAATCCATCAGGAAGCGTTCCGCCTTGCGCATCAGCGCAAATGCGTTACCGTAAAACTGCCGATTGTCCAGAAACTCGTCGCGCGTCACGCCCTTGAAGCGCGCCACCTTCAGCCGCAGTTGCGGAAAGTCCGGCAAGGGCACCTCGTCCTTGCAGAACAGCACCACCGCCGCGCGTGCCAGCTTGCCACCGTCCACCAGCAAGCCCAGTCCACGCAAGACCTCCAGCGGCTCCCGCGTGCCCGGGTCTGCGCTGCGACCGCGACGGATGGATTCCTCCAGCGTGAGCGCCAGTTCGCGCCCATCCAACTGCGATGCATCCCATCCCTCGGCCGACTGGTTTTCCCAGCGCCGCACAGCGTGCAATTCCTCCAGCAGCAGCCGCTGCTGCGCCTCCCGCGACATCACCCGCGTGGTGTTCAGCACCCGTTCGTAGGGCACGCCGCGAAAACTCGTCACCCGAGTGCTGCGCTCCACGCTGACCACCAGCACCACGCGCCCCGGCCCCACCGACAGCCGCTCCACGGTCGGGAACAGCGGCGGCTCGAAGTGCTGGAACTCCTGCGCCAGTTCCTCCAGCGTGCGGTCGCTCACCGTCTGCCCCACCGCCTGGCCCGCTGGTGTCACGCCAAACAGCACCTGTCCGCCCTGGCCATTGGCGAAGGCGCACAGGGTGCGGCAGGCGCGCTCCTTCTCAGCCGTGGATTTCTTGAATTCGAGGGTGGCGGATTCGCCCTGCGCGGTGAGGCTGCGCAGTTGCTCCGGCGTCATGCCGCTTTCTCCTCGATCCGTTGGGCATCGGGGATGCGCAATTGGCCGGAGATAAGGCGCGGCAGTAGCGTGTCACGCAGGGCGGCGAGGGTTTCCATCTGCTCAACATTGGCTTGCGCTTTCAATCGTAACGGCGCGGCGACGACATCGAATGTTTCGCAGAGTTCGTGCGGCGGCAAAGCAAAGCGCGGGATTTTCAAGCCGTCAGGATTGAGCATATTCACCGTGCTGCCGTTGGCGCAGACCTCCGCTTGCGGCACTTGTTGCGCCAGCAGCGCGCGCAACATGCCCAGATGCCGGGCCTTCATCTGCAACCCGCTGATGTTACGTCTGGGCATCGAACAACTCCTGCAAGGCATCGGCAAGCGTGCGCACGTCCTGCAAATAGGCGGGCAAAAGCTTCAGGGTTTCGTTGGCAAAGCCGACACCGTAGTCGTGCGCGGTGGTGTTGCGGTTGGCGCGGTAGGCAAACCAGCGTTCGATGGCGGCTTCGTCCAGCAGACCGTGTTTACCAGCATGGCGAAACAAGTCCTTGAAAACCAGTTTGTCCACTTCGCGGGGAATGCCGCCGTAGAGTTTCAGCGCCTTGCGCAACAGCTTGCCGGTAGTTTCCAGCGACAGTTCGAAGCTCTTGACCACAGCGTTGCGAAACAGGTCGTAGAGCGTGTCTTGCTCCGATTGCACGGCGGCCAGCCGAGCAATGGCTTCTTCCAAGGTGTCCGCCGTGCGGCGCAAGTGTTCGACATGCAATGACACGCGCGTTCTCCTCGGTTGCTTACGGCGTAGCCCAGCACAGCTTGTCGGCGGCCTTGAAGAGTTCGGCTTCGAAGCCGAGCTGGCCGCCGTTGCCGTTCTTGGCCGTGCCGTTCCTGGCGCTGTTGTTCTGAGCCATCGTGTTCTTATCCTTTGCGTCATGCCCAGGCGGGCCTGCCGCACCGGCTCAGGCGATCAAAATCAGCACCACCTGCAGCAGCACGATCAGCAGCAGCACCGACAAATCGACCCCGCCGACCGTGGGCACGACGCGCCGGATGGGCGCCAGCAAGGGTTGCAGCAGGTGCCCCAGCGTGTACTGAATCGGCGCCTGCGGCTGCACCCACGACAGCACCACGTACACCAGCGCCACCACCATCAGGCCCTGCAACACGGTGCGCAGCATGAAGTGGAGCGCCACCCACGGGATGCTGAACAGTTGCGCGGCCTGCCCCATGCCCTGCGGCCCGAGCAAGCCGGCACCGAGCAGGGAGTGCCATGCCGCCGAATAGACCAGCGCCAGCAACACCGCGGCGATGAAACTGGCCACATCGAAGCGCGACTGCACCCAGACCTGCGGCAAAGACCTGCGCAGCGGCTGCACGATCCAGTTGGTGAGCGCCATCACGAACGGGCCCGGCTGCTGCGTCATGCGCATGCGCCGGGTGTTCATCCAGGCCCGCAGCAAGGCCGCCGCGACCAGGAAAAAAAACAGCGTGTCGAGCAAGAAAAGCAGCGCGGACATGGTTAGCGCAGTCCTGTGTACAGGCCCAAGGGGCTGATTTTCATCGTTTGCCCTTTTTCGTTTTGCCCGTGCCCCGGGTGGCCGGGGCTGCTGGCGCAGCCGCCGCTCGGGACACCTCGCGCACCGCCTTGCTGCGCGTGCGCTTGGGGGCGTATTGTGCCTCAGCCGATGCGGCGTCGCGTGCCTGTTTGCCCTTGCGCGTCGCGCCCGCCTCGGCGGCCTTGTCGCGCTGCACACGGGGGCTGTCGGCGTCCGGGTTGACGAGCCTGAAATCGATCCGGCGCCCGTCCAGATCGACGCGGCTGACCTGCACATTCAGGCGCGACCCCAGGGCGTAGCGGATGCCGGTGCGCTCGCCACGCAGCTCCTGGCGCGTTTCGTCGTGGCGAAAGTAGTCGCCGCCCAGCTCGGTGATGTGCACCAGCCCTTCGACGTAGAGGTTTTCGAGCGTCACGAACAGGCCAAAGCTGGTGACGGCGCTGATCACGCCGCCAAACACTTCGCCCAGGTGTTCGCGCATGTATTTGCACTTCAGCCAGGCCTCGACGTCGCGGCTGGCTTCGTCGGCGCGGCGCTCGTTGGCGCTGCAGTGCAGCCCGGCCGCCTGCCAGCCCAAGGCCTCGGCGCTGCGCGCCTTGGCGGCTTCGGCGGTGGCGGCGCTGACGGCGGTCTCGCGCGCCGACAACCGCTTGGCCAGCTTGGCCTGCGCCTCGCCCGGTGTGGGCAGCGTCGGCAGGCGGTATCTGCGCTCGGCCAAAATGGCTTTGATGAGGCGGTGCACCAGCAAGTCGGGGTAGCGCCTGATCGGGCTGGTGAAGTGGGTGTAGGCCTCAAAAGCCAGCCCGAAGTGGCCGCTGTTGTGCGGGGTGTAGATGGCCTGCTGCATCGAGCGCAGCAGCATCTGGTGGATTTGCGCCGCGTCCGGGCGCTCCTGGGTGGCGGCGGCCAGTTGCTGAAAATCCTTGGGCTGCGGCTCGTCGGACAGCGTTTGCGCCACCCCCAGGGCCTTGAGGTACTGGCGCAGGGTTTCGAGCTTCTCGGGCGTGGGGCCCTCGTGTACCCGGTACAGCCCCCACTGCTTGCCTTGGGCGATGAACTCGGCGGCGCACACGTTGGCCACCAGCATGCTCTCCTCGATCAGCTTGTGGGCCTCGTTGCGCGTGCGGGGCACGATTTTCTCGATGCGCCCGCTTTCGTCACAGACGATCTGCGTCTCGACGGTCTCGAAATCCACCGCGCCGCGGCGCTGGCGCGCGCTCAGCAGCGCCCGATAGACCTCGTGCAGGTGCAGCAGGTGCGGCACCAGGGCGGCGCGCTGCTGCGCCTGCGGGCCGCGGGTGTTTTGCAGGATCGCCGCCACTTCGGTGTAGGTGAGCCGGGCATGGCTGTACATCACGGCCGGGTAGAACTGGTAGGCGTGCACCTCGCCTTGGGCGGTGATGAGCATGTCGCACACCAGGCACAGGCGCTCGACCTGCGGGTTGAGCGAGCACAGGCCATTGGAGAGCTTTTCCGGCAGCATCGGGATCACGCGGCGCGGGAAATAGACCGAGGTGGCGCGGTCGTAGGCGTCGGCATCGAGCGCGTTGCCGTTTTCCACGTAGTGGCTGACGTCGGCAATCGCCACCAGCAGCCGCCAGCCCTTGCCGCGCCCGACGCGGGCGGGTTCGCAATACACCGCGTCGTCGAAGTCGCGCGCGTCCTCGCCGTCGATCGTCACCAGCGCCACGTCGGTCAGGTCGATGCGGCCCTTGCGGTCGGCGGCGCGCACCTGCTCGGGCAAGGCGCGCGCCTGCGCCAGCGCGGCCTCGCTGAACTGGTGCGGCACGCCGTATTTGCGCACCGCGATCTCGATCTCCATGCCCGGGTCGTCGATCTCGCCCAGCACTTCCTTGACGCGCCCCACCGGTTGCCCAAACAGCGCCGGCGGCTCGGTGAGCTCGACCACCACCACCTGCCCCGGCTGCGCCGCCCCGGTCGCGGCCTTGGGGATGAGCACGTCTTGGCCGTAGCGTTTGTCTTCTGGCGCCAGCAGCCAGACCCCGTTCTCGTGCAGCAGGCGGCCGATCAGGGGCGCGCTGGAGCGTTCGATGATTTCGGTCACGCGCCCCTCGGGGCGGCCGCGCCGGTCGTAGCCTATGATGCGCACCTTCACGCGGTCGCGGTGCAGCACGGCGCGCATCTCGTTGGGCGAGAGGTAGAGGTCGGGCTGGCCGTCGTCGCGCTGCACGAAGCCGTGGCCGTCGCGGTGGCCATGCACCACGCCGTCGAATTCGGTCAGGAGCGGGTTTTGGATTTTTTCTTTCACGCGGTTTTTACACTCGTTTGGGTCATGCTATACTAACGGCTTATCTGAAAGCCCAGGTGGCGGAATTGGTAGACGCACTAGTTTCAGGTACTAGCGCTGAGAGGCGTGGAGGTTCGAGTCCTCTCCTGGGCACCAAGCATTGCACAAAACCTGCACTTTGAATCCTTTTCAAGTGCAGGTTTTTTTGTGCCTGCTCGCCGTGTGCCAGCGCCAGCACAGGCTTCAAAGCAGTTGCCCCACCAGATCGTGCCCCTCGGCGGCCACGATGCGCGCGCGCACCCACTCCCCTGCCCGGTAGCTCTGGCTGGCTTTTTGCGTCGGCAGCAGGCGCACCACGCCGTCGATCTCGGGCGCGTCGGCATAAGAGCGCCCGACACCGCCTTTTTTGCCCAGGCTCAGCGCCTGGTCCACCAGCACCTGCATGGTGGCGCCGACGCGACGCTGCAGCCGCGCCGCCGACACGCCTTCGGCCACCGCCATGAAGCGCGCCCGGCGCTCGTGGCGCACGGCATCGGGCAGCGCACCGGGCAGTGCGTTTGCCGCTGCCCCTTGCACCGGCGAGTAAGCAAAGCAACCGGCGCGGTCGATCTGGGCCTGAGCCAAAAAGCTGAGCAGGTGCTCGAACTCGGCCTCGCTCTCGCCCGGAAAACCGGCGATGAAGGTGCTGCGCAGCACCAGCTCGGGGCAGCGCTCGCGCCAGCGCTGGATGCGCTCGAGGTTGCGCTCGCCACTGGCCGGGCGCTTCATGCGCTTGAGCACGTCCGGGTGGCTGTGTTGCAGCGGCACGTCGAGGTAGGGCAGCACCAGCCCATCGGCCATCAGCGGCAAAATCTCGTCCACGTGCGGATACGGGTACACGTAGTGCAGGCGCACCCAGGCCCCGTGCGGCCGCGCCAGCTCGCCCAGGGCGCGCGCCAAGTCAAACAGCTTGGTCTTGATCGGCCGACCGTCCCAAAAGCCGGTGCGGTACTGCACATCGACGCCGTAGGCGGAGGTGTCTTGGCTCACCACCAGCAGCTCCTTGACCCCGGCCTCAAACAGCTTGCGTGCCTCGCCCAGCACCTCGCCCACCGGGCGGCTTTGCAGATCGCCGCGCAGCGAGGGGATGATGCAGAAGGTGCAGCGGTGGTTGCAGCCTTCGCTGATTTTCAGGTAGGCGTAGTGGCGCGGCGTGAGCTTGACGCCCACGCCCTCGACCAGCGCCGCAGCGGGCCGCGCCGGCAGCAAATCCAGAATCGGGTCGTGGGGCGGCGGCGGCAGGTGCTGATGCACGGCTTGCATCACCTCGTCGGTGGCGTGTGGCCCGGTCACGGCCAGCACTGCGGGGTGCATCTGGCGCACCAGATTGGCGCCGCCCTCGCCTTGGCGTGCGCCCAGGCAGCCGGTGACCAGCACCCGGCCGTTGGCGGCCAGCGCCTCGCCGATGGCGTCCAGGCTCTCTTGCACCGCTTCGTCGATGAAGCCGCAGGTGTTGACGATCACCAGATCGGCCCCTTGGTAGCTCTTGCTGGTCTGGTAGCCCTCGGCGTGCAAGCGCGTCAGGATCAGCTCGGAATCGGTCAAGGCCTTGGGGCAGCCGAGGCTGACAAAGCCGACCTTGGGCGCAGGCCGGGCGGCTGGTGGGGTCGAGACATCTGGGGTTGCAGTCATCCCCGGATTGTCTCAGCTTCGGGCGCACCGCAGCAGCCGTGCAGGCGACGGGGCGCAATCGGCCTTTGTGCCTGTGCGCCCATGAGCCCCTCAGCGCTTGAGCCCAAACGCCGCCAGCATCTGCTCTTGCATCTGCGCCAGCGCATGCTGCGACTGGTTGAAGTAGTTGCCCAGCATCAGCGGCGCCTGCGCCTTGACGAACTGCTGCCACAGCTCGGGCGTGAGGTCTTTGGCCTGATCGGCCATTTTTTGCTGCACGTCCATGAAGATCTGCAGGTTTTTTTCGAGGTAATGGCCCATGTTGGCCTGCATCGAGTGGCCGTAAAAGCGGATCAGGTTGGCCAGCAGCTTTTCGGAAAACAGCGGCACGCCGGCGCTTTCCTCCTCCAGGATGATCTGCAGCAGGATGCTGCGCGTCAGGTCGGCACCGCTCTTGGCGTCGCGCACCACGAAGGGCTGCACGCGCATCACCAGCTCTTTGACTTCGGCCAGCGTGATGTAGGCCGAGGCCTCGGTGTCGTAGAGGCGGCGGTTGGGGTACTTCTTGATCACGCGCGGCGACTGGCCGGGCGCGCTCGCTTCTGAAGCCTGGGGGTCTTGCACGTTGCGGGCTTTCTGGGCAGTGGGAAGGGTGACGAAGGCCTGACACGGGGCAGGAAGGCTTGTGACTTGCTCCAGCCGTGCTCCATTGTAGAGGCAGGGCCGCGCTGGTCGGGGAGGACCACGCCTGAAGGCGAAGCGGGCGCACCGTCGATGGCGTGCGGCGGGGGCAGCGCATCAGCCCGGCGCAAGCCCGGTGTGCTATTTTGGCGCCCTTGTTTCACTTCCCCCTCTTGTGTACGCCCATGAAACGCCTGCAAAACAAAGTCTGCCTCATCACCGGTGCCGCCCAAGGCATCGGGGCCGCCACCGCGCTCAGGTTCGCCGCCGAAGGCGCGCGCGTGGTGGTCTGCGACCTGCGCCAAAGCGCCGTCGATGAGGTGCTGGCGCAGTGCCAGGCCTTGGGCGCCGAGGGGCTGGGGCGCGTGCTCGACGTGACGCAGCGTGCCCAGGTCGATGCATTGGTGGCCGAGGTATTGCAGCATTTTGGCCGCATCGACGTGCTGGTCAACAACGCCGGCATCACCCAGGACGCGCGGCTGCAAAAGATGAGCCTGGAGCAGTTTGACCGTGTCATCGACGTGAACCTGCGCGGTGTGTTTCATTGCAGCCAAGCGGTGGCCGATGCCATGGTGGCACAGGGCGCGGGCGTGATTCTGAACGCCTCGAGCGTGGTCGGGCTGTACGGCAACTTTGGCCAGACCAACTACGCCGCCACCAAGGCGGGCGTGATCGGCTTCACCAAGACCTGGAGCCGCGAGCTCGGCCCCAAGGGCGTGCGCGTGAACGCCGTGGCACCGGGCTTTGTGGCCACGCCGATCCTGCACACCATTCCCGACAAGGTGCTCAAGGACATGGAACAGCGCGTGCCCCTGCGCCGCCTGGCGCAACCCGAAGAAATCGCCAACGTCTATGCCTTTTTGGCCAGCGACGAGGCCAGCTACGTCAACGGCGCGGTGCTCGAGGTCTGCGGCGGCCTGACGATCTGACCCGAGCCCGGGCGTGCGGGCATCCGAGCGCGCTGCGGGGTTGGTCATATGGGGCGCTGATTTGTCGCCTATCATGGTCGCACGCCATGGCGGCAGCGGCCGCCCGACTTGTGACCAGACCCATGCCCACCCCAAGCGCCAGCCCCACGCCTCCCTCACCGCCTGCGTCACCCGACCTGGTCGGCAGCGCCGCCGCACCCACCCACCCCGCACCCGAGGCGAACGAGCCGCACTGGCACACCCGCAGCAGCGCCGACTGCGCGCGCACGCTCGAGGTGGAGCCGGCGCAGGGCCTGAGCGCGTCCGAGGCCAACGCACGCCTGCAGCGCCACGGCCCCAACCGGCTGGCCGAGCCGCCGCCACGGCCGCTGTGGCGCGGGCTGCTCGATCAGTTCAAGAGCATGCTGATCATCATCCTGCTGGTGGCGGCGGTGATTGCGGCCTTCATCGGCGACATCAAAAGCGTGACCGTGATCCTGGTGGTGGTGTGCTTCAACGCCGTGCTTGGTTTTTGGCAAGAGTACCGGGCCGAAAAAACCCTGGCCGCGCTCAAGAACATGCTAGCCCCCCAGGCGCGTGTGCGCCGCGCTGGGCGCGTGGAAGAGATCGACGCCAGCCAGATCGTGCCCGGCGACGTGGTGCTGCTCGAAGCCGGCGACCGCGTGCCGGCCGACGGCCGCCTGCTGGTGGCGCACAATGTGGAGATCGACGAATCGGCGCTCACCGGCGAGTCGCACGCCGTGGGCAAGGATGCGGCCTTCGTGGCGCCGCCGGCGGCGGCGCTGGGCGACCGCATCAACATGGCGTTCATGAACACCGGCGTCACGCGCGGGCGTGCCGAGCTGCTGGTCACCGGCACCGGCATGGATACCGAAATGGGGCGGCTGGCCACCATGCTGGCGCAAGCCGAAAGCGGCGCCACCCCGCTGCAAAAGCAGATCGACGGGCTGGCGCACAAGCTGGTGCTGATCGCTGCCATCGTGGTCACGATCATCTTTGCGCTGGGCCTGTGGCGCGGCGACCCGTGGGCGCAGATGCTGCTCACCTCGCTGGCGCTGGCGGTGGCCGCCACCCCCGACGGCCTGCCGGCCGTGCTCACGGTCACGCTGGCGCTGGGCATGTACGCCATGGCGCAGCACCGCGCCATCGTCAAGCGCATGACGGCGGTCGAAACGCTGGGCTGCACCACCGTGATCTGCTCCGACAAGACCGGCACCCTGACCATGAACCAGATGAGCGCGCGCAGCCTGGTTTACCGCTGCCGCCGCTACACGGTGTCGGGCGAGGGCTACGGCGCGGCGGGCCAGATCGGGGCCGCCGATGCCGCCGACGCCGCCGCCCTGCCCGACTTCAGGCCCTTGCTGCACCCGGCGGCGCTGGCCAACGACAGCCGCATCCGCAATGGCCGCCTGATCGGCGACCCAACCGAGGGCGCGCTGCTGGCGCTGGCGGCCAAGGGCGGCATCGATGCCGAGGCGCTGGCCGAGCACAACCCGCGCATCGCCGAAATCCCCTTTGATTCGGCACACAAGTTTCAGGCCACCTTCCACCACGACGGCGAGTGGGTGCGCCTGTGCGTCAAGGGCGCGCCCGACGTGCTGCTCACCCGCGCCAGCCGCCAGCTCGATGCCGAGGACGTCGGCGAGACCGCGCTCGACCCCGCCTACTGGCAGAGCGAGAACGAGCGCCTGGCCAGCCAGGCCATGCGCGTGCTGGCGGTGGCCAGCAAATCCATCCCGGCGCGCGACTTCGACCCCGCCGGCGAGCTCATGCAGCACGCGCAAGACCTTACTTTCGTGGGTCTGGTGGGCCTGATCGACCCGCCGCGCCCCGAGGCGCGCGCGGCCATCGCCCTGTGCCAGCACGCCGGCATCCAGGTCAAGATGATCACCGGCGACCACCGCATCACGGCGGCGGCGATCGCGCGCGAGCTCGGGCTGCACGGCGAAGTGATCGAGGGCCGCGAGCTCGATGCGCTCAGCGTCGAGGCGCTGGCGGCGCGCATCGACCGGGTGGCGGTGTTTGCCCGCGTCGCGCCGGAGCACAAGGTGCGCATCGTGCAGGCGCTCAAGGCCGACGGCCACGTCACCGCCATGACCGGCGACGGCGTCAACGACGCCCCAGCGCTCAAGCACGCCGACATCGGCGTGGCCATGGGCATCACCGGCACCGAAGTCACCAAGGAAGCGGCGGTGATGGTGCTCACCGACGACAACTTTGCCACCATCGTGCGCGCCGTGCGCGAGGGCCGCGCGATTTACGACAACATCGTCAAGTTCGTGCGCTTTCAGGTCTCGACCAACATCGGCGCCATGCAGACCGTGCTCGGCGCCAGCCTGATCGGGCTGCCCACGCCCTTTACCGCAGTGCAGATTTTGTGGGTCAACATCATCATGGACGGCCCGCCGGCCCTGAGCCTGGGGGTGGAGCCGCCGCGCACCGGCGTCATGGACGAGCCGCCGCGCCGCTCCGATGCCCGCATCTTGAGCGGCAGCCGCATCGCGCAGCTGTTTTTCTTTGGCTTTTGCATGACGGTCGGCACGCTGGGGCTGTTCTGGTACGCCCAGCCCAAGGGCGAGACCTACGCGCTCACGCTGGCTTTCACCACCTTTGTGCTGTTCCAGTTCTTCAACCTGTTCAACGCCCGCAACGAACACGGCAGCGCCTTCAACCGGCAGCTGTTTCGCAACCGCTGGCTCTGGATGTCGCTGGTGGCCGTGGTGGGGCTGCAAGTGCTGGTGGTGCACTGGGGCCCGCTGCAAGCCTTTTTCAACACCACCGACCTGAGCCTGCACGACTGGCTGCTCTCGGCCGCCGTGGCCGCCAGCGTGCTGGTGCTGGAAGAGCTGCGCAAGCTCGCGCTCAAGCTGCTGCGGCGCACGGCCGCGCCGGTGCAGGTGGCGGGGATGCGTCAAGCTGGAAGCGCAGACCAGCTAAAATGAAACGTCCTATCTGGTCATCATGCAATCCCTCGCTCAAGTCGACCATGCCACGGTATGCGCCACGCGTGCTTTTGTGGGCTTGGTCGCGCGCCGCTACGACTTGAGCGCAGCCATACTGTACGGAAGTCGGGCGCGTGGCACGCACGCGCCGGGCAGCGATGCCGATGTGGCGGTCTTGCTCAAAGGCCGCCCCGAACCCTACCTGGACACCAAGCTGGCATTGGCCGATCTGGCTTACGACGTCATGCTGGAAACCGGAATCCGAATCTCACCGCTCCCTGTCTGGACCGAGGAGTGGGAGCATCCGGACGCCTACTCGAACCCGGCCCTGCTGCACAACATCGCCCGTGAAGGGGTGCGCCTGTGAGCGCGCCTTTGAATCCGGCGGGGTTGATGAACAAGGCCAGCCGGGCATGCACATCGGCCCACGCATTGTTGAGCCTCGAGGACCCTGACGGCGCTTGCAACCGTGCGTACTACGCGATGTTCGACGCGGCTCGTGCTGTGCTGATGGCAATTGGCATGTCAAGCGACTGCGCCAAAACCCATAGCGGTCTGATCACGGCTTTCGGCTTGCATCTGGTCAAAACCGGTCTGGTTCCGGTCGAACTCGGCAAGGCTTTCAACCGGGCTGAGGAAATCCGTCTGGAGGCAGATTACAAGGGCGACCCCATCCCGCTCGACAAGGCGCGCATGATCGTGCATCAGTCCGCATCCTTCGTCGCCGCCATGCACGAATTGCTGGCGCGTTTGCAAACTGCGCCACCGGGCGGTGTGGGCACAACACCCCCGGCAGCCTGATTGTTGTAAGCCGCGCTCCATGGCGGCCTTGGTGGGTAGAGCCAGGTCTAAACCTTGGCCCGGCGGCGCACTGGCGCCTGTGCCCCCGCTGGCGCTTGCGCCTTGGGCGGCAAGCCGGTGTGCTGCGTCAGCAGGCGGCCCTTGGCGACTGGCTTGGCGGCGGCGGGCGGGGTCGAATTGCTGCGCCGCGGGCTCTGGTAGGTGCTGGCGCCGGCGGGCTGGAAGCTTGGGATCAGGTGCTGGCGGCCATTGCCGATCAGGTCGGCGCGGCCCAGGGCTTTGAGCGCCTCGCGCAGCAGCGGCCAGTTGGCCGGGTCGTGGTAGCGCAAAAAGGCCTTGTGCAGGCGCCGCCGCTTGTCGCCCTTGACCACATCGACGCGTTCGGCGCGCGCGTCGCGGTGGATGCCCTTGAGTGGGTTCAGGCCGCTGTGGTACATGGCGGTGGCGCTGGCCATGGGGCTGGGGTAGAAGGTCTGCACCTGGTCGGCGCGAAAGCCGTTTTTCTTCAGCCACAGCGCCAGCTGCATCATGTCGGCGTCGCTGGTGCCGGGGTGGGCGGCGATGAAGTACGGAATCAGGTACTGCTTTTTGCCCGCCTCGGCGCTGTAGTGCTCGAACATCTTTCGGAAGCGCTCATAGCTGCCGATGCCGGGCTTCATCATCTTCGACAGCGGGCCGCCTTCGGTGTGCTCGGGCGCGATTTTCAGGTAGCCGCCCACGTGGTGCTGCACCAGTTCCTGCACGTATTCGGGGCTGAGCACGGCCAGGTCGTAGCGCAGACCGGAGCCGATCAGCACTTTTTTGATGCCCGGCAGCGCGCGCGTGCGCCGGTAGATCGAGATCAGCGGCCGGTGGTCGGTGTGCAGGTTGGGGCAGATGCCGGGATAGACGCAGCTGGGTTTGCGGCAGGCGGCCTCGATGGCGGGGCTTTTGCAGCCGAGCCGGTACATGTTGGCGGTGGGGCCGCCGAGGTCGGAGATCACGCCGGTGAAGCCGGCCACCTGATCGCGGATCTGCTCGACCTCGCGCACGATCGAGTCCTCGGAGCGGCTCTGGATGATGCGGCCCTCGTGCTCGGTGATGGAGCAAAAGCTGCAACCGCCAAAGCAGCCGCGCATGATGTTGACGGAAAAGCGGATCATCTCCCAGGCCGGGATTTTGGTAGTCCCGTCGTGGCGGCCCTGCGCGTCGGCGTAGCTCGGGTGCGGGCTGCGCGCATAGGGCAGGTCAAAGACCCAGTCCATTTCGGCGCTGCTCAGGGGAAATGGCGGCGGGTTGATCCAGACGTCGCGTTGGCCCGGCCCGCTGCCGTGCGCCTGCACCAGCGCGCGCGCGTTGCCGGGGTTGGTCTCGAGGTGCAGCACGCGGCTGGCGTGGGCGTAGAGCACCGGGTCGGCGCGCACCTGCTCGAAGCTGGGCAGGCGGATGACGCTGCGCGCGCGCTCGGGGGCTTGGGTCTTGGCGCGCTGGACCAGCGGCGGGTGAAAGGCGATCACGGCGCTGGTGGCAGTTGGGGCAGCGGTGGGGGCAACCGTGGCCGCTTGGGGCGCTGCGGCTGCATCGGGCTGCTCGGGGCCGGTGTCGGCTTGGCTGCACGAGCCGCCGCGCGCCTGCGCCTGCTCGCTCGGGCTCAGGTAGGGGCTCAGGTGGGCCTCGACGCGGCCGGGCCGATCGACCTCGGTCGAATCGATCTCGACCCAGCCCGGCGCGCCGCTGCGGCGCACGAAGGCGGTGCCGCGCACATCGGTGATCTGCGCCACCGGCTCGCGCCGCGCCAGCCGGTGCGCGATCTCGACCAGCGCGCGCTCGGCGTTGCCGTAGAGCAGCAAATCGCACTTGGCATCGACCACGATCGAGCGCCGCACCTGGTCGCTCCAGTAATCGTAGTGGGCGATGCGGCGCAGGCTGGCCTCGATGCCGCCCAGCACGATCGGCACCTCTTTGTAGGCCTCGCGGCAGCGCTGGCTATAGACGATGGCGGCGCGGTCTGGGCGCTTGCCGCCCACGTTGCCGGGGGTGTAGGCGTCGTCGGAGCGGATTTTGCGCTCGGCCGTGTAGCGGTTGATCATCGAATCCATGTTGCCCGCCGTCACGCCCCAGAACAGATTGGGCTGGCCCAGCGCCTTGAAGGGCTCGGCGCTGTGCCAATCGGGCTGGGCGATGATGCCCACCCTGAAGCCTTGGGCCTCGAGCACGCGCCCGATCACGGCCATGCCAAAGCTGGGGTGATCGACATAGGCGTCGCCGGTGACCAAGACCACGTCGCAGCGGTCCCAACCCAAGCGCTCCATCTCGGCGCGGCTGGTGGGCAAAAAAGGCGCAACCCCAAAGCGCTTGGCCCAATGGGGCTTGTAACTGCTCAGGGGCTTGGGCGCCTGGGCCGGGGCGTAGGGGCTCGATGTGCTCATGATTTGAGTGCGCGATCATAGGCGCAGGCGCGCCGGCGTGCGCGCCGCTGCGGCGATGCCCCGCTACGCGGCAGTGCTGTAGGCGCAAGCGGCGGCGGGGGCAGAACTGGGCGCGCACCCGGCCATGGCTGGCTCATGGCCCTCGCCCTCCTGCTCGTCCGCGCCCGCGTGCAAGGCGCGCTGCGCCAGTTGCCAGACGTGGCGTGCGGGCTGCTGTTTGAGCCGATGGTCGCTCCAGACCTGGCGCCAGCGCCGCGCCCCCGGCTGGCCGTGGCGCAGGCCCAGCAGGTGGCGCGCAATCGCGTACCAGGGCGTGCCCTCTGCGGCGGCCTGGCGCTCCATGTGGTCGAGAATGGCGGCCTCGACCGCGTCGCGGCTGGGGGCCGGGTGGCTGGCGCCAAAGAACTGCGCGTCCCAATCGTGCAACAGCCACGGCTGGTGGTAGGCGCTGCGCCCCACCATCACACCATCCACGAGTTGCAACTGCTCGGCCATCTGCGCCGCGCTCTGCAAGCCGCCATTGAGCACCAGCGTGAGCTGCGGAAAATCGCGCTTGAGTTGGTGCACCCGTTCGTAGCGCAGCGGCGGCAGCTCGCGGTTTTCCTTGGGGCTCAGGCCCTGCAGCCAGGCGTTGCGCGCATGCACGATGAACACCGTGCAGCCCGCTTCGGCCACCGTGCCCACGAAATCGCGCACAAAGCCGTAGCCTTGCTCCGCGTCGATGCCGATGCGGTGCTTGACGGTCACCGGCACATCGACCACCGCACGCATGGCGCGCACGCAGTCGGCCACGCGCTGCGGCTCGCTCATCAGACAGGCGCCAAAGGCGCCGCGCTGCACCCGCAGGCTCGGACAGCCGCAGTTGAGGTTGATCTCGTCGTAGCCCCACGCTTGCCCCAAGCGCGCACACCGGGCCAGATCGTCGGGCTCGCTGCCCCCGAGCTGCAAGGCCAGCGGGTGCTCGGCGGCGTCAAAACGCAAGTGCCGCCCCACATCGCCATGCAGCAAGGCACCGGTGGTCACCATCTCGGTGTAGAGCCTGGTGTGGCGCGTGAGCAGGCGGTGCAGGGTGCGGCAGTGGCGGTCGCTCCAGTCCAGCATCGGGGCCACGCACACGCGCCAAGGGCTGCAAGCGCCGCCAGGACCGGACTGGGCGGCCTGGGCTGGAAGGGCTGGATGGGCCTGGAGGGCGGGCATGGGCTCGGTTGGCTGGGTGCCTGGTGCTTGGTGTTTGGTGCGCGGAGACCGAGGTGTGTCACCGAGGTGATCGCGCCATTTTAGCTGGCAGCAGCATGGGATTGACGCCGCTTGCGGCATGCCGCCGCTCAGGTTGGGCGGCGCCGTGGGGCCTGAGCTTCAGGGGCCTGCCCTGCCAGTGGTATGCTTGGCCCGATTAGGTACATACCATTATGGACGACGGAACGCTTTTGGCGGCAGTGGATTTGGGCTCGAACAGCTTCAGACTCGAGGTTGGCCGCTACGACTCGGGGCATGTGGCCCGGGTCGATTACATCAAGGAACCGGTGCGCCTGGGGGCCGGGCTCGACGAGTACAAAAACCTGAGCCTGGCGGCGATGGAGCGCGGCTGGGAGTGCCTGGCGCGTTTTGGCGAGCGCCTGCAAGGCTTCAAGAAAACCCAGGTGCGCGCCGTGGCCACCCAGACCCTGCGCGAGGCCCGCAACCGCGACGATTTTTTGCGCAAGGCGCAGGCGGTGCTGGGTTTTGCCATCGACGTGATTTCTGGCCATGAGGAGGCGCGGCTGATCTATCAGGGCGCCTCGCACCTGCTGCCGCAGTCGGACGAGCGGCGCCTGGTGATCGACATCGGTGGGCGCTCGACCGAAATCATCCTGGGCCTGGGCTACGAGCCGCTGCGGCTGGAATCGTACCGCTTGGGTTCGGTGTCGTGGACGCAGCGCTATTTTGCCCGTGGCCAGTTCACCACCCCCATGCTGCGCACCGCCGTGATCGCGGCCAAGGCGGTGCTCGACGAAGCCCTGGACACCTTTCCCGCTGCCGAATGGAAGCTGGCTTATGGCTCATCGGGCAGCGCCGGCGCGGTGTGCGAAATACTGGCCCTCAACGGTTTTGAGCCCGACGTGATCACCCGCCCTGGGTTGGACTGGCTCACCGAGCGCCTGTTGCGCGCCGGCAACGTGAGCGAACTGCGCCTCGATGGCCTGCGCGACGACCGGCGCCCGGTGCTGTGCGGCGGCTTGAGCGTGCTGCACACGCTGTTCGAGCTCTTTGATCTGCAGGCGCTGCACCGCTCCTATGGGGCGTTGCGCCAGGGCGCGCTGTTTGACCTGATCGACCGCGGCAGCGACCAGACCGACGTCCGCGAGCGCACGGTGCGCTGGCTGGGTGCGCGCTACGCCGTGGACCAGGCCCAGGCCGGTCGCGTGGCCGCCTTGGCGGTGCGGCTGTTTGCGCAAGTGGCCGACGAAGACCCGCTCAACGGCCGCTACTCGCGCAAGCTCGACTGGGCGGCGCGCCTGCACGAGATCGGCACCCACATCTCGCACGAGCAATCCTACCGCCACGGGGCCTACATCCTCGACCACGTGGACGCACCAGGCTTTTCGCTGCCCGAGCTGCACCGCATGAGCCGCCTGGTACTGGGCCAGCGCGGCAAGCTGCGCAAGGTCGAAGCCGAGCTGCAAGAAGAGCTGTTTGCCAAGCAGCTGCTGTGCCTGCGGCTGGCGGTGCTGCTGTGCCATGCCCGCAAAGACCCCGACAGCGCCGCCCTGCGGCTGGGATACAAGGCCAACCGCTTCAAGTTCAGCTCGGTGCCGGGCTGGTCCAAGCGCTATCCGCAATCGGCCTGGCTGCTGGAAGAAGAAGCGCTGGCCTGGCAAAAAACGCACTGGGCGCTGGACCTGGATCTGCGCTGATTGCGCTTGGCCGATCGGTTCAGAGCAGCTCTGGCATTTGCACGGTCACGATCACGGTTTGCGCGCGGCCGTCGCGCTCGCGCTGGCGCAGCCACCAGACCGAACCCTTGCGGATCGAGCAGTCTTCCTCGCGCCAATCGAGCAGCCGGGCCACGGTGCGGCCCAGCGTCGGCTGGTGCCCGACGACCAAGGCGGGCTGGCGCGCGTCGGGCCACTGCACCAGTTGCAGCAGCTCTTCGACCGTGCCATTGGGGCGCAGTTCGTCGCGCGCCTTGTATTTGCGCCCGAGCGCGATCACGGTCTGTTCGGTGCGCACTGCGGGGCTGCAATAGACGCGCACCCCTTCGGGCAGCTGACGGTCGAGCCAAGCCGCCATGCGCAGCGCCTGGCGCTCGCCCTTGGGGGTGAGGCGCCGCGACAGGTCGGCGCCGCAGCCGTCTTCGGTTTCTTCCAGGTCTTCGGCTTCGGCGTGGCGCCAGAGGATCAAGTCCATGTTCATCCTTTGCCCCCGTGACGGGTCATGAGGTTGGTTTGGGCCGAGTGCAGCGGGTTGCGCCCGCGCCCTTGGTGCACCCCAGCGCGCGCGTAGCTGCCATCGGGTTGCAGCAGCCAGGCGTCGCGGCTGTCGTGCAGGTACTGGTGGATGCCTTCTTCCATCACGCGCTGGCGCAGCGCCGGGTCGGTCACCGGCCAGGCCAGCTCGACGCGGCGCAGCATGTTGCGGTTCATCCAGTCGGCGCTGGACAGCCACAGCTCCTCTTGTTCGCCATGGCGGAAGTAAAACACCCGCGAGTGCTCGAGCAAGCGCCCGATGACGGAGCGGATGCGCACGTTGTCGGTGTAGCCCGGCACCCCGGCCGGCAAAATGCAGGCCCCGCGCACGATGGCGTCGATCTGCACCCCGGCCTGCGAGGCGTGCGCCAGCGCGCGGGCCAGCGGCTCGTCGGTGAGGGCGTTGGTTTTGAGGATGATGCGCGCCTCTTGCCCCTGTCTGGCGGCCGCCACGCAGGCCTCGATGCGCTCGAGCATGCCTTTGTGCAGGTAAAACGGCGCCGCCAGCACCTTGTGCAGCCTGGGCAGGCGGCTCTGGCTGGCCAGGTGCAAGAACACGTGGTCGAGGTCGCTGGTGAGGGCCTCGTCGGCCGTGAGGTAGCTGAAATCGGTGTACAGCCGCGCCGTGCCGGGGTTGTAGTTGCCGGTGGACAGATGCGCGTAGCGCACCAGCCGCCCCTCTTCGCGCCGCGTGATGAGCAGCATCTTGGCGTGCGTCTTGAGCCCCACGATGCCATACACCACCTGCGCCCCGACCGACTCCAGCCGCTCGGCCTGGTTGATGTTGGCCTCTTCGTCGAAGCGCGCCTTGAGCTCGACCACCGCCGTGACCTCTTTGCCGCGGCGCACGGCTTCGCGCAGCAGTTCGGCCATCTCGCCCTTGTTGCCGGTGCGGTAGATGGTCTGTTTGATCGCCAGCACCTGCGGGTCTTCGACCGCCTCGCGCAAAAACGCCAGCACGGCATCGAAACTCTCGTAGGGCTGGTGGATGAGCACGTCGCCCTTTTTGAGGCGCTCAAAAAACGACTGCCCCGGCACCAGTTGCGAGGGCCAGCCGGGCAAGTAGGGCTCGAAGCGCAGGGCGGGCAACTCGAGCAGGTCGATCAGCTGCGTCATGCGCACCAAGTTCACCGGCCCGCTGACGCGAAACAGGCACTCGGGCGGCAAGTTGAACTGCTGCAGCAGAAAATCGGATAAGAATTCGGAGCAACCGGCCGAGACTTCGAGCCGCAGCGCCTGACCGTAGTGGCGGTGCTGCAGCCCCAGGCGCATGGCCGTGCGCAGGTTTTTCACCTCCTCTTCATCGACCGCCAGATCGGAGTGGCGCGTGACGCGAAACTGCGAGAACTCGGTCACCGTGCGGCCCGGAAACAAGTCGCCCAGATGCGAGCGGATCAGGCTCGAAATCGAGATGAAGCAGGCGGTTTTGCTCATGCGCGTGCCGGGGATGCGCAGATAGCGCGGCAGCGAACGCGGCACCTTGACGATCGCCACTTCGTTTTCGCGCCCAAAGGCGTCGCGCCCGGCCAGGCGCACGATGAAATTGAGCGACTTGTTGGCCACCTGAGGGAAGGGGTGCGAGGGGTCGAGCCCCACCGGCAGCAGCAGTGGCTGCACCTCGGTGGCGAAGTATTCCCTCACCCAGCGCCGCTGCACCGGCGTGCGCTCGCTGTGCGGTACGATTTTCACGCCGCGCTTTTCCAGGATCGGGTGCAATTCCTCGTTGAGAATCAGGTATTGCAGATCGACCAGGGAATGGACCTTGGCCGCCACTTCGCGAAAGCTCTGCGCCGTGATGGCGCCGCGCTGTTCGTTGGCCATGAAAGCCGCCAGCTGCGGCGCAAAACGGACCTCGAAAAACTCGTCGAGGTTGGATGAAACGATGGTCAGGTAGCGCAACCGCTCCAGCATGGGCACGGCCGGGCGACGGGCCAGGTCGAGCACGCGTTCGTTGAAGGCAAGTATGCTTTGGTCGCGGTCCAAAAAACCGTGCTTGGGGGGCGGTGTGGTGCTCATGCGTCTGGTTTACGATTCCCTGAAGGGCCATAACGTTCAATTATGGAACGGCCCGTGCCCCGAAATATGACAACCCCGCGTAAACCCGCATACCCAGGGCCGCGCTCGTCGGCGTTCAGGCGGCGCTGCGCTCGCTCAGGCTGGCCACCAGGCGCTCGGCCCAACCTTGCGCCAGCGCGGCTTCGCGCGCCTCGACCATCACGCGCAGCAGCGGCTCGGTGCCGCTGGCGCGTATCAGCACCCGCCCCTGCCCCTGCAGCGCCGCTTCGGCCTGCGCCAGCGTGCGCGCCAGCGCGGCGTCGGTTTTCCAGTCTTGCCCAGGCTGCAGGCGCACGTTGAGCAGGGTTTGCGGAAACAGCTCGAGGCCCTGCAGCAGCTGCGCCAGCGACTGGCCGCTGCGCACGCACACCTGCAACACCTGCAAGGCGGCCACGATGCCATCGCCCGTGGTCTGCCGATCCAGAATCAGCAGGTGACCCGAGCCCTCGCCGCCGAGCTGCCAGCGCTGGCGTTGCAGTTCCTCGAGCACGTAGCGGTCGCCCACCGCGGCGCGCCGCAGCGGCACGCCCTTGGCTTGCAGCGCCAGCTCCACCGCCATGTTGGTCATGAGCGTGCCCACCACACCCGGCACCACCTCGTCGCGCCCAAGGCGGTCGTCGGCCAGCAGATACAGCAGTTCGTCGCCGTTGTAGAACCGGCCTTGGGCATCGACCAGCAACAAACGGTCGGCGTCGCCATCGAGGGCAATGCCGAGGTCGGCGCGGTGCTGGGCCACCGCCGCCACCAGCGCCTGCGGGTGCGTGGCCCCGACCTCGTGGTTGATATTGAAGCCGTCGGGCTGGCAGCCGATCTCGATCACCTCGGCCCCGAGCTCGTGAAAGACCTTGGGGGCGATGTGGTAGGCGGCGCCGTGCGCGGCATCGACGACGATCTTGAGCCCGCGCAGCGTCAGCTCGGTGCCAAAGGTGCTCTTGCAAAACTCGATGTAGCGCCCGGCGGCGTCGTTGAGGCGCTGCGTGCGGCCCAACTGCGCCGAAGCGGCCCACTGCGGCGGCTGGCTGAGCGCGGCCTCGACCTCGAGCTCCCACTCGTCGCTGAGCTTGCTGCCCTGGGCGCTGAAAAACTTGATGCCGTTGTCGGCAAAGGGGTTGTGGCTGGCCGAAATCACCACCCCGAGGCTGGCGCGCTGGGCCCGCGTCAGGTAGGCCACCGCCGGCGTGGGCAAGGGCCCGAGCAACACCACATCGACCCCGGCCGAGTTGAACCCGGACTCGAGCGCCGACTCCAGCATGTAGCCCGAGATGCGCGTGTCTTTGCCGATCAGCACCTTGGGGTGCGACTGCTGGCGCCTGAGCACGCGCCCCACGGCATGGGCCAGCCGCAACACAAAATCGGGGGTGATGGGCGGCTGGCCCACGGTGCCGCGAATGCCATCGGTGCCAAAGTACTGTCTGCTGCTCATGCCGGTGCCGTCCTGCCCCAAAAGATCCGAATTATCGCGCCTGCTCTCGCATCGCCTGCCAGACCTTGAGGGCCTGCACCGTCGGCGCCACGTCGTGCACGCGCACGACGCGCGCCCCACGCTCGAGCGCCAGCAGCGCCGCAGCCACGCTGGCGTGCACGCGCTCGGCCGCTTGCGCGCAGCCCGTGACGGCGCCCAGCGACGATTTGCGCGACCACCCCAGCAGCAGCGGGTAGCCCAGCGCCAGCAGCTCGCTCTGGCGCGCCAGCAGGGCAAAGTTTTGCGCCACCGTTTTGCCAAAGCCGATGCCGGGGTCGAGCACGATGCGCGCACGCGCCACCCCACGCGCCTGCAGCGCGCGGGCGCGCTGACGCAAGAAATCGTGCACCTGGGGCAGCACGTCGCCGCTCATGGGCACGCTTTGCATGGTCTGCGGCTCCAGATGCATGTGCATCAGGCAGACGCCGCAGCTGGGGTGCCGGGCCAGCACCTCCTCGGCGCTGGGGCCGACCGGAAGGCCATCCGGGCCGGGGCCGGCCGTGCGGCGCAGCGCCCAGAACGTCGTTGATGATGTCGGCCCCCTCGTCGAGGCAGGCTTGCATGGCTTCGGGTTTGTAGGTGTCGATCGAAAGCGGCACCTGCCAGCCGCGCAGCTCGCGCAGCAGTGGCAGCAGGCGCTGCAGCTCAGCCTCGAGCGGCAGCGGCGTGGCGCCGGGCCGGGTCGATTCGGCCCCGAGGTCGAGCACATCGGCGCCCTCGGCCAGCAGGCGCTCGGCATGGCGCAAGGCGGCGCTGGGGGTCAGGTACAGGCCGCCGTCAGAAAACGAGTCGGGCGTGAGGTTGAGGATGCCCATCACGCGCGGCTGCGCCAGGTCGAGCGCAAAGCGGCTGGTCTGCCAGACGCAGCCACCCGCCTCTGCCGCCGTGCCGGTGGCGCCGTTGCCCGCCACGCTTGCGGCCCAGCCCCGGCTGGACGGGGAACTCACGCCGCAGTAGGAGCCGCCTCGGGTTTGACCGCAGTCGAGCCGCCGCCACCGCCACCGCCCACGCTGGGGTTGCGCGGCGTCCAGTCTTTGGGCGCGCGCGGCGGTTTGCCGGCCATGATGTCGTCGATCTGCTCGCTGTCGATGGTTTCCCACTCCAGCAGCGCCTTGGCCATGGCGTGCATCTTGTCGGCGTGGTCCTCGATCAGCTTGCGCGCCAGCGCGTACTGCTCGTCGATGATGCGGCGCACCTCGACATCGACCTTGCGCATGGTCTCTTCGCTGATGTGCGTGGTCTTGGTGATCGAGCGGCCCAGGAACACCTCGCCCTCGTTTTCGGCATAGACCATGGGGCCGAGCGAGTCGCTCATGCCGTAGCGCATCACCATGTCGCGCGCGATGTGGGTGGCGCGCTCGAAGTCGTTGCTGGCGCCGGTGGTCATCTGGTTCATGAACACCTCTTCGGCGATGCGGCCACCGAACAGCATGCTGATCTGGTTCAGCATGTAGTGCTTGTCGTAGCTGTAGCGGTCTTTTTCCGGCAGGCTCATGGTCACGCCCAGGGCGCGGCCGCGCGGGATGATGGTGACCTTGTGCACCGGGTCGCACTTGGGCAGCAGCTTGCCGATCAGGGCGTGGCCGGACTCGTGGTAGGCGGTGTTGCGCCGCTCCTCTTCGGGCATGACCATGCTCTTGCGCTCCGGGCCCATGAGGATCTTGTCCTTGGCCTTTTCGAAATCCTGCATTTCGACCAGGCGCGCGTTGCGCCGCGCCGCCATCAGCGCGGCCTCGTTGCACAGGTTGGCCAGGTCGGCGCCGCTCATGCCGGGGGTGCCGCGGGCGATGATGGCCGCGCTCACGTCGGTGCCCAAGGGCACTTTGCGCATGTGCACATTGAGGATCTGCTCGCGGCCGCGGATGTCGGGCAGCGTGACATACACCTGGCGGTCAAAACGCCCTGGGCGCAGCAGCGCGGCATCCAGAATGTCGGGCCGGTTGGTGGCGGCGATGACGATCACGCCCAGGTTGGTCTCGAAGCCGTCCATCTCGACCAGCATCTGGTTCAGCGTTTGTTCGCGCTCGTCGTTGCCGCCGCCCAGGCCGGCACCGCGCTGGCGCCCGACGGCGTCGATCTCGTCGATGAAGATGATGCAAGGCGAGTTTTTCTTGGCCTGCTCGAACATGTCGCGCACCCGCGCCGCGCCCACGCCGACGAACATCTCGACGAAGTCGGAGCCGCTGATGCTGAAGAACGGCACCTTGGCCTCGCCGGCGATGGACTTGGCCAGCAGCGTCTTGCCGGTGCCCGGCGGCCCGACCAGCAGCAGCCCACGCGGAATGCGCCCGCCCAGTTTCTGGAAGCGCGCCGGGTCCTTGAGGAAATCGACCACTTCCTTGACTTCTTCCTTGGCCTCGTCGCAGCCGGCCACGTCGGCAAAGGTGACGGTGTTGGCGCTGTCGTCGAGCATGCGCGCCTTGCTCTTGCCAAAGCTGAAGGCGCCGCCGCGGCCGCCGCCCTGCATCTGGCGCATGAAATAAATCCAGACGCCGATGAGCAGCAGCATCGGGCCCCAGCTGACCAGAATGGTCATGAGCAGCGAGGCTTCCTGGCGCGGCTGCACGTCGAAGCGCACGTTGTGGGCGATCAGGTCGCCGATCAGACCCCGGTCGAGGAAGGTGGCCTGGGTGCGGATGCGCTGGCCGTCGGTGGTCACGGCGGTGATCTCGGTGCCGTTGGCGCCCTCCTGGATGGTCGCGCTCTGGATGCGGTTGGCGCGCACCTGCTCCAGAAAGTCGGAGTAGGCGATGGGCGCGGCCCCGGCCGTGGGCGCCCCCTGGAATTGGTTGAAGACGGTGAACAGCACCATGGCCACCACCATCCACACCGCGACTTTGGCAAACCACTGGTTGTTCAAGGCAAACTCCTGCTTAATTCCGACTCTGACACTGCGCTGCACATGGGCATCATTTTAGGGCTTTCAAGCCCCCGCGCACGGCGCTGCATGAAATCCATCTGCATGACGCGGATAGCGCCACGTTATGCTGTGGCTTTAAGACCAAGCCCGATCAAAAAGGTTTCAGACGATTTGTCGCGCGAGGCCTTGGGTTTGATCACCTTGACCTGCCTGAACGCCGCCCTGAAGGCCTGCACCAGGCCCTCGTAACCGCTGCCATGAAAGACCTTGGCCACCAGCGCGCCCTCGGGCTTGAGCTGGGCCTGGGCAAAATCCAGCGCCAGCTCGACCAGATGCACGCTGCGCGCGGCATCCACGCCCTCGATGCCCGACAGATTGGGCGCCATGTCCGAGAGCACCAGATCGACCACGCGCGGCGCAGCGCCGACCGCTGGGGCGGCCGCCAGCGCAGCCGCATCTAGCAAACCCAGCGCCTGGTGCAGCTGCGCCAGCACCTGCGCGTCGCCCAAATCGCCCTGGATGAACTGCACGCCCTCGATCGGCTCCATGGGCAGCAGGTCGATGCCGATGAGGCGACCCTTGAGCGAGCCCACTGCGGCCCCGCCCGGCGCCAGGCGCCGGCGCAGGTACTGGCACCAGGCCCCCGGCGCGCAACCCAGATCGACGATGCACTGGCCGGGGCGCACCAGCTGCAGGGTTTGGTCGATTTCTTGCAGCTTGAAGGCGGCGCGCGCGCGGTAGCCCTCCTTTTGGGCCCGCTTGACCCACGGATCGTTGGTGTGTTGATGCAGCCAGGCCTTATTGACCTTCTTGCTTTGTGTTTTGACCTTCATGCGGGGATAATTGTCCCATGCCCCAAATCGAACTCACTCCTGCCGCCCGAAAAATTCACCGCGCCAACGCGCACCACCTCGAACCGGTGGTGCTGATCGGCAACGAGGGCCTGACCGCTGCCGTGACACAAGCCGTCGAGGCCGCCCTGCAAGCCCACGGCCTGATCAAGGTGCGCGTGTTCAACGACGACCGCAACCAGCGCGACGCCTACCTGCACACGCTGGCGGCCGAGCTCAACGCCGCCCCGATCCAGCACATCGGCAAGCTGCTGGTGCTGTGGCGCCCACTGCCACCCAAGGACAAGGCCAACCCCGCCCCAGACGAGGAGCGCAAACCCGGCCCGCGCGAATACAAGGTGCTCAAATACAGCAAAAAGGGCGGCCAGCGCCCGGAAGTGAAAACCGTGCGCGTGCTGGGCAACCAGCGCCTCACGCCCGGCGGCCTGGTCAAGCGCGCACGCCCCTCCGGGCCGGTGAGCGTGAAAAAGGCCAGCCAGGCGCGCTGAAGGGTGCTCATGTCCACCGGCTCGCCACCCACCCCGCCCACGGCCGCCACGGCCGCCCCCAACCCGCTGCTCGACGGCGCCGGTCTGCCGCGCTTCGACGCCATCCGGCCCGAGCACGTGCAACCGGCCATCGAGCAGCTGCTGCAACGGGCCCAGGCCGCACTGGCACAGGTCACGGCCCCCGACTTCCCGCCCGACTGGCAGCGCATGTCGGCGGTGCTCGACGTGGCCACCGAGCGCCTGGAGCGCGCCTGGAGCGCCGTCAGCCACCTCAACGCCGTGGCCGACACGCCCGAGCTGCGCGCCGCCTACAACGCCATGCTGGCCCCAGTGACCGCCTTTTGGACCGGCCTAGGCTGCGACGAGCGTTTGTACGCGCGCTACAAGGCCCTGGACCCGGCGCGCCTGACACCCGAACAGGCGCGCGCGCGCACGCTGGCGCTGCGCGGCTTCGTGCTCGGCGGCGCCGAGCTGCAGGGCGCGGCCAAAGAGCGCTTTGCCGCCATCCAGGAGCAACTGGCCGAGCTGCAGCAAAAGTTCAGCGAAAACCTGCTCGACGCCACCGACGCCTGGCAATACCTGGCCGGCACCGACGAGCTCGACGGCGTGCCGCCCGACGTGCTGGCCGCCACCCGCGCCGCAGCACAGGCCGCCGGCCACGCCGCCGGCCACCTGCTCACGCTCAAGCTGCCCTGCTACCTGCCCTTGATGCAGTTTGCCCGCCAGCGCGAGCTGCGCCAGCGCCTCTACCGCGCCTACGCCACCCGCGCCAGCGAGCTGGGCAGCACGCCGCAACACGACAACAGCGCCCTCATCAGCCAGATACTGGCCTTGCGCCACGAAGAGGCGCAGCTGCTGGGCTACCCGCACTACGCGGCGGTTTCGCTGGCGCCCAAAATGGCCGACAGCGCCGAACAGGTGAGCGCCTTTTTGCGCCAACTGGCGGCACGTGCGCGCCCTTGGGCGCTGCGCGACCTGGCCGATATGCGCGCCTTTGCCGCCGAGCAGCTCGGCTTGCCCGAGCCCCAAGCCTGGGACTGGACCTACATCGGCGAGCAACTGCGGCTGGCGCGCTACGCCTACAGCGAGCAGGAAGTGAAACCCTATTTCACCGCGCCCAAGGTGCTCGAAGGGCTGTTTGGCCTCATCGAAACCCTGTTTGAGGTCCGCATCCGGCCCGACCACGCCCCCACCTGGCACCCCGGCGTGCAGTTTTTTTGCATCGAACACCCTGGGGCTGCTGGCAGCGCCGCCGCCCCCACCCCGATCGCGCACTTTTATCTCGACCCCGGCGCGCGCAACGGCAAACGCAGCGGCGCGTGGATGGACGGCGCCCGCTGCCGCTGGCTGCGCCCCGACGGCGCCGGCCTGCAAACCCCGGTGGCGCACCTGGTGTGCAACTTTGCCGAGGGCCTGGACGGCCGCCCGGCCCTGCTCACGCACGAAGACCTGATCACCCTGTTCCACGAGTTCGGCCACGGCCTGCACCACCTGCTGACGCAGGTGCAAGAGCGCGACGTCGCCGGCATCAGCGGCGTCGAGTGGGACGCCGTCGAGCTGCCGAGCCAGTTCATGGAAAACTTCTGCTGGGAGTGGGAGGTGCTGCGCCACCTGAGCGCGCACGTGGACAGCGGCGCCGCGCTGCCGCGCGCGCTCTACGACAAGATGCTGGCCGCGAAAAACTTCCAGAGCGGGCTGCAAACGCTGCGCCAGGTCGAGTTCGCCCTGTTCGACCTGCTGCTGCACAGCGGCAGCGCGCCGCTGGCCGCCGACGGCAGCGCCGACTACATGGCGCTGCTGGCGCAGGTGCGCGCCGAAGTGGCGGTGCTCGAGGCGCCGCCGTGGCAGCGCATGCCGCACAGCTTCAGCCACGTGTTTGCCGGTGGCTACGCGGCCGGTTACTACAGCTACAAATGGGCCGAGGTGCTGAGCGCCGACGCCTACGCCGCCTTCGAGGAAGCCGCCGCTCTCAATGGCGGCAACGTGCTCGACCCAGCCACCGGCCGCCACCTGCGCCAGACCATCCTCGAAGTGGGTGGCAGCCGCCCGGCGCTGGAATCGTTCAAGGCCTTCAGGGGCCGCGAGCCGCGCATCGACGCGCTGCTGCGCCATCAGGGCATGGCGGCTGCGGACTGGGCTGCGGACGCCTTGGAACCGGCAACCGCCTGAGCGTTCAGAACGTCAGCGTCTGCACGCCCTCGGGCGTGCCCAGCAGGCACACGCTGGCCTTCTGGTGCGCGAACACGCCCACGCAGACCACGCCCGGCCAGTTGTTGACTTCGCTCTCGAAGGCCAGCGGGTCCTTGATGCACAGCCCGGTCACGTCGAGGATGTGCTGGCCGTTGTCGGTGCGCAAGGGTTCGCCCCCTTGCAGCCGCAGCCTGGCCACACCGCCCAGAGCGGCAAAGCGGCGCACGATCTGCTGCGCCGCCATCGGGATCACCTCGACCGGCAGCGCAAAGCGCCCCAGCACCGGCACGTACTTGCTCTGGTCGGCGATGCACACAAAGCGCTGGGCCAGCGCAGCCACGATCTTCTCGCGCGTCAGCGCCGCGCCGCCGCCCTTGATCATGCAGCCGCTGGGGTCGATCTCGTCGGCGCCATCGACATAGAGCGCCAGGGCGTCGACCGCGTTGGCGTCGATCACCTCGATGCCGTGCGCGCGCAGGCGCTCGGACGAGGCCTCGGAGCTGGAGACTGCCCCGCGGATCTGGCCCTTGAGGCTGGCGAGGGCGTCGATGAACTTGTTCACGGTCGAACCGGTGCCCACGCCCACATACTCGCCCGGCAACACGTACTGCAGGGCGGCTTGGCCGACGAGGGTTTTGAGTTGGTCTTGGTTCATGGTGTCTGTGTTTGCTCGGTCGCGGGTTGCATGGGCTCTGGGAAGCTGGCCGGACCTGGATCTGACCGGCCATTTGGGACTGCATCTGGGACAATGGCGCCGGCCCGACGGCCCCGCACACTTTTACAAAAACCGCATTATCGCCATGTCACTGCTGCCCTACCCGCTCCTGCGCCCTTTTTTATTCCGTCTCGACGCCGAGAAAGCGCACGACCTCGCACTGGCGCAGCTCGAGCGCCTGCAACACAGCCCGCTGCGCGCCCTGCTCCAGCAGCCGCGCGTGGCCGACCCGATCACGCTCGCCGGGCTGCGTTTCCCCAACCGCGTCGGCCTGGCCGCCGGGCTGGACAAGAACGCGCGCTGCATCGACGCCTGGGGGGCGCTGGGCTTTGGCCTGGTCGAAGTCGGCACCGTGACGCCGCTGGCGCAAGCCGGCAACCCCAAACCGCGCATCTTTCGCCTGCCCCAGAGCCAGGCGCTGATCAACCGGCTCGGCTTCAACAACGACGGGCTGGCGGCCTTCGTCGCCAATGTGCGCCGCAGCCATCTGCGTGCCCGACGACCCGGCGGCGCCGACGGCACACCCAGTGCGAGTGGAGCGCTTGGCACCGATGGCGCCGTGCCGGCCCTGGTGCTGGGGCTGAACATCGGCAAAAACGCCGCCACCCCGATCGCGCGCGCCAGCGACGACTACCTCACCGCGCTGGAGGCCGTTTACCCCCATGCCGACTACGTGGCGGTGAACATCTCCAGCCCCAACACGCAAAACCTGCGCGCCCTGCAAAGCGACGCTGCGCTGGAGTCGCTGCTGGCCGCCCTGGCCCAGCGCCGTGCCGAGCTGGGCGCCGCCAGTGGCGTGCACCGGCCGTTGTTCATCAAGATCGCGCCGGACCTGGAGGCCGAGCAGATCGAGGCCATCGCCGCCGCCCTGCTGCGCCACGGCATGGACGGTGTCATCGCCACCAACACCACCCTGAGCCGCAGCGCCGTGCAGGGCCAGGCGCACGCCGACGAGGCCGGTGGCCTCTCGGGTGCGCCGCTGCTGCAGGCCAGCAACGCGGTCGTGCGCGCGCTGCGCCAGCGCTTGGGGCCGCACTTTCCGATCATCGGCGTGGGTGGCATTCTGAGCGGCGCCGACGCGATCAGCAAGATCGAAGCCGGCGCCGACCTGGTGCAGCTCTACAGCGGCCTGATCTACCGCGGGCCGGCGCTGGTGCTCGAGGTGGCCCAGGCGCTGCAGCGCAGCCGCCGGCCCTGACCGGCTGGCAGGCAATCGGTCAAGCCCGCCTTGCCGCCCCAACGCACCGCCGGCGGCGTTGCAAATGCGCGCCAAAGCATGGGCTGCGGCTGTGTGCGTTGCGCCTTGCCGGCAGCGCTCATGGGCGCCCACTCAGGCACGCACCCTGGCCTGCCAGCGACTGCGCCCTAGTGTGGTGGTGCGCGCTGGCGCAGCGCCTCGTAGAGGCAGATCGCGCTGGCCACCGAGACGTTGAGGCTCTCGACCGCGCCGTGCATGGGGATGCGCACCAGCGCGTCGCAGCTCTTGCTCGTGAGCTGGCGCAGCCCGTGCCCCTCGGCCCCCAGAACCAGGGCCAGCGGGCCGCGCAGATCGGTCTGATAGAGCGTCTTGCTGGCCTGATCGCTGGCACCCACCACCCAGATGTGGCGCTCCTTGAGCTCGCCCAGGGTGCGTGCGAGGTTGGTGACCATGAAATAGGGCACGGTGTCGGCGGCGCCGCTGGCCACCTTGGCCACGGTGGCGTTGATGCCGGCGGCGTGGTCTTTGGGCGCAATCACGGCGTGCACCCCGGCCCCGTCGGCCACGCGCAGGCAGGCCCCGAGGTTGTGCGGGTCGGTCACACCGTCGAGCACCAGCAGCAGCGGCTGTGCGTGGGCGCTGCGGCCTTCGGGGGCTGCGCCCGGGGGCGCGGCCGGGTCCGAAACACCGGGAGCGGACGCAGCACTGGGGGGGGTGGGGCTGCTCGGGCCAGCCGCCGCCTCCAGGCGCTCGAGCAGCTCGTCGAGCGAACGTGCGCTGGGCACCGCCAGCACCCGCGCCGCCACGCCCTGGTGGCCGTGGCTGCCGGCCAGTTTGGCGATGCGCAAAGCATCGGCCTCGATCAGGCGCACATGGGCCTCGCGCGCGCGCTCGAGAAAGGCCTTCATGCGCGCATCGCGGCGCGTGGGGTCGTATACAACCTCGATCACCGAGGCCGGCGCGGTTTTCAGGCGCACCCCGACGGCATGGAAACCGAACAGCACTTTGTTTGCAGACATAGGGGGCCGATTATCCGCCAGCCCTGTCGGCCCTGCGCGCTGAGCCAGCCGCTCAAGCCGGTGCGTCGGCGACCTCGAGCGAGCGCCCAGCCTCAACGGTGATCAGGCGCTGGCAGCGCTGCGCGATGGCGCGGTCGTGCGTCACCAGCACCAGCGTGGTGCCGTGCTCGCGGTTGAGCTCGAACATCAGCTCCATCACGCGCTCGCCGGTGGCAAAGTCGAGGCTGCCGGTGGGTTCGTCGGCCAACAGCACCGCCGGCCGCACCACGAAGGCGCGCGCCAGCGCCACGCGCTGCTGCTCGCCGCCCGAGAGCAGCTTGGGGTAGTGGCCCAGGCGCTGGCCCAGGCCCACGCGCTGCATCATGTGCGTGGCCGCCGCGCGCGCGTCGCGGCGCCCGGCCAATTCGAGCGGCAGCATGACGTTTTCCAGCGCCGTGAGGTTGGCGAGCAACTGAAAGCTCTGAAACACAAAACCCACCTTGAGCGCGCGCAAGGCGGCACGCTGGTCTTCGTCGAGGGCAAACAGATCCTGCCCATCGAGCACCACCGTGCCGCTGCTGGGGGTATCCAGGCCGGCGATCAGGGCCAGCAAGGTGCTTTTGCCTGAACCCGATGCGCCCACGATGGCCACACTCTGGCCGCGCAACAGCTCGAACTCGATGTCGCGCAAAATCTCCAACTCGCCTGCGGCATCCGCCACCGACTTGCACAGCTTGCGCACCGCTATCACCACCTCTGCCATGAAACCGCCTTTAGCCTTGGGAACCACACGCCGCCACTTTAACGCCTATGCCGCTGCCACCGCGCTGCTGGGGCTTTGCGGGGCCGCCGGCTGGGCGCGCGCGAACCCGGCCACCCCGGCCACCCCGGCCACCCCGGCCACCCCGGCCAGCCCTTCAAGGCCGGCCACCCCGGCGACTCCAGCCTCCCCGGCCAGCCCAGCCACTCCGGCCACTCCTGCACGGCCCGCCCGCCCTGGCGGCGGCCGGCGCGTGCTGGTGTTGGGCGACTCGCTCAGCGCCGAATACGGCCTGCGCCGGGGCAGCGGCTGGGTGGCGCTGCTGCAACAGCGGCTCGAGCGCCAGGGGCCAGCCGGGGTGCAGGTGTTCAACGCCAGCATCAGCGGCGAGACCACCGCCGGTGGGCGTGCCCGCCTGCCGGCGCTGCTGGGCGCGCAGCAGCCGGTGCTGGTCGTGATCGCCCTGGGCGCCAACGACGCCCTGCGCGGCCTGCCCCTGGCGCAAACCCGCGACAACCTGCGCGCCATGGCCCGCGCCAGCCGCGCGGCGCGGGCGCGCGTGCTGCTGCTGGGCATGGACATGCCGCCCAATTTTGGTGCCCGCTTCAGGCAGGAGTTGCGTCAGATTTATGTCGATGTGGCACGGGCCGAACAGGCGGCGCTCATGCCCTTCATGCTCGCCGGCGTGGCCGATGGCGCCGATCCGCTGGCGCTGTTCCAGAGCGACGGCATCCACCCCAATGAAGCCGCGCAGCCGATCATCCTGGAGCAGGTCTGGCCGCACTTGCGGCCCTTGCTGCCCGCGCGGGGTTGAGCGGCACCGCTGGTTCTAATCCAGCGCCGCCAGCGCCTGCGCCAAGTCGGCCTGCAGGTCGGCCACGCCTTCGAGCCCGATGGCCAGGCGCACCAGGCGCGGGCCGTGTGCTGGCGGCTGCGGCTGGGCTGGGCTGCTGGGCCGCAGCGGCGAGGGGCGGCTGCGCAGGGCGGGCAGGTCGTAGGGCACGCACAGGCTGACGGGGCCGCCCCAGCTGTAGCCGATGCGAAACAGGCGCAGCCGGTCGCAAAAGGCGTCGATCTGCTCGGGCCGAATGTGCGGCTGCCAGAGCAGGCTGAGCAAGCAGGCAGCGCCACGGGCGTCGCGCTGCCAGTGCGTGTGGCCGGGCGATGCGGGCAGCGCCGGGTGCAGCACCTGCGCCACACCGCGCTGGCCCTGCAACCAGTGCGCCAGCGTGCGCGTGCTGGCGTCCTGGGCCCGATAGCGCAGATGCAGGGTGGGCAAGCCGCGCAGCACCAGTTCGGCGTCGTTGGCGCCCACCCCCAGCCCCAGGCGCATGTGGGTGTGCAGCAGTTGGCGGTGCAGCGCGGCCGCGCGCGTGACCACCGAGCCCATGAGCACGTCGGCGCCGCCGCTGGGGTATTTGGTCAGGGCCTGCAGCACCACATCGACGCCAAAGTCGAAACCGCAAAAGGCGATGCCCGCGCCCCACGTGTTGTCGAGCGCGCTCAGGATCTGGCGCGGCCGGGTGGCGGCAGGGTTGGCTTGGGTGGCTGCTGCGGCCCGATCGCTGCCCTGCCCTGCTGCGGCCTGCCCGCTGCTGCCCCCGCTGCCCTGCCCGGCGCGCACGTCGTTGGCGGCTTGCAGCACCCGCATCAGCGCCGGCAGGTCGGGGTATTCGAGCGTCACCGATCCCGGCGCCTCGAGCCAGACCAGGCGCGTGGCCGGGCCGATCTGCGCCGCCAGATCGGCCGGCTGCAGCGGGTCATAGACGCGGTGGCTGATGCCATAGGCGCGCAGTTCGGCCAGCGCCAGCTCCTTGCTGGGGCCGTAGGCGTTGTCGGGCAGCAGCACCTCGTCGCCGGCCTGCAGGAAGGCCAAATTGACCAGCGCCAGCGCCGCCAGCCCGCTGGGGCAGAGCAGGCAGTGCTGGCCGCCCTCGAGGCTCGCGAGGCGTTCCTCGAGCGTGAAGGTGGTGGGGGTGCCGTGCAGGCCATAGGTGTAGCCCGATTTGTCCTTCCACTGGCGCGCGCGCAGCGCCGCCACGTTGGGAAAAAACACCGTCGAGGCCTTGAACACACCCGGTGGCAGGGCATCGAAACCCGCTGGCGGCTGGTAGGGGTGGTGGATGAGCGCGGTCGCCGCCTGCAAACCCACAGCGCTTTGGTGCGGCGCCGCAGTCGGCTCGGGCTCCGGTTCGGGCGTGCCCATCTGCCCCACCACCGCCCCCGGAATCTGCCCTGCTTTCACGCCGCCGCGCCGTGGTAGGGATGGTGCAGCAAGATGGTGTGGTCGCGGTCTGGGCTGGTCGATACGACGTGGATCGGCACCCCGGTCACGGCCTCGATGCGGTTCAGGTAGTGCTGCGCGTTGGGTGGCAGATCTGCGTAGCGCGTCACGCCGGCCGAAGGCTGGCTCCAGCCGGGCAGGGTCTCGTAGATCGGCTCGCAGCGCGCGATTTCGTCGGCACCCAAGGGCAGCAGGTCGATCAGTTCGCCGTCGAGCCGGTAGCCGACGCACAGCTGCAGCTCGCTCAGGCCGTCGAGCACGTCGAGCTTGGTGATGCACAGGCCGCTGAGGCCATTGACCTGCGCCGAGCGCTTGAGCAGCGCGGCGTCGAACCAGCCGCAGCGGCGCGCGCGCCCGGTGGTGGTGCCTTTTTCGGCGCCCACGGTGGCCATGTGCCAGCCCGGGGTGCCTTCGGTCTCCCAGTCGAGCTCGGTCGGGAACGGGCCGCCGCCCACGCGCGTGCAATAGGCTTTGGTGATGCCGAGCACGTAATGCAGCATCCCCGGCCCCACGCCGGCGCCCGCGGCCGCGTTGCCGGCCACGCAGTTGCTCGAGGTCACGAACGGATAGGTGCCGTGGTCGACGTCGAGCAAGGTGCCTTGGGCGCCCTCGAACAGCAGGTTCACGCCGCGCCGGTGCGCCTCGTTGAGCTCGCGCGACACGTCGGCCACCATGGGCGCCAGCAGCGCCGCGTGTTGTTGCGCCTGGGCCAGCAGCGGTTCGAACTGCATCTGCCCGCCCTGCATGAAGGCGGCCAGCGGCTGGCCTTGCAGCCAAGCGTGGGCCGACCAATCGACCTCGGCGCTGCCCAGCACCGCCAGTTGCTGGTTGTAGTAGGCCAACAGCTCGCGCAGTTTGGCGGCAAAGCGCTCGGGGTGGCGCAGGTCTTGCACACGCAGCGCGCGCCGCCCCACCTTGTCTTCGTAGGCCGGGCCGATGCCGCGCCCGGTGGTGCCGATCTTGGCCGTGCCGGCGCGCTCCTTGGCCAACTCGCGCGCCACGTCGAGCGCGGCGTGAAAGGGCAAAATCAGCGGGCAGATCTCGCTCACGCGCAGGCGCGAGCGCACCTCGACCCCGGCGCGCTCGAGGCCGGCGATTTCTTCGAGCAGCTTGCCCGCCGACAGCACCACGCCGTTGCCCACGTAGCAGACCACGCCGGCGCGCATGATGCCGCTGGGAATCAGGTGCAGCGCGGTTTTTACGCCGTTGATGACCAGCGTGTGGCCGGCGTTGTGCCCGCCCTGAAAGCGAACCACGCCGCGCGCGGTTTCGGTGAGCCAATCGACCAGTTTGCCCTTGCCTTCGTCGCCCCACTGGGTGCCGACGACGACCACGTTGCGGCCGGGGCGGGCCTGAAAGGGGGATGCGCTCATAGGGTTTGGTTCCAAGCCTGGCAGGTGGAGGGGGAAGGGGACGGGTTCATGGGGAGGGAGGCAGCGCTTGCAGCACCCAGGCCCCATCCTGGGGCACGAGGGCGCGATCGCACTCGAATTCTTCGACTTCGTGCCCGTGGCCGGGCAAGGCGCACAACACCACCTCGCCTTGGGCACGCAAGGCCGCGATGGCGCGGCGCAGCGCGGCATCGTGGCCCCAAGGGGCGCAAATGGCTTTTTGTGGCGCCGGGCGCGGCAGCACCGCGACCAGCTCTTTCAAGTCGAGGCTGAAACCCGCCGCCGGGCGGCAGCGGCCAAACACGGCCCCCACCTCGTCGTAGCGGCCGCCGCGCACCAGTTCCTGCGGCACCTGCCCGGGGTGGGCGGCGGCAAAAATCGAGAAGCGCAAGCCGGTGTAGTAGGCGTAGCCGCGCAGGTCGGCCAGGTCGAAGCCGATTTCGATGTCTGGGTGAACCTGAGCGCCGTCCTGGGCGCCGTCTTGGGTTGCGAACAGCACCGACTGCGCCAAGCGGCGCAAATCGGCCAGCGCACGCTGCAGCGCCGCCGACGGCGGCAGCACGCGCTCGGCCTGCTCCAGCACGCTGGCGTCGCCATGCAGCTCGGTCAGGGCCAACAAGGCGCGCAGCGTGGCAGCGGGCAGAGCGGCCCCGGCCTCGCGCAGTGTGGCCACGTCTTTGGCCGCCAGCGCGGCGTGCAGGCGCTGCACCAGCGCAGCGGGCAGTTGCAGCCCATCGAGCAGGGCATCGACGATGCGCACGTCGCCGCAGTCGAGCACCATGCGCCGCATGCCCGCGGCCCGCAAGCAGGCCAGCGCCAACTCGATCACCTCGAGGTCGGCCTCGGGCCCGGCGTGCCCGTAGAGCTCAGCGCCAAACTGCAAGGGCTCGCGACTGGCCAGCGGCCGCTCGGAACGCGTGTGCAGCACCGGGCCGCAGTAGCACAGCCGCGTCAGGCCGCTGCGGTTGAGCAGGTGTGCGTCGATGCGCGCCACCTGCGCCGTGGTGTCGGCGCGCAGGCCCAGCGTGCGCCCCGAGAGCTGATCGACCAGCTTGAAGGTCTGCAAATCGAGCGCCTCGCCGGTGCCGGTGAGCAGCGAGTCGAGGTGTTCGAGCAGCGGCGGCATCACCAGCTCGTAGCCGTGCGCGCGCGCCGCATCGAGCAGGGCGCGCCGCAGCTCTTCGATGTGCCGGGCCTCGGAGGGCAAAACGTCGGCAATGTGATCCGGCAGCAGCCAAGCGGACATGGGTGGAATTCGGACAGTCAAAGATCGGAATTTTACCGGCAAGGCGGGTTTGCGCCGGCACCTAGCGACACCTAGGGCGCGCTACGCGGTTTATAGGAGCGCGTTCTGGCGCTGGCTGCAACCCGGATCAGACCAGGGTGCTGCTCACCGCCCCTGTGTCCCCGCCGGAACACCAGTCGCCGCCAAACCGGACCCGGCTCCTGGCGCTGCCAGCCTCAGGCGCCGCTCCCCGCTTTGGCCAAGCGGGGCTACCAACACCGCCTCGGTGGCCGACACCGACTGCAGCACCCAGCCATCGGCCAGCGCCTGCCCGACGCGCAGCATCTGCACCGGCGCTGCGCTCGCACCCAGCAGCGCCACCCCAGCGCCACCGCGCGGGTCGGCGGCCACGCCCAGCAGGCGCAGCCCGTCGGGCGCCGGTGCTGGCGCCACGGCCACGGTTTCTACCGCTGGTGCGCCGCCACCCAGTCCCAAGGCCACCCGTTCGACATCGGGTGCCAGAGCGCTGGCAGCCGCAGTCGGCAGCGCGGTGGGCGGCTCGGCGCGGCCCCACCACAGCGCTGCCCAGTACGCCAGCGACCAGCCCAGCAAAGCCCAGACCAGCACCGCCGCCAGCACGGGCCAGCCCAGCAGACGGCCATGGATGCGCCGGGGGCAAGCCGGCTGGGGTGCAGAACGCATGAAGCTACACATGAAGCGATTATGATGCAGGCCTGTTTCAGACCGCACCTGCAGTCAATTGGGAGTATCGCGCTTGCTCATTTTGCATCGCCCGACCGCCTCGGGCACCCGACGCGCCGCATTGGCGCGCGGCTTCACCTTGATCGAACTGATGGTGATCTTGGTCGTCATCGGCGTGCTCGCGGCCCTGATCGTGCCCAATGTACTGGACCGTGCCGACGACGCGCGCGTCACCGCCGCCCGCACCGACGTCAACAACCTGATGCAGGCGCTGCGTCTGTATAGGCTCGACAACCAAGCCTTCCCAACCAGCGAACAGGGCTTGCAAGCGCTGGTGCAGCGCCCCACCACCGCCCCGGTGCCACCGCGCTGGCGCCCCTACCTCGATCGCCTGCCTGCCGACCCCTGGGGCCGCCCCTACCAGTATCTAAACCCCGGCCTGCACGGGCCAGTCGATGTGCTCTCGCTGGGGGCCGACGGCCAACCGGGGGGCGAGGGCATCAATGCCGACATCGGTAGCTGGCAGTAAGCCCAGCACTAGCAACACGCACCCACAGCCGGCGAAGCGGCCGCTGCGGCAGGCCGGCTTTACCTTGGTCGAGCTGCTGGTGGTGCTGCTGATCGTGGCCCTGGCCAGTGGCGGCGTGACCTTGGCGCTGCGCGACAGCCAAGCGCAGCAACTCGAACGCGAAGCGCAGCGCCTCGTGGCATGGTTGGAGGCCGGGCGCGCCCAAGCGCGCGCCAGCGCCAGCGCCATCCACTGGCGCAGCCGCGCAGATGGCTTCGAGTTCGTGGGCGCGGGCCTGCGCCCCAACCAACGCTACACCTTGCTGCGCCCCCAGACTTGGCTGCAACCCGGCGTGCAGGCTCGGATCGTGGCCCCGCCCCAAGCCCAAACCCTGCAACTGGGCCCAGAAGCCATTTTGCCGGCGCAAACGCTGGAGCTGCGCCTAGGCGAGCACAGCCTGCGCATCGGCAGCTCTGGCTTGGCGCCGTTTGCGGTTCTAGACCCCACCGTGCCCGCGCCAGCGGGTACGCGCCAGCCATGAAAGCCAGCCGCAGCGCGGGCCTGACGCTGGTGGAGGTGCTGGTGGCGCTGGCCATCGTCGCCATCACACTGGCCGCGGGCATACAGGCCAGCGCCGCCCTGAGCAACCTGGCGCAGCGCCAGTCGAACCAATGGCTGGCGCAGCTGTGCGCCCACAACGCGCTGGTGCAACTGCGCTTGCAGCCCGAGTTTGTGCCGTTGGGCCACAGCCAACAAAGCTGCCCCCAAGGCCCGCACAGCTTTGCGCTCGAGCTGCAAGTCAGCCCCACGCCGAACCCGAGTTTTCGCCGTGTCGATGTCAGCGTCAGCCTGAGCGAGCCCGCGCCCGCGCCCGCGGCCGCACCCGCCACCGCGCCGCCTATCCTGCTCACGCTCTCGACCGTGATCGGGCGCCACTGACCATGTTGCCCCCCCTTTCGCGCCCATTTTTGCCCCAGCCTTGCGCCCCGGTGCAGCGCCGGCGCATGCGCTCGGCCGGCGGCCTGACCCTGGTCGAGCTGCTGGTGGCGCTGGCGCTCATGGCGGTGCTGGCCTTGATGAGCTGGCGCGCGCTCGACGCCATGGTGCGCACCGAAGACCACAGCCGCAGCCACGCCCACGCCTGGTTGCAATGGCAGAGTATTTTGTCGCAATGGCAGACCGACCTCGACCAGATGCACCCCAGCGGCGTGTTGCCGCCGGTGGCCTTTGACGGCCAGGTGCTGCGCATCGTGCGCCTCCAAGCCAATCCACCACCCGGCCAGCCTCCAGCCCTGGTGGTGGTGGCCTGGGCGTTGCAGCCGGCCACGGCCACAGCGGGCACGCCGCGCCAGTGGTCGCGCTGGGTTTCGGCCCCGGTGACGCAGCAGCAGGATTTGCACAGCGCATGGATGAGCGCCCAACAGTGGGGCCTCTCCCCCACTCCGGCACTGCAACAGCAGGCGCTAACGCTGGCCAAAGTGCAAGACTGGCAGCTGTTCTACCACCGCGCTGGCCGCTGGGGCCCGGCACTCGAAGCCGGCACGGCGCCGGCGCAACGCCCCGACGGCATCCGGCTGCGCGTCGTTCTTCCCGAGGGCCAGATCGTGGGCGGCAGCCTAAACCTTGACTGGGTGCACCCCAGCGTGGGCGGAGGCAAAACCCCATGATGCGCCGCTCGAGCATCGCTGCGCCAGCCAAGCCCACTGGGCCCCGCCAGCCCAGCGCGCGCGCGCGCCAACGCGGCGCGGCGGTGCTGCTGGCCATGCTGACCGTGGCCTTGGTCGCCACCCTGAGCGCCAGCGCCTACTGGCAGCAGTGGCAGGCATGGGCTGTGGAGCGCGCGCAGCAGCAGCACGCGCAAGCCGCCTGGCTGCTCAGCGGGGCGCTGGACTGGACGCGCCTGATCCTGCGCGAAGACGCCCGTGCCGGCCAGACTGACCATCTGGCTGAGCCCTCCTGGGCGGTGCCGCTGCAAGAAGCGCGCCTAAACACCTTTTTGGCCGCCGCCGAGGCCCAGCAGGCCGACCGCTTGCTGACCGAGGCTTTTTTGTCGGGCCACATCACCGACATGCAAGCGCGGCTGAATCTGCGCAACCTGGTGCGTGGCCGCTCCGAGCAGGCCCGGGCCTCACTGCCCGACCAAGCCGCCGCTGCGCGCCTGTTTTCCGCTCTGGGGCTGCCCGAGGCCGAACTCGAGCGCTTTGCCGAGCAGTTGTTGCGCACGCTGCGCAGCCTGCCCGCCGAAGGCGCCGAGCGCACCCTCGCGGCCACAGCCACAGCAGCCCCTGCGCGCAGTGCCGCCGCCTTGCTGCCGCAGCGCTGGGAGCAGCTCGAGTGGTTGGGCCTGTCGGGCCCCACCCTGCAGCAACTGGCCGCACACGCCACCTGGTTGCCCGAACCCACGCCGCTCAACCTCAACACCGCCAGCGCGCTCGTCATCCACGCCAGCGTGCCGGGGCTGGATTTGGCGCAAGCGCAGCGTTTGGTGCAACTGCGCCAGCGCAGCCATTTCGAGCGCATCGAGCAAGCGGCGCAGCAGCTTGGGCCGGCGGGGCAGCACATCGGGGCCGAGCGCTTTGCCATCAGCAGCCGTTATTTTTTGTTGCATGGTCAACTGCGGCTCGATGACTTGGCCTTGTCTGAGACCGCCCTGGTGGTGCGCGAAGGCATCAACGTGCGCACTGTTTGGCGCCAGAGCGGCAGCGTGGTGCTCACCGAGCCTGGCAGCGTTGCCAGCCAATGAGCAAAGCCGGATGATATATTTGCGGCCGCCCCCACCCTCACCCACCCTCCACTGTGCTGCTGCTCTCCCCTAGCCCCCCCAACCCCAGTGCTGCGCCCAGCGCGCCGTGGGACTGGCTGCGCTTGGATGCGCAAGGCCACATCAGCGCCCAAGGCAGCGCGCGCGCCGACGCGATCGAGCGCCAACCGGCCACGGTGCTGGTTTGGCCCGCTGCCGCCTTAAGCTGGCAGCGCGTGCGCCTGCCCAAGCTCAAAGGAAGCAAATTGCGCGCCGCGCTCGACGGCTTGCTGGAAGACCGTTTGCTCGACGACGGCGCCCAGATGCACTACGCCCTGGCCCCCGGCTACGCCAGCAACCGCAGCGCCGAGGTCTGGGTGGCCTGCTGCCTGCGCGAGCCTCTGCAGCAGGCGCTGGCGCAGCTCGAGGCCTGCGGGCACCGGATTGGGCGCATCGTCCCGGCCCTGGCCCCGGCTGCGGCTGCGGCTGCGGCTGCGCCCCCCCTTTGGCTGCATGGCAGCGCAGACCACGCCGCCTTGTTGGCACAGTCGGAACACGGCTGCCTGCACTGGCCGATCGAGCCACAGCACGAGCCCGGCGCCGCCGAGCGCGAGCAACTGGGTCGCTGGCTGGCGGCACTCGGACTGCCCGCCCACACGCCAGCCCTAGCCAGCCCGGCGGCGGTGGCGCTGGCCGAACGCTGGCTGCCCGAGCGCTCCTGGAGCGCCAACCGCGAGCAGCACCCGTGGCTGCAGGCGCACGCCAGCGGCTGGGATTTGGCGCAGTTCGATTTGAGCCTGCAAGGCAGCGCGGCGCGCTGGCGCGTCGGGCTGGATCTGCTGCGCCAAGGCTGGTCCAGCCCGGCTTGGCGGCCGCTGCGCTGGGGCCTGGTGGGCCTAGCGGCAGTGCAATTGCTGGGTCTGAACCAGAGCGCCTGGCAAGCGCAGCACAATATTGCCCAATTGCGCCAGCTCAGTGAGCAGACCTTGCGCACGCACTTCCCCCGCGTGCAACTGGTGCTCGACGCCCCGCTGCAAATGCAGCGCGAAGTCGAGCGCTTGCGGCAGGCCCACGGCGAACTCGGGCCCGCCGACCTCGAACCCTTGCTCGAGCAACTCGGGCGCAGCCAGCAGCAAGCACCGTTTGAACTGCGCCAACTGCGCTTTGCAGCCGATTCCGTCGAGCTTGGGCACGCTCCCTTGAGCCCCGCCGCCCAAGCCGCCCTGGAGCAGAGCTTGGCGGCAGCACGCTGGCAGTGGCAGGCCCAAAGCCCCGAACGCAGCCTGCTCAGCCCCGGGGGGCGCCGGCCATGAAAGCGCAGTTGCAACAGCGCTGGAGCGCTTTGTCGCCGCGCGATCGCCGCAGCGCCCGCGTCGGGCTGGCGCTGCTGGCGGCCTTTGCGCTTTGGCAGTGGGGCATCAGCCCGGCGTGGCAGAGCCTGCAGCAAGCCCCGGCCCAGCAGGCGCAGGCGCTGGCGCAGTGGCAGCAGATGCAAGCCTTGGCCGCGCAAGCGCAAGCACTGCAAGCGGCGGCGCAAGCCGCGCCCATGAGCCGCAGCGCCACCTTGCAAAGCCTGGAGGCGGCCACGCGCTTGCACCTGGGCGCGCAAGCCACCCTCCAGCCTGGCGCCGACGCAGTGGCGGTGCGCTTCGAGCACGCCAGCGCCGACGCGCTGGCTCAGTGGCTGCAAGCGCTGCGCCTCAACGCCCGCCTGCTGCCGACCGAGGCCGATCTGCGCCGCAGCAGCCCAGCGCCCGAGGCGCCGGCGCTCTGGAGCGGCAGCGTGCGCCTGAGCGGCCCAGGGCTTGCGCAGCCATGAAGCTGCTGCACCGCCGCCCCGCCTTGGCGCGCCCCGGCGCGGCCCCGCCCGCTGTGGCTGGCCGCGGCGTTCATTTGGGCCGCTGGTGGCCGCTGGCGCTGGCGCTGCTGCTGGGCCTGGGCCTGGGGCTGCTGGCCTATGCCCCAGCGCGCTGGCTTGCCGCTGGCCTGAGCCATGCCACCGAGGGCCGCCTGCAGCTGCCCAACGCCAGCGGCACGGTCTGGAGCGGGCGCGCCGACGTGCTGCTCAGCGCCGGGCCCGGCAGCCGCGACCGCAGCGCGCTCGAGCAAGGCCTGTGGTGGCGGCTGCGCCCCAGTTGGCAGGCTGGCCCGGCGCTGGCTTGGCAGATCGGGCTGCCGTGTTGCAGCGCACAACCCCTCAGCGGCGTGCTGCAAATCGGGCGTGCGGGCGGGGGCGCGGGTGACGAGTCTGCTGGCGGCCTAGGGCCCACACTGCAATTGGCCGCGCACCGCAGCGAGCTGCCCGTGGCGCTGCTGGCCGGCCTAGGGGCGCCGTGGAACTCGCTCGGTCTGCACGGGCGACTGCAGCTGCATACCGACGGCCTGCGCCTGCACCGCGCCGCCGCTGGCTGGCAACTGCAGGGCAGCCTGCGGCTGCAAGCCCTCGACTTGGCTTCCGCACTTTCGACCCTGCGGCCGCTGGGCAGCTATCAGCTGCACATCGAAGCACCCGCCCTAGCTCAAGCCAGCGCCACCTCAGAACCCGCAGCCGCGCTGCAATTGAGCTTGAGCACCCTATCTGGTCCGCTGCAGTTGAGCGGTGCCGGCAGCTTGAGTGGCGGGCGCGTGCAGTTTCGCGGCATCGCGCAGACCGAACCCCAGTACCTCGGCGCGCTCTCCAACCTGCTCAACATCGTGGGCCAGCGCGACGGTCTGCGCTCCCATTTGCGACTCGGATAACCCCCATGCCTGCTCCTTTGCCCCTCCGCCAAAGCGCCCGCGCCGCGCTTGAGCTGCCTTTGCCTCTGCCCCTGCTCGCGCAGCTGAACTTGCCCCTACCCCTGCACCGGCCCCGCGTTTGGGCTTCGGCTGTGGCCTGCGCGCTGGCTCTGGCCCTAGGCGGCGCCGCGCTGCCCGCGCTGGCCCAGACCCCGCCGCCGGCCGTGCGCGCCGGTGCGCCAGTCACACTCAACTTCGTCGATGCCGACATCGCCGCCGTGGCACGCGCCATGGCGGCGATGCTCGGGCGCAACGTGGTGGTGGATCCGCGCGTCAGCGGCACCCTCACACTGCAGACCGAGCGCGACGTCACGCCGGCCAATGCGCTGCAGCTGTTTGGCGCCGCGCTGCGGCTGCGCGGCTTTGCCGTCATCGACAGCGCCGGGCTGATCAAGGTCGTGCCCGAAGCCGATGCGCGCCTGCACGGTGGCGCGGTGCTGGCCGACGACCAGCAGCCGCGCGGGCAGCAGATCGTGACCCAGATTTTCACCCTCACGCACGAAAACGCCAACCACCTGCTGCCGCTGCTGCGCCCGCTCATCAGCGCCAACAACCCGATCAACGTCAACCCCGGCAACAACAGCCTGGTCATCACCGACTACGCCGAAAACCTGCGCCGCGCCGCCCAGATCATCGCCGCGCTCGACGTGGCCAACGCCACTGGGCTCGAGGTCATCCCGCTGCAACACGCGCTGGCCAGCGAGCTCGCGCCGGTGGTGCTGCGCCTGATCGACGCCGACGGCGCTCCGGCAGCAGCCGCAGCCGCGCCAGGCCAGCCCGGCGGCCAGGGTTTTCGCACCGTGCTGCTGGCCGAGCCGCGCAGCAATGCCCTCATTCTGCGCGCCGCCAACCCCGCCCGCGTGGCCTTGGTGCGCTCGCTGGTGGCGCAACTCGACCGTCCCGCCAACGCCGGGGCCCTGGGCAATATCCACGTGGTGCATTTGCGCAACGCCAACGCCGTCGAACTGGCCACCACCTTGCGCGCCGCCCTCGCGGCCGATGCCGGCGACGGTGTGGGAGCAGCAGCCGGCGCTGGCACAGCCCCAGCGGCCCCGGCGGCGCGGCGCACCCTCGCGGCGGCCGCTGCAGGCGGTTTGGGCGCTGCGGCCGGTGCGGGCGCCACCCCGGCCGCCGTGCGCAGCAGCACCGGGGGCCAGATTCAGGCCGATGCCGCCACCAACTCGCTCATCATCAGCGCGCCCGAACCGGTGTTCAGGCAACTGCGTGCCATCATCGAGCAGCTCGACACCCGCCGCGCCCAGGTGTTTGTCGAGAGCGTGATCGCCGAAGTTAGCGCCGACGCCGCCAGCGAATTCGGCATCCAGTGGCAACAGGCCATCGGCGGCCGGGGCGATTCCACGATTGGGATCCTGGGCACCAATTTTGGTGGCGCCGGCAGCAACATCATCAGTCTGGCGACGCAAAACATGGGCGCGGGCCTGATGCCTGCCGCCGGCCTCAACCTTGGGCTGGTGCAGCGCGTAGGCGGCACGCACGTGCTCACCGCCTTGGCACGGTTTCTGGAGCAAAGCGGGCAGGCCAACATCCTCTCGACGCCCAACCTGCTCACGCTCGACAACGAGGAGGCGCGCATCGTCGTCGGGCAAAACGTGCCCTTTGTCACTGGCAGCTTCACCAACGCCGGCGGCCAGGGCGGCGCGGTGAACCCGTTTCAGACCATCGAACGCCGCGACGTCGGCCTAACGCTGCGCGTGCGGCCGCAAATCAGCGAAAACGGCACCGTGCGCATGGTCGTGTTTCAAGAGGTCAGCTCGGTGGTGCCGGCCTCGATCGGCTCGCCCACCGGCATCATCACCAACACGCGCTCGATCGAGTCGCACGTGCTGGTGGACGACGGCGCCATCGTGGTCTTGGGCGGCTTGCTGCAAGACGAATACGGCGGCGCCCAAGACCAGGTGCCGGGGCTGGGCAATGTGCCGCTGCTCGGGGCGCTGTTTCGCAGCGAACGCCGCAGCCGCAACAAAACCAACCTGATGGTGTTTTTGCGCCCCGTGATCGTGCGCGACCAGCGCGCCAGCGACACCCTGGCGCTGGACCGCTACGAGCTCATGCGCGCCGCCCAAGAGCGCCAGCAGCCCAGCCCCAGCGCCGTGCACCCCATCAACCAGGCCCCGGCGCTGCCGGCGCTCGACTTGAGCCGCAGCGGCTTGCCCTTGCGCCTGCTCGAGCCGGGGGGCGGGGCGGCGGCACCCGCGGCAGCAGTGGCCCCGGCTGCCGCCACCACCCCCGAGCGCTAAGCGCCTGCGCCGCCCATGAGCCGCCACCTGCTGCCCTACGCCTTTGCGCGCCAACACCGGCTGCTGCTGCTCGACGAATCGGGCCAGCGCACGCTGCACATCGGCCACTGCCCCGAGCCCGAAGCCGCCTTGGCCCAATTGCAAGCCGTGGCCGAAGTGCAGCGCCGCTTTGGCGCCTGCGCCTGGCAGGCGGTGGATGCGGGCGCAATCGCGCAGCGCATCAGCGCCGCCTACGCCCAAGGCGAGGCCGGCAGCGCGGCGGCCGTGGTCAGCGAAGTCGAGAGCGACGCCGACCTCGGACGCCTGATGCAAGAGCTGCCGGCGATCGAAGACCTACTCGAAACCGCCGACGACGCCCCCATCATCCGCCTGCTCAACGCCTTGCTCACCCAAGCCGCGCGCGACGGCGCCAGCGACATCCATATCGAGCCCTACGAGCGCCACTCGAGCGTGCGCTTTCGCGTCGATGGCATGTTGCGCGAGGTGGTGCAGCCCAACCGCGCCCTGCACGCCGCGCTCATCAGCCGGCTAAAGATCATGGCCGAGCTCGACATCGCCGAAAAACGCCTGCCCCAAGACGGCCGTATCAGCCTGCGCCTGGGCACGCGGGCCATCGACGTGCGCGTCTCGACCCTGCCCAGCGCCCACGGCGAGCGCGCGGTGTTGCGCCTGCTCGACAAAAGCCAGCGCCAGCTCACGCTGCCGGTGCTCGGTATGCAGGGCCAGACGCTGGAGCGTTTTGCGCAGCTCATGGCGCAGCCGCACGGCATCGTGCTCGTCACCGGCCCCACCGGCTCGGGCAAAACCACCACCCTCTACGCCGCCTTGCAGACCCTGGACGCGCAGCGCCTAAACATCATGACGGTCGAGGACCCGATTGAGTACGAACTGCCCGGCATCGGCCAGACCCAGGTCAACGCCAAAATCGAGCTCAGCTTTGCCAAAGCCCTGCGCGCCATCCTGCGCCAAGACCCCGATGTGATCATGATCGGCGAAATCCGCGACTTTGAAACCGCGCAGATCGCCATCCAAGCCTCGCTCACCGGGCACCTGGTGCTGGCCACTCTGCACACCAACGACGCCGCCAGCGCCGTCACGCGCCTAGCCGACATGGGCGTGGAGCCGTTTTTGCTCAGCAGCTCGCTGCTGGGCGTGCTGGCCCAGCGCCTGCTGCGCCTGCTGTGCCCGCACTGCCGCCGCCTAGGCAGCGACGGCCACTGGCACCCCGTGGGCTGCGCCGAATGTGGGCACAGCGGCTACAGCGGCCGCAGCGGCATTTTTGAGCTGCTGCAGACCGACGACGCCCTGCGCAGCCTGATCCACGAACGCGCCGCCGAAGCCGAGCTGCGCCTAGCAGCCCAAGCCCAAGGTATGCGCCTGCTGCGCGACGACGGCCAGCGCCTGCTCGCCAGCGGCCAAACCAGCCCCGAAGAATTGCTGCGCGTGACGCGGGATTGAGGCCGATCCGCGCCGCCGGCAAGGCCTTGCGCCGGAGGGGTGGTTCAGGAGCGCTAGGAGGCAAACTACAGAAAAGCGCTAGAATGCATGGAATTTTAATGAAAAATTAGCCATGCTTACCGCCGCCCAAGCTCCTGCTGCCTCTTTGCGAGGCGCTGCTGCGCACCTCGCAAGCGAGCTTCAAGCTGGGTGCGTTTACCGGCGGGAGGACCTCGCACGCCTGTCCACAGCGGTGGATCGGCATCTGCGTGAACTGGTGGCTACTGGAAAGCTGAAGAAGCTGGCCCATGGCCTGTATCACGCACCGAAGCAGTCCAACTTCGGTCCACTGCCTCCGGCTGATGAGCAGGTGGTGGGCGGCTTCCTGCGCGACAAGGATTTCCTGGTGTTCTCACCCTCGGCTTACAACGCCGTGGGTCTGGGTACGACCCAGCTTTACAACCGCACGCTGGTCTACAACCACAAGCGCCACGGCGTCTTCAAGCTCGGCAACCGACAGTTCGACTTCCGGATGAAGCCGCGCTTCCCCAAGAAGCTGACGCCGGAGTTCCTGTACGTGGACCTGTTGAACAACCTAGACGAACTGGCGGAGGACCGCGATGCAGTCTTGCGCCAAGCGCGCAGCAAACTGCTTTCATTCAATCCCACTCGTCTGCAACGTGCCGTTGACAGCTTTGGCAGCGTGGCCGCGCGCAAGCGCCTGCGGGAGTGGGCGGGTGGCTGACTTCCTGCACGAACGTCGGGATTTTGACCAGCTGCTGGCCGTGGTCGCAGATGAGCGCGGCCTTGATCCCGTTCTGGTCGAGAAAGACTACTGGATCATGCATTGCCTATGGGGACTGCAGGCTCAAGGTTTCCAGTTCGAGCTGAAGGGTGGCACATCCTTGTCCAAGGGCTTTGGTGTCATCCACCGCTTCTCCGAAGACATCGACATCCGCATCGAGCCGCCCGATGGCATGGACGTGAAGACGGGCCGCAACCAGGACAAGCCTGCACATGTGGAATCACGGCGTGCGTACTACGACGCGCTGGCAACACGGATCCAGATTCCAGGTATCGACAGCGTAGAGCGCGATACGCAGTTCGACGACGACAAGATGCGCAGTGCCGGCATTCGCCTGATCTACGCACCGCGTGTTCCCGCGCTCGCTGGTATCAAGGATGGCATCCTGCTGGAGCTCGGGTTCGATGACACCGCCCCGAATCGGCCGGTCACGATCTCGTCGTGGGCGCTGGATATGGCCGTGGAGCGTGGGGTGGCCGTGAAGAACAACCGTGCAGTGGCCGTACCGTGTTATGCCCCCACGCACACCTTCGTCGAGAAGCTGCAGACGATCTCCACCAAGTACCGCCGACTGGACGAAACCCAAGCGTTCCCCGCCAACTTCCTGCGGCACTACCACGACGTTTACTGCCTGCTGGGGCTGGAGGAGGTTCAGGCCTTCATGAGGACGCCGGCTTACCAGGCGCGCAAGGCGCAGCGGTTCCGCACCGGCGACGAACAGGCCATTGCCCGCAATCCTGCTTTTTCCTTGGCCGACGCTGCGCAGCGCCAGCGCTTTGCACAGGAATACCGCAAGACCGCCGCGCTGTACTACCAAGGGCAGCCGGACTTCGAGACCCTGATAGACAGGATCCATCAACACATTGGTGTCATGTGAGGGGCGCTGACTTGACACACCATACCGCGCCAGATCAAGCCGCCAAAGTCGCGCTGTGCGCCAAACGAGCGGTGTAACTGCGGCTGCTGACCGAACTAACAAAAAACCACTCGGCGCGCGTTTGAGCCGGGGTGAAGGTCATGAGCAGATAGCCACGGTTGGAGGCGTCCATCCAGCGCAAATCCTCCACCACGTTTTCAAAAATCCCTTTCACTTGCGCCGGCGGGATGGTGCGCAGATACTCCTCGAGCCCGGGCGAGCTGACCGAGGGCGTGGCAAACTCTTCGCCCACCTTGAGCCCGCGTTGCGCCGGGTTCGCCAGCCCCATCAGGGTCAGGTTCGAGTGCCAGGCGTTGTGGGTGTCGCCCGCCAGCGACACCAAGCGCCGCCCCAGCTGCGCCGCCGTGCCGAGCACGGTTTCGCGCGCCGCGATGTAACCATCCCAAGCATCGAGGTTGTAACCTAGGCGCGGGTTGGTTGCCGGGTCGAGCAAGGCCACTTGGGCCGGCGTGCGCTGGGCCGCTGGCGTGGCCCGAGCGGTCAAGTAGTCGTTGATCGCCTGTTGGCCGGCGGCTTGAGCAGCCGGGGTCACGTTGGCGGGGTTGAGCGCGCTCAGAATAGTTGCCGGGATTTCCATGCGTGCCATCAGCACCTGCGAACCCAGCACCTGCCAGGTGGCGCTGCTGGCGGCGAGCTGCCCTTGCAACCACTGCAATTGTGCGGTGCCCAGCAACTGGCGGTTGGGGTTGGCGTATTGGGTGATGGCCGCAGTGCGCGCCGCAGGGCCGTTCAGGCCGGCCAAATCGCCGATGTCCACCTGGCGCTCGCGCCCCACCAAGCGCGTATCGAGCATGTGCAGGCTGAGCAGGTTGCCAAACTGGAAGCTACGGAAGATGCGCAGGCGGTCGCTGCCGGTGCGGATCGGCATCCACTCGTGGTAGGCCTGCACAGCGGCGGCGCGACGCGCTTCCCAGGTGCCCTCGGTGGCTGGGTTGTGCTCTTGGGCGCCCAAAAGGTAGGCGTTGTTGGCCACCTCGTGATCGTCCCAGACCGCAATCAGGGGCATGGCGGCGTGCACGGTTTTGCTGTCGGGGTCGCTCTTGTACTGGGCGTGGCGGCGGCGGTAGTCGTCTAGGCTGAGCAGTTCGTTGGCCGGAACCGACAAGCGCCCTAGGGCGCCGGCGTTGGCCGAGGCGTAGCCATCGACGCCGTACTCGTAAATGTAGTCGCCTAGGTGGATGAGGTATTGCGCCGGGCTGCGCGCGATCTCGGCATAGACGTGAAAGAAGCCGGCCGGGAAATTGGAGCAGCTCACCACCGCCATCTGCACCTGGCTCGGGTTGAGCGGCAGGGTGCGGGTCTGGCCCACAGGCGAGCGCGTCAGGCCGTGGGTGAAGCGGTAAAAATAGCGGGTGTCGGCCTGCAAGCCGGTGGCGTCCACCTTGGCTGTGTGCCCGCTGGCGGCGCTGGCCACCACCGTGCCACTGGCCACCACGGTAGCAAAGGTGGCGTCGGTGGCGACCTCGAAACCCAGCGACACCGGCTCGTCGCTGCCAGCAAAGCGCGCATGGGTCCAGAGGATGACCCGATCCGCCAGCGGGTCGCCACTGGCAACGCCAAACAAAAACTCGGGCGCTGGCGCATCGCCGCTGCCCAAACAGCCCGAGAGCAACGCCCCAGACGACAACACCGCCGACAGCGTGGCGGTGCGCAGCACAAAGGTGCGGCGTGAAGGATGGGTCGCCATGAGATGCAGCTCCTGTAAAGTGGGTGCATGCATTGTGCTGCCTGAACATGTACGTTTGGTTACACAAGGGTGACATTGGGGCGCTGGGCGTAAAAAAGGCTCCCCGAAGGGAGCCTGACGTGCCAGCGAAAAACGGATTTCTTCTTCAGAAAACGAACTGGAAATCAACGCACTCCGAATATGGCAAAACCACCTGTTCTTGCACTGTTCGTAACCGCAGCAACCAGCTGCGTTCGTCCATTAGGCAAAGGGTAGGCGATTGCAATGCCTGTGCCACTTTGCCCGGCCAGAATGCAAGGCGAGCCGCCAAACGTTAAAGCGAAGTTAAAAACGTTTTTACCCGATGACCTTGGATCTGCGGTGCCAGTGAAGGAACAGCCGAGCGCAGTCCGGGCCGTGAACGTACCATTGGCTCCAATGGTGAAATCCACCCGTTCACCTTGCATGGTTTCCGCAGTCCAAGCCCCAATCACAGTAGCCAAGCTGGCTGGCGTGTTGTAGTTGTATGTTGACCAAGTTGCGGGGCCGCCTTGAAATGCAATGGGGGCAGTGGATGGGAATGCAATGGATCCAGAAATTGTCCGGTTGGTGGCATTAACCTCAGACGCCACCGTGGCGGCGGCTGCCGGGAAAAAGCCAAAATCACGGGCATCAGCCGATGTAAATTGGTTGTTGGCAAATGATCCTGTGCCTTGGACAAAACCTCCAACCGCGAACATGGTAGGCGTTCGTGTTCCGTACAAAGTCCAAAATTCGCCATTTTCAAGAATCAGAAGTTCAAACGCTGGGTTGGGGCCAGCAGTGGTGCCACTGAAATGCCCTTCAGCTGCACCCGTCACTGGAGGTACGAACCACTGCCACAAATCACGTCCTGTGCGGTTTTCGCTTGCCACCATCAGCACACGCGTGACTGTAGCGGTATCAGGATACCATGAATTGCATTGCTGAGCCGTATAATCGCGAAGGCAAGCCGTGCGCGCCGTGGCCGGGGTAACGACGTGGTTGCTCGGGGGATTGAGCCAAAAATCTTGACTAGAACAACCCTGTAGTACCGTGCTGAAGCTTGTGCAGACATGGTTGATACGGTTGCCGCTTAAGCTAACACTGGAATGGTTTGCCGGCCAAGTTGCTTGCAAGTTGGCAGATCTAAAAGCCTCAGCTGCTGTTTCCGCAGTATAAAGCTCTTGGTCCACACGGTATAAGTCCACCACTGATTGACCACCAGCAGCAGGTGTTGCGCTTATCCGAACCCAAGCATTGCCCGCACGCACTGCAGCGTTGAAGGCAGCAACGTCAAAATTATTGGGTACGGCAACGAACGTGCCACTTGCGCCATGAACCAGAGAATCGCCCCAAGTATTATTGAGTGCCCAGTTAGCAACAGTGAAGTCGCCTGCGCGGCCATTTAGGCTAAGTGCCACATCGGCCCGGCTAAAAGTTCCGGCACCAGCGGCCGGATCCATCCAAATACTTATCCCCAGTTCAGGCGATGCCGTGCCAGTGCGTTGCGCCACGGGTTCGAAGCTGAAATCGAAAAGAGCCTGGTTGCCAAAGAACTGCCACACGGGCTCGGGGCCAGCGACGAAAATCACGTGGCCTTCTAGTACATCGGTAATGGCAGGACTGTTTTGGGTAGCTGGTATATTGATGCTGATGCCGAAGCTCAAATCACATACGATTTGGCTTTCATTGGGCGCTGGGCGGGCTTGGCAGCCATCAACGGTGTAGCTGCCAATGCGCGCACGCTTCTCAGCAAACTCAGTGTTAAAAAATTCAAATTCCTGATCCCGGTTTTTGCCATAATCAAGGAAATCTTCGTGTACCAGCGCGTCGAAGCCAGCACGGGTGCGATTCGCATCGCCCAGCCAAGCATTCACGCGCTCAACAAAACGCGGCAGCAGCGTCAAATCCACATCAGCTGCAACGGGCGCGGCCAGTGGGGTTGGCGGTAGAGCATCGGCAGCAACCGACACGGTAATCGCACGCTGCGGGTTGCCTTTCTCAGCCACGCGCAATTCGCCAGCTTCGGCGTGAAACTCGATCAGATCGAGCAGTCTGTCGAGCCCGGTGTGATCAGCGGCGAAGTCTGTGGTAAAGGGGTTGGCGCCTTGATTAACTCCCAACGCTGTATAAACATCGCGCAATGCCGCAAGGAGTCGGGTCATGGCACGATCTAACTCGGCTGACCGAACGGCAGTGTCGTTCAAGCTTTGAGCCTCAAAAGCTCCTTCCAGAGTTTGCCCTGACGGCAAAGCAGCCTGAACTACCGCATTGGTCAGGGGCGTGGCATTGAGCACGCTCGAGGTAGGCAGGGTTTGCGAGAAGCTGTACAGAATATGCTGACGACCGGCAACGGTGCCAGTCGCACGCAACATGAAGGGAGGCGTCAGGCCGCTGACGTTCGGAAAGGTGAACCGGCCACTGGCATCGGCTGTCGTGCTCAAGTCCACATTGGTGCCCACCGCATCGCGCAGCTCTACTGTGGCACCAGCCAGTGGCGTACCGACGGCGGCGGTTCCGCTCAACGGCACGGTGGCGGTTCCGCCACCGCTCCCGCCGCCACAGCCAACCAAGGCTAAAGCGGCCGCAGCGGCCAGTAAATAGGATCTAAGTTTCATCTTTTTGCTCCACTTCAAGCCCGAGGGATAGTGCGGGCCGTCCACTACGAAAAACGTGGGCGGACTTATCCCCCCCCCTTTTTGCTGCAGGCTTGTGCGCAGCGTTTGTTTTACGTTCGAAAAGTGTAGCACAAGCCTTTCTGCGGGCCTTGCTGCACCCTGACTACAATGCCCACCACCATGCCCGCCTACACCTTTGAAGCGCTAGACGCCGACGGCCGCAGCCAGCGCGGCCAGATCGAGGCGGACACGGCGCGCGCCGCACGCGCCCAGTTGCGCGGCCGCGGTTGGGTGCCGCTGGCGCTCGCGCCCATTGCGGCGGCGGCATCTGCAGGCTGGAACCCCACCCTGTGGCGCGCGCCGGCCCTTGGCACCGATGCCTTGGGCTTGTTCGTGCAGCAGTTGGCGGCGCTGCTGGCTGCGGGCTTACCGCTCGAGCGCGCCCTGGCGGCGCTGGCCGATGGCGCGCCCACGCTGGCGCAGCAGCAGTTGCTGGCCAGCTTGCGCGCCGAAGTCAAGGCCGGGGCCAGTTTTGCCCATGCACTGGGGCAGCAGCCGCAGCAGTTTGACGCCAGCTTGCGCTCGGTGGTGGCCGCCGGCGAACAGGGCGGGCAACTGGCCGCCGTGCTGCAACGCCTGGCCGACGATCTGCAACAGCGCCAGTTGCTGCGTCAGCGCCTGCTGGCGGCTGCGCTCTACCCGGCCATCGTGACGCTGTTTGCGCTCGTGGTGGTGCTGTTTTTGATGACTTATGTGGTGCCGCAAGTGGCCCAAGCCTTTGTCGATGGCCAGCGCAGCCTGCCGCTGCTCACGGTGCTGATGCTGGCCGCCAGCGATGCGCTGCGCGCCTGGGGCTGGCTGGCGGCCTTGATTCTGGCTGTGGGCGCCGGGGCGCTGGCCTGGGCGCGCCAGCGGCCAGCGGTGCGGCTGCGGCTCGACACCGCCTGGCTGCGCCTGCCGCTGCTGGGGCCGCTGGCGCGCGGCTACAACGCGGCGCGCTTTGCCGCCACCCTGGCCATGCTCACCGCCGCCGGCGTGCCGGTGCTGCGCGCCCTGCACACTGCCGCCGACACCTTGCACAACCAGGCCCTGCGCGCCGACGCTTTGGCCGCGCTGGTGCTGGTGCGCGAGGGCGCGCCGCTGGCGCACGCGCTGGCCGCGCACCCGCGCATGCCGCCGCTGCTGGTGCTGTTTGCGCGCCTGGGCGAGCAGACCGGGCAGTTGCCCGCCATGCTCGAACGCGCCGCCGAGCAGATCGGCGCCGACGTGCAGCGCCGCGCCCTGCGCCTGGCCACCATACTCGAGCCGCTGCTGATCATCGCCATGGGGCTGGTGGTGCTGCTGATCGTGCTGGCGGTGATGCTGCCGATCATCGAGCTCAACCAATTGGTGCGATAAGCTCGGGCCCTGCTGCCGCCCCATGCTTGCATCAAACACCCGCGCGCCTTTGCCCCTGCCCATCCATCAGGAGTTCCACACCATGATCGTCACCACCACCCCCAACATCGAAGGCCAGCGCATCACCCGCTACTGCGGCGTGGTCACGGGCGAAGCGATCTTGGGCGCCAATGTGTTCAAAGACCTGTTTGCCGGCATCCGCGATTTGGTGGGTGGCCGCTCCGCCACCTACGAGCGCGAGCTGCAAAAAGCCCGCGACATCGCCTTGGCCGAGCTGCAACAGCGCGCCCGCGAGCTGGGGGCCAACGCCGTGGTGGGCGTCGATCTGGACTACGAGGTCATGGGCCAAGGCAACGGCATGCTCATGGTCTCGGCCAGCGGCACCGCCGTGGTGGTGGCTGCGGCGGCTTGAGAGGCTGAGAGGCCAAGCCCGCCGCCCATCCAGCCCAACAACGCCTAGGGCGTGCTGCGCAGCAGCCCTTTGACGCCATGCACTGGCTCGAACTCAAGCTCCCGCCCCCGGCGCTGGTGCTGCTGCTGGCGCTGCTGATGTGGCTCGCGCCCATGTGGGTGGCGCCGCTGCCTTGGGCTTGGCGCATCGCTCTGGCCGCGGCCCTGCTCGGCTTGGGTCTGGCCATCGGCCTGGTGGCCGTGGTTGCCTGCTGGCGCGCCCGCACCACCATCCACCCCAGCCACCCCATGCGCACCACGGCACTGGTCACCGGGGGCGTGTTTCGCTTCTCGCGCAACCCGATGTACCTGTGCCAACTGCTGTGCCTGCTGGCGTGGGCGGCCTACCTGTCGAACCCGCTGGCCTTGGCTTTGGCACCGCTGTTCGTGCTGTATCTGAACCGCTTTCAGATCGCACCCGAGGAGCGCGCCCTGGCGGCGCTGTTTGGCGCGCGCTACGCGGCCTATAAGAGTACAGTCAGGCGCTGGCTGTAAGCCAAGCCACCGCCCAACCCGGCCCGGCTCTTGGTTTCGGCGCGGCCAGCCAGACCGGCAACTGTCGCAACGAGCAGCGCGCCGGCGCCTAGGCAACGGCGGTGCTGGCGCTGGAAGGGCGCATCGTGCGCGAGCAACAGCTAAGTGCACACGGCGCAGGAGTGCAAAGTTGTGCACAGCAGCGTGCAATTGCTAAAAACTTGCACTTGATCAGCCCTCTGGCGCAGCTTACACTCGACCCTTAGAGGCACCACCATGAGCACTGTGCGCAAAACCATCACCCTGACCGATCAGCAAGACAACTGGGTCAAAGCCCAGATCGACGCTGGGCACTACTCCAACGACAGCGATTGCATCCGCGACCTGATCCGGCGCGAGCAGGAGCGCAGCGCCGAGATCGAAGCGCTGCGTGCCGCCCTAGACGAGGGCGAGGCCAGCGGCGAACCACGCCCCTTCAACCTGGCCGCGTTCAAACACAGAATGCTGGCCGCCCATGGCTGAGTACCGCCTGACCCCAGCGGCAGAGCGTGACCTGGAATCGATCTGGACTTATACGGCGCGACAATGGGGAATCGAGCAGGCGCATCGCTACATTGAGCGCATGACGGCAGCTTTTGCCGAACTGGCTGAATCACCCAAAAAAGCGCCAAGTTGCGCGCACATCCGGCCAGACCATCGCCGCTGGCTCGTTGAGCGGCACGTGATCTACTTGCGTGTGACCGATTACGGCATCGCCGTCGTTCGGGTGCTGCACGACCGCATGGATGCACCGCGCCACTTCAATTAAGCCCGCCCCTACAATCCCCGGCGTGAGCACCGCCCCCTTCGACAGCCCCGCCGCCGCAGCGCCCGCTGCCAGCGCCCGCACCCAGCCGCGGCGGCCGATCCGCGAGTTGCCCGACGCGCTTATCAGCCAGATCGCCGCCGGTGAGGTGATCGAGCGCCCGGCTTCGGTGCTGCGCGAGCTGATCGACAACGCGCTCGACGCCGGGGCGCGCCAGCTCACGCTGCGGCTGCAAGCCGGTGGCGTGCGCCTGATCGTGGTCGAGGACGACGGCAGCGGCATCGCGCGCGACGAGCTCGCGCTGGCGCTCAAGCGCCACGCCACCAGCAAGGTGCGCGATCTGGCTGAGCTCGAAACCGTGGCCACCATGGGTTTCAGGGGCGAGGCGCTGGCCGCCATCGACTCGATCGCCGAACTCAGCCTGTGCTCGCGCAGCGCCGAGGCCCCCGAGGCCCACGGCTGGCTGCTGCACGGGCGCACGGGCGAATTGCAGCCGGCGGCGCGCAGCGTGGGCACCACGGTCGAGGTGCGCGAGCTGTTTTACGCCACCCCGGCGCGGCGCAAGTTCCTCAAGAGCGACGCCACCGAACTCGCGCACTGCGTCGAGGCGGTGCGCCGCCACGCGCTGGCCCGGCCCGACGTCGGCTTTGCCATCTGGCACGAGGGCAAGCTGATCGAGCAGTGGCGCGCCCACCATGCCCAGCAACCCGGTGCCACCCAACCCGGCGCCCTCGAGCCTAGCGGCTACCAACCCGGCACCATCGAGCCCAGCACCACCCAGCCCAGCACCACCCAGCCCAGCACCACCCAGCCCAGCGCCCCCCTGCCGGGCAACACCGAGGCACTGGCGCCGCGCATGGCGGCCGTGCTGGGCGAGGATTTTTTGGCGCACAGCCTGCCCTTTGACTGGCGCGGCGGCGGCTTGCGCGTCTGGGGCCGCGCCGGGCTGGCGCAGGTGGCACGCGCCCGCGCCGACCAGCAGTACAGCTACGTCAACGGCCGTTTCGTGCGCGACAAGGTGATCGGCCATGCCGTGCGCAGCGCCTACGAGGACGTGCTGCACGGCCAGCGCCAGCCGGTGTATGTGCTGCTGCTGGAGTTGGACCCGGCGCGGGTCGATGTGAACGTGCACCCGAGCAAGATCGAGGTGCGCTTTCGCGACGGCCGCGCCGTGCACCAGGCGGTGCGCCAGGCGCTGGAGCAGGTGCTGGCGGCCCCGCGCGCGCCGCAACTGGCCCCAACCCCTGCGGCGCACGCCAGCGCCCCGTTGCACCCCGCCGCGCCACCCGCCCTAGCGACGGCGGCGCAAACCGGGCTGGGGCTGGCCTCGTGGCCCAGCGCCAGCAATTGGCCCAGCGCCAGCAATTGGCCCAACGCCCAAGCGTGGCCCGAGCGCGCGGCAACAAGCGGCCTAGCTGGGCGGCAGGTGAGCGATGTCGCGGCGCTGTGGCCGCGCAGGCCCGAAGCCACACCTTCATCCGCACCGGCCTACGGGTCGTGGCCGCAGAGCGCAGCCCAAGGCAGCACCGAGGCAACACAAGCCACGCAAGGAGCAGGAGCAGGAGCAACAACCCCCGATCTAGGCCAGCCGCAACCCGAGCCCGCCCCCGACACCGACTGGCCCCTAGGCCACGCGCTGGCCCAGTTGCACGGGGTGTACATCCTCGCGCAAAACCGCCACGGGTTGGTGCTGGTGGACATGCACGCCGCGCACGAGCGCATCGTCTATGAAGGCCTGAAGCGCCAGTGGAACGCCGCCGCCGCCACCTTGCCCAGCCAGCCGCTGCTGATTCCGGCCACCTTTGCCGCCACCGCGCTGGAGCTGGCCACGGCCGAGGTGCAGCAAGAGGCGCTGCAACGGCTCGGGCTGCAGATCGAGCCTCTGTCGCGCCTGACGCTGGCGGTGCGCGCCGTGCCCGCTGCCTTGGCACTAGGCGACGCTGTGGCGCTGGCGCGCGGCGTGCTGGCCGAACTCGAGCAACACGGCGGCACCCAACTGCTGCAACGCGCCCGCGACGATCTGCTCGCCACCCTGGCCTGCCACGGCGCCGTGCGCGCCAACCGGCGCCTGAGCCTGCCCGAGATGAACGCCCTGCTGCGCCAGATGGAAGCCACCGAGCGCAGCGACCAGTGCAACCACGGCCGCCCGACCTGGCGCCAGCTAAGCCTCAAAGAACTCGACGCCCTGTTTTTGCGCGGGCGCTAGGGGTTGCGCACCATTCTCAAGCAGTCTAGGGCGGTATCTAGGCCGAATTGGGCTGCTCGCACCACCATGGGGCAAATTGAGGCCAAATTAGGCGCAAAATTGGTGCAAAATCGGTGCGCTTTTCTAGTCCATCCCACCCCCATACAACCACCATCCCGTCATGAAATACGCCAGCGCGCACGATTTTCTTGCCCAAGTTAGCCAGCGCAACCCCGGTCAGCCCGAGTTTTTGCAAGCCGTCACCGAGGTCGTCGAGAGCCTGTGGCCCTTCATCCAGCAACACTCCAAGTACGCCGAACAGGGGTTGCTCGATCGGCTGGTCGAGCCCGAGCGCGTGCTCATGTTTCGCGTCTCGTGGGTCAACGACCACGGCGACGTGCAGGTCAACCGCGGCTACCGCATCCAGCACAGCTCGGCCATCGGCCCCTACAAGGGCGGGATGCGCTTTCACCCCTCGGTCAACCTGTCGATCCTCAAGTTTCTGGCCTTTGAGCAGACCTTCAAAAACGCCCTCACCACCCTGCCCATGGGCGGCGGCAAGGGCGGCTCGGACTTCGACCCCAAGGGCAAGAGCCCGGGCGAGGTGATGCGCTTTTGCCAGGCGCTGATGAGTGAGTTGTTTCGCCACATCGGCTCTGACACCGACGTGCCCGCGGGCGACATCGGCGTGGGCGGGCGCGAAGTCGGCTACATGGCCGGGATGATGAAAAAGCTCTCGAACCGCGCCGACTGCGTCTTTACCGGCAAGGGCCTGAGCTTTGGCGGCTCGCTCATCCGCCCCGAGGCCACCGGCTACGGCACGGTCTATTTCGCCCAAGAAATGCTCAAGCGCCAGGGCATGAGCTTCGACGGCCTGCGCGTGAGCGTCTCTGGCTCGGGCAACGTGGCCCAGTACGCGGTCGAAAAAGCCATGGCGTTGGGGGCCAAAGTGGTCACCGTATCCGACTCCAGCGGCACCGTGATCGACGAAGACGGCTTCAACACCGAGAAGCTGGCCGAGCTGATGGAGGTCAAAAACCACCTCTACGGCCGCGTCAGCGACTACGCGCAGCGCACCGGCTCGCGCTTCGAGGCCGGCGTCAAGCCCTGGGCGGTTCCGGTGGACATCGCCCTGCCCTGCGCGACGCAGAACGAGCTCGACGCCGACGACGCGCGCACCCTGCTGAAAAACGGCGTCAAGTGCGTGGCCGAGGGTGCTAACATGCCCACCACCATGGACGCCATCCGCCTGCTCGAAGCCGAACGCGTGCTCTACGCGCCGGGCAAAGCCAGCAACGCCGGCGGCGTGGCCACCTCGGGCCTCGAGATGAGCCAAAACGCCATGCGCCTGAACTGGGACCGCGACGAAGTCGATGCGCGCCTGCACGGCATCATGGTCGGCATCCACGAGGCTTGCGTGCGCCACGGCAAGCGCGCCGACGGCTCGGTGAGCTACAGCGACGGCGCCAACGTCGCCGGCTTTGTCAAGGTGGCCGACGCCATGCTGGCCCAAGGGGTGATTTGAGCCCGGCCCGGCAGCCGCCAGCAGCCCCCATGCCCGCTGGGCTGGTGGTGCTGTTGCTGGCGCTGCTGCTGGGGCTGCAGCCGCTCACCACCGATCTGTACCTGCCGGCGCTGCCGGCGCTGACGCTCGACCTGGGTGCCACCATGCACCAGGCGCAGCTCACGCTGTCGGCGCTGCTGCTGGCCTTTGGGTTCTCGCAACTGTTTTGGGGCCCACTGTCAGACCGCTATGGCCGGCGCCCGATCTTGCTGGCGGGCTTGGCGCTGTACGCGCTGGCCTCGGTGGGCAGCGTGTTTGCCGCCAACGTCGAGCAGCTGGTGCTGTGGCGCATCGTGCAAGGCGCCGCGCTGGGTGCGGCCGTGATGGGCGCGCGCGCCATTGTGCGCGACCTCTACGCCCCGGTCGAGGGCGCACGCATGATGTCCAAGGGCCTGACTGGCTTGGGCGTGCTGGCCTGCATCAGCGCGCCGCTGGGCGGTTTGTTGTCGGACTGGATGGGTTGGCGCGCCGCCTTGGGCGTGCTGGCCCTGTTTGGGGCCGCCGTGCTGGCGCTGGTGTTGTGGCGCTTCGAGGAAAGCCTGCGCCAGCCCAACCCACAGGCGCTGCGCCCGGCGGTGCTGCTGCGCACCTGGGGCGTGATTTTGCGCCACCCCACTTTTTGGGCTTGGGCGCTGCTGCTTAGCGCCTCGTATGCCGGTTTGTTCACGTTTTTGGCCAGCTCGTCGTTCGTGTTCATCAACGCGCTGGGCTTGAGCAAAACCGAATACGGCTTGCTGATGTTTTCGATGTCGGCGGTGTACATTGTGGGCACGGTGCTGTGCCGACGCCTGATCGTGCGCCTGGGGCTGCGCCGCACCGTGGCCGTGGCCGGCGCCCTGACGCTGTGCGGCGGCAGCCTGATCGGCGCCTTGGGCTGGCTGGGCTGGCACAGCGTCTGGGCGATCATGCTGCCTTACTATTTGTTCATTTTGGCGCACGGCATGCACCAACCGTGCGGCCAGAGCGGGGCCGTGGGGCCGTTCCCGCACGCTGCCGGCACGGCCTCGGCGCTGAGCGGCTTTTTGATGATGATGGTGGCTTTTGCCATGGGCACCTATCTGGCGGCGCAGATGCCCACCGGCACCGAAGGCGCCAGCGTGCGCCCGCTCACCGACGGGCTGTGGTTCTGGAGCGTGCTGATCGCCGCCGTGGCCTGGACGCTGGTGCAGCGCTTTGGCGACCCGGCACCGGCCCCACACCAGCCCGAGCGAGCGCGATGAACCCCAGCGCCTCAGGCCCCAGCCCCACCAGCCCCACCAGCGCGCCACCAGCCTGGCTGGCCATCGCCGGCCCCACCGCCAGCGGCAAGACCGCGCTGGCGCTGGCGCTGGCGCGCCAGTACCCGCTCGAGATCATCAGCATCGACTCGGCGCTGGTCTATCGTGGGCTCGACATCGGCAGCGCCAAACCCAGCGCCGCCGAGCGCGCCGCCGTGCCGCACCACCTGATCGACATCCTCGACCCAAGCCAGAGCTACAGTGCAGCGGCCTGCGTCGCCGACGTGCAACGCCTGCTGCCGCAGATCGCCGCGCGCGGCCGCCTGCCGCTGCTGGTGGGCGGCACCCTGCTCTACTTCAAGGCGCTGTTCGAAGGCCTAGACGACATGCCGGCCGCGCACCCGGCGCTGCGCGCTGCGCTGGAGGCCCAAGCGGCGCAACTGGGCTGGCCGGCGCTGCACGCGCAGCTGGCGGCGGTGGATGCCGCCACGGCGGCGCGGCTGAGCCCCAACGACGCGCAGCGCATCGGGCGCGCGCTCGAAGTCTGGCGCGCCAGCGGGCGGCCGCTGTCGTCGTTTCACACCCGCGCACAGCGCGCTCCCAACCCGGCCGGATCGCAGCCGCTGCACATCAATGGCCAGCCGGGCCTGCTGCTGGCGCTGGAGCCGCTCGAACGCGCCTGGCTGCACCAGCGCATCGGGCAGCGCTTTGCCGCCATGCTCGAGCACGGGCTGATCGACGAGGTGCGTGCCCTGCGCCAGCGCCCCGACCTGCACCCGGGCCTGCCGGCCCTGCGCAGCGTCGGCTACCGCCAGGTCTGGCAGGCGCTGGATGCGCTCGAGGCCAGCGGGCGCAGCCAGTTCACAGCGGCCGAGCTCGCCACCTTGGCCGAACAAGGTGCAGCCGCCACGCGCCAGCTGGCCAAACGCCAGCTCACTTGGCTGCGCAGCCTGCCGCAGCGCCGGGTGCTGGCGTGCGAAAGCACGGGGCTGCTCGAGGCCGCCTGCGCGGCGTTGCAGGGCAGTTAGCGCCGCAGTGGGCTGCGCCGCCCCACCCCCAGCGCCACGCCAATCGACAGCAGCAGCACCACCCCCGCACCGGCCAAGGTGGCGGCGTACCAGCCGCGGTCCATAAACACGCCGAAAATCAGCGGCGCGATGGCAAAGCCCACGTCCAGCCCCGAGTACACGGTGCCATAGACGCGCCCGGTGGCCCCCTTGGGCGTGACCTGCTTGATCAGCAGGTCGCGGCTGGGCGCGGCAATACCGACCGCAAAACCCGTGGCCGCCAGCAGCAGCATGGTGCCCGTGCCGCCCAGCCAGCCGGTGGCGGCCAGCAGCAGCAGCAGCGCACCAGCGGCCATCGAAGCGCCCACCACCCAATCGCTGCGCCGCGCCTGCGCCGCCACAAAACCGCCCGCCAACATGCCCAGCGCCCCGCACACCATGTAGGCGCTCAGCGTCAGCGTGGCGGCCTGCAGGCTCACGCCGTGCAGCGCCTTCAGGATCGAGGCCGAGTAGTTTTGCACCACACCCAGCGTCAGGGTGGTGAGCAAAAAGAAGGCAAAACACCACCAGACCACGCTCTGGCGCATGAAAGCCAGGTCGCTGCCCGCCGCTGCACCCGCCGGGCGGCGCAGCACCTCGGATTGCAGGTGCTCGCGCTGCCAGAGCAACAGCAAGAACACCAACAGGTACAACCCAGCGGCGGCGAGGTAGGCGCTGCGCCAGTCCAGCAGCATCGACCAACCCACCAAAAACACCGGCGCCAGCGCCCACCCCAGGTTGCCGCTGATGCCGTGCACGCTGTAGGCATGGCCCAGCCTAGAGGCCGACACGCGCTGGTTGAGGATAGAAAAATCGACCGGATGAAAGGATGCGTTGCCCAAGCCGGCGAGTGCGGCCACCAGCAGAAGCGTCGTGTAGCCATCGGCCTGCGAGGCCAGTAAGGCTGCCCCCATGAACAGCAGCAGCGAGGCAAACAGCACCGGACGCGCGCCCACGCGATCGACCACAAAGCCCGAGGCCGCCTGCCCGAGCCCGGAGACGGCAAAAAACAGCGTCATCAGCAGGCCGACGTCGGTGAACGACAGGCCAAACTCGAGCATCAGCAGCGGAAACAGCGGCGGCAGCAGCAGATGGCCAAAATGCGAGCTGCCGTGCGCCAGCCCGACCAAGCCCATCACGCGCGCGTCGGCGCGCCACGGCACGGCAAGGGCTGGGGCAGCGGCTGCAGAAAGTTGTAGGCTGGACATGGGCGGCCATGTTAAGCCCAAATGCCCAACCGCGCGCCGTGTGCCACTATTGCAGCCGCAGCCGCCGCGCCAGCCGGGCACAATAGCCACCATGAACATCGTGATCCTCGACGACTACCAAGACGCCGTGCGCAAGCTGCCCTGCGCCGCCAAGCTCGAACCCTACCCGGCCAAGGTGTTCACCAACACCATCAAGGGCGTGGGCCAGCTCTCGGTGCGGCTGCGCGACGCCCAGGTGCTGGTACTGATCCGCGAGCGCACCCAGATCACGCGCCAGCTGCTCGACAAGCTGCCCAAGCTGCGCCTGATCGCCCAAACCGGGGCCGTGGGGCCGCACATCGACCTCGATGCCTGCACCGAACACGGGGTGGCGGTGGCCGAAGGCAAAGGCTCGCCGGTGGCCCCGGCGGAGCTCACTTGGGCGCTGGTTCTGGCCGCCATGCGCCGCCTGCCGCATTACGTGGCGCACCTCAAGCACGGGGTCTGGCAGCAGTCGGGCCTCAAAACCGCCTCCATGCCGGCCAATTTTGGCATCGGCATGGTGCTGCACGGCAAAACGCTGGGGGTGTGGAGCTACGGCCGCATTGGGCGCATGGTGGCTGGCTACGGCCGCGCCTTTGGGATGCGGGTTCTGGTCTGGGGCAGCGAAGCCGCGCGCGCGCAGGCCAGCGCCGACGGCTACGAGGCCGCCGCGTCCAAAGCCGAGCTGCTGGCGCAGTCGGATGTGCTCAGCCTGCACCTGCGCCTTGGGGCCAGCACCCAGGGCTGCCTGAGCTTTGAGGATTTGAGCCTGATGAAGCCCACGGCCCTACTGGTCAACACCTCGCGCGCCGAACTGATCCAGCCCGATGCGCTGGTGGCCGCACTCAACCGCGGCCGGCCCGGCATGGCGGCGGTGGATGTGTTCGAGTCCGAGCCGATCTTGCAGGGGCATGCCCTGCTGCGACTGGAAAACTGCATCTGCACGCCGCACATCGGCTTTGTTGAGCAAAACAGCTACGAGCAGTATTTTTCGGCCGCGTTCGACAACATTCTCAACTACATCAAAGGCACCCCGACCCACATCGTCAACCCCGGGTCGCTGCACTATCAGCGTTGAGCGCCTGAGTCCGGATCGGGTTTGGCCGCGGCTTTGCCCTGACCCCAATCCAACTGCCCGAGGTCGAAATCGATCGACATCGAGTCGGGCTTTGAGGCCGCCGCCGGGGCCGCCGGGGCCGCTGGCTCGGATGGCGCCGGGGCCAAGCCCAGATCGAGCATGGGCGTGGGTGGATTCAGCACCGCATCGAGCACGTCGGCCAAGGTGATCAAATCGTCGAAAGCTGCGAGGGTGCGCACCGTCAGCTCGCCACCGGGCTCACCGGGTTGAGAGGCCAGGGCGCGCTCGATGAGCGCCGCTGCCGCCGACTGCGGCCACTGCGCCTGCAGGGTTTGCAGCAGCGCCACATTGTCTTCGAGCCCGCGCTGCGCCAGGATGGCTTCGGTGCGCGGCGCCATGCGCTGGAAGTGGTTTTCATAAAAACGCGTGGCCTCGGCCAGCTCGGACGCGTCGCCGGCTTGCGCAGCCAGCACCAACCAACGCAGGTAGGGGGCCTCGCTGGCTCGCGCATGCCCGGCCACGAACGCCTTGAGCACTTCCATGGCTTGGGTGTGCTGGGCGATCGACTCGAAAAACTCGGCCTGCTGCCAGGCCTCGACCAAGGCACGCTGATCGAGCACCGCCACAGGCACTTCCGCAAACATCGAGGCCCGGCCTTCGGCCACCTCGAGCCCGGTGACCGCATCGGCATCGAGCCAGTCCGAAGACAGCGCTGCAGGAGTCGGGGTGGGTGCAACGGCCGGTGCAGCCGCCGCCGGCGCGCCGACCGCAGGCAGCGCAGGGGTTTGAGCACGGGCAGCCGGGTTCGTGGTCTCGGCGTCGTGGCCTGAGCCGCCGGGCTCGGGCACCGCGACTGGCGCTGGCGCAGGCGCAGCCATGGGTGGCGACGGCTCGAGGCCCGGCTTGGGCTGAATGGCCTGATCGGGCAAGGTGGATTCCCACCACGGTGCCGGCGGCGCGGCTGTGGGCGGGCGCGCAAGCAGCAAGCGCCCCGATCGATGGGCATACAAGGCCCCGCCGAGCAGCAACAACAGCAACGCGCCCAACCCGTACAGCCACGCCGCAGGCACACCGGCCTGGGCCTGGGCCTGGATTTGCAACAACTGGGCTTGGGTGCTTTGCAGGGCCAGGCGCAATTGTTCCTGCTCGGCACGCAGCGCCAGCAACTCCTGCTCCTGGGCGGTCAGGGCGGCTTGGGTTGCACCCGCTTCGGCCAAGGGGGCATCGGGCAGCGCAGCAGCCGCAGCGCCCTCGGGCGCAGCCGCCACCACCGGTGGCGCCTGCGCCGGCATCGGGATCGGGTCGAGCTGCAGGCGCGCGCCAGCAGCCAGCGGCGGCGGCGGGGCCGGCGTGGTGGCGGGTGTGGCGAGCGCAGCCGGCGCGGCGGCAGGCACTGGGGCCAGGCGGGGCGGCGCTTTGCTGCGCAAGCGCTCCAGGCCCGCAGGGCGCGCTGCGGGTGCGCTCAGGCGGATCGGGGTTTGCTCAGGGGGTGGCGCTGCCGGCACCACGGCGGCTGCGGCCTGGGTGGCTGGCGCACCGTTGGCCACGGGCATGGGCACAGGCGCCGGGGCAGCCAGGGCGGCAGCGGCTGGGTCGGCTGCCGCAACAGCCGGCACCGCAATCCAGTCAGCCAGCAGCGTGTAGGTGCGCCTGAACACCGTTTGGCAGCCCACCTGCAGCCCCAAGGTCACGATCGGCTCGTTGATGGGTTCGGTGCTGCGCACCCGCAGAAGGGCCTCACCCCCAGCCCCTGCGGCTTGCAAGCTGGTGCTCAGCGACGCGTCCGGCACTTGCGACTCGCCATACTGCAGCCGCACCTGCAGGCACAAGTCGGCCAAGCCCTGACCGGGCTCGACGCGGGTTGGCACCAGAATATCGAAGGGACGACCGATAATGACATCGCCTTGGGTCGGCCCCAAGCCTGTCGCCAGCGTTTGCGTGACCGCCACCAAAAGCGCGCTGCCCAGCGCCAACTTCATCATCTGCCAATCCTTGTTTTGATCGTGCTTGTTTCGTTCACCGGCGCTCATTTTGGCACATGAAACCCCCGCCCCCCATTTCATGTCTATCGATGGGCGCAAACATTGCGTGCACCCACCCGCGCGGTCACCCCGGCGACACCTCGCACAGCCCCCAGTCACCCACAAGACAGCCCATGGACGAACCCATTCTGACAATGCAGGAACGCGAAGCGATCAACAGCGGTCGCTGGTTCAACACCCTTTCACCCTCACTGCGGCACGACATCCTCCGATGCGCTTTCGTCAGACGCTTCCAGGACGGCGACCTGATCGCCGCCCGCGGCGACCCGCCCACCGAATGGTCGGCGGTGAGCAAGGGCGCCGTGCGCGTGAGCTCGACCTCGCTGGCGGGCAAGCAGGTCACGCTCACCTACGTCGAACCCGGGGTCTGGTTTGGCGAGATTGCGATGTTCGACGGCGAGCGCCGCACCCACGACGCCTACGCCCACGGGCCCACCTCGCTGCTGTGCGTGGCGCGCAAGGATTTCCAAAAAATCCTGTCGCAGCACGTGGAGCTCTACGAGGCCCTGTTGCGCCTGCAGGCGCGGCGCATCCGCAACCTGTTCGGACTGGTGGAAGACCTCAACACCCTGCCCCTGCGCGCCCGGCTGGCCAAGCAGTTGCTGCACCTGTCGCGCAGCTACGGCGTGCCCTGCCTGGCCAACGCCAGCGAGACCCGCATCGGGCTGCAGTTGGCACAGGAAGAGTTGGCGCAGATGCTGGGCGCTTCGCGCCAGCGCGTCAACCAAGAACTCAAATCGATGGAGCGCGAGCAAGCCATCCGCATCGAACCCGGCGGCCTGGTGGTGTGCGACCGCAGCGCGCTGCTGCGCATCGCCGCCGCCGAACACTGAAGCCCTTGACATGCACCCAGCGGCCATGATCGACCCCTCCTCCCACGACTTGGCCGCAGCGGACTCGGCCCCCGGCGCACCGGCTGCCGATCTGCCCTTCGATGCCAGCGCGCTGGAGCCGTGGCTGCATGCGCATCTGCCCGGTTTTGCCGGCCCTTTGCAGATCGAGAAATTCCCCGGCGGCCAGTCCAACCCCACCTACCGCCTGCGCACGGCGCAACGCGACTGGGTGCTGCGCAGCAAACCGGGCCCGGCGGCCAAGCTGCTGCCTTCGGCGCACGCCATCGAGCGCGAATTTCGCCTCATGAGCGCGCTGGCCGACACAGCGGTGCCGGTGCCGCGCATGGAACTGCTGTGCGAGGACGAAACGGTGATCGGGCGCGCCTTTTACCTGATGGCATACGTGCCCGGCCGCATCCTCTGGGAGCAAGCCCTGCCCGGCCTGAGCGCGGCGCAGCGGCGCGCCCACTACCTGGAAATGAACCGCGTGCTGGCGGCGCTGCACCGGGTCGATGTGCAGGCCGTGGGACTGGCCGACTACGGCAAACCCGGCAACTACTTCGAGCGCCAGATCGCGCGCTGGAGCAAGCAGTACCAGGCTTCAGTGACGCAGCCCATCCCCGCGATGGAGCGCCTGATCGACTGGCTGCCGCGCCACATCCCGGCGCTGGCGCGTGACGACAGCCGCGTGTGCGTGGTGCATGGCGACTTCCGGCTCGACAACCTGGTATTCCACCCCGAGCAGGCCCAAGTGCTGGCAGTACTGGACTGGGAGCTCTCCACCCTCGGGCACCCGCTGGCTGATTTCAGTTACCACTGCATGGCCTGGCACATCGAGCCAGGGCTGTTTCGCGGCATCGCCGGGCTCGATTTGCCCGCGCTGGGGATCCCCAGCGAGCGCGAGTACATCGAGCGCTACTGCGCCAGCACGGGTTTTTACGAGCCCCGTGCGCTGCAACAGGACTGGAATTTCTTTCTGGCCTACAACCTGTTCAGGCTGGCGGCGATTCTGCAGGGAATCGCCAAACGGGTCGAGGCCGGCACCGCGTCCAGCGCCCAGGCGCGCCAGTCCGGCGCCGGAGCGCGGCCGCTGGCCGAGCTGGCCTGGTCTTTTGCCGCGCGCGCTGCCTGATCTGCCCCCGCCCACCCCGCCCACCCAGAGGAGCTTTCATGCACTTCGATTACAGCCCCAAGGTCAAAGACCTGCAAGCGCGCCTGCAAGCCTTCATGGAAGCCCACATCTACCCCAACGAAGCGCGCTTCATGGCAGAGGTGGCCGCCAACCGCGCCCGTGGCAACCCCTGGCAGCCGACCGCACTGGTCGAACAGCTCAAGCCGCTGGCCCGCGCCGCCGGTCTGTGGAACCTGTTCTTGCCCAATTCCCCACGCGCGCCCGAGGGCTTGAGCAACCTCGAGTACGCCCCGCTGTGCGAGATCATGGGCCGTGTCGGCTTTGCCCCCGAGGTGTTCAACTGCTCCGCCCCCGACACCGGCAACATGGAAACGCTGGAGCGCTACGCCAGCGAGGCGCTCAAGAACCGCTGGCTCAACCCCTTGTTGCGCGGCGACATCCGCTCGGCCTTCCTGATGACCGAGCCCGAAGTCGCCTCGTCCGACGCCACCAACGTCCAATGCCGCATCGAGCGCGACGGCGACGAACTGGTCATCGACGGGCGCAAATGGTGGTCCTCGGGTGCCGGCGACCCGCGCTGCGCTGTCTTCATCCTGATGGGCAAAACCGACCCGCAGGCGCCCCGGCACGCCCAGCAGTCGATGGTCGTGGTGCCAGCCGATGCGCCCGGCGTGCAGATCGAGCGCGCCCTGACGGTGTTTGGTTACGACGACGCCCCGCACGGCCACATGGAGGTGCAGCTCAGGCAGGTGCGCGTGCCCACCAACCACATCCTGCTCGGCCCCGGGCGCGGTTTCGAGATCGCCCAAGGCCGCCTCGGGCCGGGCCGCATCCACCACTGCATGCGCTCCATCGGCGCCGCCGAACGCGCGCTGGAGCTGATGTGCCAGCGCCTGACGCGGCGCGTGGCCTTTGGCAAGCCGCTGGCGGCGCAGGGGGTCTGGCACGAGCGCATCGCCGAAGCGCGCTGCCTGATCGAGCAGGCGCGGCTGCTGACCCTCAAGGCCGCCTACATGATGGACACGGTGGGCAACAAGGTCGCCAAGGCCGAAATCGCCATGATCAAGGTCGTGGCCCCCAACGTCGCCTGCAAGGTGCTGGATTGGGCGATCCAGGCGCACGGCGGCGCCGGCGTGTCGCAAGATTTCGTGTTGGCGCAAAGCTACGCCAACCAGCGCACCCTACGCCTGGCCGACGGCCCCGACGAAGTGCACCGCATGGCGATCGCCAAGCTGGAACTGGCGCGCCACCAGCTACAGGCGTCAGCCACAGCCACCGAGCTGGAGTCCCCGGTGACCCGGGGCTGCTGAAAAAGTCAAGGCTAACCCACGGTGTTGGAACGCACCTCGGACAGGCTGGTCAGGCCCTGCAGCAGCTTTTCGATGCCGTCTTGGCGCAGCGCAGGGTGCGCATGCCCTCCTCGAGCGCCAGGTGTTGAATCTCGGCCGGGTGCGCGCGGGTTTGAATCAGGCGGCGCATGCCCGGGCTGCCGCACAACAGCTCGTGCAGGGCCAAGCGGCCCGCATAACCGGTGTGGCCGCAATGCTCGCAACCGCGGGCCGTGCGCACGTGCAGATGCCCGTCTTTGGCGTAAGCCTGCAGCCATTCGTCGAGCAGGGCCTGGCCTTGGCGCAAGGGGTGCGTGGCCGGCAGCATGGCTTGGTAGTCGCGCAGCAGCTCATCGATCTGGGCGCTCTCGAGCGGCTGCTCGACAGCACAATGTTTGCAAAAGCGCCGCACCAGGCGCTGCGCCAACACCCCTTGCAGCGAATCGGCAAAGGAAAAGGGGTCGACCCCCAGATCGATCAGGCGCACCACGGTTTCGGCGGCCGAATTGGTGTGCAGGGTCGAAAACACCAAGTGCCCGGTCAACGAAGCCTCGATGGCGATTTCGGCCGTTTCTTGGTCGCGGATTTCGCCCACCATGATCACATCCGGATCGGCACGCAACAGGGTGCGCAGGGCGGCGGCAAAAGTCCAGCCGATCTTGGCATTGACCTGTATCTGGCGCAAACCACGCTGGGTGATTTCGACTGGGTCTTCGGCGGTCCAGATTTTGCGGTCCGGGGTGTTGATGCGCTGCAACGCCGAATGCAAGGTGGTGGTCTTGCCGGAACCGGTCGGGCCGACGCACAGAAACAAGCCGTAGGGGCGCTCGACCAAGGCCTCGAAACGCTGCAGATTGCGGGCATTGAGCTGCAACTGCTCGAGCGCCAATGGCTTGGTCGAAGACAACAGCCGCAACACCACGTCTTCGAGCCCGCCCGCAGTCGGCACGGTGGCCACCCGCAACTCGATCGGCAAGCCACCGAATTTGGCAAAATCGATTTTGCCATCCTGCGGCTTGCGGCGTTCGGAGATATCGAGGTCGCACATGATCTTGATGCGCGCCACCAAGGCGTTGCGGTAGTTGGCCGGCAGCTCGAGGTAGTTGCGCATCTGGCCGTCGATGCGAAAGCGGATCTGCAATTTCTGGCGCCCCGGATAGGGCTCGATGTGGATGTCGGAGGCCCCTTGCTGGTGCGCTTCGGCGATCATGGAGTTGATCAGCCGCACCAAGGTGTTGTCGGACTGCTCGATTGGCTTTTCTTCGGCATCGTCCTTGGCTCCGCCGACCAGTTCAACCGCCAGCTGCACCGCATCCTGTGACCCTTGGCTCGGGCTGGGGCGGGCGCTGACAGCGCCGCCTGAAGGGTGCGCCGTGGCGTTGGACAATGCGCTCAAACCCACCTCGCGGTAGGCTTTTTGAATGCACGCGCCGATTTCGGCGCTGACGCTCACCACCGGCAAAATCTTGCGCTGGGTCGTGAATTCCAGATCATCGATGACCCGAAACTGGAGCGGGTCGAGCATTGCCACCACCAACGCCCCGCCCTGCTCGACCAGCGGCAGCGCCTGCAAGCGCTGTGCCAAGGCAAAGGGGACGCGGCGCAAGGCCGTGGCATCGATCGGAAACTTGTGCAAGTTGACAAAGGGGTAACCCATTTTGCGGGCAAAGGCGGTTTGCAGATCGGCTGCAGACACCAAACCTTTATCGAGCAACAGCTGCCCCAGCGGTTGCCGGCTTTGGTCGGCTTGCTGCCATTGCAGCACTTGCGCCAGCTGCTCCGAGGTGATTTTGCCCAACCCCACCAGCGCCTCGCCGACGGGCACCGGCTGCAACCTGGCCTGCCGTTGCAAGGCGCGCTGCAAATCGGCCAAGGTTTCCACCACCGCAGGCGCCTCGCCGGCCACCGGTGCCAGCGGCTGCGTATGTACCCACTCGTGCAGCACGGTCTGGGCAAAATCGGTGTCGGCGATCTGACTTTCCTGCCCGGTGCGCAACTCGAAGCGCAAAATGCCGCTTTTGGGTATGAATACACGCTGCGGCTCGCCATCCAGCACGGATTTGGGAAAAATCCACAAGCCCTGCTCGGTTTTTCTGTAGCCCAGGCAAATGCCAGAGTACAGCGCGCCGTCGCGCAAGGACACCAGAAAAGAATGGGTGGCGGGCAGCAGATCCAGACTGTGCGCATCGGCGTGGCCTTGCTGCGCCGCACTCCCCGGACGGGAGTCGATTTTCAGGCGCTTGACCTGGTTGAACTTCAAACTCAGGCTGCGCGGCTGTGCCGTGGGCCGGATTTTGATCAGGCGGGCAGCCTGATCGAAGTCGAGCAACAGGCCCGAAACGGTTTGCTCGCCCCAGCCGTCGGCGCTGCAAATCAGACCGGTTTGCCCGATTTCCAGGGTTTCATCCTGAAGCAGGTCGGGCAATTCGAAATGGGTTCGGTTCATGTGCACAGTGCAGGCTCAGCTGCCAGGTCAGGGGAGCTATTTGTCAATGAACCATTTGATCACGCTTTTGGCCAGAAAACCGACGATGCCAAACGACAGCACCAGCAGCAGGATGAAAGTGCCGAACTTGCCCGCCTTGGATTCGCGCGCCAGCTTGAAGACGATCACCAGCATCAGCAAAATGAAGCCGCCCAAGCCTATGGTCAGGCCAAACTGGGCGATCTGGGCTTCGGTAAAGCCCAGTACGGTTCCGGGGGGTGTCATTTCACACCTCCCCAGGAGCCGGGCAGACCAAAGCTGCCGGCGCGTTTGAGTTCAACATAGGCGTGCCAGGTGGCATGGCCGAGCCAGGGCAGCAGCACGATCAGGCCCAGCAGGTAGGTGAACAGCCCCAGCGTCACCAGCAGCGCGATCAGCAGCGCCCACAAGGCCATCACGGCCGGATACAGGGCCACGACGCGCCAACTGTGCGCGACCGCCACCGGCAAGGGCTGCGCGGTGTCGATGAGCAAGGCCTGCGTCGCCACGCTGGAGGCAAACACCGGCGCCGCCAGCAAGGCCAGCGCCATCAGCCAGAGCTCAAACAGCCAGTCGTTCGGGGCCAGCACCACGTGCTGGATAAAGTCGTCCAGGTTGCTGATGGGCTGCGAGGCCAGCACGAGCAGCAGCCCGGCTGAGGTCAGCACCCAGGCCATGCCGGCCAAGCCCAGCAGAACGCCAAACAGCACCAGGCGCGGTTCGACGCTGCGCCAGAGCTGCCAGACCGCCGCCAGCCCCACGCGCCGCCCCAGTTGCGCCTGGCGGCTGACTTGCAACAGCCCGACCAAAAACAACGGCGCCAGCAGAAACAGGGCCGAAAAAGCGCCCATCAGCCACCAGAACTGCCCCTGCGCCACTTGCAACAGCAGCCAACCAAAGGCCGCTGCCACGGCACCATGCACCAAACCTGGCACTGGGTTGGTGCGCAAATCGTGCCAGCCCAGCGCCAGCCAGCGCCAGGGAGCAGCCAAGTCGATGCGCGGCGGCGCGTCCGGGTCTGGCGGGGCAGGTTTCATGGAAGGGTCAAGGGCTGATCAAAAAACGGTAACGCATGACAGCGAATGATAGCCAAGAATGCGGCCCGCAATGGCCTGAAAGCCCCAATTTGCCCCAAGCGCTGGCCGATTTTGACGGCACCGCGCTTGGCATCGCACCTCATGAGGCGGCGCTGGCCGGCAGCAAGGGCGCGCAAGCGCGCAGCAGGTTTTGCGTGTAGGGGTGTTGCGGCGCCCGCAGCACCTGCGCGGCGGGCCCGCTTTCCACCACGCGGCCCTGTTGCAGCACCAGCACCTCGTGCGCCAGGGCCCAGATCACGTCCAGGTCGTGCGTGATGAGCAAATAGCTCAGGCCGTGCTGGCGCTGCAGGCGCAGCAGCAGCTCCAGCACCTGCTGCTGCACGGTGACGTCCAGCGCCGAAGTCGGCTCGTCGAGCACCAGCAAGCGCGGCTGCAGGATGAGCGCGCGCGCGATCGCGATGCGCTGGCGCTGGCCACCGGAAAACTCGTGCGGGTAGCGCTGCAACCAGCGCTGCAGCTCGGCTTGCGGTGCCTCGGGCAGCAGCGCCACTTCGCGCAGCGCCTGCAGCACGCGCGCGCGGCGCTGCGCGGCGTCGAGCTGCGGCGCGTGGATGCTCAGGCCCTCGCCCACGATCTGCTCCACGTTCAGGCGCGGCGACAGGCTGGAGAACGGGTCCTGGAACACCACTTGCACGCGCTGGCGCAGCGCACGCACGGTCGGCGCGCTGCGGCCACGGCGCCCTTGCGGCCAGCTCTGGCCCAGAATCTGCAACTGGCCCGAATGCGGCTGCAGGCCCAGCGCCGCCAGCGCCAGGGTCGATTTGCCCGAACCCGACTCGCCCAGCACGCCCAGGGTGCGCCCAGGGGCGAGCACGCAGTCGACGGCGCGCACGGCCTCGAAGCGGCCACGCTTGAACCAACCCGCCAGCCCCGGGCGCGGCACCTCGTAGGCCACGCTGAGCGCGCGCGCCTGCAGCACCGGTGCGGGGCCAGCCCCTGGCCCCTCCAGCACCGCTGCACTTTCTTGGGCCTCGGCGTCGAGCTGCGCGCTGCGCTGCGCCCGGCTGTTGAGCAGGCGCTGGGTGTAGGGGTGTTGCGGCTGCGCGAACAAGGCGCTGCTGCTGGCCTGCTCTACCAGATGGCCGCGCTCCAGTACCAGCACGCGGTCGGCGAACTGGCGCACCAGGTGCAGGTCGTGCGTGATCAGCAGCAGCGCCATGCCACAGCGCTGCTGCAGCGCGCCCAGCAGCTCCAGCATCTGCAGGCGCAGGCTGGCGTCGAGCGCGGTGGTCGGTTCGTCGGCAATCAGCAACTGCGGCTCGCTCGCCATGGCCATGGCGATCATGGCGCGCTGGCGCTGCCCGCCGCTGAGCTGGTGCGGGTAGGCGGCGGCGCGGCGCGCGGGTTCGGGCATGCCGGTTGCATCGAGCAGCTCGAGCACGCGCGCGCTCGCGGCGCGCTCGCTCAGGCCCTTTTTCAGGGTCAGGATTTCGGCGATCTGGTTGCCTATGGTGTAGAGCGGATTCAGCGCCGTCATCGGCTCCTGAAAGATGCAAGCCACCTCGTCGCCGCGCACGCCGCGCAGCTCACGCTCGCTCAAGGTGAGCAAGTCGCGCCCGTGCAGCACGGCGCTGCCGCTCACCTGCGCTTCGGGCAACAGGCGCAGCAGGCTCAGCGCCGAGACGGTTTTGCCCGAGCCCGACTCGCCCACCAGCGCCAGCTTTTCGCCCGCGTGCAGCGCAAAAGCCATGCCATGCACCACCTCGACACCGCCAAAGGCCACGCGCAAGTCGCGCACGCGCAGCAACGCGTCCGGGCCGGTCGGCTCGGTAGGCTGCGCCTCGGGCTTGCGCAAGGGGATGGCGGGCTGGGGCTGGGGCTGCATTTGGGTGTCTCGGATCAGCGCTGCGCCTTGCGCGGGTCGAGCGCGTCGCGCAGACCGTCGCCCATGAAGGTCAGCAGCAGCAGCGTGATGACCAGCACCGCGAAGGTGGAGAGCGAAATCCACCACGCATCGAGGTTGTTCTTGCCCTGCGCCAGCAACTCGCCCAGCGAGGGCGTGCCCGGCGGCACCCCGAGGCCCAGGAAGTCGAGCGCGGTCAGCGCCAGAATGGCCGCGCTCATGCGAAAGGGCAGGAACGTGACCACCGGCGTCAGGCTGTTGGGCAAGATGTGGCGGCGCATGATCTGCCAGTCGCTCAAGCCCAGCGCGCGCGCGGCGCGCACGTAGTCGAGCTGGCGATTGCGCAAGAACTCGGCGCGCACGTAGTCGCTCAGGCCCATCCAGCCAAACAGGCTCAGCAGCACCAGCAGCAGCAGCAAGCCGGGCTCGAACAGGGCCGAAAAGATGATCAGCAAATACAGCTCCGGCATCGAGCCCCAGACCTCGATGAAACGCTGCCCGACCAAGTCCACGCGCCCGCCGTAGTAGCCCTGGATGGCACCAGCCAGCACACCCAGCAGCACGCCCACCGCCGTGAGCGCAAGCGCAAACAGCACCGAGAGCCGAAAGCCGTACAGCAGCCGCGCCGCCACGTCGCGCCCGCGGTCGTCGGTGCCGAGCCAGTTGCTCGCACTCGGCGCCGAGGGGTGCGGCTCGGGTGCGAAGTAGTTGATCGAGCTGTGGTGAAAGCGGATCGGCGGGAAGATGGCCCAGTTGCCGGGCTGCTCGAACTGGCGCTGGATGAAGGGGTCGTGAAAGTCGGTCGGGGTTTCAAAGTCGCCGCCAAAGGCGGTCTCGGGCGGGTTGTGCAGCAAGGGCGCGTGCAGCCGCCCCTCGTAGCGCGCCAGCAGCGGCTTGTCGTTGGCGATCAGCTCCGCGCCCAGGCTGAGCACGAACAGCAGCAAAAACAGGATCAGGCTGTAAAAGCCCAGCTTGTGGCGGCGAAAGCGGCACCACGCCAGCCGCCCAGGGCTCACCGCCGGCGGCAAGGCGGTGGCAGCAGCAGGGGCTGCTGCGGGGGCTTCAATCAAAACGGACACGCGGGTCTACCCACACATAGCACAAGTCGCTGATCAGGCGCGTGACCAGCGCAATCAGCGCAAACAGGTACAACGTGCCCATGACGACCGGAAAATCGCGCCGCAGCACGCTCTCGAAGCCCAGCAGCCCCAGCCCTTCGAGCGAGAACAGGGTTTCGATCAGCAGCGCGCTGGCAAAAAAGGCGCCCACGAAGGCGGCCGGGAAGGCGGTGACGATGGGAATGAGCGCGTTGCGAAACACGTGCTTGTATAGCACACGGCGCTCGCTCAGGCCCTTGGCGCGCGCGGTGAGCACGTATTGTTTGCGAATTTCCTCCAGCAGCGCGTTCTTGGTCAGCATGGTCGTGATGGCAAAGGCGCCCACCACGCTGGCCGTCACCGGCAGGGTGATGTGCCAGAGGTAATCGACGATCTGCGCCCCCAGGCTGAGCTCGTGCCAATTGGCCGAGGTCAGGCCGCGCAGCGGAAACCATTGCAACTGGCCGCCAAAAATCACCAGCAGCGCCACGCCCAGCACAAAGCCGGGTATGGCAAAACCGACCAGCACGACGATGCTGGTGACGGTGTCAAAACGGCTGCCGGCGCGCACCGCCTTGGCGATGCCGAGCGGAATCGAAACCGCGTAGCTGATCAGGAAGGTCCACAGCCCCAGGCTGATCGACACCGGCAAGCGCTCGACGATCAGCTCCCAGACCGAACGGTGATGAAAAAAGCTCTGCCCAAGGTCGAAGCGCAGAAACTGCCCCACCATCTGGATGAAGCGCTCGTGTGCCGGCAAGTCGAAGCCGTACAGGGCGCGGATTTGCGCCAGTTGCGCCTCGTCCAGCCCCTGGCGCCCGCCCAGCCCCGCGCCGCCACCCGCGCCGACCTCGCCACCGAGCTCGCGCCCCTGCATCTGCGCCACCATCTGCTCCACCGGCCCGCCGGGCACGAACTGGATGATAACGAAGGTGAGCAGCAAAATCCCGAACAGGGTCGGGATCATGAGCAGCAAGCGCTTGAGGATGTAGCTCCACATGGTCAAAACAAGGTGCGTGGCCTGCGCCCTGGGGGAGCGACTTCGTGCCGCAGCTTAGCACAGCGGCCTGCCATGCGCGTGGCCTCGTGTGTGGCCCATGCCGCTCGTGCGCTTGCGGGAAAAATTGGCGCTGCGGGGGCGCATTTCAGTCTAAACACTACGCCGCCACAATCCGGAACTCGGTGGCCTTGGCGACGGGGCGCACGAGGTTGCGCTCGCGCTTGAGATCGACGATGCCGTAGTTGGACATGGTCTTGAGCGTGCGCGACAGATTGCCCGGCTTGCGGCCGGTGGTTTGGGCCAAGGCCGAGATCGATTCGGGTTCGGTCGCGGCGATGATGCGCAGCAAGGCGCGGTTGTCGTCGCTCAACACCTCGGCCAAGGACTTCATCGAGGTGAACCAGATCTTTGGCTCACTCGGCTTGGGCTTGTAGTCACCGCGCGCAATGGCCAGCACGCGCTGGCGAATCTGGTCTTGGGGCATGATGCCGATGACGATGGATTTCATGGCTTGCTTACCTCCAACAGGACGCGATCTACGTCTGCGAAAAAATCTTACAGCAACTGCTGGGCATCCTTGAACTCGTAGGGCACGCCCTTGTCCGATGCGTGCCGGTGCTTGTGGTCGAACGCCAAGATGCGTCCGGCGTACTTGAACTTCTTGGGCGGCTTGACGGCATGGGCGTTGTCGTAACCCAGGATGCGCTTGCCATACGGTTCATGCAGCGTCAGCGCATAGCGGATGCCGTGCGGAATCTGGTCGGATGCCTCGACGCGCCACGCCTCCAGCTTGATCCAATAGCCGTTTCCCTGGTCGAGGATGGACCCGTTCAGATCAAGCAGGGTATCGATGGCGGCATCGCGCTTCATGCCGAACTATATCATCTACTGATACCATGCGCCAGTCTCAACCCCGAATCCGTGCCCTCATCCTGCCCTCTCCTGCAAGGACAAGCGGCACGGTCATGCAGCCCTCAGAGCCCTGCACAGCAGGTCAAGCTACACACTTTTTGAGCAAGCGGCACTTCTTGGATGGAACAGCCCGCAACCTAGTGGAACCGGTTCGTGTGGCGGCTTAGCACAGCAGCGCCTACCGTGCGCACGGCGACTGCAGCGCCGACGCGCCGGGTGCAGCGAGTCGGCAAGGCGGCGGGAACGGGCTGCAGGATAATAAGAAAATCGCCAACTCCATGATTTATTTTGACTATTTTGCTTCCTCAAGCCCATTATCCAGCGCCAGGGATAAAGAAGTACCGGTTTCGCTGGCCGGACAAAATCAGCCCGTCAAGCAATAGCCGCCAGCAGCTTGGCTTCAAAGCGCGAAAAAGTAGGCGAGCGCCGCAGTTTGCGCAAGTCGAGAACGCCAGACTGCAAGATTTTGACTGCGTGCGTGCGATCCTCGTACAGCCAACCGCGCGCTGTTCTGAAATGGTTCATCATCACCGCCTTCGGGTTGACTATGTGATCCGGCCTGCGCACCCGCTTGGGCGCGTAACGGTGCGACTGGGTTGAGAGGTAGACAGACAGCTTGGCCTCGTCGGCAAGGAGCCAGCTTTCCAGCTCCTGTTCAATGCACACGAGAAATACTGGCAAACCAGCAATTTTCGCTTGCTCAACCGCCGCAAGAATAGCCTCGCGCTCAAGCTTGCGACAGGGCTTGCGCTGCTTGTCGGGCCAGGCCGGGCGCAAGTCCCAGACGATCAACACCCGCTCACACCCTTCTTGCAGCAGTTTGGCAGCCACCAGACCACAGTCCTGAAACAGCCTGGGCTTGTTGTCCAGCGTGCGCGATACGGGCGTGATTCCAGGACGTATCGCACGCGCAAGATATTCGCACACCTGTTTGTCAGCGCCCTCCGGGCCGCACTCAAAGATGAAGCCGATTTTCATGGGCGGCATCTCGTCAGGTTGCCCATGGTGTAGAGCTTGCCGGGGGCAAAATCCTGAGCCCATTGCGCCAGTGCCTTGTCGTCAGCGGGGCGGCGGAAAACGGGTTCTCCGTTCGCGTCGCGCTCCACCATAACCAGATGCTCCAGGGTCAGCAGGTCGAGCAGGTAGGGCGAGTGGGTGCTCAGCAGCACCTGGGTCGTACCGTTGAGTACCGCGTTGCGGATTTCTTCCACCATCAGATGAATGCTGCGCGGGTCGAGGCCGTTTTCAATTTCTTCCACCACGATCAGCGGCGGCGGCTTGGGGTGGCGCAACAGGGCCAGCAAGGCCAACAGACGCAGCGTGCCACTGGAGAGCATCCAGCCCGGTACTTTATAGTCCGCTTCGGTCAATTGCAGCCACGCTTTGCGCTCGATTTCGGAAGATGTGAGAGCGGGCTGTATGTCCTTGGCGTAGGGTAGCACGTAGGCCATGGTTTCCACGATGCCGTCGAATGCTTGCTGGCTCTGCCGCCGCAGGTCGAGCAGAAAGTCGGCCACATTCGAGCCGTCGCGCGCCAAGCGTACACCGCCAACGGTGCGTTGCTGGGGGACAGGCAAGCCCATGCGATCCGGCACCAGGCTGAGGAATTGCCAATCTCGAATATGGTCAGCAACTTCTGCCAATTCAGCATCAGGCGCGCTCAGTATTGAGCGGCCCTTGCCGTAGGTCTGCCCAGCCCCCAGCAGGTCGCGCTCCATGGAGGTCTTGTCGGGGAAGGTGATCTGCTCATCGGCGATGAACATCTGGTTGGCGGCAGGGTCGCTGTTCACCACCAGGCTTAACCGGATAGCCTTGTGCGGCGCAGTGCCCAGCGCAAGTTCAAAAGCGATAGGGTTGAGGGGAGCGCCCAAACGCAGCTTGGCCTGCTGGCCCTTGTGGCGCGCATGTTCGATGCCAAACCAGCGTTGCATGGCCACATCCAGACCGTTGCGAACGATGGCCTGCCAGGTTTCCAGCGCTTCGATCAGGCTGGATTTGCCCGCGCCGTTGTGGCCGATGAATACGGTAAGCGCGCCGAGCTTGAGCACCCGACTGTCGGTGATAGCCTTGAAATTGCGCACGCGCAAACGGTGCAGCAGCGCTTGGGCGGGCTTGGTCATGAGATTATGCCTTGGGCAGCATCGCGGTAGGCGTTGAGTGCAGCGATTTTAACCGGTTCAGCGACCAGCGGAAAAGTGGACAGCACATGCGCGAACTCTGCTTCGCTCAAACCATAGAGGTGGGCGATAAGGCCATCGAGTTCGGCGCGCAAACGAGCGCGCTCTGCGGGCGCGGTCACGCCGCAAAATTGCGGGCTCAAGCCCAGCTCTTGGGCAAGACCCTCGAAATCGGGCGAGGTGCAAGTAAGGCGTGCTGAGCGGTCAACAATGGGAGCAAATTGGGCATGATTCGGACCATAACGAGGCACAGGCAACTGGTAGATGTAAAAGAAATTCAGCGTGGTGCTTACTTTTTGGCGCAGCATCCAGTCAAGAATGAAGCTGTTCCAGATGGCGCAAATGAATAACAGGGTTGGACTGTCAATTGCTCGATTTCCAGTGTCATCAAAAACCTTGACGGTCGGCAGCTTGTTGCCATGAAAGGCGGGAGGAATCATGGCTGCGACCATCGTGCGTTCGTTCGTGTTTGCAGCAATGTCGCGAAACCCTAGCCGGTAGGTTTGGTAGTCCATTGCCTGCCCATCATCCTGGCGCCGCCCCAAAACTGCCAAGCGCCCTTGCGCCTCATCCACCCAATAGCGCGGATTATCATAATCCGCCTGGAACTGCCAGATCATCTTGCCCTCGAACAAGGGCAGCCGCCCTGCCCCCGGCACGCTCTTGAACAAGTGGCTGTCGTTGGTCATGTGAAACTCATGGCTCAGGCGCAGGTTCCAGGTTCCTGCAATGGCTGCACCCAGCAAGGGGAACTTGAGCATCTTTTCAGCAATGCGAATGTCCGTTTCGCACTTGAACTCCATCACCGAAGCGGAGTCGGGCGACAGCCGACGAACGAGGTCTACCGCCAAGGGCAGGCCCAGTTCGCGCGGGAAACCCGCCAACTCGGCCACATCGTGGCGCATGAAAGCAGCCGGAAAGCGCAGGGTGTTGCCGCCTTTCTCGAAGGTCAAAACGACGAATTTAAAACTGCGGTGAACACCTTCAAAAATTTCCTTGCGGTTCTCGAAACAGAACAAACCGGTAATCTGGTTATGGTCGAACAGCATGTCCCGCAAGCCCTTGGCGCCGAGGTCGGTGTAGATGCCAGAGGGTATGACGATGCCGCACTTGCCACCCGCGCGCAGCAGCCTGAAGCACTGTTCGGTAAACAGCTTGTAGAGGTTGATGTCGCTGCCGGTCTTCTTGCCGCCCACCATGGCTGACTGGTGCTTGAATTGTGGAGCAGCGCGAAACCATGCAGAAAGGTGCGGAAAGCGGGAAAGGTACTCCAGCCAGGCGCTGCGGACTTCTGGCGCGCGCAGCAGTTTGGCTTGCTCCTTCTCAAAGTCCTTGATGGACATCTTGTTTTTCGTGACCAAATCGGAGTGTTCGGCGAAAAACTCCTTGGCCTGCGGCTTGAGAACTTCCCAGGGCGGGTTGGTGAGGATGGCGTCGAAGCCTCCGCGCTGCTGGATGATCTGGTCGAACTCATAGCCCCAGTGCAATGGGTGCAGGGCTTCGATGTCTGCAATTTTGAGCGCGCGCTTGACCGCTTTGCCTGGCTTTTTCTTGGCGGCATCCCAGGTGGCCTGCTCGAACTTGATGCCACATTGTACGAACTCCAGCAGCAGCAGATCGTTCAGGCGCGCTTGCGCTTCGCGCTTGCGCTCGTCGATGCTGTCGCGCAACAAGCGCAGGTCTTCGCCGTAAACCTCTGCTCCGTGGCGGTATTGGTCGATCAGGCGGTTTTTCTCTTCCAATATCTGCTGGTAGCTTTGCCGAAACAAGTCTTGCGTCTGGCCTTTTTCATAATCCTCGGGGTTCACGTGCGTCAAACCGACCAGCGAGTTGCCGACCAGTATGTTGAAGTCGATGTTCGGTAGCGGCTCCAGATCGTCCACCGACCGGGCAGACGCCACCAGGGTCAGAAACAGGCGCAGCTTGGCAATCTCGGTCGCTTCCTCCATGATGTCAACACCGTACAGGTTGTCGGTGATGATGCTCTTCTTGATGTAATAGTGTATGCTCGTATGCTCGGCTTCGGTTTGCTTGAGCCAGGCCGTGAGCACCGGGTCGTTCAGGAACTTGATACGCCCAACGATGGCAGCATACAGGTTGATGAGCGTTTTCATGGCCGCCACCAAAAACGCACCCGAACCGCAGGCTGGATCAAGCAGGGTCAGTGTGGGCAGCACCTTGAACAGCAAATCCCGGCACAATTCAGCGTCGAGCTTCACCAGCAGGTCGGGCACGCTGTCGAACTGGCGCGCGGGCAGATTGAGTTCAGGTAGCGCGGGCTGGTTGATCTTTTGCAAGATCAAGGCATAAATGGTGTGTTCACACAAGTACTCGGTGATTTCCGGGCGCGTGTAGTAGGCACCGAATGCCTTTTGGTTGATGTATTTCTCGAAGATGTATCCCAGCACGTCCGGGTTGATCTCGTCGTCCTTGCCGCCCGGGCTGTCGTCGAGGTTCCACGAATAACGCCCAAACAGTTGGTACAGGTTCTCGAAGGCCTGATCATCAACCTGTATGCCGGGGTAATCTTGTTCGATGCGGTGCGGCAGGAACAAGCCGCCGTTGAGGTACTTGATTTCACCGAGCAAGTTGCACGCTTGCGCTGTGCGCTCGTGCTTCGGCTTGGCAAAGCCCTCGAAAAACAACGGCTTCAGAAAGTCATCGTAATAGCGGTTGCTGCCCTGTTGCCGGGTGTGGGCGAGCTTGTCGATCAGGTAATTTACATTTCCCCCATCGAGAAAGTGCTTTCTTTGCAGAAACCAGATGAACATCAGGCGGTGCAGCAGCACTGAGGCATACCAGCGCCGGTCGCGCTCTGCCGGTATACCTTGAATGCGTTCAAGAAAATCGAGGTGCGCGGTTTCGAATTCATGAAAAAATTTCTTCGTTACACGCTCAACATCGAGCGCCGCTTTCATTCGAGCGGCAAGCTGCGCCAGCGGGAACTGTCCGCGTTCGTCGAATTCGCTGATATCAACGACAATGCCCGAGATTTTCGATACAAACAAATCGCCTGGCTGCCCCTTGACGTAAATATGCTCGCGCGGGTATCGCTTGGTACCATCGCGCTTGACCCACAACCACAAACTCTGTCTCGGCTCCCGCACCTGGTCGATAAAGATAATCAGGTTTTCGTGGGCAATTTCAGATAAGCGGGCATGAATATCTGCGCGCGTTGCCCGATCAGGCAGACCCGGGCAGTTGCCAGCAGCGGCAACCAGAAAAACCACAATCCCGGACAATTCGGCAATCGGCGTTGCCTGCCAGGCAGTAGACGCTTGGCCGCTGGCAGCAGTCAGTGCAATGGTTTTTGCACTCTTTGCCTGCGACCAGCCCAGTTCGTTGATAAACAGGTTTTTGAAATCAAAAGCCTGGATACATTCACGTAAGCGCGAGATTTGTAAATTGTCCATAATCAAGCCAGCCCCATCGAGCAAATGAGCCGTGGTTCACGTTCTTGCTCAAGCTCATCCACAAGACACAAGCGCCCGTCTTCACGCAAGGCCAAGGCCAGTTCGGCGAGCTGGTGGTCGTCGATGCCGGATTTCAATTGGCGCTTCAGCGTGTCGCTGGCCGACTGGTACAGAGGGTAGCGGTAGATTTCCTCCAGCACCCGGTCGATGCGGCGCACGTATTCGTCGGTGATGAACATATCGCGCCGCTGCGCGCTGCCCTCGCCCAGCCCTGCGCGGTAACGTTTGAGGCGCTCGAAGGCCTTGAAGCGCGCACCCGTGGGGCGACCCAGGGCACCGCCAAATGACTTTTCTTCTTGCGCGATATGCTCCAGCCCTTTTTGGGTAAGCGCGTGGTGCTGCTCGGTGCGTGGCAGAGCCGGGGTATCTGCCGCGCAGGCGGCTGCCTTGAGTATGGTGAGCTGCGATTGCGTGACCGGCCTACCGGTCTCGTCCATCCAGGCCAGTGCGTCGTTGCCATTCGCGCTGCGCATATAAATCAGAGCGCCTCGTGGCGCTGCCGGGTGTGGCGCGTAGGCCTTGGTGGCATACACCACATTGGGCATGGCCTCGATCTTGGCGGCCAGTGCGGGGTCAGCTTCCGTGGCATTTTTCCATATTTGATAGGCGTAGGAAGCCAAGTCAACCTCGTAGTCGCCGTCGTCGTCGAGGATGCCGTTCTTTTCGGTGTAAAGATCGCGAATCAGTTGCGTTTCGGTGTCGTCATCGAAGAAGCTTTCGTCAGAGCCTACCACCTCGGCATTTTCGATCAACCTTTGCTTGACCCGAGCGCGCAGTTTGATGAGCCGCTCCACGCCGTCGGCAGGCACAAAGGAGTAGCACAGGATGGCGTCGGCCTGCTGGCCAATACGGTCAACACGACCGGCACGCTGAATCAGGCGGATAATGGCCCAAGGCAGATCGTAGTTGACTATGATGTGCGCGTCTTGCAGGTTCTGGCCTTCTGAGAGGACATCGGTGGCAATCAGCACCCGAAGTTCGTCAGCTTCTTTGATCTGCTCGCGCTTGCCGTTCGATTGCGGTGAAAAACGCCAGACCAAAGAAGTCGGGTCTGTGATCTGCCCGGTGGCTTGCGCCACTTGTTCAATGCCCCGCGCAGCCAATTGTGCATAGAGGTAGCGGGCGCTGTCGGCAAACTGGGTGAAGACGAGCAATTTTTCCTTCGGGTGGCGCTGCGTGATGAGGTCGACCAGCGCTGCCAGTTTGGTGTCGGCTTCGGCCCTCCACTCGCCGCACCTGCGCAACAGCGCCAGCAAGGATAGCGCATCGGAACGCAGGTCTTGCGCCAACTCGGCGATGAACAACGCAGCCGGGAGCCATTTGAAGCGGCTTTTCAGCGCACTGCTGTAGGCTTGGTAGGCTTGGGCGGCGTGCGCGCGGTAGTCGGCCTCGTTGCGAAAACCAATGCTGCTTGTGGGGTCTGTTGACTCATCGTCTTCGTTGTCTTGCGCCAGCAAGCTGTCGGGGTCTTCGTCGAAGTTGCGTGTATCCAGCAGTTCTGCGCCCTGCGTGCCCAGGGGTATATCCAGGCCGTTCTCGATGGCATGCAACACGATGAGGTTGCGCAAAATATGGCGCTCGATGGATAAAATGAACGCCGGGCCGGCACTTTCCAGGCGTTTGAACAGATTGGTGCGGCAAAAGCCCATCAGGCGCGTACCGGCACGCGAAAGCCCCTCGATGATTTTCGCTTGCTGCGCCGTCGGTGGCGTCTTCGGCAAGGGGGTGATGTAGTTGCCCAATCCGTAGCGTGGCAGAATGAGCGCATTCACCGCTTGCAGCACCGGCTCGCTGTACAGGCTTGCGTAGGGGTCGGAAGGGTTCGCGTCGTCTATCGTGAAGCTCAGGTTCTTGGGCAGACGCTTGGGAAAGTAGGATTTGCGGCCATCCGCGAACCGCAGGTATTTGCCGCGCGCGTCAACACGCGTGTAGTGCTGCATGATGAAGCCGCGCGTGCGGCGCACCATGTACAGACGCATGAGGTCGCGCCAGTCGTCGGGAATGTCGCTTTTCTCGAAGGCAGCCAGCGAGTGTACGCCGCATTGATGGCGACGGACAAATTCGTGCTCGCCACCCAACTCGGCCAGCAGCTTTTCCGGGCGGATGCCGATGTCTGCATCTTGATTCAAAAACAAAGCCAGTTGCGCAGAAAGGTCAAGGTAGGTCTTGTTGTAGGGTGTGGCCGACAGCAGCACGGTCAGGCTTTCGTTGCGCTCGATGTATTCGCGGATGACTTTCCAGCGCCTGCTCTCCTTGTTGCGCAGGTTGTGTGATTCATCAATGAGCAGCAAGCGGTAACGCCGGGTTTTCTCCGGCAGTTCGGTCAGCACCTTGGACAGCGGCAACACCTTGGCGTGCAAGCGATAGCGGTGGGCGTAGTCTTCCCACATCGACACCAAGTTCCTGGGGCAGATGATGAGGGTTTCGGTGTGGTAATCGTCCTCGAATACCTTGGCCAGTGCGGTGGCCATCATCGACTTGCCCAAACCCACTACGTCGCCGATCAAGACGCCGCCGCGCTTGTTCAGATGGTGCGCAGCAATCTTGACCGCAGCAACTTGAAAGTCGAACAGCGTGGCACCAAAAATGGCTGGGATGCGAAACTCGGACAAGCCGGCGCGAGCCTCCTGGGCCAAGTGAAAGGCCATTTTGAGGTAGACGTGGTAAGGCGGCACCAGCCGCTCGCCGGCCCAGCTTTCGTCGATGATGTCGGCCAGCTCTTTCGAGATGTCGATGCACCAGCGGTCGCGCCAGCGATCTTCAAACCAAAGCACCAGCTTGTTGCAGGCATCGTGCTCCAGCACGTCGACGTTCAATTCCCCCTGCTTGGCAAGGCCAGCCAGCGTAAGGTTGGAGCTACCCAGAAAACCGGTGACCGGGTTGTTGACATCTTGCCGGTGCAGCAGGTACAACTTGGCGTGCAGCGGGTGGCGCAGATAGACTTTGACGACCAGCTTCTGGGTACGAATCTGCAGCGAAAGTTGTTGCAGTGCGGCTTCGTCTTCATTGCTTGGTGAGCCAAAAGTCAATTGCTGGCGAAATTCCTCCGCAATGCGTCGTTTCTCGCGCAGCGCGGTCTGATTATCGAGCCCATCGTCACCGTCGCGCGTTCGCAGGGCTTGCCGAAGTTCATCGCTGGGGGTGACATGCATACCCACCAACAAGCGGCAGCATTGGCCTGCTCCGCCCGCCCACCGGTCAACGTGACCGGCCAAGTGCCGCCAGCCGCGCAGGTTGAAGTAGCCGACACAAAAGTCAGCCCTTTCGGCCACCTTGAGCGTTTCCTGCAGAGCAGGTAGCAATGTTTTTTCTATGTTGTCGAAAATTCTTGGCATCACTTCCCCCTACCGGCCCCGCTGCGCCTGCGCCCGGTTTTCGGCGCTGGCCCACCAGGTAGCCAGCACCCAGCTTTCGGCCTGGAAGTAGCGCGGCAGCGTGACGGGTTGCTCGAAGCGGCCGGCGCGCCAGGCGATGCGGTGCCGGTTCGAGTACCAATGCGGAATCACCAGGTGCTGGTGGCGCAGCACGCGGTCCAGCGCGCGCAGCGCGGCGCTCAGTTCGGGCCGGGTGCGCGCCGCCAGCGCGTGTTCGAGCAAGGCGTCCACCGCCGGGTCTTGCACGCCGATCAGGTTGCCCGCGCCCGGGGTGCGCGCCGCCGCCGAGCCAAAGCGGTCCAGCAGCTCGGCCCCGGGGGCTTGGCTGCCGAGCCAGCGCACGCTGGTGAGGTCGAAGTCGAAGGCGTCGAGGCGGCGCTGCAGCAGGGCAAAGTCCACCACCCGGTACTCGGCCCGGATGCCAAGGCGGCGCAGGTTGTTTTGCAGCGGCGTCACCACCCGGCCCATACCGCCGCCGCTGTCGAGGAACTCGATCACGAACGGCTCGCCCTGGGCGTTGCGCAGCGCACCGTTGCGGTAGCGCCAGCCGGCTTCGGCCAGCAAGTCGCGTGCCCGGCGCAGGCGGTCGCGCAGGGTCTGGCCAGAGTCGAGTTCGAGCCGCATCACCGGCGGCAGCGGCACCGGCTGCGCGAAAACCGCAGCAGGCAGTTGCGCGCGCAGCGGCTCGAGCAGCGCCAGCTCGTCGGGCGGCGGCAGGCCTTGGGCCTCGAAGTCGCTGCCGACAAAGAAGCCGCGCACGCGCTCGAAGGAGCGAAAGAACAACTGCCGGTTCATCCACTCGAAGTCCATCGCCAGCGTGAGGGCTTCGCGCACGCGCGCGTCTTGCAGGTGGGCTCGCCGGGTGTTGATCAGAAAACCTTGAAAGTCGCCGGCGTTGTGGTGCTCGAGCTCGCGCTTGATCAGCTCGCCGCGGTCGAACGGCGGGCCGATCAGGGTGCGCGCCCACTCGCGCGAGATGAAAGACTGCAAATAATCGAACTCCCCGGCCTTGAAGGCCTGCACCTGCGCCGTCGGGTCGCGGTAAAGGGTGTAGGTGATGCGGTCGAAGTTGAACATGCCGCGGCGCACGTTCAAGTCGGCCGCCCACCAGTTCGGGTCGCGCTCGTAGGTGATGTCGCGCCCGAAGTTGACACGCGCGATGCGGTACGGCCCGGAAGCGATGGGGTGCTGCAGGATGACTTGATCGAACGGGATGCGCTGGCCGTTTTCCAGCCCCCAGGCGCGGCTGAAGATGGGGATGGAGCCGGCGATGAGCGGCAGTTCGGCGTTGGCGCGCGCGAACTCGAAACGCACCAGGCGCTCGCCGAGCACGCGCACGGCGCTGATTTCGCGAAAGAAACTGCGCAACTGCGGCGCTGCCTGAGGGCTGGTCAGGGTTTCGAAGGAGTGGCGCACGTCTTCGGCCAGCACCGGGGAGCCGTCGTGAAAGCGCGCTTGCGGCCGCAAGCGGAAGGTGGCCGAGCGCCCGTCGGCCGCCACCTGCACCGACTCGGCCAGCAAGCCGTAAGCGGTGGTGGGCTCGTTCAGCGTCGGGGTGAGCAGCGACTCGAACATCAGCAGCCCCATGCCCGGCGGTGCCGTGCCCTTGAGCGTGAAAGGGTTGAACTTGTCGAAGGTGGTGATGCGCGTGGGTGAGACCAGCGTGATCGAGCCGCCGCGCGGCGCGTTCGGGTTCACGTAGGGGAAGTGGGCAAAGCCAGGCGGCAGGGCGACGTCGCCAAACTGCGCCCAGGCATGGCTGGCTGCATGGGGCTGCAACACTGCCTGCGCCGCCTGCCCGCCGTGGGCGCGCGTGTTGGCCGCCGCAGCGGGCGCGGCGGCCAGCCACAGCGTCAGGGCCAGAAGCAAGGCCAAAAGCGCCAGCAGGGTTTGAGACGGCAAGGCGTACACGCGCAAAGCGAACCGCGCCCGATCAGCCAGCGCCAGCCGCAAGGCCCAGCGGCCTGCAGACGCGCGCCCCCAGCCCTGGTGGCAGGCGGCGCACGCGCGCAATGGCAGACACAAGGGCAACGGGCTCATGCGACAATTCTGCCCGACATTTACAGGAGTTTACACCCATGGGTTTTTTGGTCGGTAAAAAGTTGTTGATCACGGGTTTGCTGTCGAACCGCTCGATTGCCTACGGCATTGCGCGCGCCTGCCACGCCCAGGGGGCCGAGCTGGCGTTCAGCTACGTTGGGGAGCGCTTCAAGGAGCGCATCACCGAATTTGCGGCCGAGTTCGGCTCCAGCCTGGTGTTCGACTGCGACGTGGGCGACGACGCGCAAATCGAGCGCCTGTTTGCCGACCTGAGCCAACACTGGCCGCGCTTCGACGGCTTCGTGCACAGCATCGGCTTTGCCCCGCGCGAAGCCATCGCCGGCAACCTGCTCGACGGCCTGAGCCGCGAGGCCTTTCGCGTGGCGCACGACATCAGCGCCTACAGCTTCCCGGCGCTGGCCAAGGCCGCCCTGCCCTACCTGAACGACCGCTCCGCCCTGCTGACGCTGAGCTACCTCGGTGCCCTGCGCACCGTGCCGCACTACAACACCATGGGCCTGGCCAAGGCCAGCCTGGAAGCCAGCGTGCGTTACCTGGCCGAAGCCGTGGGGCGCTTGCCCGACGGGCGCAGCGTGCGCGTCAACGGCATCAGCGCCGGCCCGATCAAGACCCTGGCCGCCAGCGGCATCAAGGACTTTTCCAAACTGCTCGGCATTGCCGCCAGCGCCGCGCCGCTGCGCCGCAACGTCACCATCGACGACGTAGGCAACGTCGCCGCCTTCCTGCTCAGCGACCTGGCCGCCGGTGTGACGGCCGAAATCACCTACGTCGACGCCGGCTTCAACCAGACCGCGGGCCTGAGCCGCGACAGCGAAGCGGTGAACGGCAACGGCGACAAGTAAGTAGCCAAGCCAACGGCCCAAGCGCGCATGGAGCACGCCTGGGCGCCAGGCGGCGGGCTGAAGGGCTGAGCGCGCTTCAGGGCAGCACGAAGCGCACCGTGATCGCCGGCTGATTCGGCCGATTCAGGGTCGCCACGGCGCGTGCGCCGGCTGCCAGTTGCACATTGGCTTGCAGCATGTTGGGCCCGGCTGGGCTCAGGGCGGCCTGGGTGCGCGTGGCGCCTTGCAGCACCGTGAGCTGGCCCGTCATCTGGCTGACGTTGAACGGCTTGCCGTGGTCATCGACAAAAATCTGCGCCTGCGCGCCGCGCCCGACGAGCTCAAAGCCCAGATCGGCCGCCACCTGCACCACGCCGCCGTGCTGCGGCTTGGGCGCGCCATGGGCGTGGGCATTGATCCCGATCATCGACAGGCCCAGCAGGGCCGCGATCGCATGGCGTTTTTGCATCTCATTCTCCAAAAAAAGGGGGGGTTGGCCGCATCGAGCACCGACTCACGACGCGATTGTGAATCAAGGCAGGCTGCGGCCGGGCCTGGGTTCAATACGACTCCTGCACCGCCGCATCGGCGCGGCTGGTGTCGGTCTCGTTGACCAGGCGCTCGGTGGCTTCGCGCCCGTAGCGCAGGTACAGCACCGGCGTGAGCAGGGTGTCGAGCAGGGTCGAACTCACCAGCCCGCCAAAGATCACCACCGCCACCGGGTGCAGGATCTCCTTGCCCGGCGCATCGGCCGCCAGCAGCAGGGGCGTGAGCGCAAAGGCCGCCACCAGCGCCGTCATCAGCACCGGCGTGAGGCGCTCGAGCGAGCCGCGCACCACCATCTCGGGCCCAAAGCGTTCGCCCTCGAACTTGCACAGGTTGATGTAGTGGCTGATCTTGAGCACGCCGTTGCGGCTGGCGATGCCGGCCAGGGTGATGAAGCCCACCATCGACGCCACCGAGAGCGCCACGCCCGCGATCCACATCGCCAGCACCGAACCGATCAGGGCCAGCGGGATGTTGAGCATGATGATGCCGGTGAGCAGGGCCGATTGGTAGCGCGAGTACAGCACCATGAAAACCAGCAGCAGCGACAGCAGCGACAAACCGGCGATCAGCCGCGTGGCCTGCTCCTGCGCCTGGAACTGGCCCTCGAGCGTGATGAAGGCCCCCGGCGGCAGCGCACTGCCCGCGATCACGCCGCGCACGTCGGCGATGATGCGCGCCATGTCGGAGCCGTCGGTGTTGGCATAGACCACGATGCGCCGCTGGCCGTTCTCGCGCCCGATCTGGTTCGGGCCGTCGCCCACCTCCACTGTGGCAAAGGCCGACACCGGCACGCTGCCCGCGGGCGTGTCGATCAGCAGGCGCTCGAGGTCTTGCGGGCTGCGCGCGCCGTCGGGCAGGCGCAGCACCAGCTCGAAGCGCCGCGGCCCATCGACGATCACGGCCCCGTGCGCGCCGTCGGTGAGCGCTTGCAGCACGCGCACCGCCTCACCCGGCGACAGGCCGGTCTGCGCCAGCCGCTGGTGGTCGATGCGCAGCGTGATCTGCGGGATCAGCACCTGTTTTTCGACGCTCAGATCCACCAGCCCCGGCACCGCCTCCAGCTCCTGACGCAGTTGCGCCGCCAGGCCGCGCAGGGTGTCGGTGTCGTCGCCAAAGACCTTGATCGCGATCTGCGCCCGCACCCCGGCCAGCAGGTGGTCGAGCCGGTGCGAGATCGGCTGCCCCACCGCCACCTGCACCGGCAGCTGCGCCAGGCGCTCGCGGAGGTCGGCCATCACGGCCTCGCGGTCGCGCGCGCTGGCCGCCAGCCCGACGTCGATCTCGGCCGCGTGCACCCCCTCGGCGTGCTCGTCGAGCTCGGCGCGGCCAGTGCGCCGCCCCACGTGCGTGACCTCGGGCACCTGCAGGATCAGGGTCTCGGCCAGCGCCCCGATGCGGTTCGATTCCTCGAGCGAGGTGCCGGGCTGCATCAGCAGCCCCAGCGTCAGCGAGCCCTCGTTGAAGGCCGGCAGGAAGGCGCGCGGAAAAAACGGCACGCTCGCCGCCGCCAGCGCCACCGCCACCAAGGCCGCCCCCAGCAGCAGGCGCGTGCGCCCAAAAGACCAGCGCAGCAAGCGCTCGTCCCCGCGCTTGAGGCGCGCCACCAGCGGGCTGTCGCCGTGCGTCAGCCGCTTCATGCGCGGCAGCAGGCAGTGGCACAGCACCGGCGTGACGGTCATGGCCACCGCCATCGAAGCCAGAATCGAGACGATGTACGCGACACCCAGCGGCGCAAACAGCCGCCCCTCGATGCCCGGCAGCGCAAACAGCGGCACGAACACCAGCACCACGATCAGCGTGGCATAGACGATGCCGGTGCGCACCTCGATGCTGGCCTGGCGCACGACCTCGATCACCGGCTGCGGCTGCGCCAGCAAGCGGTTTTGCTTCAGGCGGCGCAAGGTGTTTTCCACATCCACCACCGCGTCATCGACCAGTTCGCCGATGGCGATGGCGATGCCGCCCAGCGTCATCACGTTGATGGTCTGCCCGAGCCAGTGAAACACCAGCGCCGTGGCCGCCAGCGACAGCGGTATGGCGGTAAGCGAGATCAGCGTCGTGCGCGCCGAGAGCAAAAAGGCAAAGAGCACGATCGCCACCATGATGGCGCCGTCGCGCAGCGCCTCGGCCACGTTGCCGGTGGCCGCCTGGATGAAGTCGGCCTGCCTGAACAGCACCTGCGGCGCGGCCAGCCCGGCCGGGCGTCCGGCCTCGAGCTCGTGCAGCGCGGCCTCGATCTGCGCGTTCAGGCGCAGCGTGTCGGCGCCGGGCTGTTTCTGGATGCTCAACACCACCGCCGGGGCGCCGTTGAAGCCGGCGTCGCCGCGCTTCATGCCGGCGGCAAAGCGCACCTTGGCCACTTGCTGCAGCAGGATCGGGCGCCCCTCGCGCCAGGCCACCGCCAGCCCCTGCAAATCCTGGATGCGGCTGGTGCGTCCGATGTGGCGGATCATGTACTCGCGGCTGTTGCGGTCGATGAAACCGCCGCCGGCGTTGCTGGCAAAGCCGGCCAGCGCGGCCTCGATTTGCGTCAGCGTGACACCAAACTGCGCCATGCGCTGCGGGTCGGGCTCGACGCGCAACTGGCGCACTTCGCCGCCGATGGGGATCACCTGCGACACGCCGGCGATCGACAGCAGGCGCGGGCGCAGCACGGTGTCGGCGTATGCGCGCGCCTCCATGGCCGCCAGCGCTGCGGCATCGGCGCTGCCTGCGGCCTGCGCTTGCAAGGGCAGCGCCAGCAGCATGACCTCGCCCATGATCGACGACACCGGCCCCATGGTCGGGCTGATCCCGGCTGGCAGTTGCGCGCGCACCCACGCCAGCCGCTCGGCGACCTGCTGGCGGTTGCGAAACACGTCGGTACCCCAGTCAAACTCGGCATAGACGATCGACAGGCCGATGCCCGAGACCGAGCGCACCCGCGTCACGCCGGGCATGCCGTTGAGCGCGGTTTCGATCGGCACCGTGACCAGTTGCTCGACCTCCTCCGGCGCCATGCCGCCGGCTTCGGTGAGCACCGTGACCTGCGGCTTGTTCAGGTCCGGGAACACATCGACCGGCATGCGCCAGGCGGTGAGGGCCCCATAGACCAGCAAAATGGCTGCAAAAACCAGCACAAACAGCCGGTTGTTCAGGCTGTGGCGTACGATCCAATTGAACATGACAGTCCTTTGCGTGGCGTCAGCGGATTTGCGCCAGCAGCGCCGCGCCACGCACCACCACCCGGTTGTCGGCGCCCAACCCGGCGTGCACCACCACGGTGCCGGCGTCGAGCGCACGGAACTGCACCGGCTGCGGGATGTAGCGCTCGGCGCCCGACTTGATCCACAGCACCGGCTGGTTGGCCGGGTTGCGCACGATCGCCTCGGCCGGCAGCACAAAGCCTTGCAGGGTGTCGGTGCGCTGCACGATCACGGTCACCGGCTGGCCCAGCGCCAGCGGCAGGTGCGCGGCGGCTGTGGTGGCGGCTGGCGCCGTGCCGGCACCGGTCGGGCTCAGGCGGGCGCGAAACAGCAGCGGCAGAAGGCCGTCGCGCAGCGCGGCGCCACTGCCCAGCGGCTCGAGGCGCACACCGGGCACGCCGGCCAGCGTGGCGGCGGCGATGCGCTGACCCAGCGCCACCTCGGCCGTGCTGGCCTCGACCAGCAAACGCCTCGGATCGACGATCTCGAACAGCACCTCGCGCCCCTCCACCACCTGTCCGGCCAGCGCCTCGGCGCGCGCGATCACGCCGCCCACGGGGGCGCGCAACGCCACGCGCGCACGCTGCCCGGCGCTCAGCGCCTGCAGTCGCGCCTGCAGGCTGTGCCACTCGGCCTGCGCGGCTTCGATCTCGCGCCGCGGCACCGAGCCTTCGAGGCGGCTCAGGCGCTGCCAGCGCTGCTCGGCCACGCTTTGGGCCGCGCGCAGCTCGGCCAGTTGCGCCTGCAGGCTGGCGCCCGCCAGCGGGTCGGGCAGATGGCGCACATAGGCCAGCACCTCGCCGGCGCGCACGCGCTGGCCGGGCAACGGAAAACCGCGCGGCCCGGCTTCGACCTGCCCGGCCAGCGGGCTTTGCACACGCGCGCCGGCGTTGGGGTCTTGCACCACCCGGCCTGGCAGCTCGGTGGTCTGCGGCACTTGCGTCGGCTGCGCCAGCACGGTGCGCAAGCCCATCAGGCGCTGCGACGCCATGGGCACCTGCACACTGCCATCGGGCAGGCGCAGCAGGCCGTCGGTGCGCGCAGCCGCGCCCGGGGCGTCGAGGTGTTCGCCGTCGGGGCCATGGGCGCCCGGTGCGGCCCAGGCGCTGCCCGCGGCCAGGAAGGCCAAGGCCAGCGCCCACCGCCACAGCGCAACAACTGCGCGTGGGTGCATCCCAGCACGAAAAAATGCGTTCATGATCACCCTCCCTTGCGCGCACGCACGGCCTTGCCGCGGCGCAAAAACCAAATCCCGCCACTTGCCAGCAGCAGCCCCCCACCTACCAGCGCCAGCGGCAGTTCCAGCTCTTGCAGCCAGCCGTGTTCGTGGCCGTGGCCGCCGGCAGCTGGCGCCGCCACGTTGAGGCTGCCCTCGAGCAGATCGGACTGCGCGCCGGCGATCACCGTCAGCACCAGCGCGTGCTGGCCCGGTTGGCGCAGCAGTTGCAGCAGCGCCGCGTCGCTCACCAGGTAGTCGCCCTGCTCGGGCCTGAAAGCCGCCGTGGCTTGCAGCGCCCCCGATTCCAGGTGCAACTGCGCCTGCAACACCGGCTCGCTGCTCTGGAACTGGTTCAGGTACAGGCTCAGTCCCTCGGCCTTCAGGCGGCCGACGATTTCAAACCATTCCGACGCGGCCTCGAAGCGCGGCCGCGCAGCGGCGCCGGCCAGTGCGGCGGCGGGGGCGTCGAGGTGCTCGCCATCGGGGCCGTGGGCACCGGGGGCGGCGTGGCTGCCCAGCGCCAGCGCGCACAGGGCCGCAGCCAGCAGGCGGTGTTTCAGGTGCCGGCTCGAGGTGGGTGGGTGCATCGGGGTCATGGCAGGATTCCTAGAGTGAGTTGCAGCCGCGCCTGCGCGACCTGCTGCTGCAGGCGCAGCGTTTGCAGCTCGGCTGCGGCTTGGGCAGCACCGGCGCGGGTGCGCAGCCAGTCGGCGAGCGCGGTTTCGCCGCTGCGAAAGGATTGTTCGATCAGGGCGGCGCGCTCGCGCAGTTGCTCGGCGCGCTGCGCCTGGTGCACGATCTGCGCTTGCAGGCCGGTCAGCGCCGCCTGCTGCTGCGCCCACTGGGCCTGCAGTTGGCGCTCCAGCTGCTGCTGCAGCGCCTGCGCGTGGGCGTAGGCGCCTTGGGCCGCATGCAGGCGCGGGGGGTGCTGGGCGGCGCTGTGCAAAGGCAGGCGCAGCGTCAGGCCCAGGCTCTGCGTGGCCGTGGCGCCGCGGGCCTCGGTCTGCTGCACCCAGCGCGCCTGCAGCTCGGGCGCGTCGCGGCGGCTGCGCTCGATCAGCGCCAGTTGGCGCAGCGCCCACTGGCTGCGCGCATCGGCTTCGAGCAGCAGCGGGTGCTGGGCCAAGGCGGCTGGGGGAGCCAAGGCGGCCCCAGAGCCTGTCACTGCCCCGGCATCTGCCACACCGATTGCTGGATCCATGCGGGCAGCGGCTGGGTCTGTGGCCTCGCCTGGAACACCCAGCGCGACAATCGGCGCAACGGCGTGCAAACCGGTCAGGCTTTGCCAGTGCAGCTCGGCCCGCTGCAGCTCGCTGCGGCTGTGCTGCAACAGCGCCTGCGCTTGCAGCAGCTCGGCCTGCGCCGCCAGGCTGTCGGTGCGCGCGCGCTCACCCGCTGCCAGCAGCCGCTGCACATCGGCGGCCAGCAGGCGCAGCGTCTGCACCTCGCTGGCCTGCCACGCCAGCGCCAGGCGCTGCTGCTGCACGGCGGCGGCGGCGTCGAGCAGCGTCTGCGCCAACTGCAGGCGCTGGGCGCTGGCACTGGCCTGGGCCACGGCAGCAGCGGCAGCGGCTTGCTGCACACTGGCTTGGCGCTGGCCCGGCAACCACAGCGGCAGCGCCAGCCCCAGCTCGGTTTCGCGCGCGCCGGCGTGGCGCTGCCACTGCTCGCTGCGCCAACCGGCTTCGAACACCGGCGCGCCCGGCAGCCACGCCTGGGCGGCCGCTTGCTCGGCCCCGGCCACCTGCGCGGCAGCGGCAGCAGCGGCTGATTCGGCGCTGCGCGCCCACGCCGCTTCGAGCGCCTGCGCCCAACTGGGTGCCTGCGCCGCGCCGGCTGCGCCCTGATTGGAGACCCCACCGGCTGCGCCCTGGCGGGGCGCCGCAGCGGTGGCAGCCGCAACGGGTGCCACACCAAGTGGGGCGGAATGGCGCGCAAGCGGCGCGCCCGAGGGATGGTGAGAGGGTGCGGGCGCGGGCAGGGTCGCGGTCTGCGCCCACAACCCCGGCGCACCCACACCCAGGGCGACGGCCACACCGAGCGCCCGCAAGCGGAACGTGCAAAACATGAAAAACCTCTGCGTACTACAGCCTGAAACGGACTGGGCTGGGCCCACGCAGGCCCCACGCCCGCAAAGGGGCCTGGAGGCGAATGGGGCATACAGCGCCAGACGAAGCGTGCGCAGCCGCGCGCCCTCAGGCGCTGGCGGGCACGGCTCAGCTCAGGCTGCGCGGAGGTCGTCGCAGAGGGTCGGAATAGGGGCTGGGCAGGGCATCGGCCCAGTAGTGCGGCAGCCCGGTGAGGGGCAAGGGGAAGGCGAGCTGGGGCGCGGCCACAGGGGTGGCGACCACGTGCGAACCGTCCAGCGCCACGTGCTCGAAGGAGGCCTGGCTGGCATCGGCGTGGATGCTGCCGTCGGCGTGGTGGTGGTGGCCCACGTCTTTCCAGTGCAGGGCGGCGTGGACGGCGTCAGCCGACACCTTGGCCAGCGCGGGCAAGCCAGCCCCCGCCACGCCTTGCCAGAGCAAGGCCCACACAGCCACCAACAGCACCAGTTTGCGACGCATGAGCGGATTCTAGCAACAGGGCCCGAGCGTGCTGCCCGAAAGCCCGTGTTTCGAGCTGCGCCCAGGCCCGCGCTTCAGCGCCCAGCCGCCGGCACGTTGCCGCGCATGACGCGGAAGAACTCCGAACTCGGATCCAGCACCATCAGGTCGGTGCGGTTTCTGAAGCTGGCGCGGTAGGCCTCCAGGCTGCGGTAGAACTGGGCGAAGGCCGGGTCGCGGCCGAAGGCGTCGCTGTAGATGCGCGAGGCCTGGGCATCGCCCTGGCCCTTGAGCTTTTGCGCATCGCGGAAGGCCTCGGCCAGCAACACCTCGCGCTGGCGGTCGGCGTCGGCGCGGATCTGTTCGCCCTCGGCAAAACCGGTGGCGCGCAGCTCGTTGGCCACGCGGCGGCGCTCGGCGATCATGCGGTCGAACACCGAGCGCGTGATGGTCTCGGCGTAGTCCACGCGCGTGATGCGCACGTCGATCACGTCCATGCCCCAAGGCCTTTCGGCGCCGCGCACCGCTTCCAGCACGTCGCGCTTGACGTCGGCCATCACCTCTTCGCGCCGGGTCGAGAGCAGTTCGCGCACCGTGCGCCGGTTCACCTGCTCCTGGAAGGCGTTGCGCACCACGCGGTTGAGCTGGGCCGCGCCGGCGCGCTCGTCGAGGCCGACGTTGCGGATGAAGGCCGACGGGTCGGAGATGCGCCAGCGCACGAACCAGTCGATCACCACCCGTTGGCGCTCGGCGGTGAGCATGGGTTCGGTATCGATGCTCTCGAGTGTGAGCAGGCGCCGGTCGATATAGACCACGTTTTGAAACGGCGGCGGCAGCTTGAAGTTGAGCCCCGGCTCGACCACCACGCGCTGGATTTGACCGAGCTGATAGACCACGCCAAACTGGCGCTGATCGACCACGAACAGCATCGAACTCCCCACCCCGATCAACACGAGGAAGGAGACCAGAATCAGACCAATTTTGTTCATCATGGCAGTGTGTCGTCGCTTTAGCGGGCGCGCTGGGCGTCACGGGCGCGCGGGTCGGGCGCTGGTGCGGCGGGTGCCGGAGCCGGGGCAGCGGGCAGCGCCGCCGCCGCACCGCCCAGCGGGGCCGCCACAGCGGCTTGCTGGATCAGCCGATCGAGCGGCAGGTGCAGCAGGTTGTTGTTGTTGCGCGAGTCGATCAGCACCTTGGTGACGTTGCTGAACACCTCCTGCATGGTCTCGAGATAGAGCCGGTCGCGCGTGACCTGGGGCGCACGCGCGTGCTCGGCCTGCACCAGGCGGAAGCGTTCGGCATCACCGTTGGCGCGTGCCACCACGCGCACCTTGTGGCCCTGGGCTTCTTCCATCAGGCGCGCGGCGGCACCACGGGCGCGTGGGATCACGTCGTTGGCGTAGGCCTGGGCCTCGTTGCGGGCGCGTTCGCGCTCCTGGCCAGCCACCAGCACGTCGTCGAAAGCGGCCTGCACCTGCTCGGGCGGGCGCACCCCGCCCTGTTGCAGGTTGACCGCCACCACCTCGACCCCGACCTGGGCGCGGTCGAGCAGGCTTTGCATCAGGGCGCGCACGCGCGGCGCGATCTGGTCGCGCTCCTCGACCAGGGCCTGGTCCATGGTCATGCTGCCGACCACTTCGCGCACCGAGGTTTCGGCGGCGCGCAGCACGGCGTTGTCGGGGTCGCGGCTGTTGAACAGGAAGGCGCGCGCGTCGTTGAGGCGGTACTGCACCGCAAAGCGGATCTCGACGATGTTCTCGTCGAGCGTGAGCATGCCCGAATCGCGCAGGCCGGTGGCCGGCACGATGTCCTCGCGCCCGACATCGACCGAGCGAATGGTGGTGACGAACACGGTTTCGTGGCGCTGGATCGGCGCCGGCAGGCGCCAGTTGAAGCCCGCGCCCACGGTGCTGTGGTAGCGCCCGAACTGGGTCACCACGGCTTGCTGGCCCTCTTGCACGATGAAGAAACCCGAACCGAGCCAGAGCACCAGCAACACGCCGCCCACCATGCCGGCGACCACGCCTGCACCCTTGGGGGTGGGGGCCTTGAAACCCGGCATGCCACCGCCGTCGCCACCCGAGCCCATGCCACCGCCGCCAGGGCGTTTGCCGCCGCCAAAGAGCCCGTTGAGCTTGCGGTTGAAGTCGCGCCAGATTTCGTCCAGGTCGGGCGGGCCTTGGTTGGGGCCTCTGGGCCGGCCTTGCCACGGGCGCGGATCGGGCTGCTGCTCGTCGCCACGGCGGTCGTCGGGGCGGTCGTCGTGGTTGGGGTCGGGCCGGTGGGAGGAGTCACGCGAGCCATCGGCTGCACCGGGTCTGGCGTCGTCGTCGCGGCCCCAACGCGGGTCGTTGAGGTTGAACATGCCCCGCACGCGGCTCCACCAGGGAGAGCGCAGGGGCAAGGGATGGCTGTTCATGGATGGTGGCTGTTGATGAGTCGAACGAAACGCTATTGTGCCCAAACCGGGCCACACGCTGCGCGTGGGCACCGCATTAAACCACTTCCGGCGCAGCGGCCGGCAAGACCGCCTGCAGGCGCTGCGCCAGCAGGCTGCGCAAGGCGTCCAACCCCTGGCCGGTTTGGGCACTGAGGAAGATTCGAGCCACGGTCACGCCGTCTAGTTCCATGGCATCGACGCTGCGCTGCGGCAAAAGCTCGGGGGCCAAGGCGTCGATCTTGTTGTAGACCAGCACCTGCTCGATGCCATCGGCCCCGATCTCGTGCAGCACCTGTTGCACATTGGCGATCTGCTCGAGGTGGGCCGGGTTGGCGCAATCCACCACGTGCAGCAGCAGGTCGGCTTCGCAGGCCTCTTGCAGGGTGGCGGCAAAGGCATTGACCAGCGCGTGCGGCAGGTCGCGGATGAAGCCCACGGTGTCGGACAGCGACAGGCTGCGCCCGGCCTCGCTCAGGTAGAGCTGGCGCGTGGTGGTGTCGAGGGTGGCAAAGAGCTGGTCGGCGGCGTAGGCGCGCGCCTTGACCAGCGCATTGAAGAGCGACGATTTGCCGGCGTTGGTGTAGCCCACCAGCGAGACCTTGAAGGTGCCGCTGCGGTCGCGCTGGCGGCGCTGGGTGTTGCGCTGGCGCTTGACGCGCTCGAGGCGCTCGCGCGTGCGCTTGATGGCCTCGCCGATCATGCGCCGATCGAGCTCGATCTGGGTCTCGCCCGGGCCGCCGCGCAGCCCGATGCCGCCGCTTTGGCGCTCGAGGTGCGACCAGCGCCGCACCAGCCGGGTGCTGAGGTACTGCAGCCGCGCCAGCTCGACCTGCAACTTGCCTTCGTGGCTGCGCGCGCGTTGGGCGAAGATCTCGAGGATCAGCAGCACGCGGTCGTTGACGGCCCGTTCGAGGTGGCGCTCGAGGTTGCGCTGCTGCGCCGGGCTCAGGGCCTGGTCGAACAGGATTTCCTGGGCCCCATGGGCCAGCGCCAAGGCCTTGATCTCGTCGGCCTTGCCCGAGCCGACGTACAGCGCCGGGTCTGGGGCGCGGCGTTTGCACACCACCCGGTCCAGCACGCGGTAGCCAGCCGTGCGCGCCAGTTCGCTGAGCTCGAGCAGTTCGGCGTCGAAGTGGGGCTGCCCCATGTCCACGCCCACCAGAATCACCCCAGGCTGGGTGCTGGCGGGGCCGGTTTGGTTTGGGTGGGAGGCGGCAGGAGCGCGCAGGCGGGGTGGCCCCGAAGGGGCCGCCGCAGGCGCAGGCAGGAACGAAACAGGTTCCAGGTCTTCAGGCCTCATCGGTCGGCGCACTGGCCGAGAACTGCACCGGACGCCCCGGCACGATGGTGGAAATGGCGTGCTTGTAGACCATCTGCGTCACGGTGTTGCGCAGCAGCACCACGTACTGGTCAAAGGATTCGATCTGCCCCTGCAGCTTGATGCCGTTGATGAGGTAGATGGACACTGGAACGTGCTCGCGGCGGAGCTGGTTCAGAAATGGGTCCTGCAAGAGTTGGCCTTTGTTGTTGCTCACGATATGTTCCGTGTTCAATGTAGAGTTTCGGAACCGTGGAAGATACCACAGCCGACGGCGCTTGGGGTGTGCGCGGGGTTTTTATTGCTCGGCATAGGGGTTGGCCGCGGTTTTGAACTCGATGCGCAGCGGCGTGCCGACCAGGTCGAAGGCCTTGCGAAAGCGCCCTTCCAGAAAGCGCCGGTAGCTCTCGGACACGCCTTCGAGCGAATTGCCGTGGATCACCACCACCGGCGGGTTCATGCCGCCTTGGTGCGCGTAGCGCATCTTGGGCCGGTAGATGCCACTGCGCTTGGGCGCTTGCAGGGCCACCGATTCCTGCAAGATGCGTGTGAGCAGCGGCGTCGGCATTTTTTTGTGGGCCGATGCGTGGGCCTGTGCGATCGCCGGCCACAGCGGCGCCAGCCCTTGGCGCTTGAGCGCCGAAATGGTGTGCATCGAGGCAAACTTCAGGAAAGCCAGGCGGCTCTCGATCGAGCGCTGCAACTGCTGGCGCTGGTAGCTGTCGAGGGCGTCCCATTTGTTGAGCGCCACCACCACCGCACGGCCACAGTCGAGCGCGAAACCGGCGATGTGCGCGTCCTGTTCGGTCACGCCCTGGCTGGCGTCGAGCAGCAGCAGCACCACGTGCGCGCCTTCGATCGCCTGCAGCGTCTTGACGACCGAGAATTTTTCCACGGCCTCGAACACCCGGCCCTTGCGGCGCAGCCCGGCGGTGTCGATGAGCTCGAACTTTTGCCCGTTGCGCTCGAACGGCACCGCGATCGCGTCGCGCGTGGTGCCGGGCTGGTCGAAGGCCACCAGCCGCTCCTCGCCCAGCCAGGCGTTGATGAGGGTGGATTTGCCGACGTTGGGACGCCCGGCCACGGCCAGCCGGATCACGCCGTCGGCGTCGGCGTCGGCTTGCGCTGCGGCGCCAGGCGCGGCCGGGGTGGCTGCGGCCAGCCGGTCGAGCGCCGCCTCGACCATGTCGCGCACGCCCTGCCCGTGCGCCGCCGAAACCGGCAGCACCTCGCCCAGGCCGAGCTCGTAGAACTCGCTCCACTGCGCCTGCCCTTGCATGCCTTCGGCCTTGTTGGCCACCAGCAGGCAGGGTTTGGCGAGCTTGCGCAGGTAGTCGGCGATGTCGTGGTCTTGGGCGCTCAGGCCGGCGCGGGCATCGAGCACGAACAGCACCACGTCGGCTTCGGCCACCGCCTGCCGCGTCTGCTTGGCCATTTCGCGGTAGATGCCGGCCTCGGCCCGGGGCTCGAAGCCGCCGGTGTCGATGACGATGAACTCGCGCTTGCCCAGCCGCGCGCTGCCGTAGTGGCGGTCGCGCGTCAGGCCGGGCAGGTCGGCGACGATGGCGTCGCGCGTCTTGGTCAGGCGGTTGTAGAGGGTGGACTTGCCGACATTGGGCCGCCCGACCAGCGCCAGCACCGGCTTCATTGGGGCCGCCAGGCGTAGACGCCGCCGTTGCGCGTCACCGCCACCAAGGTGTTGCCCAGCAGCAGCGGCCCGGCGACGATGGCCGAACCGTCGGTGCTCAGGCGGTTGAGCAGGGTGCCGTCGTCGCGCGCCAGCAGGTGCACGAAGCCCTGCGCGTCGCCGACGGCGATCGAGCGCCCTGCGGCCAGGGGGGCGCTGAGGCCGCGGTGCAACAAAGCGTCGGTGCTCCAGGCGCGCGCACCGCCGTCGCGGCGCCAGGCCAGCACACGGCCGTTGCGCTCGACGCCATAGACACGCTCGGCGTCGGCGCTCAGGCCCACGGCGCCGTCGGCGGGCTGGGTCCAGACCAGGCGGCCGCTGGCGGCATCGACGCAACCCACCGCCGCCTGGAAGGCGCGCACGCACAGCTGATCGCCCACACGGCCGCTGCGCCCGACCAGATCGACCAAGCGCTCGATTTCGTTCACGCCGCGCGGGGTGGCGATGGCCGCGTCCCAGCGGATGCGGCCATTGAGCGGATCAAAACCGACCAGCCGCCCGCCCAGGCCGGCGACCAAGGTGTCGCCCACCGGCAGCAGCACGCCGCTTTGTTGCAGCACCAGCGCGTCGGCGGTGCGGCCGCGGTGCTGCCACAGCGGGGCGCCGTTGCGGGCGTCGAAGGCGTGCACGCTGCGGTCGTTGGCGAGCACGAACACGCGCTGCCCGGCCACCAGCGGGGCCGTGAGCACCCGCGCCGGCAGACGCGCGCGCCACTGCACGCCGCGGCTGTCGAGCACCAGCAGCTCGTTGTCCTGCGTCACCACCGCCGCCGTCTGGCCGTCGAAGCCCACGGCGGCCGACAGGGGTTGCCCCAATTCGACCCGCCAGCGCAGCTGGCCGTTGGCGCCGTCGAGCGCCAGCACGGCGCCGGCGGCGTTGGCCAGCAGCAGCGTCTGGCCGTGCACGGCCGGGGTGAGCAGCGGATCGACGGCACCGATGGCCGTGTTCCAGACCTGGGTGGCGGGCTGCAACGCCACCAGCGGGGCCAGCGGCGTGGGCGTCGGGCGCTCTGGGGCCGAGGAGCAGGCCGCCAGGCTCAGCGCCAGGGCGGCAGCCAGCGCAACCGCCGCCAAAGGGCGAGCGAGGGGGTGAGAGAGGGCGCTGGGCACGACGTTTTGCGGCTTGAGCGGGGTGCTTGGGTTCACTGCGGTGTCTCCGTCACTGGGGGGCGGCTGGCGTCGCCGGGGCAGCCGGCGTGGCCGGGGCGGTGGGATCGACGCCCAGGGCATTGAGCTTGGCCTCGATCACGCGCCGATAATCCACGGCCTCGTCCATCGCTGCCCAGGCCTGCTGATAAGCCTGCCGGGCGGCGTCGGTTTGGCCTTGGGCCAGCAGCACGTCGCCGCGCCGGTCGGCGACCAGGGCGGCAAACTCGGGCGGCATGTCGGCGCCCAGGGCTTGCAGCGCGGCCTCGTGCTGCCCGGCTTGCAGCTCCAGCGCCGCCAAGCGCAGGCGGGCTGCCGCCACCACTGCGGGGTCGCTGGCGTGGTCGCGCACGAAATGCAGCGCCAGGCGCGCGTCGTCGAGCGCATCGGCTTGCTGCAGGGCGCGGGCGGCCAGCAGGCCGGCGTGGTGGGCCTGCGCGGTGCGCGGCACCTGTTGCTGGATGTCGGCCCAGACCTGGCGCACGCGCTCGGTGTCGTTGGCACCGGCGGCTTCATCCAGGGTTTGGTACAGCACCGCCGCCTCCACGGCCTGCTGGCGCTGCCAGTAGTTCCAGCCGTTCCAGCCGGCAAAGGCCAGCAGCACGGCCACCAGCAGCCAGGTGATCAGGCTGCCGTACCGGCCCCAGAAGCGCTTGAGCTGGTCGAGTTGTTCTTCTTCGTGCGGGTCAAAGGTTTTCGCCATGGCGGTGAGCTTGCAAAAATTGCGCGAGCAAAAAAATCGGTGCCGCACGCTGAGGTGCGGCGGGGCTGGGCCGGCTTGCGACCCTGTTGGGTGCCGATTGTAGGCGCTGGCCCAATCAGCGGGCACAGCACTCCAGATGGGCTGCAGACAAGGCGACAGGCGCGCACCTGGCTGCAGCAGTTGCCGCCCCGCCCCCGCCCCCGCCTGCCAGCTAGGCGCGCAAGCGCGCCGCCCACTGCCCGGCTGCGGCCAGCGGCAGCAGGGTCTGCTCGGTGAGGGCACCCGGGGCGTCGGCGCGCAGCGGCTTGACCGCCACCTGGCCGGCGGCGAGTTCGGCGGCACCAAACACCAGCGCGTAGCGCGCGCCGCTGGCATCGGCTTTCTTGAACTGCGCCTTCATGCCGCTCAGGCCCTCGGGCCCGGCAGCGTGCATCTGCACCGCCAGCCCGGCCGCGCGCAGTTGGCGCAGCAGGGGCAGCACCTGCGCCATGGCCTCGGGCTGCGGCACCACGGCGTAGCAGTCGGGCCGCGCTGGCGGCGGCAGCTTGCCCTGGAGCTTGAGCAGCTCGAGGATGCGCTCCATGCCCAGCGCCCAGCCCACGGCGGGTGCCGGCTTGCCGCCGATCTGCTCCAGCAGGCCGTCGTAGCGCCCGCCCGCGCACACCGTGCCCTGCGCCCCCAGGGTGTCGGTGACAAACTCGAACACGCTCAGGTTGTAGTAATCGAGCCCGCGCACCAGGCGCGGGTTGATGCGGTAGCCGATGCCCAGTGCGTCGAGCAGCGCGCGCAAGGCCTCGAAGTGCGCCAGCGACTGCGCGCCCAGGTAGTCGATCAGCTTCGGGGCCGCCTCGATCAGCGCCTGCAGGTCTGGGTTTTTGCTGTCGAGCACGCGCAACGGGTTGCTGTGCAGGCGCCGGCGCGCGTCGTCGTCGAGCTGCGCCGCGTGCTGCTCGAGATAGGCGATCAGCGCCTGGCGGTGTGCCAAGCGCTCGGGCGGCTGGCCCAGGCTGTTGAGCTCGAGCCGGATGTCGCTCAGGCCCAGCTCGGCCCACAAGTCGGCCGCCATGGCAATGAGCTCGGCATCGACGTCGGGGCCGGCAAAGCCCAGCGCCTCGGCCCCCACCTGGTGAAACTGGCGGTAGCGGCCGCGCTGCGGGCGCTCGTGCCTGAACATCGGCCCGAGGTAGTACAGGCGCTTGGGGCCGTCGTAGAGCTGGTTGTGCTCCAGCACCGCGCGCACCACGCCGGCGGTGGCCTCGGGGCGCAGCGTGAGCTGCTCGCCGTTGAGCCGGTCCTCGAACGAGTACATCTCTTTTTCGACGATGTCGGTGACTTCGCCCAGGCCGCGCACGAACAGCGCCGTGGGTTCGACGATCGGCGTGCGCACGTTGCGGTAGGCGTAGCGCGCCATCAGCTCGCGCACCCGGGCTTCGAGCCACTCCCAGTGGCCGGAAGCGGGCGCAAAAATATCGTTCATGCCTTTGACGGCACGCAAAAGTTCAGGCATGGGAGGAAAAACGCTGTTCGATGTAGTGTTGTACGATCTGCTGAAACTCGGCCGCGATGCCGTCGCCGCGCAGCGTCAGGCGTTTTTCGCCGTCGATGTACACCGGCGCCGCCGGCGCTTCGCCGGTGCCGGGCAGGCTGATGCCGATGTCGGCGTGCTTGCTCTCGCCGGGGCCGTTGACGATGCAGCCCATCACCGCCACCTTGAGGTTTTCCACGCCGGGGTAGCGCTCGCGCCACTGCGGCATGGAGCTGCGCAGGTAATCATCGATCTGCTTGGCCAGATCGAGGAACACGGTGCTGGTGGTGCGGCCGCAGCCGGGGCAGGCGGTGACGCTGGGGACGAAGTTGCGCAGGCCCAGCGCCTGCACGATCTCGAGCGCCACCACCACCTCTTGGGTGCGCGACTCGCCCGGCTGCGGCGTGAGCGAAACCCGGATGGTGTCGCCGATGCCCTGCTGCAGCAACACCGCCAGCGCCGCGGTCGAGGCCACGGTGCCGCGCACGCCCATGCCGGCCTCGGTCAGGCCCAGGTGCAGCGGGTAGTCGCAGCGCCGATGCAGCTCCTGATAGACCGCGATCAGGTCTTGCACGCCGCTGACCTTGCACGAGAGCACGATGTCGCCCGGCGCCATGCCCATGGCCTGCGCCTGCTGCGCCGACTGCAGGGCCGAGCTGATGAGCGCTTCGATCATCACCTGACGCGGCAACCAGGGTTGGGCACGGCGCGCGTTCTGGTCCATCAGATCGGCCAGCAGCTCTTGGTCCAGGCTGCCCCAGTTGACGCCGATGCGGATGTGCTTGTCCCAGCGCAGCGCAGCCTCGACCATCTGCGCAAACTGCCTGTCTTTTTTGTCGCCCTTGCCGACGTTGCCGGGGTTGATGCGGAATTTGGACAGCGCCTGCGCCATGTCCGGGTAGTCTTGCAGCAGGCGGTGGCCGTTGTAGTGGAAGTCGCCGATCAGCGGCACCACCACGCCCATGCGGTCCAGATGCTCGCGGATGTGCGGCACGGCGCGCGCGGCCTCGTCGTTGTTGACCGTGATGCGCACCAGTTCCGAGCCGGCCTGCGCCAGTTCCTTGACCTGGATCGCGGTGGCGATGGCGTCGGCGGTGTCGGTGTTGGTCATCGACTGCACGCGCACGGGCGCGTCGCCACCCAGCGCCACCCGGTGCGCGCCCCAGCGCACGATGCCCTGGTGGGTTTTGCGGCGCGGGATTTCGGGCAGCGGCGGGGGAACGTCGGCACAGAGCCGGTCGGTGTTCGGGTTCACAGGGCTTTACCTCACTTGCAGGCGCGCGACGTTGTTGCGGCTGACGGTGTTCAGGTCGGCGGGGGCACCGCGCACGCTCACGCGCACGGCGTCGGCGCGGCCGATGACCAGTTGCAGCGGCAGGTCGTGGTTGAAAACCACCGACTCGCCCGGCTGCAGGCTGCGCTGCAACAGCACCTGACCCGAGGCGCCGGTGACTTGCACCCAGGTGGTCTGGTCGGCGCTCAGGCGCAAGACCTCGGGCTGCGCGGCGGCCGGTGCGGCCAGCGGGGCGCTGGCAGCCGTGGGGTCTGCGGGGACGGCTGCGGGGACGGCTGCGGGGACGGCTGCGGGGACGGGTGTGGGGGCAGGGGTGGTGGTGGGTGTGGGCACAGGCACAGGCGATAGACGCGGCACCGGTGGGGCCGCTGGCGCAGGCGCAGGCGTCGGGGTGGCAGCCGGCACATCGGGCTGGGCCGCTTCAGGGGCCTGAGCAGCCAGTTGCGGCTCGGCGCCGGGCCGTGCCGGCCCGGGCGCCGGCTGGGGCAGCAGGAACCAGAGGGTGAGCGCTGCCACGAGCAAGAACAAGGCCACCGCCACGGGTGCGCTCACACGCTGCATCGGAGCGCTGGCGGCACGCGCCAGCACCGTGCTGGCCGTTGCACCGGGCAAGGGCGTGTGCAGGGCGTTCTCGGGTTCGCCCAGGCGCACCCGGGTCAAGGCAGGCAAGGAGGCCAGAATGGGGCCGGGGTCGGCCTTGAGCACCCGGCACACGCTCGCGGCCAGCGCGCGCGCAAAGGTAGGGTCGGGCAGCTCGTCGTAGCGCCCGGCCTCGAGCGCTTCGAGCTGGCGCACCGGCACCTTGAGCATGGCCGCCAAGGCCTCCACACGCAGGCCGGCGCGCTCGCGCACCTGGCGCACGGTCAGCGCCGCTCGATCGGGCGCTGCACCCCCCGGGTGCGCGTCTGCAGAGCCAGGCAATGGCTGCGGGCGTGGCTCGCTACTCATCGAAGGCCCCTCGCTCGTAGGCATTGGCCTGCCGCGAATCGGGGAAGCGACGCAGCAACTGGCGCGCGAGCTGCTGCGCTGCCTCGCGGTTTTGCAGGCGGTTTTCGACGCGGATCGCCAGCCAGAGCGATTCGGCATTGGCAAACTCGGTCTGGTTCAAGCGACGCAGATAGAAGCGGGCGCGCTCGCTCTCGTTGCGCTGGTGGTGCAGCAGCGCCAGGTTGTAGAGCGTGACCGGTTGCGCGGGGTCGAGCTCAAAGGCGCGCGTCAGGCTCTGGATGGCCACAGCGGCCTGACCCGCACGCGCTTGGCAGATGCCCTGCACCATCCAGGTGCGCCCCGGCGAGGCATAGGCCGGCGCGCGCAGGGCTTGCGCAAACGATTGCTCGGCCTCGGCAAAGCGCTGCTGCTGGCACTGCAGCCAGCCCAGGTTGTGCCAGCTGTCGCCGTCGCGCGGGGCCAGCCGCAGCGCCTGCTGCAAACTCTGCTCGGCCAGCACCGGCTCGTTGAGCTGCATCAGCGCCAGCGCGCGCAGGTTGTGCGCCGCTGCCAGGCTCGGGTCGGCTTGCACGGCGCGGTTGGCTTCTTCGAGCGCCACGGCGGGCTGGTTGTTTGCCAGAAAGGCGGCGGCCAGCTCGAGCCGGATCTGGGCCCGGCGCTGGGCCTCGGTGGGCTCGGTGGTGCCCACGGTGAGCGCCGTCGGCTGGTTGGTGCCGCCCGGGCTGGCGCAGGCCGTCAAACCCAAGCCCAAGCCGAACGCCAGCAGCAGCAGGGCCGCGGCACGCCACAAAGGCGCCAGGGGCTGGGCGCGGCTCATGGCAGGGCCTCGCTGCGCGGCTGCCAGACGATGGGCTGGACCGAGTCGGTCTGCACCCGCCCGGCCTGCCCTGCGTCGGCTGGTCGCGGACGCGCCAGCCGCTCGGCCGCCCCGGTGCGGTCTTGCACCTCGCCGGCCAGTTGGCCACAGGCGGCGTCGATGTCGTCGCCGCGGGTCTTGCGCACCGTGGTCACCAGCCCAGCGGCGTTGAGCCGCTGCGCAAACGCCTGCACCCGGGCCCGGCTGGAGCAGCGCAGGCCAGAGCCGGGGAAGGGATTGAAGGGAATCAGGTTGACCTTGCTCGGCACGCCTTGCCCGCGGTGCCCTTGCAGCAGGGCGAGCAACTGCTCGGCGTGCGCGTCCTGGTCGTTGACGCCGTCGAGCAGGCAGTATTCAAAGGTGATGAAGTCGCGCGGCGCCCGGGGCAGGTATGCCAGGCAGGCGTCGAGCAGTTCGGCGATCGGGTACTTGCGGTTCAGCGGCACCAGATCGTCGCGCAGTGCGTCGCTGGGCGCGTGCAGCGACACCGCCAGCGCCACCGGGCAGTCGGCGGCCAGGCGCTCGATCATCGGCACCACGCCCGAGGTCGAGACCGTGACGCGCCGGCGCGACAGGCCGTAGGCGTGGTCGTCGAGCATCAGGCGCAGCGCCGGCAGCAGCGCGGCGTAGTTTTGCAGCGGCTCGCCCATGCCCATGAGCACCACGTTGCTGATCACGCGCTCGCTCGAACCGTGCCCCTGGTGGCCCAATTGGCGGCGCAAAACATGCTCGGCAAACCAGAGCTGGGCCACGATTTCGGCCGTGCTCAGGTTGCGGCTGAAGCCTTGGGCGCCAGTGCTGCAAAAGCGGCAGCCGACGGCGCAGCCGGCCTGGCTCGAGATGCACAGCGTGCCGCGCCCGTCTTCGGGGATGAAAACGGTCTCGACGGCGTTGCCGTCGCCGACGTCGAACAACCACTTGATGGTGCCGTCGGCGGATTCGTGCTGCGCCAGCACCGGCAGCGCACGCACTTCGCACAGCCCGGGCAGCTTGTCGCGCAGGCTGCGCGCCAGGTCGCTCATCTCGGCAAAGCGCGCCTCGCCGCGCTGATGGATCCAGCGCAGCAGTTGCACGGCGCGAAAGCGCTTTTCCCCCAGCCGCTCGCAAAAGGCGGCCAACCCGTCGAGGTCGAAACCGAGCAAATTGGCCGTCATTGCATGGTCAGCGGGTATAGACGTTGAGGCCAGCGAAGAAGAACGCCACTTCGGCGGCGGCGGTCTCGGGGCCGTCGGAGCCGTGCACGGCGTTGGCGTCGATGCTGTCGGCAAAGTCGGCGCGGATGGTGCCCGCAGCGGCTTTCTTGGGGTCGGTGGCGCCCATCAGGTCGCGGTTTTTGGCGATCGCGCCCTCGCCCTCGAGCACCTGGATCATCACCGGGCCGGAGACCATGAAGTCCACCAGGTCCTTGAAGAACGGGCGTGCGCGGTGCACGGCGTAGAACTGCTCGGCCTCGGCGCGCGAAAGCTGCACCAGCCTGGCCGCCACGACCTTGAGCCCAGCGGCTTCGAAGCGGCTGGTGATCTGGCCGATCACGTTTTTGGCAACGGCGTCGGGTTTGATGATGGAGAGGGTGCGCTCGAGGGCCATGGGGTGTCCTGAATGAAATCTTGGAAGTGAAAATGGGGCAAGCGCGGGATTTTAACCCGCTCTCAGCGCGTTGGGCCGGCTTTGGGGCCGCGCGCGGCACCGCGCCTGGGGCCTGAGGAGCCGAGGCCGGGGCTGGGTCTTGGACCGGCACCGGGGCTGGGGCCACCGCGCGCGCTGCTGCGGTCGGTGTGGCGCCCCGTGCGCCCGGTGCGACCGGTGTTGGGCGGCATGGGCGCGCCATCGACCCATTTGGGCGCACTCGGGCGCGGCCCCTGGCTGCGGCCCCGCGACGGCTGGCGCTTGGGTGGCGCAGGCGGCTGAAACTGGCGCGCGCGCGACTCCAGTGTGCGGTCCATGCCCGTGGCCTCGGTCAGGCGCGCCACGTCGCGCGCGTCGAGCTCCATCCAGACGCCGCGGCGCAGGCCGCGCGGCAGGGTCACGGCGCCGTAGCGGATGCGGATCAGGCGGCTGACCGCGTGCCCGAGCGACTCGAACATGCGCCGCACCTCGCGGTTGCGGCCTTCGGCTATCGTCACCCGGTACCAGCAGTTGGCCCCTTCGCCGCCGCCGTCTTCGAGCGTCTGGAACTGCGCTGGGCCGTCGTCGAGCAGCACGCCATCGAGCAGCTTTTGCTTTTCCTCGAGGCTGAGCGCACCCAGCACGCGCACCGCGTATTCGCGCTGCAAGCCAAAGCTGGGGTGCATCAGCAGGTGCGCCAGTTCGCCCGAGTTGGTCAGCAGCAGCAGGCCCTCGGTGCTGATGTCGAGCCGCCCGACCGACTGCCACTTGCCGCTGTAGAGCCGGGGCAGGCGGCGAAACACCGTGGGGCGGTTTTGCGGGTCGTCGTGCGTCACCACCTCGCCCGCCGGTTTGTGATAGACCAGCACGCGCGGCGGCAGCGGGGCGATGCGCACCTTGATCAGGCGGCCGTTGACGCGGATCGCGTCGCCGATCTGGATGCGCTGCCCGACGTGGGCCGGCTCCCCGTTGACCGAGATCTGGCCTTGGGCGATCAGGCGCTCCATCTCGAGCCGCGAACCCAGCCCGGCCTGCGCCAGCACCTTGTGCAGCTTGGGCGCTTCGGCCTCGGGCTCGAGCACCCGCTTGGACTGCGCCGCGGGCTGCTCGGGCACAGCGGACAAGTCGGCATCGAAAGCCCCCGACACCACGGCTTCGAAGCCCACGGCGTCGGCTGGCGTGGCCACTTGGGCCTCAGGCAGGGGCGCCACCGCGCGCGGCGGCCCCGAGCGTGCCGGCCGGGGGGCGGCGGCGGCGGCCGCGCGCTGGCGCGGCGGCCCTGCGGGCGCCCTGGGGCCTGCTGGGCGGGCGGAGGGGGCTTGGCGTTTGGGTGCTGGGTTCATTGGGGTTGTGAGGTCAAGTGTAGGGGCGCGGCAGCGGGCGGCGGCTCGGCGGCCGCTGGCACCGTGGGCAGAGCGGCCAGCGAGGGCAGCGCGAGGTCGCGCAAGAACTGGCGCGTGGTGGCGTACAAGGCCGGCCGGCCGGCGCTCGGGCGCTGCCCCACGACCTCGATCCAGCCGCGCGCTTCGAGCTGCTTCAAGATCCCGCTGTGGATGCTCACGCCGCGCAGGTCTTCCATTTCGCCGCGCGTAACCGGTTGCCGGTAGGCCACGATCGCCAGCGTTTCGAGCACGGCGCGGCTGTACCTGGGGGGCTTTTCGGGGCGCAGGCGCTCGAGGTAGGGCCGCACTTGGGCGCGACTGCGGAAACACCAGCCGGCGGCCACCTGCACCAGCTCGAGACCACGCGGCGCCCACTGCTGCTGCACATCAGCCAGCGCCGCTTGCAGCTGCGCCGGCTGCACCTCGCCCTCAAAAGCGGCGCAGAGCTCGGGCTCTGAAAGCGGCTCTAGGGCGCACAACAGCACGGCTTCCAGGTACAGCGGCAGGTCGGCAGGGTTCATGGGGTGGCGGGCTCGCTGTCGAGCGACCACAAGGATTCGTCATTGTATTGCAGCTGCGCCGCCACCAGCGCCTGCACCAGGTCCGGCGGGGCCTCGCTGCGCCAGCACATCCACTGCCCGCTCGCCGGGTGGCGCAAGGCCAGCTGATGCGCGTGCAAAGCCTGGCGCTGCAAACCCAGCGCCGGCGGGCCGCCATACAGGGTGTCGGCCACCAGCGCGTGCCCGGCCCACGCCAGATGCACCCGAATCTGATGCGTGCGACCGGTGTGCAGCTTGCAGCCCAGCAAGCTGCACTGGCGGCCCAAGGCCAGCGGCCGCACATGGGTCAAGGCCGGCTTGGCGCCCGAATGCTCGGGCCCGAGCACGGCCATGCGCAGACGCTGGCGCGGATCGCGCCCGATCGGCTGTTCGATCGTGTGTTGCGGCCCGTGCCGCCAGGCCCCGTGCACCAGCGCCAGATAGACCCGGTGCACCTGGCGCAGCGCGATCTGGCGCACCAAGGCATCGAAGCAGGGCTGCGTTTTGGCCACCACCATCAGGCCGCTGGTGTCTTTGTCGAGCCGGTGCACGATGCCTGCGCGCGGCAAGGTGGCCGCGCCCGCATGGTGCGCCAGCAAGCCATTGAGCAAGGTGCCGCTCCAGTGACCGGCCGCCGGATGCACCACCAAACCCGCCGGCTTGTCGAGCACCAGCAGGTGCGCGTCCTCGTACACCGGCTGCAGCGCCATGGGCTCGGGCACAAAGGCGCTGGCTTGGGCAGTGGGGCGCAGCTCGATCGCGATGCGGTCGCCCACGCGCACCTTGTGCGCCGGCTTGGCGCACCGGCTGCCATTGAGCTGCAGCGCCCCTTGCCCGATCAGGTTTTGCAGCCACGCGCGCGAAAACGCGGGCAGGCGCGCCGCCAGCACCCGGTCGATGCGCTGGCCGTGTTCGCCCGCCTGCGCCAGCCAGTGGCGGCATTCGGGCGCGAGCGCCTCGGGGGCTTCGTCGGCCTCGTCGTCGAGCGGCGGCGTCGATATAATGGGTTTCGTCAATCTTTGGTTCCGCCACGCGAAGGTATGCACACGATGTTTTCGAGCCGATTATCCGCTTTCGCTCCGGCGCGGGCCCGTGCAGGCCGATCCCTGGCGGCGCTGGCCGTTGCGGTCAGCCTGCTGAGCGCCTGCGCCAGCGGCCCCACCGCCGACCCGACCGCCGACTGGAGCCCCAACCGCCTGCACGCCGAGGCCGTGGCCGAGCGCGACCGCGGCAACTTCGAACGCGCGATCACGCTCTTCGAGCGGCTCGAAGGCCGCGCTGCCGGCACCATTCTGGCGCAACAGGCCCAGCTCGAGAAAGCCTTTGCCCACTACCGCGCCGGCGAACAGGCGCAAGCCATCGCCACGCTGGACCGCTTCATGCGCCTGCATCCGACCAGCCCGGCGCTGGACTACGCGCTCTACCTCAAGGGGCTGGTCAACTTCCAGGACAACCTTGGCTTTCTGGGTGCCTTGGCCCGCGTCGACCTGTCGGAGCGCGACCAGCGCGCCGCGCGCCAGTCGTTCGAGGCCTTTCGCGAACTGGTCGATCGCTTCCCCCAGTCGCGCTACGCCCCCGATGCCCAGCTGCGCCTGGCGCACATCGTCAATTCGCTGGCTCAGGCCGAAGTCAACGTGGCCCGCTTCTACCTGAGCCGCGGTGCCTACGTGGCAGCCATCAACCGCGCCCAGGTGGCAGTGACCGACTTCCAGGGCGTGCCCGCCGCCGAAGAGGCGCTGTTCATCAAATACCGCGCCTACCAGGCCCTGGGCATGACCGACCTGGCCGCCGACGCGCGCCGCGTGCTCACGCTCAACTTTCCCCAGAGCGCCTTCCTGGGCCAAGGCCCGGCACCCGCACGCGCTGCGTCCTGGTGGCGCTTCTGGTGAGACACAGGGCGGCACACGCGCCCTGCGGTGCATCGACCGCGCCACCAGCCCCTGCCCCAGCGCCGCCCAACCAGCTCACCCCCGCCCCGCCGGCTTCGGCCGGGTGATGCGCTGTATCTCGCGGTACAGCGGCAGCAGGCGTTCGTACATCTGGCAGTACACGCTGGCGTAGAGTTCGTCGTAGATCTGCCGGTTTTGGGCGTTGGGCTCGAAGGTGCGGCCAAGGCGCGTCATGCTGGCCACGGCCGTGGGGAAATCGCGGTGCAGCCCCAGGCCCACGGCGGCGTCGATCGCTGCGCCCAGGCCCGAGGCCTCATAGACGTGCGGGCGCGCGGTCTGCAGCCCAAACACGTCGGCGGTGAGCTGCATGGCGGCGTCGCTCTGCGAGCCCCCGCCCGCGACCCGCAGGGCCGTGATCGGCACGCCGCTGCGCTGCTCGATGCGCTCCTTGCCCTGGCGTAAGGCATAGGCCAGGCCCTCCAGGATGGCGCGGTAAAAATGGGCGCGGTTGTGCACGTCGCCAAAACCGATCACGGCGCCCTTGGCTTCGGGCCCTGGGTGCTTGAGGCCCGGCGACCAGTAGGGCTGCAGCAGCAGCCCCATGGAGCCGGGGGGCACCGCCTCCACCAGCTGGTCAAACAAAGCCTCGGGCAACACCCCCTGCTCAGCGGCGCGCAACTGCTCGGCCAAGCCGAACTCTTCCTTGAACCAGTTCACCATCCAGTAGCCGCGGAAGATCTGCACCTCGGTGCTGTAGTAGCCGGGCAAGGCCGCCGGGTACGGGGGGATGAACGCAGTGACCTCGACGTAGCGCCGGCTGGTGGCGTTGATGGTGGCGGTGGTGCCATACGACAGGCAGCCGATGTCTGGCTCCAGACAGCCGGCGCCGAGCACCTCGCAGGCCTTGTCGGCGGCGGCGGCCAGCAGCGGCAGGCCGACCGGGATGCCGGTGTCGTGTGCGGCGGCGGCGCTGATCGACCCCAGCACCGCGCCCGGCGGCAGCAGCCTGGGCAGCATGCGCTGGCGGATCGGGGCCAGCGCCTGCCACTTCCAGTCCAGCGCCCCAGCCCAGCGCTGGCGCCTGTAGTCAAAGGGCAGATAGCCGACCTGGGAGCCGCTGGAGTCGACGAAATCGCCACACAGGCGGTAGTTCAGGTAGCCCGAGAGCAGCAGATACTTGTGCGTGCGCTGCCAGACCTCGGGTTCGTGGGCGGCGATCCAGTTGGCCTCGGCCTGGCCCAGAAAATAATCGATGGTGTCGTTGACCCCGAGCAAGCCAAAACCGGCGCGCCACCACCAGCTCAGGCTGGGCACCTGCTCGGTGCGGCGCTGGTCCAGCCAGAGCATGGCGGCGCGCAGCGGCTGGCCGTGCCGATCGAGGTTGATGACGGTGCCGCGCTGGGTGGTGACCGCCACCCCCTTGATCGAGTCTTTGGGCACCGGGCAGTGCAGCCACAGCCGCTGGCAGGCGCTGCACAGCGCGCGCCAATAATCGTCGACCGGATATTCTGCCCAGCCCGGCTGCGCCGAAAACCCGGCCGGCAAGGGTTCTTGCGCCTTGGCAACCAAGCGGCCCTGCAGATCAAAGAGCAGGGCACGCACGCTTTGCGTGCCGTTGTCGATGGCGAGCAGGTGTTCCAAAGCGGGCAGACGAGGCAAGGGTCGAGGCACAAACGGCGGCCAACGCACCGTGGCGCATGGCAAGCCGCTGCGCCTCGGGTACAAAAAAACCGGCCGCAGCCGGTTTGTATCACGCCGTGGCCGTGCCGATCGGCCTCAAGCGGTCTCGCCCAGCACGCTGACGTTGACATCGACCACCACGTCGGTGTGCAAGGCCACCTGCACCGTGTAGTCGCCCACGTTCTTGAGCAGGCCGTTGGGCATGCGCACTTGGGCCTTGTGCACGGCGAAGCCCTGGCGGTTGAGCTCGTCGGAGATGTCGTGGTGGGTGACGGAGCCAAACAGGCGGCCATCGACACCGGCTTTTTGCGACAGCTTCAGGCCCACACCGCCCAGCTTGGCTGCCAGCTCTTGGGCGGCAGCGAGTTTGGCCTCGGCGGCTTTTTCGAGCTCGACGCGGCGCGCCTGGAACTCGGCCACAGCGGCCTGGGTGGCGCGGCGGGCGCGGCCGGTGGGGATGAGAAAGTTGCGGGCGTACCCGTCTTTGACCTTGACCACATCGCCCAGGTTGCCGAGGTTGATGACTTTGTCGAGCAGGATGATTTGCATGATTTGGAACTCTTGGCGATTAGACGCGGTGCTGGTCGGAGTACGGCAGCAGGGCAAGAAAGCGCGCGCGCTTGATCGCCGTGGTCACCTGACGCTGGTAAATGGCGCGGGTGCCGGTGAGGCGGGCCGGAATGATCTTGCCGTTTTCGGCAATGAAGTCGCGCAGCACGTCCACGTCCTTGTAGTCCACCTCGACCACACCGGCGACGGTGAAGCGGCAGAACTTCTTGCGCTTGAACAACAGCGACTGGGTGTTGCGCTTGGGGCGCTTGTCTTTATTGAAACGTTTCGGAGCAGGCATGGTATGGCTTCCTTAAATGAGCTTGAATTCTTGAATGTGCAGCACAAAGCCCTTGCCGTTGCGGGCGTGGGCCATGAAGCCGTGGGCGTCGAGCGGCGTCCCCAGCGGCAGCCTGGCCAGCGCCTCGGCCATGAGCCCAAAGCCCACCGCCTTCAACTGCAGCGCCACCTGACGCTGCTGCCCCGACTCGGTCTGCACCGACTGGTGCTCGAGCAGCACATCGAGGACCGGAACCGCTGCCGGCGTGTAGCGCAGCGGCTGGGCGCCGACCAAGGTGGCTGTGAGGTGCAGGCGGTTGTGCGGGCAGGCAGGGGGCTGTGGGGCTTCGGTCGGCGGGTTGGCCACGGGCGGATGCTGGCGCCGCCGGTCAGGCCGCTTCTTGCTGGCTGGACTTGCGTGCCTCTTCGCGCTCGACCGAGCGCATCATGGGCGACGGGCCGGTGTCGGCCTGCTTGCGCTGCACCACGAGGTGGCGCAACACGGCGTCGTTGAAGCGAAACGCGTGGTCCAGTTCGGCCATCACGGCTTGGCTGGCCTCGATGTTCAGGCACAGATAATGCACCTTGGACAACTTGTTGATCTGGTAGGCCATCTGGCGCCGGCCCCAGTCTTCGATGCGGTGGATCACCCCGCCGCCAGCGGCGATCATGCCCTTGTAGCGCTCCAGCATGGCCGGCACTTGCTCACTCTGATCCGGGTGGATCAGCATGACGATTTCAAAATGACGCATAGACACTCCTTGTGGGTTTTCCTGTTGCCAGGATGAAGCCGCCCCGAAGCGTCAGTCTAGGGTGCGGCAAGGTAAGCGCGGGATTATAACCCGCTTCGCACCTGCTCCACAAGGTCTTGCACGCGCTGCGGCGGCCGCCTGGTGACCAGACTCACGGCGACCATGACCGCAAAGCCCACCGGCACCCCAAACACCCCGGCCGAAATCGGCTCGATCCCCCACCACAAGACCACTGGCGCATCGACGCCAAAGACCGAGCGCAGCCACGGCTGGGTGGTGATCATGTAGTACAGCGTGATGCCCAGACCGCTGAGCATGCCGAGCACGGCCGCGCTGCCGGTGGTGCGCTTCCAGAAGATGCCCAGCACCAGCGCCGGGAAAAACGCGGCACCGGCAATCGAAAACGCCGCCGACACCATGAACAGGATGTCGGCCGGTTTTTGCGCCGCCACGTAGGCCGCCGCCAGCGCCACCACCAGCAGCACCACCTTGGACACCGTGACCCGGCGCGCGGTGGCGGCGTGCGGGTCGATCATCTTGTAGTACAGGTCGTGGCTGAGCGCGTTGGCCATGGTCAGCAGCAGCCCGTCGGCGGTGGACAGCGCCGCCGCCAGTCCGCCAGCGGCCACCAGCGCCGCGATCACGTAGGGCAGGCCGGCGATCTCGGGCGCAGCCAGCACGATGATGTCGGAGCCAATGCTGATTTCGTTGAGCTGCAGCAGGCCGTCGAGGTTCACGTCGCTCACGCGCAGCAGCTCGGCATCGATGCGGCTCCATTCCGCCACCCAGTCGGGCAGCCGGTCGAAGGGGGTGCCGACCAGCACGTGAAAGACCTCAAACTTGACCATCACCGCCAGCGCCGGCGCGCTCAGGTAGAGCAGCCCGATGAACAGCAGCGACCAGGCCACCGATTGGCGCGCCGCCCGGGCGTCGGGCACGGTGTAGTAGCGCATCAGGATGTGCGGCAAGGCGGCGGTGCCGACCACGAGGCAAAACACCAGCGCCAGAAAATTGAGCCGCGATTCGTGAAAGGCCTGCTGCTCGGCCGGGCTGCCGTGCGGGTCGCCGGCAAAAGCCTGCGCGTGCGGCAACATGCCGCCCAGCGGCAGCGATTTTTGCTGCGCCTCGGCAAGCTGCTGCTCCCACAGCAGGCGCGCGCTGTGCGGGTCTCGCGGCAGCGCCGCCAGATCCTGCTCGGCCTGGGCGATGACCGAAGGCGATGCATTGGCCGCGCGCAGCACCTGCACGCGTTCACGGGCCAGCACGCGCAGGCGCTCGAGCGCCGCTTGCGGGTCTTGCAGCCGCTCTTGCAGCAACAAGGCGCGCTGCTGGTAGATGGCCCGCACTTGCAGCTCGGCCGGGTCGCGCATCAGCTCTTGCTCGCGCTCGCTGATTTGCTGCAGCTGCTGCCCATAGACCAGCTGCGGCAGCGGCGAGCCGGTCTGCTGCACCGACAGCCACACCACCGGCACCATGTAGGCGATGATCAGCACGATGTACTGCGCCACCTGGGTCCAGGTGACGGCGCGCATGCCGCCCAGAAAAGAACAGACCAGGATCCCGCCCAGCCCCAGGAACACGCCGACCTCGAAGGCAACCCCGGTCAGGCGCGCCGTGATCAGCCCGACACCGTAGATTTGCGCCACGATATAGACAAAAGAGCACAAAATGGCGGCAGCAATGCCCAGCAGGCGCGGCAAGTGGCCGCCGTAGCGCTCGGCCAGGAAATCGGGGATGGTGAACTGCCCGAAGCGGCGCAGATAGGGCGCCATGAAAAAGGCCACCAGGCAGTAGCCGCCGGTCCAGCCCAGCACGAACGCCAGCCCGCTGTAGCCGTGCATGTACAGGGTGCCGGCCAGGCCGATGAACGAGGCCGCCGACATCCAGTCGGCGCTGGTGGCCATGCCGTTGTACATGGCCGGCACGCGCCGCCCGGCCACGTAATACTCGACCGGATCGACGGTGCGGCTCATGATGCCGATGGCCGCATAGACCACGATGTTGCCGAGCAAAAAGCTCATCCCGATCCAGTGACGCGGCAGCCCCATCTGCTCGAGCAGTGCCAAACACAACACGAACAGCAAAAAAGCCGCGGTGTAGAGCAGAAAAACCTTGTGCAGCTGGCGCTCGAAGCGGCGCACGGGGGCGGGTTTGGGTGCCACGGTCAGTGCCGCCGGGGTTCGATGCGGTCGGGCGGCTCGCTGACCCCATGCCGCTCATCGAGCCGGTTGGTGGCCCAGGCGTAAAGCGCGATCAACAGGCCATAGACCACGATCGCGCCTTGCGCCGCGACCCAAAAGCCAAAGGGCCAACCAAAAAAATGGAAATCCAACTCGCGCGCGTAAAAACTGGCCCCGAAGGTCACGCCCAGCCAGAGCAGCAGCAGCAGCAGCGTGAGCCGCTGGATGCGGCGCCAGTACAGGGGCCGGTCGCGCATCAGACCCCCTCCTGCGTGGCACGTGCGCCTGGGTGCGGCGCCACGGCGGGCGCTGGCTGTCCGCTGGGCTGCGCTCGGGCCTGCGCGGCCCCCTGCAATTCGCGCTGCAAGGCGGCCGCCACCCGGGGTTCGAAGCCGCGCAGGTGCGCGATCAGGGCCTGCGCCTGTTCGGGCCGCCCCAGCCGCTGCTGCAGCCGCGCCATGGCCGCGTGGGCATGCGGGCTCCACGGCTGCAGCGCAGCGTTGCGCTGATAGGCCTGCACGGCCGCTTCGAGCTGCCCCAGGCGCTCGAGGCAGCGCGCCAGGCCAAACCAAGCCAGATCGAGCTGCGGCGCCAGCTCGGTGGCGCGCTCGAACGCCTGCCGCGCCGCCTCGTCTTGCCGCACCTGCTCGAGCAAGAAGCCATGGTTGAAATGGGCTTGGGCACACAGGGGCCGCTGGAGCAGGCAACGCCGCTGCCAGCGCAGCGCCGCCTTGGGCTGGCCGCTGCGGGCGCGGCTGTAGGCCAGCGCGGCCAGCGCGGCGGCGTCGTGCCGGCGCTGGCGCCAGATGCGCCACCACACCCACGCACCCAGGCGCTGCCCGCCCAGCAACGTGGCCACCCCGGCCAGGGCCGGCCCCAGCCCCTGCCACCAAGGGCCCGCAGGCTGTGCGCCCTTCAGCGGCATTGCTCCATCCCCACTTCCAGACAGACCTGGAGCTTGAGCCAAGTGGCCGCCAGCCACAGCCCCAGCAGCAGGCAAAAAGCCAACAGCGGCCAGTGCTCGCGCAGCACCCAGCGCGGCGCCAGCCACCCGGCTGCGGTCACGAACGGACGACACAGGGTGTCGAGCAGCCACAGAAACAGGTTGGATTCGAGCGCCTGCGGCGCCAGACGGCGCAACCACGCCGCCAGCAACCAGCGCCCGAGCAGCGCCAGCAAGGCCAACTCGGCGATCAGTTTGAGGGCAGAGGCGAGCAGCAACATGGGGCGCAACTGTGGCTGACTGAATGGCGGGCTGATTGCCTTGGCGGCGCTGCAACTGGGGCCGACCCTGGGCGATGTGCGCACCCACGGCTGCAGACCGGGACGCCAAGCCTGGCCCTGCTCAGGCGGCCGGTCAAATGCCGCCCTTGACCAAGCGCAGCACCTCGCCTGCGTTCAGGGTGCGCGCCCGCGCTTGCATCTCGGGCAGGTGCTGTTGCTGCAGGTTTTTGGCCGGCCCCAGCAAGCCCTGAAAGGTCTGGCGCAGCACGTCGGTGGACATGACGCGCCCGCCGGCGTAGTAGCGCTTGGCCAACTGGCCCAGCGCATAGGTGGTGGCAAACGAGAACGCCACCCCGGTGGCGCGCCCGGCCAAGCCCCCCGCCATGCGCCCTGCCGCCTTGCCCACCAAGCCGCCGAGCAGGCGGCGGCCAAACTGCTCCAGGTACTGCGAGCCCAGCCCGACCCCGGCGGCGGCGATGAATTCGCGGATGTGCCCCTGATCCAGCGCCACCCCATGCGCCTTGCCGATGCGATAGACCATCTTGATCTGCAGCGGAATGATCGCCACCGTGGCCCACGACTGCGGCAGCAACTCCAGCGCGCCGTTGAGGATGGCGTAATTCAGGATCATCCTGTCCAGCTCCGGGGGGCTGGCGGCCGGGGCAGCGGCAGGCGCACGCTCGTCGGCTTGCAGCACCTCATCGGCATAGGCGGCCGCGGCCACCGAATGCGTTTGCCGCTCCAGTTGCTCGAGCTCCTGCGCTGCGGCGCCGCCCGTCAGCCCCAGCTCGGCGCGCAGTTGCGACAAGAAGGCTTGCTCGGCCGTGCTGGCCACGCCGTCGGCATCGCACACCGCCAGCGCCCACTCATAAGCCAGCTGGCGCTGCTCGGCGTCTTCGAGCTGCGCCACCGCCTGCGCCAGCGTGACGCGCTTGAGCAGCGCGTCCTGCAACGCCAGCGCCAGGTGCGCGCCACCGGCGTCGGCGTCGAGCTGCTGCGCCAACTCGCGGATGAACTGGCGTTCGCTGTCGGCCTTTTGGCCATCGGCCATGGCGGCCTGCACCAAAATGGTGAGCAGGGCGCGTTGGGGTTGCGGGTTCATGGGCGGCTCCAGATGCGGCTGTAAGTGCAGCGATTATCGGCCCTGAATCCGCCCCAGGTCCGGCCTGCGGGCGCGGCTCGCACTACACTTGGCAGCCATGACGCGCTCACAAATCAACCATTGCCGCCACTGTGGCAGCGCCGTGGAGCACCGCCTGCCCGACGACGGCGACAGCCGGGTGCGCGCCATCTGCCCGGCCTGCGGCACCGTGCACTACGAAAACCCGCTCAACGTCGTCGGCACGGTGCCGGTCTGGGGCGCCCAGGGCGAGCAGGTGCTTTTGTGTCTGCGCAACATCGAGCCGCGGCGCGGCAAGTGGACGCTGCCGGCCGGCTTCATGGAGCTGGGCGAGAGCACGGCGGCCGGCGCGGTGCGCGAAACGGTCGAAGAGGCCGGGGCACAGATCGAGCTGCAGGGGCTGTTCACCGTGCTCAGCGTGGTGCGCGTCGGGCAGGTGCACCTGTACTACCGCGCCCGGCTGCTGAGCGACCGCTTTGCGCCCGGCTACGAAACCGTGGAAGCGCGGCTGTTCCACGAGCATGAAATCCCCTGGGACGAGCTGGCGTTTCGCACCGTCAAGGTGACGCTGGAGCACTACTTCGAAGACCGGCGCCGGGGCCAGTTCGAGGTGCACAACGGCGAGCTGAGCTAGGGCTCTGGCGTAGGGCTCTGCCGCCAGGCGCGCCCAACCCCGCGCTCAGGCAAACAAACGCCGCGCCAGCACCGATCCGGGCGCCAGTTCGCGCGCCTGCAGGGCCTCGCACAGCGCCTCGAGTTCGGCCCCGATCTGGTCCATCGCGTCGCTGTGCAGCGGCGTGCCGGCGCCGTCGCAGACCACGCCTTCCATGCTCTGTGCCAGCTGCTGCACCGTCTGGCGCAGCCGCACATAAGGGCGCTCGCTGCGTGCCACGTGTGGCACATCGAGCGTGACGCCAAACTGGTTGAGCACCGCTTGCTCGGGGTTGTCGGCCAAGGCGGCCTGGGTCTCGTACTGCAACACCAGCACCGCCGCCGCGCCGCTGGCTTGCGCCGGCAGCACCATGCGGCCCGGCAGCGCTCCGGCCACAAAACCGGCCCGCGCCGCGTGCTGCGCCAGGTAGCCCGTGCTCCAGGCGGCACGCTGGGCGCGCACATAAAACGACAACTGCGCATCGTGGGCCAGCGCAAACTGGTCGAGCGCACGCGCGCGCGCCACCTCGTGCATCATGTCCGGGTATTCGGGGCGCAGCTGCAGGCTGTCGGCCAGCTCGTCGAGGCGCTGGATGAATTGCGAAAAACCGATCTCGTTGAGCGCACCGGCCCGATTCACCAGCTGGATGCCGGCGCGCAAGCTCTGGTAGCGCTCGCCCGCACGCGGCAGCTCCCACTGCTGCGTCTGCAGGTTTTGCGCCTCGACATAGAACGGCTTGCCGTCGATGCGCCGGCTGGTGGGCAGTGCCGCCAGCACGGCATCACCCGACAGCAGCTGGTCGCTGTGCAGCAAGGCGATGGCGTCGATGCGCTGGTCGAGCACCTGCTGCGCCTGCACCGCCTTGGGCAGCTCCGGCACACCCTCGAGGCTGGCGGCGGCCGTGGGCTGTGCCTGCGCAAGCTGGCCCAGCACCGGGTCGAGGCGCGCATCGGGTTCGGCCCCCGGCACAGCGGGTGCCGCAGCGGCGCCTTGGGCGCGGCGCGGGCGCTGGCGCCGGGTGCTCCAGACGTTGTAGAGCAGCAGCGCCAGCAGCAGCGCCAGCCCGAGCAGCAGCAGCCCCCATTGCAGCGGCGTCATGGCTGCGGCTCCGCCAGCAGATGCTGGGCCGATTGCAGATCCACGGCCACGATGCGCGAGACGCCTTGCTCTTGCATCGTGACGCCGACGAGTTGGTGCGCCATTTCCATGGTGATTTTGTTGTGGCTGATGAAAAGAAACTGGGTCTCGAGGCTCATACGAGTCACCAGTTGGGCAAAACGTTCGGTGTTGGCGTCGTCCAGCGGGGCATCGACCTCGTCGAGCAAGCAAAACGGCGCCGGGTTGAGTTGAAAAATGGCAAACACCAAGGCGATTGCGGTCAGCGCCTTTTCGCCGCCCGACAGCAGGTGGATGGTCTGGTTGCGCTTGCCCGGCGGCTGCGCCAGCACCTGCACCCCGGCGTCGAGGATTTCGCCCTCGCTCCACTGCAGCCGCGCTTGCCCGCCGCCAAACAATTCGGGGAATATACGCCCAAATTGCTGATTCACCGACGCGAAGGTCTGGCCCAGCAGGGCGCGGGTCTGGCCGTCGATGGTGCGGATGGCCTCCTCGAGGGTGGCGATGGCCTGCTGCAAATCGCGGCTTTGTTCGCTCAGGAACTGCCCGCGCTGCTGCGCCACGGCCAGCTCCTGCAGCGCCGCCAGGTTCACGTCGCCCAAGGCTTCGAGCTCGCGCTGGCCGCGCTGCACCTGCGCCGGCAAGGTGGCCAGCTGCGCGCCCTCGGCGGCCACGCTGCGGGCCAGCGCCTGCAGCTGCTGCGGCTCGACCACGCCGGCCTCCTCGAGGCTCTGGCGCTGCTGCAGCTGCACCAGCTGCGCCGCCTGCAGGCGCAACTGCAGCTCGCCCAGGCGCGTGCGCAAGGGTTCGAGCGCGTGCTCGAGCCGCAGGCGGCGCGCGTCGCTGGCGCGCAGCTCGGCGCTCAAATGGTCGTGGGCGCTGCGCTGCGCCCCGAGCTCCTGCTCGCGCTCGTGCTTGAGCGCCAGCGCCGCTTGCAGGGCCGCCTGGGTGGCGGTGTCGCACAGGGCCTCGAGTTCGGCCAGTATCTGCTGCATTTGCTCGGCCAGTTCGGCGCTGTGCTGCTGCCCGGCGGCCTGGTTGCGCTGCAGTTCGTCGGCGCGCGCTTGCAGGCTGCGCTGGGCAAAGTCGGCCTCTTGCGCCTGGCGCTCGAGCGCCCTCGCTTGGGTGCTGGCCTGCTGCAGCGCCTGCTCGGCCTGCCCCTGCTCGCGCTCGGCCTGCTGCAGCGCCTGCTGCTGCGCTTGCAGCTCGCTTTGCAGCCGCTGCTGCTGCGCTTGCAGCTGCTGCTGTTGCGCCTGCAGCTGCTGCAGGTGCTGCGCGGCTTCGGCTTGCTCCTGCGCCAATTGGGCGGCGCGCTGCTGGCGGTGCGCGGCTTGCTGGCTCAGGCGCAGCAGCTCGACCTGCAGCGCATGGGCTTGCGTCTGGGCGCCGTGGGCCACGGCGCGGCTTTGCTGCAAGGCCGCGCTGGCTTGGGCGCACGCGGCTTCGGCCTGCGCCTGCGCCAGCCGCGCTTGCTCGGCCTGGCCTTGCAGCTCGAGCAACTGCTGCTGCAGCTGCTCGATCTCCTGCGCGCGCACCAGCCAGCCCGACTGCTCGGGCGCCGCGGCATAAAAACCGAGGTGCTGCGCGCCCACGCAGTGCCCCTGCGGCGTGTAGATGAGCTCGGCGCGGCCCAGCGCGGCGCGCGCCGCCAGCGCCTCGGGCAGGCTGGCGGCGGCGTAACAAGGGCTTAGCCAGCGCGCCAGCAAGGCCTGCAAGGCCGGCTCGGGGCAGCGCAGGTGCTGCACCAGCGGCGGCAAAGGGGGCGCGCCCGGCCCCGGGCCCGCAGCGCCCTGCTCTGCGTCTGCAGCGCGCTCCTCGAGCGCATACAGCACCAGCGCCCCCGGTGGCGCCGCCTCGGCCCAGGCCTCCAGCTCGGGCAGCTCCAGCGCCTGCAGCCGCTCGCGCAAGGCGGCCTCGATCGCCGTGGCCCAGCCGGCCGCCGGCTGCACCCGCTGCCACAGCGGCGCGCGCCCCTGCAAGCCTTGCCGCTCCAGCCATTGCGGCAGCTGGCCGGCCTGCTGCTGCCGGGTCTGCAAGGCCTGCAAGGCGTCGTGCCGGGCTTGACACTGGGCCAGCGCCTGGGCCTGCACCTGCGCCTGCTGCTGGCACCGGCTGCGGCGCTGCTCGCACTGGGCCTGCTCGAGCTGCAACCGCTGCACCGCCTCCTGCGCCTGGGCGTGGCGCTGCTGCGCGCGTTCAAACTCGGCCTGCAAGCCCGCCAGCCGCGCCTCGTCGCTGGCCTGCGCCGCCAGCGCCTGGGCTTGGCCGTGCAGGCGCTGCGCCCGCTGCTGCCACTGCTGGCGCTGCTGCTCGAGGGCGCGCTGTTGCGCCCCCAGCACGCCCAGCGCCTGCTGGCTCTCGGCCAGCACACGGCGACAGCGCTGCAGCCCCTGCTGCGCTGCCTGCAGCTGGGCCTGGGCAGCGGGCAGCGCAGCGGCTTGCTGCTGGCACTGCGCCGCCAGCGCCGCCGCCTGCAGGGCCGCGGCTTGCTGTTGCTGACCCAGGTGCTCGCGCTCGTCGGCGGCGGCGCGGGCGCGCTCGTCCCACTGCGCACGCTGCTGCTGCAGCTGCTGCAGGCGCTGCTGCAAGCGCTGGCGCTGGTCGCGCACGTGGCGGATCTCGGTCTCGAGCCGCGCCACCTCGGCGGCGGCGGCGTACAGCGCCCCTTGGGCCTGGTTGAGCGCCTCGCCGGCGGCGTAGTGCGCCTGCCGCGCCGCCTCCAGTTCGGCCTCCAGCTTGCGCAAGGCCGCCGTGTGCTCATCGAGCTCGAGCTGCACCTGCTGCCCCTGGGTCTGCGCCTGGGCCGCGTCGGCCTCGGCCTGGCAATGCTTCAGCCAGCTCAGTTGCTGCTGGCCGCGCTGCACCCGGCTTTGCAGATCGCGGTAGCGCTGCGCCAGCGCGGCCTGCTGCTCCAGCTTGCTGCGCTGCTGGTCGAGCTCGGTCAGAATGTCTTGCACCCGGCTCAGGTGGGTGCGCGCATCGAGCAGCCGCGCGGCGGTCTCGCGGCGGCGCTCTTTGTATTTGGACACCCCGCCCGCTTCCTCGAGAAACAAGCGCAAGTCTTCGGGGCGGCTCTCGATGATGCGGCCGATGGTGCCTTGGCCGATGATGGCGTAGGCGCGCGGCCCCAGCCCGGTGCCCAAAAACAGATCGTGCACGTCGCGCCGGCGCACCGGCTGCTGGTTGATGTGGTAGCTGCTGGTGCCATCGCGCGTGAGCACCCGGCGCACCGACAGCTCGGCATAACGGCCCCACGGTCCGGGCACGCGCTGGCTGGCGTTGTCAAACACCAGTTCCACGCTGGCGCGGCTGGCGGGCTTGCGCTGCGCGCTGCCGTTGAAGATCACGTCCTGCATCGACTCGCCGCGCAGCTCGCTGGCCTTGCTCTCGCCCAGCACCCAGCGCACGGCGTCCATGAGGTTGGATTTGCCGCAACCATTGGGGCCGACCACCCCCACCAGCTGGCCCGGCAGGCCAAAGGTGGTGGCTTCGGCAAAGGACTTGAAGCCCGACAACTTGATGGTCTGTAGGCGCACGCTCGCTGCTTCGCTGGATACCCGATACGGCCCTGCACGGCCCTGCGCCGCAGTGCCAGGCCATGAAAGAGGGGAGGCGCTAGTTTAAGGCGCGCGCACCGAACCGGGGCCAAACATACAATGCGAGCTTGCATCCGGCCCCTACCGTCCAACCCGGCCCCCGCTTTCGCAACCCACCGCCCGACCATGAGCCCATCCTTGCAAACCCTGATCGACCAAGCCTGGGAACAGCGCGCCCAGCTCAACCCCAGCAACGCCCCGCGCGAGGTGCAAGACGCCGTCGAGCAGGTGCTCGAGCAGCTCAACAGCGGCCAGCTGCGCGTCGCCACCCGCTCGGGTGTGGGCCAGTGGACGGTGCACCAGTGGCTCAAAAAAGCCGTGCTGCTGAGCTTCAGGCTCAACGACAACGCCATCATCCGCGCCGGCGAGCTGGCTTTTTACGACAAGGTACCGACCAAATTCGCCAACTTGAGCCCGCAGGAACTGGCCGCCACGGGCGTGCGCGTGGTGCCGCCGGCGGTGGCGCGGCGCGGCAGCTTCGTCGCCCGCGGCGCCGTGCTCATGCCCAGCTACGTCAACATCGGCGCCTACGTCGATGAGGGCAGCATGGTGGACACCTGGGCCACGGTGGGCTCGTGCGCCCAGATCGGCAAGCACGTGCACCTCTCGGGTGGCGTGGGCATCGGCGGCGTGCTCGAGCCGCTGCAGGCCAACCCGACCATCATCGAGGACAACTGCTTCATCGGCGCGCGCTCCGAGGTGGTCGAGGGCGTGATCGTGGAAGAAAACGCCGTGCTCGGCATGGGCGTCTACATCGGCCAGAGCACGCCGATCTTCAACCGCGCCACGGGCGAGGTCAGCTACGGCCGGGTGCCGGCGGGCTCGGTGGTGGTGAGCGGCAACCTGCCCAAGACCGCCGCCAACGGCGCCCCCTACAGCCTGTACGCGGCGGTGATCGTCAAGCAGGTGGATGCGCAGACGCGCTCCAAGACCAGCATCAACGAGCTGCTGCGCGACTGAAGCGCGCGCGCCGCAGCTCCAGGCATAGTGCAGTGTCTCGCAAATACCTCGACATGAAACCGCGTCTTCTTGCGCCATGCCGCGTTGCAAGCCCTTGCCATATGCACAATATGGCTGCGGGCTTGCGCCTTGCCTGGCGCAAGAATCCATCGGCTTCATCCTGTCAAGCCATTTGCGAGACACTGCACTAGGGCAACGAACACACAACAGGAGGCACACCGATGGGCCCGATGGAAAAAATCCTGCGCCTGATGAGCGAAAAGCGTGCCTCCGACGTCTATTTGTCGGCGGCCTCGCCGGTGCTGATGAAGGTCAACGGCGTCTGCGCCCCGGTCACGCCGCAGCCGCTGCCGGTCGATGGGCCGCTGCAGCTACTGGCCGAAGTGGTGAGTGCCGAGCAACTGCGTGAATTTCACGCCAGCGGCGAGCTCAACATCGCCATTCCGCTGGTGGGGGTTGGGCGTTTTCGCCTCAGCGCCATGAAGCAGCGCGGCAACTGCGCCATGGTGGTGCGCTTCATCAGCAGCGAAATCCCGGCCTTCGAGTCGCTGCAGCTGCCGCCGGTGCTGGCAAAAATGATCATGGCCAAGCGCGGCCTGATGCTGGTGGTCGGCGCCACCGGCTCGGGCAAGAGCACCACCCTGGCCGCCCTGCTGGACCACCGCAACGCCCACAGCAGCGGCCACATCCTGACCATCGAAGACCCGGTCGAGTACCTGTTTCGCAACCAGCAATCGATCGTCAACCAGCGCGAAGTCGGCACCGACACCGCCTCGCTCTACGTCGCGCTCAAGAACGCCCTGCGCCAGGCCCCGGACGTGATCCTGATCGGCGAAATCCGCGACCGCGACACCATGTCGCTGGCCATCGCCTACGCGCAGTCCGGGCACCTGGTGCTGGCCACGCTGCACGCCAACAACAGCTACCAGGCGCTCAACCGCATCCTCAACTTCTTCCCGGTCGAAGTGCGCCCGACCATGCTCAACGACCTGGCCTCGGCGCTCAAGGCGATCGTGTCGCAGCGCTTGCTGCGCACGGTCGATGGCACCCGCGTGCCGGCGGTGGAAGTGATGATCAACTCGCGCCTGATGAGTGAAATGATCGAAAAAGGCAATTTTTTTGGCGTGCGCGAGGCACTGGAAAAATCCATGGCCGAAGAATCGCAAACCTTCGAATCCGACATCGCGCGCCTGATCCTGAGCGGCAAAATCGAACGCCAGGAAGGCTTGGCATACGCCGACTCGCCCACCAACCTGATGTGGCGGCTGCAAAACCAGTCGATTCAATCGCGCACGCCAAACCCCAGCGACCCGCCCGCCGCCTCGCCCCAAACGCCCTCGCCCAGCGGCCCCTCGTTTGCCGACTTCACGCTCGACGGCTAGTGCAACGCCTCGGGCACGGGGCACGAAACCTGCGCAAACCCGCACCCCGCACCGCGTTCTGGCGCCTGGGCGAAAATATCGGCCCGATCGATCGCCACCCGAAAGCCCCGCCTTGAACCGCGTCAACCCCTTGCCTTCCAGCCCCCTGCCCGCCCCTGATTCCAGCGCCCAGGCCACGCCCCACCCCACACTAGCCTTGGCCGAGGCGCTGATCGCGCGCGCCTCCGTCACCCCGGCCGACGCCGGTTGCCTGGAGCTGATCGGCACGCGCCTGGCCGCGCTCGGTTTTGCCTGCGAGCGCCTGGACAGCGGCCCGCCCGATGCGCGCGTGCACAACCTGTGGGCGCTGCGCCAGGTGGCGGGCGACGCGCCGGTGCTGGTCTTTGCCGGCCACACCGACGTGGTGCCGCCTGGGCCGCCGGAGCGCTGGCACAGCCCGCCCTTTGCCCCCAGCGTGCGCGACGGCCGGCTCTACGGCCGCGGCGCCAGCGACATGAAGGCCTCGCTGGCGGCGATGGTGGTGGCGTGCGAGCGTTTTCTGGCCGCGCAGCCGCAAGCGCCGATCAACATCGGCTTCTTGCTCACCAGCGACGAAGAAGGCCCGGCGCGCGACGGCACCGTGGTCGTCTGCCGCGAGCTGCAGCGGCGCGGCCAGCGCCTGGACTGGTGCATCGTCGGCGAACCCACGGCGCAGGCGCGCACCGGCGACACAATCAAGAACGGCCGCCGCGGCAGCCTGAGCGGCCGCTTGAGCGTACACGGCAAGCAGGGCCACATTGCCTACCCGCAGTGGGCACGCAACCCCATTCACATGCTGGCGCCGGCCTTGGCCGAACTGGCCGCCACGCAATGGGACGAAGGCAACGCGCACTTTCCGCCCACCACCTGGCAGTGCAGCAACCTGCACGCCGGCACCGGGGCCAGCAACGTGATACCGGGCACGGCGGTGCTGGACTTCAACTGGCGCTTTGGCACCGCAAGCACGCCCGAGCACCTGCAAGCGCGCTTCGAGCAAGTGCTGGCGCGCCACGGCCTGCAGCCCGAGCGCGACTACACGCTGGCGTGGAGCCTGAGCGGCCTGCCCTTCCTCACCCCCGAGGGCACGCTGCTGCAGGCGCTGCGCCGCGCCGTGCACGCCGTCACCGGGCTGGAGGCGGAGCTTTCCACCAGCGGCGGCACCAGCGACGGGCGCTTCATCGCCCAGGTCTGCCCGCAAGTCGTGGAGCTGGGGCCGCCGAATGCCACCATCCACCAGGTCAACGAGTGCATCGCCCTGGCCGAGCTGGAGCCGCTGACGGCAATTTACGCCCGCGTGCTGGCCGAGCTGGCGCAGGCCGGATCGGGCACCGGCGCTTGACCGCCCCCGATGCGCCTTGGGCCAGCGCGAGCCTTGCACCGCACAATATGAACCGCAACTGACATTCTGTTACGATTATGGGGAGAGTTTGCCCATGGCCTACGCCTTCCAATTGCTAGCCGTGCTAGACTGGCAACATGAACCCCAACCTGCATGTATTTGCGAGCTTTGAAACCAGCGACAACCACGCTGCGGGCACTGATTGCAGCATATCCCCCATTTCTTAGAGGGAAGGGGATAGGGAATGCAAATCAGCAACCAGGGCTTGAACGCCTTCATTCAGGCCGCCCACTTGGCCACCTGGGAGTGGCACATTCCGTCCGGGCGCTTGCGCGTCAATGAACATTGGGCGGCCCTGCTGGTGCTGAACCCGCAGGAGCCGCAACCTTGCTCGCTTCAAAGCTGGAGCAGCCGCGTGCACCCCGACGATTTGCCGCGTGCGCAGTCCGCCCTCGATGCGCACCTGCGCGGGGAAAGCCAGCGTTACACCTGCGAGCTGCGCCTGCGCCACCAGGCCGGGCATTGGTTCTGGATTCAGGATTACGGCCAGGTGGTGCAGCGCGACCAGAACGCTGCGCCCCTGCTCATGTGCGGCGGCTGGATCGACATCCAGGCGCGCAAGCAAGCCGAAGCGGCGCTGCGCGCCAGCGAAACGCTGCTGGCGCGCTCGCAGCAGATCGCGCACATCGGCTCCTGGCGCTTGGACTTACACAGCTTTGAGCTGGAATGGTCGGACGAGGTCTATCGCATCTTTGGCACCGAGCCGCGCAGCTTTGGCGCCAGTTACCCGGCCTTTCTCAGCTTCGTCCACCCCGACGACCGCGCTGCGCTCGAGGCGGCCTACCAAGCCTCCCTATCCCCAGGCGGCCCGGCCTACGACTTCGTGCACCGCATCGTCCGCGCCGACACCGGCGCGGTGCGGTGGGTACGCGAACAATGCGAGCACGAGCGCGACGCCAGCGGCACGGTGCTGCTGTCGGTGGGCAATATCCAGGACATTACCGAACAAAGGCAAGCCGAGGAGCGCTTGAGGCTCGCAGCCAATGTTTTCGATACCTCGATCGAATCCATCCTCATTACCGACGCCGATGGCCGCATCCTGGAAGCCAACCCCGCCTTCAGCGCCATGACCGGATACACGCTGGACGAAGTGCGCGGGCGCGACCCAGGCCTGCTGGCCTCAGGCTTGCACGACGCTGTTTTTTACCGTCACCTCTGGAAGCAATTGCACGAGCACGGCAGTTGGAGCGGCGAAATCTGGAACCGGCGCAAGAACGGTGAGATGTACCCCGAGTGGAAGGTGATTCAGACGATGCGCGACAGCCAGGGCAATGTCTTGAACTACTGCTCGCACGGCATCGACATGAGCCTGGAACAAGCGCAGAAAAAGCAACTTGAGCGCCTGACCCAGTTCGACGCCCTCACCGGCCTACCAAACCGGCAGCAACTGCATCAGTTGTTGGAAACGGCCATGGCCGACAGCACGCGCACGGGTGCCAACCTGGCCGTGGTCTGCCTGGACCTGGACGACTTCAAAGCCGTCAACGAAGCACACGGACCTGTCATGGGGGACCGCTTGTTGATGGCTTTTGCCCAACGCCTCAAGGCCACTTTGCGCCCGGGCAATGTGCTGGCGCGCCTGGGAGGCGACGAGTTCGTGCTCGTGCTAGGCTCTCTCAGCGAGCGCGCCGCCGTGCGCCAGCCCCTGGAGCGCTTGCTCAACGCATGCAGCTGCAGTGTGTCCGAGCTGGGCACTGAAGTGGCGCTGACGGCCAGCTACGGCGTTACCTTCTACCCGCAAGCGCTGGCGGTGGACGCCGACCAGTTGCTGCGCCAGGCGCAGCAGGCGCTGTTCGAAGCCAAACAAGGTGGCAAGAACCGGGCCCAGATGTTTGACGCCGAGCAAGACCAGGCGCTGCGCCAGCGCAACCTCACGCTGGAGCGCCTCAAGCTGGCGCTGCAGCGGGGCGAGTTCGTGCTCCATTACCAGCCCAAGGTGCATTTGCGCAGCGGCGCCGTGCTCGGCGTGGAAGCGCTGGTGCGCTGGCAGCACCCGGAGCGCGGTCTGCTGCCGCCGGGCGTGTTCTTGCCCGCGCTCGAAGGCCAGGGCCTGATGGTCGAACTCGGGCATTGGGTCATCGACGCGGCGCTGGCGCAAATCGAATGCTGGCGCGCCGCTGGCCTGCACCTGCCGGTGAGCGTCAACGTGGACGCGCTGCAACTGGCGCAGAGCGACTTTGTGGCGCGCCTTCAAGCCGCGCTCGATCGCCACCCCAGCGTGCCGCCGTCCGACCTGGAGATCGAAATCCTTGAAACCAGCGCCCTGGGCGATTTGCGCCAGGTGTGCGCGCTGCTGCGCGCCTGCCAGGACCTGGGCGTGCAGGCCTCGCTCGACGACTTTGGCACCGGCTACTCGTCGCTGACGCACTTCAAGCACCTGCCGGTGCAGACGATCAAGATCGACCAGAGCTTTGTGCGCGACCTGCTAGACAACGCCGACAATGTGCCGATTTTGCGCAGCGTGCTCGACTTGGCCGCCGCCTTTGGCCGCCTGGCCATCGCCGAAGGCGTGGAGACGCTGGCGCACGGCGAGCTGCTGCTGCGCCTGGGCTGCGAACACGGCCAAGGCTACGCGATTGCCAAACCCATGCCAGCGCGCCAGGTGCGGGATTGGGTGGCACAATGGCAAGCCCCAGCGGCCTGGGCCAGCGCCCCAGGCCAGAGCGCGGCCAACTGAAGCGCCGTTAGCATTCTGCTACCATCGTGGGCAAAGATTGGCCCATGAACCTTAGCTGCCCCGTACCCGCCCCCTTGCCTGCCGACGAAGCCGAGCGGCTTCAGGCCTTGCGTGCGCTCGGCATCCTCGACTCTGCCGCCGAGGAGCGTTTCAACCGCCTGACGCGGCTGGCGCAGCAGTTGTTCGACGTCCCCGTTGCGCTGGTGTCGCTGGTCGATGCCGAACGCCAGTGGTTCAAGGCACGCCTGGGCGTGGTTGAGTGCGAAACCGGGCGCGACATCTCTTTTTGCGGCCACGCCATACTCGGGCGCGAAATCCTCGAAGTGCCCGACGCCACGCTGGACGCCCGTTTTGCCCACAACCCGCTGGTCACGGGCGCGCTCAACCGCATCCGCTTCTACGCTGGCGCGCCGCTGTTCAGCGACGACGGCTACTGCGTCGGCGTGTTCTGCATCAAGGACTTGCGCCCACGCCAGCTCAGCCCGCAGCAGCGACAATCATTGCGCGACTTGGCCGACTGCGCGCAAAACGAACTGCTGGCCTTGCGCCGCCAGTTGACCGAAGCCGCCGACCTGACGCTGCCGCTGCTGAACACGAACGACCGGCGCTCGGGCTTTACCTCCTTGCTGGAACGCCTGTTGCACTTGAGCGACAGCGCGTTTGGCTTCATCGGCGAAGTGCTGCACGACGAGGGCGCGCCCTACCTCAAGATTTACGCCATCAGCGACATTGCCTGGGACGATGCCAGCCGCGCCCTGTACGCGCGCGAGGCGGCGCAGGGTTTCGAGTTCCGCCGCCTCGATACCTTGTTTGGTGCCGCCATCACCAGCGGCCAGGTGGTGCTGAGCAACGACCCGGCGCACGACCCGCGCCGCGGCGGCCTGCCGCCTGGGCACCCGGAATTGACGGCTTTTCTGGGCATACCGCTCTACCAGGGCAGCGAAATGGTCGGGCTGGTGGGGCTGGGGAACCGGCCCGGCGGCTACGCCCATGCCTTGATCGACTTCCTGCAGCCGCTGCTGGACCGCGTCGGGCTCTGGATCGGGGCCAGCCGCAATGCCGAGCGCCTGCGCGCCAGCGAGCGCCAGTTGGCCGACCTGGAACGCATTGCGCACATCGGTTGCTGGTATCTGGATCCGCGCAAGAACCGGCTGCGCTGGAGCGCCGAGCTGTGCCGGATTTTTGGCATAGCCCCGGAAGGTTTCGCTGGCACCCTTGAAGCCTTTCTGGCCATCGTACACCCGGATGACAGACAGGGCGTGGACAGCGCTTACAGTGCATCGCTGCTGAGCGACCAGACCCAGTTTCAATTCAGTTACCGCATCGTGCGCCCTAGCGACGGCGCCGTGCGCTACATCTACGAGCAGTGCCAACACGAGCGCGATGCCAGCGGGCAGGTGGTCGCGTCGGTCGGCACGGCGCAAGACGTGACCGAACGCCGACAGGCCGAGCAGGCCTTGCGCCGCGCCGCCAGCGTGTTCGAGCACTCGAACGACGCCATCGTGATCACCGACGCGCGCGGCACCATCATCGACGTCAACGCCGCGCTGTGTCGCAGCACAGGCTACGAGCGCGCCGAACTGCTGGGGCAAAACCCGCGCATCTGGGCCTCGGGCCGACACGATGCCGATTTTTACCGCCAGATGTGGCTGGCGTTGCGCGAGCAAGGCCTGTGGCGCGGCGAACTCTGGAACCGGCGCAAGTGCGGCGAGGTGTACCCGGCGCTGGTCACCATCAGCCCGGTACGCGGTGCCGACGGCCAGTTGCAGGGCTACACCGGCATCGCCACCGACTTGAGCGCCCTGCGCGAGCAGCAGCGCCAGGTCGAGCGCCTGAGCCAGTACGACGCCCTCACCGGCTTACCGAACCGCCACCTGCTGGCCGACCGGCTCAGCCAGGCCATGGCCCTGGCGCGCCAGCAGCAGCAAGGGCTGGCGCTGGTCTACTGCGACCTGGACGGCTTCAAGGCCCTCAACGACGCGCTCGGCAACGAGGCTGGCGACCGCCTGCTGATTGCACTGGCACACCGCCTGCAGCAGGTGCTGCGCGTGGGCGACACGCTCTCGCGCCTGGGCGGCGACGAGTTCGTGGCCGTGCTCGCGGGCCTGCCCGACGCCGCTGCCGCCACGCCCATCTTGCAGGCCATGCTGGCGGCTGCGCGCAGTTGCGCCACCGACCCCGCCCTGCCCCTGAGCGCCAGCCTGGGCGTGAGCTTCTACCCGCAGCCCGATGCCGTGGACGCCGACCAACTGCTGCGCCAGGCGGATCAGGCCATGTTCCAGGCCAAGCAAAGCGGCAAGAACCGCTACCACGTCTTTGATGCCGAGGGCGACCGCGACCTGCGCAGCCGCCACGCCGAACTCGAAGCCATCGCGCTGGCGCTGCACCAGGGCGAGTTCGTGCTGCACTACCAGCCCAAGGTGAACCTGTGCAATGGCGCGGTGCTTGGGCTCGAAGCGCTGGTGCGCTGGCAACACCCGCAGCGCGGCCTGCTGGCACCCTACGCCTTTTTGCCCGCGCTGGAGCAGCAGCCGCTGATGGTGGCGCTGGGCGACTGGGTGATCGACGCCGCGCTGGCGCAAATGGCGGCTTGGCGCCAACAAGGCTTGGCTCTGGAGGTGAGCGTCAACGTCGACGCGCTGCAACTCGCGCAAGCCGACTTCACGCCCAAACTGCGCGCTGCCTTGCAACGCCACCCGCAATTGCCACCGCAGTCGCTCACGCTCGAGGTGCTGGAAACCAGCGCCCTGGGCGACTTGGCCACCGTCACCGACTTGCTGCACCAGTGCCACGAGCTGGGCGTGCTGACCTCGCTCGACGACTTTGGCACCGGCTATTCGTCGCTCACCTACCTCAAGCACCTGCCGACGCAGGAATTGAAAATCGACCAGAGCTTCGTGCGCGGCCTGCTCGACGACCCGGTGGACCTGGCAATTCTGCAAGGCGTGTTCAGCCTGGCGCAGGCGCTCAAGCGGCGCGTGGTGGCCGAAGGCGTCGAGACCGAGGCGCACGGCGAACTGCTGCTGCGCCTGGGCTGCGCCTATGGCCAAGGCTACGCCATTGCCAAACCCATGGCGGCCGAGCGCGTGCCCGACTGGGTGGCACAATGGCGGCCGCCAGCGGCATGGGCCGCTGCCGCCACGTCTTGCGTATGCCCACCACCCTGAACGACCTGCTGCAGCAGGCGCACACGCGCCTGCAGGGCGCAGCCCTGAGCTACGGCCACGGCACCCAGAACGCGCGCGACGAAGCCGCCTGGCTGCTGCTCTGGCGCCTGGGCTTGCCGCTCGACACCGACCTCGAGGCCGAAGGCGCGCGCCCGGTATCCGACACCGAAGCCGCCGCCGTGCGGGAGCTGATCGAGCGCCGCATTGCCACGCGCCAGCCTGCGGCTTACCTGACTGGCGAGGCCTGGCTGCACGGCATGGCTTTCGATGCCGACGCGCGCGCCATCGTGCCGCGCAGCTTCATCGCCGAGCTGCTGGTGGCGCACCCTGCGGCCGACTGCCTCGACGACTGGCTGGGCGTGCACACGCAGCGCGTGCTCGATATGTGCACCGGCAACGGCAGCCTGGCGGTGCTGGCGGCGCTGGCCTGGCCCGAAGTGACGCTCGATGGCAGCGACATCAGCGCGCCGGCGCTGCAACTGGCGCAGCGCAACCTGGAGCGCCACGGCCTGCAGCAGCGCGTGCGCCTGCTGCAAAGCGACGGCTGGAGCGGCATCGCCGACCGCTACGACCTGATTCTGTGCAACCCGCCCTATGTCAGCCGCGCCGCCATGCAGGCGCTGCCACCAGAATACCGGGCCGAGCCGGCGCTGGCGCTCGACGGCGGCCACCTGGGCAGCGCCGACGGCATGGACTTCGTGCGCCACCTGCTCGCGCACGCGCTGGAACACCTCGAGCCCGAGGGCGTGCTGGTGCTGGAGATTGGGCACGAACGCGCCCACTTCGAGCGCGCCTTCCCTGGCCTGTGCGTGCAGTGGCTGCGCACCTCGGCCTGGCCGCTGACGCCGGTGCTGCTGCTCACGCACGAAGCGCTGGACGGCTGGCAAGCCGCAACCCCGGCCGCGTGCGGCGGGCCCCCACCATGATCACCCTGCGACAGATCACGCTGCGCCGCGGCCCCAAGGTGGTGCTCGATGGCGCCAGCGCGGTGCTCAACCCGGGCGAAAAAATCGGCCTCGTGGGGCGCAACGGCGCCGGCAAATCGAGCCTGTTTGCGCTGCTGCAGGGCCAGCTGCACGAAGACAGCGGCGAGCTGCAACTGCCACGCCACTGGCGCAGCGCCGCCGTGGCCCAGGACATGCCCGAAACCGAGCAGGACGCGACCGCCTTCGTCATCGACGGCGACACCCGGCTCGCCGCCGCCCGCGCCGCGCTCGCCGCCGCCGAGGCCAGCGGCGACGGCCTGGCGCTGGCCGAAGCGCACAGCGCCTGTCTCGATGCCGGCAGCCACGACGCGCACGCACGCGCCCAGGCGCTGCTGCTGGGCCTGGGCTTCGAGGTGCCACAACTCGAGCGCCCAGTCAATAGCTTTTCGGGCGGCTGGCGCATGCGGCTGCAGCTGGCGCGGGCGCTCATCTGCCCCAGCGACCTGCTGCTGCTCGACGAACCCACCAACCACCTCGACCTCGACGCCCTCGTCTGGCTCGAGAGCTCGCTCAAGCGCTACGCCGGCACGCTGCTGGTCATCAGCCACGACCGCGAGTTCCTCGATGCCGTCACCGGCGTCACGCTGCACCTCGAGGCCGGCCAGCTCAAGCGCTATGGCGCCCATTACAGCCGTTTCGAGCTCATGCGCGCCGAGCAGCTCACGCTGCAGCAAAGCAGCTTCGAGCGCCAGCAAGAGCGCATCGCGCACCTGCAACGCTTCATCGACCGCTTCAAGGCCAAAGCGAGCAAGGCGCGGCAGGCGCAAAGCCGCGTCAAGGCCTTGCAGCGCATGGAAAAACTGGCCCCGGTGCTGGCCGAAGCCGAGTTCGACTTCGAATTCGACGACGCCGGCACCCTGCCCAACCCCATGCTCAGCCTGCGCGCAGCCAGCTTTGGCTACCGCCGCCCCGACGGCAGTGCGAGCGCCATCGTGCGCGGCGTCACGCGCTCGGTCATGGCTGGGCAGCGCATCGGCATCCTGGGGGCCAACGGGCAGGGCAAATCGACCTTCATCAAGACCGTGGCGCGCACGCTCGACCTGCTCGACGGCCAGCGCAGCGACGGCAAGGGGCTGCGCATCGGCTACTTTGCGCAGCAAGAGATGGACCTGCTGCGCGCCGACGACACCGCCTTGATGCACATGGTGCGGCTGGCACGCGAGACCGAAGCCGCCGGCGCGCTCGCCGGCCAAGCCACGCGCGAGCAGGATTTGCGCAACTTTCTGGGGCGTTTCCAGTTTGGCGCCGAGCTGGCGCAGCAGCGCGTGGGCAGCCTGAGCGGCGGCGAAAAGGCGCGCCTGGTGCTGTGCCTGATCGTCTGGCAACGGCCCAACCTGCTGCTGCTCGACGAACCCACCAACCACCTCGACCTGAGCACGCGCGAGGCGCTGGCGCTGGCGCTCAACGGCTTTGAGGGCACGGTGCTGCTGGTCAGCCACGACCGCGCCCTGCTGCGCGCCGTCTGCGACGAGTTCTGGCTCGTCAGCCACGGCGGCATCGAAGCCTTCGCCGGCGACCTCGACGACTACCAGCGCCACCTGCTCGAGCAGGCCAAGCTGCGCCGCGAGGCCTTGACCAAACCGGCGCCGGCGCAAAAACCGGCCCGCTCCGACGCCGAGCAGCGCCGCCTCGAGGCGCAGCGCCGCCAGCAGCGCTCCGCGCGCCTGCAGCCGCACAAAAAACAGCGCGAGGCACTGGAGCAGCAACTGGCCCAGTTGCAAGCCGAGCAACAGGCCCTGCAGGCGCAGCTGCAGCGCCCCGACCAGCCCGCCCCCGCGCTCGCCGCCGCCAGCCAGCGCCTGGGCGCCGTGGAGCAAGCCATTGAAGCCGCCGAGGAGCAGTGGCTCGAGGTCGCGCAGCAGATCGAGGCGCTGGAGCAGGGCGCGCTTTTATAATCGGCCTTTCCTTAGCCGCGAGCCCTGACCGGCTCGCCCGCGACATGACCAAATTCGTATTCGTGACCGGCGGTGTGGTGTCCTCACTCGGCAAGGGCATCGCCTCCGCTTCGCTGGCGGCGCTGCTCGAATCGCGCGGCCTCAACGTCACCCTGATCAAGCTCGACCCCTACCTCAACGTCGATCCGGGCACCATGAGCCCGTTTCAGCACGGCGAGGTCTTCGTCACCGAGGACGGGGCCGAAACCGACCTCGACCTTGGCCACTACGAGCGCTTCATCGAAACCCGCATGCGGCGCGCCAACAACTTCACCACCGGCCAGATCTACAAGAGCGTGCTCGAAAAAGAGCGCCGTGGCGACTACCTGGGCAAAACCGTGCAGGTGATCCCGCACGTGACCAACGAAATCCAGGAGTTCGTCAAACGCGGCGCCGGCCTCGGCACGGCGCAGGCGGTGGACGTGGCGATCGTCGAAATCGGCGGCACCGTGGGCGACATCGAATCGCTGCCCTTTCTGGAAGCGGTGCGCCAGATGAGCCTGCGCCTCGGGCCCAATATGTGCGCCTTCGTGCACCTGAGCTACGTGCCCTGGATCGCCGCCGCCGGCGAGCTCAAGACCAAGCCGACCCAGCACACGGTACAAAAGATGCGCGAAATCGGCATCCAGCCCGACGCCCTGCTGTGCCGCGCCGACCGGCCCATCCCCGACGACGAGCGCGAAAAGATCAGCCTCTTTACCAACGTGCCGCTGTGGGGCGTGATCTCGCTGCCCGACCTGCCCAGCATCTACCAGGTGCCGCGCCTGCTGCACGAGCAGGGGCTGGATGGCCTGATCTGCGACAAGCTGCGCCTCAACACCCCGCCGGCGCGGCTGCAGCGTTGGGACGATCTGGTGCACGCGCTGCAACACCCGCAGGGCGCGGTGCGCATCGCCATGGTGGGCAAATACGTCGATCTGTCCGACAGCTACAAATCGCTCAACGAGGCGCTGCGCCACGCCGGCCTGAAAAACCAGGTGCACGTGGAAATCGGCTACATCGACTCCGAAGCGCTCGAACAGCAGGACGTGGCGCAGGTGCTGGGCCCGTTCGACGCCATTTTGGTTCCGGGCGGCTTTGGCAAGCGCGGCACCGAAGGCAAGATCGCCGCCGCCCGCTACGCCCGCGAGCAGCGCGTGCCCTATCTGGGCATCTGCCTCGGCATGCAGGTGGCGACGATCGAGTTTGCGCGCCATGTCGCCGGGCTTGCCGGCGCCAACAGCACCGAGTTCGACCCCGCCACGCCGCACCCCGTGATCGCGCTCATCGACGAGTGGCAAGACGCCGACGGCTCGATCCAGCAGCGCGACGGCAGCAGCGACCTGGGCGGCACCATGCGCCTGGGCACGCAAAGCGCCGACGTGCAACCCGGCACGCTGGCGCATGCCATCTACGGCCCGGTGGTGAGCGAGCGCCACCGCCACCGCTACGAGGCCAACACGCATTACCTCGAGCGCCTGCGCCAGGCCGGGCTGCTGATTTCGGCGCTCACGCAGCGCGAGCAGCTCACCGAAATCGTCGAGCTGCCGGCCGCCGTCCACCCCTGGTTCATGGGCGTGCAGTTTCACCCCGAGTTCAAATCCACCCCTTGGGGCGGGCACCCGCTGTTCAGCGCCTTCATCCGCGCGGCGCTGCAGCAACAACAAGCGCGCAAAGGCTGATCCCCCATGCAACTCTGTGGCTTCGAAGTCGGTCTGCACCGGCCCTTTTTTCTCATCGCCGGGCCCTGCGTGGTCGAAAGCGAAGCGCTGCAACTCGAAGTCGCTGGGCGCCTGAAGGACATCACCAGCGCGCTCGGCATCCCCCTGATCTTCAAGAGCAGCTACGACAAGGCCAACCGCTCCAGCGGCAGCAGCTTTCGCGGCCCAGGGCGCGAGCGCGGGCTCGAGATTCTGGCCCAGGTGCGGCGCGAGCTCGGCCTGCCGGTGCTCACCGACGTGCACACCGAGGCCGAAATCGCCGAGGTCGCGGCGGTGGTCGATGTGCTGCAAACCCCGGCCTTCCTGTGTCGCCAGACCGATTTCATCCGCGCCGTGGCGCAGTCGGGCAAGCCGGTGAACATCAAAAAGGGGCAGTTCCTGGCCCCGCACGACATGCTCAACGTGATCGACAAGGCGCGCGCCGCCGCGCGCGAGGTCGGTCTGCCCACGGACAACTTTTTGGCCTGCGAGCGCGGCGTGAGCTTTGGTTACAACAACCTGGTGAGCGACATGCGCGCACTGGCCATCATGCGCCAGACCGGGGCCCCGGTGGTGTTCGACGCCACCCACAGCGTGCAGTTGCCCGGCGGCCTGGGCCAGTCCAGCGGTGGCCAGCGCGAGATGGTGCCGGTGCTGGCGCGCGCCGCCGTGGCCGTGGGCGTGGCCGGCCTGTTCATGGAAACGCACCCGAACCCGGCCCAAGCCCTGTCCGACGGCCCCAACGCGGTGCCGCTCAAACACATGCCGGCGCTGCTCGAGAGCCTGCTCGAACTCGACCGCGTGACCAAGCGCCACGGCTTTCTCGAAGCCGATTTCAACTCCTGATATTCTGCTGCCCACCATGCCACACGCCTACCTGATCGCCGACGTCACCATCACCAACGAAGAGCAGATGAAAGTCTATCGCGAGTGGAGCACGCGCGCCATGCAAGAGCACGGCGCCGAGGTGCTGGTGCGCGGCGGCCGCATCGAACCCCTCGAGGGCGACTGGCAGCCGCAGCGCATCGTGGTGCTGCGCTTTGCCAGCCTGGCCGCCGCGCGCGCCTACTACGACAGCGCCACCTACACCCAGGCGCGCCAGGCGCGCGCCGGCGCCGGTTCCATCCGCATGATCGCCGTCGAAGGCGTGTGACCCCGTTCAGATTTTTCTCACTTCAAAGGTACACCCCATGAGCGCCATCGTTGACATCGTCGGCCGTGAAATCCTCGACAGCCGCGGCAACCCCACCGTCGAGTGCGACGTGCTGCTGGAAAGCGGCGTCATGGGCCGCGCCGCCGTGCCCTCGGGCGCCTCCACCGGCAGCCGCGAAGCCATCGAGCTGCGCGACGGCGACCCCAAGCGCTACCTCGGCAAGGGCGTGCTCAAAGCCGTCGGCCACATCAACACCGAAATCAGCGAAGCCGTGCTCGGGCTCGACGCCAGCGAGCAAGCCTTTCTCGATCAGGCCCTGATCGACCTCGACGGCACCCCGAACAAGGCGCGCCTGGGCGCCAACGCCACGCTGGCAGTGAGCATGGCGGTGGCGCGCGCCGCGGCCGAAGAAGCCGGCCTGCCGCTGTACCGCTACTTTGGCGGCAGCAGCCGCATGCAGATGCCGGTGCCGATGATGAACGTGGTCAACGGCGGCGCGCACGCCAACAACAACCTCGACCTGCAAGAGCTGATGATCGTGCCCTTGGGCGCACCGAGCTTTCGCGAAGCCCTGCGCTGGGGTGCCGAAGTCTTTCACGCCCTCAAGAAAATCCTGCACGACAAGGGCATGAGCGTGGCCGTGGGCGACGAAGGCGGCTTTGCCCCCAACGTGCCCAGCCACGAAGCGGCGCTGCAGATGATCCTGCAGGCCATCGGCGACGCCGGCTACAGCGCCGGTGAGCAGATCGCGCTCGCGCTCGACTGCGCCGCCAGCGAGTTCTACCGCGACGGCAAATACCACCTCGAGGGCGAAGGGCTGGTGCTGAGCGCCGAGGAATGGACGCACATACTGGCCACCTGGTGCGACAAATACCCGATCATCAGCATCGAAGACGGCATGGCCGAAGGCGACTGGAATGGCTGGAAGCACCTGACCGAGCGCCTGGGCAAAAGCGTGCAGCTGGTGGGCGACGACCTGTTCGTCACCAACACCCAGATCCTGAAACAGGGGATCGAGCAAGGCGTGGCCAACTCGATCCTGATCAAGATCAACCAGATCGGCACCCTGACCGAGACCTTCGAAGCCATCGAGATGGCCAAGCGCGCCGGCTACACGGCGGTCATCAGCCACCGCTCGGGCGAGACCGAAGACTCGACCATCGCCGACATTGCCGTGGGCCTCAACGCCGGCCAGATCAAGACCGGCTCGCTCAGCCGCTCCGACCGCATGGCCAAGTACAACCAGCTGCTGCGCATCGAAGAAGACCTGGGCGACGTGGCGCGCTACCCCGGCCGGGCGGCGTTTTACAACCTGCGTTGAGCCCATAACCGGCCGCACCATCCGGTTGAATTGGGTTCTCCCATGTCTGGCCTGAGCTTCGACGCCCGCGCCGTGGCCCTGCTGCTGGTGGTTTTGCTGCTGGGGGTGCAGGCGCAGCTTTGGTTCGGGCGCGGCGGTGTGCCGCAGGTGCGCGAGCTGCGCGAGCGCCTGCAGGTGCAGGAAGCGGCCAATGAGCAGTCGCGCCAGCGCAACGCCGAACTGGCGAGCGAGGTGCGCGACCTGCAGGATGGGCTCGAGGGGGTCGAAGAAGTGGCGCGGCACCAGCTCGGCATGGTGCGCCCCAACGAGATCTTTGTGCAGATCCGGCGCCCCGAGTAGGGGGCAGAGGGCAGCGCGAACGGCGGCGCTCCAAAGCTTCGCCTGTCTGCCGCCCCCCCATCAACCGCGCTTGCCTCAATCCGGCCGCAAACCGGCGCGCTGCACCACGCCTTGGTAGAGCTCGAACTCGAGCCGGGTTTGTTCGGCAAACTGCTCCGGCGTGTTGCCCACGATCACCAGGGCAGCGTCCTCGAGGCGCCGGCGCAGCGCCGGGTCGGCCAGCGCGCGCAGGGTGGCGCCGTGCACGCGCTCGACCACCTCGCGCGGCAAAGCCCGTGGGCCGTGCAGACCAAAGAAAGCCATGCGGTTGACGCGAGGCAACCCGACTTCGGCAAAGGTCGGCACGTTGGGCAGCTGCGCCACGCGCTGCGGCGCCCCGACCACGATCGGCACCAGCCTGCCCCCCTGTATGTGCGGCAGCGCCGAAGGCAGGTCGCTGAAAATCATCGGCACATGGCCGGCCACCACATCCACCAGCGCCGGGCCGGTGCCGCGGTAGGGGATGTGCACCAGGAAGGTGCGGGTTTCGAACTCGAACAGCTCGACCAGAATGTGGTTGATGCTGCCCGTGCCCGAAGTGGCGTAGGACAAGCGGCCGGGGGTGCGTCGGACCTCGCGCATGAAGGATTCGAAATCGCGCCCCGGAAACGAGGGGTGTACCGCAAACACGCTGGGCGCCGCAGCGATGTTGGTGATGGGGGTGAAGTCGGTCAGCGGGTTGTAGGGCGTGCGCGGGTTGAAGGCCGGGTTGGCGGCCACCGTGGAGACCGTGGCCACGCCCAGCGTGTAGCCGTCGGGGGCGGCGCGCGCGATCTCGGCCGCCCCGATCGAGCCGCCCGCACCGGCGCGGTTTTCCACCACCAGCGGCTGCCCCAGCAGCGTGCCCAAGGGCTCGGACACCATGCGCGCCACGATGTCGGTGGGCCCACCGGGCGCGAAGGGCACGATCAGGCGCACCGGTCGCGTCGGGTACGTGCGCGCCCAAGACGGGCCACTGGCGGCCAGCAGCGCGGCGCTGGCTCCCCAACCGATGATGGAACGGCGTTGCATGGTGTGGGTCTCCTGTGTAGGTTGAAACGTGCACGATTGTAGGCACCGCAGCCCCAGGCGCGCCACTTGCCACAGGCCCCGACAGCCCCGGATTTACCCTTGCCTCGAGGCGCGGGCACGGGCTCGGGCGCGGCTCAATCCGGCCGCAAGCCGGCGCGCTGCACTAGGTGGCGGTAGAGCTCGAACTCGAGCCGGATCTGCTCGGCAAACTGCTCGGGCGTGTTGCCGACCACGGTGGCACCGAGCTCTTCCAGGCGCCGGTGCAGCGCCGGTTCGGCCAAAATGCGCATCATGGCCGCGTGGATGCGCTCCACCACTGCGCGCTCCAGGCCCCGTGGGCCGTGCAAACCAAAAAACCCGGTGCGGTTGACCGGCTCGAAGCCGACTTCGGCCAAGGTCGGCACGTGCGGCAGCTGTGGCATGCGCTGCGGCGCGGCGACCACGATGGGGATCAGCCGCCCGGCCTGGATGTGCGGCAACGCCGTAGAGTAGACGTCGATGACGATCGGCACGTGCCCGGCCACCGCATCGGCCAGCGCCGGCGCAGAACCCCGGTACGGGATGTGCACCACAAACGTTCGGGTCAAGGACTCGAGCAGCTCGAACTGCAGGTGCAGGATCGTGCCCGCACCTGCCGTGGCATAGGAAAAACGCCCTGGGGCGCGCCGAATCTCGTTCAGAAAGGACGCAAAATCATGCCCCGGAAACGATGGGTGCACCGCGATCACGTGCGCGGTCGCGACCACGTTGGTGATGGGCGTGAAATCGGTGAGCGGATGGTAGGGCGTGCGCGGGTTGAAGGCTGGCGTGGCCGACAACAAGCCGGCGGTCACCAGACCCAGGGTGTAACCGTCTGGGGTGGCGCGGGCCACTTCGCTGGTGCCGATGGTGCCGGCGGCGCCGGGCCGGTTGTCTGGCACCACCGGTTGGCCCAGCTCCGAGGCCAGCGCCGGCGCCAGCAGACGCGCGAGGATGTCGGTCATGCCGCCGGGCGGAAACGGCACGATCAGGCGCACCGGTCGCGTCGGGAAATTGCCCGCCCAAGACGGGCCGCTGGCGGCCAGCAGCGCCGCGCCGGCGCCCCAAGCGATGAGGGAACGGCGTTGCATGGTGTGGGCCTTGGTCGCAGGGTCTGATGGGCCGCTCAGTGTACGCCCGTAGGCGCGGCCAGCGGCGGCGTTTGGGCAAACAGCTGCGCCGCATCCACGGCATCGAAGCGGTACTGCGCGCCGCAAAACTCGCAGCCGACCTCGATCTGGGCACGCTCGGCCAGAATCGACTCGACCTCTGCCGCCCCCAACCCGTGCAGCATGGCCGCCACCTTGGTGCGGCTGCAGCGGCAGGCAAACCGGGGGGCGCTCGGCGCCGCCTCGGCCTGCAGGCGCTGCAAGGGCTCTTGCCAGAACAAGCGCCGCAGCACGGTGTCGGCATCGAGCGTGAGCAGCTCGTCGCGCTGCAGGCTTGCGGCCAGCAGGGCGATGCGCGGGTAGTCGTCGCTGCACTCGAGCGCCTCGCGGCGCGCCAGCGCGGCGGCGGCACCGCTCAGGGCCGCCTCGCTGCTGGCGGGCACGCGCTGGATCAGCAGGCCGGCGGCGACCTGGTCGTTGGCCGCCAGCACCAGCCGGGTGTCGATCTGCTCGCTTTGCTGCATGTAGTGCTCGAGCGCCTGGCTCAGGTGCTCGAACGGCGCCGCACCGTCCCCCGGGCTCAGGGGCACCACGCCCTGGTAGCTTTGCTGGCCGCTGCTGCGCTCCTGCGGCTCGAGCGTCAGGGCGCAGCGCCCACCGCCGTGGCGGTTGACCCAATCGGCCAGCGACCAGGCCGACGAGCCGTCGGCGCGCAACGGCGGCGCCGCCGCCTCGGGCAGGCTGCCGGCGAGCTGGGCCGTGGCGCGAAAGCTGCCGTCGGGCCGCGTTTCGGCCACCGCCAGCCGCACCGGTCCCTCGCCCACCAGTTGCAACTGCAGCGCACCGCTGAACTTGATGCTGGCTTGCAGCAACAGCGCGGCGGCGCACATCTGCCCCAGCAGCTCGCGCACCGGTCGTGGGTAGGCGGCGCTTTGCGCCTGGCGCTGCAGCAGCTCTTGCCAGGCGCTGTCCAGGCGCACCCACAGCCCGCGCACCGGCAGGCCTTCGAACATGAAGCGCTGGATCTCAGACACCGCCACTCACCCCAGCCGCTGCAGGCTGCTGCGGTAGCGGCGCGCGTTCTCGATGTAGTGCTGGGCGCTGGCGCGCAGGCCCTCGATCTGTTCGGGCGTGAGCATGCGCACCACCTTGGCCGGGCTGCCCAGGATCAGCGAGCCGTCGGGGAACTCCTTGCCCTCGGTCACCAGCGCGCCGGCACCCACCAGGCAGTGTTTGCCGATGCGCGCGCCGTTGAGCACCACGGCCCCGATGCCGATCAGCGATTCGTCGCCGATGCGGCAGCCATGCAGCATCACCTGATGCCCCACCGTCACGCGCTCGCCCACCTGCAGCGGAAAGCCGTGATCGGCGTGCAGCACGCTGGCGTCCTGGATGTTGCTGCCGGCGCCGATGGCGATGCGCTCGGTGTCGCCCCGAATCACACAGCCAAACCAGACGCTGGCCTGCGCCCCCAGGCTGACTTGCCCGATCACTTGCGCGCCATCGGCGACGAAGGCGCTCGGATGCACCTCGGGGCGCCACTGGTCCAGTTGGTAGATGCTCATGGGGTGCCATTGTAAGGACTGCGGCGCTGGCCTGCCGCCAATGGGCTGGCGCCGCCTGCGCCTGGGCACCGGCACCGGCTGGCCCCATCAGCCCCGCGGATGATGCAGCGCGTGCAGTTGCTTGAGCCGCGCCCGCGCCACGTGGGTGTAGATGGTGGTGGTGGAAATGTCGGCATGGCCCAGCAGCAGTTGCACGGCGCGCAAATCGGCCCCGTGGTTGAGCAGATGGGTGGCAAAGGCGTGGCGCAGCGTGTGCGGCGACAAGGGCGTGTCGATGCCCGCCAGCCGGGCGTATTTTTTCACCAGCAGCCAGAACATGACGCGCGTCATGGCCGCGCCACGCGCGGTGACGTACAGATCGTGGCTGACCTGCCCGGCCAGGATGGCGGGCCGGGCCTCGCTCAGGTAGCGGCGCAACCAGTGCAGCGCCTCGTCGCCAAAGGGCAGCAGACGCTCCTTGGCGCCCTTGCCCAACACCCGCAGCACCTGATCGGGCAGACTGAGCTGGTGCAGTTGCAAGCCCACCAATTCGCTCACGCGCAAGCCGCTGGCGTACATCAGCTCGAGCATGGCGCGGTCGCGCAAGCCCAGCGGCTCGGCCGTATCCGGCGCTTGCAGCAACCGCTCCACCTGCGCCTCGCTCAGCGTTTTGGGCACGCGCAGCGCGCGCTGGGCGCTGAGCAGCCCGAGCGTCGGGTCAGCCTCCCGCAGCCCTTCGCGCAGCGCCCAGCGGTAGTAGCGCTTGATCACACTCAGGCGCCGGTTGGCGGTACTGGCGCGGCTGCTGCCGTGGCAAGCGGCCAGATAAGCCAGCAAATCGGCCTCTTGCGCCTGCTCGAGCGTGGTGGCCGGGGCCGGTTGCGGGTCGGCAGCGCGGCCGGACTGCGCAGGGGCGGCCGATGCAGCCGATGCAGGCGATGCGGCCGATGCAGGTGGCTGCGCGCGGCGCTGCGCCAGCCAGTCGGCCAACTGCTGCAAATCGCTGCGGTAGGCGGCCAGCGTCAGCGGCGCCAGCCCATCTTCCAGCCACAGCGCATCCAAGAAACGGTCCAGCACGCGCGCACCTTTGAGTTCGGGAGTGGGGTTGAGCCTGAGCCACGATTGTCCACCAGCGCGCCGGGGCAAGCAGCGCGGCAACGCCGCGCCTGACCGACAATCGTGGCCATGACGACGCACCTGCTGCACCCCATCCCGGCCCTGACCGACAACTACATCTGGGCCCTGCACGACGGCGCCCAGGCTTGGGTCGCAGACCCCGGACAGGCCGAACCGGTGCTGGCTTGGCTGGCGGCGCAGCGCCTGCAACTGGCGGGCATTTTGCTCACCCACCACCACGGCGACCACACCGGCGGCGTGACCGCCCTGCGTGCGGCCACGGCAGCGCCGGCCTGGGGGCCAGCCGGCGAGCCTTTGCCCGATGGCGTGCAGCGCGTGCGCGGCGGTGAGCGCCTGGCGCTGCTCGGCCGCTCCTTTGAGGTCATCGAGGTGCCTGGCCACACCGCTGGCCACATCGCCTGGTACTGCGCGGGCCTTGCTTTGGCCAGCCGCTCCAGCCCAGCGCAGGGCGCGCCCCACTCCGCCAGCCCTCCCGCACCCGCCAGCGCGCCCGCACCCGCCTCGGCGCGCGGCCAGCCGCTCGGCTCCGAGGGCCTGCTGTTTTGCGGCGACACCCTGTTTTCCCTCGGCTGCGGCCGCCTGTTCGAGGGCAGCCCGGCGCAGATGTTGGCCAGCCTGGATCGGTTGGCCGCCTTGCCCGACGGCACCCTGGTCTGCTGCAGCCACGAATACACCCTCGCCAACCTGCGCTTTGCGCGCGCCCTCGAGCCCGAACACCCGGGCTTGGCCGACCACCAGCGCTGGTGCGAGCGCCAGCGCCAGGCCGGCCGCCCCACCCTGCCCAGCCGCATCGGGATCGAGCGCGCACTCAACCCCTTTCTGCGCAGCCGGGAACCCGCGCTGCGCCAGGCCCTCCAACGGCTGGCCCCCAAGCTCGCACTGGCTGGCCTCGATGCGGATGCGGCCCTGGGCGCACCGCTTGCCAGCCACCTTGCCGATGTGCGCGCCTTTGCCGCCCTGCGGCGCTACAAGGACGGTTTTGCTTGAGCCCAGCGCCCCCGACCCAAGCGCCTGCGCGCCCGAGCGGGCCGTGGCGCGCTTGCCAACGCTTTGCAACCAGCCCGATAATCGCCACCATTTGCGACAGATAACCAGCTGATGACAACCATTACCCCAAACATAGCCCGCCACACCCTGCGCCTGGTGCTGCCCCTGGCAGCCGCCCTGGTGCTGGGTGCCTGCGCCACCCCCGGCGGCACTGGCGGCACTGGCGGTGGCCAGCACACCCTCCAGTCCGCCCAATCGGCCCCCTTCGGCACCGCCCCCTTCGGCACCGCCGCCATGCTTCAAGGCGCGGCCGATCATCCCCCTCCGCTGGGCTTGGCCCAATCGGGCGGCAGCCTCGGTTTGCGCCCGATCATTCCCAGCGGCCCCTTGCTCGCACTGGGCAGCAGCGACGCCGCCAGCACGGCGGTGGCGGTGACCCCCCTGGAAGCCCCGCGCGACCTATGGGAGCGCATGCGGCGCAGCTTTGCCATGCCCGACCTGGAAACCGACCTCGTCGAGCGGCACGAGCGCTGGCACGCCGAACGGCCACAAAACCTCGAGCGCATGGTGTTGCGCAGCAGCAAATACCTGTTTCACATCGTCGAAGAAGTGGAGCGCCGCGGCCTGCCGATGGAACTCGCGCTCGTGCCCTTCATCGAGAGCGCCTTCAACCCGCGGGCGGTCTCGCCGGTCAAGGCGGCCGGGCTGTGGCAGTTCATGCCCGCCACCGGGCGCTCCTTCGACCTGATGCAAAACGCCTTTCGCGACGACCGCCGCGACGTGCTCGCCTCCACCCACGCCGCGCTCGACTACCTGGAGCGCTTGCACCGCATGTTTGGCGACTGGCAGCTGGCGCTGGCGGCCTACAACTGGGGCAACGGCAACGTGCAGCGCGCCATCCGCGCCAACCGCGCCGCTGGCTTGGGCACCGGCTACCTCGACCTGCGCATGCCCAACGAAACGCGCAACTACGTGCCCAAGCTGCAGGCCATCGAAAACCTGATCCGCGATCCGCAGCGTTTGGGCATCGAATTGCCGCTGATCGGCAACCACCCCTTCTTCGACAGCGTCACCCTGGAGCGCGACATCGACGTGGCGCTGGTGGCCGAGCTGGCCGATGTGAGCGTCGAAAACTTTCGCCAGCTCAACCCGGCGCACGACAAACCGTTGATCATGGCCGCGGGCACCCCCACCATCCTGCTGCCGTGGGACAACGCGCTGCTGTTTCAACAGCGCCTGCGCGCGCACCAGGGCCCGTGGGCCACCTGGACTGCCTGGCGCGTGCCCGAAGGCATGAGTGTGGCCCAGGCCGCACAGCGCCACGATCTGAGCGAGGCACGTCTGCGCGCGGTCAACGACATCCCGCGCCGCGCCAGCCAGTTGCGCGCCGGCACCACCCTGCTGGTGCCGCGCCAGGGCAGCCACAACGCCGACGTGCCCGCACACATCGCCGACGGTGGCCAGATTCTGCTTGGGCGCGACACCCGCCCTGCATCCGGCGCGGCACCCCCGACGCGTCAAAGCCGCGTCACCGTGCGCGCCGGCGACACCCTCTCGGCGCTGGCGCGCCGCCACAACGTGAGCGTGGCCAACCTGCGCAGCTGGAACAACCTGCGCCCCAACGCCACCTTGCGCACCGGACAGGTGCTGCTCGTCCAGCAGCGCGCCCCGGCCGCCAGCCGCGCCGCCAGTGCCCCGGCCCGCAGCAGCCCAGCGACCCGCGCCGCTGCCCCCAGGTCGGCGCAGCAAGCCGCCCAGCGCCCAACGGCAGCCGCGGCAGTCCGCAGCGCCCAAGCCCAAGCCAACCAATCCAAAGTGGCGGTGCGTTAGAAAGCGCCAACGGTGTACATGCAGTCCTCCAGCGCGGTGTTTGTGCGCCGGTTTTGGCCTTCACCCCACACCCGCCAGCGAACGCGCCCCATGCCCACCATCGGCATGTTTTGGGGCTCAAAGCACCTCCGCGCAAAAGGTGGCTGGCGTCACGATGCGTGTGCGCCCAAAGCTGCCACGCTCAAGCAGCCCGGCGCGGCGGTCGCCGGTCACCAGAAAGTCGGCTGCACCAGCCCAGGCCAGCGCCAGCAGGAAGGCGTCGTGGGGGTCGTTGGTGCCCACGCCCACCGGCAGCGGCGGCAGTGCCTGCACAACGATGGCGCGCTGCAGGTTGTTGACCATCGCCCCGACACGGTGCGCGGGCAATAGGGCCTTGAGCTTGGGGTAACGGCTGGCCCGCCGCAGCTCGTCGAGCTGCTCGGCCGCAGTCACCAGCTCAAACCGCGCCGCGCGCCAGGCACGGTAAATGGCATCGGGCGGCCCGTGGGGCGAAATCAACGCGCCGAGCAGCACGTTGGTGTCGAGTATGACGCGCATCAGTGTTCACGCGCCCATTGCACCGCCTCGTCGATGAGATCATCCAGCTCCGACTCGCTCACACCAGCAGCGGCAGCCTTGGCCTGCTCCACGGCGCGCTCCAGCAGGTAGGCACGCACCGCTTCTTCGATGAAGCGCGACAGGTCGCCCTTGCGGCCACGGCCCTGCGCGGCCATGAACATGCGCACGGACTGATCCACCTCCGGCGACACAGCGACGTTCCAGCGAACGGTGGTGTTCATAAAACCCTCCAGCACGGTGTTTGTGTGTACCGGTGTTTATACGCCTTAATTCAATGTTTGGCAAGGCATGGTCTGGTCCAACGAGGTATGAGCCTGGAGCCGGCTCCGTCATTCCAGTGACGCTTGAGCCTGAACGTGTGACCTGCCCCCCTTGCGCCGTACCAATCGAAAGCTGGAAGTCCTGGTTGGAGGTTAATCGATCTTTTTGGGGGTCAAGGATTGAGCAGCAGCGCCAGCGCGCTGGTATCGCGCCGGCACGACGGGGACAAAACTGGGCACCTGGAAGCAAAAAAGGGCCAGAAATGGCCCTTGCTGCGTCGATGCAACCCTGTAAGCTGCTGATTTATTTGGATTTGTTGGAGGCGCGGGCCGGAGTCGAACCGACCTACACGGATTTGCAATCCGGTGCATAACCGCTTTGCTACCGCGCCTTTGTATTCACAAACCCGGAAAAGCGCTGAGCGCTGCACCGCACGGTGCAAACCCGAGCCGCCACGGCAGGTTGTTTGCCACCAAAACCACTGGAGCGGGAAACGAGATTCGAACTCGCGACCTCAACCTTGGCAAGGTTGCGCTCTACCAACTGAGCTATTCCCGCATCTTGCAGCCTGTTGCGGCACCATTGACGCCGCCCGACTGCAGAACCGCTATTGTATACCGAAATTCGGCCCCTTCACACACGCCAGCCACAAAAATGGCCGCAGCGCTGGCCGGAAGCACCGGCGCCGCACTCAGTGCTTCAGGGACGCGGCGCCTGCGGGATCGGCAACCGCCACCGCCGCCGGGGTGACGGTGGGGGCCGCAGCCGCCGCCTCCTCCTCGGCCGTCAAAGGCAGCGGCAGGCGCTCCAGCGCCAGCTCCAGCACGCGGTCGATCCACTGCACCGGCACGATCTCCAGCCCGGCCTTGACGTTGTCGGGGATTTCGCTCAGGTCCTTGAGGTTGGCTTGTGGGATCAGCACCGTTTTGATGCCGCCACGCAGCGCCGCCAGCAGTTTTTCTTTGAGGCCGCCGATTTCGGTCACTTCGCCGCGCAGCGTGATCTCGCCCGTCATGGCCACGTCGGCGCGCACCGGGATGCCGGTCAGGGCCGAGACGATGGCCGTGGTCATGGCGGCGCCGGCGCTGGGGCCGTCTTTGGGCGTGGCGCCGTCGGGCACGTGGATGTGGATGTCGTTCTTCTCGAAGGCTTCGGTCTTGATGCCCAGCACCCGCGCGCGGCTGCGCACCACCGTGCGCGCGGCCTCGACCGACTCTTTCATCACCTCACCCAACTGGCCGGTGCGCGTGACATTGCCCTTGCCGGGCATGAGCGCGGCCTCGATGGTGAGCAAATCGCCGCCGACTTCGGTCCACGCCAGCCCGACCACCTGCCCGACCTGGTTGTTCTGTTCGGCGCGGCCGAAGGTGTATTTGCGCACCCCCAGAAAATCGGCCAGGTTGTCGGGGGTGACCTGCACCGGAGCGGTGTATTTTTTGAGCAGCAGCCCCTTGACCACCTTGCGGCAGATTTTGGACAGCTCGCGCTCCAGCGCGCGCACGCCGGCCTCGCGGGTGTAGTAGCGCACCACATCGCGCACCGCCGCCTCGCTCAGATCGAGCTCGCCCGCGCGGATGCCGTTGTTCTTGAGCTGCTTGGGCAGCAGGTACTTGAGCGCGATGTGGGCTTTTTCGTCTTCGGTGTAGCCCGACAGGCGGATCACCTCCATGCGGTCCAGCAGCGCCGGTGGGATGTTGAGCGTGTTCGAGGTGGCCACGAACATCACGTCGGAAAGATCGAAATCGACTTCGACGTAATGGTCGCTGAAGGTGTGGTTCTGCTCTGGGTCCAGCACCTCGAGCAGCGCCGACGACGGGTCGCCCCGGAAGTCCATCCCGAGCTTATCGATCTCGTCGAGCAAAAACAGTGGGTTGCGGGTGCCGATCTTGCTCAGGTTTTGCAGCACCTTGCCCGGTAGCGCGCCGATGTAGGTGCGCCGGTGGCCACGGATTTCGGCCTCGTCGCGCATCCCGCCCAGCGCCATGCGCACGTACTTGCGCCCGGTGGCGCGCGCCACCGACTGCCCGAGCGAGGTCTTGCCCACCCCCGGTGGCCCGACCAGGCACAGGATCGGCGCCTTGACCTTGTCCACGCGCTGCTGCACCGCCAGGTATTCGAGGATGCGGTCCTTGACCTTGTCCAGGCCGTAGTGGTCTTCGTTGAGCACCTGGTCGGCAAAGCCCAGATCGTGCTTGATCTTGGTTTTTTTGCTCCACGGCAGGTTGCTCAGGACGTCGATGTAGTTGCGCACCACCGTGGCCTCGGCCGACATGGGCGACATCAGCTTGAGTTTCTTGAGCTCGGCTTCGGCCTTTTTGCGCGCCTCGGGCGGCATTTTGGCGGCCTTGATCTTGCGATCGATCTCTTCGATGTCGGCGCCCTCCTCGCCTTCACCGAGCTCTTTCTGGATCGCCTTGACCTGCTCGTTGAGGTAGAAGTCGCGCTGGTTTTTCTCCATCTGGCGCTTGACGCGGCCGCGGATGCGCTTATCGACGTTGAGGATATCGACCTCGCGCTCGAGCTGCTCAAACAGGTTGTCGAGCCGCGCCACGATGGGGTTGAGGTCGAGCACCTTTTGCTTGGCCTCGAGCTGCAAGGGCAGGTGCGCGGCGATGGTGTCGGCCAGTCGGCCGGGGTGGTCGATGCTGGCAATCGAGGTGAGGATCTCGGACGGGATCTTCTTGTTGAGCTTGACGTATTGGTCAAACTGCTGCATCACCGCGCGGCGCAGCGCCTCGAGTTCGGTGGCATCGACCTGTGCGAACTCGTCGTCGGTGCTGACCGGCAGCACCTCGGCCTCGAAGTGCGACTCGCTTTCGTGCAGCCGCTGCACGACCGCGCGCTGCACCCCTTCGACCAGCACCTTGACGGTGCCGTCGGGCAGCTTGAGCATCTGCAGGATGCTGGCGACGCAGCCGACTTCGAACAGGTCTTGCGGCGTCGGGTCGTCTTTGGTGGCGGTTTTCTGCGCCACCAGCACGATGCGCCGGTCAAACTCCATCGCCGCTTCCAGCGCCTTGATGCTCTTGGGCCGGCCGACAAAAAGCGGGATCACCATGTGCGGAAACACCACCACGTCGCGCAGGGGCAACAGCGGCAGCGTCAGGGGCTGGTTGGGCAGGGTGGGGTGTCCAGACATCTTTGTACCTCAATCTATGGCTGCCATGTGGGGGCGCGCAGGCGCGAAACAAGGCGCCTGCCGCAGCAAATTTGCCCAGGCCTGATCGTGCGCAGCGGGCGCACCACGGCCCAGGCGCAGGCTCAGGCCTGGCGCGCAGCCTCGCGGTAGACCAGCAGCGGCGGTTTGCCGTCTTCGATGGTGGTTTCATCGACCACCACCTTTTCGACGTTGCTCAGGCTCGGGAGTTCAAACATGGTCTGGAGCAGCGCCTGTTCGAGGATGGAGCGCAGGCCACGGGCGCCGGTTTTGCGCTTCATGGCGTGGCGCGCAATCGCCTTGAGCGCCGCCGGCCGCACCTCGAGCTCCACGCCCTCCATGTGCAGCAGCTGCGCAAACTGCTTGACCACGGCGTTTTTGGGCTCGGTCAGGATGTCGATCAGGGCTTCCTCGCCCAGTTCGTCGAGCGCCGTGACCACGGGCAGGCGCCCGACCAGCTCGGGGATCAGACCAAAGCGCACCAGGTCGTCGGGTTCGACTTCGGCAAAGACCTCGCTCAGGCTGCGCTGCTGCTTGCTTTTGACCGTGGCGCCAAAGCCGATGCCCCCGCTTTCGGTGCGCGCATCGATGACCTTTTCCAAGCCCGAAAAGGCGCCGCCGCAGATGAACAGAATGTTGGAGGTGTCGACCTGAATCATGTCCTGATTCGGGTGCTTGCGCCCGCCTTGTGGCGGCACCGAGGCCACCGTGCCTTCGACCAGCTTGAGCAGCGCCTGCTGCACGCCTTCGCCCGAGACGTCGCGAGTGATGGAGGGGTTTTCGGACTTGCGCGTGATCTTGTCGATTTCGTCGATGAAAACGATGCCGCGCTGCGCTTTTTCGGGGTCGTAATTGCAGGTTTGCAGCAGTTTGGCGATGATGTTTTCCACGTCCTCGCCCACGTAGCCGGCCTCGGTGAGCGTGGTGGCGTCGGCCATGACGAAGGGCACGTTGAGCATGCGCGCCATGGTGGCGGCCAGCAGCGTTTTACCCGAACCGGTGGGGCCGATGAGCAGGATGTTGCTTTTGGCCAGCTCGACGTCGTCCTTGCCCGAATGATCGCGATGGCGCAGGCGCTTGTAGTGGTTGTAAACCGCCACCGACAGGGTTTTCTTGGCCGCCTCCTGGCCGATCACGTATTGATCGAGGTGGTGCTTGATTTGCAGCGGCGTCGGCAGCGCGTCGGCGCCAGAGCCGCCCTTGCCCATGGCAGTCTGCGGCAGTTCGTCGCGCATGATGTCGGCACACAGCGCGATGCACTCGTCGCAGATGAACACCGAAGGGCCGGAAATGAGTTTCTTGACCTCGTGCTGGCTCTTGCCGCAAAAAGAGCAGAACAGGTTTTTCGGGCTGGTGGGGCCTTTGCGTTCGGGCATGGGGGCGCGCCTGGGTTGGGTTCTCGTGGCATCAAGGGATGGGTTGCGCGCCATCATAGCGCCTTCGCGGCCACCCTGCTGCAAGACAGGGATGGGCCGTGCAGGGCTGGTCAAGACCCGCGCTTGTCGATCACTTTGTCGATCAGACCGTATTCGGCCGCTTCGGCTGCCGACATGAAGTAGTCGCGCTCGGTGTCGCGCTCGATTTTTTCCAGCGCCTGCCCGGTGCGCTCGGACAGGATGCGGTTGAGCTCGGCGCGCAAGCGCAGGATCTCGCGCGCATGAATCTCGATGTCGGTCGCCTGCCCACGTGCGCCGCCCAGCGGCTGGTGGATCATGACGCGCGAGTTGGGCAGCGAAAAACGCTTGCCCTTGGCCCCGGCCGCGAGCAGAAAAGCCCCCATGCTGGCGGCCATGCCGATGCACAGCGTGGACACTTCGGGCTTGATGAAGTTCATGGTGTCGAAAATCGACATGCCCGCACTCACGCTGCCACCGGGTGAATTGATGTAGAGCGAAATGTCCTTGTCCGGGTTTTCGCTCTCGAGGAACAGCAGCTGCGCCACCACCAGGTTGGCGGTGTGGTCGTTGACTTCACCCACCAGAAACACCACGCGCTCCTTGAGCAGGCGCGAATAGATGTCGTAGGCGCGCTCGCCGCGGCCCGACTGCTCGATCACCATGGGCACCATGCCCAGGGCTTGTGTGTGAAGTGCGCTCATGGTTTCAGCCCTTACCCATCAGTTCGTCGAAAGCAATCGCCTTGTCGCTCACCTGCGCGCGCGCCAGCACGAACTCGGTGACGTTGTTTTCCAGCACAATGGCCTCCACTTCGGCCAGGCGCTGGCGGTCGCTCTGGTACCAGCGCACCACATCGGCCGGGCTCTCGTACGAGCTGGCCAGCTCCTGGATGTGGGCATCGACCTGCTCCGGCGTGGCGTGCAGGCGGTTGGCGTTGACCAGTTCGGCCACCACCAGCCCCAGGCGCACGCGGCGCTCGGCCTGGGCCTGGAACAGCTCGGCCGGGATCGGGGCCTGATCGGCACCCTGGACGCCACGCTCCTTGAGGTTGGCGCGCGCGCCCTCGATCAGGCGCTCGACCTCGGCCGCGACGCTGGATTTTGGCACATCGAGCTCGCACTGCGCCAGCAGCGCGTCCATCACCGCCGACTTGTTGCGCATCTGCAGGCGGAACTTGACTTCGCGCTCGAGGTTTTTGCGGATGTCGGCGCGCAGCGCCTCCACACTGCCCCCGGGCACGCCGAGGGCGCTGGCCAGCTCGTCGTCCACCGCGGGCAATTGCGCCGCTTCGAGCTGCTGCAGCGTCACCAGAAAATCGGCCTGCTTGCCCGCCACGTCTTTGCCGTGGTACTCGGCCGGGAAGTTGAGCGGGAAGGTTTTGGACTCGCCCACGCGCATGCCGCGCACGGCCTCTTCGAACTCTTTGAGCATCTGGCCTTCACCGAGCACGAACTGGAAGCCCTCGGCCTTGCCGCCCTCGAAGGGCTCGCCGTCGATCTTGCCTTCGAAGTCGATGCGAACCTGGTCGCCTTCCTGCGCCGGCTCGTCGGCGGCGCGGGCCACAAAGGTGCGGCGCTGCTTGCGCAGGATCTCGAGCGTGCGCTCGATGGCCGCCTCGTCCACCGTGGCGCTGAACTTTTCGATCGTGGCCGCGCCCAGGTCGCCGATCTTGACTTCTGGATAGACCTCAAACACCGCCTCAAAGGCCACCGCGCCTTCTGGCGCCCCTTCTTTTGCGTTGAGGCTCGGGGTGCCGGCGACGCGCAACTGCGCTTCCTGGGTTGCGGACTGGAAGGCCTGGCCGAGCTGGTCGTTCATCACCTCGTAGTGCACCGAGCCCCCGTAGCGCTTTTGCACCACGCTCAGCGGCACCTTGCCGGGCCTGAAGCCGTCGAGCTTGACTTGGCGCTGCATGCGCTTGAGGCGGTTTTGCACCTCCTGGTTGATCTGCTCCAGCGACAGCTCGAGCGTGATCTTGCGTTCGAGCTTGTCCAGTGTTTCAACGGTGACGGCCATGCTGATTACTCCTGTGAAGGGCCGGGCTGCAAGCCCAGGGCCCCCGGTGTTCGGGATGAGGATATTCTTTTTCGTGGTGCGCGGGGGGGGACTCGAACCCCCACAGTGTTGCCACCGTCAGGACCTAAACCTGGTGCGTCTACCAATTTCGCCACCCGCGCGCCCGACCGCGCCCTGGCAAGGTTGACCTTGGGTGGACGCGGGAAAAAGCGAGATTGTAAGGCCGCCCACGCTTGGCCCGCGACAGCTGGGCCCAAGACACGCACCGTGCATGACACGCACCGAGCATCCGGGCGCGGCATAATCGATCCGATGGCAAACCCTGTGCATGGTGTGGCGCACTACGAAAACTTTCCGGTGGCGTCGTGGTTGTGTCCGCCGGCCTTGCGTGCGCCGGTGCGGGCCATCTACGCCTTTGCGCGCTGCGCCGACGACATTGCCGACGAGGGCAACGCCAGCGCAGCGCAGCGCCTGCTCGAGTTGCAGGCTTACCGCGCCGAGTTGCTGGCCGCGGTGGCACCGGCTGCAACGCCGGCTGCGGGCGGCTGGCGCTGGCCGCACATCATGCCGGCGCTGGCGCAGCAGGTGCACGCCTGGCAGCTGCCGCAAGAACCGCTGCTGCACCTGCTCGATGCCTTTGAGCAAGACGTGCGCCGCACCGCCAACGGCCAGTGGTACGCCGACTTGCCCGAGCTGCTGGGCTACTGCAGCCGCTCGGCCAACCCGGTCGGGCGCTTGCTGCTGCACCTCTATGGCGTGCGCGACGAGCGCTCGCTGCAGCAGAGCGACGCCATCTGCAGCGCGCTGCAACTGATCAACTTCTGGCAGGATCTGAGCCTCGACCTGCCGCGCCAGCGCCACTACCTGCCCTTGGCTGCCCTGCAACGCCACGGGGTGGCACTGGCCAACCTGCACCCCGGCGCCGCTGCCCAGCCGCAGGCGCAAGCCATGGTGCTGGAACTGTGCGCGCACGCCCGCGCCCTGATGGGCCAGGGCGCCCCGCTGGCGTGGCGCCTGCCCGGCCGCGTCGGCTGGGAACTGCGCCTGGTGGTGCAAGGGGGGTTGCGGATTTTGGACAAAATAGAAGCCTTGGGGGGCCGCACCTGGTGCCAGCGACCGCGTCTGCGCGCCCCCGACGCCCCGTTGCTGCTGTGGCGTGCGCTGTGGCGGCCCGCCGCCGCCCTGCCCCCGCCCCCGCCTTTTGCGCCCCATCAGGAAAACGCCCCATGAACCGCCGCCCAATCGCCCCGCGCATGCAGGCGACCCTGCCCACGCGGGCTGCCTGGCCCATGGCCGCCACCACGCTGGCTGCGGTCCTTGGGTTTGCACTTCTGAGCGCCAGCCCGGCCCTGGGCCAAACCGCAGGCAGCCCAAGCCCCCAAACAGCCCCCGCCGCGGCCGCCAGCGTGCAAACCGCGCGCCTCGACAGCGTCTGGCTGCAGCCCGAGCGCAGCGCCGCCGCCACCGTGTTGGCGCGCAACGAGTCGCGCCTGAGCGCCGAAGTGGGCGGGCGGGTGCTGAGCTGGGGCGCCGATGTGGGCGCCACGGTGCGGCGCGGCGATCTGCTGCTGCAAATCGACCCCACCGACCACGAACTGGCGCTGCAACGCGCCCAGGCTGGACGCGACGCCGCCGTGTCGCGCTTGCAGCTGGGGCTGGCGCAGTTGCAACGCGCCCGCGACCTGGTGGCGCAAGGCTTTTTCTCCAAGGAAGCGCTGACGCAGCGCGAAACCGAGGTGGCGCTGCAGCAGGCCGATCTGGCCAGCGCCGAAGCGCAGCTGCGCAGCGCCCGGCGCCAGCTCGAGCGCACCCGCGTGCTGGCCCCTTTTGCCGGCACCGTGGTGCAACGCACGGCGCAAGTGGGCGAAACGGTGGCACCCGGCACGCCGCTGTTCGTGCTCGCCGAAAGCGGCGCCGCCGAGGTGCAGGCCCACGTGCCGCCGGCCGAGGTGCCGGGCTTGCGCCGTGCCGGGGCGTGGCAGTTCCAGCCCCAGGGCAGCGCATTCGTGCACCCGCTGCGCTTGCTGCGCGTGAGCGCCACCGTGCAGGCCGCCAACCGCACCCAGGCCGTGCGCCTGGGCTGGGCCCATGACGCCCTGGGCACCGACCCTGGCGCGGCCACAGGCACTGCGCCGCCGGGCAGCAGCGGCGTGCTGCGCTGGCGCGACCCACAGCCCCACATCCCGGCGGCCCTGATGGTGCGCCGGGGCGAAGCGCTGGGCATCTTCGTGCGCCAGGGCCAGCAGGCGCGCTTCATCAGCCTGCCCGGGGCACAGGAAGGGCGCGCTGCGGCCACCACCTTGCCCCCCGACACCCAAGTGGTGGTGCGCGGGCAGGCAGCGCTCACCGACGGCCAGGCCCTGAACTGAAGCGCACCCCCGCCTGCAGCCCATGAACTTCTTGCGCTCCCTGCTCACCAACCACCCGCTGGCCAACATCGCCTTCGTGGTGGTGATTCTGCTCGGCCTGCTCAGCTACCTGAGCATGCCGCGCGAGCAAGACCCGGAAATCAACTTCAACTGGGTCACCATCACCACCACGCTGCCCGGCGCCAGCGCCGAAGACATCGAGCAGCTGGTCACCAACCCGCTCGAGGACGCCATCGCCGGCGTCCCGGACGTGCGCTTCGTCACCTCGACCTCGCGCGAGACCGTATCCAGCATCTTGGTGCGTTTTCACGAGATCAGCCCGCGCGTGTTCAGCCAGCGCATGAACGATTTGCGGCGCGAGATTCAAAACGCCGCCACCGCCGAACTGCCCCCCGAAGCCAACGACCCGCGCGTGATGGAGATCACCTCCTCGAGCGGCTTCCCCACCGCCACCGTGCAACTCATCGGCTTGGCCAACGACGAAACGCTGCGCCTCAACGCCCGCCGCATCCGGTCCGACATGGAACGCATCACCGGCATCGACCAGGTCTTTGCCTCGGGGTTGCGCGACCCGGTGATCCGCGTCAGCCCCGACCCGATGGCGCTGGCCGCACACCAACTCACCGCCACCGACGTGGCCGACGCGCTGCGCCTCTGGTGGCGCGACAGCGCCGCCGGCACCCTCAAGACCGAAGGCGGCGCCTGGTCGGTGAGCGTGCGCGGGGTGGTGCTCGACCCCTCCGAGCTCGCCAGCTTGCCGGTGGCCGCTGCCGGCCGCCCTGGCGTGTCGGTGCGCCTGGGCGACGTGGCGCGCATCGAACGCGACCGCGCCCTGGCCGCGCAACTGGCCTCGGTCAACGGCCAGCCGTCGATTTCGATGCCCTTCACCAAAACCGCCGGCACCAATACCCTGGAACTGGTGGATCGGGTGCACGCCTACATCGCGGCACAAAACCCGACGCTGGCGCTCTACGGCCTGCGGCTTGAACTGAGCGACGACCAGACTGTGCCCACGCGCGAGGCCATCGGCATCATGCAGACCAACGCGCTCTACGGCATGTTGATGGTGCTGGCGGTGTGCTGGCTGTTTCTGGGCTCGCGCATCGGCGCGCTGGTGGCGCTGGGCATTCCGTTTTCGCTCATGGGCACCTTTGCCCTGCTGGCGCCGCTGGGCCATACGGTCAACATCTCGGTGCTGCTGGGGGTGGTGATCGCGCTTGGCATGCTGGTCGATGACGCGGTGGTGGTGGCCGAATCGATCTACTACCGCATGGAGCGCGGGCACAAGGCCTTGCAGGCCAGCCTCGATGGCATCACCGAAGTCTGGAAGCCGGTGCTGGCCTCGGTGGCCACCACCATGGCCGCTTTCATGCCGCTGATGCTGCTGCCCGGCATCGTGGGCGACTTCATGTTCATCATCCCGTTCGTGGTCACGCTGGCGCTGGCGATCTCGCTCATCGAAGCGTTCTGGATGCTGCCGGTGCACGTGCAACTGGTGGGCGGGCGCTTCGAGCGGCCGCCCTCGCGCGTGCAGCGCTGGCGCAACGCCTTCAACCGCGGCCTGCGGCTGCGCTACACGCAGTGGCTGGCCTTCGTGCTGCGCCGCCCCAAGCGCTTTTCGGCGCTGGCCCTGGCGGTGATCGGGCTGGCGGGGCTGTTGTACGCCGTCGGGGTGGTGCGGGTGCAGTTCTTTGCCTTCGACCCGATCCGCGCTTTCTACGTCAACGTGGACATGCCCGCCGACGCCACGCTGGAGCAGACCATGGCCGTGACCGAACAGGTGGAGCAGGCGGTGCGTGCGCGCCTGCAAGGCGTGGGGCCGGCCGCACAAGGGCACGAGGCGCGCTCGGTCTCGAGCACGGCGGGGCTGATGTTCACCGACACCGAGCCGGTGTATGGCGACAACTTCGGCCAGATTTTTGTCTCGCTCAACCCGCGCACGGGCGACGCGCGCGAGGTGCAGGAGGTGGTCGAGGCCATGCGCGCCGACATCGAGGGCCTGGACACGCCGGGCGAGCAGAGCTTCTTCATCTTCACCGGCGGCCCGCCTACGGGCATGCCGATCAACATCCGGGTGCGCGGCGACGATTTCGACGAGATTCAACGCGCCGCCGAAGCCATCAAGGAACTGGTGCGCGCCATCCCCGGCACCCAAGACGTGCAAGACGACAACCTGCCCGGCCGGCCGCTGCTGCAACTGCGCCTGAACCACGAGGCCATGCGCGAGCTCGGCCTCAACGCACAGCAGGTGACGCGGCTGGTGCGGCTGGCGGTGGATGGCGAAACGGTGGCCTTTACCCGGCTGCAGGGCGACCGCATCGAGCTCAAGGTGCGCAGCAGCTCGGCGCTGGGGCTGCGGCCCGACCCGGACGCGCTGCTCAACGAACCGGTGGCGCTGCCCAACGGCCAGATCGCGCGCCTGGGAACCCTGGTCGAGGTGCAGGTGCTGCCGGGACGCGGGGCCATCCGGCACTACAACCTGCGTCGCACCATCACCGTGCAGGCCAACCTGGACCGCGAACTGACCGACACCCGTGAGGCCAACCTGCAGGTGAAGGCGGGTTGGGAACGCATCCGCGCCCAGCACCCGGGCATCGACCTCGACTTCACCGGCGAGCTCGAAGACATCGAAGAAAGCCTGGACGCGATGGGGGTGCTGTTCCTGTTCGGCATCGGCCTGATCTACCTGATTCTGGCAGCGCAGTTTCGCAGCTACTTCCAGCCGCTGATGGTGCTGGTGGCGGTGCCGCTGGCCTTTGCCGGGGTGGCTTTTGGGCTGGCGCTCTCAGGCAATCCGCTCTCGCTCTACACCCTGTACGGCGTGATTGCGCTGGGCGGCATCGCGGTCAATTCGGCCATCGTGCTGATCGATGCCGCCAACGAGCGACTGCGCGCCGGCATGAGCGTGTTGCACGCCACCCTGTACGCGGCGCGGCGGCGCGTGGTGCCGGTGCTCATCACCAGCAGCACGACCATCGGCGGGCTGGCCTCGTTGGCTTTGGGCTTGGGCGGCGAGAGCCTGCTGTGGGGGCCGGTGGCGGCCAGCATCGTCTATGGGTTGGCATTTTCGACCGTGCTCACGCTGTTCGTGGTGCCCTTGCTCTACCACGCCTTCATGCGCCACTCGCACCTGAGCCGGGCAGGCGCGGCTGACCCTGCTCAGGCCTAGCAGCCCCACGTCGCCAGCCCCCGCCAGCCAGCCGCCCCCGACCATGACGCCGCAAGCCTACGCTCAGCAGAAAGCCGCCGCCTCGGGCAGCAGTTTTTACTACGCCTTTTTGTTCTTGCCGCCGTCCCAGCGCGCCGCCATCACCGCCTTTTACGCCTGCTGCCGAGAAATCGACGACGTGGTGGACAAGGTCCACGACCCGGCGGTGGCGCAGCTCAAGCTGCACTGGTGGCGGCTGCAGGTGGCGCGCTGCTTCGACACCGGCCACGGCGTGCCCGAACACCCGGCGCTGCAGGCGCTGCAACCGCACTTGGCGACCTACGGCATCGAGGCCGAGCACCTGCTGCAGATCATCGACGGCTGCCAGATGGATCTGGAGCAGTCGCGCTACCTCGACTACCCCGGCCTGCAGCGCTACTGCCACCTGGTGGCGGGCGTGGTGGGCGAGGTGGCGGCGCGCATCTTTGGCCAGAGCGCGGCCCAGACCACGGCCTACGCGCACCGCCTGGGGCTGGCGCTGCAGCTGACCAACATCATCCGCGACGTCGGCGAAGACGCGCTGCGCGGGCGCATCTACTTGCCGGTCAACGAGTTGCAGCGTTTCGAGGTGAAGGCGCACGAGCTGCTCAAGCGCGGCCAAGGGGCCGAACCCGGTTTTGAGGCACGCTGCACGGCGCTGCTGCAATTCCAGATAGCGCGCGCGCTCGGCGTTTATGACGAAGCGCTGGCGCTGCTGCCCGCTGCCGACCGGCGCGCCCAAAAACCCGGGCTGATGATGGCCAGCATCTACCGCCGGCTGCTGCAGCAGATCGCCACCGATCCGCTGCGCGTGCTCACGCAGCGCGTGCGCCTGACGCCACTGACCAAGTTTTGGCTTGCCTGGAAGGTGCAGGCACTGGGGCGGCTGTGAGGCCAGGCCGCAACCGCACCCCCTTGGGCCAGCGGCCATGAGGGCGCGCATGCTGATCGTCGGCGGCGGCTGGGCCGGCTTGGCAGCGGCGGTGCGCGGCTGCGAATTGGGTTTTGCCGTCACGCTGCTGGAAGCCACGCGCACCTGGGGTGGGCGCGCGCGCACGCTGGCGCGCCATGGCGACGCCGCCAACGCCTCGAGTGCGCCATCTGGCCCTGGCGCTGAGCCGGACACCGATGGCGCTTGCGCAAGCCCGAACGGCGCGCGGCTCGACAACGGCCAGCACATCCTGATCGGGGCCTACACCGCCACCCTGGGGCTGATGCAGCGCCTGGGGCTGGACCTGGGCGCGCACCTGCACGCCATGCCGCTCGATCTGCGCTTTGCCGAAGGCGGCGGGCTGGCCACACCCGACTGGGCGCTGCGCTGGCCGGCCCCGTTCGACACCCTGGCCGCGCTGCTGAGCGTGCGCGGCTGGAGTTGGGCCGAGCGTCTGGCCCTGCTGCGCTGGGCAGCGCACTGGCAGCGCGCCGGATTTGTGTGCGCGCCGCAGCTCAGCGTCGCCGACTTGTGCGCCGAGTTGCCCGAGCGCGTCTGGCACGAGCTGATCGAACCCTTGTGCGTGGCCGCGCTCAACACCCCGGCGCAAACCGCCAGCGCCCAGGTGTTCCTGATCGTGCTGCGCGACGCCCTGCTCGGCCGCGGCCACCCGCCTTGGCGCGCGGCGCAACTGCTGCTGCCGCGCAGCGACCTGGGCGCGCTGCTGCCCGGCCCCGCCGTGCGCTGGTTGCAACAGCGCGGCGCGGTGGCCTTGGCGGGCCAGCGCGTGCTCAGCCTGGAGCGCGTGGCTGCGGGCATGGTTGGGGGCGTGAATGGCGCAACAGCAGCCGCCACCCCAAGTGTTGCGGCTGGCGGTTGGCGGCTGACGTGCAGCAGCGGCCAGGTTTTCGAGGCCGAACACGTGATCCTGGCCACCCCGGCCAGCGCCGCCACGCGCCTGCTCGGCACGCTGCCGCCCGACCAAGCAAGCGCCCAGCTGCACGCCTGGCGACAGACTGCACAAGCGCTGCAGCACCAGGCCATTGCCACCCTGTACGTGGGCGGCGTGCTGAGCCGCCCCTGGCCCAGCGCCCACCCCATGCTGGCCTTGCGCAGCAGCGCGCAGGCTCCGGCGCAGTACGCGTTTCGGCGCGACCGGCTGCTGGGCGCGCCCGGCAGCGCCAGCGGCTGCCCCCAGGGTTGGGTTGAACTGGCGCTGGTCGCCAGCGCCTGTGACGGCAGCCAGAGCGAACTGCAAACCGTGCTGCTGCAGCAAGCGCAGCACGCGCTCGGCCTAGAGCAGGCGCAGGTGCGCCAGTGCGTGATCGAGCGCCGCGCCACCTTTGCCAGCACGCCTGGCCTGACGCGCCCCGCCGCCGCCCTCGGGCCCGGGCTGTGGGCAGCGGGCGACTATGTGAGCGGCCCCTACCCGGCCACCCTCGAAGGCGCGGTGCGCAGCGGCGAGCAGGCGGCGGAAGGGGCCGCGCAACAGGCCGCCAGCGTGCGGGCAGCGCAGGCGCACCCAGCCAGCGACTGACCCGAACCCGCGAGCGCCGCCGCACCCGCAGCGGCCCGCGGACGCGGGCGCTTCAGCCCATGTGCAGGCCGCCGTTGCAGCTGAAGTCGGCGCCAGTGGTGAAGCCCGAGTCTTCGCCCGCCAGCCAGGTGACGATGGAGCCGATTTCCTCCGGCGTGCCCAGGCGCTTGACCGGAATCGTGGCAACGATCTTTTCCAGCACGTCGGGGCGGATGGCGCGCACCATGTCGGTGCCGATGTAGCCTGGGCTGACGGTGTTCACCGTCACGCCCTTGGCCGCCACTTCCTGCGCCAGCGCCATGGTGAAGCCGTGCATCCCGGCCTTGGCGGCCGAATAGTTGGTCTGCCCGGCCTGGCCCTTCTCGCCGTTGACCGACGAAATCTGGATGATGCGGCCCCAGCCGCGCTCGACCATATCGGGCAGCACCTGCTTGGTGACGTTGAACATGGAAGTGAGGTTGGTGGTGATCACCGCGTCCCAGTCTTCTTTGCTCATTTTCAGGAACATGCGGTCGCGCGTGATGCCGGCGTTGTTGACCAGCACGTCGATGGGGCCGTGCTCGGCCTTGGCCTTGGTGAAGGCCTCGACGGTGGAGTCCCACTCGCCCACATTGCCCACGCTGGCGTGGAAGGTGTAGCCCAGCGCAGCCTGTTCGTCGATCCACTTCTGGTGGTCGCGCGTTGGGCCGCAGCCGGCGATGACCTTGAAGCCCGCCTTGGCCAGGCGCTGGCAGATCGCGGTGCCGATGCCGCCCATGCCGCCGGTGACGTATGCGACTCTTTGATTCATTTCAGGCTCCTCTGTTTGATTGGTGAAAAAACGCGTTTCAGCGCTCGACGGTGAGCGCCACGCCCATGCCGCCGCCGATGCACAGCGCGGCCAGGCCTTTTTTGGCGCCACGGCGCTGCATTTCGTGCAGCAGCGTGACCAGCACGCGGCAGCCCGAGGCTCCGATCGGGTGGCCGATGGCGATGGCGCCGCCGTTGACGTTGACCTTGGCCGGATCGACCCCGAGCCCGAGGTTGACCGCACAGGCTTGCGCCGCAAAGGCTTCGTTTAGTTCGAACAGATCGACGTCGCCCACGCCCCAGCCGGCGCGCGCCAGCGCTTTTTGCGAAGCCGACACCGGCCCCATGCCCATCACGCTCGGGTCCAGCCCGGTGGTGGCGTAGCTGCGCAGGGTGGCCAGCGGCGTCAGCCCCAGCGCCGCCGCCTTGGCCGCCGACATCACCAGCACTGCGGCAGCGCCGTCGTTGATGCCCGAGGCGTTGCCTGCCGTGACGGTGCCGGCCTTGTCAAAGGCCGGGCGCAGGCCGGCCAGCGCCTCCTGGTTGCTCTTGCGGTTCAGGTATTCGTCGCTGTCAAAGACCAGCGGATCGCCTTTTTTCTGTGGGATCAGCACCGGCACGATCTCGTCCTTGAACTTGCCGGCGTCTTGGGCGGCAGCGGCCTTTTGCTGGCTGCCCAAGGCCAGCGCGTCCTGCATCTCGCGTGTGATGCCGTGCGCCTTGGCCACGTTTTCGGCCGTGATGCCCATGTGGTATTGGTTATACACGTCCCACAGGCCATCGACGATCATCGAATCGACCAGCTTCCAGTCGCCCATGCGCTGGCCATCGCGGCTGGCGGGCAGCAGGTGGGGGCTGGCGCTCATGTTTTCCTGGCCACCAGCGATCACGATCTCGCTGTCGCCGGTGGCGACGGCTTGCGCCGCCAGCATCACCGCCTTCAGGCCCGAGCCGCAAACGGCGTTGATGGTCATGGCCGGGGTCTCTTTGGCCAGACCGGCCTTGAGCATGGCCTGGCGCGCCGGGTTTTGGCCCACGCCAGCGGCCAGCACCTGGCCCAGAATCACTTCCCCGACCTGCTCGGGTGCCAGCCCGGTGCGCTGCAACAGCCCCTTGATCACAGCAGCGCCGAGCTCGGGCGCGCTCACCTTGGCCAGGCTGCCGCCAAACTTGCCCACGGCGGTGCGGGCGGCGGCAACGATGACGATGTCTTGCATGTTTGCTCTCCTGTTGCGGTTGAAGTGAAAAATCTGTGGCTTCAGGCCTTGACCTTGACGTAACGGCCCGGCGCCGGCTCGATGGCTTTGTATTTGCGGCTGCCGTAGCCCTTGGGCGCGGCCACCAGTTCGCCGGCATGGCCCTTGAGCCACTCGGCCCAGTCCGTCCACCAGCTGCCGGGGCGCTCGGTGGCGCTGGCCAGCCAGTCATCGAGCCGGGGCGGAAAGTGCTCGGATGAGCCCACCCAGTGGCTGCGCTTGCCCTTGCTGGCCGGGTTGATGACGCCAGCGATGTGGCCCGAGGCCCCCATCACGAAGCGCTTGGGGCCGGGCAGGTGCTGGGTGCTGGCGTAGGCGCCGCCGATGGGCACGATGTGGTCTTCGCGCGAGCCGTAGATATAGACCGGGATGTCGATGCGCCCCAGGTCGATGGGCTGGCCACAGACCGTGACCGAGCCCGGCTTGCAGAGGCGGTTTTCCAGGTAAGTGTGGCGCAGGTACCAGGCGTAGTAGGGGCCGGGCAGGTTGGTGCTGTCGGAGTTCCAGTACAGCAGGTCAAAGGGCGGCGGGGTTTCGCCCTTGAGGTAGTTGCCCACGACGTAGTTCCAGACCAGATCGGTGGGGCGCAGAAAGCTGAAGGTGGTGGCCAGATCGCGCCCCGGCAGCAGGCCACCCTGGGCAAACTGCTGCTCGCGCAGGCTGACAAAGTTTTCGTCGATGAACACATCGAGCACGCCGGTGTCGGTGAAGTCGAGGAAGGCGGTCAGGAAAGTGGCGCTGGCCACCGGCTGCTCACCGCGCGCCGCCAACACCGCCAGCGCCGTGCCCAGCATGGTGCCGCCGACGCAAAAACCGAGCGCGTTGATCTGTTCGGCGCGCGTGATCTCGCGCACCACGGCGATGGCCTTGATGATCGCGTCCTCGATGTAGTCGTCCCAGGTCTTGTGGGCCAGCGCCGCGTCGGGGTTGCACCAGCTCAAGACGAAGGTGCTCATGCCCTGCTCGACGGCGTAGCGCACCAGCGAATTGCTGGGTTGCAAGTCGAGGATGTAGTACTTGTTGATGCACGGGGGTACCAGCAGGAAGGGGCGCCGGTGCACCTTGGCGGTCAGGGGCTTGTACTGGATGAGCTGGAACAGCTCGTTCTCGAACACCACCTGGCCCTCGGTGGTGGCGACGTTTTTGCCGACCTCGAAAGCGCTCTCGTCGGTCATCGAAACGTGGCCCTGCTCGAGGTCGTGCAGCAGGTTCTGTATGCCCTTGCTCAGGCTCTCGCCTTGGGTTTCGAGGGCTTTTTGCTGCGCCTCGGCGTTGAAGGCCAGAAAGTTGCTGGGCGCGCTGGCTTCGATCCACTGCAACACCGCAAACTGGATGCGCGCACGCGTTTTGGCGTCGGCCTGCACGGCATCGGCCAGCGCCATCAGGGTGCGGGCGTTGAGCTGGTAGGCCGCGGCGGCGTAGGCCGACAGCGGGTTGCTGCTCCAGGCTGGGGCGGCAAAGCGTTTGTCCTGGGGCGGCTTGACCTGCAAGCCTTGGCTCCAGAGCTGCGCCAAGTCTTGGAGGTATGCGCTCTGAATTTGCAGCAACCGCGTGGGTTCGATCTGCACCGGGTGCCCCGCCACTTTGGCGAGCATTTCGCTCAGATCGACCCCGCCCGCAGGCGCAAAGGGAGCGGCATTCGGGGCCGCTCCGGGCACTGGAGCGGCGGCGGTGGGGCTGGGCTGCAGCATCTGAGCCCAGTATTGCAGCGCCGACTGCTGGAGTTGCTGCGCGGTTTGCAGCCAAGGGTTTTGGGGGGTGTTCATGTAACGCTCCTGGTTTCGATCCGCTGCGCCCCGAGCGCTGGCACCAGGCCGCTAGGCGCTACAGTTGGCGTGGCAAGGTCTGCCTCGAACCCCCAACCCTTCGGAATCGATATGTTGTTTCTGTACCTGATCGTCATCGCTTGGCTCTATGTGGTGGTGCTGATGGCGGCTTCGGTGGCCACCAGCCCCACGGGTTCGGTGCTTGCAGCCATTATGACGCTGTTTTTTTACGGATTGCTGCCAATGGCCCTCATGGTTTACCTGATGACGGGCAAGCTGCGGCGCAAAGCGCGCCTGGCGGCTCAAGCCTGCGCAAGCGCCACCTCCGACTCGGGCCCGACCGAGCCTGGCGCGGGCCCGCCGCCCGCGCACGGCAGTCCGTCGCTGGGCCTGGCATCCAGCCCCGATTCAGACCCGGCGACCGATGCAGGCCGCCATGCGCCCGCTGGCGCCGAGCACAGCCCCATCGCGCCGGTGCGAAAAGAACCGTGAGCGCTGGCTGGCGGTGCACCACTGGGCGCTGCCGTCGTTGCCCGCGACGCGCTCGAAACCCAGCGCGACCAGGCGCTGGTGCGCCAAGGCGGGCAAGTCGGCCAGGTATTTGGGTGCCTGTGCCTGCTCAGCTTCAGCCTCCACTGCCGCCACCGCTGCGCCCGTGGCAGGCGGCAAGGGCGTGAAGCAGGCGGCGGCGGCCGGGTCGTGCGCCACAAAAGCCTGCCGCACCTCGGGCCCGACCTCGAAGCGCTGCGGCCCGATGCACGGCCCCAGCCAGACCTGAATCGCAGCACGCTGCCTGGGCTGCTGCGCCGCCGGCCACGCCTCACACAGGGCCTCCAGCACGCCCATCCCATGCGTCCCATGCGCCGCCCCGCCGGCCAAGCCGCGCCAACCGGCATGCACCGCCGCCACGCTGGTGCCATCGGGCGCGGCCAGCAGCAGCGGCAGGCAATCGGCCACCAGCACGGTGCAGGCCAAGCCCGGCTGCTCGGTCCAGCAGGCGTCGGCCGTGAGGCCATCCGGGGTGTCGCGGTGCAGCTGCAACACCGCGCTGCCGTGTACCTGGCGCATGAACACCGGGCGCAAACCGATGGCAGCGGCCAAGCGCTGGCGGTTGGCTTGCACGTGGGCGCGTGCGTCGCCCACGTGGTCGCCGAGGTTGAAGCTGTCCCAAGGCGCGGCCGACACGCCGCCCGCGCGCTCGCTGATGCCGGCCACCACGCCGGGCGGCCACGGCGCATCGGCCGCCTGCCAGCCCTGGGGCCGCACATCGGACGCCAGCGTTTCAGTACCTGATGCGCGCATAGTAGGTGCGCTGCGCCGCCGCGCGCGCCTGGCCCAGGGTGTGAATGCCTTTTTCGGCCAGCAGCGGGATCAGGCGCACAAAGATTTCGGCCGTTACGATGGCGTCGCCCAGCGCCGTGTGGCGGCCAATGACGTGCACGCCAAAGCGCTCGGCGATGGCCTCGAGCCGGTGCGTGTCCTGCCCTGGGTGCACCACGGCCGAAAGCAGCAGCGTATCGAGCACCGGGTGGTCGAACACCAGCCCGGTTGGCTGCTCCTTGAGCTGCAGGAAGCGCATGTCGAAGGCGGCGTTGTGCGCCACCAGCACGGTGTCGTGGGCAAAGGCGTGAAAGGCCGGCAGCACGGCAAAAATGTCGGGCTGACCCGCCACCATGTCCGGGGTGATGCCGTGGATGGGGATCGAGGCCGGCGGTATCTCGCGCCGCGGATCCACCAACTGGTCGATGCATTCGTGCCGGAGCAACTTGCCGTTGAGCACGCGCACCGCACCGACCTGGATGATCTCGTCGCCCTCGGCCGGGTTGAGGCCGGTGGTTTCGGTGTCGAACACGGTAAAGGACAGATCGGCCAGCGCCACGTCGTCGAGCGCCTGGCTGCGCGGGCTGACGCGAAAGAGGTCGAAATCGTAGAACTCGGGCCGGCTGTCGCTGCGCACGTAGTGGGCGCCGTCGAGTTGCTCCTGAGCCACCGCAGTGGGCAGCAAGAAGCGAAACCAGGCCTGGTTGCGGGCCCGGTCGCGCTCCAGCCAGAAGGCGCCGCCGTGGCGATCGACCACCTCGCGCACCGATAGCGCACTGGCCTCGGCGCCGATGCGCATCGGGTCGATCTCCCAGCTCATCACGGTCTCGGTGCTCAGCGTGGCGCCGCTCCAGATCAGGTCGAGCTCGGCCTTGTCGGCCCCTTGGCTCGAGGGGCGCAGGCGCAGGCTGAAGTGGCGGATGGCGAATTCGTCGCGCAGGCGCGCGGCCAAAAACAGCAGCGCCTGCATGATCGAGAAGCTCTCGATGCGCAGCCACAGGTTCGGGTCGGCCTCGCTCTGGTTGAGCGCGATGCCCAGCGTTTCTTCGATGCGCCGCCCGGCGGCGCTGATCAGGTCGCTGCCGAGCATGTCTTCGAGCGGCCAGCGGCTCTGGAAAACCGCGGCCGCCTCGCTGCTGCTGCGCTGCACGCGCGCGCTCAGGTTTTGCACCTCGTCGCGCACCACGGCCAGAAAGCGCTCGCGCAGCGCGGGTTCGAGGTCGGGGTAGTCGAGCATTTCGACCGCCGCGCGCATATTGGCCAGCGCCGCGCGGCTGCCTTCGGTCAGACCCAGCACCAGGCGCTCGCGCACGTCCTCGGCCTCGAACTCGCGCGTGATGTTGTCGAGCATGAGCACGAAACCGGCCAGTTGCAGGGCGGGCGCCTCGTGTGGCGCCGACCTGGTGGCAGACTGGGGCCCAGGCACGGCCGCGGCACCGGGCTCGCCCCCGACCGGGGCTGCGGCATCGGCCACGCTGCGCACCGGCGTCATCTGCACGCGCAACAGCTGCCCGGCGCGGGTGCTGGTGACGAACTGCGCCGTGGGCTGCGCGGCCCCGCGCTGCAGGCGCTGCTGCACGCTCTCGAGCGCGTGCGCCACCAGCTTGCGGTCGAACACGGCGTAGATCGAGCGCCCCAGACCGATCAGCTCGGCGCCGCCTGCAAGTTGCGGTGTGGGCGAGAGGGCGCGAAACTGCATCCGGGCGCGCTGGTTGTAGAGCAGGATGCGGCCGTCGAGGTTGCACACCACCACGCTTTGGGTGAGTTCGGACATGAGCGCGGCCAGACGCGATTTTTCCTGTTCGATGTCGCGCGCGGCGGCCTGCACCTTGGCCTGCATCTGGTGGCGCAAGTCCTCGCGCTGCGCCACCAACTGGTTGAACAGCTTGGCCAGTTCCTTGGTCTCGATGTTGCCCTTGGGGCGCAGCTCGCGCACCACGTCGGTGCGCAGCAGCACCTGCGCTTCTTCGGCCAGTTGCACCGAGGGCGTGATCCAGTGCTCGAACCAGCGCTTGAGGCCCCAGGCGATCACACCCATGCCGGCGCCCCAGGTCAGGCAGACCAGCAGCAGGCGCTCGCCCACCAGCGCCCAGACCGTGGCGCGCTCGGCGGCCCCGAGGCTGGCACCGATGAGCCAGAGCGTAAACAGCAACCAGAGCACCGAAACGGCCGCCGCCACGCCCAGCAGCCACCACAAGCGCTTGTCGGTCGGTTTGGGGCTGGCCATGTTCAGCCCGCCGGCAGCAGGGAGCGCACTTTTTCCACCAGCTCGCGGGTGGAAAAGGGTTTGGTCATGTAGGCGTCGGCCCCCAGCGCCAGCCCTTTGGCGACGTCGGTGTCGCGGCCCTTGGCAGTGAGCATGAGGATGCGGATGGATTTGAAGGCGTCGTTGGCGCGCAGCTCCTGGCAGACTTCGAAGCCGTTTTTGCGCGGCATCATCACGTCGAGCACAATCAGGTCGGGCCGATGCTGCGCCAGCAGCTCCAGCGCCTCGACGCCGTCGCGCGCCAGCAGCACCTGGTAGCCCTCGCGCTTCATGAGGAACTCGAGTGAAATCAGAATGTTGGGCTCGTCATCGACGAGCAGCAGGGTGTGCGCCATGGTGGTAGTCTCCTCGACGCCATTGTGCCGCCGAATTGGCCGGTTTTGCAGCTGCTTTGCACGCGCACCGTTGCGCCGCGCTGGCTGCTGGCCGCCGGGCGCGCTGCAGCTTCAGCTCGGGCGCAGCGGCAAATCGAAGCCAAAACACGCCCCTTGCCCGGGCGTGCTGCGCAGCCACAGGCGGCCGCCGCAGTGTTCGATGATCTGGCGGCTGATGGGCAGCCCCAGCCCGGTGCCGCGCAGCCGCCCCTGGCCGTCGCTGCCCTGGCGGAAGCGCTCGAACACGCGCTGCTGGTCGGCCAGCGGCACGCCGGGGCCGTTGTCCTGCACCGTGACCACCGCCGTGCTGCCGCGCTGCTCCAGCCGCACCACGATGCGCCCGCCGGGTGTGGGCACAAACTTGGCCGCGTTGCTGATCAGGTTGAGCATGACTTGCGTCAGCCGGTCGGGGTCGGCCTGCACCCACAGCGGCGGCGTGCCCGCTGCGGGCAGCTCCAGCAACAGTTCGGTGCCCTTGTCGCGCAGCAGCTCGGCCGTGGTCTGGCACGACTGGCGCAGCAGTGGCGCCAGCTCCACGGCGCAGTGCCGCCAGTCGGCGTGGCCGGCTTCGATCTTGGCCATGTCGAGTACCTGGTTGACCAAGCGGCTCAGGCGCTCGGTCTCGGCCACGATGATTCCGATGAACTGCTGGCGCTGCTCGGGCGCCAGGTCCGGGTCGTCGCGCATCAGCTCCGACAGGGTGCGGATGGCGGTCAGGGGCGTGCGCAGCTCGTGCGTGACGGCCGACATGAACTCGTCCTTCATCCGGTCCAGCCCCTGCAGCTGCTCGTTGGCGGCGCGCAGCTCGGCCGTGGCGCGCTCGAGCGAGAGCGACTTTTGCTCCAGCTCCTGCGAGTGCAGGCGCAGCCGGTTGGATTCCTCCAGAATGTCGAGCACGTCGGCGACCTCGAGCGCTTCGGCCTGCACCACCGAGGCCACCATGGCGTGCGCCGAGGCGCTGCCGATGGCACCGGCGAGCAGGGTTTCCACCTGCTGCACCAGCAGCGCATCGGCCGGCAACTGCTCAATGCGGGCCACGCCGCGCTGCTGCGCGTATTCGGCCAAGCCGCTGCGGGCGCGCTCGGGGCCCAGGATGCGCTCCAGCAGCGCCAACAGATCGGCCAGCCGCGCCTGCCCGCGCCAGAACACCGGCTGCGCCGCGCTGTTGCTGCGCTCGAACACATCGACAAACAGCAGCGCCTGGCTGGTCTCTTGCGCCGACGGGCTGCGCCAGAGCGAGACCAGCACATAAGCCCCTACATTCGCCAGCAGGCTCCAGAACACCGCGTGCGTGAGGTGGTCCAGCCCGCTGAGGCCAAACAGCGCTTCGGGCTTGAGCCAGGCCAGCCCCCAGGGGCCGTGGAGCAAAAAGCCGTCGTCGAGCCAGCCCGATTTGGCCAGCGAAGGCAGCATCAGCGTGTAGCACCAGAGCGCAAACCCCAGCAGCAGCCCGGCCAGCGCGCCGTGCCGCGTGCCGCCCTTCCAGTACATGCCGCCAAACAGCGCCGGCGCAAACTGGGCCACGGCGGCAAAGCTGATCAGCCCTATGCCCATCAGCGCGTAGGCGTCGCCGGCGAGGTAGAAGTAGAGGTAACCGAGCAGCAAAATCAGCACGATCGCGCCGCGCCGGATGTTGAGCAGCCAGCGCTTGAAGTCCAGCGCCAACCCCAGGCGCGCCTGCAGCCGCAGCAGCAGCGGCGCAGCCAGGTTGTTGCTGATCATGGTCGAGACCGCAATGCCGTCCACAATCACCATGCCGGTGGCGGCCGAAAAGCCGCCGATGAAGGCCAGCAGCACCAGCCACAGCCAGCCCTCGGCCAGCGGCAGCGCGAGCACGAAGGTCTCCGGGTTGACCGCCATGCCGGGTTGGGTGCCAAAGTACAGCATCCCGCCCAGGGCGATGGGCAGCACAAACAGGTTGATCAGCAGCAGGTAGAGCGGAAACACCCAGACCGCGCGCTTGAGGTGCCGCTCATCCACGTTTTCCACCACCATGACCTGAAACTGGCGCGGCAGCAGCAGCACCGACAGCAGCGCCAGCAGCGTGAGTGTGAACCACTGCGCGTAGGCAAAGTCGCCCACGTCGCCCAGCTCGAGCAAGCCGACCATTTCGGGCACGGCGGCAGCGCGGGCAAAGATGTCGCCCACGCCGTTGAACAGCACGAAGCTGACGAACAGGCCCACGGCCACGAAGGCCAGCAGCTTGACCAGCGACTCGAGCGCAATCGCTGCCACCATGCCCTCGTGGCGCTCGCTGGCGTCGATCTGGCGCACGCCAAAGACGATGGTAAACCCCGCCAGCGCCAGCGCGAGGTAGAAGGTGCCGTCCTGCCACCAGGTCTGCGCCTGCTCCAGCGGCTGGCCCAGCGGCGTCGTCAGCACCGCGTAGGCGACCGAAATGCCCTTGAGCTGCAAGGCGATGTAGGGCACGATGCCGACCACCATGATCAGCGTCACCACCGTCGCCAGCCCCGGGCTCTTGCCGTAGCGGCTGGAAATGAAGTCGGCAATCGAGGTGATGCGGTAGGTCTTGGCGATGCGGATCATCTTGCGCACCACCACCCAGCCCAGAATCATGGCCAGCGTCGGCCCAAGGTAGATCGGCAAAAACCACAGCCCGTCGGTGGCGGCGCGGCCGATGCTGCCAAAGTAAGTCCAGGCGGTGCAGTACACCGCCAGCGACAGCGCATAGACCCAGGCGCTGCCCACCAGCGAACGCCCCTGCGCGGCGCGCCGGTCGCCGTAAAACGCCAGCGCAAACAGCAGCAACATATACGCCGTGGCAACCGCGATGACCAGCAGGGGCGACATGGGGCTTGGGCCAGTTCTGAGGAGGTAGGCGGGGCCTGGGCGCTGGGGCTGGGTGGAGCGGCTGGCGCTGGGGCTGGCGTGTGGCTGCGGGCCAGCCGCCTAGTCGGGGCTGCGCTCGACCAGCCAGGCCAGCAACGCGATCAGCAGCGCCCAGAGCGTGAACATGGCAAGCGCAAACAGCGGAATGCCCCACCACTTGACGCTGCTGTCCCACAAGGCGATGAGCGGAAAGTTGAACACCAGCGCAGCGGCCACAAACAGGGCCAGCAAGCGCTGCGCGAGCAAGGAGGGGTTCATGGCGTGCGTCTCGTGGGGGCAAGCATACAAGCCGGCGGGCGCCGGGGCGGGCTGGGGCGCTCAGGGCACTGGCGCTATCTTAGCCCCGAATCCGTGCGCCCTGTTCGTGAGCCGCAGGGTTCGGTTGCATGCCTGTTTTCTTGCCGGCGGCCTATGGCAACATCATGGGCCTGGGCGCGCCCACACACCCAGCACGGCGGCGGCGCAGCGCCGGGCGGCGCCTTGGCCCTGCTGCCACAAGGCGGCGCAGCCGCTTTGTGCGGCGCGGTGGGCACTGGCGTCGTGCAGCAGCTGGGCGCTGGCTTGCAGGGCGGCGCCCATGTCGGGCACGCGCTGAGCGGCGCCGAGCTGTTCGGCCTGGGTGGCGGCATCATGAAAGTTGTAGGTGTGCGGGCCCATGACGATGGGGCAGCCGCAGGCCGCAGCTTCGATCAGGTTTTGCCCGCCCAGCGGCAAAAAACTGCCCCCCAGCCAGGCCAGATCGGCCAGCGTGTAGTAAGCCTGCATCTCGCCCAAGCTGTCGCCGAGCCAGACCTGGGCCGCGCGCGCCTCGGGCGGCAGCTCGGTGCCCTGCCACTGGCTGCGGCGCCAGACGCGCAGGCCGGCTTCGTGCAGCAGCGCGGCCACGGCGTCGAAACGCTGCGGATGGCGCGGCACCAGCAGCCAGAGCGCATCGGGCGGCAAGGCTGGGGGAGCAGCGGGCACAGGGGCCTGGGGGGCGGCTGGGGGGGTAAGCGCCCGGCCCGGCTCCTGCCCGTGCCGCTGTGCCTCGCGCACGGTCTGCAGCCACAGCGCCTCTTCGCCGGCGCGGCTGCTGGCGAGCATGAGCACGCGCCGCCCGCCCAGGGCCTGCTTCCAGTGGCGGCCGCGCTCGATCAGCGCGGCGTCGGTTTGCAGGTCGAACTTGAGGTTGCCCATGACCTGCACCGCAGCCGCCCCGGCTTGGCGCAGGCGCTGCGCATCGGCCTCGGTTTGCGCCAGCACCGCGCTCAAGCCCGCGTAGGCGGGGCGCAGCAGCAGGCGCAGGCGCTGGGCGCCACGAGCCGAGCGTGCGCTCAGGCGCGCATTGACCAGCCACAGCGGCACGCCCTGGGCGCGGCAGCCCTGCACCCAGTGCGGCCAGACCTCGGTCTCGATCAACAGCCCCACGGCGGGCCTGAAGTGCGCCAGAAAACGCGCCACTGCGGCCGGTGTGTCCCACGGCTGCCAGACTTGCAGGTCGCCGGGGCGCAGCAGCTGCGCCCCTTGGGCGCGCCCGGTGGCGGTGCCGTGGGTGAGCAGCAGGCGCAGCCCCGGCCTTTGCGCACGCAGCGCGGCCAGCAGCAGCGCGGCGGCGTGGGTTTCGCCCAGCGACACCGCGTGCACCCAGAGCCAGCCGCTCGAGGGCGCCAGACCGGGGTAGTGGCCCAGGCGCTGCTCGACCTGCTCCAAATAGCCAGGCTCGGCCCGGCCGCGCCAGTGCAGCTTGAGCCGCACCAAAGGCCACAGCAACCGCTGCAGCCGGCCGTAGAGAGCGAGCGCCAAACGCTCCCAGCGGCTCAGGGGTGGGGGCGCAGCAGCCGCAGAGGCAGAACCCGCCGCAGATTGCACCGCTGCCGGGGCGGGCTGGGGCGCGGGCTGGGGTGCTGCCTCAGGCGCCATCGAACAGGGCCTGATAGACGCGCCCTATGCCAGCGGCCTCGCGCTCGAGCGTGAACTGCTCCAGCACGCGCGCACGCGCCGCCTGCCCCATGCGCAGCGCCTGCTGCGGGTCTTGCAACACGGCGCGCACCGCTTGCGCCAGGCCGGGCGCGTCGCCGGTGTCGACCAAGTAACCGCTCTGGCCCGGCTGCACCAGTTGCTCGAAAGCACCGGTGCGCGAGCACACCAGCGCGCAGCCGGTGGCAGCGGCTTCAAAGGGCGTCAGGCCAAAGGGCTCGTAGCGCGGGCAGGCCACGCACAGCAGGCAGCGCTGGTACCAGCGGTGTACCTCGCCGGCAGGCACCTCGCCCAAAAAGACGATGCGCGTGCTCAGGCCGGCGGCTGCAATACGGCGCTGCAAATCCTGCTGGTAAGCCTGGTGTTGGGGCAGCGCCAGCCCGGCGATCACCGCCGTGACCTCGGGCAGATGCGGCAGCGCGGCGATCATGGCGTCGACAAAGATGTCGCTGCCTTTGTCTGGGCGCACGCGGCCAAACACGCCCACGCCGTAGCGCCCCGGCAGGCCGCTTTCGGCCCAGGCGCTGAGCTTGTTGGGTGGCGGGCTAAAGCGCGCCAGATCGATGCCGTGCGGCACCACCGCCGTGGTGTTGGGCACAAAGCTCGCCGCCAGCGGCGTGGTGCTGATGACCGCGTCCATGCGGCTGATGAGCCAGCGCGGAATCGGGCCGTGCCGGTGCTGCGCCGCCGAAGTGAACACGAGCTTGATCGGCAAGCGCAGCACGTCGCGCGCCCACAGGCCGGCCATCATTTCCGGGTCGCGGCGCACGTGCCAGATGCGAAAGCACCGCCCCGGCGCCGGCCGACGCGAGAGCGCAATCGCCTGGCGCAGGCTCATGCCCGGCACCCCGTTGGACAGCGGCGTGCCGCAATAGGCCAGCGGCCACTGGCGCAACTGCAGCGGCACGAGCGCGTTCACCGTCGCCGACACACCGGTGTAGCGCTGCTTGAGGTTGAAGACGATCACCTCGGGGTCGCGGCTGGGCTGGCTGGGCTGGGCCGAGTCAGATCCGGCGGCAGCGGCGGCGGGCATGGGTGCAGGCCTCACAATCCCCACACCCCCACCACCCTGCCGCTGGGCGCACTTTCCTGCCGCTGCCAGATGCGCGCCTCCCAGCTCTGGTCGGTGCGGCGGTCGAACAGCAGCAGGTGCGCTTCGTCGGCACCGACGCGCTGCGCGTAGTCGTCGGTTTGCTGCAGGCCTTGTTGCAATGCAGTTTCCGGCGCTTGGCGCACCAGTTTAAGCTCCAGCACCACGCGCTGCACCGGGCCGAGAAAGCCTTGGGCTTCGCTGGTGGGCCACTCCAGGAACAGATCGGTGCGCTTGCGCGCCAGCCCGTATTCGCGGCTGATGCGCCCGCCGCCGTTGACAATGCGCTGCAGGAAGGCTTGCAGCAGCAACTGCGGCCCGGCTTCGGGGTAGTGGACGCTGTTCAACCACGCTTCCGAATGCTCGCGGAAGAACTGCTGGAAGGCGGCGAGCAGCTTCGGGAGGTCGAGCTTGCGCTCGGGTGTGAGGTACCACTCTTGCTGGTGCGCGATGCTGGACTGCACCACCCAGGTGAGTTCGCGCGGAATCACTTCCTGGTAGATGCGGTTGGCGATCGCCAACTGCGGCCTACCCAGCACCAGCCCGAGGTCTTCGACGTACTGTTTGTCGTCGGGCGAGACGTTGAGCAGCAGCGCATCTTCCCCGGCCAGCAGGGCGCTGACCACGCCGCGCACGCGCGCTTCTTGCAGCTTGTCGGTGAGTTGGTCCAGGTGCGTGGCGCGGCTCTGGATCAGGCGCTCGCGCGCGGCTTTGTAGCGCTCCAGCGTCACGGGCAGGCCACGGTTGTGGCGCAGTTCGCGGTCGTTGTAGACGCATTCGTAACCCAGGGCGTTGACCAGCCAAGGCTGGCCGCGTGTGTCTTCCCAGAGTTCGGGGTAGATGGCGGCATCGATGGGTTGCCCGGTCTCGGCTTGGTGCTGCTGCCACAGGGCGATGGTTTCGCTCTGGCTGAAGTTGCCCAGGCGGATGGAGGTGGCCTTGATGTTGAAGGCACTCCCCCCCGTGATGATCTCGTGGTGCGCGGTGTGGATGCGGTAGTCGCGCACGTCGCGCACGCCGCACAGGATTACCGACTGCGGAAAGGCCCCCGGGCGCTGCGCGTAGCCGGCACGGATCTGGCGCAGCAGCGAGATCAGCGTGTCGCCGACCAGGGCGTCGACTTCGTCGAGCAGGAGGACGCAGGGGCGGTCGGGCTCGGCTTCGCTCCAGCGTGCGAGCAAGCCGCGCAGCCAGTCGTGGGCACCGTCGCGGCGCAGTTCTTCGCGCCATTGGCGCAGGCGCGTATCGTGCAGGTACAGGGCCGCCGCTTCGGCCACCGATTGGGTGATGGAGGTCAGGCCGCGTTCGACGTCGGAGCGCGCGGTCTGCGCGGTTTCGATGTTCACGTACAGCGCACGGTAGCGCCCCTGCGCGTTCAGGTGCGCCATGAGCGCCAGCAGGGCCGTGGTCTTGCCGGTCTGGCGCGGCGCGTGCAGGACGAAGTAGCGCTTGGCGGCGATGAGCGCCTCGACATCGGCCAAATCGACGCGCGCCAGCGGGTCGATCAGGTAGTGATCACCCACCACCGAGGGGCCAGCGGTGTTGAAGTTTTTCATCGGTTCGGTGCCTAAAGCTGCGGCCCATTATGGCGCATCGGCGCTGCAAACCCTGCATCGGGTTTGGGTTGGTCAAATGCTGTCGCAGCCTGGACATGTAATGGGGCCGTCTGCTGCTGCAGACGCAACCCACCCCAGCGCTCGCTTGTGGGGTCCGTGAGCAGCACCCACCTGCAAACGTGGCTCGGCCTTTCCCCTTGTGGCCTCGAGCTTGCCGTCGCGCATGGGCCCGCGCACACGACCCCGGCGCACACACCGCAGGCACGATCCCCTCAATGCGCCGCCGCACCAATGGCGGCGTCGGGCTTGACGCGGCGCAGCAGCGCCAACATCTCGGCCTCAATCCGCTGTGCGGCGGCTGCGGTCTGGCCTTCGAAGCGCAGCACCAGCACCGGCGTGGTGTTGGAGGCGCGGATCAGGCCAAAGCCGTCGGGCCAGTCGACGCGCAAGCCGTCGATGGTGTTGACTTCGGCCGGGGCGGCAAAGTCGGCCAGCGCCTGCAGTTCGGCCACCAGGCGGTGCGGCTCGCCCTCGGCGCAGGCGACGTTGAGCTCGGGTGTGGCAAAGCTGCCCGGCAGCGCCTCGAGCACGGCGCTCGGGTCCGGGTGGCGGCTGAGGATTTCGAGCAGGCGCGCGCCGGCGTAGCTGCCGTCGTCGAAGCCGTACCAGCGCTCCTGAAAGAAGATGTGCCCGCTCATCTCGCCGCCCAGCGGCGCGCCGATTTCGCGCATCTTGGCCTTGATGAGCGAGTGCCCGGTCTTGTACATCAGCGGCACGCCGCCCGCCGCGCGGATGGACGCGGCCAGGCGCTGGCTGCATTTCACGTCGTAGACAATGGTAGCGCCCGGCACGCGCGCCAGCACGTCGTGCGCGAACAGGTGCAACTGCCGGTCCGGGAAGATGTTCTGGCCGCTGCGCGTGACGATGCCCAGGCGGTCGCCGTCGCCGTCGAAGGCCAGCCCGAGTTCGGCCCCGTGCGCCTGCACGCTGGCGATCAGCTCGCGCAGGTTCTCGGGCTTGGACGGGTCTGGGTGATGGTTCGGAAAGTTGCCGTCGACTTCGCTGTACAGATCCAGCACCTCGCAGCCGAGCGCGCGAAACAGGCGCGGCGCACTCGCGCCGGCCACGCCGTTGCCGCAGTCGATCACGATCTTGAGCGGGCGCGCCAGGCGCACGTCGGCCACGATGCGCGCGATGTATTCGTCGTCGATGCGCAGCGTGCGCAGCGCGCCTGGGGCTTCGGCTTGCGCTCTGTCGGCCCCGTTTGCGGCCCCGCTTTCAGCGCTGTCCAGCCCTGGTGGCAGCTCGCCCCCCGCCCCATCCAGCGCCGCCATCGCCGTGCGCAGCGACTGGATTTCGTCACCGTAAATGGCGCGCCCGCCCAGCACCATCTTGAAGCCGTTGTAGTCCTTGGGGTTGTGGCTGCCGGTGATCTGGATGCCGCTGCGGCACTGCGTGCTGGCAGCAAAGTAGAGCATGGGCGTGGTCACCAGCCCCAAGTCGAGCGCCTCGACACCGCTGCGGCGCAAACCCGCGATCAGGGCCGCCGCCAAGGCCGGGCTGCTCAGGCGCCCGTCGCGCCCCACGGCCACCGTGCGCTCACCCAGCGCCAGCGCGCGCGCACCAAAGGCGCGCCCGAGCGCGTGCGCGAACGCCGGGTTCAGCGCATCCGGCACCAGGCCACGGATGTCGTAAGCCTTGAAGGCGCTGGCCGCAAAGGCGGGGGCGGGGCAGACGGGTGCAGGGCAAGTGGGAGCGTAGGCGGTCATGCGGTGATCGGACGCAACAGGTGTATGTTTATCGGACTGACCCACGCAGAGCCAGCGCACCCGATTGTAGGCACGGCGTATGATGCCGCCATGGTCACCTCCGCCCCCACCCTGCTGCGCGCCCTGCACACCAGCCCCTTGGGCGACTTGCTGCTGCTGGCCAGCGCCAGCCACTTGTGCGGCCTGTGGTTTGCCGACGAGCAGGCCCTGCCGGCTTGGGCCCGGCAGGCGGCGGATGCAACGGGTGTGGCTGGCGCTGCGCCTGGTTCTGGCAGCCCCAGCGCTGCCGCTGCCGCCAGCGCGCAAGCCGTGCTGGCGCAGGCGCGCACGCAACTCGACCAGTACTTTGCCGGGCAGCGCCAGCGCTTCGACCTACCTTTGGACTGGAGCTGCGGCACGCCGTTCCAGCAGCAGGTGTGGGCGGCGTTGGCGCGCCTCGAGCCCGGCCAGTGCTGCAGCTACGGCGCGCTCGCCGCCGCCATCGGCAGGCCCTCAGCGGCGCGGGCCGTGGGCGGCGCGCTCGGGCGCAACCCGCTGGGCATCGTGCTGCCCTGCCACCGCGTGCTCGGGCACGCTGGGGGCCTGACCGGCTACACCGGCGGGCTGGAGCGCAAACAGCGCTTGCTGGAACTCGAAGCGCGCTGGCTGGCAGCGCCGCCGGCTTAAGCCCCCTGCCCCCGGCAAACGCGCCCGCCGGCTCAGCAGCGGGCAGGCCATGACGCGCGCTGCCAACCGGCTGCGGCTGCTAAACCCGCCCCGCCAGCGCTTCAAGCCTCGCGGCTGGCGCGTTTGCGCTCGTGCTCTTTCAGGTGGCGCTTGCGCAGCCGAATGCTCTTGGGCGTGATCTCGACCAGTTCGTCGTCCTCGATGAACTCGACTCCGTACTCGAGCGTGAGCTCGATCGGCGGCGTGATCTTGATCGCGTCCTCCTTGCCGCTGACGCGGAAGTTGGTAAGCTGCTTGGTGCGCGTGGCGTTGACCACGAGGTCGTTGTCGCGGCTGTGGATGCCCACGATCATGCCCTCGTAGACCGGGTCGTTGGCCTTGACGAACATGCGCCCGCGGTCGTCGAGCTTGCCCAGCGCGTAGGTAAAAATCTCGCCGTCGTCCATGCTGATCAGCACGCCGTTCTTGCGGCTGGCAATCTCGCCCTTGTGCGCTTCGTAGCCGTCGAAGATGTTGCTGATCAGGCCCGAACCGCGCGTGAGGTTGAGGAACTCGTTGGAAAAACCGATCAACCCGCGCGCCGGAATCCGGTATTCGAGCCGCACGCGCCCACGGCCGTCGGGCTCCATGTTCACCAGATCGCCCTTGCGCTCGCCCAGTGCCTGCATCACGCCGCCCTGGTGCTGCTCCTCGATGTCGGCGGTGACCAGCTCGATCGGCTCGTGGCGCTCGCCGTTGACCTCGCGAAACACCACGCGCGGCTTGCTCACCGCCAGCTCGTAGCCCTCGCGCCGCATGTTCTCGAGCAGAATGGTCAGGTGCAGCTCGCCGCGCCCCGAGACCTCAAAGATGCCGTCTTCCGAGGTTTCGCGCACGCGCAGCGCGACGTTGCTTTGCAGCTCCTTTTGCAGCCGGTCCCAGATCTGGCGGCTGGTGACAAACTTGCCCTCGCGCCCGGCCAGCGGGCTGGTGTTGACGCAAAAGTTCATGGTCAGCGTGGGCTCATCGACCCTGAGCATGGGCAGCGGGCGCGGGTCGGCCGGGTCGGTCACGGTGACGCCGATGCCGATGCTCTCCAGGCCGTTGATGAGCACGATGTGGCCCGGCCCGGCCTCGGCGGTTTGCACCCGGTCCAGCCCCTGAAAGGTGAGTACCTGGTTGACGCGGCCCTTGGCGCGCTTGCCCTCGGGGCCTTCGCACACCAGCACGTCCATGCCGGGGCGGATGCGGCCGGCGCTGATGCGCCCGACGCCGATGCGCCCCACAAAGCTGGAGTAGTCGAGCGCCGAAATCTGCAACTGCAGCGGCGCCCCAGGGTCGCCCTGGTGCGCCGGCACGTGCTGCAGCACGGTGTCGAACAGCGCCGACATGTCGGGCCCCCACTGCGTGCCCGACTCGCCTTCGGTCAGCGACGACCAGCCGTTGATGCCGCTGGCATAGACCACGGGGAAATCGAGCTGCTCGTCGTTGGCGCCAAGCTTGTCGAACAGGTCGAAGGCGGCGTTGACCACCTTGTCGCAATTGGCGCCGGGTTTGTCCACCTTGTTGACCACCACGATCGGACGCAGGCCCAGCGCCAGCGCCTTCTTGGTGACGAAGCGCGTCTGCGGCATCGGGCCTTCCTGGGCGTCGATGAGCAGCAGCACGCCGTCGACCATCGACAGCGCGCGCTCGACCTCGCCGCCAAAGTCGGCGTGGCCAGGGGTGTCGACGATGTTGATGTGCGTGCCCTTCCAGCTCACGGCGCAGTTCTTGGCCAGGATGGTGATGCCGCGCTCGCGCTCGATGGCGTTGCTGTCCATCACCGTGTCCACGACCTTTTCGTGCTCGGCAAAGGTGCCGCTTTGGCGCAGCAACTGATCGACCATGGTGGTTTTGCCGTGGTCAACGTGGGCGATGATGGCGATGTTGCGTATCGGAGTGCTCATGACTGGGTTTGCAGGGTGATGTGTTGGATTTCGATCGGGCTCAACAGCCGCCCGGGAATGAGTTCGCCGCCCACGATGTGGGCGCTGCCCAGCAAGGCGTGTGGGCCAGCCGCGGCAGCAGCGGCATACACGGCCACGCGCTCGCAATCGGGCCAGGGGCCGCGGCGGCGCAAGCCGGTGAGGAAGCGGGCTGCATTGTCGTCGTCGAGCGTGACGCGCTCGTGTCCGGCCAGCAGCACATCCACGGGCAGCAAGGCGTGCAGACGCTCGCCCTCAGGCAGCGCCTCGAGCTGTTCGAGCGTCAGGCTGCGCTCCACCCCCAGACCGCCGCTGCGCAGGCGGCGCAAGGCGCTCAGATGGGCCCCACAGCCCAACGCGGCGCCGATGTCCTCGGCCAGGCTGCGGATGTAGGTGCCCTTGCTGCAGTGCACGCGCACGCGCAGCGCCGGTTCGGGGCCCTCGAGCTCGAGGGCGAGCAGCTCCAGCGCGTGAATGCTGACGCGGCGCGGCGCGCGCTCCACCTCCAGCCCGGCGCGGGCGTATTCGTACAGGGCCCGGCCCTGGTGCTTGAGCGCGCTGTGCATGGGCGGCAGCTGCTCGATGGCGCCCCTGAAGCGCGCCAGCACCTGCTGCACCTGCTCGGGGCTGCAAGCCACCGGGCGGCGCTCGAGCACCTCGCCTTCGGCGTCGCCGCCATGGGTGCGCACGCCCAGGCGCAGCGTGGCTTCATAGACCTTGTCGGCGTCGAGCTGCAACTGGCTGAACTTGGTCGCCGCGCCAAAGCACAGCGGCAGCAGCCCGGTGGCCAGCGGGTCCAGGGTGCCGGTGTGGCCGGCCTTGTCGGCGCGCAGCAGCCACTTGGCGCGCTGCAGCGCCTGGTTGCTGCTGACGCCCAGCGCCTTGTCGAGCAGCAGCAGGCCGTGCACCGGCCGGCGCTGAAGGCGCTGCCGCGGTGCCGCTGCTGCAAGCGCGCGGTCTGGCACGGCACCGCCCCCCTGGGCGGCGTCGGCACCCAAGGTGAACCCGACGGCGCTCAATTCAGTCGCTTTCTTTGGAACGCGAAGCCACCGCCTGCGCGATCAGGGCGTTCATGTCGGCGGCGCGCTCGGGGGTGCGGTCGAACACGAAGTGCAGCGTCGGCACGGTGTGGATGTGCAGGCGCTTGAACAAACCGTTGCGCAAAAAGCCGGCGGCTTGGTTCAGCGCCTCGGACGCGAGCTGGGCGTCGCCCGTGAGCACGCTGAAATAGACCTTGGCGTGCGCGTAGTCGGGCGTGAGCTCGACCGCTTGCAGCGTCACCAGCCCCACGCGCGGGTCTTTGAGCTCGCGCGCGATGAGCTCGCTGAGGTCGCGCTGAATCTGATCGGCGACCTTGAAGCTGCGGTTGGAGGGGGCTTTTTTGCTCGTCATGGTGGGGCGGCGTGCTGGTCAGGGTGCGCCGATCAGAGTGTACGGGCCACTTCCTTGATCTCAAACAACTCCAGGATGTCGCCTTCCTTGATGTCGTTGTAGTTCTTGAGCTTGATGCCGCACTCGAAGCCTTCCTTGACCTCGCGCACGTCGTCCTTCATGCGCTTGAGCGACTCGAGCTCGCCGGTGTAGATCACCACGTTGTCGCGCAGCAGGCGGAAGTGCGCGTTGCGCGTAACGTGGCCTTCGGTGACCATGCAACCGGCCACGGTGCCGATCTTGGAGGCCACGAACACGGTGCGGATCTGCGCCGCGCCGATCACCTCTTCGCGCTTTTCGGGCGCCAGCATGCCCGACATCGCCGCCTTGATCTCATCGACGGCATCGTAGATGATGTTGTAGTAGTGCAGTTCGACGTCGTTGGACTCGGCCAGCTTGCGCGCCCCGACGTCGGCGCGCACGTTGAAGCCGATCACGATCGCCTTGGAGGCGATCGCCAGGTTGACGTCGCTCTCGCTGATGCCACCCACACCGGCATAGACCAGCTGCACCCGAATCTCGTCGGTCGAGAGCTTGAGCAGCGAGGCAGTGAGCGCTTCCTGCGAGCCCTGCACGTCGGACTTGACGATGATCGGCAGCGTCTGCACCTCGCCGGCCTGCATGTCGGCAAACATGTTTTCGAGCTTGGCGGCTTGCTGCTTGGCCAGCTTGGTGGAGCGGAACTTGCCGGCGCGGTAGGTGGCGATTTCGCGCGCCCGGCGCTCGTCGGCCAGCACCATGAAATCGTCGCCCGCCCGTGGCACTTCGGACAAGCCCTGGATTTCGACCGGGATCGACGGCCCGGCCTCTTTGGCCGCGCGGCCGTTTTCATCCAGCATGGCACGTACCCGACCCGAGGTCTGGCCCGCCAGCACCACGTCGCCGACCTTGAGCGTGCCCGATTGCACCAGCACCGTGGCCACGGCACCGCGCCCTTTGTCGAGCCGGGCTTCGATCACCAGCCCCTTGGCGTTGGCCTGCACCGGGGCCTTGAGCTCGAGCACCTCGGCTTGCAGCAACACGTTTTCCAGCAGGCTGTCGATGCCCAGGCCGGTTTTCGACGACACCGCCACGAAGGGCGATTCGCCGCCGAACTCTTCGGGCACCACCTGCTCGGCGATCAGCTCGGAGCGCACGCGCTCGAAGTTGGCGTCGGGCTTGTCGGCCTTGGTCAGGGCAACCACGATCGGCACATTGGCCGCCTTGGCGTGCTTGATGGCTTCCTTGGTCTGCGGCATCACGCCGTCGTCGGCGGCGCAGACCAGAATCACCACGTCGGTGGCCTGGGCGCCGCGGGCGCGCATGGCGGTAAAGGCTTCGTGGCCGGGCGTGTCGAGGAAGGTGACCATGCCGCGTGGCGTCTCGACGTGGTAGGCGCCGATGTGCTGCGTGATGCCGCCGGCCTCGCCCGCCGCCACCTTGGTGCGGCGGATGTAGTCGAGCAGCGAGGTCTTGCCGTGATCGACGTGGCCCATGACCGTGACCACCGGCGCACGCGGCAGCGATTCGGCGCTTTGCAGCGCGGTTTCTTCTTCGGTGAAGGCTTCCGGGTCGTCGAGCGCTGCCGCCACCGCCTGGTGCCCGAGTTCTTCGACCACGATCATCGCCGTGTCCTGGTCCAGCGACTGGTTGATGGTCACCATCTGCCCCAGCTTCATGAGCTGCTTGATGACCTCGCTCGATTTGAGCGCCATCTTGTGCGCCAGCTCGGCCACGGTGATGGTCTCGGGCACGTGCACCTCGAGCACCTTGGCCTCAGGCTGCTGCGCCGGTTCGTAGCCGTGCGCGCGCTCGTCGCGGCCCCCGCGGCCCCCGCGGCCCCCTTTGGCGTTGGAGCGCCACGCAGTGCCGCTGGAACGCACGGCGCTGGTGTTGCCACCACGGCCTTTGACTTTCTTGGCTGCCTCGTCTTTCCAGGTGGACGACAAGGCTTCGGATTTGACTTCTTTCTTGCCCGCCCCGGCAGCCGCAGCTCCCGGCGCGGCCGGTTTGGCGGCACCGGCCTTGGCAGGTGCAGGCGTGCCGGCCGGTTTGTGCAAGGTGCCCTTGATTCCGGGCTTGGCCTCGGCCACCGGGGCCGGCTTGGGTTCTTCGGGTTTTTTGGCCAGCAACACCTTTTTGGGGGCGGCCATCATGTCGCGGATCGCCTGCGCCTCGGCCAGCGCCTTGCGCCGGCGTTCATCGAGGTCGCTCGCGCGCTGCTCGTCGGCCAGCCGCTGCGCCGCCTGGCGCTGCGCCAACTCGGCGGCTTGTTGCGCGGCCTGTTGCGCGGCCTTGTGCGTGGCCTGCTCGGCGGCCTGCGGCGCTTGGGCGGCCTGCTCGGCCGCCGCCACGCCAGGTGGGCTGGCCGCAGCGGCCGCCGCTTCGGTCGGCACGGGCCTGGGCGGCTTGACCGCGCGCTGGCGGCTTTGCTGCACCTCCAGATCGGCGCGGGCGCGCTGCTGCAGCAACTGCTGCTGGCGCTCCTGGTCGAGGGTGGCGGCGCGCTCTTGCGCCTCGCGCGCCTCGCGCTCCTCGCTTTGTTGGCGCGCCTGGCGCTGCTGCGCCAGCTCTTCTTCCTGGAGCCGAATCTGCTCGGCCTGCTGGCGCGCTTGCTCTTCGCGCCGCTCGAGCTCGGCCTGCTGCGCCTGCTGCGCGCGGGCCTCGGCGGCCTCGGCTTCGGCGGCCGCTGCCACCGCCGCGGCCTCGGCGAGCGCGCTCTCGGCGGCGCCGGGGACGGCGAGTGGCTCGTCGTCGCGGCGCACGAAGGTGCGTTTCTTGCGCACCTCGACCTGGATCGTGCGCGCGCGCCCGGATGAATCGGCCTGCTTGATCTCGCTGGTCGATTTTTTGGTCAAGGTGATTTTGTTGCGTTCGGCGCTGGCCGTGCCATGGCTGGCCTGCAAAAAGCTCAGCAGCCGTTGCTTGTCGGACTCTGCCAACGCATCGCTGCCGGACAGCTTGCGCACCCCGGCCGCAGCCAACTGCTCCAGCACGACGTGGGTGGGCCGGTTCAATTCAGCGGCAAATTCTGCGACGGTGTTGCTTGACATGTGTACGGTTCTCCGTGTCGCCGCTCGGTTCAGGACTGCGAGGGTGGCGAGGATTGCTCGGGGGCCTGCTCGGCGGCAAACCAGTGTTGGCGCGCGCGCAGGATCAGCGCCGTCGCTTCGTCGGCACTGAGCCCGGTGATTTCGATCAATTCGTCGCTGGCCAGATCGGCCAGTTCGTCGAGGGTGTGGACGCCGGCCGCGGCCAGTTGGGCCAGCAACTCGGCATTGAGGCCCTCGAGGTCGCGCAGTTCGCGCGCTGCGTCTTCCACGCTCTCTTCCTTGGCGATGGCCAGCGTGAGCAAGGCCGCCTTGGCGCGGGCGCGCAGTTCGGTCACGGTGTCTTCGTCGAAGGCTTCGATCTCCAGCATCTCCTGCAGCGGCACGTAGGCCACTTCTTCGAGGCTGGTAAAGCCTTCGCCGATCAGGATGTCGGCCATCTCTTGATCGACGTCGAGCTTGCTCATGAACAGCGTGCGGATGGCGTCGGTCTCTTGTGCCTGCTTGGCCGACGATTCGTCGGCGGTCATGATGTTGATCTTCCAGCCCGTCAGGTCGGCGGCCAGGCGCACGTTCTGGCCGCCACGGCCGATGGCGATCGCCAGGTTTTCCTCATCGACCACCACGTCCATGGCGTGCCGCTCTTCATCGACGACGATCGATTGCACGTTGGCCGGCGCCAGCGCGCCGATCACAAACTGCGCCGGGTCTTCGCTCCAGAGCACGATATCGACACGCTCACCGGCCAGTTCGTTGGTCACGGCGTTGACGCGCGAGCCACGCATGCCGACGCAGGTGCCGATCGGGTCGATGCGCTTGTCGTAGGATTTGACGGCGATCTTGGCGCGCGAGCCGGGGTCGCGGGCGCAGGATTTGATCTCCAGCAGCCCCTGCTCGATCTCGGGCACCTCTTGGCGAAAGAGTTCGATCATGAACTCGGGTGCGGCGCGCGACAACAGGATCGGGGCGCCGCGCAGGCTCAGGTCCACTTCCATGATCATGGCGCGCACGCGGTCGGCGCTGCGCAGGTTTTCCTTGGGGATCATTTCGGAGCGCTTGAGCCGCCCCTCGACGCGCCCGCTCTCCACGATCAGGTCGCCCTTGTCGAGCCGCTTGACGGAGCCGACAAAGATCTTGTCGCCGCGGCTCATGAAGTCGTTGAGCAGCATTTCGCGCTCGGCGTCGCGGATGCGCTGCAGAATCACCTGCTTGGCGGCCATGGCGCCGATGCGCCCGATCGGCACCGATTCGATCGGCACCTCGATGTACTCGCCCACCTCGATGCCGGGGTGTTCGTCGGCCACGTCGGAGTACATCTCTTCGGCGTCCGGGTTTTGCAGCCCGGCCTCGTCGGGCACCACCAGCCAGCGGCGGTAGGTGTCGTAGGCGCCGGTGTCGGGGTTGACGCTGACGCGTATATCGACCTCGCCCTTGTAGAGCTTCTTGGTGGCCGAGGCCAGCGCAAACTCGACTGCGCTCAGGACCACGCTGCGTTCGACGTTCTTTTCGCGTGAAATGGCGTCGATGAGCATCAACATTTCGCGGTTCATTTGGGGTCTGCCTTTCCAGTATGGCTGCCACCGGCTGCGGCGGTGGGTGCGGCCGGCGCGGTTGCGCTGCGGCCCTTGAAGTTGACGATCGGTGCCAGCCGCGCCTCGCGCAGCTCGGACAATTCGAAACCCAGCACCTGCAACGGCAGGGGCTGGGATTTTTTGCTCGGGCGCTGGCCCGGTTTGCGCACCGGCTCCTCGCGCCAAACGATCTGCCAGCGGCTGGCGGGCGCGGCACCGGACCCAGGGGCGGATTCGGGCGCCGCCTCGGGCGCCGTCGCGCGCTCGAGCGTGCCACGGAATTTCTTGCGGTTGGCGGCCACGGCCACCCCACCTGCGGCCACCGCCGCGCCTATGGGCTGTTTGAGCGTGACATCGATCACCGAACCCACAAAGCGCTCAAAATCGGCGGCGTGGCGCAGCGGCCGGTCGATGCCGGGCGAGCCCACCTCGAGCCGCTTGTAGTCCACCGCCTCGACTTCGAGCAGCAGCTGCAACTGGCGCGTCACGCGCTCGCAGTCTTCCACGGTGATGGCGCGCTCCAGGCTGCCGCCCACCCCTTCAGCCCCGGCGGCCGCCTGTGCGCCGGCCGCCGCCCACGGCCAGTCGATGGTGACGCGCAGCAGCCCGCCGGCGGATCGTTCCAGATCCACCAGATCGAAACCCATCCCGGTGACGGTTTGCTCTACGGTGTGCTGCCAGTTCATGCGTGTCGGGTGTGCCCCAGCCGCCACAGGGCGGCTGATGAGCGAGGTTGCCAAAAATCGTGGGGTTGCTTGCGCTGCCTTGCGGCCTACGACCGAGCCAAAAAAAAAGGGCCGGTAAAAACCCGCCCAATCGGTCGTGAAGCCTCGCATTGTAGCACCCGAGGCTGGAAAAAGCAAATATTTTCGCGTGCCCTGCCAGCAACGGCACTGACGGGCCTTACAATCAGAGGCTCAGTCGGAGCGTAGCGCAGCCTGGTAGCGCATCTGCTTTGGGAGCAGAGGGTCGCGAGTTCGAATCCCGCCGCTCCGACCATCCCCTATTTTAGGGACTGATGACCAGCCCTGGACTTTGTGTTACAGTGAAATACAAAGGAGATCCATCATGGCCGCTAGCCGCATGGTTCAAGCCCGCGTTCCGGGCGACATTCAGGACATGGCAAAGGAAGTCATCGAGGCCGCCGGCCTGACGGTGAGCGATGTGGTGCGCGTGCTCATGACCCGCATTGCGCGCGACAAGGCCATCCCGCCCGGCCTGTTCCAGCCCAACGCCGAAACGCTGGCGGCCTTCGCCGAGATTGAGCGCGGTGGGCTCAAGCGGTTTGATTCGGTCGATGACTTGTTCGCCGATCTTCATGCGCAAGATTGAGCGGACAACTGCGTTCAAGCGGGACTTCAAACGCGAAGGCAAGGGGCCGCACCGCGCAGTGCTGGACACCGATCTGAAGCAGATCATCGCGTCTTTGGCGAACGATGAGCCGCTTGCAGCAAAGCACCGCGACCATGCGCTGACTGGCGACTGGAAGCACTACCGGGATTGCCATGTGCGGCCTGACCTGGTGCTGATTTACCGCCTCATCGACGGCGACGGCACCGAGGCGAATCCCGACCTGCTCCTGTTGGCGCGGCTTGGCTCGCACTCGGAGTTGGACCTCTGAGGAATCGAGGGCACGTCCCCGCCCTGGCGCTACGCGGCCTGCGGCGCCAGGCTGCGGCGCCACACGGTTTTGCCTTTGCTGGCCCGGTCCAGCTCGAGCAGCAAGGCCTCGTGGGCTTGCAGTTCGAGCGCGTTGGCGCGCAGCAACGGCAGCTCCAGATGCGCCGCCCAATCGTGGGCCGCTGCGGCGTCGGCCTGCGCGCTGGGTGCAACTGCGCCTGCCGCGTGGCCGCCGCCGTTCGGTTGAGCGCTCGGGTTGCCGTGCGCGCTGCCGTTCGGGCCACCATTCATGCCCGCAGCCGCTGCGCCCAGGTCGAGCTCCATCAGCAGCGAATCCTGACCGCGCGTGAGGCAGATGTAGACCTCGGCCAGCAGCTCGGCGTCGAGCAGCGCGCCGTGCAGTTTGCGGCCCGAGTTGTCGACGCCGAGCCGCTCGCACAGGGCATCGAGCCCGTTGCGCTTGCCGGGATAGATCTCCTTGGCCATGAGCAGGGTGTCGATCACGCCGCCGGCCAGCTGGCGCGTGGGGCCGTGGCCCAGGCGCTGCCATTCGGCGTCGAGAAAACCGAGGTCGAAGGGGGCGTTGTGGATGATCAGCTCGGCCCCGGCGAGGTAGTCGAGCAGCTCGGCGGCGACCTCGGCAAACTTGGGCTTGTCGGCCAGGAAGTCGAGCGTCAGGCCGTGCACGCGCTGCGCCTCGGCGTGGATCTCGCACTCGGGGTTGAGGTAGTAGTGGCGGTTGTTGCCGCTGGGCTTGCGCCCCAGCAACTCGATGCAGCCGATTTCGATGATGCGGTCGCCGTTGGCCGGCGACAGCCCGGTGGTCTCGGTGTCGAGGACGATTTGGCGCATGGCGGGTTCAGTGGTTTTCGCGCGCGTGGTTGATGGTGTAGCGCGGGATTTCCACCGTCAAGTCCTGACGCCCGAGCCGCACCTGGCAGCTCAGACGCGACTGCGGTTGCAGCCCCCAGGCTTTATCGAGCAGGTCTTCTTCTTCTTCGCTGGCGGGCTCGAGGGTGGCAAAGCCCTGGCGCACGATCACGTGGCAGGTGGTGCAGGCGCAGCTCATGTCGCAGGCGTGCTCGATGGCCACGCCGTGGTCGAGCAAGGCTTCGCACAGGGTGCTGCCGCTCAGGCCCTCGATCCGGCGCCCTTCGGGGCAGAGTTCGGGGTGTGGCAAAACGGTAAGGGTCGGCATGGCGAGCAGGGTGGCCTTGAAACGGGTCGAAGTTCAGAACTGGTCGATATTTTGCCCGGCCAGAGCGGTGGCGATGCTGCGGTTCATGCGCCGGGCAGCAAATTCTTCGCAGCCCTGGGCCAGTGCCTCGGTGGCGGCGTCGATCGCCGCGGCATCGTCCAGCAGCCGGGTTTGCGCCAGCGTCTGCAGCAAGGCCTCGATGGCGGCGCGCTCCTCGGGCTGCAGCAGCTCGCCGTCGGCGGCCAGTGCGCTGCGGGTGGCGGCGGCCATGCGATCGGCCTCCACCTGCGCCTGACGCAGGGCGCGCGCGCGCATGTCTTGCGCGGCGCTGGCGTTGCCTTCCTGCAGCATGGTGGCAATCTGTTCGTCGCTCAAACCATACGAGGGCTTGACCTCGATGTGCGCCTCGACGCCGCTGCTTTGCTCGCGCGCGCTCACGCTCAGCAGCCCGTCGGCGTCGAGGTGGAAGGTGACGCGGATGCGCGCCGCCCCGGCCACCATGGGCGGGATGCCGCGCAGCTCGAATCGCGCCAGGCTGCGGCAGTCCGGCACCAGGTCGCGCTCGCCTTGCAACACATGCAAGGCCAGCGCGGTCTGGCCGTCTTGGTAGGTGGTGAAGTCCTGCGCCAGCGCCGCCGGCAGCGGCGTGTTGCGCGGCACGATGCGCTCGACCAGTCCACCCATGGTCTCGAGGCCGAGCGAGAGCGGCGTCACGTCGAGCAGCAACCAGCCCTCGCCGCTGTCTGGGTTGCCGGCCAGTTGCTGCGCTTGCAGCGCCGCACCCAGGGCCACCACCTCGTCGGGATCGAGGTCGGTGAGTGGGGCGCGGCCGAAGTACGTGGCCACCGCCTGGCGCAGCGCCGGCATGCGCGTGGCCCCTCCCACCAGCACCACCCCTTGCACCTGCTCGGGCGTGACGCGCGCGTCACGCAGCACGCGCCGCAGCGCGGCCACGGTGCGCTCGGTGAGCGCGGCGGTGGCGGCATCGAACTCGGCGCGGCTCACCGGGCACTGCAGCGCCTGCCCGTGCAGGGTGGCGGCAAAAGGCAAGGTCTGTGCCGCATCGCCCAGGTTGCACAGCGCCTCTTTGAGGCGCCGCGCCTCGGCCAGCAGCGCCGCGCGCTCGGCCAGCGGCAGGTCGCTGGCGTGGCCGCGGTGGCCGCAGCGCTGCAGCAAGGCGTCGGCAAAGGCGCGGTCGTAGTCGTCGCCGCCCAGGGCCGAGTCGCCGCCGGTGGCCAGCACCTCGAACACGCCGCGGCTGAGGCGCAACAGCGACACATCGAAGGTGCCGCCGCCCAGGTCGAACACCGCGTACAGCCCTTCGGCCGCCTGGTCGAGTCCGTAGGCCAGCGCCGCAGCGGTGGGTTCGTTGAGCAGGCGCAGCACCTGGAGCCCGGCCAGTTGCGCCGCGTCTTTGGTGGCCTGGCGCTGGGCGTCGTCAAAATAGGCCGGCACGGTGATCACGGCGCCGTACAGATCGGCGTCGAAACTGTCTTCGGCGCGCTGGCGCAAGGCGGCCAAAATCTCGGCGCTCACCTCCACCGGGCTCTTGTCGCCGGCCACGGTGCGCACCGCCGCCATGCCCACGCCATCCACCACGGTATAGGGCAGGCGCTCGAGCACGCCGCTGGCTTGCAGGTCGGCGCGGGTGCGGCCCATCAGCCGCTTGACCGAGCTGATGGTGTTGGCCGGATCTTGCGTTTGCGCCTGCAGCGCCTCCCAGCCGATCTGGCGGCCCGGGCTTTGGTTGGGTGCAGCGGCGGGCAGGTAGCGCAGCACGCTGGGCAGCAGCACCCGGCCCTGGGCATCGGGCAGGCAGACGCTTTGGCCGTGGCGCAGCGCCGCCACCAGCGAGTGGGTGGTGCCCAGGTCGATGCCGACGGCGATGCGCCGCTGGTGCGGGTCCGGCGCTTGACCGGGCTCGGAGATTTGCAACAAAGCCATGAATGGGGATCAGTAACGGTCTAGGCGCTCGTGCAATTGTTGCTCGAAGCGCTCGAGGAACAGCAGCGCGCGCACCTGCTGCGCGGCGGCGCGGGGGTCGCGCTGCACGTCGATGGCGGCCTGCAGGGCCGCCAGCCGCTGCGCCCGCTCGGCCTCGAGTTCAGCTTGCAGCGGGCCCAGATCGGCGGCGCTGCGGGCTTCGGCCATGGCCTCGCGCCATTGCATCTGCTGCAGCAAAAAATCGGTCGGCATGGCGGTGTTGTCGTGCGCCCCCACGCTCTGCCCCTGCAGCTCGCACCAGTAGGCGCCGCGCCTGAGCGGGTCTTTGAGGCGCTGGTAGGCTTCGTTGATGCGCACCGACCACTGCAACGCCAGCCGCTGCGCTGCCGTGCCTTGGGTGGCGTGGCGGTCTGGGTGGGCGAGGCGCTGCAACTGCTTCCAGCGCTGCTCGAGCGCGGCGCGGTCGAGTGCAAAACCGGGCTGCAAGGCAAACAGGGTGTAGTCGTCGGCGCGCAGGTTGATCTCGTCGCCCAGCGCCACCGCACCCGAGGCTGCGTCGGCATCGGCCGGCACCGCCCCGGCCCCGGGCAGCGCGCCCGCCTGCACCTCAGACCCGGAACGATTCACCACAGCCGCAGCGGTCGCGTTCGTTGGGGTTGCTGAACCTGAAGCCCTCGTTGAGGCCCTCGCGCACGAAATCGAGCACGGTGCCGTCGAGGTAGGGCAGGCTTTTGGGGTCGATCAGCACCTGCACGCCGGCGCTCTCGAACACCACGTCGTCGGGGGCCGGCGCATCGGCGTACTCAAGCTTGTAGGCCAAGCCCGAGCAACCGGTGGTCTTGACGCCCAGCCGCACCCCCACCCCCTTGCCGCGCCGGGCCAGGTATTTGCGCACGTGTTTGGCAGCGGCTTCGGTTACCGTGACGGACATGGACTCAAACCCTAAAAAATGGTGGTGTCAGTGGGCCAGGGACGCTGGCTGGGCCGCCGCAGCAGCCGGGGCTGCAGCGGCGTGCTTTTGCCGGTAATCTTCGACTGCGGCCTTGATGGCGTCTTCGGCCAGGATGGAGCAGTGGATTTTCACCGGCGGCAGCGCCAGTTCTTCGGCGATCTGGCTGTTCTTGATCTGCGTCGCCTGCTCGAGCGATTTGCCCTTGACCCATTCGGTGATGAGCGAGCTCGAGGCGATGGCCGAGCCGCAGCCGTAGGTCTTGAAGCGCGCGTCCTCGATCAGGCCGGTGGCCGGGTTGACCTTGATCTGCAGCTTCATCACGTCGCCGCAGGCCGGCGCCCCGACCATGCCGGTGCCGACCGTGTCGTCGCCCTTGTCAAAACCGCCGACGTTGCGCGGGTGTTCGTAGTGGTCGATGACCTTGTCGCTGTATGCCATGGTGTACTCCTGTCAGATGAGACGATTTGCCGCCGGATGCCGTCAGTGCGCGGCCCACTGGATGGTGGACAGATCGACGCCGTCCTGGTACATCTCCCACAGCGGCGAGAGCTCGCGCAGCTTGGCCACGTTGTCGCGGATGCTCTGCACGGCGTAGTCGATCTCGGCCTCGGTGGTCCAGCGCCCGATGGTCATGCGCAGGCTGCTGTGGGCCAGTTCGTCGGAGCGGCCGAGGGCGCGCAGCACGTAGCTGGGCTCGAGGCTGGCCGAGGTGCAGGCCGAGCCGCTGGACACCGCCAGCCCCTTGACGCCCATGATCAGCGATTCGCCCTCGACGTAATTGAAGCTCATGTTCAGATTGTGCGGCACGCGCTGGGTCGGGTGGCCGTTGAGGAAGACCTGTTCGATGCCCGACAGGCCAGCGAGCAGGCGCTGGTGCAAGGCGCGGATGCGCGGCAGCTCGGTCGCCATTTCGGCTTGCGCCAAGGCATAGGCCGCGCCCATGCCGACGATCTGGTGCGTGGGCAAGGTGCCCGAGCGCATGCCGCGCTCGTGCCCGCCGCCGTGCATCTGCGCTTCCAGCCGCACGCGCGGTTTGCGCCGCACGTAGAGCGCGCCCACGCCTTTGGGGCCATAGGTCTTGTGCGCCGTCAGGCTCATCAGATCGACCGGCAGCTGCTGCAGGTTGACCTCGATGCGGCCGGTGGCCTGCGCCGCGTCCACGTGCAGCAGCACGCCGCGCTCGCGGCACAGGGCGCCGATGGCGGCAATGTCTTGCACCACGCCGATCTCGTTGTTGACGTACATCACCGAGGCCAGCACGGTGTCGGGGCGCAGGGCGGCGGCGAAGGCATCGAGGTCGAGCAGGCCGTCGGGCTGCACGTCGAGGTAGCTGACTTCAAAGCCCTCGCGCTCGAGCTGGCGGCAGGTGTCGAGCACGGCCTTGTGCTCGGTCTTGACGGTCACCAGGTGCCGACCCTTGTCGCGGTAAAAATGGGCCGCGCCCTTGAGCGCGAGGTTGTTGGATTCGGTGGCGCCGCTGGTCCAGACGATTTCACGCGGGTCGGCACCGATCAGGGCAGCGACTTGCTCGCGCGCCTGCTCCACTGCGCGCTCGGCCTCCCAGCCCCAGGCGTGGCTGCGCGAGGCCGGGTTGCCAAAGTGCTCGTAAAGCCACGGCACCATCAGGTCCACGACCCGCGGGTCGCAAGGGTTGGTGGCGCTGTAGTCGAGGTAGATGGGGAAGTGCGGGGTCATGTTCATTTTCCTGCTGCCGTACCCAGTGCAAAAACCGAGTTGGGTGCGTTGACGCGGATGGGCTTGAGCACCGGCGCGCTCGAAATGGCGCGCTTGACCGAGGGCGTGGCCTCGATCACCACGCCCTTGGCGAGCTGGTCATCGACCAATTTTTGCAAGGTAACCGAATCCAGAAAGTCCACCATTTTCGCATTCAGCGCCGTCCACAGCTCGTGCGTCATGCAGCGCTCGCCCTCGCCGTGGCAGTTTTCCTTGCCGGCGCATTGGGTGGCGTCGATCGGTTCATCGACCGAGACGATGATGTCGGCCACCGTGATGTCGCTGGCCTTGCGTCCGAGCATGTAACCGCCGCCAGGGCCGCGGGTGGATTCGACCAGATCGTGCCGGCGCAGCTTGCCAAACAACTGCTCCAGGTACGAAAGCGAAATCTGCTGGCGCTGGCTGATGGCCGCCAGCGTGACGGGGCCGCCAGCCTGACGCAAGGCCAAGTCGATCATGGCGGTGACGGCGAACCGCCCTTTGGTGGTGAGGCGCATGGTGCTTTCCTTGGCGTTTTTTGATTGAGTACACCCTCTCGTGGCCGGCGGTCGGGCCTGCAGGCTCGGTGTTCGCCACCCTTGGCGGGGTGTGAGAACCGGTGCGCCCAGCACGCATCGACAACCGTTCGTTGAACCGAAGTATACCCAATATCCGAGCTTTTTGCTTGGTCTTGCGTTGCGCAGGGGATTTGGGCTGTTCAATCGACCGAGGGCACGGTGTCGCCTGCCTCCGGCGTGAAGGTGCGTTGGATTGGAAAGGCAAATTCGACCCCGGTTCCTGGGCGGGCATCGAAAAAACGCACCTGGGCCCCGAGCTTGCCCGCGCGGGCGCGCAAATTGCCCAAACCCCTTTGGGCCTGGGGCTTGGTGTGGGGGCGCTGCATGCCCACGCCGTCATCGGTCACCGTCAGGTACACGTGGGCTGCGTCGCTGCGCGTGCGCACGCACACGCGTCGCGCCTGGGCGTGCTTGACGACGTTGGCAAAAATCTCCTGCATGCAGCGAAACAGGTGCATCACGCCCTGCGCGTCCAGGCTGGGCAAGGCCGGCACGTCTTGCACCTGCCAGTCGAGCTCGATCCCGGCGGCCACCAGCGCCGGCTCGACGCGTTGCCTGAAGGTGCCCAAAATGGTGGCCAGATCGCCCTCCATGGGTTCGAGCGAATCGAGCATCAGACGCAGCTCTTCGAGCGCGTGGTGGATCATGGATTCGACCGAACCCGCGTCCAGCGTGTCCTTCTGGCTGCGCACCATGTTGAGCGTCTGCACCAGTTGGCTGCCCAGGCCGTCGTGCATGTCGCGCATCAGGCGCCGGCGCTCGCCCTCGATGGCACGTTGCTGCTCGGAGGCGCGCAACTGGTCAAAGGCCCGGCGCAGTTCGGCCTCGCGCCTGGCCAGAATCCCGGCCAAAGACTGGTTGAGCCGGTGCACCTCGCGCGTGGACGCGGTGGCGCGCTGCGCCAGCACCCAGCTGAGGGTAAAGAGCAAGGCCAGGCTGCCCAGCGAAGTCCAGCGCAGGTCGGCGTCGCCGGGGAAGTTGAGCTGCACCACCAAAAAATCGCGCACGCCCGTAGCCAGGGTGAAGGCCGCCACCACCAGCACCAGAATCTGGTCGCCGTCCGGTGTGTCGCGCTGGCGCGCTTTGAACAGCAGCAGCCTGAGCAGCGACAGCGCCCCGAAGACAGCCATGGCGCCAGCCCAGATTCGATACAGATCATAGTCTTGCGCATGCAGCGTCCAAGCCAGCCAGAACGGACCCACGGCGATCAAAAACCAGGCCAACCCGTGCACCAGGCGATCACGAAACCCCAACAACTCGGCCACGAACAACAGAAAAAACCCCACGTACCAGGTGAAGGCCAGGCGGTGCAGATAAAAGTACCAGCCAAAGCTCAAGGGCGGCTCGAGCGAAACCGACAGGACCAACCGCACCGAATGCGCCAGCGCCGCCAGCGCCATGAGCAAAAACAGGCGCTCATTCAAGGTGCGCCACAGGTGCAGCGAGAGCAAGCCCATCAGCAGCGAGCTGATGAGCATCATCCAGGTGCCCTTGACCTGCCAGACTTCGAGCACCTGGTGGCGCTCGAACAGGCTGCCGTAGTAGCCGATCTGCAACGGCCACAAACCGCTGCGCTCGAGCAACTGGCCCTGCACCTGGATGTGTATCCGGTTTTGCTGCGGTTGTGGCTGCAGCAGCTGCGGGGGCAGGTTCACCAGATAGGGGAACCAGGCGCTCAGTATGTTGCGCTCGGGTGCGGCATACCAGCCGACCTGGTAGATCTCGTGGCCGTTGAGCAGCACCCGAAAGCGGGTGCCGACGCGCGGCAACAGCAGCGCCAGCCGGGTTTGGGCCGGGTCGTCGTAGTGCAGCGCTGCCGGCCAATCGAGCCGGTAGTCCACCCAGCCCGACCAAGCGGCGGGCTGATCGTCCAGAATGTGGGGCAGGCTCACCCGCTGCGGCGGCTCCTGCGGGTGCTGCGGCAGGCTCGCTTGCGCCTCGCGCAGGGTCACGGCGCCTTCGAGCCCCGCGGGTCGCGACACGCTGTGCAGCGCCCACAACAGACCCAGCAGCAGCAGCCCGACCCAGAGGTAATGCGGCACCCGCCTGGCGCTCTGCCCTGGGGGTGGTGGTGGCGCAGGAGGCAAACCAGCCCTCACAACAGGCCCCGGTCCTGTGCCGCACGCACCACCTGCACGCGGGTGTGCACCGCCAGCTTGCGGTACAGGTTCTTGATGTGCGTGCTCACGGTGGCGGTGCCGATGCCGAGCCGGCTGGCGATCTCCTTGTTCACGTAGCCTTGCGCCACCAGCTTGAGCACCGCGGTTTCGCGCTCCGACAGCGCCGGGTCTGCGGTGTCGCTGTCGGCCGCCTGCGCCGGGGCGTGGTTGCGCAACTGCTTGAGCAACAGGCGTGCCAGCAGCGGCGAAATGGGGGCGCCGCCGGCGCAGATCTGTTCGATCGCCTCGATCAGTTCGGCGTCGTTGCAGCCCTTGAGCACGTAGCCGGTGGCCCCCGATTGCAAGGCATGCACGAGGCGCGATTCGTCGCCAAACACGGTGAACACCAGCAGCTCGGCCTCGGGCTTGGTGAGCGTGAGCAGGCGCAGCATGTCTTCGCCGCGGCCATCGGGCAGGCCCAGATCGACCAGATAGACATCGGCCAAGCTGTTGGGGGCCATGACGCGGGCGTGCGAGTAGGTCGCGGAATGCCCCACCAGGCGCCAGTCGGGCCGCAGCGCCAAGGCGTGCTGCACGAACTGCAACACGGTGCGGTCGTCTTCGATCAGGTAGATGCGCGTGCAGCTGGGCATGCCGCGATTGTGGGCCAAGCTGGAACCACTCCCCTCCCCCAAACAGGGGAGCCGCTACTGCAGGCCGTGCGCGCCCAGCACCCGGTCCTTGAGCTGCGCCAGCCGGTCGCGCGCTTGCGCCGCTTGCTCGAATTCGAGCTTGCGCGCGTGCTCGAGCATCAGCTTTTCCAGTCGCTTGAGCTCGCGCGCCAGGTCTTTGGCGCTCATCTCCTCGATTTCGACCTGTTGCACCCGGGCCAGCTCGGTGCGCTGCGCCTGCTCGCTCGCCTTGTCGCTCTGCACCCCGTCGATCAAGTCCTTGATGCGCTTGACCACCCCGGCCGGCGTAATGCCGTGCGCGGCGTTGAAGGCCAGCTGCTTGTGGCGGCGGCGCTCGGTTTCATCGAGGGCGCGGCGCATCGAATCGGTGACGCGGTCGGCATACAGGATCGCCGTGCCATGGAGGTGGCGCGCGGCGCGCCCTATGGTCTGGATCAGGCTGCGCTCGGAGCGCAGAAAGCCCTCCTTGTCGGCGTCGAGTATCGCCACCAGGCTCACTTCCGGGATGTCCAGCCCCTCGCGCAGCAGGTTGATGCCCACCAGCACGTCGAACACCCCCAGGCGCAGGTCGCGGATGATCTCGACCCGCTCCACCGTATCCACGTCGGAATGCAGGTAGCGCACGCGCACGCCGTTTTCGCCCAGGTATTCGGTGAGCTGCTCGGCCATGCGCTTGGTCAGCACGGTGATCAGCACGCGCTCGCTGCGCTGCACGCGCAGGCGGATTTCCTGCAGCACGTCATCGACCTGATGCGTGGCTGGGCGCACCTCGAGCACGGGGTCCACCAGGCCGGTGGGGCGCACCACCTGCTCGACCACGCTGCTGGCGTGCTGGCGCTCAAAGTCGGCCGGGGTGGCCGAAACGAACACGCACTGGCGCATGCGGGCCTGGAACTCGTCAAACTTGAGCGGCCGGTTGTCGAGCGCGCTGGGCAGCCTGAAGCCGTACTCCACCAGCGTCTGCTTGCGCGAGCGGTCGCCGTGGTACATGCCGCCGAGCTGGCCGATCATCACGTGGCTCTCGTCGAGGAACATGAGCGCATCCGGCGGCAGGTAGTCGAGCAGGGTCGCGGGCGGCTCGCCCGGCGCCGTGCCCGAGAGGTGGCGCGAGTAGTTCTCGATGCCCTTGCAGTGCCCGACCTCGACCAGCATCTCGAGGTCGAAGCGCGTGCGCTGCTCCAGCCGCTGCGCCTCGACCAGCTTGCCCGCTGCCAGCAGCTCTTGCAGGCGCTGCGCCAGCTCGAGCTTGATGCCTTCCACGGCGTCGAGCACCTGCTCGCGCGGCGTCACGTAGTGGCTGCTGGGATAGACGGTGAAACGCGGGATGCGCTGGCGGATGCGCCCGGTGAGCGGGTCGAACAGGTGCAACGATTCGACTTCGTCGTCAAACAGCTCGATGCGCAGCGCCAGCTCCGAGTGCTCGGCCGGAAAGACGTCGATGGTGTCGCCGCGCACCCGAAACAGGCCGCGCGCAAAATCTTGCTCGTTGCGCTCGTACTGCATGCGCACCAGCTGCGCGATGGCCTCGCGCTGGCCCAGGCGGTCACCCACGCGCAGCGTCATGATCATGCGGTGGTAGCTCTCGGGCTGGCCGATGCCGTAAATGGCCGACACGCTGGCCACGATCACCACGTCGCGGCGCTCGAGCAGGCTTTTGGTGCACGACAGGCGCATCTGCTCGATGTGCTCGTTGATGGCGCTGTCCTTTTCGATGAACAGGTCGCGCTGCGGCACGTAGGCCTCGGGCTGGTAGTAGTCGTAGTAGCTGACGAAGTACTCGACCGCGTTGTGGGGAAAGAACTCGCGAAACTCGCTGTAGAGCTGCGCCGCCAGCGTTTTGTTGGGCGCAAAGACGATCGCCGGGCGCCCCAGCCGCGCGATCACGTGGGCCATGGTGTAGGTCTTGCCCGAGCCGGTCACGCCCAGCAGGGTCTGATAGACCTCGCCGGCGCGCACGCCCTGCACCAGCTGCTCGATCGCCGCCGGCTGATCGCCCGCCGGCTCAAAGGGCTGGAACAGCTCGAAGGGCGAGTCGGGGAAGCGCAGGCATGGGCCAGCGGCTGGGGGCGCGGCCGGGCTGAGCTCGAGAGGGTTTCCGGAGGCCGAAGACTCGGTCGCTTGCAGGCTCAAGGCAGGTAGGATGAACTGAAGAAGTGGGCATGGTAGCAGCCTTTGCGGCACGCCCAGGCTCGGCTACAGTAGAGCACAACCTCGGCTTGGGCATGGCGCCCAGGCTGACCCCCCATGCACCAACCCGCGCAGCCTACACCGTGTCGCCCACAACCCGAAACCCGGCACCAAACCCCGCCCCAGAGGCCCCGCCACCGGCTCCTCTGCACGCCCCACTGTGCCCGCTGTGTGGCCAAGCCAACGAATGCGCGGCCTCGGCCAGCGGCAGCTTTGACGGCCCGTGCTGGTGCACCGGCGTCAGCTTCAGCGCTGAACTGCTGGCGCAGGTGGCGCCGCAGCAGCAGCAGGCCGCCTGCATCTGCCGCCAGTGTGCCCAGACCCAGCCAGCGCCAGGGCTGCACAGCGCAGGACACCGGCCCGCTGCAGCAGCCGCAGCGGCTTCTTGACCTTGTACGCGCGCGCGCCGTGCAGCAGCACGCGCGAGATCTGGGTCTCGATCCAGACGGGGCTCATGCGGCCAGTGCAGCGCCGCCTGCGGGCAAGACCAACTCGGCGCGCAGGCCGCCGCCGTGGCGGTTGCTCAAGCTGACGCTGCCGCCGTGCTGGCGCACGATCTGGCGCACGATCGCCAGCCCTAGGCCGACGCCGCCGGTTTCGCGGCTGCGCGAGCCTTCGACGCGGTAAAAGGGCTCGAACACGCGCTCCAGCTCGGCCGCGGGCAAACCGGGGCCGAAGTCGTCGATCTGCACGCACAGCGACCGGTCGGCGCGCTCGAACAGGCGCACTTGGGCGCGCTGGCCGTACTTGAGCGCGTTGTCGATCAGGTTGCCCAAGGCGCGGCGCAGCGCCTGCGCTTGGCCCACGCAGGCCAGCTGCGTCGGTGTGCTCAGTTCCAGCTCGGCCCCCTGCTCGCGCAGGTCTTCCACCAGGCTTTCGAGCAGGGCCACCATGTCGATGCTGGCGCGCGGCTCGGGGTTGGCCTGGCCGTGCAGGAAGTCGAGCGCGCCGCCGAGCATGTCCTGCATCTCGTCGAGGTCGCGCAGCATGCGCTGGCGCAAATCGGCGTCGCGCAGCAGTTCGGCGCGCAAGCGCAGCCGGGTGACCGGGGTGTGCAAGTCGTGCGACACGGCGGCCAAAAAGCGCTCGCGCTCCTCGATCTGCGCGCGGATGCGCTGCTGCATGGCGTTGAAGGCGCGCGCGGCGCTGCGCACTTCGCTCGGGCCGTTTTCGGGCAGGGGCGGCTGGCGCAAGTCCTGCCCCAGGGCGGCTGCGGCTTGCGCCAGACGGCTCAGCGGGCGCACCGTCATGCGCGCCATGAACCAGGTCAGCGCCAGCACCAGCGCCAGCAACAGGCCCAGGTGCAGCAACAGGCGCTCGGGCCAGGCGATGCGGTCTTCGGGCGCATTGGCCTGCACCTGCAGCCAGTGACCGTCGTGCAGTTGCAGATAAAGCTCGAAGTCGAATCCGCGCGGCCCGGGCAGGCGGCGCGCCACGATGGCGCGCTCGGGCCCGACCGCCGCTTGCAAGCGGCGCATGAACGGCGCGCCCTGGCCCGCCTCGGGCAGCGGTGCCGTGGCCAGCACGGCGAGCCGGTGCCGTGGCGTGCTCAAGTCCTGCGCCAGGCGCTGGCGCGCGCCAGCGTCGGTTTGGTTGTCCAGCGCCCGATGCACCGAGGCGATGCGCTGCACGAACTGGCGCCCGACGTGCTCGCGCAGCGCCGCCTGGCGCTCGCTCAAGAACAGCGCCACCGCCAGCAACTGCAACAGCAGCAAGGCCGCCACCAGCAGCAGCAGCAAGCGCCCGAACAGCGTCTGCGGCCACAGGCTCAGGTGTCGCATTGCACCTCGCAGGCGAGCAGATAGCCCTGGCCGCGCAGGGTGCGGATCAGCGCTGGTTCGCTGCCGTCGTCGCGCAGGCGCTTGCGCAAGCGCGCCACTTGCACGTCGATGCTGCGGTCGTAGGCCAGCGCCTCGCGCTTGCTCACCCACTCCAGCAGTTGGTCGCGGCTGAGCACGCGCTGCGGATGCTGCAGAAAAGCGCGCAGCAGCCGGAACTCGGCCCCCGACAGCGGCACGATCTGCCCGTCGGGGGCGGTCAGGGCCAGGGTCGCGGTGCTCAGGCGCCAACCCGGGCCAAAGGTGTAACTTTGCACCGGCTGCGGCTCCAGGTTCGGCGGCAGGGCCTGGGAGCGACGCAGAATGGTCTTGATGCGCGCCAGCAGCTCGCGCGGGTTGAAGGGCTTGGGCAGGTAGTCGTCGGCCCCCATCTCCAGCCCCAGGATGCGGTCCACCGCGTCGCCGCGCGCGGTCAGGATCAGAATCGGCAGGCGCTGCGAGCGCGCGCGCAGGTTGCGGCACAGCGTCAGGCCGTCGCTGCCGGGCAGCATCAAGTCCAGCACCACCAGGTCGATGCGCAAGTGCTCCAGCGCCTGCAGCATGGCGCGGCCATCGGCCACGGTCGTGACGCGGTAGCCGGCCTGTTCCAGGTACTGGCTCAGCAGGCTGCGGATTTCGCGGTCGTCGTCGACGATCAGCACATGTTCGGGGCTTGCAGACATGGCGCCATGGTAAGGCCTGGCCGCTGCCCTGGCCGCAGGCTTATTTGTAACGCAAGATTGCAAAGCCCAGGCCTGCAAGCCCGGTTTACCTTTTGCCCACACTGGCGCAACACGCGCCGCCCAGCGCCGGGCGAAGATCGCCCTGCCATTTGGCGTCACCAGCTACCGGAGTAAAGCCCATGAAACCCATCCTCACCTCCACCCAAAGCGCCCGCGGCCTGCTGCTGGCCGCCACCCTGGGAGCGGCGCTGCTGGCCGCCCCCGCGCTGCACGCTGGCCCGCACTGGGGCGGCGAAAGCCACGGCGGCCTGTCGCCCTGGGGCCACGCCCTGGGTTGGGAACACGGCGCAGGCCCCATGGCCGGCAAACGCAACCCGCAGGCGCGCGTCGAGCGCAAGCTCAACCGCATGCGCACCGAATTGCAGCTCCAACCGGCGCAAGAAGCGGCCTGGAGCGCCTTTGCCAGCGCCGCGCAAGCGCAAACCCAGGCCATGCAGCAAGCGCGTCAGCAGCTTGGCGCACCCGCCGCCACCCTGCCCGAGCGCATCGAACAAGGCCAGCGCCTGGCTGCAGCGCGCACGCAAGGCCAGCAACAGGTGCAGCAAGCCCTGCTCAACCTGTACCAGACCCTGACGCCGCAACAGCGCGCCGTGCTGGACCGCAAAGGCATGGGGCGGCGCGACTGAACCGGCTGCGGCGTCAATCCGTAGGTCCTGGGTTCGAGCCCAGGTCGGGGAGATAGACACTGGAAGGCCGCTTGGATGGGGCAGGGAAAACTTGCACCCGCAGGTGGGCGCCCATGCTGGGCGCACCACAAAAACCCCAGGAGCCCAAGGCTGCTGGGGTGCTTGAAATACCACGGTTGGTAGGCGCGATTGGACTCGAACCAACGACCCCCACCATGTCAAGGTGGTGCTCTAACCAGCTGAGCTACGCGCCTGAGGTCGGTTGCAAGCCTGCGATTCTAGCACAGCTTTCTAGCGCCGGCGCACGCTGCGCACCCCGGCCACGTCTTGCAGCGCCGCCATGACGCGCTGCACCCGGCTGGCGTCGCTGACCTCGATCGTGAAGGTCATCCAGGCCACCCCTTTCACGCTTTGCGTCTGCACGCCGATGACGTTGATTTTCTGGCTGGCAAAGGCGTCAGAAATGTCGCGCAGCAGGCCTTGGCGGTCTTGCGCCTCGATCGCCACGTCGACAGCGTAGTGGGTGGCGACATCGCCTTTGGCGGCGACACCATTCCACTGCACTTCGATCACCCGGCCCGGGTGGCGCTGCGCCAGCGTGGCGTAGTCGGGGCAGTCGGCCCGGTGCACGCCCACGCCCTTGCCGCGCGTGATGTAGCCCCGGATGTCGTCGGGCGGCGCCGGTTTGCAGCAGCGCGCCAGCTGCGTCAGCACCGAGTCCAACCCCACCACCAACACGCTGCCCTGCGGGGCGCGGGCCGGGCTGTGGCGTGCCTTGCGCAGTTGCACCTCGTCCGGGGCTTGCAGCGCCGGGGCGGGGTTGAGCAGCTGCTCGACCGTGCGCAGCGTGATTTCCTCTTTGCCCAGCGCCTCGCACAGGCCGGCGGCGTGGTCGTAGCCGATGCGGTTGGCCAGTTCGTCGAGGTTGAGCGCGGTCTTGCCCTCGCGCTGCAACCACTTGTCGAGCAGCTCGCGGCCGCGTTGGATGGTGCTGTGCACCGCTTGGGCATTGAACCAGGCCCGCACCTTGCTTTTGGCGCGGTGGCTCACCAGGTAGCCCTGCTCTGGGTTGAGCCAGTCGCGTGAAGGGCCACCGTCTTTGCTGACGATGATCTCCACCGTCTGACCCGTTTGCAGCGGTGTGTTGAGGGCGAGCATGGCGCCATCGACGCGCGCGCCACGGCAGCGGTGCCCCAGATCGGTGTGCACGGTGTAGGCAAAATCGAGCGCCGTGGCCCCCTTGGGCAGCTCGACGATGGCCGCGTGCGGCGTGAGCACGTAGATGGCGTCGTCAAACAGCGGCTGCGTGGCTTGCTTGCGGCGCTCGCTCTCGACGTCGCTCTGCCAGGCCAGCAGCTGGCGCAGCACGGCGATCTTGGCGTCGTAGTCGGAATCGGCGTGCACGCCCGCGTAGCCTTTGCTGCCGGCCTCTTTGTAGGCCCAGTGCGCCGCCACCCCGTGCTCGGCGTGGTCGTGCATGGCTTGCGTGCGAATCTGCAACTCGAAGGCGCGGCCTTGCGCGTCGCGGATCACGGTGTGCAGCGACTGGTAGCCGTTGGGCTTGGGCTTGCCGATGTAGTCGTCAAACTCCTCGGGCAACGGGCTGTAGTGGGCGTGCGCGTAGGCCAGCACGCGGTAGCAGTCCTCGATCTGCGGCACCACCACGCGCAGCGCGCGCAGGTCGAACACCTGCTCGAAATCGAGCGCCTTGCCGTGCATTTTCTTGACGATGCTGTAGATGTGCTTGGGCCGCCCCTGCACCTCGGCGTCGATGCCCTGGGCGCGCAGCGCCCGTTGCAGGTGCTGGCGCACCTGTTCGACGTGGCTCTCGCGCTCGATCCGTTTTTCGTCGATCCGGCGCGCGATCTCTTTGTAGGTCTGTGGCTCGAGAAAGCGAAAGGCCAGGTCTTCGATCTCCCACTTGATCGGCCAGATGCCCAAGCGGTTGGCCAAGGGCGCAAACACGTGCAGCGATTCGCTGGCCAGGGCGGGGTCGGGGGAGATTTTGGCGGCGGCGATGTAGCGCAGCGTTTGCAGGCGCGAGGCCAGGCGCAGCAGCACCACGCGCAGATCGCGCGAAAACGCCAGCAGCATTTTGCGGATGTTTTCGTGCTGGCTGGCTTCGAGCTCGCTGGGGACGGCACGCTGGGCGCTGCCGGGGTCGGCCGCGCTGGCGCGTTCCAGCCGCACCTGCGCCGCCTTGATTCGCGTCTGGCGCTGCAACTGCACCAGCTTGGTGGTTTCCAGCGCCACCGCCGCCAGATCGCTGCCGAAGGCTTTGGTGATGAGCTCGCGCGGGCGGTTCAGGTGCTCACAGGCATAGACCAAGTAGGTGCAGACCTTGAGCTCGGCCCCGCCGCCGATGAGGTCGAGCACCGCAGCCACGCCGTCGGCATGGGCCAGCGTGTTCTCGCCGCTGTCGAGGGTTTCGCTGGCCAGCAGCGGCTCGGCAAAGGCACGCGCGCGCAGCACGGCGGCCTGCTCGTCGGCGGCGCGGGCCTGCCACTGCGCCGCCGCAGCGTCGTCGGCGGGGGCGGCGGTGGCGACAGGCGGATCGGGCGCGGGAGGAGCCGATCTCATGGCGCCAACAGAAATTCGCACACCGGCGCCACCTGTTCGGGGGCCACCAGCGTGGGCGCGTGGCCCACGCCCGCAAACTCGAGCAGGCGCGCGCGCGGGCCGCGCTGCGTCATGGCCAGCGCCGTGGCATGGCTGAGCAGGTCGGAATCGGCGCCACGCAACAGCAGCACCGGGGCCGTGATGGCCTCGTACATCTGCCACAGCAGCGCCTCGCCGGCGTGGATGGCGGCGCCCGCGCTGGGGTCTGGAGCGCCGCCCACGAACTCACCCGCCGCCACCAAGGCACGCAGCGGTTGCGCGATCGCCGGGTCGTAGTGCAGCGCCCAGCCGCCTTGCACCGGCCGCAGCATCGGGCGCGACAGGGCCAGCCACTGCTCGGGGCTGTGCGGGCCAAAGCCCCGATGCAGCTGCGCCAGCGCCTGCACCGCGTCTTGCTCGCTGGCATAGACCGCTTGCGTGCCCACATAGGTGGCGATGCGGCGCAGCGCGGCGGCCTCGATCACCGGCCCGACGTCGTTGAGCACCAGCCGGCGCAAGCCCAACCCAGGCTGGGCCGCCAGCGCCATGCCGATCAGGCCGCCCATGCTGGTGCCCACCCAGTCGATGGCCAGCTCGGCGGGCTCGGCACTGCCGGTGGCTGCGGCGTGGCTGGCGCGCAGGTGCGCCAGCAGCAGCGCCAGATCGGCGGCGTAGGTGGGCACGCCATAGGCGGCCGGGTCGGCCAGCCAGTCGCTGTGGCCGCGCCCGGCCACGTCGACGCACAGCACGCGCAGCGGCCGCTGCGCCTGCGCCAGCAACGCTTGCGCCAGCACGTCGAAGTCGCGCCCCTGGCGCGTCAGGCCATGCACGCACAGCACCACCTGCGCCGGGCCTTTGGCTGCCGCAGCCTCGCTGCCCCACTCCCACCAGGCGATGCGGCGCGGTTCGCCGTGCGTGGCCAGCGGGCCGGGTACGGCCAGATGATGCAATACAGGTTCCATGTCGTAGCCTTGTCTCCCCAGGCGAGCGGCGCAGGGCACCGGCGACCGCCCAGCGCCATTGGATAATGGCACCTATCGTAAATCAAATGGAGACGGTTCATGCTCGCAAACAAGACGGCTTTGGTCACGGGTTCCACCAGTGGCATTGGCCTCGGGATCGCCAAGGCGCTGGCGCAACAGGGCGCGCACCTGGTGCTCAACGGCTTTGGCGACGCGCAAGCGGCCTGCGCCGAAGTGGCGGCGGTGGCCGCACCGGGGGCCCGGGTGAGCTACCAAGGGGCCGACATGAGCCAGCCGCAGCAGATCGAGGCCATGCTGCGCGCCGCCGCAGCCGAGTTTGGCCGCGTCGACATTCTGGTCAACAACGCCGGCATCCAGCACGTGGCCGCGACCGAAGACTTCCCGCCCGAGCGCTGGGACGCGGTGCTGGCGATCAACCTCAGCAGCGCCTTTCACACCACCCGGCTGGCGTTGCCGGCCATGAAGGCGGCCAACTGGGGCCGCATCATCAACGTGGCTTCGGTGCATGGGCTGGTGGCCTCGGCCAATAAGTCGGCCTATGTGGCGGCCAAGCACGGGCTGGTGGGCCTGACCAAGGTGGTGGCGCTCGAGACCGCCACCACGGGCGTGACCTGCAACGCCATCTGCCCCGGCTGGGTGCTGACGCCGCTGGTGCAAAAGCAAGTGGATGAGCGCGCCGCCGCGCTGGGCCTGAGCAACGAGGAAGCGACCAAACACCTGCTGTGCGAGAAGGAGCCTTCGCTGCAGTTCACCACGCCCGCAGAGCTGGGCGCGCTGGCGGTGTTTTTCTGCTCCAGCGCCGCCGACAACGTGCGCGGTGCGGCCTGGAACATGGACGGCGGCTGGGCGGCGCAGTAAGCCCGTCAGCGCTACCCGGCCGCTCTACCCTTGCTCAGGGCTGGTGCAGGATGCGACCCTGGGCGCGCGGGTAGGTGGCCGGGTCGATCAGGCCTACGCGCTGCAAATGCGCCTCGGTCGCCGCCAGGTCCACCGCCCCGACCACGCGCTCGGTACCCCGGCGCAGAATGGTGAAGTGGTCGCCGCCGTCGGCCAAAAAGCTGTTTACCGTGACGCGAAAACGCGCCTCTGGGCTGACTGGCTGGCCGCCAATGCGGATGCTTGCCGGGTCCACCCGGTCGCAGGCCGCGCCGCTGGCGCGCCAGGTGTAGCTCACGCCCTGCGAGACTTGCAGGACGCGGTTCATGGGTTGGCCGGCAAAGCCCGCGGGCAAGTCGAAGTCGGCGGGGGCCAGCGCCGCCGTGCAGCCGGTGAACTGCTGCTCGAGCAGAATTTCGATCTGGCGTCCGGTCAGGGTCAGGGTCACCAGGTCGTTGGAGAAGGGCTGCACCGTGAACATCTCGCCAAAGGTGATGCGCCCTGCCCCCTCGTTGCCGCTGGCGGCGTGGGCCAGGTCGGCGCGGATACCGCCCGGGTTCATGAACGCCGCCACGGCGGCGCCGTGCTCGGGGGCGCGGGTGGCATGGTACTGCGCGTCGGCGATCAGGTTGCCCAGGAACGACTCGCCCGCTGCGCTGGCGCTGCGCGTGAGGTCGGCGCTGTGCTGGCCGATGACCCGGTCGCGCAACGGGGCCGACAAGGCCGCGTAGCGCTCCACGATCGCGCGCACGCCGGCGTGGGCGGGCGCAGCGTCGTGGTGCGTGGGCACCTTGAAAACCGAGGTCTGCAGCATGGCCCCGGTGCGCGCGTCCAACGTCAGGTCGGCCACGGTGACGAAGCGGCCGTTGAAGCCGGCGTTGGTCACCGGCACGCGGCGCCCAGCGGCATTGGGCAGGTGGCAGATGTAGGGCACGTGGGTGTCGGCGGTCAGGACCAGATCGATCTCGTCGTCCAGGCGCGACACCAGCTCCACGATGCGCCCCTGCAGGTTGTTGCAGTCGTTGAAGGCCGGGGTGGGCGGGGTTTCGCGCCCGCCAGCGTGGATGGCGGCAATCAGGGTGCGCACCCCTTGGCGCCGCAGCTCGGGCACCAGGGCGTTGGTGCTGGCGGCTTCGTTGCGAAACTCAAGCCCGGCAATGCCCGCCGCCGACACCGCGCTGGGCGTGGTTTCGAGGATGGTGCCGATCACGCCCACACGCTGGCCCTGAAACTCGAACACGCGCTGGGCCGGGAAGAAGGGCTGGCCGGTGGCGCTTTGGATCATGTTGGCGGCCAGGCTGGTGTAGCGCGCGCCGGTGAAGGGCCGGCCCTCGGTGCAGCCGCGCACCGGGTGGCAGCCGCCGCGCTGCAGGCGCATGGCCTCGTGCTGGCCGCGGTTGAGCTCGTGGTTGCCAATGGCGTTGATGTCCAGCCCAATGGCGTTCATCACCTCCACGGTTGGCTCGTCGTGGAACAGCGACGACACCAGTTGCGAGGCCCCGACCAAGTCGCCGGTCGAGATGAAGATCGTGTTCGGGTTCGCGGCACGCAACTGCTGCACATGCCCGGCCACAAGCTCTGCGCCCCCCACTGGGCGGCCATCGATGCTGCCGGTCGGCCCGATGAGAGCGCCGTGAAAGTCGCTGATGCTGAGCACGCGCACGGTCACGGTCGGCTGGCCTGGAACAAGCGGCGCCGCCACAACCCATGGCGCCCATGTGAGAGCTGCGAAAAAAGCCGAGAAAAGGCCGACGCTTGCCAGCGCCAGCAATGTGAAAGTGCGTTTCATGCGAAGGGTGCAAAAATTTGAAGATGAGCGCGGCCCACTCGGACCAAGCCCCAAGCGCCATGCTGGCAGCGTTTTGGGACACCACGATGACAGCGCCCGCGCCTCGAGCGCAAGGCCGGCTCAGTGCAACTGCACCGCCCCGGACACCGTGATGTGCACCCATTCCGAGCCGGGCTCGGCGGGCAGCGCCACCTCGGCCGTATCCAGGCGGGCCGGCGCCGCCATCAGTAGGCGCGGACGCCCGACCCACTCGGGCTCCGCCGCGCTGATGACGACTTCGCGCAAGGTGTAACCGCTGAAACCGAAGTCGCGCGCCACCAGCTGGGCACTGGCGCGAAAGCGCTCGATGGCGGCGCTGCGCACCCCGGCCTCGAGCTGCTGGCGCGCTTGCGGGCTGAGCGTGAACTGCAGCTGCGACACGCTCAGGCCACGCACCTGTGCCGGCACCGCCGCCAGCGCCGCCAGATCGCGCCCCTGCACCAGCACCTCGGCGGCACCCAGCCAGCCCACGATCTGGCCCTCGGCGTTGTGGCGCGGCTGCAAGGTGAAGCCGCCCGAGCTGAGCTCGAATTCGCCGCTGCGTACCTGGGGCCGCAGCTGTTGCAGCGCCGCCTCGACGCTGCGGCTGAGCTGGCGCTGCAAGGCCACCGGGTCGGTGCCCTGCACGCGCTGGGCCAGTGTCAGGGTGAGCCAGTCTTGGCGCGCTTGCTGCCGCGCCGTGGCGCTCAGTTGCACCACGTTGTGGGGCAGCGGCTGCATGCCCGCTTGGCCGGGCTGGGCTTGCGCCAGGGCCGTGCCCGCGCCCAGCAAACCCAAGCCCAGGCTCAGCCCCAATGCCGCAACCGCCACGGCGTGCTTGAGGCGGCGAGGTTGTGAAACGTCGTTCAGAATCATCGATAGGCTCCTGGAAATCCGGCTGCAGACCGAGCACAGGCTCATCTGCCAGCCCCGGCACACCCCCCAGTGTGCCACCAAGCGCTCACGGCCGCCCCCCTCGAGGCAGCACACAAGCGCAACAACTGTAACGGCGCGTATCCCCCAAGCCGATCACGCACCCAACCTGGGCTGCCCGGTGTCACAATTGCCTTTGCCGCCCAAGCTCACGCACCCAAGCCTGCCATGCAATACGCCACCCCAGAACCGCCCCCCGCCCGTGCCGACCGCATCGTGGTGGTGGACGACGACGCCCGCATCCGCGAGCTGCTCAACCGCTACCTGAGCCAGCAGGGCTTCGAGGTCTTGCTGGCGGCCGATGCGCGCGCGCTCGACAGGCTGCTGCAACGCGAGACCTTCGACCTGATCGTGCTCGACCTCATGCTGCCCGGCGAAGACGGCTTGAGCATCTGCCGGCGCCTGCGCGCGGGCCGGCTACGCACGCCCATCATCATGCTCACCGCCAAGGGCGAGGACGTGGACCGCATCGTCGGGCTGGAGATCGGGGCCGACGATTACCTGGGCAAGCCCTTCAACCCGCGCGAACTGCTGGCGCGCATTCACGCCGTGCTGCGCCGTCGCCCCCCGCCGGAAGTGCCCAGCGCCCCATCGAGCGCGCACGAAGTGGTGCGCTTCGGCCCCTTCGTGCTCGACCTTGGGCAGCGCACGCTGCAAAAAAACGGCACCGACATCAGCCTGACCAGCGGCGAATTCGCCATGCTCAAAGCCTTGGTGCGGCATCCGCGCCAGCCGCTGTCGCGCGACAAGCTGGCGCAACTGGCGCGCGGGCGCGAGTTCGAGCCCTTTGACCGCAGCCTCGATGTGCAAGTCTCGCGCCTGCGCAAACTCATCGAAACCGACCCCGGCGCGCCGCGCTACCTGCAAACCGTCTGGGGGGTGGGCTATGTTTTTATCCCCGATGGCCACGGCTGATCCGCTGCCCCCCGCACCCGAGGCCAGCCGCCCACCCAGTGGCGTGGGCCTGAGCCTGTTTGGCCGCACTTTTTTGCTGCTCGGCGTCTTGTTGCTGGGTTCGGTGCTGGCCTGGTTTCAAACCCTGCGCACGCTCGAGGAAGAGCCGCGCGCGGTGCAAAGTGCGCAGCAGCTGGCCTCGCTCGTCAACCTGACGCGCGCCGCGCTCGCGCACGCCGACCCGATCGCGCGCATCTCGCTCGTCACCACCTTGTTGCAGCAGGAAAACCTGCGCATCGCGGTGCGCGAGCGCGCCGACACCCACCTGCCCTACGACCAAGACCGCCTGAGCCGGCGCATCAGCGCCGAATTGGCCCACATGCTCGGGCCGCAGACGCTGGTGGCGCGCCAAGTCAACGGCTTTGACGGCCTGTGGATCGGCTTTGAAATCGGGGGCGACAATTTCTGGCTGCTGGCCGATCCGGCGCGGGTGGGCCAAGTCGGCGGCGCCACGTGGCTGGTCTGGCTCGGCATTGCGGCGGCCTTGTCCTTGCTTGGAGCGGCGCTGTTTGCGCGCCTGATCAATCGGCCGCTGCTGCAGCTCAGCGCCGCCACGGCGCGCGTGCGCGCGGGCGACTTCACGGGGCCGCGGCTGGATGAAACCGAGGCCACGCACGAGATTCGCGCCGTCAACATCGGCTTCAACCGCATGGCCGAGCAACTGGCCAAGGCCGAGGCCGACCGCACGCTGATGCTGGCCGGCATTTCGCACGATCTGCGCACGCCGCTGGCGCGGCTGCGGCTGGAAATCGAGCTCAGCGTGCCCGACGACGCCACCCGGCAGCTGATGGCCGCCGACATCGAGCAGGCCAACGCCATCATCGACAAGTTCCTAGATTACGCCCGCGTCGAGCACACGCCGCAGCTGCAGCCGGTGGCCTTGGCCGAGCTGGTCGCCACCGCCTTGCTGCCCTACCAGGGCGCGCCAGACTGCGCGGTGGCGCTCGATTTGCCCCCCGGCCTGCGGGTGCTGGCCGAGCCGGTGGAGCTGCGCCGCGTGCTCGACAACCTGCTGCAAAACGCCTCGCGCTACGGCCGCAGCCCCGACGGCCTGCTGCGGCTGCAGATCAGCGCGGCCGCGGGGCCAGACCACGCCGTGACGCTGCAACTGGCCGACCAAGGCCCGGGCGTGCCGCCGCAACTGCTGGCGCGCCTGACCGAGCCCTTCTTTCGCGCCGACAGCGCCCGCACCGCCGCCAACGGCAGCGGCCTGGGGCTGGCGATCGCCGACAAGACGCTGCAGCTCATGGGCGGCGCACTCGAGCTGCGCAACGGCGTCGCCGGCGGCCTGCTGGCGCGGCTGCGTTTGCCGGCGGCTGCGGCGGCTGCACCCAGGGTTGCGCCGCTTTGACAAGGGGCGGCTGCGGCCCTGGGCGGTTGCGGCGCTGTGCAGAGCACGAACGCGCCCGCCAGCGCCTCAACCCACGCGCTGCAACAGCGCCACGGCCCGGCATTCGATCGCCAAGCCCTGCCCGACCGGCCCCATTTTTTCGGCGGTCTTGGCCTTGACATTGACTTGGCCCGGTTGCAGCCCCAGCACGGCCTCGATGCGCGCCTGCATCGCCGCCTTGTAGGGGGCCAGCTTGGGGGCCTGGGCGATCACGGTGGTGTCGAGGTTGAGCAGCAGATAGCCCTGCGCCGTCACGCGCTGCATCGCCTGCGCCAGCAACTGGGCCGAATCGGCGCCGGCAAAGCGCGCGTCGGTGTCGGGGTACAGGGTGCCGATGTCGCCCAGCGCCGCCGCACCCAGCAGCGCGTCGGTGATGGCGTGCAGCAGCGCATCGGCATCGGAATGCCCGAGCAGGCCACTGGGGTGCGGAATGTGGATGCCGCCCAAGATCAGCGGCCGCCCCGGCACCAGCGCGTGGATGTCCCAGCCTTCGCCGATGCGCAGGCCCAAGGGGGGGGTGGGGGCGGGGGTTGGCACCGGGTGGACTGGGTTCATGGCGGCGGGGGCCTGGGGCGTGGATGGGGCGGCCGGGCCGCATGGCGACGCGCTGCGCTGCGCTGGGTGCTGCGCCTGCCGCTGCGCCAGCAGCGCCTCGGCCAAGGCGAAATCGGCCGGGTAGGTGATCTTGAAGTTGCTCGCGCTGCCCGGCACCAGCAGCGGCTGGGCGCCGCTGCGCTCGATGGCGCTGGCCTCGTCGGTGATGCCGGCAAAGCCGCTGCCTTGGTGCGCCGCCAGCGCCGCGCGCAAAGCGCCCAGCCTGAACATCTGCGGCGTTTGTGCCAGCCACTTGTCGGCGCGCTCCAGCGTGGCCGCCACGCGGGGCAAGGGCGCGGGGGCGGCCGATGGCGCAACCGGGGCTGCTGGCGCGGCCGCCTTGAGCGTATCGGGCAGCGGCAGCGCCAGCAGGCCGCCCACCGGATCGGGCCAGCAGGCCGCAATCAGGCGCTCGATCTGCGCCGGCTCGATCAGGCAGCGCGCGGCGTCGTGTACCAGCACCCAGTCGGCGTCGCACGCCCCGGCGGCTGCCAGTTGCTGCAAGCCGTTGAGCACGGTCTGGGCGCGCACCGCGCCACCCACGGGCCAGACGCGCACCCGCGCATCCGGCGCCTGGTAGGCGGTGTCTCCGGGCGCCACCACCACCGCCACCCCGGCCCAGTGCGGCAGCGCCAGAAAAGCCGCCAGCGTGTGGTCGATCACGCGCTGGCCAGCGAGCAACTGGTATTGCTTGGGGGTGGCTTGATCCGCGCGCACGGCCCGGCTGCCGTTGCCGGCGCTGGTGATCAGGGCGTAGCAGCGCGGCGGGCCGTCACCGGCCCCGGCTTCGGCGGGCGGCGGGCAAGCGGGCAGGGTGGGCGCGGGGTGGTCGGTCACGGTGCCTCATTTTAGAATCAGCGGCTGCGCCACTGCCCCCCGCCAGACCCCCCGATGACCCTGCCCCCACTCAGCCCCGGCAAGCGCTTGCACCTGCCCCGCCCCCCCAGCAGCGCCGACGCCTTGTGGCTGGCGCAACTGGCCGAACGCGAACGCGGCACCGGCCGGCTCACCGCCGTGGTCTGCGCCGACGCCGCCGACGCCCAGCGCCTGCTGGAAGAAATCCCGTTTTTCGCGCCCGCGCTGCGCTGCGCCCTGTTCCCAGACTGGGAAACGCTGCCTTACGACAGCTTTTCGCCGCACCAGGACCTGATCTCGGAGCGCCTGGCCACGCTCTGGCGCATCGTGCAGCGCGACCGCGCCCAGGGCGCCGACCTGGTGCTGGTGCCCGCCACCACCGCGCTCTACCGGCTGGCGCCGCCGGCCTTTCTGGCCGCCTACAGCTTCGAGTTCAAACAGCAGCAACGGCTCGATGCGGCCCGCCTCAAGGCCCAGCTCACGCTCGCCGGCTACCAGCACGTGAGCCAAGTGGTGGGCCCGGGCGAATACGCGGTGCGCGGCAGCCTGATCGACCTCTACCCCATGGGCTCTGCGGTGCCCTACCGCATCGACCTGTACGACGACGAGATCGACTCGATCCGCACCTTCGACCCCGACACCCAGCGCAGCCTGTACCCGGTGCCCGAGGTGCGGCTGCTGCCTGGGCGCGAGTTTCCGCTCGACGAAAGCGGCCGCGCCAAGTTCCGCGCCCGCTGGCGCGAACTGCTCGAAGGCGACCCGAGCCGCAGCCGCCTGTACAAAGACATGGGCGCGGGCGTGGCCAGCGCCGGCATCGAGTACTACCTGCCGCTGTTCTTTGACCAGACCGCGACCGTGTTCGACTACCTCGGCAGCGCCACCACGCTGGTGCTGCACGGCGAGCTCGAACCGTCCTTCCAGCGCTTTGCGCTGGACACCGCCGAACGCCACCGCCTGGCCCAAGGCGACCCCGAGCGCCCGCCGCTGCCGCCCGAGACCCTGTTTCTGGATGCCGAAGGCTTCTACCTCGCCGCCAAGGCGCTGCCCCAGGTGGCGCTGCGCGCGCCCAAGGAACCGGCCGGCTCGCCCGCCCCCCACCCGGCGCCAGCCCCCGCCAGCCCCACCGCCGGCACCAGCCCGAGCGGATTGGGCGCCTTCGCGCCGCTGCCCGACCTGGCCGCCCAGCGCGCCGCCGACGACCCGCTCGAGCGCCTGAAAGCGCACCTGGCGCGCAGCCCCCGGCGCGCGCTGCTGCTGGCCGAGAGCGAGGGCCGCCGCGCCACCTTGCTCGACTTTTTGCGCGCCAGCGGCCTCAACCCGCCGCTGTTCGAATCCCTGGCCGACTTCCAGGCCAGCCCGGCCCCCGTCGGCCTGGCCACGGCGGCCCTGGCCAGCGGCTTTGCCTGGGTGCCGCACGACAGCGCCCCCAGCGGCATCGACTTCGTCACCGAAACCGAGCTCTTTGCCAGCCAGCCCGGCACCCGGCGGCGCAAAAAGCAAGAGCAGGTCAGCGACGTCGAAGCGCTGATCAAAGACCTGAGCGAGCTGCAGCTGGGCGACCCGGTGGTGCACAGCCAGCACGGCATCGGCCGCTACCGGGGCTTGCTCAACCTCGATCTGGGTGAAAAAAATGCCGACGGCAGCCCCGTGCTGCAAGAGTTCTTGCACCTGGAGTACGCCCAGGCCGCCGTGCTCTACGTGCCCGTGAGCCAGCTGCACCTGATCAGCCGCTACACCGGCGTGAGCGCCGACGAAGCGCCGCTGCACCGGCTGGGCTCGGGCCAGTGGGACAAAGCGCGGCGCAAGGCCGCCGAACAGGTGCGCGACGCCGCCGCCGAACTGCTCAACCTCTACGCCCGCCGCGCCGCGCGCGAGGGCCACGCCTTTCGCTTCCCGGCCAAAGACTACGAAGCCTTCGCCAACGACTTTGGCTTTGAAGAAACGCCCGACCAGAAAGCCGCCATCCACGCCGTGATCCAGGACCTCATCAGCCCGCGCCCGATGGACCGGCTGGTGTGCGGCGACGTCGGCTTTGGCAAGACCGAAGTGGCGCTGCGCGCCGCCTTCGTGGCGGTCAGCGGCGGCAAGCAAGTGGCCTTTCTGGCCCCCACCACCTTGCTCGCCGAGCAGCACTACCAGACCCTGCAGGACCGCTTTGCCAACTGGCCGGTGAAGATCGCCGAGATGAGCCGCTTTCGCAGCGCGCGCGAAATCACCGCCGCCCTGCAAGGCACCGCCGCCGGCACCGTGGACATCGTGGTGGGCACCCACAAGCTGCTGAGCGAAAAGACGAAATTCAAAAACCTCGGGCTGCTCATCATCGATGAAGAGCACCGCTTCGGCGTGCGCCACAAAGAGGCCATGAAGGCGCTGCGCGCCGAAGTCGACGTGCTCACCCTCACCGCCACCCCCATTCCGCGCACCCTCGGGCTGGCGCTCGAAGGGCTGCGCGACCTGAGCGTGATCGCCACCGCGCCGCAGCGCCGCCTGGCCATCAAGACCTTCGTGCGCAACGAAGGCAACGGCGTGATCCGCGAGGCCGTGCTGCGCGAACTCAAGCGCGGCGGGCAGGTGTACTTCCTGCACAACGAGGTGGATACCATCGAGAACCGCAAGCAAAAGCTCGAACAGTTGCTGCCCGAGGCGCGCATCGCCGTCGCCCACGGCCAGATGCCCGAGCGCGAGCTCGAGCGCGTGATGCGCGACTTCGTGGCCCAGCGCCACAACCTGCTGCTGTGCTCGACCATCATCGAAACCGGCATCGACGTGCCCAGCGCCAACACCATCCTCATCAGCCGCGCTGACAAGTTTGGGCTGGCGCAGCTGCACCAGTTGCGCGGCCGCGTCGGGCGCAGCCACCACCAGGCCTACGCCTACCTGATGGTGCCCGAGATCGACGGCCTGAGCAAGACGGCGCAGCAGCGTCTCGAAGCCATCGGGCAGATGGAGGCCCTGGGCAGCGGCTTCTACCTCGCCATGCACGACCTCGAAATCCGGGGCGCGGGCGAGGTGCTGGGCGAAAACCAGAGCGGCAACATGCTCGAGGTCGGTTTTCAGCTCTACCACGAGATGCTGGCCGAAGCGGTCGATGCCCTCAAGGCCGGGCGCGAACCCGATCTGCTCAGCCCCTTGGGCGTGACCACCGACATCAACCTGCACGCCCCGGCCCTGCTGCCCAGCGACTACTGCGGCGACGTGCACCTGCGCCTGAGCCTGTACAAAAAGCTCGCCAGCGCCCACCACAGCGCGCAGATCGACACCTTGCTCGAAGAGATCGTCGATCGCTTTGGCAAGCTGCCGCCGCAGGCGCAAACGCTGATCGACGTGCACCGCCTGCGCGTGCTGTGCGCGCCCTACGGCGTGCTGAAGGTGGACGCCACACCCGGCGTCATCCTCATCACCTTCCGGCCCAACCCGCCGCTGGACCCGATGCGCATCATCGAGCTGGTGCAGAAGCACAAGCACATCAAGCTGGCCGGCAACGACAAGCTGCGCATCGAGCGTGCCCTGCCCGAAGCCAAGGACCGGGCGCAGATGGTGCGCGACGTGCTGCGCTCGCTGGGGCAACCTGTCGCTGCAGCCACCGCATAGCGGCACACCCGATGCGAAGCAAATGTTCCTCAGTCGAAAGCTGGACAACTCACAATAAATTAGCTAGACTTAGCCAAACCAAGGAGTTAGCCATGCACACTGTCAACATGTTAGAAGCCAAGTCCAACCTGTCGCGTCTGGTGGAGTCTCTTGAGTTGGGCACCGAGCGCGAAATCATCATCGCCCGCAATGGCCGCCCTGCGGCCAAACTGGTGCCCATAGACACGGCAGCGGTCGCTCAACGTTTGGGTGTTGCCAAAGGCGCCTTTCAAGTGCCTGACAGCATCGACACGCACAACCCAGAAGTGGCCCGCCTGTTCCTGGGCCAAGCATGAATCTGCTGCTCGACACCCACATCGCCCTGTGGGCCATTACAGACGACCCAAAACTTCCCAGCTTGGCACGCGAATGGATCAGCCATCCACGCAACACCGTGTGGGTCAGCACCGCCAGCCTGTGGGAAATTGCCATCAAATACAGTCTGGGCCGGGGCGACATGCCGGTTTCAGCCCGTGAAGCGCTGGACTACTTTCAACGTTCTGGCTACCGCTTGTTGCCCATAGAGCCCGAACACACCGTTGCGCTGGACACACTCCCGCCTCACCACCAAGACCCTTTCGACCGTCTGCTGGTGGCACAGGCTCTCACCGAGCCCATGCGCCTGCTCACCCACGACACCCACGTGGCCCGATACAGCGACACCATTGTGTTTGTCTGATCAACCCATCACTCACACCCTCGAAAAGCATCCGAGTTGATGCAAAATGATGACCTCCTACCCATACAGGAGGCCACCATGCGGACCACCCTGACCATCAGCGACGACCTGTTCAACAAAGCCATGGCACTGGCGCCCGCCGGCATGGACAAGGCCGACCTTATCCGCGAGTGCGTCAAAGCCTTCATTCGCGAACAAAGCGCGCAACGCCTGGCCGCGCTGGGCGGCACGCTGCCCAACATCCAGCAAACGCCGCGCCGCCGTGAACCCGCCGGGTCCAAGCAGCCGTGAAAATTCTGGTTGACACCTCGGTCTGGGTGGCCCACTTCAAGCAGCGCAACGCCGCACTGGTTGACCTGCTGCTGCAAGGCCGGGTCGTCTGCCATCCCTATGTGATACTGGAGGTGGCCTGTGCCACACCGCCAGACCGCACCGAGGTCATTGACCTGCTGCGCGAACTGGAACCAGCCCCCACCGCCAGCACCGAGGAAATGCTGCACCTGCTCGCAGCCCACCAACTGTATGGCAAGGGCTGCGGCCTGATGGAGCTGGGCCTGCTGGCCAGCACCCTGATGCGCCCTGCCACCCAACTTTGGACGCTCGACAAGCGCCTGCAGGCCCTGGCCACCGAATTCCATCTGGCCTATTCACCGAAAATGTCACCCACCGCCTCACGCGGCCATTGACCTCATGCCTCAAAAACCCATTCTCCACATGCCCAGCCCAGCCGCCCAAAAGCTGGAACTGCTGCGTGAGCTGTTCCCCCAAGCCATCGAGGTCAACCCCGACGGCAGCGTGCGCGTCAACGCCGCCGCCATGCAGCAAGCACTCGACCCGGCCAACCCGGCCGGCATCCGCGTGGAAGAAGACGGTTACGAACTGCGCTGGGTCGGCAAGCGCGAGGCCTACCACAGCGCCTTCGTGCCAGCGCAAAAAATCGTGCAGCCCTGCCCCGCCGACAGCGTGGACTGGGAGCACACCGGCCACCTGCTCATCAAGGGCGACAACCTGGACGCGCTGCGCCTGCTGCGCCACAGCTACTTTGGCCAGGTCAAGCTGATCTACATCGACCCGCCCTACAACACCCAGAGCGACGCCTTCATCTACCGCGACGACTTCAGCGCCAAGCAAAGCCAAGTGCTGGCGCAACTGGGCTACAGCGCCGAAAACATCGACTACATCAAGAACATCTACGGCGCGCGCACGCACAGCGGCTGGCTGAGCTTCATGTACCCGCGCCTGCTGCTGGCCAAAGACCTGCTGCGCGACGACGGCGTGATCTTCATCTCCATCGACGACCACGAGCAGGCGCAGTTGAAGCTGTTGTGCGACGAGGTGTTTGGGCAGGACAGTTTCGTAAGCTCCATCGCTTGGAAAAAGAGATCTTCACCAGATGCGAGGGACACAATCGGATCGGTACACGATTGGCTACTTTGCTACATCAAAGAACCGGCAGCGATCAAAATGGCCATTGGGAAGATACCCCTTAGTACAGATCGGATTGACTCATTTAACAACCCAGACAATGATCCTCGTGGCCCCTGGGCATCGGTTGACATGACAGGAATGACAGGCCGCGCAACGAAGGATCAGTTCTTCACGATTACTTTGCCAAGCGGCAGAAAGATAAAACCGCCAGCGGGCCGAAGCTGGGGAGTCATTGAACAGACTTTTCTAAACCTCAAAACAGATAACAGAATCTGGTTCGGGCAGTCGGGCAACAACATACCTCGAATCAAAAAATTTCTTAACGAATCCACTGGTCAAGTGGTTCCAACATTTTGGGACATGACAGAGTGCGGTAGCAATGATGAAGCAAAAAAGGAAGTTAACAATCTCATGGAACGGGCTGATGTTTTTGATACGCCCAAACCCTTGCGACTGATCAACCGTTTGCTCACTGTCTCGACCCGACCAAACGATCAGTCAATCGTACTTGATTTTTTTGCAGGCTCTGGCACGACTGGGCACGCGGTTCTTACGAAGAACGCCGAAGACGGCGGCAACCGCAAGTTCATCCTGGTGCAGATTCCCCAGCCCATCGACGCCAAAAAACAAAAGGAAGCCCACGCCTTCGTGACCGAAACCCTGGGCAAGCCCGAGGCCACGATCTTCGAGATCACCGCCGAACGCATCCGCCGCGCCGGGGCCAGCCTCAAGGCGCAACACCCCACGCTGGACACCGGCTTTCGCGTGTTCGAGCTGGCCAACGACCCCGATGCGCTGATCCTGCAAAAACCCCTGGTCGATGCCACGCAGGACGACATTGCCGCCCTGCAAGCCACCATTGCCACGCCGCAACCCAGCCAGTTGCCCCGCATCCTCTACAACCTGCTGCTGGCCGAAGGGCTGCCCCTGTCCACCCGCATCGAGCTGCTGCGCGAGCAGGCGCTGTACCGCGCGGCTGACGTGCTGTTCATCCTCGAGGCCGTGGACACCGAGGACCTGCGTTCGCTGCTGGCACTATGCAAGGCCGAAGGCGCCCCCATCCAACACCTGAGCGTGTATGCGCCCTGGGTAGACGACAACAACTTCCTGCTGGGCACCAAGACGCTGCTGGAGTCGCTGGGCCTGTCGGAAGACAAGCTGCGGCTGCGGGGCTGAGTTCTGTGAACAGCGGCGCGGACAGCCACACCACACGAGGTGCACCATGAAAATTGCCATTGAGAACTTCGGCGCGATCAAAAAGCGCATCGAAATCGAACCCAGGGCGCTGACCATTTTTTGCGGCAGCAACAACACGGGTAAGACTTACGGTCTGTATGTGCTCAACGCACTGATGGATTCGCGATTCGTCGCGTCTTTCGATTGGGCAAGGCAACAGGCCAAGGCTTTGCTGGAGACACGGCGGCTGATGGTGGATCGGTCATCGTTGCTTGGGCCGGAAGCCATCAGACACGCGCAGCACAGCATCGCGCGCGACCTTAAGGACGGATTGCCTCGGTTCTTTGTAGCCGACGGCGATTTGACCGCAGAAACTGTGATCGACATCACCCTGTCTTTGCCTGAGATCGAGGCGCATCTGGCCAACTTTGAGTTCCAGCACTGGGAGCGGTCTAACACGCCGCAAAAGGGTTTGTTGGATCTGTCTTGCAAGCTCTCAGAGGACGGTCAACGTGTCGGGATCAGCCTAGAGGGAGACTGGACCAGCGCAGCCCAGGTCGAGCGCGCATTTAACAACTTCTTGATGGAGCTGTATTGCCCGATCCGTCAGGGCCGCGCCCTGCTGCTGCCCGCAGAGCGCAGCGGCATCAACCTGTTTTTCAGGGAGCTGAATTCGCGCCGGGCTGCGTTGTTTCGCCACGCAACCAGTCAGACCCTCGATACCAATGAGTTGCTCAAGGACATCCTTGTATCGCGCTATCCGCAGCCGATTCATGACTACATTGAATTCATGACGGCCCAACCTGAGATCAAGCGCCAGACGAGCGAGAAGTTCGCAGACATGGCCGCATGGTTGCAAAAAGAAGTACTGCGAGTGAAGTACAAGGTGGATCGCTATGGTGACATCAGCATTGCCCCGCTGCGCAGCAAGACCGAGCTGGGCTTGCACTTGGGTTCTTCAACAGCCAAGACGTTCTTCGGTCTGTGGTCGTACCTCAACCATCTGGCACAGTCGGGCGACTGCCTGATGATCGATGAGCCAGAGCTGAACCTGCACCCGCTGAACCAGCGCAACATCGCCCGCTTGCTGGCCGAGCTGGTCAACCGCGGCATCCGCGTGGTGGTGAGCACCCATTCCGACTACATGGTGCGCGAGTGGGGCAATCTGGTGATGCTGAGTGAAGACTTCCCCGAGCGGGACGCGATAGCCAAGCAGCACGGCCTGAACAGCGCGCAGTGGCTGGCTGCCGACAAGGTGCATGCCTATGAGTTCCACGCGGGTGGAGTTGAGCCCATGGCTGTGAACGCGGGCAGTGGCATCCGCACTCCACTGTTTGACGAAAGCATCGAACAGCTCAATGCGGCAGCGCAGGACATCTACTTTGCCGTGCTGGCGGCCAGACCGCCGAAGCCAGAACCAACAGAAACAGGCAACGCACGCAAGGGGAAGGCATGACGGAGAACGAATATTTTGACGCACTGCGCGATGTGCTCCACCCACCGCTAAGGGACGGGCAAAAACTGGTCGGCGGGCACTTCGTGATTGAAGAAGCGGGGCAAACCTCGTTCGTGCTGAACGTGAGTGGCTTGGCCACCCACGAGGCCATCAAGCTGGAGGCCATCAAAACCGACTGGCCGTGCTTTCGTGGCAAACACAAGTTCGCCCACCGGCGTTGTGATCGCATCGTGGTGACCTGGAACCCGACCAAAGCCATCCCACAGTTTCTCATGGTTGAACTCAAGAGCGGCAACTCCGGCGGAGCGCATCAGCAACTGGGGGCGTCGCTGGCGTTTTGCCATTTTCTGCATCACATGATTTGCGTCGGACAGGCCGCACCACCCACCCCGGCATTTGTTGCCATCACAGTGAAGACGATGCCGTTTGCCCAGAAGCTAAGCAGCACCCCAACCCTGCCGCCCTGGACGACCAAGGGCATTCATCCTGCATGTCGGCACATGCACTTTGACCGCTCGCGTGGATCGCTTCCCATGGCTGCTGTGTTTGCTGCTGCGTGAGAACTCAACCATGGCCGCCCAATTCCAATACATCCGCCTGGCCCACCAGGCGCAGGCCGTGGACAGCATTGCCGACGTGTTCGCCGACGTGCGCTTTGTGTCGCCAGCCGGTGTGCATGCCAACCCCACCTACGTGCCGCACGAGGCGTTCAAGACCCTGCGCGCCAACATCGAGCGCATCCGGCAAGGCAACCAGGTCAATGCGGGCGCGGTGGAGGTGGCCTCCACGCTCACCCCGGCCCTGTCGCTGGACGTGCTGATGGAAACCGGCACCGGCAAGACCTTCACCTTCATCGAAACCATCCACCGGTTGCACCAGAAGCACAGGCTGTCCAAGTTCATCGTGCTGGTGCCCAGCAACGCCATCCGCCAGGGCACGCTCAAAAGCCTGCAAACCACGGCCGCTTTTTTTGCGCGGGAATACGACAACCAGAAGATCAACGTCGTCAACTACTCCGACAAAACGGTCAACCGCTTCATCCACGCGGCGAACCTGGGGCTGACGGTCATGGTGGCCACCTACCAGTCGTTCGCAGGCGACGGCAAGCTCATCAACAAGCGCGGCGTGGAGGCCAACCTGTTCGGCCAGGCCAAGAGCTACATGGAGGCGCTGGCCGCCATCCGCCCGGTGCTGATCATCGACGAGCCGCACCGTTTCGAAGGCAAGGTGGTCCAGGCGTTTCTGCCCCGGTTCAATCCCCTCTTGACCATACGCTTTGGCGCCACCTTCAAGCGCGACGAGTTCCGTAACCTCATCTACACGCTGGACAGCCTGGAGGCCTTCCGCCAGCGGCTGGTCAAGGGCATCACCGTGGATACGGTGGGCACGGGCACCGATATGGGGCAGACCTTGCTGCTGACCCAGGTGACCGGTGCCGCCAAGGAGCGCACGGCCCACCTGAGCTACCAGACCCCGGCGGGCAAGACCGCCGCCATCACCCTGCAGGCCAAAGACAACCTGGGCGCCAAGACCGGGCTTGCCCACCTGGACGGGCACGTGGTGGAAAGCGTGACCAGCAAGGAGCTGGTGTTCACCAACGGTTTTGCGCTGCCGCTGGGCGAGCCCACCGGCTTTGGCATGTTGGCCGACGAGGTGCAGTCGCTGCTGATTCAGCGCGCCATCGCCAACCACTTCGAGCGGGAACAAGCCCTGTACAAACGCGGCATCAAGGCCATCAGCCTGTTCTTCATCGACGCGGTGGCCAAGTACCTGCCTGCCCCTGGCAGCGGGCAGCGCCCAGCCGTGTTGCGCGACACCTTCGAGCGGCTCTACCAGGTGGAATTGACCAAGGTGCTGGCCAGCGCAACCCTGGACCCCGGCTACCGCGCCTACCTGGAGCGCACGGCGCAAGACGTGAGCCGCGTGCACAGGGGCTACTTTGCCCGCTCCAACAGCGAAAAAGGCGAAGAGGAAGCCATCAAGCTGATCCTGCAGGACAAGGAAAAGCTGCTGTCTTTCGACACCGATTTGCGCTTCATCTTTTCCATGTGGGCGCTGCAGGAGGGCTGGGACAACCCCAACGTGTTCACCCTGTGCAAGCTGGCCCCCAGCCATTCCAGGATCAGCAAGCTGCAGCAGATCGGACGCGGCCTGCGGCTGGCCGTCAACCAGCAACTGGAGCGGGTGCAGGCCACTGACGCGGCCTTTGACGAAATCAACGACCTGATGGTGGTGGTGCCCGCCAGCGAAGGCGACTTTGTGCGTGCCATTCAGGCCGAAATCACCGAGCACAGCGTGCGCCGCGTGGCTGCTGAGTTTGACGATGCGGTGCTGGCCGAGTTTGGGGTGGCTGTGAGCACGCGGCAAGCCAACAAGGTGCTGGACGCCCTGGCGGAACTGAGGCTGATCGACCTGGACGACACCACGGGTCGCGCCACCTTGCGCTGGGAGCGCGCCGAATACCAGGCCAGGCGCGAAGCCATCACCGCTGTGCTGGGCCGCATTCCCGGCATGAGCCCCGACAACGTGCAGAACATGATCCGCTACCTGGACCTGTACTACGAAGGGTCCGGGCAAGTCAAGCGCAAACAGACCCAGCCAAGGCCCACGCTCGAGGTGCGCCAACCGCTGTTCCAGCACTTCAAGCCGCTGTGGGACAACCTCAACCGCCATGCCGTGGTGCGCTACAGCGTGGACACCCCCCAACTGGTGGACAAGGTGCTTGCAGCCATTCAAAAGCACTTCGAGCTACCGCCGCTGTCGATTGGCATCACCCGCACCACCGACGTGGAGACGGTACAGGCTGCGCGCAGCACGCAGGGGCTATACACCATCAAGCCCCACGCCGTGTACTCCATGGCCCAGTTCATGCGCGAACTGGCCAACCAGACGCGGCTGTCCTTGCACACCGTCAGCGAGCTTCTGCGCCGCATGCCCGCCGACAAGTTCAACCAGATCAAGCACAACGAGAACCGCGCCCTGCTGACGCTGCGCAACCTGATCCAGCGCTGCATCCACGAGCTGATGGTCAACAAGATCAGCTATGAGTTGCGCGAAATCCGCGTGCAAACCGCCTTGACCGACCAGACCGGCAACTTGATGAAGACCATCCCCGCAGCGCTGTGTGGCGTTGAACTGCACGACGTATCCAACCCCGCCGTGCGAGCACGTTCACTCTACGAAAACCCCGTCATGCCGGTGGACAGCCAGATCGAGCGCGACACGGTGGACCAATCCAACCAGCAGCAGATCACCGTGTTTGCCAAGCTGCCCAAGATCAACATCCCTACCCCTGTGGGCAACTACAACCCCGACTTTGGCTACGTCATTGCCCACCAGGGCCAAGCCCAGGCGCTGTACCTGGTGGTGGAAACCAAGGGCTACGACCATTCACAAGACATACCGCAGCGCGAGCAATGGAAGATCGACAGCGCCCGCCAGTTCTTCCAGGCCCTGCGGCACCAAGGCATTGAAGTCCACTTCAAGACCAAAATCAACCACACTTCGCTGGCGCAGGTATTGCACCAGATCGACCCCAGCCTGACTTCCACCTCCCCATGACTCCCCAGGAATTCGCCCCCGGCCTTGTGATTCAGGGCTTCACTCCCCCCTTGAGCCTGCGCGACTTTGGGCTCATCGCCTTCGACATGGACTCGACGCTGATCAACATCGAGTGCGTGGACGAGATCGCCGATGCCGTGGGCCGCAAGGCCGAAGTCGCGGCCATCACCGAAGCCGCCATGCGCGGCGAGTGGCCCGACTTCAAGGACAGCCTGCGCCGGCGCGTGGCCTTGCTCGAGGGCGTGACCGTGGCCGATATGGAGCGCGTCTACACCGAACGCCTGCGCCTCAACCCCGGCGCCGCCGAGCTCGTGACCGCCTGCCGCGCCGCCGGGCTCAAAACGCTGCTGGTCTCGGGTGGCTTCACTTTTTTTGCCGAGCGCGTGCGCGCCGAGCTGGGCCTCGATTTCGTGCGCGCCAACGTGCTCGAACTGCGCCGCGGCCCGAATTGCGGCGCCCTGACCGGGCGCTTGCTGCCCCAGTGCTGGGGGGAGATTTGCGACGGCGCCGAAAAACGCCGCACCCTGCTCGAGGTCGCCAGCCTGCTGGGGCTGGAGCCGGCGCAGTGCATCGCCGTCGGCGACGGCGCCAACGACCTGCCGATGATGGCCGCCGCCGGCCTGTCGGTGGCCTACCACGCCAAACCGGCGGTGCGCGCGCAGGCCATGGTTTCGATCGAGCACGGCGGGCTGGAGCGGCTGCTCGAAGTGCTGCAGCCCTGATGCACCCCCTTCAGCGCGGCTCGGGCACGCTGGGCAGCCCGGCCAGCGCCATGGCCAGTTCCTGCTCGTCGTAGGCCTCGTCCTTGAGCTCACCGGCAAAGTACTTCTGGTACGAGGCCATGTCGAAGTGACCGTGGCCGCACAGGCCAAACAGAATCGTCTCGGCGCGGCCCTCGCGCTTGCAGCGCAGCGCCTCTTCGATCGCGCCCTTGACGGCGTGATTCGCCTCGGGTGCGGGCACGATGCCTTCGGCGCGCGCAAACGCCACCCCGGCGGCAAAGCATTCGCCCTGGGTGTAGGCCACGGCCTCGAGCAAGCCCAGCTCCTTGCAGTGGCTCACCAGCGGCGCCATGCCGTGGTAGCGCAAGCCGCCGGCGTGAAAGCCCGGCGGCGTGAAGGTGCTGCCCAGGGTGTGCATCTTGGTCAGCGGCGTCAGGTGCCCGGTGTCGCCAAAGTCGTAGGCGTACCTGCCGCGCGTGAGCGACGGGCAGGCCGCCGGCTCCACCGCCACGATGCGCGCCTTGCGGCCGCCGCGCAGCGCGTCGCCGATGAACGGAAAGGCCAGACCGGCAAAGTTGGAGCCGCCGCCGGTGCAGCCCACCACCACGTCGGGCCAGGCGTCGGCCATCTGCAATTGCTGCATCGCTTCCAGCCCGATCACGGTCTGGTGCAACAGCACGTGGTTGAGCACCGAGCCGAGCGCATACTTGGTGTCCTCGCGCTGCACCGCCAGTTCCACGGCTTCAGAGATCGCAATCCCGAGGCTGCCCGGGTGATCGGGGCGCTGCGCCAGCACGCTGCGGCCATAGGCGGTCTGGTCCGAGGGCGAAGCCAGGCAGCGGGCGCCGTAGGTTTCCATGACCGCGCGCCGGTAGGGCTTTTGGTCGTAGCTCACGCGCACCTGGAACACCAGCACCTCGAGGCCAAAGAGCGAGCCGGCAAAGGCCAGCGAGGTGCCCCACTGGCCGGCCCCGGTCTCGGTGGTCAGGCGCTTGACGCCGGCTTGCTGGTTGTAAAAAGCCTGCGGGATGGCGGTGTTGGGCTTGTGGCTGCCGGCTGGGCTGACGCCCTCGTATTTGTAAAAAATCTTGGCCGGGGTGCCGAGCAGCTGTTCCAGCCGGTGCGCCCGGTACAGCGGTGCCGGACGCCAGAGGCGGTAGATGTCGCGCACCGGCTCGGGGATTTCGATCTCGCGCTCGGTGCTCACCTCTTGCTGGATCAGCTCGAGCGGAAACAGCGGCGCCAGGTCGTCGGGGCCGATGGGCTGCAAAGTGCCCGGATGCAGCACCGGCGGCGCGGGCTGCGGCAAATCGGCGGCGAGGTTGTACCAGTTGCGGGGCAAGCGGCTTTCGTCGAGCAGGTATTTGGTGGTTTGGGTCAAGATGCAATCTCCTTGGTGGCACTGGCAGCAGAGGGCGAGCGCGCAGGGGCCAGCGGGTGCGCGCTGCTGCACGGCGCCAATGTAGCACGCCGCCGAAGCCTACCGACCCGCACGCCAGCACACCGGGGCCAGAGCGGCGACAATAGGGCGGACATGAATACTCCCACCCCACCCTCGCGCTGGCCTCGCTGGCGCTCGCACCTGCTCACCGTGGCGCTGGTGCTGGCGGTGTTTTTGGGCGTGCAAGCCTGGCAGACGCGCGCCGTGCCGGCCGTGCTCGACCTCCACCAGCCGGTGCAGTGGCTGGGCCGCGACGGCAGCAGCCACAGCGGCAGCCTGGCGCAGGCCCTGGCCGCCGCTCGCCTGGGGCAACCCCCCGACGCCGGCACGCGGCCGGTGGCGCTCTACATCTGGGCCGAGTGGTGCCCCATCTGCCGCGGCATGGAGGGCAGCGTCACGCGGCTGGGGCAGGACTGGCCGCTGCTCACGGTGGCCATGCAGTCGGGCCCGGCGGCGCAGGTGCTGCGCCACCAGCAGCAGCGCGGTTTGCCGTGGCTGAGCGTGATCGACACGCGCGGCACCCTGGCGCAGGCGCTGGGCTACCGCTCGGTGCCGGCGTTCGCGGTGATCGACACCGAGGGCCGGTTGCGCTTTGCCACCGTGGGCTTCACCACCGGGGCCGGGATGCGGCTGCGGCTGTGGCTGGCGCACTGGTTCTAGACCGCGCCGCAGCCTTTGCGCCTGCCCCCAGCCTCTCAGCCCGCCTGGAGCGCCCGCGCCAGCCGCGCCACGCCTTCGCGGATGCGCTCGACATCGACGGTGGCAAAGCTCAGGCGCAGCGTCGCCGGGTCGGGGTCGCAGGCATAAAAGGGCCGCCCCGGCACGAAGGCCACGCCTTGCTGCACGGCGCGCTGCGCCAGCGCCTGGCCGTCGGCGCAGGCGCCACCGGCCCCGGTCAGGCGCGCCCAGATGAACAAACCGCCCTGAGGGGGCACAAAATCGATCGCCGCCCCGAGCTCGCGGCGCAGCGCGGCGCCCAGGGCTTGGGCGCGTTCGGCATAGACCGCGCGCACCCGCGCCAGCGCCGCAGCCAGGCGGCCGCCTTGCAGGTACTGCGCCGCCGTGGCCTGGGCAAAGGTGCTGGTGTGGGCGTCGCTGAACTGCTTGCACATCACCGCCTTGGCCAGCAGCTCGGGCGGCGCCACCAGCCAGCCGATGCGCAGCCCAGGGCTGAGCACCTTGCTCAGCGAGCCGCAGTGCAGCAGCCAGTCGCGGCTGCCCGCCACTTCGGCGCTCAGCGCCAGCAGGCTGGGCGGCGGGGCGGCGCCAAAGTACAGGTCGCCGTAGGGGTCGTCCTCGAGGATCGGGGTCTGGGTGCGCCGCGCCAGTTCGAGCACGCGCCGGCGCCGCTCCAGGCTCAGCAGCGCGCCGCTGGGGTTGCCAAAGCTGGGCACCAGATAGACAAACCTGGGCCGGTGCTCGGCGATCAGCGCCTCGAGCCGCTGCACATCGACCCCGTCGGCGTCGATCGGGGCCGTGATCAACTGCGCGCCATAGAGGCGAAAACACTGGATCGTGGCCAGAAAGGTCGGCCCCTCGACGATCACCTTGTCGCCCGGCGAGATCAGCGTCTTGCCGATCAGGTCCAGCGCCTGCTGGCTGCCGGTGGTGACGATGAGCTGCTCGGGCGCCAGCCCCTGCACCCCCTTGGCGGCCATGAGCGCCGCCAGTTGCTCGCGCAGCGGCTGGTAGCCTTCGGTGGCGCCGTACTGCAAGGCGGCGGCCGGGTCGGTGCTCAGGGCGCGCTCGCTGGCGGCGCGGATGCCCTCGACGTCGAACAGCGCCGCGTCGGGGAAGCCGCCCGCCAGGCTGATGATGCCGGGCTGGCCCAACAGCTTGAACAGCTCGCGGATGGCCGATGTCTCGATCTGCGCGAGGCGATCGGCAAAACGGATCGCAGGGGGTGCGCTCATGGGTGAAAATCCTCGCCATGGAACCAGTACACATCGAGCCGTTCTTTGCCGCCTTGGCGGCAGCCAACCCCGAGCCCGAAACCGAGCTGGAGTATAAGAGCGACTTTGAGCTGCTGTGCGCGGTGCTGCTCAGCGCCCAAGCCACCGACGTGAGCGTGAACCGCGCCACCCGCACCCTGTTTGCCGCCGCTTCCACGCCGGCACAGATGCTGGCCCTCGGGCTCGAGCAGGTGCAGGCGCACATCCAGTCCATCGGGCTGTACCGCAGCAAGGCGCGCCATTTGCTGCAAACCTGCCAGCTGCTGATCGAGCGCCACGGCGGGCAGGTGCCGCGCAGCCGCGCCGCGCTCGAGGCCCTGCCCGGCGTCGGGCGCAAAACCGCCAATGTGGTGCTCAACGTGGCTTTTGGCGAACCCACGCTGGCGGTGGACACGCACGTGTACAGGCTTGCCAACCGCAGCGGTCTGGCGCCGGGGCGCACGCCCTTCGAGGTGGAGCGGGGCCTGCTGGCGCGCATCCCGCCGGCGTATCTGCGCCACGCCCACCACTGGCTGATCCTGCACGGGCGCTACGTCTGCCGGGCGCGTGCGCCGCAGTGCGCGCAGTGCCACGTGGCCGCCTGGTGCGACACGGCGCTGCACAATGCGGCGGCCCCAGCCCCACCACGCCCATGAGCCGTCCACCCGGCCCGCGCCACGCCCTGCCCTGGTTGGAGCCGGGGCAGGCGTTTCCGCCGGTCGAGCAGGCCTGGGCAGAGGGCGACCCGATTCCGGGTCTGCTGGCCGCCGGTGGCGCGCTCGACTGCGCCACCTTGGCGCGCGCCTATGCCAGCGGCATCTTTCCCTGGTTCAGCGGCGAGCAACCCATCCTGTGGTGGAGCCCCGACCCGCGCATGGCGCTGCGCCCGGCCGACTTCAGGCTCCACCCCTCGTTGCGCAAAGAGATCCGGCGCGGCTTGCGCTCGGGCGCGCTCGAGATCCGCATCGACAGCGCCTTCGAGCACGTGCTGCGCGCCTGCGCCCACAGCCCACGCCAAGGCCAGCGCGGCACCTGGATCGTGCCGCCGATGATCGACGCCTATCTGGCCTGGCACCAGGCCGGCTGCGTACACAGCGTCGAGACCTGGCATCAGGGCGAACTCGTCGGCGGCCTGTACTGCGTCAACTTGGGGCGCATGGTGTTTGGCGAATCGATGTTCAGCCGCCGCCCCAACGCCTCCAAAATCGCGCTGGCGGCGCTGGTGGCTTGCGCCCGCGCCTGGCAGGTGCCGCTGATCGACTGCCAGCAAGACACCGCGCACCTGGCCTCGCTCGGCGCCCGCACCCTGTCGCGCAGCGACTTTTTGCGCACCGCCAAAGCGGCCCTGGCCGCGCCCAGCCCGGTCTGGCGCTTCGAACCCGTACACTGGCAAAGCCTGTTGGCTCCCAACCCCGACCCCCGCACCCCACCCCCACCGCCGTGACGCACCCGCAGGAACTCCCGCTGCAGACCGTGCAGTTTTACGCCACCGCAGCCTACCCGTGCAGCTACCTGAGCGCGCGCACGGCGCGCTCGCTCGTGGCCTCGCCCAGTCACCTGATCCGGGGCGACACCTACGCGCAGCTGGTGGCCCAAGGGTTCAGGCGCAGCGGGCTCTACACCTACCGGCCGCACTGCGACGGCTGCCAGGCCTGCGTGCCGCTGCGCGTGGACGCGCAAGCCTTCGAGCCCAGCCGCAGCCAGCGCCGCGCCTGGAAGCGCCACGCCCACCTGCAAGCGCGCGTGCTCACGCTGGGCCTGCGACCGGCGCACTACGAACTGTACTTGCGCTACCAGCGCCAGCGCCACCCCGGCGGCGGCATGGACCACGACGACCTCGAACAGTACCGCCAGTTTCTGCTGCAAAGCCGCGCCGACACGCGGCTGGTCGAGTTCAACGAACCTGCGCCCGAAAGCGGCGCCGAGACGTTGCGCATGGTCTCGATCCTCGATGTGCTCGAAGACGGCCTGTCGGCCGTGTACACCTTCTACGACCCCGACCCCAGCGCCGCCTACGGCAGCTACTGCGTGCTGTGGCAGCTCGAACAGGTGCGTCAGCTGGGGCTGCGTTACCTCTATCTGGGCTATTGGATCGAGGCAAGCCCCAAGATGAGCTACAAAAGCCGCTTTCAGCCGCACCAGCTGCTGCTCGGTGGCCGCTGGCAAGCCCCGCCTGCGCGCTGGACTGCGCCGGCGGCACAGCCGCAAGACCTGGGCCTGGGCATGCGATCGCGTTTCACCAGATAAAATGCGGTGCCTTGCATCTTGCCTAGGCTCAAGCCCCATGAACCGCATCCCGCACAGCGCCCCCCTGCCCATCCCGCCGCCCAAGCCCAGCGTGCAAGTGATCGAACGCATCCTGCAACTGCTCGACGTGCTGGCCGCGCACGAAGAGCCGGTGCCGCTCAGGCTGATCAGCGAGCGCACCGGCCTGCACCCTTCGACGGCGCACCGCATCCTCAACGACCTGGCTCTGGGGCGCCTGGTCGAGCGGCCCGAACCCGGCGCCTACCGGCTGGGCATGCGCCTGCTCGAGCTCGGCAACCTGGTCAAGGGGCGCCTGAGCGTGCGCGACGCGGCGCTGCTGCCCATGCGCGAGCTGCACAAGCAAATCCAGCAACCGGTCAACCTGAGCGTGCGCCAGGGCGACGAGATCATTTACGTGGAACGCGCCTACAGCGAACGCTCGGGCATGCAGGTGGTGCGCGCCATCGGGGGCCGGGCGCCGCTGCACCTGACTTCGGTCGGCAAGCTGTTCCTGGCCGCCGACGATCCGCAGCGCCTGCGCGCCTACGCCAGCCGCACCGGGCTGATGGGCCAGACGCGCAACAGCATCACCCAGCTGCCCTTGCTGGAGCGCGAACTGGCGCTGTGCCGCCGCCACGGCGTGGCGCGCGACAACGAGGAGCTGGAGCTGGGGGTGCGCTGCATGGCCGCCGGCATTTACGACGACCAGGGCCGGCTGGTGGCGGGCCTGTCGATCTCGGCCCCGGCCGATCGGCTCGAAGAAAGCTGGCTGCCCAAGCTGCGCGCCAGCGCGGCGCAGATCAGCGCCGCGCTGGGCTGGCAAACCGAACCCAGCCCGCCCTGATGCGCGGGCTGGGTGCCATGGCCTGCTTGGGTGCCGCAGCGGGCCAGGCCGCGATCAAGCCGCCGCGGGTCAGGCCGCGATCAAGCCGCAGCGTGTGGCGGTCAGCTCGGCTGCAGCAGCCCTGAGCGCTCGTGCTCGCTGGCCGACAGCGCATCGGCCGGCCGCGGGCCGCTCGAAAACAGGCTGCGCAGCACCCAGCGGCGCAGCCGCTCGGCGTCGGTGGCGCGCGCCTGGCTGCCGCTGGCACCCAGCAGCACCAAGATGAGCGACCGCCCCGACACATCGGCTTGCATCACCAGCGTGCGCCCGGCCTCGCGGATGAAGCCGGTTTTCTGCAGGTTGATTTCCCAGTCGCCGTTGCGCACCAGCATGTTGCTGTTGCGGTAGGTGATCGTGCGCGGCCCGAGCGCCAGCTGGTACTGCGGCGAGACCGACAGCTCGCGCACCAAGGGGCGATGCGAGCTGGCCGCCGTGAGCATGGCCAGGTCGCGGGCGCTGGAGCGGTTGCCGCCCGACAAACCGGTGGGGTCGGCGAAGTGGGTGTCGTGCATACCCAACTCGGTCGCCTTGCGGTTCATTTGCCGCACAAAAGCCGGCACGCCGCCGGGGAAATGGCGCGCCAGCGCGTGGGCGGCGCGGTTTTCGCTCGACATCAAGGCCAGATGCAGGGCTTGGCCGCGCGTCAGCTGCGCCCCCACGGGCAGGCGCGAACCGCTGCCACGCAGCCGATCGATGTCGGCCTGGGTGATGGTGAGCATTTCGTCCAGATCCTGCCGGGCATCGACCACGATGATCGCCGTCATGAGCTTGGTGATGGAGGCGATCGGCAACACCACGGTGTCGTTTTTGCCGAGCAAGATTTCGCCCGTGTGCGCATCCACCAGCAGCGCCACGCCCGAATCGAGCTCGAGCGGGTCGTCGGCCACGCGCAGGCCCAGGCGCTCGGCCTGCATCGGGCTGGCGCGCTCGCCGGCCGCAGCAGACGCAGCCGGGGCGGCCTCGCGCGGCGGCTGGGCCGGCGCCGCCGCGACCACCACCGACACCCGCTGCGACTGTGCCGCCGCATGGCGCGCACGCTCGATCTGCGCGTCGGTGGCGATCTGCACCTTGGCGGCAAAGCGTTGCCCTGCAGATTCGGGCACTGCCAAGGCGGCGGCACCGGGGCGGCTGGCCTGCGGCGCCACGGCGCGCTCGCGCTCGGCTCGGGCGCTGCTGGCCGGCACGGGCGCGGCCCGGGCCCCCTCGATGCGCACCTCGGGCGCTGCCACGCGCTGCTTGGCAGGAAAAGGCGTTTGGGCGTACACGGGCAGCAGCAAACCCGTGCACCCAAGCAGCAGGGCCGCCGACCAGCCGGGGCGCAGCACAATTTGGTATCGGTTCATGTCTTACTACCCTCTAGAAACAGGCGCTGGGCCCGCCAGTATAGAGAGAAAAATCAAAAACCAATCCAGATTCAGGCGCTTGTGAGGGGTTTTTAAGCCCTCATCACAACATTTTTGTGGCCACCTAAGGGTTTACCCTGATCTGATCGAGGCCGGCGCAGCGCAGCCCGGGCGGCCTGCGCTTCAGACCGGCCAGCCCTGCGCCTGCACGCGCTCGGCCTTGCTGTGCAGCTTGGTGAGGGCACTCAGGTAGGCTTTGGCCGACGCGACCACGATGTCGGGGTCGGCGCCGACGCCGTTGACCACCCGGCCGGCGTGCTGCAGCCGCACCGTGACCTCGCCTTGGCTTTCGGTCGAGCCGCTGGTGATGGCGTTGACCGAATACAGCTGCAGCTCGGCGCCGCTGTGCACGTGGCTCTCGATCGCCTTGAGCGACGCATCCACCGGGCCGTTGCCCTCGGCCTGGCCGCAGTACTCTTTGCCGCCGATGGTGAACACCACCCGCGCCTGCGGGCGCTCGCCGGTCTCGCTGTGCTGGGCCAACGCCACCAGCGCGTAGTGTTCCTGGTCGGGGGTCACGCTTTCGTCGCTGACCAGCGCCAGGATGTCTTCGTCAAAGATTTCCGACTTGCGGTCGGCGAGTTCCTTGAACTTGGCAAAGGCGGCGTTGAGCTCGACTTCGCTGTGCAGCGCGATCCCGAGCTCGTCGAGGCGCTGCTTGAAGGCGTTGCGGCCGCTGAGCTTGCCGAGCACGATCTTGTTGGCGCTCCAGCCCACGTCTTCGGCGCGCATGATCTCGTAGGTGGCGCGCGCCTTGAGCACGCCATCCTGGTGGATGCCGCTGGCGTGGGCAAAGGCGTTGGCCCCGACCACGGCCTTGTTGGGCTGCACCACAAAGCCGGTGGTCTGGCTGACCATGCGGCTGGCGGGCACGATCTGCGTGGTGTCGATGCCGACTTCGAGGCCAAAGTAATCGCGCCGCGTTTTCACGGCCATGACGATTTCTTCGAGCGCGCAGTTGCCGGCGCGCTCACCCAGGCCGTTGATGGTGCACTCGACCTGGCGCGCGCCGCCGATCTTGACGCCGGCGAGCGAATTGGCCACCGCCATGCCCAGATCGTTGTGGCAGTGCACGCTCCAGACCGCGAGATCGGAGTTGGGCACGCGCTCGCGCAGCATTTTGATGAAGTTGCCGTAGAGCTCGGGCACGCCGTAGCCCACGGTGTCGGGGATGTTGATGGTGCGCGCGCCGGCGCCGATCACCGCCTCGATCACGCGGCACAAAAAGTCGGGGTCGCTGCGGTAGCCGTCTTCGGGGCTGAACTCGACGTCGGGGCAGAGCTGGCGCGCCAGCCGCACCGCCTGCTGCGCCTGCTCGAACACCTGCTCGGGCGTCATGCGCAGCTTTTTCTCCATGTGCAGCGCGCTGGTGGCGATGAAGGTGTGGATGCGGGCGCTGCGCGCGCCGGCCAGCGCCTGGGCCGAGCGGCTGATGTCGTGCTCGTTGGCGCGCGCCAGCGAACACACGGTGCTGTCCCTGATGGCGTCGGCGATGGCCTTGACGGCTTCGAAGTCGCCGTTGGAGGCGGCAGCAAAGCCGGCCTCGATCACATCCACCTTCAGGCGCTCGAGCTGGCGCGCGATGCGCAGCTTTTCGTCCTTGGTCATGGAGGCCCCGGGCGACTGCTCGCCATCGCGCAAGGTGGTGTCGAAAATGATCAGTTTGTCGCTCATGTGAGTGCTCCAAGCGGTGTGTCCGCAACCTCATGTTGCCCGCAGCCCCAAAAACACCAACGGCCCGCTGCGGGTGCAAACGGGCCGTTGTGCAAAAAAGGCGTGCGCTAACTCGCCGACCCGTGGTGAGTCCGGGGTAGTAGCGAAAGCGCGCGCAGGTCTTGCATGACAACAATATAACATGCCCAGCCGGGCGGGCGATTGCCCCTGCCTATCACCGTGGCGGCCTTGGGGCTATGGCGCGCATGTGCTGCGCCGCCGGCAGGGGGTGTGGGGCCTCGAGGCCGGCATGAACGGGTGGCTTCAGGCCGCTTCGATCAGCGGTGCAGGTCTTTTTCGTCCGGGTCGTGGGTGCTGGTGCTCACCACGCTGGTGGGCTCGCCGCGCAGCTTGCGCCAACCATAGACCACGTAACCCGAGGCGGCATAGCCCGCAATCAGGCCAAACAGCACCAGCGGCGGGTGGATGTTGATCACCGCGATCCCCAGCGCCACCAGCACGATCACCACAAAGGGCACGCTGCGCTTGAGCTTGAGGTCTTTGAAGCTGTAAAAGGGGAGGTTGGAGACCATGGTCAGCCCGGCATAGAGCATGAGGGCGAACATCGGCCAGACCAGATCGGGGGCACTGAGCTCGAATTCGGTTGCCAGCCAGATGAAGCCCGCCACCAGCGCCGCCGCCGCCGGCGAGGGCAGGCCCTGGAAGTAGCGCCGATCGACCACGGCCGTGTTGACATTGAAGCGCGCCAGCCGCAGCGCCGCGCAGGCGCAATAGACAAAAGCGGCGATCCAGCCCCAGCGCCCGAGGTCGTACAGCGCCCACTCGTAAGCCACCAGCGCCGGCGCGGCGCCAAAGGAGACCATATCGGCCAGCGAATCCATCTGCTCGCCAAAGGCGCTTTGCGTGCGCGTCAGGCGCGCCACCCGGCCGTCGAGGCTGTCGAGCACCATGGCGGCGAAAATGCCCAGGGCAGCGAGGTCGAAGCGGTCGTTCATGGCCATGACCACGGCATAAAAGCCACCGAACAGCCCTGCCAGCGTGATCAGGTTGGGCAGCACGTAAATGCCCTTGATGCGCCGCGGCGGCGGCAGCGGCGCAGCGGCTCCACCGCACCCCGAATCGGGATCGGGTTTGGGGGCAGGTGGGGGGCTGGAGTCGGCTTGCATGGCGGCAAGTGTAAGCCAGCGCGGTCGGCATCTGGAGCGACTCGGGTCGAAGTGGGTCGAAGTGGCGTCCACTCCAGCTAGACTCGATGGCCTGAACCTCAGCCTCCCAAACCCACTTCGCTCCCAAAGCCCGCCCGCCGTGCCCCTGCCCACCCCACGCCGCTGCCCCAGCCCGCACCACGGCGCGCGCCCGCCGGGGGCGCGCATCACGCTGCTGGTGCTGCACTCCATCAGCCTGCCGCCGGGGCAGTACGGCGGCCCGCAGGTCGAGCAGCTGTTTGCCGGCACGCTGGACTGGGGCGCGCACCCCTACTTCGAGTCGATCCGGGGCCTGCAGGTGTCGGCGCACTACTACATCCGCCGCTGCGGCGAGCTGCTGCAGTTTGTGGACTGCGAGCGCCGCGCCTGGCACGCCGGGGCCTCGCAGTGGCTGGGCCGGCCCAACTGCAACGATTTTTCGATCGGCATCGAGCTCGAAGGCCTGGAGGGCGAGCCCTTCGAGCCGGCCCAGTACCCGACGCTGGCCGCGCTGTGCCTCGAGCTGGCGGGGCGCTACCCGATCGAGCACGTGGCCGGGCACCAGCACATCGCCCCCGGTCGCAAGGCCGACCCCGGGCCGGGCTTCGACTGGGCGCTGCTGCAGCGCCTGACCGGCTGGCCGCACGAGCGCCTGGTCGGGCTGTGGCCGCAGGCCGATGCGGAGTTTTTCGCCGCCCCCCCTTGAAAACCGGCGCTGCGGCCTTATCATCAGCACTCGTTGGTGGTTAGTGCTAACAGCAGACTCGGTCAGCGGCCTGCCCAGGGCAGCCGCAGCCGGCCCCCACGACTTTCGTAGCAACTGCACCGTTGTGTGTGCCTTTTTTGTGACAGGAGTACCCATGAAACTTCGCCCCCTCGCCGATCGCGTGATCGTCAAGCGCTTGGAACAGGAAACCAAAACCGCTTCGGGCATCGTGATTCCCGACAACGCCGCCGAAAAACCCGACCAGGGTGAAGTGCTGGCCGTCGGCCCGGGCAAGACCAACGACAAAGGCGAAACCAAAGCCCTGAGCGTGCAAGTCGGCGACCGCGTGTTGTTTGGCAAGTACAGCGGCCAGACCGTCAAGGTCGATGGCGACGAGCTGCTGGTCATGAAGGAAGACGACCTGTTCGCCGTCGTCGTGCGCTGAAGCGCGCCCCCGTTTCACCCCCACACATTTCAAGGATAGCAACAAATGGCAGCAAAAGACGTAGTTTTCGGCGGCGAAGCCCGCGCCCGCATGGTCGAGGGTGTGAACATCCTGGCCAACGCCGTGAAGGTGACCCTGGGCCCCAAAGGCCGCAACGTGGTGCTCGAGCGCAGCTTCGGTGCCCCCACCGTGACCAAGGACGGTGTGTCAGTGGCCAAGGAAATCGAGCTCAAGGACAAGCTGCAGAACATGGGCGCGCAGATGGTCAAGGAAGTCGCTTCCAAGACCAGCGACAACGCCGGTGACGGCACCACCACCGCCACCGTGCTGGCCCAAGCCATCGTGCGCGAAGGCATGAAGTACGTGGCCGCCGGCATGAACCCGATGGACCTCAAGCGCGGCATCGACAAGGCCGTCACGGCCCTGGTCGAAGAGCTGAAAAAGGCCTCCAAGCCCACCACCACCAGCAAGGAAATCGCGCAAGTGGGCGCCATCTCGGCCAACGCCGACGCCAGCATCGGCGACATCATCGCCAAGGCGATGGACAAAGTGGGCAAGGAAGGCGTGATCACGGTCGAAGACGGCAAGAGCCTGGACAACGAGCTCGACATCGTCGAAGGCATGCAGTTCGACCGCGGCTACCTCTCGCCCTACTTCATCAACAACCCGGAAAAGCAAGCGGCGCTGCTGGACAACCCGTTCGTGCTGCTGTTCGACAAGAAAATCAGCAACATCCGCGACCTGCTGCCCACGCTCGAAGCCGTGGCCAAGGCCGGCCGTCCGCTGCTGATCATTGCCGAAGACGTGGAAGGCGAAGCGCTGGCGACGCTGGTGGTCAACACCATCCGCGGCATCCTGAAAGTGGTGGCAGTCAAGGCCCCGGGCTTTGGCGACCGCCGCAAGGCCATGCTGGAAGATATCGCCATCCTGACCGGCGGCAAGGTGATCGCCGAGGAAGTCGGCCTGACGCTCGAGAAGGTCACGCTGGCCGACCTGGGCCAGGCCAAGCGGGTGGAAATCGCCAAGGAGAACACCACCATCATCGACGGTGCTGGCTCGGAAGACGACATCCAGGCGCGCGTCAAGCAAATCCGCATCCAGATCGAGGAAGCCACCAGCGACTACGACCGTGAGAAGCTGCAAGAGCGCGTGGCCAAGCTGGCCGGCGGCGTGGCGGTGATCAAGGTCGGCGCGGCCACCGAAGTCGAGATGAAAGAGAAAAAAGCCCGCGTCGAAGACGCGCTGCACGCCACCCGCGCGGCCGTCGAAGAAGGCATCGTGGCCGGCGGCGGCGTGGCGCTGCTGCGCGCACGCCAGGCCATCGGCGCGGTCAAGGGCGACAACGCCGACCAGGAAGCCGGCATCAAGCTGGTGCTGCGCGCGGTCGAAGAGCCGCTGCGCATCATCGTCGCCAACGCCGGCGGCGAGCCCAGCGTGGTCGTCAACTCGGTGCTGGCCGGCAAGGGCAACTACGGCTTCAACGCCGCCAACGACACCTATGGCGACATGATCGACATGGGCATTCTGGACCCGACCAAGGTCACGCGCACGGCGCTGCAAAACGCCGCGTCGGTGGCGGCGCTGATGCTGACCACCGAGGCCATGGTGGCCGAAGCCCCCAAAGACGACGCACCGGCCATGCCGGGCGGCGGCATGGGGGGCATGGGCGGTATGGGCGGCATGGACATGTGATGCCGCTGGCGTGATGCCACTGGCCGCCGGCACGAGCCTTCTGGGCTCAGGGCTGGCGGGCCTATGCAAAAGCCGGGGGGCTGCAGAGCCTCCCGGCTTTTTTGTGCGCCGCGCACAGCCCGAGCGGGCGCTGGCGTGGCACCTCGAACGCTTCAGGCGATGAACTGGAACAAGGACAAGCGCTGCACCTGCCCATAGGACTGCAGCGCCGCTTGCAGCCCGAGCTGGCGCGTCTGGAACTCGGAAATGGCGCGCACCATGTCCAGGTCGGTCAGTTGCGACAGCGCCTGCTGGCCGGCCAGGTCGCGGTCTTGCAGCAGGCTGGAGATGCTGTCGGCGCGCTGCAGCAGTTCGCCCAGGCGCCCGCGCACCAGCAGCAACCGGTCCTGCCCGGTTTGCAGGTCGGCGTTGGCGTAGCCCAGCGCCTGGGTGCGCGCAGCCACGCTCAGGGCCGGGTCTTCGAGCGCCTCGATGGCGCGCTGCATGATGGCAAACAGATCCGTGCTGCCGACCACGGCCGGGTCGGTGGAGGCGAGGTTGCGCAAGGCAAAGTCGCCGTCGACGCGGTTGGGCAAGCCCAGTTCGGTGGCTGCGGCCTGGCCCGGAATCAGGTTGGAGACGACGGCGGTGGGCGGGCCGACTTCGGCAAACGGGCGCCCGCTCGGGTCGGTCACGCCCAGGCCACCGAGCAAGGCATTGCCTTCGGTATCTTGCACGTTGGCCAGGTTCAGCATCTGGTCGCGCAGGCCGCGCATCTCGGCGCTCAGGGTGAGGCGGTCGCGATCCGACAAGGTCGAATTGCCCCCCTGCACCAACAGCTCCTGAAAACGCGCCAGCACCTCGCCCATCTGCCCCACTGCCGCTTCGGCTTGCTGCAAACTGGCACGCGAGCGCTCGAGCGCGCGCATATCGGCCCCGTTGCGCATGAGTCGGTTGCTCTCGCGCTCGGCCATGGTGGCGGCCACCGGGTCATCGCTGGCGCGCAACACGCGCCTGCCTGCAGCCAGTTTTTCCTGCAGGTCGTTGAGCTCGGAGCTGCGCTGGTTGATGCGCGTCATGCCGGCGTCGAAAAGATGCGCCGTAGCCACACGGACGATAGCCATGGATCACACTCCTCAACGGCCAAAGGTGGCCAACAGGGTCTCGAAAACCGACTGGACGGCTTGCAAATAGCGCGCGCTGGCCTGGTAGGCTTGCTGAAACTGCAGCAGGCGCGCCGCCTCCTCGTCGAGGTTGACGCCGGCCTGGTTGGCGCGCGCGGTCTCGGCCTGGGCTGCCACGCGGGTAGAAAATTCGGACTCGGCCTTGGCGATCTGAATGCTCGACGAAACCGCCACGAACACCGGAATGTAGCCATCGGAGAGGCTGTAGCCGTCGAGCGCATCGAGGTCGCGCAAGGCCAGCAGCGCCTGACCGTTGCCGGCGTTTTGGCGCATGTCCAAACCGGTGGCCGGGCTGACGGTAAAGCGGTCGCCCACCGAGGGCGCGCCGCGCAGAGTGAGCGCAAAGCCATCGACGACGATGGGCGTGCCAGAGCGAAAAGGCAAGACCGTAAGGCCCCCGTCGGTGCTGTAACCGCCGGGAAAAAATTCGACCGTGGTCGAACTCCAAGCCGGCGGCGCGCTCGCGCCCGCAGGGCGGTGCAGGGACACCACCTCGACATTGCCCGAGTTACCCGGCGCCGCCGCCACCACCACCGGGCTCGAGAGCGCCAGTTGCGAAGGCGAAGTCAGGTTGACGCCCAAGGCCGCAGGCGCGGCGCGAAACGGCCGCACCAGCACCTCGGTGTTGGCAGCGCCCAGATTCAGCCCGCTGAAGCGCAGGCCGTCGAGCGTGAGATCGGTATCGGGTGGGCCAAAGGCGACGCTGTGCCCGTCGCTGATGCGTGTCAGACTGCCCGTGCCTGCAGCGCTGAAGCTGATGCGGTAGTCGGAGGCGCGAAAACTGGCTGGCGCGTCGGCGGCGCCGTCGATGCTCCAGCTCAACCCTGGCGGCGTGACCGAGCCGCTCACCACCGAAACCGCCGACGAGAAATACTCGGCAGGCAAGGCGCGAAAAAAATCCTGCCCGGCATTGCCGTTCAAGTCCAGGCCCTGGCGGTGCTGGCGGTTGGTCAGCTCCAGCGTGGCCAGCGCCAGCCGCCCGAGTTGCGCACTGACGCCGCCCACGTCGTCGTTGTAGAAGGTCAGCGCGCCCTTGAGGCTGCCGCCGGTGATCAGGCCCTCGTTGATGATCGCGTTCGCGTTGCCAAAACCCAGGGTGTAGCGGCCTTCGGCGCTGACCGACTCGGAGCCCACCAGCGCGGTGGCGCGGTTGCCCAGCACCACCGGCACGCTGCCGCCCACGAACACCGTCAACGACCCGTCGTCGGCCGTCAAGGTGTTGACCTGGATGATTTTGTTCAAATCGGCCACGAGCCGGTCGCGCTGGTCGAACAAGTCGTTGGGCGGCGCACCGCCAGCCAAGGCGTCGATGATGCGCTGGTTGATCTGCCCGATGCTGGTGGTGAGCCGGTTCGCCTGCTCGATGCCGGCCTCGATCTGGATGCGCGTGGTCACGCGCAGCTCTTCCAATTGGCGCGCCGTCAGGTTGAGCCGGCTGGCGAACTCTTCGGCCCGCGTCAGCACCACGCCGCGCGCGGTCTGGTTGGTGGGCGAGGCCACGGTGTCGGCCCAGGCGTTGAGAAAGCCGTTGAGCTGCTGCCCGATGCCGTCGTTCCCCATGGGAAAGAGCTGCTCGAGCGTTTGCAGGCGCTGAAAACGCAGATTGGCCGACTCGGCCGCGGCTGCGGTCAGGTTCGCCTCGCGCGTCAGGAAGGGGTTGAAGGCGCGCTCGACCGACGCCACCTGCACGCCCTTGCCGAAGTAGCCCGCGCCAAAGCGCTGCCCGGGCACCTGGGTGAGTTCGACGTTCTGGCGCGAGAACCCCGGCGTGCTGACGTTGGCAATGTTGTGGCCGATGACTTGCAAGGCTGCCTGGTTGGCCACCAGGGCCGTGACGCCGACGTTGAATCCCATCTGTGCCCCCCGTTCAGCCCAAGGCCCGTTTGACGTTCAGGGTGGCGTTGATCACGCGCTCGAGCTTGCTGGCGTAGCGCGGGTCGGTGGCGTAGCCGGCTTCCTGCACCTCGCGGGCAAAGGCGCGCGCCGAGTGCAGGTTTTGCATCACTTCGGCGTAGCGCGGGCTGCTCCCGATCAGGCGCGCGTAGTCGCGAAAGGCCTCGAGCGGGCTGTCGTAGGCGCGGAAGCGCTGCACCATGCGCTGCGGCGCGCCATCGACGTACTCGGTGGTGGTGATCTCGGCCACGCGCCCGCGCCAGCCCGGCGTGGCCTTGATGCCAAACAGGTTGAAGCTGTCAGAGCCGTCGGCGTTGCGGATCGGGCTGCGGCCCCAGCCGGTCTCGTGCGCGGCCTTGCCGATCATGAAGCTGGCCGGGATGCCGCTCTCGCGCTCGACTTGCTGCGCCGCCTGGCGGTGCTGGGTCACGAAGCTGGCCTGGCTCGGGCTCGGGGTGGCAAACGGTGGCCGCGCGGCAATGGCCGCAGGGGCCGCAGCCGGGCCGGCGCTGGCAGGCTCCTGCGCGCCCTGGGTTTGCTGCATCAGTTGGCGCTCGATCATTTCACCCAAGCCCCTGGGCAGTCCGGTGAGCTTGACGGCCCATTGCTCGTCGAGCAACTGGCTGCCCAAGCCAGCGGCTTCGTCGCCCATCAGTCCCGTACTCATCGTCGCTTCGCGCATGCTCTTGAGCAGTTCGCGCATGAACAGGGCTTCGAACTGGCGCGCGGTCTCGCGGATGGCGGCGCGGCTGTCGCGACCGGCCAACTGGTTGAGCTGGTTGAGCGCGTTGCTGTCGGCGGCCAGCCCGCGCTGCTGCGCCAGCGCCAGTGCAGCGCCTGGGGCCGTGGCAGGCTGCAGGTTCATGCTCAGATCACCTCGAGTTCGGCGCGCAGCGAGCCGGCGGCGCGCAAGGCTTGCAAGATCGAGACCAGATCCATGGGCGTGGCCCCCATGGCGTTGAGGGCGCGCACCACCTCGCTCAATTGGGTGCTGGCAGGCACCTGGATCAGCGCCCCGCCCTCCTGGCCGATCTGCACCTCGGCCTGTTCGACCACCACCGGTGGCGTGCCGGGCGGCGCGAACGGCGGCGGCATGGCCACTTGCGGCGTGACGCGGATGGTGACCGTGAGGTTGCCGTGCGCCACCGCCGCCGGGGCCAGGGTCACGCTCTGGTTCATGACCACCGAGCCGGTGCGCGAGTTCACCACCACGCGCGCCGTGGGCGGCGCCAGTTGCAGCGGCAACTGCTCGATGTCGGCCAAAAAGGCGACGCGTTCGTTGGGGTCGGTCGGGGCGCGCAGGCGCACCACGCGGCCGTCGAGCGCTTGCGCCGTGCCCGCGCCCTTGGCCTGGTTGATCGACAGCGCCACCCGGCGCGCGGTCTGGAAGTCGGCGGCGTTCAGGTTCAGGTCGATGGTGGTACCGAGCAAAAGCGGCGTGGGCACGCTGCGCTCGACCTGGCCGCCGTTGGGGATGCGGCCCACACTCAAATGGTTGATCACCACCTGGGCGCCGGCGGCTGCGGCGCCGGCGCCGCCGACGATCAGGTTGCCCTGTGCCAAGGCGTAAATCTGGCCATCGACCCCGCGCAAGGGCGTGGTGATGAGGGTGCCACCGCGCAGCGAGCGCGCATTGCCAATCGACGACACCGTGATATCGATGGCCTGCCCCGGCTGGGCAAAGGCTGGCAACTGCGCCGTGACCAACACCGCCGCCACGTTGCGTGGCTGAAAGTTGGCGCCCGGCGGCAGACTCAGGCCGTGTTGTTCGAGGTAGTTGCGCAGCGACTGCGCGCTGAAGGGCATTTGGGCCGCCTGGTCGCCGGTGCCATCGAGCCCCACCACCAGCCCATAACCGGTCAGCGGGTTGCTGCGCACGCCCTGCACCGCCGCCACGTCCTGAATGCGCGTGCTGGCGTGCAAGGGGCCGGCGGCCAGCAGCCCGATGACCAGTGCAGCCAGTGCAGCCAGCGCAGCCCAGATCGACAGCCCAGCCAGCCCCAGGCGACGGCGCGCCGGCCCCAGCGCCCACACCGCACCCAGAGGCCCTGCGGCAACGCAGGGCCGGGCGGCTCGGGGGGTGGGTAGGCGGTTCATCGTACAAACTCCGGTGCGGCGGGCGCGGCTGCCAACCGCAGCCGTCGTGCCCATTGTGTAAAACTTTAGAACGGCATAAGCGTCAAAAAGAAGCGTGCCAGCCAGCCAAATGTGTGCGCATCGGCCTGCGCGCCACGGCCACGCGAGAGCACGCGCACATTGGCGACCTGGGTCGATTGCACCGTGTTGCCGGGCCGGATGGTGCGCGGATCGACCGTGCCCGAGAACTTGAGCACGTCCACGTTCTGGTTCACGCCTATTTGCTTTTCACCCACCACCACCAGGTGCCCGTTGGGCAGCACCTGCGTCACCACCGCCGTGATGCTGCCCGCAAAGGTGTGGGTGGCCTCGGTCGAGCCGTCGGCGTTGAAGCTGTTTTCGGTCTCGGCGGCGGTGCGCAGGCGCCCGAGCTCGCGCGCACGCGCCAGCGGAAAAGCCGACACCCCAGCGCTGAGTTCCGAATTGCGGTTGACCGTGGTCGCGCTCTCCTGGGTGGCGCTGACGCGCTCGCTGATCTGGATCGTGAGCACATCGCCGACCAGGCGCGCGCGGTGATCCTCGAAAGCCGGACGGAAAGTGGCGGCGCTGAACAGGCTGCCGTTGACCGGTGCCGCAGCCACCGGCGCGGGTGTGATGTCGAGTGTGCGCGGCATCGGGGCCAGGTCCACCTGCGGCACTTGCGACAGGGTTTCGCAGCCGCTCAAGACCACAGCCGCCAGCAGCGCCGCCAGCAGCACCGACCCGCGTGCGCCGCTGCGCACCGGGCAAACAGGGTGCAACGGCAGGGGCCGGCGCGGCAGTAGGGGCTTCATGGTGCGGTCTCCGGTGGGTCGGTCGGGTTCAAGGGCGCGGTTGCGGCGTCGCTGCAGCCCGCTTCAAATCTGCGCCAACCGCGCCAGCATCTGGTCCGAGGTCTGGACGGCGCGCGAGTTGAGCTCGTAGGCACGCTGGGTCTGGATCATGGCCACCAACTCTTGCACCACGTTCACGTTGGAGCTCTCGAGAAAGCCCTGCAACACCGGCCCGCGCCCCTCGCTGCCGGGTGCGCCCACGGCGGCTTCACCCGACGCAGCGGTTTCGGTAAACAGGTTTTGGCCGCGCGGCTCGAGCCCCGCCGGGTTGATGAAGGTGGCGAGCGTGATCGTGCCCGCTGGTTGCGGTGCCGGGTTGGTGCCCACCAGCACCGTCACCTGGCCGTCAGCGCCGATGGTGACGCTGCGCGCATCGCGCGGAATGGTCACGGCGCCGATCACCGGCATGCCACTGTTGTTCACCAAGCGGCCCTCGGCGGTGATCTTGAAGCTGCCGTCGCGGGTGTAGGCGGTGCTTCCGTCGGGCATCTCGATCTGGAAAAAGCCGTCGCCGTTGATGGCCACGTCGAGCTGGTTTTCGGTCTTTTGCAAGCTGCCTTGGGTGAAGGTGCGCGCGGTGGCCACGGTGCGCACCCCCAGCCCGATCTGCAGGCCGGTGGGCAGTTCGGCCTGTTCGGCGTTGGGGGCCCCGACCTGACGCAGATTCTGGTAGATCAAGTCTTCGAACATGGCGCTGCCGCGCTTGAAGCCCGTGGTCGAGACGTTGGCCAGGTTGTGCGAAATCACGTCGAGCTGGGTTTGCTGCGCGCGCATGCCGGTGCTGGCGATCTGCAAGGCGTTGATCATGGTGTGCTCCTAAGGTGCAAAGGGCCGGGTTCAGCCCTGCAGGTTCAACAGTCGGGCCGCGGTCTGGTCGTTGCGCTCGGCGTTTTGCAGCATGCGCAGTTGCAGTTCAAACTGGCGCTGTACGCTGATCATGCCGATCATGGCCTCGATCGGGTTCACGTTCGAGCCCTCGAGCGCGCCGTCGATGAGCGTGGCCGCTGGGTCTGCAGGCAGCGGGCCGCCGTCGGCGCTGCGAAACAGACCGTCGTTGCCGCGCACCAGCCGCTGTGCCGCGTCGTCGGGCGTGACCAGCTTGAGGCGCCCAAGCGCCTGCGGCGGCTCCGCGCCCACGCGCGCGCTCACCGTGCCGTCGCTGGCGATCATCACCTGGGCATTGGCCGGCACGGCGATCGGGGCCGCGCCGTCGTCGAGCATCGGCAGGCCGTTGACACCCACCAGTTGCCCCTGCGACGACACCTGCAAGGCGCCGGCGCGGGTGTAGGCCTCGGTGCCGTCCAGCGCCTGCACGGCAAAGAAGGCGCGCCCGGCGGCGGCCACATCGAGGTTGCGCCCGGTGTGCTGGATCGTGCCCGGCGTGTCCAAGTGACCGGCGCTGGCTTCGAGCGCAAAGGCGCGCGTGCTCGCGCCCTCGCCGCGCAGCGGCACCGAGCGGAAAGTGGACATCTCGGCGCGAAAGCCGTTGGTGCTCACATTCGCCAGGTTGTGCGTCAGGGCCTGCTTGCGGTGCATGGCCGCGTTGGCCCCCGACAGGGCGAGGTAGATCATGCGGTCCATGGCGCGGCTCCTTCAGCTCAGGGCGACTAGCGCAGGTTGACCAGCGTTTGCATGACCTGGTCCTGGGTGCGGATGGTCTGCGCGTTGGCCTGGTACGAGCGCTGCGCCACGATCATGCTCACCAGCTCTTGCGTCAAGTCCACGTTCGACTCCTCGAGCGAACTCTGCCGCACCAGACCCAGCCGCCCTTCCAGCGGGCCGCCCAGCACCACCGGGCCCGAGGCAATGGTCTCGATCCAGAAACCGCCGTTGACCGGCTGCAAGCCTTGCAGATTGCGGAAGTTGCCCAAGGCTACCTGGCCTTCGGCAATCGAAACCCCGTTCGAGTAACGCGCCAGAATGACGCCGTTTTCGGCAATGTCGATCGAAGTCAGTTCGCCCGAGCTGTAGCCGTCCTGGCGCAGGTCAAAAACCCCAAACTTGCTGCCGAATTGGGTCAGGGTGAAACCGGCGGTGGCATCACCCAGGCGCAAGTCGAAGGTGAAGGTGCCGTCGCTGGGGATGGAGGCGTTGCCGGTCTGCACCGTGCCCGGCGGCGGCGGCACCGTGGTGCCAGACGAGATGCTGATCGGCGCCAGGGCGGCGCTGGTGACTTGCCCGGCGGCGTCGAACACCACGTTGCCCAAGGACATGCCCGAGACGCCGTTGTCGGCGCTGGCCAGCACCTCCCAGGTGTTGGCCGCAGGCAGACGCACGAAATACATCTGCAGCGTGATCGGGTTGCCCTGCGAATCGAAGACATTGGTCGCGGTGCCAAAGGTTTTCTGGCCTTCGCTCAAGGGAAAACTGGCGGCGGTGGCCGGTGGCACCACTTGCGGCGCAGTGCGCGCGTCCAGGTTGGCGCTCAGGAACAGGCCTTGCAGCGCCGGGTCGGGGTTGTCGCCGGTGCGGCGCGGGGCAATCGCCGCCCCGGTGGGCAGGGTCAGATCGGCTGGCACCACGCTGGTGCGGTTGCCCGACTCGTCGGTCGGGAAACCTTGCAGGCGCGAACCGTTGTTGGTGATGATGAAGCCGTTGCGGTCGAGCTTGAATTCGCCGTTGCGGGTGTAGAGGGTGGAACCGTCGGGCGCCGCCACCTGGAAAAAACCGCTGCCGTTGATGGCCAGATCGAGCTGGTTGCCGGTGATTTTCAGATTGCCCTGGCTGAACAGTTGCGCCACCGTGGCCACCTGCACCCCTATGCCCGCATTGCCCCCGCCGGCTGCGCCCAGCGACGAGGCAAAGACCTCGGAAAACTCGGCCCGGCTCGCCTTCATGCCGGTGGTGTTGGCGTTGGCAATGTTGTGACCGATCACGTCCAGGTTGCGTGCGGCGGCGTTCAGGCCCGACAGGCCGGTCTGGAAACTCATGGCTAACTCCTCGGGTGCGTGGCGGTGTCAGAGAAAGGCGAGCACGTCGCTGGTGTTCAGGGTCTGGCCGCTGGCGCTGCGCATTTGCAGCGCGCCCTCGATCACCCCGACCGATTCGATGCGCTGGCGCGCCAGGGGCATGGCGCTGACGGCCTGCCCCGCCGCCGTGGCCTGGATCTGCATGCTGGCCACGCGCGCCGGGTCGACGCCGTCGAGCGCCCAGGTGAAGTGCTGCAAGCCCGCGCTGCGCGGCCCCAGGTTCGCGCTGCCCAACAACTCGCCGCTGCGGCCGAGCACATCCACACGCACGCTGTCGGCGGCTTGCGCCAGGCTGAAGCTGCCCACGGCCTGGCCCGCGGCGCTGCTCAGGGCATTGCCCTGCGTGACCACCTCGCGCCCCACCAGTGTCGCCGCCTGCACCCCTTGCGTCAAGCCAAACTGCGCCGCCAGGCTCTTGACGGTCTGGTTCAGTTGCTGGATGCCGGTGACGGTGTTGATCTGCGCCATTTGCGTCGTCATCTGCGCGTTGTCCATGGGGTTGAGCGGGTCCTGGTTGCTCAATTGCGCGATGAAGAGCTTGAGGAAGCGGTCCTGTGCCGCCTGTGGGTCGTTGGCCTGGGCCTGGTTGCCGCCGCGTGCGTTGTAGGCGTCGATCTCGCTGCGGCTCAAGGGGGTCATGAACATGGTGCGGCTCCGGGGGGGCGGCTCATTGGCCCATTTGCAGGGTGCGCAAGAGCAGGTTGCGCGTGGTGTTCATGACTTCGACGTTGTTCTGGTACGAACGCGAGGCGGCGATCATGTTCACCATCTCCTCGACCGGGTTCACGTTCGAGTGCGTGACGTAGCCTTGCGCGTCGGCGTTCGGGTGCTGCGGGTTGTGGACGCGCCGGTTCGGCGCCGCGCTTTCGATGATGTCCTGCACCCGCACCCCGGCCGAGGCCGGGTTGTTGCCCATGGGCACGGTCTGGAACACCACCTGGCGCGCGCGGTAGGCCTGGCCGTCCGGGCCGGCCACGGCGTCGGCGTTGGCCAGGTTGCTGGCCACGGTGTTGAGGCGCTGCGCCTGGGCGCTGATGGCGCTGCCCGAGACGCTGAAAATGGTGAACATCGACACGATCGCTCTCCTTCACTGGCCCTGGATGGCGCTCAGCATGGTGCGCACATGGCCGTTGATGAACCGCAAGGTGGATTCGTACATGACCGCGTTGTGGACGAAGTTGGCGCGCTGCTGGTCCATGTCCACGCTGTTGCCGTCCAGGCTGGGCTGGGTCTGGACGCTGTACTGCACGCGGTGGCGGTCTGGCACATCCGCCATGGCCGCTGCCGTGCGCAAATGCTGGGTGTTGCCGCCGGTGAGCACCGGCATGGCCCCGGCGCGCAATTCGGGGCTGCGCGCACGCACGCTGTCCATGGCCTGACGAAAGTCGAAATCGCGCGCCACGAAGCCGGGCGTTTCGGCGTTGGCGATGTTGCTCGCCAGCACCTGCTGGCGATGCGCGCGCAACTGCAGCGCGTCCGAGAAGAACTCCAGGCGCCGGGTCAGTGGCTCAAACATCTTGCGCTCCTGCGGCTTTTGGTTGGGAGGCACTGGCTGCACGCACGGCCCCGATGCCGCGATTGTGGAAAACTTGAGCCCTTTTCAAGCCTTGAATAAGCAGCCCATTGGCCGGCTATTTCCGCTCAACCCGCAGCCACGGCTGGGCTACAGTGCTGCGACACCGTCCCTGACCACAGCTGCCCCCATGCGCCCGAACCCAATCTGCTCCTGCCAAGGGCCGCAGCGTGGCCGCGTGCGGCGTGCCGCCCTGCTGCTGGCCGGGCTGCTGGCGCTCGCAATGGGCTGGAGCGGTGCCGCCGCCTCCACCCAGCCCAGCCCTGCGCACCAGGCCTGGTCGCAACAGACCGAGCGCTGGATCAACGAGCAGCTGATCGCCCAGGTGAGCACCGACCTGCCCTTGCGCCCCGAAGTGGTGGTGGGGCGCTTCGACAGCCGGCTGCAACTGGCCCCATGCGCCCAGGTCGAACCGTTCATGCCCAACAACACCCGGCTCTGGGGCCGCACCCGCATTGGGCTGCGCTGCGTGCAAGGCCCGGTGGCCTGGACGGTGTTTTTGCCCGTCCAGGTGCGCGCTTGGGGCCCGGCCTGGGTGGTGCGCCAGCCGGTGCGCCACGGGGTTGCCCTGACCGAGGCCGACCTGGAGCCCGCCGAGATCGACTGGGCCGCGCACCCGACACCCCCGCTGACCCGCCCCGAGCAGTGGCTGGGCTTGGCGGCGGCGAGCGCGCTGCAACCCGGTCAGGTGCTGCGCCCCGGCATGGTGCGCGCCCCGCAGCTGTTTGCGTCCGGGAGCACAGTGACCTTGCTGCTTCAGGGCGCAGGCTTTACACTCACGGCCAGCGGCACCGCGCTCAACCACGGGGTGCGCGGCCAAGCGGTGCGGGTGCGGCTGCCCAATCGGCAAGTCGTCAACGGGGTGGTCATCGACGCCGACACGGTCGCCGTCCGCCTGTGACACAAACGCCACAGCCAGAACCGCAAAAAAAGGTTAAAGTCGGGCCTCATTCGGCCGATAAGGCTCTCAAGTGCCCCACTCATCTGGGGTTTGGAGCGCGTCATGAACATCAACAACCTCACCGACAAGCCTGCTGCAGTCAGCCCGCCCACGCGGGTGCTCGATCGCGCCGCCGTGCCTGCTCAGGGGGTGGGTGCGCCTGACACGGCCTCCGTGGCCAGCGTCGAGGTGCGGTTGTCGGCCGTGACCCAGACCATGACCCACAACGTGGCGCGCTCCGGCGCCGACGTTTTCAACGCCGAAAAAGTGCAGGCCATGCGCAGCGCAATCCAGAACGGCTCGTTTTCGGTCAACGCCGAAGCCATCGCCGACCAGATGCTGGTTCAGGCGCGTGAAATGCTTGGCGTGGCCGCTGCGGCGCCGCGCTCCGAGGCCGGCGCCGCCCCCATGCGATGAGCAACCGGGGTTTGGCGCACAGCCTTCCTCCCGCCGGCAGCCCCGATTGGGGCTTGGCGCTTGAATCCCTGATGGCCTTGCGTACGGCGGCCGCCGCGGTGCAGCGGCTGGCGCTGGAGTCGATCCAGCACGACAACGCCGATGCCTTGGTGGCCGGCGCCGCCGAACTGGCCCGTTGCATGGCCCAGCACCTGCCGCTGCTGCAGCAAGCCGCCGCACACGGCGCTGCCGCGCCGGCCGAGTTTGTGCTGCAATGGCAACGCCTGGGCACCGATCTGCAGCAACTGAGCCAGACCAACACCCGCCTGTCGGCCCGAGCGCAGCGCGCACTCGACGTGCTGTTCCCGGCCGACGCCCTCAAAACCTACAGCCGGCTGGCGGGGCGCTCGAGCCCCTTTGCCCAGGGCAACGGGGCCGCGGCAGGTTACTTCAAAGCCTGAATCGCCGTGGCGGCGCAAGCGCGCGCTTTCAGTGCGCCCGCAGCCGCGCCCGCAGCCGCGCAATCGACTGGCTGTGCAACTGGCTCACGCGCGACTCGGTCACCCCCAGCACGGCAGCAATCTCCTTGAGGTTCATGTCGTGCTCGTAGTACATGCTCATCACGTGCTGCTCGCGCTCGGGCAGCTTGTTGATGCCCTCGACCAGGGCCGCACGCATGCGCTGCTCGCTCAACTGGGCCTGCGGGTTGGCGCCTTCGTCGGCGGGCAGAAAGCGGTCGAGGAACTGCTCGTCTTCCGCCCCGCCGCTCAGGTCCTCGAGGTAAACCAGTTGCGAACCGCGCACCCGGCCCAGCATCTCCTGGTATTCGGGCAGCGACAGCCCGAGCTCGAGCGCGATCTCGGATTCGCGCGGTGCCCGCTGCAGGCGCTGCTCCAGCCGCTGCACCGCCTGCTCGATGTCCTTTTGCTGCTTGCGCGAGCCGCGTGAAAGCCAGTCGCCGTCGCGCAGCTCGTCGAGCATGGCGCCGCGGATGCGCTGGCTGGCAAAGGTCTCGAACTGCACCCCTTGCGCCGGGTCGTAGCGCGACAGGGCTTCGTTGAGGCCGATCATGCCGACCTGGATCAGGTCGTCGATATCGACGCTGGCCGGGAGTCGGGCCATCAGATGATGCGCCAGACGGAGCACCAAAGGGCTGTGGCGTCTGAGTTGGGCATCGCGGTCAAGCGTGCCTTTGGCGGTGTACATCAGGAAATGCGCCGGTCTGGTGGGCTGAAAGCGCGAAAAACTCGTGTGAAATGGAATGAACATGGGGTTGTCTCACGCAATCTTGCAGCACCAACGCCGTTTCCAGTACCCGTTGCATACAGGACTCGCCAGCCGCGTGGTGCAAGACACCCCGCTGACGATCATACCCGAGCGGCCAGACCGCAGCCCGCAGCCCCAGGTGGCGCCAGACCTGCTGGCGCAGCGTCTGCACCGGCCCAGGCTCCTGGCCTTGATCCCTGTCGGCTGACCGCACCGAGGTCGGCTCGGCCTCGGGCAGCCACAGCACCAGCGCCTGCAGGGCCGCCACCTGCCACAAGACCTTGACGGCGTTGTAGGCGTTCACCAGGCTCGCCGGGACCGCATCGAGCAGCACCAGCGGGCGCGCCTGGGTGCCGGCCAACCGCACCGCCCAGGCCTCCAGCGGGGCCTGCCAGAGCAACACCCCAGCGTCGGGCAGCGCCTGCTGCCACTGGTCCAGCCAGGCGCTGGATGGGGACAGCGCGCCACCGCTCTCGGGCATGCCATCGAGCGGCAGCACGCTCAGACCCAGATGCAGCAAGCCGTCTTCAAGCCGCTGCAGCGCCGCCTGCGCCAGCGCCGGATCGGGGCTTTGCACCACCGGCAACAAGCGCTTGGGATGCTGCAGGCGCAAGGCCGCAAGGCCCGTGGCCTGGTCGAAACCGGACTCAAACATGGCGACCGTCCAACGGCACCCGCACCTGGCCCGATTCGGCAAAGTACACCGGCAACTCGGCCTCCAGCGGGTCGAACGACGATTTGCCGCTCGCCGCCATCGACAGCCGCACCAGCGTCGGCGCATCGGGGCGCTGCCAGTCTTCGGGCACGCGCTGGCCAGTGCTCAGGCCGCGCAGCACCAGCTGGTGCCGGATCAGGGTGTCGAGCGCCGGCCCGAGCTTGGCGGCTTCGTCGAGCTTGGACAAAATCACGCCATGCAGACCACTGCCCACGTAGGCGTGCACCACCTCGTCGAGCGTGTCGCCGTGGGCGCCGGCGTTGAGCACCAGCAGTTTCTTGATGCCGGGCGAGTCCAGCAGCTCCATCATCTCGGCGATGCGCGGGTCTTTTTGGCCCAGCCCGGCGGTGTCGATGAGCACCATGCGCTTGTTGGCCAGCAGCTCGAGCAGGTCTTGCAGCGCCGCGCGGTCGTGCGCCAGATGCGCCACCACGCCCAGCATGCGCGCATAGGAGCGCAACTGCTCGTAGCCGGCCACGCGGTAGCTGTCGAGCGTGATCAGGCCGATGCTGCTGGGCCCATAGGTCTGCACGCATTGCGCCGCCAGCTTGGCCGCCGTGGTGGTTTTGCCGACGCCGGTGGCCCCCACCAGCGCAAACACCCCGCCCTCGTCGCACAGCTGGCCGGCTTCGCGGTGGGTGCGCAGGTTGCGCGCCAGCACCTCTTGCGTCCAGCGAAAGGCCGCCGCTGGTTCTTGGCCTTCGGGCAGGCGCTCGATCACCGCGCGCGCCACCGTGGGCGAGTAGCCGCAGCGGATGAGTTTGAGCAGCAGACCGGCCTCGATCGGGTCTTGCTTGGCCTGCCCGAGCCAAGCCAAGGTGTTCAGGCGTTCCTCCATCAGCGTCTGCAGCTTGTCGATCTGCTCGGTCAGGCGCGCCGCCACCGAGGGCGAGGCGTCGGCTTTGGGTGCTTCGGGGACCGGGCTCACCACTGCCGGGCGCGCCTTGGGCTTGGGCGCAGCAGTTGCGGGCTGGGCAAATTGCAAGCGCAGGTCGTGCTCATCGGGCGAGGCCCGATAGCCCTCGCGCTCGGGCGCGCTGCGGCGTGCGGGTGCGGCGCCCTGTGGGTGCGCAGGCTCGCTGGGCACCGGATCGGCGCGCACTGGGCTTTGCATGGCTTCGCGGCGCTTGCGCAGCATGCGTTCGCGCACGTAGTCCTGGAACGACAAGGTGCTCATGGCCATGGTTTCGGTGTCCTGCGCCACGCTGCTGGGCGCTGGCTGCTGGCGCGGCAACTGGCTCTCGGCGCGCTGCTGCAGGTTGGCGCGCGGCGTGCGTTCGTCGGGGCGCTGCGATGGCTTGGGGGCAGCCGCAACCTGCGTGCGCAAGTGCCCCAGGTCTTCCTCGCTGGTGGCCACCACTTCAAAACCTTGATCCATGGAGCGGCTCGACAAAATCACGGCGCTGTCGCCAAAAGTGGCCTTGGCCAGCGCCATGGCTTCGCGCGAGTTCGGGGCTATAAAGCGTTGGGCGTTCATGCGGGCTCTCCAAGTATCGGGCCGATGCGGATCAAATGGGTGTCAGGGATTTCGCTGTGCGCCAGCACCTGCAGGCGGGGCGCGGCGCGCTTGAGCAGACGCGCCATGGCGCTGCGGATGGCGTCAGGCACCAGCAGGCAGGCCGGGATGCCTTTTTCTTCCTGCCGGTTCGAGACCTGCGCCGCCGACTGGGTGAGCAGTTCGGCCACGCCGGGGTCGAGCGCGCCCGCGCCCTGTCCGCCCAGGGCCTGGGTGAGCAAGCGCTCGAGCCCGGGCTCGATGGCGATCACCTCCAGTTCGCTCACCGGGCCGTAGATTTGCTGCACGATCGCCGGCGCCAGCGCCTGCCGCATGCGCCGCGCCAGCTCGGCCGGGTCCTGCGTCTGGCCGGCGTGTTCGGCCAGGGCCTCGACGATGGTGCGCACGTCGCGGATGTGCACCGACTCGTCGAGCAGCAGCTGCAGCACCTTGTGAAATACGCCGATGGGCACCATGGCCGGAACCACTTCCTCGATCAGTTTGGGGGCCAGTTTGGACACGTGCGCCACCAGCTCTTGCACCTCGGTGCGGCTCAGCAGCCTGGCGGCATGGACCTGCATCAAGTGTGACAAATGCGTCGCCAGCACGGTCTCGGAATCAACCACGGTATAACCGGCCATTTGCGCGTTTTCTTTTTGTCGCTCGTCGATCCAGTGCGCCGGCAGGCCAAAGGCCGGGTCGGTGGTCGGGTTGCCGATCAGGGGTGTGCGGATGTGGCCCGGGTTGATGGCCATGAACTGGCCCGGAAACACCTCGCCTTCGCCCACCACCACGCCGCGCAGCGCGATGCGGTAGCTGCTGGGCTTGAGCTCGAGGTTGTCGCGCACGTGCACCGGCGGCGGCAGAAAGCCCACGTCTTGGGCGAACTTCTTGCGCACGCCCTTGATGCGCGTGAGCAAATCGCCCTGGCGCGCTTTGTCCACCAGCGGTATCAGGCGGTAGCCCAGCTCCAGGCCCAGCAGATCGACCGGCTGCATGTCGTTCCACGAGGCCTCGCCGTCGCTGGGGGCGGGCGCACTGGCCTGCTGCTGCGCCAGCTCGCTGGCCGCCTGCGCCTTGCGCTGCTGCCAACCGGTCCAGAACGCCGCCGCCCCGAGGGCAAAGGCAAAGCTGAGGAACACCACGTTGGGCATGCCCGGGATGATGCCCAGCAGAAACAGCACCAGCGCGCTGATGCCGAGCACCTTGGGCGAATCGAACACCTGGCCGACGATCTGCTGCCCCAGGTCCTCTTCCTTGCCCACGCGCGAGACCACCATCGCCGCCGCCACCGAAATCAACAGCGCCGGCACCTGCGCCGCCAGCGCGTCGCCGATGGCCAGCGTGATGTAGGTGCCGGAGGCGTCGCCCGCGCTCATGCCGTGCTGCAGCATGCCGATGGCAAAGCCGCCGATCATGGTGATGAGCAAAATCAGGATGCCGGCAATGGCGTCGCCGCGCACGAACTTGGCCGCGCCGTCCATGTTGCCGAAGAAGTCGGCCTCTTCGGCCACTTCGGCGCGGCGCTGCTTGGCCTCTTTGTCGTTGATGATGCCGGCGTTGAGGTCGGCGTCGATCGCCATCTGCTTGCCCGGCATGGCGTCGAGCGTGAAGCGCGCCCCGACTTCGGCGATGCGCTCGGCGCCCTTGGTGACGACGACAAAGTTGATCACCACCAGAATCAGGAACACGATCACGCCGACCGCAAAGTTGCCACCGACCAGAAAGGTGCCGAAGGCCTCGATCACATTGCCGGCCGCCCCCGTGCCCTGGTGCCCTTCCATGAGCACCACGCGGGTCGAGGCCACATTGAGCGCCAGCCGCATCAGCGTGGTCAGCAGCAGCACGGTGGGAAAGACGATGAAGTCCATCGCCCGCCGCATATACGCCGCGACCATCATCACCATCAGGGCCACGGCGATGTTCAGGGTGAAGAGCAGGTCCAGCAGCCAGGGCGGCAGCGGCAGCACCAGCATGGCCAGCACCAGCATCACCAGGATGGGCACGGCGATCACGGCGGCATAGCCGCTGCCGGGGCCGAACCAGCGTTGTAGGGTTTGCAACAGGGCGTTCATGGGAGCATCGTGTCTGAGCGCGCGGGCTTAGGCCTGCGCCGGTGCCCCATCGTGGCCCTGATGCGGGTCGAGTTCGGGCGGCACGTGGGGCTTGGGTGGCTGGCCCGGCATGGGGCCCTGGCCGCGCAGCGCAGCGCGCAGACGGTACACATAGGCCAAGACCTGGGCCACGGCGGTGAACAGCGCCGCCGGCACCTGCTGGTTGATTTCGGTGTGCGCATACAGCGCGCGCGCCAGCATCGGGGACTGCAACACCGGCACCTGGTGCAGCTTGGCCATGTCGCGGATGCGCAGCGCGTTCAGGTCGGCCCCCTTGGCGATCACGTGCGGGGCGGCCATGGTTTGCTCGTCGTACTTGAGCGCCACGGCGTAGTGGGTGGGGTTCATCAGCACCAGGTCGGCCGCGGGCACCTGGGCCACGCTGCCGCCCTGCGCCAGTTCACGCTGGCGCTGCAAGCGCTTGGCGCGCAACCACGGGTTGCCCTCGGCTTCCTTGTTCTCGTCCACCACCTCTTGGTGCGACATCTTGAGGTTGCGCCGGTGCAGATACTGCTGCAGCGGCACATCGATCAGGGCCACCAGCAGCAACACCAGCAGCAGGCCGCCCACACCCAGCATGAACCACTGCCCCAACTGCAGGATCGAGCTCTCGAGCGGGCGCAGCAGCAGGGAGCCAAACGCCGGCAAATGGCTGCTCACGAACCACCATCCCACCAGCGCCAACAGGATCGAAACCGCGAGCAGCTTGAGCAGCTCGAACAGCTGCTGCATCGAGAACAGCCGCCCGAAGCCGCTGATGAGGCCGATGTCCGACAGCTTGGGCGTGATGGGCTTGAAACTCCAGGCAAAGGAGCCCACCGCCACCAGCGACAGCGCCGCCAGCACCGCCACCGTCAGCGCCAGCGGCAGGTAGTACAGCAGGGCGGCGTACAGGGCCAGCGCCAGCACCTCGAGCATGTGCTCGGGATGGCGCAGCGACTCGGCGTTGAAGCGGTAGCTGATGCGCATGACCTGGCTCATGCGCTCGTAGGCCCAGGCCGTGCTGAGCCACAGCAGCACCATGCCGCCGGCCACCACCACCAGGTTGCTCAAATCCTTGGCGCGCGGCACCTGACCGTCCTCGCGCGCCTTTTGCAGGCGCCGCGGGGTGGCGGGCAGGTTTTTGTCTTGGGAGGATTCCATGGGCGGCCAACGCTGGGTTGACCGCATTGTCTGGTGCGCGCCAGATTTCTAAAGCCCGATTAGCCGCCCCTAAACCGAGCTGTTTGCACTTAACACGCGCCTTGGGCAGGCGCGATGCCTCAAAAGCCGAGGCTGGCGAGCAGATCGTCCACCTGCGACTGGTCGGTGACCACGTCGGTGCGGCCTTCGGGGTTGACCACTGGGCCAGACAACGGTTCGCGCCGCACGGCAGGAGCCGGCGCGGCAAGCGCCGCGGGTTGCGGCGCCGCCTCGGACTGCGCGTGCGCGGCCGATTCGAGCAGCAGTTGCAGCAGTTGCTCCTCGATCGTGGCGGCCAGCGTCACCACTTTCTTGATCACCTGCCCGGTGAGGTCGTGAAAGTCCTGCGCCAGCATGATCTCGGTCAGGTGCGCGTCGGTGCGCTCGGTGCTGTGCTGGATTTTCTGCGACCACTCGAGCAGCTCGGGCATGGCCCATTTGAGGCCTGGCACGGCGCCGATGGTGTCGAGCAGTTGCTGGCTGTGCAGGCGCACGGCGTCTTGCTCGGCCTTGGCCTCATCGACGCGGTTGAGCACCTTTTCGGCCGCATCGCCGGTGAGGCGCGCGATGTATTGCAGGCGGCTGCGGGCATCGGGCAACTCATCGACGGCGCCCTTGAGCACCGGGGTGTAGCCCAGTTCGTTGAGCGCGTCATGCAACTGGCGCGTGATGCGCCCGAGTCGCTGAAAGATTTCGGCCTGATGTTCGTGCGTTTGCTGATCCATATCCCTGCCCTGTGCGTGCCTGGGTGCGCTCACCAGCCCATTTTCTTGAAGATGTTGGCCAGCTTTTCTTCCAGCGTGGCTTTGGTGAAGGGCTTGACGATGTAGCCCGCCGCCCCGCCCTGGGCGGCGGCGATGATGTCTTCCTTGCGCGCCTCGGCCGTGACCATGAGCACCGGGATGTGCTTGAGCTTGTCGTCGGCCTTGATCTGCGTCAGCAACTCGAAGCCGTTCATGTTCGGCATGTTGATGTCGGAAACCACGAAATCGAAGCGGCCGTTGCGCAGCTTGTGCAAGGCCACGACGCCGTCCTCGGCCTCGTCGGCGTCGGTGTGGCCGATTTCCTTGAGCAGGTTGCGCACGATGCGGCGCATGGTCGAAAAATCATCGACGATCAGGAAACGCAGGTCAGGCATGGCTAGATCCGGTACGGTTTTCGGTTGGCGCTAGTGTAACTGGGCCAGCACAAACAGCTGGGCAGGTGCCAGACGCCTGACGCTAGCGCGGCGGCGCAGGCGGCGCTGCGGGCGGGGTCAGGGGCGGGCTGATGGGTGGCGCAATGGCTGGCAAGGGCGGCAAGGCAACCGTCCCAGGGGTGCCCCCTTGGCGCTGGGCCGGGGCTGGCGGCGGGCTGGGCGCGGGCGCTGTGGGAACGGCAGCCGGAGCCGGTGTGGGCTGGTCTGGGGCCAGCGGCTGCGCCGGTGTGGGGGCAGGCGCTTGGGGTGCGGCGCCTTCGATGGCGCGCGTCATGCGCTCCTCGGCCTCTTGCGTCAGCACCAGGATGCCAATGCGCCGGTTGCGCGGGTCGAATGGGTTTTCGGGCAGCAAGGGCTGGGCCGGTCCCATGCCGACCACGCGCGCAATCTTTTGCTCGGGCGTGCCGGCAGCCATGAGCTCGCGCCGGGTGGCGTTGGCGCGGTCGGCCGACAGCTCCCAGTTGCTGTAACCCAGAGCGCCGCGCCCAAATGGGCTGGCGTCGGTGTGACCGGAAATGGAAATGCGGTTGTCCACCGCCTGCAAGGACACCGCGATTTGGCGCAGGATGCTGCGCAGGTGCGTCGGCACCACCGGGCTGCCAGCGTCGAACATGGGGCGGTTCTGTTCGTCCACGATCTGAATGTAGAGCCCGTCCTGCACCATTTCGAGCCGGATCTGTTGGCTGTACACGGCCAGTTGCGGATTGGCGGCGATGGCCTGCTCGATCTGGCCGCGCAGGTCTTCGATGCGCCTGCGGTCCAGCGCCAGTTGCATCTGGCGCAATTGGGCTTCCTGGGCGCGTTGCAAATCGGGGGGGCTGGGTTGGGGTGCACGCGCCACCTCGCCCACAGCCTGGGTGATATCGCCCCCGGCATGGGGCAGCACGGTGGTGCCTGCACCCGCACCCGGCCCGCCCAACAAAGCCACCATGATGGTCTGGTTGAAGTGCCCAGAGATGGCCTGCTTTTGCTCTTCGGTGGTCGAGCCCAGCAGCCACAGCAGCAAAAACAACGCCATCATGGCGGTGACGAAGTCGGCGTAGGCGATCTTCCAGGCACCGCCATGCGCACCATGCGCGCCCTTCTTGATGCGCTTGATGATGATCGGCTGCAGCGGTTTGCCGGTGGCGCTCATGTTCGCGTGTCCATGCCGAGTGCAGCCCGGGCGCCGGGCTTACTTCTTCTGCTTGACGTGCCCTTCGAGCTCGACAAAGCTCGGGCGTTCGTTCGAGAACAGCACCTTGCGCCCGAACTCGATCGCCGTCAGGGGCGGGTAGCCCTGCATGCTGGCCAGCAGCACGGTCTTGATGCACTGCAGCTCTTTGGTGTCTTCCTCCAGCTTTTGCTCCAGCGTGCCACCCAGCGGCTCAAAGATGGCGTAGCCCAGGAAGATGCCCAGGAAGGCGCCGAGCAGGGCCGAACCGATCTTGGCCCCCAGCACCTCGGGCGGCTCGGTCACCGAGGCCATGGTCAGGATCACGCCCAGCACCGCCGCCACGATGCCAAACGCCGGCAGGGCGCCGGCCAGGCGCAGGTAGGCCGCCGCCACCAGATGCCCTTCGTTGTGGTGGGTTTCGATCTCGCTGTCCATGATGGACTCGATCTCGTGCGCGTTCAGGTTGCCCGAGACCATCATGCGCAGGTAGTCGGTGATGAACTCGACCGTATGGTGGTCGGCGGCAATGGCGGGGTACTTCTGGAACAGGGGCGAGTCTTCCGGCTTTTCGATGTCAGACTCGATCGCCATCAGCCCTTCCTTGCGCGCCTTTTGCAGCACGTCGTACAGCAGCGCGAGCAAATCGAGGTAGCGCGCCTTGGTGTGCTTGCTGGTCTTCATGGCCGCGCCGATACCGGCCAGCGCGCCCTTGAGCACCTTGGGGTTGTTGTTGATGATGAAGGCGCCCAGCGCGCCGCCCATGATGATCAGCATCTTGATGGGCAGCGCCGCCAGAATGGCGCCCATCTTGCCACCGGACAGGACGTAGCCGCCAAAGATGCAGCCGATGCCGAACACCAGGCCAAAAATCAGCTTCATGGTTGGGTCTGCCGCAATGTGGTCGGCCGCTCGGAGCCCAGCCAAGGCTGCACCCAGCGCCAGGTGCGCCAGGCACGCCAGCCCCAACTCAGGGCGGTGCGCGGGCGCCGCGCCAGCGCCAGCAAACCCAGCAGCGGCACCCAGGGGTGACGGCGCAGCCAGCCCAGGCCGCGCTGGGCGCCGTCTAGCACCTGCCAGGCCGGCTCGAGCGCCTGCACGTGGCCCTCGAGGCGCGTGCGCAACTGCGCCGACTGCTGCAACAGCGCCGCGCGGCGCTCCCAGTAGCGCGCGTTAGGGCCGTTCATGGGCGCAGCCGGCGCAAATCCTGCGCCAGTTCCTGGCGCGAGGCCTCGAACCACAGCCGCTCGGCCTGCCAACTGCGCCAGGCCCAGGCTGCGGCGACCACGCCCAGGGTGAGGAATACGAAGGCAAACGCCGCCAGCGCCAACACGCGGTAGGGCGTGTCCCACCAAAGCACGGTCAGCAGCACCGCCAAAAAAGCCAGGCCGAGCAACAACAGGCACAAAGCCGCCCAGCCCAACAGCAGCAGGCCGACCACGGCTTGGGCGTGGCTACGCCCTTCGAGCGCGAGCAACTCCAGGCGCACCTGCGCCAGGCTGAGCGCGTCGCGCAGCAAGCCGCGCAGGCTGGCGCTCCAGGCCGGGCGCGGCGGCTGGTCGGCAGAGGGGCGCAGCAAAGCCATAGGGGGTGCGGGGTGCTTGAAAAAGGACCGAAAGCGGATCAAAAAGGGCAAGCACCAAGGCAGCTCAGGCCGAAGCCTGAACGCAGCCCAAGCGCCGCCCCAATGCCGCCTTCGTGGCCGCTTCAGCGGCGGCTGATCAGCAGACCCAGCAGCAGCCCGACGCCGGCGGCAACGCCGATCGAGGTCCAGGGGTGCTCGTGCACGTAGTGGTCGGTGGCGCGGCAGGCGTCGCGCGCCTTGAGGCGCAGGTCGTCCTCGAGGCCACCCAGGGTGTGGCGCGCATTGCGCAGGTTGTCTTGCACGCGCTCGCGCAGTTGCGCCACGCGCTCGCCCGCTTCGTGGGCGGTGGCAGAGAGCAACTCTTCGGCGTCGGCGATCACGACCTTGAGGTCGGCGACCAGCTTGTCTTTGGAGGCGGCGGTGGAATCGGTCATGGCTAGCTCCCGTTGAGGGTGATGGAAAAGGGCACGTTGCCCAGCCACTATATCAGGACTGGGCCACAATCGGATTGCGCAGCCGGATGTGAAGTTCACGCAGTTGCTTTTCGTCTACCGGGCTCGGCGCTTGCGTCAGCAGGCACTGGGCGCGCTGGGTTTTGGGGAAGGCGATCACGTCGCGAATCGACTCGGCGCCGGTCATGAGCGTGATCAGCCGATCGAGCCCGAACGCCAGCCCGCCGTGCGGCGGCGCGCCGTACTGCAGCGCGTCGAGCAGAAAGCCGAACTTCTGGCGCTGCTCGGCCGGGCTGATGGCCAGCGCCTCGAACACCTTGGCCTGCACCTCGGCGCGGTGGATGCGCACGCTGCCGCCGCCCAGCTCCCAGCCGTTGAGCACCATGTCGTAGGCCTGCGCGACGCAGCGCCCGGGCTCGCTGGCCATGTAGGCTTCGTCGCCGGCCTTGGGGGCGGTGAAGGGGTGGTGCACGGCGTTCCAGCGCGCGGCCTCGTCGTCGTACTCGAACATGGGGAAATCGACCACCCACAGCGGCGCCCAGCGTGGCTCAAACAGGCCGTTGGCCTTGGCAAAGTCGCTGTGGCCGATCCTGAGGCGCAAGGCGCCGATGGCGTCGTTGACGACCTTGGCCTTGTCGGCACCGAAGAACAGCAGGTCGCCACTCTGCGCGCCGCTGCGCGAGAGCACCGCCGCCAGCGCGGCGTCGTCGAGGTTTTTCACGATCGGGCTTTGCAAACCCTCGCGGCCCGCCGCCAGGTCGTTGACCTTGATCCAGGCCAGCCCCTTGGCGCCGTAGATTTTCACGAACTCGGTGTAGGCGTCGATCTCGGAGCGGCTCAGGGCGGCGCCGCCGGGCACGCGCAGCGCCACCACGCGCCCGCCCTTCATCTGCGCCGCGCTGCTGAAGACCTTGAACTCGACCCCCGCCATGACGTCGGTGAGCTCGGTGAACTCGAGCCGCACGCGCAAGTCGGGCTTGTCGGAACCAAAGCGGTGCATGGCTTCGGCGTAGGCCATGACCGGGAACGCGCCCAGCTCCACACCCAGCGTGCCGCGAAAGACCTCGGTGATCATGCGCTGGAACAGGTCGCGAATCTCTTGCTCGCTCAGGAACGAGGTCTCGATGTCGATCTGCGTGAACTCGGGCTGGCGGTCGGCGCGCAGGTCTTCGTCGCGAAAGCACTTGGTGATCTGGTAGTAGCGGTCGTAGCCGGCTACCATGAGCAACTGCTTGAACAACTGCGGCGACTGCGGCAGGGCAAAAAAGTGGCCGTCGTGCACGCGGCTGGGCACCAGGTAGTCGCGCGCGCCCTCGGGCGTGCTCTTGGTGAGCATGGGGGTTTCGATGTCGATGAAGCCGTGCGCGTCCAGGAACTGGCGCACCGCCATCGCCACGCGGTAGCGCAGCATCAGGTTGCGCTGCATGGTGGGGCGGCGCAGATCGAGCACGCGGTGCGTCAGGCGCGTGGTCTCGCTCAGATGGTCGTCGTCGAGCGTGAACGGCGGCGTGACCGAGGGGTTGAGCACCGTGATGGCGTGGCAGAGCAGCTCCACCTGACCGCTCTTGATGGCTTCGTTGGCGGTGCCAGCCGGGCGCGCGCGCACCACGCCCTGGATCTGGACGCAAAATTCGTTGCGCAAGCCCTCGGCGATGGCAAACATCTCGGGTCGGTCGGGGTCGCAGACCACTTGCAGCGTGCCTTCGCGGTCGCGCAGGTCGATGAAGATCACGCCGCCGTGGTCGCGCCTGCGGTTGACCCAGCCGCACAGGCTGACGGCTTGGCCCAGCAGGGCTTCGGTGACCAAACCGCAATAGTGGCTGCGCATCGACATGTAAGGGCTTTCAAAAACAGGGAATCAAACAGATGCAGCGAGGGCGCGCGAGCGCAGCGCTTCGTGGCCCGGCCCAGAGGGCGCGCGCCAAGCCTTTGCACGGGCAAGGCGTGGCGCCAAGGATGGGCATCAGGCCTGGCCTTGGCAGGCGGCCGCACAGGCGGGCTGGCCGCAGGGCGGTGGTGCCGCCGCAGCCGCCTCGGGCTGGCCGGCAGACTGTGCCGCAGCGCCCGGCTTGGCCGCAGCACCCGAGCCGTTGCGAAAATCGGTGCAGTACCAACCCGAGCCCTTGAGCTGGAAACCGGCGGCAGTGAGCTGCTTTTTGAAGCTCTCGGCCCCGCAAGCCGGGCAGGTGGTGAGGGGGTCGGCGGAGATTTTTTGCAACACGTCCTTGGCGTGGCCGCAGGACTCACACTGATAGGCGTAGATGGGCATGGGGTGTACCTGTGCAAATCGGGAACAGAGAAGGAAGCGGGTTCGAACCCGGCATTTTAGCTGGGGCCAGACGGTGCCGTTTCAAGCCTGCGGTCTCGATCCGCTTTGGCGCGAACCATCCCGATGCTGGGCTTGGGCCCAGCCTGCCAGCCCTGCCCTCACCACAAGCTGACGCGCACATAGAGCTGCATCGCCAGCAACCCCAGCACGAAGCCCACGCCGCCATAAATGATGCCCTGCAGCAGGCGGTTGGTGCGGCGCTGCTCCTGCACCAGCTCCTGCACCTCGCGCCGCAAGTCGGTCGGGCGCTGCCGCAGATAGTCGTGCAGCAGCCGTGGCAAGGCGGGCAGCAGCTTGGCATACAGCGGCGCTTCGGCCTTGAGCTGCTGCCACAGGCGCTGCGGCCCCACCTGCTCGAGCATCCACTTTTCCAGAAACGGTTTGGCCGTGCTCCAGAGGTCGAGCTCGGGGTCGAGTTCGCGCCCCAAGCCCTCGATGTTGAGCAGGGTTTTTTGCAGCAGCACCAGTTGCGGCTGGATTTCGACCTGAAAGCGGCGCGAGGTCTGGAACAGCCGCATGAGCACCATGCCGAGCGAGATTTCCTTCAAGGGGCGGTCGAAATAGGGCTCGCACACGGCGCGGATGGCGGCCTCGAGCTCGTCGATGCGGGTGTGCGGCGGGGCCCAGCCGCTTTCCACGTGCAGTTCGGCCACGCGCTTGTAGTCGCGCCTGAAAAAGGCGGTGAAGTTTTGCGCCAGATACTCTTTGTCGGTCGGCGTCAAGGTGCCAACGATGCCGAAATCGAGCGAAATCAGGCGCCCAAAGGTGGCGGGCTCGAGGCTGACCTGGATGTTGCCGGGGTGCATGTCGGCATGGAAAAACCCGTCGCGAAACACCTGGGTAAAAAAGATCGTCACCCCTTCGCGCGCCACGCGCGGGATGTCCACCCCGGCCGCGCGCAGCCGCTCGACCTGGCTGATGGGCACGCCGCGCATGCGCTCCATCACCAGCACGTCGGAGCGACACCAGTCCCAATGCATTTCGGGGATCAGGACCAGATCGAGGTCCTGCATGTTGCGCCGCAACTGGGCCGCGTTGGAGGCTTCGCGCAACAGGTCGAGCTCATCGTGCAGGTATTTGTCGAACTCGGCCACCACCTGGCGCGGTTTCAGGCGCTTGCCATCGACCGAGAGCCGCTCCACCCAGCCGGCCATCAGGCGCATCAGACCGAGGTCTTTCTCGATCACCGGCAACATATCGGGGCGCAGCACCTTGACCGCCACCTCGCGCCCGTCGTGCAGTTGCGCAAAATGCACCTGCGCAATGGAGGCGCTGGCCACCGGCGTCTGCTCGAACTGGGCAAATATCTGCTGCAGCGGCTTGCCAAAGGCTTTTTCGATCGTGGCCACCGCCACCGCGCTGGGAAAAGGCGGCACCCGCTCTTGCAGATGCGCGAGCTCCTCGGCGATATCGGGCGGCATGAGGTCGCGCCGGGTCGAGAGCACCTGACCGAATTTGACGAAGATCGGCCCGAGCCGCTCGAGCGCCTCGCGCAGGCGCTGACCGCGCGGGGCGCGCAGGTTGCGCCCCACCGTGACGATGCGGCGCAGCAAGGCCAGCAGCGGGTTGTCAAAGCCCGACAGCACCAGCTCGTCGAGGCCGTAGCGCAACACCACCCAGACGATGAAGGCGCCGCGAAAGAAACGCCGGATCACGTCGGCGCTCCGCGCTCACCGCGGCTGGCACCAAAGCGCTTGAGCTCGGCCAAGCCGGCCTGCACCGCGCTCACCAGCCGGTGCGCCAGCGCGTCGCCCAGCAGGCGGGAGAGGTCTTCTTCGGCGTCCCAGCGCACGTTGTCGAACAGCCACGCCACTTCGGCGGCGAGCTGCACATCGCCCTGTATTTCGAGCGCGGGCTTGGCGCCGCTGAGGGCCGCTTGGGCCAGCGCCAGCGGCGAGGGGTCGGTGAGCTCGATGCGCAGATCGGGGGTGCGCTCCGGCGCCGCCAGCGCCAGCAAGCCCGCCGGCGTGGCCTGCAGCTCGAGCGCAAACGGCCCCCATTGCACCCGCACCACCTTGCCTTGCTGGCGGCGCAGCCGCTCCATGGCCTGCGGCTCTTGCTGCAGCACGTGGTTGAGCAGCAGCAGCAAGCGGTTGTGCAGTTCCAGGCGCAACCATTCGGGGGGCTCAGGCAAGGCCGCCAGACTGGGCAGCGCTGCGGGCAGCGCATCCAGGGCGGGCAGCTTGGGCAGTTTGGGCAGCGCTTCCAGGAAGCGCTGCAGCGCCTCGGGCGGCGGCGGAAAAGCAAAGGGGGGCTGTTTCATGGCCCCCCGATTTTGGCGCATAAAGCCCAGCCTGTCGCTGCGCCTGGCCGCCTCTCAGTGCAGGGCCTGCACGCCCGCCACCACCCAGCCACCTGGGCCTTGCTTGGGTCGGGTGATGTTCCAGACTTCGCGCATCGGCGTGGGGCCGGCCGAGCCCTCTTCGCGCATCATGCCCGAGAACTCGACGCTGGCCATGTAGTCGTGCCCGCGGTCTTCGATACCCAGCAGCTGCGCCTCGAGCATCAGCACTTCGTTTTTCTGCACCAGCGGGGCGCCGGCGCGCTCGCGCTCGACGGCGCGCTCAGCCAGCTGGGCCTGGATGTGGCCCACCATCTCGTCGCTCATCAGGGTGCGCAGGGCAGCGATGTCGGCGCGGTCCCATGCCTCCTGGATGCGCACGAAATTGGCTTTGGAGGCGCGCAGAAAGCCCTCGGTGTCGAAGTCTGCAGGCACGCCCCAGCTTTGGCTGCCGCCCAGCGCCGAGCCGCCCAAGGCCGAACCGATCAGGCTACCGCCTTGGCCGCCCGCCCCAGAGGCCGGGGCCGGGCTGCCACCAAAGCCGCTCTGGCTGCGCTCCCAAGGCCGCGCCGAGGCGTCGTTGCCCACATTGCCGGGCTGGTAGCTGCGCGCCGTGTACTGGCCACCGGCGCCTTGCATGGCAAAGGGCGAACGGCCGGCCGAGGCGGCGCGGGCGCGCAGAATCAGGCCCACCACCACCATGATCGCCAAACCGGCCAGCAGGAACAGCAGCAGGGTGGCAAACTCTTCACCCAAACCGAGCGACGAAGCCAGCCAGGCCAAGCCCAGACCCGCTGCCAGGCCGCCCAGCATGGCCCCCCAAGGGCGCGAAGCCGGGGCCTGGTTGGGTGTGGCCTGCCCGGCGCGCTGACCTGGGGCCTGCGCCGGTTGCGCTGGCGTGGCGTTGCGCTGCACGTTGCCCGACTGCTGCCCGAAGGAGCCGCCGCCGCCAAAGCGTTTTTGCGCCAGGGCATCAAAGGAGGTCAGCGCCAGCATCAGCGCCAGAAAAATCGACCAAAACTTCATGTCTCGCTCACTTTCATTGAAAAATCAACACTTGATGCCCACGTGCAAGGCCGTGACGCCGGCCGTGAGGTTGTGCACGTCCACATGCCCGAAGCCGCTTTGACGCATCATGCCACGCAAAGTTTCCTGATCCGGGTGCATGCGGATCGATTCGGCCAGATAGCGGTAGCTGTCTGCATCGCCCGCCACCCACTGACCCAGCCGCGGCAGGATGTTGAAGCTGTACCAGTCGTAAGCCGCCTGCAGCGGCGGCGCCACCTTGGAGAATTCCAGCACCAGCAGCTTGCCGCCCGGGCGCAGCACCCGGTGCATCTCTTGCAGCGCGAGCTGCTGGTGCGTCATGTTGCGCAGCCCGAAGGCCACCGTTACCAGGTCGAAAGCGCCTTCGTCAAAGGGCAGGCGCTCGGCGTCGCAGACCAGCGTCGGCAGCAGCACCCCGGCGTCGAGCAGGCGCTCGCGGCCCTCGCGCAGCATGGCCTCGTTGATGTCGGTGTGCACCACCACGCCACCGGGCTGCACCAGCGGCGCAAAGGCGCGCGCCAAGTCGCCGGTGCCGCCGGCGAGGTCGAGCACGCGCTGCCCCGGCTGCACATTGGCCACCGCCACCGCGTAGCGCTTCCACAAGCGGTGCAGGCCGCCCGACATCAGGTCGTTCATGAGGTCGTAGCGCGGCGCCACCGAATCGAACACGGCGCGCACGTGGCGCGCCTTGTCCTGCTCATCGACGGCGGCAAATCCGAAATGGGTCTGGCTCATGTTGCTATGGTAGCCGCTTCAGGGGCCAGTTCAATGGGAGCGACCACAGGCCGATCCGGTTTTGGCAGGCATCGGGGCGTCGCGGCCCATGCCCGCTGCGGCCAGACGGCGTTCGTAGTCGGCCCACAGCTCGGCCTGCCGGGCCCCCAGAGAGTAGAGGTAATCCCAGCTGTAGATGCCGCTGTTGTGCCCGTCGGTAAAGGTCGGTTGCACGGCATATTGGCCGACCGGCTCCAAGGCCACGATGCCGACCTCGCGCTTGCCGGTCTGCAACACCTCCTGACCCGGGCCATGGCCCTGCACTTCCGCAGAAGGGGAGTACACGCGCATCAGCTCGAACGGCAGCTTGAAGTGCGCACCGTCGGAAAACACGATCTCCAGCAGTCGCGACTGGGCGTGCACGGTGATGTTTTGTGCAATGGGAGTGGTTGAGGTGAGTCCGGCCATGGGTGTTGCTCCTGAAAGGGGTGGGGCGATTGTGGGGCTCAGGCAAATACCCCACCGGCCAGGGCGTCATCGCAGGCCGCGAGGGCGGATTGCAAGGCCGCCATCCGGGCCGATGGCGCGACCCGCTGGGCGGGGGCCCAGACCGGGGCGGGAAAGCGGCTGTCCCAGTCGAAGCGCGCGATCACGTGCCAGTGCAGATGCGGCACCAAATTGCCCAACGAGGCCAGATTGACCTTGGTCGGCCGCAGGTGCTCGCGCACGGCCCGCTCGGTGGCGTTGAGCGCCCTCAGACAGCGCCCTTGTTCGGCATCCGACAGGTTGGTCCACTCGGCCACGTGGGCGTTCCAGATGACGCGATAAAAGCCGGGAAAATCCTCGGCCTCCGCCCCGGCGACACGGACGATGCGCAAGCCCGCGTCGCGCCAGAGCACCTGCCCGCCCTCGCTGCGACACAGCGGGCACGGCGACCGACTCACACCAGCACCCGTTCGATGCCCCCGGCGTTGGCGCGCGCCACGTACTCGGGCAGCCAGTTGGGGCCCAATATCTGCTGCGCCATCTCGACCACGATGTAGTCGGCCTCGAGCAAGCCGTTGCCCAGATCGTCGCCGTAGCGGCTCAGGCCTTGCAGGCAACTGGGGCAACTGGTGAGCACCTTGGTCTTGCTCGGGCGCGTGTCAGCACGGGGGCCCGCCAGCGCGGCCAGATCGGCAGCGTTTTGCTTGAGTTCTTGCTCTTTGCGAAAGCGCACCTGGGTCGAAATGTCGGGCCGGGTCACGCCCAGCGTGCCCGACTCGCCGCAGCAGCGCTCGGTTTTGAGCACTTTGGGGCCGAGCAGCGCCTGCACGGTTTGCAGCGGCTCTTGCAGCTTCATCGGGCTGTGGCAGGGATCGTGAAACAGGTAGCTGCCGTCGGTCTTGGGCAAGGTAATGCCCTTTTCGAGCAGGTATTCGTGGATGTCGATGATGCGGCAGCCGGGAAAGATTTGCTCGAATTGATAACCCTGCAACTGGTCGTAACAGGTGCCGCAGCTCACCACCACGGTCTTGAGGTCGAGGTAGTTGAGCGTGTTGGCGACGCGGTGGAACAGCACCCGGTTGTCGGTGATGATCTGCTCGGCCTTGTCGAACTGGCCCGAGCCGCGCTGCGGGTAGCCGCAGCACAGATAGCCCGGCGGCAGCACGGTCTGCACGCCGGCGTGCCAGAGCATGGCCTGGGTCGCCAGCCCGACCTGGCTGAACAGGCGCTCGGAGCCGCAGCCAGGGAAGTAGAACACGGCCTCGGTGTCGCTGCTGGTGGCGCGCGGGTCGCGGATGATGGGCACGTAGTTCCGGTCTTCGATGTCGAGCAGGGCGCGCGCGGTTTTCTTGGGCAGGCCGCCGGGCAGCTTTTTGTTGACGAAGTGGATCACCTGCTCTTTGATCGGGGCCGGCCCCAGGGTCGCGGGCGGGGCGCTGGTCTGCTGGCGCGCCAGCCCCTTGAGCAGCCCGTGCGCCCAGCGCTGCAGCTTGAAGCCCACCCCCACCATCAGGCTGCGCGCGAGCTTGATGGTCTCGGGCCGGGTGGCGTTGAGCATGAACATGGCGGCGGCGTTGCCCGGCCTGAAGCTCTTTTTGCCCATCTTGCGCAGCAGGTTGCGCATGTTCATGGTGACGTCGCCAAAGTCGATGTTGACCGGACAGGGCGACAGGCACTTGTGGCACACGGTGCAGTGGTCGGCCACGTCTTCGAACTCTTCCCAGTGCCGCAGGCTGATGCCGCGCCGGGTCTGCTCCTCGTACAGAAAGGCTTCGATCAGCAGGCTGGTGGCCAAAATCTTGTTGCGCGGGCTGTAGAGCAGGTTGGCACGCGGCACGTGGGTCGAGCACACCGGCTTGCATTTGCCGCAGCGCAGGCAGTTCTTGACGCTGTCGGCAATGGCGCCGATGTCGCTTTGCTGCATGATCAGCGACTCGTAGCCCATCAGGCCAAAGCTCGGGGTGTAGGCTTGGCTCAGGTCGGCGCGGCGCTGCTCGGCCTGTGCGAACAAGGGGCTGTGGCGCAGCAGTTTGCCGCGGTTGAAGCGGCCTTCGGGGTCAATGCGCTGTTTGTAGTCGGCAAACGGGGCCAGCTCGGCCTCGCTCAGATATTCGAGCTTGGTGATGCCGATGCCGTGCTCGCCGCTGATCACGCCGCCCAGGCTGCGCGCCAGCGCCATGATGCGCGCCACCGCTTCGTGCGCGGTCTGCAGCATGGCGTAGTCGTCGCTGTTGACCGGGATGTTGGTGTGCACGTTGCCGTCGCCGGCGTGCATGTGCAGCGCCGCCCAGACCCGGCCCTTGAGCACGCGCTGGTGGATGGCCTCGCATTCGGCCAGCACCGGCGTCCAGACGCTGCCAGTAAACAGGGCGCGCAGCGGGGCCCGAATCTGCGTCTTCCAGCTGGCGCGCCAGCGTTGCTCTTGCAAGGGCTCGAAGCTGTTGCGCTCGGTGGGTGCGCCGTCCGAGCCATCCACCCCGTCCAGGGCATCGAGGGCATCCTGGACATTTGCGCTGGGGGCGGCGGCAAAGCCGTCGAGCGCTTCGAGCCAGCCCAGCCATTGCGCGCGCACGCGCTCGATCAGCGCCCGCGCCTGTTGCGCCCGCTCGAGCTGCGCTTGCGGCCCAGGGCGGTCGGCGGCGTCTTCCACCGGCCCCAGCGGCAGCGCGGCGCGGTCAAAGAAGGCCAGCAGCGCATCGGCCAGTTCGAGCTTGTTGCGCAGGCTCAGCTCGATGTTGATGCGCTCGATGCCGAGCGTGTACTCGCCCATGCGCGCCAGCGGGATGACCACGTCTTCGTTGACCTTGAAGGCGTTGGTGTGGCGGCTGATGGCGGCGGTCTTCTTGCGATCGGCCCAGAACTTCTTGCGCGCCTCGGGGCTCACGGCGACGAAGCCTTCGCCGGCACGGCCATTGGCCAGCCGCACCACCTCGCTGGTGGCGTGCGCCACCGCGTCCGGGTCGTCGCCCACCAGGTCGCCGATCAGCACCATCTTGGGCAGGCCACCGCGCTTGCTCTTGGTGCTGTAGCCCACCGCCTTCAGGTAGCGGTCGTCCAGGTGCTCGAGCCCGGCCAGCAGCACTGGCTGCGCGCTGCCGTTGCGTTGCAGGCGATCGAGGTAGTCCTTGATTTCGACGATGCTGGGCACCGCGTCTCTGGGGTTGCCAAAGAACTCGAGGCACACGGTGCGGGTGTGTACGGGCATGCGGTGCAACACCCAGCGCGCGCTGGTGATGAGGCCGTCGCAACCCTCTTTCTGCACCCCGGGCAAGCCGGCCAGGAACTTGTCGGTCACGTCCTTGCCCAGCCCGGCCTTGCGGAAGGTGCGGCCCGGGATGTCGAGGCGCTCGGTGCGCAGCAGCGTCTTGCCGTCGGGCCCAAAGTATTGCAGCTCGAAGCTGGCGCTTTCGGCGTCGTGGATCTTGCCCAGGTTGTGGTTCAGGCGCGTGACCTGCAGCCATTCGGCGTCGGGCGTGACCATGCGCCAGCTGGCCAGGTTGTCGAGCGCGGTGCCCCAGAGCACGGCTTTCTTGCCGCCGGCGTTCATGGCGATGTTGCCGCCCACGCACGAGGCCTCGGCGCTGGTGGGATCGACGGCAAACACGAAACCAGCGCGCTCGGCGGCGTCGGCCACGCGCTGCGTCACCACCCCGGCCTCGCTCCAGATCGTGGGCACGGGCTGTGCCACACCGGGCAGCGTGGTCATTTCGACGGCGCTCAGGGCCTCGAGTTTTTCGGTGTTGATGACGGCGCTGTTCCAGCACAGCGGCACCGCGCCGCCGGTGTAGCCGGTGCCGCCGCCGCGCGGAATCAACGTCAGCCCAAGCTGGAAGCAGGCGCGCACCAAGGCGGCGGTTTCGGCCTCGCTGTCGGGCGTGAGCACCACCAGGGGGTATTCGACGCGCCAGTCGGTGGCGTCGGTGACGTGGCTGACGCGGCTCAGGGCATCGAACTTGACGTTGTCGCGCGCGGTGTGGCGGCGCAGCGCCTTGGCCACGCGCTGGCGCAGGGTGGCCACCTCTGTGAAGCGGCGCTCGAACTCGCGCACCGCCTGCTGCGCCGCCGCCAGCAGCTCGCCCACCAGCGCGTCGCGCGCGCCGTCTTCGAGCGGACGGCGGCGTTTTTCGATCTCGCACAGCCGGTGCTCGAGCGCCTGCACCAGCGCGCGGCGGCGTTTGGGGTTGTCGAGCAAGTCGTCTTGCAGGTAGGGGTTGCGCTGCACCACCCAGATGTCGCCCAGCACCTCGTAGAGCATGCGCGCCGATCGCCCGGTGTGGCGCTCCTGGCGCAGCTGCTCGAGCAGCTCCCAGGCGCGCGCGCCGAGCAGCCGGATGACGATCTCGCGGTCGGAAAACGAGGTGTAGTTGTAGGGGATTTCGCGCAGCCGCGGCTGCACGTCGGCGGCGGCGAGCAGCTGCTGCATCGGGATCGGGGCGTTCATAAGGGCCAAAGCGTCAGGCTGGGTGGCCGATGTTAACGCAGCGCTTCGCGGCACCGGCCAGCGCAGCGGCGCTGCGCCTGCGCGGCGCATGGGTAAGCGGCGATCCCCAGGCCGCCGCTGCCGGCCTTGAAGTCAGCGCGAGCGCCAGTAGGCCAGCGCCGAGCCCAGCGCCACCACCAGCGCCGCGTAAGTGGCCATGCGGCCGTCGCGCCCGTGCCACCACAGCCCGGCCAGCAGCACCAGCGCGCCCAGCGCCGACAAGGCCAGCCAGCCCAGCAGCAGGCTCTTGAAGCGCGAGCCGCGCCGGCTGCCCCCGCCTTGGCCCCAGACCAGCGCCGGCGCCAGCAGCGCCGCCAAACCAAAGGCCGGCAGGAAGAAATGAAACAGGTGCAGCAGGCCGTCGAGGAAGCTCATGGTGGGGTGCGGCCACGCAGGCCTGCTGTAGGGGCAAAAGAAAGCTCGCACCCCCAGTCCGGCCCGGGGAATACGGGCGCGGGCCCGAAGGCGCATCCCTGCGGGTTTGTAGGCAGGGTTGAATCGGTCAGGTCGATTTTATAATCCAGCCCTTATGGCAGTTTGGGCGCTAGGAATCAACCATCAAACCGCGCCGCTCGACGTGCGCGGCCGGTTCGCGTTCGCGCTCGACCAGCTGGCCCCCACCCTGCAGCGCTTTCGCGCCGGCCTGGCGCAGCGGCCCGAGGCGGCGCTGCTCTCGACCTGCAACCGCACCGAAATCTACTGCGCCGCCGAGCAGGCTGCGCTCGAGCCCACCCTGCACTGGCTGGCCGACACCGGTGGCGTGAGCCCGCAGCAGCTGCTGCACCACGCCTACGTGCTGCGCGACGACGCCGCGGCGCGGCACGCCTTTCGCGTCGCCAGCGGGCTCGACTCGATGGTGCTGGGCGAACCGCAGATCCTGGGCCAGATGAAGGACGCAGTGCGCGCCGCCGAACAGGCCGGCGCCCTGGGCCGCACGCTGCACCAGCTGTTCCAGCGCTCCTTTGCCGTGGCCAAGCAGGTGCGCAGCAGCACCGCCATCGGCGCGCAGTCGATCAGCATGACCGCCGCCGCCGTGCGCCTGGCGGGCCAGCTGTTCGAAGATTTGCACCAGATCCGGGTGCTGTTCATCGGCGCCGGCGAGATGATCGAACTCGCCATCACCCACTTTGCCGCCAGGCAGCCGCTGTCCATGGCCATCGCCAACCGCACGCTGGAGCGCGGCGAGAAGCTCGCCAGCCGCTTCGGGGCCGAGACGCTGCGGCTGTCCGACTTGCCCAACCGGCTGCACGAGTTCGACGCCGTGATCAGCTGCACCGCCTCCACCCTGCCGCTGATCGGGCTCGGGGCGGTCGAGCGCGCGCTCAGGCAGCGCCGCCACCGGCCCATGTTCATGGTCGATCTCGCCGTGCCGCGCGACATCGAAGCCGAAGTCAAGGGGCTCGAAGACGTTTACCTCTACACCGTCGATGACCTCGCCCATGTGGTGCAAAACGGCAAAAGCCAACGCCAGGCGGCGGTGGCGCAGGCCGAAGCGATCATCGATTCCGGCGTGCAGGGCTTCATGCACTGGTTGCAGCAACGCGACCCGGCCCAAGGCGTGGTCGGGCTGATCAACCAGCTGCACGCGCAGGCCGAAGACTGGCGCACGCTCGAACTGGAGCGCGCGCGCAAGAGGCTGGCGCGTGGCGAGGACACCGAGGCCGTGCTGCAGGCGCTGGCGCGGGGCCTGACGCAAAAAATGCTGCACGGCCCGCTGGCCGAGCTGCACGCCGGCGACGAACACACCCGCGCCGCCACCGCCGAAGCGGTCTCGCGCCTGTTTCTGCGCGGGCCCGGGCGCCTGTGAAGCCCTTCATCCGCCAGACGCTGGAGCGCCAGCGGCTGCGTCTGCACGAGCTCGACGCCCTGCTGGGCGCGCCCGACGCCGTGTCCGACCGCGAGCGCTTTCGCCAGCTCAGCCGCGAGCACGCCGAGGCCGACGCCGTGGTGCAACCCTACCTGCGCTACCTCGAGCGCGAAGCCGCGCTGCACCACGCGCACAGCCTGAGCCTCGACCCCGATCCCGAACTGGCCGAGCTGGCGCAGCTCGAGGCGGCGCAGCTGCAAGCCGAACTGGCACAGCTCGAGGCCGAGCTGCAAACCCTGCTGCTGCCACGCGACCCCGACGACACGCGCAACGCCTTCCTCGAAATCCGCGCCGGCACCGGCGGCGATGAGGCCGCGCTCTTTGCCGGCGACTTGGCGCGCCTGTACACCCGCTTTGCCGAGCGCCAGGGCTGGCGCGTCGAGACCCTGAGCGAAACCCCGGCCGAGCTGGGGGGCTACAAAGAACTGGTGTTGCGCCTCGAGGGGCACGGTGCCTACGGCATGCTGCGCTTTGAGTCCGGCGGGCACCGGGTGCAGCGCGTGCCGGCCACCGAAGCGCAAGGGCGCATCCACACCAGCGCCTGCACCGTGGCGGTGCTGCCCGAGCCCGACCCGACGCAGGCCATCACCCTCAACCCGGCCGAGCTGCGCATCGACACCTTCCGCGCCAGCGGCGCCGGCGGCCAGCACATCAACAAAACCGACTCCGCCGTGCGTGTGGTGCACCTGCCCACCGGCCTGGTGGCCGAATGCCAGGACGGGCGCAGCCAGCACAGCAACAAGGCCAAGGCGCTGCAGGTGCTGCAAGCGCGCCTGCAGGAAAAAGAGCGCAGCGAACGCGCCAGCCGCGAGGCCGCCGAGCGCAAGGGCCTGATCGGCAGCGGCGACCGCAGCGACCGCATCCGCACCTACAACTACCCGCAGGGGCGCCTGAGCGACCACCGCATCAACCTCACACTCTACAAACTGGGGCAAGTCCTGGAGGGCGATCTGGACGAAGTGCTGCAGGCGCTGCGGCTGGCGCGCGGCGCCGAGCTGCTGGGCGAACTGGAGCAGCGCGCCGCCCAGAGCGAGCGCGGGGCGCTGGCGTGACCGGCCTGCCCGCGGCCAGCGCAGAGGCCGCCTGCCACGGCGCGCAGCGAGCCGGGCTGCCGCGGCTCGAAGCCCAGCTGCTGCTGCTGCACGCCCTCGGGCGCCAACCGCACGAGCGCGCCTGGCTGCTGGCGCATGGCGACGCGCCCTTGCCCACCGCCGCCGCCCAGTATTACCACGCCCTGTGCGCCCGCCGCCTGAGCGGTGAGCCGCTGGCTTACCTGACCGGCCAGCGCGAGTTCTACGGCCTGAGGCTGCAGATCGACGCGCGCGTGCTCGACCCGCGCCCCGACACCGAAACCCTGGTCGATTGGGCGCTCGAGCTTCTGCCCCAGGGGCAGGCCGTGCCGGTGCTCGATCTGGGCACCGGCAGCGGCGCCATCGCGCTGGCGCTGCAGCAGCAGCGGCCGCAGGCCCAAGTGTGGGCGCTCGACGCCAGCCTCGATGCGCTGGCGCTGGCAGGCGCCAACGCCGCGCGGCTGCGCCTGCCGCTGCGCCTGCGCCACGGCCACTGGCTGCGCGGCTGGCCACAAGCGGCTGGCTCCTGGCCGCCCCAGGCAGGCCCAGATGCAACCCCGGATGGCCACCCGGAGGGCGCCCTGCCCCCGCCAGGCGAGGCGCAGACGCCGCCCGCCGCGCTGGGGTTGATCGTGGCCAACCCGCCCTACATCCGCGCCGCCGACCCGCACCTGGCCGCCTTGCGCCACGAGCCGCAGCAGGCGCTGGTGGCCGGGCCAGATGGCCTGGACGACCTGCGCGAAATCATCGCCAGCGCCCGCGCTCACCTGCAGCCCGGCGCCTGGCTGCTGCTCGAACACGGCTACGACCAAGCCGATGCCGTGGCCGCTTTGCTGCACGCACACGGCTACCAGCAGGTGACGCACCGGCTCGACCTCGCCGGCCACCGGCGCTGCAGCGGCGGGCAGCAAGCGCCGGCTTGAGAGGCGGTGAGCGCAGCCCAGTCCGGCGCCTGGACCCTCACGCCACTCGCTCCAGTGCCGCCTCCAGCCGCTGGCACAGGTGGCGCAAAACCTCGATGCGGCTCCAGTGTTTGTTGTCGCTGGCCACGATGTGCCACGGCGCCACCTGGGTCGAGGTGCGGTCGATCATCTCCTCCACGGCGCGCTCGTACTGCGGCCATTTTTCGCGGTTGCGCCAGTCGTCTGGCGTGATCTTGAAGTTTTTGTACTGCGTCTGCTCGCGCTCGCGAAAGCGGCGCAGCTGCTCCTCGGGCGTGATGGCGAGCCAGAACTTGACGATCACCACCCCGGCATCGCTCAGCTCCTCTTCGTACTCGTTGATCTCGCCGTAGGCGCGCAGCCAGTCAGCCGGAGCGCACAAGCCTTCGACGCGCTCGACCAGCACCCGGCCATACCACGAGCGGTCAAAGATCACCGCGCGCCCGAGCGCCGGGATGTAGCGCCAAAAGCGCCACAGGTAGGGCTGGGCGCGTTCGTTTTCGTTCGGGGCCGCCACCGGCACCACGCGGTAAAAGCGCGCATCCAGCGCCTGCGTGACGCGCCGGATGGTGCTGCCCTTGCCGGCCGCGTCCATGCCCTCGAACACCAGCGCCAGCGCGCGTTTTTGCATGCGCGCGTCGCGGCTGAGCAAGGCCAGCTTGCCTTGCCAGTGTTCGAGTTCGTCTTCATAAACGCTGCGCTTGAGGCTGCGCGTGTAATCTTGTGCCTTGAGCAGGCTGCGGTCGTCGAGCGCCAGAAAGGGTGGCTGGTGCAACACCCGGTCGGCAGCGGCTGCGATGGCCGGCGCAGCCTCGCCGGCGGCCACTGGGCGGGCGAGCGCCGTCTGCATCGCCTGCAGCAGGTGCTGCGCGGCGCTCAGGGTGCGGTAGGCTGGGTCGCTGCCGTCGATCACCAGCCACGAGGCCTCACCGATGCTGGTCTTGCGCAGCGCCTCGTCGCTCACCTCGATGAAGCGGTCGTAGTGCCTGAGGTTGTTTTTTTCTTGGGGCGTGACGCGCCAAGCGGTTTTGGGGTCGGATTGCAGGGCTTTGAAGCGCTCCCTGGCCGTTTTTTTGGACAAGTGAAACCACAGCTTGACCAGCACCACCCCTTCGGCAACCAGCATGCGCTCGAACTGGCGGATGCGCTCCAGCCGCTGCACGAAGCGGTCGTGGGGCTCGCCGCCCCTAGCGTAAGAGTACACCGGGTCGGTGTACCAGGAGCCGAAAAAAATCCCGATGCGGCCCTTGGGCGGCAACACCTGCCAAAAGCGCCACATCTCCGGGTGCCTGCGGTCTTCGGGCGTGAGCGGGCCAAAGGCTTCGGTGCGGATGTGGCGCGGGTCCATCCACTCGTTGAGCGTGTTCACGGTCTCGCCGCGGCCACCGCCATCGACGCCGTTGACCAAGATCAACACCGCCGTGCGCGCCTCGTGCAACAGCCGGTACTGGGCTTGCAACAGGGCGTGGCGCAGGCGCGCCGACTCCTGCTTCCAGCGCTCTTTGTCGACCCGGTGCCCGATTTCTGCCGATTCAAACATCTGAACTGCCTCCTGCAGACGCACTGTAGCGCCAAAAACACACCCAGCCCTTCCCTAACCTTGCGCGGAAGCATATAATCCCAAGCTTTGCTGGCTACCCCCCGTCGGCCTTGATCCACACCACCAGACGGGGAAAAATTTTTGCAGCGCGGCCTAGGGGCTCGATCTTGCTCTAGAACCGGCGCGGCGCAATCCTGGAACCTTTTGGCTAATGACCACCATCCGCGTTAAAGACAACGAACCGTTTGATGTCGCTTTGCGCCGCTTCAAGCGCACCATCGAAAAACTGGGCCTGCTCAACGACTTGCGCGCACGCGAGTTCTACGAGAAACCGACCGCCGAGCGCAAGCGCAAGAAGGCCGCCGCCGTCAAGCGCCACTATAAGCGCGTGCGCTCGATGCAACTGCCCAAACGCATGTACTGATCAGGCCGCCCCGCTCGGGGCCCCGCACGACAGCCCGCTGGAGCTTGCTTTGGCGGGCTGCTTTGCTTGGTAGCGGCAAAAGACCGCGCCCGTGGCGCTCCAGCCCCGCTCGCCCGGCCGCCGCACCCGCGCCACCGACCGCGAATTCGCACCCAAGCACCCCAGGCTTCGGCCAAAATTGGGCCAAAATTCGCTCCCCATGCCGACCTTGCCGCCGCACCCTCCAGCCGCCCCAGCGCAGCCGCACGGCAGCGCCGTGGGCGTGTTCGACTCCGGCGTCGGCGGCTTGTCGGTGTTGCGCGAAATCCGCGCCCTGCTGCCGGCGCAGGCGCTGCGCTACGTGGCCGATTCGGGCCATGCCCCCTACGGCGACAAGGCGGCGCCGCAGGTGCAGGCACGCGCCGAGCGCATCATCGAATTTTTGGCAGCGCAGCCGGTGCAGGCGGTGGTGGTGGCGTGCAACACCGTCACCGGCCTGTCGATCCAGGCGCTGCGCCAGCGCTTCCCGCAGCTGCCGCTGGTGGCCATCGAGCCCGCCGTCAAGCCCGCCGTGGCCGCCACGCGCAGCGGCACCGTGGGTGTGCTGGCCACCCACAACACCGTGCACAGCCCGGGTCTGGCGCGCCTGATCGCGGCCCACGCCGGGCCGGTGCGGGTGCTGGCCCAGGCCTGCCCGGGCTGGGTCGAGCTGGTGGAGCGCGGCGAGCTCGATGGCCCGGCCTCCAGGGCGGCGGTGGCCGCCTGCCTCGATCCGCTGCTGGCACTGGGGGCCGATGTGCTGGTGCTGGGCTGCACCCACTACCCCTTTTTGCGCCCGCTGATCGAGCACCACGCCGGCCCCGGCGTGCAGGTGCTGGACCCGGCCGCCGCCGTGGCGCGCGAGCTGCTGCGCCGCTTGCCGGCCGCGGCTTCGAACGCTGCGCCAGCCGCCGCACCGGGTGCCGCAGCCCAGACCCCAGGCGCAGGCGGCCGCACCGATTTTTGGAGCAGCGGCGACTGCGCCCACGCCTCGGGGCTGATCTCGCGCCTGTGGGGCGCGCCAGTGGTGGCCGCCGCGCTGCCGGTTTGACCGACCCCGCTCCACACCGGCGCCGCGCCGCCGGCGGCCCTCAGGTGCCCGCGACCTTCATGCGCTCGATCAGCACCGAACCCACGTTCTTGGAGCCAAAGGCAAACTCGTCGGCGCCGATCGCTTGCAGGCCCAGAAACATGTCTTTGAGGTTGCCGGCGATGGTGATCTCTTGCACCGGGTAGGCGATGGCGCCGCCCTCGACCCAGAAGCCGCTGGCGCCGCGCGAGTAGTCGCCGGTGACGTAGTTCACGCCCTGCCCCATCAGTTCGGTGACGAACAAACCGGTGCCGAGCCGGCGCAGCATGGCCGGCAGATCGTCTTCGGGCCGCGTCAGGCGGCTGCGCAGGTACAGGTTGTGCGAGCCGCCCGCGTTGCCACTGGTGCGCATCCCGAGCTTGCGCGCCGAGTAGCTGCTCAGAAAATAGCCCTTGACGCAGCCGCCGCTCAGCACCTCGCGGGCCTGCGTGCGCACGCCTTCGCTGTCGAACGGGGCGCTGCCTTTGCCGCGCAGCAGCCACGGGTCTTCGTGCAAGTCGATGTGCTCGGGGAACACCTGGCGGCCCAGGCTGTCGAGCAGAAAACTGGTTTTGCGGTACAGCGCGCCACCGCTGATGGCCTGCACGAAGGCCCCCAGCAGCCCAGCCGCCAACGGCGACTCGAACAACACCGGGCATTCGGTGGTGGCGATCTTGCGCGGTGCCAGCCGCGCCAGCGCGCGCTCGGCGGCGTAGCGCCCCACCGCTTCGGGGCTGGCCAGATCGTCCGGGCTGCGCATCGAGCTGTACCAGTGGTCGCGCTGCATCTGCGCGCCCTTGCCGGCGATGGGGCTGACCGACAGGCTGTGGCGCGAACTGGCGTAGCCGCCGCGAAAAATGCCCTCGCGCCCGCGCTCGCCGCCGCGCATGTGCTCGGCGTAAAAGTGCGACTGCTGCGCCGACACCGCCGCGCCTTCGCTGTTGCGGATGTGTTTGCTGGTTTGCAGCGCCGCCGCCTCGCAGCGCAGCGCCAGTTGCTGCGCCTGCTGCGCGTCGATGGCCCAAGGGTGAAACAGCTCCAGCTCGGGGGCGTCGCGGGCCACGTCCTGCTCGTCGGGCAGGGCCGCCGCCGGGTCTTCGGCGGTGTAGCGGGCGATGTCGTAAGCGGCCTGCACGGCCTGGCGGATGGCCTGCGGGCTGAAGTCGGAACTGGAGGCGTTGCCGCGGCGCTGCCCTAGATAGACCGTGACGCCGAGCGACTTGTCGCGGTTGCGCTCCACGTTTTCCAGCGCGCCCATGCGCACCGAGACGTTGAGGCCCGCGCCCTCCGAGACCTCGACCGCCGCATCGGCGGCCCCGAGCTGCCTGGCGTGCTGCAAAGCCAGATCGGCCAAGGCCTCGAACTGCTGCCGGTGGTACTGAAAACCCGCTTCGGGGGCGGGTTGAGCGGCAGGGGCGGCGGGGTGGGTGTGCGGGCCAGGGGCACCAGTGGGGCCAGCCGGACCGGGGGCTGGCGCAGGGGATCGGGATTTTTTCATGCTGGGCGCTATGATAGCCGGATGGCACGCAAACCCACCAAAGGCTACTTCGTCAAAGGCCACTTCGTCGCTGCGGGCAGCGAACTGGACCTGGAACTCAAGCGCGAATTCAAGGGCGACACCGAGACCAGCAAGACCGACCTCAAAAAACACAGCGAGCACCTGCAGCAACTGGGCGAGCAGCTGCTGACGCTGCGCAGCGGCTTGCTCGACCGGCTGGCTTTGCCCGACGCGCTGCTCAACGCCCTCTCCGAGGCGCGGCGCATCAGCGACTTCGAAGGCCGCCGGCGCCAGCTCCAGTACGTCGGCAAACTCATGCGCCGGCTCGACGCCGCTACCGTGACCACGATCGAGCAGGCGCTGGCCGAGCAGCACCAGGGCAGCGCCGCCGACACCCTGCGCCTGCACCAGGCCGAGCAGTGGCGCGAGCGCCTGCTGGCCGACGACGAGGCGCTCAGCGCCTGGCTGCAGATCGCCCCGGACACCGACTCGCAGCACCTGCGCACCCTGATCCGGCAAGCGCGCAAGGACGCGCAGTCGCAGCGCGCCGCCGAGCCTGCCGCTGCACCTGCCGGCAAAGCCGCACGCCAGGGCAAAAGCTACCGCGAAATCTATCAGCTTGTGCGCGCCGGCCTGGAGCCGCCGCCAGACCCTGCCGCTCTTCGCCAAGCCCCGGCGCAACCGCTGGAGGCCGCATGAGCGCGCTGGAGCCGGTGCGCATCGGGCTGGTTTCGGTCAGCGACCGCGCCAGCGCTGGCGTCTATACCGACCAGGGCCTGCCGGCTCTGCAAGACTGGCTGCGCCGGGCGCTGCGCAACCCGCTGCAGTTCGAGTCGCGCCTGATCCCCGACGAACGCGAGCGCATCGGCCAAACCCTGATCGAGCTGGCCGACGCAGCAGGCTGCGCGCTGGTGCTCACCACCGGCGGCACCGGGCCGGCCCCGCGCGACGTCACGCCCGAGGCCACGCGCGACGTCGCCGAGCGCGAGCTGCCCGGCTTTGGCGAGCAGATGCGCCAGATTGGGCTGCGCTTCGTGCCCACGGCCATTCTGTCGCGCCAGGTGGCAGTGCTGCGCGGCCGCTGCCTGATCATCAACCTGCCGGGCCAGCCCAAGAGCATCGCCGAGACGCTCGAGGGCCTGCGCGACCCCAGCGGCCAGGTGCTGGTGCCCGGCATCTTCGCCGCCGTGCCCTACTGCATCGACCTGATCGGCGGCCCCTACCTGGAGACCGACCCCGCCGTCTGCGCCGCCTTCAGGCCCAAGAGCGCGCAGCGCCGCGCAAGCCCGGCCCCGTAAACACCCGATAGACCCGGCAAATGACGATGCCCTGTACGAACGGGCGCGTGAGTTGGCCGACCCGGCATTGGACAAAGCCGATTCGACACCTAGGTCTGGGTCGGCCACTTTCGCCTACACGACGCAGCGCTGGCCTGCCCCACCCACCCCTAACGCCGCAGCGAATGCGGCCGCTCGCTGTGTTCCGGAATCAGCCCGTGGGGGCGAAAGCGCAGCGCCAGCAGCAGGATCAGGCCCATCACCATCAGCCGGATGTGCGCCGCGCCCTCGAGCAGGTGCGCGCGCAGCCAGCTCTCGGCCGGCAGCGTGCCCGTGATCACGTCCATGAACCATAAGCCGATCGGCTCGGCCTGGACCCAGAAGAACCAGATCAGGAAGCCGCCCAGAATGGCGCCCAGGTTGTTGCCCGAGCCGCCCACGATCACCATGACCCAGATCAGGAAGGTGAAGCGCAGCGGGTTGTAGGCGTTGGGCGTGAACTGGCCGTCGATCGTCACCAGCATGGCGCCGGCCACGCCGACGATGGCCGAACCGAGCACGAACACCTGCAGGTGCCGGCCGGTCACGTCCTTGCCCATGGCTTCGGCGGCGGTTTCGTTGTCGCGGATGGCGCGCATCATGCGGCCCCAGGGCGAGTGGATGGCGCTTTGCGCCAGCCAGAACAGCAGCAGCAGCACGCCCAGCGCCAGCCCGAGGTAGCCGAGCTTGACCGTGATCGAGGCCAGATCGGGCACCGTGGTGCCCAGGCGCAGCGCCCATTCCTGCACCCAGGCGGTTTGCTGCAGGTCGATCTCTTGCGGCAGCGGGCGCGGCAGGCCGTTGACGTTGTTGACGCCGCGCGTGAGCCATTCCTCGAAGCGCAGCACCGAGAGGATGATCTCGGCGATGCCCAGCGTGGCAATCGCCAGGTAGTCGGAGCGCAAGCCGAGCGTGATCTTGCCGATCAGCCACGCCGCGCCGGCGGCAAACAGGCCGCCCACCACCCACGAGAGCATGATCGGCAACCCGGCCCCGCCCAGGTAGCCGGTAGCGGCCGGGTTGACGGCCTCGATCAGCTCGACGGCCGGGTCGAAGAACTGGCGCGTGATGACGTAGCCGCCGAGCAAGATCAGCACCATGGCCCACATGCGCGCGCGGCCCCGGCGCATGCGCTGGTAAACCAGCAGCGCCAGCGCCAGCGTGGCCAGCGACAGCAGCACCGAGGCGATGATGCCCGATCCCCCGGCCTGCCAGGCCTCGGTGGTGGGCGGCATCGAGACCAGCACGGCCGCAATCCCACCCAGCGCCGCAAAGCCCATCAGGCCGACGTTGAACAGGCCGGCGTAGCCCCACTGCACGTTCAGCCCCAGCGCCATGATGGCGCCGATGACGCAGTAGATGGCGATGGTCAGCGCCAGCGACCAGCTCTGCAACACCCCCACCAGCACCAGCGCCAAGCCCATGAGGCCAAACAGCGCCGGCGCTCCGAGGTAGCGATTCAACCAGGCGTTCATACCGATTTGCCTCCGAACAGGCCGGTGGGCCGGATCAGCAGCACCAGCACCAGAATCACGAACGAGACCGCAAACTTGTAGTCGGTCGAGAGAAGTTGCATCAGCCCTTCGGGGGCCCAGCCTTCGGGGCCCAGGTACTCGAACACGCGCCGCCAGGCGTAGGTCAGCAGCACCTCAGAAAATGCGACGATGAAGCCGCCCGCAATCGCCCCCAGCGGGCTGCCCAGCCCGCCGACGATGGCGGCGGCAAAGATCGGCAACAGCAACTGGAAGTAGGTAAAGGGCCGGAAGCCCTTGTCGAGTCCGTACAGCACCCCGGCCACGGTGGCCAGCGCGGCGGCCAGCACCCAGGTGATGAGCACCACGCGGTCTGGGTTGATGCCCGACAGCAGCGCCAGGTTCTCGTTGTCGGAGTAGGCGCGCATCGACTTGCCGGTGCGCGTGCGCTCCAGGAACCAGAACAGCGCGGCCACGATCAGCAGCGCGCTCACCAGCGTCAGCGCCTGGCTGGTGCGCAGCGCCACGCCTTGTTCGAGCCCGGTGAACTCGCGAAACTGCGCCACGGTGAAGATGAAGCGCTCGCCGTCGGCAAAGTGCTGCTCGCCGGGGCCGATGACGAAGCGCACGATGCCGTTGAGCAGGAACATCACCCCCACCGAGCAGATCAGGAACACCACCGCCGGCGCCTTCTTGACGCGGTGGTAGCGGTACACCCAGCGGTCCGAAAGCAGCACGAAGCCCACCGTGGCCAGCACCGCAAACGGGATCGCCAGCAGCGCCGTGGGCAAGAAGCCCAGGCTCACGCCCTGCGCCTGCAGCCACCAGGTCACGAGGATGGCCACCATGGTGCCAAAGGCCATGGTGTCGCCGTGGGCGAAGTTGGAAAAGCGCAAGATGCCATACACCAGCGTCACGCCCAAAGCGCCCAGCGCCAGTTGGCTGCCGTAGGCGGCGGCGGGCAGCAGCACGAAGTTGGTCAGCAGCGCCAAGGCATTCAGAATATCTTCCATGCGTCAGCCTCCCAGAAAAGTACGCCGCACCTCGGGGTTGGCCAGCAAGGCCGCGCCGCTGTCGGTGTAGCGGTTGCTGCCCTGCACCAGCACGTAGCCCTTGTCGGCAATGTGCAGCGCCTGGCGCGCGTTTTGTTCCACCATCAGAATGGCGATGCCGCTGCGCGCGACCTCGATGATGCGGTCAAACAGCTCGTCCATGACGATCGGCGACACGCCGGCCGTGGGTTCGTCGAGCATCAGCAGCTTGGGCTGGGTCATGAGCGCGCGCCCGACCGCCACCTGCTGGCGCTGCCCGCCCGAAAGCTGGCCGGCGGGCTGGCGGCGTTTTTGCGCCAACACCGGAAACAGCGCATAGACCTGTTCGAGCGAATGCCGGATGTCGTCGCGCCGGATGAAAGCGCCCATCTCCAGGTTTTCTTCCACGCTCATCGAGGTGAACACGTTGTGCGTCTGCGGCACGAAGCCCATGCCCTTGAGCACGCGCTGCTGTGGGCTCAAGGCGCTGATGTCCTCGCCATCGAAGCGCACCTGCCCGTGGCGCAGCGTGAGCATGCCAAAAATCGCCTTCATGGCGGTCGATTTGCCGGCGCCGTTGGGCCCGACGATGACCGCAATCTGGCCTTGCTCGACGGCAATCGTGCAGTCGTGCAGGATGTCGGTGCCGCCGTAGCCGCCAGTCATGTGTTCAGCCATCAGGAAGCTCATGCTGCGGCTCCGGGTTTGCTCTTCAGGCCGCGGCCCAGGTAGGCTTCGATAACTTGCTCGTTGGCGATCACTTCGGCCGCGCTGCCCTGCGCCAGCACGCGGCCCTCGGCCATCACGATCACCGGGTCGCACAGGCGGCCGATGAAGTCCATGTCGTGCTCGATCATGCAAAAGGTGTAGCCGCGCTCGCGGTTCAGGCGCAGAATTGCGTCGCCCAGGGTGTTGAGCAAGGTGCGGTTCACGCCCGCCCCCACTTCGTCGAGGAACACGATCTTGGCCTCGGTCATCATGGTGCGGCCCAGTTCGAGCAGCTTCTTTTGCCCGCCCGAGAGGTTGCCGGCGAGCTCGTCGGCCACGGCTTCGATCTGCAAAAAGCGGATCACCTCATCGGCCTTGGCGCGCACCGCCGCTTCTTCGGCGCGCACCTGGCCGGGGCGCAACCAGGTGCCCAGCAGCGACTCGCCGCTCTGGCGCGGCGGCACCATCATCAGGTTTTCGCGCACCGTGAGCGTGGCGAACTCGTGCGCGATCTGGAACGTGCGCAGCAAGCCCTTGGCGAACAACTGGTGCGGCGCCAGCCCGGTGATGTCGGCACCGTCGAGCAGCACGCGCCCCGCCGTGGGCTGGTAGTACCCGGCGATGACATTGAACAGCGTCGTCTTGCCGGCGCCGTTGGGGCCGATCAGGCCGGTGATGCGCCCGGCCTCGATGGTCAGCGACACGTCATCGACGGCGCGGATGCCACCAAACTGCATCCGTAGGTTTTGGACTTCGATCATGGCTACAAAACAAACGGCCCGCACCGATTGGGCGGACCGTTTAGTTGGGCGTGGACTGGAAGGCGCCAGCGCCCCTGCACAAGGGCGGCTGGCTGCGGCTTGAATGTCAGCGAAAACCCGTGGTTTCCATGCGCCCATTGCGCACTTCGATCAGGCGGTAGCCGCCCGCGGCTTCACCGGGCGGGATCAGACGCACGGCAGAGGCACCTTCGTAGTTGATGCGCCCACCCGCGGCCAGAATGCGCAGGCCGCGCGCCAGATCGCCGGCGTTGATGACTTCGCCCGGGCCGTTGGCCACCAGCATCATGTGCTCGCGCACACGCGCGCTGTCGGTCGAGTTGGCCGACTGCATGGCCAACAAAATGAGCGCGGCGGCGTCGTAGGACTGGTGCGTGAACGGGCCGATGCGGATGTTGGCGGCGCGCGCCAGCTCTTCGAAGCGGGTGCCGCCCGGGCTTTCGGCGCCGGGTTTGATGCCGAAGGAGCCGTTCAGCGCCGGGCCGATGGCGGGCGGCAGGCTGTCGCCGATCATGCCGTCGGGCAGGAAGAAGCGGTTGAAGGCGCCGCTGTCGAGCGCCGAGCGGATGATGCCGCGCCCGCCTTGGTCGACGTAGCCGGCCACGATCAGGATTTCGCCCCCGGCAGCGGCCAGCGCCGCCACTTCGGCGGTGTAGTCGCCCTTGCCGTCTTCGTGCGCGGCCGAGATGGTGATGCGGCCACCCAGGCGCTCGAAGTTGCTGCGGATGGCGCTGGAGAGGCCGCGCCCGTAGTCGTTGTTGGTAAACGTCATGGCCGCGCGCGTGATGCCGCGCTCGCGCAGCAGCTCGGCAATCACTTCGCCCTGGCGCGCGTCGGAAGGCGCGGTGCGGAAGAAGAAGTCGTTGTCGCGCACGGTGGTCAGCGCGGGCGAAGTGGACGAGGGCGAGACCATGAGCACGCCACGCGGCACGGCCACGTTTTGCAGCACCGCGGTGGTGGCGCCCGAGCAGTCGGCGCCCACCAGGGCGTTGATGCGCTCGGCGGTGATCAGGCGCTGCGCGGCGGCGGTGGCAGCGGCGGCGTCGACGCAGGTCGAGTCGGCACGCACGGCTTCGACACGGGTGCCGCGCAGGAACAGGCCGCTGGCGTTGACTTCACGGATCGCCAGCTCGGCGCTGGCCGCCATGGCTGGCGTGAGCGACTCGATCGGGCCGGTGAAACCCAGCAGTATGCCTAAGCGCACCGGGTTGGCGGCTGCAGCGGCTGGAGCCGGGGTTTGGGCCTGGGCGGCAAAGCCCAAGCTGGCCGCCAGGGCGGCGATGGCAAAGATCTTTTTCAAGTAAGGCTCCTGATAAAGGGTAGGGGTAAACGCCGGGCAAGCCGCCCACGAAAACAACCAAGGCGCCGATCTTAGCAGCAACTCCGGGAACTTTCATGAAATTGACACGCTGCCATGGACACGCCCGTGCGCACCACGATGCGAACGCCTGCGCACCAGCGCCCAGTCTACAAGCAATAAGCGTGCCCGCTGTTTGGCAGCTTGGCTGCCCCAAATCGGTGCCCGTCCAACTCGGTTAAAGTCGCCTGCAGAACCCTCCCGCCACCCTCCCATGAACCGGCTCCCTGCCCCGCCCCTGTCGGCTGCTGCGCCCAGCCGTCCGCGCGCACTGCACCAGTCCGCCGCCCTGGTCGTCGATGGCAACCCGAGCACGCGCATGACGCTGGCCGGCCAGTTGCGCGGCCTGGGCTTGCAGTCGGTGAGCCAAACCAGCCGCATCAGCGAGGCGCGGCGCGAACTCGAGCGCAACCCCTTCGACGTGGTGATCTGTGGCGACCAGTTCCCCAAGGGCGGCGGCAGCGGCCAAGAGCTGCTCGACGACCTGCGCCGCAGCGGGCTGCTGCCCTACGCCACGGTGTTCATTTTGCTCACCGACGAAACCACTTACCTCAAAGTCAGCGAAGCCGCAGAATCCTCGGTGGACAGCTACATTGTGCGCCCCTACTCGGCCGGCAGCCTGTACGACCGCATCGAGCAGGCGCGGCTGCGCAAGGCCGCGCTGCTGCCCATCTACCAGGCGCTGGAAGCGCGGCAGCCCGAGGAGGCGGTGCGGCTGGCACGCGAACGCGTGGCCGCGCGCGGGCCGCAGTGGCCGCAGGCGGGCCGCCTGGGGGCCGAGGTGCTGCTGCGGCTCGAGCGCATGGACGAGGCGCGCGCCTTGTTTCAACAGCTGTGGGACGCCAACCCCAAGCCTTGGGCCTTGCTCGGGGTAGCGCGCGCGCAACTCGACGCAGGCGCCACCCAAGCGGCCTTGCAGACCCTCAAGGCCCTGATCGAAGCCGCCCCCGACTACCCCGAGGCCCTCGATGTGCTGGGCCGCGCCCAATTGGAGCTGGGCCAGTTCCAGGAGGCGCTATCGACCCTGCACAAGGCGCTGGCCCTGACCCCGATGGCCATCGGCCGCCAGCAGCGGCTGGGCATGTTGGCCTATTTTTGTGGCGACCGCGAACGCGCTTTTGAGCTGCTGGAGCGCTCCACCTACCTCGGTCTGGACTCCAAGATGTTCGACAGCGAGTGCCTGGTGCTGCTGGCCCTGTCGGCCTATGCGCACCAGCAGTCGGCGCAACTCGAGCGCCACCTGACCGAGCTGCGCAAGCGCCTGCGCGCCACCCCGCACGACCTGCGCCTGCAACGCTTCACCGACCTGATCGCCGCGCTGGCCAACGAGCTGCAAGGGAACCCCGAAAAAACCCGCAACCTGATTGACCAAGCCTGCCTGCAGATCGACGCGCCGACCTTCGACATGGAGGCCGCCTGCAACCTGCTCTGCGCCTTGGCCGGCCTGGCGCAGCGCCAGACGCAGTTGTTGCCCGACACGAAAGTGATCGATCGCCTCGGGCGCCGCTTTGCCACCAGCAAAGCCATGGGCGACCTGCTGGCCAGCGCCGCCAGCGCCCACCCACCGTTTGTCGAGCGCCTGCAGCAGGCCCAGGACCACATGGTCGAATTGATCGAGCGCACGCTCAAGGCCGCCAACGGCGGCGAACCCAAAACCGCCTTTGCCGAGTTGCTGCGCACCGCCCAAGGCTCGTTGAACGCCCGCGCCATCGAGACGGCTTGGTTGGTGCTGCAGCGCTACGGCGACGACATTGCCGCCTCCGACAGCCAGCGCGCGCAGTTGGCGCAGCTGCGCGCCGACTACGGCACCGCGCGCAACAAACCGGCGCTGGGCGACCCACGGCTGCGCCCGGCGGGCGGGGTCAACTTGGGCGCGCTGGACCGGCCGCCAGCGCCCGAGTGACCCACCCAGCCGGTGCGCCCCCGGACCCAGGCCGCAATCAGGCCGTTTTCTGATCCGAACGGTCAGGCGTTTTTTTCCAGCGCGGCGGCTCGCCGGTGCGCGGCAGCAAGGGCTGGTCGGCCAAGCGGCCGATCTCGGTGCGCAGCGACTCGGCCCAGGCGCGGCGGTCGCGCCCTTGCGCCGCATCGGGCTCGCCCCAGTGCAAGGTGGCTTGCAGGTCGCGGGCACAGACGATGCGCCAGACCGAGGCCACGATGTTGGTGTGGCCGCAATACACCGGCGCCTCGTGGCGCGCCGCCTCGCCCAGCAGCGCCTGGCCCTGGCCGTGCAGATAGACCACGGCCACAGGCAGGATCGGGCAATCGGCATCCAGCGCCGCTTGCAACAGGGAGGCGTGAAAGGGCATGATGCCCTGCCCGTCGCCCGTGGTGCCCTCAGGAAACAGCGCCACCAGATCGCCCGCACGCAGCGCGGCAGCAGCCTGCTGCGCCACGCGCAGCGCGTCGCTGCGCTTTTGGCGCTCGATGAACAGGGTGCCGGCGCGCTCGACCAAGGTGCCCAGCACCGGCCAGCGCCGCACCTCGGCCTTGGAGATGAAGCGGCACGGCTGGCTGGCGTTGATGATCAGAATATCGAGCCATGAAATGTGGTTGCAGATCACCAACAACGGTCCGGCTGCGGGCGGCTCGCACAGCACCTGCAGCCGCACCCCCATGATCGCCAGCGCCTGCTGCGTCCAGGTGCGCGCGATGCGCTCGCGCTCGGGCGCCCCGAGCTTGGGGAAACGGTATTGCAGCAGGTACAGGGCCCAAACGATGTGGCCCACCAGCCGCAGCAGGCGCCCGATGGCGCGCACGCGCTTCATGTGTCGAGCCACCGCCGCATCAGGCCCGGCGCGGCTGCGCCGCGTCATGAACCACCTGCCCGCCCACCAGCGTGGCGCGCACGCTGGCCGGCAGCTCGCAGCCGTCGAAGGGGGTGGCGCGGCCCTGGCTGCGCAGCGCGCCGGCGGTCACCGTCCAGGGTTGCCGGGGGTCGATCAGGCACAGGTCGGCCACGCCGCCTTCGCTGATGCGGCCCAGGCTGTCCTGCAGCGAGCCCAGGCTGGCCCCGAGCACCCGCGCCGGCCCGACGGTGAGCACCTCGAGCGCGCGCAGCAGCGGCAGCCGCTCCTGCTCGGCCCAGCGCAAGGCCAGACCGGCCAACAGCTCGACCGCGGTGGCGCCCGGTTCGGCCGCGGCAAAGGGCAGCACCTTGGCGTCGGCCGCCACCGGGTTGTGGTCCGACACCAGCGCGTCGATGGTGCCGTCGGCCAGCGCGGCGCGCAGCGCGGCGCGGTCGCTGGGCTGGCGCAGCGGCGGTTGCAGGCGCGCGCGGGTGTCGTAATGGCCGATGTCGGTGTCGCACAGGTGCAGGTTGTGCACGCTGACGTCGCAGCTCAAAGGCAAACCGGCCGCCTTGGCCTGGCGCACGAGTTCGACCGCTGCGGCCGAACTGAGCCGGCACAGGTGCAGGCGCAGGCCCGGCCCGGCGCTCGAGGTGCTGGCGTGGACGCCGCGCAGCAGCTCCAGCGCCGTGTGCACCGCCAGCACCTCGGCCGCCACGGGAATGCCGCTCAGGCCCATGCGCGTGGCCAGCGGACCGCTGGCCACCACGCCCTGGCCGAGCCAGAAATCTTGCGGCCGCAGCCAGACGCTGTAGCCAAAAGTGGCGGCGTACTGGAAGGCGCGCTGCAACACCTGGGTGTTGACGATCGGCAGCTCGGCCTGCCCAAAGCCCACGCAGCCGGCCTGGCTGAGCTGCACCATATCGGTCAGCGCCTCGCCCTTTAGGCCGCGCGTGAGCGCGCCGAGCGGAAACACCCGCGCCTGGCGCAGCCTTTGCGCCCGTGCCTTGAGCATGTCCACCAGGCCGGGTTCGTCGAGCACCGGGTCGGTATCGGGCGGGCAGACCAGGCTGGTGACGCCGCCGGCCAGCGCCGCCCCCAGCTCGGACTCGAGCATGCCGGCGTGCTCCTGCCCCGGCTCGCGCAGGCGCAGGCACAGGTCCACCAGTCCGGGCACGACCAGGCAGCCGCTGGCGTCGAGCACCCGCTCGGGCGCCGAATCGGGCGCCGAATCGGGCCACGCCGCGCCCGGCTCCGCGATGCGCACAATGCGCCCGCCGGCAATGGCCACGTCGGCCAGCCGATCGGTCTGGCTGGCCGGATCGATCAGCCGCCCGCCCCGAATCAGTGTTTTCATGTTTGCTGCTCCGCTGCTCGTTCAGGCTTCGTTGGCGGCGACGATGCCCATCACCGCCATGCGCACCGCGATGCCAAAGGTCACCTGCGCCAGCACCACGCTCTGCGCGCCATCGACCACGCTGGAGTCGATCTCGACGCCGCGGTTGACCGGCCCCGGGTGCATCACGATCGCGTCGGGCTTGGCCCAGCGCAGCCGCTCGGGCGTGAGGCCAAAAGCCTGAAAATACTCCTGGCTCGAAGGCAGCAGGGCGCCGTTCATGCGTTCGTTTTGCAGCCGCAGCGCGATCACCACGTCGCAGCCGCCGATGCCCTGTTCGAGGTCGTGACAGACGCGCACCCCCATCGGCGCCAGATCGGCGGGCACCAGCGTGCGCGGCCCGACCACGCGCACGTCGGGGCAGCCCAGCGTGCGCAGGGCGTGGATGTCGGAGCGCGCCACGCGCGAATGCAGCACGTCGCCGACGATGGCCACCGACAACTGGCTGAAATCGCCCTTGTGGTGGCGGATGGTGTACATATCCAGCAGCCCCTGCGTGGGGTGGGCGTGGCGCCCGTCGCCGGCGTTGATCACGTGCACATGCGGCGCCACATGCTGCGCGATCAGGTAGGGGGCGCCCGATTCGCTGTGGCGCACGACGAAGATGTCGGCCGCCATGGCGCTCAGGTTGGCGATGGTGTCGAGCAGCGATTCGCCCTTGGCGGCCGAGCTGCGCCCGATGTCGAGGTTGATCACGTCGGCCGACAGGCGCGTGGCGGCGATCTCGAAGGTGGTGCGGGTGCGGGTGCTGTTCTCGAAAAACAGGTTGAACACGCTCTTGCCACGCAGCAACGGCACTTTTTTGACTTCGCGCTCGTGCACACCGACGAAATCGGCCGCCGTGTCGAGGATGTGCAGCAAAATCTCGCGCGGCAGCCCCTCGGTCGAGAGCAGATGGATGAGCTCGCCGTGGCGGTTGAGTTGCGGATTGGGGCTCATGTGGCGCTCCCCTGCTGGATGCCGCTGGGCGCAGCGGGGGCCAGCTCGAAGTCGAAGCCGCCCTCGGGGCGGCGCACCAGCGCAAAGCGCAACGCGCGGTCCAGCGGCAGCCGCACGGCGGCAAAGTCGGCCGCCAGCGGCAGCTCGCGCCCGCCGCGATCCACCAGCACCGCCAGGCGCACGCCGGCTGGGCGGCCGTAGTCATAGAGCTCGTTGATCACGGCGCGCAGCGTGCGGCCGGTGTAGAGCACGTCGTCGATCAGCAGCACCTCGGCGCCATTGACCTCAAACGGCAGGCTGGTCTGCCCGCCGCGCGCGCGCAGGCCGCGCTGGGCGTAGTCGTCGCGGTGCAGCGTGGAGGAGATGACGCCGGCACGGCCCGGCAAACCCAGTTCGGTGTGCAGGCGCTCGGCCAGCCAAGCCCCACCGGTGGCCACCCCGACCAGGTGCGGCGTCGTGGCGCTGCCGGCCAGCAGGGCCTGCACGCCGCGCCTGAGCTCGGCATACAGCTGTTCGGCATCGAGTGACAAATGGCTCATGGCAGGCTCCTCAAAAACTGCTCCAGGATGATGCAGGCGGCGGCGGCGTCGGCGTCGCGCGCGCCTTGGCTGTGGGCTTCGGTGCTGCTGTAGCGTTCATCCACCTCGTACACCGGCAGGGCAAAGCGGCCGCGCAACTGGCGCGCAAATTTTTGCGCCAGCGCCGTGTTGGCGTGTGGGGCGCCATCGGGGTGGGTGGGGATGCCAACCACCAGCGCATCGGGCTGCCACTCGCGCACGCGCGCTTCGATCAGCGGCCAGCGCGCCGCCCCCTCGGCGCGCAGCGTGGGCTGGGCGCTGGCGCTGCGCGTCAGGCGGTTGCCAGTGGCCACGCCGGTGCGCCTGAGCCCCCAGTCAAAAGCCAAGAACCGCTGCTGGCTGGGGGGCACGGGCAGCTGCGGGCTGGGTGCCACGGCCGCCGTCATGCATGCCCCGCACCCGGTGCCAGCATCCACGACTGCAGCCCCAGCAAGGCCATGGCCTTTTCGTAGCGCTGCGCCAGCGGGGTGTCGAAAATCAGGGCCGGATCGGCGTTCACCGTCAGCCAGCTGTTCTCGCCGATCTCGGACTCGAGCTGGCCCTCGCCCCACGAGGCGTAACCGAGGGTGAACAAGATCTTGCTGGGCCCGGCGCCGCAGGCCATGGCCTCGAGCACGTCGCGCGAACTGGTCATCTCCAGCCCGCTGCCGGCGATTTTCAGACTGGCCGCGTAGGCGCTGGGCAGTATCGGTGGCGCACTGGCCTCGGCCGGCGCGTCGGGTTGGACATTGGAACCCGCGCCGGGCTGCTCGGTGCGCGCCGACGCGCCGCGCGCGGGCTCCGCTTCTGCATCGGGCTCGAGGCCCGCCAGCGCCTCGCGCAGGGCACGCGCCACCGCAGGCGGGGTTTCGTCGCTGCCCACTGCCTGCACCGCACCCATGGCCGGGTGCAGCACGAAACCGCGGTCGGTTTGCAGCGGCCCGCCGAGCAACACCGGCTGCCGCGCCAGCTCGCTGCGGCGCAGCGGCAAATCGACCTTTTCGAACAGCTCACCCACCGTGAGCTGGCTGGGTTTGTTGATGATCAGGCCCATGGCCCCGCGCGGCGAGTGCTCGCACAAAAACACCACGCTGTTGCCAAAAAGCTCGTCATTGAGGCCCGGCATGGCGATCAGAAAATGGTGCGTCAGGTCAGTGGGTGCAAAATCCGAATTCATGCCGTGCATTCTAAGCGCCCACCCATGACCCTTGCCCCCAAAACCTATCCCAGCGGTCTGGTCTGGTTGCGCCGCGACCTGCGCAGCCACGACCACGCCGCGCTCTGCCAGGCGCTGCGCCAGTGCCAGCGCGTCTGGTGCGTTTTTGTGTTCGACACCGACATCTTGCAGCCGCTGCTCGAGCGCGGCCTGCAGGCGGATCGGCGCGTCGAGTTCATCCACGAGTCGCTCATCGACCTCGACGAACAGCTGCGCGCGCTCGGGCGCAGCAACGGCACCGAAGGCGTGGGACTGCTGGTGGGCCACGGCCGCGCCATCGAGCACCTCCCGCGCCTGGCGGCGCAACTGGGCGTGCAGGCGGTGTACGCCAACCACGACCACGAGCCCGCCGCCCTGACCCGCGATGCCCAGGTGCGCGGCGCGCTGGCGCACGCGGGCGTGTTGCTGCACACCTACAAAGACCAGGTGGTGTTCGAGCGCCACGAAATCCTCAACCAAAGCGGGCACGCCTTCACCGTCTTCACGCCCTACAAAAAAGCCTGGCTGCAGGCGCTCAGCCCGAGCCACACGCAGCCGCACCCCGTGGAGCGCTTTGCCGACGCGCTGGCGCCCTGCCCACCCGGCCTGGCAACCGGGGTGCCGCCGCTGGAGGCGCTCGGCTTCGTGCCCAGCAACCTGCGCGAGCTCAAAATCCGCACCGGCAGCCGCGGCGCGCTGGCGCTGCTGGAAGATTTCCTGGCACGCATCGGGCATTACGGCCAAACGCGCGACTTCCCCGCCCTCAAGGGCCCCAGCTACCTGAGCGTGCACCTGCGCTTTGGCACCCTGAGCATCCGCCAAGCGGTGCGGCTGGCGCACGAACTGCAGCAGCAAGGGGTGGCCGGCGCCAGCACCTGGCTGAGCGAGCTGATCTGGCGCGAGTTCTACCAGCAGATACTGGCCCACTTTCCGCACGTGGCCGAACGCGCCTTCAAGCCCGCTTACGACCGCATCCGCTGGGAGCACGGCAAAACGGCGCAAGCCCACTTTGCCGCCTGGTGCGCGGGCCAGACCGGCTACCCGCTGGTCGATGCGGCCATGCACCAGCTCAACCAGAGCGGCTACATGCACAACCGCCTGCGCATGGTGGCCGCCAGCTTTTTGTGCAAGGACCTGGGGCTGGACTGGCGCTGGGGCGAGCGCTACTTTGCCGATCATTTGATCGACTTCGACCTCGCCGCCAACAACGGCGGCTGGCAGTGGTGCGCTTCCAGCGGCTGCGACGCGCAACCCTACTTTCGCATCTTCAACCCGATTTTGCAAAGCGAACGGTTCGACCCCCAGGGCAAGTTCATCCGGCGCTACCTGCCGCAACTGGCCCGCCTGCCCGACGCGCTGCTGCACGCACCTTGGCGCGCACCGTCCCCCGATCTGGCCGCAGCCGGCGTGGTGCTGGGGCGCAACTACCCGGCGCCGCTGGTGGACCACTTCGAGGCGCGCACGCACACGCTGGCGCGCTACGCCGTGGCGCGCACCGCAACCTAGGGCCTAGGGCCTAGGGCTGGGTGCTGCGCGCACAGGCCTCCTGCACCAAGGCCAGCAATTCGGGTTCGGCATAGGGCTTGCCCAGGTAATGCTCCACCCCCAGGCTGCGCGCGTGCTGGCGGTGTTTGTCGGCCGAGCGCGAGGTGATCATGATGGTCGGCAAATCGGCCCAGCGCGGGTCCAGGCGCATTTGATGCAGCAATTCGAACCCGTCCATGCGCGGCATTTCGATGTCGCACAGCATCACCGCCGGCCGCTCGGCGGCCAGCCGTTGCAAGGCTTGCACGCCGTCGCTGGCCAGCGCCACCCGGTAGCCCTCGCGCTGCAGCAAACGCTGGGTGACGCGGCGCACCGTGATCGAGTCGTCCACCACCAGCACCAGCGGCGTCGCAGCCGAGCCGGCGGGGGCAGTCTGCGCCGCCGCTGCACCGGTGGCGCCGGCGCGTTGCTGGCGCACCCACTGGCGCGCCGCCTCGGCGCACAGCGCCGTCAGGGCGACCGGGTTGTAGATCAGGCACACGGCGCCCGAGGCCAATGCCGTGGCCCCGGCCAAACCCGGCAGGCCCACCAGCGGCGGCCCCAGGGGCTTGAGCACCACCTCTTGCGCCTCCAGCACCTTGTCCACATGCCACGCCACGCGCTGACCGGCGCTGTAGAACTCCACCACCTGCCACTGCCGCACCTGCTGCGAAGACTCGTCCGTGCTCTCGGCCGACAAGGCCAGCAGCGCCCCGGCCCAGTGAAACGGGATCGGCCCGGCCGCCTCGCTGGGCCAGCGGGCACCGGCATAGGCAGCGGTGAGGGCCGGGGCCTGCACCTGGTGAACCTGCACCACCAAGTCGGTCGGCACGCCAAACACAAAATCGCCCACGCGCAACATCTGCACCTGGCTAAAGCTGCTGCTGCGCGGCAACCAAAGCCGAAACGCGCAACCGCCCGCTGGGGGCGCCAGGCAATCGACGCGGCCACCCAACGCCCGCACCTCGCTGCGCACGGCATCGAGCCCGATGCCGCGCCCAGCCACTTCGGTCACCTCGTCCGCCGTGCTCAGGCCCACCGCAAAGACCAGCCGCTGGGCCTGCTCCAGGCTCCATTGCCCCGCCTGCGGCTGCAACCCCAAGGCGACGGCGCGCTGGCGTATGCGCTCGCTGTCGAGCCCGGCGCCGTCGTCGCTCACGGTGATGGAGAGGTCTTTGTCGTGCGCTTGCAGCGCAATCGACACCCGGCCGGGCAGCGGCTTGCCCAGCTGGTGGCGCTGCAGGTCAGATTCCAGGCCGTGCGCCACGGCGTTGCGCAACAAGTGCTCGAGCACCGGAAGCAGCCGCTCGAGTACGCTGCGTTCGAGCTCGAGTTCGCCATGCTCCAGCTGCAGCTCGGCCGATTTGCCACAGTCCTCGGCCGCCAGCCGCACGCTGCGCTGCAGGCGCTCGGTCAATGAATCAAAAGCCACCAAGCGGCTGCGCAACAGATCGCGCTGCAAATCGCGGGTCTGGCGCGTCTGAGCGGCCAGATTGCCTTCTGCGGCCTGCATCGCCCGCTGCAACTGGTGCTGCACCGCGGCCACGTCGTTGACCGCTTCGGCCATCAGGCGCGTGAGCTCTTGGGAACGGGTGTAGCGGTCGAGCTCCAGCGGGTCGAAGCGCGGGTCGGGAGACGCCGCCGGCACCTCGGTGGGCGACCTTTGCGACTCGGTCTGCAGCTCGAGCTCGCGCAACTGGTTGCGCAGACGGGCCACGTTGGTGGCCATGTCTTGCAGCGAGCGGCGCACCCCCAGCAAATCGGATTCGATGCGCGTGCGGCTCAGACTGAGATCGGCGGCGTGCAAGACGAGCCGGTCGAGCCAGTCGGTGCGCACCCTCAGGGTGCCGACCGCCGCAGTGGGTTGGGGCATCTCGGTCGGGACCCGAAGCCCGGTGTGGCTGGGCTGGTGCGCAGGCGCAGCACCAGTCTGGGCGCTGGCTTGGGCGCTGGCCTGGGCGCTGGCCTGGGCGCTGGCCTGGGCGCTGGCTTGGGCGCTGCGGCGGCGCAGCTGGGTCAGCTCGGTTTCGACCTGTTCCAGCTCGGGCTGCAGCGCGTCCAGGGCGGCGGACTCGGGCACCTCGGGCAGCGCCAGCACTTGGCTTTCGAATTGGTGCAGCCGCTCGCCCAACTGCATGGCGCCCGCCAGCCGGGCGCTGCCCTTGAAGGTGTGCAGGTGGCGCAACAACTCGCTGCGCGCCGCGCCGTGCTGCGGACGGGCCTGCCACTGGCGCAGGGCGGCACCGAGCTGGGGCAGCAACTGCTGGGCCTCGTCGTCGAAAACGGCCAAAATCTCGGGGTCGAGCACAAGGTCGCTCGGGGGCCCGGGAGCGGGCTCGGGCTCGGGCTCGGGCAGGGCACGGGGTTGCAGCGGGGGCGCCAGCGTGCTGGGCTCGGCCACAGGCGCTGCCGCCTCCAGCGACCACGCAACCGACTGCGCCTCGTCCAGCGGGGCCAAGCCGGCCAGGGCAGCCAAGGTCTCGGGCAGGGGGTTGCGCAACACACCGGCGGCAAATTGGTGCAGGATGCCCTGTACCTGCTGCGCCGCTTCGATCAGCACCGCCTGCACCTGCGGCTGTGCGCCGGTGGCGCCGCCGTCTCGGTGCCAGCGCTCGAGCGCGTGCTCCAGGGCGCGCGCCAACTGCGCCAAACCCTCGTGGCCCACGGTGGCGGCCCCGCCGGCAAGCGCATGCGCCCATTCGAAGAGCGGCGGGCCTGCAGAGCGCTGCGGCTCCTCGAGGCCTTGCAGCAGTCGGCGCGACCAGTCGTCGGCCTCGGCCAAAAACACATTGAACAGATCGAGTTCGACGCGCAGCGGCCCGACCTCTTTGAGCGCTTGGTCGAGCACGGGCGGCCATTGCAACGCGTCGCGCAGCACCGGCACCCGTTCGGGATCGGGCGGTGCCTGGAGCGGCAACGAGGCCTCGACGATGCGCTCCAGCGCGGTTGTGCACTGCTGCAACAGATCGGGCGTGGCCGGGAGGCGATCGGCCAGCCAGGTGTTGAGCACCTGCTCCATGCCCCAAGCCAGTTGGCCCACCGGCGTCAGGCCGACCATGCGCGCGCTGCCCTTGAGGGTGTGAAAGGCGCGGCGCACGGCCAGCAGGTCGGGTGCGCTGTCGGGCTGCAGCCGCAGCGCCGCCAAGGATTGCATGATTTGCTGCTGCAGCGCCCGCGCCTCGGCCCAGAACACCTCCAACATCTCGTCGGACTCGGGCGACTCCGAGGCCGGGCTGGTGTCGGCACTGGCGCCGCTGGCACCGCCCAGCGCCGCGGCGGATTGGGGGACTGCGGTGGCCGCTGAGGCCAGCGGGCGCAAGGCCTGCAGGCGCTCGGTTGCGGGGTCGAAGGCAAACGCCTCGCTGGCCTGCCCGGTTTGCTGCGCCATGGCTTCCAGCAGCAGGCCCAGGGCCGAAAAGTTGTCGGCCAGCCACTGGGCCGATTCCCGCTCTGGCCGCTGGGAAGCCACGGCCGTTTCCAGGTGGCCCGACTCCAAGGCCCAGAACCAACGCCGCATCGCCGCCAAGGTCGAAACCGCAGGCGTCAAGTCCAGCCACTCGGCAATTTTTTGCAGCGCATCGAAGCGCGGCCAGATCGCCTCATCGGGCAGGGCTGTCGGGGCGCTTTGCCTGGCCCGCAGCCAAGCCTCGAGCGCACGCTCGAGCTCGTTCAATTCGTTGCGCATCTGCCCATACAGTGCGGCCTGGCTCTGGCGCTCGCTGAAGCGGCGGTAGCGCTCGCTCATCCAGGCGGGCGCGGGGGGCAGCGCCAGCCCTTGGGTGCTGGCGTGCAGCCGCTGCCTCAGGTCCTGCAGGCGCTGGCGTGCACTGGCGCTGTGGGGTGGCTCGGGCGCGTGCAGGCCGGGGGACGATGGCTGCGCATCAAAGTCGTCGAGCTCGGCACCCAGGCACAACAGCGTGCTGCACACTTCCAGCGCCAGCCCGGCCGGCCAAGCGGCGGCGTCGGGGCGCAGGCTTTGGGCCAGATCGGAGCAGACGCGGCGCCAGTTGGCGGCTGCGGCATCGGGCACCCCCGGCCACAGGGCATCGAGGCTGTGGCCCAAGCGCTGCAAAGTCGGGCCGACCGGGGCACTGCCATCGCCGGCGCTCCAGCGCTCCCAAGCGCGCTGGGCCGCAAGCAGCGCCGACTGCGCTTGGGCCAGCCGCATCGAATCGCCCTGCCCCAGGCTCGGCTCTGCCTGCACCACCAGGTCTGGCGGCTGCCAGCCATAGGCCTGCCGAATGGCTTGGGCATGCACCCAGTCTGGCCCTATGGCCGTCGCTGGCAGGTGGGCCATCAGGTACAGCAGCTCGTGGGTCTGGCGCGCCCACGGCTCAAAACGGCCTTGGGCCAAGGCGTTGTATTGCGTCAGCACACCGGTCACGGCCCGCTTGACGTAGAGGGCATCGGGCAGGCAGCCCTCGGCCATGGCCTCAAAGCAGGCCGCCGCAGCCAGCCAATACTGCGCCGCTTCGGGCCCCGCGGCGCCACGCGCCAAGCCAGCGGCCAAGGGCACCAAAGCCGCCGCAGCCGTGGCGTCGCGGTTCTTGACCAGCGCCAGCACATGGCGCTCGAGCCGGGCGCGCAGCGCCGGCTCGGGGCTCAGGGCCGGCCCGGCGGGCAGGGGCACGGTGCGCAGCTCGCAGGGCCACAAATCGGCCGGGTGGATGCGCGCCGCCCCGGCCAGCTGCTGCCAGGCCTGGTAGGTTGGGAACAGCGCTTGCGCCGACACCGGGCGCTGGCGCAGTTCGCGCCAGAGAAAATCCAGCACCACCCGGCAACCAGCGCTGACGGCGGCTGCCGCCGCCTCGGTGGCCAGGGCAGGCTTGGCGATCAGCTTGCCCACCACCGCTTCCAAGGCGCGCAAGGTCTGGGCCGCTGCGGCCAACTCGACCAATTCCAGCGCCCCCACCGCCTGATGCAGGCGCTGGCTGAGCAGCCGCAGCTCGCTGGTATCGACCTCGGCCAGATCGCCACTGCGCGCCACCACGTTGTCGGCAACGAAGCGCAACAGCGTGGCATCGGCCTCTTGCAGGCACTGGCGCAACTCCTCGAACACCCAGCCCAAGGGCCCCATGCCGCCCGCCTCGAGCGGGGCAAAGGTCTGCGGTCCGGCGTCATGCGCACGGTGCGGGTTGGGGTGCATGGCGGCGCTGGATGGGGCGACAGGGGGGGCGATCTGGGGCGCGCTCGAGGCTGCGGTCATGGGCTGCCCTGGGCTCAGTCAATCGTGAAACGGGTCACCGACAAGCGCAATTCATCGGCCAGTTGCGCCAATTCGCGCAGCTGCTGCACCGTGGCGCGCGTGCCCTCGCTGGCTTGCTCGGTGACCAGGAAGCCGTGTTGAATCTGCTTGGCCACCGCGCCCGCCTGTTGCGCTTCGTGGGTCGCGGTGGTGGCGATCTGGGCAATCAAATCCGCCACCTGCAGCGACAGGCGATCGATCTCGGCCAGCGCCGCTCCCACATTGTCGGAGCGCTTCGTGCCTTCGACCACTTCGCGCGTCGAACCCTCCATGGCCTGCACCGCGTCCTGGGTATCGGCCTGAATGGCGCGCACCCGCGCTGCGATCTGGCTGGTGGCATCGGCGCTGCGCTCGGCCAAGCGCTGCACTTCCTCGGCCACCACCGCAAAGCCGCGCCCCGCCTCGCCCGCTGCGGCCGCCTGAATGGCGGCATTGAGCGCCAGCACCTGCGTCTGCTCGGTCAGGTCGTCGATCAGTTCGGTGATTTCGCCGATCTCTTGCGTGGACTCGCCCAGCCGTTTGATGCGCTTCGAGGTTTCCTGCATCTGCAGGCGAATGCGGTTCATGCCCTCGATCGCCTCGTGCACCGCGCGCGAGCCGGATTCGGCCGCCAGCCGCGATTGCTGCGCCGCTGCCGCCGCGCCCTGTGTCTGCTGCGACACGCGACCGATGCGCACCGCCATGTCGAGCACCGACTGCGAGGTTTGGCGAATTTCGTGCAATTGCTCAGACGACGCCGCCAGCAGCTTGTTGGAAGCGCTTTCGACCCGCGCCGTGGTCTCGCCCACCCGTTCCGTGGTGCGCTGCACCTGCGCCACCAGGCTGCGCAGTTCCTCGACCGTGTAGTTGACCGTATCCGCGATGGCCCCGGTCACGTCCTCGCTCACCGTGGCTTGCTGCGTCAGGTCGCCCTCGGCCACGCGCTGGAGCTCGTTCATCAGGCGCAAGATGGCGGCCTGCGTGGCGTCGTTGACGCGCCGCGTTTCCTGCTCCTGGGCACGCGCCAGCGTCTCGGATTTGATCAAGGCCTCTTGTTGCGTCAAGGCCGCGCGCTGCAGTTGCGCCATCATGGCAAGGGCGCACACCACCGACGCAAAACCGAACCCGGCCGCGATCACACTCCATGCACCCTGGGGCAGATTGTGCGGCAGCGCCCACGGCGGGTCATACCAGCCCTGCAGCGCCGCCAGCACCATCAGCATCAGCGACAGCATCAAATACACCCACCAGTGGCTCGCGCCCCACCACGACAGATCCACCACCGCCGTCACCTCGGCAACCTCGTTCCCAGGGCGTTCGGGGGTCAGGGCAGAGTCGAGCGCCGCGCCGTCGCCGGGGTTTGCACCCTGCGTGGCGGCAGCGACCGGCTCGGTCGGCGCACCGCCGGCCTTGGCAGGGAACAAACGACGCAACAACGCAAACATGGACGACCTTCGCTAAATGGGGGTCAAGGTGGCTTCGGAGCGAGAAAATCCCGGCAACAGCAGATTCTGAAACGCCGCTCGGCCGCAGATTGCCGGCAGATCGAGCTCCAGCCATTGCTGCCCTTGCGCATCGCGCGCCAGTCGATGCACTCCAGGCGGCTGGTCGATGGCCGGCCCAAACTCCAAACCCTGTTCGTCACGCAGACCCAGCAAGTGGTCGGCACACAGCGCGGCACCAACGCCCAAGGCCGGATTCAAGGCCACCCAGTACTGACCCGCCGTTTCGAGCGCAGCCGGCGCGGCCGGCGCCGCGACGGCACCACCGAGCAGCTGCGCCCAATCAAAGACCAGCAAGATGTTGCCCCGCAGAGCCGCCACGCCGCACACCCAGGCTTGGCTCTGGGGCAGGCGCTGCAGGGGCGTGGGGGTAAAAATCTCGCCCGCATGGGCCAGCGGCACCAAGGCGTGCGCCCCCCGCCAACCCAGCGCCAACCACCCCGCTTGCGCACTGCGCTGGCCCGACTCGGCCAGCTTGCGCGCCAGTTCGGCGGCGTAAGATTCACGGCTGGGGCGGCTGGAAGCATTCATGGGGGCGGCTGCCGTTGCGTTTCAGCTCAGTGCCGCGATGCGCGCCAGCAGCAACTGGGCGTCTATCGGCTTGGTGAAATAGTCGCGTGCGCCTTGGCGCAAGCCCCAGACCCGATCCGTCTCCAGGTTCTTGCTGGAACATATGAATACCGGCACCTGCCCATATTGGGGGTGGCGCGCCAAATGGCGTGTGAGGGCAAAACCGTTGGTGCCCGGCATCACCACGTCCATCAGAATCAGGTCGGGCAACTGCGCCGCCAGCTCCTGCAGCGCCAGATCGGCGTTTTGGGCGGTTCGAACCCGGTAGCCATGGCTCACCAGCAGCTTGCTCAGGTGCAGCAGTTCGGTGCGCGAGTCGTCGATCAGCAGGATGTTTTGAACCATGGCAGGGACATCATTTTCAAGGCACGGCGGGCGAGCGCAGCACGTGTTGCTGCACCGCCTGCAGCAACTGCTCGCGGCCAAAGGGTTTGCCCAAATGATCCTGGGCACCCGCCAGACGGCCGCGGGCCAAATCAAACACGCCGTCTTTGGACGACAGCATCAGCACCGGCACATGGGCAAAGCGCGCATTGCGGCGAATGATGGCGCAAGTCTGGTAACCATCGAGGCGCGGCATCAGGATGTCGCAAAACACCAGATCGGGCATGAAATCGTGCAACAGCGCCAGCGCCTGGTAGCCGTCCTCGGCCAGCAGCACCTCGTGGCCGCCCTCGCGCAAAAACCGTTGGGCGCTCAGGCGCACGGTCAGGCTGTCGTCCACCACCAGCACCTTGCAAGGTTTTGTGAAGCTTTGCTGCATGGCCCGCCCTTCAACCGTGGCTCAGGGCCGGTCGCAGCGCAGCCCCAGCGCCCTCACAGGGCCACCATTTCAAAGTCTTCCTTGCGCCCGCCGCACTCGGGGCAGGTCCAGTTCATGGGCACATCTTCCCAGCGCGTGCCGGGGGGCAAATTGTGCTCGGGTGCGCCGGCCTCTTCGTCGTAAACCCAGCCGCAGATCAGGCACATCCAAGTTTTGTGGGCGCTCATGGTTGAAAAATGCTTGACATAGAATGAAGACATTGTAGCCAGCGCCGCCTGCACCCACAAACCCCTGCTGCCCACCGCGACCCAGCCGCCCTGCATGAGCTCCGTTTTGCCTCCCCCTGCGCCTCCAGCCGCCCCCCCCGAGGCCGCAGCCCATGCCAGCCTGCCCTGCGTGCTCACCTTCAACGCCAACGACCCCAGCGGCGCCGGCGGCCTGTCGGCCGACCTCACCGCCATGTCCAGCGCATCGTGCCACGTGCTGGCCATCGCCACCGGCTGCTACGTGCGCGACACGCGCAGCATCCACCACCACATCGCGCTCGACGACGAGCTGATCGACGACCAAGCCCGCTGCGTGCTCGAAGACATCACGCCGCAGGCGATCAAGGTCGGTTTCGTGGGCAATGCCGACAACCTCGGCACCATCGCCGAGCTGCTGAGCGACTACGCCCACATCCCCGTGGTCTGCTACCTGCCCGACCTCACCTGGTGGGACGAAGTGGAGCGCGAGAACTACCTCGACGCGCTGGCCGAGCGCGTGCTGCCGCAAACCAGCGTGCTGGTGGGCAACCACCACACCCTGAGCCGCTGGCTGCTGCCCGACTGGGCCCACGATCGCCCCCCCTTGGCGCGCGAAATCGCCGCCGCCGCCGCCGTGCACGGCGTGCCCTACACCCTGGTCACCGGCTTCAACGCCCCCGACCTCTACCTCGAGAGCCACCTGGCGGCCCCCGAAACGCTGCTGGCCAGCGCCCGCTTCGAGCGCTTCGACGCCACCTTCAGCGGCGCCGGCGACACCCTGTCGGCGGTGCTGTGCGCGCTGCTGGCCGGCGACACCGATCTGCAAGCCGCCTGCGCCGAAGCCCTCACCTACCTCGACCAATGCCTGGTGGCCGGTTTTCAGCCCGGCATGGGCCACGCCATCCCCAACCGCCTGTTCTGGGCCCTGGATGATGACGAACCCCCCGAAGGCGCAGCGGGCCCCGACGACCCCGCAGCCGGCCCGGCGCAACAGCTCGAAGGCTTCCCCACCCCCTCCCGCACCCACTGACCTTTTGCCCCATTCATGCAAGCCACCGACCGCAACCTCGCCCTGCTGCAGCGCGCGCGCCAGCTCATCCCCGGCGGCGTCAACTCGCCCGTGCGCGCCTTCAAGGCCGTGGGCGGCACGCCGCGCTTCGTGCAGCGCGCCCAAGGCGCCCACTTCTGGGACGCCAACGGCCAGCGCTACATCGACTACATCGGCTCCTGGGGCCCGATGATCCTGGGCCACGGCCACCCGGCGGTGCTCGAGGCAGTGCAGCGCGCCGCCCTCGACGGTTTCAGCTTCGGCGCCCCGACCGAGCGCGAAATCGAGCTCGCCGAAGAGATCGTCAAACTGCTGCCCAGCATCGAGATGCTGCGCCTGGTGAGACTCGGGCACCGAAGCCGGCATGAGCACCATCCGGCTCGCGCGCGGCGCCACCGGGCGCAGCAAAATCATCAAGTTCGAAGGCTGCTACCACGGCCACGCCGACGCGCTGCTGGTCAAGGCCGGATCGGGCCTGGCCACCTTCGGCCACCCCACTAGCGCCGGCGTGCCGCCCGAGGTGGTGCAGCACACCCTGGTGCTCGAGTACAACAACCTGCCCCAGCTCGAAGCCGCCTTCGCCGCGCACGGGCACGAGATCGCCTGCTTGATGATCGAGCCGATTGCGGGCAACATGAACTTCGTGCGCGCCAGCGTGCCCTTCATGCGCCGCTGCCGCGAACTGTGCACCCAGCACGGCGCGCTGCTGGCTTTCGACGAGGTCATGACTGGCTTTCGGGTGGCGCTGGGCGGCGCGCAAAGCCTGTACGCGCAGCACATCCCCGGTTTCGAGCCCGACCTCACGGTGCTGGGCAAGGTGATCGGCGGCGGCATGCCACTGGCCGCTTTTGGCGGCAAGCGCGCCATCATGGAGCAACTGGCGCCGCTGGGCGCGGTCTATCAGGCCGGCACCCTGAGCGGCAACCCGGTGGCCACCGCCTGCGGCCTGGCCACCCTGCGCGAACTGCAGCGCCCCGGCTTCTTCGAGGCCCTGAGCGCGCGCACGCGCAGCCTGACCGCCGGCCTGGCCCAAGCCGCCGCCCAAGCCGGCGTGCCCTTTTGCACCGACAGCGAAGGCGGCATGTTCGGCTTCTTTTTGCTCGAGCAGCTGCCGCAGGACTACGCCAGCGTCATGAAAACCGACAGCGCGCGCTTCAACCGCTTCTTCCACGCCATGCTCGAGCGCGGCGTCTATTTCGCCCCCGCACTCTACGAAGCCGGCTTTGTGAGCGCGGCGCACACCGAGGCCGACATCGAGGCCACGGTGGCGGCGGCGCGGGAGGTGTGGGCGGGGTGTTAGGGCGCGGTCCGAGTGACGGTGGCCAAGTTTTGCGCCGCGATCCAACGCTCAAGCTCAGGGGCGCAGCTTGTTCGCGTCCAAAGGAGTGCGTTGTTCAAGCGCTTCGTTCCATTGTGCGCTCCGCGTTTCCGAGGGGCGGCGTGCCACGAAGAACTCATAGGCATAGAAGTCTGAATAGCGGCGGTGCAACAGGGGCTCCTCGGCGAGCTGGTCAAGGATGGCCAAGGCCTCAGCATCGCCGGCGTATTTGCTGCGCAACTCGGTGATGCGCGTTTCCATGGGGGTATAGAAATCGCCCCACCACGCCTCATCAGGCAGGGTGAAGTGTCCGACGAGTTCGAATCCGCAATCCTGGATCGCTGCAATATCGTCATCCAGCCATCCCATGGTCGGATAATCCATATCGAACACGGCCTTGACCGCAGGCGGCGGGTTCTCCCGGCGCCAAATCGCATCGGTAAAAGCCAGATAGCCGCCAGGTCGCAGCAAGCCATGGCAGACGCGAAGGGCATCCCGAAGCCCGATGTTGTATAGCGCGCCTTCCGACCAGATGAGGTCGAAAACCCCGAACGGCTGCTCCGGGCAAGCCATGTTCCCAACCATGGCACGGACGCGTTGCGCAAGCCCACGCTCTGCAACGACCGCCTTCAACCGTTCGATGCTCGGCGCATGGCTGTCGATGGCCACGATGGAGCCTGACGTCAGCTCAGCGAGCTGCAGGGTTTGTCCCCCGACACCACACCCCAAGTCGAGAATCACGGGGCATTCGCCAAGGTCGTGGCACAGACCAAGGGCCCTGCTGGCGCACGCGCGGTTGCCGGGCCCCTGACGGGGCAGGTTTTCGTAAACCTCGAAAAAGATCTTCCAGAAGCGAGGTCCGGCTTGATTCATACAACCTGCCCTTTCTGACGCCGACGCACCATGAGCACGTGTAGCCCGTTCGGGACGTCGTCGAATTCCCTGTCCTTGTGGAAGCCCGCCTTGGCAAAAGCCCGCTGCGAGGCCAGATTGTCCCACCGGGCGCAGGCCATCACGAACGGCACCGTCGGGTCGGACAACGCGACCTCGGCAACCAGGTTGATCGCATCCGACCCCAGCCCGCGTCCCAGCGCATCGGGTTCGCCGATCATGATGTCGATGTCGATCGCGCTCGTCGGAATATCGGCCAGGCCAGCCACGGCGAGTTCCTCGTACGTGGGGTGCTGCCACAGCACGATCCCGACTCCACGGCCATCCACCTCGATGATAGCCCGCCAACTCCCATCGGCTGGCGGTTCATTCAACAGCCGGAGGTTTGCGCCGGGGTCACCCCAAGCGCTGCGCACGTGATCGGCATGGAGCCACTGCTCGATAAGCGGCAGGTCATCGTCCGTGACATCGCGAAGGCGCAGGCTCATGACGATTTGCCTCCCCTGATATGGGGGTCACCTCGTGCCTGGATCATTCCCCCGAACTTTCATTGTCGTTGCTAAAACGCCGTCGCTAAACGGCCACCCGCTTGCGGGTGGCCCGCTTTGAGCGACCTGTTATGCGGGCTGTTTCGTCTGCCAGCGCGAGCAAGCCGCGAAGTGCTTCGTTGACCGCTTCCGATGTAGGAAACGCCTTCGCCAGCTTGGGCTCAATTAGAGCCACAGATGTTCCCTTCGACGCTTCCTTGAAGAACTTCCCGCGCTCCAACTTCACAAAGTCGGAACGCTTGTACTCTGCGCGCATTTCTGCTTCAGCCTTCTTCATAAATCTTCCTTTCAGCGCGCGTAACGCGCCGTGCACTGATGATGCGCATTGTACCTGAGCGGTGCGTGTGTGAGACCGCAAGCAACCGACCCAAACTCGATGCGCTAAACGTGATGTACCGAGCCTCGCCCACGGAATGATCAGGATCAGAACCGGACACTGCAAGTTCATCGAGAAACACCGTTGCAGCCTCGTCAAACGTCACGCCATGTTTGCGGACATTGCCTGCAGCCTTCGGCGGGTCCCATTCAAACTCCATACCTCACGCCTCTCGGTGGTATTGCATAACGCCAAAGCTCAGGGGCGCGCCGAAGGCGCGTCCTGCTGGAGCGCAGTGTTAGATGATACAGGCACTTGAGCTACCAGCGCAACGCGAACCCAGCAGACCGGCAGCCGAAGAAGCAGCAGACGGAAACCCTGCCCGCTGTGCGCCAAGCAACCGCCACGAAGTCGAGCAACGGTGCCCAAGTTTTCCCCGCCACGATCTAACGTTGACCTAAATCCGTGCCCCACACCCCCACTTCCTATCTCAACTCCATGATTTTGTGAGATAATCTGCGCTGTAGTGGTTTCACCCAAGCGAACATGCCGCAGTTTCAGGTACGTCAATCGGCCCAGCACACGCTGACCTCTTACTCCGGTCTGGCCCTGATTGGGCAGTGTTGCGAGGCGGCGCAAGTCGATCTGGTGGTCGACCCGCAGTTGCCGGTGTCGCAGGGCATGAAGACCTCCGACATGGTCAAGGCCCTGACCGGCTTGCTCAGCCTGGGCAAGAGCGACTTTGAAGCCATAGAGCCGTTTCGGGGCGATCGCTTCTTCAAGCAAGCCCTGGGCCTGTCCAAAGTACCCAGCAGCGTCTGGATGCGCCAGCGCCTCGATGTCAAGGCCGAAGCCTTGCGCGAGCTGCTCGACGAGCTCAGCACGCGGCTGCTCGAGCGCACGCAGGCACCCATCACGCCCCACAAGGGCTTTGTGCGCTTTGAGGTCGACACCTTTGTCATGAACAACAGCGACAGCAAGAAAGAGCACGTCAGCCGCACCTACCAGGGTGTGGATGGCTACTGCCCGATTGCCGGCTACCTGGGCAACGAAGGCTGGAACGTCGGGCTCGAGCTGCGTGCGGGCAGCCACCATTCGGCGCTCGATACCGAGTACTTCTACGAGCGCGCCTTTGCCCGGCTGCAGCGCTTGGTGCCCAGCGCTCAGGCGCTCCTGATGGTCGAAGACAGCGGCTTTGACAGCGCGCGCCTGCTGCTGGCCAAGCTCGCCCAGCGCCAGCGCTGGATGGCGCAGGATCGGGTGCTGGAGTTCATTTGCAAGTGGAACCCCAGACGCCAGGACAAGGCCGCCTGGGTGGCGCAGGCCGAACAAGCGGGGGCGTTTGAGCAACTGCGCGCGGGCAAGCGCGTGGCCGTGCTCGATCTGACGCGCGAGCGCGCCTGGGGCCAGGACAGGCGTGCGCTGCGGCTGATTGTGCGCGTCACCGAGCGCACCATAGACCGCAAGGGCCAGCATCTGCTCATGCCGCAGATCGAACTCGAAGGCTGGTGGACGAGCCTGACGCTGGCGCCCGAGGCGGTGATCGAGCACTACCGCTACCACGGCGCGCACGAGCAGTTTCACTCCGAGATCAAGTCCGACCTGGATCTGGAGCGCCTGCCCTCGGGCAAGTTTGCCACCAACGATGCCTTGTTGCACCTGGGTGCCTTTGCCTACAACTGCCTGCGCCTGATCGGGCAGTTGGGGCTCACGGGCGAGCTTGCTCCCATACGCCACCCAGCCAAGCGCCGGCGCATCAAGACGGTGTTGCAGGAGGTGATGTACCGCGCGGCCCGGTTTGTGGCGCACGCGCGCCGCCTGGTGCTGGACTTTGGCTGCACCTTTGCCGACCATGTGCGCGTGTTTGCCGCGCTGCAGCAGCGGCTGCTGCGCGCTGCCAGCCCTTGAGCGGCACACCGAGCCGCATCGAACCGTTCTGAGGCTGCGCGCAAACGCGCCAGCAAGGAGCAGACACGTCTGTACGCGCGCAGGTGCCCCCAAACTGGGCGTATCTGGGCAGTTTGGGGCTGTATTGGGCAGCAAAAATCCACCCGTGTGATGCCGTTTGCTCAAAAAGTGAGCGGGCAGACGCGCTGCGCTGGGCTCAGGGGGAGGCAGGATCATGCTGCTTGGCCTGGAAGGAGGGGGTGGCTGGGTGGGGGCACGGATTCAGGGTTGAGGTAACCGGCGCGCGGAGGCGAGGCGCCCTGGCCGCGAGGCGCAAGATTGGCAGCGGGTGCATCGCGGCCAGGGTGCCTTGCCGTAGCGCGTCCGGTTGACCGTCATGTTAGGTGTCTTCTACTTGTCGGGTCAGGAACGTAGCTACGTCGAATACGCCATAGAAGGTGTGGACGATCGCTACTGAAGCATCCGGCCCAGCCGGATCCATGATTCGATTCATGTAGACAGTCTCGTCAATCTTGTCTGCTTCGTAGTGCGCGATCTGATCCTTGAAGCCGGCGAAGAGGTGTCCGAGCATCATTGCGACCATTCGGCGCTTCTGGTCCTCCTCGGGATCGTCGTCATGAAGATCAAGATAGACATGTCCGAAACTATGCGTAGCCCGGTTGAGTGATCGCCCGTACCGATCAAAGAAGATGCCAGCGGCCAAGTGATTGAAAAAGTTGTCCAGGCGTGCCATGTCAACGCGGTAACGCCGACTTCCATCGGGCAAGGTCTCTGATCCGGCCGCAAGGACCTCACGAAAGGCCGGGCTGCGAGACAACTGCGGTGCGATTGAGCGCATGAAGATCTTCCTTGCGAGACCCTCTCCCGTGGAGGCGCCGATGCAGATCTGGGCTAAGACGTATTGATCGTCGTTCGACTTTGCGTTGTTGTGTTCTGCGCATGAAGGAATCGCCTTCAGTTGCAGGCCTCCGCCGCGCGGGAAGAACGAGCGCGGCGGGATGTGCTCCATTCCAGTTGCGGGGCTTCCGCATACATAGCAGCGCAGACCAGATTTCATGACGTGGGCGATTGCGATGCGTTCGAGCGCGTGGGTGTAAGACGCCTAACACCTGAATTAAGCCGCTCCACAAAGCGGCGTCGGCTTGAATGAATTGTTAGGTAGTGCCACGACGAGGCAAATGACGGTCTGTTGCCATAAATACTACTGACAGAACGAATGCCAGTGACAGAATGACAGCGATGTTCGCCAAAACTGCCTCGTAGCCAAGTGCAGTGACATCCATGAAGGGATACGGGTAGCTGCCGGTAAAGGCACCCCGAATCAGAGTGTAAGCCAACCAGGCCACGGGCCACAGGAACGTCAGCCCGATTGTACGCCAATCAATCCTTGGCCTTGGACCGAACAGGAGCCAGCCAAGTATTGTCCAAAGAGGTGCGAAATAGTGAAGCCCAGCGTTGGCCCAGGCGCTTACCCCCTGGTGGTGTTCTATGTCGGAAAGCAATGTAACGTACACAACCCCCGTTACGGTAATCCCGAGCAGAGAGGCCAGCCTGAGCACACGCCATATCCGTCCATCTCTCTGTGGGTCGAGAACGAGGCTAATGGCCGTGAAAAGCACGAGCAAATTGCTTTGGATCGTGATATAACCAAAAAAATTCACGAATCTCGTTGTCAGATCCGGATGGTAACCAGTCTGACCCGTGTTGACATCTTGACCGTACCCCAACAAGAGCGCAATCTCAATGATTAGCGAGGCCAAAACAACGACAGCCAACAAGGAATGCCAGATACGGCTCATTGATTTCTCCACCTTTAGGAAAAAATCTCTCTTGCGGCCAGACTCCTGAGCTAAGGGGCGCGCCGAAGGCGCGTCCCGCATAAGCGCAGTGTTAGATGATACAGGGACATGGACAACCAGCGCAACGCGAACCCAGCAGATCGACAGCCGAAGAAGCAGCGGACGAGTGCCCTGCCCACACCGCACCGAGAAACCGCCACGAAGTCAAGCAGCGGCACCCAAGTTTTACGCCACGATCTAACGTAGACCTGAATCCGTGACCTCAATTCCCGTTCGCACCCCATGAGCACGCCATTGCTGCCGGAATCAAGATTTCGTGTCCGATCTTGGCCAGATCGGGGGGTGCAGCCTCGATTTTGCGGGCGCGACGCTGCGCTCGCCCGTGCTGCAGGGGTGATTCGTACTGCGTTGGCTGCCAGCGGCGCAGCCCAGTGCCCGCAGCCGCCTGCGTGTTGTCGCATCCGTGCGCTCGCTGGCCCGGTTGATGGCCCGTTCGGGCAGTTGAGGGAGCTACGCCGCCTTGAACTTGGCGTGTGCGCGCTCAAACACCGCAAAGCCCGAATCGGCCCCCGAGATTCCCAGCACCCAGCGCCGGGCGTGGCGGATGATGCGCGCGGCCTTGAACATCATCTCCTGCATCACCGTCTTGAGGCGCCGACGCAACGCCGCCTTGCGCAGCGGGCTGTCGCCCTCGTGCAGCGTGTGCTGCCCCACAAGGCGCAACAGGTTCATTGCCACCGCCGCCAGCGCACACACCAAGTGGTTGGTGGCAAACTTGCCCGAAGGCAGGCGGTTCAAGTCCATGTCGGTCTTGAACTCGGCATGGAACTGCTCGTGCGTGGCATGGTCGCGGTACAGCGCCACGACCTGCTCGTCGCTCACCTCAGGCCCGAGCGTGGTGCTCCAGCCTTCGAGCACATACTCGGGCAAGAGCAGCGGCTGGCCGCGCTTGTCCAGGGTGCGCTCGGTCAGCCGGTAGACGCAGCGCAAGGCGCGGCTGTGCCCGCTACTGACCTCAAGCGCCTCGAGCGCTTCGCTCCACAGGCACTCGCGCTTGCCTGGCCGCAGCGGCGTCCAGGCCGTGCCCGCATCGGCGCAGCGCTGCGTGGCGATGCGCTCCACCGGCGCGCTGCGCGGGTTCCACTTGATCAGCACATCGACTGGGCGTCCCAGCCGGGCCGCTTGCTGCAGCGTCTGCGCCATCAGGTGCTGCGAGCAAAAGCCCGAGTCGGCTCTGAGCAGCAAGGGCGCTGCGCTCACCGCACAGGCCGTGCGCAGGGCGCGTTCGATGTTGTATTCGCTCTCGCTGGCGCTGTGCTGGCTGCCCGCGCGCAGCTCCAGCTCCAGGCAGTAGCCGCGTGTGCCCAGGTAGAGCGCAATGGGGCAGTAGCCCTGCACCCCGGCGTAGGTCCAGGACACGCCTTCTTTGGCGCTGTCGCTCTGATCCATGACGAAGGTGTCAATGTCCAGCGGCAGGTGGCCAGTTGGCAGGGCACCAAAGTCGATGGGCGCGCCGTTGATGCGCAGGCCCAGCACGGCGCGGTTGATCCGATCGACCAGCTCGCTCCAGTCGCACCCCATGGCATCGAAGCGCTGGCGCAGTGTGGCGCTCGATGGCACGGCGCGCAGGCCCAGCGCCTGGTGCGCAAAGCGCTGACTGCGCAAGCCTTTGACCGCCTCGAAGTCGTTCTTGCCCAGGGTGAGCAAGCCCAGGTAGCACTTGATGATGTCGCTGTTGGCGATACCGCCGCGCACCGGGTACTGCGGGTCTACCATGGCGCTCAGGTTGATGCGCTTGAACAAGCGCCCGACCAAGGCCAAACCGCCGTGGCTGCTCAAATCATAGGGCAGCTTCTTGACCACAAAATCTACCGGATCCGTCATGCGTTCTTCCTGCACCCGCTGGGTGACACCCACATGCGGATCAAGTCGTTGATTTCAAGGGGCAATCGGGGGGATTTTGGCTTGAGGTCACGGATTCAGGTAGATGTTACCTGAATCCGTGACCTGAGTCCCGCAAACCCCATGTTTTTCTATTATAATCAACGAACTATCCACAAACAAACGCGCACCCACTAGGTGCAAGCGCCGCAAATGACTGACCCAGTCGAGTTCGTTGTCAAGAAGCTGCCCTACGACCTGAGCAGCCACGGTGGCTTGGCCTTGGTGGGGCGCTTGTTCAAGCGCATCAACCTGCCAGCGATGGTGGACCCCAAGTACCCGGTGCGTGCTGGCATCGCCAACAGCGACATCCTCAAGTGCTACGTAGCCATGCTCACCTTGGGCAAGAACGACTTCGAAGCCGTCGAAGCCTTTCGCAAGCAGCGCTTTGCCCACCAAGCCTTGGGCCTGCGCGCCGTGCCCTCCAGCGCCACCTTGCGCCAGCGCTTCGACGCCATGGGCTGCGAGTGGAGCGAACTGGCCGACTCGATCAACCGCGCCCTGCTGGGCCTGCACATCGATGGTGCAGCGATCGACTTCGGCACCCTGCCCAGCGGCCACCTGCCACTGGACATCGACACCTTCGTCATGGATCAGAGCGACAGCGCCAAAGAAGGCGTCTCCTACACCTACGCCGGCGTCGATGGCTACTGCCCCATCGCCTTGTACTTGGGCACACGCGGCTACTGTCTGGAGCTCGATCTGCGAGCGGGCAGCCAGCACAGCGCGCGCGAGAGCGAATACAACATCGAGCGGGCACTCGGCTCCGCCTGTGCGGTGGCCCAAGCGCCTTTGCTGCTGCGCGCCGACTCGGGCTTTTGCTCGCAGCACCTGATGGCGCGCACACTGGAACAAGCGGACAAGCTGGGGCGAGCCGTCGATCTGCTGATCAAATGGAACCCACGCTCGGCGCCGGTGGAGCAAATTGCCGCCCAGCGCTGCGCCGATGTCAGCACCGTCTGGAACCAGATCCGAGCCGGCAAGCGCGAGTGTCTGTGGAGCGAAGCACTGCCTGCCGTGCAAGTGCCCCAAGGAGGCAGCCGCACCCTGCGCCGCGTCTATCGTCTGACCGAGCGCACGCTGGACAAGCGGGGCCAGCCCTTGCTCTTTCCCGAGTACGTGCTGGAAGGCTGGAGCACCACGCTGGGGCCAGAAGTCACGCATGAGCAAGTCATCACCCTGTACCGAGACCATGCCACGCACGAGCAGTTTCATGCCGAGTTCAAGACCGACATGGACTTGAACCGACTGCCCTCGGGCAAGTTTGCCACCAACCATCTGGTGTGCTCGCTGGCGGCGCTGGCCATGAACCTGCTGCGCATCGTGGGGCAGTACACGCTGCACGAGAGCGACAGCCCGATGCGCAAGACCGCACTGCGCCGGCGCATCAAGACCGTGATGCAAGAGCTGATGTACAAGGCCGCGCGCGTCATCAGCCATGCGCGGGGCTGGGCATTGGGCATCTCGGGCTCGGACTCGGGCTTTGCGGTGTTTGAGCGTGCCTTTGGCAAGATGAAGGCAGCTTAAGGTTGCTGGCTGGGTCAGATCGGGCTCAGCGAACTCACGGATTGCGAAAAACGCGGGGTTCTGCGGGGCTAAGGCTGCGCTGGTGGTGGCGAAAGCGGGCGAAAACACGGTTAGATGGGCTTGCAAGCGCCTTGTGCGGGGTGTTTGTGAGCGCCGATGGGTCTTCGCGCGGCCCGCTGGGCGGGAAAAGTGCGAGAAATCTCAGTTTGGGGCGGCGGTTGGGCGGGCATGTCGTGATGCGGGGATTGAGGTCACGGATTCAGGATCTACACACCAACCTGCAACCTGTTGTTTTTCGATGAGCACCTCCTTGCCTGTCGTAGGCGGAACACCTGCTGGGGTGCCTGATGCGCAGCCGCCCAGGCTGCTGGATCAAGTTCGAGCGCGCATCCGGGTAAAGCACTACAGCATCCGCACCGAGGAACAGTACGTTTTTTGGACCGTGAACGGGCGCGTGGCGGCTTCGACCCAGAACCAGGCGCTGTTGGCGCTGTTGTTTCTTTATCGCGAGGTGCTGGAAATCCAGTTGCCGTGGCTGGACAACATGACGTGCGCCAAGCCTTCGCAGCGCCTGCCCGTGGTGCTCACCCCCGCCGAGGTGCGCGCCGTGTTGGGCCGCATGGACGGTGTGCATGGCCTGATGGCTCGACTGCTGTACGGCACCGGAATGCGGCTGATGGAGTGCGTGCGGCTGCGCGTGAAGGACGTGGATTTTGGTCGCAACGAGATTCTGATCCGCGACTGCGGCTCAGTGGGTCTGGCAGTTCGTGTTCTGTTCGGGCAGCCACCCAACTGACGCCCAAAGAGCAGGACCTGGCACGCACTTTCGAAGCCGCACGCTCGGAGTATGTACGTGTCAAGATCGGCATCATGGACGAACTGCAGGCTGCCCGCGTCGACCCAGCCCGCAGCGAATACCAGACCCGCATCGCTGCCGCCCAAGGTGGCACCGATGTGGCCCAATCCGCGCACAATGCAGCACAAGCTCTGATTGACGAGCAAATCACCCTGGCCAGCGCCAGCTATGAGGCTGTCAACCGTTCCAAGGACAGGATCGACATGGTCGCTGCCGGCGGCACCCTGCTCGCGCTGGCGCTGGGTAGCTTGCTGGCGCTGTTCATCACGCGCTCCATTACCCAGCCCATGCAGCAAGCGCTGCAGGTGGCCCAAGCCGTCGCCCAGGGCAACCTGACTGCGGCGGTGGATAGCGACGCACGCGACGAAACCGGCCAACTGTTGCGGGCGCTCAAAACCATGAACCAGAGCCTAGCGCGCATCGTGCTCGAAGTGCGCACCGCAGCCGACGCCATCGCCAGCGGCTCGAACCAGATCGCCAGCGCCAATGCCGCCAAGGAAATCAAGGCCCTGATCGGCAGCAGCGTCGAGCGCGTGCAGGCCGGCACCGAGCAAGTCGGCCAGGCCGGGCAAAGCGTGGCCGACATCGTGGCCCAGGTGCAGCGCGTCACCGATCTGATCGCCGAAATCAGCGCCGCCAGCCGCGAACAGTCCGAGGGCATCACGCAGGTTGGCGAAGCGGTACAGCAACTCGACCACGTCACGCAGCAAAACGCTGCGCTGGTGGAGCAAAGCGCCGCTGCCGCCGACAGCCTCAGGGGCCAGGCCGCGCACCTGAAGGAACTGGTGGTGGTGTTCAAGCTCGACGCAGCGAACCGCGCCTGAAGCAAAGAGGGCTTGTCATGGCAAGAACTCTTGGGTGCTGTGCGTGCAGCGACCTGACCGAGAGGGTCACCCCTCTTCACCCGGCGGCTCTGTGCGGTAAAAGCAGTCTGGCAAGAAGGCTTGGGCGCAATACTCTATCGAACGCGGCTCCACGCGGTTCCGGGCAAAGATGTTGCGCCAGCTCTGCACCACCTGCTCCAGCTGCGCCACAATCGCCCGAGCTTGCTCGAACGAAAGCCCAAACACCTCGCTCGCCGAGAGCAGGTTGTAGAGGCTGGCCGCACGCCCGTAGCGTCCTGTTTCCAAGGCCAAGTCACGCCGCTCCTGCGAAATGAGAGGCGCCGGCACGATGTCGTAGGCCGGTGACAGGCGCCAGCCAGCCGTCGTGCGCAGCAGCGCGTGGTTGCGCGGATGGTCGTCGTTGTTGGTGACCATCGCATTGAAGACCATGCGTTTGTACAGCTCGCGCCGGTCTTCGTCCGGTTTGGCAGACCAGCGGCGAAGTTCATCGGCCAGCCGCAGATACGACCAATGCTCGCGGCCTTGGATGCCGTCGTCGGCATTGAGCACCGTAAGACCGGAGACCAAGCCATGTCTGGCGTACCCGCCAACGCCTTGCAGCATATCCGGGTTCCACTCCCGGTCGAAACGCACGAGCATCAGCGCCTCGGCTTTGCCTACCGCTTCGATGCGGGTGTCGCACACCTGCAGCCCCGCCTCCCGAGCGAGCTCCAGCGTCGCATACTCGATGCGCTGCATGTTGTGCGTGTCCCGCTTTTCCGGCAGTTTGGCCAAATACAGGCGGTGGCCATCCTCGAGCGTGACCTTGGGCCGCGCTCCTCCCATGCTGGTACCAGGCTCCAGTTGCTCGAGCAGCTCATGCGGGAGCTTGCCAGTTTCATCCAATTGCTCGGCCGCCAGAACCAAGGCTTCGAGTTGGTGCGTGCGGTTGAACGTCTTGGCGGGCCCGGGGGGCTGCACAGAGCGTCCAAAGCGCAAGTTGCCCGCCGCGTCGTCTGGCCCATTGAGCAGGTACTCGATCTCGGAGATGTCCGCCTCCTCCCGTTGCAGCCGCGCCTGGATGACGCGACGCCCCCAAGCATCCGGACTCGCGTCGCGCAAGGCGCCCGGAATGCCCTTGAGCAGGGTGAACTTCAGTGGCTTGGTGGTGAGCGGCAGGTGATACGGGTCGAGCTCAACCACATTTGAGCGCTCCAGATAGCGCTTGCCGTAGGTGAAAGTGCCCTCATAGGCATCGGCGGCAAGCTGCCTGACCTTCAGGGACGCACAGGGAACCCAATCGAAGGTGCCAGGCAGCTGAATGTACGCGTAGCAGAGTTCGTCCGTGTCGGCCATCGTGCGCCCTTAAAAATCGTTGTCCCGCCCCACCGGGGTACGCACACGTTGCGGTCGACGCGCCGCTTCGAGAATCTTGCCGTGTTCATCTTGGTCCGGATGTGCCACGCCTTGGGCAGACTCCAGCAGCCCCAACTGCCACAGCACCGACAGAAAGGTTCCGAGTGCCACGCCAGGATCACCGGTCTCGAGGCGGTAGAGCGAGCGCCGGCCAATGCCACAGGCACGCGCAAACTCCTGTGCGCTCTGGCCACGACGAACGCGGGCTGTCTTCACCCGCTGGCCAAGGCCCTTGAGCAAGCTTTGCACTTCGTACGGCATGGGTTCAGAGAACTTGACGCCTAATTGAGTCATATACGGCCCATTTTAATTGATAACGGGCCATATTAGGCGCAGTTCAGTTCGCCGTCAAGTACTTCGCGAACCCGACAGGCCGACAGTCGAAGAAGCGGACGGGAGCCATACGAGGACAGTTAGGCGGCGATGTCGATGTACTCGACTTGGCTCGAAGGCAGAGGAGCAGGCACTCCATCCTCGCGAAGGCCATCAAGATGAAACCCGATGGCCTCGCGGATCTGCTCTTCAACCTCGGCCACGGTGGTGCCGGTGGCGACACAGCCCGGAAGGTCAGGGACGAACGCTGAGAAATTGCCCTCAGCCTGCTCAATGACGATTGCGTAACGCATGTTCAACGTCCCTTTCGACCGGCCTGCTTGAGGATACTACCCAGCGTGCCGGGTGCCAAATCGTCGCTGGGTTTGCCCGGCACAGGGACCCGGCCTGGCTTGGATGGGTGCTTGAGCTATCGGTGGCTGCCGCGAGTAGCGACCAAGTACCAACCTTCGTCATGTAGCAGGCGCAGCATGTCGTTGACTTTCATGCGACAAGTTTACCCTGGCCCTTCACAGGCCGCCTAACACCCAAGCTCAGGGGCGCGCCGAAGGTGCGTCCCGCTGCAGCGCGGTGTCAGATGATGCAGGCACTTGAGCTACCAGTGCAACGTAAGCCCAGCAGCCCGACGGGCGAAGAGAAGCAGCCGACGGAAACTGATCTTGCCCCCGTATTCCCGGACCTGTCCTATTCGCAGCGTTCCCTGTACCGAAGTGTTAGAACTATTTGAACCAGCGGACAATTTGCTCTCTTAGTTCTGGGGTTGTCTGCCTTGCAATAAACTCGTTGAGGCGAGCAGGATCTGGCTCGATGCGATCAGCATCCAGAAGGACCTCCCAAGTATCAAAGTCGGCTGGGTCGTCTGCAACAATAACCCCGATCCCAAGTTTTTTTGCTTCCTCTGTCACAACATCCAGCTCACTGCCCATCTCATCTTGCGCAGCACGAGGAATATGGCCAACAACATAAGCGCGGGTTGCAGAACGACGATGCGAAAGCGCTTCATATACAGCAGTAATGTCTAGGGTGTTAGTGGGCTTTATCTCGAAGGAGATAACCTCAAGAAAACGTCCTGGTAGATATGGGAAGGTTTTATATCCCACTACCGTGACATCAGGCCTTGTCCATTTTCCGCCAGTATGTCTTGAACCTTGTTTGGCCGTTACTTCGACCAAGTAATTGTCAAACCCTTGTTCCTTAGACCAGTGATTTCTTAATACTGATGAAACGGGCTCGTAGAGATCTGACTCCTTTGAATAGTCTGGGGCCTGAGGGGTGCCATCGACAACAGAAGCCACCACTGCCGGGGGGGCTGCTTCCGGCTGGACGGGCGTTGGTACGAGCTTTGTACTACCCCCTCGGCCTCGCCCCGCTTCTAATTGTCCACGCTCAATCAGGCGGCTTCTGATTTCCCAAAATAAGTTTTCGCTCCAGTTCTGTCCGAGTTGCTCACGTAGAGCTTTATTACCAATAGTTGCAGCCGCAGGAACGGCGGCAAGCAACTCCTGCTGTTTTGCCTCGATTTGTTCTGGTGAAAGGCCGTCGAGTGACATAGTTTCCTCAGGGTAGTCTAACGTCCAAGGTCACCTACCCCTGCCCGTGGCGCGACGGATGCCGCCGCGAAGCGGCAAGCATTCCGGCGTGACACGGGTAGGGGTTAGGTGGACCGCCTTGTTCGGCCTTATTGTTTTAGCCATGTTGCCCATGAATCTTGAAATGCGAAGGGCACTCCCTCTTGCTGGCACACTCGAACTGTGTGTCCGGTTCCGCCAGCCAAGGGGTCTTCCATACTCACGTAAAACAATGCACAGATTGGTTTAGGAAATGCTTTCGAATGTCCAATGACTTTCATCGTATCTCTTATTAAGTATGCTGCCTTTGCTCCAAGTGATCCTTTCTGACCACGCCTAGATACTAACCCCTTGTATTTCGGACTTGCGGAGGACGTCTTGTAAGCAATCTCCTCCTCTTGAACACGCGAAAGCGAATCTGGGGAGTCATAAACTGCGTCCGTGTAGCGGACGCTTTTTCTGTGCGATTCATATGGTGCCACCACCTGCAAGCGACGCGGATCAACCTCGGCGACGCCTCTGGAAAACGCCTCATCTGATCCCTCAGCATTGCCTGAACGAAAGCGTAACTCGGGGAATCTCAGTGCCAAGCTTGCACCAAGTTCCTGTGCTTGCTTGGCAAAGTCGTCAGGAATAGCCCTGCGCCCTTCAAGTAAGATAACCCCATCAGGGTGCTTGCCAACGAGAATCTGGAATTCAGGGAAAGTCATATTTTTTGCCGAACGCCCAAGCTGAGGGGCGCGCCGAAGGCGCGTCCCGCTGGAGCGCAGTGTTAGATGATACAGGGACATGGACAACCAACGCAACGCGAACCCAGCAGCTCTATGCTTGAAGAAGAAACGGACGAGTACCCTGCCTGCAGCGCGCCAACCAACCTCCACGAAGTCAAGTGACGGTGCCCAAGTTTTCTGCCACGATCTAATGTTCAAGCTCAGATGCTCTGCTCGGCTTTAACGCGAAGCGCTCCTTGGAACGCTGACTTGGGTAAAGATGATTGGAAGTTCTACAGGGGGGAAATTAACGTGAAAAGTCAGCAATGGTGAAACAACAGCCGTTACCGAAGCCGAAACCCTTTCCCCTCCATACAGTTTGCAAGAAGTTCCTGCTGTCTGTTTGCTGCAACATTATTAATGCCGATTTGAAACCTGCATGCTGAAATGGAAGTGCGCACACCTTCTGCGGAAACACCTTCTTTACTCCAAGACGGCTGATGAGGGGTGGCACAACCAGCAACAAAAGCGACAGCAGCAATAACAAGAATTGTGGGTGACTTGATGAACATGAAAACTCCTTGGGTTGGTAGAAACTTAATCGAAGTGTTCTCGAAGCGGGGGGATGATATTGCGCGTTGCAAATCCAAGACTCTAAAGTTCAGGGAACCAACCTCCATTGGCGCCCCCTGCTAAAATGAAGCATTTGATGTTCACGACATACCATCAAAACTTGTACCAGATTGGCCAAGCTTGATGGTAGCACACGCCTGCGACAGAAACCAAAATCGTGCCCAGCAAGTTACCGGCAAACGAAGGAGCAGCAGAGGGCAAACCAGCAGCGCGCCAACCAGCCGCCACTAAGTCAAGCAACGGTGCCCATGTTTTTCCGCCACGATCTAACGCAAAGTGTACCCACTTTTCGGTGTAAATTCTAGGGAACCCCTGCACAACCACCCAAGAATCGACCCCGATCAGCTTCCATTTCAAATGGCGACATTGTTGACCTCGGCACGCGGCGCCTGGCGTGATTTTCCGCGCCTTTGGGCATTTTTTGCTCAGTTTTTATCGTTATTTGCTGCTTTCCGCCGCTTTTGGACGCACTTATCCCTGCAAGTCCTGCAGCAAGTGCCTGCGCGCCAGCCACAGGTTGCTCAGCGCAAACAGCGTCACCAGGTTGGCCGTGTTCTTGGCCAGCCCCCGGTACTTGACCTTCACAAAGCCAAACTGTTGCTTGATGACCCGAAACGGGTGCTCGACCTTGGCGCGGATGCGCGCCTTGGTCTGCTCGATCTGTTCGAGCAAGGCCCCCAGCGGTGTGCTGGTGTCGAGCGCACGGCGCTGGCTCGACATCATGGCGGTGTGCCAGCTCACATCCGGGTGCTGGGCCTGAATCTCTGCGCGCTTCTCAACGCCACGGTAGCCCGAGTCGGTAAAGACATCGGTTTCTTCGCCGTGCAGCAGGGCGTGCGCCTGGGTGACGTTGTGGACGTTGGCCGCCGTGCCAACCACGGTATGCACCAGACCGGAGTCGGCATCGACACCGATGTGGGCCTTCATGCCAAAGTGCCAGTTCTTGCCTTTCTGTGTCTGGTGCATCTCCGGGTCGCGCGCTCCAGCCTGATTCTTGGTCGAGCTCGGTGCCGCAATCAAGGTCGCATCGACCAAGGTGCCCGCGCGCAGCAGCAAGCCTTGCTGCGTCAGCAGCGCGTTGACCACGGCCAGCATCTGCTCGGCCAGTTGGTGCTTTTCCAGCAGGTGCCGAAAGCGCAGGATGGTGCTCTCGTCGGGCAGCAAGTCGGCGCACAGATCGAGCCCGGCAAACTCGCGCAGCACTTCGGTGTCGTAGAGCGCTTCTTCCATGGCCGGATCCGACAGGTTGAACCAATGCTGCAGGAGGTGGATGCGCAACATGGTCTCGAGCGCAAACGGCGGCCGACCGCCCTTGGCTCCAGGCGCGGGCGCGTGCGGCTGGATGAGTGCCAGCAAGTCCGCCCAAGGGACGACACGATCCATCTGTTGGAGAAACTCACGCTTGCGCGTGCGCTTGACTTTGCGTTCAAACCCGGTGCTGGAGAGGCTGGTCTGTTTCATGAGCAGATTGTCTCAGGTGGGAGGGTTGTGCAGAGTTTCCCTAGCTTGGTAAGGTGCATAACATCTACACACCAACCTGCAGTCTGTTGTTTTTCCATGAGTAACTCCTTGCCTGTCGTAGGTGGAACACCTGCCGGGGTGCCTGACGCGCAGCAGCCCAGGCTGCTGGATCAAGTTCGAGCGCGCATCCGGGTGAAGCACTACAGCATCCGCACCGAGGAACAATACGTTTTTTGGACCGTGAACGGGCGCGTGGCGGCTTCGACCCAGAACCAGGCGCTGTCGGCGCTGTTGTTTCTTTATCGCGAGGTGCTGGAAATCCAGTTGCCGTGGCTGGACAACATGACGCGCGCCAAGCCTTCGCAGCGCCTGCCCGTGGTGCTCACCCCCGCCGAGGTGCGCGCCGTGTTGGGCCGTATGGACGGTGTGCATGGCCACTTGCCCGGTGTAGTTGCCACGTTCTTGAAAGCTCGGCGCGGCGCGCTTCGAACTCGGCCACGGAGGAGGTGCCCAAAGCGCTACCGGTTGACTCAGGCATCAACGCACACCAGCTCCCCAACCGAATGCGGCTGCGGCACATGCTGGCCGCGCGCGCGAAGGTCTTCGATGTGCAGCGCTATGGCTTCCTGGATCAGGGAAGCGACTTCTGCCCTCGATTCCGCTGCCGCGACACAGCCTGGAAGATCGGGGACGTAGGCACCAAAACTGTTTGAACCTTGCTCGATGACAACCAAGTACTGCACGTGTGACCTCATTTTTTCAGGTTGGCTTGCTTGAGGATGCCGTTGAGTGTCCCCGGAGGCAACTCGACTACACCGCCGCCCCCAGCAGCCGCGCCAGCAAGGCGCCCTGCACCGGCGCGCCCAGCGGCACAAACACGCGCACCGGGCTGCCTTGGGCCACTTGCACCGGCACGCCGTCGGGGTTGTGCATGGCTTCGAGCTGGACGATGCGGTTGCCGCTGGGGTGGATGACCTCGATCTGGTCGCCGACGGCGAAGCGGTTCTTGGTTTCGACTTCGGCCCAGCCGTCGGCGCGCACGCCCAGCACCTCGCCCACGTAGTGGCTGCGCTGCAGCTGCGAGTGGCCGCTGAGGTAGTTTTGGTAGTCCTGCGCCGGGCGGCGCTCGAGCAGGCCGCCGGTGTAACCGCGGTTGGCCAAGCCCTCGAGCTGCAGCAGCAGGTCGGGGTCGAAGGGGCGGCCGGCCATGGCGTCGTCGATCGCGCGCCGGTACACCTGCGCCGTGCGCGCCACGTAGTACAGGCTCTTGGTGCGGCCCTCGATCTTGAGCGAATCGACGCCGATCTGGCACAGCCGCTGCACGTGCTCGACGGCGCGCAGGTCCTTGCTGTTCATGATGTAGGTGCCGTGCTCGTCTTCCATGATCGGCATCAGCTCGCCGGGGCGGCCTTTTTCTTCGAGCAGATAGACCTGGTCGGCGGCCGGGTGCCGCGGCCCGCTGCCGCAGGTGGCAAACGCGGTTTCGGCCTCGGCGCGGGCTTGGCCAAAATCGAAATCCGACCCCATGCGCGCCAGCGCAATCGCCTCACCCGTGGCCGGGTCGGCTTGCGCCGCCTGGGTGCCGTACTCCCAGCGGCAGGCGTTGGTGCAGGTGCCCTGGTTGGGGTCGCGGCGGTTGAAGTAGCCGCTCAGCAGGCAGCGGCCCGAATACGCGATGCACAGCGCGCCGTGTACGAACACCTCGAGCTCGACGTCGGGGCACTCGTTGCGGATGGCCTCGACTTCGTCCAGGCTCAGTTCGCGGCTCAGGATGATGCGCGTCACGCCCACCCGCTGCCAGAACTTGACCGCGGCCCAATTGGTGCTGTTGGCCTGCACCGACAGATGAATCGGCACCTCGGGCCATTTTTCGCGCACCTGCATGATCAGGCCGGCGTCGGCCATGATGAGCGCGTCGGGCTTGAGCGCGATGATGGGCTCGATGTCGCGCAGGTAGGTGCGCACCTTGTCGTTGTGCGCGATCAGGTTGCTGGTGACGAAAAGCTTTTTGCCACGCGCGCGCGCCTCGGCCATGCCTTGCGCGAGTTGCTCGAGGCGAAATTCGTTGTTGCGCGCGCGCAGGCTGTAGCGCGGCTGGCCGGCATAGACGGCGTCGGCGCCGAAGTCGAAGGCGGCGCGCATTTTGTCCAGCGAGCCGGCCGGCAGCAGCAGTTCAGGGGCTTTGAGGGTCATGGGGGCGTATTTTCGGCGCTTTCGCTATTCCCTGCTGCGCGCCGCCCTGCCCGGCCCAGGCGCCCTGGGCCCGCCCCCCGCCCTGCCGCGCCTAAGGCTCCAGGGCCGCCAGCTCTTCGTCGCTGAACACGCGCGAACGGGTGTGGAAGGCGCGCCCCAGCGGCCCTTCGAGCGAGAAGGTGCCGCCCGTGCCCTCGATCACGTCGATGATCAGCTGGGTGTGCTTCCACGTCTGGTACTGGGTCGTGCTGATGTAAAACGGGCAGCCGCCGATGTCGCCCAGGTGCACATCGCCGGCCCCGATGGTGAGTTCGCCCAGCAGGTAGCAGTTGGCGGCGCTGTTGTCGCAGCAGCCGCCCGACTGGTGAAACATCAGCCCCGGCCCGTGCAGGACCTTGAGTTGCTCGATCAGCTCCAGCGCGGCTGGGGTGGCGATCACTTTGTCTACCATGGCGGGCTCCCGAATCAGAAAAACCCCAGCTTGTGTTCGCTGTAGCTAACCAGCAGGTTCTTGGTCTGCTGGTAGTGGTCGAGCATGACCTTGTGCGTCTCGCGCCCGATGCCGGACTCCTTGTAGCCGCCAAAGGCGGCGTGCGCCGGGTAGGCGTGGTAGCAGTTGGTCCACACGCGGCCGGCCTTGATGGCGCGGCCCATGCGGTAGGCGACGTTGCCGTTGCGGCTCCAAACCCCGGCACCCAGGCCGTAGAGGGTGTCGTTGGCAATGGCCAGCGCCTCGGCCTCGTCCTTGAAGGTGGTCACGGCCAGCACCGGGCCGAAGATTTCTTCCTGGAAGATGCGCATCTTGTTGTGGCCCTTGAACAGCGTCGGCTGCACGTAATAGCCGCCGGCCAGCTCGCCGCTCATCTGCGCCTGCGCGCCGCCGATCAGCACCTGCGCACCCTCTTGCCGCCCCAGATCGAGGTAGCTGGTGATCTTGGTCAGTTGCTCTTTCGAGGCTTGGGCGCCCAGCATGGTCTCGGTGTCGAGCGGGTTGCCCTGCTTGATCGCCGCCACGCGCTCGAGGCAGCGCTCCATGAACGCGTCGTAGATCGATTCGTGGATCAGGGCGCGCGAGGGGCAGGTGCAGACCTCCCCCTGGTTGAAGGCAAACAGCACCAGCCCCTCGATCGCCTTGTCCAGAAAAGCGTCGTCGTGCGCCATGACGTCGGCAAAGAAGATGTTGGGCGATTTGCCGCCGAGCTCGAGCGTGGCTGGAATCAGGTTGTTGGCCGCCGCCTGCGCGATCACGCGCCCGGTGCTGGTGGAGCCGGTGAAGGCGATTTTGGCGATGCGCTTGCTCTGCGCCAGCGGCAGGCCAGCCTCGCGCCCGTAGCCGTTGACGATGTTGAGCACACCCGGCGGCAACAAATCGGCAATCAGCCCGGCCAAAATCAGGATCGAGACCGGGGTCGATTCGGCTGGCTTGAGCACCACGCAGTTGCCCGCCGCCAGCGCCGGCGCCAGCTTCCAGGCCGCCATCAGAATGGGGAAGTTCCACGGGATGATCTGCCCGACCACACCCAGCGGCTCGTGCATGTGATAAGCCACGGTCTGAGCATCGATCTCGCTGATGGCGCCCTCTTGCGCGCGGATGCAACCGGCGAAGTAGCGGAAATGGTCCACCGCCAGCGGGATGTCGGCGTTGAGCGTCTCGCGCATCGGTTTGCCGTTGTCCACGGTTTCGGCGTAGGCCAGCAGCTCCAGGTTGCTCTCGATGCGATCGGCGATCTTGAGCAAAATGTTTGCGCGTTCGGTCACCGAGGTTTGGCCCCAGGCGTCGGCGGCGGCGTGGGCGGCGTCGAGGGCGCGCTCGATGTCGCGGGCGTTGGAGCGCGCCACCCGGGTATAGACCTTGCCGCTGATGGGCGTGATGACGTCGAAATATTGGCCGTCGGCCGGGGCGGTCCATTTGCCGCCGATGAAGTTGTCGTACTGCGGCTGGTAGGCGATTTTGGCGCCGGCGCTGCCGGGGGCTGCGTAGATCATCTGCTGTCTCCTGTGTGAGTGGTGGATTGCCAAACCATTGCCGTGGTGGCGATGATCCCTATCCAAGTTTCGTGCCAACCCGGATTTATTTGCCAAGCCATTGATTGGATTGCGTTCACCAGCGCCACAGCGGCTCGCAGCGGCGGCCCTGCACGCATGGCGCCTGTTCCAGAACGCGACACCTGTCACAAAACGGGACAGGGGGTGGCGCAACCGCGCAATAAACCTTGCGCCTGCCCCGGCCAGTGCCTATACTGGCACCCAAACCTTCAAAAGCAGCGCCCAGGAGACGACATGCGCGCACCATCGCAGGCCTTGGCTCTGCGCACTTGCCGACAACATTTGCTGGAACACGGGGTCTGCCCGCCCGGTGCCTTGGGCGAGCGGTTGGCGCGCTCGTGGCAGCGCAGCCTGGCCGCGGGCCTGCTGCCCGTGGCGCGTGCCTTGCCCGACCCCCTGGACCAAACGCAGTTGCGCGACTTGCGCGCCCGCCAGCACGAGCTGCTGGCGCATGCGCTGCCGACGATGGAGTATCTGTACGAGCAAGTGCGGCTGGCACGAGGCATGGTGATTCTGGCCGATGCCAATGGCACCGTGCTGCACACCTTGGGCGAGGGCCGGTTTTTGAGCAAGGCCGAACGCGTGGCGCTGTCGGCCGGGGCCACGTGGCACGAAACGCAGCGCGGCACCAACGCCATCGGCACCGCCTTGGCCGAGGGCGAGGCGGTCGAAATCCAAGGTGCCCAGCACTACCTGGAGCACAACGCTTTCCTGAGCTGCGCCGCCGCCCCGATTGCCTCTGGCACCGGGCGCCTGCTCGGGGTGCTCGACATCTCGGCCGAACACGGGCGCTGGAACCCCTACAGCCTGGGGCTGGTCGACACCGCCGCGCGCAACGTCGAAAACCGCCTGCTCTGCGCCCTGCACCCGGGCCAGACGCGGCTGCACCTGCACCCGCGCGCCGAGGGCATCGGCTCGCTGGGCGAAGGCATTGTGATCGTCGCCGACGACGGCTGCCTGATCGCTGCCAACCGCAGCGCCTGCGCCTGGCTGCAGCTCGAGGCCCGGCCAATGGGCACGCCGCCGACCCGGCTCGAGCAGTGGCTGCCGCTCGATCTGGCGCAGCTGCACGCCCTGCACCACCGCCAACCGCAGCAAGCCCTGGCGCTGCGGCTGCACGATGGACGCACCCTGTATGGCCAGTTGCACCCCGGTGCGGCAGCACTGGGCCTGCGGTCGCCGGCGCGGCCGCAGGCAGCGAGGCCGGCCGCGCCGCAGGCCCCGAATGCCGCATCGGCAGGCTTGCCCGGTGGACCGGCCCACGCACCCACCGACGCCCTGGCCCGCCTCGACAGCGGCGACAGCGGCTGGCGCAGCGCCTGCGCCAAGGTGCGCCGCATCCTCGACAAACCGATCCCGCTGTTGATTCAGGGCGAATCCGGCGTCGGCAAAGAGTGGCTGGCGCGCGCCGCCCACGCCAGCGGGCCCCGGCGCGAACGGCCGTTCGTGGCCCTCAACTGCGCCGCCTTGCCCGAGGGGCTGATCGAGGCCGAGCTGTTTGGCCATGCCCCCGGCGCCTTCACCGGTGCCCGGCGCGAGGGCCGCACCGGGCTGCTGCGCCAAGCCCACGGCGGCACCCTGCTGCTGGACGAAATCGGCGACATGCCGCTGGCCACCCAGACCCGGTTGCTGCGCGTGCTGCAGGAGCGCGAAGTCACGCCGCTGGGCTCCCACAAGGCCGAGCCGCTGGATTTTTTTCTGATCAGTGCCAGCCACCGGCCGCTGCGGCTCGAGGTCGAGGCCGGCCGCTTTCGCGCCGATCTGTACTGGCGCATCAACGGCCTGACGGTCGAGTTGCCGCCGCTGCGCCAGCGCAGCGATTTCGAGGCCCTGAGCGCCACCCTGCTGCAAGGCATCGAGCCCAACCGCACCCTGGCACTGAGCGCGGCGCTGCTGCAGGCCTTCAAACAGTACCCATGGCCGGGCAACCTGCGCCAGTACGCCAATGTGCTGCGCACCGCCTGCGCCATGCTGGAGCCGCACGAGCACACGCTCGATTGGCCCCACCTGCCCGACGACCTGCGCGCCGAGATGCAAGCCAGCCCGGCCACCGCACCCGCCACCCTGGGCCCGCTGCTTCACAGCCTGATCCAGCTCGAACAGGCTGCCGTGCAGCAGGCGCTGCAAAACAGCCACGGCAACGTGGCCCAAGCCGCGCGCACGCTGGGCATCAGCCGCCAGACCCTGTACCGCAAGCTGCAGGGCTTGCGCGGCTGAGCACCGCGCAAGCCACTCCCAAGGCACTCGAGCCCTCAGGGTGCGGGCGCGGGCCCCACAGGTGGGCCCGCGCTGGCGGTTTTCAGACCGTCACTTCCCTGGCCGCCTCGGCGTATTCCTCGATCTGGTCGAAGTTCATGTATTTGTAGATCGCGGCGCCGTCCTGGTTGACCACACCCATGGCCGCGTGGTATTCGGCCACGGTGGGGATGCGGCCCAGCTTGGAGGCGATGGCGGCCAGTTCGGCCGAGGCCAGAAAGACGTTGGTGTTCTTGCCCAGCCGGTTGGGGAAGTTGCGCGTGCTGGTCGAGATCACCGTGGCACCCTCACGCACCTGCGCCTGGTTGCCCATGCACAGGCTGCAACCGGGCATTTCGGTGCGCGCGCCGGCGGCGCCGAAGTTGGCGTAGTGGCCTTCCTTCATCAGCTCGCTGGCGTCCATCTTGGTGGGCGGGGCCACCCAGAGCTTGACCGGGATGTCGCGCTGGCCACCGAGCAGCTTGGCCGCGGCGCGGAAGTGCCCGATGTTGGTCATGCACGAGCCGATGAAGGCCTCGTCGATCGGGGTGCCGGCCACGTCCGAGAGCACTTTGGCGTCGTCCGGGTCGTTGGGGCAGCACAGGATCGGCTCGGTGATTTCGGCCAGATCGATCTCGATCACGGCGGCGTATTCGGCGTCGGCGTCGGCGCGCAGCAGCTTGGGCTGCTCGAGCCACTGCTGCACGCGCTCGATGCGCCGCGCCAGCGTCTTGGCGTCCTGGTAGCCGTCGGCGATCATGTTCTTCATCAGCACGATGTTGCTGTTGAGGTATTCGATCACCGGCTCGGGGTTGAGCTGGATCGTGCAGCCCGCGGCCGAACGCTCGGCGCTGGCATCCGACAACTCGAACGCCTGCTCCACCTTCAGGTCGGGCAAGCCTTCGATTTCGAGGATGCGGCCCGAAAAGATGTTTTTCTTGCCCGATTTGGCCACCGTCAGCAGCCCGGCCTTGATGGCGTAGAGCGGAATCGCGTGCACCAGGTCGCGCAGCGTCACGCCCGGCTGCATCTGGCCCTTGAAGCGCACCAGCACGCTTTCGGGCATGTCCAGCGGCATCACGCCAGTGGCGGCGCCAAAGGCCACCAGCCCCGAGCCGGCCGGGAAGCTGATGCCGATCGGGAAGCGCGTGTGCGAGTCGCCGCCGGTGCCCACGGTGTCGGGCAGCAGCAGGCGATTCAACCAGCTATGAATCACGCCGTCGCCGGGGCGCAGCGCCACGCCGCCGCGGCTGCTGATGAAGGGCGGCAGTTCGCGGTGCATTTTGGCGTCCACCGGTTTCGGGTAGGCCGCCGTGTGGCAGAAGGATTGCATCACCAGGTCGGCGCTGAAGCCCAGGCAGGCGAGGTCCTTGAGCTCGTCGCGCGTCATCGGGCCGGTGGTGTCCTGGCTGCCGACGGTGGTCATGTGCGGTTCGCAGTAGGTGCCGGGGCGTATGCCCTGGCCTTCGGGCAGGCCGCAGGCGCGGCCCACCATTTTCTGCGCCAGCGTGTAGCCCTTGCCCGTGTCCTGGGGCGCGACCGGCAGGCGGAACACGGTCGAGGCCGGCAGGCCCAGGCACTCGCGCGCCTTGGCGGTGAGCGAGCGCCCGATGATCAGGTTGATGCGGCCGCCAGCACGCACTTCGTCCAGCAGCACCTGGCTCTTGAGCTGGAACTCGGCCACCACGGCGCCGTTCTTCTCGATCTTGCCCGCGTAGGGGTAGATGTCGATCACGTCGCCCATCTGGAAGGCGCTGACGTCGACTTCGATCGGCAGCGAGCCCGAGTCTTCTTGCGTGTTGAAAAAGATCGGGGCGATCTTGCCGCCCAGCGTCACGCCGCCAAAGCGCTTGTTGGGCACGAAGGGGATGTCTTGCCCGGTGGCCCAGACCACCGAGTTGGTGGCCGACTTGCGGCTCGAGCCGGTGCCCACCACGTCACCCACGTAGGCCACCAGGTGGCCCTTGCGCTTGAGGTCTTCGATGAACTGCATCGGGCCGCGCTTGCCGTCTTCTTCGGGCTTGAAGGCGGCGTCGGGGCGCGTGTTTTTCAGCATCGCCAGGTAGTGCAGCGGGATGTCGGGGCGGCTCCAGGCGTCGGGCGCGGGCGAGAGGTCGTCGGTGTTGGTCTCGCCCGGCACCTTGAACACAGTAACGGTGATTTTCTGTGGCACTTCGGGGCGGCTGGTGAACCACTCGGCCGCGGCCCAGCTTTGCATCACCGCCTGGGCGTGGGCGTTGCCGGCCTTGGCCTTGGTGGCCACGTCGTTGAAGAAATCAAACATCAGCAGCGTCTTTTTGAGCGCTGCGGCGGCCACGGGTGCCACCTCGGGGTCGTCGAGCAGCTCGATCAGCGGGTGCACGTTGTAGCCGCCCACCATGGTGCCCAGCAGTTCGGTGGCCTTGGCGTTGGAGATCAGGGCCACGCGCTCATCGCCATGCGCCACGGCGGCCAGGAAGCTGGCCTTGACCTTGGCGGCGTCGTCCACACCCGGCGGCACGCGGTGCGTGAGCAGGTCGAGCAGGAACTCGGCTTCGCCCGCAGGCGGGTTTTTGATCAGCTCGATCAGCTCGGACACCTGTTTGGCGTCCAGCGGCAGCGGCGGGATACCGAGCGCGGCGCGTTCGGCGGCGTGTAGGCGGTAGGCTTGCAACATGGCGGGGGCTCCAGTAAAAGAAGGATTGATACCAAGGGTTCATTGGCCGGCTGGCCGCTGCGCGATGCCGAGCAGGTCGGGGCCGGGGTTGCGCAGCATGGCGGCGGCCACCGCCTGCTGCAGCGCGTTGCTGCAGTCGTCGAGCAGGCGCCGGTTCGGGCGCTGGCCGAGCAGCATGGATTTGTTGGCGAGCTGGATCCAGACCGCACCCTGGGCGCGGTCTTCGAGCCGGATGGCACCGGTGCTGGTCTCGACCGGGCGCAGCAGGTAGCGCTGCCCCCCACTTTGCAGCACGAAGTGGCCCGCGGCTTGCGGGGCGGCCTCGATGCGCACGCTGCGGCCGTGCGAGCAGGTCTTGCTGCCCACGTGCACCAGCGCCGCCGTGGCCAGTTCGCGCTCGCTCAACGGGGTGTCGGCCGGGGTGCCGGCCTGCACCGTGGGCACGCTGCGGCTGCCTTGGGCCAGCGCGGGTTGGCTCATGGCCAGCGCCGCGGCGATCAGCCCAATCCCGCACCGCGCCCTCGACCATGACAGCAGCCGGTTGCGCGCGCGATTGCTCGGCGCACGCGACGAGCCTGGGGTAGCGATGGTGGGCATGGCGGGCTCCTGCTGAACAAATGGGCAGTGGCTACAAGGGCGCAGCGCAGGGGCGTGCCCGCGACTCGGGCGCAGGCGCTGCGAACAACGGTTGCAAACCGGCATCGAGAGCCGCGCCGGCTTGCTGCGCGCGCTCCAGTATCTGCCAATAGTAGCGGTAACTGGCGCGGTCGTGCAATTGACCCCGGTGCGCGATCGGCGCCCAATCGGCCGCCAGCGCCGCCAGGATGATCGCCGTGGCGCGCTCGACCTCGTCGGTGGGCGGGGCAAAGGCTTGCAGGATGGGCTCGATCTGCTGCGGGTGGATGCTCCACATGCGGCTGTAGCCAAACTCGCGCGCCGCCGCGAGCGCGGCCTGGCGCAGCGCGGGCAGGTCGTCGATCTCGGTCACCACGCAGTGCGACGGCACCTTGCCGTGGGCGTGGCAGGCGCTGGCGATCTCGAGCTTGGCGCGGCGCACCAGCGGGTGGCTGAACTGGCCCGGCCACCCCATCGCAGTCGCCGGAATCGCGCCGCCGTGGGCCGAAACAAAATCCATCAGGCCAAAGCTGATGGATTCGACCCGCGCCTGCGCCGCAACCTCAAAGGCGCGCTGCAGCGCCAGCGGCGACTCGATCAGCACATGCACCGGCAGGGCCGCGCCGCCAGCGGCATCCACCGCCTGCAAGGCACGCTGCACATCGGCCACGCCTTCGACCTTGGGCAGCATCAGGTAGGCCAGCCGATCATGCGCCTGCCCGACGATGGACTCGACCTCGGCCTCGAAGGCCGCGTGCCCGACCGGGTGCACCCGCACCCCGACGCGCGGCGGCACCGGCGCCGCCAGGTCGAGGCCCTGCAGCAGCTCGACCACCAACGCCGCGTGCTCGGCCTCGCCGCCTACCGGGGCGCCGTCTTCGCAGTCGAGCGTGACGTCGAACACGCAGCGGCCGTGGCGCTGGCTGTATTCGGCTTGCAGCGCCAGGCTCTTGCGCATGCGCGCCGGCACGCCACTGTAATGGTCACACACCGGCAGCAGGCGCTGGCCGGCTTGCGGGCCCAACAACAGGTCGCGTGGATGCATGGAGCGCTGCCGCCCGTATTGCCGCCAGTGGCTTACAGCAGATGGCGCACGCCGTCTTGCTCACCCTGCAGCTCGGCCAGCGTCTTGTTGATGCACTCCTGGCTGAAGGCGTCGATGGGCAGCCCTGGCACGATCTGGTAGTCGCCGCCCGAGCACGTGACGGGGTAGCCGAACACCACGTCTTTGGGGATGCCGTATTCGCCATTGGAAGGCACGCCCATGGTCACCCAGGCGCCGTCGGTGCCCAGCGCCCAATCGCGCATGTGGTCGATGGCCGCGTTGGCCGCCGAGGCCGCCGACGACAGGCCGCGCGCCTCGATGATCGCCGCGCCGCGCTTGCCCACGGTGGGCAGGAACACGTCCTTGTTCCAGACCTGGTCGTTGATCAGCTCTTTGACCGAGGCGCCGTCGATGGTGGCAAAGCGGTAGTCGGCGTACATGGTCGGGCTGTGGTTGCCCCACACCGCCAGGCTTTTGATCGAGGCCACTGGCTTGCCGGTTTTGGCTGCCAGTTGGCTCAGGGCGCGGTTGTGGTCCAGGCGCAGCATGGCGGTGAAGTTGCGCGCCGGCAGCTCGGGGGCCGACTTCATGGCGATGTAGGCGTTGGTGTTGGCTGGGTTGCCCACCACCAGCACCTTCACGTTGCGCGCAGCGGCTTCGTTGAGCGCCCGGCCCTGGGCGGTGAAGATCTGGGCGTTGGCCGCCAGCAAGTCGGCGCGCTCCATGCCCGGGCCGCGTGGGCGCGCGCCCACCAGCAGCGCATAGTCGGTGTCCTTGAAGGCCGCCTTGGCCTCGCTGTGCGCCTCCATGCCAGCCAGCAGCGGGAAGGCGCAGTCGTCGAGCTCCATCATCACGCCCTTGAGCGCTTTCTGGGCTTTTTCGTCGGGGATTTCGAGCAGCTGCAGGATCACGGGCTGGTCCTTGCCCAGCATTTCACCGGAAGCGATGCGAAACAGCAGGGCATAACCAATCTGGCCAGCGGCACCGGTGACGGCCACGCGAACGGGCTTCTTGCTCATGAATACACTCCAAAATAATGCACAGGTTGAAAAAAAGCGCTCGATCCGGCAAGTGTACCCCGACTTGCCCTGGGCGTCAATTTGTCTTATGTCTTATATAAGATAAACTCGGGCAGACACACCATGAACACCGACCTCAGCCCCCTCGCCGCCCCGAGCCCCGCCCCCGAACCGGCCGGGCCGCAGGTTGCGCCCGCCTTCAGCCCGCTGTACCAGCAAATCAAGGCGTTGCTGCTGCGCAGCCTTCAAGGCGGCGAGTGGAAGCCGGGCGAACCGATCCCGAGCGAGGTCGAACTGGCCACCCGCTTTCGCGTCAGCCAGGGCACGGTGCGCAAAGCCATCGACGAGTTGGCCGCCGAAAACCTGCTGCTGCGGCGCCAAGGCAAGGGCACCTTCGTGGCCACCCACGCCGAGCAGCGCACCCAGTTTCGCTTTCTGCGCCTGCACCCCGACCGTGGCCATCTGGACCCCAGCGGCCCGGCGCAGCGGCGCATCCTCGCGTGCCAGCGGCTGCGCGCACCGGCCGACGTCGGGCTGGCCTTGGGCCTGCGCGCCGGCGACAGCGTGGTGCAGGTGCAGCGCGTGCTGTCGTTTCAAGACGTGCCCACCATTCTGGAGCAGCTCTGGCTGCCCGGCGACCCCTTCAAGGGCCTCACGCTCAAGGTGCTGACCGAGCACCAAGGCCCCATGTACGCCCTGTTCGAAAGCGAATTCGGCGTGCGCATGGTGCGCGCCGACGAGCGCATCAAGGCCGTGGCGGCCGACGCCGAGGCCGCAGCCGGCCTGGCGCTGGCGCCGGGCACGCCGCTGCTCAGCGTCGAGCGGCTGGCCTACACCTACCACGACCAGCCCATGGAGCTGCGCCGGGGCCTGTACCGCACCGAACACCACCACTACCGCAACCAACTTAGCTAGTCCCAAAGATAACCATAGACCCGCTGCGCAGATGCTGCGTTGCAATAGAATCCGAAAGAGATGCGTCAGGGTTTTCGTGCACATTCAGGCCCAGCCGCTGCATCGAATACCCTCCCGACTGCACCCGCCCACCTCCCTCACCACAGGTTCTTCACACCATGGCTGAATCGCGCACCACACCGCGGCCCGAGTTTCGCAACATCCACGCCCTGACCGACCTGCCCAGTTACCGCTTGCCCGCTGCGGGCTGGGTCTCGATCCTGCACCGCATCAGCGGCCTGCTGATGTTTCTGCTGCTGCCCTTCATCGTCTGGATGTTCGACGCCTCGCTCTCGTCCGAGCTGTCGTTTGGCGTCTTTGCCTCGGCCTTCACGGCCGGCATCGGCTTCGTGCCCGCCTGGTGCGTCAAGCTGGTGGTGCTGGGGCTGATCTGGGCCTTCCTGCACCACCTGTTGGCCGGTCTGCGCCACCTCTACATGGATGCCACCCACAGCGTGGACAAAGCCTTTGGCAAGTCCTCGGCCGTGGCCACCCTGGTGCTCAGCCTGGCCCTCACGGCCGCGCTCGGCGCCAAGCTGTTTGGCCTGTATTGATTCACCCCCACCACAAAGCCCCCAGGAGCAGATGAAAATGCCCGTCAACCACGGTTCCCGGCGCGTCGTCAGCGGCGCCCACTACGGCTTGCGCGACTGGCTGATGCAGCGCATCAGCGCCGCCCTCATGGCTTTGTTCACCCTGCTGCTGCTGGCGCAACTGCTGCTGGTCAGCGGCCCCATCGGCTACGAGGTCTGGGCTGGCATCTTTGCCCAAACGTGGATGAAGTTCCTCACCTACGCCCTGATCGTCGCCCTGATCTGGCACGCTTGGGTGGGCGTGCGCGACATCTGGATGGATTACATCAAACCGGCCGGCTTGCGGCTGGCCCTGCATGTGTTCACGCTCGTCTGGCTGGTGGGCTGCGCCGGCTGGGCCTTCCAAGTGCTCTGGAGACTTTGATTCATGACTGCCCTCACATCCTCTTTGCCCAAGCGCCGCTTCGACGTCATCATCATCGGCGCCGGTGGCTCTGGCATGCGCGCCTCGCTGCAACTGGCGCGCGCCGGGCTCAACGTGGCGGTATTGAGCAAGGTTTTCCCCACGCGCTCGCACACCGTGGCGGCGCAGGGCGGCATCGGCGCCTCGCTGGGCAACATGAGCGAGGACAACTGGCACTACCACTTCTACGACACCGTCAAGGGTTCCGACTGGCTCGGCGACCAGGACGCGATCGAGTTCATGTGCCGCGAAGCGCCCAAGGTGGTCTATGAGCTCGAGCACTTCGGCATGCCCTTCGACCGCAACCCCGACGGCACCATCTACCAGCGCCCCTTCGGCGGCCACACCGCCAACTACGGCGAAAAACCGGTGCAGCGCGCCTGCGCCGCCGCCGACCGCACCGGCCACGCCATGCTGCACACGCTGTACCAGCAAAACGTGGCCGCGCGCACCACTTTCTTTGTGGAGTGGATGGCGCTGGATCTGGTGCGCAACGCCGCCGGCGACGTGCTGGGCGTGACCGCACTCGAGATGGAAACCGGCGACACCTACCTGCTGCAAGCCAAGACCACGCTGCTGGCCACTGGCGGCGCCGGGCGCATTTTTGCCGCCTCCACCAACGCCTTCATCAACACCGGCGACGGGCTGGGCATGGCGGCGCGTGCCGGCATCCCGCTGCAAGACATGGAGTTCTGGCAGTTTCACCCCACCGGCGTGGCCGGCGCCGGCGTGCTGCTCACCGAAGGCTGCCGCGGCGAAGGCGCGATTCTGCGCAACTGCAACGGCGAGCGCTTCATGGAGCGCTACGCGCCCACGCTCAAAGACCTGGCCCCGCGCGACTTCGTCAGCCGCTGCATGGACCAGGAAATCAAGGAAGGCCGCGGCTGCGGCCCCAACAAGGACTACATCAACCTCGACATGACGCACCTCGGGGGCGACACCATCCTCAAGCGCCTGCCCTCGGTGTTCGAGATCGGCCACAACTTCGCCAACGTCGACATCACCAAGGAGCCCATTCCGGTGGTGCCCACGATCCACTACCAGATGGGCGGCATCCCGACCAACATCCACGGCCAGGTGGTGGTGCCCGACGCCGCCGGCGGCCAAAAAGTGCTGCCGGGGCTGTACGCGGTGGGCGAATGCGCCTGCGTCAGCGTACACGGTGCCAACCGGCTGGGCACCAACTCGCTGCTCGATCTGCTGGTGTTTGGCCGCGCCGCCGGCAACCACATCGTCGCCAACCTGGAGCGCAAGGCCGAATTCCCGGACCTGCCGCGCGACGCCGCCGACCCGTCGCTGGCCCGCCTGGCCCGGTTCGATGCCTGCACCGAGGGCGAATACGCCCAGGTGGTGGCCGACGACCTGCGCGCCACCATGCAGCAGCACGCCGGGGTGTTTCGCACCCAGGCCAGCATGAACGAGGGCGTGGGCAAAGTCGCCGCCTTGCGCCAGCGCGTGCAAGCCATCGGCCTCAAGGACAAGTCCAAGGTCTTCAACACCGCGCGCATCGAGGCGCTGGAAGTGGAAAACCTGATCGAAGCCGCGCAAGCCACCATGACCTCGGCCGCCGCGCGCACCGAATGCCGTGGCGCCCACACCGTGAACGACTACGAGCGCGCCGCCGACGACGCCGAGCACCCGCTGGGCCGCAACGACCGCGACTGGATGAAGCACACCCTGTGGCACAGCGCCGGCAACGCGCTCAGCTACAAGCCGGTCAACCTCAAGCCCCTCACGGTGGCTTCGGTTGCGCCCAAAGTCCGCACCTTCTAAAGCCGCCGACGCACGCCCCCGGAGCACCCGATCATGGCCCTACGCACCTTCAAAATCTACCGCTACGACCCCGAGCGCGACGCCAAGCCCTACATGCAGACCCTGCAGGTGGAGCTCAGCGGGCACGAGCGCATGCTGCTCGATGCGCTCATGAAGCTCAAACAGGTGGACCCCACGCTCTCGTTCCGCCGCTCCTGCCGCGAAGGCGTGTGCGGCTCCGACGCCATGAACATCAACGGCAAGAACGGCCTGGCCTGCCTGACCAACATGAACACGCTCAAGGGCGAAATCGTGCTCAAGCCCCTGCCGGGGCTGCCGGTGGTGCGCGACCTGATCGTGGACATGACGCAGTTCTTCCAGCAGTACCACAGCATCAAGCCCTACCTGGTCAACACCAGCCAGCCGCCCGAGACCGAGCGCCTGCAATCGCCCGAGGAGCGCGACGAGCTCAACGGCCTGTACGAGTGCATCCTCTGCGCCTCGTGCTCCACCAGTTGCCCGAGCTTCTGGTGGAACCCGGACAAGTTCGTCGGCCCAGCCGGCCTGCTGCAAGCCTACCGCTTCTTGGCCGACAGCCGCGACCAGGCCACCACCGAGCGCCTCGACAACCTCGAAGACCCGTACCGGCTGTTCCGCTGCCACACCATCATGAACTGCGTCGACGTCTGCCCCAAGAGCCTGAACCCTACCAAGGCCATCGGCAAGATCAAGGAGATGATGGTGCGCCGCGCCATCTGAGTTTCAGACCCACCGACCATGTCCGCCCCCGACCACGCCCCCATCGACGAGCGCGCGCTCAGCAGGCTGCGCTGGCGCTGTCGGCGTGGTCTGCTTGAAAACGACCTGCTGCTGGAGCGGTTTTTTGCCCGCATGGGCGACCGCATCAGCGTGAGCCAAGAGCGCGCCCTGTTGGCGCTCATGGACTTATCCGACCCCGATCTGCTCGATCTGCTGCTGGCGCGCAAGCCCCCCGGCCCCGAGCACCGCAGCGCCGACATCCTCGAGATGCTGCAACAGTTGCGCCCCACGGCGCAGCCGGTCTAGCCCGCTGCCTGCCCTCGGTTTCAGCCCCTTTTTTACTCCCCCACTTCTCATAAGGATGCAGCATGAAACTCGCTGACCACAAAGCCACCCTGTCCTTCAGCAACGGCGCGCCGAGCATGGAGCTGCCTGTCTATGCCGGCACCATCGGCCCCGACGTGATCGACATCCGCAAGCTCTATGGCCAGACCGGGATGTTCACCTACGACCCCGGCTTCCTCTCGACCGCCTCGTGCCAGTCGGCCATCACCTACATCGACGGCGACAAGGGCGAACTGCTCTACCGCGGCTACCCGATCGAGCAGCTCGCCACCCAGTGCGACTACCTCGACACCTGCTACCTGCTGCTCAACGGCGAGCTGCCCAACGAGGCCGAGCGCAACGACTTCCACAAGCGCGTGATCAACCACACCATGGTGCACGAGCAGATGCAGTTCTTCCTGCGCGGCTTTCGGCGCGACGCGCACCCCATGGCCGTGCTCACCGGCCTGATCGGTGCCCTGTCGGCCTTCTACCACGACAGCACCGACATCAACAACCCCGAACACCGGCGCATTTCGGCCATCCGCCTGATCGCCAAAATGCCGACCCTGGTGGCCATGGCCTACAAGTACGGCGTCGGCCAGCCCTACATGTACCCGCGCAACGACCTGTCGTACGCCGGCAACTTCCTGCGCATGATGTTTGGCACCCCGTGCGACGACTACGTCGTCAACCCGGTGCTGGAGCGCGCGCTCGATCGCATCTTCATCCTGCACGCCGACCACGAGCAAAACGCCTCCACCTCCACCGTGCGCCTGTGCGGCAGCTCGGGCACCAACCCCTTTGCCGCCATTGCCGCAGGGGTCGCCTGCCTGTGGGGCCCGGCGCACGGCGGCGCCAACGAGGCCGCGCTCAACATGCTCGAAGACATTCAACGCAACGGCGGCGTGGAAAAAATCGGCGACTTCATCCACCAGGTCAAGGACAAGAACTCGGGCGTCAAGCTGATGGGTTTTGGCCACCGCGTCTATAAAAACTACGACCCGCGCGCCAAGCTCATGCAGGAAACCTGCAACGAGGTGCTGGGCGAACTCGGCCTGGATAACGACCCGCTGTTCAAGCTCGCCAAGGCGCTGGAAAAAATCGCCCTCGAAGACGACTACTTCGTGCAGCGCAAGCTCTACCCCAACGTCGATTTCTATTCCGGCATCGTGCAGCGCGCCATCGGCATCCCGGTCAGCCTGTTCACCGGCATCTTCGCGCTGGCACGCACCGTGGGCTGGATCGCGCAACTGAACGAAATGCTGGCCGACCCAGAGTACAAAATCGGCCGCCCGCGCCAGCTGTTCACCGGCTCGACCCGGCGCGACGTGCCCACGCTCGGGCAGCGCTGAACGTGGCCAGACGGAAGGAGGGTGCGCAGCGAAAAGCGTGCGGGTGCAGTGCTTGATTGCATGCCCTGACGCCATCTCTGCTATCCCCTTCCCTCTGCTACCCCCTCCCCGCTCCGATCCAGTCAGCGAATTGCGCAACGGTCAGGATGGGAATGTGAAATTGCTCCCGAACGGCCTGAATGTCGGCGTCGCCACTGACCAGCGCATCGGCTTGGCCGACGGCAGCCAGCACCAAAAAGACGCTGTCGTCTGCGTCGCGGATGTCGGGTAGGCCGTCCGGCATGGTGTCGATCTTGACGGTCTCGACGTAGGGCAAGAACTCGGCCAGCAGCGTTTCTTGCTCGTCGCGGGTCAGCTTGAACTTGGGGTAGGCGAGCACCCGCAGCAACTCGCTGACCGTGTCGTGACTGGCCAAAGCGACAAAGCGTTTGGCCTGCCAGGCTTGCCGCAACCAAGCGCAGTTGCCGCGCGCAAAGATCAGGGCCGAGACCAGGCAGTTGGTGTCGAGGACTACGCGCGGCACGCTCATGCGCGCTTTCTCGCCCAAGCGATCGCGTCAGCCACATCGTCCGGCGCGATGCCAAGTTCCTGCAGCTTGGCCCGTACCGCGTCCGCTTGCTGCATGCGCACCGGTGTCAGCACGATCTTGCCGTTCTGAACCGTGACGTCGTAGTAGTCCGCCTCACCCGCCGTCTGGACGATGGCCTTGGGCAGGGTGACCTGGTTCTTGCTCGTGCGCTTGGCCAGCATGACAGCCCCTCTGAAAGTAATGAAGTAAGGAATAACATTCTAGCAGCCCGTCGGACTTACCGGGTTCAAATTCTCTCCAGAACGCAGTATCCTTGCTTTATCGTAGTTTTTAGACTACAATCGCTGGCATGATCGAGCTCAAGCAGACCGAAACCTTCTGCAAATGGTTTGCCAAGCTCCGGGATGAGCGGGCGACAACGGCCATTTCCTTGCGCTTGGCGCGGCTGGCCTACGGACACACTGGCGACGCCGAGCCGGTAGGTAACGGTGTCAGCGAGCTTCGCATCCACTACGGCCCCGGCTACCGGGTGTATTTCCAACGGCGCGGTGACACGATCTACTTGCTGCTCTGCGGGGGTGACAAGAAATCGCAGGCCCGCGACATCAAGACTGCGCTGCGCCTAGCTGATGAATGGAGCGAGTGACCATGAGCAAAAAACTGACCACCTTCGACCCCGCCGAGCATCTGAAATCCGACCAGGCCATCGCCGACTTCATGGCCGGTGCGCTCGAGACCAACGACCCCGGTTTCATCGCCCACGCGCTGGGCATCGTGGCCCGCGCCAAGGGTATGGCGCAGATCGCCAGCCAGACCGGGCTGTCGCGCGAACAGCTCTACCGCTCGTTTAGCGCCGAAGGCAACCCGACGCTGCGCACGACGCTGGCCGTGATGAAGGCGCTCGGCATTGAGCTGTCGGCAAAACCTGCCGCCCCTGCCGCCGTTCGTTGACGCGCAGACCCCGCAGCACAGCCCCTACCCCTCAAGGCAGGGCCCGAAACCCCAGTTGCTGGCGTGCTGGCGCGCTCTGGCGCTGCGGCGTGTGGGTGAAAAAATCGCCCGCTGCGCTGATGCCATCACGCAGCGGCAAAATGGCCATAAACTTGCCCGCCAGCTCGGGTTGGGGGCGGCCGGCGCGGGTCTGCCACATCTGCTCAAACTGCTCGCGGCTGAAGCTGCGGTTGCCCAGCGAGGGGTCGGCCAGCCAGACCGTGTGTTCATCGATGCCGCGGATGACCGAAAAATGCTCGCTGCGCCGGTGGTGCAGATAGACCACCACCGGCATGCGCAAACGGCTCAACTGCGCCCAGTCGGCTGCCAGACCCTGGCCCCGAAACCCAAACTGCGGCAGCACCCGCGCCATATCGGCAAAGCTGGCCATGCCGTCGCCTTGGTCGAGCGCCTGGAGGATTTGGGCCTCGGTCAAGTTCTGGCCGTAGAACGCATTGAGCAGCGTTGCCAGCGAGGCCGCGCCGCAGGAATAATCGAGGTCTTGCTTGACGATGCGCGCGTCGCGCAGCGACTTCCAACTGCGCACCGGCACGAACCCGGCGGCACTGTGGGTGTGCAGCAGCACCCCTTCGGGGCTGGGCTGTCAGGGCGGGGGGCTGGCGGGCGGCTGCGCCCAAGCAGCAGCCCACAGCAGTGCCGCGCCCAAGGCCAAAATGGCCTTTAGGGCTACAACGAAACGCTTAAAAACACCCGGTCTCGCCACCTGAGGTGCTCGGCCATTGGTGCAGGCAAGAGGGGCGCTAAGGCCCGTACCCAGCAAACACCGCTTCAGTTTCGTCATGGCAATCTCCCTGTGCGCTTCAATGGCCCTGATCCTGCCTCAAGCAGCGCCCGCAGCCCTCGTGGGGGTGTGCTGCGCTTACTGCGCCATGGCGCCCGGCGCAAACAGCAGGAAAATCGCGGCCCCGATCAGTCCGGTGGCCAACATCGCCGGCAGCAGCGACAGCGCGATGCCGCCGATGCAGTAGCCCAGGCTGGCTTTGGGGATGGCCCCCGAGAGCGCGTTGGCACCGACCCAGACCGCGTACAGCCACAGCGGCAGCGTGAGCAGATACGGCACACCGACGGCCACCAAGACCGCACCGAGCACGTTGGACACCAGCCAGGACGCCGCCATGAGGTTGAACAAGTCGCCCTGCCCGTCCCAGCGCGCACCCCGGCGCAGCCACCAGCGCAGCACCGCGTGGATGATCAGGAATGCGACCCAAACCGACAGCAGCATGGACACCAGCGCCAGCGCCAAGGGCATCCCGGGCATCCCGGGCATCCCGGGCATCTCGGGCGTGCCGGCGCGCAAGGCCGGATCGAGCCCAACCAGCAGGCCGATCAGGCTGATGCCCGCCAGCGCCTGCCAGCGCGGGAAGGCAAAACGCTCAAAGGGCAGAGCGCGCAGGAGGAAGAGGGAGAGGGCGGTCTTGACAACTCCCGCACTGCATCCGCGCACATTGCCCCCTTCGGCGAGCAGAGTTCCATCCGGCGAAATGATGAGGTCGTAGGTTCCCGATAGGCCTTTGCCATTATCGATCATGCCGATGACTCTCAGATTACCTGAATGAGCGTCATCACGAACAACCTCGACCTCTGTTTGATAAAAGTTTTGACCATTCGGATCGCCTTGTGAATCGGTCTCAGGTTGCTGATTACCGACTCGCTGGCTGAGTTCGGCGTATGGCATCAAGCGATACTTTGCCAATTTACCTCTGAGGATAAGCAACAGTTCGTCTTTATTCATTTCCATTTCCCTGTAGCCCCGGAGTTCAACATCATATCGACCCCGGGTTCAGCCATCTTTACGGCCTGAAGAACGGTGTATTCGGAAGCGGGATTCGGAAAGCGCCGCCAGAGCCGGAGACGCCAGGGCGCCATGCATTGAATTGAATATGAGGGAGCCTCCCTAAACTGCCGAAGGAATGGTGCGCTGAATGATGTGCAATTCTAACTGCGGCAAAACGTCCTGCATGAAGAACGATCGGCGCGAACCATAGGAACGCCCCCTTGGTCTCCTCCATCTCCTGCGGCGACAGCACGGCCACCCGCAGCGGCTCGTGGCCGGGCACGAACAGCGCTTGCATGTCGGCCGCACTGAAGGGCTCCGGTGGCGTCAGCGCCAGCACGGCAGGCAGCTCGGGCAGCTCTGCCGGCAGGGTGCCTGCCACCGCCTGCGCGGGCAATTCTGCCTGCGCGGGCGGTGCGTGCAGCTCAGCCACGAGCTCAGCTACCGCTACCGCCTGCACCGGCTGCAGCGCCAGCGCGCTCGGCGCTTCTGCGCCCAAGCCCTCAGCCGCCAGCGCCGGCCCCGCCAACATCCCAGTGGCCGCCAAGGCCAACAGTGTTTGCTTCATCCGCATCATGATATACTCCAGTTGCGTTTCGATGACAAAACCCGCCTCGGTCTCACCCGAGGCACTCTTTGGCCTTGCGTCAACAAGGCCAAAACCTTTGTGGCGTGCGCTGCCTGCAGCGCACGCCCACAATTTTTTTCCCTTCCGCAGCCCCTCGCATCTCAGCCCCCGGTCGCCCGGCGGTTGCCGCTGCGCGCTGCGCCCTGGAAGGGAAAATAGGGGTCAGACCACGTTTTCCCTCGCACGGCCGCGTGCAGGCTGAACCCGTCGATGTCGGCGCACAGGGGCTGGCGCGATGTGGCCTCCTGCGGCATCGCACCTCGCAGAGTCAGCATCTTCTGCCCGGCGCGGGGCCCGAAGGCGATGCGGTAAGTGATGGCCGCAGCCTGCAGTGGTCGCAGGGTGCGTGCCTCGTCACCGTCGCCATCGGGCTCGGCCAGGTAGGTCTGGCCCATGTCCTCGACCAGCACGCCCCGGCGCGTGAGCATCTTCATCAGCCGGGCGATGATGGTCTGCAGCAGCGCGTGCAGTTCGTCTTCGGTGGGCACACCCGCCTCGATGAAGCTGGGCGCGCCGTCGGCGCCGCACCGGTACACGCCGTCCAGCACCAGGCCGTGAAGGTGGATGTTGAGGTTGGCCGCAGAGCCAAAGCGCTGGATCAGCGTGACGGCGCCGCCGTGGCCTTCGGCGGCCTTCAGCCCGGCGCGGTCCAGCAAATGGCGCGTGACCACGCGCTGCACCACCTGCAGCACCGGCGTGACCAGCTCGGGCTGCGCGGCCAGCAGCAGGCGCAGCGGGATCGGCAGCGACAGCACCCACTGCCGCACCGGCACATGCGGGATGACGTGATCCACCCGCTGCGCCGAGGTCTGCGACATGCGCCGCGCGCCGCATGAGGGGCAGAACCCGCGCCGCTTGCAGCTGAAGGCCAGCAGCTTGTCGTGGCCGCACTCCCCGCAGCGCAGCCTCAGAAAGCCGTGGGCCAGGATGCCGCACTCGAGGAAGGCATCGAACTCGCCCTTGATGAACTGCGGCAACTGCCATCCGGTGCTGGCTTCGGTGTGCGCGATGAAGCTGGCCGCGTGCTGCTGCACCAGGCGGTACAGCGTGGTCTGCTCGGGGCGGTGGCGCTCGTAGTGGACCGGGGGTGCCATCGGGCGCCCTCTGGGGCTGTCGGCCGACGGCTTGCACGCATGGCTCCCGAGGGTGGTGACCTCGGACGGTCTTAAGCCGCGCACGGCGTCGCAATCGCCCTGCCAGGCGCCTACCTGCGGGTGCCTACTTCCAGGTACCGTAAGCGTGGTGAAGCGCGCCCGCCCGGGCGCGGTGACTTGCTCAGGCTGGGGGCGGCGTGTGAAGTGCCGGAGAGCGCTGCGCGTCGCGCCATTGCCGTGATGTGCGAGGCGGCACAAGGTCTGGACAAGGCGCTGGATGACGCTGGGGTGAGAAGGGCCACGCGCAGGGTCATCGCGGCGGCGGTTGCGGGCAATGTGGCGCGTTGCCTGGGCGGTGGGCCTGGTGCTCTCGCGCCAGCGCCAGATGCTGGACTGCAACGGCGATCTGCTGGCCATATTCGGCGCCACGCGCGAGCAGATCATCGCAGCACTCGTTCGAAGTCCTCTACCCCACGGCCTGCCCGCCGTCGAGCAGCGCGAGCGTGCTGTCCCACACGCGCGCCCAGATCGGCTCGTGCACGCCGTAGCGCGGCCAGATCGTGCAGTTGGTGAAGCCGATCTTCCAGACGCGCGGCTGCTCGCCGGCGGCGATGCGGCGGCGGTCGATCTCGGCGGCGACGCGTGCGATGGCGGCGTCGTCGATCAGCACGGCTTCACGAATCGCGACATCCGATCCCGACTGACAGGCACACGCTGGCTACGTGCGTGCGCCGATGACCCGAAGAACGCCAGCGCCAAGGTCGGCCGATGCTTCCGACGCCTGCATGCCCACGGACTGATCGCCAAGATCCCGCGCACCAGGCGCTGGCGGGTCACCGACTACGGGCGCAAGGTCATGGGCACGACGATGTACCTGCGCGAGCACCACTTCCAGAACGTCTACGCCGCTGTCGTGCACTGAACATCTTCGCAGGAAACAAGGAACTCACAGCAAAAGAGTCTATACCCGGGGCGCGCCGTTGCGTAGTGTGTGCAACTTTCGTTCTCACATCTTGTAGCCGATGGCGTAGAAGATGCTGATGGAGGCATCCCCGCCACCGCAGGACGATGTGGAATTGCAGGTTTCCCCGACGCAGTCCACGCGCACCTGTTCCAGCCCCGCATCGCGGTACCACTTCGCGATGTCCCCGCGATCGAAGCCCATCCACCGGTCGTTGTGCTCGGTGCGCAGGTATTCGTGCTCGTGGGCGTCCAGGTCCGTGATGACGAGCGCGCCACCCTTCTTGAGCTTTTGCGCAGCGTGGTGGATCGCGACGGCGGGGTGCTCGACATGGTGCAGGTACATGTTGGCGAACACATAGTCGAGGCTGTTGTCCTCGATGGGTAGCGACTCGGATTCGCCGACCTCGCATTGCAGGGCGGGGTTGCCGCCCATCTTTTTCCTGAGTTCGTCCAGCATCGATGGCGATTCATCGATGGCGATGACCCGGGCACCGTGCTGGAGCAGTGCTTCGGTGATGAAGCCCGTCCCCGCACCCAGATCGGCGGCAACGGCCCCGGGCTTGATTTCCGCCACGGTGAGCGCCTTGCGCCTCACGTTCTCGGAGAAGAAACCCTTGCGCATGGTGTCCCATTCGGTTGCTACGTCTTCGAAGTAGTTCTTGCTGCCCATGGCATGCTCCTTTGAGTGATTAACCTTTGATGCAGCAACGCTTGCGGCTCACGCTGGCGTCGCTCTTGTCGATGGAGAGGTAGATGGCGTCGGTCTGAGGGTCGGCGTGTTGCCACTCGTAGTAGCTACCCATGTCGATCTTCGACAGTTTCTGCACCTCGGTCAGGGCCAGCAGGGGCGAGCCCTTGTAGAGCAGCAGCCGTGTGGTGCGCTGCATTTCGTCGAACATGTCCGTCATGCCCGCGTCGGCCAGAAAGCGGTCGAGCCTGCCAAAGTCGTCCTTCGTGGTCCACGGGTTGAAGGTGATGAAGGTCGGTCGCACCCGCGCACCGGTGCCTTTGAGGATGGCCAGGCCTTGCTGCATGTCGGCCACGCTCATTCCCTTGTTGACGGCTTCCAGCACCGCGTCGTCGGGGAACTCGCATGCCGTGGTGAACTCCACGCAGCCCAGCTCTCTCAGTTCATGCACCGCAGCTTCGTAGCGGATGACGTCATCGAGCCGCACCGTCACATCGAAGGGCATGCCGGGATGCCGGGATGCCATGGCGCGGACGATCTGCAGGCCCCGCTGGCCGGTGCTGAAGAAATCCGCATCGACGAAAGTGATGTGCTCCGCGCCCAGGGCCACGACCCGATCGATGTCCATGTCGATAGCCACGGGCTCATGCTTGACCACCCGGCGCTCGTACGCAGCATACACGGAGCAGTAGGAGCAAGGATGGGCACAGCCCCGCATGGTCTCGATGTTGCCCACGACGAGACCGTTCTTGCGGGCATAGAGGTCCAGCGCCGGCAGGCCGCTGCGGTCCGGCGGCAGGTCGGACACCCGCTTGAGGCACTTGGCCGGCTTGGGCGAGCGCCCGTCCCACAAATGGGCCACCTCATCCAGTCCGTCGTCCTCGGCAAGCCGTTGGGCGATATCGCACAGCACCGGCTCATATTCGCCCAGCACCACACGGCAATCCTCGTCCAGAATGAATGTTTCCGGCTGCACCGTGGCATATTGATTATAGAAGATGATTGGCCCCCGAAAACCTTTCTTTCGAATGGTCAGGGCTTCCCGGATGGTGGGCTGTATGGCGGCGAAGATGGGAACGGAAAAGGCCACCGCATCGGCGCCCTCCCAGTTCAGCGGCATGTCCTGAAAACGGTCCACGACGTCCACGGCATGTCCCGCCTGCCTGATATGGGCCGCAGGGGAGGCCAGTCCGAGGGGCTGAAAGTCACCTTCGTCCAGGGAAACAAGCACCATTTTGACGGCAGAATTCATCGGTATTTCTCCAGTGTCACGCCAATGCGTGATGGCCGTTTCAACAGCAATCGCCGCCGGGCTGGCAGGCGGGGGTTTGCGTCGATTTGTTAGAGCCGCCGATGAATATGAAACTCTGGCTCATCGGGCCGTCCAGGAGGCTTTGGTAGGTCTTGTCGCATACGCTGGTCCGGCTGCCGCGCAGGTATTCATGCTTGTCGTCATCGTGGACGCGGCTGAATGGGCCGCGGTAAATGACTTCTTTGCCGCCGTATATACAGGGACCGGTCACGGGTTTCACCGCCGTCAAGGTGACGGACCGGAATTCAATGCCCTCCAGAACCTGCCAGGCTTCGTCGGTCCATTTGTCGAATGCGAGATCGGTAAATCCCGTGTCGGTGAATACACGCATGAACTCCTGTTCCTGGAATGCGCCCGAAATGCAGTCGGCCCACAGATCGGGGTTCTCCTGCAGGTTCTGCGGCACCTCTTTGTCGCTGACGACGTCGGCGATGGCCACGCGGCCCCCTGGCTTGAGGACGCGGTGGATCTCGCGGATGAGCTGCTGGCGCTCGTCCTTGCCGACCAAGTTCAGCACGCAATTGGAGATCACCAGGTCCACGGAACCGTCCGTGACCGCCGGCGGCGTCTGCCGCAGCCAGTCCTCGTATCGCGCCATGGAGTCACGGTTCGTGATGGGATTGCTGGCGATGAATTTCTCGACCTGCTCGAGGTCGGTTTTCAAATCCTGTATCCGGCATTTAATGAAATCCACCGGCCGAGTGCCGAATGCGATGGCCATGGGGTTTCGGTATTTCCTGGCCAACGCCAGCATGTCGTCGTTGACATCCACACCGATCACGTGTCCGCTCGGGCCGACTAATTGACTGGCCATATAGCACATCTTTCCGGTGCCGGAGCCGAGGTCCAATACGACGTCACCGCTGCGGACATAACGTGACGGGTCTCCGCAGCCATAATCCCGCTCGATGATTTCCTTGGGCAATGCTTCCAATAATCTGGGGTCATAGCTGGTGGGGCAGCATAGATTGGGTTTCGCGATGCGCGCACCTTCAGTATAACGGTCGCGCACAGCGCCCTCCAGGATAGCAGCGTTCTGCATGGGAAATCCTCCGGTTGGAATTGAGTGTCACATCCCCCCACTGGCGGCTGCCCCAGCAGCACCAAAGCTTCCACCAATCACCGCACCAGTCGCAACGTTGCCAAGGAACCTATGGGTATTCCAAGCATGATTTCCACGCCAAACACCAAGCGCAAATCCGCCACCGCCGACCGCCCCGCCAACCAAGCCACCAACAGCAAACGGCGCCAACGCCCCCTTGGTCTCCTCCATCTCCTGCGGCGACAGCACGGCCACCCGCAGCGGCTCATGGCCGGGCACGAACAGCGCTTGCAAGTCGGCCGCGCTGAAGGGCTCTGGTGGCGTCAGCGCCAGCACGGGCAGCTCTGCCGGCAGGGAGCCTGCCGCCACCAGCGCGGGCAATTCTGCCAGCGCCGGCTGTGTGGGCCGCTCAGCCACCAGCTCAGCCACCGCTACCGCTTGCACAGGTTGCAGCGCCAGCACGCCCGGCACTTCTGCGTACAAACCCTCAGCCGCCAGCGCCGGCCCCGCCAACATCCCCGTGGCCGCCAAGGCCAGTGCCCACCTCAGTACCATCCGCTTCATCTTCATCATGATAAACTCCAATTGCATTTTGATGACAAAAAACCGCCTCGGTCTCACCCGAGGCTCCCTTTGGCCCTGCGTCAACAAGGCCAAACCCTTTGAGGCGTGCGCTGTCTGCAGCGCACGCACTCCATTTTTCCCCTGCTTGAAGCTCCGCCTGCCTTCAACCCCCAGTCGCCCGGCGGTTGCCGCTGCGCGCTGCCGCTGCGCCCTGGAAGGTGTAGAGCCAGTTGAGCCGGAACTCGGCCCCGCCGCGCCCCGAGGCATTGAGCTTGAGGGTGCCGTTGAGGGTGTTGCCGCGCGCTATGCCGTAGCCCACTGCCAGCACTAGGTCGGTGGCACTGCGGTCGCTGCCTTGGCGCACGCCGTCGCGCCGGGCAGTGCTGCGGTGCGTCCATTGCACGCCGGTGCTCAGGGTGACGCGGTCGTTCACAGCAAAGCCGACCGATGGGTGCAGCAAGACCAGGTTGCCGGGCTGTAGCTGTTCGCCGCCGTCGCGCCGGCTGCGGTTGAGGCGGTAGGCGCCGGTGAGCGAGAACACGATCGGGTCGATCGCGGTGTAGGTGGTCAGCCCGAGCGTGAGCGCACGCGCATGGGCGTTGGCGGCGCGCTGGCGCTCGAGCACGGCCAGCTCGGCAAAGCCGAGCAGCGCCGGGCCGTTGCGGTCGGGCCGAAACTGGTGGTTCAGGCCCAGCCAGAGGTCGGCCAGACGCCCTTCGCTGTGGCTGCGGCTGATCTGGCCGGGCTCGCTGCTGCGCTGGCGGCTTTGCAGTGCGCTCAGGCGGCCATAGATTTCGGTGTGCTCGCTCAGGCCGTAGCGCAGCCCGAGGCTGGCGACGAAGGTGTCGGAGTTGTCGATCCGCTCGCCGATGGCGGTGGGCAGCAGGACGAAGGTGGCGGCGCCAGTCTGCACTTCGATCGGCTCGCCCGTGGCCACGCCTTGGCGCTCGAGGTTGGCGTAGGTCAGCCCCAAATCCAAGCGCCACTGGCCGCGCTCGGTGATCAGGTCTTCGACCGTCAGAGGCAGATCGGCCCAAGCCGCAGGCGCGGCCAGCAGACCCATGACAAGACATAGCGCACGCCAATTCATAGCACTCCCTGTACCGTTGTTTTTGACAGCGCTACTCTACCCCCCCCCGCGATTTTGCAAGGGGGAAATTGTAACAATTTGTAATAAATGGTCCAACCAAAGGTGCGCAGCAAGCCCCGCGCTGAAGCACTAAAATCAGCCCATCGCCCGGCCCCAAGCGCCGGCCACCACCCCCTCACCAGCGCAACCATGGGACGCACCCTCTACGACAAAATCTGGGACGAGCACGTCGTCCACACCGAGCCCGACGGCACCGCCGTGCTCTACATCGACCGGCACCTGGTGCACGAAGTCACCAGCCCGCAGGCCTTCGAGGGGCTGCGCGAGGCCGGGCGCAAGGTCTGGCGCGTGAGCTCCATCGTGGCCACAGCCGACCACAACACCCCCACCACCGGCTGGGAGCTGGGCTACGAGGGCATCGCCGACCCGATCAGCAAAGAGCAGATCACCACGCTCGACACCAACATCGCCGAGTTCGGTGCGGCCGCTTTCTTCCCGTTCATGCACCCACGCCAGGGCATCGTGCACGTGGTGGGGCCGGAAAACGGCGCCACCCTGCCGGGCATGACCGTGGTCTGCGGCGACTCGCACACCTCGACCCACGGCGCCTTTGGCGCGCTGGCGCACGGCATCGGCACCAGCGAAGTCGAGCACGTGCTGGCCACGCAGACGCTGCTGGCCAAAAAAGCGCGCAACCTGCTCATCCGCGTCGAGGGCCAGTTGCCCCGGGGCTGCGGCGCCAAAGACATTGTGCTGGCCATCATCGGCCGCATCGGCACGGCGGGCGGCACCGGCTACACGATCGAGTTTGGCGGCAGCGCCATCCGCGCGCTCTCGATCGAAGGCCGCATGACGGTGTGCAACATGGCGATCGAGGCCGGTGCCCGCGCTGGCTTGGTGGCCGTGGACGACAAAACCATCGCCTACCTGCAAGGCCGTGCGCTGGCGCCCACGGGCCTGGAGTGGGAGCAGGCCGTGGCCAGCTGGCGCACCCTGCATTCCGACCCCGACGCGGTGTTTGACGCCATGGTCGAGCTCGACGCGGCGCAGATCGCGCCCCAAGTGACATGGGGCACCTCGCCCGAGATGGTGCTGCCGATCACGGCGTGCGTGCCCGACCCCGACCAGATCAAAGACGCCAACCAACGCGCCGCCACCGAGCGCGCGCTGCACTACATGGGCCTGCAGCCGGGCAAGGCGCTGGCCGACATCCACATCGACAAGGTGTTCATCGGCTCGTGCACCAACAGCCGCATCGAAGATTTGCGCCAAGCCGCCGAGGTGGTGCAAAAGCTGGGACTGAAGGTGGCGCGCAACGTGCGCCAGGCGCTGGTGGTGCCCGGTTCGGGCTTGGTCAAGGCGCAGGCCGAACGCGAAGGGCTGCACGAGATTTTTCGCGCCGCCGGCTTTGAGTGGCGCGAACCCGGCTGCAGCATGTGCTTGGCGATGAACGCCGACCGGCTCGAACCCGGCGAGCGCTGCGCCAGCACCAGCAACCGCAACTTTGAAGGCCGCCAAGGCGCCGGTGGCCGCACGCACCTCGTCAGCCCAGCCATGGCAGCGGCAGCGGCCATCCACGGCCATTTCGTCGATGTCCGCACCCTCGCCTGAATGCTTATCCAGGAGTTTTGCCATGAAAACCTTCCTCACCCTGCTGCTGTTGAGCGCCAGCCTGGCCTTGGGCGGCTGCGCCACCGTCGCCGGCATCGGCAAAGACGTGCAACGCGGCGGCCAGATCATCCAAGACGCCGCCCGCTGAGCGGCGCCCACACCCCTTACGCTCCGATGCAAGCCTTCACCGTACACCAGGGCCTGGTGGCCCCGATCGACCGCGAAAACGTCGATACCGACGCCATCATCCCCAAGCAGTTCCTCAAATCCATCCGCAAGACCGGCTTTGGCCCGAATCTGTTCGACGAGTGGCGCTACCTCGACGTCGGCCAGCCGGGGCAAGACCCGGCCAGCCGGCGCCCCAACCCCGACTTCGTGCTGAACCAACCGCGCTATGCCGGGGCGTCGATTTTGCTGGCGCGCAAAAACTTTGGCTGCGGCTCCAGCCGCGAGCACGCGCCCTGGGCGATCGAGCAGTACGGCTTTCGGGCCCTGATCGCACCCAGCTTTGCCGACATCTTCTTCAACAACTGCTTCAAAAACGGCCTGCTGCCGATCGTGCTCCCCGAAGCCACCGTGGCCCGCCTGTTCGACGCCGTGCACGCCTTTGCCGGCTACCGCCTGACCATCGACCTGCCGCGCCAGTGCATCGTGCTGCCGCAGGGCGAAGAAATCGCTTTCGAGGTCAACCCCTTTCGCAAGCACTGCCTGCTCAACGGCCTTGACGACATCGGCCTGACGCTGCGCCACGCCGACACCATCCGCAGCTTCGAGGCCCAGCGCCTGGCGGCCAAACCGTGGCTGGCGCGCACCTGGCTGGGTTAAGCCCTCGTTGCCACTCTGTTACCCTACCCCTCCATGAAAATCGCAGTCCTCCCCGGTGACGGCATCGGCACCGAAATCGTCGCCCAAGCGCTCAGCGTGTTGCAGGCGCTGGGTTTGCCGTTCGAGTTCGAGCACGCCGCCGTGGGCGGTGCCGCCTACGAGGCGCACGGCCACCCGCTGCCCGAGGCCACGCTCAAGCTGGCGCAGCAGGCCGACGCGGTGTTGTTCGGCGCCGTGGGCGACTGGAAATACGACCGGCTCGAGCGCCACCTGCGGCCCGAGCAGGCCATTCTGGGGCTGCGCAAGCACCTGGGGCTGTTTGCCAACTTCCGCCCTGCCATCTGCTACCCGCAGTTGGTGGCGGCCTCCAGCCTCAAGCCCGAGCTGGTCGCCGGGCTCGACATCCTGATCATCCGCGAGCTCACCGGCGACATCTACTTCGGCCAGCCGCGCGGCCGCCGCAGCGCCCCCGACGGCCCCTTTGCCGGCAGCGAAGAAGCCTTCGACACCATGCGCTACAGCCGGCCCGAGATCGAGCGCATCGCCCACGTGGCCTTCAAGGCCGCGCGCCAGCGCAACCAAAAGGTCACCAGCGTGGACAAGGCCAACGTGCTCGAGACCTTCCAGTTCTGGAAGGACGTGGTCAGCGCCGTGCACGCCGACTACCCCGACGTGGCGCTGGAGCACATGTACGTGGACAACGCCGCGATGCAGTTGGTCAAGCGCCCCAAGGCTTTTGACGTGATCGTCACCGGCAACATGTTTGGCGACATTTTGTCCGACGAAGCCTCGATGCTCACCGGCTCGATCGGCATGTTGCCTTCGGCCAGCCTGAACGAGCGCGGCCAGGGCCTGTACGAGCCCAGCCACGGCAGCGCGCCCGACATCGCCGGCCAAGGCGTGGCCAACCCGTTGGCCACGATTTTGAGCGCGGCCATGATGCTGCGCTTCTCGCTCGGCCAGCCCGAGGCTGCGGCGCGCATCGAGGCTGCGGTGCAAACCGTGCTCGAGCAAGGCCTGCGCACGCCCGACCTGATGGCCCCCGGCTGCACCCGCGTCGGCACGGCGCAGATGGGCGCGGCGGTGCGGGCGGCGCTGGGCTGATCCAAGCTCCCTAATTCCAGCCAGCTCCACCGGTGTTAGTCTCTATGCAAATGCTGCCGCAGTGGCTGTACCCTTGGGTGCCCAGCATCGTGCTCGGTGCGCAGATCACCCTGCTCATCGTGGGTGCGTGGCTGCTGCGCGCCCTGTTTGGGCGCTTGGTGCGGAGTACCAGCACGCGCCATGGGCTGCCACCCGAGTTTACGTTTGTCGCCTTGCTCGCGGGCAAGATCGTGATCTACGGTGCCGCCATGTTGCTGGTGCTCGACCGCCTGGGGGTTTCGGCCACCGTGCTCTGGACCGCGTTCACCGGCTTTGCGGCCGTGGCGGCGGTGGCCTTTTTTGCCGCCTGGAGCGTGCTGTCCAACATTTTTTGCAGTTTTTTGATCTTTGTTACCGGCATCGTGCGCTTGCACGACCACATCGAAGTCGTGGAAAACGGCCAAACCGCTGGGCTCAGGGGCCAAGTGATCGACATCAATCTGATCTACACCACGGTGCAGGAACACAGCGCCGACGGCCCGGGCTCGACCCTGAAGTTTCCAAACAGCATGTTTTTTCAACGCATCACGCGCACTTGGCCGGGCGAGCCGCCCGCGCCAGTGGTCGCGCCCACGGGCGCCGGTGCCGCCTCCCAGCCGCCCAGCGGCGGCGCTACGCCCTAATTGCACCCCCCGGGGGCCGGCGGCGCCAGCGCCTCCAGACCCACGCATAAATCACGCCGTTGAACCCCAGCACCAGCGCCCCGAGCAGGTATTGCAGCTCGCGCGTCAGGCCTGCGGGGTAGATCACGGCCAGCAAGTAGTGCTCGATGAAGCCGCCCGGGGCCATGCCGGCCTGGCCGGCCTGGAGCCGGAAATGGTTTTCGATGTCGGTGAGCGGGCACGGCGCCCCGGCGATCATGACAAAAAACGCCCAAGCCGCGCACGGCAGCTGCAGCCACGGCACCCAGCGCCACCACAGCGCCAGCACGGCCCCGAACACCGAAAAGACGATGTAGAGCAGGTGCAGGCTCATGACCGCCTCGGCCGCGATTTGGTACCCCATGGCAGCTTTGCTCCAGACGAAAAAGGCCCTCAAAACCCGCGTGCGCAGCAGAGCAACGCACCGGGCGCCATCGGCTAGAATGTACGACCATGTTTGCCGCCCAATCGTTCACCTCGAGCCACGCCATCGCCACCCCGGCGCGGGTGTGGGCGCGCGCAATCGTCAAAACCACGACCGGCTAGACCCCAGCCCGGTTCGTCGCGCGCCCCCACCCGGCCAGACGAGCCGGGCAGGACGGTACCCGGGGTCTGGATCCGTATTTCTGTAACCTGAAAGGGCGTTCGTCATGAGCAAGTTGGTAGGTCTGGTGGGCTGGCGCGGCATGGTTGGCTCGGTGTTGATGGATCGCATGACCGCCGAAGGCGACTTCGCGCTCATCGACCCGGTGTTCTTTTCCACCTCCAACGCCGGCGGCGCTGCCCCGGCGCAGGCCCAAAGCCAGCGCACGCTGCAAGACGCCAACGACCTGGCCGCCCTGGCGCGCTGCGACATCGTCCTCACCTGCCAGGGCGGCGACTACACCAAAGCCGTGTACCCGCAGCTGCGCGCCAGCGGCTGGCGCGGGCACTGGATCGACGCCGCCTCGGCGCTGCGCATGGAACCCGAGGCCGTGATCGTGCTCGACCCGGTCAACGAGGGCCTGATCCGCCAGCGCCTGGCTGCGGGCGGGCGCGACTGGATCGGCGGCAACTGCACCAACTCGATTTTGCTCATGGGCCTGTGCGGCCTGTTCCGCGCCGGCCTGGTGGAGTGGGTCAGCTCCATGACCTACCAAGCGGCATCGGGCGGCGGTGCCAACCACATGCGCGAACTGCTGCAAGGCATGGGCGTGTGTCACGCCGCCGTGGCCGCCGATCTGGCCAACCCGGCCAGCGCCATTCTGGACATCGACCGCAAAGTGGCGCACGCCATCCGCACCGAGGTGCCGCGCGCCTACTTCGGCGCCCCGCTGGCCGGCGGCCTGATCCCGTGGATCGACGCGCAGCTCGACAACGGCCAGTCCAAAGAAGAATGGAAAGGGCAGGCCGAGGTCAACAAAATCCTGGGCACGACCCAGGCCATCCCGGTCGATGGCCTGTGCGTGCGCATCGGCGCCATGCGCTGCCACAGCCTGGCGCTCACGCTCAAGCTCACGCACGACCTGCCGCTGGCCGAAATCGAAGCCCTGATCCGAGGCGGCAACCCCTGGGTCAAATGGGTACCCAACGAGCGCCCGGCCAGCGTCGCCGAGCTCACGCCGGCGGCCATCACCGGCGGCCTGCAGGTGGGCGTGGGCCGGGTGCGCAAGCTCAACATGGGGCCGCAGTACCTGTCGGCATTCGTGATCGGCGACCAGTTGCTGTGGGGCGCGGCCGAGCCGCTGCGGCGCATGCTGCGCATTCTGCTGGTGGCTTAAGGGCATGGCGGCAAGGGGAATATCCAATCTGTTGCACCAGTGCAACGCCAACCCCCGGCCTTGATGCCATTTGGGCTCCAGATTTGCTTCGGGTTGCTTCTGAGCTTGTGTATGCAAGCGCTTGATGTTATGGTCGAACAGCTTTGAAAATGACAGAGGTGTCTGTGCCGAATCGCCCTTCAGAAATGCACCCCCCGGGACCTGCCGCCCTGGCCACCGACAACCCCCCTGCGCCACCCCATCGGCTGCGCTGGCGCTCGGTGGCGAGCGCGGCGGCCTTGGTGGCGGCCTTGGCGGTGCCGACCAGCCAGGCCTGGGCCGTGGCGCTGGGAGGGGTGACGGTGCAATCGCAACTGGGCGAGCCGCTGCGCGCCGAGATCGACTTGCCCCAGCTCAGCGCCCAAGACGCGGCCACTTTGCAAGCCAGCGTGGCGGCGCCCGAGCGCTTTCAGGCGCTCAACCTGAACTTCAACCCAGCCTTGGCCGATGTGCGGTTTCAACTGGTCACGCTGCCCGACGGCCGCAGTGTCTTACGCCTGAGCAGCAGCGCCGCCATCAACGAACCCTTCCTCGATTTGCTGGTGCAGGCCAACTGGGCCAATGGGCAGTTGCTGCGTGGCTACACCCTGTTGTTCGATCCGCCCAATTTGCGCCCGGCGCTGGCGCCGGAACCGCTGCCACCGGTGGCGCTCGTGCCCCCTCCTGCCGCTCCTGCTGCGGCCCCGACAGCACCGCCTGCGCCATCGGTGACCGAGGTGCGTCCGGCCGTGCCACTGCCCCCGGCCGCCCCGGCGGTCGCCGCCCCCGCGCGACCCCGCGCCCAAGCCCCTGCCGCCGACCCCACCCCTGCGTCGATCACCGTGCGGCGTGGCGATACCGCCGGCCGCATCGCGCAGGCGCACCTGCCCGGCGGGGTGTCGCTCGATCAGATGTTGGTGGCGCTGCTGCGCGCCAACCCACAAGCGTTCATCGGCGACAATGTCAACCGGCTGCGCGCTGGCGCGGTGCTCGACCTGCCCAGCGCCGAAGCGGCCAGCGCCACCCCCGCCCGAGAGGCACGCCGCATCGTGCAAGCCCACAGCCGCGATTTCAACGAATTCCGGCGTCGGCTGGCCGCATTGGCCCCGGCCCAAGCGGCACCCGAAGCCACCCGCGCTGCGGCCGGTGCGGTGCAGGCCGAAGTCACCGACCCACGCCCCGCTGCCACCGCACAAGACCGCCTGACGCTCGAGCGCGGCGCCTTGCCCGGGGCCGCGCTCGACCAGTTGGCCCAAGCGCGGCAGCAGCAGGCCACGCAGCAGCAAATCACCGAAGTCGAGCGCAACCTGCAAGAGCTCGAGCGCCTGCGCCAGGCTGCGCAAGCGCCTGCAGCGGCGCCTGTGCCGGCCCCAGCAACCCCGGCCCCCGCCGACGCCACGCCAGCGGCGGCCGCAACCGCGCAAGCACCCGCACCGGCCGCACCGGCCCTCGAGGCCCCGGCACTGGCGGCAGCGCCTGTTCCAGCGGCCCCGGCGGCCGACCCTCCAGCCCCTGCGGCCCCGCCAGCGCCCCCACCGGCCGACGTGGCTGCACCCGGTTTGCTTCAGACCCTCACCACCCACCCCTTGGCGCTGCCCGCAGCGGGCGGTGCCGCAGCCTTGCTGTTGCTGGGGCTGCTGGCCGCGCGCATCCGCAGCCGCCGACAGCAAGCTCAAACCGCCCTGGCCGACCGGGACGACCCGCAATCGGAGCCGGCGAGCGGTGCGCTGGCCGATGCACCCGCCGATGCGCCAGCGACCTCGATGATGTATTCGCCCAGCCAGCTCGATGCCGGTGGCGACGTCGATGCCGTGGCCGAAGCCGAGGTGTACCTGGCTTATGGCCGCGAGAAGCAGGCCGAAGACATTTTGCTCGAAGCCATCCGCCTGCACCCCGAGCGCCTGCCCGCGCACCTCAAGCTGCTCGAAATTTACGGTCAACGGCGCGACCTGCCCGCCTTCCACGCCGCCGCCCAGACCCTGCACCAGGTGAGCGGCGGCACTGGCGATGCGTGGGAGCAGGCGCGCGAGGCCGGCCAGTTGCTCGACCCCGACAACCCCTTGTACCAACTGGTGCCAAGCAGCACCCCTTCGAGCAGCCCCCCTTCGAGCAGCGCCCCTGCAACCGACGCCGCATCGAACGCAGACCACCCGGCAGCAGCAGCCCCCGATTTCGACTTGGGGTTTGCAGACTCGGTCTCGGGGCCGGCATCCCGCTCCGGCCCGGCGACCAGCCCGGGCCCCGCCTCGCGGCAAACCGCCGCCGACGAGGAACTCGAGGCCCTGCTCACCGGCACCCGCAAGCCCACCACCCCAGCCACCGACCTGGCTTTTGATTTCGACTTCGAACAAACCCCTGCAGCGGCATCCCCACCCGCCACCGCTGCGCCAGCCACGCAAGCTGCGCCGGTTGCGGCTGCCCCTGCGCTCGACATCGACTTCGACCTCGACCTCGACCTCGACACCGCACCCGCCACCCAGAAGCCGCCGGCCACCCCGCCTGCTGCGGCCAACGCCGCAACCGCCTTGCCCAGCAGCGTGCAAGAGCTGTCGCTGGACCTCGAGCTGGACGCCGAACCCTCGGGGGCCGACCCGCTCGAGACCAAGCTGTCGCTGGCGCAAGAGTTCGACGCCATCGGCGACACCGACGGCGCGCGCTCGCTGGCGCTGGAGGTCGAGTCCGAGGCCACCGGCGCGCTCAAAGAGCGGGCCCGGGCCTTCTTGGCGCAGCTGGGCTAAGTCCCTCAAGCTCCCCAAAGCTCCCCAAAGCTCCCCTAAGCCCCCGCACCCACCGCAGAAAGCCCACACCTTTGCGCCTCGCGCTCGGACTCAGTTACTCGGGTAGCGCCTACCAGGGCTGGCAGAGCCAAGCCAGCGGCCAAACGGTGCAAGACCACTTGCAGGCGGCGCTGGCGACCTTCACCGCCGCCCCGGCCGTGAGCACCCTGTGCGCCGGGCGCACCGACGCCGGCGTGCACGCCCTGATGCAGGTGGTGCACTTCGACACCCCGATCGAGCGCCCGCTGCACGCCTGGGTGCGCGGCTGCAACCGCTACCTGCCGCCCGACATCGCCATCCAGTGGGCGCAGGTGGTGCCGGCCACCTTTCACGCCCGCGCCAGTGCGCTGGCGCGGCGTTACGTCTATGTGCTGCTCGAATCGGCCGTGCGCCCGAGCCTAGAACACGGCCGCGCCGGCTGGGTGTTTCGGCCACTGTCGTTGCCCGACCTGCAGGCGGGGGCGGCGCACCTGCTGGGCCGACACGACTTCACGAGCTTTCGCGCCTCCAGCTGCCAGGCGCTCTCGCCCGTCAAGCACCTGCGCCGGCTCGATATTTCGCGCCACGGCGCCTACTGGCGCTTCGAGTTCGAGGCCGACGCCTTTTTGCACCACATGGTGCGCAACCTCATGGGCTGCCTGCTGGCCGTGGGCCAGGGTTTGCACGCGCCCGACTGGATCGCGGACGTGCTGGCGGCGCGCAGCCGCGCCGTCGCTGCGCCCACCTTCGCCCCCGACGGGCTGTATTTTCTGGGCCCGGTCTATGCGCCGCACTGGGGCCTGCCAGACCGGGTGCCGGGGCTGGACTGGTTGCCCCAAAGCCCCTAGTTGTCGCTTGCATCCCCGCCTGCTCCCATCTTTGCTCCCATCTTTGCTCCCACCTTTGCCACCCCCGCAGATAGCGCCCGTCCCATGCCACACCGCACCCGCATCAAAATCTGTGGCCTCACCCGCCCGTCTGACCTGCACTGCGCCGCCGCCGCCGGGGCCGACGCCGTGGGCTTCGTGCTCTACCCGCCCAGCGCGCGCGCGCTCACGCCGGCGCAGGCGGGCGCGCTGGCGCGGCTGCTGCCGCCCTTTATCACGCCGGTGCTGCTCTACGTCAACCCCAGCGCCGCCGAGGTGCAGGCCGGTTTGGCAGAGGTGCCCCACGCGCTGCTGCAGTTTCATGGCGACGAATCGCCCGCCCAATGCCAGGCGCTGGCCCAAGGCCGGCCCTATCTGCGCGCAGCGCGCATCCCGCTGAGCGCCGACGCGGCGCGCTTCGATCTTCTAGAATACGCCGAACAACACGCTGGCGCACAAGCGCTGTTGCTCGACGCCCAAGTGCCGGGCTACGGCGGCGCCGGGCATTCTTTTGACTGGACGGCATTCGATTGGTCACACCCCGCACTAAACGCCAGCTCTCGCCTCGTTTTGTCTGGTGGACTCACGCCTGCAAACGTGGCCGATGGCGTGCGCCTGCTGCGCCCGTGGGCGGTTGATGTGAGCTCCGGCGTCGAGGCCGGGCGCGGCATCAAGTGCCCCGATTTGATCGCCCGCTTCGTCGCCGCTGTGCGCTTGGCCGATACGGCCCTTGCCGCACCCCAGCCCCTCACATCCCCACCGTCATGTCCACCGCCACCGCAACTGCCCTAGCACCCACCAGCAGCCCCCCCTACCAGCAACCCGACGCCAGCGGTCACTTCGGCCCCTACGGCGGCAGCTTTGTCAGCGAAACCCTCACCCACGCCCTGTCCGAGTTGCGCGAGGCCTACGCCCGCACCCAGCACGATCCCGAGTTCCAGCGCGAATTCCGCTACGAACTGGCGCACTTCGTCGGCCGGCCCTCACCCATCTACCACGCGGCGCGCACCAGCCGCGAGCTGGGCGGGGCGCAGATCTTCCTCAAGCGCGAAGACCTCAACCACACCGGCGCGCACAAAATCAACAACGTCATCGGCCAAGCCATGCTGGCGCGGCGCATGGGCAAAGCGCGCATCATCGCCGAGACCGGCGCCGGCCAGCACGGCGTGGCCACCGCCACCATCTGCGCCCGCTACGGGCTCGAGTGCGTGATTTATATGGGCGCCGAAGACCTCAAGCGCCAGCTGCCCAACGTCTATCGCATGAAGCTGCTGGGCGCCACCGTGGTGCCGGTGACGTCGGGCAGCCAGACCCTCAAAGACGCGCTCAACGAAGCCATGCGCGACTGGGTCACGAACGTCGAGCACACCTTCTACCTCATCGGCACCGTGGCCGGGCCGCACCCCTACCCGATGATGGTGCGCGATTTCCAGTGCGTGATCGGCGAAGAATGCCTGCAGCAGATGCCCACCCTGCTGCGCGAGCTCGGCCTGCCGGGCAACGGCGCCGAATTGCAACCCGACGTGGTGCTGGCCTGCGTGGGCGGCGGCAGCAACGCGATCGGGATTTTCCACCCCTACATCGACCACCCGCACACGCGCCTGATCGGCGTCGAGGCCGCCGGTGAAGGGCTCGAGAGCGGCCGCCACGCCGCCTCGCTGCAAAAGGGGCTGCCCGGCGTGCTGCACGGCAACCGCAGCTACGTGCTGCAAGACGAAGACGGCCAGATCATCGAGACCCACAGCGTCAGCGCCGGGCTGGACTACCCCGGCGTCGGCCCCGAGCACGCCTGGCTCAAAGACAGCGGCCGCGCCAGCTACGTGGGCATCACCGACGCACAGGCGCTGGCCGCCTTTCACCGCCTGTGCCGCCACGAGGGCATCATCCCGGCGCTCGAATCCAGCCACGCGCTGGCCTACGCCTTCGAGCTCGCCCCCACCCTGCGCCCCGATCAATCGATCCTCGTCAACCTCTCGGGCCGCGGCGACAAAGACCTCGGCACCGTATCCGACCTCGCAGGGGTGCACGCATGAGCCGCATCGAAGCCACCTTCCGCCGCCTGCAGGGCCAGCGCCGCAAAGCCCTGATCCCCTACGTGACGGCGGGCTTCCCGCAGGCCGACATCACGCCCGCCCTGATGCAGGCGCTGGTGCAGGGCGGGGCCGACATCATCGAGCTCGGCGTGCCGTTCTCGGACCCGATGGCCGACGGCCCGGTGATCCAGCAAGCCGGCGAACGGGCGCTGCGCGCCGGCGTCGGGCTGCTGCAGGTGCTGGAGATGGTGCGCGCCTTTCGCGCCCACGACCGCCTCACGCCCGTGGTGCTGATGGGCTACGCCAACCCGGTGGAGCGCTACGAACTCAAGCACGGCGCCGGCGCCTTTGCGCGCGACGCCGCCGCCGCTGGCGTCGATGGCGTGCTGATCGTCGATTACCCGCCCGAGGAGTGCCAGGCTTTTGCCACCGCCCTGAAGGCGCAGGGGCTGGATCTGATCTTTTTGCTCGCCCCCACCAGCAGCGAGGCGCGCATGGCCGAAGTCGGGCGCGTGGCCAGCGGCTACGTCTATTACGTGTCGCTCAAGGGCGTGACCGGGGCCGGGCACCTGGACACCGCCGCCGTCGAGGCGATGCTGCCGCGCATACGCCGGCACGTGCGCATTCCGGTGGGCGTGGGCTTTGGCATCCGCGACGCCGCCAGCGCCTGCGCCGTGGGCCGCAGCGCCGACGCCGTGGTGATCGGCACCCGGCTGATCCAACTGCTCGACAGCGCCCCCCCCGAACAGGCTGGGACCGTGGCCTGCGCCTTCATGGCTGAGCTGCGGCAGGCGCTCGACGGGCTCGAGGGCGGCGGCGTGGCGGGCGGCGGGGCTGGCGGGGCTGGCGGCCCGGTGGCGCTGGCGCCTGCGGGCAATCGGGGATAATCAGCGCCGTCGCAGCCCCCAAGATCCGCAAGGAAAGCCCGCATGTCCTGGCTCGAAAAACTGCTCCCGCCCAAAATCCAGCGCGCCGACCCCGCCGAGCGCCGCAGCATGCCCGAGGGGCTGTGGCTCAAGTGCCCCAGCTGCGAGGCCGTGCTCTACAAAAGCGACCTCGAGAAAAACCTCAATGTCTGCCCGCACTGCGCGCACCACCACCGCATCGGCGCGCGCGCGCGCCTCAACGCCTTTCTGGATGCCGAAGGCCGCTACGAAATCGGGCAAGAGGTGCTGCCCGTGGATGCGCTCAAGTTCAAGGACAGCCGCAAATACCCCGAGCGGCTCAAGGAGGCGCTGGAGAACACCGGCGAGACCGACGCCCTGATCGTCATCGGCGGTGCGGTGCAGGGCATCGACCTGGTCGCGGCCTGCTTCGAGTTCGACTTCATGGGCGGCTCCATGGGCTCGGTGGTGGGCGAGCGCTTCGTGCGCGGCGTGGAGGCCGCGATCGAGCAAAAAGTGCCCTTCGTGTGCTTCACCGCCACCGGCGGCGCGCGCATGCAGGAAGGCTTGCTCAGCCTGCTGCAAATGGCCAAAACCAACGCCGCGCTCACGCGCCTGGCCAAGCGCGGGCTGCCCTACATCAGCGTGCTCACCGACCCGACCATGGGCGGCGTGAGCGCGGGCTTTGCCTTTGTTGGCGACGTGGTGATCGCCGAACCCAAGGCGCTGATCGGCTTTGCCGGCCCGCGCGTGATTGAAAACACGGTGCGCGTCAAGCTGCCCGAAGGCTTTCAGCGCGCCGAGTTTCTGCTCGCCAAGGGCGCGCTCGACCTCATCTGCGACCGGCGCGAGCTGCGCCCCACCGTCGCCAACCTGCTGGCCATGCTGCAGCGCCAGAGCGCCGACGCGGTGCTGCCGGCCTGAAGCTGCTGGCGGCGGCGGCGCTCAGGGCAGGCGTTCGAGCGCCTGCATGTAGCGCGGGCTCACCATGAGCTCGTCCCACCGCGGCGCGGGCGCGGCGGGCAGCAGCTCGAGGCGGCGCTGCTCGCTCAGGGCGCTGGGCTGCCAGCAGCCTTCGATCTGGGCGCGGCTCAGGCCGTCGATCAGTTCGTCGATCGGCGCGCCGTCGTCGACCACGCTCTGGTTGCACAGCAGCACCAGGTCGCAGCCGGCTTGCAGCGCGGCCAGCGCGGCCTCGGTGCTGCCGATCTCGCGGCCATCGAGGCGGCGCGCCCCGGCCATGCTCAGGTCGTCGCTGAACACGGCGCCGCCAAAACCCAGCTGCTGGCGCAAAATGCCCTCGATCCAGCGCGCCGAAAACCCGGCCGGGCGCGCATCCACTTGGCTATAGACCACGTGCGCGGGCATGACGGCATCCAGGCTGGCTTGCAACCAGCCATAGGGCGCGGCGTCGGCCACGAGGATGGCCTCGAGGCTGCGCTCATCGACCGGGATCTCGTGGTGCGAATCGGCCGCCACGTAGCCGTGGCCGGGAAAGTGTTTGCCGCAGTTGCGCATGCCCGCCTGCAGCAGGCCGTGCATGAGCGCCTGCGCCAGCACGCTCACCACGCGCGCATCGGCGCCCAAGGCCCGGTCGCCGATGACGGCGCTGCGCCCGTGGTCCAGGTCCAGCACCGGGGTGAAGCTCAGATCGACGCCGCAGGCACGCAATTCGGCCGCCAGCACGTAGCCGCAAGCGGTGGCGGCGCGGCACGCGGCGAGCGCGGCGGCGCCGGGCAACTCGGTGGCCCCTGGCAGCCGCTCTGCGGCCCCGGGCGCAGCCTGCCCAGCGGCACGCTGCGGCGCCTCACCCAGCCACATCTGGCCCAGCGCGCGCATGGGCGGCAGGTGGGTAAAGCCGTCGCTGCGAAAGCGCTGCACGCGCCCGCCTTCGTGATCGACGCAGATCAGCAGGTCGGGGCGCACTTTCTTGATCTGCCGGCACAGCTTGGCGAGCTGGGCCCGGCTCTCCCAGTTGCGGCCAAACAGAATCACGCCCCCCACCAGCGGGTGCGCCAGGCGCTGGCGCTCGGTTTTGTGCAGCCGGGTGCCGGCGACGTCGATGATCAGGGGGGCGTGTGACATGGGTTTTGCTCCACCACCACGAAGCTGGTGGCATAGTCGGTTTCGTCGCTCAAGCTCACGTGGGCGCACAGGGCGCGCGCCGCAAACCAGTCTTTGAGGGCGCCGTGCAGCCGCACGCTGGGCTGGCCGCTGGGCAGGTTCAGGATTTCGCAATCGCGCCAGCGCATGGGCAGGCGCAGCCCCAGGCCGACGGCTTTGCTGAAGGCTTCTTTGGCGCTGAAGCGCGTGGCCAGGTAGCGCAGGCCGCGCCCAGGACTGCGCGCGTGGCGCTGCTGCCAGATGGGCAGCTCGTGCGGCCCGAGCACGCGCTGGGCAAAGCGCGGCCCGTGGCGCGCCAGCGCGGCGCCGATGCGCCGGATGTCGCAGACGTCGGTGCCGATGCCGTAGATCATGACCGGGGGGTGACTGGGCTGGCCGCAGCCTCCTCGATGCAGCGCAGATAGCCGCGCACCGTGGCGCTGTAGCCGAGCTCGAGCGCATCGGCGATCAGGGCGTGGCCGATCGAGACTTCGCGCACGCCCGGCACCTGGCGCAAAAACTCGCTCAGGTTGGCGCGGTTCAGGTCGTGGCCGGCGTTCAGGCCCAGCCCGGCATCCAGGGCGGCCTGGGCGGCAGCGGCGTAGCGCTGCAGTTGCGCGCGCAACGCAGCGCTGGCCGTGGCAGCGGGCGCGCAGTCGGCGCCTGCGGCTGCGTGCGGCGCCAAATACGCCGCCGCATAGGCCTTGGCATAGGCCGCGGTGTGCGCCGCCGCGTAGGGCTCGGTGTAGAGCTCGACCCGGTCGGCCCCGAGGGCGCGGGCTGCCGCCATCTGCTCGGGCTCGGCGTCCATGAACAGGCTCACGCGCGCGCCCAGCGCCTGCGCCTGCGCGATCACCGGGCGCAGCCGCTCGGCGTCGGCCGGCAGGCTCCAGCCGTGGTCGCTGGTGTACTGGCCGACGCTGTCGGGCACGAAGGTGAGCTGGTGCAGCGGCAGGCCGCGCGTGCGCAGCTCGCGCGCCACGTCGAGCAGGTTGTGAAAGGGGTTGCCCTCGATGTTGTATTCGCGCTGCGGCCAGCCTTGCAGCAATTCGGCGAGCTCGAACACATCGTGGCGGCGGATGTGGCGCTCGTCGGGCCGCGGGTGCACGGTGATGCCGTGCGCCCCGGCTTGCAGGCAGGCCAGCGCGGCGCGTTGCACGCTCGGGAGGCCCAGGTGCCGGCTGTTGCGCAGCAGCGCCACCTTGTTCAGGTTGACCGACAAGGCACAAGGCGGGGGGCTGACAGCAGGGCGCATGGGGCAATCTATGGGGTTTGGGCAGGGCATCGTGCAGGGCTCATCCGGGCAGCGCCATCCGGTGGCCCGCCAGGCGCTGCACCTGCTGCGCCCAGCGCCGGGTCTGGAACTCGCGCACCCCGCTATGGTAGTGCAAGGCGGCGCGCAACTGGCGCCGCAAGGCCCCGCTGCGGTCTTGCTGGCACAGGGGCAGCAGCGCCGGCCACACCGCCTCGGCCTGCAAGGCCGCGTGCAGCGCCAGCCAATGGTCTGCGCTGCAGGCGGCGGCAGCGGCGGTGTCGGGCAAGGCACGGCCGCCCTCGTCCACCGCCCCATCCGGCAGCGCCACCTCCCCATCCGGCGGCGCCACCTCGCGCAAGCCGCCCTGCGCCTGCAACTGGTAGCGCCCATGGGGCCGCAGCGGCTGCAGGCTGGCGCTGTCGTGGTCCAAGGCCGGCAACCAGCCCAGCTCGCCCAGCAGCAGCAGCTCGAAGGCGCGCAGCACCCCCGCTTGCGGCGCGCCGGCGGCCAGCAGGGCCAGCGCCTGCGCGTAGTGGTCGAACAGCGTCGGGTGCGGGTCTTCGCGCGCCAGCAGCTTGAGCAGCAACTCGTTGAGGTAGTAGCCCGCCAGCAAGGCCTCACCGGGGGGCAGCAACTGCCCGCCCGGCCAGTGTGCGGCCTTGAGGGTGCGCACCTCGGTCGCGCCGCCCCAGCTCAGGCGCAGCGGCCACAGCGCCAGCAGCACCGAGCGAAACTGCGAAGTCGGGCGCTTCACGCCCTTGGCCACCAGCGCCACGCGGCCGTGGTGGCGGCTGAATACCTCCAGGATCAGGCTCGACTCGCTCCAGTCGTGGCGGTGCAACACGAACGCCGGCTCTTCATGCACCCGACTGGCCTTGGCCGCTGCCGCGCGCGCCATGGCGGCGCTCACTCGTAACCGAAGGAGCGCACGCGGGCCTCGCTGTCGGCCCAGCCCGAGCGCACCTTGACCCACAGCTGCAAAAACACCTTGCAGTCCCAGAGTTTTTCCAGCTCCTGGCGCGCTTCGCTGCCGATGCGCTTGAGCTTTTCGCCGCCCTCGCCGATCACCATGCCCTTGTGGCCCTCGCGCTCGACCACGATGGTGGCGGCGATGCGGCGCAGCGTGCCCTCTTGCTCGAACTGGTCGATCAGTACCGTGCTGGTGTAGGGCAGCTCGTCGCCGGTGAGCCTGAAGAGCTTTTCGCGCACCATTTCGGCCGCCATGAAGCGCTCGCTGCGGTCGGTCAGGGCGTCGGCGTCGTGCAGCCAGTCTTGCTGCGGCAGGTATTTTTCCACGATCGCCAGCAGGCGCTGCACGTCGCGTGTGCTCTTGGCCGACATCGGCACGTATTCGGCAAAGGGGTGGCGCTGCTGCAACTGCAACAGCCACGGCGCCAAGTCGGCGCGGTTGGCCACGGCGTCGAGTTTGTTGGCCAGCAGCAGCGTGGGCACCTGCGGTGGCAGCAGCGCCAGCACCTGCGCATCGGCGGGGCCAAAGCGCCCGGCCTCGAGCACGAACACGATCAGATCGACATCGGCCACGGTGCCGAGCACGGTTTTGTTGAGGCTGCGGTTGAGCGCGTTGCCGTGCCGGGTCTGGAAGCCGGGGGTGTCGACGAACACGAACTGGCTCGCCCCTTGCGTCAGCACGCCGGTGATGCGGTGGCGCGTGGTCTGCGCCTTGGCCGAAGTGATGCTCACCTTTTGCCCCACCAGCGCGTTGAGCAGCGTCGATTTGCCCACATTGGGCCGCCCGACGATGGCCACCAGCCCGCAGCGGCGCGGTGCCTCCACACCCGCGCTCGCACCCGCTGCGATGGCGTCGGCCGCAGCACCTACCACACCCTCCTCGGCCACAGCGCCCGGCACCGGCGGCGGCTTGGCTGGAGCGGCAGCCGGGTCGGGCGCGACTGCGGCCTTGGGCAGTTTGCCCAAGGCCTGCGCCAGCATGGCCTCGAGTTCTGCGGCGCTCTGGGGCGGTGCGGCGGCTGGGGGCTTGCTGGTTTTCATGGCCTGGCGTGTTGGAGTTGATGCAGCAGCTGCGCGGCGGCGGCCTGCTCGGCGGCGCGGCGCGAGCTGCCCTGACCGAGCGCGCTCTGGCCGGTCTCGTTGATCTGGCACTGCACCTCGAAGGTCTGCAGGTGCGCTTGGCCGCGCGTGGCCGCCACGGTGTAGCGCGGCAGCTGCATCTTGCGCCCCTGCAACCACTCTTGCAGGGCGGTTTTGGCGTCTTTGCCGTGCGCGCCTTGGCCCGGGCGCAAGTCGGTGTCGGCGTACAGGCGGCGCACCAGCGCCTCGGCGGCGGCGAAACCGGCGTCCAGATACACCGCACCCAGCAGCGCCTCCAGCGCGTCGGCCAGAATCGAGGCCCGCTGGCGGCCACCGGAGCGCGCCTCGCCCTCGCCCAGGCGCAGCAGCTCGGGCAAGCCCAGCGCCAGCGCCAGCCGGTGCAGCGTGTCTTGCTTGACCAGGTTGGCGCGGGTGCGCGACAGCTCGCCCTCGTCGTGGCCGCATAGGTGCTGGTAGAGCAAGGTGGTGACGGCCAAGCCGAGCACCGAGTCGCCCAGCAGCTCGAGGCGCTCGTTGTGTTCGGCGGCAAAGCTGCGGTGCGTGAGGGCGCGCAGCAGCAAAGCGGGGTCGGTGAAGCGGTGCCCGATGCGCTCTTGCAGCGCCAGCAGCGCCGCCGGGGGCGCGTCGTTGGCGGGCATCAGTGGCTGCTTCCCCGGTATTTGAGCACCAGGTAAGCCGGCCCAAACAGGTGGATTTCCTCGTCGTAGGCGAACTCCACCAGCAGCCGGTCGTTGGCGCGCGTGATGACCAGATCAGCGCCCGTGACGGCGTCGAAATAGCCCACCGCGCGCGCGCGCTCAAAGGCCGTGCGCACCTCCGCCGGGGTTTGCCCGGCCTGCGCGGCTTGCTGCACGGCGCGCTGAATCGACTGGTATTCGACCACCGTGGGCACCACCCGCGCGGTCAGAACCGCCAGCGCCGCCACCACGACACCGATCAGGACGATACCCAGAAAACTGACCCCACGTTGCTGACGCTTCATGAGCCGACTCCATTGCGATGCAAAAAGCGCATCTTAATCAATCGCCGCCGCCTGGGTTCATTCGAAGCGCCCGATGCGGCTCAAATCGCCAAAATTCATCCAGACGAAAAAGGCTTTGCCGACGATGTTGGCCTCAGGCACAAAGCCCCAGAAGCGCGAATCGAGCGAATTGTCGCGGTTGTCGCCGAGCACGAAGAAGTGCCCGTCCGGCACGGTGCAGGTCACGCCTTCGATGGTGTAGCGGCACAGTTCGCGGTGCGGGAAATCGCCCACCGCGGGGATGAAGGCGGGGCGGTCGGCGTCGTTGAGGGTGTTGAAGCGCCGCCCGCCCAGGGTTTCGGCGTATTGCAGCGAGTAGCGCATCGATTCCGGGTCGTAGAACTGCGGCAGCGCCACACGCGGCACCTCGACGCCGTTGATCGACAGGCGCTTGTCGAGGAAAGCCACTTCGTCGCCGGGCACGGCCACCACGCGCTTGATGTAATCGAGGTTGGGCTGCGGCGGGAAGCGAAACACCATCACGTCGCCGCGCGCCGGGGCCTGGTTGGCCCAGACCTTGGTGTGGATCACCGGCAGGCGCAGGCCGTAGTGGAATTTGTTGACCAGGATCAGGTCGCCCACGTGCAGCGTCGGCAGCATCGAGCCGGAGGGAATCTTGAACGGCTCGAACAGAAACGAGCGCAGCAAAAAGACGATCAGAATCACCGGAAACAGCCCGGCGGTCCAGTCCAGCCACCACGGCTGCAACAGCAGTTTGTGCCGCGCCGCTTCCACATCGACGTTGTCGCCCTTGATGCCCAAACGCTCAAACTCGGCCATGCGGCGCTGGTGCTCGGCCTCGAAGCGCTGCGCGGCGGCGCGGCGCTGGGGCAAGAAATGCCAGCGCTCGGCCACCCAATAAACCCCGGTCACCACCGTGGCCAGCAACAGCAGCAGCGAAAAATTGCCCTGCACCAGCCCCAGGTACCAGGCCAGCCCGTAGCCGCCAAAGGCCGCCAGCACCACCCCGGTGAGGGCGGCCATGCTCGATTCGCGACTCATTCGTCCACCTGCAAAATGGCCAGAAACGCCTCTTGCGGCACCTCGACCGAACCGATCTGTTTCATGCGTTTCTTGCCTGCCTTCTGTTTTTCGAGCAGCTTGCGCTTGCGCGAGATGTCGCCCCCGTAGCACTTGGCGATCACGTTCTTGCGCAGCGCCTTCACCGTTTCGCGGGCGATGATGTTGGCCCCGATGGCCGCCTGAATGGCGACGTCGAACTGCTGGCGGCTGATGATCTCGCGCATCTTGGCCACCACCGCGCGGGCGCGAAACTGCGACTGGCTGCGGTGCACGATGATCGACAGCGCATCGACCTTGTCGCCGTTGAGCATGATGTCCACCTTGACCACGTCCGAGGCGCGGTACTCCTTGAACTCGTAGTCCATGCTGGCGTAGCCGCGGCTGACCGATTTGAGCTTATCGAAGAAGTCGAGCACGATCTCGCCCAGCGGCAGCTCGTAGGTGAGCATGACCTGCTTGCCGTGGTAGGCCATGTTGAGCTGCACGCCGCGCTTCTGGTTCGCCAGCGTCATGACCGCGCCCACGTACTCTTGCGGCATGTACAGGTGCACGGTGACGATGGGCTCGCGGATCTCCTGGATGCGCCCGACTTCGGGCATCTTGGCCGGGTTCTCGATCTCCAGCAGCACGCCGTCGCCGCGCAGCACCTGATAGACCACGCTGGGCGCGGTGGTGATCAGGTCCTGGTCGAACTCGCGCTCGAGCCGCTCTTGCACGATCTCCATGTGCAGCAGGCCCAGAAAACCGCAGCGGAAACCAAAACCCAGCGCCTGCGAGACTTCGGGCTCGTAGTGCAGCGCGGCGTCGTTGAGCTGCAGTTTTTCGAGCGCGTCGCGCAGCTCCTCGTATTCGCTGGCTTCGCTCGGGTACAGGCCGGCAAAGACCTGCGGCTGCACCTCTTTGAAGCCCGGCAGCGGCTCGGTGGCCAGCTGCAGGTTGGCGCCGCTGCTGCTCTTGATGGCGGTGAGCGTGTCGCCCACCTTGGCCGCCTTGAGCTCGCGGATGCCGGCGATCACATAACCCACCTCGCCGGCGCACAGCGCCTGGCGCGGCTGGTTGGCGGGGGTGAACACGCCCAGCTTCTCGCAGCCATAGACCGCGCCCGTGGCCATGAGCTTGATGCGGTCGCCGCGGTTCAGGCGGCCATCGACCACGCGCACCAGCATCACCACGCCGACGTAGTTGTCGAACCACGAATCGATGATCATGGCGCGCAAGGCCGCCTCGGGTTGGCCGCGCGGCGGCGGCACCTTGGCCACCACCAGCTCCAGAATCTCGTCGATGCCCATGCCGGTCTTGGCCGAACAGGGGATGGCCTCGGTGGCGTCGATGCCGATCACGTCCTCGATCTCTTGCCGCGCCGCGTCCGGGTCGGCCTGCGGCAGGTCCATTTTGTTGAGCACCGGCAACACTTCCACACCGAGCTCGAGCGCGGTGTAGCAGTTGGCCACCGTCTGCGCCTCCACCCCTTGGCTGGCATCGACCACCAGCAGCGCGCCCTCGCAGGCGCTGAGCGAGCGGCTGACTTCGTAGGAGAAATCGACGTGGCCGGGGGTGTCGATCAGGTTCAGGTTGTAGGTCTGGCCGTCGCGGGCGGTGTAGTGCAGCGCCGCCGTCTGCGCCTTGATGGTGATGCCGCGCTCCTTTTCCAGCTCCATCGAATCCAGCACCTGCGCGCTCATTTCGCGCTCGCTCAGGCCGCCGCAGCGGGCGATGAGCCGATCCGCCAGCGTGCTCTTGCCGTGGTCGATGTGGGCGATGATGGAAAAATTGCGGATGTGCTTCATGAAAGGGGCAAACAAAACGGGCGCGCACTGGCTGGCGCGCCCGAGGCCTGCATCGAAGGGGCAGGTCAACCCGCCATTTTACGTTAGGGCCGGATGATGGCGTATTGAGTCCAGTCGCCACGGCGCACCAGCACGTGCACGGGGCGGTTCTGGGGCGCGGCAGCGGCGGCGGCCTCGAACTCGCGCACGCTGGCTACCGGGCGGTTGCCCAGCGCCAGGATCACATCATCGGGCCGCAAACCGGCCCGCGCCGCCGCGCCGCTGGCCGCCGCCACCCAGACCCCGCCTTCGATGCGCAGGCTGCGCCGCTCGGCCGCCGTGGGTTCGCGCAACTGCAGGCCCAAGCGCTGCGCCGCCGGGGTGGCAGCAGGCGGCTCGGCGTCGCGCTCACCGGCGCGGGCTCTGCGTTCGTCCTCGAAGGCCGCCACGGTCACGGTCAGGGTGCGCTCGGCCCCTTGGCGCCACACCCGCACCGGCACCTGCGTGCCTGGCGCCGTGCCGGCCACGATGCGCGGCAGGTCGGTCGAGCGCTCGACCGCTTTGCCATCGAAACTCAGAATCACATCGCCGGGTTCGATGCCGCCGCGCGCCGCCGGCGAGTTGTTTTCGACGCCGCGGATCAAGGCCCCGGTGGCGCGCGGCAGGCGCAACGTCTCGGCCGTCTCACGGTCCACGGCGCCGATCGCCACCCCGATGCGCCCGCGCGTGACGCGGCCAGTGGCGCGCAACTGGTCGGCCACCAGCATCGCTTCGTCGATCGGAATGGCAAACGAGATGCCCTGAAAGCCGCCCGAGCGGGTGTAGATCATGCTGTTGATCCCCACCACCTCGCCGCGCATGTTGATCAGCGGCCCGCCCGAGTTGCCGGGGTTGATGGCCACGTCGGTCTGGATGAAGGGCAGGAACTCGCCGGTTTCGCGCTGCTTGGCGCTGACGATGCCGGCGGTGACGGTGTTCTCGAGCCCAAAGGGCGAACCGATGGCCATGACCCACTCGCCCACCCGCAGCCGGTTGACGTCGCCGATGCGCACCGTGGGCAGCCGGGTGGCCTCGATCTTCACCACCGCCACGTCGGTGCGCCGGTCGGCCCCGACCACGCGGGCGGTGAATTCGCGCTCGTCGTTGAGCGTCACCACCACCTCGCTGGCGCCCTCGACCACGTGCGCGTTGGTGAGGATGAAGCCGTCGGGCGTGAGGATGAAGCCCGAACCGACGCCACGCGGGCGCTCGATCTCGGGCCCATCTTGCGGGCCTTGGGGACCGCGCGGCGACATGCCCGGCGGCAGCGGAATGCCAAAGCGGCGAAAGAACTCCTGCATCTGGTCTTCGGGCGAGCCGCCGCGTCGCACGCGCTCGACGGTGCGGATGTTGACCACCGCCGGCCCGACCAGATCGACCAGCACCGTGAAATCGGGCAGGCCGCGCACCTCTACCGGGGCGCTGACCGGGGCCAGGGCGGCAGGGCTGCGAGCGGGCACGGCCTGCGCCAAGGTGCCCGAAGGCACCAGACCGCTGGCGCTGCCGATGGTGGCGACCGCAGCAACGGGCGCGCCAGGCTGCGCCTCCACCGTCTGCGACTGCGCCAGCCACAACACGGCCACCAAACCGAGCGCGGCCGCGCTGGCCGCAAGATAGCGTCGTGTGCTTTGGGTGATGGGTTTCATGTTGCGTGCAACTCCGTCGTTCAGGGCTGGCTGATTTTGGCCCAGATGCGGCCAAGGGCGGTGTGACGCCGATACGTGGGGGCGGGGCAGCGGATCTTCAAGCCTCAACGCAGCCGCTCGAGCGCCTGAATGTGCAGCAACAGCGTCTCGGGTGGCACCTCGCCCATCGCCGTCACCCAGTGCTCGGCCACGCGGCGCGTGACCGAATGGGTGGCGCCTTCGGCCCGCACCGCTTCGCGCGTATGCCGCTGTGGATTGAAGGTTTCGATGAACAGCGACACCGACGCCAGGCCGTCAGAGAAAACCCACTGGGCAATCGGGGCTGCGTGCGAATCCTGTCGCAGATTGAACACCATGGGCTGAAAACCGGGCACCTCGTGGCGCAAGCGCCAACCCTGCTCTTGCGCCGTGCTGGGGCGCTGCACCGGATGCACGATGCGGTAGCCGTTGGTCTGCTCAAACTGGCGCGCCAACGACTCGAGGCGCACCGGCGCGTCGAGCTGCAGCTCGGTAAACGCCACCTGCTCCAGCACTCGGCCTTGGGGGGAGCGGGTTTGCATCTTGAGCATCAGGCCAGTGCGCTGCTCAGACCAGACGCGGTAGCCAAAGCGCAGCCCATCGGCGGCAACGAAGTCCACCACCGTGGCTTCCAGCCCGGCCACGCGCTCGCTGCCGACCACGCGCACGCTGTAAAACGAGTCGATGCGCGGGTTGGTCGGGCGCAGCCAATCGGGGAACTGGCGCAGGGCGTCGCGCCGATCCTTGTGCACCAGTTTCTGGGCCGGGAAAAAAATCGCCACTTCGTCGTTGCGCCGCATGGTGATGCGCGGCGCGCCACTCAAAGTCTCGATGCGTTCGAACTGTTGCCGCCCATCGCACACGTGCCAGATTTTGGACGAGGCGATTTCGGTGCCGTTGGAAAACACAAACGTGCCGATGTAGGCGCGGTTGCGCGTGGCCACGTGCAGGCGCTCGAGCCAGTGCAGGATGGATTGCTGCGGCGCGGCGCTGCCCAGGCTGGCGCTGCTGGCGGGAGGGGTGTTTGGGGTTGGAGCCGCTGCAGGCGCCACGCCTTGCGCGTACACCGCAGACGCACCCAGGGCCATCAACAGCCCAGCCGTACGGCGGACGAGTCCCGCAGCCCAAGAACCAAAAGCGGGGTGCATAGGCATCAGTGTGCGGGCCGATCGTAGGTGGCGTTGCGCATGAAGCCCACCGGCACGTGCAAGGCGTTGAGGCTGCCGTGCTGGCGGTGCACCGCCATCAGGGCCTCGAACTGCGGGTCGCGCCAGACCAGACCGTGGGCGGTGGCCACGGTCTGCAGCTCAGTGGACTGTGCGGCCGCGTCGGGGGCCGCTGCCACCAGCGGCGGCGGGGATTGGGCCCATTGCTGGCCGGCGTCCGGGGTGGCCACGCCCGGCAACAACGACCACGACAGGGCCGCCACCGAGGCCACCGAAGCCAATCCGGCCACCATTTTCCAGCGAAACACGGCGTCGTTGGCAGCGGGCAGTCCGGCAGGCACTGGTGCGGCGGGCTGGACGCGCGCTTCGGGCTGCACCTGCGCCGCAGGCAGCTGGGGCGCCGCCGCAACCGGGCTCCATGCCGGGGCCTGCTCGGCGGCCAGGCGGGCCAACACGGCGTTGGCAAAAGCCGGGCTGGCAGGCGGGTGCGCCGGTTCGCCGCGCAGCGCTTCACCGATCCAGTGGTGCAGCGACCAGTCGGCGCACAGGTCGGCATCGAGATCGGAACCGCGGTCGGCGCCCAGACCCGGCGGCTTGCGCCCTGGCGCGCCAAGGGCCTGTGCCACGCGCTCGGGCGCACACTCGCCGTCCACCAGGGCCGACAGCCACTCGCGCGCAGGCACCGGGTCGGCATCGGTTGCCGCCACGGCTGGGGTGCCGTAGCCCCACGGATCGGCCGGGTGGACGGCGTGGGCTTGGGCGAGGCGCTCGGCCTCGTGGGCGTTGGAGCGGGGCATGGTCTGCATGGTACTGCGCTTTCACATTCAGGGTTGACCGCTTCACCAGCGCTTGCCCGACTGACGTTCCAGCATGGGCTTGATGCGCGCCGAAATGGCTTCGCGGGCGCGGAAAATGCGCGAGCGCACCGTGCCGATGGGGCAGTCCAGCGCCTGGGCAATTTCCTCGTAGCTGAGGCCTTCGATCTCGCGCAGGGCGATGGCCTGCCCCAACTCTTTGGGCAGGCCCTCCATGGCGTCGTTCACCGCTTGGGCGATTTCCTTGCTCGCCAGCAGCGATTCGGGCGTTTCGGCATCGGCTACTTGGCCATTTAGTTCGAGTTCCGCTGCGGAAGTTTCATCGTCTTCGTTGCGCATCAGCGAACTCATCAGCACCACCGGGTCGCGCTTGAGCTCCATGAGCTGTTTTTTGGCGGTGTTGACCGCAATCCGATACAGCCAGGTGTAAAACTGGGCCTCGCCACGAAACTGGCCCAGCGCCCGATAGGCGCGAATGAAGGTCTCTTGCGCGATGTCCTGCACCAGATCGGAGTCGCGCACCATGCGCCCGATCAGGCGCTCGACGCGGCGCTGGTATTTGGTCACCAACAAACCGTAGGCGCGCTGATCCCCGGCCAGCGTGCGCTGCACCAGCAACAGATCGGCGTTGACGGGCAAGGGGTCGGGTTCGGTCATGGTGATCGTTCAGGGCGAGCCAATATACCCGATCGCTGCCCTGGTTTGACCCCAAGGTGCGCGCAAGCGCCAGCGCATTGCTAAGTTTGTGCAGCTCACCGCCTCTCAGGGTTGGCGCTGGTCGTGCACGGCGGCGCGCAGCGCCTGCCACTGGGCCGGGTTTTGGCTGCGCTCGACCCAGATCCAGCCGCGCAGGCCGCTGGCGCTGCGCCAGTGCAGCAGCAGCAGGCCCTGCAGGTCGAGCCGGCAGCGCAACTCGGTCAGTTCCAGGCCGCGCCGCCACGCAGGGCTGAACCAGCGCCACTGTCCGCGCGCACCGGGTTTGCGGTTGCGCGCACCGGGCGGCGCAGGCTCCCACACCAGTTCGCCCCGCACCGGCAGGCGCAAGCGCCACAGACACCAGAACAGCAGCACGAGCCCGCCGGCCAGGCTGGCCCACCAGGCCGGCGGCGCCACGTGGTCGGGGGTCAGCGCCAGCCAAAGCAGCAGACCTGCGGCCCACGCCAGTGCCAGCCCCGCCAACGCCGTGTATTCGGCCTTGGGCGCCCCGGTGGGGTAAGAGACCGCAGGCGGGCCATGCATGATCGGGGGTGCTTCAGACGGACGCGCTGGCAGGTGGAGCGGCAGCAGAGCGATCGGCGGCCGATGCAGATGCGGCTGCTGCCGTCTGCACCAGACGGCAGCGTGTCAGGCTTGACATGAACGATGGCCGGTCAGAGGCGCCTGAACACCAGCGAACCGTTGGTGCCGCCGAAGCCGAAGTTGTTTTTCAGGGCCACCTCGAGCTTGTGTTCGCGCGCCGTGTGGGCGCAGTAATCGAGATCGCACTCGGGGTCGGGCTCGTGCAGGTTGATGGTCGGGGGCGCCACCTGGTGGTGCAGCGCCAGCACCGTGAACACGCTCTCGACCCCGCCTGCGCCGCCGAGCAGGTGCCCGGTCATGGATTTGGTCGAGCTGATCAGCACCCGGTGCGCGTGCTCGCCCAAGGCCGCCTTGATGGCGTTGCTCTCGTTGATGTCGCCCAGCGGCGTGGAGGTGCCGTGGGCGTTGAGGTAGTCCACCTGGTCGGGGTTGAGGCCGGCGTTGCGCAGCGCCGACAACATGGCGCGACGCGGGCCGTCCAGGTTGGGGGCGGTGATGTGACCGGCGTCGGCGCTCATGCCGTAGCCCGCCACTTCGGCGTAGATTCTGGCCCCACGGGCGCAGGCGTGCTCGTAGGCTTCGAGCACCAGCACCCCGGCGCCTTCGCCGAGCACGAAGCCGTCGCGGCCCCGGTCCCAGGGGCGCGAGGCAGCGGTGGGGTCGTCGTTGCGGGTCGAGAGCGCGCGCATGGCGGCAAAGCCGCCGATGCCCAGCGGCGACACGGTGGCCTCGGAGCCGCCGGCCAGCACCACGTCGGCGTCGCCGTATTCGATCTTGCGCGCCGCCTCGCCGATGCAGTGCAGGCCGGTGGTGCAGGCCGTGACCACCGCGAGGTTGGGGCCCTTGAAGCCAAAGCGCATCGACACATGGCCCGAGATCATGTTGGTGATCGAGGCCGGGACGAAAAAGGGCGAAATGCGGCGCGGCCCGCGCTGCATCAGGTCGGCGTGCGTCTGCTCGATCAGCGGCAGCCCGCCGATGCCCGAACCGATCACGCAGCCGATGCGGCAGGCTTGTTCCTCATCCAGCTCGGCCCCGGTGGGCAAGCCGGCGTCGGCCACGGCCTGCGCGGCGGCAGCGATGCCGTAGTGGATGAAGGTGTCCATGGTGCGCGCTTCCTTGGCACCGATGTAGGACTCGAGGTCGAAGCCACGCACCTCACCTGCAATTTGGCAGGCAAAGGCCGAAGCATCGAACTTGCTGATGGGGCCGATGCCGGAGCGGCCTGCGAGCACGCTGGCCCACGCCTCGGGCACCGTGTTGCCCACGGGGCTGATGCAGCCCAGACCGGTCACGACGACGCGACGGCGGCTCATAGGCAACTCAGCCTTTCTGATGCGCCAGCGCGTAATCGACGGCGTGCTGAACGGTGGTGATTTTTTCGGCGTCTTCGTCCGGGATCTCGATCCCGAACTCGTCTTCCAGGGCCATGACCAGTTCCACGGTGTCGAGCGAGTCGGCACCCAGATCGGCCACGAAGGCTTTTTCGTTGGTGACCTGGGACTCTTCCACGCCGAGTTGTTCGGCGATGATTTTCTTCACACGTGCTTCGATGTCGCTCATAGTTCCCTCTGTGGGTGGTTGAAATGCAAGACCGGCATTCTAGCCGGGGCGGTTTAGGGTACTAAACAACGGGCAGCGGCCACGCAATGCGCTGGGTCTAGGGGGCCGATGTTAGCGCAAGTGGACTGCGGGGCCAAATCAGGGCATCAGCATGCCGCCGTTGACGTGCAGCTCCTGCCCGGTGATGTAGCCCGCCTGCGCGCTGGCCAGAAAGGCCACGGCCTGCGCCACGTCGGCCGGCTTGCCCAGGTGCCCGAGCGGAATCTGGCCCAGCAGCGCCTGCTGCTGGGCCTCGCTCAGGGCGGCGGTCATGTCGGTTTCGATGAAGCCCGGCGCCACGCAATTGACCGTGATCTGGCGGCTGCCAAGCTCGCGCGCCAGCGCGCGCGTCAGGCCCGCGACACCGGCCTTGGACGCGGCGTAGTTGGCCTGCCCGGCGTTGCCGCTGGCCCCAACCACGCTGGTGATGTTGACGATGCGGCCCCAGCGCTGCTTCATCATCGGGCGCATGACGGCGCGGCTCAGGCGAAACACGGCCTTGAGGTTGGTGTCGAGCACCGCGTCCCAGTCTTCGTCCTTGAGACGCATGGCGAGCATGTCGCGCGTGATGCCGGCGTTGTTGACCAGCACGTGCAGCGCGCCGTGCTCTTTGACGATGGCGTCGATCAGGGCCTCGGCGGCGGCGGCGTCGTTGACATCGAGCCGCACGCCGCGGCATTCGGGGTGCGCTGCCAGCGCCTGGCTGATTTTGGCGGCGCCGTCGTCGCTGGTGGCGCTGCCGATGACGCGGTAGCCGCGGCGCGCCAGCTCGAGCGCGATCGCCGCGCCGATGCCGCGCGAGGCCCCGGTGACGAGGGCGACCTGGGCGCTGCCGTGGCTGTGGGCGGCGTTCGATGTGGCCGCTGGCACGGTGGCGGCGGGGGGGCTGATGGTGGTTTCGCTCATGGGGTGTGTCGCTGCATGGGGGTGGGTGCGCGCGCCGGGCTCGGGCGCGCTGTCATGCCCGCCTTGCCTTTCAACCGATTGGGCCCAATTGGGCGCGCAACGCCGCCAGTGTAGCCGGGTCGTAGAGTGCGGCGCTGTCCAGTTCGGGGTCGATGCGCTTGACCAGCCCGGCCAGCACCTTGCCGGGGCCGCATTCGACCACCGTGCGCACGCCGCGCGCCTTGAGCGCTTGCACGCACTCGACCCAGCGCACCGGCCCAAAAGCCTGGCGGTACAGGGCGTCGCGGATGCGCTCGGGCGCGGTTTCGCAAGCCACGTCGATGTTGTTGAGCACCGGAATCTGCGGCGGCAAGAACGCGGTCTGCTCCAGCGCCAGCCGCAGGCGCTCGGCCGCCGGGCGCATCAGACTGGAATGGAACGGGGCCGATACCGGCAAGGGCAGCGCGCGCTTGGCGCCACTGGCCTTGAGCATCTCGCAGGCGCGCTCCACCGCTGCCTTGCTGCCGGCAATCACGGTTTGCGCCGGGTCGTTGAAGTTGACCGCCTGCACCACCTCGGCGCTGTCGGGGCCAAAGCTGGCTTGGGCCTGTTCGCAGCCGGCGCGCACCTGTACGGCACCCAAGCCCAGGATGGCGGCCATGGCGCCGGCGCCCACCGGCACGGCGTCTTGCATGGCCTGGGCGCGCAGCCGCACCAGCGGCGCCGCCTGGGCCAGCGTGAGCACCCCGGCGGCCACCAGCGCCGCATACTCGCCCAGCGAATGCCCGGCCAGCGCCAGCGGCGCCGCGCCACCCTCGGCACGCCAGATGCGCCACGCCGCCACGCCGGCCACCAGCATCACCGGCTGGGTGTTGGTGGTCAGCGCCAGCGCCTCTTTGGGGCCGTGCTGGATCAGCTGCCCCACATCCTCACCCAAGGCGGCGCTGGCCTCTTGCAAGGTGTCGGCCAGCACCGGGTGCGACCCCCAGGCGTCGAGCATGCCCACCGACTGCGACCCTTGGCCGGGGAAAACGAAAGCAAAATCAGACATATCTAGCGCTCCTTGGGGGCCCGGTCGGGCGGTCAATGGGTCTGGAATGGGGGCTGTGGGTGGGCCGTGGATGGGGTCGAGCATCTGCCGCGCCCAGGTGGACGAGCCATGGCCTTCAGAAGCGCAACAACACCGCGCCCCAGGTGAAGCCACCGCCCACGCCTTCGAGCAGCAGCAGCTGCCCTGGACGCACCCGGCCCGAACGCACCCCGTCATCCAGCGCCAGCGGGATCGAGGCGGCCGAGGTGTTGCCGTGCTCGTGCACAGTCACGATCACCTTGTCCATGCCCAGCCTGAGCTTGCGCGCCGTGCCCTGCATGATGCGGATGTTGGCCTGGTGCGGGATCAGCCAATCGACCGCGCTGGCCTCGATCCCGGCCTTGGCCAGCACCGCACGGGCGGCCTCCTCCAGCACCCCGACGGCGAGCTTGAACACCGCCTGCCCGTCCATTCGGAGCAGCGGCGTGCCGCGCAGCTGGCCGCCGGCTACGCTGCCGGGCACGCACAAAATGCCGCTGTGGCGCCCGTCGGCGTGCAGATCGCTGGCCAGCAGCGCCGGCCCGCTGCCGTCGTGGGTGCAGGCCTCGAGCAGCACCGCCCCGGCGCCGTCGCCAAACAGCACGCAGGTGCCGCGGTCGTTGAAATCGAGCAGGCGCGAGAACACCTCGGTGCCCACCACCAGCGCGCAGCGGGCGATGCCGGTGCGGATGAGCGCGTCGGCCACCGTAAGCGCATAGATGAAGCCGCTGCACACCGCCTGCACATCAAAGGCCGCACCGCCAGCGGCACCCGCCAAGCCCTGGGCCTGCGCGTGCTCGCTGAGCTTGCGCTGCAGGATCGTGGCGGTGGCAGGGAACACCATGTCGGGCGTGGAGGTGGCGACGACGATCAGGTCCACCTCCGCCACCTGGCGGCCCGCCGCCTGCAGCGCCTGCAAACAGGCTTGCAGCGCCAGATCGCTGGCCTCGCTGCCCGCATCGACAAAGTGCCGCGCCCGGATGCCGGTGCGCTCGACGATCCATTCGTCGCTGCTCTCGATGCCACGCGCGGCCAGTTCGGCCACCAGATCGGCGTTGCTCAAACGCCTGGGCGGCAGGTAGCTGCCGGTGCCGGTGATGCGGGTGTAGCGGCTCATGGGCTGTGCAAGGTTGCGGGACTAGGCGGGACTGAGTGGCGCCAGCGGCGCGGCGGCAGCGATGCGCTCTTGCACCCGCTGCAGCAATTGTTTGTCGGCGGCCTCATAGGCGCGCCGCAGGGCCTGCTCGAACGCCACGGCGTCGGCCGAGCCGTGGCTTTTGAACACCAGCCCGCGCAGGCCCAGCAAGGCCGCGCCGTTGTAGCGCCGGTGATCGACCCGTTCCTTGAACGACGACAGCACCGGCCATGCCAGCGCAGCGGCCAGCTGGCTGTACCAGCTGCGCGAAAATTCCTCGCGCACGAAACCGCCGATCATGCTCGCCAGCCCCTCGCTGGCCTTGAGCACCACGTTGCCCACGAAGCCGTCGCAGACCACGATATCGACCGTGCCCTTGAACAGGTCGTTGCCCTCGACGTTGCCGTAAAAATTGAGGTCGCCGTGTTCGGCGGCGCGGCGCAGCAGCACGCCGGCCTGCTTGATGACCTCGTTGCCCTTGATCACCTCTTCGCCGATGTTGAGCAGCCCCACCGTGGGCGCGGCCTTGCCGCTGGCCGCCACCAGCGACGAGCCCATGAGGGCAAACTGCAGCAGGTGTTCGGCGCTGCAATCCACGTTGGCGCCCAGGTCGAGCACGGTGGTGGCCGTGCCCTTGGCGTTGGGCATCTGCGAGGCGATCGCCGGGCGGTCGATGCCGTCGAGCGTTTTGAGCAGGTAGCGCGCAATCGCCATCAGGGCGCCGGTGTTGCCCGCCGAGACCGCCACCTGCGCCGCCCCGCTCTTGACCTGTTCGATGGCCACGCGCATCGAGGAATCGCGCTTGCGCCGCAGCGCCACCTCGACCGGGTCGTCCATGGCCACCACCTCGGTGGCGGGCACCACGGTGCAGCGGCTGGCATCGAGCGCCGCCGGCAGTTGCGCCAAGGCCTGCGGCTGACCGACCAGCAGCAAACGGGCGCCGGGGTGGCGCGCCAGGAAGGCCGCACACCCCGCCAAGGTGGTGGCGGGGCCGTGGTCGCCGCCCATGCAATCGACCGCCAGCGTGATCACGATCGGTTGCCCCTCAGGCGAGTGCATGCGGGCAAAGCCCAGCCCAAGCCCAGCGCTGGACTGTGGTCAGGCGCTGGCTTGAGCACGTGGGCCGACGCAGACAGAGGCGCAGGATCAAGCGCAGGGAACACAGGCAGGCGCAGGCCGGATCAAGCCTCGGACTTGTTCTTGAGCACCTGCCGGCCGCGGTAAAAACCGTTGGGGCTGACGTGGTGGCGCAGGTGCACCTCGCCCGTGCTGGGCTCGATCGCCATGCCCGGCACATTCAGGGCGTTGTGCGAGCGGTGCATACCGCGCTTGGAAGGCGATTTCTTGTTTTGCTGAACGGCCATGATCGGCTCCTGGATGAAAGTGGGTGGCCCTGGGAGCCTGCCCGATTTTGCGACAATGCACAGCGATTTCGACCCCAGGCAGCAGCAGCCTATGCCTACAGTCGCCCACGTGCGAAACCTTGCATTATAACGCCGAGTCTGCACCAGGCTTGCGTTGCGCCAGTGCCTTGAATGGGTTCGGCCGCGGCGGCTCATCCTCATCGGGGGCGGTGGCTTCGGCATAACCCGGCAGCGTGCTCGGGCAGGCTGGGTGCATGGGCACCAGCGGCAGCGCCAGCAGCAGCTCGTCCTCGATCAGCTCGAGCAGATCAAAACGCGGCTGCCAGACCAGCAGGTCTTCGGCGCTGGCCTCGTCTTCGGCCAGGGCGCTGGCCTCGTCGGCCACGAAGCGAAACCAGCGCTCATCGTGCAGCGGCTCCAGATAGGGCTCGAGGCAGCGCTGGCAGTGCAGCGGCACCTGGGCGCTCCAGCTCAGCTGCAGCCACAACTGGCGCGGTGCGGCGCTGCGCCCCGCAGTTGGCGCGGCCGCCGGGCTGGCGCGCCACTGGGCCAGCGCCTGCCATGTGAGCGGTGCCAGCGGGCTGGGCCAAGCCGGTGCGTCGGCGCGCCAGCGCGGCAGATCGGCCAGCGCCAGCTCGCCGTGCAGCGGCTGCGCGCTGTCGGCCAGGGCGCGCAGGTCGAGGGCTTGGGGCCGGGGGGCGGTGTGGGTCATGGGGCTGGCGTTTTGGCGGCAAGCGCTCGATTTTAAGTGCCCGCCCACCGTGCCATACTTGCGCCCATGAACATCGCCGACTTGCGCAAAAGCTACGAACGCGCCGCCCTGAGCGAGGACGACTCGCACCCCGACCCGCTGCAGCAGTTTGGCCGCTGGTTCCAGGAAGCCCTGAACAGCGAACTGCCCGAGCCCAACGCCATGACGCTGGCCACCGTGGGCAGCGACCTGCGCCCGAGCACGCGCGTGGTGCTGATCAAGGGCTACGACGCCGATGGCCTGGTGTGGTACACCAACTACGACAGCCGCAAAGGCCAGGAACTGGCCGGCAACCCGTGGGCGGCGCTGCAGTTTCATTGGACCGAACTCGAGCGCGTGGTGCGCATCGAGGGCCGCGTGGAGCGCGTCAGCGCCGCCGAGAGCGACACCTACTACCAGAGCCGGCCATTGGAGCACCGCATCGGCGCTTGGGCCAGCGCGCAGAGCCGCGTGCTCTCGAGCCGGGCGGCGCTGGTGGCGCAGGCGCTCAAGTACGGAGCCCAGTTTGTGCTGCACCCGCCGCGCCCGCCACACTGGGGCGGCTACCGGCTGCGCCCCGACCGCTGGGAGTTCTGGCAGGGCCGCCCGAGCCGCCTGCACGACCGGCTGCGCTACCGCCTCGAGGGCAGCGACTGGGTGCGCGAGCGCCTGTACCCCTGATAGACCCAGGCCAATCCTGGAGCCAGACAGCCGCCAAGCCGCTTTGTGCGGCACCCCCACAGGCGAAGGGGGGCTAGGAAGGGGGGACTACCCCAGCCTTTCGATGCGCTGCCCGGCCACCCGCGCCAGCGCGGCGGCGCTGACGCGCTCGGGCGCGATTTCGGCCAGCGGCCACAACACGAAGGCGCGTTCGTGCAGGCGCGGATGCGGCAGGGTGAGCCAGGCCGACTCGATGCGCGCCGCGCCGTATGCCAGCAGATCGAGGTCGAGCGTGCGCGGCGCGTTGCGGTAGGGGCGCGCGCGGCCGGCGGCCTGCTCCAGCGCTTGCAGCTGCTGCAGCAAATCGGGGGCGCTCAGGTGCGTGTGCAATTCGGCCACGGCGTTGATGAAATCGGCCCCTTCGGCCTGCCACGGCGCGCTGCGGTACAGGCTCGAGGCGCGCTGCAGCCGTGTGCGCGGCAAACGCCCCAGCGCCTCGATGGCGGCAAGCACGCTGGCGCGGGCATCGCCCAGGTTGGCGCCCAAACCCACCCAGGCCGACACCAGGGGGCGCGCCGCCGCGGTGTGCAGCAGGTCGGTCACGGCACTTGGGCGCTTAAATGAGGCGCTGATCGGGCACTTTGGGGCAGCGCTTCAGGCGGCATCGGGGTTGGCCGCGCGTGCGCTGTCAGCGCCTCTTTCGGCACCGGCACCGGCACCGGCACTGGCACCCCCAGCCGCAGCCGGTTTGCGCCGGCGCCGGCGTTTGCGTGCGGGGGCGGCATCGGCTGCACCGCTGCCCACGGCCGCGCCGGGTTCGACCGCGCCCAGCTCGGGCTGGTTGGGGTCGGGCTCGGGTCGTGCTTCGTCTGCCGTGCTGCGCGGCACCCTGGGCGCTTTGGCGCGCCCCGAGCCCTTGGTCGGTGCGCGGCTGCGCTGCTGCTCGAGGCGCAGCGCTTCGAGCATGTCGCGCCGCACCGCTTCGTTGGCCAGGCTGAAGGTCTCCCACCAGTGCGACAGCTCCTCGTCGAGCTCGCCGACTTGGGCGCGCAGGCGCAAAAAGTCGAAACCAGCGCGAAAGCGCGGCTGCTCGACCAAGGCAAACGGGGCCTGGCCGCTGCGCTTGTCGAAACGCGGCTGCATGAGCCAGATTTCGCGCATGTCGGCCGCCAGCTTGCCGCGTCCCGAGACGTCGCCGATGCGCGCCTCGAAGGCCTCATCCACCGCCTCTTGCAGGGCCGCAAAGGGGCTGCTCCCGGCCTGCTGGCGCCGCTCCCAGCCTGCGCGCACGTCGCTCCACAGCACGCAGGCCAGCAAAAAGCTCGGCACCACCGATTTTTCTTCGGCCACGCGCCGATCCGTGTCCTGCAGCGCGGCGCGCACAAAGGGGTCCTGGGCACGCTCCACCACCACGTCGAGCAAGGGGTAGATGCCCTGCCCCAGCCCGAGCGCCTGCAGCTGCTCGAGGCTCGCCAGGGCGTGGCCGGTTTGCAGCAGCTTGAGCATTTCGTCGAACAAGCGGCTGGGCGGCACCTCGGCCAGCAGCGGCAGGCTGGGGCGCAACGGGGCGCGGGTCTTGCTGTCGAAGTGAAACCCCAGGCCACTGAGCTTGGCCGCAAAGCGCACCGCGCGGATGATGCGCACCGGGTCTTCGCGGTAGCGCGTGACCGGGTCGCCGATCAGGCGCAGCACGCGTTTTTTGGCGTCGCGGATGCCGTGGTGGAAATCCACCACCACCTCGGTCTCGGGGTCGTAGTAGAGCGCGTTGACGCTGAAGTCGCGCCGCGCCGCGTCCTGTTCCAGCGTGCCCCAGACGTTGTCGCGCAGCACCCGGCCGCTGGCATCGACGGCGTGCCCGACCCCGACCAGCGCCGCCTTCTGGCTGCGCTCGTTGCCGCTGATCTGCTCGGCGTCGGCGCTGTCGAGGTAGGCGCGCAGGGTCGAGACCTCGATCACCTCGTGCTCGCGCCCGCGCCCAAACACCACATGCACGATGCGAAAGCGGCGCCCGATGATGAAGGCGCGGCGAAACAAGGACTTGACCTGCTCCGGCGTGGCGCTGGTGGCGACGTCGAAATCCTTGGGGCGCAAGCCCAGCAGCAAATCGCGCACCGCCCCGCCGACGATGTAGGCCTCGTGGCCGGCGCGCTTGAGGGTGTGCAGCACATCGAGCGCGCGGCCATCGACCAGCGAGGGGTCGATGCCGTGCACCGCCACCGGCACGTCTTCGCGCTTGCCAAAGGGGGTGGCGCTGGCCTTGGGCGCCTTGCCCAGCAAGCGGTTGATAAAAGAGGTGATCATGCCGGTGCGGTATCAAATAGGTCGAGAATGGGCCAGCCGCGTTGTTGCGCCAGCGTGCGCAAGCCGGCCGAAGGGTTGGTGGCCACCGGCACGTCGGCTTTTTCGAGCAGGGGCAAGTCGTTGAGGGAGTCGGAATAAAAGGTGGTGTGCACCTGGCCCCAGCCCAAGCCGCGCGCGGCCAGCCATTGCTCCAGGCGCTGCACCTTGCCTTCGCGAAACGAGGGCGTGCCTGCGATCTCGCCACTGTACCAGCCATCGGGGCCGCGCGCCAGTTCGACCGCCAGCAGCTCGTCGATGCCGAACGCGTGCGCGATCGGGCGCGTGACGAACTCGTTGGTGGCGGTGACGATGAGCAGCGCGTCGCCGGCGCGGCGGTGCCGCTCGACCAGTTCGAATGCGGCCGGCCGCAGCTGCGGCGCGATCACTTCGCGCATGTATTGCTGGTGCGCGGCGGCAGCGGCCTGCGCGCCGCGCTCGCGCACGGCGGCGGTGCTGAAGCGCACGTAGTCGTGGATGTCGAGCGCGCCGGCCTGGTACTGGGCAAAGAATTCGTCGTTGCGGCGCGTGAAGGTATCGGCGTCGGTCCAGCCGATGCGGGTGGTGAACTGGCCCCAGGCGTGGTCGGAGTCCAGTGGCAGCAAAGTGTGGTCGAGGTCAAATAGGGCCAGCTTCATGGGGTGGTGCGTTGGTGGTGGGCTTGAATGGGGGTGGTTCGGGGGCTGGGGCCGGCCGGTTCAGCGGTGCTCATCGAGCATGGCCTTGAGCAAGGGGATGCTGAGCGGGCGCTGGGTGCGCAGCGCGTAGCCGTCGAGCCGCTCGAGCAGCGCCATCAGGCTGCCGAGCTCGCGCGCAAAGCGGTTGAGCATGAAGTCGAGCAGCTCGTCCGGCACCAAGAGCCCGCGCACGCTGGCGGCCTGGCGCAGCACGCGGCGGCGCTCGGCGTCGCTCAACAGCGGCAATTGGAACACATGGCCCCACGCCAGCCGGGTGCGCAGGTCGGGGCGCAGATCGAGGTCGGCCGGCGGCCGGTCGGCGGCGGCCAGCACCCAGCGCGGGCGGCCGTCGGTGGGCGTGAGCGCGTTGATGCACCAGTTGAAGGCCAGCGCCTGCTGCGCACTGCCGTAGTGCTGGCAGTCGTCGAGCAGCACGGCGCTCCAGCTCGGATCAAAATCGGGCAGCACCCGGCAGCCGGCATCGAGCCAGCCCACCGCCTGCCCCTGCTGCTGCAGCGCCAGCCGCACCGCGTGCAGCAGATGCGTTTTGCCGGTGCCGGGCGCCCCCCAGAGCAAAGTGGGCACGCTGGCGCACTGCGGCTGCGCCAACAGCTCGCGCAGGTGCGCAAGGGCCGGCTGCTCGGCGTCGAGGTCGGTGAGGAAATTGTCGAGCGCGGGCGGCGCGGCCAGCCCCAGATCGAGCACCAGTTGCTGCATCGTGGCTCAGGCGGGCGGGTTCCCGGGGGCGGGTGCAGAATCAGCGGCAGGCGCAGGCACCCGCTCCATGCCGTCGGTGTAGAGCGCGCTGCCTTGGTACAGCGCCTGCAGGCGGCGCAGCGCCACCACCAGCACCGCGCTCACCGGCAGCGCAATCAGCACGCCGACGAAGCCGAACAGGTGCCCAAAGGCCATCAGGGCAAAGATCACCGCCACCGGGTGCAGCCCGATGCGCTCGCCCAGCACGCGCGGCGTCAGGTAAAAGCTCTCGAACACCTGCCCGGCGGCGTACACCGCCGCCACCATCAGCACCGGCCACAGCTCCTGGAACTGCAACAGCGCCGCCAACAGCGCCAGCACCAGCCCCACGCCATAGCCCAGGAAGGGCACAAACATGGCCAGTCCGGTAAACACGCCTATGGGCAAGGCCAGGTCCAGCCCCACCAGCATCAGCCCGAGGGTGAAGAACAGCGCCATGGTGCTCATCACCAGCAACTGGCCGCGCAGGTACTGGCCCAGCACCTGGTCGGTCTCGTCGAGGAAGCTTTGCGTCGTGGCGCGCCAGCGCGGCGGCACCAGCAGCTTGCTGTGCGCCACCAGCCAGTCCCAGTCGCACAGCATGTAAAACGCCACGATGGGCGTCAGCACCAGGTAGCCCAGCAGCGCCACCAGCACCGAGCCGCCAATGCGCAGCGACGACAGCACGTAGTCCACCAACTGCCCTTCCTGGCCCGCCAGCAGGCGCTGCAACAGCTCGCGCACGGCGGCCACGTCCACGGTCAGGTCCAAGTCCAGCTCATACGCCTGCACCAAGGGCTGCACCCAGGCGTTGAAGCGCTCCAGCAGCAGCGGAATCTGCTCGCGCAGCAGCGGGATCTGGTGCGTAATGACGGGCACGATCAGCAGCAGCACCGCCGCCATGATCGCCATGAGCAGCAAAATCGAAATGCCCGCCCCCACCCAGCGCGGCAGGCCGCGCGCGTGCAAGCGCTCCACCACCGGGTGCAGCGCGTAGGCGATGACGGCGGCGACGATGAAGGGCGCCAGCACCGGCGCCAGCAGGCCCAGCAGCAGCCACGCCACCACGGCCAGGCCGAGCCAGGTGAGCACGCGCCACTGCGCAGGGGTGAGCAACATCGAAGGGGCAGACAAGGTGGGAAGGCGGGCCAGTAAAATCGACACATTCTATAGTGCCCACATCACATGACCACGACACCCCTCTCCTACAAAGACGCTGGCGTTGACATCGACGCCGGCGACGCGCTGGTCGAGCGCATCAAGCCGCTGGCGCGCAAGACGCTGCGCGAAGGCGTGCTGGCCGGCATCGGCGGCTTTGGTGCGCTGTTTGAAGTGCCCAAGCGCTACCGCGAGCCGGTGCTGGTGTCGGGCACCGACGGCGTGGGCACCAAGCTCAAGCTGGCCTTCGAGTGGCAGCTGCACGACACGGTGGGCATCGACCTGGTGGCCATGAGCGTCAACGACGTGCTGGTGCAGGGTGCCGAGCCGCTGTTCTTCCTCGATTACTTTGCCTGCGGCAAGCTCGATGTCGATACCGCTGCGGCGGTGGTGGGCGGCATTGCGCGCGGCTGCGAACTGGCCGGCTGCGCCCTGATCGGGGGTGAGACCGCCGAAATGCCCGGCATGTACCCGCCGGGCGAGTACGACCTGGCGGGCTTTTGCGTCGGGGCGGTGGAAAAAGCGCGCATCCTCACCGGGCAGACCGTGGCCAGCGGCGACGTGGTGCTGGGGCTGGCCTCCAGCGGCGTGCACTCCAACGGCTTTTCGCTGCTGCGCAAGTGCCTCGAACGCGAGGCATCGAAGCTGCCCGCCACCCTCGACGGCCAGCCGCTGCGCCAAGCCATCATGGCGCCCACGCGCATCTACGTGCGCAGCGTGCTGCAGGCGCTGGCGCAGCACCCATTCGATGCGCCAGCGGGCGGCATCAAGGCGCTGGCGCACATCACCGGCGGCGGCCTGCTGGAAAACATTCCGCGCGTGCTGCCCGATCACCTCGCAGCCGAACTGGTGTCGGGCAGCTGGCCGCAGAGCGAGCTCTTTGCCTGGCTGCAGCGCAGCGCCGGCATCGACGATTTCGAGATGAACCGCACCTTCAACAACGGCATCGGCATGGTGCTGGTGGTTGCTGCTGCCGCCGCCGATGCGGTGGCCGCCACGCTGCGCGCCCAAGGCGAAACGGTGTACGCCATCGGCCAGATCGCGGCGCGCGGCACCGGGGCAGCGGTGCGGGTGGTGCCAGAGTCAGCGGGTGGGCGTGGTGGGTGAGCCGACGCCGCGCATCGACGGGCTGACGGTGGGCGGCACGGCCTGAGGCCGCAACCCTGCGTAGCCACCTTGGGGCCGCATCAAGCGCTCGGCACAACCAAGCTGGACGCGCGCGTTGGCGCCGCAGGTCTAGGCAATCGCCCGGGATGGGACAGATAATCGCATGGCGTGCGGCTTTTTTCACGCTGTTCGCGTAAGATGCTGCCGTTCAAAATCATAAAAGTGTGTGGTTCGCCATGCTGCATCGCCACCTCAACCATCAACGCTACACCCTCGCCGCCATCGACGACGTGATCTCACGCGGTCGGTGGAACGATTGGGCGCAACTGCGCCAGGCGGCTTTGTCCGACCCTGCCCTGCTCGACAAAGTGGCGCGCGTTTGCCGGCCCCGCATCTCCGACCCCTACGCGCAGCGCCATCACTTCTGGATGCACTATGCCGAAGCACATCGCGCCGCTGCCTGACTGGGAGCTGGTCTTGTCTTCTGCCGCACGGCTCCAGCGCATCCTGCCCGATGCCGTGCTGGTCGGGGGTACCGCCTCGGCCATCCATGCCGCGCATCGCTTCTCGCGCGACGCCGACCATGTGCTGACCGACCTGCGCCATCGCTTCGACGCAGTGCTGGCCGAGCTTGAGTCGGTCGCTGGCTGGAAGACGGCTCGCGTGCAGCGCCCCGTGCAAATCCTTGGCAGCCTCGACGGCATCGAAACCGGCGTTCGACAGCTTATCCGCGACGAACCGCTGGAAACGGCAGTGGTGGACTATCACGGTGCGCGAATCACCGTTCCAACCGAGGGCGAGATTCTGCGCATCAAGGGCGTGCTGATCCTCAAGCGCAACGCCACGCGGGACTACCTCGACTTCGTGGCCTTGGCCGATCACATGGGTGATGCGCACGTTGCCCGTGCGCTGCAACCGTTCGACCGGCTCTACCAGCAGGACAACGGGGAATCGCCGCTGCAGCAATTGCAGGTGCAACTTGCCCACGCGCTACCCTTTGACTTGGAAGAAACTGAACTCAGCGAATACAAGAACCTCAATCCTCGCTGGCACGACTGGCAAGCCGTCAAAGCCGTTTGTTCGCACCTTTGCACCGTCATCTTCGACCGGGTGTGCGACATGGATGCAGATCGTTCTGGCGACCATGGAATGGAGCCGTAACCATGCCATGGATCAACCTGACCTTTCATTCCGCTCGGTGCGCCTGCCGTTTCTTTGCTGCTCAGGCGGCCCTGACCTCGTTTAGCAGCTCGGGGTGACGGTCCAGCAGCTTGAACAACTGCACCAAGGCCAGCGGGGGCTTGGTCAGGCCGCGCTCGTAGCGCGAGAAGGCGTTGACCCCGCCGCCAAACAGATCGGCCGCTTCGCGTTGGCCAAGCTTGAGTTTCTTGCGCACTTGAACGATGAAGGTCGGGTCCACGCTGGCTGCGTTCACTTGCTTGTTGAAGGCATGCATTTCGCGCATCACGCGCTCGGTCTCGGCCAAGTCGGTGATGGACTCGGCGCAGGCGGGGCAAAAGTCCGCCGTGACCGCAGGTATCACGGTGCTTTCGCCCTTGTAGGTGTAGGGCAGGTCGCGGGTGTCGCGTATCAGTTCCGCCGCGCCGCAAACCGGGCATTTCATGGTCATAGCTCCTTGAAAGACACGATCAGCCCCTCATCCACCACCGTCAGCTTCAGGTACACGTCGCCCACCTTGGTGCTGGGGCGGTATGCGTCCTGCCACAGGGTGTGGTCGGCTTGGGTGGTCATGCTCTTGTAAAAATCTGCGGGCTTGAGCGCCAGCACAACAGCCAACATGTCGGCCAGCTCAAACCCCATGGCAGCAGCCCCAAGCCTGGCTGAGTGCGTGACGCGGACTTTACCCGCCTCGACCAAGGCCTTGACCACCGACAGCTTGCGATGTGGCGTTTTCTTCTCCACCTGCGGAAGTGTAAGCTAATAGGTTATTTTTGACAAGCGCTCAGCACAGCCAAGCTGGACGCGCGCGTTGGCGCCACAGGTCTAGGCAATCAGCCGGGAAGGGACACCTACCCAAAGGCGGCCCATCGCCGAAGCCAAGCGGCGTGACCGCCGGTGGCGGGCAAGTCCGCTCAAGTGCCTGGTTGGGCGACTTTCATTGTGACATTTCGTGAATCAAATCAAACGGAAGAGGCGACTGTCCTTGCGTCGCAGATGCAAGCTCCGAAGAACTCTCAAAGCGCAATTTACTTTCCGCAGCATAGTCACTTCTAATTTCGACTCCAGTCCATTTGCGCCTCAAGCATTCAGCCACATAGCCCGTGGTGTTGCTCCCGGCAAATGGGTCAAGCACGAAATCTCCAGGGTTTGTCAGAAATTCAATGAAGAATCTGGGAAGCTCTGCTGGAAAGCGAGCCGGGTGCACCTTGTTGCCAAGTTGCTTGCTGTTTTTAATATAGGAGCTGTTTGATTCGTTGTTGCCACACTGAATGAGGTTGGAAGGAATTGAACCGCCTTTGTCGCTGGCAAAGGTGCCGTTTATCACGTGGCCACTGGGGCGCACAGTCTGTTTAACGCCGCGCTTGATGAGCCGCTTCATGTCCTCGCTGTAAGGTTGCAAAACCCTCCTGTTGTCAGCGTTGGCCATCGGGTCCTTGACGAGCCAGAAAATGTATTCAACGCTGTCCTTGACGCGTATGCGCCTGACATTTACCCACTCTGCCGGCGCCGGCATTTTTGCAGGATTGAACCAAAAAAATTCCTGTGCCAAGTCAAAGCCAACTTGATCGATCAAGGCCAGCAATGTTCGATAGTGATACAAACTGCGAACCGGCGCTCCGGGTTGCCATGCGCCACCGAGGTTCAGAACGAATGAACCAGTTGGTTTGATGACACGCTTTATTTCTCTGGCAAAGGGGACAAGCCAGGCAACGTAATCTTGCTGGTCAGCATTTCCATACTCTTTCTTGAAATGCAGAGCGTAAGGCGGACTGGTAATGACCAAATCAACCGAGTCATCAGGCAGGTGCCGCAAGAACTCCAAACTGTCAGCGCAAAACAGCGCGCCGAACTCCGTTTTGTAGATGGGGTCAGACTGCATATGCGTCAATCACATCCTGCAAGCGTGAGAACCACCGCGGGCTGGTTTCTTCTCCATCAGGTACAGGGTGCATAACCTGAAGTTTGCCTGGATGGCTTCGGTGAGCAGGAAGGTCTTGCACCAATGCATACCGAAACTGGCTCCAATCACCAGTAAGACGACCGACACAAACGGCGACCACATCGAAATGGCTTCGTTCGTAGTAGCGGCTGCCAGGATCGCCTTTGGCCGTGCGGGTTTTTTGCAGTTCAACCTGCGGTTTTTGACCATTGCGTATGGTTTTCACCTCCACTTTCATGGTCGTGCCGGCAAGGGTGATGATGGTGAAGTCATGCATACCGTCCACATCGTGGCCTTCGTAGCTGTGTAGCCAGCCTTCTCTGCTGGCAATGCGGAGCTTGCGCTCAAAATGAACCTCCGCCACGGCACCCTCCAGCGCAACCTTCAGACGGAATCGTTTGTCGATTGCGTCAAGCAGTTCCTGAGAGGTCAGGCTGTACTTCAGTTCTAGCGCGTGAGGCATGCTCTCGTTTCTTGGTAACACATCGAAATGCGGATGCCTGCTATTTTAGCTGCGAAGCTGCTTGCCGGCCAACGCTCATGCTCAGGGGCGCGCCGAAGGCGCGTCCTGCTGAAGCGCAGTGTTGACTGGCGAGCGGCCAGCGCAACGGCAGGTTTCCTGACGCGGGGGTGACCCGCACTGGCACCGCAAGTCTAGTCAATCGCCCGGGATGGGACACCTATAGCTCACGCTGGCCGTGCGACTGGCCAGCGCCAGCGCGCTGTTTCCATGCGGACGTTCTTCAGCATCCAGGCTCAGCAGTTCCAGCAGCATGATGAGCTTGGCGCCACAGGTCTATACAATCGTCCGGGATGGGGCACCTGGCCGTCAGCGCTTACTGCGCGAGCAACGCCTTGAGATCCTTTATGACCAGAAACAGGTGGAATGGATCGGTCGCTCCATCTTTGAAATCAAACTTCCGGTGCCGAAGGATGATCGACACTGCCCACGGTCAGGCTGTAAAACCCGACGACCGTCCCGTTGTCGCAACACACGTAGGTCTGCGCGCTGCTGGCCCGTTGATTGTTGAGTGCATGGCGTTGCAGAAACTGATTCAAGGCGAGCTGGCCACAATCGAACGCTTCGACGGCATCGGTTGCCCTGAGTTTGCGAATGGACTCAAGCCGAGACACGCATCAGTCCAGAATGCTGGGTTGCGCCATCAGCTTCTTGAGGCGCGGCAAAGGCTGCGGCGGTGCATCGAGGGCTTGCTGAAACGCCTGCCACTGCTCCTCAGACAGGACGAAGTGACGACGATCTGCCAGCGCCTGGTTGGCCGCAACCACCCCGGCATCCAGCAGGAACTCGCTGACGTTTTTGTGGCAAGAACGCGCTGCCTCCTGCAGCAGTTGCTTGACAGCACTGCTGGCGCGGACATCGATGCGTTCGGTTTTGGCGAGGTTCAAGGCACTCATGGCAACCCCCATGTTCTGAAACATGCCGCCATCATAGCGTCCGGACGGTGTGCTGACAAGTCATAGTCATCCCGCTCGGTGCGCCTGCCGTTACTTTGTTGTTCAGGCCGCCCTGACCTCGTTGAGCAGCTCAAGTTGACCTGTTGAAGGCATTCACAATGAAACTGCTTGACCCGATTTCTCGTCGCAGCCTCAGACGGCGGCCAGCACCGACACACAGCCGGCGGCGTGATGAGCGACCTTGGGGCGGATGAGAATCTCGACGTCGCGGTCCAGCTGGGTGATGAAGTGCAGCAAGCGCTCCGCCGAGAAGCGGCGCAGCTTGTAGTGGCGCAGTTCCGAGACGTGCGATTGGGCAATGCCGAAGATCTCGGCCGCCGCCTTTTGCGTGAGTTTGCGCTCTTGGATCAGATCGTTCAGGCGCATGGCCAGCTCGGTGCGCAGCCGTCGCTCTTGGGCATCGGCAAAGCCCAAATCCCTGAACACATCGCCAGAGCCCTCATCGACGGCATCAATCATCGCGGCCATAACTCACGCCGGAAACGCCAACAGCTCGCGCATTGGATGAGCCCACCCAATGCAAGGGCCGCTCGAAGCGAGGGACTTTGCTCATGCAGTAAATATACCACATGAGACATGCCTGACAACGCCCTCGCGCTCGACAGCGGCGTGGGCACCAGCGGCAAGGAGGGCCAGAGCCTGCCGGTGGGCGTGGACCAGCCGACCCTGCGCATGGACGGGCCGACGGTGGCCTGAAGCTGCAAACCCGCTCAGCAACCTGGGGGCCTCATGCGCTCAGCACAGCCATACTGGGCGCGCGCTGGTGAGTTTGCCGACTGGCTGCGGTCACGCTGCTGCCGAGAATCCGGCTCCGGCCTTGCTGAACCATCCAGGTACAGGTGAGCGGCAAACTGGTTCCCTTTTGGCCCATGTTGGGCTAGAATGCGCCCATCCATTGAGGTGCACCATGGCCATCAACGTCAAACTCTCCGCTGGCTTGGTCGAATGCGCCAAGCGCTACGGTTCCATCGAGCACCGCTCGGTGCCCAAGCAAATCGAATACTGGTCGCAGATCGGCAAGATCGCCGCTGAAAACCCCGACCTGCCCTTCAGCGTCATCCGCGACATCCTGATCGCCGATCAAGAGGAAGCTGAAGCTGAGTACCAGTTTGGTTGATGCGCATCCTCGTCACGCCCACCTTCGAGCGCAGCGTCAAGAAGCTGCACAAGCAGCAGAAAGCCGCGCTCGACGAAGCGGTGCGCACGCTTGTCAGCCAGCCCGAAGCGGGCGAAACCAAAGTTGGCGACCTGGCAGGCGTGCAGGTTTACAAGTTCCGCATGGGCAGCTTGCTCTGCCTGCTGGCTTACCGAGTCCTCGACGAGAGCACGCTCAAACTGCTGATGCTTGGGCCGCACGAAAACTTCTACCGCGAACTCAAGCGGCTGGACAGTTGACCGGCGAGCGGCCAGCGCAACGGCAAGTTTCCTGACGCGGGGGGGGACCCCAGTTGGTGCCCCAAGTCTAGGCAATCGTCCGGGATGGTACAGCTAGAAGCGGATAATGTCCAAGCACGATTTCGCAAAGGCGCGAGCCCACACCACAGAAACCTGGGTGGCAAGCCAACATTCTCTTGACGGAATATTCCATAAAGGGCATAATCGCTGCATGAGTTGGGATGTCGAATACACCGATGAGTTCGGCGATTGGTGGAGCACATTGTCCGAGGCCGAGCAAGAGTCGCTGGCGGCCTCGGTGCACTTGCTTGAGGAACGTGGGCCGAACCTGGGTTTCCCGCACAGCAGCGCGATCAACGGCTCCAAGCATGGCCACATGCGTGAGCTTCGCACACAGCACGCAGGCCGCCCCTACCGTACGCTCTACGCCTTTGACCCTCGCCGCAGCGCGATTTTGCTCATCGGGGGCGACAAGACTGCAGACGAGCGCTGGTACGCCGTCCATGTGCCGGTGGCGGACCGGCTTTACGACGAACATTTGGAACAACTTCGAAAGGAAGGGCTGATCCATGGCTAAGAAGTTTGCCGATCTGCGCGCTCAGATGTCGCCCGAAGCACGAGCGCGCTCCGAGTCCATGGCGCAGGCCATGCTGGCGGAAATGCCGCTCAACGAACTGCGCCAGGCGCGTGGGCTGTCGCAAAAGATGCTCGCCGAGGTGTTGCGCGTCCAGCAGCCCTCGATTGCCAAGATCGAAAAGCGCACCGACATGTACATATCCACGCTGCGCAGCCACATCGAAGCGATGGGCGGTGAGCTGGAGGTGGTGGCGCGTTTTCCCGACGGCGCGGTCAAGATCTCCAACTTCTCCGACCTGGGCAAGGCTACGCCTGCTTGAACCGAACTTAGACAAACGGCAGGTTTTTTGACGCAGGGGACCCGCGTTGGCGCCGCAGGTCCAGACAATCGTCCGGGATGGGACAGCCAATGAGGCCTGAAAAGCCTTTCAGGACCGTGGTCTTACAAGGCAGGCTCGAGGTCGTTCATTTCTTCTATGCGCAGCATTCTGATGTCGCGCACGCTGGCGCGAAACCAGGGCAGCGCTTTGCTGACCGCCTGTGCAGCAAGCACGCACTTGACTGCGGTCATTTTGTCGTCGCCGAAATACACGCTGCCCTGCTGCCAGCTAAACCCGAGCGGCTCCAGTACACGACGAATGTCGCCGTAGGCATTGTTCCACGACGGGTTGGGGTATGACTGCTTCAAAGTCTCGGTGTCGAGGACGAACGCTATCGCGTACATCACAGGCTCCTGGGAAGGCGTGGGCTTTGCCCATTTGCCGACCAGTCTAGCACACCAGTGCTGGATAGCAAACAGAGCGCATGCCGCTTGCGCTGCGCACACCCCGCCCTACCCCGTGCCGGAGCGAGCGAGCTTGCCAGGCAAGCCGTGCCGCACACGCTGGCACCCCTGCTGCCAGCCCCCTTGGGGAAGCAAACCGCAGGCATGAAAAAACCCGCGCAGCGCTAAAGATGAAAAAAAACCGCGCAGCGGGTTAACGCTGGGCGGGTGGGTTGGGGGCGGCTGGGGGCTTGTTGCGACTGCCTGGCCTGCGTTGGGGCAGGCTGGGCAGCGCTTCAGGCTTTCAGGCCGCTGGCCACGAACCGGGATCAGAAAGTGTGGACGAGGCCGAGGCGGTAGCCTTCGACGTTGCGCACGTTCAGACCGTCAGCGGTTTCACGCTGGGCTTCGCCGATACCAGCATACACCCAAGTGCGGGCGCTCAGGTTGTAGGTGGTGCCGATTTGCCAAGCGCTGGTGTCGTTGCGGGTACGCACGCCGTCAGCAGCACGGATAGTGGTGACCCTACCCTCGCCGAAAGTGACGTAAGGAGCAAAGGCACCCATGGGGAAGCGGGCACCGATTTCCCAGGCGTTGCGGTCGATACCATCGATTTCCGTAACGCCAGTGGCAGGACCGCGGCGGTCACGGCTGCTGTCTTCGTACACGAAGGAGACGACGGCAGGGCCGAAGTTGTAGCTCACGCCCAAGGCCCAGTTGGTGACGTCGGTGTTGACGGGGGCGGTGAGGGTGCCAGCACCGATGCCAGTGTGGAAATTGACATCCAAGTTACCGTAGGCAAACTGGGCGCGCAGCGGGCCTTGGGTGAAGCCCAAGCCGACGATGAAGCCGTCGTAGTTGAAGCCACCGCCTAGAGCCTGACCATTCAGGTTACGCGTTTCGTCGCTGTTGTTGACGAAGCCGATGGACGCAGTGAAGCCGTTGAATGCGGGCGACACGTAGGCAATGGCGTTCTGCGAACGGCCGTCGAAGCGCTCGGTCACTGCAGCGGCTTCGAACTGGGTGAAGGAACCGCCGGGGATGCTGTTGTTGGCCGGGCTGAAGCCGCGTGCGGTATCGAAGGAGTTCAGGAAGGTACCGATGACCACGGTGCCGAAGCCGCCGCTCAGGCTCAGGTTGGCGAGGCGGGTAGCGGTGTCGGCGGAACCGGCTGCACCGCGGTCGGCGTTGATGCCAAACTCATACACGAAGCCAGCGCGCAGGCCACCGCCGAGGTCTTCGGTGCCGCGGAAGCCGATGCGGCTGCCAGTCCACTGGTCTTGCGCACCTGCGAGGGAGAAGGCGTCGTTGACGCTGCCGCCGACAGGAGAAGCAGGAGCAGTAGCGCCGGTCAGTTGGTGCACGCTGCTGGTGCCCGAGCTAACAGTGGTATCCGTTTGCGACATACCCAAGTCCATGCGACCATAGATGGTGACGCTGGATTGGGCCAGGGTGGCGCCAGTGGCGGCCAGAGCGGCCAGGGCGATCAGGGTCTTTTTCATCGAAAAATGCTCCAAGGTTAAACGGATGGGGCCCGTGGCGGCGGTGCTGCCTGGCCGACCCCCAGTGACTGCACTGGGGGCTGGGCTCTATTGCACCAGAAAGCGGGGCCGGGCGGCGCGTTTGGGCGCGGTTTTTCGTGCAGGTGTGGTGTGGGTGCAACAGTTGGGGGCTGGGCGCCGCAAGCGCCGGGTTTGGCGCAGGGCTGGCGCAGGGCTGGCGCAGGGCTGGCGCAGGGCTGGCGCAGGGCTGGCGCAGGGTTTGGTGCTGAGCTACAATTGTTGCACCTTACCACAGGAGTTGCGCCATGAGCGTTTCGATTCGCATCGACCCCAGCTTGTACGAAAGCGCCAAGCTGCGCGCCAAGGCCGAGATGCGCTCGGCACCGCAGCAGGTGGCCTACTGGGCCAGGGTCGGGCGCGCCGCGCTCGACAACCCAGACTTGCCGATCGAGCTGGTGCGCGACACGCTGGTGGCGTTGGAAGAAGCCTCCGAGCCTTTTGCCTGGCCCCAGGCATGAGCGTCGCGCTGTACCAGCGGCCAGCGTTCAAGCGCGCTGTCAAGAAGCTGCACGCCAACCAGCGCGCTGCGCTGCTGCAAGCGCTGCATGAGCTGGTGGCAAACCCTCTGCTGGGCGTCGAGAGCGACCTGAGCGGCGTATGGGTACACAAGTTCGACTGTGTGAACCAGCAGTACCTGCTCGCCTACCTGTGGGACGAGGGTTCGCGCACCTGGCTGGCACTGGGCCCGCACGAGAACTTTTACCGCGAGCTCAAGCGTTGAGGCTGTGCGGGGGGGGCAGCGCCTGTTGGCGTGCCTGCGCCCAACCATGATCGGAACCTGTGCCGAAAACCGTAGAATGCGCCTGCAAGCCTTCTCTGCTCTGACCATGCAACCCCCATGCGCCTAAGCCCTGAACAACGCCGGGTTCTGCTGGACAGCGCGCGCGCCTGTTTTGGTGCCAGCGTGCAGGTGCGGCTGTTTGGCTCGCGCCTCGACGAGCACCAGCGCGGCGGCGATATCGACTTGCTGCTGGTGACCGAGCTGCGCGACCCGGAGCAGATCGTGGCGGCGCACAGCCGCTTTCTGGCGCAGGCCTGGGCGCAGTTGGGCGAACAGAAAATCGACCTCCTGATCGACTACCCCGGCCGCACGCACCGTGCCCCGATTTACAGCCGCGCACACGCGCAAGGCCAACTGCTGTGAGCGACGCTGCGCGCCTGCGCCCGATTTGTGCAGCCCGGTAGGGCAACACGCCCAGACCTCCACGACGAACTGTTCGACCTCACCACCCCCGAGCCGTTTGAGCCACGGCGCTGGGGGAGCGCCGTCACCCTGAGCAGCGCAGTGCTGCCATAATCTGCACATGCCCTTTACGTTGACTGCGCGCGCTGCCTTTGAGATGGAGCGCCGCCAAATCCCACTGGCTTGGGTTGAGAGCGTTTTTTACTCGCCCGAACAAGTGCTTGCTGGCCAAGGTGGGCGCGTCATCCACCAGTCGCGTGTACTTGCCGACGGCAAGGTGTATCTGGTGCGTTTGGTGTTGGAGCCCCACATGAAAGCCGACTACGACCGCAGTGTAGACATCCTGACCCTGACCTTCAGCGCCGCTCCCGTGGAGGAGTCGGACGAAATCAGGCCCGGCGTAATTGTCGATTACGATGCCCAAGGCAACGTGGTCGGCTTCGAGATCTTGAACGCCAGCCTACACGTGCCGCAACCCGCCGTGATGGAGTTCGCCGTCAAGGTGGCCTGACACAAAGAACAAGGAGGAAGCACCGCATGACCAGCCCCAGCAGCAGCGCCGCACCAGAAGTTTCGTGGGCCGAGCTCAAGGCCATGATCCTGGGCTACAACGAGCACTTTCGCGAGTCGGACCGCCGGCTGGAGGCCTTGCGCGCGCAAAATGAGCGCGAGCTGGCGGCCACGCGCGCCGCAATCGAGCGCGAGCTGGCCGAGGAGCGCAAGAAGACCGAAGCCATCGAGCGCAACTTGGCCACCGCACGCACACAAAACGAGCGCGAGCTGGCCGAGGAGCGCAAGAAGACCGAGCAGTCGCGGCGTGAGCTGGATCGGCGCATGGCGGAGCTGGGCAAGCAGATTGCCGGCCTGGGCGACAAGTTCGGTTATTTTGCCGAAGGCATGGCCCTGCCCTCGATGGAGCGGCTGCTGCAGGAGCGCTTTGGCATGGAGACCATCGCCCCGCGCCAGCGCGTGCGCCGCCACGGGCGCGAGCAAGAGTACGACGTGATCGCCAGCGCCAATGGCAGCGTGAACCTGGTGGTGGTCGTGGAAGTCAAGAGCCGCGTGCGCGCGGAAGCCATCGATCAGCTCATCGAGCAGCTCGAAACCTTGCCGCTGATGCTGCCCGAATACGGCCAGCGCCCGCGCATCGGCATTCTGGCCGGGGTGGACTGGGACGCCGGCGTGCGCGAGCAAGCCCACGCGCAAGGCCTGTACACCGCACACATCCACGACGAACTGTTCGACCTCACCACCCCCGAGCCGTTTGAACCACGGCGCTGGGGGGCGTAGCAGGGCGGCGTTGTTGGGCGGCATGGGGGCGGCTCGCCTGCGCCCAACCATGATCTGAACCTGTGCCGAAAACCGTAGAATGCGCCTGCAAGCCTTCTCTGCTCTGACCATGCAACCCCCATGCGCCTAAGCCCTGAACAACGCCGGGTTCTGCTGGACAGCGCGCGCGCCTGTTTTGGTGCCAGCGTGCAGGTGCGGCTGTTTGGCTCGCGCCTCGACGAGCGCCAGCGCGGCGGCGACATCGACTTGCTGCTGGTGACCGAGCTGCGCGACCCGGAGCAGATCGTGGCGGCGCACAGCCGCTTTCTGGCGCAGGCCTGGGCGCAGTTGGGCGAGCAGAAAATCGACCTCCTGATCGACTACCCCGGCCGCACGCACTGTGCCCCGATTTACAGCCGCGCACACGCGCAAGGCCAACCGCTGTGAGCGACGCTGCGCGCCTGCGCCTGCACGACGCTTGGCAACAGTGCCAGCGCCACCGGCACCACCTCGAACACGCCCTGAGCGCCCTGCGCCCGCTGCTGCCCGTGAGCGCAGCCCAGTTGGCCCGGTACGATGACGAAGCGGTGCAAGACTGGGATCAGTTCTTGCTGCGCTTCACCAAATTGCAAGACACCATGGGCGCACGCCTGCTCCCGGCGGTGCTCGACGTGTTGCAGGAAGCGCTCGAAGACCGGCCCATGATCGACAAATTGAACCGGCTCGAAAAACTGGGCCTGATCGAGCACGCGCACGACTGGGCCGAGTTGCGCGCAATCCGCAACCAACTGGCACACGACTACCCCCAGGACGACGCCATCAAGGCCGCCTGGCTCAACCGGGCAGTGGCCGCCGTCGCCGTGCTCGATGCCACCTTGGCCCGCGTGCGCCCGATTTGTGAAGCCCGGTAGGGCAACACGCCCAGACCCCCACGTCGAACTGTTGAGCCTCACCACGCCCGAGCCGTTTGAACCACGGCGCTGGGGGGTGTTGCGGGGCGGCGTTGTTGGGCGGCATGGGGCTGCGTGGCTGCGCATGACAAGCCCGCGCATGACTACGGCTTGGCCGTATAATGTGGCTGCTCATGCTCACCATCGTTGAAACGCCGAGCTTCGTGGCTGCTGCAAACAGCCTCTGGTCTGAAGATGAGCGGCTGGCTTTTTGCAACTGGATTGCATCCAACCCAGATGACGGCGACGTGATTCCTGGCAGCGGCGGTTGCCGCAAGCTGCGCTGGTCACGCAGCGGCACTGGCAAGCGCGCTGGTGTGCGCGTGATCTACTTCACGCGCTTGGCCAAGGGTGAGATTTGGTTGCTGCTCATCTATGCCAAGGCGGTCAGGGGCAACATCCCGGCGCATTTGCTCAAATCCATACGCGAGGCTATCGAAAATGACTTACCCCAAACCCAACCCCAGCCCTTCAACAGGCACCATGAGCGGCACCGAGCTTGGGCGCATGTTGTTGCAGTCGGTGCACGAAATGAAGTCTGGCCAGGCTGCGCGCAGCACCCGTATCGAACCCAATGAAGTGGCGCAAGCGCGCTTGGGCTGTGGCCTGACGCAAGCCCAATTTGCCTCGGCGCTTTGCATTTCCACGCGCACTTTGCAAGACTGGGAACAAGGGCGGCGCACGCCGAGCGGTGCCGCGCAGGCACTCATCCGCATTGCACGCCGGCACCCCGAAGTGTTGCGCGACGCTCATTGAACCCTTCAGGTGCGGCCTGGCCACACCTGATGGCACACAAGCGCGCCGCTTTGGCGCACAATGCGCGCATGAGTGCACTGGAAAAAACCCCCTTCACCGGCGCCGACTACCTGCGCTGGGAGCGCGAGCAAGCGCGCAAGCACGAGTTTTTGCGCGGCGAGGTCTTTGCCATGGCCGGTGCCAGCGACGCGCACGTGACCCTCTGCGGCAACGTGTTTGCGCACCTGCGCCAGCACCTGCGCGCCAGCCCGTGCCGCACCTACATCTCCGACATGAAGCTGCAGATCGCTGCCGCCGATGCCTATCTGTACCCCGATGTGTTCGTGACCTGCTCGGCTGCCGACGCCGCGCGCAGCGACGCCAAGGCCGAGCCGCTGCTGGTGATCGAGGTGCTCTCGCCCAGCACCGCCGCCTACGACCGTGGGCTCAAGTTTGCTTTTTATCGCAGCTTGAACAGCCTGCGCGAATATGTGTTGATCGACCCCGAGCATCCGAGCGTCGATGTGTTCAGGCGCAACGAGACCGGCCTGTGGGTGCTGCACCCCTGCGGCCCTGGCCAAACGGTGCAGCTTGAGAGCGTGGGCCTGGAGCTGACGCTGGAGCAGGTTTATGAGGATGCCGCGCCCAGCCCGGCTACCGCCGCACCGCAATCCCCTGCGCGGCCATGAACTGCTTGGCTTGCGCGATGGTGTGCTGGCCGTAGTGGAAGATGCTGGCGGCGAGCACGGCGTCGGCGCCGCCTAGCCGGATGCCGTCGGCGAGGTGCTCCAGGCTGCCGACGCCGCCGGAGGCGATCAGGGGCACGGGCACGGCGTCGCTCACGGCGCGGGTGAGTTCGAGGTCGAAGCCGCTTTGGGTGCCGTCGCGGTCCATGCTGGTGAGCAAAATCTCGCCCGCACCCAAGTGCGCCACGCGCTGCGCCCAAACCAGCGCATCCAGCCCGGTGTTGACGCGCCCGCCGTGGCTGTACACGTCCCAGCCCGGACCCAGGGGGGTGCCGTTAGGGCCGGGGCGTTGCGGTTCGGCGGCGCTGCGGCGTTTGGCGTCGATGGCCACCACGATGCACTGCGCGCCGTAGCGGGCGCTGGCTTCGGCGATGAGCTCGGGCCGCGCCAGCGCGGCAGAGTTGAAGCTGACCTTGTCGGCCCCGGCGTTGAGCAGGCGGCGCACGTCGGCCACGCTGCGCACGCCGCCGCCCACGGTGAGCGGGATGAACACGCGCGCGGCCACGGCTTCGATGATGGGCAAAATCAGGTCGCGCCCGTCGCTGCTGGCGGTGATGTCGAGGAAGGTGAGCTCGTCGGCGCCCTGCTCGTTGTAGCGCGCGGCGATTTCGACCGGGTCGCCGGCGTCGCGCAGTTCGACGAAGTTGACGCCCTTGACCACGCGCCCGCCGGTGACGTCGAGGCAGGGGATGATGCGTTTGGCGAGCATGGGGCGGGGCCGCTTCAGCGTGGGTAGGCGTCGGCCAGCCGCTGCGCCGCGGCAAAGTCGATCTCGCCGCTGTAGATCGAGCGCCCGCAGATCACGCCCTGCACGCCTTCGTCTTGCACGGCGCACAGGCGCTCGATGTCGTCGAGGCCGGCCAAGCCGCCCGAGGCGATGACGGGAATGGTGAGCGCCTGCGCCAGGCGCACGGTGGCTTCGATGTTGATGCCGCTGAGCATGCCGTCGCGCCCGATGTCGGTGTAGATGATGGATTCGACGCCGTAGTCCTGAAACTTCTTGCCCAGATCGACGACGTCGTGCCCGGTGAGCTTGCTCCAGCCGTCGGTGGCGACTTTGCCGTCGCGCGCATCGAGCCCGACGATGATGTGGCCGCCAAAGGCGCTGCAGGCGTCGTGCAGGAAGCCGGGGTTCTTGACCGCGGCGGTGCCGATGATGACGTAGCGCAGCCCGGCGTCGAGGTAGCGCTCGATGGTGTCGAGGTCGCGGATGCCACCGCCCAGTTGCACATCGACTTCGTCGCCGAGCTCGGCCAGGATGCTGCGGATGGCGGCTTCGTTTTTGGGTTTGCCGGCAAAGGCGCCGTTGAGGTCCACCAGGTGCACCCGGCGCGCACCCAGGGCCAGCCAGTGGCGCGCCATGGCGGCGGGGTCGTCGCCAAACACGGTGGACTGCTCCATGTCGCCCTGTTTGAGGCGCACGCATTGTCCGTCTTTGAGGTCGATGGCGGGGATGAGCAACATGGCGGGAGGCTGGAGGCTGAGGGGTTGGAGTGAATTCAGGGCGCCCAGCGCAGAAAGTTGCGGTACAGGGCCAGCCCTGGGTCGGCGCTTTTTTCGGGGTGGAACTGGGTGCCAAAGAGGTTGTCGCGCGCCAGCGCGCTGACGAAGGGGCCGCCGTAGTCGGTGCGGCCGACGCCGTGCGCCGGGTCGGCGGGCTGGGCGTAGAAGCTGTGCACGAAGTAGTAGTGGCTGCCGTCCGGGATGCCGTGCCACAGCGGGTGCGCGGCTTGCCAGACTTGGTTCCAGCCCATTTGCGGCACCTTGATGCGGCTGCCGTCGGGGTGGCGTTGGCCTTCGAGCCTGAAGCGGCGCACCTGGCCGGGGATCAGGCCCAGGCCGGGGGTGTCGCCCTCTTCGGAGTGGTCGAGCAACATCTGCATGCCGACGCAGACGCCAAACAGCGGTTTGTGCGCGGCGGCGTGGTGCAGCGCCGGCAGCAGGCCGCTGCGCTCGAGTTCGGCCATGCAGTCGGGCATGGCCCCCTGGCCGGGCAGCACCACGCGCTCGGCCTCGCGCAGCACCTGCGCGCTGCCGGTGACCACGACCTCGAACGGCGCCTCGAGCGTGCGCGCCGCAGCGCGCAGCGCCTGCGCCACCGAACGCAGATTGCCCATGCCGTAATCGACCACGGCCACGGTGTGCGGCTTCATGGCTGGGAATGGCTTGGGTGTACGTGCGGCTGGCCCACAGACGGCGCCAGTGCGGCGGCGGCAGCCGGGCTCATAGGCAGCCTTTGGTCGAGGGCATGGCGGCCGGCGCGCGCGGGTCGGGCTCGAGCGCGGCGCGCAGGGCGCGGGCAAAGGCCTTGAACACGGTCTCGCACTGGTGGTGCGCGTTCACGCCCTTGAGGTTGTCGATGTGCAGCGTGATGCCGGCGTGGTTGACCAGCCCCTGAAAGAACTCGAACACCAGCTGGGTGTCGAGCTCGCCCAGGCGCGCGGCGGTGAAGCGCACGTCCATGTGCAGGCCCGGGCGGCCCGAAAAATCGACCACCACGCGGCTCAGGGCTTCGTCGAGCGGCACGTAGGCGTGGCCGTAGCGGCGAATGCCGCGCTTGTCGCCCACGGCACGCGCCAGCGCCTGGCCGAGGGTGATGCCGATGTCTTCGACGGTGTGGTGGCCGTCGATGTGCAAGTCGCCCTCGCACTCCACGGTGAGGTCGATCAGGCCGTGGCGCGCGATCTGCTCGAGCATGTGGTCCAGAAAACCGATGCCGCTGCGCAAGCTGGCGACGCCGCTGCCGTCGAGGTTGAGGGCGACGCGGATGCGCGTCTCCAGGGTCTGGCGGGTGACGTCGGCTTGCCGCATGGGGCTGCTGGATTCGGAAGATGGCACGGCGAGGCAAAGGGGGGAGATATCGGCCGCCATGATACCATCCCAGCCCCTACACCCCCATTGCCCCCACCCCCCGATGAGCCGCTACTGGAGCGCCGTGGTGCACGGCCTGACCCCCTACGTGCCAGGCGAACAGCCCCAGATCGCCGGTCTGGTCAAGCTCAACACCAACGAACACCCCTACGGGCCTTCGCCGCTGGCGCTGGCGGCCATGCGCGCCGCCGCCGACGAGGGCCTGCGCCTGTACCCCGACCCCAACGCCGCCGCGCTCAAGGCCGCACTGGCGCGGCGCCACGGCCTGCAACCCGAGCAGGTGTTCGTGGGCAACGGCTCGGACGAGGTGCTGGCGCACGCCTTCATGGCGCTGCTCAGGCACGTGCGGCCGCTGTGGCTGCCCGACATCAGCTACAGCTTCTACCCAGTCTATTGCCGCCTGTATGGCCTGAGCGCGCGCACCGTGGCGCTGCGCCCCGACTTCAGCCTGCACCCCGACGACTACCTGCCGCGCCCCGACGGCGAGCGCGCCGGCGCCATCGTCTTTGCCAACCCCAACGCCCCCACCGGCCGGCTGCTGGCGCTCGACGCCGTGGAGCGCATCGTGGCCGGCAACCCGGACGCGGTGGTGCTGGTGGATGAGGCCTACATCGACTTCGGCGGCCACAGCGCCGCAGCGCTGGTGCCGCAATACCCGAACCTGCTGGTGGTGCAGACCTTCTCCAAGAGCCGCGCCCTGGCCGGGCTGCGCGTGGGCCACGCGCTGGGGCAAGCGCCGCTGATCGAGGCGCTGGAGCGGGTGAAGAACAGCTTCAACTCCTACCCGCTGGGGCGGCTGGCGCTGGCCGGCGCGCTGGCCTCGGTGGCCGACGAGGCCCACTTCGCCGCCAACTGCCAGCGCGTGATCGACACCCGCGCCTGGCTGCACCAGCAACTGGCGGCGCTGGGTTTTGAGGTGCTGCCGTCGGCGGCCAATTTTGTGTTTGCGCGCCACCCGGCCCACCGCGGCGCCGATCTGGCCGCTGCGCTGCGCCAGCGTGCGGTGCTGGTGCGCCACTTTGCCGCGTCGCGCATCGACGCCTTCTTGCGCATTACCGTGGGCACGCCCGAGCAGTGCGCGGCGCTGGTGGCGGCGCTGGCCGAGGTGCTGGCCCAGGGCACAGTGGCACCGCTGCAAGCGGGCTGAGCAGGCAAACCGCTGCCCCGGCACAGCTCAGAGGCAGGTGCCGACCGTGCCCTGCTGCAGACGTGGCCGGCCGCTGCGGCTGATGACGATCTGCTGCGCTGGGCTCGGGCTGCTGCCCGCGCGGCAGACGGTGATGGTGCCAGCCTGAAAGGCGCCGCTGACCAGTTCGGTGTGCCCCTGCGGCATGTAGGACACGTAGCGCACGACCGGCGCATTGCCAAGCACGCGCATGCCCGGTGCGACCGCGGCCCAGACCTGCAGCACCGCTTCACTCGGATCGCGTTGCGCGTTGTGGTTGGGGTCGGCAAACAGGATCCAGCCTTGCGACCAATCGCCTGCGGGCGCGCAGAGGCTGCCGTCGGCGCTGCGGCACAAGACCATGCGGCGGCCTTGGCGGATGGCTTCGCTGCGCGTCAGCGCCAAGGCGCGCCAGATCTCGCTGGCCGTCGTGCTTTGGCGCTGGTTCAACACCAACTGCCCCAGCGCCGGGGCCGCCAGCGCCGCCAGCATGGCCAGCAGCGCCAGCACCACCAGCGACTCGATCAAAGTCACCCCCGCCCAAGCCCTGCGCACGCGCCTCATCTGCCCTCCCTAGTGTGGTGTTGCGCGCTATCTGGAACATAAAACCGCGCCTTTTCGTCCCTGCTGTCGTTGCAAATCCGCGCCATAGTGGCACTATGGCTGTGGTTTGCGCCTAAGCAGGGCCAAAAATCCATCGGTTTTATTTGTCCCATCCAGCGCGCACCACCACACTAGCTTTTGCTGGCAGTGTAGCACGGTGATCAGATCGCTGCGGGGCTGGCCGCCACCACCGCGTGGGCCGGGCGCACAAAAAAACCGCCTGACCCCGGTGGGTGCAGGCGGCATCAAGGCGTGGGGGTAAGCCCCACGCGCTTTCCCGAAACCAGGTGGCTACCTCAACGCCCAGGCGCCTGGGTGGCGCTGGGGTAGTTGAGCATGCGGCCAAACAGGGTGGCGTGCTTGAGGCGATAGACGTCCACGTTGTCGAAGCGGGCGCTGAAGCGGCTGTTCAACATGCCGGCGTTGAGGCCGGCGGCGCGCGACAACACGCCGCCGTGGTAGTCGGCCGTGCCCGGCCAGGCGATGCCGAACTGCATCCGGTTGCCGAACTGGTCCGGCTCGGTGACGAACATCGGCGACTGGCGGCCTTCGACGCCGTCGAGGAAGTTGTTCACCGTGGCCGAATCCGGGCCGGCGCCACCCGCTGGCACGGCTGCCGACGGGTTGGTGGCCACAGCGGCGACGTTGTCGGGCGCGCGGCCAGCGGGCAAAATGTTGGTCGGGGGCGTGATGCCCGAGACTTGACCTGATACCACCGTCAGGCCACCGGCGTCGCTGTCGGCGGCGGTGACGATGAGCGTGCGCTCGTTGCGGCGCAAAAAGTCCAGCGCCTTGCCGATGGCGCGGTCGGTGTCTTCCATGGCGTGCAACATGCCGATGGCGTTGGTGTTGTTGCCGAAGTTGTCGATAGCCTCCTGCTCGGCCACCAGGAAGAAACGGCGCTGCGCGGCTTGCGGGCGCTGGGCGGCGGCGCGGCTGAGGATCTCGATCGCCACTTCGGTCATCTCGGCAAAGGTGGGCGGGTTGTAGCCCGGCTCGGTGGCGCTGTGGTCACCCCAGAGCACGAGGCGGCTTTGCTTGTTCGGCGCCGCGCCGGTGCTGCCAGCCGCCATGCCCGCGCGCACAAAGCCGCGGTTGATCAGGTCTTGTTCGTTGCGGTCGTTGAAGGTGTCCTGGAAGGCAAACAGACCGAGCACGCGCGGGGCGTAGCGCGGGTGTTCCTTGAGCGCCTGGCGCAGCGTCTCGAACTCGGCGCGCGTGCGCAGGACGATGAAGTCGTCGCGCTGCATCGGGTCGTTGCTCAGGTTGCCGCTGCCCATGGCGTTCCAGGCCGCGATCAGGTTCAGGTCGTCGGTGCGCAGGCTGGTGCGGCTGTTGAGCGGGGCGCGGCGCTCTTCGTTCACATTGCGGTGCACGGTGGTAGCACCTGCCGGCAGCGCGTCGGCCTCGCCGCCGCCCATGATGACCCAGGGCGTGGTGTCGTTCATGCCCGGGCGGCCCAGAATCATCTGGCGCGTGATTTCCTGCCAGTTGTCGCGGTTGCCGACCTCAGCCAGGAAGGCCCCGGTGCCGGGCTCGCCGATGTGGCCGTCGTTGACCACGCCCACGGGAATACCGGCGTTGGCCGCTTCGCGCATGATCGAACCTCTGAAGCCCGACAGGCTGCGGATGGCACGGTTGGTGGGCGGATTGGCGTTGCCGTCGCCGTCCATGCCAAAAGAGCCGAAGGCATCGACCTTGTAGCCAAAGGCGTGCGTGGTGGCGCCGGCGTGCGAGGTGCCGTTGATCAGGTTGTGCATGTGGCCACGGTAGACCGCCATCTGCGGCAGACGGTCTTTGTTGGAGATGCCGTCCAGACCATGGAAGTACATGCGGTGCGCGGTCCAGTGGTTCAGGCCGGTGCCGTCGGGGTGAAAGAAGATCACGTTGCCGGTGGGCACGGCTTGTGTCATGGCGGCACGGCCTGGGTCGGCAGCCGGGGCGCGCGCCGCACTGGCCGCGCTGGCTGCGGCCACACCAGTGGCCAGCGCCAACACACAAGCGGCGGATACCGCACGCAGATTCAAATTCAACATCGATGCGCTCCTTGCGACACGAAATTCATGGGGGGAGAAGAAAAGCGCACAAGACTTCGGCGCACCCCTGGGTCGCGCCGCGCAGCCTTGTACTGTGCGCAGCGTAATGCGTGCCGATGAAAAATCGGTGACGATCAGGCGTCAAAAGCGTGTCATGCGCCGGGGCAGGCGCAGTGCCGGGGGTACACGCCCTTGCCGAGCAGCCGGCCAAGCGCGGCGCGGGCGCTTGGGGGTGCCGGCTTGGGGCTTGGGGCTTTAGTGCCCCAGACGGCGCGCCTCGCTTTGCAGCACCAGCCGATCCACCCCGGCCAGTGGCAGTTGCACCAGCAGCTCGAGCCGCAGGTGCAGCGCATGCAGGGTCTGACGGAAGGCCTCGCGTTGCTGCTCCAGGTCACCCGCCACCTTCGACGGGTCTGGGTAGCTCCAGTGCGCCGTCGCGGGGTGCCCAGGCCAGACCGGGCACGGCTCACCGGCGGCCAGGTCGCACACCGTGACCACCAAGTCCATCTCGGGCGCGTCGGGGCCGCTGAACTCGGTCCAGCTCTTGCTGCGCAGCCCGTCGGTGGCGATGCCGGCGGCGCGCAGCACCTCCAGCGCCAGCGGGTGCGGCTGGTGATCGGCACGCGCCTGGGTGCCGGCCGAATAGGCCCGAAAACGATGCCCACCCAAGTGGTTGAGCACCGCCTCGGCGACGATGGACCGTGCGGCGTTGTGGGTGCACAAAAACAGAACGTTGAGCGGCTTGATCATGGTCGCATCCCCTTGGCAGGTTGAGTGTGCTCGCCTGAGCTGTTAGAGTATAAAGACTGCGCCTTGAACAAGGCCAGAACCGCTGTGCCAGAATGTCGATGTCTTATTCACGCAGGAGAGCAGCAATGCAGACCAACGTAGGCAGTGTGGACCGTATCGTGCGCGTGGTGGCTGGGGTGGCGCTGATCGCGCTGGCCGCCACGGGAACCGTGGGCGCTTGGGGCTACATCGGCATCGTGCCGATCCTGACCGCCGCCCTGGGCTGGTGCCCGGCTTATCTGCCTTTTGGCATCAACACCTGCAAGACCCGGGATTGATCCCCGGCGGGGCTGGTGCAAAAAGTCAAATATTGTTGACATTTCATGGTCGCCTGTGCTCCAATGCGCCCATGAATTTGGTGTCTATCGGCCTGCTCGTCAAACAGCGTCGTCAGCTCCTGGGCCTGTCGCAGGCCAGGCTTGCCCGGCTCAGCGGCTTGTCGCGCGCCACGATCAACCAGCTGGAAACCGGCACGATTGCTGACCTGGGTGCCGCCAAGCTCATCATGCTGCTGGAACTGCTCGGGCTGAGCCTGGATGCTGAAGTGCGTCCGCATAGAAACAACGCGCTGGCGCTGGCCAGCCGCACGGCCAGCGTGAGCTACAAGGAAGTGCTCGCACCCGAAGCCTTGGCCGCTGCGCTGGTGGCGGGGCAACTGCCGGCCCACATCACGCCCCAGGTCGCTACCCTGCTGGATGAAGCACCGCTGTTCCTCATCGTGGGTGCCGTGGAAGAGGTGGCTCGCCACACCCATTGCCCCGCCAAGACGCTGTGGAAACATCTGCTGCAGTGGGCCCATGACTTGCAGTCGCCGCGGTCAGCCTGGGCATGAGCGCCGGTGATCAAACGCCTTCCGACTTGCCCCTGGGCATCTGGCAGGATCTGCTGCGCCACGCCTACACGTTGATCGACGAAATCACCAGGCACGGCATCAGCGATCCCGTCTGGACCTTCGGTGGCGGCACGGTGCTGATGCTTTGCCACCGCCATCGGCTGAGCAAGGACATCGACATCTTCGTGCCCGACCCGCAGTACCTGGGTTTCGTCTCGCCGCGCTTGAGTGATGTAGCCGAGTCCGTGACGCAGGACTATGACCAGGTGACGTACGAACAGGCGCAACGCTTGGCGGGTGAGTTTCTGAGGGCGCTTTAGGCTGGCTGGAGACGTGCGCGGCAGACGGTCCGAGCAGCCGCTCAATACGGGAGGCACTGCGCTGCTGCAAACACGCCGCAGGGCCACCTTGCAAACCGAGCCAAGGGGGTTCTCCAGGTTTGCAAGTTTCTGCCCAGGGGCAAGCCATGACGCCAATCTGCTGCATCACGCCCTGGCGCGGCGGCGTCAATCCAGTCGCAGCGCCAAGCGCTTGCCGCAGGCCTGCGCGTACTTACGCAGCGTCAGCAGCGAAGGGGCGTGCTTGCGGCTGCCCACGCTGGCCTCGATGCGCGCCAGCGAAGCCGGCGCAATCCCCATGCGCTGCGCCACCTCGGCCTGGGTCAGCCCGGCAGCCTTGCGCGCCTGCAGCAACACATCGAGCGCGCTGAACTCATCATCCAGCGCCTCAAAGGCCTGCTTGAACGCCGCGTCCACCGCGCTGCGCGCGCTCGCGTACGCCTGCGGGTCAAAAGCCACGGGGGCAAACTTTTCGGACTCATTCATCCTGCAACTCCTTCATGCGCCGACGCGCCGTGCGCAAATGCTCGGCCGGGGTGGCCTGCGTTTTCTTGATGAAGCCGTGCAGCACCACAATGCGCTGCCCCACCAGCGTGCAAAACAAGGCGCGCCCTATGCCCTCTGCGCCGCGCGCTCGCACCTCATACAAGCCACCGCCCAAGGCCCGGGTGTGCGGCAAACCCAGGTTCGGGCCGTGCTCGAGCATGCGTTTGGCAATCACGGCAAAGCACGCCGCAATGCCAGCAGGCCAGCCCAGCACCTCGGCCTGAACCCTGGCGTTGAAAAACTCGATGCGGTAGGCCATGACCCGAACTTAACACGCATGTTAACTCCTGTCAAGCTGGGCTGAGCCTGGATGCGGAAGAACGTCCGCATGGAAACAACGCGCTGGCGCTGGCCAGCCGCACGGCCAGCGTGAGCCACAAGGAAGTGCTGGCACCCGAAGCGTTGGCCGCTGCGCTGGTGGCGTGATCTTGCCCCCCCGTATGCCCGATCCCGTCTGGACCTTCGGTGGCGGCACGGTGCTGATGCTTTGCCACCGCTGAGGGCGTTTTGCACCATCAATGATGCAAGCCTTTGATTTGAAAAAATCTTGGCTCCCCGACCTGGGCTCGAACCAGGGACCTACGGATTAACAGTCCGGCGCTCTACCGACTGAGCTATCGGGGAAAGGAGCGCATTGTAGCACCCTTTCTACGGCCACTTTGGGCCACTTTTGGCTCTCACGGCACCGCGTGGTGCAGCGCCTCGAGGCCAAGCCTGCTGCCCCCACCGCCTCTCGGCCCCCGATGGGGCGCTGGCCGCGCTTGGGGCCGCCCCTGTGCCCTACACTGCCCACATGACCGTGTGCATCGAGACCCACATTTCGCGCGTGCTGCTGCATGGCGAGCGCGCCTACAAGCTCAAAAAACCGCTGCGCCTGCCTTTTCTGGATTTTTCCACTCCCGAGCGGCGGCGCTGGTTTGGGCTGGAAGAATTGCGCCTGAACCGGCGCACGGCGCCCGAGCTGTACCTGGGGCTGCGCCCCCTGAGCACGAGCTGGGAGGTGTTTGCCGCCGACCCCGAGGCGGCGCTGCACGCCAGCGAGGCGCACACCGCGCTGGACTGGGTGCTGTGCATGCGCCGCTTTGCCCCTGAGGCGCTGCTGGCCGAGCAGGCCCGCCGCGGCTGCCTGCGAGCGCAAACCATCGACGCCCTGGCGGCCCACGTGGCGGCCTTTCACCAGTCGCTGGCGCCGCTGCCGCTCGCGGCGCTGCCGCAGCGCGACACCGCGCATTGGGCGCATGAATGCGTGCAGGCCCTGCTGGCGCACCCGGCGCTGACGGCAGCGGACCGGGCTGCCGTGCAGGCACTGGGTGCGGCGCTGCAGGCGCAATTGCAGGCGCTGCGCCCGTGGATGCAGGCGCGTGCCGCTGCCGGGCAGGTGCGCGAGTGCCACGGCGACTTGCATCTGGGCAACCTGATCGAGTGGGAAGGCGGGGTGCGCGCCTTCGATGCGCTCGAGTTCGAGCCCGATCTGCGCGCCCTCGACGTGCTGCACGACGCCGCCTTTGCCTTCATGGACCTGCTCCAGCACCGGCTGCCGGCGCTGGCGTGGCGCTTCCTCAACGGCTATCTGGATGCCACGGGCGATTTCGACGGCGTGCGCGCCCTGCGCCCCTGGGCCGCCTACCGCGCCCTGGTGCGTGCGCGCGTGACCTTGATGAGTGGCCACGGCGGTTTGGGCGGCGCCTGCGACAACGGCAACGGCTCTGCCCACGACGCTGCCCACGACGCTGCCCACAGCGACCGCGGTGGCCGCAACGCCACCGCTTGGGCGCAGCACGCCAGTTACCTCGCCTGCGCCCAAGCCCTGCTGGCCGCGCCCGCGCCACCCGGCGTGTGGCTGCTGATGGGCCTGAGCGGCAGCGGCAAATCGACCGTGGCGCGGCTGCTGCGTGATGCCCTGGCGCAGCAGGGGCGCGCCGCCCTGTGCCTGCGCTCCGACGTGGAGCGCAAGCGCTTGCTGGGCGTGGCTGCCACGGCGCGGCCCAGTGCGGCGCAGCAAGCGCACTGGTACCACCCGGACACGACGCAGCGCACCTACGCCCGGCTGCAGCAAGCGGCCGGGCAACTGCTGCAAGCCGGTTGCTCGGTGCTGATCGACGCGGCCTGCCTGCGCCGCCACGAGCGCGAGGCCGTGCGCGCACTGGCCGCTCAACAGCGGGTGCCGTTTCACCTGTGGCATTGCAGCGCCAGCCCCGAGCTGGCGCAACGGCGCCTGGCCGCGCGCCAAGCCGATGGCCGCGACCCCTCCGACGCCGACGCCGCCGTGCTGGCGCTGCAGCAGGGTTTTCTTGAGCCCCTCGACGCCAGCGAACAAGCCGGGTTGCAGCGCTTGCACAACGACGGCGACCTGCAGGCGCTGGAACAGCAAGTGCGCTCCGCCCTGCGCCAGGGGGAGCCGACATGAGCAGCCACTCCAGCCACACCACCCCACACCACCCGGTCAGCGCCGCCGCCCAACCCCCCCTGCACTGCCCGGTGGCCATCGTCGGCGCCGGGCCGGCGGGGCTCATGGCAGCCGAGGTCTTGAGCGCGGCCGGCTTCGAGGTGCACCTGTTCGACGCCATGCCCACGGTGGGGCGCAAGCTGTTGCTCGCCGGCATCGGCGGCCTGAACCTGACGCACGCCGAGCCGCTGCCGGCCTTCAAGACCCGCTACGGCGCCCGCGCTGCAGAGTGCGGCCGCTGGCTCGACGCCTTTGGTCCGCAGGCGCTGCGCGACTGGGCCGCCGGGCTGGGCATAGCCACCTTCGTGGGCAGCTCGCAGCGCGTGTTCCCGCACGACATGAAGGCCGCGCCCTTGTTGCGCGCCTGGTTGCAGCGGCTGCGCCATCCAGCCAGCGGCGTGCCGGTGCGCTTTCACCTGCGCCAGCGCTGGAGCGGCCACTTGCAGCCGCTGGCACCCAGCGCCGCACCGCCCGGCTACTGCCTGCGCCTGCACGGCCCACAGGGCCAGACCGAGGTGCACGCGCGCGCCGTGGTGCTGGCGCTCGGTGGTGCGAGCTGGCCCCGGCTGGGCTCCGACGGCGCCTGGATGCCGTGGCTGGCGCAGCACGGCGTGGCCTTGCAGCCGCTGCGCCCCAGCAACTGCGGCTTCGACGTGGCCGTGGGCGCACGCGTAGGGTGGAGCGCACACCTGCAACAGCGCTTTGCCGGCGCGGCACTCAAGGGCGTGCTGCTGCGCTTCACCGACGCCAGCGGGCAGGCCTTCGAGCGCCGGGGCGAATGCGTGCTCACCCAAACCGGGCTCGAAGGCAGCCTGATCTACGCCGCCGCGGCGCGGCTGCGCGACGGCATCGACGCCGCTGGCCGGGTGCGCATCGCGCTCGACCTCAAACCCGACTGGAGCCACAGCCGCTTGCAAGCCGAGCTGGAGCGCTCACGCAGCGGCCAGTCGCTGGGCACGCTGTTGCGCAAGCGCCTGGGCCTGACCGCCGCGCAAGTGGCGCTGCTGCACGAGGTGCTGCCCCCCGAACAGCGCCACGACCCGGCCCAAGTGGCGGCCACCCTGCACAACCTGGCGCTCGATTTGGTGGCCCCGCGCCCACTGGCCGAGGCCATCAGCAGCGCCGGCGGGGTGGCGCTGGAGGGCCTGAACGACGCCCTGATGCTGCAACCCCTGCCCGGCGTGTTCTGCGCCGGTGAGATGCTGGACTGGGAAGCCCCCACCGGCGGCTACCTGCTCACCGCCTGCATGGCCAGCGGCCGCGTGGCGGGCCTGGGGTTGGCGGCTTGGCTGCGGGCGCAGGCTACTGCTGCCGCAACCCGCGCGCCCGCAGCCGCCCAATCGCCATCCGCTGAGCAACCGCCCCCGCACACCACAGGGGACATTTCTGCTTTGTGCTGATGCGCCCTCACCAGATGCGCGCTCACCGCCCCCACCTGCCTACAATCCAGCCCATGCTGCACTACCACACCATCCCCGTGACGCCGTTTCAGCAAAACTGCAGCCTGCTGTGGTGTGACCAGACCCAGGCCGCGGCGGTGATCGACCCCGGTGGCGACCTCGACGAGGTACTGGCCGAGGCGCAGCGCCTGGGGCTCAGGCTCGAGCAGATCTGGCTCACCCACGCCCACATCGACCACGCCGGGGCCGCCGGCGAGTTGGCGCAGCGGCTGGGCCTGCCGATCATCGGGCCGCACCCGGGCGACCAGTTCTGGATTGATGCGCTGGCGCAGCAAAGCCAGATGTTTGGCTTCCCGCCAGCGCGCCCCTTCACGCCCACGCGCTGGCTGCACGACGGCGACACGGTCACGCTCGGGCGCAGCAGCGTGCACGTGCGCCACTGCCCCGGCCACACGCCCGGACACGTGGTGTTTTACAGCCCCGAGATCGGGCGTGCCTTTGTGGGCGATGTGCTGTTTGCCGGCAGCATCGGGCGCACCGACTTCCCGCAGGGCGACCACGAGCAACTGCTGGCCAGCATCCGCGAACGCCTGTGGCCCATGGGCGACGCAACCGTGTTCATTCCCGGCCACGGCCCCGAGAGCAGCTTTGGGCGCGAGCGCCGCAGCAACCCCTACGTGCGCGACCCGCTCTAGCAACACCACACTGGGCTGCGCCCCTTCAGCCGCGCCGCCGCGCCTGCTCGAACAGGCCCATGACCTTGGGCACATTGGCCTGCAGTTGGGCAATGCGCTCGGGCCCAGCCGGGTGCGTGGACAAGAAGTTGATGCCCGCGCTGCGGTTGCGCGCAATCATCTTTTCCCATAGCGTGACGCTGGCTTGCGGGTGGTGGCCGGCGCGGGCGGCGATCTCCAGGCCCACCAGATCGGCGTCGGATTCGTCTTCGCGGCTAAAGCGCAGCGCCAGCAACTGGGTGCCGAGGTTGGCCGCCACGTTGCCCAAATCGCCCAAGCCCAGCAGCTGCGCCCCAAGCGACAGCCCGAGGCTGGTGGCCTGGGTCTTGGCCAGGCGCGCACGGGCGTGCTCGCGCACCGCGTGCGCGGCCTCGTGGCCCATGATCATGCCGATCTCGTCGTTGCTCAGGCGCAACTGGTCGAGGATGCCGGTAAAGAAAGCGATCTTGCCGCCGGGCATGACGAAGGCGTTGATCTGCTCGCTGCGGATCAGGTTGACCTCCCACTGCCACTGGCGCGAGCGCGCGTTCCAGGGGTGGGCAAAGGGGATTTGGCGCTGCGCGATGGCGCGCAGATTGCGCAACTGGCGGTCGGAGTCGGGGGCCAGCGCACCCTGCTGGCGCGCCTGCTCCATCATCTGGCGGTACTGCTGCGCCGCAGCCGCTTCGAGCTGGGCCGCCGGCACCAGGTGGCGCAGACGCGAGCCCTCGCCCACGCTGACCTGGGCCTGCGCCGCCGTGGGCAGCAAGCCGCCGGCAGCAACCGTGGCGGCGCCAGCGGCGGCGGCAAGCATGAAGCCGCGGCGCGACGCCCAGCGCTGCGGCGGCGCGCCATCGGGCTGCGGCGCAGTGGCCGAGCCGAGCGGAGTTTTGCATACACAGAGCCAGCACATGGCGCAATCATAGGCACAATCGCGGCATGCGTGTGTCAGCTTCTGTAACAAAACCCAGCCCGAGCGACCCGGCCTTGGCCACCGCCGGCGCGGTACCCCCTGCCGCGCTGGCCACCGCTGCGCCCTCGGTGGCGCTGCCCGCCGGCGCCCCCGACGCCGAGGCCGGCGCAGCCCCGCCCCTGCACACCTGGAGCGAGACCCTGCAGGCGCTGTGGGACTGGCGCGTCCTGTGCCTGCTGATGCTGGGATTTTCGGCCGGCTTGCCGCTGCTGCTGATCTTTTCTTCGCTCTCGCTCTGGCTCATGGAGGCCGGGGTCGAGCGCCGCGCCGTGACCTTTTTCAGCTGGGCGGCGCTGGGTTATTCGTTCAAGTTCGTCTGGGCGCCGCTGGTGGATCGGCTGCCGCTGCCGTGGCTCACCGCCCGCCTGGGGCGCCGGCGCGCCTACATGCTGCTGGCGCAGGTCGGGGTGGCGTGCGCCATAGTCGGCATGGCCATGACCGACCCGGCCCAAGGCCCGCAGGCGCTGGTGGCGATGGCGCTGTTTGCGGTCATGCTGGGCTTCATGTCGGCGACGCAGGACATCGTCATCGACGCCTACCGCATCGAGATCGCGCGCCCCGAGCAGCAGGGCCTGCTGTCGGCGGCCTACATCGCCGGCTACCGCGTGGGCATGATCGTGGCCGGGGCCGGGGTGCTGTTTCTGGCCGCGCACTGGGGCACCTCGCGCGACCACTACCAGTTCGAGGCCTGGCAGTCGGCCTACCTGATCATGGCGACGGTGATGGGCGTGGGCATGCTCACCACGCTGCTGATTCCGGAGCCGCGCGCCAGCCAAGGCCAGGCCGCGCTGGCGCCAGCGGGCCAGCACCTGCGGCTGCTGCTGGTGTTCCTGTTCAGCGTCGCCGGCTTTGTCGGCATGTTCTGGGGCCTGGGGGCGCTGGGGTGGCAGTCAGAGCGCGGCGCTGGCGCGCTGCAAAACCTGCTGCTCGAGGCCAGCCGCATGGCGCTGGCGCTGGGCAGCGCCTTTGCGCTGGGCGGGCTGCTGATTCGGCTCGGGCTGGCCGACCGGGAGCAGGCGCGCATCACGTGGGTGGAGCCGCTGCTGGACTTTTTCAAGCGCTACGGCTGGCACACGGCCGCGCTGCTGCTGGCGCTGGTGGGGCTGTACCGCATCTCCGACATCGTGCTGGGCGTGATCTCCAACATCTTCTACCAGGACATGGGCTTCACCAAGCCCGAAATCGCCACCGCGGTCAAGACCTACGGCCTGGCAATCACGATTTTTGGCGGTTTTCTGGGCGGCATTCTGGCCTACCGCATCGGCGTCATGCGGGCGCTGCTCTGGGGTGCGATTTTGTCCGCCCTCACCAACCTGGCCTTCATCACCTTGGCCTACGCTGGGCGCGACCTGACTTTGCTCTATTGGGTGGTGTCGCTCGACAACCTGGCCGCCGGCTTTGCCAGCGCCGCCTTCGTGGCCTTCCTGTCGAGCCTGACCAACATCCAGTTCACCGCCGTGCAGTACGCGATCTTCAGCTCGCTCATGACGCTGCTGCCCAAAACCCTGGGCGGCTACTCGGGCGCCATGGTCGATGGCTTGGGCTACCCCGGCTTCTTCATGCTCACGGCGCTGCTCGGGGTGCCGGTGATCGCGCTGGTGTGGCTGGCCAGACAGCGGCTGCAGATCGCCGAGCGGCCGCCATAAATGCTTGAGACGGTGCTGAAGCCACCCCGCCGTCTGCCGCCCGGCACTCCCCTAAACAGGGGATGTACAAGCCTTTGCTGCACCTGCACAATCGGCATCTGTCGCTGTCAACACAGTCGAATGAAGGGCGCAACAGATTGCCCGCAGGGTTTGGTGGCCCTCAGATGGCCGCCACTGGATGACTTCATGGTTTCCCAAAGACGCCTTGATGGACGTCATTGCCGCCTTCGGGCGGCTTTTTTTTTGGCCGCATGGCACGGCCCGCGGGGCCGCGCACTTCGTCTGCCTGCGTGCCGGCCGTCTATTTGGGCACCGGTCGCGGCCGCCCCTGCTCGTCGATCGCCACGTAGGTGAGCGAGGCCTCGGTCACCTTGACGTAGCGGCCCTGGGCCGCAAAGCGCTCGGCATAGACCTCCACCTGCACCGTGATCGAGGTGTTGCCGACGCGCGTCAGGGTGGCGTAAAAGCTCAGGATGTCGCCCACCCGCACCGGCTGCTTGAAAATGAACTGGTTCACCGCCACGGTGGCGATGCGCCCACGCGCCAGCCGCGCCGGCAGCACCGAACCGGCCAGATCGACCTGGGCCATGACCCAACCGCCAAAAATGTTGCCGTTGGGGTTGCAGTCGGCCGGCATGGGGATGACCTTGAGCACCAGCTCGTGCTCGGACGCAGGCCGGGGGATGTGGGCAGGGCGCTCGCCATGCACGGGCGCAGCGCCCCCTTCGGGCGTGGGTGGGATAGATGACGGGTTCATGGCCGCATTGTCGGGCATTGGCGGGCATTGGCAGGCATCGACGGGCTGGGCACGCACCCGGCCCCAGCCCCGTTCGCCCCTGGTGTGGTGGTGCGCGCTGGATGGGACAAATAAAACCGATGGATTTTTGGCCCTGCTTAGGCGCAAACCACAGCCATAGTGCCACTATGGCGCGGATTTGCAACGACAGCAGGGACGAAAAGGCGCGGTTTTATGTTCCAGATAGCGCGCAACGCCACACTAGGTTTAGTCCGAGCGATGTAGGCCATAAGATAATCGGGTCATGAGGCGCTTTCGCGTCATACTCTGCGCTGGCCCGCAGCCCATGGGCGCTGCCGCGCCCCGCACTGCATCGATTCACCCAACCTCAAGAGGAGCATCCCCCATGAGCAACCTGGTTCCCATCACCGTCGCCCCGGGCGACGGCATCGGCCCCGAGATCACCGAAGCCACGCTGCGCGTGCTGCGCGCTGCCGGAGCGCAGATCGCGCCCGAGACCATCAGCGTCGGCGAAGCGCAGTATCTGGCCGGCCACACCTCGGGCATCGCGCCCGAGAGCTGGGACAGCCTGCGCCGCACCCGCGTGTTGCTCAAGGGCCCCATCACCACCCCGCAAGGCGGCGGCTTCAAGAGCCTGAACGTGACCATCCGCAAAACGCTGGGCCTGTACGCCAACGTGCGCCCCTGCGTCACCTATCACCCCTTCGTCAAGACGCTGCACCCCGAGATGGACCTGGTGATCGTGCGCGAAAACGAGGAAGACCTGTACGCCGGCATCGAGCACCGCCAGACCGATCAGGTCTATCAGTGCCTCAAGCTCGTGACCCGGCCCGGCTGCGAAAAGATCATCCGCTACGCCTTCGAGTACGCGGTCCAGAACGCGCGGCGCAAGGTCACGTGCATGACCAAAGACAACATCATGAAGATGACCGACGGCCTGTTTCACAAGGTCTTCGACGAAGTGGCCAAGGAATACCCGCAGATCGAAAACGAGCACATGATCATCGACATCGGCGCGGCGCGGCTGGCCACGCGGCCCGAGCGCTTCGACGTCATCGTCACCCTCAATCTGTACGGCGACATCATCAGCGACGTGGCGGCCGAGATCACCGGCTCGGTCGGGCTGGCCCCGAGCGCCAACATCGGCGAGCGCATCGCCATGTTCGAGGCCATCCACGGCAGCGCCCCCGACATCGCCGGCAAGGGCATCGCCAACCCGTCGGGCCTGCTGCTGGCGGGGGTGATGATGCTGATCCACATCGGCCAGTCCGAAGTGGCCGAAAAGGTGCACAACGCCTGGCTGCGCACGATCGAAGACGGCATCATCACCGCCGACCTGCGCGGCTCGCTGAGCGTCGGCCGGCCCTTTGGCAGCATGGACTTTGCCGACGCCGTGATCGACCGCCTGGGCCAGGAACCGAGCCAACTCAAACCGGTGCGTTACGTGGCGCCCGCCCAAACCGCCCTCGAGACCTCGGCGGCGGCGGCCCACTCGGGGCTGCATGCGGCGCTGCCCGATCCGGTGTCGGTCAAGGCGCTGGTGGGGGTCGATGTGTTCGTCAACGCGCGCTGCAGCGCCGACTTTCTGGCCGGCCAGCTGAGCGCGTTGGTGACGCCGGCGTTTCACCTGCAGATGATCACCAACCGCGGCGTCAAGGTCTGGCCGGGGGGGTTCCCCGAAACCTTCTGCACCGACCACTGGCGCTGCCGCTTCGTGGCCGCCAACGGCGCGAGCGTGACGCATACCGACCTGATCGAACTGATGCAGGCGCTGGCGCAGCGCGGCATCGACTTCATCAAGACCGAAAACCTCTGCACCTTCGACGGCGAACGCGGCTTCGCGCTCGGGCAGGGGCAGTAAGGGGCGGCCCGAGGCGGGCGCTGGGGCGCAGCCTGGGCACGCCTGGGCCAGAGCTCCTATGATCGGGGGTTGCCCCCGATCGACTTGCCGCGCCCCTTGAACCCCGACCACCCCACCGCCGCTGCCGCCCTTGCCTCCAGCGCCCCAGACCACGGCACCCCGCTGGCGCAGGCGCTGCGTCAGCCCGCTGCGCTGCCGATGCTGCGCGTGCGTGGCGCGCGCACGCACAACCTGAAAAACATCGACCTCGACATCCCGAAAAACGCGCTGGTGGTGATCACCGGCCTGTCGGGCTCGGGCAAATCCAGCCTTGCCTTCGACACCCTGTACGCCGAGGGCCAGCGCCGCTACGTCGAGAGCCTGAGCGCCTACGCGCGCCAGTTCTTGCAGCGCCTCGACAAGCCCGACGTGGACAGCATCGACGGCCTGGCGCCGGCCATCGCCATCGAGCAGAAAGCCACCAGCCACAACCCGCGCTCGACCGTGGGCACGGTGACCGAAGTCCACGACTACCTGCGGCTGCTCTATGCCCGCGTCGGCAGCCCGCACTGCCCCGAGCACGGCCAGGCGCTGCGGGCGCAAACGGTGAGCCAGATGGTCGATCAGGTGCTGGCGCTGCCGCCAGGCAGCAAAATCCTGCTGCTGGCCCCGATCGCGCGCGCGCGCAAGGGCGGATTCACCGACACCCTGGCCGAGCTGCAGGCGCAGGGCTTCGTGCGCTTCAGGCTCGACGGCCAAGTGCTCGAGGCCGAGCGCCTGCCGGCGCTCAAGCGCCACGACAAGCACGACCTCGACGTGGTGATCGACCGCCTCAGGGTGCGCGCGCCCGAGGCCGGGGCGCCCGACCCCAGCGCAGGCGCCGACCAGCGCCAGCGGCTGGCCGAGAGCTTCGAAACCGCGCTGCGGCTGGGCGACGGCAAGGCGCTGGTGCTCGAACTCGACAGCGGCCGCGAACACCTGCTGAGCGCACGCTTTGCCTGCCCGCTGTGTGATTACGCGCTCGACGAGCTCGAGCCGCGCCTGTTCTCGTTCAACTCACCCCTTGGGGCCTGCCCCGGCTGCGAGGGCTTGGGACAGGTGGAGCGTTTCGACCCGGCGCGGGTGGTGGCCTTCCCCAGCCTGAGCCTGGCCGCCGGCGCCATCAAGGGCTGGGACCGGCGCAACGCCCAGGCTTTTGGCGTGCTGCAAAACCTGGCCGCGCACTACGGCTTCGACCTCGAAGCCCCTTGGGAGCGCCTGCCCGAGCCGGTGCGCCAGGTGCTGCTGCACGGGTCGGGCGCGCACGCCATCGCCTTCGACTACGCCTTCGACGCCGGCCAGACGGTGCGCAAAAGCCACCCCTTCGAGGGCCTGCTGCCCAACCTCGAGCGGCGCTGGCGCGAAGGCAGCCACCCGACCGTGCGCGAAGAACTGGCGCGTCTGCGCAGCACCCAGGTCTGCCCGCAGTGCCACGGCAGCCGCCTGCGGCCGCAGGCGCGCCACGTGTACATCGGCGCAGGCGAGCAAGCCCGCGCCATCTACCAGATCGGCCAGATCACGCTGGCGCAGGCGCTGCATTGGTTCGAACAGCTGCAGCTACAGGGCGCCAAGGCCGAGATCGGGGCCCGGGTGCAGCGCGAAATCGCGGCGCGGCTGCGCTTTCTCAACGACGTCGGGCTGGGCTACCTGAACCTGGAGCGCAGCGCCGAGACCCTGAGCGGCGGCGAGGCGCAGCGCATCCGCCTGGCCAGCCAGATCGGCTCGGGCCTGTCGGGCGTGCTGTACGTGCTCGACGAGCCCAGCATCGGCTTGCACCAGCGCGACAACGAGCGCCTGATCGGCACCCTGCTGCGCCTGCGCGAACTCGGCAACAGCGTGCTGGTGGTCGAACACGACGAAGACATGATCCGCGCCGCCGACCACGTCATCGACCTCGGCCCCGGCGCCGGCGTACACGGCGGGCGCGTCATGGCCCAAGGCAGCTGCGCCCAGCTCATGGCCACGCCGGGCTCGCTCACCGGCGCCTACCTCTCGGGCGCCCGGCGCATCGAGGTGCCCAGGCAGCGCAAAGCCTTCGACCCGGACAGCGGCCCGGCGCTGCGCCTGCTGCAGGCCAGCGGCCACAACCTGCGCGCGGTCAGCACCGCCTTCCCCGTGGGGCTGTTCACCTGCGTCACCGGCGTGAGCGGCTCGGGCAAATCGACCCTCGTCAACGACACCCTGTACCGCGCCGTGGCGCGCCACCTCTACCGCAGCCACGACGAAGCGGCGCCGCACCAGGGCCTGGAAGGGCTGGAGCATTTCGACAAGGTCATCAACGTCGATCAAAGCCCGATCGGGCGCACCCCGCGCAGCAACCCGGCCACCTACACCGGCCTGTTCACCGGCATCCGCGAGCTGCTGGCCGAGGTGCCGGCGGCGCGCGAGCGCGGCTATGGCCCGGGGCGCTTTTCGTTCAACGTGGCGCAGTCGGCCGGCGGTGGCCGCTGCGAAGCCTGCCAGGGCGACGGCGTGGTCAAGGTCGAAATGCACTTCCTGCCCGACGTCTATGTGGCGTGCGAGGTCTGCCAGGGCCAGCGCTACAACCGCGAAACGCTGGCGGTGCAGTACAAGGGCAAGCACATCGCGCAGATTCTGGAGCTCACGGTCGAGCAGGCCAGCGCCTGCTTCCAGGCCGTGCCGGCGCTGCAGCGCAAACTGCAAACCCTGCTCGACGTCGGACTGGGCTATCTGCGCCTGGGCCAGAGCGCGACCACGCTCTCGGGCGGCGAGGCGCAGCGCGTCAAGCTGGCGCTCGAGCTCTCGAAGCGCGACACCGGCCGCACCCTTTACGTGCTGGACGAACCCACCACCGGCCTGCACTTCGCCGACATCGAGCTGCTGCTCAAGGTGCTGCACCAGCTGCGCGACGCCGGCAACACCATCGTGGTGATCGAGCACAACCTGGACGTGATCAAAACCGCCGACTGGCTCATCGACCTCGGCCCCGAAGGCGGTGCCGGCGGCGGCCAGATCCTGGTCTGCGGCACCCCCGAGCAAGTGGCGGCCTGCCCCAGCAGCCACACCGGGCGCTTTTTGCAGCGCAGCCTCGGGGCGCAGGCTGCGCGCCGCCCCGAGGCGCCCCGTGGCAGCCGCAGCGCGGCATAATTTGCCCTCAGCCACCCCACCGCCACAGCCGCCATGAACCCCTACGACTTCGACCTCTTCGTGATTGGTGGCGGCAGCGGTGGCGTGCGCGCGGCGCGCATGGCGGCGCAGCGTGGCGTGCGCGTGGCGCTGGCCGAGGCGCACGGCGTGGCCGGGCTGGGCGGCACCTGCGTCAACGCCGGCTGCATCCCCAAAAAGCTCTACGGCTACGCCGCGCACTACGCGGCCGCGCAGCGCGAGTCGCTGGGCTACGGCTGGGAGGGCGCGCCGGCGCGGCTCAACTGGTCCACCCTCAAGGCCAACCGCGCACGCGAGCTGGCGCGGCTCAACGGCGTCTATGCCGATCTGCTGCGCGCCAGCGGCGTGGCGCTGTTCGAGGGCTGGGCGCGCCTGCTCGACCCCCACACGGTGAGCCTGGCCACCCTAAACGCCGACGGCTCGCCGGGCCAGCACCGCTTCAGCGCCGCGCGCATCCTCGTAGCCACCGGGGCCGCGCCGCATCTGCCGCACTTCAAGGGCCGCGAGCATGCCCTGCACTCCGGCGATCTGTTTGAGATCGAGCCCTTTCCGCAGCGGCTGCTGGTGGTCGGCGGCGGCTACATCGCCTGCGAGTTCGCCTCCATCTTTCACGGCTTGGGCGCGCACGTGACGCAGCTCTATCGCGGCGAGCAGATCTTGCGCGGCTTCGACGACGAGCTGCGCCACTTTCTGGCCGCCGAACTGCTCAAGCAAGGGCTCGATCTGCGCTTGCAAGCCGGCGTGCTGGGGCTGGAGCGCCACGCCGACGGCCTGCACGTGACAATGGAAGACGGCAACCGCCTGGTCGTCGATGCCGCGCTCTACGCCACCGGGCGCCGGCCCAACGTGCAGGGGCTGGGCCTCGAGGAACTGGGCGTGGCGCTGGGAGCGCAAGGCGAGATCGTGGTCGATGCGCAGTTTCAAAGCAGCGTGCCCAGCGTCTATGCGCTGGGCGACGTCACCGGGCCGATGCAACTCACCCCGGTGGCGCTGGCGCAGGCCATGCGGCTGGTCGACCAGCTTTACGGCAGCGGCCACGCCCGCGCGGCGCTCGACCTCGATCTGGTGCCCACCGCCGTGTTCACCCACCCCAGCCTGGCCACGGTGGGCCTGAGCGAGGCGCAGGCGCGCCAGCGCTACCGGCGCGTGCGTGTCTATCGCAGCGAGTTTCGCGCCCTGCGCCACACCCTGAGCGCCAGCAGCGAGCGCACGCTGATCAAGCTGATCGTCAACGACGCCGACGACCGCGTGCTCGGCCTGCACATGGTGGGCGCCGAAGCCGGCGAGATCGTGCAGGGCTTTGCCGTGGCGCTGCAAGCCGGCGCCACCAAGGCGCAGTTCGACGCCACGCTGGGCATCCACCCGACCGTGGCCGAAGAGTTCGTGACCTTGCGCACGCCGGTGGACCAAGGCTAGCAGCGTCCACCACGCTGGCCATCAATAGCCCGCCTCTTTCTGGTGCCGAAAGGCCAGAACATACACCGCATCGTCGGCCGGCTCGTGGCGGTACAGGGCCACATAGCCGGAATCCCCAAAGGCAATCACCCACTCGCGCAGATCGGGCATGTCAGGGCACGGCCGGCCAATGTCGGGGGCGGTTTCCAGCAGCAGGAATTGCCGCTCGATGGCCTGGCCGGCGCGCTTGGCGGCGTCCGGTGCTTTGACCGCCAGAAATCGCCGGCAACGTTCCAAACCTTGCGCCGCGCCTTCGGTAACGATTACTCGTGGCACTCCGGCACCGCCTTTGCGTCATCGGTGCCCCAAGTGTTCAACCAAGTGCGAACTTCTTGGCCACTCAGGTGGCGGCCGGTTTCCTTGTAGGCCGCCCAAGATGCCAAGGCCTCCTGCTTAAAGCTCTCGCGGGCTTCTTCGCGCTCGACGTACTGCTGAATCGCTTCGAGCATGATCCAGTGAGGCGAGCGGCGGCGCTGGCTGGCGAGGTGCTGAACGCGACCTTTCAGCGTGTCGTCGATTTTGAGAGACGTTGCCATAGTGGGCCTGTTATCACATGGTAATGCTGCATGATAACCCTTTCCTGCTCCTGTGTCTAACGCACTGTGGCCTAGCAGTGTGCAGCCTAACCCCTGTCCGATGTGGTCTGGATGCAGGCTCGACCACAGTTTTTCAGCGACTGCAGCGCTCGGTCACTTCGCCTGCGCCTTGTGCGCCTCGACGTAGGAGCGCAACACGGCGTTCATGCGCGACTGGTAGCGCTTGCCGGCGTGCTTGAAGTACGCCAACACGTCGGCATCGATGCGCAGCGTCACTTGCTTCTTGGCGTGGGGCAATTCTGCCGCCGCCTTCATCCAGACCGCATCGGGTAGTGCAGGTGCGTCGCTGTAGTCGATCTGCTCATCGGGCATCGAGGCCACGGCAGCCAGTCGTGCCTTTTGCTCGGCGCCCAAGCGCGGCGGCTGCTTGAGGTCAAGGGTGCGCTTGACGATAGTGCTTTCTTTCGCTGGCATTGGCTTTCCTTGCTGAAATCAGGCGGATAGTGTGCTCGTGTCGAACGGTATAGACCACGTAGGGCACGGCAGAGCGGGCCAAGCCGAGTTCAAGCTCCATTGTGGCCGTAGTGTAGCTGCGTTTTGTAGTTACGCCAAGTCCCGGCGGCGCCTGCCTAGTCGAGCGCAGCTCTCGGCCTCTTTGCGCGTTTTTAGGCCCGACCGATACCTCGGCATCACCAAGCCCATAAAAACGCCTTCTAGGCACGGACTCATTCCTGCTCGATCGGGGAGAACCCAATCCAGACAGATCGTGTTTTTCGCCCAGCAAGTTCGATCCCCGCTCACCCGAGGGAGACGGTATCAAGGCGCTGCGGGATGTGGCCGAGTCGGGTCGATCCCCGCTCACGCGGGGGAGACAGGTTGCCGGTCGTGGCGTCGTCGTAGGTCACGGGTCGATCCCCGCTCACGCGGGGGAGACCGGCTGTTTTTTGGGAGCGCTTGCCGGCGAAGAGGTCGATCCCCGCTCACGCGGGGGAGACTGACTGCCGGTGCCCTCTATGATGGTCTTGCCGGGTCGATCCCCGCTCACGCGGGGGAGACAGCGCGAGGGCCGAAAGCTCTCGGACTGGATCAGGTCGATCCTCGCTCACGCGGGGGAGACACCGATCTTTGGGCGCACCGCGACCGCCTGCGCGGTCGATCCCCGCTCACGCGGGGGAGACTCAGCCGGCGCTTGCTGCTGGGTCACGGCCGCAGGTCGATCCCCGCTCACGCGGGGGAGACTGTGCTGGGTGTGAGCCCGGCCACGGTAGGGGAGGTCGATCCCCGCTCACGCGGGGGAGACATGCTGGGCACGACGCCAGCTTCGATGGATTCGGGTCGATCCCCGCTCACGCGGGGGAGACCCTTGATGACAATGGTGTCAGACTCTGCTGACAGGTCGATCCCCGCTCACGCGGGGGAGACGCGGCGTGATCCTGCACTCGCACCGCAACGTGAGGTCGATCCCCGCTCACGCGGGGGAGACATGGCGGCCACCAGGGCCACGCAGTCGCCCCGGGGTCGATCCCCGCTCACGCGGGGGAGACGACAGGGTGTATGACGTGAGCTACGAATCTGCAGGTCGATCCCCGCTCACGCGGGGGAGACTTGACGCTGTTGCGGCGTGCTTGCTCGGCTTTCGGTCGATCCCCGCTCACGCGGGGGAGACGGCGGGTCAGAAGGTTTGCACACGCATGGAATGGGTCGATCCCCGCTCACGCGGGGGAGACCAGACGGTTGCCATCGGCATCGAACCGGCTGGGGGTCGATCCCCGCTCACGCGGGGGAGACCTGCCATTGTCACCTTCTCCGCGACATGAAGTGGGTCGATCCCCGCTCACGCGGGGGAGACCGATTGTGGGGGCCGTAGACCTGCATGAGCAGAGGTCGATCCCCGCTCACGCGGGGGAGACTGGCCATCAGGTCATAAAACCGGCGCAGGTGATGGTCGATCCCCGCTCACGCGGGGGAGACTTGCAGGTCAACGATGGCGCGCTCTAGCACTCGGGTCGATCCCCGCTCACGCGGGGGAGACCGGAATGGTCGGCGGTTGTGGCATCCGTTCGGAGGTCGATCCCCGCTCACGCGGGGGAGACCGCTGCGGCTGGCGGTGAAGTGCAATCTGAATGGGTCGATCCCCGCTCACGCGGGGGAGACGAGGTGATCCATCGCACCCGGCCTGCCTGCCGAGGTCGATCCCCGCTCACGCGGGGGAGACGCAAACAGCGCACCAACCCTGCTGGGCAGCAGCGGTCGATCCCCGCTCACGCGGGGGAGACCACAGGGCATCCAGCGCCTCGACCCGTAAATGAGGTCGATCCCCGCTCACGCGGGGGAGACGAGGAAGGCTGCGTGCTTTGCACCGCCGATCAGGGTCGATCCCCGCTCACGCGGGGGAGACTCATCAGCTTGAGCGCGTGCAAGGGCTAGCTGAGGTCGATCCCCGCTCACGCGGGGGAGACCCAGACGCAGATGTACTGGAGTTGCATCCTCGCGGTCGATCCCCGCTCACGCGGGGGAGACGGTCAGGTCTGCCAGTTCGTTGGCTGTGCAGGGGGTCGATCCCCGCTCACGCGGGGGAGACGCCGATTTGCTGGAAACCGGCAAAGCCAAATCGGGTCGATCCCCGCTCACGCGGGGGAGACGATACAGTCTGCCGCGCCACCGCCCTGAGACCAGGTCGATCCCCGCTCACGCGGGGGAGACGTGCGGACCTGAAGCGACACGTCACCGATCAGGGGTCGATCCCCGCTCACGCGGGGGAGACACCGGGCAGCCCTTGCCGCCCTTGCATTGTCCGGGTCGATCCCCGCTCACGCGGGGGAGACTGAACGCATGGCGCGCCAGGAACGGCACGTCGGGGTCGATCCCCGCTCACGCGGGGGAGACCAGTTTGCCGATCGCTATGACGACATCGTGCGGGGTCGATCCCCGCTCACGCGGGGGAGACACTTTGCGCTGTACCAAGACCAAGCCGACGAGAGGTCGATCCCCGCTCACGCGGGGGAGACGCAGTGGCTCAAGCCTTGAACGTCGAACTCAGGGGTCGATCCCCGCTCACGCGGGGGAGACCAAAGGGTCGCATTGGCCACCGCCGCCGCTGCAGGTCGATCCCCGCTCACGCGGGGGAGACCCTATCTTTTCGCTTTCAGTCATCCATGTGCGAGGTCGATCCCCGCTCACGCGGGGGAGACTATACGGTGCTGGCCTTCACGGAGCTTGCGAGAGGTCGATCCCCGCTCACGCGGGGGAGACCCAAAGGCTAGGGGGCCGCGTCCGGCGCTTAGCGGTCGATCCCCGCTCACGCGGGGGAGACTCAACGCCAAACACCTTCGCCGCGTCGACTGTGGGTCGATCCCCGCTCACGCGGGGGAGACGTAGGGCCTGCAATATCTGGTCGGTGCCCACAAGGTCGATCCCCGCTCACGCGGGGGAGACTTGCCAAGCGCGTTTTGTGTCCTGAACCCAATCGGTCGATCCCCGCTCACGCGGGGGAGACCCCTTTTCTGCTCCCCCGGCTGAGGCTGGGTCGGGTCGATCCCCGCTCACGCGGGGGAGACCAAATGGCCTTCCTCTCTACCAAAATCGCAAAGGGTCGATCCCCGCTCACGCGGGGGAGACTCGCCCTCATCGCCTTCTGGGGTCTGCGCAAACGGTCGATCCCCGCTCACGCGGGGGAGACCCACTTTCGCACCTCGCCCCTCACCCGCGAGACGGTCGATCCCCGCTCACGCGGGGGAGACCCACCATACGACCCTTATACCGATCAGCGGCAAGGTCGATCCCCGCTCACGCGGGGGAGACCATATGAGCCAATACAACCCTGACACCCAGCCGGGTCGATCCCCGCTCACGCGGGGGAGACGAGGCCTTCGACAACCCTGGCCTGAAGGCGTGGGGTCGATCCCCGCTCACGCGGGGGAGACTCGACCAGACCGCAAGCGGCCCCGAGGGCGTCAGGTCGATCCCCGCTCACGCGGGGGAGACTCGACCAGACCGCAAGCGGCCCCGAGGGCGTCAGGTCGATCCCCGCTCACGCGGGGGAGACGCGTTCAACTCACTATTGGGCGCGGCTGAATCGGGTCGATCCCCGCTCACGCGGGGGAGACTTCCAAGCGGCGCAATTACGGCCATCGGCAGCAGGTCGATCCCCGCTCACGCGGGGGAGACATCTTGCCCAGCTGGGCGCCTTCACCCTGCGCGGGTCGATCCCCGCTCACGCGGGGGAGACGCCAGTCGATCCTTTTGCCTTACAATCTCTCGGGGTCGATCCCCGCTCACGCGGGGGAGACTGGTGCCGTCAGTGCTGCTGATCGGGTCTTGGGGGTCGATCCCCGCTCACGCGGGGGAGACTAGAGTGGGGCAGCGCGGAAGGTGTCTGTATCGGGTCGATCCCCGCTCACGCGGGGGAGACCCGCGTAACATCGCCCTGCTGGCCTGCATTAAGGGTCGATCCCCGCTCACGCGGGGGAGACACTTCACCCCGGCAAATCAAGACCTAGGCGCTGGGTCGATCCCCGCTCACGCGGGGGAGACATCGGGGGAATGGCCATGGGTAGGGCGTCATGAGGTCGATCCCCGCTCACGCGGGGGAGACACCCTAAGCCCGTACCACAATCCGCTGCCCTCGGGTCGATCCCCGCTCACGCGGGGGAGACTGTTGCGGGGGCCGGGGCCGGGGCCGGGGTGGCGGTCGATCCCCGCTCACGCGGGGGAGACGTGAATGCGCCGTTTACGTTGGTTATTGCCACGGGTCGATCCCCGCTCACGCGGGGGAGACATGGTTCTGTTATCGATGGTTCCGGCCTTGTCGGGTCGATCCCCGCTCACGCGGGGGAGACGCGGCTCAGGTATCGCACATCGTCCCCTGACGAGGTCGATCCCCGCTCACGCGGGGGAGACGCATCGGGCGTAAGGGCGGGCACCGTTGCTCACGGTCGATCCCCGCTCACGCGGGGGAGACGGTCATGTGGTAACCCTGCCGCTTTGCGATGCGGGTCGATCCCCGCTCACGCGGGGGAGACAATTTCCATACTCACTTCAGCCGTGATAGGGAAGGTCGATCCCCGCTCACGCGGGGGAGACTGGTGGCGCGGGTTCGACCTGAACCACAATGGTGGTCGATCCCCGCTCACGCGGGGGAGACCTCAAAGACCGCCCGCAGTGGCTTTGCTGGAAAGGTCGATCCCCGCTCACGCGGGGGAGACGGAAGTTATCCATGCCGCCGTCGACGTCGCCGAGGTCGATCCCCGCTCACGCGGGGGAGACCTCAGAGACGCAGCGCAGCAGGCGCTGGAGGCGGGTCGATCCCCGCTCACGCGGGGGAGACGTCCTGCAACCGCTCCACGCGCACGTCGGTGACGGTCGATCCCCGCTCACGCGGGGGAGACCGATGGAAAGGGTGCGCTCCAGCAGCGGAACGGGGTCGATCCCCGCTCACGCGGGGGAGACCTGCCGCCTCGCCTGATGCTGCCGCCTCGCCAGGGTCGATCCCCGCTCACGCGGGGGAGACGCAGCCGGGTTCTGGTGCATGGCGATCATGTGGGGTCGATCCCCGCTCACGCGGGGGAGACATGGTGATGTAGTCCATGCAAATCCTTTACTAGGGTCGATCCCCGCTCACGCGGGGGAGACGGTAACCGCTCCATACGCCTTCTGCCTGCCGGGGGTCGATCCCCGCTCACGCGGGGGAGACGATTCCCTCAGAAGCCCCGTCCTGTGCCAGCAGGGTCGATCCCCGCTCACGCGGGGGAGACCGACCTGGTTGAACTCCAGCGGCGGCGACCTGGGGTCGATCCCCGCTCACGCGGGGGAGACCGACCTGGTAGAACTCCAGCGGCGGCGACCTGGGGTCGATCCCCGCTCACGCGGGGGAGACTTGCTGCCTCGCCCGTTGTTGATGCCTCACCAGGGTCGATCCCCGCTCACGCGGGGGAGACTGCTTTTGGCGGCGGTTGCTGGTCGTTTGTTTGGGTCGATCCCCGCTCACGCGGGGGAGACTGCACATCCTCGCTTGCGGCGGCTGGCATGATGGGTCGATCCCCGCTCACGCGGGGGAGACCTGATGGCGCAGAGCGGGCAAATCAGGTGTTGCGGTCGATCCCCGCTCACGCGGGGGAGACACATCTTGCCGCCGCTGGAATACATTGAGCACGGGTCGATCCCCGCTCACGCGGGGGAGACCGTCTGCGGTCTGCGCCGTCGTAGTCATCCATGGGTCGATCCCCGCTCACGCGGGGGAGACATGCATTGCGGCCTAAACCCTTTCTCGCCTGAGGGTCGATCCCCGCTCACGCGGGGGAGACTGCCTCTGCCGCCATCAAGTCGCGGGTTGTGAGGGTCGATCCCCGCTCACGCGGGGGAGACGGCGTACTCCCATTCAATCTCTGCCGCCTTGCGGGTCGATCCCCGCTCACGCGGGGGAGACTCAGCCTTGCCGAAGCGGTAGAGCTGACAACGAGGTCGATCCCCGCTCACGCGGGGGAGACCCACGGCGACCCCATAGAAACGCTCGACCTGCGGGTCGATCCCCGCTCACGCGGGGGAGACATGCACTCTCCCTTGCATTCGCTCTCGGGGTAGGGTCGATCCCCGCTCACGCGGGGGAGACGTGAAGGTCGTTCCACCCAATCGCAATCGCAGGGGTCGATCCCCGCTCACGCGGGGGAGACTTGAATATCTCGCTCTCAGCGGTCGCGGTGCGGGGTCGATCCCCGCTCACGCGGGGGAGACGCCCCCTAGACTGGTGCTTGAGATTCCGCTGAAGGTCGATCCCCGCTCACGCGGGGGAGACGGTGGCAGTCGGTTGTTTCCGCTGTCGGTCTGGGGTCGATCCCCGCTCACGCGGGGGAGACTCATCATGCGAGCAAGATCCTTCAGAATGCTGGGGTCGATCCCCGCTCACGCGGGGGAGACGGCCGGAACCATCGACAACAGAACCATCATTGTGGTCGATCCCCGCTCACGCGGGGGAGACCATGCGCACGCAGCACATGGGCACCAGCGCGGCGGTCGATCCCCGCTCACGCGGGGGAGACCCGCCAGCGATGCCCCGTCCGAACCAAACTCCAGGTCGATCCCCGCTCACGCGGGGGAGACGTGAACGGCGCACGAATCGCAGCGGCGGGAATGGGTCGATCCCCGCTCACGCGGGGGAGACGTCTCGATCACGTGCCGCTCGAAGCCAGGGAAGGGTCGATCCCCGCTCACGCGGGGGAGACCGGCAATGCGCTTGAGCCGTGGCGTAATCCCCGGGTCGATCCCCGCTCACGCGGGGGAGACCATGGCCCGTATTTTAAGATGTGGGTCGTGTGCGGTCGATCCCCGCTCACGCGGGGGAGACGCAAAGGAGCGCCTGGCCGCCTATCGGGCATCGGGTCGATCCCCGCTCACGCGGGGGAGACATGGCGAACACGCTGGCAAGGTGAGAAAGGTAGGGTCGATCCCCGCTCACGCGGGGGAGACTGCGGTGCGGCGTTGTTCCTCAGCTCTGGCGGCGGTCGATCCCCGCTCACGCGGGGGAGACCCTCAGAACTTCTTGCCGCCTTCGGCGGTGCGGGGTCGATCCCCGCTCACGCGGGGGAGACCAGCACCACGTCGACCATGGGCACCGAGTCCACGGTCGATCCCCGCTCACGCGGGGGAGACCCTGCGGCCTCGCGCCGTGCCGGGAAGGTCCGAGGTCGATCCCCGCTCACGCGGGGGAGACAGCTGCTCCAGCTCGGCAGTAAATGCCGCCAGGGGTCGATCCCCGCTCACGCGGGGGAGACACAAAGGGGCTTGACTACCAAGGTACAGCCATGGGTCGATCCCCGCTCACGCGGGGGAGACTGCTGGAGAGCATGGCTTCGATGCTGGCTGGGGGGTCGATCCCCGCTCACGCGGGGGAGACGCCTTCGGTGGACTGGTGAAGGGCGCCTTCGGAGGTCGATCCCCGCTCACGCGGGGGAGACCAATGGCTTCGGCGGTACCGAACCCCGCTTCACGGTCGATCCCCGCTCACGCGGGGGAGACGTGCGCGTCACCATCGGCATCCCGCAGCTGTCGGGTCGATCCCCGCTCACGCGGGGGAGACGGGCGCTACTCCGACGAGCTGGTGCCCAACGGCGGTCGATCCCCGCTCACGCGGGGGAGACCGACATCGAGGTCGGCCCACGTCAGCCGGGTGAGGTCGATCCCCGCTCACGCGGGGGAGACCGAAGGCCAGCACCCGGCCACCATCACGCAAGAGGTCGATCCCCGCTCACGCGGGGGAGACGAGGCGTGGGCCAGCACCTGGGGAATCCGGCAGGGTCGATCCCCGCTCACGCGGGGGAGACCCCGATGAGGTTTTCGCCGCGATCCCACAACGAGGTCGATCCCCGCTCACGCGGGGGAGACACAAGGGGCTTTCGCCCTCGCGGTGCACGGTCGGGTCGATCCCCGCTCACGCGGGGGAGACTCCCAGCGATTTGCGAGGCTTCACCCAGTGCCAGGTCGATCCCCGCTCACGCGGGGGAGACCAAACGGTGTGCGTTGGTTCAACGCAAGAACGAGGTCGATCCCCGCTCACGCGGGGGAGACCCGCTTGGCGGCCCCAACGTAGCGCCCTCTGCGGGTCGATCCCCGCTCACGCGGGGGAGACGCCACTACGTCAATCTGCCTGAGCGCGCAATAGGGTCGATCCCCGCTCACGCGGGGGAGACTGCTCCAGCACGGTCTCGGTAACTGGGGCCTTCGGTCGATCCCCGCTCACGCGGGGGAGACAAGACGAGTGATTTCACGGCGTAGCTCCCGACGGGTCGATCCCCGCTCACGCGGGGGAGACGCCGAGCCGCTGGGCATCGTCAAGTCCACCGTGGGTCGATCCCCGCTCACGCGGGGGAGACCCCCGAAGGAGATTGCCCAGATCGAGCAGCTGAGGTCGATCCCCGCTCACGCGGGGGAGACGTGGCCGATTCCAACCGTTATCCGTCGCACCAGGGTCGATCCCCGCTCACGCGGGGGAGACACCTCGGCGCCCAGCACGGTCTCGGTGGGCGTGGGTCGATCCCCGCTCACGCGGGGGAGACATGGTGTTGTCGGTCGCTTCTGGCCTCCAGTAGGGTCGATCCCCGCTCACGCGGGGGAGACCGGGAGATCAACGAATGGTGACCGGCGCACGAAGGTCGATCCCCGCTCACGCGGGGGAGACCTCGCAAATCGCTGGGAAATACATCTTCGATACGGTCGATCCCCGCTCACGCGGGGGAGACACGTTTCTCGACGGTCTGGGTGGTGCCGATGCGGGTCGATCCCCGCTCACGCGGGGGAGACGGCGATGGTGCTGGTCAGCGGTGTGCCGTAGCGGGTCGATCCCCGCTCACGCGGGGGAGACCGGGGCCGCACCACCTGGGAGATGTGCGGGAAAGGTCGATCCCCGCTCACGCGGGGGAGACTCATCGAAGATCGTGGCCATCAGGCGGTCTCGCGGTCGATCCCCGCTCACGCGGGGGAGACACCTCGGCGCCCAGCACGGTCTCGGTGGGCGTGGGTCGATCCCCGCTCACGCGGGGGAGACTCTATACGATGGAGGTGCTATGGACATCGCGCAGGTCGATCCCCGCTCACGCGGGGGAGACGCAGTGGTGCGAGAATTTGCCTTGCTGGGCTGCGGTCGATCCCCGCTCACGCGGGGGAGACAATGCGTGAATGGAAATCAAGCGAGCGTACAAGGGTCGATCCCCGCTCACGCGGGGGAGACCCGCTAACCTTGACAAATCCAGCGGCCTCAAAAGGTCGATCCCCGCTCACGCGGGGGAGACAGGCCATGGCCGAGCAGTGGGGGAGCCTGTGAGGGTCGATCCCCGCTCACGCGGGGGAGACGGAACTGTTCAGGTTCGTATGAGACGACTTCCGGGTCGATCCCCGCTCACGCGGGGGAGACATGCAACATGGCAAACATCAACACCGCTCATAGGGTCGATCCCCGCTCACGCGGGGGAGACCTGCTGATGCCGTAGCTGCCGGACAGATCGGCGGGTCGATCCCCGCTCACGCGGGGGAGACTGGCAGAACCATTACAGCATTTGACACACCACGGGTCGATCCCCGCTCACGCGGGGGAGACAGGTGGCGTATATGGAATAGGAACTGTACGGGGGGTCGATCCCCGCTCACGCGGGGGAGACCATCTCAGTGTGCGACGGATTGTAGAGACCAGAGGTCGATCCCCGCTCACGCGGGGGAGACCAACGATCTGCTGGCCGCGCTTGGTGGCGCTAAGGTCGATCCCCGCTCACGCGGGGGAGACCTCTACGTTCAAAGCTTGAGCAACTGCAAGAGAGGTCGATCCCCGCTCACGCGGGGGAGACTAACTGGCGAGGCGGCAGATCAGACCGCACCTGGGTCGATCCCCGCTCACGCGGGGGAGACCAACGATCTGCTGGCCGCGCTTGGTGGCGCTAAGGTCGATCCCCGCTCACGCGGGGGAGACAGACGGGATCATCGTCCGCTCGGGCTGCTTTAAGGTCGATCCCCGCTCACGCGGGGGAGACTTGTGGAAAGATTCACCATGGGCACATTTCGACGGTCGATCCCCGCTCACGCGGGGGAGACCCATGCGCGTGCAGTCCCTTGGTGGACTTGAGAGGTCGATCCCCGCTCACGCGGGGGAGACGTGGTCGGCAGGTTCATGCAATGAAACGACACGGGTCGATCCCCGCTCACGCGGGGGAGACGACATTCCCCGACCGTGCCGATGCATGGGTGGCGGTCGATCCCCGCTCACGCGGGGGAGACACCGAAGTCACCATGCGCAACGGCACGCGCCGAAGGGTCGATCCCCGCTCACGCGGGGGAGACACCACAAAAAACCACCCCACCATGCATGCTTAAGGTCGATCCCCGCTCACGCGGGGGAGACGACGATCGAAACGCGCACCATGCCCGCCGGGGCGGTCGATCCCCGCTCACGCGGGGGAGACTGCACCATCGCCAGCGTGTCTCGCGGCACGTAAGGTCGATCCCCGCTCACGCGGGGGAGACACTACCTGCCGACCTTCCCACTGGTCGAGGATAGGTCGATCCCCGCTCACGCGGGGGAGACTCCACTTGATCCACCCACCCCCCGATTCCTCGGGGTCGATCCCCGCTCACGCGGGGGAGACTTAAACAGCGCGGCGAAAGTCGTGCGGGATACGGGTCGATCCCCGCTCACGCGGGGGAGACAAACTTGGGTAAGCGATAGTGGGCTGAAACGACGGTCGATCCCCGCTCACGCGGGGGAGACAACATGTCTTTGCCACTGGTTCGGCTCGTATGCGGTCGATCCCCGCTCACGCGGGGGAGACTTTATCGACTACTCGCGCAAGCTCACGGACGCAGGTCGATCCCCGCTCACGCGGGGGAGACCTCATCCGCAGGGAGTACAGGCGCATGAGGGCGGGTCGATCCCCGCTCACGCGGGGGAGACGCCGGGTCGGTGAACAGTGCGCCTGTCCATGTGGGTCGATCCCCGCTCACGCGGGGGAGACCGAGGCGGACGGTGAGGCGGACGATGGTGTTAAGGTCGATCCCCGCTCACGCGGGGGAGACTGCACGCCATCCATTACCTTCTGCCACATAGCGGGTCGATCCCCGCTCACGCGGGGGAGACGGGTAGGGCCAGCGCCAGCACGCGGGAGGTCAAGGTCGATCCCCGCTCACGCGGGGGAGACTGGGATACATCGGCGGTAACACGGCGCAGAAAAGGTCGATCCCCGCTCACGCGGGGGAGACCGGGCAGCGCGGTCATGCCCCTGGTGTGGGGTGGGTCGATCCCCGCTCACGCGGGGGAGACCTACGTCAGGGGGCCGGGCACGGTCACCAATGAGGTCGATCCCCGCTCACGCGGGGGAGACTTCCTAACAAACACGCGTCCTGCGGTCGCACTGGGTCGATCCCCGCTCACGCGGGGGAGACTCCACCTACTCCCCGCATGGCTGCGCGCCATCAGGTCGATCCCCGCTCACGCGGGGGAGACGTCCTGCACGCCCAGGTCGGCTATGGCGCGCAGGGTCGATCCCCGCTCACGCGGGGGAGACTCGACACCGGCCGATCAGGAGGCCTGGGCCAAGGGTCGATCCCCGCTCACGCGGGGGAGACGCCATCAACGACAGCCGCACCCGGCCTCACCACGGTCGATCCCCGCTCACGCGGGGGAGACTGTAGGCGGTCTGCACGCCGTTCCTGTAGATGGGGTCGATCCCCGCTCACGCGGGGGAGACTCGTACCGTGACCGTCGAAGAGCAGTCCGGCGCGGTCGATCCCCGCTCACGCGGGGGAGACGCCAAGCCAGAAACGGTGAAAGCCTGCGCACGCGGTCGATCCCCGCTCACGCGGGGGAGACTCTAGATCATAAGCGATTGACTGCGCTTGTGATTTCGATTTTTAAGGAACCTGTACGGCGTCAGGATGCCGCTCTGCGCGATAGCAGGAGACCATCCACCTCGACCAACTCAACCGGCGGGCTGCCGAGTGTGCGCATGGCTTGACCGCCCGGCACATCGCGCTCTTGCCAGAGCAGCACGATGGAGGCTTCGCGTTCGTTTGGAAACCAGTCTTCGAGCACGCTCCACAGGCGCGAGCGCACCGCAGGCGAGATGCGCGGAGCGCTGTAAACGCCGGGCGCCACTTCGAGCATGACCGATGCCAGCAAGCCGCGCACCCGCGCCGACACATTACGCGTCACGACCACTGTCATTGACATCAAACAGCTCCTTGATGCGGTCGATCATGCGCGGAATCAGCTTTTCCTGCCGGAACATCCGCACCGCACGGCGGCGCACCTCGCTCTCCAAGTTGTGGGCCTTGCCTTCTGTGCAGGCCTGCACGGCACCAAAAGCCAGCGGCAGCACAAGGTCGATGCGCCAGAGGTCGGCAATGTCGAGCGTGAAGGCATTGCTCGATTCTTCGTGTATAAAGCCCAACGGTGGCAGAGCCCCAACTACCGCTACCGCAATGTCGGCGGCCGCCTCGACAAAAGTGGCGGCGTGATTGATGGCTTGGTTGGGAAGGTCGGCGGCACCGGGGTCGCCGCGCTCATAACGGCGGCCTTGCCAGTCGATGCCGAAGCGTTGCGCCACCAGCCGGTAACTTTCCTTGACGCGCGCGCCTTCGATGCCGCGCAACGTCTCGATGTCGCGGTGTGGCAGGATGCGCCCAAAGCGCCAACCATAAAGGCGCCGTGCAACGTCCAACCTCTGCTTGGGGTCGGCCCACTGCTGGGCGTGCCGCCTTGCCACGTCGGAGTGGCCTTGACCCATGGGCGGCGCGGTATAGCTCTTGACGCCGCCCTCGCCTACCGCAGCGATCAGGGCTCCGTGCCGGGCGCACAGTCGCAGCACATCCTGCGTTAGGCTGGTGCCCGGGCCGAGCAAAATCATAGAAACGGCCTGATACGGGATGGCGTAGTCGCCCGCGTCCATCACCTCGCTTTGGGCGGCAACGAAACGCAAGGTGCCGTCTTCCACCGACAGCTTGCCGTATTCCAGCCACAGCAACCCATGCCGATCCGCGTGCGGAATGCGCGCTGCGGCCAGCCCCAAGCGCCCATGCAGCAGACCCAGCGCCGGACTCATGTGCCAGCCGGTGCAAGCAAGACCATGCCAAAGCCGAAGGCGCGGTGGCGGCCGATGCCGCGCGCCAACAACTCCCCAAAACGCTGCGGCTGCGCAATCGCTGCCTCGGCCACAAACAGCGCTTGCGGACGCTGCACCAGTTGCAGGCGCACCCGGTCATTGCGTGCGCGCCGCAGCAAAGACTGGCGCGCGATCAGCCCGCGCAGCTCGATGCGCTCGAAGTCCAAGGCGTGCTCCCAGCGCTCGATGAACCATTGGCGATAGACCTCGGCCCGCGCCGGGGTGGCGTCGCCCAGCCGATCCAGCGCGTTCAGGTAGGCATCTTTTTCCTCGGCGCCGTGGCGCACCACCGGGCAGGCCAACACCTCCAGCCGCAGGCGCTGCCGTGGGTTCCAAGTGTCTGGCATGGGCTTGCTGGCCACGGCGTCTTGCGCCATCACTGCCCAAGCCGCTGGCGGGGCAAAAGCTTGCGCGTGCGCCAGCAGTTCGGTTTGGCTCAGGGGCGTGTAGGCCAACACTTCGCTGCGGGCATCGAAGTATCGAAACGGCTTGGGCGCATGGTCACCAAACAACGCGGTCAGCCACAGATGCAGGCTGTAGCCCAGACCCTTGTCGCCGTGGGTGACGCCGCGCTCAGCGGCAAAACGCAGCAAGGCCGGCAAGTGCAGCGGCAAGCGGATCAAATGCAGTGTGCTCATGCCCCAAGCTCCAGAAACCCGAGCGCCATGCGCTGGCTGCCACGGTGGATGTTGTGGGCCCAGTCGCGCAGATCGTAGCGCTCCTCGTGCTGCACGCCGTCGCCCTCATCGAGGGGCCAGATGGCGCTCACGCGCCGCGCTCTGTGGCGCGGCCCGATCTCGGCCAGCGGTTCGGCGGCCAATGCTTGCCTGACACCAGACGCTTGCCTGCGTCCCAGAAAAATCGGGCCCGCCGGCAGACAGGGTTTACGGCCTATGAACAGTGGACGGGCTGGGGCAAGCAAGGCCGCCTCCAGCGCTTGCAGCGAAGGCTCACCAGCATCATCGAGCGCGTCATTGAGCGCAATGGCCAGCGTCAGCACACCATTGGCCCAATGGTCGCGCCAGCGCTGGTGCGTGCCACGGGTGGCGGCTCCATCGCCACGATCTTCGCGCCTGCCGCGCGTCGTCCAGCCGGTGTCTTGCATGAAATCCTGCCCTAGGTCCACGGTCTGGTACTCGGTCAAGGGTTCAGGCTCGGCATCCCAGCGCGCGGCAAAGCGCAGCCGCTGTTGCAGGCTTTGCAGCTGCAGCGTTTGGCGATGATCCCAGCCTAGGGCATTGCCCAGCAGCCCGGTCAGCATGGAGGCGCCGGGAAAGCGCCAAGTGGGGTTGAGTTGGTCCACCACCACGGCGCCAAAGCTCATCAAGGGCGCATCAAAGCGCAGCATCAAGCAGTCCATGGCTGGGTCTCAGGCGGTGCGCTGCGACCACAGGGCACCGAGTGCGGCCTGAAGCACCTCGGGCACCGTTTGTGCTGCCGGCAGGTTGCTCGGCAAATCGAGCGCGCTGGCGCAATGGCGGCTTGCCCCTGCACTGCCATACATGGCATCGAGGCGGGCCATATAGCCTGCCAGCGCCTCCAGCGCGGACTGTCGCAAGTCCAGACCGTCCCTGGGGCGCACGCTGTTGAGAAACGCATTGGACAGTGCGCGGGGCTGGGTGCGCCCGACCTCGAGCAGCAGAAAATCGGCATGGGCATACGGTGCGGTGCTGCCGAGTTTGGCGCCCGGACTTTGCAGCAAGATGGCTTGGAGCAGCACCTCCAGCACCTTGCGCGCCGCGCTCGGGTCGGGGCTGAGCCAGTCTTTGGTCTCGCAGCCGCTCAGGTTGGATACCAGCAATGGCACATCGACCACCACGTAACCGTAGTACACGCCGGCACCGAGTTCGGTTTGGTTGGCGTGCGCGGCCCCGGTTTCATCGTCGCGGTTGAGGTCATCGACGACGGTGAAGTAATCCATTTCGGTCTGGGCTGCGTGCACGGTGAAGGCGTGCGCCACGTGCACCGGGGCATCGACACGGGCCAACAGGTCGGAGGTGACCATGCGGCCAAACAGGGCCGCGCTCAGACCGGCCGCAGCTTTGCTCATGGCCTTGAGGTTGTCTTTCTCCCCTTTGGTTTTAAGCCGCTCCTCAAGCGCCCGCAGGGGGTCGTCCAGTTGGCTCGCGTCGCGCATTAATTGAACAAAGTAATCGGCCTCACGCAGCCCCAGCAGCACCGGCTGGTTGAGGTCTCCCCCTTCTTTGACGCCGCCTTTGATCAGGGCTTTGGCCAGCGGTTCGATCAGGCTTTGCGCACAGGCTTGTGGCACGCCCGCAGCAATGGCCTGTGGCAAAACGGTGCGGGTGAAGAAAGATCGGGTGCGCTGGCCATCGGGAAGTTCGGGCAGCTGCGGCGTCACGGTTTCACGCCAATGGCGCTTGAGGCACTGGGAAGACACGCGCAGGCGCTGCGCATTGCCAAAGGGGATGCGCTTGGCCAAGCCGGCATCGTCGCGGTTGAGCAGGCTGGCGGGGTAGGCGGTAAGGGTGTGGATTTGCAAAAACATTGCGGGCTCCTTGGGTTTTTCAAAAAGGCATGGAAACAAGGCGATCAGTTCTCGGCACCTGACGGGCTTGGCAGGTGGCGGTAGTAGCCCAGCGCGATCCGCCGGTGCAGGCTCTCGCGCTTTTCAGGGTCGTGGGTGAGCAGGTAGAGGGCCCAGTCGGTCCAGTTGCAGCCCTCGTTTTTGGCAGCCAGAAAGCGCGCGGCCGACTGATAAAAATCAAAGCGCAGCACCTCGGGGGCCGAAAGCAGGCGCTCCAAGCGTGCTTGGGCAAAGCCAGACTGCGCCAGCGCCTCGCCCAGCGCACGCTGCGCTTGGTGCGCCTTGGAGCCCGAGAGCGCCAAGCCCCAGACGATGGCCATCCAATCCAGCGTTTGCTGCTCGGAGGGCGGTTCGGTGCGCAGATGCTGTAACCAGAGGCGGTAGTAGGCCAGCGGCAGGGGCGCACTCGGGGTCCAGCGCTTGAGCGCTGCCCGGTCTGCGTTGGGGTAGTGTGCCTGGGCCAACTCGTGTGCCAGACGACTCACAGTTTGCTCTAGCCCCGGCTCGGCGGCGGCGGGCACGGTGGTGGGCTGATCGATCGCTTCGGTGTTCATGTATTGCGCTCCTGTGGTTCGGGCTTTGTGGGCAAAAGGCTGTGCTTGCTGAGCACGCCCATGAAGGCGCTGTGGGATTGGGTGAGGGCGCGCCAGCGGCGGTTGGCTGGTAGCGGCAGGCGCGTACTGGCTTGGTCGAGCACGCGCCGGGCGTTTTGCACCAGCAGGGTGCGCCAGTCGCGCAGCACCACCTCGGGGTCTTCGTCGCAGCAGCGCCACAAGGCGGGGTAGTAGTGCAGCGGCCAATCTCGCTCAAAATCGCGCTGCACAGCGGCCACCCAATGCTTGATGGCTTCGCGGTCAAAGTCGGCCTGCTCCGGTCCGCCTTGGGCGAGCACTGTCAACGCAGTGCGCAGTGCAGCCGCTGCGTGCTTGGCGTCGGTTAACAGGGTTTGCGCCTGCTCGGCTAGCCGCTTGCGTTGTGCACTTTGAGCATCGCCCATTGGGCGGGCAAAGCTCTGACGCGCCTTGGCCGGAACAGGGAGTTCCAACCGGTGCAGCCCATCGGTTTTGCCTTGACCGCGCACCAACACGCTGCCCACCAACCAACCGGCGGTTGGGCCGGCCCGAGGGGTCTGCAGTGGGCTCAGTTCGTAGCCTTGTGCAAACAGCAGGTCGGTCACCAGTTTGGGGCTGAAACCCTGGCTCGAAACCGTCAGCGCCGAAGCGCCCTTTTTCTTGTCCTCCACATTGATCGCCGTCCATGGGTCGCCCACGTCGCCACCGTCTGGGGATTTGGGGCCGATCTGGCGCGCAGCGCTGGTGGCGCCGAGCGCAAGCAAGTTTTCGTTGGCATCGAGCCCAAGGCGCAGGGGCCGACAGGCCTCGATGAAGCACGGGTCCAGATCGCTCAGGGTGTATTGATGATCGCTGCGCCGCCACGGATGCAGCCATGTGAGCACCACGCCATCTGCGCGGTAGCCGTAGCGCCCGTGCGCAAGGATGTCGGCGCGATGCGCCAGCACGATTGGCAAGGCCTCGAGAAAGCGGCGTGCCGGGTGCAAATCGTTTGCCCAAGAGAGGATGGCGCGGCTGGCAAAACCGCCGTTCATGCGCACAATGCCAAAGTTACCTGCCCCGAGATAGCCCTCGGTGGTCTGCAGCGTCAGCAGGGCGTACAACCACGCCTTGGGATCGGGACGACAAAACCGAGCGGCTTTCACATCGTGGTTTTTGGCTGTGACCAGCACATCGAGCTCGTTTGGGGTGCAGGCTTTGACCTTCTCGTAGCCCTCAATCTTGGCATCTGGGCTGCTCCATGGGTGCTGCATGAAGGCCGGCTGCGTAGAGTCTTCCACATGAAGGTGCCAAGCCGACGCTTTGCCCGCGGCCAGCAGCAGCAGCCCAGCACGCCAGTAATCGGGGTCGGGCGGCGGCGTGGCGCTGGGCTGGCGTGCCAGCACCGCAGTGGCCAGTTGCACCAAGAACACGTGCCAAGGCTCGGCTTGGTGCGCGCGCAAGCCCGTATAACCCTCCACCTCAGCCGCGCAAAGCAGGCTCAAGAGTTGCGGCAGATCGACGCGGCGCTCGCCTTGGGGCGTGCTCACACCGATCAATTCATCGCGCAGCAGGTCGTGCATCGTTTTTCTCCAACCCGAAACGGGTGTAGCTGAAGTGGAGCGCACCAATGGCAAAGTCGAAACCCGCTGCGGTTGCCACCGGCAACAAGGTTTCCGGGGCTGGCGCGCCTTTGAGCCAGCGCGCTGGCAAGGTCAGGCTGTCCAGCGCCTGCCCGAAGGGGGATCGGCACGCTGACCGCAGAGGCAGCTCGTAACTCGGATCACCCAGCCGGGTGAGGACCCGCCCTTGGTCGCTTGCATAGTGCAACTCCCCAAAAGGCAGGTCGCGCATCAGCGATCGGTCGGCTTGGCGCAAGTCGGCCAAAAAATCACCGTTCATGTAGTCGTCGTGCTTGCGCCAGAGCGGCCCAAGGGCAGCCCAAACTTCGGGGTGGGTGGTGGTTTCGATGCGCTCGCGGTTTTGCTGCGGGATGACGATCTGGGGCTGACCGGTCAAGCTCTCGAGGGTGCATTGCAGCACCCGACCGTCGGCATAGACACTGCCCAAGCCCGCTGGGCCGTTCAATTCCCCTCTGGATTGCAAGTACTGACCCAGTGGTTTTTCAGGCAAACGCACGAGCACGCGCGCCGCTGCAAATCCAGCAGGCCGATGGATACGTTCATGCCGATGTAGGCGCCCTATGCGCTGCAACAGCACGTCCATCGGAGCCAGGTCGGTGACCAACCAGTCGGCGTCGATGTCTAGGCTTTGCTCCAGCGTTTGCGTGCCGACGAGCAGCAAAGGGCCGTTGGGCGATCCTTTGCCAAGGCGCCGCGTGACTTCGGCGTCGAGCCGTTCGCGGTCGGGGCGGGCAAAGCGGCCGTGGTGCGGGCAGCGCACGCCATTGAGTTCAAACAAAGCAGGCAACAGTTGTGGCGCCTGTGCAGTCAGATGCGCTTCCAGCGCCCGCAGCAGGCTGTTGCAGCGCCCTACGGTGTTGCACACCACCAGCACCCGCGCGCCTTGAAGCAAAGCAGCGGTCAGCGGCATCAGCAAGGGGTCATCGGCCAGCGTAGGTTGAAACTCCACCGTGATGGTGCGCGCCGCCCGGCCGCTGGCCACAGGCATTAGGCTGGATCGAGTTGCCAATGCGGGATAGGGTTTTGTCAGCGCTTGCGCCAGCGGCAGGGTTTCGCGGTCAAACAATTTTGCCGCCGCCGCTTCGCCCAACGTAGCCGACAGCAGCAAGGCGCTGCCACCGCGATTGATGTGCGCACGCAGCAGCACCCGCAGCAACTCGCTCATGTAGGTGTCGGAGGCGTGCACCTCATCGACCACCAGCAGGTGCCGATCTAGGCAAACCGAACGCAGCAGGCTGTGCTTGGCCTTGAGCACCGACATCAGCGCCTGATCGATGGTGCCCACTGCCACGGGCGCAGCCAGAAAACGCTTGGGCCGCTCAGCCGCCCACTGGTTTTCGCGCCGCTGCGCTTGGGCATCATCTTCCCACAAGGTGCCAACCGGATCGGGCAGGATCGGGGCCCCGTCGACCCGTGTGTAACCGGACACGGCCAGCAGCACGGGCGCGGGCCGTGCGGGCGGGTCAAAGGCCGCATCGATGGCCCGCAGCACACGCCCGTACAACTCGCGCGCGGCCACCCGGGTGGGCAAGGCGAAGTACAAGCCTTCGACCTGCCCGCTGGCATAGAGGCGCATGAACCAAGCCAGCGCGGCCTCCGTCTTGCCAGAACCGGTATCGGATTCGATCAAGGTCAGGCGCGCCGCGTCGTCAGCAGGCAGGGTGTAAGCCAGAAGATGTTGCAGGGGGTGCGCTGCAAACCCGAACACCTCGGCAAAAGGTTTGGCTTGCCGCCATCCGGGCGCCTTGGGTGGACTCAGGCCAATGGTGCGCAGCGCCCGCTGTGCTGCAACCTGGGCCAGATGAAACCGGTTTTCGTCATCGGAGGCACGGTAGGGAAAAAACTGGGTATCGGAGCCGATCCAGTCGGCCAGCATCACCAAGCCCGCAAAGCGCTGCTGCAACTCGGGTGTGGCGGCTATAGGGGCTGTGCTAGCAGAAAAAGCAGCCGCAAAGGCAGACCGCGCCCGAGCGGCCAAATCGGCCAACGCCTGCATGGGGCAGTAGCTTCCCGTTTGTGGATGCGGTGGCACCCAGTGCCGGTTCATGGCGTGAAGGCCGGCCGCATTGCAATCCAGCACCGAAACCGGCTTGCCGTGGTGCGAAATGGCGGCCAGCAGCATTTGCAAGGCCCCATCACCATCTTCGTTGGGCTTAAACCACCCACACAACGTGCCGACGAGGCTTTCCCACTCGGCGGGCCATGCAGCGCGAAGATTGTCGTTGAGAAGCAAGGCGGCGGCTTCAAAGACATGCCCCGCCGTGTCGCGCGACTCAGGCTCGGCCTTGCGCTGAAAACCCGCGTTGCACTTGCCAAAATCGTGCAGAAAAGCGATCACGCAAAGCCGCTCTTTTTGCGCGCTGCTGAGCTCCCCCAGACGCGCCAGCGCAGGCAAATCGAGCAGCGCACGCAGCACCAGTGCCACATCGAGGCAGTGGTCGGCCAAGGGGTGGCGGCGGCCATCGGGGGAGAGCTTGCCCCAAGGTTGCGTGGGTGCGGCGCAGTTCACCGCCACACCCGATGCGGCAGCGGGCCCAAGCGCGGCAGCTCCGCAGCGCCACGGCAAATACTGCGCTTGACTTGGCAACCGACGACTGAAAAAAGTGCCTCCCGCATACGCCAAAGCCCCCTTTGTCGGCCATTATACAGTCGCTTCTGCGCCACAATGCCCCCACCATGCCGCACAGCCCGCCCCACAGCCCTCCCTTCACCCCGCCCCAAAGCTACAACGACGCCGCCGCCGCGCTGGCCCAGGTGCAGGCGCTGTACCAGCGCGCGGTGGCGCATTTGCGCCAAGCGCTGCACCAGTACGTGCGCGCCGGCGGCGCCAGCGCACCCCAGCGCGTGCGCGCCTGCTACCCCTTCGTGCGCCTGCACTGCCAGCGCGCCCACGGCGGGCCCGGCGCGGGCGCGCCCAGCCGCCTGAGCTATGGCTTCGTCGCCGGCCCCGGCCGCTACGAAACCACCCTGACCCGCCCCGATCTGTTTGCCAGCTACTACCTAGAGCAGTTCGAGCTGCTGCTGCACAACCACGGCGGCGCGCTCGAGGTGGGGGTGAGCAACCAACCGATCCCGCTGCACTTCGCGCTGGCCGAGCACGAGCACCTCGAGGGCGAGCTGAGCCCGGCCCAGCGCGCCGCCCTGCGCGACTGCTTCGACCTGCCCGACCTGAGCCTGATGGACGACGGCATCGCCAACGGCACGCACCAGAGCGCCGCCCACGAAGCGCAGCCGCTGGCGCTGTTTGGTGCGGCGCGGGTCGATTACTCGTTGCAGCGGCTGCGCCACTACAGCGGTACCGCCCCGGCCTGGTTTCAGGGCTTCGTGCTGTTTACCAACTACCCTTTCTACGTCGATGAGTTCATCCGCCTCGGGCAAGAGGCGCTGGCCAACCCTGCGAGCGAATACCTAGGCCTGGTCGAGCCCGGCAACGTGCTCACGCCGCGCGCGGGTTTGAGCGCCGCCGAACAACAGCTGCTGCACGAACTTGCACAAGGCCAACCGGGCCGCGCTTTGCCGCGCCTGCCGCAGATGCCGGCCTACCACCTGCTGCGCGCCGACGGCAGCGGCATCACGCTGCTCAACATCGGCGTCGGGCCCAGCAACGCCAAGACCATCACCGACCACATCGCCGTGCTGCGCCCGCACGCCTGGCTGATGCTGGGCCACTGCGCCGGACTGCGCAACAGCCAACAGCTGGGGGATTACGTGCTGGCCCACGCCTACGTGCGCGAAGACCACGTGCTGGACGAAGAACTGCCGCTGTGGGTGCCCATCCCCGCGTTGGCCGAAATCCAGCTCGCGCTCGAAGGCGCAGTGGCCGACGTGACCGGTTTGAGCGGCGCCGAACTCAAGCGCATTTTGCGCACCGGCACCGTGGCCAGCACCGACAACCGCAACTGGGAGCTGCTGCCCGGCCAGACGCCGCAACGCCGCTTCAGCCAGAGCCGCGCCGTGGCGCTCGACATGGAAAGCGCCACCATCGCCGCCAACGGCTTCAGGCTGCGCGTGCCCTACGGCACCCTGCTGTGCGTGAGCGACAAACCGCTGCACGGCGAAATCAAACTGCCCGGCATGGCCAACGCCTTTTACCGCGAGCGCGTCGATCAGCACCTGCGCATTGGCCTGCGCGCCATCGAGCGCCTGCGCGCCGGCGGCGTCGATCAGCTGCACAGCCGCAAGCTGCGCAGCTTTGCCGAGGTCGCGTTTCAGTGAGGCCCAGCGCGTGATGCCACAAACCGTGCTGCCCCGGCCGCTGCCCCGACCTACAATGCGCGCATGAACCCACGGTACGACGTCGCCATTTTGGGCAGCGGTGTGGTGGCACACACGCTGGCGCTGCTGCTGGCGCGCGAGCGCCTGCGGGTGGCGCTGCTGCGCCAGCCAGCGCCAGCGGCGGCCAGCCCCGACATCCGCGCCTACGCCCTCAACCAGGCCGCGGTGGCGCTGCTGAGCGATCTGCGCGTCTGGCCCGAGGCCCCGGCGGTGACGCCGGTGCGCCAGATGTGGGTCTGCGAGCCCGACGCCGAGCGGCCTGCCGCCCTCAACCTGCACGCGCCTGCGGCGCAGCAGCCACTGGCCTGGATCGTGGATGTGCCGGCGCTGGAGCAGCGGCTGGCGCAGGCGCTGCCGTTTCAGAGCGGCATCGACCTCGTGAGCAGCCCCCCCGCCGCCGAACTGTCCGTGATCTGCGAGGGCAAGCACAGCCGCAGCCGCGCCCAGTTCGGCATCGAATACGAGGTCACACCCTACGCCCACACCGCCGTGGCGGCGCGGCTGCGCTGCGCGCGTGCGCACGAGGGCGTGGCGCGGCAGTGGTTCCAGCATGGCGAGGTGCTGGCGCTGTTGCCCATGGACGGCCCCGAGGGCCAGCTGGTGGCCCTGGTCTGGTCGGTGCCCCACGCGCGCGCAGCCGAGCTGCTGGCCTTGCCGGCGCCCGCCTTTGCCGACGCCGTGGCCCAAGCCTGCGACCACGCCTTGGGCGCCATGAGCACCGAAGGCACCCCCGCCGGCTGGCCCTTGCAGCTGTCGCGCGCCCGGCATTGGGTGCGGCCCGGCTTGGCGCTGGCAGGCGACGCCGCCCACGCCATGCACCCCTTGGCCGGCCAGGGGCTGAACATGGGTCTGGGCGACGTGGCCGAACTGGGCCGCGTCTTGCGCACGCGCGAATACTGGCGCAGCCCCGGCGACTGGCGCCTGTTGCGGCGCTACGAGCGCGCGCGCCGCGCCGATTTCGAGCGCATGGCCACCCTCACCGACGGCCTCTACAGCCTGTTTGGCCACGGCGACGCGCGCGTCGCGGCGCTGCGGCGCTGGGGGCTGCGGCGCTTCGACACCCTGACGCCGCTCAAACACCACGCCATCCGCCTGGCGATGGGTGGCACCGAGGCGAATGCTGCGCCCTGTGCCACCCCCTAAGCCCTCCACCCGAGCCCCCAGATGCAAAGCCCTCCTGTCGGCACCGCCACCCCAGCTCGCTGCCATGCCGCGGCAGCAGGGCCCCAACCGCCGCGACCGGCGCCAGCGCGGCGCACTGGATTAGGCACTGGGTTGGGCACTGTTTGGCTTGGCTTGTGGCGCGCGTGCTGGCGCGCCGGCGCCCTGGCCGCCCTGCTCGCCGTGGGCACGCTGGCCAGCGCCAACGAAGCCACCATCCGCGCCAACCTGGCCGAGCGGCTGCCCAACCTGCCCCAGATCGAGGAGGTGCGCGCGACACCCATGCGCGGCCTGTTCGAGGTGCGCATCGGCGCCAACCAGATTTTCTACTCCGACGCCGAGGGCAACTTCCTGCTTCAGGGCCAACTGATCGACACCCGCGGCCGCAACAACCTGACCGAACAGCGGCTCGAACAACTCAACGCCATCGCCTTCGATCAGTTGCCGCTGCGCGATGCATTCACCATCGTGCGCGGCAACGGCCAGCGCCGCGTGGCCGTGTTCCAAGACCCGAACTGCGGCTTTTGCAAACGGCTCGAGCGCGATCTGAGCCGCCTGAACCATGTCACCATCCACATCTTCCTGTACCCGATTCTGGGGCGCGACTCGCTCGCCAAGTCGCAGCACATCTGGTGCGCGCGCAACCGCGCCCAAGTGTGGGAGAACTGGATGCTGCGCAACGTCGATCCGCCTGCGGCCAGCTGCGACACCAGCGCGCTGCAGCGCAACCTGGCGTTTGGGCAACGGCACGCCATCACCGGCACCCCCACCACCTTCTTTGCCGACGGCTCGCGGCTTTCGGGCGCCGCCGGCTTCGAGGTGCTCGAGCAGCGCCTGAGCGCGGCGGCGGCGCGTTGAGCGGGCGCAGATCGGCCCATCCCGCCTACCCCCGCGCCCATGACCACTGCCAGCCGCGCCCCATCGAACGACCCCGCGCCGCCTGCGTCCGCAGGGCCGGCAGGAACCGCCACCGCCACCGCTGCCCCCGCTCAGCCCCCCGGCCCGCGCTACGTCGTCGAACTGATCGAGCTGCACGCCCACCTGTACACGCTCACCCTGCACATCAGCCAGCCGGCGCGGCAGCAGCGCGTCAGCCTGCCGGTGTGGATACCGGGCAGCTATCTGGTGCGCGAGTTTGCCCAGCACCTGCACGGCCTGTGCGCCGACTGCGACGGCCACGCCGTGCCGCTGCGCCAGCTCAACAAAAACACCTGGGAAGCCCCCACCCCAGCCGGTGCCCAGCTGCTGCGGCTGCGCTACCAGGTCTATGCCTACGACGCCTCGGTGCGCAGCGCCTGGCTCGACGCCGAACGCGGTTTCTTCAACCCCACCAGCCTGTGCCTGCGCGTGCATGGGCAGCAAGCGCGCTCGCACACGCTCGAGCTCTGGGGCAGCGCCGCCACCCAAGGCTGGCAAGTGGCCACGGCCCTGGCGCCCATTGCCCCCGATGCGGCCCATGCCGACGCCCCCCACCGCCTGGGCCGCTGGCAGGCCGCCGACTACGACCAGTTGGCCGACAGCCCCTTCGAACTGGGCCGCTTCTGGAGCGCCGCGTTTTGCGTGCGCGGCGTCGCTCACCGGCTCGTGGTCAGCGGTGCCGGGCCGGGTTTCGATGGCTCGCGCCTGCTGCGCGACACCCAGGCCATCTGCCAAGCTGGCATCGAATTCTGGCACGGTGCGCACGAGGCGCCGCCCTTTGACCACTACCTGTTCATGCTCAACGCCCGCCACGAAGGCTACGGCGGGCTCGAGCACCGCCACAGCACCGCCCTGATCTGCCGCCGCGCCGACCTGCCGCAGCTGCCTCTGGGTGGCGCCCCCGCCCCGGCGCTCACCGCCACTGCGGCCCAGGTTCCAGCCCTGGGCGCCAGCGACGGCTACACCAGCCTGCTGGGCCTCATCAGCCACGAATACTTTCACGCCTGGCACGTCAAGCGCCTGCGCCCGGCCGAGTTCAGCCGTTACGACTACGACGGCGAACAGCACACCGAGCTGCTGTGGCTGTTCGAAGGCTTCACCAGCTACTACGACGACCTGCTGCTGCTGCGCGCCGGCCTGATCGACGAAGCCTGCTACTTGCAGTTGCTCGCCAAAACCCTCAACCAAGTGCTGCACAGCCCGGGCCGGCTGGTGCACAGCCTGGCCCAATCCAGCTTCGAGGCCTGGACCAAATACTACCGCGTGAGCGAAAACAGCCCCAACGCCACCGTGAGCTACTACGCCAAAGGGTCCTTGGTGGCGCTGGCGCTGGACCTGCAGCTGCGCGCCGAGGGCCGCAGCAGCCTCGACGCGGTGCTGCGCACGCTCTACCAGCGCGGCCAGGGCGGCCCAATGCACGAGGCCGACCTGCTGGCGGTGCTCGAGCAATGCGGCGGGCGCAGCTACGCCCCCGAAATCGCGGCCTGGGTGCATGGCTGCGCCGATCTGCCATTGCCCGAGTTGCTGCGCACCCAAGGCATGGACTGGCTCACCGAGCCCGCGCCGCTGACGCAGCAGCTGGGGCTGCGCGTGAGCGAAAGCGAGGGCCTGCTGATCAAAAACGTGCTGCGCGGCTCGCTGGCCGAGCAGGCCGGGCTGGCCGCTGGCGACGAATGGCTGGGCCTGGAAGTGGGCGGCGCAAGCAACGGCTGCACCCGCAACGGCAACACCCACGCCACCCCCAGCGCCTGGCGCGTGCGCACACTCGACGACGCCGCGCGCCACGCCCACGGGCAAACCAGCGTCGTGGCGCTGGTGGCGCGCGACGGCCGGCTGCTGCGTCTGCCGCTGCGCTGGCCCACACCCGAGCAGCCCCAAGCGCTCACGGTGCGGCTGCAGCGCCTTGCCGCAGCGGCCACCGCAACAGCGGCCAGCCCACCACCGGCCAGCCCAGACCAGGCAGCCCGCCCCGATGCGCCGTGGCACCGCCTTGCCGGCGCGCTATAGTGACCGCTCCCGCCCAACCCTGAACCAGAGACACCACCCATGAGCCCAACTTATCTGAACATCCTGGTGCGCACCGAAGGCCGCGTCGGCCTGATCACCCTCAACCGCCCCAAGCAACTCAACGCCCTCAACGACGATCTCATGGACGAGCTCGGCGCCGCCCTCAAAGCCTTTGACGCCGACGCCGACATCGGCTGCATCGTGCTCAGTGGCAGCGAAAAAGCCTTCGCTGCCGGCGCCGACATCGGCGCCATGGCCCAGTACAGCTTTGCCGACGTGTACAAGGGCGACTACATCACCCGCAACTGGGAAACCGTGCGCAGCATCCGCAAGCCCATCATCGCCGCCGTGAGCGGTTTTGCCCTGGGTGGCGGCTGTGAACTGGCCATGATGTGCGACTTCATCATCGCCGCCGACAACGCCAAATTCGGTCAGCCCGAAATCAAGCTCGGCATCATCCCCGGCGCCGGCGGCACCCAGCGCCTGCCACGCGCCGTGGGCAAGTCCAAGGCCATGGAGCTGGTGCTCACCGGGCGCATGATGGACGCCACCGAGGCCGAACGCGCCGGCTTGGTCAGCCGCGTCGTGCCGCTGGAGCAACTGCAGGACGAGGCCCTGGCTGCCGCCCTGACCATCGCCGGCTACTCGCAGATCGCCGTCATGGCGGCCAAAGAGGCGGTCAACAAGGCCTTCGAGGGCACCTTGGCCGACGGCATGGCCTTCGAGCGCCGCCTGTTCCACGCCCTGTTTGCCACCGCCGACCAAAAAGAGGGCATGGCCGCCTTCGTCGAAAAACGCCCGGCGCAGTTCACGCATCAGTGAGGCCGCGCCGGCTGCAACGCCGGCGCGCAGGCGCCGGTGTCGGCGAGGGGGTTTCAGACCTGCTACAATGCTGGGCTGGAAGGCGCTTTAGCTCAGCCGGTTAGAGCGACGGAATCATAATCCGCAGGTCCGGGGTTCGAATCCCTGAAGCGCCACCAAAATGCCAAAACCCGCTGCCGCGAGGCCAGCGGGTTTTTCATTTCGGGCGAGGAAGTTTGATCAACCTTGACTGCGGCGCTTTGGTCTTGCTGCGAGGACAGGCAGATATCAGGGTTTATCCCTACCATCAAATGTTCGTTTTTTGCCGTTAGTCGGACATTTTTTTGCACCACTCGGCCACGCTTCGGGCAAAATAGCACGATCGTTCGTTTCAACCTTACACCGATCATGCAACACCCGCCAGCCGACACGCCCCGCCCTTGGGCCGCTGTGTACCGAGAAGTCGGCATCGTGCCCGAGCTGCCGCCTTTGAGCCACCCCAACCTGGGGGCCTTCATCCACGATGCCTGTACGCGCTGGGCGCGCGAGAGCAAGGCCAAGGCGGCTTTCACCTGCGTCGTGCCCAACGGCATGAACGGCAGCCTGGGTTTTGCCCAAGTCGATGAATTATCAGACTATTTTGCCGCCTATCTGCGCGAGGTGCTGGGCCTGCACGTGGGCGACCGGGTGGCGGTGCAGATGCCCAACGGCCTGTCCTACCCGGTGGTGGTGTTTGGCATTCTCAAGGCCGGGTGTGTGCTGGTCAACACCAACCCGCTCTACACCCCGGCCGAAATGGTGCATCAGTACAAGGACGCCGGCGTCAAGGCCCTGGTGCTGATCGACATGTTTGCCGACAAGCTGCCCTCGGTGCTGGCCATGACCACCATCAAGCACGTGGTGCTGGCTGGGGTGCCGGAGTTTTTCCCCGTCATCCCCAAGCTCGTCATCCGTGGGGTGCAAAAGGTCTGGGCGCAGGTGCTGCCCCCGGTCACGGTGCCGCACACGCGCCTGGCCGCTGCGCTGGCCCAGGGCCGCGCCGCGCTGCAAAAAGCCGGCGGCCGCGTGCACGCCCAGAACTACTGGAAAGCCATTCAGCCACACGAACTGGCGCTGCTGCAATACACCGGCGGCACCACCGGGGTGAGCAAGGGCGCCATGATCAGCCACAGCAACCTGCTGCACAACGTGCAACAGATGCTGGCCATGGGCGGGACGCACATGGAACCCGGCAAGGAATGCGTGCTGACTGCGCTGCCGCTGTATCACATCTTTGCCTTTACCGCCAATTTGCTGGGATTTCTCGCCATCGGGGCACAAAACATCCTCATCCCCAGCCCGCGCCCGGTGCAAAACCTGCAGCGCGCGGTCGAGAACTACCCCATCACCTGGATGACGGGCGTCAACACGCTCTACAACGGCCTGCTCAATGAGGAGTGGTTCGTCGCCTACCCGCCGCGCAAGCTCAAGGCCTCCATCGCCGGTGGCACCTCGCTGCACAGCGCCGTGGCCAAGCGCTGGCGCGAAGTCACCCAAACACCCATCGCCGAGGGTTACGGCCTGACCGAAACCTCGCCGGTGGTGAGCTTCAACCCGCTGCACGGCGAGCCGCGTCTGGGCAGCATCGGCATCCCGGCGCCGGGCACCGAAGTGCGCTTGGTGGGCGAGGACGGCAAGGACGTGGGCGCTGGCCAAGCGGGCGAGATTTACGTGCGCGGCCCGCAGGTCATGCAGGGCTACTGGCACCAGCCAGCCGAAAGCGCAGAGGTGTTGCGCGACGGCTGGCTGGCCACTGGCGACGTGGCCGAGATGGACGAAAAGGGCTTCATGCACATCGTCGATCGCAAGAAAGACATGATCTTGGTCTCGGGCTTCAACGTCTATCCGAACGAGATCGAGGACGTGATCGCCCAGATGGACGCCGTGCTCGAGGTGGCGGTGGTCGGCACCCCGGACGAAAAAACCGGCGAGGCGGTGCGCGCCTACGTGGTGCACAACCCGGAACACGAAGGGGCCCTGCAAGCCGACGCCGTGATCGCCCACTGCCGCAAGTTTCTGGCGCCCTACAAGGTGCCCAAGAGCATCGTGATCCGCGAAGAACTGCCCAAAACGGCGGTCGGCAAGGTGCTGCGCAAGAACCTCAAGGCCGAAGTCAAGGCCGAGTGGCAGGCGCAACTCAAGGCCAGCCTGCAGCACTGAACGGCTGAGCACCCACACACCAAAGATCCCGGAGACCAGACCCCATGCTTACCGAATTTGAAACCCAACTGCTCGGCCTGATGATGATGGTCATCATGCTGGGCATGGGCGCCTCGCTCACCCACCGCGACTTTCTGATCGCCTTTCGCAAACCCAAGGGCGTGCTGGTGGGCTTGGTGTGCCAGTACGGCATCATGCCCTTTTTGGGCTTTACCTTGGCCATGGTGCTCAACTTTCCGCCTGCGCTGGCGGTGGGCCTGATTCTGATGGGCTGCATGCCGGGCGGCACCACGTCGAACATCTTTGCCTACTTCAGCAAGGGCGTGTTGGCGCTGTCGATCATGATGACCAGCATCTCGACCCTGGTGGCGCTGGTGGCGGTGCCGGCGCTGCTGGCTTTCTACACCGGTGCGGCCGGTATCGGCAGCGAGTTTGCCGTGCCCGCCAGCAACGTGGCGCAGGTGCTGGTGGTGTTGCTGGTGCCCACGATCATTGGCATGGTCACGCGCAAGCTCAACCCCAACATCGGCGCCACCATGGAACTGATCGGCAGTTTCATGGGCATCTTCGTGATTGTGTTCCTGATCGTCACCTGGGTGCCGCGCAACCACATGCTGCTGGCAGCGACTCCGTTCTCGGTTTACTTTGCGGTCATCGGCCTGGGGCTGATCGGCATGGCGCTGGGTTTTTGGCTGGCGCGCCTGCTGCGCCAGGACCGCAGCCGCAGCCGCACCATCGCGCTCGAGACCGGCATCCAGAACGGCCCGCTGGGGGTGCTGATCGTCACCCTGACCTTTACCGGCACGATGCAGCAAGACGTGCTGCTGATCCCGGTGCTGTACTCGCTCTTCATCGTGATCACCAGCACCTTCGTCACGCTGGCGTTTCGCCGCATCGCCGACCGCGAGGCACTGGCCCGCGACCAGGCCAAGACCGGCAGCGTGCTGCAAGCCGGGCGTTGATCCTGCGCGTCACAGCCGCCGGTTAAACTGCGGCGGATGGACGCTGTCGCCGCCGCTTGCTTCAAGCCATTGCCTTGGCATTGGCGGTGGCGGTGGCTGTGGCTGGCCATCGCCTTGGCGCTGGGCAGCGCGCCGCTGCAGGCCCAGGCCCTATCCAGCCCGCTGCATGGCCGCGTGATTGCGGTGGCCGACGGCGACAGCGTGACCGTGATCGATGCCCAGCAACGGCGCCACCGGGTGCGGCTGCTGGGCATCGATGCGCCCGAGCAAGCGCAGCCTTGGGGCGCCGAGGCGGGCGCGCACCTGAAGGCCCTGGTCTTGCAGCGCGAGGTGCAGGTGGACTTTGCCAAGACCGACCGCCATGGCCGTTTGGTCGGCACGCTGCGCCTGCAGGGTCAGGACGTGAACCTGCAACTGCTGCGCGCTGGGCTGGCCTGGCACCACAAACCCTACGCCGCCGATCAGTGGTGGCTGGAGCGCTGGCGCTATGCCCGCGCCGAACGCCAGGCGCAGCGCGAGCAGCGCGGGCTGTGGGCCGACCCGGCCCCGACGCCACCGTGGGAATACCGCCAGCAACAGCGCGCCAGACCGCGCTGAGGGCCTCAGAGCCGCGCCAGCAGCTTGGCGGTGTTCACGCGCACCCGCACCTCGTCGGCCGCCAGGCCGGCCTTGATTTCGTAGGCCGCCTCGCTGGTGTCGCGCAGCGCCGGCTCGCCCAGCGGCATGCCGCTGCGCCCGACCAGTGCAAACACCAGCGGTTCGTTGGCGCGGCGCTGGCGCCGCACCACCACCGCCAGTTCCTCGCTGGCCAGCCGCACAAAACTGCCCGGGATATAGACGCCAACGGCCTTGATCAGCGCCGCCCCGAGGGGGTTGGGTTGGCCGTCGGCGGTCAGGTAGGCGTCACGTGCCGCGCGCTGCGCTGGCAAGCCCTTGCGGCTGACACGCGGGCTGATGCGCGCAACAAACACATCGACCAGAGCGAGCAGGTGCGCCATCAGCAGCAGCGGCTCGGCGTGCTCCAGGCTGCCCAGGGTGGTGGGCTGGGTGTGGTGGTGTTGCACCAGCCGCAGCCAGGTTTCATCCTGCACACCCAGGTGCTGCAGACAGCGCACCCCAAGCCAGGGGTGCTGGTCGATGCGGCGGCGCTGTTCGGCGCTGGGCGGCTCGGTTTGCAAGGCCAGTTCGTCTTGCAGACGCGTCATGCCGATGTTCATGGTCAGCGCGGCGTTGATCAGGGCATCGATCTGGCTGGGCTCCTTGAGCAGCAGCTTGCCGACGATGCGGCACAACAGCCCACACAGCAAGGCATGGCCGGTGCTGTAACCCAAGGTGCGATCGAGCAGCATCTGCACCAGCACGAACAGGCTGTCGTCGATGCGCGACTGCAGCACCTCATCGATGCGCACGCGGACCAGACTCAGCCGACGCAGAAAATCCTGTGCCTGCTCGCCTTGGTGCAACAACAACCCCAGGCTGGTGTGCAGGTCGGCCCAACGCGCCGGCACCGGCAGTTCCTGCTCCGAGCGCTCGGGCCCAGGGCCCATGGGGCGCGCCACGCTGGCAATGCTCGCCAAGCTGGCATTGCCGCGCAGTTTGCGGTCGATTTCGGTGGTGTAGCGAAAAGTCCATTGGCGCAACTCCTCTTCGTCGGCCATCGGACCACGCGACTGCAGCAACTGGCGGTGCTCCAGGTTGCGAATGGTTTCCCCACGGCGCAGCAGCAGCACGCCGTTGCCGTCCCAGAGATTCAATGGCAAGGGCGCCTCGAGTTCGATCTGATCCAGTGACAAGGGGACACGCATGCGTGTATGCTAGCAGCGTGCGCGGCCACATGAACAGACTACGCATGAGCCTTGCTTTTTTTAAGATACCGTTAGAAATAGAATTGCGTCCGAGGAGCCCGTTTCGTGTCTGAACCCCGCCCCCCCACCGTCGCCGTGTCCGAGCTGCGCGTGGGGCTGTACGTTTATCTCGATCTGGGTTGGATGGATCACCCCTTTCCCCTGAACCGGTTCAAGATCACGGCCCAGGAGCAGATCGACACCATCCGCGCCCTCGGACTGCAGACGCTGCGCTACGCGCCCGAACTCAGCGATGCGCAGGCCTTGCCCGGCGCAGCGGCACCAGCGGCACAAGCGGCACCAGCGGCACCAGCGGCACAAGCGGCACCACAGGCTGGCCCTGCGCATCCGGCGGCCGTGCCCGCCAGTGCCGCCCCTGACACCGATGCGACACCCGCAGCCGCCGCACAAGCGGCTGTCACCACCCCCCAGAAAACCGCAACCCCTGCAGAGTCCTGGAAAAAATCCTGCTGCCACTGCGAGCGCCAGCACGCCCAGAGCAGCCGCGCCGTGAAGGCGGTTTACGCGCAACTCGAGTCCGACCCCGCCAGCGCCGGCGCCGCGAGCCAGCAATTGGTGCAAAACCTGCTCGACGAGATGCTCGGGCAGCAGGAGTCGGCCCTGCGTCTGCTGGCCGACACCTCATCGGATCACCGCACCCAGCACGCGCTCAACGTCTCGGTGCTCAGCCTGCTGCTCGGGCGCGCTCTGCAACTGCCCGCCGCCGATCTGCACACCCTGGGCCTGGCGGGCCTGCTGCATGACGTCGGCAAAATCGACTTGCCGGCGCTGGTGCGCCACCGCGACGCCAGCCTGAGCGCCGCCCACCTCAAGGTCTATCGCCAGCACGTGGGGCACAGCCTGGCCTGGGGCAAGCGCATGGGCTTGGCCGAACCGGTGCTGCAGGCCATTGCCCTGCACCACGAATGCGCCGATGGCAGCGGCTTCCCGCAGGGCCTGCGCGCCGAGCAGATCGGCACTGTAGGCGGCATTCTGGCGCTGGTCAACCACTACGATTCCCTGTGCAACCCGCACAACCCGCTGCATGCCGTCACACCGCACGAGGCGCTGTCGCTGCTGTTTGCCAAGCACAGGGCGCAACACGAACCCCGCACCCTGAGCGCCTTCATCCGCATGATGGGGATTTACCCGCCCGGCTCGGTGGTGCAGCTCAGCGACGAGCGCTACGCCGTGGTGCTGTCGGTCAACACCGCGCGCCCGCTCAAACCCGAGGTCATGGTCTATGAAGGCCCCACCGCCAGCACCGAGGTGGTGCAGCTGCTCGACTTGCAGCAGGAGCCGCAACTCCACATCCTGCGCAGCCTGCGGCCGCAGCAACTGCCACGCCCGGTGCTGCTGTGCCTTTCGCCCAAGCCACGTTACTGCTATTTTTTCGAGCGCGTCCTCAGCCCCGCCGAGCGCTCCGGGGAGCTTGCATGAGTTATTTTCACTGGCCACCGCTGATCGAAGGCTTGCTCGAGGCGGTGTGGCTGGTCGATGCACAGACGCGGCGCATCCTGTGCGCCAATCAGGCCGCGTCGGCCCTGCAGCGCCTGCCGGCGCCCGCCATCTGCGGCACCTTGGTGACCGACTGGACGGTCAGCCCCGAAGACGCGCTGTACTGGGACACGCTGGCGCAACCCGAAACCCCGTTGCTGCAGTCCGAGACGGTCTTGCGCCGCTCCGACGGCAGCACGGTGCAGGTGCTGCGGCGCATCACACCGCTGCCCAACGAACCCGCCGCGCCCTTGCGCCTGGTGGCAATGCAAGACCTGAGCATGCAGCACGCCACGCAACAGCAGCTGGAATACCTGCTGGCCGAACTGCGCGCCACGCTCGAATCCACCGCCGACGGCATCCTGGTGTGCGACCTCGACGGCCGCATTCGCGCCTTCAACCGCCTGTTTGCCCAGCTTTGGGAGCTGCCTGAAGCGCTGCTGACGCAGCAAAACGACGAAGCGATCCACCACTGGTTGAGCAGCCGCGTCACCGACGCCGAGGGCTACCGGCTGCGGCTCGGGCTGATCCAGCGCTCGCCCCTGCTCGAAGCCAGCGACGTGCTGCTGCTGCAAAGCGGGCGCTTGCTCGAGCGCGTCACGCGGCCGCAACTGGCGCGCGGGCGGCCGATCGGGCGCGTCTATGCCTTTCGCGACATCACCGAACGCTGTGCCGCCGAGTCGCAGCTCAAGCTGGCCGCCAAGGTGTTCGAGTCCAGCCTCGATGCGATTTTCATCACCGACCCGCAGCAACGCATCCTGGCGTGCAACCCGGCGGCGCTGCGCCTGACGCAAAGCCAGGAAGCCGATCTGGTGGGCGCGCCCGCCAGCACGCTGTTTTTTGCCCCCAGCCAGATCGACTGGCAAACCACATTGCGCCATCAGCTCGAGGGGCCGGGCTACTGGCAGGACGAGCTCTGGCACCGCCGCGCCGACGGTGCCACGCTGGCCCTGCAGGTCTCGTGGGTGGTGCTGCGCGACGCCGCCGGGCAGGCGCTCAACACGGTCTTGTTTGCCAAGGATTTGTCCGAAAAACTGGCGGCGCAGCAGCGCATCGAGCAGCTCGCCTACACCGACGCCCTGACCGGCCTGCCCAACCGCCTGACGCTGACCGAGCGCGTCGTGCATGCGATCCGGCTGGCGCAGCGCAACGGGCGCGGTTTTGCCGTGCTGTTCCTCGACCTGGACCGCTTCAAAAGCATCAACGACTCGCTCGGTCACCTGTTTGGCGACAAGGTGCTGATCGAGATCGCCAGCCGACTCAAGCACTGCCTGCGCCAGACCGACACCCTGTGCCGCCTCGGCGGCGACGAGTTCGTCGTCCACCTGCACGAAACCGATGCCATCGGGGCCGAAAACAGCGCCCAGCGCCTGATCGACGCCGTGGTGCGCCCGATCGAGATCGACGAGATGCACTTCAACCTGTCGTGCAGCCTGGGGATCGCGCTCTACCCCGAAGACGGCGACACGCTCGATGCGCTCATCCGCCACGCCGACACCGCCATGTACGAGGTCAAAGGACGCGGCAAAGGCCACTACCGCTTTTACCGGCCCGAAATGAACGCCAACCTGCTGGCGCGCCTGCAGCTCGACCACGCCCTGCGCGAAGGCTTGCGAGCGCAGCAATTCGTGCTGCACTACCAGCCGCGCGTCGCCCTGGACAATGGCCAAATGCGCTCGTGCGAGGCGCTGCTGCGCTGGCAACACCCGGAACGCGGCCTGGTGTTGCCGGGGGAGTTCATCGGCGTGGCCGAAGAAACCGGCTTCATCGTCGCCTTGGGCGACTGGGTGCTGGAGCAAGCCGTGCGCCAAGCGGCCGCCTGGCAGGACGCGGGCACGCCGTGCCCGGTGGCGGTCAACCTCTCGGCGCTGCAATTTCACCCGGACGGCCTGGTCATGCGGGTGCAGCAGTTGCTCGGCACCTACGGGCTGCAGGCGCAGTTGCTGGAGCTGGAGCTGACCGAATCGATCCTGATCGAGGATGCCGACGAAGCGCTGGCGCGGATGCAGGCGCTGCGCGCCCTGGGTGTGCGGCTCTCGCTCGACGACTTCGGCACCGGCTACTCGAGCCTGAGCTACCTCAAACGCTTCCCGTTGCAGCAGATCAAGATCGACCGCAGCTTCATCGCCACCATGCACCACGACGCGGTCGATGCCGCCATCGTCGCCTCGATCATCCAATTGGCGCGGGCGCTCAAAATGGAGGTGGTGGCCGAAGGCGTGGAGCTGGAAGCGCAGCGCCAGCACCTGCAGGCACTCGGTTGCGACCAGTTCCAGGGCTTTTTGTGCTCGCCAGCCGTTGCGGCGCCGCAGCTCCATGCCGGCTGGCTGCAACCGCGATAATCGCGCCCCATGCACATCCACATCCTAGGCATTTGCGGCACTTTCATGGGCGGCCTGGCGGCCTTGGCGCGCGCCGCCGGCCACCGCGTCACCGGCTGCGACGCCGGCGTCTATCCGCCCATGAGCGAGCAGCTGCAGGCACTCGGCATCGACCTGATCGAAGGCTTTGGCGCCGAGCAAATGGCGCTGCAGCCCGACGTGTACGTGGTGGGCAACGTGGTGTCGCGTGCCCGCAGCCCCGACGGCACGCCCAAATTTCCGCTCATGGAAGCCATTCTGGACGCCGGCGCACGCTACAGCAGCGGCCCGCAGTGGCTGAGCGAGCAGCTTTTGCACGGCCGCCACGTGCTGGCGGTGGCGGGCACGCACGGCAAAACCAGCACCAGCGCCATGCTGGCCTGGATTCTGGAACACGCCGGGCGGCAACCGGGTTTTCTGATCGGTGGCGTGCCGCAAAATTTTGGCGTCTCGGCGCGGCTGGGAGCGGCCGCGGCCCCGTTCGTGATCGAGGCCGACGAATACGACACCGCCTTCTTTGACAAGCGCAGCAAGTTCGTGCACTACCGGCCGCGCACCGCCGTGCTCAACAACCTCGAGTTCGACCACGCCGACATCTTCGACGACCTCGCGGCCATCGAGCGCCAGTTTCACCACCTGTTGCGCACCGTGCCGGCCAGTGGCCGCGTGATCTACAACGGCCTCGAAGAAAGCCTGGCGCGCGTGCTGCACCAGGGCTGCTGGAGCGAGCAGCGCAGTTTCGGCAGCGCGGTGAGCGACTTTTGCGCCGAAGGCGAAGCCGACGACTTCGTGCTGCGCCAGCGCGGCCACGCCAGCGGCCGCGTGCGCTGGGGGCTGAGCGGGGTACACAACCAGCTCAACGCCTTGGCCGCCGCCGCTGCCGCCGAGCACTTGGGCGTGCCGCTGGCGCTGGCAGCCGCGGCGCTGGGCCGCTTTGCCGGCGTGAAACGGCGCCTCGAAGTGCGCGGGCAGGTGCAGGTGGCCAGGCCGACGCCGGGACAGCTCGCGGGCGCTGGGCCGGCCGGCACCGACGGCGCCATCACGGTCTATGACGACTTTGCGCACCACCCCAGCGCCATGCGCAGCACCATCGACGGCCTGCGGCGCCAGCTCGACCGTCGCGGCGGCAGCGGGCAGCGCATCCTGGCGCTGTTCGAGCCGCGCTCCAACACCATGAAGCTGGGCACCATGAAGGCGCAACTGCCTTGGAGCCTGGAGCACGCCGACCTGGCTTTTTGCCACAGCGGCGGCCTGGGCTGGGACGCCGCTGCGGCGCTGGCCCCCCTGGGCGCTCGGGCCGTGGTGGCCGCCGACATCGACAGCCTGGTGCAGCAGGCGGTGGCGGCCGCGCAAGCGGGCGACCACCTGTTGTGCATGAGCAACGGTGGCTTTGGCGGCGTGCACCACAAGCTGCTGCACGCGCTGCGGCAGCGCTTTGACCCAGACCCTCTCTAGTAACTCACGGTCATCGTCGGCACATCGATGTGCACCACGGGCCGCGCCAGCGTGGCGCTGGCGGCTTGGGCAAAGGCCAGTGCCCAGGCGCGCTGGGCGGGGTCTGAAAAATGGGCTTCGCCGGCGGTGCGGGCGATCACCGCCACCTTGTCGGCCAGCAACACCTTGCCCGACAGGCGCAGTGGTTCGCAACCCAGTTCGACGAACTGCTGATCCAGCCACTCGCGCGCCAGCCCGTTGGGCATGGGCTGCATTTCTTCCAGATCGAATGTGTACTCTTGGGTGTCTCCCCAGCTGACGATGACTTGGCTGCGCATGAAACCGGGCTCCTGTAGTGCATGTAAGCGGCACGCCTCCGGCCCCATGCCGGGATGCGCCAGGGCCCATTGTGCCCTGCGTGCTGCAGCGCGGCAACTGGCGACAACCCGCAAGCTCTCGTTCACAGTCAGAACGACTGCGTCAGGCCCAGCACCAGGCGGCCCTTGCCGGCCTGTCCGGCACGGTCGGTGTCGGCACCGGACCAGATCGCCGAGGTGCTCAGGCTTTCGGTCAGGGCGTAGGTGAGGCCGAAGCGGTAGTCGGTGGCGCCTGTGTTGAAGTTTTGGCGGTTGCGAAAACCCACGCCGGCCTCGAGCGTCAGGCGCTCGGTCAGGGGCTGCTCGATCAGAAAGCTCAGGCGCGCATGCTCGTCGATCACGCCGCTGGTGCCCCAGCTCAGCTTGGTTGTCAGGATGCCCACGCTCAGGCTGCCATAGACCTCGCTGCCGTTCCAGCCGCCGCCGCTGTTGGGGTAGAGGTAGGTGATGTAGCCTACGTCGAAGCCCATGCCGTTGGCGAATTCGCCGCTGTAGCCGCCGTAGAGGTTGATCTCCAGGTTGGCCTGGCCAAAGCGCCCGGTGGAGTTCCAGTTGCCGATGTAAAGGCCGTTGCCGAAATCGTAATCGACCCCGCCTTGCAGGGCCGGCCGGAAGTCGCGTGCACGCAGCCCTTGGCGCGAGTCTTGGTCGATGCCGTTGTATTTGTACAGCGACACCGCGCCGATGTTGAACGAAAGCTGGGCCTGTGCCGCAGCGGGCAGGGCCAAGGCCGCCGCAACTGCCAGAGCGGAGAGAGCAAAAGGGAAAGCGCGCATGGAAAGCTCCTGGTAAAAATTAGGGACTACGCCAGCAGATTGAAGCAAAGAAAGTGCCAGGACGCAATCACGAAAACCCGCACAGGCCCAGACTGTGGCTGGGCTGCCACAAGCCGCGCCCATGCCCTGCTCCCGGTCGGCTGCGCCCCAGCGCGGCCTGCCCCCTGCCCGGCGCTCAAAAACGCGCCAGCGTCAGCGCCACCCCGAACAGCCCCGCGCCCGCCAGCACGAACACCGGCCAGCGCGGCATGGCGCCGCCGTTGGCCATGGCGCGACCAAACATGAAGAACACGAACGGATGCACCAAAAAGGGCATGGAGAAGATGAGCGCGATCAACCCCGCCGCCTCGGGGCCAAACATGCCGCCCTGGGTGGCGGCAAAGAGCCCGAAATGCGACAGCGAGGCCGCCTTGGCCAGTGCCGAATGTTCCAGCGGCATGGCAAACAGCGCCAGCAGCAGCAGGCCGCCGAACATGGCCGTGAGCTGCCAGCCGAGCGAGAACTGCATCAGGCCCTTGACCTCGGGCGCATCGGCCCCATCGGCGCGGCTCAGGCTGCGCAGCGCCAGCGCCGTGAGCAGCAGCCCGCCCACGAACACCGCCAGCGCCGCGGGCCACAGCAACTGCCCATACTCCATGCTGATGGCCAGGATGGAAAAGACGAAGATGTGGCCGATGAAGGGCACGTTGATCATGATCGGCGCCCGCTGCGCCGCCGTCGGCCCCAGGTCGCCCGCCGTGCAGGCCCCGGTCAGGCCGGCGTGCGAGAGCGCCCCGGCCATTCCGGGTGCCAGGTTGCGCACCTGATTGGTGCGCCCCAACCCCATCAGCAGCGCGATGCCGCCAAACATCCACAGCATCTGGCCAAAGAAGCCGTAGGCCAGCACCGCGTCCATGCCCTCGATCTGGAACGCATCGGCGATGCGCGAGCCGCCGATGACAAAGTTGGCCGCCAGCACCACCGGGATGCCGGCAAACAGCAGCGCGCGCAGCGTCGGGCCAAACTGCCAGCGCCACGCCAGCGCCCCCAGGCCACAGGCCAGCAGCATGGCAAAGAAGATCGTCGGCAGTGCGAGCAAGGGGCGCACGCTTTGCGCCAGCAACCAGGCCGCCAGCAGCAGTGCCACCAGCGCCCCGAGTTCGAGCACGCCCTTGCCCAGGTACTCGCGCTTGTTGCGCAGCTGTGCCTTGTGGTCGATCAGGATGAAGGCCAGCAACAGACCGATGTAAGCGATCAGCGGGTAGTAGGCGACCAGCGGCCCGCTGTCGACACCCATGAGCACGCGCCGGGCGGCCTCGACGCCGAGCAGCAAAAACACCGAGCGCAGCACGAACATGAGCTGGGTGCGGTTGGTGCCGAGCAGGGTTTCCTCGGTGCAGGGCTGCATCGAGTCGTCGGGGGGCACCTGCAACTGGCCAAAGATGCGCCGCAACTGCTGCCCGCCGGCAAAAAAGGCCGCCGTCAGCACCACCACCGTGGTGCCGCTGAGCAGCCCCAGGAGCGAGAACTCGGCCAGACCCGGCGCACCGGCGCCGGTGGCCACCAGCACATGGCCGAGCGCGAGCCCAAAGATGACGATGATCAGGATCGGCGAATAACACGAACCGGCGACCACGGTGCGCGCGATCAGCACCATGGGGATGACCAGAAACAGCGTCAGCCAGAGCTGGTTGAACAGGTCGAATTGCGGCAAGGCGCGGCTCTCCAGGGCTGGGAAGGGGTGGCAAGGGGTGGGGCTTCGGCCGTCGCCATCATAACAAGCCCGTGCGTGCCGCCCATGACAGCGCGCGCCCAGCGCACACCAGCGCTGCCCAGCCGCCAGGAGATGAGGGCCAGCAAGCGCCCTACGAGACGATATAGGCCGCCGCGCCGGTGGCCAGCAGCTTGCCGTCGGCGGCGTGAAATCCCATGCGCGTGGAGGCCACGCGCGAGCCCAGCCGCAGCACCTCGGCGCGCAACTCGAAGCGCTCGCCGATACCGGGGCGCAGGTAGTCGATGCGCAGATCGATGGTGCCCAGCTTGGCAAAACGGTGCAGGCGCGCCAGCACCGGCTCGTCGAGGTGGCGCGCGCCGATGGCGGCCATCACCGCCAGCCCGCCCATGGCATCGAGCCCGGCGCTGATGACGCCGCCGTGGATGCGGTTGTGGGCAAAGTGCCCGATCAGGTCGGGGCGCATGGCGATCTGCGCCGTCACCAGCTCGGGGCTGATGGCGGTGATCTGCAAACCCAGCAAGGCGTTGAACAGAATGCGGCGCTCGAATATCTCGCGCACGCCGTCGATGAATTCGGGCTCGAAAACGTGCGGCGGTGGCGCTGCTGCGGATGGGGGTTTGCTCATGGCGGCGGGTGGCTCAGAGGCGCGAAAAATCTGGCTGACGCTTTTGCATGAAGGCGCCGAAGGCTTCTTTGGCCGCCGGCTCGCGCAGCATGCGGCCAAACACCAGCGCCTCTTGCTCGATGGTCTGCAGCACCAGCGCCTGCTGGCCCTGCTTCATCAGGCGCTTGGTTTCGAGCAACGAGGGCTGCGGCTTGGCGGCGAGCTTGCGCGCCACGCTTTGGGCATAGCCGTTGACCTCGGTCGGCGGCAGCACCTTGTTGACGAGCCCGGCTTCGAGCGCGGCTTCGGCATAAAAGGGCTCACCGAGCAGCAGCGCCTCGGCGGCGCGCTGGTGCCCCATGAGCTGCGCCAGCAACAGGCTGGAAGCCCCTTCGGCGCACAGCCCGAGGTTGACAAAGGGCATGGAGAACGCGGCGTTGTCGCCGGCATAGACCAGGTCGCAGTGCAGCAGCAAGGTGGTGCCGATGCCCACCGCCGGGCCGCAGACCGCCGCCAGCAAGGGCTTGGGGAAGCTGGCGCTGGCGCGCAGAAAGCGCAGCACCGGCGAATCGGGGCCCAGAGGCGGGCTGTGCAAGAAATCGTTGAGATCGTTGCCGGCACAGAATACCGTGGCGTCGCCCTGCAGCACCAGCACGCGCACGGCGGGGTCGGTGGCGGCCTGCTCGAGCGCCGCGGCCAGCTCGCTGTACATGGCGCTGGTGAGCGCGTTTTTGCGCTCCACGCGGTTCAGGGTCAGGGTATGCACCCCGCCTTCGAGGTGGCTCAGTATGTCGGACATGGATCGGTCTCCTTGAATGAATGTCTGGAATCGATGCGTGAATCAATCTTGCCCCAGCCGCACGGGCCGCTGCAGCAACTCGTGCAGGGCCTGCTGCATCAGGGGCCACAGTCCCGGCTCGTGTTCGGCCTTGAAGGGACCAAAATGCCCGATGCGGCGCAGCCCCAGATCGGCGGGGACGATGCGGCGCACCTCGCTCGGGGCGTTTGCGTACAGGCGCACGAGGCTGCGCGTGCCCTGCAGGGTCATGAGCTCGTCGTCGCTGATGGACAGCGCCAGCAGCGGGTAGCGCACGCCGGCGTAGCGCGCGCGCGCGGCCTCGCCCTCTACGCCCACGCTGTAGCGCGGGTGCAGGCACCAGCGCCGCCACTGCAGCATGGCGCCGGCCGGAATGTCGCCCACCATGCGCAGACTGCGGCCAGGGAAGTAGCCGCACAGGCGCGTGGCCAGTGGCACCACGAAAAACCAGAAGTAGGGCACCACGAAGCGCAGCCGCGGCGTGTTTTCGCGCCAGTAACCGCTTCCGGCGGCCACACTCAACAGGCCGCTGACCTTGTCGGCGTTGGCCAGCAGCCCGGCCAGCTGTGCGCCCAGGCTGTGGCCCAGCAGCAGCAGCGGCAGCTTGGGGCGGTCGGTGTGGGCAAAGTCGATCACCGCCTCAAAGTCGCGCACCCAGTCGTGCAGATCGGCCTGGAAGCCGCGCAACCGCACCCCGGCGGGCAGGGAATCCCCCGTGCCGCGGTAGCTGAAGCTCAGGACGCGCCAGCCCTGCCCCGCCAGCCACTGGGCAAAGGGGGTGTAAAAATCCTGGCGCACGCCCATGGCCGCAGCGATGACCACGCTGCCCGTCGCCGGCCCCGTGGACTCGAACACCCGCACGCCGAGCTTGAAACCGTCTTTGACCTTGATCTGCTGCGTTCTCACCGTGGGGGCACCTCGTGGAGGGAAAAAGGGCGAATCGGGCGCACAAAGCGCACGGGCCGCCTGCGGCGGCGGCCCGGTGCACGATCTTAAACCCAGCAGGCCTCAAACCCGCTCGAAAATACCGGCTGCGCCCTGCCCCATGCCCACGCACATGGTCACCATGCCGTAGCGCAACTGGTGCCGCTGCAAGGCGTGCACCACGGTGGCGGCGCGGATGGCACCGGTGGCGCCCAGCGGGTGCCCAAGGGCGATGGCCCCGCCCATGGGGTTGACACGCGCCGGATCGAGCCCGAGCGAGCGCAGCACCGCCAGCGCCTGCGCGGCAAAGGCTTCGTTGAGTTCGATCCAGTCCAGGTCGTGCTGGCCGATGCCAGCGGCCTTGAGCGCCGCCGGAATGGCCTCGATCGGCCCGATGCCCATCAGGTGCGGCGGCACGCCGCGGCTGGCGTAACCGACGAAGCGCGCCAGCGGCTTGAGGCCAAAGCGCTGCACGGCCGCGCCGCTGGCCAGCAGCAGCGCCCCGGCGCCGTCGGAGGTCTGGGAACTGTTGCCGGCGGTGACGCTGCCCAGCCCGGTCGGGGTGCCGTCGGCACGGCGCGGCACCGCAAACGGCGGCTTGAGCTTGGCCAGCCCTTCGAGCGAGGTGTCGGGGCGCGCACCTTCGTCCAGGCTGACCACGCGCTGCTGTTCGTGCACCTGGCCGCTGGCGAGGTCGAGCCGGCGCTCGGTGACCGCCACCGGCGTGATTTCGGCGCCGAACTCGCCCGCCGCCTGCGCCGCCAGCGCGCGCTGGTGCGATTGCAGGGCAAAGGCGTCCTGGTCGGCGCGGCTCACCTTCCACTGCTGCGCCACTTTTTCGGCCGTCAGACCCATGCCGTAGGCAATGCCGTAGTCCTCGACGCGCTCGGTGTTGCGAAACGCCGCTGGCGACAGGCTGGGCGCGTTGCCCATCATCGGCACCATGCTCATGCTTTCCACGCCAGCGGCGATCATCACGTCGGACTCGCCGACGCGGATGCGGTCGGCCGCCATTTGCACCGCGCTCAGGCCCGAGGCGCAAAAGCGGTTGACGGTGATGCCGCCCACGCTGTTGGGCAGCCCAGCCAACACGGCGCCGATGCGGGCCACGTTCAGGCCCTGCTGCGCCTCGGGGATGGCGCAGCCGCAGATCACGTCTTCGATCGCCGCCGGGTCGAGGGTGGGCACCTCGGCCAGCACGGCGCGCAGCACGTGCGCCAGCAGGTCGTCGGGGCGGGTGTGCCTGAAGGCGCCGCGGTGCGATTTGCCGATCGGCGTGCGCTTGGCCGCAACGATGTAGGCGTCTTGTAGGGGTTTCATCGGGGAGGGCTCCGGGTATTTAGTTGCGCAGCGGTTTGCCGGTTTGCAGCATTCCCATGATGCGCGCCTGCGTTTTGGGGTGCACGATCAGGCTGCAAAAAGCCTGGCGCTCGAGTTGCATCAGGTACTCCTCGCTCACCAGCGTGCCGGCATCGACCTCGCCGCCGCAGACCACGTGGGCGATCTGGCTGGCGATGTAAAAGTCGTGCTGGCTGATGAAGCCGCCGTCGCGCATGTTGAGCAGCGAACCCAGGAGGGTGGCTTTGACCGAGCGCCCAGCGGCCGGGAACAGGCGCTTGAGCGGCGGCCGGTAGCCGGCGCGCTGCAGCGCCTGCGCCTGCCCGATGGCCACGTACAGCAGCTCGTCCTTGTGCGCGACGATGGTGTCGCTGGGCAGCAGGTAGCCGAGTTTGCGGCTCTCGAGGGCGCTGGTGCCCACGCTGGCCATGGCGGCGGCCTTGAAGCCTTCGCTCAGGAACGGCAGCATATCGGTGCCGGTGCTGGCGCGGGCGTTTTCGGCCGCGCGCCGGGCGATGTAGGTCAGCCCGCCGGCGCCCGGGATCAGGCCCACGCCCACTTCCACGAGACCGATGTAGCTCTCGAGGTGCACCACCCGGTGCGCGCAGTGCAGCAGCAGCTCGCAGCCACCGCCCAGCGCCATGCCGCGCACCGCCGCCACCACCGGCACCTGGGCGTAGCGCAGCTTGAGCATGACGCGCTGCAGTTCGGCCTCCACGTCTTCGATCGCCGACACGCCCGCGGCCAGGAAGGCCGGCATCACGGCTTGCAAATCGGCGCCGACGCTGAACGGCTCGTCGCCCGACCAGATCACCAGGCCCTGGTAGCCGCCCTCGGCCAGATCGACGGCGCGGCTCAGACCCTCGGTGACGCCGGGGCCGATGGCGTGCATCTTGCTCTTGAGGCTGGCGATGAGCACGCCGGCCAGGTCGCCCTGCGCCAGCGTCCAGAGGCGGATGTCGGCGTCTTCGTACACGGTTTGGCCAGCGCTGTGGAAGGGCTGCGCGCCCTCGCCAAGCAAGGTCTCGCGGAACAGCTGGCGCCCATACACGGGCAGCTCGCGCCGGGGCTGAAACTGGCCCAGGCTGGGGTTCCACGAGCCTTCGGGCTGGTGCACACCCCCGCGCGCGGCCACCGGGCCATCAAAGACCCAAGCGGGCAGCGGCGTGCGGCACAGCGCCAGCCCGGCGTCGATGTCGGCTTGCACCAACTGCGCCACCTCGAGCCAGCCGGCCTCTTGCCAGAGCTCGAACGGGCCTTGCTGCATGCCAAAGCCCCAGCGCATGGCCTGATCGACGTCGCGCGCGCAGTCGGCAATGGTGGCCAGGTGCAGCGCAGCGTAGTGAAAGGCGTTGCGCAGTATCGCCCACAGAAAACGCCCCTGCGGCCCCTCGGCGTTGCGCAGCAGCCTGAGGCGCTCGGGCGCCGGCTTCTTGAGCATGCGGCCATAGACTTCGTCGGCCTTCTGGCCCTTGCCGTCGGCGCAGGGCACGTAGTCGCGGCTGGCGAGCTCGAAGCGGTGGATGTCGCGCCCGACCTTCTTGAAAAAACCGGCCTTGGTTTTTTGCCCCAGGTGCCCGAGCTCGAGCAGGGCCTTGAGCACCTCGGGAGTCTGGAAGCTGGGGTAGAAGGGGTCGGTGGCCGGGCTGAGGGTGTCTTGCAGCGTCTTGATGACGTGCGCCAGCGTGTCCAGGCCCACCACGTCGGCGGTGCGGAAGGTGCCGCTGCTGGCGCGCCCCAGGCGCTTGCCGGTCAGGTCATCGACCACGTTCGAACGTCAGGCCAAAGCGCTCGGCCTCTTGCATGGTCGAGAGCATGCCCGCGATGCCGATGCGGTTGGCGATGAAGTTGGGCGTGTCCTTGGCGCGCACCACGCTCTTGCCCAGCACGCTGGTGACAAAGGTTTCGAGCTGATCGAGCACCTGCGGCCCGGTGTCCGGGGTGGCGATGAGTTCGACCAGCGGCATGTAGCGCGGCGGGTTGAAGAAGTGGATGCCGCAAAAGCGCGCGCGCAAGGCCACTGGCAGCACATCCGAGAGCGCGCCTATCGACAGCCCCGAGGTGTTCGAGGCCAGCAGCGCGCCTTCGGCGACAAAGGGCGCGATCCTGGCGTAGAGTTCGCGCTTCCAGTCCATGCGCTCGGCGATGGCCTCGATGATCAGGTCGCAGCCGCGCAGGCGCTCGAGGTGCTGCTCGTAGTTGGCGGCCTCGATCAGCTCGGCGTCGTCGGCCACCCCCAGCGGGGCGGGCTTGAGCTTTTTGAGGTTGGCGATGGCGCGGTTGGCGATGGCGCTCAGGTCGCCCGTGCCCGCATCGGCCTGGGGCAGGTCGTACAAAATCACCGGCACCTTGCAGTTGACCAGGTGCGCTGCGATCTGCGCCCCCATCACACCGGCGCCGAGCACGGCGACTTGCTTGATTTGAAATCGGCTCACGGAATGTTCCTTGCGTTGAAGCGGGCTGCCGTCACTGGACGCGGACCCAGGTCTGGGTGCGACCAAAGGGGCCGATGGAGCCGCGCACCTGCAGCTTGCGGCCCTCTTCGATCGGCGTCAGGCGCAGGGTGTAGGTGCGGCCGTCTTCGGGGTCGAGGATGCGCCCACCCTCCCAGACGGCGCGCCCTTCGGCCTGGCGTGCGCCGCGGATGATCTCGAGCCCGATCATCGGTTGATCCTTGCGGTCGTCGGTGCAGGCGGTGCAGCGCCCTTGCGGGTCGGCGCCTGGGCGCAACAGGCGCGTGATGCGCCCGGTAAGCACGCCGCCTTGCTCGCTGATCACCACTTCGGTGCGCGGCTGGTTGGTCTGGTCGTCGATCGACTGCCAGGTGCCGACCGGGGTCATCTGGGCCCAGGCCGATGCCGCCAACAGCAGGCCAGCGGCCAGCAGGGACGAGCGCCCAAAGGTGCGTAGTGCGTGTTTCATGTCGTGTCTCCTGGGTGGGGTGGGCAAGTCATCAGGCCAAGGCGGCCTCGGTGTCCATCAGCGCGGCGCTGCCGGCGCGCGCGGTGCGCATCAGCATGGCGGTCTCGGGCAGCAGCTTGGCAAAGTAGAAACGCGCCGTTTGCAGCTTGGCAGTGTAGAACGGATCGGTGCTGCCGGTGGCGATCTGGCGCAGCGCCACCGAGGCCATGCGGGCAAAGAAGTAGGCATACACCAGGTGCCCGGCCACGCGCAGGTAGTCCACCGCCGCCGCGCCCACTTCGTCGGGGTTTTGCAGGCCCTTGAAGCCGATCTCGGTCGTGAACTTGGTCATCTGCTCGCCCAGGTAAGCCAGCGGATTGATGAACTCGGCCATTTTCTCGTTGGTGCCTTCTTCCTCCACCAGCGCCGCCACCAGCTTGCCGAATTTTTTCAGCGATGCGCCGTTGTTGCCCAACACCTTGCGCCCGAGCAAGTCGAGGCTTTGCACCGTGTTGGTGCCTTCGTAGATCATGTTGATGCGGGCATCGCGCACGTACTGCTCCATGCCCCACTCCCTGATGTAGCCATGGCCACCGAATACCTGCTGGCACATGACCGTGGCCTGCCAGCCGTTGTCGGACACAAAGGCTTTGGCGATCGGAGTGAGCAGCGCCAGCAGCTCGGCGCTGTCTTTGCGCACCTTCTCGTCGGGGTGGTTGATTTCCTGGTCGAGCAACAGGGCGCAGTAGCTCATGAGCGCGCGCCCGCCTTCGGCCCAGGCCTTGGCGGTGAGCAGCATCTTGCGCACGTCCGGGTGCACGATGATCGGGTCGGCCGGCTTGTCCTTGGCCTTGGCGCCCGAGAGCGAACGCATCTGGATGCGGTCCTTGGCGTAGGCGAGCGCATTTTGGTACGCGACTTCGGTCAGGCCCAGCGACTGGTTGCCCACGCCCAGGCGGGCGGCGTTCATCATCACGAACATGGCCTGCAGGCCCTTGTTGGGCTGCCCCACCAGCGTGCCGATGGCGCCGTCGAGCACCAGTTGCGCCGTGGAGTTGCCGTGGATGCCCATTTTGTGCTCCAGGCCGGCGCAATGGATCGGGTTGCGCGCGCCCAGCGAGCCATCGGGCTGCACGTGGTATTTGGGCACCAGAAACAGGCTGATGCCCTTGCTGCCCGCCGGGGCGCCGGGCAAGCGCGCCAGCACCAGGTGCAGGATGTTGGCGGTGAGGTCGTGCTCACCAGCGCTGATGAAAATCTTTTGCCCGCTGATCCGGTAGGTGCCGTCGGGCAGCGGCTCGGCCTTGGTGCGCAGCAGCCCGAGGTCGGTGCCGCAATGCGGTTCGGTCAGGCACATGGTGCCGGTCCACTCGCCGCTCACGAGCTTGGAAAGATAGGCTTTTTTCTGCTCGGGGGTGCCGTGGGCGTGCAGGCACTCGTAGGCGCCGTGGCTCAGCCCCGGGTACATGGCCCAAGCCTGGTTGGCGCTGTTGAGCATTTCATAGAAGCACTGGTTGACCACGAACGGCAGCCCTTGGCCACCGTATTCGGGGTCGCAGCTCAGGGCCGGCCAACCGCCGGCCACGTACTGCTCGTAGGCGGCCTTGAAACCGCTGGGCGCGCGCACTTCGTGGGTGCTTTGGTCGAGCGTGCAACCCTCCAGGTCGCCGCTGAGGTTGAGCGGAAACGCCACCTCGGCGGCAAATTTTCCGCCCTCTTCGAGCACCGCGTTGAGGGTATCGACATCGACGTCGGCGTGCACCGGGCAAGCCTTGAGCGCATCGACGGCGTGGAACACTTCGTGCAACACGAACTGCATGTCGCGCAGCGGCGGGGTGTAAGCGGGCATGGGACAGGTCTCCTGATGGGAAAGGACGGTGGAAAGGGGGTCAACGGAGGTGGCGCTCCAGCAAGTGCTCAAAGCCTTGCCGCGCCAGGTTCAGCCCTTGCGGGTTGCGCAGAAAACGGGCGTCGTAGTGCAGCGCCAGAATCAGGCCGTGGATCTCGAAAGCGATCTGCTCCGGCTGCGCGCTGGGTTTCAGATGGCCTTCGGCGATGGCCTGTTCGACCGCGCGCCGCAGCGCCGCCTGCCAGGTCTTGACGGTCTGCACCAGCTCGTCGCGCACCGGGCCGGGACGGTCGTCGAACTCGACCGCGCCGCTGATGTAGACACAACCCGCATCGATCTCGAGCGCCGTCTGGCGCATCCACAGATCGAACAGCGCGCGCAACCGTGGCAACCCGCGCGGCTGCTGCAGCGCCGGGTAGAACACGTCGCGCTCGAAGCGCCGGTGGTATTCGCGCACCACCGCAATCTGCAATTCTTCGCGCGAGCCAAAATGGGCAAACACGCCCGACTTGCTCATGCCCATGACCTCGGCAATGGCCCCGATGCTCAAGCCCTCGAGCCCGACCGGCGCCGCCAGCGCCAGCGCCGCATCCAAAATGGCGGCGCGCGTCTGCTGGCCCTTTTGCAACGCCCGCCCGGCGCGCAGGCCCGCAGCGGCCACCCGGCGCGGGCGCTGGACGGCCTCGATCTGGACTTTGGGAGCAGGGGGCATGAGGGTCATGGCAAAAAATACGAACGATCGTGCTATTTTATGCCCAAGCCGCAGCCTGTCAAGGCGTGCAGCGCGCCCCAGAGGCCTAGGGTTTTCCCTAAATCTTTCGGCTCTGTCGGCCCCAGGCGGGGGCCCTGCTCAAGCCACGCAGAGGGTGGTACCGCAGGCGTGTAGACCCAGCGCCTCGAGCAGCATGGCGTGCGGCACCCGGCCGTCGATGATGTGCACCGCCTTGACGCCGCTTTGGGCGGCCTCGAGCGCGCCGGCGATCTTGGGGATCATGCCGCCGCTGATGGTGCCGTCGGCCATCAGGGCCTCGATCTGCGCCATGCTCAGGCGCGCCAGCAGCTGGCCCTGGCGGTCGAGCACGCCGGGGATGTTGGTGAGCATGAGCAGCTTGTCGGCCTGCAAGCTGGTGGCCAGCCGCGCCGCCACCACGTCGGCGTTGATGTTGAAGCGCTCGTTGCCGGCGCCGAAACCGATCGGGCTCACCACCGGGATGTAGCCCTGTGCCTGCACGGTGTGCAGCAAGGCCGGATCGACGGCCACGATGTCGCCCACCTGCCCGATGTCGTGCCAGCGGCTGGGGTCGGTGGCGTCGGGCAGGCGCAGCGCCTGGGCGCGGATCAGGCCGCCGTCGCGCCCGGTCAGCCCCAGCGCCCGGCCACCGGCCTGGTTGATCAGGCCCACGATTTCTTGTTGCACCTGGCCGGCCAGCACCCATTCGACCACCTGCATGGTGTCGGCGTCGGTGACGCGCATGCCCTGCACGAAGCGGCCCTGCTTGCCCAGGCGCTGCAGCAGGTTTTCGATCTGTGGGCCGCCCCCGTGCACCACCACCGGACGCATGCCCAGCAGTTGCAGCAGCACCACGTCCTGGGCAAAAGCGAGCTGCAGCGCGGGCTCGGTCATGGCGTTGCCGCCGTACTTGATGACCAGCGTCTGGCCCTGCTGCGCACGCAGACTGGGCAGGAGCTCGGCCAGCACTGCGGCACGCTCGGCCGGGGCCAGGGTGGACGAAGGTGAAGTCGATAGGGGTGGGGAGGTCGCATCCATGCTGCGCATTGTGCCGCAAGCGCAGCCCTGTGGCTGCGGCCTCGAGCTTGCCAAAATACCGCACGCCGCCCATAATGAAAGGCAGAGGAACCTTTGGCCCCCAGGCACCACAGACCCTACATGAGCAACCCACAGGAAATCGAACTCAAGCTGCTGGTGCCGGGCTTGACGCACGAGGCGGCCCTGCAGTTGCTGCGCCGCGCACCCAGCCTGGCGCGGCGCAAGCTGCGCCAGCAGCAGCTGGTGAACCGCTACTTTGATACCCCCGAGCGCTTGCTGCAGCAGCAGCGCTGCGCCCTGCGCGTGCGTCAGCGCCGCGATCTGCACGCAGGCACGGGCGCCGAAGGCGACACGCTCACGGGCGCTGCGGTGTGGGTGCAGACCCTCAAGACGGCAGGCTCGTCCAGCGCCGGTCTGAGCCAGCGCGGCGAGTGGGAGTGCCTGGTGGCCGCCGACCAACCCGAGCGCGCCGGGCTTCGCGGCACCGCCTGGGACGCGCTCGACCCCGATGGCGCGCTGTTCGAGCGCCTGCAACCCTGCTTCGAGACGCGCTGTCTGCGCACCACCTGGCTGGTGGCGCGCCGCGACGGCACGCTGCTCGAGGTCGCGTTCGACGCCGGCGAAGTGCTCGCCGACGGGCAGACGCAGCCGCTGCTGGAAATCGAGCTCGAACTCTTGGCCGGCGCGCCCACGGCCTTGTTCGAACTGGCCGACGAACTGGCCCGGCGCCTGCCCTGCCTGCCCTGCAACCTGAGCAAGGCCGAGCGCGCCGGTCTGCTGGCCAACGGGCAACTGCTGCAGCCGGTGCGGGCGCGCCGCCTCGAGCGCCAGCGCGGCGAGGCCCTGCCGGCGCTGGCTTTGCGCGTGCTGGGCGAGGCGCTGGATCAATTCCTGCGCAACCTCGAAGGCCTGCTGCACAGCGAGGCGCCCGAATGGGTGCATCAGGCGCGGGTGGGCTGGCGGCGCTGGCGCAGCCTGCTGCGCCTGCTGCGCCCGTGGCTGGGCCCCGGCCCCGATTTCGCGGCGCTGCGCCCACTGCTCGAGGCCTTGGGCGCACAGCGCAACCTCGATGTGGCCTGCAGCGAAACCCTGCCCGCCTGGAGCGGCGCCTGGGCCTGTGCTCAGGCCGGCGCAGCCGACGGCGCTGCACCGGTGCCCCCCGCGCCCGACGACGCCACCCCCAAGGCCTGCGCTCTAGCCCTGGCCGAGCTGCAAGCGGCGCGCAGCGCCCAGCGCTCGCGCTTGCGCCAGACCCTGCTCGACCCCGCCACCGGCCAGGCGCTGCTGGCGCTGACGCGCCATCTGTGGCAGGCAGGGCAGCAACCCATGGCGATCGAAAAACGCGCGATCGGCGCCAGGCTCGCGGGCTGGCACCGCCGCCTGCACCGCCTGCTGCAGGGCGAACAGGCCCAGTTGCTCGACGTGGCCACGCTGCACGAAGCGCGCCTGCTGGCCAAACGGCTGCGCTACGGCAGCGAGGCCATGGCCAGCACCCTGCCGGCCAAGCGGCTGCACCAGAGCCAGCAGTGGGTCAAGGACGCCACCCTGTGGCAAACCCGCATCGGGCAGGCGCGCGACGCCTGGCAGCTGGCCCTGCTGCTGCAACAGCACACCCAAGCCCCACCCGCCTTGCTGGGCTTCATGCAGGGCGTGGCTGCCGCCATGGAGCGCGCCGCACAGGAAGCCGCCAGCCCGGGCTAAAATCCGCGGCCCTGTTGCCCCCGACAGCCTCTGGATCTACACCACGAACCGCTGCCCGCCATGAGCAAAAAAGTCTATATCAAAACCTTCGGCTGCCAGATGAACGAGTACGACTCGGACAAAATGGGCGCCGTGCTCGCCGCCGCCGAAGGCTACGAACCCACCAGCGATGTGGAGCAGGCCGACCTGATCCTGTTCAACACCTGCTCGGTGCGTGAAAAGGCGCAGGAAAAGGTGTTTTCTGACCTGGGCCGGGTGCGCCACCTCAAGCACAAAGGCGTGCTCATCGGCGTCGGTGGCTGCGTCGCCAGCCAGGAGGGCGAGGAAATCGTCCGCCGTGCACCCTATGTGGACGTGGTGTTTGGCCCGCAGACCCTGCACCGCCTGCCCGAGCTGCTGCAGGCGCGCGCGGCGCAACAGCGGCCGCAGGTGGACATCAGCTTTCCCGAGATCGAGAAATTCGATCACCTGCCGCCGGCGCGGGTCGAAGGCGTCAGCGCCTTCGTCAGCGTCATGGAGGGCTGCAGCAAGTATTGCAGCTACTGCGTGGTGCCCTACACCCGCGGTGAGGAGTTCAGCCGCCCGCTCGACGAGGTGCTGCTCGAAGTCGCCACCCTGGCCGAGCAGGGCGTGAAGGAAATCACGCTGCTGGGGCAAAACGTCAACGCCTACCAGGGCGCCATGGCACCCAGCGCCGATCTGGCCGACTTTGCGCTGCTGCTCGAGTGCGTGCATGAAATCCCCGGCATCGAGCGCATCCGCTACACCACCAGCCACCCCAAGGAATTCACGCCACGCCTGATCGAGGTCTACGCGCGCCTGCCCAAGCTGGTGAGCCACTTGCACCTGCCGGTGCAGCACGGCAGCGACCGCATGCTGGCGGCCATGAAGCGCGGCTACAGCGCGCTCGAGTACAAAAGCACGGTGCGCAAGCTGCGTGCCGTGCGCCCCGACCTGTCGCTGTCGAGCGACTTCATCGTCGGCTTCCCCGGCGAGACCGAGGCCGATTTCGAGCAACTGCTCAAGCTGGTGCGCGACGTCGGTTTTGACTCCAGCTTCAGCTTCGTCTTCAGCCCGCGCCCCGGCACCCCGGCGGCCAATCTGCCCGACGACACCCCGCCGGCGCTCAAGCTGCAGCGCCTGCACGCGCTGCAGGCCTTGCTCGAGCAGCAGGCGCAAGCCATCGCCACGGGCCTGGTGGGCAGCGTGCAGCGCATTCTGGTCGAAGGCCCATCGCGCAAACACGCGCACGAGCTCACCGGCCGCACCGCCTGCAACCGCAGCGTCAACTTCGACGCCGGCAGCCATGGCACGCGTCTGATCGGGCAGCTGCTGGACCTGCGCATCACCGAGGCACGGGCGCATTCGCTGCGCGGCGAAGTCGCCGAAGCGGTGCGGGTGCACTGAACCCGCCTGCCTGGGCGTTGTGCCCTTGCAAGAAACTCATCCAGCCGCCGCTGCAGCCGCGCCCTTGCGCAGCGGCAGCCGCACCAGCACCACGTGCTCGCTGTCGGTGTGGTAGCGCCTGATCTGCGCCTCGGCATCAAAATGCAGCTGCAACCGTTCGCGGATATTGCCCAGCGCCATGTGGTTGCCCCCGGCGGCGGCCGCTGCCGCCGCCAGCGGCCCTGGCGCCAGCGAGTTGCGCACGAACAGACGCAGCTCGCTGCCGTCCAGGTACACCTCCAACGACACCTCGGCCCCCTCGGGCGCCGGCTCGACGCCGTAGCGCACTGCGTTTTCGAGCAGCGGTTGCAGCAGCAGCGGCGGCACCAGCGCCTGCAGCGGCGCGTGCTCGGTGCGCCACTGCATGCGCAAGCGCTGCGCGCCCAGGCGCAGGGTTTCAATCTCGATGTAGGCGCGCGCCAGCGCCAGCTCCTGCCCCAGCGGCACCAGGGTGCGCGCCTCCGACAGCAGCGCGCGGTACAAATCGGCCAGATCGTGCAGCACCGCCTCGGCCTGCTGCGGCTGGTGGCGCAGCAGCGCCAGCACGCTGTTGAGGCTGTTGAACAGAAAATGCGGCCGAATGCGCGCCTGCAACGCCGCCAGCCGCGCCTCGGCCAGCGCCGGCGACAGGCGCTGCTGGCGCCAGTCAAAATAAAACAGCAGCGCCGCCGCCAGCAGCCCCGCCACGCTGGCGCTGTGCGCCGCCGAGCCCGCCAGCGCCAGCCCCAGCCCCTGCTCCACCGCCACGTGCCACAGCGCCGCCACGCTCGCAGCCAGCAGCACCACCAGCACCAGCCCGCGCCGGTAGCCGGTTTGTGCCAGCAGCGGCTGCAGCAGATAGAGCAGCAACACGGTCGCCAGCAGGGGCGGATCAAAACGCACCGACTGCTGCAGCAGCTGCTCCAGCCACGGCTGGCCGCCGGGCCCAGCCAGCACCACAAAAGCCAGCCGCAGCGCCTGCGCCAGCAGCAAGATGCGCAGCCACACCCCGAGGTTGCGAAAATCGGGCAAGGTGGCGTGGGGCTTCATGGGCGGCTGGTGCAGCGAGGCACTCCATTGTGGCCGATCGCGGCTCGGCTGCAGGCGTTTGGGGCCCACGCTGTGCCCCAAGCGCACCCCGACTGGACGCGCCCAGCGGCCGCAACAGCGCCCTGTCTGCCGGGGCCCTATACTTGCCGCGACCATGAAAATCGCCACCTGGAACGTGAACTCGCTCACCGTGCGCCTGCCGCAGGTGTTGGACTGGCTGGCGGCGCAGGCCAGCGCAGGTGCGCCGGTGGATGTGCTGGCGCTGCAGGAGCTCAAGCTCAGCGACGACAAGTTTCCCGCCGCCGCTTTCGCGCAGGCCGGCTATCAAGCCGTCTGGCACGGCCAAAAAACCTACAACGGCGTGGCCTTGCTGGCGCGCTCGGGCTGGAGCGCGGTGCAGCGCAACCTGCCCGGCTTCGACGACCCACAGGCGCGGCTGATCGCCGCCACCTTGGGTGCGATTGACACGGCGAGCGCCCAGATAACCGCTGGCGCCGGCACTCCCGCGCTGCGCGTGGTCGGTGCCTATTTCCCCAACGGGCAGGCGCTGGGCAGCGACAAGTTTGCCTACAAGCTGCGCTGGCTTGAGGCGCTGCGCGGCTGGCTGGCCGACGAAATGCAGCGCCACCCACGGCTGCTGCTGCTGGGCGACTTCAACATCACCTTCGACGACGCCGACGTCTGGGACCCGGAGGGCCTGCGCGAAAGCCTGCACTGCAGCAGCGTGGAGCGGGCGCAGTTGCAGGCCTTGCTGGCGCTGGGCCTGCACGACGCGCACCGCCTGTTTGCGCAGCCGCCCAAAAGCTATACGTGGTGGGACTATCGCCAGCTGGGCTTCCAAAAAAACCGTGGCCTGCGCATCGACCACATTTTGCTCAGCGATGCGCTGCGCCCGCTGGCCAAGGCCTGCCAGATCGACCGCAGCCCGCGCAAGCACCCACAGCCCAGCGACCACGCGCCGCTGTGGGTGCAGTTGCAAGGGCTCTGAGCCGCAGGCTGGCGCCCTGCTAGCCCAAACCGAGCTCGTGCAGCTTGCGCGTCAGGGTGTTGCGGCCGATGCCCAACTGCTGCGCCGCCTCGATGCGCCGGCCTTGGGTGTGCGCCAGCGCGGCCTCGAGCAAACGGGCCTCGAAGCGGTGCAGCAACTGGTCCCAAACGCCGTTGTGGCCTGCGGCCAGCAGCTCCTGCGCCTGGGCATAGAGGCCCGCCTCCCACGTCGCACCGGCCGCCCCAACCCCATCCCCCACCCCAGCCACGCCAGCCCCCGCTGCCACTGCACAAGCCGCAGGCGCAGCCCCGGCGCCCGCATCCGCCACGGCCTGCAGCACCTCGGGCGGCAAGTCTTTGCGCTCCACCACCTGGGCCGGCGCCATGACGGTGAGCCAGTGGCAGATGTTTTCCAGCTGACGCACGTTGCCCGGAAAATCAAAGGCGGCCAGGGCATGCAGCGCTGGGGTGCTGATGCGCTTGGGCTCAACCCCGAGCTGCCTGGCGCTTTGCTGCAGGAAAAAACGCGTCAGCAACGGCACGTCTTCGCGCCGTTCGCGCAGCGGCGGCAGGCGCAGGCGGATGACGTTGAGGCGGTGCAGCAAGTCTTCGCGAAAGGCGCCCTCGCGCACCCGCTGCTCGAGGTTCTGGTGCGTGGCGGCGATCACCCGCACCTGCGACTTGACGGCGCTGTGGCCGCCGACGCGGTAGAACTGCCCGTCCGAGAGCACGCGCAGCAGCCGCGTTTGCAGCTCGAAGGGCATGTCGCCGATTTCATCGAGGAACAGGGTGCCGCCCTCGGCCTGCTCGAAGCGGCCGCGGCGCATGGTCTGGGCGCCGGTGAAGGCGCCGCGTTCGTGGCCGAAGAGTTCGCTCTCGAGCAGGTCTTTGGGGATGGCGGCGGTGTTGATGGCCACGAACGGCCCGCGCGCGCGCGCCGAATGCTTGTGCAGCGCCCGCGCCACCAGCTCTTTGCCGGTGCCCGATTCGCCCGTGATCATCACCGTGACCAGGCTTTGGCTCAGGCGCCCGATGGCCCGAAACACGTCTTGCATCGCGCTGGCCTGGCCCAGCATCTCGGGCGCAGCGGCCGCGCCCTCTTCGGCCACCTGCTCGCGCTGGCTCTCTTGCATGGCGCGCCGGATCAGATCGACCGCCGCCGTCAGGTCAAAGGGCTTGGGCAGGTACTCGAAGGCCCCGCCCTGGAACGAGGCCACGGCGCTGTCGAGGTCGGAGTAGGCGGTCATGATGATCACCGGCAGGCCCGGCAGGTGCTGCTTGACCTGCTGCAACAAATCCAGCCCGCAGCCGCCCGGCATGCGGATGTCGCTCACCAGCACCTGCGGGCCGGCGTCGTCGCCCGCCACCAGCGCCGCCATCACCTCGCGCGGCTGGCTGAAGCTGCGCGTGGGCAGGCCCTCGCGCTGCAGCGCTTTTTCGAGCACGAAGCGGATCGATTGGTCGTCGTCGACGATCCAGATGGGTTTCATGCCTGCGTTCCTTTCGACGTTTTTTGCCCCTGCAGCCTATCCGGTCACGGCCAGAACCGACCGTCGGCAGGCGCTCAAGGCAGGGGTATGAGCAGCTTGAAATCGGTTCGGCCCGGCGCGCTGTCGCACTCGATCAAACCGTGGTGTTGCTGCACGATGGTCTGCGCCAACGTCAGCCCCAGGCCGCAACCGCCTTCGCGCCCCGACACCAGGGGGTAGAAGATGCGGTCCTTGATCGCTTCGGGCACGCCGGGCCCGTTGTCGATCACATGCAATTCCAATGCCAGGCGGTAGCGCTGGCGCCCAAAGGTGACCTGGCGCAACACCCGGCTGCGCAGCACGATCTCGGCGTCGCCGGCTGCGATGCGTGCGCGCAACGCCTGGGCGGCGTTTTGTGCCAGGTTGAGCACGGCCTGGATGAGCTGTTCGCGGTCGCCGCGAAACTCGGGGATCGAGGGGTCGTAGTCGCGCTGCACGCGCAAGCCGCGCGGAAACTCGGCCAGCACCAGCGCGCGCACGCGCTCGCAGACCTCGTGGATGTTGACGTCGTCCACCACCCGGGCACGCCGGTGCGGTGCCAGCAGCCGATCGACCAAGGCCTGCAAGCGGTCGGCTTCGTGGATGATGACTTGGGCGTATTCGGCCAATTCGCGCGCATCGGGTTCGAGCTGCAGCAACTGCGCCGCGCCGCGGATGCCGCCCAGTGGGTTTTTGATCTCGTGCGCGAGGTTGCGGATCAGCTCTTTGTTGGCGTGCGCCTGCTCCAGCAGGCGCTGTTCGCGCTCCAGGCGCGTTTGCTGCTCGAGCGGCAAAAGCTCCACCACCAGCTCGCCCCCGTGCTCGGTTCTGGCCAGCACCACGTGCACCGGCAGCGGCTCGTTGTTCAGCCGCAGCAGCCACGCGTCGTAGCGTATGACGGCGTATTCGTGGCTGTTGACGCCAGATACAGCGTTTTGCAGCAGGTTGGGCTCGGTAAACCAGTCGGCCAAGGGCAAGCCGGCGAGCGTGCGCCGCGACAGGCCGACCGCGTCTTCGAGCGCGTTGTTGGCGTAGCGGATGGCGCCGCCGGCATCGACCACCGCCACCAGGGTGGCGAGCCGATCGAGTGCCTGGTACTGGGGCCCGCTGGCCACAGCGGGCGCCGAACGTGGCCGCGTGGCCTTCATGCGCTGGGCCTAACGGGCCGGGCCGGACGCCGAGGGCGGCGCTGCGGGCAAAGGGATGAACTGCCCCGCCGCTGGGCCCGCCACCGCCCTGGTCGCAGTTCCCGCACCAACCACGCTGGCCGATGCGCCCGCCGCACCGGCGCCGCCCAGGGCCCCAGCCGTCGGCTGCGCCGGTGGCAGGCGGCCGATTTCGCGCTCGATCGCCGTCACGTCGCCTTGGGCGCGCTCGAGCCGGCGCCGCAGTTCCTCGGTGCGCTGCGCCAGCCGGGCCTCGTCGCCGCGTTCGCTGGGCAACGGCAGCGGTCGGCCCTGGTTGAATTCGGCCTGCAGTTCGCGCACCCGTTCTTGTGCGCGGCGCAGTTCGGTTTCCAGGATCAGGCGCGCATCGCGGTCGCGGGCCTGCTGCTCGGTGCGGTCCACGCGCTGACTCGGGGGGCGCGACTCGGCGCTGGGGGCAGCGCGCGCGCCGGCGCTGGCGGCAGCGGGGCTTGCATCCGCCGCCGCTTGATTGCCCGCCGGCCGGCGCCCCTCGACGACGCTCAAGTTTCCGCCCTGCAGCAAGCGGCAGCCGCGCGCCTCGGGGCGCTCGCCGGGCTGGTTGGTGTACTCGTTGCCGCAGCGCCAGATCTGCCCCTGCGCCAGCGCGGGGGGCGCCACCAGCGCGGTGGCAGCGGCCACCGCCGCCGCCCCTGCAGCCAGCCGCCACCGCGCGCGCGCGCCCACTGGTTTCAAGGCCTTGCTCATCATCCGGCCATGATAGCAGCAGGCGGCGCGCCCCCTGTTTTCAGTTGCTGAAGTACAGATCGAACTCAGTCGGCGTGACTTCGACCCGGGCGCGCGTGACTTCGCCCATCTTGAGCTCGATGTAGGCATCGAGCATGGCGTCGCTGAACACGCCGCCTTTGGTCAGGAAGGCGCGGTCCTGGTCGAGGTAGCCGAGCGCCTGATCCAGGCTGTGGCAGACCGTGGGCACCAGCTTGTCCTCTTCGGGCGGCAGGTGATACAGGTCTTTGGTCGCGGCTTCGCCGGGGTGGATCTTGTTCTCCACACCGTCGAGGCCGGCCATCAGCAGCGCGGCAAAGCCCAGGTAGGGGTTCATCAGCGGATCGGGGAAGCGCGCTTCGACGCGGCGCCCCTTGGGGTTGGCGACGTAGGGGATGCGGATCGAGGCCGAGCGGTTCTTGGCCGAGTAGGCGAGCTTGACCGGGGCCTCGAAGTGCGGCACCAGGCGCTTGTAGCTGTTGGTGCCGGGGTTGGTGATGGCGTTGAGCGCGCGCGCGTGCTTGATGATGCCGCCGATGTAGTAGAGCGCAAAGTCGCTCAGGCCGGCGTAGCCGTCGCCGGCAAACAGGTTCTTGCCGTCTTTCCAGACCGACTGGTGCACGTGCATGCCGCTGCCGTTGTCGCCGTGGTAGGGCTTGGGCATGAAGGTGGCCGTCTTGCCGTAGCTGTTGGCCACGTTCCAGACCACGTATTTCAGGTTTTGCGTCCAGTCGGCGCGCTCGACCAGGGTGCTGAACTTGGTGCCGATCTCGCACTGACCGGCGCCCGCCACTTCGTGGTGAAAGACCTCGACCGGAATGCCCATAGCCTCCAGGATGAGCACCATCTCGGCGCGCATGTCGTGCGTGCTGTCCACCGGAGGCACCGGAAAGTAGCCGCCCTTGGTGCGCGGGCGGTGGCCGCGGTTGCCGCCTTCGAGCTTGCTGCCGGTGTTCCAGGGCGCTTCGTATTCCTCGATTTCGTAGAAGCTGCGGCCGGGCTCGGTGCTCCAGCGCACGTTGTCGAACAGGAAAAACTCGGGCTCGGGGCCGAAGTAGGCGGTGTCGCCCAGGCCCGAGGCCTTGAGGTAGGCTTCGGCGCGGCGGGCGATCGAGCGCGGGTCGCGGTCGTAGGCCTTGCCATCGCTGGGTTCGACCACGTCGCACTGGATAAAGACCGTGGTTTCTTCAAAAAACGGGTCGATCTGGGCCGTGTTCGGGTCCGGCATCAAGAGCATGTCCGAAGCCTCGATGCCTTTCCAGCCGGCGATCGACGAGCCGTCGAAGGCGTGGCCAGAGCTGAACTTGTCTTCGTCGAAGTGCGAAATCGGCACGGTCACGTGCTGCTCTTTGCCACGGGTGTCGGTGAAGCGCAAGTCAACGAACTTGACTTCGTTGGTCAGCACCATGCTCATCACGTCGGCGACGCTTTTGCTCATTTGGGATACTCCGGTTGCGTTGAAAAAGGGGGGCAAAATCTGTGCACAGTTTATAGCAGCAACCGTGCCAACTTGGTGACTGCCCGGCGACCCGCGCCGCGCTTGGCGGCGGGCCAGCGATCGTGCGCGCGCGCCGCTTTAGCGCACTTTTTTGGTGCGTATGCGCACCGCCATGGGGCGCACGCGCTCCCGCAGCCCTCAACGCACCAATCCGGGGCCTGGGCGGGCGGCCTCCGGCTCGGGCTCGACCGTGGCGGCGTGGATCCGCTGCGGCTCGGGCGGCAGGGCGGCAGCGGCTTCGATGTCGGCGGCGGCTTCGGCGCGCAGCGCCTGCAGCGACTCCAACAGGAAGTGCACGAACCACAGCGCGGCCAGCGCAAACACCCACGTGTACACCCACACCGCCAGCGGCACCAACAGCGGCGCCATGGCGATGAACATGGCGCCCGAAGCCCACAGCAGACTGGGTATTGCGCTCAGCAGGCCGCAGAACACACCCATGAGCAGCAGCACGGTGCGGTGGCGGCGCAGCAGCTCGTGGCGTTCGGCGCGGCTGGCGTGTTCGGCCAGCGCGTCGAAGGCCAGCACGCGGTAGCTCAGCCAGCCCAGGATCAGGGGCGGCAGCACCAGCCCCAGCGGCGGAATCAGCCACAGCGGCAGCGAGACCAGCAGCGCCAGCAGCGCCAGCACGCTGTGCCCCAGCGACCAGCCCAAGCTGCCCAGCCACGATCCGCCCCGGCGCCGCTCCAGGTGGGCAAAGCGACGCCGCGCCACCAGCTCGACCGCCACCGGCGTGAGCACCACCGCCACCAGCAGCAAGGTGACGAGCACGATCAGCGGCGAAGCCAGCAACAGCACGATCAGCGGCGCCAGCACCGCCTGCAGAAAACCCAGCCCGACCGACTCCAGCCATTGCAGGGCAAACACCACCAGCGCCCACTGCTCGAGCCAGAGCTGCACCGCAGCCACGGCCGCGTCCCAAAAAAAATAAGCCAGCGCAAAGGCCGCCAGCACCATCAGCAGCAGCGGGATGAGAGACCAGGCGATGACACGCGGGTGCAGGCAATAGGCCGCCGATCGCAAGAATGAACTGACCAGTGTGCGCATCCCCAGAGAATACCCCAAGGTGGCGGCTTTGGCGTCGATGCACATGCCCGCATGGAAAAGCCGAAGACCACGCGCACCCGGCCAGACGCCCTCCCTGCGGCGCGGAGGCGTTGGCTCAGGCCTTGGCCGTGAGGCCGGCCACCTGCTCCGGCGTCAACCAGCGCCATGCGCCGGGTTTGAGGTCCTCGGGTAGGCTCACGGGGCCGATGCGGCTGCGGTGCAGGGCCTCGACCCGGTTGCCCACGGCCGCCAGCATGCGCTTGACCTGGTGGTACTTGCCCTCGGTAAGCGTCAGGCGCAGGTGCTGCGCGTCCACCGCCTCACAGGCCGCGGCCCGCACCGGCTTTGGGTCGTCGTCGAGCACCACGCCTTGCAGCAGGCGCTCGATCTGGACCGCTTGCAGCGGGTGCTTGCAGCGCACCTCATAGACCTTGGGCACGTGGTGGCGCGGGGAGGCCATGCGGTGGATGAAGGCACCGTCGTCGCTGAGCAACAGCAGGCCGGTGGTGTCCTGATCGAGCCGGCCCACCGCCTGCACGCCGCTGGCCGCGCCGCCCGGACGCTGGCGCAAGGGGCTGGGCAGCAGGCCATACACGCTGGGCCACGCGCCCGGATTCTGCGAGCATTCGTAGCCGGCGGGCTTGTGCAACATCAGGTAGGCCAGACGCTGGTGCGTCCAGCGCTGGCCTTGCACCCAAAACACCAGCCCCTCGGGCTCGCATTCCCGCCACGGGTCGCGGCAGATCTGGGCGGGCTCGCCCAGTGCCACCCAACCTTGCTCGATCAGGCCGCTGCACACGCGCCGCGTGCCAAAACCCTGGCTATACAAAATTGCCTGCAGTTGCATGGGGGCGAGCATAGCCGGCTTTGGCCGGCGCCAGTGCCACAGCGGCGCTCTGCGGAGCCGATTTTTCGGTTGCGCGCCGTGTGCGCCGCGAGCCCTTCGACGACAATCAGCGCAGTGATCGCACGCCAGCGCCTTATCCCTGCCCGCACATGCTCGACCGCCTCAAAAAGCTCATGCCCGAGCGCGAACGCCTGCAGCAAAACCGCTGGCTGCGCTGGCTGAAGCCCTGGTTGGGGCACCCACGGCTCTGGCACCTGAGTCGCAAGGGTGTGGCGCTGGGCATGGCGATCGGGGTTTTTTTTGGGCTGTTGATCCCGGTGGCGCAAATTCCGGCCTCGGCGGTGGCCTCGGTGCTGCTGCGCGCCCACCTGCCTGCGGCTGCGGCCAGCACGCTGGTGACCAACCCCGTCACCTTTGCGCCGGTGTACTACGCCGCCTACGAACTGGGCCGCGTGATCCTGCGGGAAAGCGCCGCCAGCGAAGAGGAGTTGGCCCGCATCGTCGAGCGCAAAGCCCAGGACCACGTGCAGGCCGGCGAACTGACCCTGACGCAGCAGATCCAGCAAGGCTGGCGCAGGCTGGGCGAAGTCGGCAGACCGCTGATTCTGGGGCTGTCGATCCTGGCCGTGACCCTCGGTATGGCGGTGTATTTTGGGGTCAGCGCCATCTGGACGCTGCGGGTGCGCCTGGCGCGCCGGCAGCGCTTGCGCAAAATGCGCAACCCCGATTGAGGCGGCCGCCGGCGGGCGCGTCTTTCAAGGCCCCGTTTCTGCGCACGCGGCGGCTTGCTTCCAGGCCTGTTGCGCTGCGGCCTCGTCGCCGCGCTGCTCGGCCAGTTGCGCCAGTGCGCGCCAAGCACGGCGGCGCAAACCGGCATCTTGCAGGCTGCGGCTGGCCTGCTGCAGCATCTGGCCCGCCTTGCCCCAGAGCTGGCGCTGCAACAAGGCCAGGCCGCAGAGGTACTGCAACCCGGCATCGGCCGGGCGGGCGGCCTGCGCCGCATCCAGTTGCGCCAGCCAGCGCGCATTGAGCGCCGGCAGCCAGTCTTGCAGCACCCGGATGCTGCGCCGCTGCGCCACGCCCTCGAGTTGCGGGTAGGCCGCCAGCAGGGTTTGCAGGGCCTCGTCGCGCCAGCGTCTGGCCTCGGGCAGGGGCATGGCAGCAGCAACGCCAGCGACCCCATCGCTTCCTTCAGCCCCCTGGGACCAGACGCGCAGCCCCTGGTGCAAAAATTCCAGCGCCAGCCCGGCGTCGGCGCGCTCCCGGGCGTCCAGCCCTTTCCAGACGCGCAGCAACTGCTCGGCATCGTGGGTCTGCTGCAAGGCCTCGCCCACCAGCGTATGCAGCAAGCGGGTGGCGATGGCGTCGGAAAAAGCCTTGTGCTTTTTGAGCTGGCGCACCATCTCGATCGCGCCCAGGCTGTCGCGCTCGAGTTGCGCCAGCTTGAGGCGCAGCCGCAGCGCCTGGATGCGCCGCGCCGCGCCTTGCGGCAATTGCTGCCACCAGTGGCGCGCTTGCACCGCGTCGCGGGCTTCGATCGCCCAGGCGCTGGCGCGCAGCAGGGCCGCCTCGCGCGCCGCCGCGGCGTCGGGTCCAGCGCCGGCCAGCGCCGCTTCGATGGTGGCGTCGCGCCGCCCGGTGTTGCCCAGGCTGTGCGCGCTCTCGGCCAGCAGCAGGCGCGCCAGCAGCAGCCAGCGGCCCTGGTGCGCGAACGTGCCTTCGGGCAGGCGCTCGAGCACCTGCAGCGCCTGCTCGGCGCTGGTCTGGGCGCGCACAAACCGCCCCGCCCAGTGCTGCACCAGGGCCTCGAGCAGCCCGACATAGACCGCCTTTTCTTGCTGGCGCTGGCGCCAGCGCTGGGCCCGCTGCGGCAAAGCGCGCAGCAGGGCAATGCCACGCAGCGCCAGATGCAGCAGCACGAAAGCCAGCAGCAAACCGACCAGCACCAGGTTGAGCGACACATCGATGCGCCACGGCGGCCAGTACACGCTCACGATCGCCTGGTTGTCCCCCAGCAACAAGGCCGCCACCACCGCCGCGGCGGCCAGCAGCAAAAACCAGATCACGTTTTTCATGTCGGTGCCAGGCCCCCGTGGTCAGCGGCCGCCCGCGGCGATCTGCAGCGCCGCCAGCGTGGCGTCGGGCCGGGGCAGATCAGGCTGCTGCATATCGGCTTGCAGTTGCGCCAGCTGTTCGAGCGCGCGCCGGGTTTCGGGGGCGGCGGGGTCGAAGTAGCGCTGCACCAGCGCCTGCACCGCTTGCACGTCGGCCCGGGCGGCGTCGAACTGGCGCGTCAACACGCCCAAGCGCGCGCTGAGCAGTTTGAGGCGGATGTTTTCACGCAAAAAATAAGCCTGCTCGGGCGCCAACAGGGCCGCCTCGGGCTCATCGATGCGGCTGATGCGGATCAGGTCGGCGCCACTTTGACGCAGCTGTTGCCACAGCCAAGCGCCCGCGCCGCTGCCCGTCTGCCCGACCCAGCCCCAGGCGCGGGCCCAGATCGAGGCTTCTGCGGCGGCCGCTGGGGCCGGATCAGCGGCCACCGGGGCCGCAGCTGGAGCCGCAGCTGGAGCAGCAGCGGGGGCCGTGGCGGGGGCCGCTGGGTCCGCCGCTTGGGTCGCCGCAGCCGCAGCCGCATCAGGGGCCTGATCTGCGGCAGCAGCCAGCGCCGCAACAGGGCTTGGGAGAAGCGCTGCAGCCGGCAAGGGCTGATTGAGCAGCGGCCACTGATCGACGCGCCGCGCCAGCGCGTCGAGCCGTTGCGCCAGCGCGGGGGCATCGACCCACTGCGAGGCTTGCAGGCGCTCGATGTCGGCGGCAATGGCGCGCTGCACCGGGTTGAGGCGCGGTTGCGCCGCGCGGGCGATGCGCTGCTCGGCCCCGCGCAAGGCCGAAATCAGGGGCTGCACGCTGCCCGACAGCTGGCTTTGCTGCTGGGCAAAGCGCACGCTGGACTCGAGGTCGTGCACCAGCGTGTCGTCGCGCGTGCGCGCCACGGCGAGCATGAGCTCTTCGAGCTGGCTGCGCTGCAGCGCCACTTCGGCCAAACGCAACTCGGCCAACCCCAGGCGCGCTGCCAGGTCTTTGGACTGGGCCTCGGCGGCAGCGGCCAGCTCGCGCGCAGCCACCGCCTCGGCCAGGCTGTTGGCGGCGCGGCGCGCCATTTCCTGTTCGCTGCGCTCCACCCGCTGCACCAGCGTGTAAGTCCAGGCCAAAGCCGCCAGCGCCAACACCAAAGCCAAACCGAGCAGCCACGGCGCGGACGAGAGCCCGCCCGCGCGCTCGGTGCGCAAAGCGGTTGCTGACGGCGCGGGGGCCGCAGGCCTATCGGGGGCTGAGGGTTCGGTCATGGGGCGGGCAATTCGGACAAGGCACGCAACAAATCGTCGATTGTGGGGCGGTGAGCCATTATTTCGCCAAAACCCAGTTGTTTGGCTGACGCCGCGATGCGCGGATGCGACACCAGTGCCACCGATTGCGCCCAGGAACCATCGGGCAGCAGTTGCTGCAGATGCTGTATCGCCTCGGAGCTGCTGAACCACCACACGGCCCCGTTGCGCACCCATGCGCGCACCCGCTCGGCGGTGTCCTCATCCCACTGCGGCGCACGGCGGCTGTAGGCCACGCAGCTGTGCACCTGCCCGCCGTGCGCCCGGCATTGCTGCTCCAACCAGTCGCGGCCCAAACGGCCATCGGCCGACTGGCCGCGCACCACCAGCAACCGGTGGCCGGGGTGCAATTGGGGTTGCACCACAGCCCACAGGGCTTCGGAGTCGAACTGCGCCGCATCGGCCGGCGGCTGGTCGATCTGCTCGGGTGCGATCCCGACCGCCTGCAACGCGGCCGCCGTGCCCGGGCCCGGCGCCCAGCAGCGCGCGGTGATGGGCGGCCCATCGGGGCTGCAAAAGTGCCGCACCGCCTGGGCGCTGACGAACATCAGGGCATCGCAAGCCGCCGCCTGCAGGTGCGCCTGGTGCCGTGCCAGCGGGTCGAGTGCCGGGGTGATGTCAATCAGCGCCAGCGCCTCGGCCGGCCAACCGGCGGCTTGCACGGCCTGTACCCAAGCCGCGGCCTCGTGCGCCGGCCGGGTCACGAGCAGGGTGCGGCGGCAGGGAAGGTTGCTCGCAGGGCGGGTCGCGGGGCGGTCGGAAGGCATCATGTAGGGCGCTGGGGCTGGCGGGGCGTGGTTTTGCGGTGTTTGTGGTGGCGGGCAGGGTGTCGATTGCGGCTTCCGGGAGGGCGCTCAAGCGCCGCTGGCGTGGGCCTGAGCGGCCGTCCCCACCGCCCGCGCCCCGGCGCGCAGCAGCTGCTGCGCCACCTGCACGCCCAGCGCGTCGGCCGCCTCCAGGCCATCGACCCAAGCGCTGGCGCTGGCGCGCAGCAGCGGCTGGCCAGCCGCAGCGCCTTCGGGTTCGCCCCAAGCGGCCTGCAACTGCAGCGTGCCACCGGCTGGCAGGCGCTCCTGCGCGGGCGCTTGCACCCAGGTGGCGTAGGCCGCCAGCGGCATCGAGCAGCTGCCGCCCAAGGTGCGCGAGACGGCGCGCTCGGCCGTCGCCACCGCCCAAGTGGGCGCATGGGCCAGCGGCTGCAGCGCCTGCAGCAGCTCGGGGCGGCTGCGCAGCACCTCGATGCCCAGCGCACCCTGCCCGGCGGCGGGCAGCATCTGCTCGGGCTCGAAGCGCTGGCGGATGCGCGCCTCCAGCCCCAGCCGCACCAGGCCGGCCGCCGCCAGCACGATGGCGTGGTACTGGCCGGCGTCGAGCTTGCGCAGCCGCGTATCGAGGTTGCCGCGCAAGGGCTCGATGCGCACGTCGTCGCGACCCAAATCCTGCAACAGGGCGCGCAGCAGCACCACCCGGCGCAGGCTCGAGGTCCCGACCACGGCGCCACGAGGCAAATCGGCCAGCGCGGCGCAGTGCGGCGAGACCCAGGCATCGCGCGCGTCTTCGCGCGGCAGCACCGCCGCCAGCTCGAAGCCGGGCGGCAGCTCCATCGGCACGTCCTTGAGCGAATGCACCGCCAGATCGGCACGGCCCTGCTCCAGCGCCAGCTCCAGTTCTTTGACGAACAGGCCCTTGCCGCCGACCTTGCTCAGGGAACGGTCCAGAATCTGGTCGCCCAGCGTGGTCATGCCCAGCAACTCGACCGCGTGCCCGCGCTGGCGCAGCAAGGCGCGCACGTGTTCGGCCTGCCACAGCGCCAAGCGGCTTTCGCGGGTGGCGATGGTGAGTGAGCGCGAGGCAGCAAGGGTCATGGGGCAGGCACCAGCAACAAATGGGGCAGGACACGGGTCAGGGCCGCCGCGCAGGCAGCTGGCCCGACCCTTGGGCAAGCGATTATCCGCTGCCGGCGCTTAAACCCACGGGCCCTGCCACACAAACCAACCCCAAACCCCCTGCCCCAGCCGCCAAAGACCACGCCGCCCATGCTGGCACAGCCTCGCTGGATGCCCCAAGCCTCCCCCAAACAGGGGATGTACGGCCGCTGTTGGCATCCGTAGAATCCCGCACTTATAACTGACGGGGGGGATGCCTTTGAAGCCAAGCGCCATCGGGTGCTTCATCACGCTCTGGCTAGGGGCTGGTTTTGCCTTTGCGCAAGACGCAGCGCTGCTTGAAGCCGAGGCGCAGCGCCAGCAACGCCAGCAACAGGAACGCGAGCGCCAGCAAGCGCAGCAACTGCAGCCGACGCTGGATGTGCGCCTGTCTGACCCAGCTGCAACGCCAGCAGCCTTGGCCTTGCCAGACGAAGAATCCCCCTGCTTCGTCATACACACCCTCCACATCGACGCCGCGCAGCCGCACCAACAAGACTGGGCTTGGCTGCATGCGCACATTGGCCGCCCCGGCGACCGCTCTGCCGTGGTCGGCAGTTGCCTGGGCGTTCAAGGGGTGGGCGTGGTGTTGGCGCGCCTGCAGCAAGTGCTGGTGGGGCGCGGCTACATCACCACCCGCGTCACCGCGCCGCCGCAGAACCTGGCCTCGGGTGCGTTGCACCTGCGGGTGCACGAGGGCGTCGTCAGCCAGATTCGCTTTGCCGACGGCCACGGCGAGCGCGCCACCCGCTTCAATACCTTGCCCATCCGGGCCGGCGACGTGCTCAATCTGCGCGACCTGGAACAGGGCCTGGAGAACCTCAAGCGCGTGCCCACGGTGCAGGCCGACTTTGCCATCGAGCCCGGCGCCGAGCCCGGGCAAAGCGAGCTGGTCCTGCGCCACCAGCAGGCCTTTCCCTTTCGGGTGCACGCTTCGCTGGACGACGCAGGCAGCCCGAGCACGGGGCGGCTCCAGGGCTCGATCACCCTGAGCTACGACAACTGGTGGACGCTGAGCGACCTGTTTTACATCACGTTGCACACGGCCGTCGGGGGCAAGGACCCTGGCCCGCGGGGCAATCGCGGCCACACGGTGCACTACTCGGTGCCTTGGGGCTACAACCTGTGGTCGTTCAACCGCAGCCAAAGCCGCCATCACCAGACCGTTGCCGGAGCGCTACAAAACTATATCTACAGCGGCACCAGCGTGCAACACGATGTGCGCCTGGCGCGCGTGGTGCAGCGCGACCAGGCGGGCAAGACCACCGCAGCGGTGCGCGCCTTTCACCGCCGTTCGCGCAATTTCATCGACGACACCGAGGTTCAGGTGCAACGCCGCGCCGTCTCGGGGCTAGACCTCAGCCTGGGCCACCGCCGCAGCCTGGGTGCGGGGCAATGGGAGGCCCAACTCACCCACCGCCAGGGCATCAAAGCCTGGGGCGCCCTGCCCGCGCCAGAGGAAGCGTTTGGCGAAGGCACCGCACAGATGCGCCTGTGGCTGCTGGATGCCCAGCTCAGCCAGCCGTTTCAACTCGGCGGCCTGCGCTTGGCTTACCAGGGCCGTTTGCGTGGCCAATGGCACCAGACGCCGCTGACGCCGCAAGACCGCTTTGCCATTGGCGGGCGCTATACCGTGCGCGGCTTTGATGGCCACAGGGTGCTTGCAGCCGACAGCGGGGTGCTGCTGCGCAATGAACTTTCTACCCGCCTGGGCGCAAGCCCGTACAGCCTTTACGCCGGTCTGGATTGGGGGCGCGTCAGCGGCCCGGCCGCGCAAGCGCTGGTGGGCCGCGAGCTCACAGGAGCCGTGCTGGGCCTGCGCGCGCACTGGCAAATGGGCCGCGTGCGCACCCAAATCGACTGGTTTGCTGGGCGCCCCCTCGAGCATCCGGCTGGCTTTCAGGCATCGAACCGGGTGTACGGGTTCAGCCTGCACACCCAATTCTGAAGGGTTCTGAAGGGTCTCGACCATGAACAAGCAGCGTCATCGACTCGTCTTCAACGCCGCCCGTGGCGGCATCGTCGTGGTGTCAGAGGCCGCTCGCAGTGGCAGCAAAAGCAGTGGCATGGCGCGCGGCCAGGGCGCAAGGCGCGCAGCGGCCTCGCACTGTGCAGCGGGCTTGTTGGCCTTGAGCAGCATGAGCGCAGCGCTGGTGCAAGCGCAGATCATTGCCGACCCTTCCGCCCCCGGCAGCCAGCGCCCCACCGTGCTGGCTGCGCCCAACGGGGTGCCGCTGGTCAACATCCAGACGCCCAGCGCCGCTGGCGTTAGCCGCAACACCTATCAGCAGTTCGATGTTGGCACCCCTGGGGCCGTGCTCAACAACAGCCGCACGAACGCACCCACCCAACTGGGCGGTTGGGTGCAGGGCAACCCGTGGCTGGCGGCAGGCGAGGCGCGCGTCATCCTCAACGAAGTCAACAGCCACCACCCCAGCCACCTCAACGGTTTTGTGGAAGTCGCTGGGCGGCGCGCCGAAGTCGTCATCGCCAACCCGGCGGGCATACAGGTCAATGGTGCAGGCTTCATCAACGCCAGCGGCGTGGTGCTGACCACCGGCACCCCGGTCATGAACGGCGGCCACCTGGAGAGCTTTCGGGTGCAGCAAGGCAGCGTTCGCATCCACGGTGCCGGGCTCAACACCGAGCACAGCGACTACAGCGCCATTCTGGCCCGCGCCATCGAGGTCAACGCCAACGTTCACGCCCAGCGCCTGCACCTGGTCACGGGCGTGAACCACGTGGCGGCTGGCAGCCTCCACGTGCAAGCCCAGCACGCCCCTGCTGCCACAGGCGCTGCCCCGCGCTTTGCCTTGGATGTGAGCGAGCTCGGCGGCATGTACGCCGGCCACATTCGCCTCATTGGCACCGAAGCCGGGGTCGGCGTGCGCCACCACGGCACCCTGGCCGCCAGCGTGGGCGACGTACACATCGACGCCAATGGCTGGCTGACTTCGGCTGGGCGCATCGAGGCGGCGCAACACCTGACCGTTCGCGCCGCGCACATCGACCATCAGGCACCAGGCGTGCTGCGCAGCCAGGGCGTCACCGCGCTGGAGGCCAGCCCGCACGGCGACGGCAGCGTCACCAACCGAGGGTTGATAGACGGCGCAGACAGCCGCATTCACACCCACACCCTGAGCAACGTGGGCACCGGCCGCCTCTATGGCGACCGCGTGGCCATCGCCGCCCACAGCGTGCACAACCGCGAAGAAAGCGCCGACGGCGTCACACATGCGGCCGCCATCGCCGCGCGCGAGCGCCTGGACATTGGCGTGCAGTACCTGAGCAACCAGGCGGATGCGCTCCTCTTCAGCGCGGGCGACCTGGCCATAGGCGGCGCGCTCGATGCGCAGCACCGCGCCATCACCGACGCCAGCGCGCAGGCGCAGCGCCTGAGCAACCACGGCGCCACCATCGAAAGCCTGGGCGACATGGCGCTGTCGGCCCATGCGCTGCACAACACCAACGCACGCTTTGAGACCGAACTCGTCGTCACCGACGGCCCGCGCGCGCTCACCCTCATCCAGCCCGCCGGCAGCAGCGTGCGCATACCGGTTGAGTGGTTGCGCACCTTCCATTTCAGCCGTGCCTGGGGCTACCGCTTCAATACCGACCCCGACCCGGTGGCCGGCGTCACGCCGGTGCTCGGTCAGACCCCCATTCCCGGCGTGGGCGAGGTGCACTGCACCGACCCCGGCAACCTCGACACCTGCAGCCGCCAGCCTGGCGCCGATTACCCGCGCACCGACCCGGCCTGGGCCTTCTTCGGCCTGGCGGCCCCAGCGCCCGAGCCCGCCGCCCCAGGGCTGCCCGAACCTCTGGCCCCGCCAGCCCCGCCAGCCGACGCCACGGCAGAGGCGCTGGCCGTCCATGCCCAGGCCGTGCAAGCCTATGAAGCCGCACGGCAGGCCCATGAGGCCGCGTGGGCCCAGCACCGCACCGAACACGCCGCCTGGGAGGCGGCCACTGAAGCGCTTTACCAGACGCTGGACGAGCGCATCAGCGCCTACAACCAGCAGTTCGCCGGGCGCGACATCACCCACTGGACGCAATACCACGTCACCCAAACGGTGCAGCAAACCCAGGTCACGCACAGCGCGCCGGGCCAGATCCTGGCCGGGGGCGACATGAGCCTGCGCGGGCAGGAATTGCTCAACGACAAGAGCCGCATCGTCGCCGGCGGCCGCCTGCAAGGCGATCTGCACCGGCTCGACAACCGCGCGGCCTTGGGTGAGCGGGTGGTCAGCGTCAGCGGCACGGCCCAGTCGAGCTGGACTTTCACCCAACGTGGGGGCACGTTCAGAACCGGCACCCGACGCACCTACCGCGCCTTCTCTGCACCCGGCCCCTACCAGCCCCCGGCTGAAGTCAGCAGCCTGACGCTGCCCGTTACCCAGGCCCTGGCGCACACCGCGCCGGTGGGCAGTGGCACCAGCCCGTCGCCTCGCGGCCTATTCCGTTTCGTGCCCGACAGCCACGCGCGCTACCTCATCGAGACCGACCCGCGCTTTGCCAACCACCGCCAGTGGCTCAGCTCCGACTACCTGCTGCAAGCCCTGGCCTTTGACCCCACCACCACCCACAAGCGCCTGGGCGACGGCTTCTACGAGCAGCGCCTGATCCGCGAACAAGTCGCCGCCCTCACCGGACGCCGCTTCCTGGCCGATCACCGCTCGGACGAGGCACAATACCAGGCGCTCATGACCGCTGCCGCCACCTTCGCCCATACGCACCAACTGCGCCCCGGCATTGCCCTGAGCGCAGCGCAAGTGGCGCAACTGACCAGCGACATCGTGTGGCTGGTGACGCAAACCGTGCAACTGCCCGACGGCAGCAGCACCACCGCCCTGGTGCCCCGCGTGTACCTCGCGCCAAGGACTGGCGACTTGGCAGCAGACGGCACTCTGTTCGGCGGCGCACAAAATGGCGCACACAACACCGGCAGCCTCATCGGCGCGCGCGACATCCAACTCAGCTTAAGCGGCGACCTGCACAACAGCGGCACCATTGCCGGGCGCAGGCTCGTGGATCTGAGCGCGCAGAACATTGCCCACAGCGGCCTGCTGCAAGGCGACGCGGTGATGCTCAGCGCCCGAGACGACATCCGCATCCAGGGCGGGCAAGTGGCCGCCCACAGCGGCCTGGCCCTGCACGCCGGGGGCAACATCGGCATAGAGAGCACCACGCAAAGCGCGAACACGCAAGCCGGCGCCAACACCTTCAGCCGCCAGGGCATGGACCGCATCGCGGGCCTGTATGTGAGCGGCCCGGCCGGTGCGCTGCTGGCCCGCGCTGGAGGCGACATCGAGCTGATCGCCGCCCAGCTGCACAACGCCGGCACGGGAGCCACGCAACTGCAAGCCGCTGGCGACATCCGCCTGGGCACGGCGCGCACCGAGCACAGCCACGCCCTCACCTGGAGCGCCCACAACCACCATCGCCAGAGCCGCAGTCAGGAAGTGGGCAGCCAGGTGAGCGGCGGCGGCACCGTGACGCTGCAGGCCGGCCACGAGCTCCACGCCCGCGCCGCACAGGTCAACGCCCAAGGGGCGCTCACCGTCCACGCCGCTGGCAACCTCACCCTGGAGGCCGGGCACAGCAGCCAGAGCCTGAACGAAGCCCAGCAGAGCACCAACCGCGGCTTCTTGAGCAGAGCCACCATCACCACGCGCAGCAGCAGCCAGTCCAGCACCGCGCAGGGCAGCGCGCTCACGGGCCAGAGCGTGAGCGTGCTCGGGCACAATGTGCTCAGCATCGGCACCCGCTTTGCAGCCCAAGGCGGCGAACTGCACATCGAAGGCGCCAACCAGACCCTGCTCTACGCCACCCAAGACAGCCAGCGCCGCGAAACCCACACCCAGACCCAGCGCAGCACCCTTGGCATCACCACTGGCCAGAGCGAAACCACCCACACCACCCAAAGCAGCACCGCGGTGCACACCGAACTGCTCTCCGACCAGGCGGTGCGCATCGGCGTGGGCGAGCGCACCGCGCTCGTGGGCGCGCGCGTGCAGGCACCCGAGATCGACTTCGTGCGCAGCCAAAACACCGCTGCCAACGCCGCGCCCGATGCCGCAGGCCAGCTACACCTGGGTGCGGCCATCGAGCACAGCAGCGAGCGCACCCAATCCAGCCGCACCACGCTGGGGCTGTGGCAGCAGACGCAAGACGTGGGCTACGCGCACAGCCGCGCACAGATGAGCGAGCTGCTCGGGCAGGTGCACATCGACCCCAGCATCCGCTTGAGCGTGGAGCTGCCACGCGAGGTACACGCCCGCCACGCCAATCAGCCCGCCCCCAGCCTGGAGGCGCAAGTCGAACAACTGGCGCGCCTCAACCCCGGCCTGGCTTATCTGGCGCAGTTGCAGGCCGACCCGGCGGTGCAGTGGCAGGCGCTGGAGCTGGCGCAGCGCGAGTGGAACTACGAGCAACAAGGCCTCACGGGTGCCGGTGCCGCCCTGCTGTCGCTGGCCGTGGCCTGGGCCACGGGCGGCATGGGGGCGAACCTGGCGAGCAGCGTCACCGGTGCCGCCAGCGGCAGCGCCGCCAGTGCGGCTGCCATGAATGCGGGTTTCAGCACGCTGGCCAGCCAAGCCAGCGTGAGCCTGATCAACCACGGCGGCGACATCGGCAAGACCCTCAAAGACCTCGGCAGCCAAGACAGCCTCAAAGGGCTGATTGCCGGCATGGTCAGCGCCGGGGCCTTGAGCAGCCTGGGCAGCCAGCTGCACATCAATGGCAAGCCGCTCAAGCAGATCAGCGTCAACGACGGCCTGGCGGCCAACCTGGGCAAGAACGTCGTCAACCACCTCACCCGCGCGACCCTGAACAGCGCGCTCACCGGCGCCAGTCTGCAAGACAGCCTGCAAACCGCCTTGCTCAGCGCGGCCATCGGTGCCACTGCGGGGCAGGTGGCCCACACGATCGGCGATCTGACCCACAACAATCCAGCCCTCAATGCCTTGGCCCATGCCCTGGCCGGTTGTGTGGCCGGGGCGGCAGGGCAAGGCGGCAACGCTGGTTGCAGCGCGGGTGCCGCAGGAGCCGTGGTGGGCGAACTCGCTGCGCAGTGGTTCAACCCCGAGGGCGACCTGAGCCGCAGCGCCGACACCGTGGCCTTTGCCAGCCTGATGGCCGCAGTGGCTGGAGCTCTGGCCACGGGCGACGGCAGCGCGGCCAGCGTCAACACTGCCGCAACCACCGGGGCCAATGCGGCGTTGAACAATTACCTCAACCACACCGAAGCCCGGCGTCGTGCACAGTTGCGCCAGCAGTGCCAGCACACTGGCACTTGCTCGCCGCAACTCAAAGCTGAACTTGACCGTCTGGACGCCTTGGACCAAAAGCGCAGCGCCGACTTGCACAATGCCTGTAGTCTTTCTGCTGGCGGCAACCCCGGCTCTGCAGCTTGCCGCAACGAATACGCTTTGCTGCAGGCAGCACGCGCCACTTACGGCCACTACTTTCTCACGCCAGATCTGAGAGCGCAGAGCAATTTCGCTCACATGACCGCGCAAGACTGGCTGCAGTTGCACGAAGACGTGAGTAAAGTGGTGCAATTCCTCAACTGGTACAACCCACAGCGCGTGCCGCCAACTGGCAGCGCAGCCCCGACTCACGACCGGTTGACCCAGCTGCCACTGGACAGCCAGGGACGCTACAGCCGCAGCGTAGTAATTGATGGACGGCTGTATCAACCCAGATATTTCCCATGCAGCACAGCCCAGTGCATCTCTCTTGGCGCAAACCTGGACAGAAGCGACCCAGAATCGCAGGCATTCATCAAGGCGTTGGATCAACAAGCGCTCAGGCACTTACAAACTGGATCAACCGTTGGAATATTGGTGACCCCACTGGGCGCTGCCGGATTAGTATTGGGCAGCACTGGGTTGCTTGCCAGCGCAATCCAAGTTTATTTGGGCGAGTCCTTGACTGATACATCATTTAAGATTTTGGCCCAAAGGGGAGGACAATGGTTCTTTGAAAATGTTTTGCTATATCCTAAAGCCAGGGCCATACAAGCGGTTGCTCTTATCGAATTGGCTGGCGGCTGGGATGCATTTGTTGAAAGAGCAAAAGTCGACCTGACCAATCAGGAGACAAGCAAGTGAAGGGCTTGTTCATACTACTCCCAATCGCCAGCACACTCACCACAATACTAAAACCAATGGATGCGTATGAGCTTATAGGAGTCTGGATTGCAACTGGCTACTTATCTTGGAACATTTACGCCTATCTGAACAGAAAGAAAATGTTTTCACCATTAGATCACGGCGTTGATTTATCAGCAACAGGAAGTCGGCCCGGAAGGGCCCTTCTAGCTGCCACCTGCCTCATTGCTTATATTATCATCATTTCCGCAGTCATAGTGAGAGGCGAATAGCCCGATTAATATTCAGACAGAAACCGAGCCATGGCTACCCAAAACTGCATAAACGGCGCTGGCAAATTTCGTATATTCCCGACGGGTCAATTCACGACTGTCAGCGCCATCATGGTCTTGCATCGCTCCAGCGAACCTGCCATCCAGACCCGGCACAGCACCCGAACCCGCACCACCCAAAGCAGCACCGCGGTGCACACCGAACTGCTCTCCGACCAGGCGGTGCGCATCGGCGTGGGCGAGCGCACCGCGCTCGTGGGCGCGCGCGTGCAGGCACCCGAGATCGACTTCGTGCGCAGCCAAAACACCGCTGCCAACGCCGCGCCCGATGCCGCAGGCCAGCTACACCTGGGTGCGGCCATCGAGCACAGCAGCGAGCGCACCCAATCCAGCCGCACCACGCTGGGGCTGTGGCAGCAGACGCAAGACGTGGGCTACGCGCACAGCCGCGCACAGATGAGCGAGCTGCTCGGGCAGGTGCACATCGACCCCAGCATCCGCTTGAGCGTGGAGCTGCCACGCGAGGTACACGCCCGCCACGCCAATCAGCCCGCCCCCAGCCTGGAGGCGCAAGTCGAACAACTGGCGCGCCTCAACCCCGGCCTGGCTTATCTGGCGCAGTTGCAGGCCGACCCGGCGGTGCAGTGGCAGGCGCTGGAGCTGGCGCAGCGCGAGTGGAACTACGAGCAACAAGGCCTCACGGGTGCCGGTGCCGCCCTGCTGTCGCTGGCCGTGGCCTGGGCCACGGGCGGCATGGGGGCGAACCTGGCGAGCAGCGTCACCGGTGCCGCCAGCGGCAGCGCCGCCAGTGCGGCTGCCATGAATGCGGGTTTCAGCACGCTGGCCAGCCAAGCCAGCGTGAGCCTGATCAACCACGGCGGCGACATCGGCAAGACCCTCAAAGACCTCGGCAGCCAAGACAGCCTCAAAGGGCTGATTGCCGGCATGGTCAGCGCCGGGGCCTTGAGCAGCCTGGGCAGCCAGCTGCACATCAATGGCAAGCCGCTCAAGCAGATCAGCGTCAACGACGGCCTGGCGGCCAACCTGGGCAAGAACGTCGTCAACCACCTCACCCGCGCGACCCTGAACAGCGCGCTCACCGGCGCCAGTCTGCAAGACAGCCTGCAAACCGCCTTGCTCAGCGCGGCCATCGGTGCCACTGCGGGGCAGGTGGCCCACACGATCGGCGATCTGACGGTGGACGGCATCGAGCCGAGCTTGAACCCGGCCGGGGCTGCGCTGGCCCATGCCTTGGCCGCTTGTGTGGCCGCAGCAGCGGGCCAAGGCGGCAGCGCCGCTTGCAGCGCAGGCGGCCTGGGGGCGCTGGTCGGCGAGCTGTCTGCCCACTGGTTCGACCCCGAGGGCATCAAGCCGCAAACGCAAGTGCTGGCCTTTGCCCAACTCATGGGCGGCGTGGCCGGCGCACTCACCGGCGACGGCAGCGCAGCCAGCGTCAACACCGCAGCCAATGCCGCGGCCAACGCGGTGCAGAACAACTACCTGCAAACGCGGGAGCTGCGCCACGCACTTGATCAATTGCAAAACTGCGCCACAGGCTGCGACAGCATCCGCCGCCTGCTGCTGGCCGACGGGCCGGGCGGAATGCAGCGCTCGGTGCGCCGTTTGCAAGACCTGTGCAGCCCCAACCCACAGGCTTGTGCTGCACGCTTGCAGGACATGACCCAGGCCCTGCAAGAACTGCAAGACCCGGCAACACGCCTTCTGCTGGGCGAGCGCGCAGTCAACGCTTTGATCGAACGCCAAGTCAGGGACGTGGCCACCACCATGCGCATGATCGAACAAGGGCGGGTGACGGTTTTTGAAAACAACCCAGCTCAGCTTCAGGCTATGCAGAGTGCTTTCCATGCAGCATACGGGGCCACCAAGACAGCCGTAGAGCTGTGCGCAGTGGTGCCTGCAGCGGTGCATTGCCAGACTGGAGCTTTAGTCCTAAATTTTTCGGAGATTGCGGCCAGTGTCTTAAAAGGCAACACTGGTAATGCGTTACATCAGGTTCTTGGCGAGGTGGCCGCTCAAGGTGCCAAAAGACTTACTTCTCGAACAAATCTAGAATACCCAGATGCACTATCCAAGGAATTTCTTGCATGGATGGGAAACATATATGGATATTTGGCAAACAAAGCCGTAACAATAGCGCCGGATATACTCGACTGCGGCACCCAAAACTGCGGACAGGACAATACACGGAGCGAAAATAGCGGGGATGGCAAATGACTAAGCCCGCTACAGGATTGACAGAAGAACAGTTTCATATGATATGCAATTACTTGCTAAAATATGCATATACGTTGCTATGCATTCAGATTACAGGTGTCGGCCTTTATCTTTTTTTGGTTGCAACGGGCCAAGAGGACGAGGAGTTGATATACCTTGTATTTGCTGCACTGCTGTACTCTTTGTGGGCTGGCAACGATAGGCGAATATTCTTTCAGCGACGATTGGTTGACAACGGCATTAATGGTGCAACTGGTTTTGAATTGCCATTCCGTCAAAATGTAATTTTTTGGACATTATGGTGTATGATTGAATCAGCTCTCGCTATTGGCGTCCTCAAATGGTCAGCTAAGGAAACCCTGCAAAACTACTCCCAGCAGTATGCCAGCTGTAAGCCTTGAATGGCACACTTCAGCACATGAAACAAAGCCCACTTGATCTGAGCCTGTGCACACGCAAGACCCGCAAACAGGTTTTTTTGCAGCAGATGGAAACCGTGGTGCCTTGGGCTGCCTTGGTTGAGCTCATCGCCCCCTACTACAGCGACGGGCGCAACGGCCGGCCACCCTTTGCCCTCGAGACCATGCTGCGCGTACACTTCATGCAGCAGTGGTTCAGCCTGTCGGATCCGGCCATGGAAGAAGCCTTCTTCGACACCCCGCTGTACCGCGAGTTTGCCCAGTTGAGCCCCTTTGGCCGACTGCCCGATGAGAGCACCATTCTTCGCTTTGGCAAAACCCCAAGTCAGCGTCACCGGCTGGAGAAGCACAAGCTGGCCGAGCGCATCTTGGCCACCGTCAACGAACTGCTCGAACAACGCGGCCTGCTGCTCAAAGCCGGCACCGCCGTCGATGCCACCCTCATCGCCGCGCCGAGCTCGACCAAGAACAAAGACCGAGCGCGTGATCCTCAGATGCATTCGAGCAAGAAGGGCAACGAGTGGCACTTTGGCATGAAGGCCCACATCGGCGTCGATGCCGACTCGGGTCTGGTGCACACCGTTTGCGGCACCTCGGGCAACGTCTCCGATGTCACCCAAGGCAACAGCCTGTTGCACGGCCAAGAGACCGACGCATACGGCGACGCAGGCTACCAAGGCGCAGACCACCGCCCCGAAGCCCAGACCGGCTGCAAGTGGCACATCGCTATGCGCCCCGGCAAGCGCAAGCAACTGGACACAGAGAACAAGCTGGTGGATGCGCTGATCGACAAAGTCGAGCAGATCAAGGCCAAGATACGCGCCAAGGTGGAGCACCCGTTTCGGGTCATCAAGTGCCAGTTTGGCTTCAAGCAGGTGCGCTATCGGGGCTTGATGAAGAACACCTTGCAGATCAAGACGCTGTTTGCGCTCTCCAATCTGTGGATGGCGCGACACAAGCTGATGGGTGCGCAGGCATGAGTGCGTCCAAAAACTGGAGAAATGGCACAGAAAAGATAAAAACAGCGTTTTTTGAAGGCGAGGCTGGAATCAAGCTGGCTTAAATCGCTCGAAATCTCAGCTGGTGGAATGCATCAGCCTGCTGGCTGACCTGATTTTGAGTTTTTCAGAGTGTCCCTAAAGCTTTGCTTGACGGCGCATGAGCGGTATATTTGTACCCGACATGGGCAGCCAGGGCAGCCTCCAGAGCCTGATTGCCGGCATGGTCCGCGCCGGGGCCTTGAGCAGCCTGGGCAGCCAGCTGCACATCGGCGGCAAGCCGCTCCAGCAGATCAGCGTCAACGACGGCTTGGCGGCCAACCTGGGCAAGAACGTGGTCAACCACCTCACCCGCGCGACCCTGAACAGCGCGCTCACCGGCGCCAGTCTGCAAGACAGCCTGCAAACCGCCTTGCTCAGCGCGGCCATCGGTGCCACTGCGGGGCAGGTGGCCCACACGATCGGCGGACTGACGGTGGACGGCATCGAGCCGAGCTTGAACCCGGCCGGGGCTGCGCTGGCCCATGCCTTGGCCGCTTGTGTGGCCGCAGCAGCGGGCCAAGGCGGCAGCGCCGCTTGCACCGCAGGCGGCCTGGGGGCGCTGGTCGGCGAGCTGTCTGCCCACTGGTTCGACCCCGAGGGCATCAAGCCGCAAACGCAAGTGCTGGCCTTTGCCCAACTCATGGGCGGCGTGGCCGGCGCACTCACCGGCGACGGCAGCGCCGCCAGCGTCAACACCGCAGCCAATGCCGCGGCCAACGCGGTGCAGAACAACTACCTGCAAACGCGGGAGCTGGCCTTTGCGCTTGAGCAACTCAGGCGCTGCAGTGGTGAGCGGGCCTGTAGCCTGATCATCAATCAGTTGCAAGCCAACTTCAACCAAGGCGGCTGGCAACGCAGTGTCGCTCCGCTCCAAGACCGCTGCCAAGGCCCCAACCCGATGAGCTGCGCCAACGATCTGCAAAACATGAGCGCGGCGCTGGCGCTGCTGCAAGACCCTGGTTCAAGAGCGCTGCTGGGCGAGCGCGCCACCACTGCGCTGGTCCAGCGGCAACTGCGCGACATGGCCACCACCATGTTGATGATCGAACAAGGGCAGGTGACGTTTGCAAACAACCAGGCTCTGCTCCACGCCATGTACGGGGCCACCAAGACAGCCGTGGAGCTGTGCGCGGTGATGCCTGCAGCGGTGCATTGTCGAGGCATTAATCTGCTTTTGACTGGAACTGAAATTGTGGCAAGTGTCGCTAGAGGAAGTAATACTGATGCAGCAACAAGTTTCGCAAGCTTAGCCGCATCGTTAGCTGCGAAAGAGTTAGTTTCTCGGCCTAATCCAAACTACCCCCTGAATCCGTGACCTCAATTGAGCCAACCCCTCACGCCCACCCAGCCGCAGCCCGAAACAGGGATTTCTTGCACTTTCCCCGCCCAACGGGCCGTGCGAAGGCCCGGCGGCGCGCACAAACACCCCGCACAAGGCTCTCACAAGCCCACCTAGCCGTGCTTTAACCCACTTTCGTGCAGCGTGTACTGCCCCACGATGCGCAGCAGGTTCATGGCCAGCGCTGCCAGCGCGCACACCAGATGGTGGGTGGCAAACTTGCCCGAGGGCAGGCGGTTCAAGTCCATGTCGGTTTTGAAGGTGCTGCGAGCAAAAGCCCGAGTCGGCCAGTTCGCTCCATTCTCGCAGCCCATGGCATCGAAGCGCTGGCGCAAGGTGGCGCTGGAGGGCACAGCACGCAAGCCCAAGGCTTGGTGGGCAAAGCGCTGCTGGCGAAAGGCTTCGACGGCTTCGAAGTCGTTCTTGCCCAAGGTGAGCATGGCGACATAGCACTTGAGAATGTCGCTGTTGGCAATGCCCGCACGCACTGGGTATTTGGGATCGACCATGGCCGGCAGGTTGATGCGCTTGAACAAGCGCCCCACCAAGGCCCAGCCACCGTGGCTGCTCAGGTCGTAGGGCAGCTGCTTGACAACGAACTCGACTGGGTCAGTCATTTGCGGCGCTTGCACCTGCTGGGCGCACAGTTGATTGGGGATAGTGCGTTGATTATAATGGAAAAACATAGGGTTTGCAGGGATCAGGTCACGGATTCAGGTACCCTAATGCATGGTCTCAAAACGCCATGGAGTGGTGGGGCAATGTCTACGGATACCTGGCGGGCAAAGCAGTCAGCAATGCTCCAGATATATTGGATTGCGGCACTGTAAATTGTCGGGCACAGGAGGCTGGGAAATGACGCAGTCACCAGACCCAGGATTGACAGAAGAACAGTTCAGGCAGATTTGTTCATATTTGTTAATTTATGCCTGAATCCGTGACCTGAGTCCCGCAAACCCCATGTTTTTCTATTATAATCAACGAACTATCCACAAACAAACGCGCACCCACTAGGTGCAAGCGCCGCAAATGACTGACCCAGTCGAGTTCGTTGTCAAGAAGCTGCCCTACGACCTGAGCAGCCACGGTGGCTTGGCCTTGGTGGGGCGCTTGTTCAAGCGCATCAACCTGCCAGCGATGGTGGACCCCAAGTACCCGGTGCGTGCTGGCATCGCCAACAGCGACATCCTCAAGTGCTACGTAGCCATGCTCACCTTGGGCAAGAACGACTTCGAAGCCGTCGAAGCCTTTCGCAAGCAGCGCTTTGCCCACCAAGCCTTGGGCCTGCGCGCCGTGCCCTCCAGCGCCACCTTGCGCCAGCGCTTCGACGCCATGGGCTGCGAGTGGAGCGAACTGGCCGACTCGATCAACCGCGCCCTGCTGGGCCTGCACATCGATGGTGCAGCGATCGACTTCGGCACCCTGCCCAGCGGCCACCTGCCACTGGACATCGACACCTTCGTCATGGATCAGAGCGACAGCGCCAAAGAAGGCGTCTCCTACACCTACGCCGGCGTCGATGGCTACTGCCCCATCGCCTTGTACTTGGGCACACGCGGCTACTGTCTGGAGCTCGATCTGCGAGCGGGCAGCCAGCACAGCGCGCGCGAGAGCGAATACAACATCGAGCGGGCACTCGGCTCCGCCTGTGCGGTGGCCCAAGCGCCTTTGCTGCTGCGCGCCGACTCGGGCTTTTGCTCGCAGCACCTGATGGCGCGCACACTGGAACAAGCGGACAAGCTGGGGCGAGCCGTCGATCTGCTGATCAAATGGAACCCACGCTCGGCGCCGGTGGAGCAAATTGCCGCCCAGCGCTGCGCCGATGTCAGCACCGTCTGGAACCAGATCCGAGCCGGCAAGCGCGAGTGTCTGTGGAGCGAAGCACTGCCTGCCGTGCAAGTGCCCCAAGGAGGCAGCCGCACCCTGCGCCGCGTCTATCGTCTGACCGAGCGCACGCTGGACAAGCGGGGCCAGCCCTTGCTCTTTCCCGAGTACGTGCTGGAAGGCTGGAGCACCACGCTGGGGCCAGAAGTCACGCATGAGCAAGTCATCACCCTGTACCGAGACCATGCCACGCACGAGCAGTTTCATGCCGAGTTCAAGACCGACATGGACTTGAACCGACTGCCCTCGGGCAAGTTTGCCACCAACCATCTGGTGTGCTCGCTGGCGGCGCTGGCCATGAACCTGCTGCGCATCGTGGGGCAGTACACGCTGCACGAGAGCGACAGCCCGATGCGCAAGACCGCACTGCGCCGGCGCATCAAGACCGTGATGCAAGAGCTGATGTACAAGGCCGCGCGCGTCATCAGCCATGCGCGGGGCTGGGCATTGGGCATCTCGGGCTCGGACTCGGGCTTTGCGGTGTTTGAGCGTGCCTTTGGCAAGATGAAGGCAGCTTAAGGTTGCTGGCTGGGTCAGATCGGGCTCAGCGAACTCACGGATTGCGAAAAACGCGGGGTTCTGCGGGGCTAAGGCTGCGCTGGTGGTGGCGAAAGCGGGCGAAAACACGGTTAGATGGGCTTGCAAGCGCCTTGTGCGGGGTGTTTGTGAGCGCCGATGGGTCTTCGCGCGGCCCGCTGGGCGGGAAAAGTGCGAGAAATCTCAGTTTGGGGCGGCGGTTGGGCGGGCATGTCGTGATGCGGGGATTGAGGTCACGGATTCAGGTTATGCATACGTATTGCTGTTATTGCAGGTTGCTGGCGCAACATTGCTCCTAATATCTGCCACCAGAGACAAGGCCGATAACGGCCTGCTTTTTTTAACACTCGCGGCTTTAATATATTCTTTTTTTATCGGAAGATCTCGAATACGTTTTTTCACAGGAAGACAGTTAACAATGGCATTTATGGCGCTGTTGGAATTGGTCTTCCATTAAATCAAAACGTTACTTTTTGGTCAGGCTGGTGCTTTCTTGAGCTGTTTGGAGCCGCAGCAGTGCTTTATCAATCCGCCAAAGCCCTATTTGGTACCGAATAAGCATTCGATCCAGTGACTCAAAGCCCGAGCAAGCCCCGCAAAATCTTAAACGAAGGAAGCATCAAAATGATTGCAGAACTGGAAATTACATGGCCAAGAATTCTCAAAATCTGGCTGGTGCATTACTTGTGGATATTGGCGGCTGCAATTGCAGCCGCTCCAATAAGCTTTCTTGCAGGTCTGATGATCGGACTGGTGTTCTCAGAATGGCTTGGCGCCAGTGACGAAGTGGTAAATTTGGTCTTCATTGCAGCCATTGCACCCATTCTTGTCGTATCAATTATTTTTCCAATCAGGAAAATAATGAACCGAAACTTCAAAGAATTTCGACTGGCGCTACTGGACAGTCGAAACGAAAACATCATTCTGCAAGCAACATGGAAGGCGGCTGCGGTGGTGGCTTTGTCATATTTGTGGCGAGCCATCATTGTTTGCATAGCCGTGCTAATTGTAGTCAACATATCAGGGTACGCCGCAAGCCAATTATTTGCCGATGCCGAAATGGCAGGCCGCGCCATCGAAGTCGCTGAAACTGTATTGCTTTACATGCTTATAACAGGAATGAGTATATTGATCATAAGAGCTTCGCTATTTGTTCAATTTGACAAATTTCGGCTGGCAATCATTAAAAATACATCCAATGGAGGTATTTGAATTTCTGCCGTCCACACCACTCCAAGCAGCACCGCTGTGCGAACCGTTCTCCTAGCGCCCCGGCCCTTGCGCTTCGGCGTCAGCCAGCGCACCCAATCCAGCCGCACCACGCTGGGGCTGTGGCAGCAGACGCAAGACGTGGGCTACGCGCACAGCCGCGCACAGATGAGCGAGCTGCTCGGGCAGGTGCACATCGACCCCAGCATCCGCTTGAGCGTGGAGCTGCCACGCGAGGTACACGCCCGCCACGCCAATCAGCCCGCCCCCAGCCTGGAGGCGCAAGTCGAACAACTGGCGCGCCTCAACCCCGGCCTGGCTTATCTGGCGCAGTTGCAGGCCGACCCGGCGGTGCAGTGGCAGGCGCTGGAGCTGGCGCAGCGCGAGTGGAACTACGAGCAACAAGGCCTCACGGGTGCCGGTGCCGCCCTGCTGTCGCTGGCCGTGGCCTGGGCCACGGGCGGCATGGGGGCGAACCTGGCGAGCAGCGTCACCGGTGCCGCCAGCGGCAGCGCCGCCAGTGCGGCTGCCATGAATGCGGGTTTCAGCACGCTGGCCAGCCAAGCCAGCGTGAGCCTGATCAACCACGGCGGCGACATCGGCAAGACCCTCAAAGACCTCGGCAGCCAAGACAGCCTCAAAGGGCTGATTGCCGGCATGGTCAGCGCCGGGGCCTTGAGCAGCCTGGGCAGCCAGCTGCACATCAATGGCAAGCCGCTCCAGCAGATCAGCGTCAACGACGGCTTGGCGGCCAACCTGGGCAAGAACGTCGTCAACCACCTCACCCGCGCGACCCTGAACAGCGCCCTGACTGGGGCCAGTCTGGAAGACAGCCTGCAAACCGCTCTGGTTCAGGTGTGAGTCCAGTTCAAGGTGTGTTCGTGTCCACGTCAAAGAAGTGGACGCTTGTGCCCTATCTTGTCGATACCATCAACATCGGGCAAGGTGTGTTGGCTGGACGCTTACGACTCAACGGCTCGGCCAGCGGCCGAGCAGCTCGCGCACCAGCGGCAACTGGCGCCTGGAGACCGCCAGCGCCTCGGGCACCGCGTCGAGGCGCAGCCACCAGCCCTCGGGCTCGTCGTGGCCACTGCGCGCGCCGGCTTTCTCGAGCGCGCGCACGCGGTGCCGCGCCACCAGCGCGTTGCGGTGGATGCGCAGCCAGCGCCCCGGTTGCGCCTGCTCCAGTTCGTTCAGCGCGCCCTCGTAGAGGTAACTCTGGGCGGCGGTGCGCACCGTCAGGTACTTGCACTCGGCCTTGACGTACAGGATATCGGCCAGCGGCACCCGCACGAGGCCGCTGCGGTCGTGGATCGTGAGCGCCTCGGCAAGCGTGGCGGGCGCCAGGGCGGGTGGCGGGGAGCCGCCCGCCGCGGCGGCTGCGGCCGCCGCCACATCGGCCAAGGCCGCTCCAGCCGCCGCCTGTGCTGCCGCCAGCCGCCAGCGCGCCGCCTTGGCCAGCGCCTGCTGCAGCCGTTCGCGCCGCACCGGTTTGGTCAGGTAGTCGATGGCCTGCAGCTCGAAGGCCGCCAGTGCGTGCGCGGAGTGGGCAGTCACGAACACCAGCGCCGGTGGCGCCGGCCAGTCGCTGGGCCACTGGCGCAAGCGCTCGGCCAATTGCAAGCCGTTGAGGCCGGGCATTTGAATGTCGAGCAACAGCACATCCCAAGCGGCGTGCTGCAAGCGCTCCATGGCCTGCACCGCGTTGGCGGCCTCGTCCACCTCCAGCGCAGCGCCCGCCGCGGCCAGGCTGAGCTCATCGAGCAACGCCCGCAGCCGCGCCCGCGCCAGCGCCTCGTCATCCACCAGCAACACCCGCAACGCCATGGCAGCCCTTTCTCTGTGCACATGCAGCCCGCGCAGCCCGCTGTGCCCAGCCGGGCCACGTAAAATTCAGGCTGGCGTTTACCGCCTCGTCCATTTTCGCCAATTTTGCCCTGCCCGCGCCCGCGCCCGTGCCCTGCCTGCGCCCTGCCCCACACCCGCCCGCCATGACTGCCAGCCAACTCGACTCCAAAACCCAGGCCTGGTCGGCCCTGTTCAGCGAACCCGTGAGCGCGCTGGTGCAACGCTACACCGCCAGCGTGGGTTTTGACCAGCGCCTGTGGCGCGCCGACCTGCGCGCCAGCCTGGCGCACGCCGAGATGCTGGCGGCGCAAGGCATCATCAGCGCTGCCGACTGGGCCGCGATCGAGCGCGGCATGGCCAGCATCGCCGCCGAGATCGAAGCCGGCCGCTTCGAGTGGAAGCTCGAGCTCGAGGACGTGCACCTGAACATCGAGGCACGCCTGACGCAGCTCGTGGGCGACGCCGGCAAGCGCCTGCACACCGGACGCAGCCGCAACGACCAAGTGGCCACCGACGTGCGCCTGTGGCTGCGCGACGAGATCGACGGCCTGCAGGCGCTGCTGCAGCAACTGCAACGCGCCCTGGTCGAAGTGGCCGAGCAGCACGTGGACGTGATCATGCCCGGCTTCACCCACCTGCAAGTGGCGCAGCCGGTGAGTTTTGCGCACCATCTGCTGGCTTATGTCGAGATGTTTGCGCGCGACGCCGAGCGCCTGTCCGAGGTGCGCCGGCGCACCAACCGGCTGCCGCTGGGCAGCGCGGCGCTGGCCGGCACCCGCTACCCGCTGGACCGCGAGCGCGTGGCGCGCACGCTGGGCATGGTCGATGAGCACGGCCAGCCGCAGCTGTGCCTCAACAGCCTCGACGCCGTGAGCGACCGCGACTTTGCGCTCGAGTTCTGCGCCGCCGCCAGCCTGTGCATGGTGCACCTCAGCCGTCTGAGCGAAGAGCTGATCATCTGGATGAGCCAAAACTTTGGCTTCGTCGCACTGGCCGACCGCTACACCACCGGCAGCTCGATCATGCCGCAAAAGAAAAACCCCGACGTGCCCGAGCTCGCGCGCGGCAAGACCGGGCGCGTGGTCGGCCACCTGATGGGCCTGCTGGTGCTGATGAAAGCCCAGCCGCTGGCCTACAACAAAGACAACCAGGAAGACAAAGAGCCGCTGTTCGACACCGTGGACACGCTGCGCGACACGCTGCGCATTTTTGCCGAGATGATCGGCGGCACGCCCGATGCGGCCACGGGCCTCAGGCACGGGGGCTTGCGTGTCAACGCCGCCGCCATGGAGCAAGCGGCACAAAAAGGCTACGCCACCGCCACCGACCTGGCCGACTATCTGGTGCAAAAGGGGCTGCCCTTTCGCGACGCGCACGAATGCGTGGCGCACGCCGTCAAGGCCGCCAGCAGCCACGCCTGCGACCTGGCCGAGCTGCCGCTGGCGGTGCTGCAAGGCTTTCACCCGCTGATCGGGGCCGATGTCTACGACTGCCTGAGCCTGCGCGGCTCGCTCGAGGCGCGCTCGACCGTGGGCGGCACGGCGCCGGCCCAGGTGCGGCTGCAACTGGCGCGCCAGCGCGCGCGGCTGGGGCTGGATGCACCAGCCGCTGCAACCCCCTGAAAACCTGCTGCCGCTGCGGTGCGGCACCCCCTGCGCGAGCCGCCTCAGGCCGCCGGCTGCTCCAGGCCCGAGGGCTGGCCGCCCTCGGCCACCTCGACCCGGTTGCGGCCGTTGCGTTTGGCGCGGTATAGGGCCACATCGGCGCGCGCCACCATGCTCGACAGGCTGAGGTCGCGCGCATCGAAGGCGGCCACGCCGAAGCTGGCCGTCACACGCAGGCTGCGATCTTCCCAGCGCACCGGGTTGGCCTCAAAGTGGCTGCGGATGCGCTCGGCCGCGTGGCGCGCCACGTCGGCGCTGGTGCGCGGCAGCAACACCACGAACTCCTCGCCCCCCCAGCGGCAGGGCAGGTCGGAGTCGCGCATCTGCTCGCGCAACAGCTCGGACAGGTGCACCAAGGCCGCGTCGCCACAGGCGTGGCCGTGGTTATCGTTGATGGCCTTGAAGTGGTCCACGTCGAACATGATGAACGACAGCGGGTCTTCGTAGCGCAGGCTGCGCTGGATCTCGGCGTCGGCCAGCTCGATGAACGCGCGCCGGCGCAGCAAACCCGTCAGGCCATCGGTGCGCGCCGTGCGTTCGGCCTCCAGTTTTTGCAGCCGCAGCTCTTCGGTGGCTTGCTGCACCTGCTGCCTGAGCTCGGCTTGCGTGACGGCGACCTGACCGGCCATGCGGTTGATGCCGCTGGCCAGCTGGGCCATCGGGCCGCAGCGCTCGACGTCGGCGCGCGCCTGCAACTGCCCACCGCCGATGCGGCGCACCACGTCGCTGATGTGGGCCACCGGCTGCGTCACGCTGGAGGCGATCAGGGTCGAGAGCAGCGCCGCCAACACCAAGGCCAGGCCGGTGGCCGCCAGCGCCCACAGCAGCAGCTGCCGGTTGCTGCGCTGCAGAGCGCTCAGGTCGTATTCGAGCGCCACGAAACCCAGCACCACCGGCTCGGCCGCCCCGGACTCCAGCCAGCCGGCGGCCAGCGGATCATCGACCGCCATCAATGGCGAACGCACTTCGTGGATCACCCACAAGCGCTCGCCCTCGAGGTGCACGCGGTTGCCTGAAAAATCGGGCAATTGGGCGCCAAAGCGCCCTGTTCCGACCTGAAACTGGCCGGTGGCTGCGCGCAGCGCCACCGCCACCACATTGCTGTCGCTGTCTTTGGTGGCGCCGGCCAGGCGCTGCAGGGTCTGCACGTCGGCGGCAAACAGGGCAAATTCGGCTTGGCTGGCCAGTTGCTTGGCCACCGCCTGTGCCTGGTGCTGCTTGGCCTGCAGCAGTTCGTGGCCATGCCGCTGCACAAACACGGCCAGCAACACCAGCACCACCAGCACAGCGGGCAAGGCTGCAGCCAGCCACAGGCGCAGGCGCATCTGGCGCAGCATGGGGTCGGGGTTCATCGAGCACCCCCCTCTGGCGCGACACCGGTGCGCTGCATCAGCGCCCCGGCCAGCATGGCCACCGAGGGCAACTGCAGGTTGAGCGAACGCGCCACCGGCTCGTTGATGTCCAGTTCAAACTGGCTGGCCCACTGCTGCTGCAGGCGCGCGCCGGGCTGTTGCGCCAAGCGCAGCAGGTCGAGCATCTGCAGCGCCGCCTGGGCAGGCGTGGTGTACAGCCCCAAGGTGGCCCCTGCATGCACGTGGGCCCGATTGAAGGACAGCACCGGCAGGCGCTGGCGGTAGGCGGCGATCAGCAGGTTCTGGAACTGGCTGGGCTGCACCACTTGGGCGTCGGGCAACAGCAACAGCGCCTCGCTGCCGTCGAGCACCCGGCTCAGGGCCGCAAAGAGCTCGGACGGCCCGTCGGATGCGTGCAACTGCGCCGCCTGCATCTGCCAGTGGCGCACACGCAGGGCCTCTTGCAGCGGCTCACGCCAGACGCGGGTGGCGGGGCCAAACAACACCGCCACCCGCGAGCGATCGGGCAAGGCCAGCCGCAGCAGTTCGGCCAGGCGTGGCAGCGGCTGGTCCAACCAGGCCACGTGCGTGCGGCCACGCAGCGCAGCGGGCAAACCCGCCCATGCCGCCTGCGACAGCAGGCCCGCCACCCACGGCATGGCCGGCAAGGCGGGGGGCTGGCGCTGCGCCCAGGCCGCCAGCGCGCGCGCGCCCAGCAACATCAGCGCCGAACCCGAAGCCAACTGCTCCCACTGCGCCCAATCGGACCACAAGCCCGCCCGCAAGGGCAGCGCCGCGCTGCCGCGCAGCACGCGCAGCGCCTCGTCCTGCGCAGCGTTGCGTTCCGACATCACCACCCACAGGGGCGCAGGGCTGGCCGCGGTGGCGAGCGGCGCGGCGCTGGCGCCGACCCCTTGCGCCCACAGGTCGGCACTGGCAAAGTGGCCCAGACCCAGCCAACCCAAGCCGGCCAGCAAACCCATGCGCCGGGCCGGCTGTTCGGGATCAGAATTCGAGGCGCAGGCTCGCATAGACGCGCCGGTTGCTGTGCCGATTGGGCACGAATTCGTCGATATCACCGCCGAGCGACTGCACCACCAAGGCGGCTTCGGCGCGCGCGCCGCCCCAGTCGAAGGCGCGCGCCAGGCGGGCATCGACGCGGGTGACGGAACCCACCGCACTGGCCGGCGGGCGCCACGACATGCCGTTGTGCTCGTGCAGCATCAGCGCCACGTCCCAGCCGTGATCCAGGCGCTGGAATAAAGCCACAGTGCTCAGGCGCGCGGGCGGCTCGCGCCCCATGGCCTCGGCCTGGTGCCACTGCATCTGGTTGAAGGACTGGTTCAGGCGCAGCTCGGTGCGCTCACTCGGGCGCCAGATCAGCTGGTACTCGAGCCCGCGCAGCGTGAAGCCAGGGGCGTTGACGTACTGGCGCGGCACACCCGGGCGAAACTGGATGAAATCGCCCATGCGCTCCTGGTACAGCCGCAGATCCAGATTCACACGCCCCTCGGCCAGGCTGGCGTGGTAGCCCAGCTCCTGCACCCGCAGCACCTCGTTGCGCAACTCCGGGGTCGGACGGTAGAACCTCGGGCCCCGGATGCCATTGGAGTATGCGTGCACATCGGCGCTGCGCTCGAACAACAGCGGCGGCCGTTCGGCGCGCGTGAGCCCGGCACGCAGCGTGTGGCCGGGCGCGAGCTCGTGGTTGAGCATCAGGCGCGGGGCCAGGTAGCTGCCGGTGTCGCTGCGGTAGCCAGCAAACAGGCCGGCGTTGAGCAGCCACCGTGGTGCCGGCGTCCATTCCGCGTGCCCGAACACCCGCCAATCGCGCACGCCCACGCGCTCGGTGGTGGCAAACAACACCGGCGCAAAGCTGCTGTCGTCGCGCACCCCAGCCCCCAGCACCCAGCGCCAACTCGGCGACATCACGCGCGTGTGCTCGAGCTCCAGCGCCAGCCGCCGCTCGTGGTAAATCAAATCGACGACGGCGGTTCGGGGCGAGAAATTTAGCGCAATCGGGTCCGTCAGGCGCTCCTCATCCCAAGACAAGGTGGCCTTCCAGGTGGCGTCGGGCCGCTCGGCCCGACTCCATTGCAGCAGCCCATGGGAGGTGCGCAACCCCACGTCGCGCTGCGGATCGGTCGGATTGCGCGCAAACCCATGGCCCGCTTCCAGCTCGCTCAAGCCGGCTTGCAGCATCAGTTCGGTTCCGGGGCTGGGTTTGAGGTCGGCGCGCCATAGCAACTGCACGCGCTCGTGGCTGTCGTGCAGGTCGCGCAGGCCGTGGTCGGCGCTGCGGCTCACGCTCAAGCGCTGCGCCAGCCCCGGCGCCCCCCAGCCGATGCGCGCGTAGGCGTCGGCCACGCCACCGCTGCCGGCAGTGAAGCTCAGCGCTTGACCCAGGGTATCGAGCGCGTGCCGGGTGACGACGTTGATGACGCCAAACAGGGCATGCGCTCCGAAAGCGGTCGAATTGCTGCCGCGCAGCACCTCGATGCGCTCGACCTCCTCGATCGGCACCGCGTTGAGCGCCCTGAAGCCACCGCCCATGTAACTTGGGGAATAGAGCGAACGCCCATCGACCAGAATCAGGCTGCGCACCCCGTATTCGTCCACGGGCGCGTGGTAGGCCGCCACCAGATTGGCGCCATTCAAGCCGGCCACCATATAGCCCGGCACCAGCCGCAGCGCCTCGGTCAGATTGCGCGCACCCGAGCGGCGCAGGGTCTGGCGGTCCAGCACCGTGACCGCGCCCGGCGTGTCGGCCAGCGGCTGCGCCAGGCGCGTCACCGACAGCACCTGCAGCTGCGTCTTTTCGGCAAAGAAATCGGGTTCGGCCTGCGCCAGCAGATCAAACTGGGCCGCTTGGGCCAGCAGGGGCATGGGCGCGGCATCGGCTGCCTCGGGCAGTGCCTGGGCCTGCACCGTCGTCGCCACCATGCCCAGAAAAACCAGCACGCCCAGCCAAGTCCGCGCCGCCCAGGGCCCGCGCAGGCCGACGCACCGTCCACGGCTGCAAGGCCGGTGGCAGGTGGCAGGTGGCCGCAAGCTGGTGCTGGGTTGCTGCATGGTGCGCGGTAAGGGGCAGAGAGATGGAAATTGTGATTCTATGCTGCTGCGGCACTTTGGCGCTACCATAGGCCATGATCGGCCACCCAATGGTGTTGGTGGAGCGCCTGTGGCCTGCACCACCCGCCAGCCCTTTGCGCCTGAACCGCCCCACACCGCCCCCTGCCTGCCTGTACAACCCCCCATTTTGCTCATGAAATTTTCTGGTTCCCCCCACTACGTCGCCAGCCCCGATTTGCTGCTCGCGGTCAATGCCGCCATCACCTTGCAGCGGCCCTTGCTCATCAAGGGCGAACCCGGCACCGGCAAAACCCTGCTGGCCGAAGAGGTGGCGGCAGCCCTGGGGATGCCGCTGCTGCAGTGGCACATCAAGAGCAGCACCAAGGCACAGCAAGGGCTGTACGAGTACGACGCCGTGAGCCGCCTGCGCGACTCGCAGCTCGGGGACGAGCGCGTGCGCGACATTGGCCACTACATCGTGCAAGGCGTGCTCTGGCAGGCGTTCACGGCCGAGCAGCCGCTGGTGCTGCTGATCGACGAAATCGACAAGGCCGACATCGAGTTCCCCAACGACTTGCTGCGCGAGCTCGACCGCATGGAGTTCCACTGCTACGAGACGCGCCAGACCATCCGGGCGCGGCACCGGCCGCTGGTGTTCATCACCTCGAACAACGAAAAAGAGCTGCCCGACGCCTTTTTGCGCCGCTGCTTTTTCCACTACATCCAGTTCCCCGAGCCGGCCACGCTGCGCCGCATCGTGGGCGTGCATTTTCCCGGTCTCAAAGACGAGCTGCTGACGGCGGCGCTCAACGCCTTTCTGGAGCTGCGCCAGCTGCCGGGCCTGAAGAAAAAGCCCAGCACCTCGGAGCTGCTCGACTGGATCCGGCTGCTGCTGGCCGAGGACATCCCGCCCCAGGCGCTGCACGGCAAAGAGCAGCAGTTGGTGGTGCCGCCGCTGGTGGGCGCGCTGCTCAAGAACGAGCAGGACATCACCCTGTTCGAAAAACTGGTGTTCATGAACCAGCGCCACCGCTGAGCCGGTTTGGCTCGCCCAGCCTTGCCCTGCCCTACCCATGCTGATCGACTTTTTCTATACCCTGCGCACCGCGAAGCTGCCGGTCTCGGTCAAGGAATACCTGAGCCTGCTGGAGTGCCTGCGGCAGGACGTGGTGGGCCCACGCAACCCCGACGCCTGCACGCTCGACGACTTCTATTACCTGGCCCGCACCGCGCTCGTGAAGGACGAGAAGCACTTCGACAAGTTCGACCGCGCCTTCGCGGGCTACTTCAAGGGCGTGGAGACGCTGGCCGACTTCAGCAAGGAGATTCCCGCCGACTGGCTGCGCAAGGAGTTCGAACGGCTGCTCAGCGACCAGCAAAAGGCCAACGCGCCCAGGATGGACTGGGACGAACTGATGGAGACGCTGAAGCAGCGCCTGGAGGAACAGAAGGAACGGCACGAATGCGGCAGCAAGTGGATCGGCACCGGCGGCACCAGCCCCTTTGGCCACGGCGGGCACAACCCGCAGGGCATCCGCATCGGTGGCAAGGGCGGTGGCCAGAGCGCCGTGAAGGTGTGGGAGCAACGCGCCTATCGGGACTATGACGACACGCAGGAGCTGGGCACGCGCAACATCAAGATGGCGCTGCGCCGCCTGCGCAAGTTTGCCCGCGAGGGCAACGCGCTGGAGCTGGACCTGCCCGACACCATCCGCGCCACGGCCGCCAACGCCGGCTGGCTCGACACCAAGATGGTCCCAGAGCGGCACAACCACGTCAAAGTGCTGCTGCTCATGGACGTGGGCGGCACCATGGACGAGCACGTCCAGCAGGTGGAGGAACTGTTCAGCGCCGCCAGGAACGAATTCAAGCACCTGGAGTGCTACTATTTCCACAACTGCGTGTACGACTACGTGTGGAAGCACAACCGCCGCCGCCACACGGAAAAATTCGACACCTGGAACCTGATCCGCACGTACCACAAGGATTACAAGCTCATCTTCGTGGGCGACGCCACCATGAGCCCCTACGAGATCCTGCAGCCCGGCGGCAGCGTCGAATACGCCAACGCCGAAACCGGGGCCGACTGGTTGCAGCGCCTCGCGCACCACTACCCGCGCCACGCCTGGATCAACCCGCAACCGGCGGGCCTGTGGCCCTACCGGCGCAGCATCGAGCTGATCCAGCAAATCCTGGGCCAGCGCATGTACCCGCTGACGCTGCGCGGGCTCGAAGAGGCCATGCGGGCGCTCTCGAAATAGCGCCCCGGCAGCGGGCATCGGGGATAATCGCGCGCAGCCACCCCCCGCCGTAGTTCAATGGATAGAACGGCCGCCTCCTAAGCGGCAAATACAGGTTCGATTCCTGTCGGTGGGACCATGTCCCTGCCCGTACTCGGACCCCCAGGTGCCGACGCAGCTTCACCCGCCCTGTGTACCCTGCGGCTGCGCCAACTCGTCCAGCCAGAGCGCGTCGAGGTCGGGGATTTTCCAGTCTTTGGGGTTTTCGCGCTTTTCGATCTGCCAGCGGCAGTCGGGTGCCGAAAGGTCGATCAGTTGTGGCTGTACGCGCTCGTTGCTTGTGGTGGAAAACACGGTTTTGACCACCGGCTTGAGCAAAGACGCCTTGGACTGTTCCACCACCACCGCCAGCTTGCCGTTGCTCAGCCGCACCAGCGAACCCGTGGGGTAGATGCCGAGGCTGCGCACAAAGGCCTGGAAAATCGTGGCATCGAGGTGGCCGTTGGTCCACTGCGCCATTTTGGCCAGCGATTCGGCCGGATCCCACCCTTCCTTGTAGGGCCGGTTCGAGGTGATGGCGTCATAGACATTGCACACCGCGCCCATGCGCGCCATGCGGCTGATGGCCTCGCCCGCCAGCCGCTTCGGGTAACCCTTGCCGTCGAGCCGCTCGTGGTGGTGCAGGCAGACGTCGAGCGCCAGCGGATCATCGACGCCGGCGGCGAGCAAGCGCCGGTGCCCGTGCTCTGGGTGCAGGCGCACCTGGGCAAATTCGGCTTCGGTCAGGCGGCCTGCCTTGTTGAGCACCTCCAGCGGCACGTCGGCCTTGCCCAGGTCGTGCATCAGGCCGGCAAAGCCCGCCGCGCGCGTCTCGGTTTCACTCAAACCCAGCTGGCGCGCCAGCGCCACCATCAGCGCGCACACCGCCACCGAGTGCATGTAGGTGTAGCTGTCGGCGGTTTTCAGCCGCGCCAGACTGATGAGGGCGCCGCCGTTGCGCAACACCGAATCGGTGATCTCCTCGGCCACCTGGCGCGCCACCTCTTGGTCGATGGCACGGCCCATGCGCACCTCGGCAAACATGTGGCGCACCGCGCCGGTGGCGGCCTTGCAGATGGCGGCCGCGCGCTGATACTCGGCGCGCATCGAGGCCGCCTGGGTATCGGGAGCGGGCTGCGGCTCAGGGGCTGTGGCGGCTGACGAGGGTTCTGCGGCGGCGTCGCTGGTAGAGGCTGGCACCACATCCAGGCCCTGGCTGACGTCGATCAGCACCTCCTTGATCGCGCACTCATGCACCAGGCGCAACTCGTGCGCGTCGGTGATCACGAACTTGCTGCGCCAAAAGGGATGGTCCATCCAAGAGCCTTGAAAAGCCTCGATGTACATGCCCAGCTGCACTTGCGCGGTCGGGATTCTTTTCAGCTTGGGTTTGGCCATGGGGTTCACGACGAACGGTGAGCGGGTGTGGCGCTCAGTATAGATTGGGTGGCGATCCGGTGTATGACAGACGGGTGGCGCAGCAGCGGCACAGTCTGCCTGAATGAGAACAGCAATCGTCTAGAATAAGCAACCATGTTCCTGACCCTGTCCCAACTCTCGGTTCAATACCCCCACACCGCCCAGCCTGCGGTGCGCTCGGTTTCTTTCGGCCTCGAGGCGGGCCAGATCGGGGTGCTGATCGGCCCCTCGGGTTGCGGCAAAACCACTTTGCTGCGCGCCGTGGCCGGGCTCGAGCGCGCCAGCGGCGGTCAGGTCGAACTCGGTGGGCAAGTGGTCAGCAACGCCCAGACGCATATGCCGCCCGAGCAGCGCCGCGTCGGCATGGTGTTCCAGGATTACGCGCTGTTTCCGCACCTCGATGTGCGCGCCAACGTGGCCTTCGGGCTGCGCCACCTGCCCAAGCCGGCGCGGCTGCAGCGGGTGCAAGAGGTGCTGGCGCTGGTCGGGCTCGAGGGGCTGCACGGGCGCTACCCGCACGAGCTCTCGGGCGGCCAGCAGCAGCGCGTGGCCGTGGCCCGTGCGCTCGCCCCCAACCCGCGCCTGCTGCTGCTCGACGAACCCTTTTCCAACCTCGACGTGGACCTGCGCGAGCGCCTGGCGCACGAGGTGCGCGGGATTCTGAAAGCCGCCGGGGCCACCGCGCTGCTGGTGACGCACGACCAGCTCGAGGCCTTTGCCATTGGCGACATGATCGGCGTCTTGCACCAGGGCGAGCTGCACCAGTGGGACCGCGCCTACACGCTGTACCACCGGCCAGCGACGCGCTTCGTGGCCGAATTCATCGGCCACGGCGTGTTTGCCCCGGCGCAGATCGCCCAGTCGGGCTCCGAGGTGCAGGTGCAAACCCCCTTGGGGTCGCTGCAGGACGTGGCCGAATGCCCGCTGCCCAGCGCCTACCCCGACGGCCTGTGCGACGTGCTGCTGCGCGCCGACGACATCCTGCACGACGACGCCGCCCCCGTGAAGGCGCGCATCGTGCGCAAATCCTTCCGCGGCTCCGAGTTCCTCTACACCCTGCAACTGAGCAGCGGCGAAACCGTGATGACGCACGTGCCCTCGCACCACGACCACGCCGTGGGCGAGTGGATCGGCATCAAGGCAGCGGTGGATCACGTCGTCACCTTTGAGCGCGGCGCAGCTGCCAGCGCACCGCCAGCCCAAGCGCTGCCCTGCAACGGGCACCACTGAAAGACTGCAACGCCCCAAGCCCAGCGCGCATTTTTGCTGCGCGCTGGGCGGGGGTTGCCTGAAATCAAACTGCCCGGCTGGCTTCGCGCACCAACGGCACCCAGATGCGCCGGTCTTCGGCGTAAAAGGCATCGACCTGCGCCGGGCTCATGGGGCCGGAAAATTCGCTGCCCCAACCCACGAGGCGCTCGCGCAGCGCCGGCACTTCGAGCACGGCCGCGATTTCGCGGTTCAGGCGCTCGACGATGGGCTGCGGCGTGCCCGCCGGCGCGGCGATCGAGTTCCAGGTAAAGCCCTCGAAACCTGGCAGGCCCTGTTCGGCGGCCGTGGGCACATCGGGCAGCACCTGCAAGCGGCGGCGGCTGGTCACGGCCAGCGCACGCAGCGCGCGCGACTGCACGTGCGGGATGGCGGTCACGGCGACGTCGAACTGGTGCGAGATGCGCCCAGCCATGAGATCGCGCAGCCCCTCGGCGCCGGCGCGGTAGGGCACGTGTTGGACTTCGACCCCGGCCGCACGCGCCCACATCAGACCAGTGATGTGGGTGGTGGTGCCGCGCGGGCCCGAACCGTACTGGTAACGCCCCGGTGCAGCGCGCAGGCGCGCGATGTAGTCGCGCATGTTGGCGGCCGGATCATTGGGGTTGACCAGCATGACCAGCGGCACCTTGTTGATCATGGCCACGCCACGCAAGCTGCCCACGAGGTCAAAGGGCATGGGGTCGAACAGCGCCAGATTGAACACCAGTTGCGAGGCGGTGCCCACCAGCAGCGTGTGACCGTCGGGCTCGGCGCGCGCCACCGCCTCGGTGCCCTGCATGCCCGACGAAGCGGCGAGGTTTTCAACCACGATGCGCTGCCCGAGGCGCTGCTCGAGCTCGGGCGCCATCAGGCGCGTGACCACGTCGGCATTGCCACCGGCCGCCGAAGCGACGATCAGGCGCAGCGGGCGCGAAGGAAAATTCTGGGCGCGCACAATCGCTGGGGCGACGACCAGGGCCGCCGCAGCGGCCGATGATTTGAGTAGGGTACGGCGGGTGCTCATGCAGACAACTCCGAAAAAATTAGCTTTGGGTGAGGCGACGATCGGCAGCGCAAACGGCCACAGTCTGTCCCTTGACGGAAACGGCATTAGACCATAAAATAACGCTAATGCGAATGGTTCTTGTTATTGATCAGTATGCGGCCGTCAGATAACCCCGCGCCCGCACCCCCACCCGATGCCCCCTGCAGCCCGGCCCACACAACGGTTGGCGCTGCGGCTTGGGCTTGGTCTGGCAGCGGCGATGCGGCCGGCAGTAGGAACACCGTCACCTCCTCGGCCCCCTTAGGTCCCTTGGAGCTCGCACCCACCGCCCAGCTCTGGGGCCTGCGCGCGGTGGCTTGGGCGCTGCTGTTGCTGGCGGTGTGGGTGCTGACGCAGGTCGGGCAGCGGCCCGAACTGGCGCTGGGCAGCTTCACACGCATGGGGCCGGGTTACTGGCCGGGGCTGTTGGCCGTTGCCCTGCTGGGCGTGGCGCTGCTGCTGCTCTGGCGCAGCCATCGGGCCGGCTGGGCCAAGGCCGAAACGGCGGCCGGCGCTGCTGAGACCGAATCTGCGGTCTGCGCCGCTGATACCGAATCGGCGGTCTGCGCCGCCGAGGCCCCCAACGCCGGCCAGCCGCGCGCCGCCGCTCTGACGCTGGCCGCGGTGCTGGGCTTTGCTCTGCTGGTGCCCGTGCTGGGGGTGGCGCTGGCCACCTGGTTGCTGGCGCTGCTGGCGGCGCGCGCCGCCGCCAACCGCTGGCCGCACGCGCTGTTGATCGGATCGGCCTTGAGCCTGCTCTGGCTGCTGGTGTTTGTGCTCGGCTTGCAGGTGCCGTTTCAGCTGCTGCCGCCGGCCCTGGCAGCGGCCTTGCATCCATGATGAGCCTCGAACTGGCGTGGGCGCTGGCGGGCCCGGCCTTGCTCGGCGCCGGGTTGGGGACACTGGTTGGGGTGTTGCCCGGCATCGGGCCGGCGGCCACCATGGCGTTGCTGTTGCCGGCCTCGTTTCTGCTCGAGCCGCAGGCGGCCATCGTGCTGTTGTGTGGGGTCTATTTCGGGGCCCAGTATGGCTCCTCGACCACCGCCATTTTGCTCAAGCTGCCGGGCGAGGCCTCGGGCGTGGTCACGGCCGAAGAAGGGCACCGGCTGGCGCTCAAGGGGCAGGCCGGGGTGGCGCTGGCGGTGGCGGCGCTGGCCTCGTTTCTGGCCGGCCTCATCACCGCGGCGCTGGTGGCGGCGCTGACGCCGGCGCTGGCGCGGCTGGCGCTGGGCTTGGGGCCGGCCGATGTGGCGGCGCTGGTGCTGCTGGCGGCGGTGGCGCTGGTCTGCATCGGCCAACCGCAGCGCCTCAAGGCCCTAGCCATGCTGCTGCTGGGGCTAATGCTCGGGCTGGTGGGCACCGACTTTGGCGGCGGCGCGCCGCGCTTTACCCTCGGGCTGGCCGAACTGCGCGACGGCATCGGCCTCGTGCCGCTGATCGTCGGCCTGTTTGGTCTGGGCGAGGTGCTGGCCAGCCACGCCGGGCTGCGCGCCGGCACGCGCATCGCCCCCATCGGCCGCATCTGGCCGCGCGTGAGCGAACTGCGCGCCAGCTTGGCGCCGGCGCTGCGCGGCACGGCGGTGGGCGCACTGGTGGGCATGCTGCCGGGTGGCAAGACGCTGCTGGCCTCGATGATGAGCTTGGCGCTGGAGCGGCGCGTGGCGCGTGACCGCGCCCAGTACGGGTACGGCGCGCTGTCGGGTGTGGCCGGGCCCGAGGCAGCCAACAACGCCAGCGCCCAAGCCGGGCTGGTGCCGCTGATCGGCCTCGGGCTGCCCGGCAACCCGGCCATGGCGGTGCTGCTGGGGGCCTTCATGCTGCACGGCATCGCCCCTGGCGCTGTCATGTTCGAACGCTCGCCAGAGCTGTTCGAGGCCATCATCTGGGGCATGGTGCTGGCCAACTTGGCGCTGCTGGTGCTCAATCTGCCGCTGATCGGGCTCTGGGTGCGGCTGCTGGCGCTGCCGCTGGGCTGGCTGACGCCGCTGATCGTGCTCGTGGGCGTGCTCGGGGTCTATGCCCAAAGCCGGCTGGCCTTCGATGTCGCGCTGCTGGCCGCTTTTGGTCTGCTGGGCTATGTGTTGCGCAAGGCCGACTACCCGCTGGCCCCGATCGTCTTTGGCGTCGTGCTCGGGCCGATCTTCGAGGACAACCTGCGCCGCGCCTTCATGCACGCGCGCGGCGATGGACTGGTGCTGCTGGCGCAACCGCTGGTGCTGCCGGCGCTGGGGCTGGCGCTGATGTTGCTGCTGTGGCCTTTGCTGGCGGGCTGGCGCCGGGTGTATGCTATACAGCGCTAAACCGTGCGCCCGTGCACGCCACGCACCCAGGAGCCCCCCATGCCCAACACCCGAAGCGCCAATGCCGTGCGGCTGGAATTTACGCCCGACTGCCTGGTCAAAACCAACCTCTCGGGGGCGGCCTTTACGGGCGACTGGCTCTGGGTGGCGGGCGATGAAGCCTGTGGCGTCGAGCGCCTGCGCCGGCTCGAGCCGGTGGGGCGCGAGACGCTGCGCTTTGGCGAGGTGTGCGATTTCCCGCTGGCCGACCTGCTCGACCTGCCCGGCGCCCCCGACGAAGAGGCCGACATCGAGGGCATGGCGGTGGTGGACGGCTTTTTGTGGCTGGTGGGCTCGCACGGCCTGAAGCGCAAAAACGCCAAACCCGAGCGCAGCCACGCCGACAACGCCCGGCGGCTGGCCAAGCTGGCCCTAGACGGCAACCGGCGCCTGCTGGCCTGCCTGCCGATCGAACCCGATGCCGACGGCGCGCCCTGCCTGGTGCGCTTGGCCGCCGATGGCCGCCGCGCCCTGCGCCTCAAGGGCGATGCCCAACACAACCTGCTCACGCGGGCGCTGGCCGACGACCCGCACTTCGGGCCCTACCTGGCGCTTCCGGGCAAGGACAACGGCTTTGACATCGAAGGCCTGGCGGTGTTCGGGCGCCGGCTGCTGCTGGGCCTGCGCGGGCCGGTGCTGCGCGGCTGGTCGGCGCTGCTCGAGATCGAAGTGCAGGCGCGCGGCGACGAACTGCGCCTGGTACCGCTGGACGACAACGGCACGCTGCTGCGCAAACACTTTTTGCAGCTCGATGGCTTGGGTGTGAGCGACCTGCATTTTTCTGGCGACGACCTGTACCTGCTGGCCGGCCCGACGATGGTGCTCAACGGCGAAATCCGCGTCTATAAATGGCCGGCCGCGCGGCCGCTGCTCGAAGCCAACCTGGAGCCGGTGCGGTTCGAGTCGGCGCTGAGCGAATCGGTGGTGCTGCCGCATGGCCAGGGCAGCAACCGCGCCGAAGCGATCTGCGATCTGCCGGCCGACCTTGCGGGGCGCAAGCCCAGCTGGCTGGTGTTGTACGACGCACCCGGTGCCGATCGCCGAGAGGGCGAGCACACCGTCTTTGGCGACCTGCTGCGCCACGATTGAATTCGCTTGCATCCGATCGTCTCCACCCGGATGGCGTGCGCGCCATGAGCCCCAGCCCCACCATCGACCCCGCTGCGGCGCTGCAGTTCGTCATCAACGCGGCTTCGGGCAGCAGCGCCGCCGACACCAAGGGCGCGCTCATCGACAGCGTGTTGCAGGCCGCTGGACGGCGCGGGGAGCTGCACTTTTGCCAGCCGGCTGAGCTGAGCGCGGTGGCGCAACAAGCCACGGCCAAGGCGCTGGCCACCGGCACGGCGGTGGTGGCCGTGGGCGGCGACGGCACCCTGAACACGGTGGCGCAGTACGCGCACGCGGCCGGCTGCCCCATGGAGGCCGTGCCCCAAGGCACTTTCAACTACTTTGCGCGCACGCACGGCATACCCACCGACCCGGCCGAGGCGGTGCGCGGGCTGCTGGGCTGGGCCGCGCAACCGGTGCAGGTGGCGGCCATCAACCAGCGCCTGTTCCTGGTCAACGCCAGCATGGGCCTGTACCCCGATCTGCTGGAAGACCGCGAGGCCTACAAGGCGCGCTTCGGGCGCAGCCGCTGGGTGGCGTTCTGGTCTGCCTGCGTCACGTTGCTGCGCGCGCAGCGCCAGTTGCGCCTGCACATCGAACAGGGCACTGAGGCGCGCGATGTGCGCACGCTGGTGCTGTAAATGACGCGTATGCGCGCGCCGCTCGACTTTCGCGTGCTGGAACAACCGCTGCTGCTGCTCAAGCCGCCCCCTGCCCCCGACCTCAGGGCGCAGCCGTGAGCCTCGTATTGCAGATCTCGGACACGCACTTTGGCACCGAACAGCCCCCGGTGCTCGAGGCGCTGGTGGCGCTGGCGCAGCGGTTGCGCCCCAACCTGGCGGTGCTCTCGGGCGACATCACACAGCGCGCGCGGCCGGGGCAGTTTCGCGCCGCCCGCACCTTCATGGACCGGCTGGGGGCCCCGCTGCTGGCGATTCCGGGCAACCACGACATCCCGCTGCTCGATCTGTGGACGCGCCTGCGCCGCCCCTACGCCCGGTACCTCGCCGCCTTTGGCCCGGCGCTCGAGCCGGTGCACGATGTCCCCGATCTGCTGGTGCTGGGCCTGAACACCACCCGGCCGTGGCGGCACAAGCACGGCGCTGTGTCGGCACAGCAGATCGAGCGCGTGGCGCAGCGGCTCGAGGCCGCCGGGGCGGCGCAGCTGCGTGTGGTGGTGGTGCACCAGCCGGTGGCCGTGATCCGTGCCTCCGACCGGGTCAACCTGCTGCGCGGGCACACGGCCGCGCTGGAGCGCTGGGCGGCTGCGGGTGCCGACTTGGTGCTGGGCGGGCACATCCACCTGCCCTATGTGCTGGCGCTGCCCGCGCTGGCGCGGCCGCTGTGGGCGGTGCAGGCCGGCACGGCGGTGTCGACGCGGGTGCGCGAAGGCCTGCCCAATTCGGTGAATCTGCTGCGTTGGGGTGCGCACGCCCCCCCGGGCTGCTGCCTGATCGAGCAGTGGGATTACGCCGCGGGGCAGCAGGCCTTTGTACGCGCCTTGGTGACCGAGGTGCGGCCGGCGCGGGGTTGACGCGTCAGCACGCGCCGATCAGCAGCGCCCTGAAGTCGTTCACGTTGGTGCGCGTGGGGCCACTGTGCAGCGCGTCGCCCAAGGTGGCAAAAAAGCGGTGCGCGTCGTGGGCGTCGAGCATTTGTTGCGCCTCCAGCCCTAGTGAGTGCGCGCGTGCCAGCGTGTCGGGGCCGATCAGGGCCCCGGCAGCGCTACCGACGCCATCGATGCCGTCGGTGTCGGCCATGAGCGCATGAATGCCGGGCTGGCCGCTTGCTTGTCCGCTTGGCTGAGCGGCGCTTTGGTCACCGAGCTCGAGCGCGCACGCCAGCAGGCACTCGACATTGCGACCGCCTTGGCCGGGGGTGTTGCTGCGCAGCGTGACCGTGGTCTCGCCACCCGAGAGCAGCACGCAAGGCGGCGCAAACGGCTGCTGGCGCTGCGCGATCTGGCGCGCCAGCGCCGCCAGCACCTTGCCCACTTCGCGCGCCTCGCCTTGCAGCGCGTCGCTCAAGATGTGTGCCGCAAAGCCGGCGGCGCGCGCCGCGGCGGCAGCGGCCTCGAGCGCCATCTGCGGCGTGGCCAGCCAGCGCAGCTCGCTGCGCGCCAGCCGCGCATCGCCCGGTTTCAGGGTTTCGCCTTGGCCGCTGTGCAGCAGCGCCAGCGCGGCTGGGGGCAGCTGCAGCCGGTAGCGCTGCACGATGGCCAAGGCATCGGCGCAGGTGCTGGGGTCGGCCACGGTGGGGCCAGAGGCGATGTCGGCCGGGTCGTCGCCGGGCACGTCGGAGATCAGCAGCGTGAGCACGCGCGCCGGATAGCAGGCCGCTGCCAGCCGCCCACCCTGCAGCGCCGACAAATGGCGGCGCAAGCAGTTGATCTCGCCGATGCGGGCGCCGCTGGCCAACAAGGCCCGCGCCAGCGCCTGCTGCTCGGCCAGCACCATGCCGGGCAGCGCCAGAGGCCACAGCGCCGAACCGCCGCCCGAGAGCAGGCAGAGCACGGTGTCGGCCGCGCTCAGGCCCTGCACGCTGGCGAGCACGCGCTCGGCGGCGCGCCAGCCAGCGGCGTCGGGCACCGGGTGCGCGGCGGCGACGATTTCGATGCGCGCGCACGGCACCTCGTGGCCGTAGCGCGTCACCACCAGGCCGCCGAGCGCCTGTGGGTCGCCGTCCCAATGGTCTTCGACGGCGCGCGCCATGGCCGCCGCGGCCTTGCCGGCGCCCACCACCCACAGACGGCCAGCGCCGATGTCGGCCGCGCGCGGCAGATGCGGTGGCAGGCACCGCGCCGGCTGGGCAGAGGCCACGGCCGCGGCAAAGAGCTGGCGCAGCAGGTCGGCGGGGGCGATGGGGGCGGCCTGCGATGGGACTGAGGCTGAGGCTGAGGCAGGTGTAAGTTCGGTTGCGGGTACGGGTGTCGGTATGTGCGCCGAGACAAGCTCAGGCGACCGTGCGGCTGCGGGGTGTGGGCTGGGCGGCTTCATCGTCGCCACTTTAACCGCAAGCCGCAAGCCGCAAGCCGCAAGCCGCAAGCCCCAAGCCCCAAGCCCCAAGCCCCAAGCCCCAAGCCCCAAGCCCCAAGCCCCAAGCCCCAAGCCCCAAGCCCCAAGCCCCAAGCCCCAAGCCCCAAGCCCCAAGCCCCAAGCCCCAAGCCCCAAGCCCCAAGCCCCAAGCCCCAAGCCCCAAGCCCCAAGCCCCAAGCCCCAAGCCCCAAGCCCCAAGCCCCAAGCCCAAGCCCAAGCCCAAGCCCAAGCCCCAAGCCCAAGCCCCAAGCCCAAGCCCAAGCCCAAGCCCAACCCCAACCCCAACCCCAACCCCAACCCCAACCCCAACCCCAACCCCAACCCCAACCCCAACCCCAACCCCAACCCCAACCCCAACCCCAACCCCAACCCCAACCCCAACCCCCAACCCCCAACCCCCAACCCCCAACCCCCAACTCCAACTCCAACTCCAGCGCGAGCGCGAGCGCCACCCCCGGCCTCGTTTACACTTCCCGCAGTGCGACTACGCCACACCACACATGCCACTGGAACTCCTCACCGGCTGGATCGGACTGCTGTTTGCCGGCCTGCTTGGGCTGCTGGTGGGCAGTTTCCTCAACGTCGTCATCCACCGGCTGCCCATCATGCTCGAGCGGCGCTGGGCCGCCGAGTGCGCCGAGCTGCATCCCAGCCCTGCTGGGGCTGGGGCTGAGGCCGCCGCTCACCACAGCGCCCACACAGCCCACACAGCGCACAGCGCCCCGAACCACGCACCCGCTGAAGCCCTGAACCTGCTCACCCCGCGCTCGCGCTGCCCGGCCTGTGGGGCCGGCATCGCCTGGTACCAAAACATCCCGCTGCTCAGCTACGCCCTGCTGCGCGGCCGCTGTAGCGCCTGCGCGGCCCCCATCGGGCTGCGCTACCCGCTGGTGGAGTTGCTCACCGGCATCGGCTTTGCCTGGGTCATGCACCTGCACGGCCCGGGCTTGGCCACTCTGGCCTGGATGGGTTTCGTCGCTGCCGTGCTGGCGGTGGCCTTCATCGACTGGGACACCACCTTGCTGCCAGACGACATCACGCTGCCGCTGGTTTGGGCCGGGCTGATCGTGGCCGCGCTGGGCTGGAACACCATCGATCTGGGCACCGCCTTGTGGGGCGCGGTGGTGGGCTACGTGACGCTGTGGTCGATCTACTGGGCCTTCAAGCTGCTCACCGGCAAAGAGGGCATGGGCTATGGCGACTTCAAGCTCTTGGCCGCGCTCGGGGCCTGGCTGGGCTGGCAGGCGCTGCTGCCGGTGCTGCTGCTGGCCTCGGTGCTGGGCGCGGTCGTGGGCATCGCCATGAAGTACAGCAGCGGCTTGCGCGAGGGCGGCTACGTGCCCTTTGGGCCGTTCCTGGCTTTTGGCGGCCTGCTGGCGCTGGCGCTGGGGCCGGCCACGCTGCTGGGCTGGATCGGGCTTTAAACCGCACCGCCCACCATGCGCGCCCACCCCCAGCCCCCTTGGCGCATCGGTCTGACCGGCGGCATCGGCAGCGGCAAGAGCACGGTGGCGGCGATGCTGCAGGCGCTGGGCGCGCCGGTGCTCGACGCCGACGCTCTGGCGCGCGCCTGCACCGCCCCCGGTGGCACCGCCATCGAGCCCATCCGCGCCGCCTTTGGCCCGCAATACATCGGGCCCGACGGGGCGCTGGACCGCGAGCAGATGCGGGCGCTGGTTTTTGCCCAGCCCGCGGCGCGCCAGCGGCTGGAGGCGATCGTGCACCCGCTCGTGCGCGCCGCGATCGAGCAGGCCTGCGCACAGCTGCAAGGCCACAGCGACTGCGTGGTGCTCGACATCCCGTTGCTGGCCGAATCGGCGCATTGGCTGCAGCAAGTCGATGCGGTGTGGGTGGTGGACTGCAGCGCGCAAACGCAGATTGAGCGCGTGCGCGCGCGCAACGGCTGGCCGCGGGCGCAAATACAAGCCGTGCTCGACGCCCAAGCCAGCCGCGCGCAGCGGCTGGCGCTGGCCGACACGGTGCTCGACAACGACGCCACCACCACCCTGCCCCAGTTGCAAGCGCAAGTGGCGGCGGCTTATGCCCGGCAGCGCCAGCTTTTCGGGCTATGATCGAGCGGTGATCCTCTACGAGTACCCGTTCAACGAACGCATCCGCACCTACCTGCGGCTCGAGCGCTTGGCCGAGCGCTTGGGCCAGTTGCTGCTGCGCCCCAGCGCCCTCGATCACCACTTTGCGCTGCACACCTTGTTCGAGCTGCTCGAAATCGGGGCGCGCTCCGACTTGAAATCAGAAATCCTCAAAGACCTCGAGCGCCTCAAGCAGCAGTACCTGGGCTACCGTGGCAACCCGGCCATTTCCGAGGCGGCGCTGGAGCAGTTCATCGCCCGCCTAGAAGGCTGCTACGCCGCCTTGCAGGAATGCGGCAAGGTGGGGCAGTCGCTGGCCGACAACGAATGGCTGACAGCGGTGCGCAGCCGCTTGGCCATCCCCGGCGGCAGCTTCGAGTTCGACTTGCCCGCCTACCACGACTGGCAACAGCGCAGCCCCGAGCTGCGCCAGCAAGATCTGCAGCCGTGGGCGCAGACCCTAGAACCGTTGCTCGAACCGGTGCAGCTGCTGATGAACGTGCTGCGCAACTCGGCCCAAGCGCAAAAGGTCTGGGCCAGCCACGGCCAGTTCCAGCAAAACCTGGCCCAAGGCAAAAGCTACCAGATGCTGCGGCTGTGGATCGCCCCAGAGCTGAGCCTGGTGCCCGAGATCAGCGGCAACCGGATGCTGTTTGCTGTGCGCCTGCTGCAGCGCGGCGTCGACGGCAAGCTGCACCTGGCCAGCGAGAGCGAGGCCGAGCTGGAGTTCACGCTCTGCGCTTAACTTAAGGTTAAGGGGCCAAGGGAGGCTGCAGCAGCAAGCCCTGCAACTGCTGCAACCCCTGCAACAGCGGCACCGAACCCGGCAACAGCGGTGCCACCTGCACCGGCAGGCTCTGCCAAGCGCAGCTTTGGCCTTCGTGCATGTGCAGGGTGCCGCTCCAGTCGCGCACCAGGCACACCTGCAGGCGCACCAAGGCGTGCGGGTAGTCCACCACGAGGCTGCGCCAGCGTTGCACGGCGCCGATCTGGAGCCCGATTTCTTCGTGCAGTTCGCGCCGCAGCGCCCCCTCGAGGCTCTCGCCGGCTTCGATCTTGCCGCCGGGGAACTCCCAGCAACCGGCATAGGCCTTGCCCGGCGGGCGCGTGGTGAGCAAAACCCGCCCTTGGGTGTCGATCAGCACGCCCACCGCGACTTCGATCAGGCGCTGCCCGTGGCCCGGAGCACGCGGCCGCTCGGCGTCCACCACCCACACCGGCGGCAGCGGCGACCCGTGCAACTCCGGCAACGGCGGCGGCAGGCTCATGTAGGGGCCACAGGCTGGCTGGGTCGGTGCGGCCAGGCCGGCAGCGAAGCGGCCGTTTCGCAGCTCGGGTGGTTGCCGGCGTAATCGCGCGCAAACTGGTACGCCACGCGGCCGTTGCGTGCGCCGCGCTCGAGCGCCCAGACCAGCGCCTGCGGGCGTGCGGCCTCGATCGCCGCCTCGGGCACGCCAAAATGGGCCAACCACTGGCGCACCACGCTCAGGTATTCGTCCTGGCTGAAGGGGTAAAAGCTGATCCACAGCCCGAAGCGCTCGGAGAGCGAGATTTTTTCCTCCACCGCCTCGCCTGGGTGCAGTTCGCCGTCCTCGTCGCGGCGGTGGCTCAGGTTGTCGCGCAGGTACTCGGGCAGCAGGTGGCGCCGGTTGCTGGTGGCGTAGATCAGCACATTGGGGCTGCTGGCGGCCACGCTGCCATCCAGAATCGACTTGAGCGCCTTGTAGCCGCTCTCGCCCTCCTCGAAGCTCAGGTCGTCGCAAAAAATCAGGAAGCGCTCGCTGCGCTCGGCCACCAGCGCCACCAGGTCGGGCAAGTCGCCCAGATCGGCCTTATCGACTTCGATCAGGCGCAAGCCCTGGGCCGCAAAGGCGTGCAGGCAGGCGCGGATGAGCGAGCTTTTGCCGGTGCCGCGCGCGCCGGTGAGCAGCACGTTGTTGGCCGGCAGCCCCTGCACGAAGTGCGCGGTGTTGCGCACCAGGCGCTCCTTTTGCGGCTCGATTTCCTGCAGGTCCGACAGCGCCATGGCGCCGATGTGGCGCACCGGCTCGAGCAGGCCGTGACCGCCGCGCTTGCGGTAGCGCCAGGCCACGGCGGCGCCCCAGTCGGGCGCGGCCAGCGGCTGCGGCAGCACGGCCTCGAGGCGCGCCAACAGCGCTTCGGCGCGCAGCAGCACGCGGGCAAAGGTTTCGTTCATGTCCAGGCGGGCATCGAGATGCGCATCAGGAGCGGTAATCGGCGTTGATGCTGACGTACTCGTGGCTCAGGTCGCAGGTCCAGACGGTCTCGGTGGCCGCGCCCCGGCCCAGGCCGACGCGGATCGTGATCTCGCTCTGGCGCAGCACGCGCGCGCCCTCGGCTTCGGTGTAGCCGGGGTGGCGGCCGCCGCGCGTGACCACGTGCACGTCGTCGAGGTGCAGCTCGATCAGGCCTTGATCCAGGTCGGCGATGCCGGCGTAGCCCACCGCCGCCAGGATGCGGCCCAGATTGGGGTCGCTGGCGTAGAACGCGGTCTTGACCAGCGGCGAATGCGCGATGGCGTAGGCCACCTGCAGGCATTCCTCGGCGTCGCGCCCGCCTTCGACGCGCACGGCAATGAACTTGGTCGCGCCCTCGCCGTCGCGCACGATGGCGTGCGCCAGCGTCTGCGCCAGCTCGGTCAGGGCCGCTTGCAGGGCCACGCCGTCTGGGCTGGCCAGGTCGGTGACGGGGGCGTGCCCGGCCTGCCCGGTGGCGATCAGGATGAAGGAGTCGTTGGTCGAGGTGTCGCCATCGATGGTGATGCGGTTGAACGAGGCATCGGCCAGGCGCCGCGCCAGCTCGGGCAGCAGCGTGGGGGCGATGCAGGCGTCGGTGGCGACAAAGCCGAGCATGGTCGCCATATTGGGCCGGATCATGCCGGCGCCCTTGGACACGCCGCTCAAGGTCACGCGCTGGCCACCGAGCTGCAGCTGGCGGCTGGCGGCCTTGGCCACGGTGTCGGTGGTCATGATGCCTTCGGCGGCGCGCAGCCAGTGCGTGGGCTGGGCGTCGGCCAGCGCCGCCGGCAAGCCAGCGACGATGCGCTCGATCGGCAACGGCTCCATGATCACGCCGGTGGAAAAAGGCAGCACCTGCTCGGGCGCCAGGCCCAGCAGCGCGGCCAGGGCGGCGCAGCTCTGGCGCGCGTGCGCCAGGCCCGACTCGCCGGTGCCGGCATTGGCGCAGCCGGTGTTGATGAGCAGCGCGCGCACCGCCGCGCCGGCCCCGAGGTGCTCGCGGCACATCTGCACCGGTGCGGCGCAGTAGCGGTTGCGCGTGAACACCCCGGCCACGGCACTGCCGGGGTCGAGCAGCAGCACGGTGAGGTCTTTGCGGTTGGGCTTGCGCACCCCGGCTTCAGTCACGCCGATGCGCACCCCAGGCACGGGCAACAGGCTGTCGGCGGCAGGGGCGCTCCAGTTGACGGGCATGGTGGGTACTCCTTTGGGCCTTGGTGCCGCTCGAGCTCCGGGCCGCTCAGGCCAGCTTGCCGTGGCAATGCTTGTATTTCTTGCCGCTGCCGCAGGGGCAAGGGTCGTTGCGGCCCACACGCGGCAGCGCACCAGCCGGGGTGGCGCGGCCGCCCAGCAGGCCACGGTCGGCCACGGTTTCGGCCTCACCGGTTTCGCTCGGGGCGGTGTAGGTGACGTTGCTGAAGCGCTCGGCTGCGGCCTCGAGCTCCTGCGCGGCGGCGCTGACCTGCTCGGGCGTCTGCACTTTCACGTTCATGAGGATGCGCGTGACCTCGCCGCGCACCTGGTCGAGCATCAGCGAGAACAACTGGAACGCTTCGCGCTTGTACTCCTGCTTGGGCTGCTTTTGTGCATAGCCGCGCAGGTGGATGCCTTTGCGCAGGTAGTCGAGCGCGCTCAGGTGGTCGCGCCAGTGGCTGTCGAGGTTTTGCAGCAGCACCACGCGCTCGAAGGCGGCAAAGCTGCCCGGGCTGGCCAGCTGCACCTTGGCCTCGTAGTGGGCGTGTGCGGCCTGCAGCACCTTCTCCACCACGTCGCTGTCGTCCATCTCGCTGGCCGCGTGCACCTCTTGCACCAGAGGCAGCTGCAGGCCCCATTCGTCGGCCAGGGTTTTTTCCAGGCCCGGCAAGTCCCACTGCTCTTCCACGCTCTGGGCCGGCACGAACTGGCGCACCACGTGCTCGAGCGCGCCGCTGCGCAGGTTGCGGATCTGGGGCCCGACCTCCTGCGTGTCGATGAACTCGTTGCGCTGCTGATAGACCACGCGGCGCTGGTCGTTGGCCACGTCGTCGTACTCGAGCAGTTGCTTGCGGATGTCGAAGTTGCGCGCCTCGACCTTGCGCTGCGCGTTCTCGATCGAGCGCGTCACCATGCGGTGCTCGATCGCCTCGCCCTCGGGCATGTTGAAGCGCTCCATGATGGCGCGCACCTTGTCGCCGGCAAAGATGCGCATCAGCGCATCGTCGAGGCTGAGGTAGAAACGGCTCGAACCCGGATCGCCCTGGCGCCCGGCGCGGCCGCGCAGCTGGTTGTCGATGCGCCGGCTCTCGTGGCGCTCGGTGGCGATGATGCGCAAGCCCCCCAGCGCCACCACGCGCTCGTGGTCGGCCTGCCACTGGGCGCGCGCGGCGGCGACCTTGCTCGCCCGCGCAGCTTCGTCGAGCGCCGGGTCGGCCTCGATGGCCGCGCAGATTTTTTCCAGGTTGCCGCCGAGCACGATGTCGGTGCCGCGCCCGGCCATGTTGGTGGCGATGGTGATGGCGCCGGGCCGGCCGGCCTGGGCGATGATCTCGGCCTCGCGCTCGTGCTGCTTGGCGTTGAGCACCTCAAAGCGCAACTGGGCCTTTTTGAGCAGGTCGGCGATGATCTCGGAGTTCTCGATCGACGAGGTGCCCACCAGCACCGGCTGGCCGCGCTCGTGGCACTCGCGGATGTCGGCGATGGCGGCAGCGTATTTTTCGGGCGTGGTCTTGTACACGCGATCGAGCTCGTCCTTGCGCTGGCTCGGTTTGTTCGGCGGCACCACCACGGTCTCGAGGCCGTAGATTTCCTGGAACTCGAAGGCTTCGGTGTCGGCGGTGCCGGTCATGCCCGAGAGCTTGGCGTAGAGCCTGAAGTAGTTTTGAAAGGTGATCGAGGCCAGGGTCTGGTTCTCGGGCTGGATGCGCACGCCCTCTTTGGCCTCCACCGCTTGGTGCAGGCCCTCGCTCCAGCGCCGCCCGACCATCAGGCGGCCGGTGAATTCATCGACGATGATGATCTCGCCGTTTTGCACCACGTACTGCTGGTCGCGGTGGTACAGGTGCTGCGCCTTGAGCGCCGTCACCAGGTGGTGCATGAGCGCGATGTTGGCCGGGTCGTAGAGCGAAGCGCCCTCGGGCAGCAGGCCGGCTTGGGCCAGCAGCGCCTCGGCTTTTTCGTGCCCGCTCTCGGTCAGGTTGACGGTCTGCGCCTTTTCATCGACCAAAAAATCACCCGGCTTGATCACGCCCTCGCCGGTGCGCATGTCTTCTTCGCCCTCTTGGCGCTCGAGGTGCGGCACCAGCTTGTTGATGGCGATGTATTCGTCGGTGTGGTCTTCGGCCTGGCCGCTGATGATCAGCGGCGTGCGCGCCTCGTCGATCAGAATCGAATCGACCTCATCGACGATGGCGTAATACAGCCCGCGCTGCACCCGGTCGCGGGCCTCATAGACCATGTTGTCGCGCAGGTAGTCAAAGCCGTATTCGTTGTTGGTGCCGTAGGTGATGTCGGCGGCGTAGGCGGCCTGCTTTTGCTCGCGCGTGGTCTGCGAGCGGTTGACCCCGACCGAGAGCCCAAGCCAGTTGTAGATGCGGCCCATCCACTCGGCGTCGCGCCCAGCCAGGTAGTCGTTGACCGTGACCACGTGCACGCCTTGGCCGGCCAAGGCGTTGAGATAGACCGCCAGCGTCGAGGTCAGGGTTTTACCCTCACCGGTGCGCATTTCGGCGATCTTTCCGCTGTGCAGCGCCATGCCGCCTATCAGCTGCACGTCGAAGTGGCGCATTTTGAGCACGCGCTTGCTGGCCTCGCGCACGGTGGCAAAGGCCTCGGGCAGCAGCGCATCCAGCGTCTCGCCCTGCGCCAGCCGCTGTTTGAATTCGGCCGTCTTGGCTTGCACTTGGGCATCGCTCAGGCGCTCGAACTCGGTCTCGAGGGCGTTGATGCGGGCCACCGTCTTGCGGTGGGTTTTGAGCAGGCGCTCGTTGCGGTTGCCAAAGAGCTGGGTCAGGAATTGAAGAGGCATGGCAAAAAGCTGGTCTCGCGTCCGGCGGCGCAAGCGGTTCAATAAAGCGGCCGACCGGGCCGGGCTGGGTGCGCGCACGCCGTGCGAGCGCACCAAACATGCATTTTAGCCCCCGTCCACCCAGCCCGCCCAAAGCCTGCGCTGCCCAGAGCCCGCGCTGCGTCGCACTGCGTCTGGTGCCGTGACTCAGGCCGCCTTGGCCGCCAGCCGCAGGGGTGCCTTGGCTGTGGACTGGGTGCGTTGGGGCTGCGCTGCCCGTGCGCTTGGGGCCTGCTCTGCATCGGCTCGGTACACCGCCAAAGCCTCGCCTAGGCGCAGCGCTTGGCCATGCAGGCTCTCAGCAGCGGCGGCGCCTTCTTCGACCAAAGCGGGTTTTTTACGGAAGCATTGATCTGCTACACCGTCACGCTTTTGGCCCGCACCCAAAAACCCAAACAGCATGGGATTTTGCTACCATGGCGCCACCAAACCACACTACCGCACCAGAGGTTGCTTCCATGAACGCTATCGAAATCGACTCCATGCCGGTGGCCCAAAAACTGCGTTTGATGGAGGCGCTGTGGGAGTCGCTGTCCCAAACCCTAGACGCCCCCGACAGCGAGGCCGCCCCGGATTGGCATGCGCAGGCCTTGCAGGAGGCTGAAACTGCGCTGCGCGCGGGCCGAGCCGAGTTCATCGACTGGCAAGCCGCCAAACAAATCTTGAGTGCGCGCAGCCGGGCATGACCATCCGCCTGCTGTCCTTGGCGCTCGATGACTTGGACGCTGGACGGCGCTTTTACGAACGCCAGCAAGCCGGCTTGGGCGACTATTTTCTCGATTCCCTGTACTCCGACATCGAATCCTTGCTGCTTTACGCCGGCGTGCACGCCAAGGTCTTGGGCTGCTACCGCGCGTTGTCGCGCCGCTTTCCGTACGCCATTTACTACCGCCTCGAGGGCGAGGAGATCCAAGTCTGGCGCGTGCTGGATTGTCGCCAGCGCCCCAGCACCACCCGGCGCCAGTTGCGCAGCGACTGATCCCGTACGCACTTACCCAAGCCCCCTCACTCCACCGTCACGCTTTTGGCCAGGTTGCGCGGTTTGTCCACGTCGGTGCCGCGCGCCAACGCGCAGTGGTAGGCCAGCAGTTGCAGCGGCACCACGTGCAAAATCGGGCTCAAGTGGCCGTAGTGCTCGGGCAGACGGATCGCGTGCAGACCGTCGGCGCTGCGGATGTGGCTGTCGGCGTCGGCCAGCACGTAGAGCACGCCGCCGCGGGCGCGCACCTCTTGCATGTTGCTCTTGAGCTTTTCCAGCAGCGCGTCATTCGGTGCCACCACCACCACCGGCATTTCCTTGGTCACCAGCGCCAGCGGGCCGTGCTTGAGCTCGCCGGCCGGGTAGGCCTCGGCGTGGATGTAGCTGATCTCTTTGAGCTTGAGCGCGCCCTCGAGCGCGATCGGGTAGTGCATGCCGCGGCCCAGAAACAGCGCGTGCTCGTGCTGGGCAAAGGCCTCGGCCCAATGGATGAGCTGTGGCTCGAGCGCCAGCACGGCTTGCAGCGCCAGCGGCAGATGCCGCATGGCCTTGAGCTGCTGCGCCTGCTGCTGCGCGTCGAGCCGCCCGCGCACTTGGGCCAAGGCCAGCGTGAGCAAAAATAGCCCAGCCAACTGGGTGCTGAAGGCCTTGGTGCTGGCCACGCCGATCTCGACCCCGGCGCGCGTCAGGTAGCTGAGCGCGGTTTCGCGCACCAGCGCGCTGGTGGCCACGTTGCACACGGCCAGCGTGTGCCGCATCCCTAGGCTTTGGGCGTGGCGCAGCGCCGCCAGGGTGTCGGCGGTTTCGCCGCTCTGGCTGATGGCCACCACCAGCGTGCGCGGGTCGGGCACGCTGGTGCGGTAGCGGTATTCGCTCGCCACTTCGACCGTGGTCGGCACACCGGCCATGTCTTCCAACCAGTAGCGCGCCACGCAGCCGCTGTAGTAGCTGGTGCCGCAGGCCAAAATGAGCACGCGGTCGATCTGCGCGAACACCGCCGCCGCTTTGGCCGGTTGCTCGCCCAAGCCGTCGAACAGCTCGGGGCCGATCGATTCCACGCCCTCGAGCGTGTCGGCGAGCGCGCGCGGCTGCTCAAAAATCTCTTTGTGCATGTAGTGGCTGTAGGGCCCGAGCTCGGCCGCGCCGGTGTGCGCCTGCACCGTGCGCAGCGGGCGCTCGGCGGCACCGAGCAACTGGCCGCTGCCAGCAAAAATCTGATAACTGCCTAGGCGCAGATCGACCACGTCGCCCTCGGACAGATAGACGATCTGGTCGGTCACGCCGGCCAGCGCCATGGCGTCGCTGGCCAGGTAGTGCGCGGCCCCGGGCGCATCGGCCGCACCCACACCCAACACCAGCGGCGAGCCGGCGCGTGCACCCACCACGCGCTCGGGCTCGGCCTGGTGCAGCACCGCAATCGCGTAGGCGCCGTGCAGCCGCGCCACCGCTGCGCGCACCGCCGCCAGCAAGTCGCCCTGGTAGAGCGCATCGATCAGGTGCACGATCACCTCGGTGTCGGTCTGGCTGGCAAAGGCGTAGCCTTGGGCTTGCAGCTCGGCGCGCAGCTCTTCGTGGTTTTCGATGATGCCGTTGTGCACCAGCGCCACCCGCGCCGGCTGCTGCGCCACAGCGGCCAGCGAGCCTGGGCCGTGGCTGAAGTGGGGGTGGGCGTTGTGCTCGGCCGGGGCGCCGTGGGTGGCCCAGCGGGTGTGGGCGATGCCGGTGCCCGCCACCAGCCCGTCGGCCTGCACTTGGGCGCGCAGCTCGGCCACGCGCGCGGTGCTGCGGCTGCGCACCAGGCCAGCGCTGGTGTGCACGGCCACACCGCACGAGTCGTAGCCGCGGTACTCGAGCCGCTGCAAACCCTGAACCAAGATCGGTAGCGCATTGCTACCCGAAACCGCTGCCACGATGCCGCACATAGGAAATAGCCTTCTTGAGAATAGAATTCAGAGGTCACGATGCTAACGGCAAAAACAGCGCGCACCGCCCGGCTTCACCGCCCGACCCGCCCCCCCTGTGTCTCGAGGAGTTTCACGCATGTCCTGGCTGGCCCACATCCGCCTTCTGTTTCTTGCCGCCGCCTTGGGGCTGGCCGCGCTGGCCCCGGTTTGGGCGCAAGACTTGGTGAGCGCGCGCAACCCGACCATCAACATGCGCGCCGCCCCCAGCACCGATGCCGAGGTGCTCTGGCGCCTTGCTCGAGGCTACCCGCTGCAGGTGCTCGAGCGCCGTGGCGACTGGCTGCGCGTGCAAGACTTCGAAGGCGACCAAGGCTGGGTGGCGCGCCGCGTGGTGGGCGACACCCCGCACCACATCGTGCGCAGCCCGCGCGCCAACCTGCGCGCCGGCCCCGGCACCCAGCACCGCGTGGTGCACACCGCCGTCTATGGCGACATTTTGCGCACCGTGCGCCGCCAAGGCGACTGGGTGCAGGTGCAGCGCCCCGACGGCCGCGGCAACGCCTGGGTGGCCAGCGAGCTGCTCTGGGGCTGGTAGCCACCGCTTGCGCCAGCGCCACCCAGGGGGCGCGCCTAGCGCTGCCTCAGCCCTTGCCCTTCTTGGGCCGCTGCCAGTTGGCTAGGCTGATCTGCTTGCTGCGCGCCACGGTGAGCGCGCCCGGTGGCGTGTTTTTGGTCAGGGTCGATCCCGCCCCCACGGTGCCGCCCGCCCCCAGCGTGAGCGGCGCCACCAGCACGCTGTTGCTGCCCACGTGCACGTTGGCCTCGATCACGCTGCGGTGCTTGGTGGCACCGTCGTAATTGGCGGTGATGCAGCCGGCGCCGTAGTTCACGCGCTCGCCCACCGTGGCGTCGCCCAAATAAGCCAAGTGGTTGGCTTTGGCCCCGGCGGCCAGCTGGCTGTTTTTCACTTCGACAAAATTGCCGATGTGCACCTCGGGCCCGAGCTCGGTGCCCGGGCGCAAGCGCGCAAAGGGCCCGACCAGCGCACCCGGCCCCACCGACACCCCGGAAGTCCCTCCATCGATGTGCGTGAAGGGATGAATCACGGCACCAGCCGCCATCCGAGCATGGGCGATGACACAGTTCGCGCCAATGCGCACACCATCACCCAACACCACCTCGCCTTCGAAGAGGCAGTTCACGTCGATCTCGACATCCTGGCCGCAGATCAGGCGACCGCGTACATCGAGACGGGCGGGATCGGCCAGCCGCACACCCTGGGCCATGAGTGCGTCCGCCACACGACGCTGGTACCCTCGCTCGAGCTCGGCCAGCTGGGCCGGACTGTTCACACCCGCCACCTGCAAAGCATCCTGAATGCGATGGGCATGGACAGGCACGCGATCGGCCACGGCAAACTTCACCACATCGGTGAGGTAGTACTCGCCCTGGGCGTTGCGGTTGTCCAGTTGGGACAGCCAGCGGCGCAACAGGCGCGTCGGCACAGCCATGATGCCGCTGTAAATTTCGCGTATGGCGCGCTGGGCCTCGCTGGCATCCTTGTGCTCGACGATCGCGCGCACCTGGCCACCGTCGTCGCGCAGGATGCGGCCATAGCCCGTGGGATCGGGCAGATCCAGCGTCAGCAAGGCCAGATGTTTACCCCCGCACACGGACAGCAAGGCTTGAAGGGTGTCCGGTCGGGTCAGCGGCACGTCGCCCGACAGCACCAGGGTGACCCCATCGTCGTCGAGCACGGGCATGGCCTGCTGGACGGCATGGCCGGTGCCCAGCTGGGGCTCCTGTCGCACAAACTGCAGGGGCAGCAGGCCCTCGGCGTGGGCAGCCAGCGCGGGCTCCACCTGGTCGGCACCGTGGCCGATGATCACCACGGCCCGGCGAGCACCCAGCGCAGCCGCGCAATCGAGCACGTGAGCGGCCAGCGCCCGGCCCCCCAGTTTGTGCAACACCTTGGGCAAGGCACTCTTCATGCGTGTGCCTTTGCCCGCCGCCATCACCACCACATCCACCAACCCTGTCATACCGCCCTTTCCTGTATCGAAGGTACCCTTGCACCCCAGTGGCGCGATTATCGGCTCAGAAACGGCTGGCGCAGTAAGGCGTGGGGTCGATGAAGGGGGTTTCACCGGTGATCAGTTCGGCCAGCAAACGACCGGCCACCGGCCCCAGGGTGAAGCCCTGATGGGCATGCCCGAAGTTGAACCAGAGGCCCGGATGCCGGGGCGCAGGCCCCATCACAGGCAGCATGTCGGCCGTGCAGGGGCGCGCACCCAGCCAGGGTGGATCATCCAGCGGATCACGCAAGTCCAGCCATTGCCTGGCCAGCCTTTCAGCCTTGGTCACCTGCACAGGCGTGGGGGCCGCGTCCACCGGTGCGAATTCAGCGCCGGTCGTCAGTCGCATGCCGCGTTGCATCGGCGCCAGCACGTAGCCCGACTCGGCATCCAGCAAGGGGCGGTTCAATCGCCCGCCGGCGGCGTAGTGCTGGTGGTACCCGCGCTTCACAAACAAAGGCATGCGGTAGCCAAGCGTCTGCGTCCAGCGGGCTGCCCAGGGGCCCAGCGCCAGCACGACGGCCGAGGCCTCAAACTGACCTTGCGAGGTCTCCACTTGCCAGCCGGCACCTTTGGCGTGCAACTGCTGGATATCGGCTTCCACCAAGGTGCCACCACGCTGCGCGAAAGCCTCGGCGTAGCGACGCACCAGCGCCCCAGGATCGCTCACCGCCCATGGGTCCTGCCAGAGCAAGCCTCCAGCAAGCCGGGCATGCAAGGCCGGTTCGGCCTGCGCCATACCGGCACTGTCGAGCACCTGGTGACGGATGCCAAACGCTTCCGTCAGTCGCTGGGCGTCTTTCACCGCGGCCGCCCAGGCCGCCGGGGTGCGAAAGCCGTCCAGATAGCCCGTCGGCGACACCAGGTTCTGTGTGTCCACCCCCTGCATCAGCGCCTGATGCTCGGTCACACAATGGGCAATCAGGCGGCTGTAGGCTTGCACCACTTGCGGATACAGCGCCGGCCCTGAATGCCGGTAATAGCCCCACAGCGGCCCGATCAGTGACGGCAGGGCCTTGAGGTGGTAGTGCACATCGGCCCCGGATTGCCACAGCACCTGCCAGAGCTTACGCCACTGGCGCGGGAAGGGATAAGGCTCGACCGATTCGCGCTGGATCAGCCCGGCATTCCCATACGAGGTTTCGCGGCCGGGCTCGCGACGGTCGATCAATGTCACCTGACAACCGCGCTGCTGCAAGTGCAGCGCCGTGCAGGTACCGATCATGCCGGCGCCCAGCACGATGACCGACGAAGGTGGGACAACTGAGGAGGACGAAGGGGAAACCATGATGGGTTCAGTGTAGCGCTCAAGCGGGTTCCTGTAGCATGCGCAGGGTATGGAAGAGGCCAGTCCTCAGGAGACCAATCATGCACTTTGCCATCATGGGGGCCGGCGCGGTCGGCTGTTATTTCGGCGGTATGCTGGCGCGTGCCGGTCATCCGGTCACGCTGATTGGGCGCGAATCACACGTGGCGGCCTTTCGGGCTCACGGGCTGCGGCTGCAGGCCACCACTTTTGATGAGTACGTCCCGGTGTCGGCGACAACCGATCCTATCGGGGTGAAGGACGCCGATGTCGTGCTGTTCTGCGTCAAGTCCACCGACACCGAAACGGCCGGCGCCCAGATTCGGCCCCACCTGAAGCCCGGGGCGGTGGTGATGAGCCTGCAGAACGGAGTGGACAACGCACCCCGTCTGGCCGACGTGCTGGGCCGTGCCGTCATCCCGGCGGTCGTCTATGTGGCTTGCGGGATGGCCGGACCAGGGCATGTGCAACACCACGGCCGGGGCGAGCTGGTGATCCGCCCTTATGACGGCGACCAGGCCCTCATCGCCACCTGTGCCCAGGCCGGCGTGACCGTCACCACCAGCGACAATGTGGAAGGGGAGTTGTGGGCCAAACTGGTGATCAACTGCGCCTACAACGCCCTGTCGGCGGTGACACGGCAGCCCTATGCCCGCCTGGTGACCTTCGATGGCATGTGGGACGTCATGCGCGACATCCAGCGCGAATGCCTGGCTGTCGCCGCTGCAGACGGCATCACCCTGCCTGGCGACACCTGGGCCGCCATCGAAAACATTGCCCGAACCATGCCGACGCAGCTGTCGTCCACCGCGCGCGACATGATGCGCGGCCATCCCAGCGAGATCGACCACATCAATGGCTATGTCCTGCGCCGCGCCGCGTTGCATGGCCTGCCGGTGCCAGCGAATCGCTTGCTCCACACGCTGGTGCGCGCCCTGGAAACGGCGGCTTGAGTCCAGCGGTTTCGGCGTCATAATGAAGCCGATCCTTCCTTCCAACCGTGCACGAGGTATTTCCATGTCTGGACAACGCTATCGCCTGGTGACCCGCAGCGACTTCGACGGCCTCGTGTGTGCTGTCTTGCTGAACGAACTTGACCTGATATCGACGACATCCTGTTCGTTCACCCCAAAGACATGCAGGACGGCAAGGTGGCGATCACATCCCGCGACATCACCACGAACCTGCCCTATGTGCCCGGCGCGCACCTGGCTTTTGACCATCACGATTCGGAAACACTGCGCAACACTGGCGACCGGCCCAATCACGTCATCGACGCATCTGCCCCTTCGGCCGCTCGGGTGGTGTACCGGCACTATGGGGGCAAGGCCGCTTTTCCGCGCGTCTCCGACGAGATGATGGACGCGGTGGACAAGGCCGATTCCGCCCAGTTCTCCGAAGATGAGGTGCTCAACCCCACCGGCTGGGTGCTGCTGAACTACCTGATGGACTCACGCACCGGGCTGGGCCGCTTCCGGAACTTCCGCATCAGCAACTACCAGCTGATGATGGACCTGATCCAGTACTGCCGCGACCACACGATCGAGCAGATCCTGGCCCTGCCCGACGTGCAGGAGCGGGTGGAGCTGTTCCGCGAACACGAAGCCAAGGGCAAGGAGCAGATCCGGCGCTGCGCCACCGTGCACGGCAATCTGGTGGTGCTGGACCTGCGCACCGAGGAAACGATCTGGGCGGTCAACCGCTTCATGATCTACGCGCTGTTCCCACAAGCCAACATCTCCATCCATGTGATGTGGGGCCTGCAAAAGCAGAATACCGTGTTCGCTACAGGCAAGTCCATCCTCAATCGCTCGTCCCGAACCAATGTGGGCGAACTGATGCTCGCCTACGGCGGCGGTGGACACCAGGCAGCGGGTACCTGCCAGGTCAGCAACGACCGTGCCGATGCGGTGCTGCAGGCGCTCATCAGCCGCATCAACCAGGACGGCTGAAGGCTCCCCCCGACCTGCGACAATCGGGGGATCATGAATTCGACTTACGTTTTGACCTTGTCCTGCAAGGACAAACCCGGCATTGTGCACGCCGTGTCGGGCTTCTTGCTCGAGCAGGGCGGCAACATCGAAGAGGCCGCCCAGTACAACGACCACGACACCGGGCTGTTTTTCATGCGGGTACAGTTTGTGTGCGACACCAGTCCCGCCGATGCCCTGCAACTGCAGGTGCGTGCGTTTGCCGAGTCCCACCAGATGCAATGGGGCCTGCATCCGCTGAACGCCCCCATGCGCACCGTGCTGCTGGTCAGTCAGCAGGGCCACTGCCTCAACGATTTGCTGTTTCGCTGGAAAAGCGGCCTGCTGCGGCTCGACATCCGCGCCATTGTGAGCAACCACCGCGATTTTTACCAGCTCGCGGCCAGCTACAACATCCCCTTTCACCACCTGCCGCTGCGCCCGGGGCTCAAGGCCGAGGTCGAGGCGCGCCAGCTCGAGCTCATCGAACAAGAACAGGCCGAACTGGTGGTGCTGGCGCGCTACATGCAGATTTTGTCCGACCCGATGTGCGAGCAGCTGGCCGGGCGCGCGATCAACATCCACCACAGTTTTTTGCCCAGCTTCAAGGGCGCCAAGCCCTACCAACAGGCGCACGAGCGCGGCGTCAAGCTCATCGGCGCCACGGCGCACTACGTCACGGCGGCGCTCGACGAAGGCCCGATCATCGAGCAAGACGTGGCGCGGGTGGACCACAGCTTCACGGTGGACGATTTGGCCGCGCAGGGGCGCGACACCGAATGCGCGGTGCTGGCGCGCGCCGTCAAGTGGCACTGCGAGCACCGGGTGCTGCTCAACGGCCACAAGACCGTGGTCTTTCGCTGAGGGGCCTAGAGGCAACTGCGCCCAACGGCCGAAATCGCACCCACAAAATCCGACCCATGCCCGCCCGCATCCCCCCCATCCAGTGCCTGCTCACCTTCGAGGCGCTGGCGCGGCTGCGCAGCGTCACGCAGGCGGCCGAAGAGCTGTGCGTCACCCCCAGCGCGGTCAGCCACCGCGTCAAGCAACTCGAGCAGATTTTGGGCGTCAAGCTCTTTGGCCGCGCCGATTTTTCGCTCACCACCGAGGGCAGCGAATACTTGGCGCACGTGCGCGAGGGCCTGCTGGCCCTGCAGCGCTTTCCCAGCCACCAGCCCAGCCCGGGGCGGCGCAAGCTGCGGCTGGCGGTCACGCCCACCTTTGCGCGCTCGCTGGTGATACCGCGGTTGCAGCAGTTTGCCCAAGCCTACCCCGAGATCGACCTAACGCTACAGATCAGCATCCCGCTGCTCGACGTGGTGGCCGAAGACGCCGACCTCACCATCCGCTTCGGCACCGGGCGCTACGCCGACGTGGAGCACATCTGCCTGGTCAAAGACGCGGTGCTGCCCTTGGCCTCACCGGCGTTCGTGCGCGCGCACGGCCCCTTCGATTGCGCCGCCGACCTCGAAGGCGTGCCGCTGCTGCGCAGCCCGCTCGAGCCCTGGCGCACCTGGTTTGCGGCCCAGCACCTGGACTGGTCCGAACCCAGCGACGGCTCGCAGTTCAACGACATCGGCCTGATGTGCGACGGCGCCGCCGCCGGCATGGGCGTGGCGCTGGTGCGGCTGCGCCTAGGCGCACCCTGGCTCGAGACCGGCGCGCTGGTGCGCTTAGGGGAAGCCGACGCCTTTCGCGCCCCGGTGCCCAGCCCGCACGCGCACTACCTGTGTTGGCGCACCGGCACCATGGACCGCTGGGAATGTGCGGCTTTTGCCGAGTGGCTCAAGAAAGCTTTGGATTAAAGCCGATCCGATTCGATCGGCGCGCAGCCCCGGCAAGGCGGGCGGCGCGGGCACAGCTGCGCCAAAAGCGAAGCAGGATTTGGAGGTGAAGAAGGCACCGGCACCAGCGCTGAATCGGCTTGGCCGCCCCTTGCGCAGCAAGGGCTTGGTGGTGGGTGATACATGGATCGAACATGTGACCCCTGCCGTGTGAAGGCAGTGCTCTACCGCTGAGCTAATCACCCATCAAGCCTCAAATTGTAGCGCAATTTCGTCCGCTTTGGCCAACCCAAGCCACACCTCACCCAGACAGATAGAATCCCAAAAAAGCAGTCAGGAGCAGGGAACATGCAACCAACCCCAGAGGCCCGCCATGGCAACCGCCACCCTCACCCCTAATCGACCCGGCCCCGGCGTGCGCGCCCAGCGCCAAGCCGAGGTGGTGCGCGCGCTGGCCGCCGTGCTGCCGGCGCACGCGCTGCTCTACACCCCCGAAGACACCACGCCCTACGAGTGCGATGGCCTGACCGCCTACCGCGAGCGGCCGCTGTGCGTGGCGCTGCCCGAAAACTACGACCAGGTGCAGGCCGTGCTGCGCACCTGCCACCTGCTCGACGTGCCGGTGGTGGCGCGCGGCGCTGGCACGGGGCTATCGGGCGGGGCCATGCCGCACACCCTGGGCGTGACTTTGAGCCTGGCCAAGTTCAACCGCATTTTGCGCCTCGACCCGCTGGCGCAAACCGCCGTGGTGCAAGCCGGGGTGCGCAACTTGGCCATCAGCGAAGCGGCGGCGGCGCATGGCCTGTACTATGCACCCGACCCCAGCAGCCAGATCGCCTGCACCATCGGCGGCAACGTGGCCGAAAACTCGGGTGGCGTGCACTGCCTCAAGTACGGCCTGACGCTGCACAACGTGCTGCAAGTCGATGGCTACACCATGGCCGGCGAGCCGGTGCGCTTCGGCGGCACGGCGCTCGACAGCCCGGGGCTGGATTTGCTGGCGCTGCTGGTGGGCAGCGAGGGCATGTTGGCGCTGGTGACCGAGGTCACGGTGCGCCTGACGCCCAAACCGCAACTGGCGCGCTGCATCATGGCCAGCTTTGCCGACGTGCGCCAGGCCGGCGACGCGGTGGCGGCGGTGATCGCCGCCGGCATCATCCCGGCCGGGCTCGAGATGATGGACCAGCCCATGACCGCCGCCGTGGAAGACTACGTCCACGCCGGCTACGACCTGTCGGCGGCAGCCATTTTGCTGTGCGAGAGCGACGGCACGCCCGAAGAGGTGGAAGAAGAAATCGGGCGCATGAGCGCGGTGCTGCGCGCCAGCGGCGCCAGCGCCATCAGCGTGAGCCAGAACGAAGCCGAGCGCCTGCGCTTTTGGAGCGGGCGCAAAAACGCTTTTCCCGCCAGCGGCCGCATCAGCCCCGACTACATGTGCATGGACAGCACCATCCCGCGCAAGCGCTTGGCCGACATCCTGCTCGCCATCCAGGCCATGGAGACCAAATACGGCCTGCGCTGCGCCAACGTCTTTCATGCCGGCGACGGCAACCTGCACCCCCTGATTCTGTTCGACGCCAGCGACCCGGACCAGTTGCGGCGCTGCGAGCTCTTTGGCGCCGACATCCTCGAGACCAGCGTCGCCATGGGCGGCACCATCACCGGCGAGCACGGCGTAGGGGTGGAAAAGCTCAACAGCATGTGCGTGCAGTTCAGCCCGGATGAGTGCGAACAGATGTTTGGCGTCAAGCGCGCCTTTGACCCCAAGGGCCTGCTCAACCCGGGCAAGGTGATCCCGACGCTGCACCGCTGCGCCGAATACGGCAAGATGCTGGTGCGCGGCGGCCGGCTGGCCTTTCCCGAACTGGAGCGCTTCTGAACCGCACCCAGACCCGGGCCGAGCATTGGCCGCTGCTGGCCGAGGCCTTGCGCGACGCGGCCATTTTTTTCCTCGACGCCGACGGCCGCGTCAGCGACTGGACGCCCAGCGCCGAGCGCCTGCTGGGCTGGAGCGCGCCGCAGATGCTGGGCCAGAGCGTGGCCTGCTTTGCCCCGGTGCGCCAGCCGCAGGCCAGCGCTACCCAGCCCGGCACGCAGCCCGGTGCCGAGCCCCACACCGAGCCCGGTCCGCAAGCCGACGACGCCGCCGACCCGATGACGCTGGGCATCGAGCGCGCCACCCTGCTGGGCCAGAGCGAAACCCCGGGCTGGCAGCAGCGCGCCGACGGCAGCCTGTTCTGGGCCCAGACCGTGCTCACCGCCTTGCACGACCCGGAGGCGGGCGAGCTGCAGGGCTACGCCTGCCTGATGCGCGACCAGACCGAGACCAAGCGCCTGCTCGAGCTGCTCGAGCAGCTCAACAGCGCGCTCGAAGCCCGGGTGCAAGAGCGCACGCGCCAGTTGCAAGAAATCAACCACGACCTCGAAGCCTTCAGCGCCTCGGTGTCGCACGATCTGCGCGCACCGTTGCGCCACATCAGCAGCTACCTCGAGCTGCTGCGCGAAGACCTGGGGCCCGAACTGGGGCCCGAGGTGCAGCGGCACCTGGCCACCATCGGTTCGGCGGCCGAACACATGGGCCAGCTCATCGACGGTCTGCTGGCCTTTTCGCGCTTGGGCCGCTCGGCGCTGCAACGGCGCGAGCTGTCGATGACCGACCTGCTGCACTCCAGCCGCAACCGCGTGCTGCACGACCCCGCCTTGCAACGCCCCAGCGACAGCCTGTGCTGGCAGCTGCCGCCCGAGCTGCCGCAGGTGCAAGGCGACCCACGGCTGCTCAGCCAGGTGTGGGACAACCTGCTGGCCAACGCGCTCAAATACAGCCGACCGCGCCCGCGGGTGGAAATCCGCGTCGGCTGGCGCCCACAGACCGGCCCCGAGGGTGCGCCGGAGCTGGTGTTCTGGGTGCAAGACAACGGCGTCGGCTTCGACACCCAGCGCGCCGAGCGCCTGTTTGGTGTCTTCCAGCGCCTGCACCGCGCGCGCGACTTCGAGGGCGTGGGCATCGGGCTGGCGCTGTGCCGGCGCATCGTCGAGCGCCACGGCGGTCGCATCTGGGCCGACAGCGCCCCCGACCAAGGCAGCACCTTCTACTTCTCCTTGCCCGAGGCGGGCGCTGCCACAACCCCTTAAGCGCGCGGGCCAAAGATCGCACTGCCCACGCGCACCAGCGTGCTGCCGCTGGCGACGGCCGCCTCGAGGTCGGCGCTCATGCCCATCGACAGGGTGTCGAGCGCGGCCGCACCCGGCGGCCACGCCGCTTGCAGCTGGGCCAGCAGCGCGCGCAGCTGGCCAAACAGCGCGCACTGGGCGGCAAAGTCGGGCACTGGCTCGGGGATGCACATCAAGCCACGCAGGCGCAAGCGCGGCAGCTCCAGCAGCTGCTGCGCCAGCGCCAGCGTCTCGGGCGCGGACACGCCGGCCTTGTTGCGCCCACCGTCGAGGTTGACCTGGATGCACACCTGCAGCGGCGCAAGCCCGGGCGGGCGCTGCGCGCTCAGGCGCTGGGCGATGGCCAGCCGTTCGATGCCGTGCACCCAGTCGAAGTGCTCGGCCACGGCACGTGTTTTGTTGCTTTGCAGCGCGCCAATGTAATGCCACTGCAAACCGGTGCAACCCAGGGCGCGCAAGGCGGCGATTTTGTCCACCCCTTCTTGCACGTAGTTCTCGCCAAAGGCGCGCTGACCGGCGTGCACCGCCTCCCGCACCGCCGCCGGGCTCATGGTTTTGCTCACCGCAAGCAAGGCCACGCCGGCCGGATCGCGGCCGTGCTGGGCACAGGCCCGGGCGATGCGCGCCCGCACCTGCAGCAGCCGGTGGTCAATCGTTGTCATAATGTTGTGGTCGTATCAAATTTGGACGAGTCGATGGACATCACCCAGCTGCTGGCCTTCAGCCACAAAAACAAAGCCTCAGACTTGCACCTGTCGTCTGGCCTGCCGCCGATGATACGGGTGCACGGCGACGTGCGCCGCCTCAACGTCGAGCCGCTCGAGCACAAGCAGGTGCACGCCATGGTCTATGACATCATGAACGACGCCCAGCGCAAGCACTACGAGGAGTTCCTCGAGGTCGATTTCTCGTTCGAAATCGAGGGCTTGGCGCGCTTTCGTGTCAACGCCTTCAACCAAAAGCGCGGCGCGGCGGCGGTGTTTCGCACCATTCCATCCAAAATCCTCTCGCTCGAAGACCTCAACTGCCCCAAAATTTTTGCCGACCTCGCGCTCAAGCCGCGCGGCTTGGTGCTGGTCACGGGCCCGACCGGTTCCGGCAAATCGACCACCCTGGCGGCGATGGTCAACCACCGCAACGAAAACGACTACGGCCACATCCTGACGATCGAAGACCCGATCGAGTTCGTGCACGAATCCAAAAAAAGCCTGATCAACCAACGCGAAGTCAGCACCATGACGCTGAGCTTTGCGGCGGCGCTGCGCTCGGCCCTGCGCGAAGACCCCGACGTGGTGCTGGTGGGCGAGATGCGCGACCTTGAAACCATCCGCTTGGCCATGACCGCCGCCGAAACCGGGCACCTGGTGTTTGGCACCCTGCACACCTCGAGCGCGGCCAAGACCATCGACCGCATCATCGACGTCTTCCCGCCCGAAGAAAAAGAGATGGTGCGCGCCATGCTGTCGGAGTCGCTGGTGGCCGTGATCTCGCAGACCCTGCTCAAAACCGCCGACGGCAACGGCCGCGTGGCCGCGCACGAGATCATGATGGGCACGCCGGCGATCCGCAACCTGATCCGCGAAAACAAGGTGGCGCAGATGTACTCGGCCATCCAGACCGGCAACGGCTTTGGCATGCAGACGCTGGATCAGAGCCTGATGAACCTGGTGCGTGGCAACCGCGTGCATGTGGCCGAGGCCCGCGCCAAAGCCAAAATCCCGGAAAACTTCCCCGGCTGATAACCGCTTAACCCCCAACCCCGCCTAGTCACCCCCAAAGAGGCCGCCATGGAACGCGATCAAGCCAGCCAATTCGTCAACGACCTGCTGCGCCTGCTGGTGAGCCGCAACGGCAGCGATCTGTTTCTCACCGCCGACTTCCCGCCGGCGATCAAGGTCGATGGCAAGATCACCAAGGTCTCGCCGCAGCCGCTTTCGGGCCAGCACACGCAGGCGCTGGCGCGCTCGCTCATGAACGACAAGCAGTCGGCCGAGTTCGAGCGCACCATGGAGTGCAATTTCGCCATTTCCCCCGGAGGCATTGGGCGCTTTCGCGTCAACGCCTTCGTGCAGATGGGCAAGGTCGGGCTGGTGATGCGCACCATTCCGGCCAAAATCCCGACCATCGACAGCCTGGGGCTGCCGCAGGTGCTCAAAAACCTGGCGCTGGCCAAACGCGGCATCTGCATCTTGGTGGGCGGCACCGGCTCGGGCAAATCGACCACGCTGGCGGCCATGGTGGACTGGCGCAACGAGCACACGCACGAGCACATCGTGACCATCGAAGACCCGGTGGAGTTCGTGCACCAGCACAAAAACTGCATCGTGACGCAGCGCGAAGTGGGGCTCGACACCGACGGCTGGGACGTTGCCCTCAAAAACTCGCTGCGCCAGGCGCCGAACGTGATTTTGATGGGCGAGATCCGCGACCGCGAAACCATGCAGCACGCGATTTCGTTCTCGGAAACCGGGCACTTGTGCTTGGCCACGCTGCACGCCAACAGCGCCAACCAGGCCATGGAGCGCATCATCAACTTCTTCCCCGAAGCGGTGCACGCGCAGATTCTGAAGGACGTCTCGCTCAACCTGCGCGGCATGGTGGCGCAGCGCCTGCTGCCGCGCCAAGACGGCAAGGGCCGCTACGCCGTGGTCGAGATTTTGCTGCACAGCGGCCTGATCGCCGACCAGATCATGAAGGGCGAGATCAACGAGCTCAAGGAAACCATGAAAAAGAGCGTCGAGGTCGGGATGCAGACCTTCGACCAGTCGCTTTTTACGGCCTTCGAAGCCAACTTGATCAGCTTTGAAGAAGCCATCCGCAACGCCGACTCGCAAAACGACCTCAAGCTGCGCATCAAGCTGCAAAGCCAGCGCGCCCGCAACACCGATCTGGGGGCGGGCACCGAACACCTGCAAATCCTCTAAACCACCATGCCCAGTCTGAACCCCAAAATCCACGCCGCTGTGGCGCCGCTCAAGCTGGCCTTCATCGGCTTGGGCGCGATGGGCTTTCCCATGGCCGGCCACCTGGCGCAAGCCGGGCACCAGGTCACGGTCTATAACCGCAACCCCGCCAAGGCGCAGGCCTGGGTGGCCGAGTTCGGTGGCGCCAGCCAGCCCACGCCGCGGCTGGCCGCGCTTGGGGCTGACATGGTGCTGTGCTGCGTGGGCAACGACGCCGACGTGCGCGCGGTGCTGCTGGGCGAGCACGGCGCCATGGCCGGCTTGGCCGCGGGCGCGCTGCTGGTGGACCACACCACCGCCTCGGTCGAGCTGGCGCGCGAGTTCGACGCGCTGGCACGGGCGCGCGGGCTGCATTTTCTCGACGCCCCGGTCTCGGGCGGCCAACTGGGGGCGCAAAACGGGCAACTCACGCTGATGTGCGGCGGCGCACCCGAGGCCTTCGAGCGCGTGCGCCCCACCTTGCAGGCCTACGCCCGCGCCGTGACGCTGATGGGGCCCTGCGGCGCCGGGCAGCTCACCAAAATGGTGAACCAGATCTGCATCGCCGGGCTGCTGCAGGGCCTGAGCGAGGCGGTGGCTTTTGGCCAGCGCGCCGGTCTCGACATGGGGCAGGTGCTGGAGGTGATCGGCCAGGGCGCGGCGCAGAGCTGGCAGCTGCAGCAGCGCGGCCCCACCATGGTGGCCGACCGCTTCGACTTCGGTTTTGCGGTGGACTGGATGCGCAAAGACCTGGGGCTGGTGCTGGCCGAGGCGCAGCGCAACGGCGCCTCGCTGCCGGTGACGGCGCTGGTGGACCAGTTCTACGCCGACGTGCAGCGCCTGGGCGGCGGCCGCTGGGACACCTCGAGCCTGGTGCGGCGGCTGCGCTAGAGGCGGCGCTGCGCAGCGCGCTGGTTGCTCGCTTCCTGCTGCGCCTTTTCTCTGCGCCCCTCAGTTGCCTGCAGGGGCTCGGGGGGCCGCGTTGGCTGGCGCCGGTGCCGGCGCGATGCGCGCCAGCTCTTCTTCGGTGATGAGCTCGAACACCCGCACCACGCGCTGCACGCCAGCGGTGCGGCGTGCGATCTCGGTGGCCCGGTCGGCTTCGCGTGGCGTCACCCGGCCCAGCAGATAGACGGTGCCGCGCTCGGTGACGATCAAAAACGCATTGGAGGACAGGTCGGCGGCGTCGATCAGGCCGGCGCGCACGCGCGCGCTCACCAGCAAATCGGCCGAGCGTGCGGTGAGCGAGGGCGACCCCATGACGGCCAGCTCATCGACCACCGCCAGCACGTTTTCCACCCCGGCCACCACGCGCAGCGCCAGCGCACGGTCGGCCTCGGTGGCCACTTCGCCGGTAATGAGCACGCGCCGGTTGTAGCTGGTGACATTCACGCGGCCGCGGTTGCCGATCTCAGCGCGCAGCCGGCTGGCGGCGCGCATCTCGATGCCTTGGTCTTCGAGCATGGCGCCCGAGGTGCGGCGGTCGGTGGCCACCAGCACCGTGCCAGCCACCGCGCCGCCCGCGATCAGCGGCGCGCAGGCCGACATCCCCATCGCCGCCGCCAGCGCCAGCGCCGCCACCGCCAACAGCCGCGCGCTGCGCGCTACCCGATCTGAAGCCATAGCCAAATTCCTTGCAGATGAATCAACCCGCCTATGATACCTGTGCCGCGAGGCGGCGCCTACCTGGATCAAAAGCCGTCGGCACTGAAGGCGGCGCGCAGCCATTCGATCTGCAGCGCTTCGCCTTCGCCTTGCACGGCCACGACATCGAAGCGGCACGGTGGCAGTTGCGCCCAGCGCAGCAAATAATGCCGCGCGGCAAACAACAGGCGCCGCTGCTTGAGCGCCGAGACCGACGCCGCCGCGCCACCGTGGCTGCGCTGGCGGCGCTGGCGCACCTCCACGAACACCAGCGTGCCGTCGCGCTCGCGCAGAATCAGGTCGATCTCGCCGCCGCCGCGCCCCGGCGTGCGAAAATTGCGCCCCAGCAAACGCAAGCCCTGGCGCTGCAGGTAGGCCAGGGCCAGCGCCTCGGCGGCGGCGCCACGTTCTTTGGTGTTGCAGGCCTTGGCGCGCTGGGCCGGCGTTGCGCTGGCAGTTGGCGCTGGCTTGGCTGGCCCGGGCTTGGTTGCCGTTGCCTTGGCTGCCGCCTCGGTGGCTGGTTTAAGGATTTCGCTCATGGTCTCTGTCAACCCCTCGGGCGCACTGGCCCTGCAAGCCGCCCAGGCAGTGGTCGGTGCGCAGCATTATCCGCCTGCCACCCTGTACCTGGTGGCGACCCCGATCGGCAACCTGGCCGACATCAGCCTGCGCGCGCTGCACCTGCTGCAACAAGTCGATGCCGTGGCCTGCGAAGACACGCGCCACAGCGCCGCGCTGCTGCGCGCCTACGGCATCGAGCGCCCCTTGCTGGCGCTGCACCAGCACAACGAGCGCGAAGCCGCCGCCGCCGTGGTGGCGCGGCTGCAGGCCGGCGCGCGCATCGCCTACCTCAGCGACGCCGGCACCCCCGGCATCAGCGACCCCGGCGCCCGGCTGTGCCAGGCCGTGGCCGCCGCCGGGCTGCGCTGCGTGCCGCTGCCCGGCGCCAGCAGCCTCACCGCCTTGCTCAGCGTGGCCGGCTGGGTCGAGAGCGAGGCGGCACCGGGTTTTGTGTTCCTTGGTTTTCTGCCCGCCAAGGGGGCGGCGCGCGAGCGTGCCGTGCGCAGTCTGGCGCAGCTGCCGCAGGCCGGCGTGCTGCTCGAGGCCCCGCACCGCATCCCGGCGCTGGCGCGTGAACTGGCGGCCCTGGGTGCGCGGCGCCTGACCGTGGGCCGCGAACTGACCAAGCAGTTCGAGGAAATCGCCACCCTGCCCTGCGCCGACCTGCCCGCTTGGCTGGCGGCCAAGCCGCAGCGCCTGCGCGGCGAATTTGCCCTGCTGCTGCACCCACCCGAGGCCGCTCTGGCCGCAGACCCCGAGGCCGGCCAAGGCGCCGCCCCAAGCGCCGCGGCGCTGCACGTGCTCGATCTGCTGCTGCCTGAACTGCCCCTGAAAACCGCCGTGCGCCTGTGCGCCGAGATCACCGGCGCGCCGCGCAACGCGCTCTACCAGGCGGCGCTGCAGCGCCAGGCGAGCCCAAGCCAAGCCCCTTGCGCCCCGCGCAGCAGCCGCACACGGCCCTGAGCGGCCGGCGTGGAGGCGCCCCCAGTCGCTGTCATGGACGCGGATCGCCGGGGGGCCTGCTTGGGCCGTCGCCGGGCAACACCGGGTTGGGAGGCTGGCCCCCGCGCACCTCCACATCGCCCACCTCCACATCGCGCGCTTCGACATCGACCACCTCGTCGCTGCGGCCTGCCGCGGCGCTGGGGCCACGACCGGCCCGGCCACCCCAGCCGCGCCCGCGCGCGCGCATGCGCTCCTGCATCTGGCGGCGCAGCAGCTCGGCGGCCAGTGGCACGGCCACGCGCCGCCCGCGCAACAAGGCCCACAGAGCGCCCAGCAACAGCACAGGCAGCGCCACGAGCAGCAGCAAAAGCCCGATTCCGATCAACAACAGCCACAGCACCAGGCGCAGCAACGCGCCCAGCAGCCACGCCAACCCATCCAGCAATTTGCCCATATTTTCCTTCTGGCCCAGGCAGCCCGTTGCCGCCCACAGACACCCAGCCGCGTGCCATCGACACCGATTTTCGATCATCGCGCACAATCGTGCTCTGCTGCAAGAAACTGCCACGCTTGCGGCCTTCAACCGAGCGCCACCCATGGATTCCACCCACCCGACCGCCCTCGTCAAACGGCTGCCGCAGTACTTTCTGCGCGGCCTGATCACCATTTTGCCGCTGCTGCTCACCGTGTACCTGCTGTTTGCCTTGGTGGCATGGTCGGAGTCGCTGGCCTCGTACCTGATTCGCCCGCTGCTGGGCAGCCTCTACATCCCCGGCTTGGGGTTGCTGGTGGCCATCGGCATCATCATCCTGGCCGGCTACCTGATCTCGCGCCAGGACACCTCGCGCCTGTTCAACTGGGTCGAGCTGCCCTTCACCAACATCCCGGTGGTGCGCAGCATCTACAACTCGCTCAAAAGCTTTGCCGACTATTTTTCGCCGCAAAGCCCCGGCGAAACCACACAACAGGTGGTGATTTTGCGCTGGCCCGAGCAGCCGCTCGAAGTGGTGGGCCTGGTCACGCGCAACCACCTCGCCGGTCTGCCCACCGGTTTTTTGCAGGGCGACCGGGTGGCGGTGTATTTGCCCATGGGCTACATGATCGGCGGCTACACTGTGTTCGTTCCACGCGCCTGGCTCACACCGATCGACATGAGCGTCGAGGAAGCCATGCGCTCGGCCCTGATCGCCTGGATGCCACCGCGCAAACAACCATGATGACCCGCCATTTGCATGCTCTGCTGGCCCCGCGCAGCGTCGCGGTTTTTGGCGCTTCGGACCGGCCACAGCGCGACGGCACCGCGATCTGGGACCGGCTCGCGGCCGAGTTCAAGGGCACGCTGCACGCCGTCAACCCACGCCTGCGCCAGCTGGGCACGCACAAGGTCTGGCACAGCGTGGCCGAGCTGCCGCAAACGCCCGATCTGGCCGTGATCTGCACCCCAGCGGCCACCGTGCCCGCCCTGATTGGTGCCTTGGGCGCGCGCGGCTGCAAGGCGGCGGTGGTGGTGAGCACGGGCTTGAGCGCGGCGCAAAAGCAGGCCATGCTGGCCGCTGCCCAGCCCTACGCGCTGCGCATCCTCGGCCCCGACTGCACCGGTCTGCTGGTGCCCCACCTGGGGCTCAACATCAGCTTGGCGCAAGTGGGCGCACAACCCGGATCGGTGGCGTTTGTATCGCAGTCGGCGGCGCTGGTCACCGCCATGATGGACTGGGCCAGTTCGCGCCAGATCGGCTTTTCGCACTTCATTGCGCTGGGCGAGCACGCCGACGTCGATTTCGCCGACGTGCTCGACTACCTCGCCAGCGATGCGCGCACGCGCGCCATCATGCTCTACGTCGAGACGCTGGATGCGCCGCGCAAATTCCTGTCGGCCGCCCGGGTGGCGGCGCGCAACAAACCGTTGATCGTGGTCAAGGGCGGGCGCTCGGGCCAGGGCCAGCAGGCCGCCTCCACCCACAGCGCGGCACTGGCCGGCAGCGACCGCGTCTTTGACGCCGCCGTCTCGCGCGCCGGCATGTTGCGCGTGTTCCGCTTGCAGCACCTGTTCATGGCCGCCGAGCTGCTGGCGCGCTTTCGCGACAACCGCAGCGAACAGCTGATCGTGCTCACCAACGGCGGCGGGGCCGGTGTGCTGGCCGCCGACGCCGCCGACTACGCGCGCGTGCAGTTGGCGCGCCTGAGCCCGGAGCGCATCGCCGAGCTCGACGCCGTGCTGCCTGCCGGCTGGTCGCGCGCCAACCCGGTGGACATCGGCGGCGACGCGCCACCACAGCGCTATCTCGACGCCCTGCGCATCCTGCTGCGCGAGCGCGACTGCGCCGTGCTGCTGGTGCACGCCCCCACCGGCCACGTGCCCAGCCTCGACATCGCGCAGGCGCTGCTGCCGCTGGCGAGCGAAAAACCGGTGCGCGTGCTCGGCTGCTGGCTGGGCACGCAGGCCGTGGCCGATGCCAGCGCGCTGTTTCGCGCCGCCGGCATCCCCGACTACGACACCCCGGAAGACGCGGTGCGCGCCTTCGCCTCGTTGCGCCTGCACCGGCACCACCAGATCGACCTGATGGAAACCCCGCCCGCCGCGCCACTGGAGAGTCGCCTCGATAAACCCGGCATCCGCGAACTGGTCGAGTTCGTGCTGGCCGACGGGCGCGAATGGCTCACCGAGCCCGAAACCAAGGAACTGCTCAAACGCGCCGGCTTGCCGGTCACGCCCACCCGGGTCGTGCCCCCAGAACCCGAGGCGGCCGTCTATGCCGCCGGCACGCTGGGCTTTCCGGTGGCGCTCAAGATCCTGTCGCACGACATCACGCACAAGTCCGACGTCGGCGGCGTGCGCCTGAACCTGCACAACGCCGCCGAAGTGGAGCAGGCGGCGCGCTCGATGCTCGAGCGCGTGCTGCAGCTCCTGCCGCAGGCGCGCATCGAAGGCTTCACGGTGCAGCCCATGGTGCGGCGCCAGCACGCGCACGAGCTGATCATCGGGGCGCGCATCGACCCGCTGTTTGGCCCGGTGATGGTGTTCGGGCAAGGCGGCGTCGCCGTCGAGGTGCTGGCGGATCGCGCGGTCGCGCTGCCGCCGCTCAACGGCAAGCTGGCGCGCTCGCTGGTCGAGCGCACCCGCGTGGCGCGGCTGCTGCAGGGCTACCGCAACGTGCCGGCAGCCAAGCTGGAGGCGCTCATCGACGCCCTGGTGGCGGTGTCGCAGCTGCTGGCCGAGGTGCCCGAAATCGCCGAACTCGACATCAACCCGCTTTTGCTCGACCCCGAGGGCGCGCTGGTGCTCGATGCGCGGCTGCGCCTGAGCAGCCAACGCCCGGCCGGGGCGGCCAACTTTGCCATCCGGCCCTATCCGCTCGAGCTGATCGAGACCCTGCCCTTTGCCGACGGCCGCACGCTCACGCTGCGCCCGATCCGGCCCGAGGACGAAGGGCTGCTGGAGCGCTTCTTTGAGCAGCTCGACCCCGAGGACATCCGCCTGCGCCTGTTCTACAGCCGGCGCAGCTTCGAGCACAGCGAACTGGCGCGCATGACGCAGATCGACTACGAGCGCGAGATGGCCTTCATCGCCACCCTGCCCCTGCCCGACGGCGGCGAGGAGATGATCGGCGACGTGCGCGGCCTGGGCGACCCGGACAACCTCGAGGCCGAATTCGGCGTGCTGGTGCGCTCCGACATGAAGGGGCACCGGCTGGGCTGGATTCTGATGGACAAACTGATCCGCTACCTGCGCGCCCACGGCACCCAGCGCATCGTGGGCGCGGTGCTGCGCGAAAACGACGGCATGCTGGGGCTGGGGCGCAAGCTCGGCTTTCACATCAGCGTACACCCCGAAGACCCAGACCTGCGCCACCTCGAGTTGCCGCTGCAGCCCCCAGCCAGCGGCGCCTGAAATGCAGGGCGCCTTGGGGGCTTGGGGGGCGGCTCAGTGGAGCAGGGTGAAGGCGACGATGAACACGCCGATGGCCAGATTCACCAGCACCCAGAAGCGCACTTTTTCCATCACTGCAGCGGCCGCCGGCCAGTCCTTGGCCTGCACCGACAGGTCGCAGCGCTTGTACAGGGCAAAGCGGATGTGGCCAAAAATCAGCACCATCAGCACGCCCAGGGTGGACATCACTTTCCAGTCCAGCGGCATGGTGAAGCCGCCACCCCCCTCGGCGGCGGCGCGCGCCACGTTGCCGATCATCCACAGGCCGGTGAACAGCGTGATCAGCGACACCGCGATGATGGCGTTGGTGAAGCGCCGCATGACCTCGTGCATCAGCGGCAGGCGCACCGCCGGCTCGAGCGTGGCCAGCGCCGGGCGCAGAAAGAACAGGGCAAACGCCATGCCGCCCAGCCAAATGATGATGGCCAGCAGGTGCACGGTTTTGAGGGAGGCGTAGAGCATGAAGATCCTGTGAGGTTGAAGTTGAGAGGCTGCGATTCGATACCGCCCAGCGGCAGAGTTCCCCCTGACTGTGGCACAAGCCGGTCGGGCACGCGCCCTAAGGGTTTTTTGGGTTTTTTGTTGCACCGCAACAAAAAAGACTTGCAAAGCGCGCAAAAGCCCCTATACTTGGTTTCATGTTGCAGCGCAGCAAATCCGGGCTGACACGGTTTTGACGCAAACGCGCGCTACAGTTTTCGAACTGTCAGATCTTTTGCCCTCAACCCTTTTTCAAGGAATTCTGCCATGTTGACCGTTGAACAAATCCTCGCCGCCCAAAAAGCCCAAGTCTCCACTCTGTTCGATCTGAGCAGCAAGGCGCTGGCCAGCGTCGAGCGCCTGAACGAACTGAACCTGCAGGCCGCCCGCGCTTCGCTGTCGGAAAGCGCCAGCCACGCCCAAGCCGTGCTGGGTGCCAAAGACCTGCAAGACGTGGTCGCTCTGCAAAGCGCCGCGCTGCAACCCCTGGCCGAAAAAGCCGCTTCCTACAGCCGCCACCTGTACGAAATCGCCACCGGCATGGGCGCCGAGCTGAGCAAAGTCGCCGAAGCCCAGGCCTCGGACGCGCAAAAGCAGTTCGTCGCCGCTGTGGACAGCGCCGTGAAAAACGCGCCCCAGGGTTCGGAGTCGGCCGTGGCTGCCGTGAAAAGCGCCGTCTCGACCGCCAGCGCCGCCATGGAATCGGTGCAAAAAGCCGTCAAGCAAGCCACCGAGCTGGCCGAAGCCAACTTCAACGCCGTCACCAGCACCGCCGCTGCCAGCGCCAAACCGGCTGCCCGTTCCAGCAAATCGGCTGCCTGATCGTCGGTGGCCTGACCGGCACCGCTCTGCTCCCCACTCAGGCCGGATGATGTCCAGGCCTTGGTGAGGTGGCCCCAAAGCCCCGGGTGCGTCACCGTCCTCGGGGCTTTGGTTTTGGGTGCACGGCAGGGCGCCAAGGGGACGCGCTGGCGCCACCGAATGGTCATGTTCGGGGCGCGCGCAACGGCATAATGACCCTGTTCCCATCTGCCTAATTCCACCCTTCAGGAGAGCACACATGAGCGAAATCCAAACCGTCGGCATCCTTGGCGCCGGCACCATGGGCCACGGCATCGCGCAGGTCTGCGCGCTCAACGGCGTCGCGGTCGTGATGGTTGACATCAACGCCGCTGCGGTGCAAAAGGGCCTGGCCGCCGTCACCGGCAGCCTCGAGCGCCTGCTGAAAAAAGACAAGATCAGCGCCGCCGACAGAGACGCCGCGCTGGCGCGCATCCGGGTCGGCACCGACTACGCCGCGCTGCAAGGGGCGCAGCTGGTGATCGAGGCCGCCACCGAAAACCTCGAGCTCAAGCTCGGTATCCTGCGCCAGCTCGACGCGCTGCTGCCGCCCGAGACCGTGGTCGCCACCAACACCAGCTCGATCAGCATCACCCAGCTGGCGGCCCTGAGCGGGCGACCCGAGCGCTTCATCGGCATGCACTTTTTCAACCCGGTGCCGATGATGGCGCTGGTCGAGCTCATCCGTGGCCTGCAGACCAGCGACGCCACCCACGCCGCCGTGCATGCGCTCGCGCTCAAGCTCGGCAAAACGCCGATCACGGTCAAGAATGCGCCCGGTTTTGTCGTCAACCGGGTGCTGATCCCGATGATCAACGAGGCCTTTTTCGTGCTCGCCGAGGGGCTGGCCAGCGCCGAAGACATCGACGCCGGCATGAAGCTGGGCTGCAACCACCCCATCGGCCCGCTGGCGCTGGCCGACCTGATCGGGCTCGACGTCTGCCTGGCGGTGATGAACGTCTTCGTGACCGAGTTCAACGACAGCAAATACCGCCCCTGCCCGCTGCTCAAGGAACTGGTGGCCGCCGGCCGCCTGGGCCGCAAGAGCGGGCGCGGGGTGTTTGGCTACTGAGCCTCTGTGTCGGGCCGGTCTGGGGCCCGGTAGTCGCCCGAGCGCCCGCCGGCTTTATGCAGCAGGCGCACGCCGCTGATCTCCATGCCCCGGTCCACCGCCTTGCACATGTCGTAGATCGTCAGCAGCGCCACTTGCACGGCGGTGAGCGCTTCCATCTCGACTCCGGTGGGGCCCACGGTCTCGGCGCGGGCGGTGCAGCGCACGGCCGGGGGGCTGGGCTGCAACTCAAATTCCAGCGCCACCCGGGTCAGGGCCACTGGGTGGCACAGCGGGATCAGGTCGCTGGTCTTTTTGGCCGCCATGATCCCGGCCAGCCGCGCCACGCCCAGCACATCGCCCTTTTTGGCGCTGCCGGCCTCGATCAGCCCCAAGGTGGCCGCTTCGAGCCGGATCAGGCCCTGGGCCACCGCCACGCGGTGGCTGGCCGGTTTGGCCCCGACATCGACCATGTGGGCCTGACCTTGGGAATCGAAATGGGTGAGTGGCTCGGGCATTTTCTGGCTGCAAGGGGTGGTTGTGGGGGCACCTGGAGGGCGGGCGACGGCGGGTTGAACGCACTTTTGCGCCAAGCTGGCATCATACGGCCATGAGACCGAACCTGTTGCACCGCGCCCGCCCCTGGTTGCTGGCCCTGGGGCTGACGGTGCCGATGCTGCTCGCCAGCGCGCCACCCGCTGCGGCGGCCACACCCAGCCTGCCCGCCTTGGGCGGCGCCAGCGCGCTGTCGTTGGCGCAGGAGCGGCGCCTGGGCGACGAGATCGCGCGCACGCTCTACCGCAGCCCCGACTTCATCGACGACCCGCTGCTGCACGGCTACCTGCAAGCGATCTGGCAGCCGCTGATGCAGGCGGCCCAGCGCCGCGGCGAGGTCTCGCCCGAACTGGCCGAGCGCTTTGCCTGGGAGCTGCTGCTCAGCCGCGAGCGCAGCGTCAACGCCTTCGCCCTGCCCGGTGGCTACCTGGGCCTGCATCTGGGGCTGCTGGCCATCAGCACCAGCGCCGACGAAATCGCCGCCGTGCTGGCGCACGAGCTGGCGCACGTGTCGCAGCGCCACATCGCGCGCCGCATCGAGCACGGCCAGCAGCAAACGCCGTGGGTCATCGGGGCCATGATTCTGGGTGCGCTGGCCGCCAACGCCGCGCGCAACGCCGACGTCGCCAGCGCCGCCGTGGCGGGCGGGCAGGCGATGGCGCTGCAAGGGCAGCTCGCGTTTTCACGCGACATGGAGCGCGAGGCCGACCGCGTGGGGCTGGACATCATGGCCGAAGCCGGTTTCGATGGCCGCGGTTTCGTCACCCTGTTCGACAAGCTGCAAGCCGCTGCGCGGCTCAACGACGGCGGCTCCTTCCCCTACCTGCGCACCCACCCCATGACCGCCGAGCGCAGCGCCGACATCGAGGCGCGGCTGCACGAACTGGGGCCGGCGCGCCAAGCCCAAAGCCCGGTGGCGGCGCCGGTGCACGCGCTGATGGCCGCGCGGGCGCGCGTGCTGTCGGAAACCGGCAGCGACCGGCTGCAGGCCTTGGCCGCCACCCTGCGCGCGCCCGGCGCCGGGCCGGCGGCCAGCCCCTTGCCCACGGCCCTGGAGAGTGGGGAACTGGGCCGCCTCTACGCCGCCACCCTGGCCGCGGCGCGGCTGCGCGAACCGGCGCTGGCGCTGCACGGCTTGCAGCGGCTGCAGGCGCTCGCCCCCACCGACCCCAGCACCCACGAGCTGCTGCGCTGGCTGCAACTCGAGCTGTTGCTGCTGCTGCCGCCGCCAGCGCTGCCGCTGGCACAGCAGCAACTGCTCGGCGCCCTGCTGCAAGCCGCGCTGCAATCCGAGCACCGCGCCGCGCTGCTGCTCGGGGCCCAGGCCAGCTTGCAGCACGGCGCCGCACTGCAGCGGCTGGCGATCGCGCGCCTGCAGACGCGCACCAGCCTGCACCCCAACGACGCCTTGGCCTGGCAAACCCTGGCCGGGCTGCATCTGGCGCAGCAGCAGCCGGTGCGCGCCGCCCGCGCCGAGGCCGAAGCCCGGCTGGCCCTGCTCGACGCCCCCGGTGCCCTGGAGCGGCTGCGCGCCGCCCGCCGGCTGGGGCAGGCTGCGGGTGCTGCGGCCGATCACATCGAGCAGTCGATCATCGATGCGCGGCTGCGCCAGGTCGAAGAACTGGTGCGCGTGCAGGCCCTGCCGTGGCGCTGATCACCCCGGCGCCGGATGCGGTGCCGCCAGTGGGTCCAAAGGCAGGCCGGCCCCCGCGCCGAGCGCGGCCAGCTGCGCCTCCAACTCGCGCAGCTGCTGCGGCGTATTGAGGTTGCGAAAAGCCAGTGGATCGTCGGTGGGGGCATCGAAGGGCACCACGGCGCAGCGCTGCGTGCGCGCCCAAGCCTGCACCTTGGCCCCCCCTTGGGCGATGTAATCGAGCAGGCTGGGACGCAGACTGGCGCGAAGCAGACTGAAAACCGGTTGCCAGCGCAGGGTCCCGCACTCGTCGGGTGCGGCGGCGAGCGCCATGTCGGCCTGTTGCTGCAGCAGGGCGTGGCGCAGGCGCCGCAGCAGATCGAGCGGAAACAGCGGCACGTCGCAGGGCACCGTGAGCAGCAAAGGCGTGTGGCAGTGCTGCAAACCGGCGGCAAAACCCGCCAAAGGGCCGGCAAAATGCCCCACCGGATCCGGCCACACCGGCAGCCCGAAGGCGGCGTAGTCGGCCCATTCGCGGTTGGCATTGAGCGCCAGTTGCAGCGGAGCGACGCCCGCATCGGCGGCATCGGTGACCTGCGCGCGCAGGCGCTGCACCGCCCACTGCACCAGCGGCACCCCCTGCAGGCGCACCAGCCCCTTGTCCACCCCGCCCATGCGGCTGCCGCGCCCACCGGCCAGCACCAAGGCCGTCACGGGCCAGCTTGCTTCAGGGGCCAAAGTCATTGCAGCGCATCAGGTTGAAGCAGGCTCAGCCAAGCGGCTGAAGTAAGCCTCCACGGCGGGCCGTTCGCGCTGCGCCCGTGGCTGTTGCACATGGCCTATGTTGACGAAGCACAGCGCCAGCTCGTCGTCGGCCAGGCCAAACAAGCGCCGCAGCGGGCCCGATTGCAGCGCCTGGCCGCTGGTCAGGCTCGAGCCCAAGCCCAGCGCGCTGGCTTGCAGCAGCATGTTTTGCAACGCCGCCCCGGCCGACAGCAGGCGCTCGTGGTCGGGGATGGTTGAGGTTGCTGCAACCTCTGCCCCCGCAGCATTCAGGCGCAGCAGCGCCAGCAGCAGCCAGGGCGCGCGCTGCGCCTTGTCGGCGGCCTGCGCCAGTTGTTCGGCACTGGCTTGGGGGTCGCGCTCCAGCAAGGCCGCCGCAAATGCCGCCCCCAGGCGCGCGCGCTGCGCCAGCGGCACCTCGATCAGGCGCCACGGCAGGATGCGCCCATGATCGGGCGCAGCTCCCGCCGCCGCCAGTATCAGTTGTTGCTGCGCCGCATCGGGCCCGGGCGCACACAGGCGCCGTGGCGAGGTGCTTTGCCGGCCCTGTATCAGGGCCTGGGCCCAGTGCCCAGGTTCGCTTGGGGTACGGTCATGCATCGAGCTGCCTTGGTCCGGAACCGGGCACTGGACCCCGGTCAGACGAAATCGCCCATCAGTACTGGTGGGGCCGCGCCACCACCTTGTCAAGCAAAATCTTTGCGGTGACCACCACCTTTTTGGCCTTGTTCAGCATCGCCGCGCCCTCAAATGCACGCATCATAGATCAAAAACCCAGCGCCCGAGGATCAGGAACAGCGGGATGCAGATGGCGATCGCCACCGGCGTGCCGATGCCGGTTGACGAGCCGATGTACGAGGACGGGTTGGCCGTGGGGATGCCCGCGCGCAGCGTCGGCGGACCCGAGATGTCGGAACTGGACGCAGCGATGATCGCCAGCAGGATCACGCCACCGGGGCTGAAGCCCACCCACACATGCGCCACGTAGCCCAGACCAAATGCAATCAAACCGTGCACGATCGGCATCACCAGGGCATAGGCAATGTACCAATGCGCGACCTTGCGCAATTCGTTCAGACGCTGATAGGCTTCTATGCCCATGGTGATCATCAGCACCGTCAACAGGCCGCGAAACAGCAGGTCGTAAAAGCCTTCAAACACCGCCTCGGGGCGCGTAAACAGGCCGATCGCCACACCCAGCAGCATGGCCGATAGCGCCGGGCCTTGCAGGCTTTCCTTGACGATGGGCCAAATCGCTACCCGCTTGGTGGTGGCGCGGTCTTTCTTGCTCAAGTACAGATTGGCCAATACGATGGCCAGCACCAGCGCCGGGATATCCATGAACGGATACAAAGCCGGCACCCAGGCTTCGAAATATATGCCTTCGTCTTCGAGCATGAACATGGCCGCTGCCATGGTAGAGGCGCTGACGGCGCCAAACAGGCCGGCAGTGGCCAAGGCATCGTCTTTTTTCACACCATTCATGCGCGCCAGGGTCAACCAGCCCAAGACCACGATCGTCATGCCGATCAACGCGCTGAACAAGGCCGGCAACAGCATGGCGCCGATGTCGCCGCCGCGTATTTCCATGCCGCCCTGAATGCCGATGCGCATCAGCAGCATGAAGACGCAGAAGCGGTAGATCGCATCCGGAATGTCGAGCTTGCTGCCCAATGCCGCCGCCAACATCCCCCCCAGCAAAAACGCCAGCGTGGGAGTTTGGAACTGGGTCAGAAAGGTCTGGAAAAATTCGAGCAATACATCCATTGACAGCGCCTCGCCGCGGGCCGTTGATCAAGCGGGCGCCCTTTGGGGCGCCACGCGTGCGCCCGCCACTGCACGGCGTGCAGCTGCTGGCGCGGCGCTTGAGTGTAACCGCGGGATCAGGCCGCCACCGTGGTTTGCGGGGGCGGCGGGCCTGAGCACTGGCTCTCATCCTCGCCGCCCATCGACCCGCGGCAAGCCGTACCAGCGCAGCATGCGCAGCGCCCACGGCAGCAGCGCCAGCGTCCAGAGCAGCGCCGCGGCCAGCGTCAGGCCCAGCAGGTAGCGCAGATCGACCAGGTCCGAGACCACCCGCAGCACCGTGGCCAACTGCAGCAGCCAAAACAGGCTCCACACCAGCTGGTCGGCCACCAGAATGCGCCCGCTGTGCCCGCACGAGACCCGGGTCACCATCGCCAGCAGCAGCGAACCCATGAAACCCATGGTGATGGCGTGCATGGCGCCCAGCGTCCAAGGCGCATCGCCCGAGAGCAGCATCCAGAAGTGGCCGATCGAATCGATCAGAAACGCCAGCCCGAGCCACAAAAAACCGATGTGCAGCATCGCCAGCAGCCGAATGCGCAGGCTCTGCACCAGCCCCCAGACAAAGGCCAGCCCGAGCAGCACCATGCCCGAAACCAACAACCAGAAGCTGCCCAACGCCGCCCACAGGCGCAGCTCCCACTCCAGCCACTCGACCCAGACCATGAGCAAACGCAGGGCGATCGCCAGCAGCAAAAACAGCAGCACCCAGAGCGGGCGCCAGATGCTGATCATGGGCAAGGCGCTGGAGGTGAAGAACGGGATCATGCGGTGCGCCACCGTCACATAGACCACCACCACAAAACCCCACAAACCGCTGGTCAGCCACGCCCGCGCCAGCGAGGGCTGGTCCCAAGCCAGCGCCAGCAACATACCGGCCAGGCACAGCAGCCCCAAGCCCCAGGCCCCAGCGATCACGCGCGCGTGCACCTGATCGGCCACCCGGCTTTGGCGCAGCATGGCGAGCAAATGCCACAGGCCGACGCACAGCCCCAGCCACGCCACGGCACCCCCAACCAAGGCAACCGTGCCGCCCAGTTGCGCTCCCAGCAGCCACCCACACCACCCCAGCCCCTGCAGCCACAGCCCGGGCGCGATCTGGCGCGCCGTCGGCCCCTCGATGCCGAGCCAGCGCGGCCCAGCGGTGTACAGAAAACCGAGAAAGAACAGCGGCACAAAGCCGTAGGTCATGACCGCGCCATGGACCAGAGTCGGGTACCAGACCAGCGGCCACACCAGCGCCTCGGGCAGCCAGGCGCTGCGCGCCAGCTGCACATTGAGCCACCACAGGCTCGACAACATCAGCAACGCACACGCCAGCGCAAAGGCCAGCCGGTGCGGCGCCCAATACAGGGCGCGCCAACTCCAGCGCGCTGGCGCAACGGCAGGCGGCTCGTTCATGGCAAAAGACCGGTGTGCATCGTGTGCCATCATGGCGCCTGCTGCCGCACCGCGCCATCCTTCTGCGGTCGGGCCACCGCCGCGCAAGGGGAGGATGCAGCGGGATAACCCCTAGTTCTTTCGAACTACGCCAGTGCGGGGTACAAAGAACGACAATAGCCCCCGAGTACGCCCCCATGATGCCCAAACGCCGACTATCGACCCAGTTTTTGGTGCTGGGCCTGGCACTGCTGGGTTTGGCGCTGGTCTCCATCGCCTCCACCATGTGGGTCACGCGCAAGCTCGACGGCGGCGCCGCCGCCGTGAACGAGGCCGGGCGCTTGCGCATGCAAGCCTGGCGCCTGCTGAGCGCCGAACTGGCGCAGCACGACCTGCAGGCGCGCGCCGCGCTGGTGCAGGAGTTCGAGCACAGCCTCGAGCTGCTGCGCCGGGGCGACCCGCAACGCCCCCTGCTCTTGCCCTGGAACGCAGCCACCCGAGCCAAGTTTGAAGCCCTGCGAACCTCCTGGCTGCAACTGCGCCCGGTGCTGTCGGGCGCCTACGGCCCAGCGCTCGGCCATGGGCCGTTGGTCGCCGAGGTCGATGCCTTCGTCGATGAGGTGGACCTGCTGGTGCTGGCGATCGAACGCGTGTTGGTGCGCTTTGGCGCCCTCTTGACGCTGTTTCAGTTCGTGATGATGGCGCTGGCGGTCGCTGGGGCCATCCTGGCGCTCTACATGGGGCATTTGTACGTCGCCTTCCCGGTGCGCCGCCTGATCGAGGCCCAGAACCGGGTGCAAGCGGGCGAGTTCGGCGCGCGCATCCAGCCAGAGGCACACGACGAGTTCAACCAACTTGCCACCGGCTTCAACCACATGACCCAGACCTTGGGCGAGCTCTACCAGGGGCTGGAGCGCCAGGTTGAAAACAAGACGCGCGACCTGCGTGCCGAGCGTGAGCGCCTGCGCGTGTTGTACGAGGTCAGCAGCTTTCTGATCGACGCCCGCTCGATGGACGAAATCACGCGCGGTTTTGCCCAGCGCGTGCGCGCCTTCAGCCAGGCCGATGGCCTGGCCATACGCTGGACCGACCCAGCCAACCAGCGCTACCTGATGCTGGGCAGCGAGGCCCTGCCGACCGAACTGGTCGAGGGCGAACACTGCATCGAGGCCGGCGCCTGCGCCTGCGGCCAGTTGCCCGAGCAGGCGCGCACGCGCGTGATACCCATAGTCAGCGCCACCGACGCGCGCCTGGGCAACTGCGCCAAAGCCGGCTTTGTCAGCCTGATCACGGTACCGATTCGGGTCCAGGAGCGTTTGCTGGGCGAAATCGACCTGTTCTTTCGCCACCCGATCACCCTGACCGAGGCCGACCGCGCGCTCTACGAAGCCTTGGCCAGCCAACTGGCCGCCGCCCTCGAACACCTGCGCAACACCGCCTTGCTGCGCGAAGCGGCGGTGAGCGAGGAGCGCACCCTGCTGGCGCGCGAGCTGCACGACTCGATCGCGCAGTCGCTGGCCTTCCTGAAAATCCAGATTGCGCTGCTGCGCCAGGCCTTGCAGCTCGCCGACGCGCAGCAGGTCGAGCAAACCCTGGCCGAAATCGACGCCGGCGTGCGCGAGAGCACCGGCGACGTGCGCGAGCTGCTGGTGCACTTTCGCACCCGCACCAACAGCGACGACATGGCGCAGGCCCTGCGCGCCACCCTGAGCAAGTTCGAACACCAGAGCGGCATCAAAACCGAGCTCGACCTGCAGGGACAAGCGATCGAGCTGCCCTCCGACGTGCAGTTGCAGGTGCTGCACGTGCTGCAAGAAGCCTTGTCGAACGTGCGCAAGCACGCGCATGCCAGCCGGGTCTGGCTCAGCGTCGAGCGCGGCCCGGTGTGGCGCTTCAAGGTGCGCGACGACGGTTGCGGCTTCGAGCCCCAACCCCCCGCTGCCGACGACACCCACGTCGGTTTGCATATCATGCGCGAACGCGCCGAGCGCATCGGTGCCCGGGTGCAGATCGAATCGCGCCCGGCGCACGGCACCGAAGTTTGCCTCGAACTCCCAACCGCCACGCAAAGCAACGCCGCATGAACTCCGCCCCTACACCGCCTATCCGCCTGCTGGTGGTCGATGACCACAACCTGTTCAGACGCGGCCTGATCGCGCTGCTGGCGCAGGATGCGCGCTTTGAAGTCGTGGGCGAGGCCGCCGACGCCTCGCAAGCCCTGCAGGTGCTGGGCCAGCAGCGCCCCGATCTGGTCTTGCTCGACAACCACATGCCGGGCGTGCTCGGGGTGCAGGCCATTGCCGACCTCAAGCGCACCCAGCCGGGCGTGCGCGTGCTCATGCTGACGGTGAGCGAAAACGTCGAAGACCTGGCCGCCGGGCTGCGCGCCGGTGCCGACGGCTACCTGGTCAAGACCATCAACACCGACGCCCTGTGCGACTCGATCCAGCGCGTCTGGGACGGCGACTCGGTCATCAGCCCCGAGATGATGGGCAAACTGGTCGGGCTTTTGCGCCACCCCCCCGACACCTCCAACACCCCCGCCGCTCCACCAGCCAACCCGGCCACTGCCACCGCGCCGGTGGCGGCGCGCAGCCAGGCGCTGCACGCCCTCAACCCCAAAGACCCGATCCACACCCTGTCGCCGCGCGAGGGCGAAATCCTGCGCCTGATCGCCAAGGGCGACAGCAACAAGCACATCGCACGCGCGCTGGGCATCGCCGAAACCACGGTCAAGATCCACGTCCAGCACATCCTGCGCAAGCTCAACCTGAGCAACCGCGTCCACGCCGCCGTCTACGCCAGCGAACGCGGCCTGAGCTAGACCGCGCTCAGCCCCCCCTACCGACGCCCCTGACGCCCCTACGCCTTTGGGCGGATGCGCCAGCGCGCGCACCCGCCTTGCGCAGGGTGTACCCACCTACCGTTGCAGGATGGCGCTGCAGCGGGTGCGCGGCTAGAGTCAAACCTGCTGTACCCCCTACCACCACCCCCAGCAGGCCGCCATGACAACACTAAGACGCAAACAAATCTCGCTGCTCGCCGCCAGCACCCTCGCCTTCACCGTCTGCTTCATGGTCTGGACCATGTTTGGCGTCATCGGCGTGCCGATCAAGCGCGAGCTGGGCCTGAGCGCAACCGAGTTCGGCCTGCTGGTTTCGATGCCGGTGCTCACCGGCGCGTTGCTGCGCCTGCCGGTGGGCATGTGGACCGATCGCTACGGCGGGCGCATCGTGTTCTTCATCCTCATGCTCAGCACGGTGGTGCCGATCTGGCTCATCAGCTATGCCAGTGAGTTCTGGCACTTCCTCGTGCTGGGCCTGTTCGTCGGTGCGGCCGGCGGCTCGGTAGCGGTGGGCGCGCCCTACGTCGCGCGCTGGTTCGACAAGCAAAACCAGGGCTTTGCCATGGGCCTGTTTGGCGTTGGCAACGTCGGTGCTGCGGTGACCAAGTTCGTCGCCCCGGCGCTGCTGGTGGCCTACGGCTGGGCCGTGGTGCCGCAGGTGTACGCGATCTCGATGCTGCTCATGGCGGTGCTGTTCTGGTTCACCACCTACCACGACCCCAAGCACCTCGACACCCAAGTCACCTGGCGCGAACAACTGGCGGTGATGCGCGACCCGCAAGTCTGGCGCTACTGCCAGTACTACTCCATCGTCTTCGGTGCCTACGTCGCGCTGGCCCTGTGGATGACGCAGTACTACATCGGCGAGTTTGGCCTCAGCATTCAGACCGCGGCGCTGCTGGCGGCGGCGTTTTCGCTGCCGGGCGGCATCTTGCGCGCCGTCGGCGGCTGGCTGTCGGACAAATACGGCGCGCACAAGGTCACCTGGTGGGTGCTGTGGGTGAGCTGGATCTGCCTGTTCCTGCTCTCTTACCCGGCCACCACCTACACCATCCAGGGCGCCGAAGGCCCGATCACCTTCACGCTCGCGCACAACATCTGGACCTTCACCATCCTGCTGTTCGTGCTCGGCATCGCCTCGGCCTTCGGCAAGGCTTCGGTGTTCAAATACTGCTCCGACGACTACCCGCAGAACATGGGCGTGGTGCTGGGCATGGTGGCCATGATGGGCGCGCTGGCCGCGTTCCTGCTGCCGATCATGTTCGGCATCCTGATGGACTTGACCGGCATCCGCTCCACCGCCTTCATGCTGCTGTTCGGCGTGGTCTGGGTGTCGCTGATCTGGATGTACTGGACCGAAGTGCGCGGCGTCGACACCGTCAAGCGGCGCGCGCCCTGAGCTCAAAACGCAGGTAATCCGTGAGCCGCCTCGATTCTTCAATCTCGTCGTGGGGCACCAGCAGGTACTTCCAGGGTTTGGTGCCTACGTTGGCGGCGTGATCGCACGCGTGCTGGCACCAGCGCAGCGCTGCGGCTGCCTTGGCCACGACTTCAGCCGACTGCAGGTCGGCGCGTTTTTTGGTCTCGACCAACAGGATGCAGGCATCCAGCTCGGCCACGAAGTCTGGCACGTATTCGGGCTGCTCGGCACCGAGCCGGTAGTGGATCTGGAACTGCCCCTTGGCGGGTTTGAACCACTTGCGGGCGTCGCGTTCGAGGATGACGGCGAAGCGGCGCTCGGCGTCCGAGTCGAACTTTTGCAGCGGGTACAGGCACTTCGTGAAGCCGCCGAACAGCATCTGCTTGATGCGGCCCACATCCTGCACCGTTTCGCGCACGTGGTGCGGCGCTTCGCCTGCCGTGGCGGTGTAGTGGCAGGGCTTGAGCGCCGTGTAGCCGCGGCTCACCTGCACCTCGTAGCCGGTCGCCTCCTGCCAGAAGTGCGCCATCATCTGCGCGTGGATGGCGCGCGCCATCAAGCGCCGATCGCGCTCCAGCACGCTAAGCGCATCAGCCGGCGAAAGGTAGCTGTGCAAGTGCCGCACCATCTGGCCCGCCAGGTCGTAGAGCAGGTCGGCGTGGGTGAGGTAGTCGATGTCGTCGAAGTCCAGCAGGGCCTGGACGAGGCCGTCTTCCGGGCGCTGCTCCTGCAGGCCGTGTGCAGCCACCAGGGTGAACTGCTCGTGGGTGCGCAGCACCTGCCCGACGATCTCGCGGCTCCCCGGCTGGAGGTGGAGCTGGCTTACATCCAGCTTGAAGGGGTGAAAGCCGGTCCTGACCTCACCCGTCGGCAGCACGGCAATGCGCGGAATGGCGATGGTCTGCTGCACCACGGTCTCGGTGGTCTGCGCCACCACGGCCGACAAGTCCAGCGCCGGCGCCGATTCGTCCACGCCCGCCAGCAGCTCGCCTTGCAAGGGCTGCAAGCGTTGCGCGACCTCGGCCTGAATGGCCTTGCGTACCTCGGGCTTGAGCAGCGCGCTGCTGGTGGGCGCCAGGTCGGGCCTGAGCTCGTACTGGCCGATCACCTCCATGACCACGCGCGCGGCCTGCTGCTCGGCCTCGGTGCCAAACAGCGGCACTTCGCCCTCGCCTCCGGCCGGCTCCGCCCCCCTCGCTACGCTCGCCCCGCCCGCGGGAGCGGGGAGCCAAGCAAGCAGCCCATCGCTCCGAGGCAGAGGGGTTGGGGAGCGGGCAGCGAGCCCGCTCGTGAGTCCAAGGCGGGACATCAGGCCGGACTCGACCTGCACACTCACCGTCCGGTCGAAGGCAGAAGGTGCCTCGAGGACGAGCTGCTGCAGGCGCAGCGGCGAGTCGCCGCGGTTGGCCTCGTCGATGATCTCCTGAAACTTGTCGTGCGCGACGATGTTGAGCCGGTCCACCGCTGCCACACCCGTGCGCTTGCCATAGGGCAGGCGCAGACCGCGGCCGATGCTCTGCTCGATCAGCGTGCGCGCGTGGGCGGCGCGCAGCGGCACGAGGGTGTAGAGGTTGCTCACGTCCCAGCCCTCCTTGAGCATGTTGACGTGAATTACGATCTCGGTCGGTTCAATCACGCTTTCCACCGCCAGCAGGCGCGCGATCATCGCTTCCTCTTCGGTGCCGGTGCGGCTGGAGTCGACCTGGATCACCTTGCCCCGGTAGCGCCCCTCGTAGAAGGCTTCCGACTCCAGCAGCGCCAAAAGCTGCCCCGCGTGCGTGGTGTCGCGCGCGATGACCAGCATGAAGGGCTTGACCGGCTTGACGCCGTGCTCGCGGGCGTAGGTGAGCAGTTCGACCTTGGTGGTCTCGTGCAGGCGCACGCCGTCTTCCAGTTTGGTTTTCTCGATCTCCTCCGGCGTGTGCGCCTTGGCGTCGAAGTTGCGCTGGGTCACCACGGCGGGCTCCTTGACGAAGCCATCCTCCATCGCCCGCGCCAACGGGTAGTCCATCACCACGTTCCTGAACGGCTGCGGCCCTTTGCTGGACTCGACGAAGGGCGTGGCCGTCAGCTCCAGGCCCAACAGCGGCTTGAGCTCGTGGATGGCGCGCACGCCCGCGCTGGCGCGGTAGCGGTGCGATTCGTCCATCAGCAGCACCAGATCGGGCAGATTCGCCAGATGGTTGAAGTAGCTGTCGCCCAAGACCTCGCGCATGCGCTTGATGCGCGGCTCCCGGCCCGCGCGCACCTCGGCGTTGATCTTGGCGATGTTGAAGATGTTGATGCGCACATCGTGGGCGAAACCCTGCGCTTGCTCGTCCACCGCCGCGCCGGTCTGGTCGTAGTTGTCGCCGGTGATGATCAGCGGCGTGGCTTGCGCAAACTCGGCCAGCCCCTTGAACACGTACTTGGGCGTGTTGCGCGTGAAGTCCGCGATCAGCTTGTTGTAGATCGTCAGGTTGGGCGCGAGCACGAAGAAATTGTTGATGCCGTGCGCCAGATGCAGGTAGGCGATGAAGGCGCCCATCAGGCGCGTCTTGCCCACGCCGGTGGCCAGCGCGAAGCAAAGCGAAGGGAACTCGCGCTCGAAGTCCTGCAAGGTGGGGAACTCGGCCTGCAAGGTGGAAAGAATGGCCGTGACGTCGCGCTCGTGGCCCAACAGATCGGGCGCGGCGTCGATGGCGCGCGCCAGGCGGACCAGCGACTCGGCCTGCGGCGGGCGCAGCGACAGGCGGCCGCTGATGTGGTGTTGCACGCGGGCGTTCATGCTTGCTTCCCTTTCCTCTGGTTCGGCAATGCGTTCCGGCTTTTTGCAAGCTGCTTGACGGGTTGCGCGATGGCATCCTCAAAATCTTTGTCAACCAGAGACGGAAGATCGCGAATGCGGGCCCGATACGCGGCATACGCCGCCTGAGCCTTCGCCAAGGCGGCTTCGGCAGTTACCTTGCCGGCGTGGGTCAGTATGTCCTTGCGCGTCATCCGCAGGAAGTTGTCCAGCTCCCCCGCCCAGTCACGCATGGTCATCGGTTGCCGCGCCTGTGCCTGTAGCTCCGCCACTTCAATGTACGCGCTGACGATACGGTTGAGTGTGTCCAGCTCTTCGGCGTTCAGATAGTTCTTGGCAATGCCCACATCCGCTTTGCGTACCGGCGCGCCTTTACTGGCCCCGGTCCAATTCGTCAAACCCATGTTCGGTGCTTGCGCGTCCACCCGCTGCACGATCAGTTCCGCTGCGGTATGGCCGTGCGCGGCCCAGTGCATCTTGTTCTGCACCGTGGCAAAGAACTGCTGCGAGGTCTCCGTGTGCGGGTCGTAGTCCACGCTGGTGGCGTAGATGTCCAGCACCTTGCACCAGAACACCTTTTCCGAGGAACGGATATCACGGATGCGTGCGAGCAGCTCTTCAAAATACTCAGCGTCATCGCCCCGCTTGAAGCGCTCGTCGTCGAGCAAAACCCCCTTGGACAAGTAGGTCTTGAGCTGCTCCGTGGCCCAGCGGCGGAATTGCGTGCCTCGATGCGACTTCGCCCGGTAGCCCACTGCCAGCACCATTTCCAGGTTGTAGTGCTTGAGGCTGCGGCTGACCTGCCGTCCGCGCTCCTGGCGAACTTGTAAGTACGGCTTACAGGTTGCCTGTTCCACCAACTCCCCGGACTCGTAGACGGCGCGGATATGCTGTGTGATGTTCTGCGATGAACATTGATACAACTCTGCCAATTGCGCCTGCGTAAGCCAGATACCGCCATCCTGAAAACGCACCTGCACTCGGGTCTGCGCATCTTCCGTCTGGTAAAGCAAAAACTCGCCTTGCACGGCCATTTGTGCAGCAGGCCGCTGCACAATTGCGCCACCCTTGGCGGGTTCGGGAACCGTGGGGTTCTGCGCCATCACGCCACCTCCCCCGCCGTGTCGCCAAACAGGTCGGCGGTGCGTTTGTCATGTCCCCCTCGCCCCTTGGGAGAGAGCCTGGGGGTGAGGGTGTTTTTGCTCCCCTCGCCCTCCGGGGAGAGCGAAGCGAGGGGGGCGAAGCCGGCTGGGGGTGAGGGTTGCGCCAGCGGCAGGTTGGCCACGTTCAGGCTGTAGTCGTCGTGGCCCCACTCGCAGCGGGCCAGCACCATTTTCGGAATCTTCTTGAGCGTCAGGTTCGGCCAGCGCTGCGCTGCCTGGGGCGCCGTCACGCCGTGGAAGGCCGAGCAGCACACCAGCAGGCTGCGCTGCGGGCCGACTTCGTCGGACAGCGCCTGCAACTGCGCCGGCGAGAGGTTCTGCGTGGTGACGAAAATAAAGTCGCGCTCGCTGGAGTGTCCGTGCTGCCACCAGTCCGACTCCGACGGCGCGTAGGCAAAGCCTTCCAGCTTGGCCAGCGCCTCGGCCAGCATCGCCGCGTTATAGGCCGGGTTGATGATCGGGTTGCCCCAGCGGTCGTTGACGATCAGCGTCGGCGCCAGCCGGTAGTAGCGAAAGCCGCCGCCGCCGCGCCAGTTCAGCGCCTGACTGATGCCGCCCTGGTCTTCGCCGTCGATCACCTTCTTCAGGCGCGGAATGATGTGCGTGTGGCAATGCTCACCCAGCTCGACCATGATCCAGCGGCGGCCCATTTTGTGGGCTACAGCGCCCGTGGTGCCGGAGCCGGCGAAGGAGTCGAGGACGAGGTCGCCGGGGTTGGTGGCGATTTCCAACACTCGTTTGACGAGCCGTTCTGGTTTCGGAGTGCTGAATACGTCAGTACTGTTGAATACCCGTACTTCCAGCTTCGCTTCGTGGTTGTGGCCAACATCTTCGTTAGACCAAAACGTCGCGGGGGGTCGCGTTGGGCTTTCTTCGAGATACTGCTTTACGTAAATTTCCCAACGGCCATCCTTCTTAATAAACTCAAGTTGATCCAGATTGGCTGGAACGTTTTCTTTTTTCCAGCGCCAGCGTCCTTCTGTCCCGTCAGGTTTTATTGGCCATGTTTCTGAGCCATCCGGCGCCGGGATCGGATACCACATCGATGGCCTATCTTGCCTTCTTGACTCGGAACCCTCCTTCCTGAGAGAGCGCCGCCGGTAGTATTTATTGGCCGCGCCATCAAAAAATCCGAATTGGGCGGTATTTTGATCTTTTGGCAACTGACGAGGGGAAAATCGGTCCGACTTCTGATAAACGAGCAAGTGATCGTGGGAAACACTAAAACCACGTGCATCCATTCGCTCGCTATACACCTTCTGCCAAATTACGTTAGCAGCAAAATTCGCCCGTCCAAACACCTCATCGCACAAAACCTTGAGGTAATGGCACTCGTTGTCGTCTATCGTGATCCACAACGAACCCTCGTGCGCCAACAGCCGCCGAATGATCTCCAGCCGGTCGCGCATCAGCCCGAGCCAGATCGAATGCTCCAGCCCGTCGTCGTAATGCGTGAACGCGCTGCCGGTGTTGTACGGCGGGTCGATGAACACGCACTTCACCCGGCCCGCGAACTCCGCTTCCAGCGCCTTGAGCGCCAGCAGGTTGTCGCCAAAGATCAGCCGGTTGTCGTAAATGTCCTCCGTCGCCCCCGGCCCCTGCGCCAAAGGGCGGGCGGCGTTTCTGAACCTGGCGTGATGCGACAGGCTCGGGTCTTCAAGCAGAATGCGCGGCTCCAGCCGGGGCCGCTTGTCCTTGCCGATCCACGTCAGTTCGAGTTTCTGCTTGTTGCTCATATCCACCCTGGGCTGTTCATTGGGCCGCTGCCGACCTGCACGCTTCCCACACATCCGGCGCTTTGCGCTGCAGCTCGTCGAACGGTTGCAAGCCAGCACCTACCGGGCCGAAACACCACGCCATCAGCCCATGGTCATCGGCTTGCTGCAAGGAGGCAACGAGGCTGGCGGCGTCAAGGGCATCCGCAGACACGGCTTGCCACACGCAGGCAGCAAGCCGGCGGAAGGTTCTTCGATAGCCCTCGGCCATGCCTTCGCGCCGGTCCAACTGCAGCACCCGCACCGTGCATTCCCCTCTGGCCGAGGGGGTGCCGCTGGCGCTGTCGTAACGCGCGGTGAGGTTGCCCGTGTCCGGATCGAAATCGAGGTGCTCCCATGGGTCTTCTGCACTTGGATCGACCAGAGCGGGCTCTCCGGCTGGCGACAGCGGGAACTGGTCGCCCTTGAAGCGTCCGCATTCGGTGCAGCACAGCAACAGGTTCGACCACACGAAAGCACGTTGCGGATACGCGCTTTTCGGCCAGAAGTGCTCTATGTCGCTCCCGTGTGAATCGACGCAATACATGCAGCGCTCGCGCGCGCCTGCCATCTTTTGCAAGACGCAAAGGACGGCCCGCATCCTTTGCGTCTGGCGCGCGGTTTTCCATGCGCCCTCGACGTTTCTTGCAGCAATGGTCGCCTGGCGGCGTTGATCCAGATAGGTCTGCGCCGTGGCCGGTAGCGCCGTGCGGTGAACTCGGCGCATGGATCAACAGGCCTCGTCGTTGCGCACGAACAACTCCAGTTGCGTCACCTTGCGCTGTTCGTCAGCGCTCAATGCAGCGCCTGAACGTTCCTTGGCCTTGAGTCGGGCGTATTGCGCCCGCGCCTCGACGGCCTGGGGGGAGCGGGTGTTTTGCAATCCAAATGCCGGTGTCAACAAGATCGTATCTGGCCGCGACGCGATCACCTTGTGGTATTCGTCCTGGTTCAGCGCACGGGGCTGGTCCGCACTGCCGGGCTCGGGAAGCACGAACAGGCCATTCGGACTGGCGGCCTGGCAGATCAACGGGCTGTGCGTGGTGACGATGAACTGAATGTGCGGGAAGTGGCGCCTGAGCCAAAAGCCAATCTCGCGCTGCCACTCGGGATGCAGGTGCGCGTCGATCTCGTCGATCAGCACGACACCGCTGCGCTTGAAGATGAGCTTTTTTTGCTCGTCGCGGCCCGTAAGGCCGTCCAGGCCATAAACCGCAATCAGGTGCCGCAAGACGTCCGCCAGCAAGGCGAGAGCGGCCCGATAGCCGTCGCTCATTTCGCTCCAGGACAACTGGAGCCCGTTGCGGTCTTTAAGCCAGAGGCCATCGGAATCGATGCGATCGACGGTGATCTGGTTCGGCATCAGTTCGTCGCGCAGCACCTCGAGAACAAGATCCAGTTGCTCTTTCGCTCCGGATCTTGCTTCCAGGGCCTTGTGGCTCAGCGTGCGCAGCCATTGATCGACTTCGGCCAGCGATGCCGCCTCCTGGAACATCGTCACGTAGCGCTCGGTGGTCGGCGCCACCATCTGGCGCGTTGCCTCGGGGGAGGCGCCAAACACCCGGCGAAAGGGGCCATAGCCGCAAGAAAACCATCCTCTGGAATCCTGCGACCAGAGGGTTCTTTGCGGCGTCGAATAGCCCTTTCTGTTCGTCGGATTCGCCGCGTCTACGCTGGGCTCCTTCTGACCGTTTTTCAGCACCATGCGGGCGGGAAACTCCCTGTCGGTAACGCGCCCCCCTCCGGTGAAGCTGTCGTCGTTGATCTCCGGCACGATGCCCAACTCGATGCTGGCTTCGTGCTGCCCGTCCCGTATCCAACGATGGAAGCTCGGCTGCAGGGATCGCGCGGTTTCCTTTCCAGTCAGAGCGATGGCGATTGCCTTGAGCAGCGTGCTCTTGCCCGATCCATTGTCACCCGTGAAAACGGTCCAGCCGGCATGGCTGCCATCCGGCCGCTTCAGGTCGAAGTTCAGGTCTGTGAACCCGCGAATATCCTTGAGTGCAATCTTGCTTACGTACATGGAATAGGCCCCGAACTTTCACCTTGCCGACCAGCCTGCTCGCGCTGGCTTTGGGCCGTCCCGAACCGGGGGCCTGCCCCCACACGCTCGGACACGGACTGTGCGCAGTGTAGCGCCCGCAGTTGGGCTACGACGGGGGCGTGTGCAAGCCGGGGCGCCCTGCCCTGCCCTCAAGCCACCCGCTCGTCGCAGGGCCGGCGCGTGCGTGCCAAGTCGAACCCCGCCAGGCGCTGCTGCAGGCAGGCCGCCCTAGTTCTTCAGGCCATCGCCCTGAGCGCCCATCGGAAGGATGGGCAAAACCCTGACAAAGCAGCAGAGTTGATACCCAACCCCGGCCGCTGTTATGGCCGTGGTTTAACCCGAGGGGAACCCTATGGAAGTGATGTTGGCCTACGACCACTCACGCAATGCCCGCATTGCGCTTGAGGCCGTGAAAAAAATGTTTGTCATGGCGCGCGAACTGCCCCGCGTCACCTTGGTCACGGTGATCGAGGAGCCCGGCAGCAACGCCAGCTCGGGCGACGAGTTCTTCAGCGCCCAATACCAGGAGCAAAAAGCCGGCACCGAAGCGGCCGCGGCCGAACTGGCCTTGGCCGGCTTTGCCACCCGCGTGCTGGTGGCCGAGGGCGACGCACGCAAGATGCTGCTGCAAGCCACCGAGCAGCACCGGCCCGATGTGCTGGTGATCGCGCGCCACTCGTACAAGCCCGACGGCAACTTCATTGCGCGGCGCATCGACGCGCTGTTCGACGAGCTCGACCACATGACCTTCGGCACCGTCAGCGCCTTCCTGGCGCGCCGGGTTCAGTGCCCGCTGCTCATCATTCCAACCCAAGAGGTCTGAGGGTCAACAACCCGGCAGCCCCATAGGATCATGCAAGTCGCCGACCTATTCCGCTACAAAAACCCTGAAATCAAGGCGCTCCACCTGACGTGGATCGCCTTTTTCATGACCTTCTACGTCTGGTTCAACATGGCGCCGCTGGCGGCCATGATGCTGCAGTCCGAAGACTGGCTGACGCGCGAGGACATTCAGGTCTTTGCCATTGCCAACGTCGCGCTGACCATCCTGGCGCGCGTTTTCGTGGGCATGGCGCTGGACCGCTGGGGCCCACGGCGGGTTTTTTCGACCCTGCTGGTGGTGATGTCCATCCCGACCTTCGTCTTTGCCTTTGGCGACAGCCGCGAGGTGCTGTTTGTCTCGCGTCTGGTCATGTCCTGCGTCGGGGCCTCGTTCGTGATCGGCATCCACATGACGGCGCTGTGGTTCAAGCCGCGCGACATCGGCTTTGCCGAGGGCTTCTACGCCGGCTGGGGCAACTTCGGCTCGGCCGGTGCGGCGCTGACCATCCCTTCGATCGCCCTGTACGTGTTCGGCGGCGACGACGGCTGGCGCTACGCCATCGCCATGTCGGGCACGGTCATGGCGCTCTACGGCGTGTTCTACTGGTTCGCCATCACCGACGGCCCCAAGCCCGGCACGCAGCGCAAGCCGCGCAAGGCCTCGGCGCTGGAAGTGTCGTCTTATGGCGACATGGTGCTGCACATCCTGTTCACCATCTTCCTGACCGGTGTGCTGGCGATCGTGGTCTATCGCATCAATCTGTCGGGCTTCATCGGCGACAACCTGGCCTACGCGCTCTACCTGGGCATCGCGCTCATCATCATTTACCAGGTGGTGCAGATCTTGCGTGTCAACCTGCCCATCCTCAAGCGCGGCGTGCCCGAGGACGACCGCTACCCCTACAAGTCGGTGGCGGCGCTGCACGTGACCTACTTCGCCAACTTCGGCGCCGAAATCGCCGTGGTCTCGATCCTGCCGATGTTCTTCCTCATGACCTGGGGTCTGTCGCCAGTGCAGGCGGGTCTGGTGGCCTCGACCTTCGCCTTCGTCAACCTGGTGGCGCGCCCGCTGGGCGGCTTGGTCTCGGACCGCTTTGGCAACCGGCGCTTCGTCATGTCCGCCTACATGTTCGGCATCGGCGTCGGTGCGGTGCTGATGGGCCTGCTCGACAGCACCTGGCCGCTGGTGATCGCCATTTGCTTCACGATCCTGTTCTCGGTCTTCGTTCAGGGTGCAGAAGGGGCGACCTTCGGCATCATTCCCTCGATCAAGCGGCGCGTGACCGGACAGATCTCGGGCATGTGCGGCGCCTACGGCAACGCCGGCGCGGTGTTCTACCTGTTCATCTTCATGTACGTCACGCCGCAGCAGTTCTTCTTCATCATCGCTGCGGGCGCCTTCATCAGTTGGCTGATCTGTGTCATCTGGCTGCAAGAGCCCAA